>OZ244590.1:0-2360799 GCA_965218205.1 Spirochaetia bacterium | reverse complement strand
TTTTTGATCGTATTAAAGCTGCCATTATATCAGCAAGAATTATATTTTCAGTAAAATTTTTTGATGCAATAACAATATCTGATTTTTTTCCACAAGACAAAAACAGTCCTATGCTTATCAATAGTATCATTATCATACATGTTTTTTTTAAGGTACAAAACCTATTATGTTTATGTTGTTTTTTCATTTTCACTTCCTTTTTATATTAATTTTTTAGTTTTTTTTCTATAAATACAAGTGCCGAATCCAGAATTATTGCAAGAAAGGCAGCAGGAATAGCTCCTGCAAAAATAATATTATTATCCAGTATATTTATACCACGAAAAATAAATGTGCCTAATCCTCCTGCTCCTACTGCGGCTACAAGTGTCGTAATGCCAACACAGGTTACTGTCGATACCCGTATCCCAGCAATAATCACAGGAAGAGCTAAGGGTATTTGTACTTTCAATAATGTTTGCAACGAAGACATTCCTACTCCACGTGCACTTTCTAAAATAGCTGCATCTATTTGTTTTAGTCCCACCAGTGTATTTTGTACTATTACTAACAAAGAATAAATTACCAATACCACAATACTAGGACGAGCCCCAATACCAAGAAAAGGGATGAGAAACCCTAATAACGCTAAACTAGGAACAGTCTGCATAATACCTAAGAAATATTGCACAACAGGGGCAAATGTAGGTAATCGCATAAGAATTATCCCTAAAGGCACCCCAATCAAAACTGCAATAAGAACAGAAATAGAAGTTAATTGTAAGTGCTCTAATGTTCTCGCTATAACTTCTTCCATATTTTCATACATGTAAGTAAAAAAATTCATAGTATTCTCTTTATTTATATATTACTCTTTATCTAACTCACTTAAAAGAGATTTTCTATGTCGTGCTACAAAACGTTCTACAAACTCGTTTGCTGGTGAATGAATAATATTATAGGGAGTATCCAACTGTGCTATAAACCCACCCTCCAGCAAACAAATTCTATCAGCAAAAGAAAAAGCTTCATGAATATCATGAGTTACAAAAACAATGGTTTTGTGTATCATCTGTTTTACTGATAAAAACTCATCTTGTACCTCTTCGCGTGTTATTGGATCAAGTGCCCCAAAAGGTTCATCCATAAGAACAATTTCTGGATTAGCCATTAAAGCACGTCCAACTCCTACTCGTTGACGTTGCCCTCCCGAAAGCTGACGAGGTTTACGCTTTAATAAAGCACTGTCAATTTGTAATGTCTCTTGAATAGTGGTAAGCTGTTTTTGAATTATGCTTTCTTCCCATGCTAGTAATTTAGGCACTATAATTAAATTATCATAAATAGTCATATGAGGAAAAAGACCAATATTTTGAAATACATATCCGATATTTCTTCGTAACTGCACAGGATCATGATTCATAATAGAAAGCCCATCAATATAAATAGAGCCTGAGCTAAAATGAATAAGTCGATTTATCATTTTTAAGATAGTCGTCTTTCCACAACCACTTTTCCCTAACAGAACAAGAGTTTCCCCTTTTTTGACTTCAAATGAGATATCTTTGACAACTTGTAATTTGCCATACGCTTTATTTACTTTTTCAAGCACAATCATAATATTTTTTCTATAGCCTTGCTATAACTTTATAGTAGAAATGCCCCACCTCAGAATGTATAATTACTATACTAAATTAGACAAAGCAATAGACAAAACTGACACAATACACCGTTGTCAACTCTGTACTACCCTTTAAGTACTATCATACAGCACATATTTTATGCATTATATGAACAACAAAATTATTTACTCCTTAATTATAGTAAAAATACTTCCTTTATGCAAGTATACCGTATACTTGGGAACTATATACATTGTAGCCTGAAAGGACAAATAAAGACAAAATACTTGACAATAACTCACAAAAGGGCTATTATATCCTTATGAAACAACAAAAAGAAATGAGTGTAAAAGAGTTTTTTAGTAGCTATGCCCCTACAGAAGATCAAGCGATAAAGGTATTTGAACAGATACGATGGAAAAAAGGGAATATACAGTGTCCTTATTGTAAGAGCAATAACATACGAGAAGGAATACATCAAAAACAGCCGTATAGATGTAAAGATTGTAGAAAACGATTTACAGTAAAAACAGGCACTATTATGCAAGCAAGTAAAATAAGTGTGCAATCATGGCTCTACACTATGTATCTTATAAAAATAAATAAAAAAGGAATAGCAAGCTTACAATTATCAAGAGAATTGGGAATTACACAGAAGTCAGCGTGGTATATGCTCCAGAAAGTAAGAGAATGCTATGGCTTTAAGACTACTCATAGTGGGACAGTAGAAATAGACGAGGCGTATATAGGCGGGAAAGAAAAGAACAAACATAGTGATAAAAAGCGACAGGGAAAAGAAGGAGCTATGCTAAAGGCAATAGTAGTAGGAATAAAAGAAAGAGAGGGCTTTGTACAAGGAAAGGTGGTACAAGACACCTCACAGGATACCTTAGAAAGAATGATATTACAAAGAGTAGAGCCGAACACTACCATCTATACAGATGAGCATAAAGGGTATATAGGACTTGATTGGTATGGATATACACACGAAACAGTAAATCATAGCGCAAAGCAGTATGTCGATGGTATGGCACATACAAATGGAATAGAGAGCTTCTGGGCGTTATTGAAAAGAGGAGTGTATGGGATATTCCATAGTATAAGTAAAAAGCACTTACAACGCTATGTCAATGAATTTAGTTTTCGGCTCAATATGACAAAGGCTACAGTAAAGCAATTTATCACTTTTACGTGTAAACATGGCTTAGACAAAATAAGAACATTCCAAGATATAAAAAAAGTATAATAAGTATATGAAGGAAAATATAATGCCGCCTCTTCCTTTGCCTGTGAGTTTTGAAGAATTGGTAAAGATGGTAGCTACTACTCATCCTAAAGAGTTAGAGGAATATAAAAAGCAACAGAAAGAAAAAAATAAGTCTGATAATTCTAAACAGCGACTGAGAGTATAATTAGCTTTTTAATAATAGATACCCTCATTTGTATATAAAAGACTAAAAATAGGATGCTACTATATAATGTATTATCCGATGTTTATTCTTAATTATTTATCAATGGCTACTATGTATATAGTTCCCGTATACTTAAAAATAAGCATGCCATTACTGCTGCATGTATAATTGAATTTTCTCTTTTAATGTTGCCTCCTTCATTGTAAGTACATATTCTATGTGTTTACACACAATGGTATATGCTTGAGAAACATTGATATCAATTCCGACATCAGCAAGAGATATGGGGGAAATTCCCGATAGAGACATACGAGACCATTGGTATTGTTTTATATTCATGCCAATACCAATCAAGTCCCATGTAAGATAGGGTTTAATCAAGATGCCTGCAATTTTTTTATTTTCTAATAATACATCATTTGGTTCTTTAATAACAAGAGCATCATCTTTCAAAGGTATATCAGCCAGAGCATAGCAGTGTTGAATACTTTGCACTATCGCAAGTGCTATGGCTTTTACTAAATTATTGTATAGTAATTGACTGTGTGTGTTCCATTTATTTGCTTGTACCTCTCTTGACTGAGCAAGCAACAATACCATTAACAACGATTTTTTCTTTTCACTTATCCATACACGATCAAACTTTCCTTGTCCTTCCGTTTGCTGATCTGTAAGAAACACTGTGCCTGAACAAAGAGAGGGTTCTTTGAGAGTATGCATTGCAGTATTGTGCTGAATAGCTTGAATATAATGACGAGCTACATCAAACAATGTAGTACACTCTTCAATAAATATACATGGAGCATTAAAGCATCCCTGTTGTTTTTGTACAGAACATCGCTTTACTGTTTCTGATGCTATGTTATTCCCGCTCTTTTTCACAATTTAAGCATCCTTAAGCGTGTCTTCAAGTTGAATGGAGCTGCGCAGTTCATTATACCATTTTTGTATACGCCCTTTTACTTTATAGAGTGAACGAATTAACAAATCAATGTCC
The DNA here is from genome assembly GCA_965218205.1 of Spirochaetia bacterium. Lineage (GTDB taxonomy): Bacteria > Spirochaetota > Spirochaetia > WTKD01 > CBDDCA01. The sequence goes on along the minus strand of OZ244590.1, from coordinate 2,356,789 downwards.
TGTTCTCCTATAAGAAGCCATGTGAGTCTTTTTTTAAAATTTTTATCATTCTGAGGAATTTTATGTAATTGCTTATTATCATATACCTGCAAAAAATGCTCAATACGTCGTAAGTAACAATAATCATGCACAAGCATCTCATATTGTTTTACAGAAATACGCCCTTGCTCTTTTAGTTGTAACAAAGCACCCAATGTATCGGCTTTAGGCAACATCATATGATATTGTACAAGCTGTAAGCCTTGTACCAAAAATTCTATATCACGTAATCCTCCCCAGCTATGCTTTACTTCTAACACTTCGTCTTGTGTACCTTGTTCATGATGTTCCACTGATACTACACGCAAAGAATGTATTTCTTGAACTATAGTGCTAGGAGCTACTTTTTGTAACCTATCATGTATAACACGCTGTATACTCTGTAAAATAATATCTCCCGCTACACTATCGCCTGCGATACACGATAATTTTATACAGGCTTGCAATTCCCATAACTTTGCATGTTGACGAAGATATGTTTCAAACTGCATAAATGAAGATACTTCATGATTTTCTCCATATGGCTGTAACCGTAAATCTATTCTGTAAGCTCTCCCTGATGAAGTATATTCAAATAAATAGTATATCGTTTTCTTAAACAACTCTAACACCGACTGCTTTTCAATGAGACAATTCTCTGTATATACACACAACAGATCTAAATCAGAGCTATAATTTAATTCTCCTGCTCCAAATTTTCCAAAAGCAAATATAGCTATCCCTGTGCCATCACACTCTAAATGCTTGCATGCATATTCAAACGCAGCTTGCACGATAGCTTTTGCTAGGTTTGAAAGCTGATTAAAAATAACTTGTATCGGAAACCCAAGACATATATCTTGAGTGATAATTTTTAGAGTGTGCTTCTTTTTATATTCACGTAATTCATATAAAAACTGTTCTTCACTAGATACTATTTGCAGTTTCTTTTTAAGAGCTTGTGTATACTCTTGAAAATTTGTGCTTTTTTGTGAAGTTTCTTCTTTACAAATTTCTTCAATATATGATGGATGTTTCAATATTTCCTCTGCTAAATACCTGCTCCCTGAAATAATATCAAGTAAAATAAACAAGCGTCTCGGCTGATACAACAATGACATATAAAAATCTTTTAATGTTTCTGCAGTAAACATATCAGATAAGCGCGATAAAAACACAATAATACCATCAGCGTTTCCACTACGCGTAATGTGTTGCCACGACAAGAGTAGTATTTTTGCAAATTCATTTTGAAGTTTTTTCTGTTTTGTACAGTTTTGTATTGCTGAAAGAGCTGTTGTAGGAGACTTAAATACTGTAAGAAGGGGTATTTTTTCAATATCCTCTTGTTCAACATACACTAAAGCTGCTGGGCTTAAATCTTTCATGCGTATAGCTTCTTTTCCTATGTAGTTTTTGACAAAATGCAATACATTTGCAGAATGAGTGTCAAAATCAAGGCAAAGCTGCTCTTTTGTGCTCAATAAATTTCTTTTATATCCCATACGTCTTGCAAGGTGAGTAAGTTCCCAATCATCATCAGGAGGAAGAGAAACATCAGTGGCATTTCCTCTTCTTAAGCGTAATGCATTGATAAGAGCTCTAAAAAATTTATATGCTTCAAATAGTTGCTTTGCTTCTTCGTCTATAATGCTATCAATGTGTAATATATTTTGTAAAATAAAATACATATTTGGATGGCGCAGCTGCGGGTACTGTTTCCCGTACCTTAGTTGTAATAGCTGTACATTTATTTCAACATCCAATAAAGCTCCTGCTCCAAATTTTGCATTTCGTCTCCCTTTTTTTACTTCCTGTTCTATCTGTTTTTGTCGCATATCAATAACTTCTTTTGGATCTATACTGGAAGAAAAATAAATAAACTCATCACGCAACTGTAGTATACGTTCTGCTAGATGAGTATCACCCACTATAGGACGCATACGCGTCAACACAATACGTTCAACACTGTGGGCTTTTCCACCAGCACGATAATATTCAATAAAATTATCAAGCTGAATAGCAAGTGGCCCTTCTTGACCATGAGGACGTAAACGAAAATCCAGTTCAAAAATTCCCTTCTTTTGACTAACAATAACCTTATTTAGCTCTTTCAACATCATATTAAAATACTCACTATTAGTAATAATAGTAGTACCATTTGTATGTCCATAATCAGTATAAATAAGCTGAATTTCCAAATCTGATGCAAATCCAAGTGCTTCTCCTCCAAATTTTCCTAAGCCAAACAATATCCATTTTGACTCAATGCCTGCAGCAGAACAAGGTGCTCCATACTGTTCTTGTAGATGTGATTCTACAAGATACAAAGCGTGTCTAATTACCACTTTAGCAAGTTCTGAAAGGTGTTTACTAAGATATAAAAATCCTAACTCTTTCATCATCAACGCATCAATATCAACTTTGTACCGCTGTTCATCCTTAAAAGTATTTATAACCTGTATTTTTTCTGCATATGTATGTACTTTTTGCAGTAACTGAGTAAGCATTGTTTCGTATGCAAAGTGCTGTAACCCTTTAGGTTCATATTGCACATTTGAAAAAATTTTAGTAATCTCGCCTGCGTTTGTTTTAATAAAATCTTTCCATACATAATCACCTGATCCAAGCACTTGAGCAAACTTTTTTGTAAGCTGTGACTCTACATCCAACAGAGAGTGAATATCTATAGAGCCATCGTCAACTACTTGCTGTATAATATGCTGAAACCGTTGAATAGCTTGATATGGATCGGGAGCACTTTGAATCAAATAAGCAAACCTAATATATAGTAATATGCTAACATGTAATTTTTTAAGATCTATCGTCTGTGTATTAGCTTGCTTTTGTTGTACTAAAAAAGTATCGTGTATATTATCCTGATATGTTTGAATATGTAACTCCAGTACAGATAAGTTATATAATGCAAGTGCATCGCATATCATATACAAAAGAAATGGATGATCTTTTCCTTCTACATCTATAGATATACATGATTCTTGTTTATAAGAGGAAGGCTGTATTTCAATTTGAACAATAGGAATGAGGGGAGTACTCTCTGTACTTTTATCTACTTCTTCAGCAATTTGTTCTACAATATATTTTTTAGCATGTACTTTTTGATGATTAAACAATAGCTTTCCCTGTGTTTCTACCAGCTTTTTTATTTCTATGCTTCTACGAATATTGATATGCTGATCACAATAAAACTGGTTATAAAAACATAACTCTCCTTCCTGTTGCCATTCATATGAAGTTGCTCCTTTAATGGAAACTCCGTACAAAGAAATAGCTCCTACTATATGAGGAAGCACTCCTTGAGTATCGAAACCATAACATACAACACTGTTAGTCCCTGCCACTATTTCACAACACACAGGAATATCCTTTGTCAATTTTTTTCCCTGCTGTTGCTCTAACTGTTCCTTATGGTACATCAGAGAAGGTGTAGTATTCTTTGTTTTATTTTTTTGTGACATCATATTGGAAACACTCGATATTTTTTAAGGAGCATAACAGGGCGATATGTTTGTTTTGCTTTTCTTAACCCTTCTTCTCCTAAATCTTGTTCTCGATTTATCAAATAGCAGTGAGAGGGTAACTGAGCTGCAAAATCTTGATTTATATATTGATATACCCCTTTATAATTCATATCTGCTTTCTCAAAATGAACAATTACCGCTTTTTGATTATTTCGGTACTCAGCCATAACAAACGCTACTGGGGTATTCTGTATATATGTTATGCGTCCAAATAAGGGAAGATCAAAGAAATGTGAAATAGCAGTTGTAATAGCTTCATAATCAACATTTGATTGCTGTTGTTTCCATATATTTAAAATATGGTATGCATCGTTAAGAGTATCTTTTTCTATTATTTTAGTAGTATACTGATAATGTTCCTTAAAATAGTTTACATGATTTCTTTTTTTATGAAACTTGCTCCCCCGAAGCTCTGCCAAATCATGCGTACGATATAAATAATCGAAGTCTCCTCTCTCTTCAACCATTGTAGCATGCACATCACTGTCCTTTAACAGCAACAAAGCACGATTCATAGAACGAAAAAGTGATAACGGCACTATTTTGATATACCTGTTTTGAGAAAAAAAATCATACAAAAAATTGATTGGAGGAATCCTTGCTATGATATGGAGAAACTGCATAGCACGCTCTGTGTCTTTTCCTACAATATACAGATGATTATCTACACGTGTCAATGAATAATGGTACTGTTGCTTAAATAAAAAAAGACCACTAAAACTAAACTCACTTACAAGAGAAGGATAATAAGAAAAATAATCATGAAGTAATGCTTGGTGATTATATTCCAATACTTTTGTCTTAGGCCATGCTGGTACAGTTTCCTGTATTCTTTGTACTAGTTCGCTAGAGATCATATCTTCATTATAAAAAAATCCATTAAATACCACATACCATACTGATTTAGCATACAATATTCACTAATTTATTAGGAACAACAATAATTTTTTTAGGACTTTTGTTCTTTAGTATCGCTTGAACAGTATCAATCGATAAAGCAATGGTTTGTAACTGCTCTTTTGCTGTATCTGCTTTTACTTTTGTTTTAGCACGAGTTTTACCGTTTACCTGTATCACTAACTCTATCTCTGCTTCCTTTGTGAGATTCTCCTGATATTGAGGCCATGGTTCATATGCAAGTGTTTTCTGATACCCTAATTCTTCCCAAAATTCTTCTGCTAAATGAGGGGCATACGGAGCAAGCAAAAGAACAAAGGGCTGCCATATTTCCTTATATCGAACACTGTAAGTATTCATCTCGTTACTGAGTATCATCATTTGAGAGATAGCAGTGTTAAACAAAAAATTGCTGGTATCTTCACTCACCTTTTTAATTGATTGATGCAATGTCTTTACAAGTTCTGTAGGAGGAGCATCGGTACTGAGAGGCTTATCAGCAATACCACATAGCTTAAGTAAAAAACGATGGATGCCTTTGAGTCCATTAGTTGACCAGGGTTTCTCTTGTCGTAAAGGGCCCATAAACATTTCATATAATCGCAAACTATCAGCACCATAGGTATCCACAATATCATCAGGGTTGATAACATTGCCTAAAGATTTTGACATTTTATTTCCATCTTCTCCTAAAATCATTCCTTGATTTACAAGCTTATGAAAAGGTTCTTTTGTATTAACTGCCCCTATATCATACAGCACTTTATGCCAAAATCGTGCATACAATAAATGAAGAACAGCATGTTCTGCTCCTCCTATGTATAAATCCACAGGCAACCAATACTCTATATTTTTTTTCGAAGCAAATTCAGTTTTATTTTTAGGATCAGTAAACCGTAAATAATACCAACACGATCCTGCCCATTGTGGCATAGTATGAGTCTCACGTTGCACTGTTTCACCATTCTCTAATGTTACTGTGCACCATTCTTTTATTGCTGCAAGAGGGGACTCTCCTGTACCCATCGGAGAATAACTTTCCACTTGTGGAAGGGTAAGCGGGAGCTCTTCTTCAGCAAGAGGAATAATTTCATCAGTATGCGTCTTAAGAACAGGAATAGGTTCTCCCCAATATCGTTGTCGACTAAAAATCCAATCACGTAACTTATACTGAGTTTTTGCAGCCCCTAACGATTCCTGTTCTAGCCAAGCTATAACTTTTTCTTTTGCCTCCTGTGTAGAAACACCATTGAAAGGATCACTGTTTATAAGAAAACCCTCTCCGATATATGCTTCTTTTAAACTATCATTTGAAATACCCTGCTTTTTCGAAACTACTTGTACAATAGGAATATTAAACTTTTTTGCAAAATCCCAGTCTCTTTCATCATGTGCAGGAACAGCCATAATTGCCCCTGTTCCATATCCCATCAATACATAATCTGATATCCAAATAGGAATCTGTTTTTTTGTAACTGGATTAAGTGCATACGCACCAGAAAAAACTCCCGTTTTCTCTTTGTTAAGCTCAGAACGCTCAAAGTCTGATTTTTGAGAAGACTGTATTCTGTACTGCTGTACTTCTCTCATATGAGATTGAGGAACAATGCTATCAAGTATAGGGTGCTCAGGAGAAACTACCATATATGTTGCTCCCCACAAAGTATCAGGGCGTGTCGAAAATACCACAAGGGATGAATCAAAACTAACAATAGAAAATGAAATTTCTGCACCTACACTTTTCCCTATCCAATTTTTCTGCATTATTTTTATTGATTCAGGCCAATCAAGTAACTCTAAATCATCTAGCAACCTATCAGCGTACTGAGTAATTTTTAGCATCCATTGCATTAAATGACGTCTTTCTACAGGATGCTTTCCTCTTTCACTTCTTGGACCGTCATCGGTATTTAATACCTCTTCATTTGCTAGCACTGTACCTAATGCAGGGCAGAACCATACAGGCATTTTTTTCTGATATGCCAATCCTTTTTTGTACAGCTGCAAAAATATCCACTGTGTCCAACGGTAATATTCTGGAGAATGTGTTGATACTTCTCTGTTCCAGTCATACGAAAATCCTAGCCGTTTTATCTGTTTTCGAAACCGTTCTATGTTTTTTTCAGTTGTTACCTGAGGATGCGTTTTCGTTTTTATTGCATAATTTTCCGCAGGTAATCCAAAGCTATCAAACCCCATCGGATGCAGTATATGATACCTGTTCATACGTAAAAATCGAGCATAAATATCAGAAGCGGTATATCCTTCAGGATGTCCTACATGAAGCCCTGCAGCAGAAGGGTATGGAAACATATCCAATATATATTTTCTTTTCTCTTTTGGAATAGAAGCATCTTCACATACTTCAAATGTTTTATTCTTTTCCCAGTAGCGTTGCCACTTTTCTTCTATATACGAAAAATTATAGCCTTTTCTCATATTTTAATAATACACTGGTATAGTAGTAATTACAAGAAGCCTCTTGAGACACATGCAAACTCAAGAATCAAGTGCAACATAAAAAGCTTTCACAAGATAGCGATTTACATAATAGCTTCTTGCTATACTACTATTAGATGAGTAAACAGAAAAACCACTCATTACGTTTCAGGCAAGACGATGGCACTGATTTCCCCAATTGGCAAGAGAAGCGATTAGGAGAGATAGCTATAGTTAATCCAAAATCTAAAGATTTGCCTGATGAGTTTGTCTATATTGATTTGGAAAGCGTAAAAAAAGGAATGTTAGTGAAAGAGAGTGTAATGTCTAAAACTGATGCACCAAGCAGAGCCCAAAGACTTCTTAAAGATAAGGATATACTATTTCAAACGGTGCGACCATATCAGAAAAACAACTATTATTTTACTCTGGGTAAAAACTATGTAGCTTCTACAGGATATGCTCAACTGAGAGCAAAAGAATCATCACTTTTTTTGTACCAAACACTCCATACCGAAAAGTTTGTGAACGCTGTCTTATTGCGATGTACAGGGACAAGCTATCCTGCCATACATTCTACAGACTTGGCAACTATAAAAATAGCTATCCCTTCCCTCCCTGAGCAACAAAAGATAGCATCTTTTCTGGAGAGTGTAGATACAAAGATACAGCTCCTTGAAAGAAAAGTAGTGCTGTTGCAGTCATACAAAAAAGGCATCATGCAAAAACTCTTTTCACAGAAGCTACACTTTAAGGACGAGCAAAGCAACGAGTACCCCGATTGGCAAGAGAGGAGGCTGGGGGAAATTTTAGAGTATGAACAACCTACAAAATATATTGTTGATTCTTCAAAATATAATGATAATTATAGCATACCTGTTTTGACAGCTGGTAAAACTTTTATACTAGGATATACTAATGAAATGTATGGGGTTTTTACAAATCATCCAGTGATTATCTTTGATGATTTCACTACTATGAGTAAGTTTGTAGATTTTGATTTTAAGGCTAAGTCATCTGCCATGAAAATCTTGAAATTAAGAAAGAATATACAAGCTAGTATAAAATTAGTATATGAATGTATGCAAAAAATAAATTTTTCACTAAAAGGGCATAAACGGTATTGGATTTCAGAATACCAGCATATAGCTATTCCATTTCCCTCCCTCCTCGAACAACAAAAAATAAGCTCTTTTTTGCAGAGCCTTGATACAAAAATATCACTCACACAGAAACAAGTAATGCTTACAAAGCAGTATAAGAAAGGCTTATTACAAAAGATGTTTGTGTAAAAAGTATTGACACACATAGTCAATCAAAAAAATATTTTTCCTTGTATTATTGATATGAACGCACTCAACAAAAAGTACTCAACAACATATAAACACTCAGCTTCCACACCATTACCTCGCGAAAAGCTATTAGAGGGGAGTGTGCAATCACTTTCAGATACAGAATTACTTGCTTTATTATTAGGGAGTGGCACAAAAAACTACTCTATTTTTTCTATTGCACAACAACTTTTAGAAAAACTAGACTCTTACAGAGCATCTGATATCAGCATAAAACATTTACTGCATATCAATGGCTTAGGAAAAGCAAAAGCAATGGCAGTACTTGCTGCCTTAGAAATAGGAAGAAGAAGATTTATCCCTAGAAAATGGAGAGTAAAATGTCCTTTAGAAATCTTGCCTTTGCTTTCACATTATTCTGACAGAGATCAAGAACATTTTATTGTTATCACCCTAAATGGAGCAAACGAAGTACTATCAAAGCATGTAGTATCTGTTGGTTTACTCAATAAAACATTGGTACATCCTAGAGAAGTATTTACATTTGCAGTACAAGATCATGCTGTATCGGTAATATTAGCACACAATCATCCAAGTGGAAATGTAGAGCCAAGCATTGAAGATATTGAAGTTACTCAAACCCTTGTAAAAGCAGGAAACATTCTCAATATTACAGTGCTTGATCATATTATTTTTTACATAACCAATTATTACAGTTTCTATGGCGAAGGAAAATTAGAGGAAATAGAAAACAATACGACTCTTTAGAAACTGCTAAACATAGTATAATAACACATATATATGAAAATATTAATTGCAGATGCTATGAGCAACAAAGCCGAAGATATTTTTTCTTCATTTTCTTCATCCTCACATCCGTTACAAGTACTACGAAAAGAAGGGCTTTTAGAACCAGAACTTATACAAGAAATCGTACACTATGACGCCCTTGTGGTACGCTCATCAACAAAAGTAACAAAAGCAATCATAGAGGCAGGATCCAAGCTAAAAGTAATAGGAAGAGCAGGGATAGGGATAGATAACATTGATGTAAAAGCAGCAACTTCACAAGGAGTAGTGGTTATGAACGCCCCATTTGGCAATTCTATCACTACCGCAGAACATGCACTTTCATTACTACTAAGTACTGCCCGCCATATTCCTTATGCAAATACTACAACTCATAAAGGCCATTGGGAAAAAAATACCATAAAAGGAATAGAAATACAAGGAAAAACGCTCGGAATAATTGGGTGCGGAAACATTGGAAAAATTGTTGCAAAAAAAGCCATGGGCTTTGGTATGAAAGTCATAGCATATGATCCGTTTCTTACTGAAGACAATGCCCAAAGGCTGGATATACAACTATTAGATTTTGAAACTGTTATGTCACATGCAGACTTCATAACATGTCATTTACCCCTTAATGAAAAAACAAAGCACATTATAAACAAAGAAAGCCTTGCTTTGACAAAAAAAGGAGTGCGTATCATTAACTGTTCACGCGGTGGCATTGTAGATGAAAAAGCACTTCTTTCGCATCTGCAAAGTAATCATGTTGCAGGGGCAGCACTTGATGTATTTGAGAAAGAACCACTTCCAAAAGACAGCCCTTTGTTTCACACAAAAAATCTTATCTTAACTCCTCATTTAGGAGGCTCTACTGTCGAAGCACAAGAAAAAGTAGTAGAAGAAATAGCAAAGCAAATAAGCAATTATTTAATCAATGGTGCTATCAAAAATGCAGTGAATACCATATCCCTTTCTGCTCAACAAAACAAAGAAATTGCCCCGTATCAACAACTAGCAAAACACCTATCTGCTTTTTTAGGACAGATTATTACTCAAGGTATTTCAAAAATTATTATTGAATATTATGGAGATATACTTCGTTTACCAACAAGTATACTATCACAAACAATCATATACGGCATTGTATCTCCTAATATTTCTGAAATACATGCCATGAACGCAATTACAAAAGCACAAGAGCGTGGGATACACATAGAAAGTCATAATATAGAAGAATCACAAGAATATCACTCTCTTATCAATATTCGTGTATACACAGAATCGTCTTGTTATTCAATAGCTGGCACCCTGTTTACTGTGCTTCCACGTATTGTAAAAGTAAGAGATATTGCTATAGAAGCTCATTTAGGAAAGCATAATCTCTATGTTATCAATAAAGATGCTCCTGGATTTATCACTACTATTACTCAAATTTTAGCAAAAAATAACATTAACATTGCATCGTTCCATTTAGGAAGAAAAAATAAAGGAGAAGAAGCTGCATCCATCATTGTATGCGATGAAGAAATTAGCTCAGAGCTATTGGAAGAAATACAGCAGCTTCCTTTAGTATCCTTTTGTCGTTGCATTTACCTGTAATAGATATACATAATTTATATTAAATGCGAAAGAAAAAAGAGGATATATACTTTATCCTCTTTTTTTATTTATTTGACCGTAGGATATTGATTAGGTCTATGTTCCATACGTGATCCATAAAATACTAATCGAAAATATCTATTTTTAGCAATTTCCCATGTTGGATATTCTCCTATTTCAGGTCCAATATCTATCGCATTTGCCCATAATCTTTTATCAATATGTTTCTTTTTCACTATCCATGTAGATAAATTTTGATTGAATATATTTCTACCATGAGTGCTTCTAAACATGTCATCAAAATTCTCCACATTATTCACATCCCAATCAGAAATATCTTGATTAAAACTATGAGCTTCACTAAGCATTCTGTCCATATTAGTTACTTTCGAAGTATTCCATCTACCAATATCTATATTAAAACTTGATGCATGGAAAAACATATAACTCATATCCGTAACATTATCAGTTCTCCAATTAGAAATATCAACATTAAAATTCTTTTTTCTAGCAAATAAATGACTCATATTAGTAACTGCACTTGTATCTATTATACTGAGATCTTTAGTAATGTTAATCAAATTAGATAGTTCTTTTTTTGTTGTTGGTCTATAATAATCATTTTTTTTCCCACTTGGAGGTTTTTTTAATCCAGTTTGTATTTGTAATTCAGCATTTCTTGCTATATTGAACGCCTTTACTGAAAATTCCATTGTTGCATATAAATATGAATTTATGCTATTATCCCATATGTTAGATTTGTTTACTACACCACTTATACTCACTGTATTAGTATTTCTATCAAATGATACCGTTAACCCTGTTTCTTTTTTAATTTTTTGAATAACTGGCTTGGAAAGTGTAGTAGTAGCACTTGGTGCTACATTAGGATCACTAGTAACTATCGTTATAGTTTCATTAACCTTTTCACCAACAACATACTGTGGTAAATTTCTTAATGCAAGTGAAGGATTAATTACAATATTTGGTATCTTAAAATCATTTCGTTCTCCTACAGAAAATTTTGTTGTATCGGTAGAATTAACCGTTTGAATGAGTACCGCATAATATGCATTATCCTCAACATTAGTAAATACATGTCTTCTAGTGTTAGCTGCTAGAGATACTGGTGTAGCTGCAGCTATTATATCTGATTCGTGTAGTAATTGTCCAAAACCACTCATTTTAGCAAGATATATTTTATATTCTATTTGATCTTGAGTGAGTTGATCACCATCTGCATCTACATGTTCAGATGTTATTGAAGGTGATTGCCAAGTTATTTCAAGCCCTTGAGTTATCATATTATAGCGAATTATACTTACTTCTGGTGGAATGAGCGTAGTGTTAGAAATAGCACATGCATCTGTTCCTTTTTTTGATGTTGGTTGTTTATTTTTATTATTCGCAATTCCAGAATTCATAAAATCCAAATTTGGGGCAATTACAGTATCAAGACTACACAATTTCCATGATGATACATCTTTATCAAATGCAGTAGCTTCATAAAAAATCCTTGATATGTTTTTAACTCTACGAACATCCCAATTTGATATATCTTGATTAAAAGCCGATGCATTTCTAAACATAGCACCCATATGAGTAACATTACTGGTATTCCAATTTGATATATCTTGATTAAACGCTGCTACTCCACCAAACATGCCACCCATATGAGTAACTTCACTGGTATCCCACTTAGATACATTTCCATTAAATTTTGATTCATCATATCCTACGCCATCATTAAAAAATAATCCATCCATCCTTCTTACAGCACTGGTATCTATTATATTGAGATCAGCCCTATAGTTGTATGTATCAGATCCTTGAGCTTGTGCCTGCAATTCTGCAGTTATAGCTTGTATTAATTCTGGTTTATTAGCAGGGGCATATTTATATCCAATAGTAATGTCAATAGAATTTTCCACCTCTCTTCCATCGCTAGCAGTAAATTTTATTGTATATGTAGTTCTATTTACTACATATCTTGCTACTCCAGATATTGTTCCATCATCGGTATTAAACGATAATCCAGTTACTCTAGTTAAATTATCGGGACTAATAGAAAATGATCCTCCTGATACAATACTATCAGGAGTTACTTCTGAAACAATAGGCACTATTGTAGTTTTACCATATTCTCCTTGTGCTTTCGTAGTAAAAGAAGTAATAGCATTACTACTGCCTCGTTTTTTAAATAATAAGCGAGGTTCATGGAGTGTTGTTGCCTCTACTCTTAGTCCTGTAGAAACTCTTGTCGTATCTGTTGAGTTAACTGCTTGTACTACTATCTCATAAGTAGTATCAGCAATAAGATCACTTATACTTGTTGCATTATGTGTGTTTTTTTGTACAGTTATTGGATTTTTATCTATAGCAATAATAGTATCTATTGCACGGACATTTGATCCATCTTTTTTTACTCGATACACTTTATACGATACATCTAATGTTGTGAGATTACTCCCATCTCTTTTTTTGTGATCACTGGTAAGAGAAGGGGCTGTCCATGATATTGATATGCTATTATCAGTAATAATAACTTTTTTAATATTAATTACATCAGATGGCGAAGTAGCTTCTGATCCTACTGTTATACTGCTTACTCTACTGTATGTTTTCTTTGTTAAATCGTTTTTTATTGCTACTTCTACTACAAAATGATACTGTTTATCTTCTTCTATATTTACTTGTGATTCATCATCTGTAGAGAGCCCTAGCTTATCAAGACCAGAAATAGTATACTTATTGCCAGTGAGGGAAGGAAGCTCTACTTTTTTTCCACTACTTACTACTTCTGAGTTACTAGGAGCAGTATCTTTTTGCAAACCGTATACAGTATATACAAGTTGATCATTGCTTGTTATTGCTTTGCCTTCTTTATTTTTTCCTCCAGTAAATATATCTAACTGTGTGAGTACTAATTTTATTGTTCCAGCCGTTGTTGACTGGGATACTACAAGCTTGTCTATCAATAATGATGCATTTGGAGCTACAGCTAAAGATAATGAGCTACCCTCGTCACCTCCTCCATCAACACCCTCTTCTAATTTATCATTATTACTTAATGATGATAATTTATTTTCTTCACAACTAAAAAAAAGTGAGCTAAATAAAAAGGCCATAACAAAAAATAGTAGTGAATAATAACGCATCTTTTTCATAAAAATACCTCTGTGTAGGATTATACTATTGTAACCTATAAAAAGCAATGCTTTTAGAAAAGTATTTATTTAATTTTTCAATAAACTAACGCTTTACATTGAAAGAAATTTCTTTTATTAAAAACTCCTCATTAGGTATATCAAAAGATTCTAAACCAATACTTTTTCCTAGAGCAAGCCAATCTATTGTTTGCAACAATGTATTACATACATTTTTAATTGTATGCGTTTTCATTGATAGCACAAAAAGGTGTTGTGGATCAACGACATCTATAAAAAGCACTGTGTTCTTAACACTAGAAATTTCAATAGCTTTACTTTTTTGATATGCTTCATTTTCAATTATATGTTGTACTATCGTATGCCAATTTTTAAGTAAAGCGGTAAACAGAAGAAGATCGTATATGTTTATACTATGCTTTACTGGTTTTATAAGATTTTTATAGAAAGATTGTAACAATGTATCTTTAGTATTCATACTATTTTTCTTTTACTGTACCATTTTTGATAAAAAAAGTACGCGAATCAGTAGAAATAACATTTGGTATTGTCTCATTTGGAAGAAAAGTAAAAAAAGCCTGATTTGTTTTAGGAAGCTCATCAAGAAACCGTAGTTGCTTTTTGCTATCAATTTCAAGAAGAACATCATCAAAAAGATATGTAGGTAACTTGTTTTTGTACTGTACATAATATTCTGATTGAGCAATACGAAGAAGCAAACTGAGCAGTCGTGTTTGGCCAGTAGAAGCAGTTTGTTTTAGAGGGTAGCTATCCAAAAATGATACAATTTTATCTCTATGAGGTCCAGAAAGACAGTATTTCGCTTTTATTTCCATATTCATATGATTATTGATATACGTAAGCGTTTCTTGTTTATTTTCTGTTTTCCAAGTAGAAACATACTCTGTAGTAACATTTAGCTCCTCTCCCGATATTTTTTTGAATAATGGAACAATACGTTCGCTAATAAACTGAACAAACTTTTTTCGATATTGTATAATAGTAGTTCCTACATCAGAAAGCACTGTATTATACGCATACAATACATTTCTATCTATATGAATTTGTTTTAATGCCATATTCTTTTGTCGTAAACATCGGTTATACACTTTCAATAGCTCTAAATAAGAAAAAAAACACAACGATAATGTTTGATCAAGAAATTGACGTTGAATATCAGTACTTCCAGTAAGAAGAGAAAAATCACCGTGCTTAAATATAATACAAGGATAATTATCTATAATCTCTTGCCTGCTTTTTACTAAAGAACTATTATAGTATATTTTTTTCTTTGAATCAGCATATTCTAGTGAGATAGTATAATCAATACCATGAGAATTTATAAAAGACCCTTTTAATGAATACGCTTTTTCTTTGTGTTTTATAAGATGATCGTCCTTTTGTTTTCGAAACGAAGACCCATAACTCAAACAATAGAGAGCTTCTAAAAAATTAGTCTTTCCATGCCCATTTTCTCCTAGTAAAAAAACAGTGCTTGCTTGTTGTATGTTTACATCAACAGAAGAGAAATTTCTAAAATTTATTAGCGTAATATCTTGTAACAACACTCTCTATGCTCATATTGTTGTAATAGGCACAGCAAGATGCATAATATCTTTCTCAGAAGGAGATTGAATTCTGATTAAATCTCTGTTTCCTTCACCATAATCAATAGAGATATATTCTGATTCTATAACACGTAACGGCTCAATAAGAAAGTGAGCTCTAACATTCAAATCTTTTTCTTTTCCTGTAAGTTCACCAAAAATTGTTTCTGTTCCGTATCCTTTTTCTTTTTCTTCTTTACTAATAATAACGGTATTACTCTGTATAGACAATTTTATCACTGTATCTTTTTTATCATCCGCTATAGAAGATACTCGCTCTAAGGCTTGAGTAAACTCTTTTGTATTCACTTTTACAGAACTGCGTTCTCCTGTAGGGTTTGTTTTTTCTGGAAGTATATTTTCATAGTTGTAATATTTCCCAGAAATAATATTAACAGTTATAAGAAATCCCTCAAGTAAAAAATATACTCTATTATCTTTTTGCCCTATTTCTACCTCTGTGTTTTCCTTTATAAGAAGAGATTTTATAAAATTGATTGATCGAGAAGGAATAATAAGATCTACATCATTTGATTTTGCAATTTGCAAATCTATTGGATGTTCTAACTTCATTTTGGCTATTGATATTCTGTTTCTATCTGTTGCAACAGCAATAAGATGAGAATCCTTAAAATCAAAAAATATCCCCGTAAGAAATAATGTTGTTGCATTTGCATCTGATGATGCAGCAAATACAGTACTTGTTATTATTCGTATTAGTTCTTGTTTATCAACTTTATATTTTTCTTCAGGCATTGGAAGATGAATAGCAGGATAATCCTCAGCATCTCTTGTTCGAACAGAAAATTCTATTTTATTTGTATCTTTTTCTGGAGTTATAACTACACTTTGCTCCACAAGAGAGAGAGTAACAATGCCAGGAGGAAGCGAAGAAAAAACATTGTATATCTTAGTGCCTGGCAATAGCATGCTTCCTTCTGATACTATATCCAACTGATTTTCCTTATTAGGAACAATAGTCATTTCTAATGTTGTAAATCTATCGGCAGATTTAATACAAAGTGCGTTTTTCTTCACTTCAAATATAAAGTAGGAATAATATACATTGATGTGTCCATTTTCTGATATTTCCCTTGCATATTGAAAACGATTATAGAGAAAGTCTCTGTCTATCTTAAATACCATTATTGCTCCTTACATAAAAATAATAGGTTTTAATTCTATGATTTATTATACACAAGAATACTTATTTTTGTTTACTAAAGTAATTAGATTTTTTTTAATAAATACATGTTACAAATAGTATAGCCTATACTAGTAACATATATATTTAAATATAGTAGTAGTAGTAGTGATTGTAAATTTTAAAGAAATATATAAATTTTTGTATAGTAATGAAATAGAGTAATACATAATAAGAAAGATTGTTTTTTATTTGTAATATATACAATGAGAATAAAATATTATTTGTAAAACAACAAGATTGTTACAAAAAAGCTACAAAGTATTTTAAGAAATTATGAGAGAGAAACATCTAATTGATGTAAAAGCCTTTGTAAATCGTCTTTATTATAAAAATGTAGAGTAATTTTTCCTTCGCTCATGTTACCTAAAAAGGATACTTTTGTTCCAAATTTTTCTATTAAAAGCTGTTCAATTTCTTTTGTAAAAGAAGAGCTGTGAGAATGAGAAGTATGTGATTTGCTTTCCTTTTTTTTCTCTTTTTGTGTATCTAACGATGCTATTATTGTTTCTGTTTGACGAACATTAAGAGAGTGAGAAAGAATTTCATTTAATACGTATAATTGATTATTTTTTTCTAAGCCTGAAAGTAATCGAGCATGACTTTGACTTATCTCACCTGAATGTACTGCATCTTGAATTTGTGGTGGAAGTGTAAGAAGGCGTAAGGCATTGGTGATAGCAGGACGACTTTTTCCTAAAAATTGTGCTGCTTCTTCATGAGTATGAGAGCTAATTTCTATATACGCATTAAGAGATTTTGCAAACTCTATAGGAGAAAGATCTTCTCTTTGTATATTTTCTGTAAGGGCTGCTTCCATGTTTTTTGTTACGTTAACATGTATAAGAAGAGCAGGGATTTGAGTAAGCCCTGCTTTTTTAGAAGCTCTCCATCTACGTTCTCCTGCAATGATAATGTACTCTGTTTTGTCTTTTTTCTGTGCTTTTTTCGGAGGAAGTGCAATAATTATTGGCTGTAGTATTCCATGCTGAGAAATAGAAGAAGCTAGTTCCTCTAATCGCTCTTCATTAAATAGTGTTCTTGCTTGATACGGGTTAGGAGAAAGAGAATCTACAGAAACATGTAACAAAGTGTTTTCATGTATTTCTACTGATGAAGTCTGTGTATTCTTTTTTTCTGTATCAATTGTTTCGCTTTCTATTAAAGCTTGTAATCCACGCCCTAATCCTTTTTTTCTTTTTTCCATCGTAATAGTACCTCTTTTGATAATTGTAAATAACTTTTATACCCTGAACTTTGTGTATCATATAAAAAGATAGGTTTTCCATGAGAAGGAGCTTCTGCTATTCGCACATTTCGAGGGATAATAGTTTCAAATACACTTTTTTGGAATACTTTTTTTATCTCTTTTACTACTTCTATTGATAGATTTGTTCTGCTATCAAACATAGTGAGGATAATTCCTAAAATTCCTAGTGTAGTGTTATATGTTTTTTTTACTAAATTGATCGTTTGAACAAGTTTTACTACTCCTTCTAACGCATAGAATTCGCATTGTAACGGAATGATTACTTTCTGTGATGCACATAAGGCGTTAAGAGTAAGAATTCCTAATGAAGGGGGACAATCAAGAAAGATAAGATCAAAATTTTCTTTAAGAGGAGCTACAGTATTTTTTAAAACAGACTCTCTGTTTGGCATGTGTATAAGTTCAACAGAAGCTCCACTTAAATCTGAGTTAGCAGGAATGATAAAAAGATTCTTTTGTACGGTAGATTGTACTAAAGAGCTTATTTCATCAGATTGTACTAATGCATCATATATGGTTTTTTTTTGAGATACAAATCCTAATCCACTGCTAAGATTTCCTTGAGGATCAAAATCAATTAAAAGAATTTTAAGCCCCAGTTCTGAAAGGAAAGATCCGATATTTATAGCTGATGTAGTCTTACCTACCCCTCCTTTTTGATTTGAAAAGCAAACTATCATACATGATTATAGTACCATGAAAGATACATACATGTCTAACAAATATTTGATTTTTTTGTATAATAAGTAAATAAAGATAAGGACAAGGAGATTTTATGAAAAAATTAGTATTATTGAGTGTATTGTTTTCTGTATTATTTGCTGGCACTATTTTTGCTGGTGGTTCTGGAGAAAAAACATATGTATTTGCAACAGATTCAACATGGCCACCAATGGAGTTTATCAATGAAAATAGAGAGCTTGTTGGTTTTGATATTGATTTAATGAAAGCTATCGCAAAAGAAGAAGATTTTAAGATAGAGTTTATTTCTACGGGATGGGATGGTATTTTTGCAGGACTGCAAAATGGTGAATATGATGGAATTGCTTCTTCTGTTACCATAACAGAAGAAAGAAAAGATTCAATGGATTTTTCAGATCCGTACTTCAATGCAGGGCAATTGTTAGCGATTCGAAAGCAAGATGCAAGTGGAGTAAACGGACTTGATGATTTATCAGGTAAAATGGTTGGGGTACAAATTGGAACATCTGGATCTTTTCTCATAGAAGAGGAATATCCTACTATTATCTTAAAAACATATGATGATTTAGGTCCTGCAGTAGAAGAGCTTGCCCAAGGAACTATCAATGGAATTGTGGCTGATGTTCCTCTGATAATAGATTATTTACTCAATAATCAAAAATATGCTGGTACATTTGTTGCTGTAGGGGATACTTTAACGTCTGAAGAGTACGGCATTGCTATTCAAAAAGGCAATGATGAGTTGCGAAATAAGATAAATTCGGGCTTAAAGAAACTAAGGGATAATGGGGAATATGACAAAATTTATGCGAAGTGGATTAAGTAATTCATGGAGATAGGATCATCGGATCACTTATCAAGTGATCGTTTTGCAAGAAGAACTGCTTTTTTTTGGGTAATAGGATTACTTATCTTACTCCCTATTATCAATCCAGATACGTATCTCGAAATTTATACGTTTGTTCCTGATGGTATTTTTGTGACGCTTCGTGTTGCTTTAGGTTCAATTATATTATCAATAATAATTGGGGTAGTTGCAGGAGTTGCGAGAGCATGGAATCCCATACTCAATAAAATTGTGTCTCTCTATGTTGAAATTATACGAGGAATTCCTCTCCTTGTGCAGTTAATATATGTGTATTTTGTGCTAGGAAGACCACTACGCTTTGTAGGTTTTGGTCGTGAAGGAATTGCTATACTTGCTATGAGTTTTTGTTATGGGGCATATATGGCAGAAATAGTCCGAGCAGGGCTTATGTCTGTCTCTAAAGGTCAAATTGAAGCATCAATGGCCTTAGGGATGAATAAATTTCAAATTTACCGCCTTGTTATCATTCCTCAGGCTATAAAAATAATTATTCCTCCGTTTGGAAATGAATTTATTGCTTTACTGAAAGACTCTGCATTAGTATCAATTATTGCAGTAACTGACTTAATGAGGCGTGCAAGAGAGTATGCAGCAAGGACATTTGATTACTTTGAGGCATATACGGTTGCTGCCCTTGTATATCTTTTAATGACTTTGTTTTTTTCTACTGTTATATCTTTTCTTGAAAAATATCTCTCTACGGAATCGAAACGAAGAAGAATACTGGATAAAAGTGATCAAGATCAATAAAAATATGTCTTTATGTTCCTTTCGTTCATACGCACGGAATATGTACAGAGCAATGACGCACTATAATGATTATAATGAAAACACTGTATATTGTATACACATAAGAGGGTTAGGTACTTGAAATCAAATACTGTTACACAACAAAAAGCAAAGCATTCTGTAAAAGAAGCGTCTTTTACACAGAAAAAAGAAGATATGTCTAATACTCCAATTGTAAAATTGGTAGATATAAAAAAAATATTTAAGATTCATAATAAAAAAAATTTTGCAGTCAATGGGGTAAATTTAGAAATTCGTAAAGGGCAGGTTGAATGTATTATTGGTCCATCTGGCAGTGGTAAAAGCACGCTTCTTCGTTGTATAAATTTATTAGAAATACCAAGTTCAGGCTCAATTTTTTTTGAAGGAGTAGATATAACTCATATGAGGCAGAAAGCACCGTTAATACGCAAAGAAATTGGCATGGTGTTTCAAAATTTTAATTTATTTTCGCACCTTAATGTATTGCAAAATATTTGCTTAGCACCAGTAAAAATAAAAAAAGAACCTCTAGATCAAACGAAAGAATTAGCAAAAGAATTGTTGAAAAAAGTTGGCTTAGAAAATAAAGAGCTGTCATATCCTTCTGAGTTATCTGGGGGGCAACAGCAGAGGGCTGCCATTGCTCGAGCATTGGCTATGCACCCAAAATTAATGTTGTTTGATGAGCCAACTTCGGCTTTAGATCCTGAAATGATTAAAGAAGTTCTTAGTGTTATGCAGAATCTCGCAAAAGAGGGGATGACCATGATAGTGGTATCTCATGAAATGGGATTTGCTAAAACAGTAGCTGATACAGTATATTTTATGGATGCTGGAAAAATAGTAGAATACGGTACTCCAGAAGAAGTATTTGATTCTCCACAGTCCTTTCGAACAAAAGAATTTCTTTCTCATATTTTGTAAGAAATTTTTTCATAGCTTTTAAAGCTAAAGAAAAATAATAAAAATGTCGATAAAATATTAGGTATTTAATTATGAAGAAAAGTATTAGTAATTCAGTATTATTGAATAGGGATGTAATGAATGTATTTCCAAAAGTGGAGCTGCATAGGCATATAGAAGGAAGTTTTCACCTTGAAACTCTCTTTAAGATAGCAAAACGAAACAATCTTGATGTTCCTAAAAATTTTGATGACTTTGTTGAGCTTGCTCAATTTCCAAAAAATCACAAACCTGATTTTGCGTTATTTTTATCTAAATTTAGATCTGATTGGTATCGAAGTTTTAGAGATGTTGAAGATATTATTTACTCTTCGGTATATGCATTTAAGCAGGAGAATATATTTTTTATTGAATTACGTTTTTCTCCTGAGCACTTTTCACTTCAAAATGATTTTGATAGAGTTGAAATTACTAAATTAATTTTGAATACAGCAAATGCTGCTGCAAAAGACGCAGGGTTTGCCATTAAATTTCTTGTTACTCTTAACAGAAATAAACAAAAACAGGAAGAAATGTTAGCTCTTTATAAAAAAATAATTCACGCTGGCTTTGATGATATTGTTGGTTTTGATTTAGCAGGAAATGAAGAGTGGAATCCAGCGGAAGAATTTATCGATCTTTTTTCTCAAATACATAAAGAGAATAAAATTGGTATTACAATACATGCAGGAGAAGTAACCCCTGCTGAGCAAATTTGGAAAGCAATAGATAAGCTCCATGCAAAACGAATAGGGCATGGTACTTCTGCAATAAAGGATGAGAAGCTACAAGCAAAATTGATAAAAGAAAAAATATATCTTGAGCAATGTCCAGTTTCTAATCATTATACAAGTTCTTGGATAGATACTCCTAGCCATCCTTTTAAGGTGCTTAACGAAAAAGGAGTATTAGTGACATTGAATTCTGACGATCCAACAATACAAAACGCTAATCTTACTGATGATTTTATAGCAGCAATAAAATATTTTGGTATTGATTGTGAAGGCCTTAAAAAATTAAATATTAGATGTCTTAAAGGCAGCTTTATTAGCGATTCAGAGCAAAAGAAATATATTTCTCAATATGAGGCTAAGTATAAGAATTTTGTTCATGCATTCTCTCAAGAGTAAATGCTATTGCTATAATGTTTCACGTGAAACATTATAATTATTCTACCACTAAAGATAATAACTAAGTGATATTTTACGCAAAACATTGTAATAATCTCTATCACTAAAGATAATAACTAAGTGATATTTTACGCAAAACATTGTAATAATCTCTATCACTAAAAACAATAATTTAGTAGTGTTTTATGTGAAACAGTGTGATTATTCTATTGCTAAAAACAGTAACTGGGCAATGTTTCACGTGAAACATTGTATTATTCTATATCGTTAGAAACAACAGCCCCAGTGATGATATCATTGTTATCAAGCGTAAATATCATTACTCCTCGAGAATTTCTTCCTTGTATAGCACAGGTGTTTGCATTGATTCGAATTGTTTTTCCTTGTTGACTGATAGCACTAATACTATCTTGTTCTTGCGTTTTAAGGGCAGTACATAATATACCTGAAGTAGTAGAAATGCTCATAGCAATCATGCCAGATGTTCCTCTTCCATGAGGAGAAATATCTTTTGCTTGTATACGTTTTGCATATCCTTTTGCTGAAATGAGAGTAAACACAGATGTATCATTTCCTATCAATACAGCTGTTATATAGCTGTCAGCTTTTAGTTTTAATCCTCTCACTCCTGCAGCTGTTCTTCCCATTGATCGAATACTGCCAGTATTCAATCGAAGCACTTTTCCATTGCTAGAAAATATAAATATATCATCTTTATTTGTTGTTATATTACTATCTGCAACAAAATCATTTTCATTTAAGGTTAATAATCGAAGCCCTCTTTTTGTTGTAGTCCCTTTTAGCTGCTCTCCTATAAGTTTTTTTATTTTTCCTTTGTTTGTGATAATAATGAGAGAAGAATCTTTATTGAAATCAGGTGCAGTAAGAATCGAGGTTATTCTCTCATCTTGCTGTAAAGGAAGGATAGTTCGTATGCTAGTACCACGAGAGGTGCGTGTAGCTTCTGGTATCTGATATGTTTTTATAGAAAATCCACGACCAAGAGAAGATATAAAAAGCATAGTATCGTGAGTGCTTCCTACATAAATTTTATCAAGACTATCATCTTTTGTTAGGTTTACTCCAAGTTTCCCTTTTCCACCTCTGTTTTGTACTCCAAAATTTGCAATATTAGTACGCTTAATATATCCACTTTGTGTGAGCGTTACCATCATTCCTTCTTTGTTGATAAGCTCTTCTTCAGAGAGAGAGACTGCTGTGCCGTGCTGAATATCTGTTCTTCTTTCGGAAGCATATTTTGTGCTAAGTGTTTGTATGCTTTCTTTTATAATTGATTTTACGCGTTCTGGGGTATTAAGAATATCTTTTAAGTCAATGATAAGTGCTTCTAGTTTTTCAAGTTCATCAATTAGCTTTTTTGTTTCTAAAGAAGTAAGGCGAGAAAGACGCATATCCAATATTGCTTTTGTTTGTTCATCATCAAGGGAGAATGTACTAACGAGTTTTTGATGTGCTTCATTTGTATCTTTAGAAGTTTTGATAAGCTCAATAACTTCATCAATGTTATTAAGTGCAATGAGTAATCCACGTAGTATATGAGCACGTTTCTCTGCTTCTTCAAGCTCATACTGTGTTTTGCGAATGATAACTTCTTTTCGATGATCAATGAAAATTGTTAAGCATTGTTTTAGTCCCAAAGTAAGGGGGGTTTGATCAACAAGCGCTGTGATATTTATGCTGTAATTTGATTGAAAGTCTGTTAAGGCAAATATTTTTTGAAGTGTAAGCTGTACATTGCTTTCTTTTTTAAGCTCTACAATAATGCGTATTCCTTTTCTGTTAGAAATATCTCGTATATCTCGAATGCCAGTAATTGTTTCATTATTTACTAATGCAGCAAGTCGGGCTATCATTTCAGATTTTCTTTTAGCATAAGGAATATCAGTGAAGATAATTTGATCGTATCCTTTAGATTGTTCTAGTGTATGTCTTGATTGAATAGTAATAATACCGCGTCCTGTTTTATATGCTTTTTTTATTCCGCTTGTACCCATTATAATGCCACCAGTAGGAAAGTCTGGGCCTTTTACAATATCACATAGCTCTTCTGTGCTAATATCAGGATTATCAACTTGTTGTATCACTGCTGCAGCTAACTCATGGAGATTATGTGGTGGAACCTCTGTGGTTAGTCCTACGGCTATACCAGTGGATCCGTTTAGTAATAGAAATGGGAGTGCAGAAGGAAGTACCGTTGGTTCTTTTGTAGATTCATCAAAGTTAGGAACAAAATCAACAGTATTTTTGCGAATGTTTGCAAGCAACTCTTCTGAAATTTGAGATAGCTTTGCTTCAGTATAACGGTAAGCTGCAGGAGGATCGCCATCAATAGATCCAAAATTTCCTTGTCCAATGATCAATGGGTATCGCATGGAAAAATTTTGTGATAAACGTGCAAGGGCATTGTATATACTATCTGGTCCATGAGGGTGGTAATTTGATATTACGCCCCCTACAATCCTGGCACATTTTCTTGTGGTTCCTGTGTGATGAAGTCCAGATTCAAACATAGTGTATAATATTCTTCTATGTACTGGTTTTAGCCCATCTCGTGCATCAGGTAATGCTCTACTCACAATAACTGACATTGCGTAGGTGAGGTAGGATGTTTTTACTTCCTTTTCAATATCTATGGGAATAATCTGCCCAGAATTTTCAATATATGTGTCATCGTTGTTGGACAATTGCTAACTCCTTGTTATGTAATATGTTATTATTATTTTTTTACTATATATCTATTTATACTATATATCTAAATTTACAACTTTTTGTGCATTTTCCTCTATAAACTCTCTTCGTGGAGCAACATCTTCTCCGAGTAATAAAGTAAAGGCTTCATCTGCAATGATTGCATCGTTGATAGTGACTTGTAATAGCTTTCTGTTTGCGGGATTCATTGTAGTCTCCCATAGCTCTTCATCGTTCATTTCTCCTAGCCCCTTGAAACGAGTAATAAAAATATTTTGTTTTCCATGCTTTTTTTGTAATTCAGTAAAAATAAGAGAGCGTTCTTTTTCGGAATAAGCATATTTGTATTCTTTTTTTGTTTTTAATAAAAATAGGGGAGGAACAGCAATATATAAATTTCCATTTTCAATAAGCGGTTTCATGTATCGAAAAAAGAATGTGAGGAGTAATGTACGTATATGTGATCCGTCCACATCAGCGTCTGCCATAATAATGACTCGATTATATCGTAGTTTTGTTATATCAAAGAGATTGCTGATATTAGTACCCAGTGTAGCAATAATGGGATGAAGTTTTGCGTTATTTTGTATTTTTGTTATAGAGTCTTGCATTTTTTCTACATTTGATGGCTTGCCAAACAAAGGTAAGATAGCTTGCGTAGTGCTATCTCTTCCTAATTTTGCACTTCCTCCTGCAGAGTCTCCTTCTACTAAAAACACTTCTGTTTTAGAAGGATCTTTTTCAAGGCAATCAGTCAATTTTCCAGGAAGCGATGCATTTCCTAGCGGTGTTTTTCTGAGTGTGTTATCATATACTTTTTGACTTTCTATACGAGCAAGAGCGGATCGAATACACTTTTCAAGTATTGTTTGTACTATACGAGGGTTATGATCAAGGATTTGTGTCAATGTTTCGCTTGTGGATGATTCAACAAAGCCACGGACTTCGGTATTACTCAATTTTGTCTTTGTTTGTCCTGAAAATGTAGGTTCTTGTATCTTCAAAGAGAGCACTGCAATAAGTCCTGCTTGGACATCTGATCCTGTAAATGCTGTTCCTTTTAAGGGTTTTGCTAGTTTCTCTTGTTGTTTTAAGTATTTATTAAAGGTACGGGTAAGAGCAGACTTAAAGCCTTCTAAATGCGTACCTCCTTCTTTTGTGTAAATACTGTTTACAAAAGCAGAAATAATACTTTCTTGACCGCTCACATAGGAAAGAGCTATTTCTAACTCAGATTGGTCTCCTTCATTTTTAATAGTAATAGGTGCTTCAATAAGAGGTTTTTTTTCTTTTGAAAGGCTTTTGATAAAATCAGCAATACCAATTTCAGAATAGTAGGTAGTTTTTTTATGAGGCTCTTTTCTTTCATCAATAAGATGTATGGATATATTTTTGTTAAGGTATGCAAGTTCTCGTAATCGATGTGAAAGAGTGTTGAAATCAAAATTTTGTGTATCCTTAAAGATACTTGCATCGGGCAAAAAGGATATTTCTGTGCCTCGTAAGGAGCTTTCTCCTATTATTTCTAATGCACTTGTTGGTGTGCCAATTTCATAGCTTTGCTTATATGTTTTTCCTTCTCTATGGACTTTTGCGGTGCACCAAGAGGAGAGGGCGTTTACTACTGCACATCCAACACCATGAAGTCCTCCTGATATTTTATATGCATCTTTTGCAAATTTACCCCCTGCGTGAAGTTTTGTCATTACTATTTCTACTGCACTGAGGTTATCGCTATGAATATCTACGGGAATTCCACGTCCATTATCGTGTATTGTTACGCTATTGTCTGTATGTAAATATACATGTATTTCGTTACAGTATCCAGCGAGTGCTTCGTCTATGCTATTATCGACAATTTCGTAGATAAGATGATGTAGTCCATCACTGTCAGTAGATCCAATATACATGCCTGGTCGTGTACGAACAGCATTTAATCCTTCTTGCACTTGAATTTGTTGAGCGGTATAGTTTGTTTTTTGCATATACATATAGTATAGTGTATTTTGTAATATATTTCTCTAAGAGACACATAGTGCAAATAGAGCTTGCTCTTTTTTTTTCTTACTTAATTTAAAAAATATAAAATATACTATAATAAAAAAATAACGATATAAATATAAGGAGTATTATATGCAACATAAGCCAATTAAACCTATTAATGCATTTTTAGCAGTGTTTCCAGTAGTATTTGTGCTGGTATTTGCTATAGTGGGGGTGCTAGTATTAAAAATTCATATAGAATGGATATTGATAATAAGTAGCTTGCTTGTAGCATGTATTGCGTATTGGCAAGGATATTCTTGGCAAGATATTGAGAATGCTTTATCGCGTAAAATGTCTGAGGTGTGGATAGGGGTGCTGATACTTCTGTTGGTTGGAGCTATTGTCGGAACTTGGATGTTTAGTGGTACTGTTCCTATGCTTATTTACTATGGTATTAAGTGGCTTGATCCTAGCTATGTTCCTATTGTAGCGTTTATTGTTACTTCGTTAGTTGCTCTTTTTACAGGGACCTCATGGGGATCTGCTGCTACTTCAGGGGTAGCGTTTATAGGGGTAGCTCAATCTGTTAATGCTTCAATTCCTCTTGTTGCTGGGGCAATTATTAGCGGTGCATATTTGGGTGATAAAAATTCTCCTGTGTCAGATACAACGGTATTGTCAGCCATAGGATCGAAAGTATCTTTATATCGTCATGTCAGCTCTATGATGAGAATATCCATTCCTGCTGTTGTTATATGTATTGTACTGTATTTAGTGTTGGGAAATATTTTAAGTAATCCCTCTGCTGGTGAATCACAAATTGCTCAAAAAATATTGAACGATTTAGATCAGATATACAATTTTAATATATTGTTGTTATTGCCTGCGGTGATAGTATTTGGAGGGGCTACTTTGCGATTTCCTCCTGTGCCATTGTTACTTTTTGGAAGTTTGGTAGCGTTATTATTAGGGATACTCTTTCAAGGATATGGGTTTGCTGATGGTGTTGCTTCTATGATTCATGGATTTAGAATTTCTATGAGTTCTGTGGATCAACAAAATATTGTACAGGAGCTAGTAGGGTTGCTCAATCGTGGTGGAATTAGCAGTATGCTTGGCACAGTGCTATTTATTAGTTGTTCTATGACTTTGGGGGCATTATTGGAGCTTACTGGGGCTTTTGATAAGATATTAGCACTATTATCGCATCTTATATATGGTGCTACAAGTTTAGTCATAATTACATGGTTTCTTGCCTTCATTATCAATACAAGTGTGAGTTCTGCTCAGTTTACTTTTTTGACCTTAGGGCCTATTTTAAGAAAACTGTATATAAAATATAATGTCAATCCCTCTGTTCTTTCTCGTAGTATGGAAGAAGGGGCTACTATCACAGAACCTCTTATTCCTTGGACAGTGACTGGTATTTATATGGCAACAATACTGGGTATTCCAAATTTTCAGTTTGCTCCATTTGCTATATATAACCTTGCTTGTGTAGCCATTATGTTTGTGTACGCATTTATTCCAAACTTTAAGTATGGTACTCCTCCATTAGAGAAAGAAGAAGATGCTATTGAGTCTGATGGTGAGCATACTATTGAACATAATACGGTATAAAAAAAGGAACTTTACATACGATCATAATGAAAGAAATATCTCTTGAGACATTGCTTATACAATACCAAGAACAAGCAGAGGGGCCTGTTGTTCCTCCTATTTATCAAACGAGTAATTTTCAGTTTAAGGACTGGGAGTCAATAGATAGAGCCTTTGATGATCCAGTAAACACTGCTATATATGCGAGAGGGAAGAATCCGTCAGTAGCAATGATTGAAGAAAAAATAGCTCTCATCTGTGGAGGAGAAAAAGCAAAATTTTTCTCATCAGGAATGGCAGCTATCTCGTCTGCTATTCTTCATTGTGTACAATCAGGAGATCATGTAATAGCAGTCAAAAATATATATGGGCCAGCAAATAATTTTCTTAATGTGTACTTAAGAGAAAAATTTAATATTGATACTACATTTATTGAAGGAAAAGATCTTGATGAGTTTAGAAATTCAATAAGGAAAAATACAAAACTGATTTATTTAGAAAGTCCATCAACGGCAGTGTTTTCTCTTCAAGATATTGAGGGGGTTGTAAAGATAGCGAAAGAGCATGCTATAAAAACAATAATTGATAATAGCTGTGCTACTCCTGTGTTTCAGCAACCATTATTGCTGGGTATAGATTTAGAAGTTCACTCTTGCTCTAAATACATAAATGGCCATAGTGATGTTGTCGCTGGTGTTATTGTGGGGAAAAAAGAGGATATACATTCTATTTCTTTGCGAGAGTTTCCTTGGTTTGGGGCAAAATTAGCACCTTTTGAGGCTTGGTTAATTTTAAGAGGGCTGAGAACATTACGATTGCGAATGACACAGCATCAGCATAATGCTATGAGAGTAGCAGAATTTTTGTCTCAGCATCCCAAAGTGACAAAGGTTATGTACACAGGCTTAGCGACATTCCCTCAAAAAGAGTTGGCAAATAAACAGATGAAAGGGCATTCAGGTTTGCTAAGTTTTCAGTTATCCACTACAAACTTAGAGCAAATAAAGAATTTTTTTAATTCTCTTCAATATTTTAGGATTGCAATAAGTTGGGGGGGCTATGAGAGTTTGATATATGCTCCTGCAATAAGTTATCTTAAGGAATTACCAGTAGAACAATTTGAGGCACTTGGTATTTCTTTAGGGGATATACGTATATCAGTAGGCTTAGAAGATGCAGATGATTTAATATATGATCTCAACGAGGCTCTCAAACACATACTGTAATTGTTTTTAATAGACACAATGATAGAGTGCTGTCCTTATATGCCTATGGCAAGAAAGGAGCTATCCTTTCTTGCCATAGGTATGTATTTCTATGTATCTACTATTAGGTACATGCTGAACTACCAGCAACCTTTGGGTACTTGTCTATTTCTCCCTCCATAGCTGATCCTTTGAACTCATTGGGATTTATTCGTTGAAAATTACACCATTTCCATGATGATAAATCTTTATCAAATGCAGAAGCATTAAGAAATATAGCAGTAACCTTTAAGGTACTATCTACAGTAAAATTCCGCACATCCCAATTACTTATATCTTGATTAAAAGCAGTAGCATCAGAAAACGTAAGCCAAGCTGTAGTAACCTTACTCACATCCCAATCTCCTATGTCTTGATTAAAGGTAGTGGCGGACTGAAACATATTGTTTATATTAGTTACTTTCCCCACATCCCAATCTCCTATGTCTTGATTAAAAGCAGTAGCATCAGAAAACATACCTGACATATCCGTTACATTACTGGTATTCCACTTTGTAATGTCTCCATTAAAAGTAGTATCGCCAATGAATAAACTACTCATATCAGTGATAGCACTGGTGTCTATCATGTTGAGGTTGGGGCTATTGGTGTTTTGTCTGCTTGCTCCTTTTTCTGCAGTGATAATAGCTTGCAGTGCTTTCTTTGTTGTTGGTCTGTAATAGCTAGCTACTTGTCCTGCTAGTTTTACCAGCCCTGTCTCTACATTGATAGTCGCAAGTGCCTTTTGTCCCGAGTTTGCTCCCGAAGTAATGGTACATTCCACTACTCCATAGCTATACTCAGTGATAGAAGTATCATGTTCGTTTGATTTATTTGCTGTGCCTGTTATTGTTACTGTATTGGTATTTTTTGCAAATGTTACTGTTAAGCCTGTTTCTTGCTTGAGGGTGCTGTTATCGTTATCTATTGTGCTTTCATCACAGGTAAAGGTAAGCCCATTAGGAATACTGGTAAGTACTCTCGTTGTATTTTGTGCGAGTGCTGTGCCTACTGTTGCTGAAACCTTTGTGGCATTTCCTATTACTACTGTTGGCGTGCTGGCAGAGACTGCTGTTGCTTCTGCTGATACCTTTGTCTTTTTGAGGCTGTTTACTGCTACTGCGGTGATATAGTATTTTGTATTCAATCGTAGGTTGCGTAGTGTATAGCTTGTTGCTCCTGTTGGCACATCGTCTTTTTCTGCTCCTACTTGTGCATCGCTTGCTGCTTGTGCTCGTGTTTTTACTGTTGCTCCATTTATGTTTGTATTTGAGGCTATATAGTATACTATGTAGTCTATTTGATTATCTCTGAGAGTAGTCGTTCCGTCTTCTGCTGTTCCTTTCACGGTTGGGGCTGTTATGGTAAGTACTATGGTAGCTCCTTGTGCATTTGCTTGTATGGTGGGCTTTCCTGGTGCTACATAGGCTTCTTTTGCTACAAACTCTTTGCGGACACCTCTTGACTCTTTGTTGGGATCGGTGCTGTTTACTGCTTGCACTACTATTTCATAGCTTGTGCCTACTGTCACACTGGTCAGAGTGCTGTTGGTTGTTCCTGCTGCTGTTGTTGTGGGGCTTCCTCCTGCTGCTATTATTATCTCTGCTATTGTCCTCTGTGTACTGCCACTTTTTGCTACTTTGTATACTTTGTACGATACTTGTGCTACTGCTAGGGTGTCGCCTGTGTCTGTTTTATGGCTTGCAGTAAGGCTGGGGGCTGTCCATGTTACTGTTGCATTCCTTCCTTCTACTCCTTTTACTTGTATGTTGCTTACTTCTGCGGGATCTGTTGCTTGTGATGCGGTTGTTACTGTTGCCACTGTCGATACTGCTTTTTTGCTTGGGTCTGTTTTTATGGCTACTTCTACTACAAAGTGATACTTTGTTGCTCCTTTTATTGCTACTGTTGGGGTTGTCACGCCTATACTGCTAAGCGCTGGTACTGTGTACACTCCGTTCCTTGCTGTGCCTATAGTTACTTTTCTGCCTTTTTGTACTTCTGCTACTGTTGGGGTTGTGTCTTTTTGTAAGCCGTACACTGTGTATACTAGCTCATCATTGCTGGTTACTGTTGTGCCGTCTTTGTTTTTTGCTCCTGTAAATGTGCTTAATTGTGTGAGTACTAGCTTTATTGTTCCTGTGGTGTTTGTTGATTGTGATACTACCAGCTTGTTTGCTAAGGACGAGGTAGGGGCTGTTGCTTTTGATCTGGGGATGGTGCTGAGTTCTAGCTTTTGTATCAGTGCGGGATCTTTGCTCTGTGCTTTCTTTGTGGTAGAGGGATTGAGGCTGTTTATTGCTTCTATGCCTATGGTGTATACTGCTCCTTTTGTTCCTATAAATGTTCCTCGTAAAGTGCTGTTTATTGCTATGTTTTGTGTTTGTGCTCCTGCTATTGCTTTTATTTCGGCTATGCTTTTAGTACTCTGATCTCCTGCTACTATGTATACTTTGTATTGTATCTGTGCTTCTGTGAGTTTTCTGCCGTTGGGTGCTTTGTGGTTGTCGGTAATTGTTCCTGCTTGAAACTCGTACTGTACGGTATCGCTTGTTGCTGTTGATTCTGCAATAAGCAGAGTGAGGCTTTCTGGTGCGGGCGGGACAGTGGATATTGCATCATATACTGCTACTTTGTCTGTGAGTGTTGTTGGGGGGCTTACTCTGTTATTTTCTACTGTGAGAAAGCTAAAGCTATATTGTTTTGCATTTGCTTGTGTTGCTGATACTTCTATGCCATCTGCTATGCCAAAGCTAATGGTGGTTGCGGTACTTGTTATGCTTTTTTCTGCTATCAGTGTAGTGCTATCGTACATACGCAGGGTGTAGTACTTATTTGATCCAGGTGCTTGCGTAAAGGTTGCTTTTATTTGTATTGCTCCTGTTGTTGTAACGAGGGCGGGCTTGCTTTGAAAGAGTTCTGCTGAGGGTGCGGTGAGTGGGGTGGGTGTTGTTATGTCTTGTGTTTCTTGGCTACTTTTGTTTTCTGAGTAGTCTATTGCTTGTATTGTTACTGTGTATGTTTTGCCTTGACTGAGTTCTTCGACAGAGAGCGATGTTGTGGGATAGGGTATTTTTTTCTCGTTCAGTACTGTGGTAGTTGTGCCTTTCTCTTGTATGCTTACGCTGTATTCTTTTATGTCTTTGTTCTTTGCTTTTGTTGCATCGGGTGATGTCCATGTTATCTGTGTTGCTACTTTTGTTGCTGATACGAAGGGATAGCTTGCCTGTATGTTTGTTACTGGATCGGGGGCTGTGCTATCTGCTCCTGTATCTACTGTGGTTGTTGCTTCTGTTCCTTTGTTGCCTGCATAGTCCTGCGATTGTACTGCTACTGTGTACTCGGTGGTAGCTTTGAGGCCTGGTATCTGCGTGTTGCGTACTGCTCTGTCTGTTATTGTTACTGTCTTTGCTACTTTATCGCTATCTTTTTCTGTTGCTGTTATGGTCACTCCTGCATAGTCTCGTACATTGGGTGCTTGCCAGCTTACTACTATGCTTGTTGCTCCTCCTACGGCACTTACATTACTTACAGGCTCTGTGCTTTTGTCGGTTGTTGCTTGTTCTTTTGACACTGCAGTGGAGTATTTTCCGTTTTGAGAGACATACACTTCTACTTTGTATGTAAGCGTGCCGTAGAGTTTTGTGAGTGCTATGCCATCTTTTGCTACATACACAGTGGCATACTCTTGGTTGTCTGCACTTGCTCCGCTAACACTGGTTGCACTGGTATCTTTGCTTATTGTCTCCTCTGCTACTACTGTGTTTGTTGCGGTTGCTATTACTCGTACTTGGAGTTTTTTGTTTGTAAAGGTAAAGCTCCCCCACTTGATAAGCAGGCTTTCATCGGCTGGGCTATTGTCTTTATCGTTTGCTGTTACTGTAAGATCTGCCTCTGGTAGTGCTGCTACTGTTTGTGAGAGTGCTGATGCTTGCACGCCTGTCAATACTGTTGTAGGACTGCTTGTGTTGTCATTTCTGTCTTTGTAGCGTATTTCTACATCATAGGATATGCCTGCAAGCGTGGAGATATTTGGAAGTATAACTTCTCCTTGCTGTAGGTTCTGTACGGTAGCTTGTGCAAGCACTGTAGCACCAGTTGTGCTTTTTACCACTATTGTTGCTTCTGCTATGTCTGTCTTGCCTGATGCTAATCGTTCTTTGTCCCATGTTATCTTTATGCCATCCCCCGATTTTTCTACGCCTACCTGTGTCAATGTGTCTTGTGGGGTAGTAGTATCTATCAGTGTTGTCACGGTGCGGGTTGTTTTTGGTGATACTTCTGTATCTGAGCCTGATCTTGATTTGTGTGCTTCTATCTCTACAGTGTAGTTAGTGAGGGCTTGCAAGCCTTTGAGTTGGTACGATTGTCCTTGTTGAAACAATGCACGATATTCTATTGCAGGAACACGCACTTGTATTGATTGGGCTGGTGCGGTAGAGGTAGCGTTTACGACTACATGCGTAGCTTCGCTTGGGGCTTGCCAGCGTAAAGCAAGCGTCCCATCATTGCCTGCTGGCTGTATCTGCACATTGGACAGTGATGCAAGGGTCGGGGTTACTGGTGGTGTTACCCCTCCTCCGCCTGATGAGGAACTGCTACTGCCCTCCGAACATCCTACGAGTACGAGGGTAACTATTGCTAGCACTAAAAACAGTGCAACGAGAGTTATGCTCTGCTTATATCGAGAGTACCCCCCCCCCCCCCGATTTTCACAGCTTGTGGTTCTTTATGTATCATAGATGCCTCCTTACTATTTGTTTTATTATCGTATCTATTTTCAATACCACAATAGTTATTATAGTAAAAATACTATTGTTTTGTGTAAAATTCCAAAAAAATAAAGCAATTTACTTGATTTTTTGTAAAATATGCTGTACTATATACATATGAAAAAATATGATCCAAAAACAATTATTTCTGAGCTTCCAAAAAATTTATATATTAATGGAAAATGGACTTCAGCAAGTGGAGAGACTATAGAAGTTGATAATCCAGCTACTGAAGAAATTATAGCTACTGTTGAAGTAGGTAATGATATACATGCAAAGCAAGCAGTAGACGCTGCAGAGCAAGGTGCTAAAATATGGCAAAATGATTTTACTGCACGTGATAGAGCAGAGGTACTAAGAAAGGCATTTGATATTCTTATAGAGAGAGCAGAGTATTATGCTCATGTTATCACCATAGAGCATGGAAAACCGCTTGCTCAATCAGTGGCAGAAATAAAATATTCTGCTGAATTTTTTCGTTGGTTTGCAGAAGAAGGTGTTCGTAATATAGGTGAGTATTATGAGTCGCCAACAACAGGTGCAAATATTATGGTACATCATAAACCAGCAGGAATAGCATTGCTTATTACTCCGTGGAATTTTCCTCTTTCTATGGGAACTCGTAAAATTGGGCCTGCTCTTGCTGCAGGGTGTTCTGTAATAGTAAAGCCTGCATCAGCTACCCCATTTACCATTATTGCACTTGCTCAAGTGCTAGAAGAAGCAGGAGTACCTCCAGGAGTAGTAAATATTCTTCCTTGCAAAGGATCGTCTAATGCAATCAATGTAATACTAGAAGATCCTCGTGTACGAGTAGTATCATTTACAGGTTCTACCTATGTTGGAAAAACACTTTTGGTAAATTCTGCAAAAAATGTGCTTAATTGTTCAATGGAACTAGGAGGAAACGCTCCTTTTATTGTCACTGAAAACGCAGATTTACAAAAAGCCTTAGATGGTGCTGCAGTAGCAAAGATGAGAAATATGGGAGAATCTTGTGTTGCAGCAAATAGATTTTATGTGCATGAGTCTCAATACGAAGCATTTATTGAACTATTTGCAGAGAGAATGGCAAAGCTGAAAGTAGGAAATGGGCTAGAAGATGGCATAGATGTTGGTCCTGTTATCAATAGAAAGGCTCAAAAGGATGTGCACGCGTTTGTAGAAGATGCTATAAGTAAAGGAGCAAAAATCGTGACAGGAGGAAGTATTCCTGAGGGAGTAGGCTGTTTTTATCCTCCAACAGTACTTCGTGATGTATCAGCAGACAGTAAAACAATATGTGAAGAAATTTTTGGGCCTGTAGCTCCTATTAGAAAATATACATCAGAAGAAGATATGATAAAAGAGGCAAACGATAGTCCAGATGGGCTTGCCGGATATGTGTTTAGTGAAAACATAACGCAAGCAGTACGCATATCAAAAAAATTAGAAGTTGGTATGGTAGGAGTAAACAGAGGAATGCTTTCTGATCCTGCTGCTCCCTTTGGTGGAGTAAAACAAAGTGGGCTTGGACGTGAGGGGGCTCATGAAGGACTTATGGAGTTTTTAGAAACACAGTATCTTTCAATAGATTTATAGAAGTATCGTTACAGCGTATACTACTACAATACTACAAAAGAAGCGTACATCAAAGATAGAAATTTGCTATACTTTGATGTATGCACAGTAACACTCCTTTTTATGCTATTCTATACTATATACTGAGGCATTAGTTATTATATCATGAATAAGCATAGTTATATATCTCCAAAAATCTTAAAAGGATTTCGAGATTTTCTTCCTGCACAACAATCTACTCGTAATTACTGTATTGCTCAAATACAAGAAGTGTTTGCGCGTTTTTGTTATGCTCCTATTGATACCCCTATCTTAGAGTACGAAGAAGTATTACTAGGAAAAGGCGGAGGAGAAACAGATAAGCAAGTGTACTGTTTTACTGATCAAGGAAAGCGTAATATTGCTATGCGTTTTGATCTTACTGTTCCTTTTGCTCGTTTTGTAGCAATGCATCATCATGAACTTGCATTTCCTTTTGCACGATACCATATTGGAAAAGTGTTTCGGGGAGAGAATACGCAAAAAGGTCGGTATAGGGAATTTACGCAATGTGATTTTGATATTGTAGGGACAGACACTGTTTCTGCAGATATTACTATTATTGAAACAATAGTGAGTGCTTTACAAGCACTAGGAATACACAATGTAAAAATACATATCTCTCACAGGGAACTCATAACATCGCTATTGTCTGAACACGATGAAATAACACAAATAGAAGTTATGAGAATTATAGATAAAATAAAAAAGATAGGAAACACTGCAGTACAAAATCAATTAGCTTCTATTCTTCCTGAAAGTACACTTAGTCCTTTGTTAGAATGTATTACAAATACTGTTTCTTGTGATGAGCAAGCATCACAGGAAGAATATAATCATACTGTGCTTGCTACCATACAGAAATATGTAGGCAAAAAGAACCCTGCCTTTGTACGTCTTAGTGAAATACTTACAGCAGTAGGAGAAATAGGATTGGGACAGGCAATAATGCTTGATACAAGTATAACACGAGGATTGGATTATTATACTGGTTTTGTATGTGAAACATTTGTTTCTTCATTTGAAGATGTTGGATCTATTTGTTCGGGAGGACGATACAATAATCTTACAGGAATATATACAAAACATAGTATGCCCGGAGTTGGGGCATCTATTGGGTTGGATAGATTACTTTCCATTTTTGAAAGCGGTATTTCTGTGCCAAAGGTGGTTTCTGTAGCTATCTATGCGATGGAACAAGAAAGTGTTGCGTACTGCCATACTATTATGAAAGCGCTTCATGATCATAAGTATTGTGCTCTTGTATATTCTCCACGTAAAGGGTATGATAACAGTAACTTAAAAGATTTTTTTAAGTTTACTGATACTACGCATCCTGATTTTAGTATTGTTATTGGGAATGAAGAGCGTACACATAGTACTATCACTATTACTCATATTAAGACAAAAAGACAATTACGAAATGTTGCTATAAACACTGGACTTACTTTTATACATGAACAATCAAGCATTGCAGAATAAATTTCTTTCTTTACCTATTTATCAGCAAAAACACAGAATAATAGAAGCTCTAGAGCATCATCAAATTATAGTAGTAGAAAGTAATACGGGATCAGGAAAGACAACTCAATTACCACTTATTCTGTTAGAGCATGGGTACAACAGAGATGGGCTTATCATTGGTATGACAGAACCAAGGAGAATAGCGGCTGTATCAGTGGCTCAGTATGTGCAAACGCAGCTTGTAAATACTCCTTCT
The DNA here is from genome assembly GCA_965218205.1 of Spirochaetia bacterium. GTDB lineage: Bacteria > Spirochaetota > Spirochaetia > WTKD01 > CBDDCA01. Next base: position 2,318,920 of record OZ244590.1, on the reverse strand, counting down.
TTCTTACATTCTCTTGGTGATGCACATCAACAGACAGAGCCTTTATTTGTGGGATATAAAATTCGCTTTGAAGACAAAACAACTGAGCGTACAAAGATAAAAATTATGACAGATGGCATCTTATTACAAGAGTTCAAAAAAGATCCGTACCTCTCACATTACTCAACAATTATCATAGATGAAGCACATGAACGTAGCCTTAATATAGACTTTATTCTTGGTCTCATAAAAGAATTATGTAGCGTACGTAGCTCCTTAAAAGTTATTATTTCATCAGCAACGATAAATACTGCTTTATTTTCAACATTTTTCTTTCATTGTCCCATTATTAAAGTGGAAGCTCCCTCTTACCCTATACAGACATTCTTTTCTCCTTCTCCTCAAAAGAGTAGTAGGAAAGAAAAATTGAAAAAGAAGAAGAATGATAGATTTTTTCCCCGAGAACGAATGAGTTTTTTTGAAATAGATTCTGATGTTCTTATTGCCCATATTGTCACAATAGTACAACAATCACTACAAAAAAAAGAAGGGGATATTCTTATTTTTCTTGCAGGCGAAAAACAAATAAAAGATTGTATGGATGCATTGCATGCCATTCCACAGGCACATGCTTTGCACATACTTCCTTTATATGGGAGGCTTGACAATCGTTCTCAGGAGTTAGTGTTTGCTCCTGCTCCTGCAAATACTACAAAGATTGTTATTGCTACAAACATAGCTGAAACAAGTATTACTATTGATACTATTAAAGTGGTGATTGATTCTGGTCGTGTAAAGCGTAATACTTATCATCACGATACATACATTACAACATTGGATGAAATAGCCATATCTCGTGCTTCGGCATTACAAAGAAAAGGAAGGGCAGGCAGAACAAGTCCTGGAGTATGTTATCATCTGTATCGAAAACAAGAGTTTGAAGCGTTAGAGCCATTTTCAACGGAAGAAATACATAGAACTGATTTATCCGAAGTGATACTTCGTATGGCGTATCAAGGAATAAAAAATTTCGAAAAATTCCCTTTTATTTCTCCTCCAAAAAAACAGTCTGTACATGCCAGTATAGCTATGCTGCAAGAACTTGATGCATTGGATAAAAAGCAGCTTATTACCGATATAGGGTCTCTTATGTCAGAATTTCCTCTGCTTCCTATACATGCAAGAATGTTAGTAGAAGGAATACAGCAATATCCTGATGTTCTTGATGCTATTATTACCGTTGTTTCTTTTCTTTCCACTCCTAATCCTTTTTTATTGCCTATAGGAGAAGAAGTACAAGCTCGCAAGGCACATCGTTCATTATCTGTGCAGGATAATGATTTTCTTAGTTATATCAATATTTTTACATTGTTTACAGAAACTCACAGTACTGAGAGAGCAGCGTTTTGTGAACAGTATTACTTGGATGAACAAATAATGTATGAAATTTATAATGTCTATACACAGTTACGTAATCAGGTTTCGGAAAAAGGAGTTCCTATAGGGACACAGCATCACAAAGAAAAGATTATTTGTGCCATTATGAAAGGGCTTGTGTTTAATATTTGTATACTGGAAAAAGCACGTCATTATTGTAATAGAAGAGGTGAGAAAATATATATTCATCCAGGCTCTATGTTATTTGATCAAAAGCAATTACCAGCAATACTGATAGCAGGAGAGATTGTGCAAACAAGCAAAAAATTTGCTCGTTCTGCTTCAGGGTGTAGGATTAACTGGATTCAGAATGTAGCTCCCCATATTTATCAAGAACTACAGAATGTCCTGAAAGAGAAAAAAGATACGCATACTTCAAAACAAAGACAGCTTTCGCAAGGTACTGATTCTTCTAAACAACAATCACCTGTACATAAAAAAGAACAGCAAATGCTTTCTATTGCAAACACAACATACACATTACAGTACATACATGAGAAGAAGGTATTATTGCTTACATGGAAGGAAATGAAACAGATGGCAAAATATATATCATCAGATGAGCTATATCGTTTTGGGAGAGTACGCTGTCTTGTATCAATAAAACAGCATAGTTATTTACCTATCATTAAGCTATCAAATATCCCTGCACTGAGTGCACTTGAAAAGATACTGCTTCCTCCTCTTACTACGCTTCCATTACCCTATGCTCCTTCTAAAGAGAGTGAGGACTCAGATAGCATTGCTGACAATAAAACACAGCATGCTCTTGTTGAAGGCTGTATGTCTCTCTATGTTAAGCATGATGGCAAAAAAGCCTCTGCGTCTTCTACAACAACGCAGTATCCAATGAATGTCTTGTTTTGTTCTCTTGAAACAGGAAAACATGGCTCACGCTATATAGATCTAAGCACACATTTTTTGACATCACTGTACAACAGTATGCGTTCAATAGAATTACTCATAGAAGAACAAAATGACAAAAAACATATTGCAAAAGCACAAAAGGTATATGCACAGCTCCATGCTGCATATCAGTTATTAGAGAAGCATGAAGGGTAGATTTATGCAGCGAGGTTAGTATATAAATTAAATATACAAGCAGGGAATGGGTATTTTGAAAAAAAGCAAGATAAATACAAGAATTCAGCGATTAAAGAGCTACGATCAATAGCGGAAAATAACACAAAGTGGGGGCAAGAAGAAATAGAACACAGAGAGGAAAAAATTATAAATTCTCTCCATGATTTTTTTACACAACACTTACCCCAAAAATAATATCATACCAGCAATATGTTTTCAAAAAAAGGAGAGAAACAATGCTCTCCTTTTTCTTCATTAGCATCTTAGTATCTATTGAGATATTGAATAAAAGGCCTTTTTTTCGGGATAGTAGGCAATGTTTCCTAATGCTTCTTCGATACGGAGCAGTCTATTATATTTTGCAAGTCTATCGGTGCGTGAAAGAGAGCCTGTTTTAATTTGTCCTGTCCCTAACGCCACTGCTAAGTCTGCAATAAATGGATCTTCTGTTTCTCCGCTTCTGTGACTGATGATTGCAGTATAATTTGCTCTCTTTGCCATTTCTACTGCTTCAAAGGTTTCGGTAAGCGTACCAATTTGGTTTACTTTTACCAGTATGCTGTTTGCTATTCCTTTTTGAATGCCTTTTTGTAAGAACTCTACATTGGTTACAAACAAATCATCTCCTACAAGCTGTACTGTATCGCCTATTTTATCGGTGAGCATTTTCCAGCCATCCCAATCGTGTTCAGCCATGCCATCTTCTATGCTTATGATAGGATACTTCTTTGTCCAGTTTGCATAAAACTCTGCCATCTCTTCGCTACTATGCTCTGATTTATCAGACCAACGGAAAACATATTTTTTCTTATCATTATCGTAAAATTCACTTGAAGCAGGATCAAGGGCAATCATAATTTCTTCTTCGGGCTTGTAGCCAGCTTTCTCTGTTGCCTGTAGTATAATCTCTACGGCTTCGTCATTGCTCTTAAGGTTAGGAGCAAATCCTCCCTCGTCCCCTACAGATGTAGCATATCCTTTATCGTGTAACAGTCCTTTAAGCGTATGAAAAATTTCGGTTATCATCTGTAATGCTTTGCTAAACGATTCTGCTTTTACGGGCATAATCATAAACTCTTGAAAATCCACTGAGTTATCAGCATGAGCTCCTCCGTTTATGATATTTGCCATAGGGACAGGAAGCGTATTGATATGATAAGGACCTAAGTACGCATAGAGAGGTATTTCAAGATAACTTGCAGCCGCTCTTGCTACTGCCATAGATACTCCAAGTATAGCATTTGCTCCTAGCTTTCCCTTGTTTTTGGTGCCATCCAAGTCTAATAACAGGGCATCTATCTGTGTTTGCTGCAGTGCTTTTTGTCCTACTAATGCATGTGCGATAGTAGTATTAACATGCTCTACTGCTTTTAATACTCCTTTTCCCAGATATACATCTTTTTGTTTATCACGTAGCTCCAACGCTTCATTCTCTCCTGTAGATGCACCAGAAGGCACTGCTGCAGTTCCTACACATATGTCATCTACATGAACATCTACTTCAACAGTAGGGTTTCCGCGAGAATCTAATATTTGTCTTGCGTGTACATTTGTAATTTCAGGCATAATTATCCTCCATTTATTGTATATTTACTTATTCTTATTATAGTAGTTTATGCTATTTAATGAGTGCAAAGTACAAGGAAATTTTATAAGTAATAGCATAAGTAATAGCATAAGTAATTTATTCTGTTTCTTATATAATAGTAATACATGCAAGATATTCTTGAAACAAAAAATATGCAGGATATATTTTCACAAGTGTTATTTAAGAATGATACTTCTTTATATCCACGCGAAGAACAACTCCATCTATCAGAAAAAATTGTTGAAACTATTGAAAATGGAGGCTCTTTGATTGCAGAGGCAGGTACAGGAGTAGGAAAATCCTTTGCATACTTAGTGCCTGCTCTTCTTTATGCTCATCAGGGGCATAAGATTATTATCATTACTGCAACAATAAATCTACAACATCAGCTATACGATAATGATATTCCGCGATTACAAGCATTGTTAGATACTGATGTTCCTGTAACAGTACTAAAAGGGAAACAAAATTATCTCTGTAAAGACAGAGCACTCTCTTTGTTACAACCAAATCAAGAAGAGCTGTTTAGTATAGAAGGAATGCAAGAATTACTTCAGTGGGTACAACAGACTAGCACTGGAGACAAAGAGGAGTTAGTACAGCAATACAATGTTTCTTCTTCGTTATGGCAAGACATATGCACTGATTCGTATAGCTGTGGTGGAGCAGTATGTGCAAGAAAAAATCATGAAGGGTGCTTTTTTAGTGAGGCAAGAAAAAAAGTGTTTCATGCGGGAATAATAATAACAAACTACAGCATGTTAGCCGTGCATATTCGTACGCTTCTGCAGCAAGATAGAAAGGATACTGGCAGCACAGAATCAACACTGCTTCCTGAGGATGCAGTGTATATTTTAGATGAAGCTCATAAGCTCCCGTCCATCATCCGTGAGGGGTTAAGTGAAAGTATTTCAGAACAAGAATATCGTCAAGTGCATGATGTATTGATTGGGAAGCATGGAGTCATTGTTGAAATTCGAAAAAGACAAGGGGAGCTACGACAAGATCAAATACAACCGATTTCTTTGTATGAAAAACAGTTTGAGATTGTATTACAGCAGATAGTAACACTTACGCGTATCGTAACAGAATATATACATCGTTCTTCTGAAGCACAAAGAAGTGCAATCTCTGTAAGTATGAATTTTGACATTATCCTTAACGATAGATCTATTTCGGACACTGCAATATCTCTCTTTGGTGAGCTTTCAAAACACATAGATGTATTGATACAGTATGTATCTCAAATCAAAGATGCGTTTCCCAGTGAGATAGCTCTTGAAAATGCTATACAAAGCCAATGTCGTTGGTGGAAACAACAGCAGGTGCTTTGTTTACAGTTTAGTGAACATGCAAATAATTCATCATTTATACGATGGTGTGAATTACGAGAAGAAAAAAAGCAAGTAGTGCTTAGTTTTTTTACTACACAGCTTACTGTAAACAATGTTCTTGAACAGCATTTTTTTAACAAAATTCCAGTAAGCATATGCACGAGTGCTACATTATCAACATTTAAGACCTTTGAGTTTTGGAAACAACAAACAGGGACAGAGCATGTTACAAACACAGTCCTTTTGCCTTCTCCTTTTCCTTATAAAGAGAAGGTGCTTCTTTCTATTCCAACTGACGCTCCCAGTGTACAAGATCATCAGCAGTATGTATATTATTTACAGTCACAGCTTACAAAGCTCATACAGCTTGCAGATGGTAAAACATTGATATTATGCACGAGTAATGCAATGGTATATCAGATAAGCACATTCTTAAAAACGCAATTTCAAAATAGTGCATGGAACATACTTGCACAAGATGGAAGCACGAGTACTACAATGTTGGCAAAACAATTTCGAGAAGATATACACAGTGTGCTTATAGCAACGAATAGCTTTTGGGAAGGATTTGATGCACCGGGAGAAACACTTCGTTTGCTTGTTCTTACGCGTATTCCGTTTACTTCTCCCTCCAATCTTTTCTTTAAGGAAGAAAGTCGCATGTTAGAGCAGTATGGAAAAAACCCTTTTTTTTCTCTTTCTCTTCCACAAGCCGAAATGCGATTACGACAAGGGTTTGGAAGACTTATGAGACATCATAATGATGGAGGAGTTGTGTTTATTTCGGATAACAGAATGCTCAGTAAAAAGTATGGGAATCAGCTTATTGATACATTGCCAGAATGTAAAACTTGTTTTCAAAATACAGATACAATTCTTGCAGAAATAGAAAATCATTTGATAACTTTATAGTATACTATATATATGCTAGGAAAAATATCACTATACGGTGCCGGAAAAACTGGCATTCAAACACTTGTATATTTACTGAAGAAAATTCAGATGCCTGTTGTTTTTTACGATGAAAATACAAGCTATGTGCAAGGAATCAGTCTTGATGCTATGCAGTCTACTGTATTAGTACAAAGTAATACATATGTACAGGTAGCACATGATGCAAGTGAGCTAGAAAATGCAAATGTACTCATTGTATGTGAAAACACTGAGAACAAAGTAGCTATAGATTGGTCTGTGGTAGCAAAAAGTGCTTCAATAGTAGTAATTGCAGCACAGGATATTTCTGTCATCAACGATGCAATACAGTCTGGTATTTCAAAAGACAAGATTTTGGGAGTGCATGGCATTGCTGATGCAGGTGTGTTATGTTCTTCTGTTGCCAGCGTTCTTGCAATATCCTCTTTAGATATTCAAGCTATGGTATTTGGGGGAATAGCAAAAGATTTTAAGAGTAATCCGTCCTTTGTAAGAGCAGGGGGTATTCCTATAGATGAAATACAAGCTGGGAGCTATGAACAAGCCCTACAGCATGCGAAAGAAACGGTAGCTTCTTTATATGGAGAGCTATGGAGTCACCATTACAGGCTTTCAAGTGCAGCGGTTAGTCTAGTGACTGTACTACTGAGTGGACAAACAACTCTTTTGCCTATTACCAGCACCGATACTACTATACCAGCCCTTGTGAACAATGCAGGGGTTATACAATGGTATCCTGAGCTTTGTAAATAAATAATAATGATAAGGATGTAATGATGAAACAAAAAAAGATTACTATTATTGGTGGAGGAAATGTAGGAGCGTCTGTTGCACATTATGTAGCACAGACAGTAGAAGGCTCGCACCAAGTACCTAATACTATTGTGCAAATTATTGATATTGTACCGCATTTAACTCAAGAAAAAGCATTTGATTTTAATATAGCAGCAAATTTTGTGCCGTATAAAGCGGTATTTGAAAGCAGTGAAACACTTTCGGATATGAAAGATGCCGATATTGTAGTCCATACTGCAGGCATAGCACGAAAACCAGGGATGGATAGATTAGATCTTATCAAAACAAATGTGAAAATTGCCCGTGAAGCATCACAAGCAATAAAAACATATGCTCCTAATGCTATTGTGATTGTTGTTGCAAATCCACTTGATGTTATAGCAATGACCTGCTTTAAGGAAACAGGGTTCCCTAAAGAACGGGTTATTGGTATGGCGGGAGTCTTGGATAGTGCAAGGAATAGTTTTTTTATAGCAGAAGCAATAGGAAAGAAATATAAAGTAGCACCTGTACAGAGCAGTCAAGTAGATACACAGGTACTAGGGGGACATGGTGATGCAATGGTACCCTTAACACAATATTCTTCTGTTGCTGGTGTTCCTGCACATATGTTTTTAGAGAATGAGCAGCTTACACAGTTAGAAGATCGTACTTGTCATGGTGGGGCAGAGATAGTAGGGTATCTCAAAACAGGAAGTGCTTTTTATGCACCAGCAGCTTCGGTAAATCAAATGATAACCGCTATAATTCTTAGCGAGAAATGTATTTTGCCTGCATCGGTATATTTGAACGGAGAATATGGCTATAAAGATATATTCTTAGGAGTGCCTATTATCATGGGAAGCAAAGGAATAGAAAAAATTATAGAGTTACCTCTTAATGAAAAACAAAAAGAACTCATGCAAAGCTCTGTAAAAATGGTGCAATCAGGGTTAGAACAGCTTAATACTCTATAGTATACTGAAATGCGTTTGTATGTGTTTGAAAAATAGTATTGTTTCTCCTAAAAAAGACGAGTATGCTTGTATCATCATTGGTGATGAAATACTTGATGGACATGTTGATGAATGCAATATGTCAGTGCTTATTTATAACTTATATCCTTTAGGGTATAGGCTACAAGAGCTTCGTATTGTATCAGATGATATTGACTCTTTAAGTCTTGCTATCAATGAAGTGCGTAAAAAATTTCATATGCTTATTACCATTGGTGGATTAGGGGCAACACATGATGATAGAACTATGGCTGCGTTTTCGAAAAGTTTTCAACAAGAGCTTGTTATACATCAAGATATGCTTCAGTTTTTATATCAGCGTCCACGTACAACAAAGGAAATGCAAGATGCGGTAACTCGTATGAGTACCATGCCAAAAGAAACAGAGATTATTCAGCTAGACGATAGGTGGCCAATTATCAAAATTGATAATTGTTTTGCTCTGCCTGGACTTCCCAGTATTTGCAAAGTTACTATTGAAAAACTAGCAAAAGTACTTCCAAATCAAAATAAGACTTTTTATAAGGAATGTTTTGTCAATATTCGAGAATACCAGTATTTTTCATGGCTTGAGACATTTTCAAAAAAATGGAAAGCGGTAACAATAGGGTCCTATCCTATACAAGAAAAGGGAGATATAGTGTCTAAAATTTCTATTACAGGGAAAGAAAACACTACTGTAGATGCTTGTTATAACGAAATTATTACGTATTTTACATCAAAAAATGCAATTATTACTTAATTATGTCTTTATATACACAAATAGGATCGCTTGATTCGACTATTACAAAGCCTATAGGTATTTTCTTGCATGGCTTTGGTGCAAATGCACAAAACATATGCCCTGTGGCAGACTCTTTTACCGAAATAATACAAGACTGGTATCTTCCCGAAGGGATAGTTGATTTAAGCACCTATACAGGATATGCTGGAAGAGCGTGGTTTCCTAATACACTTGCAGATATACATGCTGCGTTACAAGGAGAATACTGGAAGCACTTATCTTTGCTTGATGATCCTAGCATTCTTCATGCAGCAGAACATGTTTATGCACATATCACAGAGCTTGGATTATTGCATCGTCCAATTGTATTAGCAGGATTTAGCCAAGGAGCAATGATGTGTACCGAACTTGCGTTATTGTGCTTACAACATTCAATTCCTATTTCAGCTATTATTTTGTTTTCAGGCTCTCTTATTGCACAACAACGATGGGATGATACTATGAAAGCATATGAGACAGCAACATTAATACAGACAATGCCTATTATTCAATTTCATGGAAACGAAGATACTGTGTTATCGCTTGCAAATGGAGAGGCGTTGTATTCCTTTTGGAAACAATATACCAATGCTATTCAATTTCACATTTTTGATGGAATGCACACTATCCCTCTCTCTGCTATTTTGAAAGCAAAGCAATTTCTTCGTGACATACTCTAGTAAGGGTTTTTGCTATTATCGTTACAAAGCAATACTGTATATGCTTATCTTTTATTGTTTTGTTTTTAGTAATTGGACAGGGAGATTACTCAATAGCGTTTCTCTTAAAGATAATGTAATGTAGTATGGTGTACTGTTGTGTTTGTCAATAAAATACCAAGTTCCTGGAAAGAACAAAGATATTTCTTTTGTCTCTGGAGTAATATGAGGTATCCACAGAGAAGTGCTTATAAGATTCATAGTATGAGGAGATACTGATAGCTTTATACTTTTTTTAGCCTTAACACTCCAGTAATTAAATGTGTTGTTTGCTATATCCTGTATTATTTCTAATTTTTCTATGGGGGCATGGGGTGATTTTTTTTCTATAGTTGAGAGAAGTTTCTTATTGTTCAAGAGTTCTGCTGTGATGTTTCTTGCATAAAGAAATAGAAGAAGCTCAGCACTTTGTGCTTTAGAAGTAAATTTTAGCATAATTTTGTTTTCGAACATATCATAAGGAGCAGTTGCTCCTGCCGATAAAGGGCAATAAAATAAAGTGCTGTGTATATCTTTCTGTTGTTTCTGTAAGTGCATGCCTTCGTATTCTACGCATGCTAGTAATGGCATATTTTGTATTTTTTGTAATTCTATTGTGATAGATCCATTAAGTGCAGCAGTAGTATGAGAAACAGTATTTTTATTTCCAATATAGTATATCGTCCATTGTTTTTGGGCTTTTGTAGTATATTCTGTAGGGATAGTGGGTACTTGTACTTCAACGGTGATAGTCTGAAACAAGTGTTCACAAGAGAATACATATATTGATAGCATAACAGCAAGGAATAGTGTACACACTATATGCCTCTGTTTCATACATGTGATACTATAAAAACATCGTCTTTGATTTAAAAAAAACTAAGAAAATGAAAAATGTAACAAAGATGTGTCTGTTTTTAAGAAAGTCCCTATAATATGAAAGGAAACAACTAATTTCTGTATTTTTTGTAAACAGCATTGTAATGTTTTATGTGAAATAGTATAATCTAATTCTACGACAAACTGATATGCCCATGGTTTTCCGATAATAGGGCGTGATTCTATTTTATGTAAATTTATATCATATTGTGCGAAAATTTCTAGACAATGGAGTAAAGAGCCAGTTTCATCTTTTACTGAAAAGATAACAAGTCCAGCATATCGTTGTTTTTCCTGTGTACGAGATACTGTATAGGATGCAGTTTCTTTGTGTGTTATAATAGCAAATCGTGTGTAATTGTGTGAATGTGATTCTATGCCTTCTTTTAATATTTTTAAGTTATATATTTCTGCTGCTTTTTTTGAGGCAATGGCTGCATTATAAGGTTTGTTTTCTTTGGCAACATATTGTACTGCTGCAGCGGTATCTCTAAAAGGCACTACTGTCCAGTGTTTATGTCGATTTAGATATTCTTGACATTGTCCAATACCGGGTAATTGTGAATACACAGTAGTAATATCACGTATAGCAGTATGCGGTAACCCTATAAGATTATGCACAATCCGTAAGGTAATATCTGCAATAGCACGTACATCAGTAAAACGCAAAAAGTTGTCAAAAGAATCAAATACAGTACCAATTAAAGTGTTTTCTATTGGGATAACAGCGTAGGTACAGGTTTTTTCTGATATAGCCGTAAACACTTGCTCAAAAGTATGAAATGCCTTTCGAGAAACAGATGTTCCAAAACATTGTTCTACTGCTTGTTCACTAAAAGAGCCTCTGCTTCCTTGAAACGCTACCGAAGTATGTTTATGTAAAGAAGGAAGGGTAATGTTTGTATCGTATGAATGTGAAGCCATGATAAGTATTATATTTCTTCCGTATTGATAAGAGGATATTTTTCTTTCATATATTGAGAAAATTTTTGTATAAGAATAGTGGTATATCTATTTATTTTTTTTATGTAGTTTTGTGTAGTGAGAGGAATAATACCTCGTAATGGTCGACTTGGGCCTGCATTGTATACTGCAAGGGCTTTGTCTGTGTTGTTCATAAGAGAATACGCATATTTTAGGTATTGGGTTCCTAGCATAACATTTGTCTCTAAATCAAATAACTCTTCTTGTGTTAAATGTCTAAATGTTCTGGAATTTAATTGAAATAAACCAAAATCTTTTGAGGTGCTATTTGAGTTTGAAGCATTAGGGTTAAAGTTACTCTCAGTAAACACAAGAGCAAATACTGTTTCAATGGGTAAATTCTCTTTTTCTATAAAAAATAAAATTGTTTCTGTTATTTTTTTTGAGCCTACTGTTTCTACAAGAAAATTATATACATCATCTTGAATGAGCGGTTCTTCATATAAGGCACTGATAGGCCTTTCACTGTTGAGGTATGTCCGCACCTGTAATGCTAATTGGCTAGCTGAATGAGCGTGATTACTATATTGTATTTGTGGTATTTGTTCGGTAATTGTTGTGTTGAGTTCGTTGCTATTTTTTATAGAGATCATGTTTTTAGTATGGTGTTCACTCCCTCCTTGAAAAAGCAAAGCAATAAACATCAAGAATATGATGATATTTTTTTTTGAAACAAAACGAGAATATATTGTATAGTTCATATGTTTACCGCCAGAAAAGAAATACCTATAAATGTTCCTATGGAACTTCCTATTGAGCTTGCTAAAATTACCAGCAATATTCTGCTTACTCTGTTTTTATAGAGAGATTTTATTGATAGCTTTAGCTCTTGTAACTCAGCAATATCTCGCCCTGTAGGCTTTCGAAACATAGTTTCTGATATGCCTGTAAACATGCCTACCCCTATTAAGGGGCTTAATGAAGTGATAGGGGCAGCGAGAAAGCTCACTATTATTGTTATAGGATGTGCCAAAGCTACTAAAGAAACAGCGGCACTTGCTATTCCATTTATCATCCACCATGCTAGTATGTTTTGTCCTACTTGTTGCCAGCCACTATTTATAAAGCTATACACAAATAAAGCTACGATGCCTACAGGCACAAGTAATGTAAGCCATGTAAGTCGTTTTTTAGGGGGAATATACTCTAATTGTTGTATACGTTCGTTGGTATGGACATGCTCTTTCTTTTGTTCAAGCTGTTTTCGAATACCTTGTATATGTGCTGCTCCAAATACTCCCAGTATTTTTTTTCCTGTGGCATTACGCAGTTTGGTAGCCATATACTCATCTCTTTCATCAAGCAATACTGTTTTTAATTGCGGTAAAATGGTAGAAAGCTCTTGTAGTACATTTCCTTCTAAAGATTTATCTTTTAGTTCATTGAGTTCTTCAATGCTAATGCTCTTTTTTGAAAATACTACACTTAACAAAGCCATAATAATTTTTTGTTTGCCCCATAGACTTGAACATCGCCATGCTCTTCTAAGAGTGATAGCTACGGGTCTATCAACAAGTATCACTTGTTTTCCTAGCTCTTCACTTTTTTTTACGGCAGTAATCATTTCGCTTCCCGGAAGAGTATCAACATGCTCTCCTAGTTTGCGCTGAAAGGATGACAGTATAATGCTTGTCAGCAATAGAAAACTTTTCCCTTCTTTAATAATCTTAAAAAGATTAAGATCCATCCATTTTTCAGAATCTTTTTGTAACACTCTAGTGAGCCTTTCTTGGTCAAGCTCTACTGCAACAATATCAGGGTCTACCTGTTTTATTGTATCAATAACTTCTTCGACACTTTCTTGTGAAATATGAGCGGTGCCAAGAAGGTAATATGTTTTTTGTTCAAGAGAAACTTCAATAATCTTATCAGGCATAGTAACTTTTTTCATTTTTTACTTTATTATAGTAATAAAGGCAAGCTTTGTTTTATGTTAAATATCCAAAAATATTACTATATACTTCCTATTTTATTTATTATAACCATTCTCATCTTTCTTTTTGATGAATATAGCAAAGAAAAAACCCTCAATATTCATTGGTCAGATAATTTTAAGGCAACATTTACATTGTCAGAGAGAGATGAGAAGTCGTTGATTGATCCTAACATATTACCAACTATCGGATTACAGCCGCAATCAGTTGCCATTAGTATTTTTTCTGTAACATTTTTGTTAGAAAAACATCATGTAGCACCCAATAAACATACTCTGTTTCTTAAGAAAGTTATTCCTAATGAAAAACAAAATGGCTTTTCTCTGTTACTCACCACTACGAGAGATGAAGTCATAGATATAGGTATTATCTTTTACAAAGATGATACTATTGAGGAGTACATTATCACTATAAAAAATTATTCTAATACAGACATTGTGCTTCCTTTTTCACTCATTATAGGTTCTAATACAACAATTTCAAGTAATCAAATAGATATTTTTTCTCAATCGTTAAATACCTATCTTACCGTATCTCCAAATATTGAAATCAAAGAAAATAGTTTTCATGTACAATCATCAAATGGCATTATACGAATAAGCAATAAAAAAGATAACAAAATGTTTAATACTACTGCCATAGATATGGATACTATACAAGCTCCTCCTGTGTCTCTTAATGTGGCAATACAAGAGTATATAGATAAATCATACTATGCATGGATATTTTCGCGTTATCAAAGATCTACGGGAATGTGGCGGTATCCTCATTCAATATATACTTTTAATGAAGACGCTCTGGTAGCTACATATTCAGAAGCAATGCAACGTAATGAACTTTCTCAACATAAGCTATTTCTTGAACGTATAGCTTTGTTACATACCCCACATCTTTCTTGGAAAAGTTTACCAATACATGGCACTAATACTATAGGCATACATACTATATCTGCCTCCACTCATCTTATACATACATTACAAGATAAAAACCAAGAAATGCTAGAAACATATTTGCTAGATCATTCTTTTCTTCAACATGCATATACTTTTTATCAGGACGATATAAAAGCTATGATATTACAAGCGTTAAAATCAATGTTGTATGCACATTGTAGTCCCGAGTTAGCTGCATCATTGCTATATCAATCTCATAGCTCTTTATGGCAAGAAGCAAATATGATCATTCAAAGCAATAAGGATATTCTCACTCTTATTGTACTCAATAATTTTGTTTCTGTATATGACACTATCAATGATGATATATCTTTTACGCTAAAAAAAAGTAGTTTTCTTGATAATGAAAATATAGTGTTCTTTTTATCTAATTCAAACAATCAGCTAGACAGTATAGCTACTTTGCTTGGAGCAAAGTATTTTGTAACTCAAAAGGAACAATCATTAGTACAGTTTGGAACAAAACTTATGTATGATCTATTAGCACAATCTGATGATACAGGGTTTCTTCCACGCTGGTTTATAGTAAACAAAGATACTATTGTACCATCGGGATATATTGCTCCTGAATCAATATACTCCTTGCTGAAAGGAAACAAATATTATCCTCATATTTCTATTGATACATCATTACGTATTCTCTCTGTTGTTCCGATATCCTATACATATCAAAATAATCGTCTGGTACTTTCTGCCCCTACTATAGCCCCAAATATTACTACTTATCTTTTTATATGGAACATACGAGCTCCTGCACGTATTGTTGCTTTTGATGCAGTATGGAAAGGAAACTATAATCTTGATGGATTGTTGCGCGGTGCACAGTATAACGCAAATACGCACACTATTATGATTAAAAATAAAAGTAAAAACACACAAGAAACAATTAGGGTACAATATTAAGTAATACTATGATACATATTTTACAACAATTTGATACACAAAAGAATATTTATTTTGTCAGGCATGCAGAATCAGAATTCAATAAATCAGGTGTTATTGCAGGAAGAATAGAATGTTTGCTTACGGATGAAGGCAAACAGCAAGCACAAAAAACAGCAGAGTGGTTTAAGGATAAAGATATTACCTGTACTCTTCATTCGCCTCAAACAAGAGCAAAAGATACAGCACATATAATACATCGTGCTGCTGCTCCATCGTCTCCTATTGAAATATACGATGATTTATGGGAAATTTCTGCAGGTATATTTGAGGGACTTACGAGAGAAGAACTACACAAAAAACATGCAGGCATTACCCCATTGTTTCTACAAAAAAGCTGGGAAGCTGTCGATAAAGCTGAAACTATTAGTGAACTATTACAAAGAGCCAAACGGGTATGGAATAAAATAGTTACTGTACTCCAAACAGATACTGTACAGAATCTTCTTGTAGTATCCCATGGAGGCTTTATGCAATGGCTTTTTAAGACAGTGTACGGTTTTTCTGGTACCCATGTTGAGTCGTGGGCACCTATCCTTAAAATCTCTAATTGTGGTATTTTTCATCTAAAAATAGAGCCTGCTATTGATGTCAATAATACTGTGTTGGGAGCTCACGCAACATGGAAGGACATGAATACCATTGCGTATTAAATGGTATGAAAATAATGAACACAGTAGCTCATAGGCACTTATATACCTTACGTTACCAGTAAACACATTTGTTTACAGCACACTAGCTCATCAGCCATGCAAATAATAATCCTGTTCCTGCTCCTAACACTTCTATGCTGGTAAGGATGTTTCCCATAATGGTGTCCATCATAACAGATATATCTTGAGATTTCATATTTTCTATTGTCTTTTGAATAGTATTTCCCAGCAACTCAGGAACTATCCTCTGAAATTGTTGTAAGGTAAGACTTGTATGGAGTATCTGTTTTATCATTATCAATACAGTATCAATAAGCACATCGCGTACTCGTTCTAGTTCATTGTCAGGAATCTTTTTTAATACATTTTGTAATTTTTGCATCATTTTAGGAAGCATGGTCTCAACAGAAGGGTTGTTTAAGATAGCATTCTTATATTTCTCAAACTTTTCACGATCCATATCTTGTACTAATTCTTTGAATTTTTCTATTGCACCGTATATTGTATCGCGTATTTTATCGTCAACACCAAATGCCCATCTTCCTAGTTTTTGTAACCAATTTCCTGAATCATTGTTTTCAAATTCTCTTTCTAGTAATTCTGTAATATATTCTTCAATTTGTGGCATAAATTCATTAAGAAATTCTGTTGTTACTTCATATGAAAAAATATCAGATACAACTTGTTTAATAGTATTACTATTTATATTGAATGTATCCATGAGATATGAGCTGAAACTTCTTATTGTATCAGGTGTCAAAAAACGGATAATAGCACCTTCTTGTTTTTTTGTTAATTCTCTTTCTTTCTCTATCCATTCTGATAGCTTTGTTTTTATATCTTCAAATGTTTTTTCTTCTTTTAGTAAAGACTTAAATTCACTATCAAATTGATTTGCAATATTTTTTTGCATAATAGGAATAACAATATGTAATATCACCACTGTTACCAATGCGTTTGTTATAAATCCAATATATGCTCCAAGCCATACAATATGCGAATATTCTCTAAACAAGAGCACCCATGCTCCTAATCCAAACGATATGATAAGCCTTATAAGCCAACGAATTTTGCTTACTTTTGAAGCTTTTTTTAGTGTAGGATGGTTTCTCCGTGTATTCCATGCACAAAACTCTTCAATTACAAAGAACAAGAGAAATATACACATCATTGGTATTATGAAGCTATCAGTGATAAAGGTTTTGATGCCTAACAATAGAGTGAGGTATACTATTACTACTATAACTCTGGGGTTTTTTACAATAGTTGCTAATTGTGTCATTATGGTATCCTTGCGATAATGTTTCTATTAGTATACCATATAAGTATGACATATTCTTTAGCAGTGCTTTCCGGGGATGGAATTGGTCCGGAGGTTATGGAAGAAACGCTTGCTTTGCTTCCTATTATAGAAAAAAAATATTCAATTACGTTTACGTATGAAAAAGCACTTGTTGGTGGCATAGCCATTGATGCTCACGGTAGTGCCCTTCCTCAAGAAACTTTGGAAGTATGCAACAATGCACATGCTATTCTCTTTGGATCTGTTGGTGGCCCGAAATGGGAATCTCTTCCTGTACAACAACAACCAGAACGAGCTGCGTTGTTACCTCTGAGAAAGCATTTTGAATTGTTTGCTAATTTACGTCCTGCACTTTTGTTTAAGGAACTCACAGAGGCATCTCCCTTAAAGAAAAGAATTATTGAACATGCATTTGATGTGCTAGTGGTACGAGAGCTTACTGGTGGTATTTACTTTGGTTCTCCAAAACAGAAGACAGATACAATGGGGCTTGATACTATGGTATATCATGACTATGAAATTGAACGCATAGCTGTTTTGGCATTTGAGTTGGCACGATTAAGAAACAAAAAAGTATGCTCTATTGATAAATCAAATGTTCTTTACAGTATGGTACTATGGCGCGATGTTGTCACAAAAGTATCACAGAAATTTCCTGATATACAGCTACAGCATATGTATGTCGATAATGCAGCAATGCAGCTTGTGGCAAATCCTAGTCAGTTTGATGTATTACTGTGTCCTAACTTATTTGGTGATATACTATCTGATGAGGCTTCTATGCTCACTGGCTCTCTTGGAATGCTTGCAAGTGCAAGTCTTGGTACAAAAAAAAGTGCCGAAGGGTTTCAGTTTGGTATGTACGAGCCAGCAGGTGGTTCAGCTCCTGATATTGCAGGAAAAGGCATAGCAAACCCTATTGCTCAAATATTATCGCTTGCTATGCTCTGTAAGTATAGTTTTGGGCTAACGGCAATTCATGATGATATTGTTTCTGCTATCAATGCTACTCTTGCGAAAGGGTACAGAACAAAAGATATAGTAAGTGAACATAGCATTGAAGTAAGCACGCAAGAAATGGGAAAACAGATAGCTCACTACTTAACACAAAAGTAACAGCATGTATCTATAGGGTTGATATACAGGATCAAGGGAGCAGTGTATATACCTATCATAGCAGTGATGTAGTATGTCGCGTAGTTATAGTCACAAAGAATATTTTACAAAAAGAGCAAAAAACGAAGGGTACTCAGCTCGCTCAGTATATAAATTACAGGAGATACATAAAAAATATCTTTCTCTCCATACCTGTAAATGTATTTTAGATATAGGAGCTGCACCGGGTTCTTGGTGTCAGTATTTACAAAAACATGTTTCAGCTCAGGCAAAGATAGTTGCAGTGGACCTTCAACCATTATCTGCATCTTTTATGTCAACTCCAACTATACATTTCATTCAAGGAGATTTTATGCATCCAGATATTGTATGCCATATTCAAGACTATGGTCCCTACGATGTTATAGTCAGCGATGCAGCTCCCAATACCAGTGGTGTTAAATCCCTAGATCATGCACGTAGTGAAGAGATAGTGTTACAGAGTATTGCTATAGCACAAGAAAATCTTACTCATAATGGGCAGCTTGTCATGAAAATCTTTCAAGGATCGGGACTCAATGATATTATTACATTACTACGAAAACAATTTTCATATATCCATCAGTTTAGACCAAAAGCAGTTCGAACACAATCAGTGGAGAAATTTATTGTGTGTCGATGATTTTTTTTGAATAATATCTTTTACAGACACATACATTCCGTTTTTTTCTTCGCTTAAATATAAAAGGTTATCAAAACTTATTTGTGAAATATCCTTAAAATTTGATTCTAGGCTTATAATGGATTCTGATGATTGTCGTATTGATATGATAAGCTCATACAATTTTTTAGTACTAAAAAAATCGGGAGATAGAAAAAATATATGTTGTTGTTCAAATACCGTTTCGGGGCTATATTCTATGCTTTTTTCTAATAAAAACGATTCTATATGTTTTTCATTTGTTTTTTTCATGGAATTAAGAAAATTTCTTACTCCAAATCGTAGCCCAAATTTGTTTTTATATAAGGAACGTGAAATTGCCAGAAAGTTACCAAATCGTTCTGATATATTTGGATCTGAGGTAAATCTATGCGGTTTTAAGGAGGAAATACGAGAATAATCGTACATTCGTGTTTTTAGTTTTGGAACAATGCTTGCATCAAGTTTTATTCCAATGAAATAGTATGCTTCTAATAGATAGGAGAATGGCTGTAATTTACTATTCATAATCCGTATAGCATTTACATTTTCTGTATTTGTAACTGTATTTTTTGTATTAAATGGAGACAAAATATATTTAGCAATGGCAAAAATATCTAAAATTCTTTCTTTATCAAGTGCGTGTATGTCTTGCGTAAACTCCCATTCTAGATTCAGAAAAAATTCCATGCTCACTCCTAATTCATAGAGCTGTGATAGCTCATCATAAATTTCACGATAGGAATCAGCGTATTTGTTTCGTAAAAACATCATCATTAGCACATCAACAAAAAAAGTTACTTGTATGTCTGGCATAGCTGATAAAGTAATACGTAATTTTCTTAAACTGTTTGCTATGGCGTTATAATATATATTAGTGAGATGCTTACTTAAGGTAAAATTAATTGAGTAAAAATATACTTTCTTTTTCATAATAACATGCTTTTTTACTGTAATATGTGTTCTTGCTACTACTGTTATTCAAAAATAGCCACATTCAATCTGTTTATTTGTTCTTGTAGAACTTCATTTGTCCCTAACAGTAATTCTTCTTCAATAGCTTGTACTGCATTCATGCTGGAAGGATGTGAAACTCTCAGCATATGGGCAATACTCTCATAGGTGAGATCGGTATGTTCTCGCAGTAAGTAGGTGGCGATTCTCCTTGCTTTTGTTATAGGTTTGTTACGTTTTCCACTTTTTAAGTCAGAAATTCCTAGCTCAAAAAAATTTGCTACTTCTTGCAGTATTTTTTTTGCAAGATTTTCTTTTCCTTGTTTGTTAGGCTGAACATCAAGCGCCCAGTTTCTTATCATATCAAGAGTAACAATTTTTGCTGTCATTTTTGAATATCCAATAACTCTATTTAAGAAGCCTAACATATCTCGAATATTATTTCTTAAACGCGAACTGATATATTCTATCACCTCTGAAGCAATGAAAGACTGAGCATGCTGTAATTCTAATGAACGTATAAGAATTCCCATTGCAGTTTCTGGTGTTGGTGGCTGGAGATCTACGCTCATTCCACTTTGAAAGCGACTGAGAAGACGTTCTTCTATGTCTTTGATATGAACTAAGGCTCTATCACTTGAAAATACCATTTGCTTAAAAGAGTGGCTTAATGCATTAAAAGTATGAAATAACTCATCCTGTGTTCCATCTTTTCCTGATAGAAACTGTATATCATCAATTAAAAGCAAATCTAATTTTCGATATTTATTTCTAAAATTTCCCATTTGATCATGTCTTGAACAAAATACAAAATCGTTCATAAAATTTTCTGCGGAAATATATTTAATATACATTTTAGGAAAACGAATACTTACTTCATTTGCAATAGCTTGTAATAAATGAGTTTTTCCTAAGCCTACTTTTCCGTAGATAAGACAAGGATTATAGCTTGTTTTACCAGGATTGTGTGCAATAGCTTTCGCTACACTAGAAGCAAAATCGTTAGAAGGACCTACAATAAAATTTTCAAAGGAGAAATTTTTGGTAAGTGATGATTCTCCAGGATGCTTCTTTTCGGTAGATTCTGGTACTTGTTTTTTTGTTTCCTCATGTTGTATTTCATGTTCTGCTGTATGTTCATTTGTTTCATCATTGTGTACAGAATCTTCAAGATCAAGTACATTGGTAGTGGTATCAACTTTTATAAGTATGTCCTCAATATTTCCCCATACTTCTCTTGCAACAGAAAGTAGTGTTTCTTTTTCTTGTTCTATTATTTTTCGAAATACCTCAGAAGGAATGGTACATACAAGAGTATCATGTACTATTTCGTGTACTCGTAAAAAAGAAAAAGTAGCAACAAATTTCTTTCCTGCTTTTTGCTTTAAGTTTTCATAAAAAATTTTGTTTTGTGAATGCGACATTATATTCTATTGATACCAAGTTAGATATTACCTATTATAACAAAAACAGATATTTTCAGTATATATCAGGAGTAATGTGCTTTTTATTATTATAGTACACATTATTGATGTCAATGTAAACAAACTTATTTTATGATAAAGTGTATAATAAATATATAATGCATGCTATTACTATCCTAGAAAAGAAAAGAGACGGCCATACACTCAGTAATGAAGAGCTTTCATTTTTTCTTACAGAATACCTTCATAATAGAGTGGCAGATTATCAAATGAGTGCTTTTCTTATGGCCGTATTTTTGAATGGTCTGAGTAATAAAGAGCTTCATTGTTTAACAAGTGCAATGACTCAATCAGGGGACACCATTACTCTTCCAAAGACTCATCGATTTATTGTTGATAAGCATTCTACTGGTGGAGTAGGAGACAAAACATCTATTACCTTAGCTCCGTTACTGTCTGCATGTGGGCTTGGAGTGGCAAAACTTACTGGAAGAGGACTTGGTCATACTGGTGGTACTATTGATAAGTTTGAGTCTATTAGTGGTTTTCGTTTTTTAGAAAATGCCTCACAAGCAAAAGAGCTGCTAGAGAAGACAGGCATAGCTCTGCTAGGATATACTGATTCTCTTGTTCCACTTGATAAAAAGCTATATACGCTACGAGATGTTACTGCAACTGTTCCTTCAATTCCTTTAATTGCGTCTTCAATTATGAGTAAGAA
This sequence comes from Spirochaetia bacterium, assembly GCA_965218205.1. Classification (GTDB taxonomy): domain Bacteria; phylum Spirochaetota; class Spirochaetia; order WTKD01; genus CBDDCA01. The sequence goes on along the minus strand of OZ244590.1, from coordinate 2,296,773 downwards.
GCTGGCTGTATCTTCTGATGCTATTGTGCTTGATGTAAAAGTAGGAAATGGAGCTTTTATGCAAGAGACTGCACAAGCAAAAGAATTAGCACATACTATGTTGGATATTGGGAAAAACGCTGGCCGAAAAGTGGCATGTGTATTATCAAATATGAACCAGCCTTTAGGGTACGCAATAGGAAATGCAAATGAGTTTATAGAAGCAGTTGAAACATTAAAAGGAAACGGTCCACAAGATTTTGTCGATATTGTCTGTGCTCTTGCAGGGGTATCTCTTTTGTTAGCAAACAAAGTAACATCAATAGAGGAAGGCACAATGATGGCACAGAAAAAACTACAATCGCAGGAACCTCTATCCTATTTACGTGCATTTATTGAATATCATGGAGGGAATAAGTTAGTAGTGGATGATTATAGTGTATTGCCAAGTGCTAGTATACAGCATGATGTATACTCCGATTATTCGGGGTATGTGCAAGCGATTGATACACAAAGTATTGGAACGGTGGCTATGCATTTAGGTGCAGGACGAGCATTGAAGGAGGATAGTATTGATCATGCTGCTGGTATTAATTTTAAGATAAAAAAAGGGGATTATATACAGAAAGGGGATACTATTGCTTCTTTGTATACAAATAAAGAGGAATCCATTGAAATAGCATGTAAAATGGTGAAAGATGCTATACTATTTCAAACAGAAAAAATAGAGAAAGATCCAATACTGTTTGATATTTTGACTAATTAGGAGGAATGATTATTACTACTATCAATACATACATAGATCATACATTGCTCAAACAAGATATTAATGTTTCTCATCTATCTTTCCATTGTACTCAAGCTATTAAGCATAATTTTTATTGTGTATGTGTGAATAGTGTTCATATACCATATGTTCGTACTGTGCTTGATAGAACAAGTATAAGAATATGTTCTACTGTTAATTTTCCTTTAGGAGCTGCTTCTTCTCATGCGGTATATGAAGAAGCCGCACAAGCAATAAAAGACGGAGCTGATGAGATAGATACCGTTATGAACATATCATTCTTAAAGTCAGGATACGAAGAAAAAGTATTAAAAGATCTCATGATATTGCGTTCTGTTACAGAAGGAAAAGTCTTAAAGGTTATTCTTGAAAACTGTCTTCTTACGCAACAGGAAAAAATAACAGCGTGTGAAATATGCTGTGAAGCAAAAGTAGATTTTGTAAAAACATCTACAGGCTTTAGTACTGGAGGGGCTACCCTAGAGGATGTAGCGCTAATGAAGAAACATACAGAACACTCTTCAGTTAAGATTAAGGCTTCTGGAGGAATACGAGATTATAATACAGCACTGCAATTTATTGAAGCAGGTGCTTCGCGTATTGGTACGAGTAATGGTGTTGCAATTGTTACAGAGGAAAGTGCGAATGTTAATGATAGCAGTGTCTATTAGGGAGGTGTGCTATCAATGATCTCAAAGGATAGTATTGCTGTTCTTATGGAAAAAGCACTTGCTGTGCGTCAGTATGCTCATGCTCCTTACTCTCATTTTACGGTAGGGGCTGCATTGTTGGGGGATGATAACACCTATTATGTAGGAGTAAATGTTGAAAATGCTTCTTATGGATTAGGGATATGTGCAGAAAGAAATGCTATTTTTAGTGCAAAGACACAAGGCATGCAGTATATACAATCTATTGCGGTAGTAGGACAGACAAAGGATGTTATAAGTCCCTGTGGAGCATGTCGTCAGATTATTGCTGAGTTTAGTAACAGTGACACTATCGTTATATTAGGGAATGACAAAGGAGTATATAGATTATACTCTATAGAAGAAATCATTCCATTTGCATTTACCCTCAATGTTTCAAAAACAGAAGAATAAGGATAAAAAGAATAAAAAAGGCAAACAGAAAGTGAAATTATGTATTCAAATAACAAAAGGATTGCGGAGGGGTTGTGATCTGATATTCAGATAATTCTTTTTTTATTGAGAATTTTTTTATTTTATCTATTTCTATAGCCAATGCTATTTCTTTTCCTCTATAGTATTTATCAAAAAATGCCTTGCTTATGCCAGCAAATTGTTGGGTGTTTTTCCATATCTTTTGAGGGGTATTTTCTAATACTTTTTTAACAGTAAACGAGCCTATAATTTTTTTTATTGGAGATGAAGCATACACTACAACTTCTTTTATTCCTTTTGGTATACTTTTTCGATATTCAAATTTCTTTTCTTCTTTAAATATCTTCTTAGCAAAATCTGGTTTAATTGATAATAAAATTTTCATTGACTTCTCCCATTTTCAGTAATTTTACAAATGTAGTATCTTCTATAGGGAGGAATCCCCAATATGCTGTATTATTAGGATCAAGCAAAGGTATACCATCCTTTCTTATAATTCGCTTTGGTAAAGCAATGTTATATACCATTTTTATAATATGAGGGTATCTTTTTGTATTATAAAATTCTATGAGTTCTTGTTTTTTAAATACACTGTATTTTGATATATCTTTTTCAAATTCATCAAAAGTATTATATTCTTTTATGTTTTTATATTCTTCTACTGTACAAATTGAAGTTATAACAGAGTTGTATTTTGCTGATTTATTTTCTTCTTTTGTTCGATATATAACTAATATATCCCCTTTTTTAATATGTTCAATATTTTTCATTCTACAAATATATACCTTATGAATACTGTTTGTATGTGATATATCTTGAACAATATGATCTTTCTCAGTAGTTAGTTTTGAATCAGGAAACATGCTTGTATGGTATTTAGGATAAATTGACAATAAATATTTCTTATTATTTTTAATAGAAATTAATGGATAATCCTTTAGTATGTTATGATGTACTTCCTTAATATTCTTTATATAAATGGCTTCTTTCCCACTTGCAGTCTTTTTTTTGTACGATGCAAATTGAAATCCATAGCTCTCAAATAATTGTATTAGGGGTGTATGTTTTGGAAATATAGTTACATATGCTTCTTCTATATTTTCTGATACTATCTTATCAAATGCTATTTTTAAGAATCGTTCTCCTAGTTTTGTTCCATGAGCCTCAATTTTAAAAGTGCCTATTTTTAATCTTAGTTTTTGCGGAAGTTGTTTTGTTTCAGTTTCTAGTGGTTCATTCTCTTTTTTTAAGTAAAGAAAGCCTGTTATTATACTATTTGTATAGATTACAAAGCATTCTTCATTTGATTTTTTCTTAGTCCAATCATTAAATCCTACATAATCTTCTCTTAGAGAATCAAAAAAAGAAACAGTGAAATCAATATCTTTGAATTGTTTTTTCTGTACATTATTTTCCATAGCTACAACTTCCTTCTATTGTTTATTTATTAAATGTTTGATGGTTATATAACTATTTTACTCTAATTGTATTTCTTGATGTTAGTGTGTAGTAGAATATTTTTATCAAATCAGTGAGATGCTCTAGTATTTGTGTTTTTGTGTTTTTGTTTTTATTTTGCTAATTTGCCCTGTTATCTTTTGGTTTCATAGTATTACTCCTTTTATCTATGCTATATGTTTATTTTCTTCTTCCAAGAAGCATGAGTAAGTATATAAATATATTGATAAAATCTAAGTATAATTGTAATGCTCCTAAAATGGAAATACGAACATAGTTCACTGAACTTCCGTTTTCAACTTGACTGGCAATACGTTTAATTTTTTGGACATCGTATGCAGTAAGTCCCATAAAGATGATAACTGCAACAAATGAAATTAATGTTGCTAACCCAGAACTACGAAAGAACAGATTTACAATTGATGCAATAATGATTCCCCAGAGACCCATAATAAGCATAGATCCTAAAGAGGAAAGATCTTTTTTTGTTATATGTCCATATAATGCCATACCGCCAAAGAGGAGTGCACTGATAATGAAAACATGTAGTACACTTGTTCCAGTATACATGTATAGTAACACAGATAGGGTAAAGCCATTTAATGCAGCATACAGAAAAAATATTCCTATTGCTGCCTGTGTTGATAATGACATAATTCGATAGCTAAAATAAAATACCAATCCTAGTTCTGCAATGAATGCAACCATTAACACCATAGGATTTCGTAGAATATAATTCATAATTGTTGGGTTGCTTATGCATATTCCTGCCACTGCTGCCGTAATTAAAAGCCCTAGAAACATCCATGTAAAAGTGTTTTTTAGTAAACTTCTTGTAGATACATTAGATTGTGTATGTACAGTGGTATTTTCTTGTATTTGATAACTCATAAAGACTCCTTTGTTATTTTTTTTATATTGAAATAATACATGCAGTATTTATTTCTAAACTTATATATTTCCTAGACTACAGTATAGCATGAAACACTTTTTTTAGTGCATCTAATGTAGCGTCTATAACATACGATTTTTTTTCTTTGTGTAAAAATTGAGCTAATCTTTGTGGTAGCACAGGAGACTCTCCTGTAGCTTTTTTTATGCTATCGGTAAATTTACCAGCATGAGCAGTTGCTAGTACTACTGCTTTTGTATAACGGGATGCAGTGAGAGATTGTAGTATGTTACGAGCTCCATGTGTTCCAGCAGCAGTATGAGGACAGAGGAATGTGTTATGTGCTTTATGTACTGCATATATTTCATGTGATATATCATTGTCAGGTACCCATGTAGCATAGAGTGTGTCTCGCATTTTTTCAACTGAATGTAAAAAGAGGTGTTGCATGCGTTCAAAATTACTAGGGTTTCCTACATCCATAGCGTTAGCAATAGTAGGTATTGAATGAGTAGGGGTATAGATGCCACTCTGTAAGTATTGAGGTACTACTTTGTTACTGTTAGTAATAGCAATGAAGTGTTGTATCGGTAATCCCCATTGCATAGCTAATAATCCTGCAGTGAGATTACCAAAGTTTCCACTTGGAGTACAAAAAAGCCAGTTATCTATATGTTTTAGCTGATGCCATGTGTATATGTAATAGAATGACTGCGGTATAAGTCTCCCAATATTGATACTGTTTGCTGAGCTTAACGAATAGTCTGTGCTAAACTCAGAATCCATGAAAGCCTCTTTTGCTATGCGTTGGCAATCATCAAAGTTACCTAATACTTCACAGCTATGTATGTTCTCTCGTAAGCCACATAACTGTAATTCTTGTAATGCACTCACCCGCTTAGAAGGATAGAGTATTACTACATCTATGTTTTTCTTTTTATAAAATGCTTGAGCAACTGCACTACCAGTATCACCACTTGTAGCAACAAGAATAACAATTCTCCGATTTTCTTTTTCTAGCTGTCTATCCATTATTGTCGCTAGATAGGAAGCACCAAAATCTTTGAAAGCACAAGAGGGGCCGTGAAAAAGCTCTAACAGTGATATGCTTGTATCAATTTCCTGTAATTTCGGTGAAAATGGAAATGCTTCTGTACACAGTTGCATACTCTCTTGGAATGAAAACTCATGAGGGAAAAGAGCGTGGGTAGTTTTTGCTGCTAGTTCAATAAATGATATATCAGAAGAAAAGCTATGAAATAAAGAGTGTAGCTGAGGCATTTCATGGGGTGTGTACAATCCTCCATCTGGAGCAAGTCCATTAAATATGGACTGTATAAACGATAGAGAATTAGGGGTATGTGTATTTCGTGTACTAACAAATCTCATATGTATTAGTGTTGATTGTGTTATTGTTTGTTAAAAAATTCATTATGAAGTGTTTGCAATACATGTTGTTCTTTGTCTCTTTCTACCACTACAGAGATATTTGTCTCATTGGAGCCTTGTGCTATAGCAATAATATTGATGTTGTCTTCTCCTAATGTAGCAAATACTTTTCCTGCCAGCCCAATTGATCCACGCATATTAGAACCGATAATAGAAATAATAGCAATATTTTTCATAGTAGAGATATTTTGTATTCTTCCGCTTGCTAGCTCTGTCTTAAATTCTAACATTAATTTTTCTTTAATGAAACGTATAGATTTTTCTTCAAATACAACGCTGATACTATGTTCGCTTGACGCTTGTGTTATCATAAGTGGCTGTAAATGATGTTGCGCAAATACATTAAATATTCTAGGAAGAAAATAAAAATTGCCCGAAAGCCCTGCTCCTTCAATAGTAAGAAGACTGCTTTTAGTAATTGAAGTCAATCCAGTAATGGAATGATTATTTTGTTTATAAGAAATGTTACGTATCCATGTTCCTTTTGTGCTAACATTATGGGTATTTTTAATAAGAATGGGAATATTTTTTTTTACTGCAGGGACAATAGCTAAAGGATGAATGACTTTCGCTCCATAAAAGGAAAGTTCCATTGCTTCGGAATAACTGATGTTTTGAATGACAAAAGAATTTTTTACAATACGTGGATCAGCACTTAGTACTCCGTCAACATCAGTCCATATCTCCACTTGTTTTGCATGGAGTGCTGCACCAATAATTGATGCAGTATAGTCACTTCCGTTTCTTCCTAGTGTAGTGGTAACTCCTTCTTTTGTAGCGCCTATAAAACCAGTGATAATAGGAATGCCAGATACTTTTTTTTGTAGTTGTTTGATATTTTTATTTGTGATAGTAAAATTAACTCGAGCATCCCCATAGCTGTCATCTGTAATAATATAGTTTCTACTATCTACATATGTAGCATGCAGGGCAGGATCAGGTGTGTTGTTAGCATTATTCTGAAGGGTAAGATATTCTGAAATAAGCTGACAGCTTAATCGTTCTCCAAAACTCACAATAAGATCTGTGGTTCTTGCAGTACATTCTTTTATGAGATGTATTCCATACAAAAGTTCTTGTAGCTCTGTAAATGTTTTTTCTATACATTGTGGTACTGTAGTCTGTTGCGTGAGTATGTTCCATGTTTCAAGATGTTTGGTATATATGCTAGTGAAATTTTTTTTTGTGCTTTTTCCTTGAGCGGCAATGTCGGCAGCATGGAGTAAATCGTCAGTAGTCCCCTTTAGAGCAGAAGAGATGACTATGATAGGCTCTTGTTTTGCACGTTCTGTAATGATGTTTCCAACTTGTTGTATCATGAAAGCATCTTTTACAGAAGTTCCACCAAATTTCATTATTACCATTGTTTGTACCTTATAGTAAGAAATACTATGTTATTTTATAATATCATCAATGTGAGTATATGTCATGCCTGCATTTTTTGCTGCTTCAATTCCATGGGAGCTATCTTCAAATACATGGCATTGCTGTGGTTCTAATGCAAGTAATGTTGCACATTCAAGAAAAATATCAGGATGAGGTTTCGGTTTTAGGGATGTATTCCATGAAACTACTGCGTTACTTATATCTGGGAGGTGAAAATGCTCACTCACATGGCGAAAGACAGAGTATTCTTCGTTTGTTCCTATAGCGATTTTATATTCTTCTCTTGATTCCATTAAAATATTGTATGTTTGTGGAATAAGTGCTACTTTGGGTAATAAAGCAATATACTGTATGCCTTTTTGCTGTGATATATCATCTGCGTTTGCTTGTAACTCATAGCGTGTAATAAATGCTTCGGCTATTTCTTTACTTGTGTGTCCACGACATGTCTCAAGTTCTTCGTCCGTAATGGTGATATTATAGTTTAGCATAGTTTTTTTCCATGCAACGCAATGGATAGGCATGGAGTTTGCTAATGTGCCATCAAAATCAAAAATAAGCCCTTTAATAGTAGGAGCAAAAGAAATGTTCATAGTAGTATATATAATAAGTAGTTAGTATAATTATTATACACTATATATAGTAAGTCGTTTATAGTATCCGTTACCAATGCTTTCGGTGGATACACCAGGAATATTTTTTATCGCTGAATGAATACGTTTTCTATCATAAGGATTCATTTCTTCAAGGGTATAGGATCTCTTAGATTTTAATACTTGTTCTGCTTTTCTTTGAGCCAGCTCGGTAAGCCAATTATTACGTTTATTACGATAATTTTCAATTTCAATGACTACTTTTTCAAGAGGGGTATCATATCTTTTTTGAAGAATTGAATTTACTATCACTTGTAAGGCATCTATATTTTTTCCATGTTTGCCTATAAGAAGATTTTGATCAGATACATCTTCAATGATGAGCGAAGCAAAAAGCTGGTTATCTATGCTATGAAACTCAACATCGACATCAATATTCATTTTTGATGTTATTGCTTCAATAATTGCAGCAGTTTCCTTTTTTTGATGTTCGGTTAATGGGGTAAGCGGAACTGCATGTGCTGCTGCCGTATTTGTATGAGTACTATGAGGTGCATATTCACTGTCAGAGAGGGAAGTGTGAGTATCTTGTGTAGGATCGTACTGTTCTTCAATATCAGTGGTATCTGTTTGAGGAATTCCTATAACAGAGGCTTTAATAGTAACTTTGCTATTAAGCCCAAGAAAATTCCCCTTTTTTTTATTTATGATTTTAATTTCAATGTATTCTTCATTGACACCAAAGGTCCGTACTGCGTTTTCTACCGCCTCGCGTTCTGTCCTTGCCTCAAATATTTTTTCCATGGGTTCTCCTTTTTCTTTACAGGTGAAAGTGTCACCTGTTTAGTATTATTATCAAAAATACTTATTATAGTAACAAAATTTGATGTTATCCAATATAATATCAATCCTGAAGGTGAGTTATACAGAGCAAAGAAAATAATAAAAGGAAATACATATGAAAGAATGAACATAATTTTTTGAGATCCTATATTTTGCCCTCTTTGTTGTTTTAGCATGATATAACTGGATACATATTGTGTTAATAGCATAATTATTGGGAGGATATGAAATTCTGTCCAACCAAGAATAGGAACCTTAAAGTCCCCAAATGATAGTAGTGCATCAGGACTGGAAAGATCATCTATCCAGCCAAAAAATGGTGCCTTAAAAAATTCAAAACTCTCTGATATTACTCTATACATTGAAAGAAAGATAGGGAGTTGCAGTAAGAGAGGTAGAAAAGAGCTTAATGGAGAAAATCCATAATTTTTGTATAATGCCATTATTTCTTGGCTTTGTTTCATATTGTCATTGGGGTACTTTTCTTTGATTTCTTGTAGTTTTGGTGCGAGCAATTTCATTTTTTCACCATTTGTTTTACTTTTTCTCAAAATAGGATATGTCGATAGGCGAATGAGCAAGGTGAGTATAATGATGGCAATACCGTAATTGGGAATAATTGAATAAGATATTCGTAATATTGCAAGCCATATTCTTTCTAAAAATCCAAGCAATCTGCTAGGGATACTTTTATCAAGTGATAACCCTGATACCTTAAATGCATTATCTTGAGCGTTATTATATTTTTTGAGTTGATTTTTTGTGTGAGGGCCAATATATATTCTATGCACATCTTCTATTGCAGCACTTTGTATTGTATTTCTCTCTAAGGTGATTTGTGCGGTAGAAGCTAATTGTTCTTGTGGTGTTGTGGAAAAAATTGATGTATATTTTCCATTACCAGGAACTAAGAAGAGAGAAAAATAACGTCCTGATATTCCTACCCATTGATACAGGGTATCGTGTTCTACAACATTGTTTTTTCGTACATTTATGTTTCTTCTTTTTTTTCCGTCAAAACTGATAAATTTTCGTTGGCTTATTTGACGTGATTTTTGTGAAGAGAGAACTTCTTCCACGGGACCCAGTTGTGGACCAAAATACAATGTGTATGTTGTGTCTCCAAGTCGTAAAATTTCATTTTTCTTGTTTTGTAATAGTACTATAATTTCAAAAAGGTATTCATTGTCCTTAAATTGATAGGTTTTTTTTAGGGTAAATTCCTGTCCATTTTCTTGGTGTATAAAATCTCGAAAAAATTCTACTTTTTTTTCTTGTGGATATGCAACATAATCAAATATTGTATCGCCTTTTAATGCAGTATCATCGCTTCCTAGTGTAAGCGTAAATGCGGTATGGCTATCTCCTAAGGGAATAAGCTCAACATGGGTTTCAGAAGTTCCTGTTTCATTTTTTATTTGAAATGATGTTACGCTTGCATTTTTTGTAGAGAGAGTAATATCAAACTTATTTGTTGACATTTGTATAGATTTTTCTGGCAACGGCTGTTCGGTAGCGGTAGGTATAATATGTATATCTTTTTTTTGAGGAGAAGTGACGGTAGTGCTGGCAGTATTAGGTAAAGGAGGGGGGGTAAAGTATCTTTGCTGAATGTACATACCAACATATAAAATAACTGTTGATAGGAGTATTGTTATCACTAAGTTTTTGCTCATGTATTGTCCTCAATATTGTAAAATAATCTATTGTTAGCTTTATGTATGATTATTTTATATCATTTGTTTTTTATTATGCTCGCTCGTTGAAGTAATGTATGCATCTCGCTGCCTAGTGCTGTAAAACTGATATTTGGATTAGATGCTATAAATGCTATATCTCTATATATTCCTTCTTTGTTCTTCTCTGGCGATGTAATTATACGATAAAAATTTCGTATATGTTCGCGTACTTTTCTTTTTAGTTGATTTCTTTTTGGCTTGTTTTTAATTCCTTTTGTAGTTATCAGAAATCGGCATGTTTCAGAGTCACCATGAGACGATATATTTCTCCCTACTACCAATGAAACAGAAGCTCCTCGAAACCACTTTCCTGTCTTAAATACCATTGCAATTTCCGAACGCTTTCGTAAAGTAATAATAGTGTTGTGTGTACGATTACTAGCATTACTATACGCTATGGCATTAGTATGGCTTTTTTTCGTCTGAGACGGTGAGTTTTTTTCGTCCTTTTGCTCTTCTTCTTTTAAGTACATCTTGTCCAGAGGCACTGCTCATACGTGCCCTAAAGCCAAATTTTCTTAACCGCTTTACTCTACTGGGTTGATATGTCGCTTTCATCTTACCTGTAAGTATACTATAGTAAGGAGAGATTAGTCAAGGAGTTGGGGGGTGAAATTGGAAATTCTAATCAGAAGCCGAACAGAAGTGCCAAAAAACACCTTAGCAGGAGTATATGCATAGTATACATAAATTTTTGATGTATTTTTTTTCTTTTTGCGAGTGGTGCAATATGCACAAAAAATAGTATTATATGCTATAATAACATTTGTACATTGTGTGTAATGATAATTATACATGATATATAGATAAAATTTAAGGAGAACTTTATGAAAAAACAGTTGAAAAAAGGATGGCTGAGTAGAGAGCTACAAGCCGTGAAAAAAATCGGGGGGGGGGGGTACACTCTCGATATAAGCAAAACATAACTCTCGTTGCACTGTTTTTAGTGCTAGCAATAACTACCCTCGTACTCGTAGGATGTGCAGAGGGCAGTAGCAGTTCCTCATCAGGCGGAGGGGTAACACCACCAGTAACCCCTACCCTTGCATCACTGTCCAATGTGCAGATACAAGCAGCAGGCAATGATGGAACGCTTGCTTTACGCTGGCAAGCCCCAAGCGAGGCTACACATGTAGTCGTAAACGCTACCTCTACTGCACCAGCACAAGTCATACAAGTGCGTATTCCTGCAATAGAATATCGTGCATTGTTTCAACAAGGACAATCGTACCAACTCAAAGGCTTACAAGCACTCACTAACTACACAGTAGAAATAGAAGCCCAGAAATCAGGATCAGGCTCAGACACAGAAGTATCACCAAAAACAACCCGCACTGTGACAACACTGATAGATACTACTACCCCACAGGACACATTGACACAAGTAGGCGTAGAAAAATCGGGGGATGGCATAAAAATAACATGGGACAAAGAACGATTAGCATCAGGCAAGACAGATATAGCAGAAGCAACAATAGTGGTAAAAAGCACAACTGGTGCTACAGTGCTTGCACAAGCTACCGTACAGAACCTACAGCAAGGAGAGGTTGTGTTTCAAAACATCTCCACGCTTGCAGGCATAGCCTATGATGTAGAAATACGCTACAAAGACAGAAATGACAACACAAGCAGTCCTACAACAGTACTGACAGGCATACAAGCATCAGCACTCTCACAAACAGTAACGCCACTACCAGAGGCAAATCTTACAGTAACAGCAAACGATAAAAGCAATAGCCCAGCCGATGAAAGCCTGCTTGTTACATGGGGAAACTTTACCTTTGGAACAGGGAGCACAGCAAAAAGCCTCTTAGTACGAGTAACAGCAACCGCAACACAGACGATAGTAGCAGAGGAGACAATAAGCAAAGATACCAGTGCAACCGTCAGCGGAGCAACTGCACAAAACAAAGAGTACGCCACTGTGTATGTCGCAAAAGATGGCATAGCACTCACAACACTCTACGGCACGCTTAGCTACAAAGTAGAAGTGTATGTCTCTCAAAACGGAAAGTACTCCACTGCAGTGTCAAAAGAACAAGCCACAACCGACAAAACAACAGAGCCAGCGACCAATGTAAGTGCTGTAGGAGGAGCAACAAGCATAGTAGTAAGCTGGCAAGCACCCAATGTACGAGATTACGCAGGAGTGACTATAACAGCAACAGAAAAAGAGAGCGATACTCCAGCAAAGACAGTAACAATAACAGACAGAGCAGTACGCAACACGCAGATACTAGGCCTCAAAGCCACCACCGAGTATACAGTAGCAGTACAATCGCAGGACTATGCAGGCAACAAAGGAACAGAAGCAACAGCCACAGTAGATACAGGAGCAGATAGCACAGCACCCGATCCAGTAACAAACATACAAGCAAGCTATCCCTTCGTATCAGCAACAAAAGTAGAAACACAGATAACATGGACAGCACCCGATGCAACAAAAGCCAAGAACAAAGACATAAAAGAGTACAGCATAAGCATACAAGAGAAAGATGCAAGTACTGCAGTACTGAACGAGAAGAAAATACCCTATCCCACAACAGCACTCTCTGTCGAAGAACTCAGTCAAGGAAAAACATACACAGTAACAATACAAGCAATAGATTACTCAGAAAACAAAAGTAGCCAAGCAACACAAGACATAACAACACCCACCCCACTCACAGCACCCTCAGCAGAACTCTTTCAAAGCAAGCCCACCCTCGTTACAACAGGAGCAATACAAATAAAAGCAACCTTTACGCAAGCACCTGGACCAAATAAGTACTACACCCTGCGTATGTTAGATGGCACAACACTGGTAGCAGAAAAAAGCATAACAAACCCAGCAACCACCATTAGCTTTGGCATAGCAGATGGCATAGAAGTATCAGCAACACAAGCAAATGCAAAACAATATAGCTTTAGCTTTCTCACAGTAGAAAATAACAGAGTAAGCCCCCCAACAACACTCACAGACAAAGTAGCAGTATACGATGAAAGATCCACTGTCCCGCCCGCACCAGAAAGCCTCACTCTGCTTATTGCAGAATCAACAGCAACAAGCGATACCGTACAGTACGAGTTTCAAGCAGGAACAATTACCAATGACCACAAAGCACCCAATGGCAGAAAACTCACACAAGCACAGATACAATACAAAGTATACCTAGTAGCAGGAGACCAGAGTACTAAAACAATAGCAGAAATAAAAGCAATGACAGGAGTACAAACACAAGACATAGCAGGAAGTAGCACTTTACGAGGAACATTTATAGGAACAAAGGGAGCAGTATATACCATAGGCATAGAAGCAATAAATAGCCTCAACCCCTCTACAACAAAGAAAGCACAAAGCAAAGACCTCGCACTGATACAAAAACTAGAACTGAGCACCATCCCCACCTCAAAAGCAACAGCTCCTACCTCGTCCTTAACAGGCAAGCTAGTAGTATCACAATCAACAAACACAACAGGAACAATAAAGCTAGTACTCACGCAATTAAGCACAATAACAGGAGCAAAAAACAAAGACGGCACAACAGTAACCAGCAATGATGAGCTAGTATACACAGTGTACGGCTTACAGAAAGACACAACCCCAACAGTAGCAGAAGTACAGGCAGGCAGAAAAGTAAGCATAGGCAGTCCAAGTAGCAGAGTGTACACAGTACCAGCCCTTAGCAGTATAGGCCTGACATCCCCAACAGTAGCAATAAAAGGAGCAACAAAGTATCACTTTGTGGTAGAAGTAGCCATAAAAACAGACCCAAGCAAAAAAGCAGTATCGACAGTGGCAACAGTAACAACCGCATCACAAGCGACAGATCCCGCAGAAGTAAGCAGTATACAAACAGCAGTAACCGAGACAGGCATGAGAATATCGTGGACAGCCCCAAATCTCAGTGCAAGCCACAAAGCAAACACAGGCGACACCCTAGTAGCAGCACAAGTATCGTACAAAGTATACAGTATTGCTAAGGATGGCAGTACACAGAGGACAGTAGCACAAATAAAAGCAAACTCTAATACAGCAACAAAAAACATAGCAGCAGGAACAACCAACAGCACTCTGACAGGATTGACAAACAGAACAACCTACGAAATAGTAGTGCAAGCAGTAAACAGCACTGATGACACAAAAACATCAACAGGAGAACGCCACGAGTTTGTCGCAAAAGAAGTCTATGCAGCACCGGGAAAGCCCACCATACAAGCAAATGCACAAAGAAATACCATAGTACTTACCATAACAGCCCCTACCATAAAAGGAACAACAGAAGACGGGACGACTAATCTAAAAGATAATCAAATAGATTACATAGTGTACTATATAGCCTCAAATACAAACATAGATGGAGCAACAGTAAAAACACAAGCACAAGCAGCAAGCGATGCACAAGTAGGAGCAGAAAAAGACGATGTGCCAACAGGAGCAACAAGCTATACAATACGCAACCTACGATTGAATACAAAATACTATATCACCGCAGTAGCAGTAAACAGCCTCAAAAAGACAAAAATCTCAGGAGAAGCGACAGCAGTATCCGTCACTACCCCAATAGCTATTATAGAAAACACTACAGTAGTGTCAGCAGAAGTAGGCAAAACACCAGCAATAAATACTACGAGAGTATTATCAATTACTCCCAGTGGCACAGCCTTTACCTGTGATAACATATTAGAGGCAGATGCAAAGAAAATCAAAGATGAAACAGGCTTAGCAGTATCGTTGAGTAGCAAAACAGTGAGCATAACAGGCATAGCAAATAAATCCAATATACATGATGATGCCATTACTGAGTATAGCTATACTGTAGTACAGTGTACAGTTAGCTCTTCAAAAATACCAGCCACTATTGTTATACAAACAGGACTAAAAGCTCCACCATCAGGAGAGACATCAGCTAAATATTACAGACCAACAACAAGGCAAGCACTGGTATCTATTATCAGAGCAGAAAGAGGAGCAAGCAGACAAAACACTAATAACCCCAACCTCAACATAATAGATACCAGTGCCATTACTGATATGAATGGTTTATTTACGAATTTTAATACTTTTAATGGGGATATAACACGGTGGAATACCAGTAATGTAACGAATATGGGCGGTATGTTTTCTGATTTTCCTGCTAATTCTGTTTTTAATCAAGACATAGGAGATTGGGATGTGAGTAAGGTTACGAATATGAGTAGTATGTTTGCTGATGTCAGCTCTTTTAATCAAGATATAGGAGATTGGGATGTGAGTAAGGTTACTAGTATGTTTGATATATTTGGTGGAGCCAGCTCTTTTAATCAAGATATAGGAGATTGGGATGTACGGAATGTTGTTCCTCCTAAGAACATTTCATATCTTAGTTTATTTAATGGAGCTTCTGCTTTTGATCAAGATTTGTCATCGTGGAAATTGTGTAAATATTCAAGCATAAATGCTAATGATTTTAAAGACTCAGCTATGGAAGGCCAAACAGCAAAGTATCCAAAGGTGAAAGGTGACGCAGCGTGTTCATCATAGTAGATACATAAAGACACATACCTATAGCAAGAAAGGATAGCTCTTTCTTGCTATAGAACCATAAGAGCAATAAGGACTTTACTGCAGTATCTTTATAGAGCATACGAGAGAGTGACAGTCAAAAAGTTATATGCTAGTGGAGTTTTACCCTTTCGTATGAACCTTTTTGATAAAATCAGTATACCGCAAAATTTCTATTATGCCAAGTATGTAATGTTCGTTTTAGAAACTCAAGGACTAATTACGACAAAAGAGCAAGAAAAATAAATAGTAATTACTAGGTACATAATTATTCTCCATACACAAAAATAATAAAGTAAGTATACTATAATAAAGCTATGTCCACTCAATCAGAACACGAGTTAGAAGCACGCCTTGTATCACAGCTACAAAGCATGGGCTATGAGTATGTGTCTATTAGCAACGAAGCCGAACTAAAGGCAAACCTAAAACGACAACTAGAAGCACTCAATGCCATAAGTCTCAGTAAGACAGAATTTACACAGGTACTCCATCACTTACACAAAGGGAACATTTTTGAAAAAGCAAAAATACTCCGTGACAGATGTCTTATACATAGAGATGATGGGACTACTGTACATATACGATTCTTAAACAGCGAGCATTGGTGCAAAAACCTCTTTCAAGTAAGTCGGCAAATATCAGTAAAAGGACAATACCATAATCGATATGATGTAACACTGTTGATAAACGGCTTTCCTCTTGTTCAAATAGAATTAAAACGCAGAGGCTTAGAAATAAAAGAAGCCTTTCAACAAGTATCTCGGTATCAAAGATATTCGTATGGAAGCAATACCGCTTTATTTCAATACATACAGATATTTATTATTAGCAATGGAGTGAACACAAAGTACTATGCAAACAATAGAGACTTGAATGCTAAGCAAACATTTTTTTGGGCAGAAAAAGACAATACCACAGTATCACGATTAGAGGATTTTACCTCAATTTTTTTAGAAAAATGCCATATATCAAAAATGATATGTCGCTACATAGTCTTATCAGAAGCTGAAGAAAAGATACTGGTATTGCGTCCTTATCAGTTTTATGCAGTAGAGGAAATTGTCAATACGGTGCAGAACACCACTAACAATGGCTACATTTGGCATACTACTGGCAGTGGAAAAACACTCACTTCGTTTAAGGCATCTCAGATTCTTACGCAAGATGCAACAATTGATAAAATACTGTTTGTAGTGGACAGAAAAGACCTTGACTATCAGACCAGCAAAGAATTTAATAGTTTTAGTGAGGGCAGTGTAGATGCTACAGAACACACAAAACATCTCATACAACAATTACAAGATAACAATAAAAAACTCATTATTACCACCATTCAAAAACTCAATAGAGCAGTAGAGAAACACCAAGCGAAGCTACAAAACATAAAAGACAAAAAGATAGTATGTATTTTTGATGAATGTCATAGAAGCCAGTTTGGAGTAACGCATAAAAATATTACCTCTTTTTTTCCACAGCATCAGCTTATAGGATTTACAGGCACGCCTATATTTGAAGAAAACGCACAAAAAAACGATAAAACTACCGCTTCTGTATTTGGCAAAAGTCTACACCGCTATACCATTGTTGATGCTATCCGTGATGGTAATGTACTACGTTTTTCTGTAGAATATGTAGGACGCTATAAAGAAAACGAACAGAGCAAGAATACCATAGACATATCAGTAGAAGACATAGATACAAAGGAATTTTTAGGGAGTGATAAACGAATAGAAAAAATAGTAGATTACATTCTTACCCATCATGCACAAAAAACACATACAAAGCAATATACTGCCATACTCTGTGTTCCTTCTATTGAAGTGCTTATTCGTTACTATGACATTTTTAAGAAAAAAGAGCATGATCTCAAAATTGCAACAGTGTTTAGCTATTCTCAAAATGAAGAAGAGATGGATGCACATACTATCTCCGATATAGCTTCTGTACGTGATGATAATCAAGGCACTATCAACAGCTACGCAAGGGATGCACTTGAGACATGTATACAGGACTATAACAAAATGTTTACTACACAGTACACCGCACACAATACTGACAGTTTTTATGATTACTACAATAATGTATCGCAGCGTGTACGAAGAAAACAAATAGATATACTGATAGTAGTAAACATGTTCTTGACAGGCTTTGATAGCAAGTTTCTGAACACATTATATGTTGATAAATCTCTACAATATCATGGACTCATACAGGCATTTTCACGCACCAATCGTATACATAACGAGCAAAAAAGTCATGGCAATATCGTATGTTTCCGCAATCTAAAACAAAAAACAGATGAAGCCATAGCCTTATTTTCAAACAAAGATGCAAAAGATACCATTCTCTTACAGCCGTATCAGAACTATGTGGAACAATGTAAGCAAGCCTACGATGCACTTATTGCCATTGCTCCACATGTAGAAGACGTGGATGCCCTCACAGGCGAAGAGGAGACGCTTGCCTTTATTAAAGCATTTAGAACACTCATGCGTATCATAAATACTCTCAGTGGCTTTAGTGATTTTACATGGGATGATATACCCCTCTCTGAGCAGGAGTTTGAAAATTATACCTCTAAGTATCTTGATATACATGATAAAACAAAAAACAACAGAAGCAAAGAATCAATTATCGATGACATAGATTTTGAACTACAGCTTATACAAAAAGATGATATTACTGTAGACTACATCCTACGTTTGCTGACTGATTTATTCAATGCACCAGAAGATAAACAACAATCACTCAAAGAAAAAATATATGCCACCATTGATGCAAACCCACAGTTACGAAGTAAAAAACAGCTTATTGAAAATTTTATAGAGCGTGTTTCATCACAAGCACATGATATCAACATAGAAGAAGCATACAATTCTTTTGTTGAAGAGGAGCGAGAAAAAACACTCAAACGGATATGTGAAGAATATCAGCTAAAACCAGATACATTTTGGAACATGATTGATAATTATCTGTATGATAACAAAGAACCGTTAGGAACTGCAATAGAAGCTGTGTTTCTCAAAAAGTACAAACTTGGAGAACGAGATGAAAAAATAGATGCAGTAAGAGAACAATTTCATGAATATACTGACATATACCATAAATAAAAGAAAGATAAAATACATCTTTTCTAACATGATAAGTTAAAAAACAGTATAATAAGAATATGACAAATGTAGTATTGATCCCAGGGGATGGCGTAGGTCCCGAATTAATAGAAGCTACGCGAAAATGTATTGATGCAAGTGGAGCGTCCATACATTGGATAGAAAAGCAAGCAGGAGCCTCTGTTGCTGAGAAAGAACAATCTCTTTTACCTGAACATGTATTAGAGGAAATAAAGAAAACAAAATTGGCACTCAAAGGGCCAATTATTACTCCCATAGGAAAAGGGTTTCGTAGCGTAAATGTTGCACTGCGACAGACACTTGATTTATTTGCCTGTGTACGTCCATGTAAAACATTGCCTGGCATTCCCTCACCGTTTGGAGATACAAAAAATATTGATATAGTCATTGTACGTGAAAATACAGAAGATTTATATGCAGGAGTAGAGTTTGAAGCACACAAAGAAGCCACACAGCAGCTTATTCGTCAATGTAATGCACTCAACACAAAGCAAATATCCTTAGAGGCAGGCATTTCAATAAAAGCAATAAGTGAAGTAGCCACGAGACGTATTTGTAAGTTTAGCTGTGAATATGCAGCACGTAATAACAGAAAAAAGCTCACTATAGTAACAAAGTCTAATATTATGAAATATAGTGATGGACTCTTTTTGGAAGTAGCAAAAGATGAGGCTAGCAAGTACAACATAGAATGCGACCATGTACTCGTAGATGCTTTGTGTATGAAATTGGTGCAAGTTCCCGAAAGTTTTGATATGCTACTGCTCCCTAATCTATATGGTGATATTGTATCCGATCTTTGTGCAGGACTGATGGGAGGGCTAGGAGTTGCTCCTGGCTCAAATATTGGACAACAAGCTACTGTATACGAAGCTACGCATGGAGCAGCTCCAGAGTTTGCAGGCAGAAATATGCTAAATCCTACCGCATTGATTTTATGTGGTATTATGTTACTGCGTGATATTCAAGAACAAAAAGCAGCCGATACACTAGAACAAGCATTGTTTTCTGTATTACAAGAAAGAAAAGCACTCACTGTAGATTTATTGCCTCCTGAAGAATCATCAAAGGCAATATCTACCGATATTTTTACACAGGAGATTATAAATAAATTATGAAAGAACTAAAGACACTTACCTACGAAAAGAATGTAGTATTACGAAAAAAAATTGTAGATATAATCAAGCAAAAAGGCAAGCTCTCTACAGGAACAATCACTCCTCATGATGTATATTATGGAATGCGGGGGCTTCCATTACTCTATACTCCCACATCTATTGTTTTTGCAGATAAAGGAGTATATTATCGTGGCAAACCCTTAGCAGAAGTGGTTGATCTGCTCCCTAAATTTCAAGACTCTGCAGTGCCTAGCACAGAATCGTTACTATGGTTTTTACTTACTGGAGAATGTCCTACAGAGAAACAAGCTGAAAATTTACGATTACATTTACTTATACGAACACATATTCCGCATCATATTTTTAGTGTTATTGATAATCTTCCTAAAAAAAGTAGTGCTATGACGCGTTTTTGTGTAGCCCTACTCTGTTGGACAACAACATCCACATTTATGGAAAAATACGATATGGGGATACCAAAGGAAACTTACTGGGATTATTCGTATAGTGATGCAATGACTCTTATTGCTGGACTTAATCAGATTGCTTCGTATATATACACTCGCTACTGTAAAGAAGTCGATAGTATATCCCCAAATTACTATCTTGATTGGGCAGGCAACTTAGCGAATATGATGGGAATAAGCAACCCTAGCATGCAAGATTTTATACGTCTCTTTATTTTTACTCATGCAGATCATGGTCCTGCAAATGCTTCGGCACATACATGTCACCTTGTAGGCTCTACGCTTGTGAATGCATTTTATACCTGTGTTGCCAGTATGGTAGCACTTGCTGGTCCATTACATGGACATGCAAATGAAGAAACATTTAAGTGGATACAAACCCTTAAAAAGAATGCAGAAACATCAGGAAAAACGCTTGATGCACAGTTTGTGCAACAGTATATACAGGACTATGTTGATCAAGGAAAAAAAATACCAGGGTATGGACATGCAGCATTGCGTGTAGAAGATCCACGATTTACGCTTATACAAAACTTTTTACAAAATAACACCATACATTCTGAGTATTTGGATATAGTACAGATGATATATTCTGTTGCCCCCGATGTATTGAAGAAAAAAGGAAAAATTAACAATCCTAACCCCAATATAGATGCCATTACAGGAGCAGCTTTGTATGCAACAGGTATTAAGGAGTTTGATTTTTATACGGTACTTTTTGGTACGGGACGTATTGTGGGACTTATGTCACAACACATCATTGACAGAATACTGGAAATACCCATTGAACGACCAAGTGCATTTAACCTCGATAAGTTTATTGCTGAAACAGAATCTTTATAGAGTAGCACATTGTAATGCCAAGTAAAAAGCAACAAGTATTATTGTCTTTGTTTCGGCAATGTAAAAAGGATAATAATTTTGTTTTTGATAATGATCTTGTAAAACAATATGCTCAATTTCATTCTTTTGGAAACCCTTTTGATGTTACAAAAATAGATAGTTCTGATAAGTTACCAGAAGAAATACTACAAGAGGATTATTTTGTACTTCATTTAGGTGCTGGTAAACATAAGTTTGTAAAAGGAATAAGCAAATGGTATCACAAATTTGAAACTATACCAAATGAATGTACACAGCTATGGCAATATGAGAGAAGTCTATTAAATGAATACGATACCAGTGAAAGTAATATTTTATCAGTAGGAATGAATCAAAAAATAATATCACATTTTCTCTACAATGATAGTTCTATAGTTCCTAACATATATCTTGCAAAGAGAACAAAAATACCTTCTTGTACATATACTATTGGAGATGAGAGAATAGAAATTAGCACATTACAAATTGAGGTTGATATGACCACAGAGTATAGGAAGCAAGTAACTGTATTTGAATGTAAAAATGGATTTCGCACAAATTTTGCTATATATCAACTCTTTCTTCCTTGTTTATATTATCACTTGTTAGCAAAAGAGAATAATATAGATATGAGAGAAATAAATGCTTGTTATCTCGTAAGAGAGAAGGATAAAGATTCTATGCATTCTATCATTAGAATGTATGTATATACATTTACTGATGTATATAAGGTAGATTCTATAACTCTTGTAAAATCTGCTGAATATAGACTATCATATAAGTAGAGTATGGGAAGTATAGAAGCGTATAAAAACAAAGTTTTTAATAGGGATGTCTTTGAAGTTCTTAAGGAATTGCCTGATAATTCTTTAGATATGATATATGGTGATCCTGACTATAATGTGGGTATAAATTATTCAGGGAAACAATATACAAAAAAATGGAATGAATATATTGACTGGTATATTGCTCTTACTACAGAGTGTATGCGGGTATTAAAACATACAGGCAATCTGTTTATGATGAATTATCCAAAGCAGAATGCTCATTTACGTGTGAAGTATTTAGATGATAATGCGTATAATGTGCAAGACTATGTATGGATATATAATACTAATGTAGGGCATAGTAAACAAAGATTGACCACTGCACATAGAAGCATACTCCATGCGACAAAATCAAAGCATAATAATTTCTATAAAGATCATATTGCAGTACCATATCAAAATCCTGATGATAAAAGAATTAAAGAAAGAATAAAAAATGGACATAAAGGAAGAATGCCATATAGTTGGTTTTACTTTGATTTAGTGAAAAATGTCAGTAAGGATAAAACATTACATGCGTGTCAAATTCCTTTGCCTCTTGTTGAAATGCTAATAAAGTCTTGTACAAAAGAAAATGATACTTGCTTTATTTTGTTTGGTGGAAGTGGGAGTGAGTTAGTATTGTGTAAAGACATTCAGAGAAATTTTATAAGCTGTGAGATTCATAGTGAGTATTATAATATGATACTTGACAGACTTCAAAATAATGGAACAATAAAAGAAGAATATAGATTGCCTTTTATTCAACAGAAAAAAACACAGCAAACGGATATATTATTTGACAATCATGATGTACAGTATAGAAACAATAATATGTAGTATCTACTCAAATTGTTTTCTTGCTTCTAATGCAATAGACCACGAAAATATCTTCATTTTTTGACACTTGCTGAAGCCTTTTCTGTCGCATTTAGTCCTTGAATCCGCAAAATTCGAATAACTAATAAACTTACATATAAAATATGTAGTATACTTATTATAATAGCTATTATTTATGTGGAGGAATGTATGAAAAAAATATCAGTGTTATTTTTTCTTTTTATAGTATTTGGTGCGTATGCAACAATAAATGTTTTTGCTGGTGGAGATGGTGAAGCTGGCTCAGATAAAAAACGTGTATTAGTGATATATTCTAATGCATCAGACCCTGCTCTTAAAAAAGGATGGGAAGATACTGTGCAACGTTTTGAAAATGAGCATCCAGATATTGATGTACAGCTGACTTCATTTGCTCATGAAGCATATAAAACAAATATACGAAACTCTCTTAGCTCTGAGGCTCCTGATGTTGCTATGTGGTATGCAGGAAATCGTATGAAATTTTTTGTTGATCAAGGACTATTTGAAGATGTGAGTGATGTATGGGCAGAGAATGATTTTACAACACAGCTTGCTTCTTCATTAAAATCACTTACTATTGATGGAAAACAGTATGGAGTGCCTTATTTGTATTATCAATGGGGAATGTATTATCGAAGTGACATATTTGAACAGTACGGTATAGCGATACCTACAACATGGGATGAATTTCTTGCTGCCTGTGCAACGCTTAAGAAAAATGGCATTACTCCTATTGCTATAGGAACGAAGCATTTATGGACTGCAGCGGGGTGGTTTGATTATCTCAACTTAAGGATAAATGGCTATGATTTTCATATGGATTTGATGGCAGGAAAGATAAGCTATGAAGATGCTCGCTTAGATGCAGTGTTTGATACATGGGGAGAGCTAATAGAGAAAGGCTATTTTTTAGAGAATCATGCTACCTATTCACGCCAAGAGGCAACAGCTCCCTTTATAAATGGAACAGCGGCTATGTATCTTATTGGTAATTTTATAGTGCCAGATTTAGAAATTGCTGGAATAAAGGATGTGAGTGGGTATTTTCAATTTCCTATAATAGATGCTTCTGTTGGAGTATTTGAAGACGCTCCAACGGATACTATTCATATTCCAAGTAAAGCAAAGAATAAAGAAGATGCGAAAAAATTTCTTGCCTTTGTTGGAAGAGCAGATAATGCAAGATTTATATCAGAAACAGGTGGGGGGCTTTCTCCTAATGTAACCTCAGTAGAACCTACGGATAGGTTTCTTAAGCAAGGGTTTGCGGTACTCAGCACAGCGGAAGGGCTTGCTCAGTTTTATGACAGAGATACAGCTCCTGAGATGGCAAAAAAGGGCATGGAAGGGTTTCAGCATTTTATGGTGCAACCTAAGGAGGAAGCAGAGATTAGAGCCACGATTGAAAAGGAACGAAAGAGAATTTTTGATAACTAAAAGGTACAAGATACATATACTATAAGAATTAAAATTACTAAATGTGACATCAAAAATTTTCATAAGATAAGGATTTGTGATAAAATATTTCTCACACAGAAACAAGTAGCTCTTGCAAAGTAGTATAAGAAAGGCTTATTACAAAGGATGTTTGTATAAGATATTGATGCCAGATGACTAATAAACTTAAATATAAAATATGTAGTATACTTACTATAATAGTTATTATTTATATGGAGGAGTGTATGAAAAAAATATCAGTATTATTTTTTCTTTTTATATTGTTTGGTGCGTATGCAACAATAAATGTTTTTGCTGGTGGCGATGGTGAGACTAGCTCAGATGGAAGGCGTGTATTGGTGATGAATTCTAATGCATCAGATCTTGCCCCTAGGGAAGCATGGGAAGAGATTGTGCGACGTTTTGAACAAGAAAATCCAGATATTGATGTACAAGTTACTACATTTGCTCATGAAGCATATAAAACAAATATACGAAACTTTCTTAGCTCTGAGGCTCCTGATGTTACTATGTGGTCTGCAGGAAATCGTATGAAATTTTTTGTTGATCAAGGGCTATTTGAAGATGTAAGCGATGTATGGGCAGAGAATGATTTTACAACACAGCTTGCTTCTTCATTAAAATCACTTACCATTGATGGAAAACAGTATGGAGTACCTTCTTCATATTATCAATGGGGAATATATTATCGAAGTGACATATTTGAACAGTACGGCATAGCAGTACCGACAACATGGGATGAGTTTCTTGCTGCTTGTGCAACGCTTAAGAAAAATGGCATTACTCCTATTACTATAGGAACAAAGTATTTATGGACTGCAGCTGGGTGGTTTGATTATCTCAATTTAAGAATAAACGGCTATGATTTTCATATAGGATTGATGGATGGAAAGATAAGCTATGAAGATGCTCGCTTAGATGCAGTGTTTGATACATGGGGAGAATTAGTAAAGAAAGGCTACTTTTTAGAGAATCACGCTACCTATTCATGGCAAGAGGCACAAGCTCCCCTTATCAATGGAAAAGCAGCTATGTATCTTATTGGTAATTTTATAGTGCCAGATTTAGAAACTGCTGGAATAAAGGATGTGAGTGGATATTTTCAATTTCCTATAATAGATGCTTCTGTTGGGGTATTTGAAGATGCTCCAGTAGATACTATACATATTCCAAGCAGAGCGAAAAATAAAGAAGATGCGAAAAAATTTCTTGCTTTTGTTGGAAGAGCAGATAATGCAAAATTTATAGCAGAAACAAGTGGGTCACTTTCTCCTAATGCAACTTCAGCAGAACCTACCGATAGATTTCTTAAGCAAGGGTTTGCAGTACTCAGCTCAGCGGAAGGGCTTGCTCAGTTTTATGACAGAGACACCACTCCTGAGATGGCAAAAAAGGGCATGGAAGGGTTTCAGCGTTTTATGGTGCGACCTGATGAAGAAGCAGAGATTAGAGCTATTATTGAAAAGGAACGAAAGAGAATTTTTGATAACTAAAAGGCGTGGGGTAATATAAGAATTAAATATTTATAAAAAATTTTAGGAGGTATGCTATGAAAAAAATAGCATCAATAATCACATTGTTTGTACTCTGTGGTACTGTATTTTTTACTTTTATCTCAGCTGGTTCTGAAGAAAAAGAAGACAAGGTAACAATTACATTTGTTACTCCTTTGGTTGCACACCCTGTGTGGTTAAAAGCAAAAGAAGGATTTGAACAAGCAGCTGAGGATTTGAATTTTGTTCCTCAATGGATAGGTCCACAAGGACTTGATGTCAATGAAATGGTCAAGCAGATAGAAATAGCTATAAACTTGGAAAGTGATGGGATTATCACACAAGGCTTAGTTCCTGAAGCACTAGAGCCTGTATTAAAAATGGCGTCAGATGCAAATATACCAGTAGTGCTTGTTGATGGTGATGTTCCAAATGCACAAAGGCTTGCCTTTTTAGGTCTGTCTCCCACTGATTTTGGAAATATAGGCGGAGAGGAAATCGCAAAAGTGATGAAAGGAAAAGCAATAGTAGGAGCAGGGATAGTGCCAAATGTAGAGCATAAAATTGCAAATGATATTATTAAGTCATATATCAATGTTCTTTCTTCACATCCAGCAGGATTTGAGCATACAACCATTGTAGAAAGTAAGAGCGATACTTTTACTGCAGTTACTCGTTTTGAGGAGTTACTCAATTCTTATCCTGAATTAAATGTGTTTTATTGTACAGGAGCAGAGACAGCACCAGCAGCAGCAACTGTGCTAAGAGAAAAAGGAATGAGTGGAGATGATGTTGTTATTATAGGGATTGATGATATAGATGAAACACTTGATCTTATTGATGAAGGATATATGCATGCAACTTTGGCAGTTAATTTTTTCCGCTATGGGTATCAAGCATCTCAGATTATTCTTGATTATATAAGTACAGGAGCTGTCCCTGCAAAAAAAGTTATTGATATTCCTCCTATTTTAGTGACGAAGGATAATTTAAGAACATATGGTGCTGATATAAAGAAAGTAGAAACATGGCAGTAATAAGTATATAAGATATGAAAAATAAAATTCGATTAAGAGATATGGGGACTCTTGTCCCTCTTGTATTGTTGATAATAATTGCATATTTTGTCAATAATAGTTTTCTCTCTTTTGGCAATATAGTCAGTATGCTTAAAGCGTCTGGATTTCTGCTTATAGCTTCTCTTGGATTTACGCTTGTTCTTATTTCTGGAGGATTAGATTTATCAGTAGGATCCATGCTTGCACTGGGAGGAGTTATTGCAGGAATGAGTATCTCCTCCAATGTTCCTATTCCTCTTGCTATTGTATTTGGGCTGTTAGTAGGATTGATGTTAGGCTTAGTAAATGCTATAACTATTTATCGATTCAGTGTGCCTCCATTTATCATGACATTAGGAATGCTCTATATTGCAAGAGGAATTGTAAATATTGTAACAAAAGGAGTTCCTGTATATCCTTTAGGAAAAGAGTTTCAATCGTTAGAACAGGGTACTATAATAGGTATTCCTAATGTAGTCATACTTGCAGGAATTTTATCGATAGTTGTTCATGTTATTCTTAAATATACTCGTATAGGACGTGCTATATATGCAGTAGGGGGCAATCGTGAGGCAGCACAGCTTTCAGGAATTAGCATATCCAGAGTGTACTTATTTGTATACTCTGTATGTGCTATGTTTGCAGCATTAACAGGTATTATGATGGCAGCTCGGCTTGGTTCGGCACAGCCTGGAGTAGGGGTAGGCTTTGAGTTACAGGTAGCAGTGGCAGTAATAATTGGTGGTGCAAGTATGTTTGGTGGTGCAGGGAGCGTGTTTGGAACGATTGTGGGAGCCCTTTTTACCTCAGTGCTTTCTAATAGTATGACTGTGATGAAAATATCAGTGTATTGGCAAAATCTTATTATTGGTTCTATACTTGTTTTAGCTGTTATTGTAGATCAATTAAATAGAAATAGAAAGTAGCTATGTCAACAAATAGTATTCTTACAATTGATGCCTTAGGAAAAAAGTTTTTTTCTAATACAGTATTGACTGACATACATTTTTCCTTGTATAAAGGAGAAGTGTTGTCTCTTCTTGGTGAGAATGGTGCAGGAAAATCTACGTTGGTAAAAATACTCAGTGGAGTATATCCGTTTCAATCGTATGAAGGAGCAATATATAACGAGCAAAAACAAGAGCTACGTTTTCATTCAATTAAAGATGCAAATGATTTTGGCATTGCTATGATATACCAAGAGATAAGCGTTGAATATGATTTAAGTGTAGCAGAGAACATAATGCTAGGGTTATTGAAAAGAAATACATTTGGCTTTCTTGATTGGAAAGCTATCAAAGAAGATGCAAAGAAAATACTGGACATGTTACAGTTTGATGTAGATGTGGATATTCCAGTACGCAATCTCAGTGCAAGTCAGCAGCAGATTATATGTATAGCAAGAGCCCTTTCACGTAATCCACATATTCTTATATTGGATGAACCTACTGCCTCTCTTACAGAAAATGAAATTAGCACATTATTCTCTGTAATAGAAACGCTTAAAGCACAAGGGATAAGCTGTATTTATATTTCTCATAGATTACAAGAAGTATTTACTATTTCCGATAGGGTATTAGTACTGCGAGATGGAACATTGATATCCTCTTATGAAAAAAAGAATTTTGATAAAAAGCGTATTATTAGGGATATGATAGGCAAAGAAGTGAAGGATGAAGTAGCACCTATTTCTATAGACAAAAATACTCAAGAAGTACTACGTGTTGAAAATATACGGCTTCTCAATCCGCATAATAAAGACTTAACTATTATTGATGATATTAGTTTCTCCGCATGTAAAGGAGAGATTGTTGGTATTGCTGGCATGCTAGGTTCTGGACGTAGTGAACTATTACGAGCAATATATGGATCATATCCGCTAGAAAGTGGCAATATATATGTACATGAGAAACAGGTGCATATTCAAAACGCACATCAAGCTATTGATAATGGTATAGGGTTTCTTACAGAAGAACGAAAAAAAGATGGCTTTGTAAAAACTATGAACATAAAGCATAATGCGTCTTTGAATATTTTGCAACGATTATGTAAATTAAAATATTTTCTTTCTTTTTCATCGGAACAAAAAATAGTTGATGCTTTTTTGAAAAGGATGAATTATCGAGGGCCAGACTATCATTCCAGTATTTTGTATCTTAGCGGAGGAAATCAACAGAAAGTAATTTTCTCAAAAATTCTTATGACAAACTCTAATGTTCTTTTGTTGGATGAACCAACACGCGGGATTGATGTTGGAGCAAAACAAGAAATATATACTATTATAGAAGAGCTACAAAAAGAAGGAATTACTGTTATTTTGGTATCATCTGAATTTTCAGAGCTTATGCGTTTAAGTTCACGCATATTAGTGTTACATAGTGGAAAAATTGTAAAAGAGTTAGCTCCTAATGAGTTTAATGAGGAACATATAGTGCATATTACTTCTTTTGGAACATGATACATGTCTAAAAAATGATATTGTGCTATTATAAACTATAGTAGGTAGTATATACATGCAATCTTTAGTAAAGAAAAAGCAACACAGGTTATACTCTGGAGGAATTTGGGTTACCATAAGTTTTCTCTTGCCTGTGCTTATTATGTTTAGTATCTTTGTGCTTATACCTATTGTGCAAAGTATATGGTTAGCATTTCATCGCTGGAATGGGTTTGGGCCTAAAGAATGGGTAGGACTCAAAAATTTCATAGATTTATTTTCAGATAGTCGGTTTCTTGTTTCAATTCGTAATAATGTGTACTGGCTTATATTTTCTTTTCTTGCTCCAGTGTTTGGTCTCATTATTGCCTTGTTTCTCAACCAAAATATCAGGGGGATGAAATTTGTAAAGTCAATGTTTTTCTTTCCATTTGTGATTAATTTGGTAGTCGTTGGTCTTATGTTTTCATGGTTCTACAATCCTGATTTTGGCTTATTAGGGGTTATGTTTAAGAATATTGGACTTAAGCCTGTTTCTGTGCTTGCAGATCCTACCCTCGCTACTTTTGGTATTATTTTTGCTTCTTTATGGCCTCAGACAGCATATTGTTTAATTTTGTATCTCACAGGACTCACTAATATTCGTTCTGATATTGTAGAAGCAGCAAGAATTGATGGAGCTGAAAAAACAAGCATGCTGTTTCATATTATATTACCACAGCTTCGACCAGCAACTTTTATTGCTATTGTCGTTACAGTCATTGGTTCTTTACGAAGTTTTGATCTTATTGCTATTATGACCTCAGGGGGGCCTTGGGGATCTAGCTATGTACTGGCATATCACATGGTTGATGAAGCCTTGTTTAATTTTAAGATGGGGTATGCTGCAGCAATAGCAACATTTTTATTTTTAATAATGGATATATACATAGTATATTTTTTATTTCGTTTATTAAAAAACGAAAAAAATAGTTAAAGTACGGAGGTTATTTTGTTTCCTAGTCCAATACAGAAGCATGGCAGGCTTGCTAATGTGTCTTATAGAGTTGCCTTATATGTATCTTTGTTATTGTGGATACTTCCGCTTATTGCAATTTTATTTACTTCGGTACGAAGTTCTGCCGATATAAACAAAGGAAACTATTGGGGGGTTCCTTCTGAGTTGAATATAGTAGAAAACTATACAAATGTGTTTACGAATACGCCTATGCTTCGGTATTTTATCAATAGTCTTATTATCACTATTCCTACTGTTATTGTAACAATTTTTATAAGCTCCCTTGCTGGATATGCTTTGGCATTTCATATTTTTAGAGGCAGAATATTGTTGTTTTCGCTGTTTATTGCAGGTAACTTTATTCCGTTTCAGATTTTAATGATACCAGTACGTGATTTTTCTATAAGGATGGGAACATACGATAGTCCTATATCGCTTATTTTGTTTCATATAGCGTTTCAATCGGGGTTTGCTACATTTTTCTTACGAAATTTTATTAAAACTATCCCTTTTTCTTTGATTGAGAGTGCCCGTATGGAAGGAGCAGGCGAATGGAGAATTTTCTTTAAGATTATTTTTCCTCTCAGTAAACCAACTCTTTCTGCATTATCAGTGCTTATTTTTACCTTTGTGTGGAATGACTTTTTTTGGGCGCTTACTCTCGTACAAAGTGATAAAGTGCGTCCAGTGACAGTAGGAATTCAAGCGTTGCGTGGTCAATGGATAGCTTCTTGGAATTTAATTGCGGCTGGTTCTGTTGTTGCTGCATTGCCTCCTGTTATTATGTTTTTTCTTATGCAGAAACAGTTTATTTCAGGATTAACAATGGGGTCAGTAAAAGGGGAATAAGTATTTATTCTCTGTACGATAAAAATACTTGTAGTGTGACACTTGTAATACACAACAATGGATAGGTATGCACGATGAAGGAAATAGGGGAAAAAAGCCGTTGTTTTGGGAGTATGCCCAAACACGAGATGCTTGCACAGTATCATGATAATGAGTGGGGTATCCCTGTGTATAATGATAACAAGTTATTTGAGATGCTTGTGCTAGAAGGTGCTCAAGCAGGGTTATCGTGGGAAACGGTACTAAAAAAGCGACAAGGGTATCGGGATGCATTTTATAATTTTGATCCTGCAAAAGTTGTTGCTATGAGTGATGAAGAGCTTGTTGCTCAATGTACTAATAAGAATATTATTCGTAATAAGAGAAAAATATATTCTGTAAGAAATAATGCAGAGGTATTGTTAGATATACAAAAAGAACATGGTTCTTTTTGTCATTACTTATGGGGCTTTGTGAAACATACTCCTATAGTAAATGCGTGGAAAAATCATAGTGAAATTCCTGCATACACAGAGAAAAGTCAAGAAATATCAGAATCATTACAAAAAAAAGGAATGTCATTTGTAGGTCCTACTATCATATATGCGTATATGCAGGCGGTAGGCTTGGTAAATGATCATCTTGTGGGGTGTTGGCGTTATGAAAAAAAATAAAGATATGCATGTTGTGTTTAATGGTGATGAGTGGCAAGATTGCTCTATCACTAATATACAGCGACTTCCTATGAAAAGTGATTTCTATTCATTTGAAAATAAGGAGTTTGCAGAGCAAGAGGATAGAAAAAATTCTCGTAATTTTGTGTTATTAAATGGCACATGGAAAGCTCGTTTTTTTGATACTCCTGCCAAAGCAGATACAGTGGTAGATGTTACGCAGAAAAGACAAAACACAAACGATTGGAATGTTATATCAGTACCAGCTAACTGGGAAATGGAAGGATTTTCGTATCCTGTGTATCATAATGTTTCATATGATTTTATAGATCGTAGTGATCCCTCTTTTGCAAAACAGATAGAAGAATTTCCATGTATGACACCGCCTGCACCAAAGTTACCAGACACATATAATCCTACTATGTATTATTATCGTGAATTTTCTGTATTTCCTGATTGGCATGAAAAGCGTGTAGTATTACACCTTGGAGCTGTGCGATCTGCATGTTATGTATGGATAAATGGAAAGGTTGTCGGCTATAGTGAAGATAGCAAACTTGCTGCAGAATTTGATATATCATCGTATCTTGTAAGTGGTAAAAATAGTATTTTATTGAAAGTGTTACATTGGAGTACAGGGACATATCTTGAATGTCAAGATTTTTGGCGTTTATCGGGAATAGAACGTGAGGTATACATATATGCCACTCCTAAAACATATATCAAAGATTTTTTTCATTTTTCGGCTCTTAAAAATAATTATAAGAATGCTCATTTTAAGCTAGATGTGTTGCTAGCTCATTGCAGTGAGGATATTTCATCGCTACTGTCTAATAGGAAGCATGGTCATGTACAGTCCAACGGGCAAGCTATAGATATATCATGTACCCTCATAGATCCGCAAACGCAACATGTTCTATTTGAGAAAACAGTAACAGGAGTACCATTTTCATCGCATGGCAAGCATGTAAATGAACAAGGCTCTTATGAACAGAACAAAACAGTACAGTTTCGTGCTGTTATTTCTTCTATAAAAACATGGTCAGCGGAAACTCCGTACCTTTATACTCTTGTATTATCTACATCCTTAGGGGAACATGTGTATTATGATGTAGCATTTAGGGATGTGTGTATTAAACACGGAAATCTTTTAGTAAATGGAAAACGTGTTTTTATAAAGGGAGTAAATAGGCATGAGCATGAATCTGATTCTGCACATGTTGTGTCTATAGAATCTATGGAACAGGATATACGGCTTATGAAATTGCATCATATAAATGCAGTTCGTACTTCTCATTATCCAAATGATCCTTATTGGTATCGTTTATGTGATAGGTATGGTATATATGTTGTAGATGAGGCAAATGTTGAATCACATGGTATGCAGTATGGGTATGATTCTTTAGCGAAAGATCCTGTGTGGGAACAGATGCATGTTGAAAGAGTTGCTCGTATGTGGCAACGTGATAAAAATCATGGATCGATTATTACGTGGTCTTTAGGAAATGAATCAGGAAATGGTGTTAATTTTTATGCAAGTTACCAGTGGCTAAAAAAGCATAGTACCTTACCTGTGCAGTATGAAGGTGCAGGATTTGAAGATAATACCGATATTTATTGTCCTATGTACACGACAGCACAAATGTTATTAGATTATGCTTGTGGAAGAGAGATACGTTGGATGCGAGAAGGAACGGAGGCGGTACTGTTAGAAAAAGAGTATCGTTCTAAACCTCTTATTTTATGTGAGTATATGCATGCTATGGGAAATGGTTTTGGGGGACTAAAAGAGTACTGGCAAACTATTGAGAATGCTCCCTATCTTCAAGGGGGATTTATCTGGGATTGGGTAGATCAAGCGCTCATAAAAACACAAGACACAGAGGGCAAGCCTCAGAGATTTTTTGCATATGGAGGAGATTTTGGTGCTGATAATACGCCTAATCCTGATGGTGATTTTTGTCTTAATGGACTTGTTACTGCAGAGAGAACAGCAACCTCTAAGCTGTATGAAATGCAGAAAGTGTACCAGTGTTTTGATATTTCTCTGGTAGATAAACAACGCATGATAGTACGCATTTTCAATAAGCAGTTTTTTTCTTTGGGCAAGGATCTGCGTCTTGACTTATGTCTGTTATCTGATGGTGTATGTATAAAAACAGTAAGTCATACTGTTGATATTGATGCTCAGCAACAGCAGGATATTGATGCTATGCTGTTGTTTGGAAAGCAAGCACTTGAAGCATTGCTTAAGAAAAAAGCAGAGTATTTTCTTAATGTATGTATCTATGATACAGTATGCTTGCCATATAAGGGTAAAACAAAAAAGGGGCATGTACGATACGCACATACACAAGAACGAGTTGTATTTTGTTGTGCAAAAGAGCAGTTGCCTCTTGGGAACACTGCAGTACTAGGGTTGCTTAGCAAAGAAAATCGTGAAAGAGAAAGAGCTTTGTCAAAAATATCGGTATTGACACATCCTTCAAGTGAGGTAGTGCTTACACAGGATGAGGCAAGCGTTACGATAAAAAATAATGATGTGTGTTTTCGTTTTGTAAAAAAACAAGGAATGTTGCAATCTTATACGGTACAAGGACAAGAGCTATTATGTGAATCAATGAAGATTAATTTTTGGCGCATACCTACTGATAATGATTTTGGATGTGCTTTTCCAATGAGAGCACGGTTTTGGTACAATATGAGATCTCAAGCACACTATACATGTGTTGGAGTGCAAGAGGATACACAAAAAATTACACTGGAATATCATATAACTACAACACTAGAGGGAGTGAAATTGCTGCTTGCACGCACTGTTTTTTCTGTATATCATAATGGTCTCATGGGGATGCGGTGCTATTATCCTGGAGTGCATGGTATGTTGGAGCATACCGATACGCATGTATCTGCGTACCCTCAAACTATAGCGTTACTGTTAAGTGAGCTTCCACGTTTTGGCATTGAGATGCTATTACAAAAAAGCTATGAGCATTTTACATGGTATGGCAGAGGCCCCTTTGAGTCGTACTGGGATAGAAAAAT
This sequence comes from Spirochaetia bacterium, assembly GCA_965218205.1. Lineage (GTDB taxonomy): Bacteria > Spirochaetota > Spirochaetia > WTKD01 > CBDDCA01. The sequence continues at coordinate 2,261,762 of OZ244590.1, read as the reverse complement.
AGCAGCACATATAGCGTTATATCATGGCACAGTGGAAGATCAACAAGAAAAAACATATGTACGGCCACAAGAAAGTGGCAATAAGACAGATACTCGATGGTTTTCTTTGCAAGATATACATGGAAATGGATGTATGTGTATTGCAGAGAGTGTGTGTAATGTGTCGGTACATCATAATTTTATAGAAGATTTTGATAACGGACAAGAAGCATACAAAGCAAAGGATTTTTTGCGATATGGAAGCATACATAGTTCTGCACGATTTAAGAAGGCATTGCATATGCATGATATTCCAAAGCGAGATTGTGTACGATGCAATGTTGATCTACAGCAACAAGGAGTATCAGGAGAGGATAGCTGGAAAGCTACTCCATTACCAAAGTATACTATGAGGGCATGGGAAACAAAAACATTAGGGTTGTTTTTTCTCCCGCTTATTCAAAAGAAACGAAAACAGTCATTGCAAGCTATAGCAAAACATCGTTTAGATAATGATAGCATTTTTTGATTATAATGAAAATTATGATGAAAGAAGAGAAGGGGTGTCAAGCCTGAGAGAAAGGCATTTTGCTGTTCCTCCTGATTTTAAGAACTCGTCTAATGGTACTTGATGTATATGCATGCCTTGTTCTTGTAATGTTTGCACAAGTGTTTGAGATACTGTGTTAAGAATAATAGTATTGTTTATTGCGGTGGCGTTACAAGCAAAAGAAAATGCATCTTCATCAGAAACTGGGATTCGTTTTTCTTTTGGAACTATATCTTCTAATGTTTTTAGTGAAGTATCTGAGAGAGCCTTAGGGTAGTATAGCATGTACCCATGTGCAAGAGGACATAAGCAAGTGTCAAGATGATAAAAAGATTCTTGTACTAATTGCATATAGATAGGCTGAATACCAGTATGTTCTTCTATGAAAGGATATACTTCTTTATCGCTTCTAAAACCATATCCTGCCCATACTATGTTATAATATTCATCGTATAGTGCATCACCACAGCCTTCAAATGTATAGGCATCAGGGACAGTATGTACTGTGTAGTCAAGTGAGAGAAATTTTTGTTGAAAATAATAGGCTTCTTTTTTTCTTTCTTTATAGAGAAATGTACTGAGTATTACATTATTGTTATAAATGAAGCCTGAATTTGCAGTGAATACCATATCAGGTAATTCTGGCTGAGGCTCTATTGTTTCTACAGAGATATATGTTTCAAATGTATTTTTAAGAATGTCCCATTGTTGTTGTGCTTTTTTTCTGTTTACAGGATCTTTTGTTTTTTTCATCCATATATTTATAGTGCTTTCTACTCGAAAGTATGTGGGAGGACATAAAAAAATTGTAGGTTCATGTATCATATAGTATCAAAGAACTATTGATATTTATACGATATATCTTTTTGTCTTGCTTCTTCTATTTTATTTTCATCAAATAAATCAAGAAGATTTTGTGCTTGTTCAGAATCGAGTATTGCTATGATAGTTTGTGTTCTATCAGAATCTGGTATCGTTATGGTAGAAGGAAAGAGTACTGATTTATCGCTGGGAGCGATCAATGTATCGGTGATAAGAACTAAGCCTGTTTTGACAGAAGAGTTGTTATCATCGGGATTGGTTTTTTGAGAGATAAATCGCATTCTTATACCAGAAATAGTGGTATACCAATCGTTATATACATCAACAAAAGAATACACTACATCTGAAATATGCACAATCTCTTTCGTAAAGACTTCATTGTCCTGTGTGGCAATGGTTTCCCACTTAAAATATTTTTTTATATTTTCTGAGAATAGTGTAATGTTTTCGTTTTCGTTTTCACTTTCTGCTTGAAGCTCAAAGTATTGTGAGTAAGGTGAGGGAGGAAAAGATGATGATGTATCCTCACAATCAAAAAAATGAATACTGTATGTCTTAATAGTTTTTTTGAGGGGACTTTTGCTAAAAAATTCTTTGTTTAAGGTGCGTTCTCTAAAAAATACCTGTCCTTTTTTTGTTGTACTTTTGTTTGAAATAATACTGTACTCTTGATATTCAAAATCGCCTATGTGTTGTAGCTCGTTAGAAAAAGCATTGGTACATATGTTTTTCTCTTCTCTATTATTTGTGAAAGGGATGTATAGTTTGTTAGAAAAAGCGTTGGTGCATAAGAAAGCAATCATTACTAGTAAAAAATAAAATGTTTTATTCATATAAATCTCCAATGGCAGTAAGTATACCTATTTATATAGTAGTGTAAATGAGGATTTTTATGTAGTGTATGCTCCTAAAAAAATGTATTTCTATGCTTCTTGCTCTTTTTTTGCTCCTTTGTTGCAATTAGTCCTTGAATTTGCAAGAATCTGCAACTTGCACTTGACAAAAAAAAAAAAACATATAAATTATTAATATACACGAAAAAAAATGTTTAAATATGGACTAATGAACATTCTATTTGTTGTATAACATTATATTTTTTAAGGAGAGATTATATGAAACATACTAAGTTTTCAAATAATTTAATCAAATTGTCATTGTTTATGATAATTGTAACAAGTTTGTTTGCAACTATAAGTTGTGAAAATGATGCTGTAGGGAGTAGTAGTGCAGGAAATAGTTCAAAACTACCAGATATTTCCGATGTGGGAAGAAGTATTTCTTTGAATGGTGATAATTTAGTAATAAAATGGAATGCACCGGATATTACAGGCGCTAAAAAAGACGATGGTACACCACTCACTAAAGCAGAACTAAGTTACGAGTTATATTATATAGAAAAAACTAATGCTAGTGATAATGATAGAAATCCTACTGCAATAAAAACAGCCGCAGGTTCATCAAAAAAACTTACTTCAGCTCAAGGTGGTGGTATCGTTATAGATAGTAGTAGTAAAGACTTTGCTACAGCAACGATAACCGCCAGTGGCAACCTTACAGCAGATAAAACTTATGAAATAGCAATATTTGTGAAAAATGGTCCTAAAACATCACAAGGAGTAAGATTTAATGTGATATATAAAGCAGATGATAAACCAACAATAGGACTTTCGACAACACCTTCAGATGTTAGATTTTTCACAGCTGCAGCAAGCAAAGACGGATCACCAGCAGTACATAGTATTACAGTTACTGTTTTAGATGCAGCAGATGATGGTAAAAATGACTATTATATATATTATAAAGAGACAACAAAAGGAGCAGTAGACACTATCTCAGATGTAAAAACAAGTTCCGCAAAAGCAAGAACAACACCAAAGATAGCTGATAAAGGCACAACTTATAAACTAGATAATCTCAAAGCAGGTAAATATTATGCAATCGTAGTACAACAAGTTATTACTACTGGTCCCGCCTATACATCAATTGAAGCTATGGCAAAAGTAACAACCAGTAATTAATACCATTTACTAGGATAGAACTTTTTACACACAGCAGATTTTAAGAATACTCCTATAAAATAGGAGGATTATGCAGTTTTTAAAAAAGTTGTTATTGATAGAATTTTATGAGTCCAGTAAAATTGTATTAGTAATGACTTTTTTTTACTATGTATAAAATAGAGGGCCTGCCCATTTAATGAAAATGAGACTATCTCAGCCTCCTTTGTTTTCCTCCAAAATAACTTTCATCTATTTCTATTTCTCCTGATAATGCTATTTCATATTCACTGAGCTTTCTCTTATCTGGGCAAGCCTCTCTATTATTATGCAGTATTTGATATATTGAAGTAGTGGGTAATAATCTTGTATATTTTGTATAGTGTTACTAGAGAGCATGTAGGAGGTGTCTATATGGCATTTTTAGATGAAAATTTTTTATTAACAAGCAAAACAGGAAAAAATCTTTTTTATACCTATGCAAAACATCAGAAGATTATTGACTATCATTGTCATTTAGATCCAAAAGAAATAGCAGAGAATAAGCGATTTTCTTCTATCACCGAATTATGGTTAGGAGGAGATCATTATAAGTGGCGTGCTATGAGAGGAGCAGGCCTTGATGAATCTTTTATTACAGGGGACGCAAGTGATAAAGAGAAGTTTTATGCGTGGGCAAAAATACTTCCTCTGTGTATTGGAAACCCTTTATACCATTGGACACATTTAGAGTTACAGCGATACTTTAATAGTACAATGGTATTGAATGAGCATACTGCTAAAGCAATGTGGAATCTGTGTAATGATATTATTCGTAGTGATGATTTTTCTGCACAACATTTGATTAGCAAGAGTAATGTGGAGGTAATGTGTAGTACTGATGATCCTTGTGATACATTACAATGGCATAGAAAAATACGGGAGTATTCGCATTTTAAGACAAAAGTATATCCCACCTTTCGACCAGATAAGGTGCTTGCTATTTCGGATACAGATAATTTTGTTGTATATATACAGGCACTTGCAGAGGCATCTGGTATTGCGATATATTCTTTTGATGTATTGAAGGAAGCATTGCAAAAAAGAATACAGTTTTTTCATGAGCATGGGTGTCGATTAAGCGATCATGCTCTGTCGTACGTGCCTATGGTACACAAAAATATGGAAGGCAGAGGAGCAGAAGTATTTTTGAAAGCTATGCAAAAACAGGATATATCGAAACAGGAAATAGAATCGTATCAGTGTGAATTATTGCTGTTTTTGTCTCAAGAGTACTATAAACGAAATTGGACTATGCAGTTTCATATAGGTGCATTAAGAAATGCAAATCCTAAAATGTTTAAGAGGCTAGGAGCTGACACAGGCTTTGATGTTATTGCAGACCATAAGAACGCAGAAGCATTAGCACAGTTATTGGGATCTATGGAAGAAAATAATCATCTTTCTAAGACTATTTTGTATAACTTACATCCAGCAGATAACTTTATTATCGGTACTATGATAGGAGCATTTCAAGCACATGATACATATAATGTTGGTAAGTTACAGTTTGGTGCAGGATGGTGGTTTAATGATCAGAAAAATGGCATAATACAGCACCTTACAGATTTAGGTAATCTTGGGGTACTCGGTATGTTTGTAGGGATGCTTACTGATTCACGAAGTTTTGTATCATATCCACGACATGAATATTTTAGGCGAATATTTTGTAATCTTATTGGCACATGGGTTGATAATGGAGAATATCCTCATGATGAAACGATGCTTGCTCAAATTATAGAAGGGGTATGCTATAATAATGCAAAAGAGTTTTTTCAATTTCAGAAATAAAGAGGCAAACATAAAGAGGCAAGCAGAGTAAAGGTTGTTTTCTATAGAAGAGTTAGCGTTCTACTCTCCCGCTTGCATCGCCTGTGGCAAGTTTTTCTACTTCTTCTACGCTCACTTGGTTAAAGTCTCCGTGTATGCTGTGTTTTAAGGCAGAGGCAGCAACAGCAAAATCAATGGACTGTTGTGGATCTTTTGTTGCTATAAGGGAGTATATCAGTCCCGCACTAAAGGAATCGCCTGCTCCTACACGATCTACAATATGGAGATTGTATTTTTTTGATTGAAAAAATTGTTGTCCATTGTACAATAACGCAGACCAGCCGTTATCAGATGCAGAGATACTTTCTCTTAATGTTGTAGCAACATGCTGAAACCCAAATCGTTCTTTTAATTTTTCAAACATTGCCTTATATCCCTCTATATTAAGAGTGCCTTGCTGTATATTACTCCCTTGTGGTGTGAATCCTAATACTTTTTCTGCGTCTTCTTCGTTGCCAATACATACATCCACATGTTCCATAAGGGGGATACATATCTTTTGTGCTTCTTGTGCTGTCCATAACTTCTTGCGATAATTAAGATCAAAAGAGGTAGTGAGGCCTGCTTTTTTTGCACACTGCAGGGCTTTTGCTGTAAGTGTTGCACACGATTCTGATAGAGCAGGGCTTATTCCTGATACATGAAACCATGTAGCACCATTAAAAATAGCATCGAAATCAAATTCTGTTTCCTGAGCTTCTGAGAGAGAAGAATGTTTTCTATCGTATATTACTTTTGAAGGACGAACGCTTGCTCCATGTTCTAAGTAATATACTCCAAGCCTTTTTCCTCCATAGGTGATATAGTCTGTATTTACATTCATTTCCTTTAGTGTACGTATTACCGCAGATCCTATTTCATTTTCTGGCACTTTTGATACAAAGTATGAATTCATTCCATAGTTTGCAAGTGATACTGCTACATTTGCTTCTCCGCCTGCATAACATGCTTCAAAATTACGTGTAAAAGCGATACGCTGATACGCAGGAGGGGATAATCGAAGCATTATTTCTCCAAACATTACAATTTTGTTGTGTGTATTCATAGGCTTTCCTTTTTTTATTCTTTCTATGTACGATAGTTAGTACGTGCATGTTCTACTGCTTGTTTATACTCGCTTGCTTTCTGTTGTATTTGAGCATAATCATTTGTTTTTGCTCCTGCAGTAAGATCACCCCCAACGCCTATTGCTATGGCACCTGCCTTAATCCATGTGTCTACATTGTCCAAATTGACTCCCCCAGTGGGCATAATGTTAGCTTGTGGAAACGGTGCTTTTATTGCTGTAATTGCAGAAGGGGAGAGCAGGGTGCCAGGAAATAGCTTTATAATTTCTACTCCATATTCCAATGCTTTTGCTACTTCGGTAGGGGTGTAGCACCCAGCCATATAGGGTATAGCATAGCGATTGCACAGCTTTGCTGTTTCTATATCAAAAGATGGGCTTACTATATATGATGCCCCTGCTAGTATTGCTATTCTTGCAGTATGAGCGTCAAGTACTGTGCCTGCTCCTAGTATGCAATGGGTATGTTTTGCGTGTACTTGTTCAATGATGCGATTTGCACCATCGACTGTAAACGTTACTTCTACGGAAGTAAGTCCTCCGTCTAAGCATGCCTGTACAATGTTAGTAGCTTGCTCTGCTTTGTCAGTACGCACTATTGCTACTACTCCTACATCAATAATACGAGAAATAATGCTGTGTTTTTGTAACATATTATAATACCGCTTTCATTCTATTTTTACTGTTATTCAGTGTTTCTATTTCTAGTATATCGTATGAGATATTGACAAGGCAAGGGGACATGTTGCTGGAGTTGGAGTTTTACCGTTTCGTGTGAACCCTTTTGATAAAATCAGTATACTGCAAAATTTCTATTATGCCAAGTGTGTAATGTTCGTTTAGTAAGGAAAGTATCAACAATAAGAGGGCGCAGAGTAAGTACACAAGGATCCAGAGAAGGACTTTTTTCTTTCAACAACAAAGCAGGAGAGCCGTGTTTATAAGAGTTATGGCGTTGATGATTAAAGCTATATTGATACTCAGCACTTTTGAGTAAAAAAGTACTGAGAGTAGGATTCTGCATTTTTGCATAGCATTCAGTTTCAATAAGTTTATGAGAAGCCTCGACATCAGAATTGTAAGTAGGAGAAGCATATGGGATAGTAGTATGGTGTGCCTCGTATGCTGCAAGAGAAGCAACAAAAGCAGACTGTTTAGTACTAAAAGCCCCTGAGATAAACTCAGAGCCATTATCAGTTTGAATAGTAATAGAGGAAGTATCAACGTGAAAAGAAGCAAGATGAGTAAGCAGATATTCAATAAACAAAGCGGTATGAGAAGAGCTTTTTTGAGTAGCAAAGCATATCCATAAAGCCCCTGTTGCGACATCGCGTGCGGTAATTTGATACTTTGGGAGGCAAAATTTGCGTAATGAGAAGTATAATTCAGGGATATCGGTAAGATATTTAATATCTACTTGTATTTTTTGACAAAACTGCAGCAGTTGCTTCCATAGGCGTGCCTCTTGTTTCTTTTCTGCTTTTTGCTTTTTATGTGTCTTAAAAAACCCCATCTTTCTCAGATGCTTAGTGATAGTCTTTATGGAATAAGGAATGGCATACTCTCGTTGTATATGAGAGGCAATACATCGTTGATGATAGTGCTGTAATGTTTCGCATATCTCTTTGAGTTTTAACTGATAGTAAGGTATCATGGTATTAGGATGTTCTACTGAAGCAGGACGCCTATCATAGAGCATAGCTTTCGGCTTCTCTTTGTATCTTTGCAACCACTTGCGTACGGTATTAGGAGATATATGAAAGATACGAGCAGTACTTTTGATGCCGTGTTCTTTTGCAGAAAGTGCTATAGCTAAGCGTACTTTATGCAGTTCTTTTTGATTTCTTGTATTATAAAGTGTAGAGTATATCATGTACTCACCCCCTTTTTTTTATTTTTGTTTGTTATTTCCATGATAGTATAATTACTATCATGGATTTTGGGGGGTCACACGAGATGGTAAAACTCCAACATGTTGCTGGAGTTCAAGGATTAAATGCGACAAAGGAGCAAAAAAAGAGCAAGAAACATAAAAAAACTCATAGGGTATATCCTAATACATACCTTCCTTCCTTCTCAGCGAAAAAATGCAAACAACAAGGAATATCACATTTTCATTAAATGGGTCAGCTCTTTATTTTTTTTTGTTTTGATGTTCTGGATCGTTTACTGTTTGTCCTCTTGCTTCACGATATTTTACTATTTTTCGTTTGAGTAAATTTATCAGTTTAGTAATTTTTATGCCACGAGGACATGCTTTTGTGCATTCAAACATGCTTTCACATGCCCATATGCCATCTTTTTTGTCTAAAACATCAATACGAGCTTCGAGTCCTGCATCGCGAGTATCGTCAATAAATCGTGCTGCCTGTACTAATGCCATAGGGCCAATGAAGTCGGGATTTTTTTCATCTAGTATAGGGCAAGCCGAAAAACATGCAGCACAACCAATACAGCTAGATGCCTCTGCAAGTAATTTTTGTTCTTCAGGACTTTGTAAAAATTCGCCCACTGAAGGAAGATCTTTTCTTGGTATAAAATAAGGTTTGACTGATTTATATTTTTCTATAAACGGAGTTTGATCAACGACAAGATCTTTTTCTACCTTTAGATGATTAAGTGGCTGTATTTCCACTGTAAAATTATTGTCTTCGTTTGCTACTTGCTCAAATAATGTTTTACACGCAAGCCTATTTTTGCCATTGATAATCATTGCATCTGATCCACATACACCATGTGCACAGCTTCTTCTAAATGATAATGTTCTATCTTGCGTTTTTGCAATGCTTTCTAGTGCATCTATTACACGGGATGTATCTTCTACTTCTAAAGTATAGGTAGAGTAGCTTGTTTTTATAGTTGCTTTAGGGTCAAAACGCTTTACTTTTAATGTTACTTGCATGTTTCCTCCTAGTATACTCGTGGTTTTGGTTCCCATTTACTTATATCGACAGGGTCGTAAGTAATTGTTACTTTTTTATCATGTGATAGAGTGGCCATAGTATGCTGTAAGTAATGCTCATCATCTCTTTCGGGAAAATCTTCTCTTGAATGTCCTCCGCGAGTTTCTTTTCTTTCATAGGCTCCTGCGACCACCATACGTGAAAGATCTATCATTGATCCAAGTTCAAAAATACGTAAAATATCATAATTAAAGTCTATACTACTGTTTTCAACACCTACCTCTTTGTATTCTTGTTGAATATTGATAAGCTCTTCTGTAGCTTCTAAAAGTCCTTGTTCGGTTCTAAATACTCCCACTTTTTTTGACATAAGCAGTTGTAATTTTTTATGAACATCTCCAAGTGATCGCTTACCTTTACGTTGAAAGAGTTGACTGTGTATTGCATGTGCTTGTTCGATTTGTTCTTTTGGTATTTCAGGAAGACTGACATTTGAGACATATGTTCCCATAGCACTCCCTCCTCTTCTTCCAAATACCAGTAGCTCAAGAAGGCTGTTTGACCCTAATCGGTTTGCTCCATGCACTGATACACAGGCACATTCTCCTGCTGCATAAAGGCCAGGGTATGTTTGTTTTGAATATACAACTTCTGCGTTTACATTGGTAGGGATGCCTCCCATAGTGTAGTGAGCGGTAGGGTGTACAGGAATAGGATGTTCAATTGGGTTGATGCCAAGATAGACTTCACAAAATTCGCGTACATCAGGGAGCTTTTGATTGATAACATCAGCTCCTAAATGGGTAGTATCAAGGTATACAAAATCATCAATGCTACAATTTCCTTTTACTCCTCGTCCAGCAAGAAGTTCTTGTGTAATATACTTTGCTACTAAGTCCCTTGGTGCAAGATCTTTTAAGGTAGGAGAGTATGTTTCCATAAAAGGCTCGCCTTTTCCATTACGTAAAATGCCTCCTTCTCCGCGCACTCCTTCTGTGATTAACACTCCAATATCTTTGATGCCAGTGGGATGAAACTGAAAAAACTCCATATCCTCTAAAGGAATACCTTCGCGTGCTACTAATGCAGCACCATCTCCTGTATTTGCAAGGGCATTTGAAGTTATTTTGAACAATCTTCCGCATCCGCCTGTAGCAAACATAATTGCTTTTGCATTAAAAATATGTAATGATCCATCAGAAATACGTATCGCTGCAATGCCACAAGCAGTGGTGTCTTTCATGAGTAATTTTATAACATGATATTCATCATAAAAATTGACATTTTGTTTTATACATTGTTGATATAATGTATGGAGGATATGATGTCCTACACGATCAGCTGCAAAACAGGTACGCATAAGAGGCCCTTCTCCAAAATGATGAGTGTGTCCCCCAAATTTTCGCTGTGCTATTTTTCCTTCGGAGGTACGAGAAAAAGGCAGTCCTGAGTTTTCTAAATAATAGATAACTTCGGGAGCTTCTTGTGCAAGAATAATGGCAGCTTGTTGATCCACAAGATAGTCCCCACCTTTTACAGTATCGTATGCATGCCATTCAAAATGATCTTCTCCCATATTTCCTAAAGAAGCGGCAACGCCTCCTTGTGCTGCTCCTGTATGGCTTCGAAGGGGAAACAATTTACTCACTACCGCTACATCTTTTACATGAGAGCTGGCTTCAAGGGCAGCATAAAGACCAGAGCCTCCTCCTCCAACTATTATGACATCATGGCTGTGATATGTGATATTAGGACTACTCATATATTCAGTATATCATAGAGAGCAGGCTTTATGTTTCATGTATGGAAGTGTATTGCTCTCCTTTTTAGATGCTATGGGAGGAGTAATATGCTCTATTGCAATAGTACAACAATAGAGCATTCCAGAGTAAAGTATGCTTTATTCGTTGGTAATCCATTGTTGAACAATTTTGCCATCAATATCGGTAAATCTACCAGCAATGATAAAAATGCCATCTACAAGATTCCAAATAAAAAGCGTTGCAAATCCGAACAATAATTGCATAATGCCAGATGTAATCTTTCCGACATACATTCTGTGTGCTCCTAATGGAAAAAGAAAAAACCACAATAATAAACAGACTAGTTTGCTCTTATTAGAAACAGTGTCTGAAACAGTATCATTATCATCCATATCCATAACCTCCTAGTAGTATATAAAGGGATATATCAACAAGTAATATAGCATTAAGCTCCCTTTTTTATTAAGTATATACTATATTTTTTCTTTTGTGGTATTTCATTTTGTATTTGTAATGCTATATCTTATGAGTGTATAATAGTGTTTTATGCTATGCTGAATGTATGGGAAAGTTATGGGATAAGGGCTATACATTAGACTCATCGGTAGAGTCATTTATTACAGGAAAAGATTATGTGTATGATACTTTGTTATTACCAGCAGATTGTGTAGCCAGTATTGCTCATGTATACACTTTGTTGCATGCAAGCGATACGCATGCTTGTAATCTTTTAACTAAGCACGAAGCTCATTTTTTAATAGATGGGCTAATTGAAGTATATAATCAGTCTCATGAAGGTGCTTTTTCTATTGCATCATCAATGGAAGATTGTCATACTGCTATTGAACACTATTTAGTTTCTCGAGAAACTACAGTACCAGTACACAAAGAGCCAACAATAAAGAAAGATATATCGGATATGCAGAAATCTGATATTCAAAAGATGGCACAAAAATCATATGTCATAGCTGAAAAAATCCATACGGGAAGAAGTAGAAATGATCAAGTGCAGGCAGCATTGCGTTTATATTATAAAGAGTATATATTTATGCTCCAAGATGAGATGTTTCAACTTATTCGTATGATACACACACGGGCGCTTGAGCATAAAATGGTAGCAATGCCAGGAAGAACGCATTTACAAAAAGCAATGCCTTCATCAGTGGGGATATGGTTTGCATCGTATGCCGAACAATTGTTGGATGATATGAAATTACTTGATACTGTTTTTGAGCTTATTGATAGATCTCCACTTGGTTCTGCTGCAGGATATGGTACTTCACTTCCTCTTGATCGTAATTACACTGCAAAGCTACTAGGGTTTTCTCAGGCACAGAACAATGTTATTGCAGTACAAAATAGTCGAGGAAGATTAGAGCTTTCTCTGTTATTTGCATTACAACAAATTGCACTTACCATAAGTAGATTAGCAGAAGATGTTCTTTTATTCTCTTTGCCTGAGTTTGGATATTTTACTTTACCCGATTCATTGTGTAGTGGCTCTAGTATTATGCCTCAGAAAAAAAATCCTGATATTCTTGAGTTATTACGTTCAAAGGCAAGTTTTTTTACTGGAGCTATGAGTAATATTTCATTGTTATTGAGTGGGCTTCCAAGTGGATACCAACGAGATTTGCAGGATACAAAAATGATAACTCTGCAAGGTTTGTACTATTGTCAGAGTATGTTACAGGTAAGCTCACAATTAGTCAAAGATATTGTGGTACACAAGACTACTATAGAGGCAGCATGTACTTCTGAGTTGTATGCAACGGATAAGGCATATGAGCTTGTGTTACAAGGCATGCCGTTTCGCAGTGCATATAAATATATTGCTCAGCAGTTAGCAACACAGCAAACAGAACAACAGCAATCAGATGAACATCCTGAGACATATATTAAGAACAGAACTATGCTTGGTTCTGCAGGCAACCCTCATTTTGAATATATAACAGAAACACTGGATCTATTACAAAAGGGGAGAGACAAAGAGAAAGCACATTTTTTTGATGCAATATCGGGCTTGCTCTCTTATGATGAAGAAAGAACACAAGAGAAGCAAGGGAGAGAGCCTCTTGTATCACAAGCATCTCTTATTCCTAAGAAATTATTAGTGTCAGTAATACCATAGTATGATATATTACTATAGGAACAGTATACTAGGGCAATCTATAGCAAGGTATGAGATATTTTATTTCGATAGATATTGGTACTAATTTCTTAAAAGCGACAGCGTTTTCTTTTTCACAAGGGCGTCATAGAGATACGGGAACATCTCTTGCTATGTGTTCTCCCATTACTGTACAGTCCGTTGAGCAGGATGATGTACAGAGTATTCCTCGTATTGTTAGTACGGCACTTGTAAGGAGTATACAAAAAGTATTGGGTGCATTGCCATTACATCAAGATGATACCATTGATATTTGTATATCGGGAAATAGTCCGACCTTAGTGTTTCTTAATAAGAAAAAAGAGGCTATATACTGTACTTCATGGTATAGTTCGCAGTATATTCAATTAAAGAATGAGCGTTCCTATTATCTTCCATATGTAATGGCAGTAAAAGAAAATAATAGAACAGTGTTTGATGAAACTCACTATATTGTTCCTCTTGCAGAATATGCAAGTTTCTTGTTATGTGGTACGCTTGCAACATTTGTTCCTCATATGGATTTTCTCCACTATTTATGGAGTACTGATAGTATTGATACATATAATTTTTCTCGTGATATGTTTCCACAAGCAGTGCTTTCTGGTTCGGTATTAGGAGCAGTTTGCAGTAATGCTATTGTGTCTTCACTCACTCCTGTGCTATCCTCTTTGTTTCTCCATCAGTGCAGGGTGCTATGTGGAGGCATAGATTATCTGAGTGCACTTGTTGGATCTTCTACTGTAGAAGCAGGAGATATATGTATAAGAGGAGGTACTTCTACTGTTATGAATATTTGTTTAGAGCAAAATGCTATGTCGGAGAATCTGTATAAGAAAGTGCCAGATCACAGCACTTTTCCTGAATTTGTGCTTTCTCATCCTGTGCAGAATACCATAAACAAAGGTATTTCCATACCTTCTTTCACTACTTTATATCAACAGAGTAATGAAGCACTGAAAATAGTACAACATACCTCTACTCTGCAATCTTTGTTTTGGAAACTGTTTTTTGTTGTATATAAACAATGTGATATTACTAATTCATTACATATGCATGTGCGTAACAGTACCAGTCAAGATGATGCCAAGCATTATATTGATACTGTATTGAATTTTCTTGTATCTACTCATACTACTATGCTTCAAGAGTATTTTTCTTCTTGTAACACATCTGCTCATAGGAGTGTTATTGCTCTTTGTTATCTTTTCTATCTGATGAAAAAAGTGTATGTACAATTAACTGATACATGTTCGGATTGCCATGTAAGAAAAATTGCAGTAAGTGGCAGGCAATGTAGTGCAAAAGGCTTTGCTCGTTTGCTAAGTGTGTTGTTTCAAAAAAATGTTATTGTTCATACAGTAGAATATTGTGAGTTAGTAGGAAATGTGCTATTTGCTCTCGTGCAGGACACTCTTAGCAAGAAGAGTACGGAAGCAAAAAATGGCGAGCATAGTAATAATGCTTCTGATATACTTGTAGCGTATGCAAAACAGTTTGCTCAACCATCAGCTATCTTTGTTCCATAAAGAGCAGGGTACTGGTACATGGAGGCAATGCCACTAAAATGTAAAGTGTAGCTCCAATGTTTTTTGATTCATCATGTCCATAAGAAAATAATCAATATATTGAGTATCTTCTGCCATACTTTTTTTCCAATTTTTATCAGGAAGTTTCCCAAACCCTTTTTCTTTTTTCATTTCAATTCTTGCATAGGATGATTGTAATTGCTTTTTTATGGTTTGTTCGTTTCCGTAATCGCTTAATGCCCATGCAAGGTAGCTTGCATAATCATTGTCTGCAAAAGGATTTTTATCAGGAAAAAAGTTTTGTACAATAGCCTTGTTTTTGCTATATTTTGGAATACTTGAAATTATCTCAAATAATTCTTTTCGGGAAAATGTTACAGTAAACTCTTGCATATTAGTGGATATAATTTTTTTGTCATCAATTACTTCAAAATCTTGTAATGTTGCAATAATATTATTTGAATGTAAATTGATAATAATAGTTTTAATATCTTCTTTGTATTCAACATCCACTTGTGATATAGCATCAACAGAGCGTAGGTATGTGCGTAAATCTTCTTCTGGAAACACTTCTTCTACTGTTGTTGCTCCAAGTAAATCAAATAGATATTGAGCGAAAAAATCTTCAATATAAATATTCATACTAATTTTTGCTGAATAAAATTTCTGTACATGTACGGTAATAAGAGAGCTACATGAAGCAAAAAGTAATATACATACACAACACACAATGGAGCTAAGTATTGTTTTTTTTGCTTTAGGAGAAGAGTGCTGTTTGTTTATAGATGATACATAGCTATGCTTTTTATTTGTTTTCATACTATATTCCTTAAAAATTATACCCTTTATTGCTTTTTTTGTCTTTTACTTTTTCCTCTGTTCCAGATGGTTTGCTTTCGTGTAAGTTCTGTAATAGCGAGTTTCTGCTGTTCATCAGAAAGTGTATGTTTTTGTAATAATGCCATAAGTGCTTCTATTCTAAATTTTTCAATATAACTGTACTTATGTGATAGTTGTTCTTGTTGCCCAGAATATTTTACTATGCAAGGCTCATGTACATAGTATACAGGTATATGGGCACAAATGCGTAACCAATATTCATAATCTTCGGCTATTTCAAGTGTTTCATTAAACATTCCGTATTGTTCTACTATAGATGTATGCATAAGCACTGTTGATGGACCAATAATGCATTTTTTTAATGAATCTTGAAATATATTTCCGTCTCGGGCATAGCTCTGTTTTTTCTGACTTACTATGGTTTCGTTTCTTTGCCAAATTTCTTTTGTATGACAAAAAAGACAGGGAGGTGTATGAGAGGGCAAGGAGGTATTGTTTTGTTGAACATTGCTTATTGTGTTTACTTGCATTTCTAATTTATGAGGAAGCCAGTAATCATCAGAATCAAGGAATGCAATCCAGGTATGTGTTGCTATTTCTATTCCTCTGTTTCGTACTGCCCCTGGCATACCACAATGTTGTATACGCTTTCTTACTATAGTAATAGTATCATAACGTAATGTTTGTATGAGCTCCCATGTACCATCATCTGATCCGTCATCAATGATAATAAGCTCTTTTGCAGCATATGTTTGATAAACAACACTTTCTACGGCTTTTTTTATATATTGCTTGCGATTCCACACTGGTATTATGACTGAAATATCCATTATTATTATATTGTAAATAATTTTCCTTATGTTTGTGTATATCTCCTATACTGATTATATGCAATATATTATTCATTTTATGAAAGGGGTAGTACTTGGTATTACGGCAATAACTCCTGGTATTAGTTTTGGCACTATGGCATTATTATTAAATGTGTATGAACGAGCAATAACATTGTTTACTCATTTTTTTTCTGTTTCATTTTGGAAAGATGCGTCAAGACGAAAGGAGATTGTAGTATTTCTTTTTCCTTTGCTTATAGGGGGAGCGGTATCAGTATATGTAGGTTCTTCTATTTTATTATTATTTTTTGTATCGTATACAGTGTTTATACAGATGTTTTTTATCGGTATTATAGCTGCGAGTATTCCTTATTTTTATATACAATACATCCATCCTCAGTATAAGAGATACGCATCTGTCATTGCAAACAAAAATAGCATGTATGTGCTGTGGATAATATTTGGGTATCTTTTGGTGATATTGCTTGGTTCGCGTCAAGAAAGCAGAGAAGCTGTGACAGTGAGTACTCCTTCGTCTTTGAGTGAATATATTGTATGCTTTATTATTGGAGTATGTGTTGCTGGAGTAGGCCTTATGCCAGGCATAAGTGGATCTTATGTGTTGCTTCTTATAGGTTATTACAGTACATTTCTTGCTATTGTAAGTTCTGTTGCTCTTGTGCCTCTTATATGGCTTATGAGTGGTGTAGTGGTAGGGCTGGTGTCTACTGCTTTTTTAGTGCGATTTTTATTTAGTCGTTATCCACAAGTGAGCTACTGTGTTATTTTTGGAGTGATTGTTGCTTCGTTACAAACGCTCTTTCCTTGGCAAGGGTTGTTTGAAAGCGATGTGCCTACGCTCCCTTTATGGCTTGGGTCGGTAGGGGCATGTGCACTTGGAATACTAGTAACAGTATGCAGTATGAAAGTGAATAAAAGGGCGGTAAGTAAAGGGGTATAAAAATAGAGCAGTATATATATATGAGTTATCCATATGAATTAAAAACGGAAGCAAGACAATATGTATGTATTTTTATTCTGAAACAAGCGTTTCTTCTGTTTCATTATCAAATACATGAATTTTATCCAGAACAAGCTCAAAATGAATGACTTCGTTTACTGCTATATCAATGTTGCGATCAAGTTTTATAACATAAAAATCTTCACTTCCTTCTGATTCTTGTGTTTTATCTGATACTTCATGAGGAACATATACATATGTTTCTGCTCCTAGGTTTTCAACAACTTCCACTTTTCCCGTAAGAAAATTTTTAGGATTCTTTTTATTTGATTTAGAGAAATTTTCGGGACGAATACCCATAGTTACATTTTTTCCATCATAGTCTAAGAGTTTTGCAAAACGAGGTCCTGAAATTTCTATATTGGTATATTCGTTACTGAGTATAATATCTTTTCCTTTGACAGACACTTGCATATCAAATAAATTCATGGGGGGGGATCCGATAAATCCTGCCACAAACTTATTTTTTGGTTTATCATATAAATCAAGCGGAGAGCCTACTTGTTGTATGAGTCCATCTTTCATAATAATAATTTTGTCTCCCAAAGTCATGGCTTCAATTTGATCGTGGGTAACATAAATCATGGTAGTGCCAAGCCGATGATGAAGTGCTGCCAGTTCTGCCCGCATGTGTCCACGTAGTTTAGCATCCAAGTTGGACAACGGTTCATCAAAAAGGAAAACTTTTGGGTTTCGCACAATGGCTCGTCCAAGCGCTACACGTTGCCTCTGTCCTCCTGATAGTTGTTTTGGTTTTCTATCCAGCAATGTTTCAAGTTTAAGAATTTTTGATGCTTGTTCTACCCGCTCTTTGATTTTATCTTTCGGTATTTTTCGTAGCTTAAGTCCAAACGCCATGTTTTCAAACACGGTCATATGAGGATACAGAGCATAGTTCTGAAACACCATTGCTATGTCTCTATCTTTTGGAGGAACATCATTGACTTTTTTGTCATCAATGAGGAGATCTCCTCCTGATATTTCTTCGAGACCTGCTATCATTCTGAGGGTGGTTGTTTTTCCACAACCAGAAGGACCTAATAACACAACGAATTCTTTGTTATCGATCTCAACATTAAAGTTATCCACAGCTTGAAAGCCGTTATCATACACTTTTGTTATATTCTTTAAGGTTACAGTAGCCATATGCCTATTATACCATATTTTTTTATTTTTTGTGTAATAAATACTTAAATTTATTAATAAGTGATGAATAATAAGTGATACATAAGAAAAACAATATTATCAGCTACATAGTTGCTGTTATAGGCTGTATAGCAGGTAATTCTTCATCAATTACAAAATTACCACCACTATAGTATTTTATTGCTGCTTTCTTAAATTTTGTCATTGTAACATAATTGAATGTTCCTGCAACTATAACACCTACTCCACCTGGAATTAGTTTTCCAAGTGCAATGCCACCTCGTTTTGTACCATATTTGGTAAAAATAGTTGTTCCAACTTTCTGATTTATTTTTGCCAATATCTTTCCTGATACTCTTTTATTAAATTGAACAACTGCAACTTTTGTCCCTATTCTCTTTGTTACCTGTTCAGCTGCTTTGATCACACCGCACCAAACACCAAGCACTTTAACAAATTCTTGATTAAATTCATTTCTAATATTTTTTCCATATATCAGTGCAATGCCATAACTAATTGCAGCCATCCATCGTAGCAGTAACAAAATATCTCCACTAATTGCACCAGCTTCAAGTCCTACTTGAACTGCAGTTCCGACTCCAGGAATTATACTTGGCAAAGCAGATGCCACTCCGATTGATGTGTATTTCCTTCTAATTCTATTAGCAAAGGGAACTATATACATAGTATCCCGTTACTACGAAATAACACACTAGATCTATTATTGAAGTGATAATTTGTTTTCAATAATTTAATAAATAGGAATATATAGTATTCTATAAGAATAGAAATGAAATAGTATCTGTAAAAATAGAAAACAAAAAACCTAATGTAGTCTTTATCGCTTATCTTTAGAACTGTTTTTTTCTTTCTGTTGTTTTTTATATTCTGCTATTTGTTCAGGGGTAGTAGTAGCTACCATCTCTACTAATTTCTTAAATCCTACTTTTTTAGGAAGTGGTGGTATTATATTCTCTCTCATATATTTATTGTACCCTTTTTATATCATGGAATGTTCTAATTTTATTTAATCCATGCTTACAAGTAAAAGCTATAAATTGTTGTACTGTAGATGTTGTCATATTTAATCTAAAACTAAACTCATTTACATATCGTTGTAAATGCTTTTCACTTATGCTGTGAAATATGCCATACACTCCTCTTTTCAATAATGCCCAAAAGCTCTCTATTCCGTTGGTATGTGCCATGCCATCGACATACTGCTTTGCACTATGATTTACTGACTTATGCTTATATCCGTACCAATCAAGTCCTATATATCCTCTATGCTCATCTGTGTAAATAGTAGTATTAGGCTCTACTCTTTGTAATATCGTCCTTTCTAATGTATCTTGTGAGGTATCTTTTACCACTTTCCCTTGTACAAACCCTTCTCTTTCTTTTATTCCTACTACTATTGCTTTTCCTGTAGTACCACCTTTTACATCAAGTTTTTTATCACTGTGCTTATTCTTTTCTTTCCCACCTATATAAGTTTCATCTATCTCTACTGTGCTATTATGAGTAATCTTAAAATCAAAACATTCTCTTATTTTCTGTGCCATATACCAAGCCGACTTCTGTGTAATACCCAATTCCCTTGATAATTGCAAACTAGATATTCCTTTTTTGTTAATATCCATCAAATACATAGCATATAACCATGATTGAACACTTATTTTACTTGCTTGCATAATAGTCTTTGTTTTTACCGTAAACCGCCCTCTACAATCTTTACACCTATACGGCTGTACTTTATTTGATGTTTTTGCTATTCTAGCATTCTTACAATAAGGACATGTTATTTTACCATCTTTCCATCGTATCCCTTCAAATACTTTTATAGCTTGCTCTTCTGTAGAAGCATAGCTACTAAAAAACTCTTTTACACTCATCATCTTTTGCTTACTCATAAGGATATTATATCCCATTATTACACTATTTGTCAAGTATTTTTATTGGATTTTTATATTATTATGTAATGGGATACTATGTATATAATTCCCTTAGCAAAGATATCAGCTAATTCAGACTTACTTGAAGATTTATTATCTTTTTTAATTTCCATAATTTCTTGTTCTAAAGAATCAAAGGATGGTGCTATTTTATTAACAATAGTTAAAAAAGTACTTTCTCCCATTACTTCTCCTTTTTTGCGGTTATTATTAAATTCGCAAATGTTTTATATATATATATTGTATTTTTTTTTTTTTTTTTTTTTTTTTTATGCAAGTAGTGATAGACTTAGTCCACGAGTTCCAGTATTAAATGCAACAAAGAAACAGCGTATTGAGGACTACTACCGCTCCTAGTAAACTACTATGCTATGAAGAAACATCAAAGATATATGCAGCAAAATGGGGGGTGTTTTGTAAGGTAGTGTATAGTTCTTTTAGTAATTCTTTATGCATGGTAATGGTTGTATCAACATCTATATTAAATATCTCTTGTAGTACCGTCTGTACATAGTTGAATATGAGTATGCTTGCTATGTGTTTTTTGTGTGTATGAGCATGTTGTTGTAGTGCTTGTAGGGCATTTTCTAGCAGTATAGTAGTAAGTTTTGCCTGTGGGTGTGTAGCAAAAAAATCGGGAGAAAAAGTATTTTTCTTAAAGGAGAACATATAGTGCATATGTTCTGTGAGCGTTTGTTCAAAAAACAAAAGAGGGGAGAATTGTTTTTGTTGTATTGAGAGGAAGCTGTTTTGATTATAGAGAGTGTCTTTTGTGTAATCTGTATGTACAAAGCTGAGGCAATGGGTACAGTGAGGAGCATGCAGGAGCTTTGAACACAGTTGTTTGTATTCGTAAAACGCTCCGCCATATTCTAAGAGCAACAGCAAGCTATAGATATACTGTGCTTCTTGTACAGGAGCGTTGTATAAAAATGACTGCTCCTGCGATGATATAAGCGATTGTGCAAGCGTATGTAGTGATTGATGAGTGTGAGTACGTATTTCAGTGGTTATGTTTGTGTGTGTTGCATTGTGCAGCTCTTTGTGTTTGTGTGGAATAATGCTATGTATGATAGGAGGAATTGCAGTTGTATTGTGTTTTTTCTCATTGGCTTTCCTTTTTGTGTTGGGATTTTGTGTTGAGCCTTGTGTTGCATAGGATGGTGCTATGTGTAAATAGCCTGATGTAGACAGAGAAGGATGTGATGAAAAGGAAAAGTCTTGGAGTCGGGGATATTTGTGTTGTATTTTCATGCGTTCTTGAGAAGTATAAATAGCATGGTGCATATTGTACGCTGTGTAATATGGCAGTATTGTGTTGAGCTGTATATTCCAATGACAATCAAGAAAGTAGGCATTAAATACGCATCGTTGAAATGCTACCAGTGCAAGTGAAGAACAGCAGAGTAAGGCATCGTACTTTTCTCCTCTGTAGGTTCGTTGAAAGTGATACTGCTCGGTAGGAGTAGCAGAATCTGTATCTGAGGGAATAAAAATAAAATCACTATCATCAGGAATGTATATATTTTTGTTAAGACACATTACTGCCTCTGAAACATGGGCTACAAAAATAAATGGCATACAATGTTTTCTTTGTGCTGTTACAAATGCATCAATAATAGTACTCATTGTAATGTACATTGTTTTTGCTTTGCTAATGCTAGCAAGGGGAGCTATTGTATGCAAATGCTTTAATGGGCTATCATTGTTTTGTTTGTGCGTTGTATGAGAATCAATAGTATATTTAGGAACTGTGGAATGTATTTTCATAATATTCCTGCTTATCTTTTTATTATACTGTGTAATGGGCTATGTCTCATATATCATTATAGAGGGAATTATATAAATGATAGTCTAATCTTGTTTTCAATTTATTTTTGATGTTATAATGATGTTAAGGGCTGATACAGATAAGCTCAAATAAGGAGGTATTCTATGAATGATAGAGACAAAAGCAAAGAGCTATACAGCGTGAAAATTGGGGGGGGGGGGGGGTAGACCTCACTATATACATATGCAAAGAATAACTCAGAACATAACCATAGTTGTGGCATTGATGCTAGCAATAGCTCCCTTCTTCATGCTAGGATGTTCGGAAGGCAGTAGTAGTTCCTCATCAGGTGGAGGAGAAACACCAGTAACACAGACACTTACATCAGTATCAAGTGTGCAGATAAATCCATCAGCAAATGATGGAACACTTGCTTTACGCTGGAAAGCTCCCAGCGATGCTACATATGTAATGGTAACTGCAACTTCAACAGCACCAGCACAGTTAATACAGGTGCGTGTTCCTGCAATAGAATATCGTGCATTGTTTCAACAAAACAGATCCTATGTACTCAAGGGGCTGCACGCTACTACCGATTATACTGTAGAGATAGAAGCAAGAAAGGATGCAGAAGTATCGCCAAAAACAACACGCTCTGTGACAACATTGGTAGATACTACTATACCACAAGATACACTGACACAGGTAGGAGTAACGAACACAAGCAATGGCATAAAGATAACATGGGACAGAGCACTGCTATTATCAGGAAAAACGGACATAGCAGAAGCTATAATACAGGTGATAGAAACTACCACTGGTGGCATGACAGAAGTGTCTGTACAAGATATAACACAAGGAGAGGTAAGCATTGCTGTCCCTACCATAGACGGCATTAGCTACGATATAGCAGTAATATACAAAGATAGCAACGGCAACAAAAGTACAGCAAAGAAAGTAATCAGAGGCATAATACCAGCAATGCTCTCACAGACAGTAGCAGCATTACCAGAGACAAATCTTACAGTAACAGCAAACGATAAAAATAATAGCCCAGCCGATGAGAGCCTGCTTATTAAGTGGGGGAGTAACTTTGATTTTACTACAGGAAAAAATCTCCAAGTGCGTATCATAGAAACTGCAACAAATACTCTCATAGCAGAGGAAATCGTGAATAATAGCAGTACAGCAACACTCAGTGGAGCAACTGCACAGGCAAAGAACTACGCCACTGTGTATGTAGCAAAAGATGGCATAGCACTCACAAAACTCTACGGCACGCTTACTTACAAAGTGGAAGTGTATGTCTCTTATAATGGAAAGTACTCCTCTGCAGTGTCAAAAGAACTAGCAACAACAGACAAAACAACAAAGTCAGTGACCAATATAAGTGCCGTAGGAGGAGCAACAAGCATAGTAGTAAGCTGGCAAGCACCCAATGTACGAGATTACGCAGGAGTGACCATAACAGCAACAGAGAAAGAGAGCGATACTCCAGCAAAGACAGTAACAATAACAGAGAGAGCAGTACGCAACACGCAGATACCAGGCCTCAAAGCCACCACCGAGTATACAGTGGCAGTACAATCGCAGGACTATGCAGGCAACAAAGGAACAGCAGCAAACGCCACAGTAGATACAGTAGCAGATAGCACCGACCCCGATCCAGTAACAAACATACAGGCAAGCTATCCTTTTGTATCAGCAACAAAGGTAAGCACACAGATAGCATGGACAGAGCCCACAAGCAACAACAAAGACATAAAAGAATACAGCATAAGCATAGCAGAAAAAGATACAAGCACCATAGTAGTAAATGAGAAAAAAGTAGCCTATCCTACAAACTTACTCTCTGTAGAAGAACTCATGCAAGGAAAAACATACACAATAACAATACAAGCAATAGACTATGCAGGAAACAAAAGCAATGCAACTACAAAAGACATCACTACGCCTCAACCTCTGCCCCCTTCAGAAGATCTCTTTCAAAACAAACTTGCCCTAGACAAAGCAGGAGGAGCTATACAAATAAAAGCAAGCTTTAAGACTGCTCCTACAGAAAAGTACTACATACTCCGTATGTACGATAGTACTGATTTAATAGCAGAAAAAAGCATAACAGGAATAGCTACCACCATTAGCTTTGGTATGGCAGATGGCTTAGAAGTACCCAAGACACAAGCAAATGCCAAGAACTATAGTTTTAAATTTCTGACAATAGAAAATAACATAGTAAGTCCTGTAACTACTCTTGCCGATACCGTAGCAGTATACGATAATATCTCAACAGCACCACCTGCCCCAAAGAATGCGAAAATCTCTATAGATTCAGTCTATGCAGTCTACGAGTTTAGTGCAGGTACTATTACTACAGACAACAAAGCTCCCAGTGGAGCAAAACTCACACAAGCACAAATACAATACAAAGTGTACATAGCAGAGGGAAATCACAGTACAAAGACACTAGATGAAATAAAAGCACTTGCAGGAGTACAAACACGGGATCTAGTAGGAGACAGTACATTAAAAGTAACATTTATAGGAAAGAAAGATACAACCTATACTGTAGGAGTAGAAGCGATAAACAGCCTCAATCCTGCCTACAGCATAGCAGGAACATCAGGAACAATAAAAACAGTAGTGTTTACTGCTCCTCCAACAGCACCGAATGTAACGACATACAGTACACATAATGCAGTAGTATTTTCAGTTTTTACGACAGGAGGCAATGTAAGAAAAAATGTCATAACAGTACAAATAAATGCTTCAGCCATAGCAGGAGTGATAAAAGCAGATGATACTCCTCTTGAAGCAACAGATCTTGCGTATTATGTGATGTATCTTAAGAAAGAAGACACAAGCCAAAAGCCTGTAAATGTATCAGTATTGTGGGCAATGGAAAAGATAAATAAAAAAGTAGCAAAGTATGTAACAGTAACAGGAATAGCAAATCAAGCAATCATGCATATACCAATAATAGACAGTACCAGTGCAGGAGGAGCGGGATCAAGCCCTATAGAAACAGCAAAGGATTATTACATAGGAGTGAGGGTAGTAAACACAACATCCCCCAATTACGATGCATCAAATAGCGACAAGCTCTTTCCTGCAGGCTTTTATACCGATGTAGCAGAAATAAAAGAAGTACATACTTCGAAAGCAGTAGCTCCAAATCAGTCATTGTTGGCAGGAAGGTTAGTGGTATCCCCATCAACAAGCAAAGCAGGAACAATACAGCTGGTACTCATTCAATTAAAAGATCTATTTACGGGAGCAAAAAACTACGATGGCAAAGCGATAACAAATAATACCCAGCTTGTATACACTGTATATGGATTACAGAAAGACACAACTCCTACTGTAGCAGAAGTACTTACTGGCAGGAAAGTAGCATTAGGTACAGCAAGTGGAGGAGTGTATATTTTCTCAGCACTTGCGAGTTTAGGTTTGTCTTCAGATACAGATCCAGTGATAGCAATACAAGGAGCAAAGAAATATCACTTTGTGGCAGAAGTAGCAATAAAAGAAGATCCAAGTAAAAAAGTAACCTCTTCATCAGTGGCAAGCGTATTAACTGCATCGCAAGCAACTGCTCCCGCAGAAGTGAGATATATACAAACGAGAGTAACCCAAGCAGGCACAGGAGTATCAGTATCATGGACTGCCCCCAACCTCAGTTCAAGCCACAGGGCAAGCACAGGAGAAATCTTAACAAGAGCACAAGTATCGTACAAAGTGTATAGTGTTGCCAAGAGTGGCGATACAACAAGAAGCGTAGCGCAGATAAAAGCAGTAGACAAAAGCCCCACAACAGTAGCAGCAGGAACAACAAGCACTATTTTGACAGGATTGATACCAAAAACGCCTTATGAAATAGTAGTACAAGCAGTAAACAGTACCGACCCTTCAAAAGAATCTACTGGACTACGTTACGGGCATTTCGAAGACACAAACACAATGTCTGTGCAGATACGGCCAGCAGGCAATGACGGGACGCTCTCGTTACGCTGGCAAGCCCCAAGCGATGCTACGCATGTAGTCGTAACAGCTACATCAACTGCACCAGCACAATCAATACAAGTGCGTGTTCCTGCAATAGAATATCGTACATTGTTTCAACAAGACAAAGCTTATACCCTCAAGGGGCTGTATGCTACTACCGATTATACAATAGAGATAGAAGCCCAAAAGTCAGGCTCAGAAGTATCACCAAAAACAACACGCTCTGTGACAACACTGATAGATACAACGAAACCTAAAGATACCTTCAACAAGGTAGCAGTAGAATCAGCAACAAACGGCATAAAGCTAACATGGGACAAAGCACTACTCTCGTCAGGCAAAACAGACATAGCAGAAGCCACAATACAGGTAATAGAAAAAACTACAGGGGTAAAGACAGAAGTATCGGTACAAGATGTAACACA
This sequence comes from Spirochaetia bacterium, assembly GCA_965218205.1. Classification (GTDB taxonomy): domain Bacteria; phylum Spirochaetota; class Spirochaetia; order WTKD01; genus CBDDCA01. The sequence continues at coordinate 2,235,142 of OZ244590.1, read as the reverse complement.
AGGAGAAGTAACTATTGCTATCCCCACCATAGACGGCATCAGCTATGATGTAACAGTAGTATACAAAGATAGCAATGGCAACGAAAGCACGGCAAAGCAAGCACTCAGAGGCATAGTGCCATCAGCACTCTCACAAACAGTAGCAGCACTGCCAGAGGCAAATCTTACAGTAACAGCAAATGATAAAAGCAATAGCCCAGCCGATGAAAGCCTGCTTATCAAGTGGGGAAATGTTACTTTTACTAACAAAAATCTCCAAGTACGAGTCACAGCAACGGCAACAAATACGCTCATAGCATACGAAACAGTGAGCAATAGCAGTACTGCAACACTCAGCTCTGCAAGTGCAGACAACCAAGAGTACGCCACTGTGTATGTAGCAAAAGATGGCATAGCCCTCACAAAACTCTACGGCACGCTTACTTACAAAGTAGAAGTGTATGTTTCTCAAAACGGAAAGTACTCCACTGCAGTGTCAAAAGAGCTGGCAACAACCGACAAAAGCACAGAGCCCGTAAGCAATGTAAGTGCAGTAGGAGGAGCAACAAGCATAGTAGTAAGCTGGCAAGCACCTAATGTACGAGACTATGCAGGAGTGAGTATAGAGGTAACAGAAAAGAACAGTCCAGCAAAGACAGTAACAATAACAGACAGAACACTAAGAAATACGCAGATACCAGGCCTCAAAGCCACTACCGAGTACAGCATAGCAGTACAGTCACAAGACTACACAGGTAACAAAGGAGCAAAAATAACAGCCACTACCACCACAGTAGATGATAGCACAGCCCCCGATGCAGTAACAAACATACAGGCAAGCTATCCCTTTGTATCACCCACAAAGATAGGCACACAGATAACATGGACAGCCCCCGATATAACAAAAGCCAAGAACAAAGACATAAAAGAGTACAGCATAAGCATACAAGAGAAAGGTGTAAGTACTGCAGTACTGAACGAGAAGAAAATACCCTATCCCACAACATCACTCTCTGTCGAAGTACTCAGTCAAGGCAAAACCTACACAGTAACAATACAAGCAATAGACTACTCAGGAAACAAAAGCACATCAACTACACAAGACATAATTACCCCGCAACCTACAGCCCCCTCAGAAGAACTCTTTCAAAACAAGCCTAGCTTAGATACAACAGGAGTCATACAAATAAAGGCAACCTTTAAGACAGCTCCTGGCATAGGACGATACTACACCCTGCGTATGTACGATGGTGCTACACTGGTAGCAGAAAAAAGCATAACAGAAAGTGTGACTGCCATTACTTTTGGTATAGCAGATGGCTTGGAAGTACCCAAGAGCCAAGCAAATGCCAAGAACTATAGCTTTACGTTTCTCACAGTAGAACATAACAGAGTAAGCCCCCCAACAACGCTCACTGACAAAGTAGCAGTATACGATGCAATATCCACTGTCCCGCCCGCACCAGAAAACCTCACTCTGCTTATTGCAGAATCAACAGCAACAAGCGATACTGTACAGTACGAGTTTCAAGCAGGAACAATTACCAGCAATCACAAAGCCCCCAGCGGAAGCAAACTCACGCAAGCACAGATACAGTACAAAGTATACATAGTAGCAGGAGACCAGAGCACTAAAACAATAGCAGAAATAAAAGCAATGACAGGAGTACAAACACAAAATATAGCAGGAATTAGCAGCTTACGAGGAACATTTATAGGAACAAAGGGAGCAGTATACACCATAGGCATAGAAGCAATAAACAGCCTCAACCCCTCTACAACAAAGAAAGCACAAAGCAAAGACCCCGCACTGATACAAAAACTAGAACTCAGCACCATCCCCACCTCAAAAGCAACAGCCCCTACCTCGTCCTTAACAGGCAAGCTGGTAGTATCACAATCAACAAACACAACAGGAACAATAAAGCTAGTACTCACGCAATTAAGCACATTTACAGGAGCAAAAAACAAAGACGGCACAACAGTAACCAGCAATGATGAGCTAGTATACACAGTGTACGGCTTACAGAAAGACACAACCCCAACAGTAGCAGAAGTACAAAAAGGCAGAAAAGTAACTATAGGCAGTGCAAGGAACGGAGTGTACACAGTACCAGCCCTTAGCAGTATAGGCCTGACATCCCCAACAGTAGCAATAAAAGGAGCAACAAAGTATCACTTTGTAGTAGAAGTAGCCATAAAAACAGACCCAAGCAGAAAAGCAGTATCGACAGTGGCAAGCGTAACAACCGCATCACAAGCGACAGCCCCCGCAGAAGTATCAACTATACAAACAAGAGTAGCCCAAACAGGTATGAGAGTATCGTGGACAGCTCCCAACCTTACTTCAAGCCACAAAGCAAATACAGGGGACACTCTAACAACAGCACAGGTATCGTACAAAGTATACAAAGTAGCAAAAAGTGGCAGTGCACAGAGGACAATAGCAGAGATAATAATAGCAGCAGGAGGAAGCCCCACAACAACAGCAGCAGGAACAACAAACACTACCCTAATAGGATTGACAAACGGAACAACCTACGAAATAGTCGTGCAAGCAATAAACAGCACCGATGACACAAAAACATCAGCAGGAGAACGCCACGAGTTTGTAGCAAGAGGAATAGCTATAGGAAACACGAGCATAGTATCAGCAGAAGTAGGCAAAACGCCAGCAATAAATATTACAAGAGTACTTAGCAGCACTCCCAGTGGCAATGCCTTTACTTGTGATGCCACCATACTAGAGAAAGATGCAAAGAAAATCAAAGATGAAACAGGCCTCGCAGTATCGTTTAATCAGAATAGCAAAACAGTTACTATAACAGGCATAGCAAATAAGTCCAATGTACGTGATCCTGCTATTACTGAGTATAGTTATGATGTAGTACAGTGTACAATAACCGCTTCAAATACAAAAGTACCTGCCACTATCGTTATACAGACAGGACTGAGAACAGCACCATCAGGACAATCAGTTAGCTATTACAGACCAACAACAAAAGCAGCACTGCAAGCTATTATCACTGCAGAAAAAACAAGGCAAGGTTCGGGAGGGAACGGCAACCCTAGCCCCAACCTCAACATGATAGATACCAGTGCTATTACTGATATGAGTAATTTATTTGATAGAGATAGAACTTTTAATGGGGATATAACACAGTGGAATACCAGTAATGTAGAGGATATAAATGCTATGTTTTTTGAAGCGAATGCCTTTAATCAAGACATAGGAGGTTGGAATACAGGAAAAGTTACTAGTATGGAACATGTATTTAGGAAGGCTACTATTTTTAATCAAGACATAGGAGGTTGGAATACAGGAAAAGTTACCAGTATGCATAGGATGTTTAGTAGTGCTATTGCTTTTAATCAAGATATAGGAAATTGGAATGTAGAGAAAGTAACTGATATTTCTTATATATTTTATAAAGCAAGTGCTTTTAATCAAGACATAGGAAACTGGGATGTAAGTAAAGTTACTAGTATCAGTATTATATTTTACAATGCTTATCGCTTTGATCAAGATTTATCATCATGGAAATTGTGTAACATATCAAGAATAGGTCCTAATGATTTCAGCGGTTCAGCTATGGCTGGCAAAACAGCACAGTACCCAAAGATTGCTGGTAGTCCAGCATGTACATCGTAGTATAGAAATACACCTATAGCAAGAAAGACAACGCTCTTTCTTGCTATAGAAACTCAATTATACAGCCAACTATACCTCTGTCTGTTACAGAGTATTAGAGCAGTGCTTTGTTACTGTATCGACAGACGGAGTCAGCTTTTGCGAATATAGTGCATGTAAAGTAATTTTAGAGCTTTCTTCTAATCCACCAACACGACTATCTTGGTATATAAGCGGTTCTTTGAGAGCGTAAATATTGTATGCGCTTTGTGTCCGTGCTAGTATTACATCATAGTTAAGTTTTTGATGTATGCTTTCGAGTATTGCATTGTTATGAAATACGCAAGCTCTTAGACTACAAAATAACATACCGTGGGTACTGAGCATGTGGTGAATACGAACAATAGGCATGTAAGGATGAGTACTAATTTCGTAGCCAAAATTCTTAAAGACATAGTAGGGAGGATATTCTATTGTTGAAGCCTTTGAAATACCAATGTAGAGCATGTCAGTATCGTCAGGAACACTGAGAGTTTTAGGAAATGCTCGGTATTTTGATACATCATCCTCAATGAGTGCGAATGGCTGAAATGGTTTTTTTCTGTCTTGCTTTCTTAATGCCATATCAATTATTCGTAGTTGAGCCAAAGCACCAGAAGTTATTTTTTCTTCAGAAGGATGTTGCTGTTGTAAGGGCTTAGGAGTAGGAGCATGTACTCTTATAAGTGGCACATCAGTAAACTCTGTTTCTATATGGGTATGTCGATGTTTGTTATGCAATGTACTTTGATAATAAAATGGGGTATGTAATAGACTAATGTTCACTATAATGAGTATATCATAAGCATACATGCCTCTTTTTTTGCTCCTTTGTCGCATTTAATCTTTGAATTCGTGCTTTGCAGAAATTTTACAATATACTCTTATATCTTTGATATGGTAACACAAGATAGTGAAAGTATAGTACTATTAAATAGAGAAGTGTTGCATTACTAATTTGCTTAAATGTAATTAGCCTCTTGAATTAAATATAAAGGAGGGTTTTATGAGTAAACCTAAAAAAGAAATGCTATTGTTGGCAGCACTTGATAGAAGTGGTAAAACATTCACGATTAATGTGCTATATCATAAATGTATGAAATTTAAACAAGATACGTCCATATCAGATTATGATAAACTAGCTCCAAAATCTAAAGAAGAGTTTCAAAAAATAAAGAATGCAGAGTATGAAAATCAAGATGAAGATGGAGATATTCGAGAAACAGTAACAATCAATGGCATAACTATTGGTTTTGCTAGTAAAGGTGATTATCCTGAGGATATTAAAAAGAATATGAAATTTTTTAAAGAAAATGAATGTCATATTTGTATTACCGCTTGCTCTTGCCTTGGAATATTAGGTACAGGACGAGGAAGAAAAAAAGAGATGATACAAAAAATATGGGATTTTAAGGAAAAACAAAAATACTGTATCTCTCCATTTGATTTCATAGGTGCGTATGAAGAGCATGATAATGACTACTGTAACAATGAAAAAGCAAGAATGATGTTTGATAGATTAAAATATCTTTTATCCGTGTAAATTCTAATTAGTATTTGAGAATAGTAGAGGCAAAACAAAACACTCCATTATCGTAAAAATTCTGCACTATATTCTTATGTCTTTGATAAAGTAACACGAAATAGTAAAAGTACAGTATAATTAAATAGGAGTATTGCTTACTAATTTGCTTAAATGTAATCAGCTTCTTGAGTAAATATAAAGGAAGGTTTTATGGATAAACCTAAAAAAGAGATGTTATTGTTGGCTATGCCTCCTAAACATGCTAAAACATTCACAATTAAATTGCTATATGATAAATTAGAGCAATTTGATAGATCTGAACAAGATATGTCTAAATTGAACTATGATGATCTAAAGCCAGAATACGGATCAGAAGAGTTTCAAAACATAAAGGACAAAAAACATGGTCGAAACAAAGAGATTCTAGAAGCAATAAAAATCAATGGCGTAACTATTGGTTTTGCTAGTATAAGTGATCACTGGTATGAGATTAAAGATAATATGAAGTTTTTTGAAGAAAGGAAATGTGATATTTGTATTACCGCTTGTTCTTGTATGGGATTATCAAGAGAGGGAAATAAACAAGAAATAATATTAGATTTTGTAAAAAAACACAGATGCGGTATTTCGGCATTTGATTTTAGATGTGGAGATGATTACTATTGTAACAACGAAAGAGCAAGAATGATGTTTGATAGATTAAAGTATCTTTATGTAAAAGTACGGAAATTTCTAGAGAAAGCAAAATAGTAGAGGAAAATTTTATGAGTAAACCTAAAAAAGAGATGTTATTGTTGGCTTTGCCTGCTAACAGTGGTAAAACATTCACGATTAATGTGCTATATCATAAATGTATGAAATTTAAACAAGATATGTCCATATTAGATTATGATGAACTAGATCCAAAATCTCAAGAAGCGTTTCAAAAAATAAAGGATATAGAGTATAAAAATCAAGACAAAGATGGAGATATTCAAGAAGCAGTAGAAATCAATGGCATAACTATTGGTTTTGCTAGTAGAGGTGATGACCTTGATGCTATTCGAAAGAATATGAAGTTTTTTAAAGAAAATAAATGTGATATTTATGTTACCGCTTGTTCTTGTGATGGAATATTAGATAAAAGGCAAGGGAAAGATCCAAAAGAGCGTGTACAAGAAATATTAGATTTTGTAAAAAAACAAAAATGCTGTATTTCAACATTAGCAAGAATGATGTTTGATAGATTAAAATATCTTTTATCCGTATAAACTCTATAGAGGCAACGAAACGGTAAAAGTACAAAAAAATCCTTGTTTTGCTTGACATAGCATAAACAAACACAATATAATATATTTCATAGTGGAGACTTATGTTTAATGATATAGGTACACTAAATAGTAGATACAAGGTACAAGGATATGCTAGATCAAAAAACCATATTTATTCCCCCAAGCAAAGTAGTGCGTAAGTGGTATCTCATTGATGCGAAAGATAAAGTATTGGGAAAAGTAGCAGTGGAAATTGCTCGATTAGTACGTGGAAAACACAAAGCTGAGTTTACTCCTCACCAAGAGATTGGTGATTATGTGGTAGTTATCAATGCAGACAAGGTAAAGCTCACTGGTAACAAAGAAACACAAAAAATGTATCACCGACACAGTGGGTATCCTGGTTCTCTAAAATCAGAGAATTATAAAAGATTGAACGATAGAAAGCCTGGCTATCCCTTAGAGCTAGCGATTAAACGCATGTTGCCAAAAAATAAACTAGGCAATAAACTGTTTACTAATGTTAAGGTATATGCAGGAGAGCCAAATCCTCTCCCTCATATAGCACAGAAACCAGAAAAATACGAGGTATAATATGGAACAGAATTCTTTTGGTGCAGTAGGAAAACGAAAGACATCAGTAGCAAGAATATATTTACGAAAAGGTACTGGAAATATAAAGATAAACAAAAATCGTAATATACAAGACTACTTAAAAAAACAAGAGCTTATTGATAAAGCACTTTTGCCACTATCAGTTACAAAACAAAAATCTCATTGGGATGTAATAATCAATGTGTATGGCGGTGGTACTACGGGACAAGCAGGAGCAATTGCTCATGGTATTGCTCGTTCACTCTTAAAAAGTGATGAGGAATTGCGTCATACGCTTAAACAGCATAGTTTACTCACACGTGATTCAAGAATGGTGGAAAGAAAAAAATATGGACGTCGTGGAGCAAGACGATCTTTTCAGTTCTCTAAACGTTAGTATATATTTTACAGAATAATCTCCCAGAACAACAAGAATTACTGCATGGTGCATTTACAAAAGCACTTCGTTTACTGTCTAAAAAAGGTTATGCTACACGAGCATTAGTACTAAAATTACTTGAACACTATCCTCAAGACATAGTAGAGGGAGTTATCTCACAACTACAGAACGAAAAATATCTTGATGATAGTACTCTCTGTTATCAGCTTGCACAGTTTTTTCTTGATACAAAACCGCATAGCAAAGCACGGCTTGTACAAAAACTTGCTATACGAAAATTTGAAGCATCCTGTATTGCCAATAGTCTCATACAACTAGAAGAAGAATTTTTACAGCATCAGTTTACTCCGTATTACTGCATGGTATTTGAGCATACATGTATGCAAATAGAAAGGATTAATTTGTGGAGTTTCATTACTATGGTAGCGTTGTATCAGCAGTATCAAAAAAATACAGAGCATGCATACGCAACATTGAAATCTCGTCTTGTATTACAAGGCTTTGTGCATGTACATATTGAAATTGCACAGCAACAATTACTACAGCACAGCCTCATATAAAACTAATAGATAGAACAATGAGAGAAGAACAAAAGAGTAGCTATGTTGCCTTGTTACTGTTTCTCTTTTAGTTTTTCTTCTTGTTCTTTTGCTGCTTTAGCATCGTATATGTCTGCTATGCTAATAATGATGAAAAACAAAGCAAGTGACATAAGAAATAAAGGGAGTACCCCTTGGATCACAAATAAAAATGCTTCTGTCCATCCTAATGCCCAATCAAAAGGCAATACCATATACAAAGAAACAATGAGAAGAATAATTCCAAGCAATATACCAGCCATAAGTATATAGTAGCATAGAAAATATTCCCTGTATAGTATAGCTAGTATACTACACGAGTTCAAGGATTAAATGTGACAAAGGAGCAAAAAAAGAGCAAGAAACATAAAAAAAAGACGGATGTATACTATATAATTTAACAAACTCAAGCAAAGGTATTTGAGAAAAGTATTACATAGATTAAGTAAAAACTAAATAAAGCATAAGATACATTTAATAAAAAATACCTCTATATAGGGGGTAGTAAAATTTTTTGTAAAGGTGTATGATAAAAAAAGAAAGGAGATTTTTTATGGAATTAGTAAGTATAGTTATATCAGGTGTATTATTAGTTACTTTTATTTTTAATTTTATATTTACCCATGTAAGTAATGCAAGTAGGGATCAGAGAAGTGAGTATAAAGAAATAAATAGTAAAATAGAAAGATTACAAAATTCCCTAACAGAAGTGAGAAGTGAAATATCACAAGACCAGAGGAATGAATATAAAGAAATAAATAATAAAATAGAGAGATTAAAAAATTTCGTAACAGAAGTTAGGAGTGAATTTCGAACTTCCCTAACAGAAGTGAGAAGTGAAATATCACAAATTAGAAAAGATATAGATACAATAAAGGATAGGCAATCAAACATTATAAATACCATAACTAGAAACCATACTATGGAAGAATTTGGAAGAAATATAAGCAGAAGCGTACAATTAGAGATAGGTGGTTCTTTGTCTAAAAATTCAGATAAATTACATCAATTACAAAAAATACTTTCTGATGATGATAGTAATAATAATGATGAATCGTAATGTATGTTCTGATTGCTAAACGACTAATTTTAGTGCAGCAATAGTGCTATAAACAAGCTAGTATACTATTGCTTTTTACTGTAAGACAATTATAAGTGAATAATAATTCTTTTTGTTAATGCTCAAAAAGAGTGCTGTGTAATTGTATAAGGGCTTTTTGGAGATCTTGTTCAGCGATAATGATACTGAGGTTGCTTCCTGTTTGTCCTAAAGAGATAGTATTGATAGCAATAGTGTGTAATGATTGTAGTATGTCGCCTGTTTTTGTAGGAGTAGTCCAACAATCTTTTCCAATAAGACTGATAATAGCTCGGTGTGTTTGATAGAGTACTTCTCCTAGTTTTTTGAGTGACGTAACAAAAGAAGTGCTGAAATAGCTCTTATGAAATGTCATCGTTACTGATATTTCCGATGTTGTGAGAGTTTCTATTGATACTTTATGTTGATGACATACTGCAAAGATTTTTTCTAAATACCCATGTTGATGAAACATATCGGCAGATCGTAATGTAAGTATGATAAAGTCTTTTCGATGAGTAATGGTAATGCAAGTAGTACTGTTTATTTTTGCTTGGTTATGGATAGTAGTAATAGGAGCTTGGGTATGAAGAGAATGTATCATAATAGGGATATTGTGTTGCGAGAGTTCATATAAGGCACTAGGATGAAAAAATTTTCCTCCCAGATACGATATTTCTAATGCAGTGGTATAATCAAGTTCTTTTACTGTTTTTGCCTGTGAGATGATAGTAGGGTCAGCAGTTTGTATTCCCATGAGATTGTTCCAAATGGCTACTTTTTCTGTCTTATATTTTTTAGCAAGACGGGTAGCTACAAAATCTATAGTATGGGGAATATTTTCTATAGGTATGATGCATATAGGAGTGTGCTGTAATGTTTTCGATACAGATAACACATTGCTAATAGCACAGCGAAGCGTGGGGTATCTATTTTGTAGCATGGTAACTATAAGTACTGATGCTATATGCGATGCTATTTTTAATAAAGAGGAGAATGTTTTTGCACTTATTTCTTTTACTGCACAGATTCCATGTAAAAGAGAAAGTATATCATTACAATCAGAATTAAGTGCATGGAGTACTTGTTTTTGTTGTGTTTCATCAGTAAACACATTTTGTATGGTGAGTGATATTATTCTTTTGAATTTTGAAAACTCATCTTCAATATATGCACGCGGCTTTGTGAGTGCTTGTGTGGCAAGTTGTTGTAAAGGTTCATGAGAACGCATATAGCTTCCATTTAAGATAATAATATGAGAATCTGGGCTATGATGTGCATGTTTCCATATTACTGTACATATGTCTACAAGATTATTTTTCTTTTCAAAATAAGTGGTATCAAATACTAGTATAGATTTTGTATGCATAGTGGAATTAAAAATAGGGTGAATGTAATCCTAAGCGAACAAATGCTTCTGCATTTAAGATTGCTGCTCCTGCTGCTCCTCGAATGGTGTTATGTCCTAGTACGGTGAATTTATAATCGCATAGAGTACAAGGGCGTAATCTTCCAATACAAGAAGCCATGCCTTTCTCTTTCATTCTATCAAGTCGTGGCTGTGGACGATTCTCTTCTGTAAAGTAGAGCAATGGATGGAGAGGGGCTGAGTGTAATTTTTGTGCCTGTGGAAATCCTTGAAAGTTTTGCCATGTTTGAATAATATCATGTTCTGTGGGTGCTGTTTCAAAACTCAATGAGATGCAGGCAGTATGTCCATCAAGCACAGGAACTCTGTTACAATGAGCACTAATGTCAAAATGGGTGGGGACTATTCCTTTGCCTTGAATATAGTCGCCAAGTATTTTTAAGGGTTCGGTTTCTATTTTTTCTTCTTCTCCATCAATATACGGAACAACATTATCAAGTATGTCAAGGGAAGGTACTCCAGGATACCCTGCTCCACTGATAGCTTGCATAGTGTGTACCATGAGTTTTGTAATAGTGAATTTTTTATGCAATGGTCCTATTGCCAGAGCTATTGCCATAGTGGAGCAATTTGAGTTGGTGATAATAGCCCCCTTTGTTTTTTGTTCTTGTACTGAAAATAAATGCTCATGGTTTAGTTCGGGAATAACAAGGGGCACAAGGGGATTCATTCTATGATTTTTAGCGTTACTTATAACAATGTGTCCTTGATGTGCATATTGTTCTTCCACTTCAAGCGCAACAGTACTATCAAGCCCTGAAAATAAGAGAGGACTGCTAAGGGTATCTTGTGTAGAACGGATAATCATATCTGCAATGTTCTCTGGAATATTCTCTTCTTGTTTCCATACACAAGCATCTTTGTAGCGCTTTTTTGCACTCTGTTCTGATGCTACAAGTTCGGTTATACGAAATTGGGGATGTCTCTGTAACAAGCTGATACATTTTTGTCCTACAGTACCAGTAGCACCAAGTATTGCAACATTAATCATATGTTTATAGTATCATAGGTGAGATTAATATGGTATACTAATGAAAAGATTGTATAGAAAATAAAAAGATAAAGGAGTATAGATATGTCTACACTTGATACTAACAAGCCTGTTATGGTGAGTGGAGCGAATGGGTATATTGCAAGCTGGATAGTAAAAAAGCTACTTGATAAAGGATGTACTGTTCATGCAACAGTACGAGATCCTTCTGATAATGACAGAGTAGGTCATTTGAGAGAGATCGCTGAGGGGAGTAAAGGGACACTAAAGTTTTTTCAGGCAAATCTCTTAGAAGAAGGTTCTTTTTCACAAGCCATGCAAGGATGTGAAATAGTATTTCATACCGCTTCTGTTGTGATGTTTTCTTCAAAGAATCCCCAAAAAGATATTGTAGATCCTGCTTTGTTTGGTACTAAGAATATACTGCATTCGGTTGATGCATGTAAAAGTGTTAAAAAAGTGATACTTACAAGCAGTATAGCGGCTATATATGGCTATTCTATAGATATGCAACGTCAGAATATAGAGAAATTTCGAGAAGAGCATTGGAATACCTCTTCTTCTCTTACGATGGGCCCGTATTCGTATGCTAAGACAGTAGCAGAAAAAGCAGCATGGCAATATGCAGAACAACAAAAAGAGAAGCGGTGGCAGTTAATAGTGATGAATCCTGGATTTGTGGTGGGACCAACATTAAATAAGAGAGCAGAAAGTTCTCTTATGTTGCTAAAACAGTTAGGGGATGGTTCTATGAAATTTGGTACTATGAATATAATGCTTGCAATAGTGGATGTAGAGGATATTGCTGATGCTCATATCATTGCTGCATATAAGCCTGGTGTTTCAGGACGACATATTTTGACAGCAAAATCATATTCTCTATTAGAGATGGCAAATATACTACGCAATCATTTTGGGGATAAATATGCATTTCCTAAAAAAAATATTCCTAAATGGTTTCTCTCTCTTTTTGCTCCACTTATTGGTATGTCACGAGATATAGTACGGTATTCTGCAAATTTTCCTCTTGAGTTTGATAATGAGTATAGCAAGAAAGATTTAGGACTAGAATATCGTTCGGTACAAGATGCTCTGATTGCTACATTTCAACAGATGATTGATACAGGGGTAGTACAAAAAAAATAGTACTGTAAGTGTATGTAGTATCAGATACTTGCTAAAAGGCTTGCTTTAGGGTGTGAAGTGAGTATTGTATTTAGTACCTTATCTTTTTTTTCTGGTTCTACTGCTACTATTATTGAACCACCAAAACCACCTCCAGTAAGGCGAGCTCCTAAAGCACCAGCTTCTTTTGCAGTGTTACACATTGCATCAATTTCTGGGAGAGAGGTATGGTAAAGATCTCTTTGTGATGCATGGCTTTCATCCATAAGACGAGCAAATGTATGTATATCTTTTTCAAGGAGTGCTGTGTACGCATCGTGTACTCGTTTATTTTCATATACCACATGATAAGCACGTTTTGTAAGGAGTTCATCTTTGAGTGATATGTTCTGTAAATCATCAGGCTTTAGTTCACTAAGATGATTGATAGCGAGGAGAGAACATATTTTTTTGCATTGAGCAACACGAGTGGCATACCCTTCATCATCGGCAAATGCATGTGTTATTCCCGATGAAATAAGCAGGAAATTAGCAGTATCAAATAGTGGTGCAAACTCATAGCTAGGATGTTCACTGTTAAAAAAATTAATGTACATAGCATGGTGTTGCATACCCATGCTTACCACCATTTGATCCATCAGTCCACAGGGTACTCCCACATACTCATTGTCTGATCTCTGTGCCATCTTTGCAATGCGTAGCTCACCAATGTCAATTTTCAAAAGAGAGGTAATTGCACGTATCGTAGCTACTTCTAGTGCAGCAGAACTTGAAATGCCTACTCCACTCAGAATATCTGAGTCAATGAAAATATGTATAGCAGGCAGAGGTGAACGTATATGCTTTTTTATTTCTCGTACACTTCCAAGTACATAATCTGTCCAATGCTGTTTTTTTTGTTCACTCAGTAAACGAGTGTGTATAAGAGGAGCGGTATGTGTGTGAGTATCGAAAGTACTATATATGTTTACTGTGTCTTGTGTTTGGGTATGAGATTGAGCCACCGCTACAGTGGTGCTGTTATCAAGCAGTACAGGCATAACACAGCCGTTGTTATAGTCAGTATGTTCTCCAATAAGATTTGCTCGTGCATGTGCATGTGCAGTATATTCTATTGGTGTATGAAATATTTTTTCAAAAGCGAGAGTATAGTGAGATTGATCTGTTTTCCCTTTATTCATATTATTATGGTATCATAAATATATATAATAGAAATAGAGTTGTTTGTACTATATACTAAGACAAATAATTTCAAAGAGTGAGTGAAATGATGAACAAAAAAAGACTTATTACATCAGCACTCCCATATGTGAACAATGTGCCACATTTAGGGAATCTTATACAGGTGCTTTCTGCAGATGTCTATGCACGTTTTTGTAGGAGCAGAGGGTATGAAACAGTATATATTTGTGGAACAGATGAATATGGTACTGCAACAGAAACAAAAGCGCGTGAACAAAAGGTATCTCCTCAAGAACTTTGTTCTCGTTATTTTGCTATTCATCGAGATATATATCAATGGTTTTGTATCAGCTTTGATATGTTTGGTCGTACTTCTACTTCTGAGCAAACTGCTATTGTGCAAGATATTTTTCTAAAGTTGTATCATGCTGGTTTTATTGAGAAGCAGACTGTCCAACAATATTACTCTGAAGTATCAAAGATGTTTCTTGCTGATAGGTATATTTTAGGGATTTGTCCACATTGTGATTATGAGTACGCACGAGGCGATCAATGTGAAAACTGTGGTACATTGCTTGATCCTACTCAGCTAAAAAATCCAATATCTAAAATAGACAATACTGCCCCAATATTAAAAGAAACAACACATTTGTATATCAATCTTCCAAAAATTTTACCAAAACTTGAGGAATGGTTAGAAAGCGTAAAGCATAACTGGTCTAAAAATGCTATACGTATGACAGAGGCATGGATACGAGATGGTCTGAAACCAAGAGCTATCACACGAGATTTACAATGGGGCATCCCTGTGCCTCTTGAAGAGTTTACTGATAAAGTGTTTTATGTATGGTTTGATGCTCCTATAGGATATATTTCTATTACCGCTACCCATACACAAGAATGGGAGAAATGGTGGAAAAATCCTGCACAAGTAGAGTTAGTGCAGTTTATAGGAAAAGATAATATTCCATTTCATACAGTGATGTTTCCTTGTTCTTTGCTTGGTGCAAGTCAAACAAAGGAAAGCGAATGGACCTTGTTGCACCAGATATCTTCTTCAGAATATCTTAATTATGAAGGTGGTGCATTTTCAAAAAGTCGTGGTGTAGGAGTGTTTGGCAATGATGTGATGGACATAGGGTTGCCATCTGATATGTGGCGTTTTTATTTGTTTTATAATCGACCTGAAAACTCTGATTTTATGTTTACATGGAAAGATTTTCAAGATTCGGTAAATGGTGAGTTGATAAATAATCTTGCTAATTTATATTATAGAACTCTTTCTTTTCAATGTAAATATTTTGGTAACACGCTTGTACAAGAAGAGTACTTTTGCGAAGAGACAGAAAAAATATGGAAAGATATAAAAGAAAGAGAGAATACAATAACGCACTATCTTGAAAAAACTGAATTAAGGAGTGCATTTCGTAGTATTTTTGCTCTCTCTGATTATGGAAATAAACTGTTTCAAGATATGGAACCATGGAATTTGCGGAAGCAAGATACACAAAAAACACAGTGGTTGATTCGTAACCTCATATATCTTTTGCGTGATATTGCTATTCTTATAGAACCATTTACTCCAACAATGTCTCACTCCATGTTATCTTGTTTGTATCCGCATAGCTTTAATCGCAAGGTAGTGTCTGATAGAAGTGATGATATTAATAACACTCACTTTTATACAAAAAATTATACAACATTTAATTGGAGTATGTTAGGAACACTGGAAGGAATACATACGCTTACTTCTCCTACACATTTGTTTACTCGTTTAGAAGATAGTGTTATTCAAGAATTAAGCGTAAAATATCATGGGAAACAGGAGAATTTTGCTATGAATATGTCCGAACCCTCTTTAGGAAAGAACAACAAAGATATGCAGGAGCTGTCTCTTGCTCAGCAATTTGCTCAGAAAGTCGAGTTGCGAGTGGTAAAAATTCTTACGGTAGAAGTGCATCCTGATGCTGATAAATTGTATATTTTACGTCTTGATGATGGCTCAGAAGAAGGGCGTACTATTGTGTCTTCAATTCGCCCCTATTATACCGAAGAAGAACTTGTTGGTCGAAATATACTTATTGTTGCAAACTTGAAGCCTGCTAAATTTCGAGGAGTGCCAAGTAAGGGAATGTTACTAGCCACTGATCCGATAAAGGAACATAATGATGCAATAGAGCTTTTATTTGCAGATGAATGTGAAGTAGCAACACAAGTACTCCCAGAGAATTGTACTGCTCCTCAAGAGTATGCAAAGTTAAAAATAGATACTTTTGCTAATTTTTCTCTTAAAGTTGTCTCTCATGTATTTATGTTAGACGATAATACTCCATTAAAAGCTGGTGAAAAGAATATACATACCAAAATTATCGCAGATGCAAATGTACATTAGAATACAGTATACATAGTTTTTTTACTATTATAGTATTTCTCCTATAAACTGAGGAGTATGATATCCCATAATTTCTTTGTATGTATGTGTTGCTTGTTCATGCAGTTGTAAGAGATGTGTTGTAACAAAATGAGATACTTGTTTTTTTAGTATGGTTGCTTTGTTTTGCTGTTTTTCATCTACAGTATGTTCGGTATCGTTTATAGGATACTGCTGTGCTTTGTCTAATACTTCACTGCATTTTTGTGGAGCATCTACATGATATACAAGGGTATCCATCTGTAACTCATCAACTGACATCTTAGCAGATGCATTTACTGTTAATACATTTCCTTTTATGCCTAAAAAACATACATAATCAAACCGTTTAAGGAAACTTGCTGTTTGTTCAATAGCCTGTCTACTATTTTTATCATTTTCACGAAATCGTGTTCCTGAAGGAAACATAAAGATAATGTTTCCTTCATTCTTTAATTCTTGCATTTTTTGAAAAGAATTTTTTGCCAATGATGCAAGAAGTATTGCTTCGTCTTGTGGTATATTTTCTTGTTGTGCTCGAGCTTGATGGATGATAAGTCGGCTCATTGATTCGGAAAAAGCCAGCACTGCTTTGTGTTCAGTATTTAGTTTTGATGCTGCTAAAAATATGAGATTTTCAAATAAAGGGATTAATGTGGGATATTTTTGTCGTATAATACAGTACAAGCCAATGGAATCAAAATTGCTATAGTGCTCAGACATTATAATGCAAGATTTTCCTTCTTTTGCTAATTGTAGTAATGCTTCAAGATGCTCAGGATGTACTATGGTACTTTTAGGGTAAATATAATCTTCAACAATTTCATATACTAATTCTCTGTTTTTAGGGTTATACGGTTCAAATACTTTCGTTGCATCCAGTGTTTGAGAATATTGCATGCTTTGTATCATTTGTATGATTTTTTCTTTTCGTTTTATGTAGAGTTGTTCCAGCTTTTTTTTATCTAATATGTCCATGTCTTAATTATATGATTATATTATAGTTTTTGTTTATGGGTATTTGCAATATAAATGCCTATGGTACACAGTATAGCAGAGAGAATATCTTGAATATTTACTGTCTCTCCTAGTAAAAATGCAAAAAAAGTAGTGATTACAGGGACAAATGTGGTGCAAAAAGACATTTTTAAGCTCCCAATTTTACTAATTGCTTTGCTCATAAGCAATACTGCTATAACGGATACCCCAATGCCTTGATAGAAAGCCTGTATTAATACAGAACCAGTGTCAGTTTTTAGTGCGGATATATTTCCCCAAAGAAGATAGAAAGGAAATATAGCAATTAAACTAAAAAGAGTAGCACTGCTTGCTACTTCTATAGGACTGAAGGCATATTTTCCTATATTCCAAATACCGAAACTGTGGAGAAACGCAGAAATAAGGAGTAATAGTATGCCTACTATTTGTAAAAAAAGAGAGCTTGTATAAGATGAGCCTGAGAGAAATAGGAATACTGATGCCACAATGAAACATAATGCCAGATATGTTTGTTTTGGAAATGCTTTTTTTGATAGAAACACATATAAAGATCCAAATATAGGAGTGAAGCCTGTGATAATAATTGCACCATGAGTAGAACGAAATAATACCAGTCCATAGAGAGAAAACAAGTTATACATGGTTCCAATACAAATACTTATTAAAAGGCAAGGAAACACAAGACATCGTTTTAGTATAATTTTGTACGTAAATGGAAGAAGGACAATAGAGGCAGTTAAATGACGTAAAAAAATAATATCAATAGGAGATAATGCAGAAGAGTCGCTGACCCCTAGACGAGAAATAACAAACCAAAAAGCCCAGATAAACACGGTGATTGTTGCATAGACATACCCCACATAACTATTATATAGCATTGTTCAATAATGATTCTGTAGGTTTTTTTTGTTATATTATAGTTATATTTTTGAATTTTGTAAGTTAATGTATTTACTTGTATATTTATTGGTTTTTTTGCTACAATTATGAATATGAGAGCTTCAGATATATTGATTAAAGCCCTTGAAAATGAAGGGGTAGAGTATATTTTTGGTGTACCAGGAGAAGAAAATCTTGATTTTCTAGAGTCCTTGCATAAGTCATCAATTAAGTTTATTCTTACACGACATGAACAGGGTGCTGGTTTTATGGCTGCTAATTATGGTCGTATTACCGAAAAGCCTGGTGTCTGTTTATCGACATTAGGGCCTGGTCTTACAAATCTTGTAACACCTTCTGCGTATGCCTTTTTGGGAGCAATGCCCATGATAATTATTTCGGGACAAAAGCCCTTAAAGACAAAACAAGGACGTTTTCAGATTATTGATGCTATTAAACTTATGTCTCCTATTACAAAGTTTTCAAAGCAAGTAGTATATCCTGAATCAATACCAGCTCTTATACGAGAAGCATTTAGAGTATCTATGGAGCGTAAAATGGGGCCTGTACATCTTGAGTTGCCTGAAGATGTTGCAGGCAAAGAGGTAACATCATTTCATTTATTTGATCCAGTAGGGTATGAATATCCTCAAGCAACAGATGCATCTATTGCGAAAGCAGCAGAGCTCATACATCAATCAAGACAGCCTTTGTTACTTATTGGACGTAATGCAAACCGTACGCGTATTCGTAAGTCTCTTAGTAAATTTATCAATAAAACAAAAATACCTTTTTTTACTACACAAATGGGAAAAGGGGTAGTTGATGAGCGCCATGTATCGTATTTAGGCACTGCAGCGTTATCCGATTTTGATTTTCTTCATCAATCAATAAAAAAATCTGATTTGATTATCAATGTTGGACATGATGTCATTGAAAAGCCTCCGTTTCTTATGGAATATGGAAAATACGATGGAAGAAAAGTTATTCATATCAATCATGTTCCTTCGGAAATTGATGAGATATATTTTCCTCAACATAATGTTATTGGAAGTATTTCGCATTCAATGAAAAAGCTCGGAGAACTAGTTTCTCATAAAGAGGAATGGGATTTTACTCATTGCTTTGAAGTCAGAGAGAAATCAAACGCACAGTATAAAAAGTATGCTGATGATACACGGTTTCCTATGCTTCCACAAAGGTTATGTGATATTATTTATAATAATTTTCCTATTGATGGTCATTTGTGTTTAGACAATGGAATATATAAAATATGGTTTACAAGAAATTATCGCAGTCTTACCTCTCATAGTTTATTATTAGACAATGCTTTGGCAACAATGGGAGCAGGACTTCCTTCTGCTATTGCAGCAAAGCTTATACATCCTGATAAGAAAGTGATTGCTCTGTGTGGTGATGGAGGGTTTATGATGTCTTTACAGGAGCTTGAAACAGCAAAACGTCTTAATCTTGACCTTACTGTCATTATACTCAATGATTCGGCATTTGGTATGATTAAGTGGAAACAAGAAAACATGGGATTTGCTGATTTTGGACTTAGTTTTGGTAATCCCAACTTTGTGCATCTTATTGAAAGTTTTGGTGGTAAAGGATATCGTCCTTCAAATGATGATGAGTTTATTCAATGTTTTAAGGAATGTATTCACTCTGAGGGGCTGCATCTTATTGATTTGGCAGTAGATTATACTCAAAATGTTTCTATGCTTAATATGACAACAGAAGCATAGAGAGCTAGCTATAAATTATGGAGAATGAACTATGATGATGTATTGCTAATTACAATTCTATTGACATACAGTCCATTTTTAAGTTGCACAATATCATTATTCTTTGGATCCAGAATGCCTTTTCCATCAATTTGAAAATAGTAATAATGTGTTCCTGGACTAAGGGTTACATCTGCTATATATGCTCCGTCTATGATAGTATTTTGTTCCATTTTCAATAAAAAGGGATCCCAGCCTGTAAAGTTTGCGTTTAGGTATATGGCATGTGCCTTACTAAGATCTATAGCTGCTCCTCTCATAGCAGTAGAATGGAGGTTAATTGCTGAAGTAGCAGAAGAGAGTACAAACCGTACGCGATTATTGCCAAGCGGTATAAAAGAAGGAATATGTTGACTATCAAGTGATGGGATAGTGATAGTTGATAATGGTATTCCATTAGGATCTATAATTGTATTAGGATTGCTAGTATCATAACTCCACACACCATTGATGACCATTCTGTATTGCAATGTCGTATCATAGGCTTTACGTTGTATTAATTGTACCAGTACCTTTTTATTTGATTGTAATCGAAAGAAAGGAAGAGGTTCTTTATAATTATTAGTAGATGATGCAATGGATACAGAACTATTTTCATTGGTATCAAAATAGGTGAATACAGCATATTTGTCGTATATGAAAGGGGGAATTTGTTCTTTGATTGCACTGAGAGCCTGAAATAGTAAGGTATCCTGTAACCCTTGTTGTGTTTCAACAGTATTTGGTGGTGATGGAGCTTTTTTTACAAAGAAAGAAGAAATGCCTGTAGATACATTTTGTATAAATGAAGTAATTTTTTTTATGAATTGAGAATTTGTTGTTTGAGAAGAGACTTCGGTAGTTTGGGTTCTTGCAGAAATAGTAAAAAAGCACAGTATACATATGACCATAAGGTGTTGTCTCAGCAATTTCATACTATCATTTTCGAACAAAAAAGGAAGGAGCATGATTAAAATTTATGGGTAGTGTAACATTATTATCGTTATTGAGCGTAATTTTATATTATGGCATAATAGCTTTATGCCGATTATAATAGGAATAAAAGTATAGTACTCTTACGTTTTTATGCCAGATCGGAATGAATTGTTACAATTTGAAAAACAGCTTCTCACTATTGCAAATGAAGATAGGATTTATACCAAAGAGCATCCTTTTTTATCAATACTTGACGTAGAGCAAAACTTACAAACACAACATAGTGTACTATCAAATATTCTTGATACTGCATTAGAACAACAAGAGCAACAGGAATCTGAGCATAGTACTTCTTCTCAAGTTATAGATGCTATTGATAGCACTGATATTAGTGATGTATCACAAGAGCAAGTTCCAATACAGGAAGAGAACAAAGCAAATCAGAACTATGAGTTTACTGAGTTTGTTCTCCCCAGCAAATACAAGAGCATTACTGCAAGTGATGACGATACTACACAAGAAGGTGTCATAAATGCTAAAGGCATGGGCTCTCTTTCTCTCTTAAAGGATGAGGGTATAGAGGGAGACCTTACAGATGAAGCTGATATTGAGCTCAGTGATTTAGAAGATATACATAATTTTAGTATAGAGCAGTATGAGGATCAGTTAGCACAATCTTCTGTAGAGATTAAAGATGAACAAATATTACAGTTTATAAAAGACGAATTTACAGGAAATCAAGCACAAGAAACTATCATTGAAAGTGAAGAAGAAAGTGATATAGTATTTCAGTTTGAAGAAGGGGAAGAAGCTGAATTTTTTAATAACTTAAAATTATATACTATTTTTCTACAAAGAGCTATTATTGAAACTATAAATACAAAAGATGATAAAGTAGTTGTGTCTCTTATTGCTGCTGTCATCAATAAGCTATCTTCTAGCTATATTCGTAGAGTTTGTGAAGGAGCATTAGGGTATTCAGTTCCCCTTTTTGAAGATTCTCATGTATATAAATTTGATGAACTTTCTGTACAACTGAGTTCATTAAGTGATACAGTACTAAGAGCAACTCGTAATTTTTTTCTGCGTATAGTCCCAAAAGTGGCTGTTGCTGCTGCGTTATTATTTAGTTCGTATCTTTGGATGGTGCAGCCATTACGAGCATGGTTGTTATATAGAGAAGGATACTCTCATTTACAAGCACAAGAGTATGAACAGAGTGAGGCTTTGTTTCTTAAAGCAAGCTCAATACGATATATGGCTTCCTATTATTTTCGATATGCTGAAGAATATATTCAGCAACAACTGTATCTTGAAGCAGAGAAGAAATATGAACAGCTACTATTTGGATTAAATGATTCTTTACGAGAATACATAAAGCAACGAGTAGCACAAAATGATTACTTTAAGAGAATTATTATTGACAATAAAGAATATGTACTAGCCAAGAGTGTTAATTATAATCGTAAAGGATTTTTAAATCTTATTTCTTTTGTACGTAATTATCAGGGAAATAATGAGTTAGCAATACATCTGTATAATATGTGGCTTTTTAATAATAAGGAGGACACAGAGTTTATATTAGGAAAAGCAGATACCTATATAGACATGTACGATATGTTCTTAGACGATACATACTTACACTATGCAGAATATGAGTACAATAAAGTGGCAGATATTACGCACTATGCTGTGCGTCAACAGATACCTATGCTCCGTTGGGCAGTACGCGATAAATCATATCATGCACAGCAGTTTATTGAAGACATGGTTATGGTAAGGAAAATACTTACAAATGAATCATTTCAATCACATTTTTTTCTTGCATATACTGATACTATTGAATATCTTTTACAATATGATTATTATGATTATGTTCCTCCTATACTGGAAACGCTCCTCAGTTCATTTTCGGAAGATCCATTTCTGCATGTATTAAAAGCAAAGTATTTGTTTAGGAATAAGGAGTACGATTTTGCTCAAGAGCAGTTTATGAGAAGTGAAATGCTATACGAACAGAAAAATACACTCACCTTAAAAGATATATATCGTATTATAGAATCAAAAGTAGTACAAGCAGAAATGGCATTAGAAAATAATAATCAAATAGTGCTTGCTGAACAATTTCTCAACGAAGCACAACATATGTATGAAGCACAGGCAAATAATAGTTTTATCACAAGAAAAAATGATATTGCTCGATTTTATTTTTATAAAGCTAAATTACTGTTTTATCGAAATGAGTTAGAACATGCAGTACATTATGTTCGTAAATCATTACAAGAGCAATATAATACAGCACAGGTGCACTATTTGTATGCACTGATTCAATATGTACAGAAAAATTGGAATGAGGCCAGTAGTATGTTTCTGGATTTATTATCTTTTTATCCCGAAGAAAACGAAAGCAGAAAAAGATTACTTGTTTCTACTGCTAATAGTTTGTTTCAGAAAGAAAACTATGAAGCTGCTATAGTACATTATACAGAAGCCATACAATTACAGAAGAGAATATTTAAGAGCGAAGAGACAGTGTCTTTAATAGATAAAAAGCTAGATGTGTTTTTTGTTGAAGCAGTTAGCACTTTGGCATACTTAAAGAACAATATAGGGGTAGCTTTCTTTGAATTATATCAACGTGATTATTCTAACGAAGAATACTTGACACGAGCGTTACAGGAATTACGAGAATCTCATACTATGCTTCAAAATATACATCGTCAAGATACTGTCCGCAGTGCGTATACTGACCTTCCGTACACTAACTTGTCAATAGTATTGGGGAATGTAACTGATATTGATATGAAAATATTTGAAGCAGTAGCCACAGAGCTTCCTGATGATGGAAACAATGAACAAGTAGTGGCGGCACTCTTACATAAGTAAAATTAGACTAAACTAGCCTCTTTTATCCAATTATACAACACTTTATACAGGGGTAAGCCAATTATGCTTGTCCTCTAAGAGTCCATATTGAATTTTTTTAAGTGTTGATTGTAATATATGAGAAACTTCCCCTATTGTACCATCTCCAAACTGCACAGATGTGCCATTGTAATGAAGTGTACCAAAGTATTCAACGCCTACCGCAGTGCCTGTTGCAAAACATTCCTTTGCATTACTCATAACTTCTTCAATAGAGATTTTTCTTTCATCCACAACAAAGCCCATATCTTTTGCTATGCAAATAATACTATCTCTTGTTATACCGGGTAATATTGTGTCTCCAAGCTCAGGTGTTACTATTGTATTGTCGTTTAGTACAAAAAATATGTTACAGGATGCACATTCTTCGACATAGGAACGACTGACATCTAGAAATAATGGTTCAGTATATCCTTTGTTTTTTGCTTCTTGTTTTGCAAGGATAGAAATAACATAATTGGAGTTACATTTTATCCAGCCAGTCCCATGTGGAGTAGCTCTTATTTTTTCACTTACTATAAGTGAATGCTGGTTATGTGTATCAAGGTATTTTCCGACTTCGGTAGCATACATGATTACCCATGGATATTTTGAAATATTAAGTCCAATACCGCCTTCAGGATACGTAAAAGGACGAATATATACTGCTGTTGCAGTAGAAAAATGACTGTCTTTCCATGTAGCATCATATTGAGGAAAAAAACCTTTGTTACGTGATAAAGAAAGGAGTTGTTTTGTTGCATCAATAAACATGTGTGTTTCAAATGGAGGCATATACAAGGCTTGCATAGAAGTAGTAAAGCGTTTTGCATTTCTATCAGGACGAAATAATGCAAGGGTACCGTCCTCTTGAGGATATGCTTTTAAGCCTTCAAAGCATCCCAAAGCATATTGGGTAGAATAATTTACTAAAGGAAACGTTCCTGCCTCTGATCTTTTGTGTATAAGATCTAATTTTTCTTGTTCGCTTACCGTATGCTCTTCACTTCCCTTGTTAGGAAGTTCTGTAAAATGCTCTTCCCATACTGCTATGTTGTTATTGGTATCTTTGTATTTTGCAGAATAACGAAAAGGGTATGGGTTAAATGAAAATCCACTCATACTAATTAGTATACATGTAATAGAGAGTATATGCAAATAATGTTTTCTCAGTTATATGATATAATAAGATATTATAGTGCTGAATATGTTTTTTCATAAGGTATAATATATGATTGAAAGAAAACGCAAAGTCGTTCCAGTAATATTAGCAGGAGGGCAAGGCACTCGATTATGGCCAGCTTCATTACCTGCATTCCCTAAACAGTTTCTAAAAATAGGAGAGGAAACTCTTATACAGCAAGCAGTGAAACGAGTACTGCCTTTGGGTGATGAAATACTTATTCTTACCTCTCAGCAGTATTTTGATTTATTTTCTGTTCATATGTCATTATCAAAAGAGCATGCGAGCAAAATAACCCTTATAGGAGAACCTATTGCACGCAATACAGCCCCTGCTATTGCTCTTGCACTTCGATATATTCAAGAGAAGTACGAAGATGCAATTATGCTACTTATTACTGCTGATCAGATTATATACAGTACTGAACAGTTTATACAAGATGCACATATAGCAATAGAACATGCTTTAGCAGGAAACATTGTAACCTTTGGTATTTATGCAAGCAAACCAGAAACTGGATACGGCTATATTGAATGTGGAGAAAAGAGAGGCAACGAAAAGGAAACAGCACTTAGTGTAGTATCATTTCGTGAAAAACCAGATTATGAGACAGCCAAGCAGTATATTGCAAGTGGAAATTTTTTTTGGAATAGTGGTATGTTCTGTTTTTCTGTTAGCACTATGTACAAAGAATATTCTCTCTATGCTAAAGAGCTATTTCATACTGTATTACACGATACATTTGAATGGAACACTGGAGCAGTAGGAGACTTTGTTTCATATACACCTGTATATCCTCAATTTATGACACTTGAAAAAGTATCAATAGATTATGCCATTATGGAACATACACAAAAAGCGGTGGTAGTACCAGCACGTTTTCATTGGAACGATGTAGGCAGCTGGGATGAAGTAACTCAGTATATTGAAGCTACACAAAAAGTATATACACAGGATGCGTATAATGTAAGTGTCCGATCAGATATACCTGTTGCAATAAGTGGTGTGTCGGATATAGTAGTAGTACATGAGAATAATCGATTACTTATTCTTCGAAAGGGAACAGGACAGGCTGTTTCCTATTTTGCTAAGCAGGATGTAGAGGAGTAATATAATAAATATATGAAAGGTATAAGGTGAATTAATGCCTTTATAGAGGGTGTAAAAAAGAATACAGAATGATTGTATGCCTGATTATTGGCTTTATGTATAAGAAATGAAAAAATAATGTTTAAATTTTTAAAAACTTACATTTTTTTATTGACAAAATAAATAAAAATGGTGATTATATATAATATAATTTAATAAAGTTTCGAAGGAGGAAATATGAAACGATTATTTACATTAGTAGTGTTATCATTAGTTGCAACTTCACTTTTTGCTGCTACTGATAAAACTCTAAACGAGAAGGCTTTTGTGGAATGGGAATTTAAGCCAGAAGTATCAACTTACTTTGGTTATAATTTAGATGTAGGAGGAGCTGGCTTAGAAGGAAAAGCAAAGCTAGAGATTACTTCTACAATATTTGATAAAGCTGATATGGAATTTTCTGAAGATCAGAAACCATATGGATATGTTAAGATAGAAGACCTTGAGATTAAGGCTACTGCGAAATATGAAGGTGCTGGAAGTACATCAGAAAAATATAAGTCTACTGAGAATACTAACACAGAGCCCCTTTCAATTTCTTGGGGTACTATATCAGGTGTTATTTATGCAGGACCCGTATATGTGAAACTTGCTCATGATGGTCATGGAGATCAAGGGTTTATTGAAAAAGGCTTGGATGATGGTGATTTAGATTATTCTGTTATAAATTACAGTATAATATCAGCATCAGATACTGCACAGTATGTAGGTGCAAGAAAAGTAGAATCGGATAAATTACCAGTTGTTCCTCAATTATTTCAGTACAGAGTAAAGAATGTGGATGGTAAAATGGTATACAATGATATCACCGATGGCACTAACAACGGGGCAGATACCCTTGCTGATAAATTAGCAGGATCAAACAATGCTATTTCTGTTGGGTTTAAGCAAGATAAGTTACTTGATATTCGATTAGGAGTTTCTTCTGCAGGAAGCTATAAAACATATCAGAAAAATAATCCAATACAACTTTCACTCTTTTTTGAACTTCTTGCTATTGAGAATGTTATATTGAAGTTACAAACAACTGCTATTGCTGGGGTACATCCTAGTGGAAGTACTGGTAAGGATTATGATGACGAAGGAAAGCTTCTATCAGAAGGAAACCCTCTTACTGTAGGATTACTCCTTGGGTATAAAATGCCTATGGGAATAAATACCCTCACTACTTCTCTTGGATTTGAAGTTTCTTTAGAAAATGAAGTAGATAAGTTTGGGGCATTTGCTTTGACTGTTCCAGTATCAGGTGCTAATCCAGTGGTTGCCCAACTTAATGGAACAAGTGACGATACGGTAAATGTGACTGCATTTGAAGCGGCACTTGGGGTAAAATATGATTGGAAAAGTCTTGGCTATGATGCAGATGAAGATGATGATCACATTGATGCTACTGGCTCAGGAAAGGACATAAAAGTTACTGATGGTGCTTCATTAGGATTACTGTATGGTTCTATGCCAAATGCTGTGTTCAGAGATTTTAAGAACAACTATGTAGGAGCGAAGATATCAGTGTGGGATAGTCAAGAAGACGATAAACCAGGATTGCTCCCATTAGAGCTTGCATTGATATTAAATTATAATTATGTGTTTGGTGGTGAGTATGAACCAGAAGGTTTTAAAGGTTCAGTTACAAATCCTAAGCTTGACGTAACAGATACAAAATTTACACTTGGTGCACGTCAAGACTTTGGTCTATTGCTAGAAACTTCTATGACATTTGGTTATATTAAGCCTTTCTTTAATGCTGCATGGCGTATGTTTAACATAACAGATGCTACTGAAGTTGAAGTTGAATATTCCATTACTGGTGCTACTGGTAGTCAAAAAGCAGAACTTCGAGAGCTTGCTGATAAAAGTGATTTGAGACTTAAACTTGGATTTGATGTTGTAAACCTTGTAAAGAATGTAACTTTCTCTGCATGGTGGGAATCTGGAAACGTAATGAAGTCTGATGATGTTGTAAAAGCAACATATAATGAAACTTCTTCGTTCTATACAACAAAAGATACCATTAATAAAGTGAATGGTGCAAAGTTAGGATTCATCGCTATAGGGGCAAAAATTGAATACTAGAAGCTAGTACGCAATACAATATAGTAAAAAAGGCAGTGGTAATACACTGCCTTTTTTTATGCATGTTGGTATATGGTATTATTTATTATGTTGAATAATAAGAAGTGCATTGGTAGTGCTTATGGTAGTAAACGCACGTATCTGTGATGTTTCGTTTTGTAATACAGTATCAAGGGTAGTACCTACAGTATCAAGAGGAGTTATTTTTATCTGAAGTTCAAGGGAGTCCGCTATGATTTCCTTAAAACTGGCAAGCATAACCCATATGCTTTCGTTGAAAGAGCTTACTGCAATAGGAATAAGCCCTAAGGAGAGATAGTCATCAATTGATTTTGTGAGAGTTTCTTGTTTCTGTACCTTTATAAGACGAAAATTTTTCATTGTAAGCTGTGATTGTAAAAATAATACATAGGCACCATCTTTTTGTACGTCCAACCCTATAGGGTAGATATTTTCTTTAGATTTACTCTCAATATCCTGTAGCATTTCTTTTTCATTTTTATATGATTGTAATATCCAGTTACGGGCTAGCTGTGCCGGTGGTGTTGTTTGTGATAAAATCATCATTTCTCCTGCATCATTTCTGTCGAGTGCTTGTGGAGTAATATTGCTTTCAAGCAAAGAGTTCATCAGCTCTACAAAGTTTTCAAAATTTTCTTTCTTCTCTTCTTGATTCATATCAATAGTGGGAGAAGTACGAGATATAAGCCAGTTTCCTGTATTTTTTTCTTGTGTTTGAGAAAATGTAGGAAATAGCATGCAGGTAATAAATATACCTTGTAATAAATAAATAGTAAATTGTTTCATATGTTTTATAATAACAAAAAAACAAAAAAGGATATAATACATATATCTATGTTTTATTAAATTATACTATTTAATGAGGAGGAAAAAATGGTACACAAAATAAAATACATTGTAGTAGTATGCCTATTACTGCTGTTCTATGCACCACTATATGGTCAAAATACGGTTACTGAGGGTATACATAAGCAAGCAGCACAAAATGCTAACACGATATATGAGGATGAATCGTTGCGGGTTTTGTTAGGATTAGGATATAAGTATGTACATTGGTCATACCGTCTTCAACGTTCGGCACAAGCTAGTTCGTCTTCGGGTTCAACAGACTCTGTGCATCAATCTTCGTATTATAAATCTTTATCTCTTAATACCGCTGTAATGATAGAGCCTCCTATAGAATGGAGTAATATACATTTACTTGTTCTTATGGATATATATTTTCCTTTATCGACAGAAGGAGTAGTGTCCCCTGTAGTGAATGATAGTGAAGTAAAAATTGTTACATCAAAAGTGGATTATTTAGTGAACGATACTGAAGCACAAACTTTGAAAGGGCTTGGTTTTGAATGGTTATTTGGAATAACACAGACTATCCCACAAGATTCTATGATATTTATAGTTGGTGGAGGGTTTGCGACCAATGTATTTGTTGAAAATCCTGGTAGCACTAATCCAAGAGGGACATGGGGACTTGGAGTAGGACTACAGGCGTCAATACAGTTTCGGTTTGTGCGTTATTTTGGGTTACAAGTAGGAGTGAAAGGGACATATTATCCTATTACTTTTATAGATGGCCATACCATTGTATCGTCAGCAAGTGATGATCCTTCAAATAAAGTAAAGTATGAAATAAAAACAACAAGTTTTATAAATTCAGGAATTGATGTATTGACAGTATGGTATTTTTAGTGGAAAATGAAGCATTACTATAAGAAAGGAAAGCATGCATAAATATATTGATATGTCATTGAGACAGTATGTTGCTCCTTGTGCAGATGCATTTTATGTGTATATATTTAGTAATACACAAGAGGAGCAATTTGTACATTCGTTGAGAAATGTACTGAGTTGTTTTAATGGTGATACATTATGTGAACAAAAAGTGTTACGCAAAACAGATATACTACGTGAATATTTATTTGAGGATGCTTCAAGCCTCGCTTCGTTTGATCCTGCTGCTACTTCGTTACAAGAAGTACTCCTGTGTTATCCTGCTATGTACGCTATTGCTATTTTTCGTATGGCACATATATTATATACACTTAATGAACCGTTAGTAGCAAGAATGCTCACTGAACATGCACATAGTAAAACAGCTATTGATATACATCCCGGTGCAACAATAGGAAGACGGTTTTTTCTTGATCATGGTACTGGGGTGGTTATTGGTGAAAGCACTGTTATAAAAGATAATGTCAGTTTGTATCAGGGAGTTACGCTTGGAGCAAAACGAGTGGAAAAGGCACTAAAAGGAGTAAAAAGGCATCCGACAGTAGAAGAGAATGTTATTATTTATTCAAATGCTACCATTTTAGGGGGAGATACTGTCATTGGAAAAGATAGTGTTATAAATGGTAATGTGTTTCTTACAGAGTCTGTTCCTCCTAATTCTATAGTGTATGCTTTGCATGATATTAAAATAAAGAATAAAGGGTAGTTATGGCGTATCTTTTAGTAGTAGAGGATGATACACAAATCCTTAGTTTTGTAGTAAAAGGGTTTGAGCAGCTTGGATATTCTGTTGAGCAAGCAAGCAATGCCTTTGATGCCAATAGATATATTGAAACAACCGATATTGAAATTGCTATTGTCGATATTATGCTTGAGGGAGCTATAAATGGCATAGAGATAGTGAAGGCATGGAGAAAAAAAGGAGTGAATATACCAGTGCTATTTCTTAGTGCTCGTGATAGGGTTGAAGATAGGATAGATGGGTTTAATGCTGGTGCTGATGATTATGTATGTAAACCTTTTTCTTTTTCTGAGCTTTCTGTACGCGTGCAAAGTCTTTTACGCAGAGCAGGAAAAGGAAATGTGGATAACATTTTATTGTATGAAGATTTACAGCTTAATTTGCTTAAACGAACAGTTATACGCGGAGAAAAAGAAATTGAACTGCAACGAAGAGAATTTATGTTGTTGCAGTATTTTATGGAAAATGCTGAACTTGTACTTGGAAAGAATATGATTTTGGAGAGAATTTGGGGATATGATTTTGATCCTCGGACAAATGTTGTTGATGTATTAGTGTCTCGTTTAAGGGCAAAAATAGATAAAGGATTTAAGAATTCGCTTATTCATACAAATAGAGGAGTAGGCTATGTTCTTAAAAAAAATTAAATTCAATGTTTCTTTTTCTTTGGCAACACAGACAACGCTTATTAGTTTGTTAGGGTTTATTATTATTTTTATTGTTCTTTTTTGTAATATTTATTTGCAATATTTAGATGAAGAAGAAAAACAAGTAAATCAAAAATTGTTAAAATACTGGACTCTATTATCTCATCTTTCTAGTGATGCAAACATGGAAGCAAGAGCCACTATCACTACAATAGGAAATGAATATCAGAGAGATGTAGATATTGATACGAATGAGTATGCACTCCGTATAGAAAGAGATGCTAAGGTGATACTTTTTTTATATCCACAGCTATGGAAAAATCAAGATATTACAGAAGTTAATTTTTCTCGAAATTTTTCTCTTAATTCTAGAAATGTACTAGAAATCATCCAAGATGGAAGCATAAATCGAACACAATTCATGTTATATGAGGTACAACAGGCAGAATATAATATACAGATAATCGTATCTGCTTTAGAGAGAAATATATTTCTTGGGCGTATTTTACAAAGCTCTATTGGGGTGTTATTAGTGATTATTATTATAGGATATATTGTTTCACGAATTATGATTGCTCGTGCATTGCGTCCACTGCAAAGAATCAATGAGTTTGCAGAAAAAATTATTTTGGAACAGAATATTGATCAGCGAATTCCTGTTGATACAGGAGGGGAGTTTACTCGTGTGCAACAAAATATCAATAAGATGCTTGATGTCATTGAACGTCAGGTGAACAGCTTACGTTCTTCTGCTATTAGTTTAGGGCATGATATAAGAACTCCATTAACACGAATCTTAAACTATTTAGAAGATTCTCTTCTTGTGGGACAAAGTAGTCCTGATAAAACAAAAAGAATACAAGATAGTATTCAATCTATTAGAAATATACAAAATATAGCACGAAAGGTGTTGGATCTTTCTGAGATAGAGGCAGGAGGAAACAAAATTCCTCGTAAGAAAGTGCATCTTGTTACTGCACTTGAAAGTATTGTCGATATGTATAGTTTGATGGCAGAAGAAAAATCAGTGACCTTTCATCATGATATAGATACGAGGTGTTATGTACTCATTGAAGAGGTACGAATACGTCAATTAGTAGGAAACTTGCTTGATAATGCTATTAAGTGTACAGTACAAGGGCAATCTATTGGACTGTATGTATATCAAACAGATAGCTCTGTTGCTATAGTTGTAAATGATACTGGTTATGGTATAAGTGCAGGTGATATTCCTCATATCTGGGAGAGTACATGGAAAAAGCGGTACGGTGATAGCAATAGAACGCATCAAGGGGGGGGATTTGGCTTAAGTATAGTAAAGGGTATTGTGAATGCATATAATGGCGAAATATCTGTTCGTTCTGATATAGGCAAAGGAACTATATTTACAGTGGTATTTCCTTCTATATAATGGTGTAGCTGTGTATAAGCCAATGGAGAGATACTAAGTGTTGTTATATTACAAAATTGTAATGATAAAGATATTATTATGTAATATGAGTTTGATATAGTATATATAGAGAGAAATTAAAATATTATAACATTAAGGAGAAGAAATAATGAAGAAGATAATCAAAATACTTTCTCTTAGTATTTTAGTAGTATACATTGCAGTTCCTTCTGTATTTTCTCAAAGCAATCTATTACAAGCATTGCAGAAGGATACTCGTAATATCGCAGATACTGTGTTACCGTCTGTAGTAAAAATAGATGTATCAAGTACGGTGGAGGTAAGCAATAGAGAAAACTTTTTTTTCTTTTTTGATAACCCGTTTAATGGTCAAGATGATGAAGATAATAATGTACCAAAACGAGAGTATAGTCAACAAGGATTAGGATCAGGTATTATTGTTCGCAAAGGAAACTCTAATACCTATTATGTG
Source organism: Spirochaetia bacterium (assembly GCA_965218205.1). GTDB lineage: Bacteria > Spirochaetota > Spirochaetia > WTKD01 > CBDDCA01. The sequence continues at coordinate 2,202,015 of OZ244590.1, read as the reverse complement.
CTTACAAATGAACATGTTATCAATAATGCTGATGAAGTATTAGTTTCTACTTATGATGGAGAACAATATTCTGCTCAATTAGTCGGAGTAGATGTAGGGCGTGATTTAGCTATTATTTCTTTTGAGTCTAAAAAAGATCATACTGTTGCTAAACTAGGAGATTCTGATTCACTCAATCCTGGTGATATAGTATTTGCTATTGGTAACCCTTATGATTTTCAATTTTCAATAACATTTGGAATTATTAGCGCTCTCAATCGTGAAAGTCGTGGAAGAAAAGATTCGGGAAATCTTAATAACTATATACAGACTGATGCTGCTGTCAATAGAGGTAACAGTGGCGGTCCATTAGTGAATATCAATGGGGAAGTTATTGGTATAAACACATGGATTTATTCTGAGAGTGGTGGAGGAAATGAAGGGCTAAGTTTTGCTGTGCCTATCAATAATGCTATTCTCTCCATTGATTCGGTTATTGAAAAAGGAAAGGTAGAATATGGGTGGCTAGGGGTAAATATCAGTGATGTGGTATTTCGACAAATGTCTTCTTTAGGACAAAAAGAAGGGGCTTTTGTTGTTGGAGTGTACCCAAACTCACCAGCAGATAAAGCAGGAGTGCGTCCTGGTGATATTATTTATGCTGTTGATAATAAGAATATTAAAGATACAGGAGAGCTTATTACAGGAATAGCATCGTTGCCTCCTAATAAAAAAGTAACAGTAGATTTGTATCGGAGTAATGTTTCACTTTCTCTTTCTATACGTTTAGGTGATAGAGAAGAGGCTACCTCTGAAGAAGCGGAGGTATGGCCTGGGTTTAAGATATCTGAAATTACTGAGGGGGTAAAAAATAGAATACAAGTATCTGAGGGAGTCATCATTACATTTGTATATCCTGAAAGTATTGCTCAAACTGCAGGGTTGCGTGCAGGAGATGTCATTGAAAAAATCAATAATGTAAAAATAAGAAACTTAAAGGATTTTTATTCTAACTTAAATCTTGCAAGTAAAAATGAGGTGCTGTTTCGTCTTAAACGAGAAGGGGCTTCTCTCACTATTGGTTTAGAAAAATAATCATAATATCCTCCTATATAATTTTTGCGGTGTGTAAACACCGCTTTTTTTATATAATAGGCAAGTTTATGTTTTGTTTTGTGAGAGAAGCCACTGTTCAGCATCTAATGCTGCCATACATCCACTCCCAGCTGAGGTGATTGCTTGTCGGTAATGGGGATCTTGTACATCTCCGCATGCAAATACTCCTTCAACTGAGCTTTTTGTGGTGCCTGGACGAGTTATAATATATCCTGCATTGTCAAGATCAACTTGTCCTTCAAGAAGTGTGGTATTAGGAGTATGACCAATAGCGTAAAATAGTCCGTTTACTGCTAGCTCTGATGTATTGCCTTTGTGAGTAGTTATTACCGATTTTAGTACTCCTTGTACTCCTTCGCTTCCTTTTGCTTCTTGTACTTCGGTTTCCCAAAGCACTTCTATTTTTTTGTGTTGTAGTACTCTTTCTTGCATTGCTTTTGATGCACGTAATTCGTTACGGCGAACTGCTAAGTACACTTTACTTCCAAATTTTGTAAGAAAAGTTGCTTCCTCACATGCAGAGTCTCCTCCTCCTATGACAATAAGCGGCTTGTCTCTAAAAATGGGAAGCGCTCCATCACATACGGCACAGGCAGAAATGCCTTTGTCCCAATAGGTTTTCTCTCCTTTTATCCCGAGTCGCTTTGCTATGGCTCCTGTGGCAAAGATAAGTGCATGTGTTGAAAGAGTAGTAGTGCTAGAACGAACAATAAAAGGAGATTGTTGTAGTTCTATAGATTCCACTGTTTCGGTAAGAATAGTAGTGCCAAAACGTAATGACTGTTTTCGCATGTTTTCCATAAGATCAGGGCCAGAAATTCCATCTGGAAATCCAGGAAAATTTTCTACTTCTGATGTAATGGTGAGCTGTCCTCCTGCTGCAATACCACCAGCTAACCAACCTTCAAACATTACGGGCTGTAAAAATCCACGTGATGCATATATTGCAGCGGTGTGGCCTGCAGGACCGCTGCCAATGATAACTATGTTCTGAGTAGTTTGTTGTAAATTCATAGTTTTATTATGCTATATTTGCCTATTTTTTACAATGATTCTAATTTATTATAGTTATAGTACAATAAAAGTATGAAGCTAAAACTTGTTGTATATCCTCATGATGCTCTTCGTAAAAAGGCTGATGTGGTGCATGATTTTAACGCATCATTAAAAAATGGGTTGCATCAAATGGAAAAAATTCTTGATAAGCAAAAAGGGGTGGGGTTAGCTGCACCTCAAGTAGATTGGAATGTTCAGTGTTTTCTTGTAAAGTATGAGAATACCGTGCATACATTTATCAATCCTCAGCTCTTGCATGTAGGAAAAGAAATGGTGACATATCAAGAAGGGTGCTTAAGTATTCCTGGAGTGTACGCAGATGTTACTCGCCCTAAATTGTTACGTATTCGTGCTCAAAATCAACAGGGAGATTTTTTTGAAATTGAGTCTGACTCGTTTTTTGCTCGCATTATTTTTCATGAATATGATCATTTACAGGGAATATTGTTTGTAGATCATTTGCCTAAAAATATGTGCTCTCGTATACTGAAAGAGTATCAGTCATTACAAAAATAAATAATAAAGAAAATGGGACATGTATGAATATATTATTTGCTGGTTCATCTCAATTCTCTATTCCTTCTTTGGAAGCGTGCGTACAGAGTGGTACTGTTGTGGCAGTGCTTACGCGATCAGATAAGCCTGCTGGAAGAAAATTGGTTCTCCGTCCTACTCCTGTAAAGTTGTACGCACAGGAGAAAGGTATTCCTGTTATTGATACTGAAGTTTTACGTGCAGAGTGTCGGGATACGATAGCAAAGTATAGCCCTGATTGTATGATATGTGTAGCGTATGGAAAAATGTTTGGAGAAAAATTTCTTGCATTGTTTCCTAAAGGTACGGTAAATGTGCATCCTTCGTTATTACCTCGTTATAGAGGAGCTAATCCTATTTTGTCAACATTACTATCGTATGATACTCATACGGGAGTTACATTACAAAAGATGGTGCAGGAGATGGATGCAGGAGATATAGTATTACAAAGTAAACGAAAGATGCTCCCTGAATATGGGTATGAACAGTTAGAATCTGTTCTTGCGCATGATGCAGCAGCATTGATTACAAAGCTGTTTACGGAGTATGAGCAGTACTATGCAAATGCAGCTCCTCAGGTGAATGAGCAGGCAGTGTATACATTAAAGTATACTTCTCGGTATGGGTATTTGCTCTGGTGTGAAAGTGCAAAACAAATTGTTCATTTAACGCAAGCATTTTCTTTTCCGCTCTCGGGAGTAAAAGTGCATTTACACGAAAAGTTGGTAAAGATATGGAAAGCACGGGTAGTCTCAAACGAAATTATAGAAAAAGAAACTGGGATGCTGAGCAGAGAAAAAGCTATGCCAGGTACTGTGCTTGGTATTCATACAAAGTATGGTATTATAGTAAATACAGTGTGTGACTGTCTTGCGATAGAAGAGTTACAATTAGAGCATAAACGAAAAATGCATTGGAAAGATTTTGTGCAGGGACAGAAACATCTTGTTGGGAGCATATTTCGGTAGATAAGTGTAGCTGCTGTAATGGTAAATTTTAAGAGAAAGGTAGCAGAAATATACAATACGATAAAATTATAGAGATAAAAAATGGAAGATAAAGATAATGATATAATGTTTAGCACAAATGTGTATCACACTAAAAATCAGCAAGAAAAAAAATTACAAGATACCTTTGTTGTAGAAAAAACTGAGATACATGGGAATGAAAAGAAAAAATCTTTTATTGTTTCTATGTTCTTATTTTCGATAAAACTGTTGCTGTACATGCTTATTATGGTAAGTGCTGCATGGGTAGTGTTTCTCATATTTTTTGTAAGCTCAGAGTCAGTGGTAGTACCAAATGTAGTAGGACAAGATTTAGTGGTTGCTATGTTGGAGTTACAGGAAAAAAAATTGAAGACAGAAATAATAGAGTTGGAATCTGATAATCCTGAAGATAGAGGAAAAGTGCTTTCTCAAGATCCTAAACATGGTATCAATGTAAAGCAGCACAGAACAATCAAGCTCACTATAAGTAAGGGAGGAATGGTAGAAAGTATTCCTAATTTTGTGGGTATTATGCTTAAAGATATTTATGAAGATTATGATAATACATTTAATGGGCTTGGGAGGTACTTTGACATTTATTCAGTGAATAAAGTGTTTGATGAAAGTTTTCCCGGTACTGTGCTTGGGCAAGATCCTCCTTCTAATACTCTTCTTCGTTCATCTTTTACTGATGTACGGCTTGTTGTAAGTCGTGGTAATAAAGAGGATAAGAATATATTTTCGGATGTATTAGGGTTACCTTTTACCGAAGTATTTTCGTTTATACAAGAACATTCTCCTCAGTTTGAATTTTATTTTGTTGAAAATGATTCTCTTATTCTTGATAGTGAAAAAGAAAGTAAGCAGCTCGTAGCAGGTACTATTTTAGATCAAATACCTATTGCAGGAGAGAGTGTGCATTCAGAATCTTCTTTGTATATAGGATTACGCAAAAATACAATAACTGTGCAAGAACCGATAGTGTCAATAGAAGAATCTAATAGTACTGATATAGGAGATACCAGTAAAGCATATGAGGTAAAATTGCTTATGATTCCGTTGTCAGAAATAGAGCCGAAACACATGATAACAATATATGTACAATTTGATAATGGAGGAGAGAAACAAATGTATATTCAGTTTGAATCAACAGGGGGAGAATTACGTATTCCTTATTATGTAATGCCAGATGCAACATTTTTTGTACATCGATTTGGAAAAGAGGTATGGTCCTATACTATAAGAAATAATAAATAGATGGAAGGAATAATATGTATCGTGAAGTAAGTACAAGAGTACAGTTTGCAAAAATAGAAGAAAATATATTATCTTTTTGGAAACAACAGAATATTTTTAAGAAATCTCTTGAGAAAAATAGAGGGAAAGAAGAGTTTGTTTTTTATGATGGTCCTCCTTTTGCTACAGGGCTTCCTCATTTTGGGCATTTTGTTCCTAGTACAGTAAAAGATATCATTCCTCGCTATCATACTATGAAAGGGAAACATGTGTTGCGAAGATTTGGCTGGGATTGTCATGGTTTGCCAGTGGAGTACGAGGTAGAGAAGGAAATGGGGCTTTCGGGGAAGACTGATATTGAGAAATTTGGTATTGCAAAATTTAATGAACATTGTCGAAGTATTGTATTACGCTATACATCTGAATGGAGGGAGGTTATTGAGCGGCTTGGGAGATGGGTTGATTTTGACAATGATTATAAAACAATGGATCTTCCTTATATGGAATCAATTTGGTGGGTATTTAAGACATTATGGGATAAAGGATATATTTATAAGGGGTTTTATATTCTTCCGTATAGTCCGCTGCTTGCTACCCCTTTGTCTAATTTTGAAGTGAACTTAGGAGGGTATCAACAGGTATATGATCCATCGGTTACTGTGCGTTTTAAGGTACAAAATGCACACAATGAATTTTTTCTTGCATGGACAACTACTCCTTGGACACTTCCTTCTAATCAAGGGTTAGCAGTAGGAGATGAAATTAAGTATGCAAAAGTACAAGATAAAGATGCAATCTATATTTTAGCTGAGGAACGTCTTTCTTATTATTATAAAGATGCATCAGAATACAGTATAGTACAGCGATATAAAGGGAGAGATTTGGTGGGACTGTCCTATGAGCCGTTATTTCCTTATTTTAGTGATTTGGCTTCACAAGGGGGATTTGTTGTGCATAGTGCTGATTTTGTGAGTACTGATGAGGGTACAGGCATTGTACATATGGCAGGAGGCTTTGGAGAAGATGATTATGCTATTGTTTGTAAGAAAGCAGGACTTCCTGTAGTATGTCCTATTGATGCGGAATGTAAATTTACTAATGAGGTTCCTGATTATGAGGGGATGTTTGTAAAAGATGCTGATAAGCCTATTATTCAGCGTTTAAAAGAAGAAGGAAACCTTGTAAAGCGTGAGCAATATTTACATAATTATCCATTTTGTTATAGAACAAAGAAGCCGCTTATTTATAGGGCGGTAAGTTCTTGGTTTGTTGATATAGCAAAAATAAAGCAGAAGATGATACAGGCAAATAATACAATTACATGGCAACCATCACACTTAAAACAGGGGCGTTTTGGAAAATGGTTAGACAATGCTCAGGAATGGGCTATATCCCGTAATAGATACTGGGGCAACCCTTTACCTGTATGGATGAATGAGGATGAGTCTTGCATTGAGGTTATTGGTTCTGTCAAAGATTTAGAAATGAAGTCAGGACAAAAGATTGATGATTTGCATAAGCATAAGATAGATGAAATAACATGGGAAGCACCAGACGGAAAAGGTACAATGAGACGTACTCCTGAGGTGTTAGATTGTTGGTTTGAATCAGGGGCTATGCCCTATGCTCAAAATCACTATCCTTTTGAGAATAAGGAGTTTTTTGAAAATAATTATCCTGCCGATTTTATTAGTGAAGGCTTGGATCAAACAAGAGGATGGTTTTATACTCTTACTGTGTTGGCTGCTGCTTTATTTGATGCCCCAGCATTTAATAATGTTATTGTAAACGGTTTAGTGCTGGCTGAAGATGGCAAAAAAATGAGTAAATCTGAACGTAACTTTACTGATCCTATGGAAGTGATACATACTTTTGGTGCAGATGCTCTGAGATTGTTTCTTATGAATTCTTCGGTATTAAAGGCTGAAGACTTAAAATATTCTGATGAACAGCTTAAAGAAGAAACAAAACGTTTTTTGCTTCCCTTATGGAGTGCGTATAGTTTTTTCGTAACATATGCCAATATAGATGGAGTAACACCCAGTACCTTAGATGATTTTGTTGCAAAGAATCCTCTTGATCAATGGATACTTTCAGAACTGTCATTGCTTATAGAGACTGTAGATCGCTGTTTAGATCAGTATACTATTTTGGTAGCATTAAAAGCATTATATAATTTCTTAGATATATTGAATAACTGGTATATTAGGCGTTCTCGAAGAAGGTTCTGGAGAAGCATAAATGATTATGATAAAATTGAAGGCTATGAGTGTTTATATCGGGTACTTATAAACTTTGTTATGCTTACTGCCCCTATAGTGCCATTTATCAGTGAGGAAATTTATCAGAATCTTAAAATAGAAGGAATGCCTGAGTCAGTGCATTTATGTGATTTTCCTACACCGATATATGCAAGAGATGCCGATTTAGAACAACGTATGTCTTCGGTACAAAAAGCTGTATTTTTGGGAAGAGGAATACGAAGTATGTATCAACTAAAGAATCGGCAGCCGTTAGCTACTCTGTATATTGTTACGAGAAATATGGAGGAGCGAATAGCGTTACAAGAAATGGAAGATATACTCAAAGAAGAGCTTAATGTAAAAACAGTAGTATTTCGTCAAAATGAAGAAGATCTTGTTTCATATCAGGTAAAAGCTAATTTCAAAGTGCTAGGAAAAGTGTTAGGAAAAAATATGAAGCAGGCTGCTCAGATGATTGCGTCCCTCAATTCTAATCAAATTCGATCATTACTAGAAGGTACTACTCTCACTATTGAAGTAGATGGTCAGGAAGTAGAATTACATAAAGACAATGTTATTGTGGACAGGCTTGAAAAAGATAATCTTAAAGTATTAAACGAAGGTTCTATGACCGTTGCACTTGATCCTACACTTACATTAGAGTTACAACAAGAAGGCATTGTTCGAGATATTATTCGTTTAATACAAATACAACGAAGAGAGCAAAATTTTACCATAACTGATAGAATAAAATTAGAAGTAACATTAAATGATGATATGTATATGTCTGCACTTGAATCTTTTAAGTCGTATGTGATGGAAGAAACATTGGCAGAGCATATTGTAATAAGTAGAAACAAGACCTCTGACTCTTTTGTCTCTACTATGTATGATGTAAACTCTGTATCTATTGAAATTGGGATGAAAAAAATACATGAAGCGTAATATATATTTTTCTTTGGTACTTCTCTTTGTTATCATTGTGTCAACTACAGGCTGTGTTTCTTCTGAGGAAAATGAAGAGACAGTAAAAGCTCCTGTAGCTACTGAAGTGAAATTACCAAAGAGTCCCTTTTATAGTGGCTTTTCTTTATATGCTTTTGTGCAAGATTCGTCTCTTATAAAGAAAATTACAGCAAAAATATTGAAAAATGTTAATATTGACATTACTCTGTTTGGGAATCTCATTAGAAAGATATATGTAAATAAGATAGACGATAATTTTTTAGTGTTTATTGAGGCTCGATTTGATAGTCTTGTGAGTAAAAAAAATATATTGAGAGTAAGCAGTATGCAAGCTATGGGGGTTGATGGGCGATTATGGTCGCTTTCTGAACCAGAGTATGGTATGCTTTATTTTGATATGCAGTATAAAAATGTAGTTGCAATTACTAATATTGATCCAGAGTTATACTTACATTTGCTTTTTGATTGGCAGCTTAATGATGCTATTAAAGATATTGTTGATCCAGAAAGTGGTTTTTGGATACATGGAAAACTTGATTTTACTGACAAATTTTTGTTTGATAGTGGGTTTTCTCCTGAGTGGGGATTCATTACTTCTAATGGATATGATGCAGCAGGGTACTTGCTTACCACTGTTGCCATTCCTTATTCGGGGCTACGAAAGGATTTAGCAACTATTAAAATAATACTTCCAGCAATACTGGATAATTTTGATGTACGAGAAAATACTTCTCTTCCATTTATTACATCTGTTGATACGACAATGATTATTAAGGGAATTCATATATCTCCTAAAAAAATAGATGAATATATGGCATATATTACAAACTTTTCGTATAATTAGAGGTTATTACATCTTTTATGGTATTAGTGGTTGATTACGGAGCAGGAAACCTTGCGTCAGTAAAGAATAGTCTGGAATACTTAGGATATACTCCTCTTATTAGCTCAAAGGAAAAGGATATTCATCGTTGTACGCATGTTATTGTGCCAGGCGTTGGTGATGGTTCGTATATGATGCAATGTTTGTATACGTTAGGATGGACAGAAGTATTGATTGATTGGGCAGCAAAAGGAAATCCTCTTCTTGGTATTTGTGTTGGTGCACAAGTGTTGCTATCGTTTACTGAGGAAGGGTCTCGTGATTGTTTGAATATTATTTCGGGGCATTGTAAAAAATTTAAGGCAGAACATAAACATGATAAAATACCGCATATGGGATGGAATACTATACGCTTTACACAGGAGAATACCCCGTTATTAAAGGATATACAAAATAGAACAAATATGTATTTTGTTCATTCGTATTACTTATCTACTGAAACAGAAGATACTACTCTTGCATATACTGATTATATTGTTTCTTTTTCTTCTATCATAGCAAAGGAATCTGTGTTTGGGGTACAGTTTCATCCTGAAAAATCGGGTGCAAGTGGGTTGCAGTTACTACGTAACTTTTTGTCTTATTACTAGATTTATAGTACTAAATATGGTATACTACTACTACTACTACTTATTGTATGAAAAAGGAGGTTAGTAATGATTATGAGAGGTATATTACAATCTTCATTTAAGAAATATGACGAAATTGAGCAAATTGTTGAAGAGGTGAGAGATAGTGATTCTTTTAAGTCATGTAATTTTGAGGATGTTAAAAATGTAGGGAATGCCATAAAAAATTACTTAGAAAAAGAGAAAAATGTAGAATGTAAAATTTTCTCTGTTCCTACAAGAGAGAAAATATATAATTCTTATGGAAAATTACAGTATCAACCAGATCCTAATTCTGAGGATCATGAAGGAGCTAAAGTTAGTATAATATATGTTTCAGACGAGAATGAGAATAGAAATAGAGTATTTACTCTCTTACATGAATTTGGACATCTTATATTACATATTTTTCCCAATCAAGCTCAAAGAAGTGCTGTGGTGGATAGAGAATATGGGGTAGAAAAGTCATTGGTAGAAAGGGAAGCCGATGTATTTGCCTCCATTTTTTTAGTTTCTCTAAGAGAAGTCGCTGAGTTTATTTATACTGAAGCAAAGAGAAACGAGGAAGAAGGTGTTCGTATTAAAGATATTCTTAAAAAATTTGAAAACAGAATACCTAAAAGTGTTATGAAACTATCTTTATTTGAAGAGGAGACTGCCATCAAGGAATTAATTCGTGAGCAAGCAAAAGAAAAACGCAAAGCCTCTTAATTATTTTTTCTGTTTTTACTCAATAGATATTGTTGATTCCACAGGGCTAAAGTTATTACATGGTCAAAAAAAGTGGATGGAGAATATTCAAGATCTGAACGCTAAACTTCAAGATCTGGAAATACCGTTATGGAAATTTCTCGGAGATGAATGGATTTTTTGTCAAAAGATACACAGCATGCGTCAGTTTATGAAGCATTATGATAATTTTCAGAAAATTATAGAAGTAACAAATGATTTTGATCAGTCAGTGAGAGGGAGAATATGGATTATTGAAGAGGATGAAAAGGTATTGGCAGAAATTGGTAATAGGAAAAATAGAAGTAGTAATGCCGATGATGATAGTATGTATTATACATATGATAGTAATGATGAAATACAAGACTGGGTGAGTTTTTATTTGGACATAGGGTTTCGTTTTGGAAAACACTGTAATGCATATGATATAGCAGTGTCTGTAGAGGTAGCATTTCTTCTTGCTTCAATAGTAAAATTAGATCGTAAGTTTCGTCTAGAATTACATTTGGATCATGAGTATCATAAAAAGCTAGATAAACATCCTAAATATGGTCAGTATTCTGATAGATTGAAAGAGATATATGATTTTTGTTGGGGATTTGAAGCACAAAAACGATTTATGTACGCAAAAGAATCTAAAATGAAAGGGTTTCCTAAGTCGTATGTAAATATTATTCTTGCAAATAAAGGGCTTCGTGAAGAGTATCAAGAAGATATGTTGCATTATGAAGAGGCTGATTTTGAAAAGATATATACCTATACATCTCGTTTTATGAGAGAATCATTTGGGCAAAAAAGACTTGATTTGTATAGGAAGTTATCAACAAGATATCCACCTCTATAGTAGTGCTAAAAATTTTATTATTTTTGCTCGTGCTGTTTTGTTTTTCTTTGCTAATTTGCTATACTAATAATAGTTTCTATGCAGTATTGTATACTATGTAGAAAAATAGTACTTGTATTATGTTAAAAAAAAGAGTGATAGTATGTCTTGATGTATGTAAAGGAAAAGTAACAAAAGGCATTCGATTTAAGAATAATAGTGAAATAGGTGATCCTGTAGAGCTTGCTCAGCATTATTATGAGGCAGGGGCAGATGAATTAGTGTTTTATGATATTACTGCGTCTTTTGAACAGAGGGCTATCATGATACATATTGTAAAGGATATAGCAAGACATATATATATACCTTTTTCGGTGGGGGGAGGCATACAATCAGTACAGGATATGCATAACTTACTTTTGGCTGGAGCAGAAAAAGTAAGTGTTAATAGTTTAGCGGTACTTAATCCAGCCATTATTGATGAAGGAGCAAAGCACTTTGGAAGCCAATGTATAGTGTTGGGGATGGATGTATTAGCAGATGCAGTGATGCCAAGTGGGTATAGGGTTGTTATTCGAGGAGGGAGAGAGAAAGTAGACAAGGATGCTCTGGCTTGGGCAAAAGAGGCTGTTAATCGAGGGGTAGGGGAGATTGTACTCAATAGTATAGATGCAGATGGAACAAAGGAAGGCTACGAGTGTGTGATAACAAAGTGTATTTCAGAAGAAGTAACTGTCCCTGTAGTAGCTTCTGGAGGAGCTGGTACTCCAGATCATTTAGTGGAAGTATTGTCTTCTGCGAAGGCTGATGCTGCTTTAATTGCATCGATGGTGCATTACGGTACCTACAGTATTGCAGATATAAAGGCAGCTCTTAAGCAAGCTGGCATCCCTATTAGGGAAGAATAACGAAGGAAACATACCATAGGGTAGTATGGTGTTGTTGCCCGTGTACATGTAGTAAGTACTGTATTATAGTACAGTACAATAAGTATAGATAAATAGAAAATAAAGAGAGTATACAATAATATAGAAAGGATGTATTATGCCAACATATGATTATCAATGTTCAAGTTGTGATGAAGTTATAGAAATATTTCATTCAATAAAAGATTCTCCTAAAAGAGAATGCCCTCAGTGTAGCAATTTGACTCTTAAGCGCTTGATATCAGGAGGAGCAGGAGTACTGTTTAAGGGAGATGGATTTTATGTGAATGACAGTAAACCTGTGAATAGTACTAAAAAAGCAGATGCAAAAGCTACAGATAAGAAGCCTGATTCAACATCGACAAGCACTACAGAGAGTACGCTTAAAAAGGAGAAAAAAGAACATTCTTCTCCTGATGGTTCTTCTAAACAGAAAACAAAAGGAACAAGCACTACCAATAAAAAGAGTAATGTAACATAGAGTATAGCTATTGTATACACATAGTTATTTGTATTATTATGCAGGAGTAATTATTAGCATCAGCGAAGCCGTTTATACAATTAAAGATTTTGTTACAGAAAAAGGATACTGTTTCAAAGATTTTCGTTTACATTATACTGTGTATGGAACATTGAATGCACAAAAAGACAATGTAGTATGGATACTTCATCCACTTACTGCAACAGATAATCCTGCAAAGTGGTGGGCGGGTATTGTAGGAGAAAGGCATGTGTTTGATCCTAATAGGTACTGTGTTATCTGTGTGAATAATCCCATCTCACCGTATGGATCTATTTCTCCTTTGGATATTAATCCTAAAACGCAACAACAGTATTTACATGATTTTCCTTTTATCAGTATGAAAGATTGTATAAGAGCGTTTGATATATTGCGAGAGCATTTAGAGATTACAAAAATAAGAATAGCATGTGGTACTTCAATGGGAGGACAGTTATTATATCAATGGCTTGTTAGCTACCCTGAGGCAATACGGACTGCTATTATTATAGCTGCAAATGCAAAAATTTCGTCATGGATGGTAGCTTATAATTATTTGCAGTTACAAAGTATTTATTCTGACCCATCATGGAAACGCAAGGATATATATGCAGGTAAACAAGGATTAAAGTTAGCACGACAGATTGCTTTTCTTTCTTTTCGTTCTCCTATCATTTTTCAGCTGTTTCAAAGTGTAAATATGCGACTCTCAAATGAAGCTGACGAGCAGGGCTTTGAAGAGCCTTTTAGAATAGATGATATGAAAAGAATGGTGAGTAGTTATTTAGAGTATCAAGGAACAAAATTTCTTGAACGATTTAACATTTTTTCATATATGGGATTGTTAGAAATGATGAATGAACATAATATACAAGGTGAGCATGAAACTATAGAGAAAGCACTTGGGTCTATTAAAGCTGATGTGTTAAAGATTGGCATTGATTCAGATATACTTTTTTACCCGCGTGAAGTGAAATCTGTGCTTCCATTTATTCCTAAGGTACAGTATAGGGAGATAAGTTCGGTATATGGACATGATGCTTTTTTAGTAGAATATAAGCAGATGGAAGATATTATTATTGATTATTTGCATCAAATTGATGAGTTTTATTTGCACTGATATGTATCGGATAGAAAGAAGGATAGTATGCATACGGGGATAGTGTATATGGTTGCTAGTCCTATAGGTAATTTGTCTGATATAAGTAGCCGTGCATTACATGTATTAGCGGATGTTTCGCTTATTGCATGTGAGGATACACGCACAAGTCGTAAATTGCTTAGTCATTATGATATACATACAAAGATGGTGAGTTGTCATTCTCATAATGAAGAATATGTATTTTGCAAGACATTATTACCGATATTACAAAATAATCAATCTATTGCGTATCTTAGTGAAGCAGGAACACCTTGCATTAGTGATCCAGGAAATATAATAGTAGAGAAAGCGTTTGAACATAATATCAAGGTTATATCAATTCCAGGGGCAAGTGCTGTTACATCAGTGGTAAGCATAGCAGGGTTACATGGAAAAGGCTTTGTTTTTGAGGGGTTTCTTCCTAGAAAGAAGGGACAACGTAAGAAAATACTTGAAACGTATTTATATATTCAAAAAGCCTGTATTTTTTTTGAATCACAGTATAGGATAGTATCGCTTTTGGAAGAAATTGCAGATATTGATAGCAGTAGGAAAGTTCTTATTGTAAGGGAAATAAGTAAGGTATATGAGGAAATAGTGCGTGGAACGGTAGAATACCTGCTTGATCTGTATAAAACAGGAAAAAAGGTCTTGAAAGGTGAGTTTACAATACTTGTATATCCTGTAAAAAACTGATAAAATTTATATATGTATTTGTCGATAACTAAATACACAAAGGAATAGCATGGATATTAAAAAAGTTACTTCTGTACCATCATCTCAACCTATCTCAAGGCAGAAGTCAGTTGATAAAACGAATACAGTACAAGTAGAAAAGCGTAATGATAGTGTTGATCTTACAAAAAATGCAGAACGACAGGCTTTGTATAAAAAGGCAATGGAAGTCATTTCTAATACTCCTGATGTACGTATAGAAAAGGTTGAGTCTGCAAAAAAATTGCTTACAACCTATGATAATCCTTCGGATGAAGTGCTTACTGTTGTAGCAAACAAGATTCTTGATGGCTTTTCCTCCTAACCAGATAATTAGATGTAATATAACATATGTAATGTAATGCATATACTATATATGTATAGTATGAGCATGGAATAGACAAAAAAAGTATACTGTTATTAGATGATAGTATATAAGGAGGAATGTATTGTCTAAGTATATTATTGCATTGGATCAGGGAACTACAAGTTCAAGAGCATTAATTTTTGATAAAGAGCAAACTATTGTTGCGATAAAACAACGGGAATTTTCTCAGATATACCCAAGAGCAGGGTGGGTAGAGCATGACCCTATGGAGTTATGGGCAACTCAAAATTCAGTTATGACAGAAGCAATGTCATCTTTACATATTCAGATACAAGATATAGAGAGTATTGGTATTACAAATCAAAGAGAAACAGTTGTTGTGTGGGATAAGGATACGGGAGATCCTGTATATAATGCTATTGTATGGCAATGTAGACGTACGGCAGATTTCTGTAATGAATTGAAGAGAGACAAAGAGATGTGTCAGTATATTGTCGATGCTACTGGGTTGGTTGTTGATGCATATTTTTCTGGAACAAAAATTAAGTGGATTCTTGATACTGTAGCAGGAGCTCGTGAAAAAGCTGAGGCAGGTAAGTTGTTGTTTGGAACGGTTGATACATGGCTTATTTGGAACTTAACACAAGGGAAGGTACACGTTACTGATTACACAAATGCTTCGCGAACACTCATTTTTAATATTCATACGCTGGAGTGGGATAGGACGCTCTTAGAGTATTTTGATATTCCTGCTGCCATGCTTCCTGCAGTACAAGCATCATCTTCTCTGTTTGGAGAAGTGCAGTATAAGGAAAAGAGTATTCCTATTACTGGGGTTGCAGGCGATCAACAAGCAGCGTTGTTTGGACAGGCATGTTTTTCTTCTGGAGATATAAAAAATACCTATGGTACTGGTTGTTTTATTTTGCAACATACGGGAAGTACTCCTATAAAAAGTAATAATGGCTTGCTTACTACTGTTGCTGCAAGTATAGGAGAAGAGGATACACAGTATGCTTTAGAGGGAAGCGTGTTTATTGGTGGTGCTATTATTCAATGGTTGAGAGATGAACTGGGCATTATACAGGATGCGGTTGATACTGAGTATTTTGCGAACAAAGTGCATGATACTTATGGGGTGTATATCATACCTGCTTTTGTGGGGTTGGGAGCTCCTTATTGGGACTCATCAGCTAGAGGTACGATAGTAGGACTTACGCGTGGTGCTAATAAAAATCATCTTATACGAGCTGCGCTAGAGTCTATTGCGTTTCAAAGTGCGGATGTTATTTTTACCATGATAAAAGATTCGGGCATAGCAGTGAACAGTGTTAAGGTGGATGGAGGGGCTTCTGCAAATAATTTTTTAATGCAGTTTCAAGCAGATATTGTAGGGACAGATGTGTTGCGTTCTACTATTGCAGAAACAACAGCACTTGGTGCAGCATATCTAGCGGGGCTATACACTGGGTTTTGGAATAGTAAAGAAGAAATCAAAGAACGCTGGTGTCTTGATAAGAAGTTTAGTTCTGGTATGCAATCAGATGAACGGGATGTAGTGTATAAAAGATGGAAAAAAGCCGTAACAAAATCGCAGGGATGGGAGTAGTATGTGTCTGTAGTAGCATAATGGTGTTATTATAGGTTTTTGAGTCAGATTCATTTATTTTTCATCAATAGTTTCCTCTTGTACTTTCATGAAATGGGCAAGCAATGTACGAATACGAGGGCGACATATTTTTCCTTGACAGTATCCCATACTTGCACGGGTACGTCTTTTTATTGCATCTATAGATACAGGATAAGGAGCTCGTAGCATTGCTTCGTGTATTGTTTGTTCTCTTACTTGTTCGCATTGACATACTATACGCTTGGGATCGCCTACACTGAGTTTTGCAAGTTGAGCTATTTCTTTTATAGGAAGAAATTCTTTCTCTATTTGTCGAGGAATATATGCTTTACGAGTTGCTGTAAAATCTGATCGTAATGCAAGAGGAAGCAATGTGGTTATTTTTTGTATTACATACTGAGCAATAGCAGGAGCTGATGTTAGTCCTGGCGATTCTATGCCTAATAGATGTATGCAATTATGCTTACTACAATCTATTGTAAAATCTTTTATGGTGTCTAATGTAGGGCGTATGCCTGCATAGGTACGCAGTACCATTTTCATGTCAAGTGAAGGAAGAGTATGCTTTGCTGTTTCTTCAATGATTGTAAGTTTTTGTTCATCAGGAGCAGTATCTTCTTTGCTTGTTACTTCATATGCATCAGGACCAATAATCATGTTGCCATGATATGTTGGACTTACTAATACTCCTTTTCCTTTTTTTGTAGGAACTTGAAATATCACATGGTTTACTGGATGATAGTCTCGTCTGAACACATAGTAATTTCCTTTTCTTGGTGTTATGGTATATGAATGAATGCCAGTGAGGGCTGCTACAGTGTCAGAATATGCTCCTGCAGCATTGATAATGATAGTTGCATGATACTCGGTATCTTCGGTGCTGATAACCCATGTGGTATCGAGGCTTTGTGTGAGTGCTTGTACATTACTATGAAAGATACACTGTACTCCGTTTTCTATTGCATTTTCTGCCAGTGCTAACGCTACCTCATAAGGCGACACTATTCCACTATGTTTACAGTGTAAGGCTGCTTGTACCTCAGGATTAAGATGAGGCTCTTTTTCTAAAATCTCTTCTTGAGAGATGATGCTAAGATCAGGCACACCATTTTTAAGTCCATTTTGTTTTAGAGCATGTAATGCTTGTGTTTGTTCATCATTGAAAGCAAGTACAAGTGATCCGCATCTTTGAATGCCAAAGTTAAGTTCTTTGTTCCATTGTGTGTACAGTTGGTTTCCTTTGTATACAAAGAATGCTTTGTTTGTATTATGTGTGGCATCGTATCCTCCATGGAGAATGCCAGAATTTGCCTTAGTGCTTCCTAATCCAACATCGTTGCCTTTTTCAAGTAATAGTATGCTACAATTATAGCGAGAAAGTTCTCTTGCTATTGCACATCCTATAACTCCTGCACCGATGATGCAAATATCGTATGTCATTGTTTGTGAGAGATTTGTATGCTTAATTCTTGAAGCTGTGCTGTTTCTACAGGGCTTGGGCTATTATCAAGAGGGGAGCTGCCTTGTGTATTTTTAGGAAATGCTATGGTATCTCGGATAGAATTTGCTCCTGTGATAATCATGAGTAATCTATCAAGGCCAGGAGCTATGCCTGCATGGGGAGGAGCTCCGTATTGTAATGCTTCAATGAAAAATCCAAATTTTTTGTGTATTTCTTCTTGGGACATTCCTAATAGTTGAAATATTTTTTGTTGTAATTCATAGTCATGAATACGTACCGATCCAGACGCTAATTCTACTCCATTACATACTAGATCATATAGCTCGCCTTTTACTGTAGCGGGACTATCTACAAGAGTATCAAGATATTCTTGTTTAGGCATGGTAAACATATGGTGTGAAGCAGCCCATCGTTTGTTTGTTTCATCCCACTCAAATAACGGAAAATCGTCTACCCACAGAAACGAGAAATCATTTGCAGATTGCATATTTGTTGTTGGTATATATCCAAGTGTATGAGCAATTTCGCGACGTATAGCTCCCAGTACAGTGCATGTTGTATGCCATGTGTCAGCAGCAAAGAACAGCATATCGTTTGCTTCTAGTGCTAATGCTGACACTATGTTCTCTGTGTGAGGAGCAAGAAATTTTGCAATTCCTCCTGTAAATCCTTCTGTGGCTGAGGTGTATTTTGTCCAAGCAAGTCCTTTTGCTCCAAATTTTTTAGCAAGAGCTTCGAGAGCATCAATGTTTTTACGACTCATGAGTGAGGCTGCTTGTGGAATAACGAGACATTTTACAGTTCCTGTAGGGAGTTGCAATGCTGTCTTAAATACTCCAAAATCAATGGTGCTTGCAATATCGTGTATATCTTGTAAATGAAGCTGATAGCGTGCATCGGGCTTATCGATGCCATAGGTGTTCATGGCATCAAGATAGCTTATACGCTGGAAGGAAGGCGGAAGCTCAATATTGAGAACTTGCTGAAACACATGACCAAATAGTCCTTCCACAAACGATAATACATCGTCTTTTGTAACAAAGCTCATTTCTATATCAAGCTGTGTATGTTCTGGTTGACGATCTCCACGTAAATCTTCATCTCGAAAACAATGAGCAAACTGGTAGTATCTATCAAATCCTGATATCATAAGAAGCTGTTTATATATTTGAGGGCTTTGTGCAAGTGCGTAAAATTTTCCTTGTTGTAATCGTGAAGGTACTAAAAAGTCTCTTGCTCCTTCGGGAGTAGAACATATAAGTGTCGGGGTTTCTATTTCAAGAAATGCATGTTTGTTAAGATATTCACGGAATGATTGTGTTATGCTATGGCGAAGCTGTATGTTCTTTTGCATCCATCCACTGCGAAGATCTAAGTAGCGATACTTAAGACGAGTGTCTTCATCGGCATTACTTTTTTCTTCTTCTATGGTGAAGACAGGAACATTGCTTTTTGAGAGTACTACTATATTTGTTGGGCGTATTTCAATTTCGCCTGTACTCAATTCAGGATTGATAGTATCGGTACTTCGTAATGTCACTTTTCCAGTGATAGCAACACAATACTCAGGATGGAGAGTGTTGCTTATTGTCTGGAGTTCTGGACTTGATTGTTCATCAATGACTACTTGTACTATGCCAGTCCTATCGCGAATAATGAGAAACAGTAAGCCTCCATGGTTTCGTATGCTTTTTACCCATCCGTTTATGGTGATTGTTGACTGTGCGTGCTTTGCGTATATAAGCCCACAGTAAGTGGTACGTATAGGATAACTCATGCTATTAGTGTAGCACAGAAAGCTATGTTAGAATGAGATAGTAAAATAAAAAATATAGTATAATAATTATATAAGTAATAGAGACATAAGATGATTAGTAAAGAAGGTAGTCATGTACATAGTACTCAATTTATGATTGATAAAAGAAAAGTAAAGAAGAATAGTGATTATATTGAAAAGATGATTAAAAAATCTGATGATAATTATCATGCAGGAGCATTATTATGTGATAAGGAGTTTTTTGCTTCTGCTATAAGTCGGTATTATTATTCAATATTTCAGTATATTATGGTATGTAATAAAGTATCTAAAAATCAAGAGAATAAAATCAAAGAAACTAAGTCTCGTGAAGAAAAACAAAAGAAATATAGGTTACATGAAAAAACAATTATAAATTTTTGTAATCTTTATTTTCCAGAGGAAGAAACAATACAAAAAAACTGCTTGGCATTAAAGAATTTAAGGAATAGTGCTGACTACGATAAGAAATATGAGATAGATAGAGATGATTGTTACGATTTTATGCTCCTATATAATGAGATTTATGGAAAGATAGAAAAAATAATTCAAGAAATGCAAAAAATATAAAGGTATAAAAATGCATCAAATAACTAAAAAAAATTTAGTGGCAGCAAAAAATATAAAGAAAGCAATAGAAGATGCTATAAAAAATAAGGAAATACATTCTATTTCTATGGATATAAAACTTTTAGAAGAATATTCTGATGAAGGTGAATTAGAAGAATGGGAAAGTGTTAGTATATTGCATGATTATCTTAATTTTTATAAAGATAAAACTGCTCAAGATGTTTTAGAAAATGCTTTAAGGACATATGCAAAGGATGATGATGTTCTTGTATATTTTATGTATAATACTAAAGAGAAAAAAAATAGAGAAGATAAGTATTTTTCTGATATTAATGCGAGGACAAAGAATAATGTAGATATTGATATATATAACAGGTTAGGAGGAGAGTATAGAGAGAAGATTTATAAAGAAGTACGAGAGAAGAAAGAATATAAAGAATACGATAAACAAAAATCTGAAAAATTTAAAGAATTTCAAGAAAAATATATGTGTGATTATCAGTATGAAAACTATAATTATCATAATTATGATGAATTCTTAAATAAGGTAGTGAATAGAGCAAAAGAGATAAAGAAAAACGAAAGTCATGTAGTAGAAAATATGCGTGAATTTTTGCATAAGTATGGTATTTTTTTGTTAATTGAGGAGAAACACGATATTCTTGATGGGGTATGTGGATATGTTGGTGAGAAAAAAATGCCTACCATCATTCTTTATGTTGATACAGCTGATATTAAAAATTTGAGAAGATGCTTTTTTACTATTGCTCATGAATTGTATCATTTGCTGTATGGAAAAGGAGAGGGTTTAGCAAATAAGTTTGCTGGTGCTCTCCTTGTTTCAGATGTTTTTGATACCTTAGAGGAAAAATTGGATATTACAGATACAGACGAGACGAAAAAAGTATTAAAGAAATATCGCGAAGAGCTAGGAGTTTCTTTTGAGTGTATCATCAACTCGCTTTATGATAGTAAGAAAATAGGCAGTAAACAACGCTCTGAGCTACTTCGTTATAAGTGGAGATATATTGATAAAGGCGATATAGATTTAGGCGAAGAAGAAAAATGGATATATGATTCTTTGGGAATTAGCAAGTAGAGCATCTCTCTCATAGCATACTCTACTTACTCTGTGCATATCCTCCCATTTCATGTTCTAGTCCAAAGTCTTTACGGATGATAGAGAATATATAGTTTGCTGTATTGAGCTTTTCGGGGCTGTTATAAGGAAACCTATCTGATACATGGAGAAATGATTCTAATGCGGCAACTTTATTGGAAAATGAGGCTGCATTTTTTATACGTGTTCGTATTGTACCAATACAGCTAAAGAATGCTATTAACAATAACGGGATAAGAATAATTTTTCCTAACAGAAGTGGCTGAGTAACTATGCTTGCTATTGAAGAAAGTTCACGAATAGAAAAATACGATTGAATAGTAAGAAGTGTTGCTATGGTAAAAAATACGAGTGATGAGCAAACAAGTATCACCTGTGGTAACGGCTTTTTTGATTGTTCTGCTAATTTTTGATATGATTTTGCTACGCCAGCTCCGTGGTTAATATGGAGGGCATGCCGTGCTTGTGCGGTAAGATACTGTAATTCTGAGCGAATGCTTTCTATCTCCTGTGCTATGCTACGAGTGGTATTTGCAAGATATGAGCTTTCATCTGCGTTTGTTTTGATTGTATCTGATAGTTCTTGTGTTGTTACTTCTTTGCTTTGTAGTTCTTTTATGCTTTTCTCTAGCTTTGCTTGTATTGTATTGGTAGAAGAGCTTATTGTCTGAATACGCTTTACTATTTCTTTTGCCATAGTTTCGTGATTGGTAAACTCTTTTTGTGTACTGGCAAGTTCTTTCATAAGTACATCAGCTTCATCTTTTAATTTTCTCGATTTTGTAAGATTACCCTGTATTTCTTTTGCATCTTTTTTTAGCTCTTCACGAAGTTCTTCAAAATCAACATGCTGTTCTGTGTACTCTGCTATTTGATTTTTTAGCTCAGAAATAATTTCAGTAGCTTTTATGTCAAAGTGGGGACCTATAGATTGTTTTAATGATTCTAAATGTTGAGGAATTGCATAAAGTATGGTACGCAAAGTATTCTGTCCCGTTGAAGTTTGAATTGGCTCAAATATTTCCGCAAGCTGTGCTACAATAGATTGAATAGTGTCTAGTTGAGTATATGAGTAGTATTTCTTAAAATTACGTCCATTATTAGCACAAAGACTTTTGATAAAAGTACTTATTTGCCGAAGATCTGTTATTATTTGTTTGGGGCTATACTCTCCTACTACATTCCGTAATGCTTGCTCTGGTTTGCTATAAGTGGCATCAATAAATTTTTGTAGTATAGTAAGTCTTCTTTTTCCAGTAATAGTAAGAATATGGTTTTTTATTGTCTGTGTAATAGTACTCATGTATACATATATTTCGGAAGAATATGCGATAGGTAAAGGATTTAATGTATATTTTTTTCTTCTATATTTTTTGCTTTTTTCTGAATAGCTTGTGCTATTTTATGTGATACAGAAAGATTTTTTGAAAGCAATATAATATCGCTATTGTATATTGATTTGAGTGTAGGATAGAAAGTATTAATTTTTTGTATTGTTTTGTTTCCTACTCCTGTAATAGTGCTGAACTCAGACGCTACAAGTGATTTTGATTGTCGTTTTGCTCTTAATGTTGTTGCAAATCTATGTGCTTCGTTACGAATAAACTGTAATAATTTACTCGCTGGGTGATGTTGAGGAAGTATAAGAGGCTTTGATTGGTGTGGAAAATAAATTTCTTCATTTTTTTTGGCAAGTCCTATAATGGGAATACATAACCCTAATGCTTCTAATACTGCATCTGCACTATTTACTTGCCCAATTCCTCCGTCTATAAGAATAAGATCAGGGAAAGGCTGATTTTCATTTAATAATCGTGTATAACGGCGACTTATAACTTCGGAGATAGCATGAAAATCGTTCATAGTTCCTTCTTGTAGCGTTTTTATTGAGAAACGTCTATATTGGTTACGCTCTGGCACTCCATTTTTGAAGCATACTAATGATGCCACAGTATGATACCCTGCATGGGTAGCAATATCAAAGCCTTCAATGTGTACAGGAAGAGAAGGCAAAGCAAGCTCTTCTTGTAATGCTAATAATCCTTCACTATCTCCTGTCTGTTGTAAGTTTTTATAGAGCTGTTGGTGAGAAATCTCCTTTGCCATTTGTATCATACTTCGTTCTTGTAAGCTCGTTGGAAGTAAGACAGTGATAGAGCTGTTGGTGTCAAAGTAGTGCTGTAAGGCAGAGCTTATGTGTTGTGAGAGTATGATAGCTTTTTTTTCAATAGTGTTTATGTAATGAGCCATTAAAAATTGTTCAAATATTTCATCTTGATTATCAAACACATTTATATGCACTGTTTTTTGATTGATAATGAGCTCATCTTTACATTCAATTAATGTTATACAACATTGATTATGGTACGAGTCAAAATTTATATAATCTCGAAATCCTTTGTTCAGTTTGAATTGAGAATACGATATTTTAGAGAGTGTTTTAAGCGATGTTTTGTACCTCTGTGCTTTTTCGAAAGCAAGGTTTTTTGCAGCTTCATTCATTTTTTTTTCTACTGATGTATACAGTTTTTGAGGCTTTCCTTTTAGCAATGTGCGTATAGAATGTATTCTTTTTTGATATTGAGCATGATCTGTTTTGTTTGCACAGACAGCTGCACATCTTCCTAGGTGGTAATAAAAACATGGTTCTTTTCTCTGTCGTATCTTTCGACATTTTCGAAGAGGATAGGTTCGCTCAATAAAGTCAAGGTATATTTGTATAATTTGTGCTTCAATGTATGGACCAAAGTATTCTGCATTGTCATTGACAATTTTGCGAGTACGTAAAATACGAGGAAACTGTTCATTGGTGATTTTTATCATAGGGAAAGTTTTATCATCTTTTAACAAGATATTAAATTTTGGTTGATATTTTTTAATGAGATTATGTTCTAATAATAAGGCTTCATATTCTGTTTGTGTTTCTTGGTACTCTATATCTGTTATTTGCTTCATCAGTACATATACTTTGTTACTATTTTTATCACGAAAGTATGATTGTACTCGTTTTCGGATTTCTTTTGCTTTTCCTACATAGATAATGTCAGCACTGGAATTTTTCATAAGATACACACCAGGACAAAGAGGAAAAGTCGTGACTAGTTCTTTGAGTGATTCTTTTATATTCATAAGAATACTGTACTTATAGTATACCGTATGTGAGAAGATAATGAATATATAAATTGTGTGTTTTTTTTATGCGTTTTTTTGTATTTCGATGTATTTTTTTTTTTTTTCTTTTGAAAAGATACTACACAAAAACAGTATTTTTACTATAATGATATTTGTGCATTGTGTATAATAATTATACATGATAATAGATAAAATCATAAAGGAGATTTTTATGAAAAAACAGTTGAAAAAAATATGGTTGAGTAAGGAATTACACAGCATGAAAAAAATCGGGGGGGGGGGGGGGTACACTCTCGATATAAGCAAAGCATAACTCTCGTTGCACTGTTTTTAGTGCTAGCAATGATTACCCTCGTACTCGTAGGATGTTCGGAGGGCAGTAGCAGTTCCTCATCAGGAGGAGGAGGGACACCAGTAACCCCTACACTTGCATCAGTGTCCAATGTGCAGATACAAGCAGCAGGCAATGATGGGACACTCTCGTTACGCTGGCAAGCCCCAAGCGATGCTACACATGTAGTTGTAAAAGCTACCTCTACAACGCCAGCACAAGTCATACAAGTGCGTGTTCCTGCAATAGAATATCGTGCATTGTTTCAACAAGGACAATCGTATAAACTCAAAGGCTTACAAGCACTCACTAACTACACTGTAGAGATAGAAGCCCAAAAGGACTCAGAAGTATCACCAAAAACAACCCGCTCTGTTACAACACTGAGTGATGAAACTGCCCCACAGGACACCTTTACACAGGTAGCAGTAGAATCAGCAACAAATGGCATAAAGCTAACATGGGACAAAGCACTACTCTCATCAGGCAAAACAGACATAGCAGAAGCCACAATACAGGTAATAGAAAAAACTACAGGGGTAAAGACAGAAGTATCAGTACAAGATGTAACACAAGGAGAGCTGAGCATTGCTGTCCCTACTATAGACGGCATCAGCTATGATATAGTAGTAGTGTACAAAGATAGCAATGGTAACAAAAGCACGGCAAAGCAAGCACTCAGAGGCATAGTGCCATCAGCCCTCTCACAAACAGTAGCAGCACTGCCAGAGGCAGATCTTACAGTAACAGCAAACGATAAAAGCAATAGCCCAGCCGATGAAAGCCTGCTTGTTACGTGGGGGAGCTTTGACTTTTCAAACAAAAAACTCCAAGTACGAGTCACAGCAACCGCAACAAATACCGTAGTAGCAGAAGAGACAATAAGCAAAGATACCAGTGCAACCAGTGTCAGCAGTGCAACTGCACAGGCAAAAGAATATGCCACTGTATATGTAGCAAAAGATGGCATAGCACTCACAAAACTCTATGGCACGCTTATTTACAAAGTAGAAGTATATGTCTCTCAAAACGGAAAGTACTCCACTGCAGTGTCAAAAGAATTAGCAACAACCGACAAAAGCACAGAGCCTGTAAGTAATGTAAGTGCCGTAGGAGGAGCAACAAGCATAGTAGTAAGCTGGCAAGAGCCCAATGTGAGAGATTACGCAGGAGTGACCATAACAGCAACAGAAAAGGATAGCAAAACACCAGCAAAGACAGTAACAATAACAGACAGAACAGTGCGCAACACGCAGATAGCAGGCCTCAAAGCCACCACCGAGTATACAGTGGCAGTACAATCGCAGGACTATGCAGGCAACAAAGGAACAGCAGAAAATGCCACAGTAAGTACCGTAGCAGATAGCACTGACCCCGATCCAGTAACAAACATACAAGCAAGCTATCCCTTTGTATCAGCAACAAAGGTAGAAACACAGATAACATGGACAGAGCCCACAAGCAACAACAAAGACATAAAAGAGTACAGTATAAGCATACAAGAGAAAGGCACAAGTACTGCAGTAGTCAACGAGAAAAAAGTAGCCTATCCTACAACATCACTCTCTGTCGAAGAACTCAGTCAAGGCAAAACATACACAGTAACAATACAAGCAATAGACTATGCAGGCAACAAAAGCACATCAACCCCAAAAGACATAACCACCCCCTCTCAGCTCACAGCCCCCTCAGCAGAACTCTTTCGAAGCAAGCCTACACTAGACAAAACAGGAGCAATACAGATAAAAGCAACATTTAAGCAAGCACCGGGCATAGGACAATACTACACCCTGCGTATGAAAGAAGGAGCTACCGTAATAGCAGAAAAAAGCATAACAAATACCGCTACCACCATTAGCTTTGGTATAGCAGATGGCTTAGAAGTAGCCAAGTACCAAGCAAATGCCAAGAACTATCGCTTTGATTTTTTACAAATAGCAAATAACAGAGTAAGCCCAGTAACCCCTCTCGCTGATGCAGTAGCAGTATACGATAGCACCTCAACCGCACCGCCAGCTGCCAAAGATGCGACACTCTCTGTAGAGTCAGTAACATCAACAACCGCAACAGCAGTCTATACATTTAGTGCAGGAGACATTACCAATGCCCACAAAGCCCCCAGCGGAGCAAAACTCACACAGGCACAGATACAGTACAAAGTATACATAGTTAGCAGGAGACCATAGCACAAAAACACTAGACGCAATAAAAGCCCTTGCAGGAGTACAAACAAGAGAGCTAGCAGGAGACAGCACCCCATTAAAAGCAACATTTATAGGAACAAAAGGAGCAGAATATACCGCAGGAGTAGAAGCGATAAACAGCCTCAATCCCGCCTATAGCATAGGAGCATCAGCAACAATAAAAACAGCAACACTTACTACGCCCCCAAATGCACCAAAAGTAACAACCTACACTAACAGTAATGCAGTAGTATTTGCAGTGCCTACCACAGGAGGCAACAGCGGAAAAAAAGTCATAACAGTACAGCTTAATGCCTCAGACATAGCAGGAGTGAGCAAAGCAAATGGCAATGCCCTTGAAGCAAGAGATCTTGCCTACTATGTGCTATACCTCAAGAAAGAAGACACAACTGGAAAGCCTGCCAGCGTATCAGCCCTATGGGCAGTGGAAAAAAGTAGAGCAAGAGTAGCAAAGTACACAAAAGCAACAGGAACAACTCAAAACACACTATCCATAGCAATAGTAGACAGCACCAGTGGAAGCAATGCAGGAGCAACGCCCGTAGAAACAGCAAAAGACTATTACATAGGAGTGAGGATAGTAAACACAACAAGCCCCGATTACAATGTATCAACCAATCTCTTTCCAGCAGGCTTTTACACCGATGTAGGAGAAATAAAGGAAGTCTATACCTCCAAAGCAGTAGCACCTACCTCGTCCTTAGCAAACAAGCTAGTAGTGTCACCGTCAACAAGCACAGCAGGAACAATAAAGCTAGTACTCACGCAGTTAAGCACATTTACAGGAGCAAAAGACTACGATGGCACAAACATAACAGCAAATGACAAGCTAGTATACACCGTATACGGCTTACAGAAAGACACAACACCAACAGTAGCAGAAGTACTAGCAGGCAGGAAAGTAAACATAGGCAGTGCCAGTAGCAGAGTGTACACAGTACCAGCCCTTGCCAGTTTAGGCTTGTCTGCAGACACAGCACCAGTAGTAGCAATAAAAGGAGTAACAAAGTATCATTTTGTGGTAGAAGTAGCCATAAAAACAGACCCAAGCAAAAAAGCAGTATCGACAGTGGCAACAGTAACAACCGCATCACAAGCGACAGCCCCCGCAGAAGTAAGCAATATACAAACAGCAGTAACCACAACAGGCATGAGAGTATCGTGGACAGCTCCCAGCCTTGATGCAAGCCACAAAACAAACAAAGGAGCTACCCTAGCAGTAGCACAAGTATCGTACAAAGTATACAGTGTTGTCAAAGGAGGCAGTGCAAGAAATGAAGCAGCAATAATAAGAGATGCGACAGCAACAAAAACAGTGTCAGCAGGAACAACAAACACTATTTTGACAGGATTGACAAACGGAAGAACCTATGAAATAGTAGTACAAGCAGTAAACAGCACCGATCCTACAAAAGCATCAACAGGAGTCCGTAAGGAGTTTGTAGCAAAAGAAGCCTATGCAGCACCAGGAAAGCCCACCATACAAGCAAATGCACAAGGAGTAACCATAATGCTTACCATAACAGCCCCAACCGTAAAAGGAACAACAGCAGAAGGAACTGATTTAAGAGATAATCAAATAGATTACAAAGTATACTATATAGCTTCAAAAACAAACATAGATGGAGCAACAGTAAAAACACGAGCAAAAGCAGAAAGCAATGCACAAGTAGGAGCAGAAAAAGACGATGTACCAACAGGAGCAACAAGCTATACAATACGCAACCTACGATTGAATACAAAGTACTATATCACCGCAGTAGCAGTAAACAGCTTCAAAAAGACAAAAATATCAGCAGAAGCAACAGCAGTATCTGCCAGCACTCCAGTAGTAGCGATAGGAAATGCCACAAAGGTTTCAGCAACAGTAGGATCAACACCAACATCAGCACATACAACAAGAGTACTTACCAGCATTAGTCCTAGTGGACTATCATTTACCTGTGATGAAAGCACAGTAGATAACAGCACCCTCAAACAAGAAACAGGCTTAACAGTAACATTTGCAAAAAATACCAATACAGTAACGATAACAGGCATAGCAAATAAATCAAACATACATGATACTGCTATAACTGAGTATACCTATGGAGTAGTGGAATGTACCATTACTTCTGCAGGAGCGTACTCGGGACAAAAGGCACTTGCGACTATCAATGTAGAGACAGGGCTGGTGAAACTCCCAAGCGAAGTAGCGAGCTATTACAGGCCAACAACAAAATCAGCACTGGAAGCTATTATCAGTGCAGAAAAAACAAGGCAAGGTTCGGGAGGGAACAACAACCCTAGCCCCAACCTCAATATGATAGATACGAGTGCTATTACTAGTATGCAGACTTTATTTGATAGTGATAGTACTTTTAATGGAGACATTACAAAGTGGAATACCAGTAATGTAGAGGATATGGATAGTATGTTTAGGAAAGCAAGTGTTTTTAATCAAGACATAGGAGATTGGGATGTAGGGAAAGTAACTAATATGAGCAATATGTTTGTTAGTGCTACTTCTTTTAATCAAGACATAGGAGATTGGAATATGAGTGCGGTTACTGCAACAAGCTATATGTTTTTTAGAGCAAGTGCTTTTAATAAAGACATAAAAAAATGGGATATGAGCAATGTTACTAATATAAGTGCTATGTTTAGTCAAGCAAGTACTTTTAATCAAGATATAGGAAAATGGAAAGTAACAGGTGTCATGTTTGCTCCCTCTGTGTTTGAGGATGCCTTTAAGTTTAATCAAGATTTATCATCATGGAATTTATGTAGCCTTAGGTCAAGTAAGCTTAGTAGTACTATGTTTACCGGTTCAGCTATGCAAGGAGATGCCCACAAATACCCAAAGGTTGGAGGTTCATGTCCCTCATAGTAGCATACCTATAGACACACACCTATAGCAAGAAAGGAGCATTTCCTTTCTTGCTATAGAATCTATGCAGTATCAGTAAAAAACGATATAGAAGAGGATGTCATTGAATGGAAAATACGATAATTTTTCCATTACAAACCGCTTGACTTTTTATTATAAATATTGTATATTTAATTTGGTAAGTTATTTTTATATTAAAAAAGTAACAAAGTAGTATATACAAGGGGGTTTGTATGAAAAAGATAGGCTTAAAAACAATCTTGTTTTTAATAATTATGGTAGTTTCTTTATTTGCTATTTCTTGTTCTAAAAAGGCAAGTAAAGAAAGTGGTAATCCACTAGAAGCGACAGGGGCTTTTGATTGGAGACGGTATGAAGGGACCAAGCTCACTATTTTATTTAATAAGCATCCGTATGCCGATGCTATTTCTAAGAAAGTAAAAGAGTTTGAAGAGGCTACGGGCATTACGCTAGAATTTAGTGATACTCCAGAAGAAAACTATTTTGATAAAGTGAGTACTACTCTCACTAGTCGTTCGGGGGTTCCTGATATTTTTATGACTGGTGCGTACCAGATATGGGATTATGCAACAGCGGGATATGTAGAACCACTTGATGAATATATAAAACATACTAGTCTTACTGCAAGCGATTATGATGCTGATGATTTTTTTGAAGGAGTGCTGGGATCCTTGCGTTGGAATTTAGTTCCTGGTGATGCAGTAGGTACAGGAGAGCTTTGGGCACTTCCTATGGGATTTGAACTGTACTCACTTGGATATAATAAAGATGTATTGAGAGAAAAAGGGCTTAGTCCTCCTACAACGATACGTGAGTTAATTGATGTATCAGAAAAGCTAAATGCATTTGATGGTCCAGGCACCTATGGTGTTGCTCTTCGAGGAACACGAAACTGGGCTACTATCCATCCAGAATATATTACTACCTATGCAAACTATGGTGCAAAAGATATTGTTAAGCAAAATGGAAAATTGGTTTCAGCAGTCAACTCGCCCGAAGCTATTCAAATGACAAAAGATTGGGTAGAATTGATTAAAAAAGGTGGAGCTCCCACATGGTCTACATACACATGGTATCAAGTAAGTACCGATGTTGGAGCAAAAAAAGCAGCTATGGGCTTTGCAGCAGATAATACATTGTATTTTCAAAATTTTGCTGGAGCATCTCAAGAATCTGGAAATATAGCATGGGTGCCTGCTCCTCTTCCAGAAGGAAAAGTAGATAGTGATAGAAAGTCTAATTTATGGGTATGGTCTATGGCAATGAATTCATCTTCAAAAAATAAAGGAGCAGCATGGTTGTTTTTACAGTATTTCACAAATAAAGAGTATCAACTATGGTCAGTAACAAAGGATAAAGCGGTTGATCCACCACGCAGTTCTGTATTTAATCATCCTGACTTTCAAGAAATAGTAGGGCAAGCAGAAGGCTACCTTGAAACATTTGCAAAAACGATAGAAGGAACATCCATTCTCTTTACTCCTCAACCACATTTTTTTGAACTTACTACCGAATGGGCAGCAACAATTCAAGATATTGTATCGGGACGATATGCAACAGTTGAGGATGGTATGAATGCCTTAAAGGTCAAAATGGATACGGTACTTGCGAATATAGAATAGCTATATTGTAAGTAAGCATGTTAGTTATATATATAAGAGGAACTATAGCATATGAACGTGAGTAGCAAGAGAAATTGGGAACCGTATGTCGTATTTTTACCCGCACTTATTACGACTGTTGGTATCATAATTCCGTTTATTTATTCTATTGTTCTTTCTTTTACTAGCTATTCTTTTAGAGCTCCTGTAATGAAATTTATAGGAGGAAAAAACTGGATGGCTATGCTAAGCGATTCGGCATTTTGGCGATCGCTTGGCACTACTGTATCGTATGCTTTTTTGACTACTGCACTAGAACTTGTGTTAGGGCTTTGTATTGCATTGCTTTTATATCGGTTTTCGGGGGTATGGATTAACATCTTAAAGGTTGCTTTAATCATACCTCTTATGGTTGCCCCTGTTATTGCAACATTAGTATGGCAGCTTATGTTGAATACTTCGGTGGGTATTATTGAAAAATTTCTCAATGTATTCAATATCTATAATTTTCCTTGGGCAGCAGATCCTAAAACAGCACTTCTTACAGTAGCACTTATTGATGTCTGGGTGTATACTCCTTTTGTCATGTTGCTTGTGTTGGCAGGGCTTAACACGCTTCCAAAATCTCCATTTGAGTCAGCTCAAATAGACGGAGGAAGCCCACTGTTTGTGTTTAGAAAATTATTGCTTCCTTTACTAAAACCGTTTTTATATATAGCAATAATATTTAGGTTAATGGCAGCGTTTCAGGAATTTGCAATAATTTTTGCTCTTACAAAAGGAGGTCCTGGAGATGCTACAATGACCTTGTCTCTTCGAGGATATACCATAGGCTTTGCTTTTTCACGACTTGCTAGTGCAATTCCTTATTTGTTAGTGTTATGGGCAATTATATATTTTATCAGTAGTATCCTCGTAAGAAGAATGCTTGTGTCCTTAAAAAGGGTGAACGGGTAACAATATGATGAAAAAAATGCTAAGGCATACTGTGAAAACAAAATTAGTGAATATACTTTTGTTATCGTTGCTTGGGGTATGGGTTATTTTTTCCTTGTTTCCTATAGTATGGATGCTCCTTATTTCTTTTAAGAGTGATGTTGATATTTATCGAACAACATTTATATTCAAGCCTACCTTAGAAAATTATTCTAAAGTATTGATAGGAACAGATTATATTAGTGCGTTTCTTGATAATATGATAGTCAGTGTAGGAGCAGTGTTATTTTCTGTAGTAGTAGGTACTCCAGCAGCATATGCCTTAGCAAGATATACATTTAAGGGAAAAGAGAATTTTGCTTTTACTATACTATCGTTTAGGTTTGCTCCAGAAATATTGGTCATATTACCATTGTTTCTTATTTATCAAAAAATAGGGCTGTACGATACCTATTTTGGACTTATATGGGTGTATCAGCTTATTACGCTTCCGCTGTTGATATGGGTACTCAGAGGATATTTTGAAGATATTTCGGTAGATATAGAACATGCTGCACGTATTGATGGGTATAAGAGATACCATATCTTTTTTAAGATATTACTGCCTCTTATACGTCCGGGCTTAGTAGCATCGTGTTTGCTTGCGTTTATTTTTGCGTGGAATAGTTTTACTTTTGGACTTCTTTTAAGTGGATATTCGGTAGAGACTATTACTGTATCATCAATAAAGTATCTTGCATCTGATACGGTACATTATGGGCAGATGGCAGCTGCATCTCTTATAGCAGTGTTACCAGAAGTTATACTTGCAATTATGATACAAAAGCATCTTGTAAGAGGGTTGAGTTTTGGTGCAGTGAAAGGATAGTATGGCAAAAATAACAATAGACACTGTTACAAAAAAATATGAGCATGTAGAAGCACTATCTCGTGTTTCATTTGAGGTAAAGGAGAGGGAGTTTGTTGTACTCTTTGGTCCTGCAGGAGCAGGAAAAACTACATTGTTGTCAGTAATTTCTGGAATCCAATCATATGAGGAAGGAAGTATATTGTTTGATGATGTTCCTATGGATACTGTTGTTCCCGATAAAAGAAATGTAGCGATGGTATTTGAAAACTACGCTTTGTACCCTCATTTTACCGTGTATGATAATATAGCGTTTCCGTTGCGGAGTCCTGAATACAAAACAGATGAGAAAAAAATAAAAGAGGTAATTGATAGCATTACAAAAAAAATGAATATCAATCACCTTCTTCATAGATACCCTTCGCAATTAAGTAATGGGCAACGACAACGTGTAGCATTAGGAAGAGCCTTAGTGCGAACGCCTAATGTATTTTTAATGGATGAACCACTTGCACACCTTGACGCAAAGCTAAAGAATGCTATGAGAACAGAATTGAAAGCTATTCAACAGCAATTAGATACAACAACAATATATGTTACTCACGATTATCTTGAAGCTCTGAGTTTAGCTGATAAAATTGTAGTCATTAACGAGGGAAAGATAGTACAAGTAGCAAGCCCTGACGATATATATTATAGACCAGTAAATCTTTTTGTTGCAAAGCTAGTAGGAGAACCAGAGATAAATGTCTATACTTGTACATTGAGTGGCAACAAGATTGTGCCTATAGATTCTAGTATTGTATGGGATATTGATGAGGGAGTGTACAAGGAACTTTCAAAGCAATGTTCTAGTGATACTGTTATTGTGGGGATACGTGGTATAGATATAAAAGTATCATTTGAACAAAAAAAAGGGTTTCATAAAGGTACTATTGAAAATTTTTATTCAATAGGAAATAGATATGTAGTAAAGGTTAAGTGTTTAGGAATATATTTTGATACGCTTGTTCCAGGAAATGTTGTGTTACATGTTGATGATGTAGTATATTGTAGCATTGATACACAAGCCTTGTTATTTTTTGACAGTAAAGATGAACGCTTTATCACAAGAACTGGGGGTATGTAGTTGGCACAGTTATTCATTCACAATTTATACAAACAATATGATGTCTCATCGGAGTACGCAGTGAATGATCTTAGTTTTTGTTGTGAAAGTGGAGATTTTGTAGCAATATTAGGGCCTTCTGGATGTGGAAAAACAACTACATTACGTATGATTGCAGGCTTAGAGACTATTACAAGAGGAGAAATACATATTAATGGCACTATCATCAATGATTTAGCTCCAAAGGATAGAGGGATTGGTTTAGCCTTTGAAGATTATGCTCTGTACCCTCCTTTGAATGTATTTGATAATATGGCATTTAATTTACGAGCAAAAAAAATGCCTGAAAGTGAAGTAAAAAAACAAGTCCATACCATTGCTGAATTGCTTCATGTTACTGATATTTTATACAAATTGCCACGAGAACTCAGTGGTGGACAAAAACAAAGAGTGAACATAGCAAGAGCTATTATAAGAAGTCCTCGAATATTACTGTTAGATGAGCCTATGTCTCATCTTGATGGAAAGCTACGTCAGGTATTACGTCAAGAAATACGAAAACTTCATAAAGAAATTGGGTGTACTACTATTTTAGTAACCCATGATCAGTTAGAAGCAATGTCTTTAGCAGACAAAATGGTAATTATGAATCTTGGAGTCTTACAGCAGTTTGATAGTCCTGCTACTATTTTTAATAGTCCTGAAAACGAGTTTGTAGCAGAGTTTATTGGTGATCCTCCGATGAACATTTTAGATGCTGATATAGAACAGATTGGAGGCAAGAAATTTTTTTCGTTTTATGGAAACAAAATACAAGTGCCAAAGAGCTGTGAAGATCAAGTAAAGCAAGGACAAACAGTGAGGTTTGGCATTCGTCCTGATGATATTACTCTATCAAAACAAGGGGATCCTATAAAAATAACAGTGTTTGAAAATTTAGGGGAAGAAAAACGCATAAGTATACATCTTACAGAGGATATGTATTTTATGATTTCACTCTATGATAATGTTCGGTATACAGCGAATGATACAATATGTATCACTTTTAATGACGGTAAAGTACATATATTTAATAAAAAATAATAGGAGGTAGTATGAGTGATTTACCATCAAAAATGAAAGCTCTGGTTGCATATGCACCAGAAGATTATCGTTTAGAAGTAGTGGATGTCCCACGAGCAGGAAGAGAAGAAATAGTGATTAAACTAGAGGCTTGCGGTATTTGTGCAGGGGATATTAAGGCATATAAAGGAGCTCCTAGCTTTTGGGGTACTGGAGGACAGCCAAAGTATATGAAAGAGCCTGTCATTCCAGGACATGAGTTTGTCGGACATATAGTTGAGTTAGGGGAAGGAGTAAAAGGAGATTTTAAGATTGGGGATAGGGTTATTTCTGAACAAATAGTGCCATGTTGGGAATGTATGTTTTGTCGAACAGGGAGACATTGGATGTGTCAGAAACATGATTTATATGGCTTTCAAAATAATGTAAATGGTGGAATGGCAGAATATATGAAATTTACAAAGGAAGCTATTGTGTTTCATGTGCCAGATGATATTCCAATAGAGGATGCTATCTTAATAGAACCGTATGCGTGTTCTAAACACTGTGTTGATAGATCGCTTATGACAAATGAAGATGTTGTAGTACTTTCTGGTGCTGGTCCGCTTGGTTTGGGGATGGTAGGATGTATAAAACTTAAAAATCCTAAAAAATTTGTTGTTATTGATTTGCGTGATGATAGATTAGCAATGGCAAAAGAGTTTGGTGCAGATATTGTCTTAAACCCTAAAAAAGATGATGTAGTAAAAACAATTACAGACATGACAGGAGGATACGGCTGTGATGTCTATATAGAAGCAACAGGGCATCCAGATAGTGTTGTACAAGGCTTACATGCTATAAGGAAAATGGGAACTTTTGTTGAGTTTAGCGTATTTAAGGATGCAACAACAGTTGATTGGAGTATTATCAGTGATAGAAAAGAATTAAATCTCTATGGGGTACACCTGAGTCCTTTTTGTTATGAGCCAGTTATTGAATGGATACGCTCGGGGGACTTACCAACAAAAGGGGTGGTCACCCATAAGTTTGCACTAGATGATTGGAAAAAAGCGTTTGATACAACACAGGATCCATCACAAAATTCTATTAAGGTTATT
Source organism: Spirochaetia bacterium (assembly GCA_965218205.1). Classification (GTDB taxonomy): domain Bacteria; phylum Spirochaetota; class Spirochaetia; order WTKD01; genus CBDDCA01. The sequence continues at coordinate 2,165,457 of OZ244590.1, read as the reverse complement.
TTTGATACATTTAAGTAATGGTATGTGAGTACAGTAAGCCTGTATAGTATAGCTACTCTACAGGCTGTACATAGTGATACTATTGTATTGCAAGTTTAAGAACGAAATTGTTTTGCTGCTTGTACCATGTTTGCAAGCGTTTCTTTTACTTCGGCCCAGTTGCGTGTTTTTAATCCGCAATCAGGATTTACCCATATATGTTCTTTAGGAATACATTGTAATGCAAGTTGTAGCAAATCTACCATTTCTTGCACTGACGGAATACGAGGAGAATGTATATCGTATACTCCTGGACCAATTTCGTTTGGATATTGATATGTCTTAAATGCTTCAAGTAATTCCATTTTGCTACGAGATGCTTCTATAGAGATAACATCCGCATCTAGTTGAGCGATAGAGTCAATAATTTCATTAAACTCAGAATAGCACATATGGGTATGTATTTGTGTTTCATCTTTTACTCCGCAGGTCGCTACTCTAAAGCTTTTTACTGCCCAATCAAGATATTCTTTGTGTTTGGTTGTCTGAAGAGGCAGTCCTTCACGAAGTGCAGGTTCATCAACTTGTATTACTTTAATATCTGCATCTTCTAAATCTTTTATTTCGTCGCGAATGAGAAAGGCTATTTGATATGCAGTGGTATAACGTGGTTGATCATCACGCACGAAAGACCATTGTAGTATAGTTACCGGTCCTGTTAGCATGCCTTTCATTGGTTTTTTCGTAAGTGATTGTGCATAACTAATCCAGTCAACAGTAATAGCATTTTTTCGAGTGAGATCCCCATAGATAATAGGAGGTTTTACACAACGACTTCCATAGCTTTGTACCCATCCGTAAGAGGTAGAAACAAATCCATCAAAATTTTCACCAAAATACTCTACCATATCATTTCTTTCTGGTTCGCCATGTACGAGTACATCTAATCCTACTTCTTCTTGAAACGCAACGACTTTCTGTATTTCATTTTTCATGAATGTTTGATATTCTTGGTAAGAAATGCTTCCTTTTTTGTATGCAGCACGAGTACTCCGTATTTCTTTTGTTTGTGGATAGCTTCCGATAGTGGTAGTAGGAAACAGTGGAAGCTGTAATGCTTGTTTTTGAATACTACTTCTTTGAGCGTATGCTTTGTTACGATGTATCATTGCGTCTGATATTGTTGCTATGCGGTTTTTGACTGCTTCATTATGTACTTTAGTACTCTGTTGTCTACTTTGTATTGCTTTTTGATTGTCGGTAAACTGAGACAGGACAGATTCTTTGTTTGTAGTGAATGCAGTTTTGAGAGTAGTAATTTCTTGCACCTTTTGTATAGCAAAGGAGAGCCATGTCTTTATTTCCGTATCAAGTGTATTTTCGGTAGAGAGATCAAAGGGGCTGTGTAGTAAAGAGCAGGAAGAACTGATATAGCAATTATGTAATTGCTGAGATTCTTGTTGTGCAAGAAATTGAGATACAGTCTCATAGAGTGTGTTCATATCTGCTTTCCATATGTTTCTGCCATCTATAATTCCGAGAGACAGTGATGTTTGTGTTTTTGCTAGCGGGAGTAACGAGTCAGTGCTTCCTCTTACAAGATCAACATGCACAGTATCTACTGGAAGCTGTGATATAAGGTCTATATTACTGGTAATATCATCAAAATAGCTTGCTAAAAATATTTTTGTCTTACCCCCAGATTGTTGAAAATATGTATACGCTTGTATATATGCATCTTGTACTTCTTTGTCTATGTTGAACACAAGAAATGGTTCATCTAGCTGTACTGTTTGTACTTGTAATGATTCAAGTGATTGTAATACCGCTACATAAGATTCTAACAAAGAAGGGAGTAATGTAAGCACTTCATTTTTTTGAACAGTATGGTCTGTTCCTACCATTTTGCCTAACAATAAGAAACTTATAGGACCAAGTAATACAGGACGAATGGTAGTGGATGCATTTCCGATGACTGATTTTGCTTCTTCTATGGTATGTCGTAGTTTCTCTATTATTGTGTCTGCATGAAATACAGTATTTTTTTCAAACTCTGGAATAATATAGTGGTAGTTAGTGTCAAACCATTTACTCATTTCCATTGCAGTAATATTATGATTAGCTCCTTTTTCTCCTCGTGCCATTGCAAAATACATGCGTAAGAAATCTTTTGAGAGTGTAGTATATCGTTCAGGGATAACTCCAAAACCGATAGCAGTGTCAAGTACATGATCATAGAGTGAGAAATCGTTTACTGGTATTTCATCTAATCCCAAATCTACCAATAACTGTAAATGCTGTTTTCGCAAAGCTGTGCTTTGTGTTATCATTTCATCTGCGTGTATCTCATTTTTCCAATAGGCTTCGAGTATTTTTTTTAATTCTCTTTGTTTTCCCATACGAGGAAAACCAAGTATTGTTCCTTTGATAGTAGTTTGTTTGTTGCTCATATTACTCCTTTTCTGCACATATGATTAAAGTTTCAAAATCGGGATATTCAACATCACTTACATCGATGTCTATTGAAATATGGGTAAAATATGCCTCATGTAACCATCGTTCAATAGTGTCACGGTTAAATCCAAGGTGTATATCTCCTAGACTATCTTTTAGCCATATTTCATTATGTTTATGAAGATCTAAGATGAGTAGAAGTCCTTTACTAGATAATACTCTATAACATTCATTTAAAGCAATGCTTGGTTTTTCGATATGATGCAAAGAATGAGAAAAAATAATGATATCCTGACTGTTGTCTGGGAGCTCTAGTTTTTCTGCTGATCCAGTTTTGAAATTAAGATGTTTATTGTGTATTTCTGTACTGTACAGTTTTTTTGCCATTTTTATTTGTTTATCGTTTATGTCTATTCCTAGTACTGTGTTACGTAAAGAAAATTCTTTTGCAAGTCTTCCACTTCCGCATCCAATATCAACAATACGTTTATTGTGTATACTGCGCATAAAGGCAATAGCAAGTGAATGATCGGTTTGTCCAGGAGAACGTTTGTTTTGAGATTCTAAGCCTTCATAAAAAGATAGGGAGGCTTCCTTTTTAATTTGTAAAATTTTTTGTGCTTGTTGTATATCTCGTTGATACCATTCTTCATTTTTTGTAATAGAAAGCGTGGCTTGTAATATATTGGCATAGAAACTTTCCTTTGAGTTTAGTCGATATAGAATGTATTTTCCGTTTCGACGTGTATGTACAAGATTGTTATGTTTGAGCTGTGCCAGATGGGCAGATATAATTGATTGTCCTAAATTGAGAATACGTTGCAGTTCTTGTACTGAAAATTCGTTTCCTTCTAATACAGATAGTATACGTCTTCGTCGTGGTTCACTCAGTACTTTGAATATGTTAGTGTGTACAGTACTCATTAACTCCATTATAATATAATTAGTATGCGTAAGTTACATATTGGTTTAGTTGGATTTGGTTCTGTCGGAGAAAGATTGGCACTTTATCTTACACAAGAACAAGAGACTCTTGTAGGTCGAACACAGTGTGAGATAGTGTTGGAAAAAATTTTTACTCGAAGTCCTCATAAGGTGAAAGAAAATAGTGCTATTCATGATTCTTTGATTGCTGATTCATGGCAGAGTATTATAAGAGATGAAAAAATAAACTGTATTGTTGAGCTTATGGGAGGTACTGATATTGCAAAACAATATATTATTGAGGCATTGAAAGCAGGAAAAGATGTTGTTACAGCAAATAAGGCCGTGTTGGCTGAACATGGGAGAGAGCTGTGGGAGATTGCTCGAAAAAATAATGTTTGTATTGCTTTTGAGGCAAGTTGTGGCGGTGGAATTCCTATTATTAGAGCAATAACTGATGGGCTTATTGCTAACAAGATAACTGCAGTATATGGAGTGTTAAACGGAAGTTGTAACTATATTTTATCTGAAATGGATAAAAAACATAAAAGTTTTTCGGAAGCACTTGAAGACGCAAGAGTACATGGGTACGTTGAAGCGGATCCTAGTTTAGATACAGAAGGAATAGATGCAGCTCATAAAATTGCAATTATAAGTGGACTTGTATATAATGTTAAGGTAGACTTTGTATCGCTTTTTAAGAGAGGAATATCGGATATAAAAAATAGTGATATTCAATTTGCTAAAAAGTTAGGGTACACTACAAAGTTAATTGCTGCAGGGATAGACTTACATGATAGCATCAGTATTTGGGTGCATCCAGCCTTTCTTCCAGATACGCATCCTATGTCTTCTATTGAAGGATCGTTTAATGCTATTAGTGTATTAGGAAACAAAGTAGGGCATACTATGTATGTAGGAAAAGGGGCTGGTGGTGATGCTACTGCAAGTGCAGTTATTGCTGATTTGGTGAGTATTGCTAACGGAACGAGTAAAATAATTTTTAATAGTAATACTTTATGGCCTGATAAAAACTCAGCTTCATTACAAAGCGATATGAATGCTTTTGTCTGTCCCATTTATATTAGGCTGTTTATAAAAGATGAGATTGGGATTTTATCAAAGGTTGCTACTATATTGACAAAAAATAATATAAGTATTGCAAGGGTATTACAAGAAGATTTTCCTCATAGTGAATATGTGGATAGAGCAGGGCTTGCAACGCTCATCATTATCACTCATCGTACACAGTGGAGTAATATAGAAAAAGCAAAGAAAGAGCTACTTCAGCTTGTAGTAGCACAAGGAAGTTTTGCAAGCTATCCTATTATTGAAGAAATTGAAGGATAATTACTATAACATACATGCGTAATTTTGTTCATCTTCATAATCATTCTGATTATAGTTTACGGCATAGTATCTCTACTATTGATAAGATGCTCAATAGATTAGAACATATTGGTCAAGATACTATAGCCTTGACTGATGAAGGAAATCTTTTTGCAGCGATTGAGTTTACACAAAAATGTAAAGAAAAGAATGTTATTCCTATTATAGGATGTGAGTTGCAGGTAAACTTTACAGAAAATAGTACTTCACAAAGAGATAGTGAGAAGGTGCTTGTTCTTGCAAAAGATAGTGAGGGATTTGAAAATCTTAAACAGCTTAGTACTATAGGATATGTTGATCATTTTTATTACTATCCTCGAATTAATTTTTCAGAACTTGAAGCATATAAACAAGGGTTGATATGTATTCTTCCTCAAAAAGGACACAGGATGGGTTCTTTTTTAGAGCGTGGTCAGGTTGACAACGCACTTCATATTGCAGGGATGTATAAAGATATATTTGATGACTCATTATTTTTAGAAATACAAAATCATGGTCTTGTGCTGGAGGGTCAAATAAATGAGTTAGTACAGAAAATTGCTTCACAGTTATCTTTATTGATAGTAGCAGGGAATGCATGCTATTATACTGAACAAAAAGATGCAAAAGCACATAGTATCTATGTAGAAAATGAGAAGAATAATAAAATTATTCTTCCGAACGATCAGTTTTATATTAAAAGCCGTGAAGAGATGGAGCGTAATTTTACACAATATACTGATGCTTTAGATAGAACTGTTGAGATTGCACAGCAATGTAAGTATATACTTCCAGAAAAAACTGAGCTAGAGTTACCTCATTTTACGATTCCTTCTCAGTTTAAGAATCAAGACGACTATTTACGCCATTTAACATTGGAGGGAATACCTACGCGTTATCAACAAGAGAATGAGCTCATACATAAACGTATTATGTATGAGCTTGATTGCATTATCAATATGGGATTTAGTGGATATTTTCTTATTATTTTAGATATTATTCATTTTTGTAAAAAGAAGGATATTCCTGTAGGGCCAGGAAGAGGATCTGTGGCAGGGTCCATTGTTGCGTATGTATTAGGTATTACAAATGTAGATCCAATAAAATATGGTTTGCTTTTTGAGCGCTTTCTCAATCCTGAACGTGTGAGTATGCCCGATATTGATACAGATTTTTGTGTAAATAGACGACAGGAGGTTATCAATTATATACGAAATAAATATGGAGAAGAGAATTGTGGACAGATTGTTACTTTTTCATCATTAAAATCAAAGGGAGCAATTCGTGATGTAGGACGATCTTTAGGAATTCCTTTATTAGAAGTTGATACTATTGCAAAATTGTTTAATGAAGATATCAGAAAAGATGATACAGATGATGCTGACAGGGGTTCTAAAACTATAGAAGATTTTTTAGTTGCAGAACCAAAGCTCCGTGAGTATTATGGGTTGTATCCCCAATTGTTTCAGATTACAGATTCACTGTTAGGAGTAAAGCGTCATGCGTCTATTCATGCTGCAGGAATAGTAATAGGAAAAGAGAAACTTATTCAATATACTCCTTTGTATAAGGATAATAAAACTGATGGAGTAGCAACACAGTATTCTATGAATTATCTTGAGAAAGTTGGGCTAGTAAAAATGGATATACTAGGGCTGACAAATATCACCGTTGTAGATAATACTGAAAAGCTCATACAAAAAGATATTCCTCAGTTTTCTTTAGAATCAATTCCTTTTGATGATAGAGAAGTGTATGAAATGCTAAGCGAAGGAAAAAGTGAAGCGGTATTTCAATTTGAAAGTGAAGGGATGCAGCAGGCTTTACGGTCTGTTTGTCCTAATCGTATAGAAGAGCTTATTGCATTGAATGCGTTATATCGTCCTGGTCCCATTAAGTTTATTGAAAAATATGCAAATGTAAAAAATGGAAAGGAAGAAATACAGTATTTACATCCTGATATGGAATCTATTTTGCGGGAAACATATGGAGTCATTGTATATCAGGAACAGGTAATGCATATTGCACAAAAATTTGCTAATTTTTCGCTTGGAAGAGCTGATGTATTACGCAGTGCTATGGGAAAAAAGAAATGGAAAGTCATGAAAGAAATGGAAAGTGAGTTTATACAAGGAGTAATACAGAATGGCTATACGAAAGAGCTTGCTCATGCTATTTATGAGTTGCTTATTCCTTTTTCAGAATATGGTTTTAATAAATCGCATGCTGCTGCGTATGCAGAGTTAGCGTATCGAACAGCGTACTTAAAAAAACATTATCCTTTGTATTATATGGTAAATCTGTTGGATGCGGATCATAATAAGAGTGATAATCTTTCAAAAACATTTCAGTTATGTAGAAGTTTAGGGATAGAAATATTACCGCCAGATATTAATAAAAGTGAATATGGATTTACTATTGAAGATGGAAAAATACGGTTTGGATTATCTGCAATACGTAGTATCAGTGATGAAGTAAAAAAACATATTCCTATAGAACGAAAAAAGAATGGGAAGTACTCTTCTTTTTTTGATGTTTTTGAACGATTGCCCGATAAGTCAGGGTTAAAGACTTTGATTGATGCTGGGATTTTTACGGGGATATTTGATACATTTTATGATAGACGTGCTCAGCTAATAGCAAATACAGACAATATTTTAGACGAAGCAAAAAAGAGAATTGATGCAAAAAAATCACAGCAATCATTATTGTTTATTCAGGATGATGCAGTCAAAGATATACAGAGTGTGCTTATCAATGATCCAGTGAGTGAACGGGAGGTGCTTGAGAAAGAAAGGGAGTATGCAAGTACCTATTTACGTTATAATCCATTGGATGAATACAAAAATCAATGGCTTGAAAATTCTACCTTAAATCTTAGTGCTTTTAAGGAAAATTATTCGTGGGATAAGAGAATGCAATCATATTATCTTATTGCATATACTGATATGGTACATACTCGTATTATTCTTCCTCGCAAAAATAGTAGAAGAGGAACTAATGCTCAAAAATCATCGCAACAAGACAATCATAATGGTACTATAGATGGTGTTACTCTTGAGGAACAGAATGCTGGACATAAGGATAAGAAAAAATTTTCTCAAGAACATATGGGAACACAAAATGAAAATAATGATGTATTCTCTAGACAACCAAAAACAAAAATGTATATAGGAGTATTACATGATTATTTAGGATCAATTCCGTTTTCTTATTTTACTGATATTACAGAAGATATAGTAATACCTGAGCGTACTGCATATGGATTTTATGGAAAATTATCGCTGTATAAAGGAGCATACAATTTTAAGGTAGAAAAGATCATGAGTATTCCTGATTTAGTTACGCAAAGAAAAGAAGATACAGAATCTGTTGCTCCATTACATGATGGTCAATATTCTCAGCTAGAGTTTGCTGTAAAAAGTACTATTGATTCACAGGTATTACAAGAGATAAAAGCAAAGATGGTGGAACATTTTGGGAGCGCAAGTGTTAAGTTACACATTCAAGAAAATGATGCCATTATCTCTACAATAGCGTTTCCTGTTGGGTTTACGGTGAATGCAAATGATGTATCATTGATGACATTTTTACAAAACCATAAAGATATAATAAAAGTAGAAGTATTTCGATGATATTATTTTCTGATATAGATATTTCCTTAAAAAATTTTCCTATCATTACAAAACATTATATCAGTAAATTAGAGCAATTAGATATTATTACCATAGGTGATCTTTTAGCACATATTCCAGTAGATTATGAATGGAGAGATGAGTTAAAAACATTGCAGGCTATTACTGATACAAGTGCGTACGCTCTTATTTCCATTACTGTGTTATCACATACCTATGTGCAGCTGAGAAACAGAGGGAGGTTATTGAAAATAATATTTGAAGATGAAGAACATACAGTGGGGGAGTTACATTGTTATGGAAGAGATTTTATAAAAAATATCTTGCCTATACGTATGAAAGCGATATTATGGGCTAAATTTGCTGATACTTCAAAAAGAAAAATAAGAGGTAACCAATTTATTTCAAGTCAATTTGAGATTATAACTGATACACAAAGAATGCAAGGGATTATTCCTCATTACAAGACGCCAGCATCTTTTTCTCAGGTAGCTTTTTTTAAGCTCATGAAAAGCTGTTTACAGCGAGCTTCTGCGTTTCCTTCATTGCATCCCTACGAAAACTATTATCCAACCCATACTATGAATAGAGATATGAGTATTCGTTCTGTACATTTTCCTGAAAGTAAGGAAGCTATTATAAAAGCACGAAAAAACCTTGCTTTTGATGAAGCTCTTTTATTTCAATTATCGCTAGAATTGTCAAGCCTTGATAAAAAACATATTCGAGAAAATAAACGTCATCAATCAAGTATGTTAGTAGAGTTATTCATAAAATCCTTGCCTTTTTCGCTAACACGTGGACAAATACAGATAGTGCATGAAATAGAAAAGGATATGCTCAGTGACTATCCTATGAGACGTCTTCTTCAAGGTGATGTAGGTTCTGGTAAAACCTTAGTTGCTCTTATTTGTGCACTCATTGCTATCGAAAATAAACAGCAAGTAGTGTTAGTAGCTCCATCAGAAACATTGGCTCATCAACATTATCGCAGAATCTCTGATTTGCTCAGTACTCTTAATACATTCTTATCGCCAAGAGAGGCAGTACGCTGTTGTGTACTAACTGGTTCTATGGTAACAAAAGATCGTAGTTTGGTAATGCAGGGAATTTCTCAGAACGCTGTTCATTTTATTATTGGTACTCATGCTCTTTATTCTGAGGATGTTGTGTACAATAATCTTGGGTTTATAGTGTTTGATGAACAACATCGTTTTGGGATAGAACAAAGGCAAGCACTTCTTGAAAAAGGGAATGATGCAGATATGCTTCTTATGTCAGCTACTCCTATACCGCGTACACTTGCTCTTACATTGTATTCTCATTTGGATATTAGTACATTGAAAGAAAAGCCTGGTATCAGTACTACGCCAGAATGTAGAATGATAGACTTTAATAATCGTCATCGTATGTATGCGTTTATTCGTAGTATATTACAAAAAGGGGAGCAAGCATTCTTTGTGTTTCCGCAAATTGGGCTTGAAGATGATGGACAAACAAAAAGTACTGTGGAGATGAGCTCGGTAATAGCAATGCAACAAGAAATTCAATCGCAGTTACATCCTTTTTCGGTAGAAGTATTGCATTCAAAGATAGATGCAAAAGAACAGAAGGAAATTATGATTCGTTTTGAAAAAAAGGAAACTGCAGCGTTGTTATGTACCACTATTATTGAAGTAGGCATTGATGTTCATAATGCAACACTTATGTGTATTTTTAATGCTGAACGATTTGGGCTTGCTACATTACATCAGTTACGAGGGAGAGTAGGAAGAGGAACATTACCTGGAACAGTGCTATTGGTATATAATGCTCCCCTTAATGATATTGCAAAAGAACGTCTAAAAATAATATATGAAAGTAATGATGGTTTTGAAATAGCAGAAAAAGATTTAGAGCTTCGTGGTCCTGGAGATATAGATCAGCTAGGGTTACGACAATCAGGCTCTCTCTTTTTTCAGTTTTTAGATACTCAGGGAGATACTGATATATTATATCGTTCTCAGTCTCTTGCAAAGAAAATAGCAGAAGAAGATCCGACACTTGAGAAAAAAGAACATGCACAATTAAAGAAAATGATGCAACAGTATAATAAGACTGTGTAATATAGAAAAAGAAATAGTAAAAAATATATCATATGCAAAAAACATTAAGTATAGTTGGGGGCGAATTCAAACAAAGATGTATTTATTGTCCACAACAGACTATTCGTCCTGTTATGGCAAAGGTACGTAATTCTGTTTTTCAAAAAATATTTAATTATATTCATGCCAATAGTCTTTCTTTTTCTATGGAGCTTACTTTTTTAGATCTTTTTTCAGGGTCTGGATTGATGTCAATAGAAGCTGTATCACGAGGATTTTTGTATGCTACTGCAGTGGAAAAAGATTCTAAAAAATGGCATATTATTACCCAGAACTTTAAGATAAGACCAACATCGTTTGTCCTTAAACGTATGAGTGCAGAATTATTTATTGTAAAGCACAATGTATGTTTTGATGTACTGTATCTTGATCCTCCATTTGTATATAAGTACAAAAAGGATCTGTTGTATAAAGTATGCCATAGTAGAATATGTCATCCTAAGAGTTTAGTAATATTGCATGTTCCTTCTCATGAAACAGAAGAAATACTATCGTATGTAGATACTTATCTTACATTACAATGTATTGATAAAAAAGTATTTGGAGGATCTACGGTATTGTTCTTCTGTATGTAGATGCCTACTTGCAAAAAATTTCTTCATATTATAATGTTTGCCATATACTTATTGTAATCCGATAGTGGGAGCAACAGTTTTCATGGCAGCAATACATTCTTCTATGAGTACTTGTAATTCCAATCCTAACATATCAGCACCTTTTTGAATAATAGCACGTTCTGCTCCTGCAGCAAAGGTAGGGGTTTTCCATTTTTTCATTACTGATTTTACGGTAAGATCTGATAGCGATTTTGATGGACGTACAAGTGCTGTTGCTACTATAAGCCCGCTTAATTCATCACAGGCAAACAGTACTTTTTCCATAAAATGTTTTGGCTCATCATGAGTGCAAATAGTCCAGCCGTGACTTCTCACTGAGTAGATAAACGCATCAGGGTATCCAGCTTCTTTAAGGATGGCTGCAGTTTTATCACAATGCTCTTCGGGATATTTTTCCCAATCTAAATCATGAAGTAAGCCAACGAGTCCCCAGTACTCTATATCAAATGTTTCATCTATATGTGCAATTTTTTGAGCGTATTGAGCAAAGTGTCGCATAATTGCTTCTACTGCAAAGCAATGTTGTAATAGATTTTGTGTAGTAATATACTGTTGTAATAATATAAGTGCTTTTTCTCTTGAAATTTCCATGCTATTAGTATAGTAGTTTTGTTGTTTTATAGGAATACTGTATGGTAGTGATTGTTTTTCTTATTGTATGCTTTTAGTAAACGAAGAAACTGTTTTCCTTTTTTAGTAAGAAAAAGACGATCTTTCCATAGAAATTTTCCTTTTTTTATAATGTGTAGTGTTTGTAAGTTGCTTATACATGTTTGTATTTGTTGGGTAGTCCATGTGGAGAACATATGCATAACAAGAGATAATAATGTATTTGATGTATGTTGGTTTTCGGAAAATATATGATTAAGATTGTTGTTTATAAAATAATGGGCACTATACATACCTGCATATGTTTTGATACATTGCAATAATAATAGCAGTTCTGGAGATACAGTACAATTATTTCCTTCACAGCTATCGCAACCTTCGCAAAATGAACATTCCGATTGTAATGCTTCTATAAGAAGTGTTCTTCGACAGGCAGTGGCAAGAAGATACTGTTCAAATAAGCTGTGTGGCTTTTTTTGTAGCACTGTTGCTATATCCTTGTTGGAATGATCTGTCATGCTAGTGTTGAGTATTGTGTAACTTATATCGTTTATAGTACAAAGCTGAATGGCTTTTGCGGGGTTTCGGTCTCTGCCTGCTCGTCCGCTTTCTTGTAAGTATGATTCTATGTCTGTAAAATTATCCACATGAATGACTGTTCGTATGTTTGATTTATCTACTCCCATCCCATATGCACAAGTGGATACAAGTACTCCATTTTCGCTTGTAAAAAACCATTGTTCAATATTTTTTTTCTCTTCTTTACTTAAGCCTGCATGGTAAAAGTATATTTCGTTGTCTTGTAATGTATCATGTAACAGTAACGCAAGCCTACGGCATTCTTTTCTGTTATTACAAAAAATAATAGCAGGACGTTCTATTGTACTAAAATTGCTTTGGCAAGGAAGATATGCAGGAACTTCCTGTGCTTGTGATGTGGAATGTGAAGAATCACTATATGTGTGAGTATTGTCTTTTTCTGTACTATTCTTTTTGTGTTTTTGCTCTTTGTTTTTTGGAGTACTTAAAAGAGATAGCAATGCTCTGTCTTTATGGATGCAATGGAGAACACTGTAGCTTATATTTTTTCTATTCGCATCTTCATTTACAATATAGGGTCTTTCATTATGAAAGGCAAGTCTGATAATGTCTTCTATGACAGTATGTGATGCAGTTGCAGTAAATGCAGCGATGTACTCAAAGTTTATGTGAGAGAGCATGTTGCCTATGTTTGCATAGCTAGGGCGAAAGCTAAGTCCCCATTTGCTAATGCAATGTGCTTCGTCTAGTATGATACTACTAAATTGAATGTTTTGTAATTGCTTTTTATAGGCGAGGATAGTTTCTGGATTGCTGAGTATACATTTAATAGTGCCTTTCTGTGTTTGTTCAAATATCTCTTCTACTTGTGTGTATGGCATGCCTCCAACGAGAATTTTGGTAGGGATAGCGTTATGAAATCGATGAAACTGATCGTGAATAAGACTAAGTAATGGGTAAATGACTAAGGTTGGTTTTTTTGATAACAGTGCTGGTATTTGAAAACACAATGTTTTTCCCATACCAGTTGGTAAAATAATAATTTGATATTTTTTGTAATACAATGTATCATCTATGTCTTCTGGGAGGGAGCTGTCTTCGGTATTATGCTTTGTTGCTAGGATATGAGCAGGAGGAGTTTTTTTGTGTAGTAGATTATAAATGATAAACAGTTGAATAGGAAAAAGATGTTCTACATTGAATTTTTCTTTTGCTATTTTTTTTATAGATTCAACATTATATTCATCGCTGTAATTCATTTATAAAATACAAATATATATGTAACTTGATTGAAGAATAAGCTGTAATTTGTATTTAGTGCTATTGGTGTTTTTTTAATATCTCGTCTGCTTTATGTACATCAACCAAAAGCCACTCAAGTAGTATATTGTATTTTTCTTCTTGGCTGAGGTTTGTGTCAATACTCTCCTGTTTCATTCTGCGTATGAGATTAGACAGAGTAATTGCAACTGACACAGAAATGTTGAAACTTTCTACAAAACCATACATAGGTAAATAGAGTATTTCATCAGCATAATCAATGGCTTCTTGTGATAAGCCATTTAACTCATTACCAAAAGCAATGGATATTTTTTTATTATTGTGTAGCTCTAATGTATCTATGCTTCTAGCATTTTCATGAGGACAGGTTGCATAAATAGTATATCCTTGTATACGGAGCGTATCGTACACTGTCTTTACAGTATCTTTATAATGATGAATAGAAAGCCATTTTGAGCTTCCCATAGCTACTGTGTCTATAGGAGCAAAGCTGTTTGTTTGTTCAATAATATGTATATCTTGTACGCCAAAGGCTTCGCAAGAACGAAGTACTGCGCTTGCATTATGAGGCTGATAGATATTTTCTAATATGACATTGAGAAAACGAGTGCGGTGGGAAAGTACACGATGTATTCTTTGTTTTCGTTCAGGGGTTAAATAGCTTTCTAATATTTGTATTTTCTTTTCAACAGAGAGGCTTTCCATACTATATACTATAATAACATATATTGATATATTTATATAATATTTTTAGGTATAACAATATCTTTGACTATTGTACCTATAATGAGGATACTACATGAGTAAACAAAAGCGTCTTAGTAATACAATATCTTGTGTCTCATCTAATAGTTTTTTGACTGTGTCTAGCGTAGATCATAAGGGACAGGGACTAGTGTCTATTGATAATAAAATCTATTCAGTGCCAAATACAGTACCGGGTGATGTTATTACGGTGATGCAGAAAAATACGAAACGAAAGACAAGAAAAAAACAATTAAAAGCAACAAAGATTATAGGCAGTACATACAAACGCTTTCATCCTTTTTGTTCACATTATACTTATTGTGGAGGCTGTAGTCGACAGGAGTTTTCTTATGCTGATCAGCTGCAATTAAAATCAGTAATGGTACAGGATATGTTCAAACAGCTTGCATTACCATATCAGTATCATATGCGAGATATTATTCCATGTAGGAGTAATACCTATTATCGAAATAAAATAGACTATAGCTTTAGTACTATGCGTTGGGTGTATGATAATGAGATTGATGATAACACAGACGATGCCTTAGATAGACGAGCTCTTGGATTTCATGTAAAGGGATTTTATGATAGGGTAGTTCAGTTACAGCAGTGTTTTCTGCACCTTTCAAATAATGTGCGAAACAGCATTGATGTTTGGGCAAAAAATAATGCTATTCCATATTATAATAGCCGTCATCACACTGGCATATTACGAACATTGACTGTACGCTCGTCTTTGTATAGATCATCATGTGCTTTGCATGCTATGCAAGAGAACGGTATATCATCACAGGGGGATGCTAGTATGATACGCCAATGTATGGGAATT
Organism: Spirochaetia bacterium; assembly: GCA_965218205.1. Lineage (GTDB taxonomy): Bacteria > Spirochaetota > Spirochaetia > WTKD01 > CBDDCA01. The sequence goes on along the minus strand of OZ244590.1, from coordinate 2,150,330 downwards.
CTCAGTATCGCTCAATGCAATGATGAACTATTGCATTTATTAAGAACATATGTAGAATCGTTTCGTTCTCAACCTCAACATATTGGCACGCAGCATACAGAATCTTCTTATGAAAAAAAAGAAATAGATCATTTTGATTCATTCTATGTGGTGGTAAATTCTAAAAAAAATGATGATATTTTAGATTTAGATATGATACATCTGTTTGGAGATCCGTATATTATTGAACAGTGTGGACATATTTATTTGCGTATTTATCCTAAGGTATTCTATCAAACTAATTCACGGCAGGCTGAAACACTCTATACTGTTATCAATGATCTTATAGAAACGCATACTCCTCAAAGGATACTAGATGTATACTGTGGGATAGGAAGCATAGGGCTATTTCTTGCAAAAGATGCTATGCAGGTTACGGGGATTGATATTGTGCCTCAGTCAATACAGGCTGCACGTGAAAATGCAAAATTAAATAATATAGAGAATATAGAATTTTTTTGTTATCCTGCTGAAGAATTGCTTCATCAAAGTGCCAAGTTAGATAGAGCTGATGTAGTTATTGTTGATCCTCCACGAGCAGGCCTTCATCAATCGGTAATACAATTTCTTAAGACATATAAGGTCTCTACTGTTATATATGTTAGCTGTAATCCTTTTACAATGGTACGTGATATAGAGTTATTACAATCTCATTATAGAGTAGATTTGTGTCAGCCTGTGGATATGTTTCCTCATACAGCACATGTAGAGGTAGTAGTACGTTTGAAGTTGATTAAACATCAATAATATAAAGTGTTTTATTATCACTTTTTGCTATGCATTTTTTTCTTTGTGATATAATATAAAAATAGTATTTATATTATAATGATATGTGTATAATGATAATTGTACATGATAATAGGTGAAAATAAAAGGAGAACATTATGAAAAAAATATGGTTGAGTAAGGAATTACACAGCGTGAAAAAAATCGGGGGGGGGGGGGGGGGGTACACTCTCGATATAAGCAAAACATAACTCTCGTTGCACTGTTTTTAGTGCTAGCAATAGTTACCCTCGTACTCGTAGGATGTTCGGAGAGCAGTAGCAGTTCCTCATCAGGCGGAGGAGGAGGGACACCAGTAACCCCGACCCTTGCATCAGTGTCCAATGTGCAGATACAAGCAGCAGGCAACGATGGGACGCTCTCGTTACGCTGGCAAGCCCCAAGCGAAGCCACACATGTAGTTGTAAAAGCTACCTCTACAATGCCAGCACAAGTTATACAAGTGCGTATTCCTGCAATAGAATATCGTGCATTGTTTCAACAAGGACAATCGTATAAACTCAAAGGCTTACAAGCACTCACCAACTACACTGTAGAGATAGAAGCCCAAAAATCAGATACAGAAGTATCACCAAAAACAACCCGCTTTGTTACAACACTGAGCGATGAAACTGCCCCACAGGACAGCTTTACACAGGTAGCAGTAGAATCAGCAACAAACGGCATAAAGCTCACATGGGACAAAGCACTGCTCTCGTCAGGCAAGACAGACATAGCAGAAGCCACAATACAGGTGATAGAAAAAACTACAGGGGTAAAGACAGAAGTATCAGTACAAGATGTAACACAAGGAGAGCTGAGCATTGCTGTGCCCACCATAGACGGCATCAGCTATGATATAGTAGTAGTGTACAAAGATAGCAATGGTAACAAAAGCACGGCAAAGCCAGCACTCAGAGGCATAGTGCCATCAGCCCTCTCACAAACAGTAGCAGCACTACCAGAGGCAAACCTTACAGTAACAGCAAACAATAAAGACAATAGCCCAGCCGATGAAAGCCTGCTTATCAAGTGGGGGAGCTTTACCTTTACTAACAAAAGCCTACAAGTACGAGTCACAGCAACCGCAACAAACACCGTAGTAGCAGAGGAGACAATAAGCAAAGATACCAGTGCAACCAATGTCAGTAGTGCAACTGCACAGGCAAAAGAATACGCCACTGTGTATGTCGCAAAAGATGGCATAGCACTCACAAAACTCTACGGTACGCTTACGTACAAAGTAGAAGTGTATGTCTCTCAAAACGGAAAGTACTCCACTGCAGTGTCAAAAGAATTAGCAACAACCGACAAAAGCACAGAGCCTGTAAGCAATGTAAGTGCAGTAGGAGGAGCAACAAGCATAGTAGTAATCTGGCAAGCACCTAATGTACGAGACTATGCAGGAGTGACTATAACAGCAACAGAAAAAGAGAGCGATACTCCAGCAAAGACAGTAACAATAACAGACAGAGCAGTACGCAACACGCAGATACCAGGCCTCAAAGCCACCACCGAGTATACAGTGGCAGTACAATCGCAGGACTATGCAGGCAACAAAGGAACAGCAGAAAATGCCACAGTAAGTACCGTAGCAGATAGCACAGCCCCCGATGCAGTAACAAACATACAAGCAAGCTATCCTTTTGTATCAGCAACAAAGGTAGAAACACAAATAACATGGACAGAGCCCACAAGCAACAACAAAGACATAAAAGAGTACAGCGTAAGCATACAAGAGAAAGGTGCAAGTACTGCAGTAGTCAATGAGAAGAAAATACCCTATCCCACAACATCACTCTCTGTCGAAGAGCTCAGTCAAGGCAAAACCTACACAGTAACAATACAAGCAATAGACTATGCAGGCAACAAAAGCACTAAAGCTACACAAGACATAACCACCCCCTCTCAGCTTACAGCCCCCTCAGAAGATCTTTTTTCGAAAAAGCCTTACTTAGACAACACAGGAGTCATACAGATAAAAGCAACATTTAAGCAAGCACCAGGCATAGGACAATACTATACCTTGCGTATGAAAGAAGGAGCTACCGTAATAGCAGAAAAAAGCATAACAAACCCAGCAACCACCATTAGCTTTGGTATAGCAGATGGCTTAGAAGTACCCAAGTACCAAGCAAATGCCAAGAACTATCGCTTTGATTTTTTACAAATAGCAAATAACAGAGTAAGCCCAGTAACCCCTCTCGCTGATGCAGTAGCAGTATACGATAGCATCTCAACAGCACCGCCAGCTCCCAAAGATGCAACACTCTCTGTAGAGTCAGTAACATCAACAACCGCAACAGCAGTCTATACATTTAGTGCAGGTACTATTACCAATGCCCACAAAGCCCCCAGCGGAGCAAAACTCACGCCTGCACAAATACAGTACAAAGTATACATAGTAGCAGGAGACCATAGCACAAAAACACTAGATGCAATAAAAGCCCTTGCAGGAGTACAAACAAGAGAGCTAGCAGGAAACAGCAAACCATTAAAAGCAACATTTATAGGAACAAAGGGAGCAGACTATACCGCAGGAGTAGAAGCAATAAATAGCCTCAATCCCGCCTATAGCATAGGAACATCAGCAACAATAAAAACAGCAACACTTACTACGCCCCCAAATGCACCAAAAGTAACAACCTATACTAACAGTAATGCAGTAGTATTTGCAGTGCCTACGACAGGAGGCAACAGCGGAAAAAAAGTCATAACAGTACAGCTTAATGCCTCAGATATAGCAGGAGTGAGCAAAGCAAATGGCAATGCCCTTGAAGCAAGAGATCTTGCCTACTATGTGCTCTACCTCAAGAAAGAAGATACCACTAGAAAGCCTGCCAGTGTATCAGCCCTGTGGGCAGTGGAAAAAAGTAGAGCAAGAGTAGCAAAATACACAAAAGCAACAGGAGTAGCAAATCAAGCGACTATACAAATACCAATAGTAGACAGCACCAGTGGAAGCAATGCAGGGGCAACGCCCGTAGAAACAGCAAAAGACTACTACATAGGAGTGAGGATAGTAAACACAACAAGCCCCGATTACAATGTATCAACCAATCTCTTTCCTGCAGGCTTTTACACCGATGTAGCAGAAATAAAGGAAGTCTATACCTCCAAAGCAGTAGCTCCCAATCAGTCATTACTGACAGGAAAGCTAGTAGTATCACCGTCAACAAGCACAGCAGGAACAATAAAGCTAGTACTCACGCAGTTAAGCACCTTTACAGGAGCAAAAGACTATGATGGCACAAACATAACAGCAAATGAAAAGTTAGTATACACCGTATACGGCTTACAGAAAGACACAAACCCTACAGTAGCAGAAGTACAAGCAGGCAGGAAAGTAAACATAGGCAGTGCAACAAGCAGAGTGTACACAGTACCAGCCCTTGCCAGTTTAGGCTTGTCTGCAGACACAGCACCAGTAGTAGCAATAAAAGGAGTAACAAAGTATCATTTTGTGGTAGAAGTAGCAGTAAAAACAGATCCAAGTAAGAAAGTAGCATCGACAGTGGCAACAGTAACAACCGCATCACAAGCGACAGCCCCCGCAGAAGTAAGCAATATACAAACAGCAGTAACCACAACAGGCATGAGAGTATCGTGGACAGCTCCCAGCCTTGATGCAAGCCACAAAACAAACAAAGGAGCTACCCTAGCAGTAGCACAAGTATCGTACAAAGTATACAGTGTTGTCAAAGGAGGCAGTGCAAGAAATGAAGCAGCAATAATAAGAGATGCGACAGCAACAAAAACAGTGTCAGCAGGAACAACAAACACTATTTTGACAGGATTGACAAACGGAAGAACCTATGAAATAGTAGTACAAGCAGTAAACAGCACCGATCCTACAAAAGCATCAACAGGAGTCCGTAAAGAGTTTGAAATGTCAGCATTTATAGGAAACACTGTAGTAGTATCAGCAGAAGTAGGCAAAACGCCAGCAATAAATATAACAAGAGTACTTACCAGCGTTCCCAGTGGCAATACCTTTACCTGTAGTGGCAACATACCGAAAGCAGATGCAGAGAAAATTAAAAAAGAAACAGGACTAGCAGTATCATTTGATGATACTACTGACACAGTTACTATAACAGGCATAGCAAATAAGTCCAATATAAATGATCCTGATATTACGAGAGTTAATCCTGATTATAGCTACAATGTAGCAGAGTGTGGATTTATCGGTTCAGCTAAAACAATAAAAGCAAGCATTGTTATAAAGACAGGACTGAGAACTCCACCATCAGGACAAACATCAGCTAGCTATTACAGACCAACAACAAAGAAAGCACTACAAGCTATTATCACTGCAGAAAAAGGAGCAAGCAGACAAAACACCAATAGCCCCAACCTCAACATGATAGATACGAGTGCTATTACTGATATGAGTGCTTTATTTAATAGAGATAGTACTTTTAATGGAGACATAACACAGTGGAATACCAGTAATGTAGAGAATATGCGAATTTTGTTTTGGAGTGCAAGCGTTTTTAATCGAGACATAGGAAGTTGGGATGTGAGTAAAGTAACTGATATGGGCGGTATGTTTGTTAGAGCTTCTGCTTTTAATCAAGACATAGGAGATTGGGATGTGAGCAAAGTTACTGAGATGGACAATATGTTTAATAGCGCAAGTGCTTTTAATCAAAACATAGGAAACTGGGAAGTGAGCAAAGTTACTATTATGAATGGTATGTTTAATAGTGCAAGTGCTTTTAATCAAAACATAGGAAAATGGAATGTAAAGAGTGTTATAAATCTTTTTGATATATTTTTTAATGCTAGTACATTTGATCAAGATTTATCATCATGGAAATTGTGTTCAAGAACTCAAATATCAGCTACTGAGTTCCAAGGCTCAGCTATGGAAAGTAAAACAAACAAGCATCCAAAGATTTTTAAAGGTAATCCAGAATGTACATCGTAACATAGAAATACACAGCCTATAGCAAGAAAGGAGCATTTCCTTTCTTGCTATAAGATTCTTTGCAAAGTCATAGAAAAGCATATATAAGATATGTTAATTTACACTCTATGAAGATTTAGACTATCACATAAAATAGGAGAATACATATAGAGTAAAGTATACTACTTTCTTAATTCGGGTATAGACTTATATATCCATTCTTTTTCTTCTGATAAATCTATATTTTTTGTGTTGATGTAATGTCTTTTATTACGAAGTAATTCAGAATGTTCATCTCTGTCTATTTTCTTACTATCGAAAAGTGAGTTAATAATACATTCAAAAGATATTCCTAGTTTTTTGTGATATTTTTCTAATAATGCTTTTGTGTATGCTTTATTTTCAATATCAATCGTTAAGGTATCATCATCAAATATATCTGAAACAAGAAGAGCTCCAGCAAACTTATTTGCTAAATATTCCCCTTCATTATAGAGCAAATGATATAATTCATGAGCGATAGTAAAAAAGCATCTTCTCAAATTTTTACTATCAGCTTTATCAAGATAAAGAATGATAGTAGGCATTTCTTTTTCACCAACATATCCACATATACCATCTAGGATGTCTTTTTTATCTTTAATTAATAAGAAAATTCCGTTATTGTGTAAAAAATTACTCATATTTTCTACTACTTTACCCTCTTTTTTCTGTATCTCTTTTGCTTTCCTTATCACTTTATTTAAGAATTCATCATATTTAAGAGGATCATAGTTTTCATCAAGATATTCACAAGTATATTTTTCTTTAAATGTTTCAAATTTGTCTTTATTATATTCTTTGTATTCTTGTTTCTCTGATATTTCTTTATACATCTCTTCTTTATATTTTTTGCCTAATTCCTTATGTATATTAACATATACATTTTTCTTTGTCCTTGTATGAACTCTACATAGATGCTCATTTTGAGTATATGCAAAATATACAAGAATATCATCTTCCTGTGTATATTTTCTTAATGCTTCTTCTAAAACAGGCTTAATTTTTTCATCTTTATAAAAATCAAGACGATTATGCAATATACTAGCACCCTCCCATTTTTCCAGTTCACCTTCATCAGAGTACTCTGGTACGCATTTTATATCCATAGGAATATGAGGGATTACCTTATTTTTCATAGCATCTTCCAATGCTTTCTTTATGTTTTTTGCTGTCACTAAATTTTTCTGAGTTATCTCATGTATTTTCATACCCTTATAGCTCTTGCATTATACTTTCATAGATTGAATATTGTATTTATTCTTTCGTATATTTTCTTTACTAATCTTGTCTATTTCTATTGCTTTGTTTATTATACACTATTCAACTATATTGAGTGTTCAAAGTCAAAAATTTTTGTTTTGTTGAAACTTTTGCTGTCGCATTTAGTCCTTTAATTTGCACCCAAGTCTCTAAACTAAAAAATAAAAATGTTATATAATAGAAATATGAAAGATGTAAAGAAAAATACAGATGATGGTTCATTAAACACACCAGTAACTCAGTATGATTTACTCGTAGAAAAAATGAATAGTATGAATACAAACTTAAATGAAAAAATAAATAGTTTGAGCAATAGTATAAAAACTATTTATTGGATATTTGGAATAAACTTTGCAATCATGCTTTCTGGATTCGCTTTACTCTATTCTGCAATAAACCAATAAACCTACCCAATTTACTACCCTTATATAATTAACTAAACTACTTCAACCTCCCTATGTTACAGTCATAGGGTATTACTATGTGTTGCACTTTTCGGACATTAAGGAGTGTGTACAATATTGTCTTGCTATTTTCTTGTATACAATTAAGAAATGCTCTATACTCTACATAAGAGGGGACTATGCCAAAAACATCTCAGAAAGAAAAACAAAATGGAGTAGCTACATCAAAAATATACGATGAAAGTAAAATAAAAACACTTGGTTCTCTGGAGCATATTCGTCTTCGTTCAGGCATGTATATAGGAAGGATTGGAGATGGTTCTAATCAGGATGACGGTATCTATGTACTTTTGAAAGAAGTTATAGACAATAGTATAGATGAATATATCATGGGACATGGAAAGAAAATACAGGTGCAATACACAGAGAAAGAGAAAAAAATATCAGTACGAGATTATGGAAGAGGAATACCGCTTGGAAAAGTGATAGAATGTGTATCGGTAATAAATACAGGAGCAAAGTATAACAGCGATGTATTTCAATTTAGTGTAGGATTAAATGGCGTAGGAACAAAAGCTGTAAATGCCTTAGCCTCGTATTTTATGGTATGTTCCTATAGAGATAAGAAATATAAAAAAGCAGTGTTTAAGCAAGGCAAGTTAGTAGAGGAAAGTCAAGGAAACAGCAAAGAGCCTGACGGAGCTTTGTTTGAATTTATTCCTGATGCAGAAATATTTAAGGACTATGTATTTGATGAAGAGATTATAACAAGACGCCTCTGGAACTATGCATACTTACATCCAAAACTAGAAATTGTTTTTAACAATAGCAGTTTTATATCGCATAATGGTCTTGCCGATCTATTAGAAAACGAGGTTGCAGAAAAAGCTATTTATACAATTATTCGACTGCAACAGGAAAAATTAGAGTTTGCGTTTACTCATATGCATAATGATAATCCATTATATTTTTCTTTTGTAAATGGGCAATATACAGTAGATGGAGGAACGCATTTAAGTGCATTCTTAGAAGGATTTTTAAGAGGGGTAAATGAATTTTATAACAAAAGTTATACTTCGGGAGATGTACGAGAAGGGCTGGTGTCAGCGGTATCTATTAAATTAGAAAATCCAGTGTTTGAAAGTCAAACAAAAAATAAATTAGGAAATACAGAAATTAGAACATCTATCGTACAACAGACACGTGATGCAATAGTAGATATGTTGTATAAGAACAAACAGTTTGCTACCGTGTTGCTGGAAAAATTAGAGCAAAATAGAAAGCTGAGAAATGAGCTTCTTTCTGTCAGAAAAGAAGCACGTGATGCTGCAAAAAAAGTATCCCTTAAAGTCCCAAATTTTCGTGATTGTAAATTACATCGTGATCACAAAGAAAAAGGGCAAGACACTATGATTTTCATCACCGAAGGACATTCGGCTACAGGTTCTATTGTTCCATCACGAAATGTATACACGCAGGCTATTTTTTCTTTGCGAGGAAAATTGGCAAATGTCGTAGATGGAAAACGCACAAAGATATATAAAGACTCTGAGCTGTATCACTTAATGGTTGCGTTAGGAATAGATACAAATGAAGATAACTTACGCTTTGAGAAAATTGTGATAGCAACAGATGCTGATTTTGATGGGTTTCATATTCGTAATCTTATTATGACCTTTTTTCTTACATTTTTTGAAACCATTGTATTGCATAATCATGTATATATTCTTGAAACCCCTTTGTTTAGGGTAAGGAATAAGCAGGAACTACGATATTGTTATACTGTTGCCGAACGTGATAAAGCAATACGTGCAATGTCTAAGCCTGAAGTAACGCGCTTTAAGGGATTGGGAGAAATATCTCCTCATGAGTTTGGGCAGTTTATTGGAGAAAATATTAAACTAGAACCTGTTACTATAAAAAAAATACGTGAAATACCTGAAATATTGCAATTTTATATGGGAAAAAATACCGAAACAAGAAAAGAGTTTATCAAAGAACATCTTGTATAAATAGCAATATACATTGCAAGTATTATAAAGAGAAAGTCATATGCCATATGTAGAACAGATTATGAAAAAAAATTTTGTTGAGTATGCTTCTTATGTAATTAAGGAGCGCTCAATTCCTCATGTAGATGATGGGTGTAAGCCTGTACAAAGAAGAATATTACATACGCTGCTTTCTGTTGATGATGGACGTTTTCATAAGGTAGCAAATGTTGTGGGGGACTGTACAAAATATCATCCTCACGGTGATACGCCTATTTACGAAGCTCTGGTACATCTTGCGAATAAAGATATTTTTATTGATAAACAAGGGAATTTTGGTAATCCTTCTACAGGGGACCCTGCCTCTGCAGCAAGGTACATTGAATGTCGCATCAATGTGCTTGCGAAAGAATTATTGTACTCTCCTGAAATTACTGAGTATGTTGATTCGTATGATGGGAGAAACAGAGAGCCTGTAACCTTTCCTGCAAAAATACCACTTATCCTTATAACAGGAGCAGAAGGAATTGCGGTAGTTATGGCTACCACTATGGTACCACATAATTTTTGTGAGGTTATCCAAGCACTTATACATTCTTTGCAAGATAAGCCTTTTGTTGTGTACCCTGACTTTCCCAGTGCTGCTTTTGTGGATGTATCAGAATACAATGATGGCATGGGAAAAATTCGTATGAGAGCAAAGCTCAATACCAGTAATCCAAAACAAATAGTGATTACCGAGTTACCCTATGGAGTTACTACAGAAAAATGTATTCATTCTGTGGAAAATGCAGCAAAAAATAGTAAAATCAATATAGCAGGAATAAGCGATTATACTTCTGATAAAATTGAAATTGTACTCACATTGCCACGTGGAGTGTATGCAAAAGATATTGTAGATTCTCTCTATGCTTTTACTGACTGTGAAACCTCTATCTCGTTGAACCCTGTTGTTATTTGTGATAATCAGCCTATACAAATGACAAGTACCCAGATCATTGAATATTATAAGAAGAGAACTCCTGCTATATTACAACAAGAGTTACAAGTAGAAAAACAAAAGATAGAAGATAAAATACATGTTCGTACTCTTGAACGAATTTTTATTGAAGAAAAAGTGTATAAGCAAATTGAAACATGTAAAACAGCAGAGTCCGTGCGAGATATAACAAAACAAGAAATGATGAAATTTAAGAAGGAGTTTTATCGTTCGTACACCGATGAGGATACTGAGCATTTATTGAAGATTCCTATACGAAGAATTTCGGCATATGATATACATAAGCATAAAAAAGAGCTAAAAGAGTTACTTGTTCAGCTAAAAACGGTTACCTATAATATACGACATATATTGCCATATACCATTGAGTATCTTACGAGAATACTCAATGCGTATAAAGATATGTTTCCACGTAAAACAGAAATTATTTCTTTTGAACAAGTAAAAGAGAAAGATGTGCTACAGCGTAATCTTAGTTTTCTCTACGATAGTAGTAGTGGATATATGGGATATACTTTGAGTAAAGGAAAAAAAATAGCGGATATATCTCCATTGGATAAAATTATTCTGTTTAAGAAAGATGGTACATGGACGGTACTAAATGCAAATAAGAAACAATTTATTGGCAAAGATGTGCTTTCAATAGGAGTGGTAGAGAAAGAGAAACTCGAGAAACTTATTTTTACTGCAGTATATAGCAAAAAAGGAGAAAAAAAGAACGAGAAACATACATATATCAAGCGGTTTAAGGTAGAAAAATTTCTTATCAATAAAGTGTACTCATATATTCCTGATGACTGTACACTGTTGCGTTTTACTAATAAAACAAATGTTGTGTTACGCTTGGAGTATACTCCTGCACCTCGTATTAAAAAGCTACAAGAAGAGTTTGCTATTGATAATTATGCACCGAAAGGGATGGGAAGTAAAGGGATACGTCTTTCTACAAAAGCAGTAAAAAAAATTACGCTATCGTGATATGAGCTGTATGAGAAAATATGTTGTTCTTATTTGATATGAGGGGACACTGAGAAGCTATTGTGCGAAATGACTATGATGCAGTATATCCCATGCAGTTCCATTATGTTTTAACAGGCATATACCATTGATGATCCATGTGTGTAAAAAATGCGTTGTTTGTAGCTCTTTCCATATGTTTGAGAATACTGTTGTATTCATATCACGAGCAGCAACAGTGATGTGAGGGTGAGTAATATGGGTATGCTCATGAGTGCTTAATTGTACAGTTTTTATAAGCTCTGTTTGTAATTTGTTTGCCAGTGAAATAATAGTACTAGAATCTTTAATAGCAATGTAAAGCACTCTTTGATTGAAATGGGAAAATGATTGTAATGTAATCATAAAAGGGCTTTGTTGAGTAGCAAAAGCATCAAGGGTAGATGACAGTCTGTTCTCTTGTGTATCATGTCTCTTAAATGGCTTTTGTAGGGTAATGTGTGGAGGAGATTTTAGTGCATGGGCAACCTTATAGCGTGCTTTAAGATTTTTTTGTATTGTGCATATGTTCTGCTTTAGTGTATGAGGAGGAACAAGGGCTATATAATATAAATGCACAATACAGTGGAGATACTTATAGGTACAACATTATGCAATATGTAATGCAATATCCATCATATCAGTAAATGTTCTTTCTCGTTCATCTGCACTTGTCTCTTCGGATGTAACAATGCTATCACTTACCGTAAGTATGCTGAGTGCTTGTACTGAATATTTTGCTGCAAGCGTATAGAGCTGAGCTGTTTCCATTTCTATTGCTTTTACTCCATGATCTGCCCATATTTTCCACATTTCTGTGTCATCATGATAAAATGTATCAGAAGAAAATACCGAGCCATACTGTACCGAAGGGTGCTTGTTTTTGCAATATTCATAACACTGAAACAATAGCTCTTCATGAGCGGTAGCTGCATATTGCAATCCTCTAAAGCGTAATGCGTTCATATTAGAATCAGTGGAAGCTGATAATGCAACAATGATGTCTCTTAATTGCAAGTCTTTTTGTATAGAACCACAAGAACCTACACGGATAAGTTTTTTTACTTTGTATGATGAGATAAGTTCATTTATATAAATAGCAGCGGATGGTTGACCCATACCTGTTGCCTGCACAGATACCCGTTTTCCTTTATATGTACCAGTGAATCCATAGGCTGCACGTACTTCGTTATAGCATACTGCCCCCTCTAAGAAAGTGTCAGCAATAAACTTTGCTCTTTTTGGATCTCCAGGCAATAAAACACTGTCTGCAACACTACCTTCTGGTGCATTTATATGAATACTCATGTTATTCTCCTTTACAATACATAAAATTAAAAAAACAACGAAAGAAGTTTTTTTACTACTACTCTTATTATAGCATATTTTGATGCTTTACTTGCTTGCAATAACGATGTATATGAAACTATAATGGGATCTGTGCTGTCAGATGTATAGAGGATGTTGTTTGTATCATCTTGTATCGATTCTATGCACCCATGCTTACACGTTATACGGAAAATCGTACTATCTGAGTGAATGTCACACAATAGAGCTAATTCTTCTTTTTCAAAGTGTATGGTGATAGTGAATGGGGGACTCTTTTTGTATATCCATTCTGTGCTTGCAAGTCGTTTTCTTTCTGTATCAAGCAAAGGTATTGTAGGCTTGTTTTGTATATTTTGTGCGTATTGTTCAGTAAAAGAGTGTATATCCTTTATATATGTTATGTGAGTGGGAGCAGGAGTATTTATTCCAAATTCATTATGAACATGCAGGATAGGGGCAAGTTGATCGCTATTATGAACAAATGCCTCTGTTATTTGCTTGTAGCTGAGATAAGTGCCTGTAATGTCAGAATGAAACGATGATGTACTAGAAGAAGTAACATTCTGTTTATGTTTTGCTTGTAATGCAGTGGTGATGTTTGTAGCGTTCGGTGATAACAATAAGGTAAAGTGATGCATGAGAGTTTGTTTACTGTAACGCATTGCACTTCCTGAAATTTTTTTGTTTTGTATCATTAAATCACTGCGTTTTGTTATGGTGGCATCTACTCCCAGTAAAGTGAGCAATGTCTTAAAACAGAGTAAATTTTTTTCTATTTGTTGTTCGTGAGCAGCAGAGATAATACATATATTTACATTTTGTGCATCATGGTACACAGCACCTCCCCCACTGTCTCTTCGTGCGAGGAGTATGTTATGCTTTTTCATATAGGAAAGATTACATTCATACAAAGGATTTTGGTTTCGACCAATTACAACGCAAGTCTGACTTTGCCAGAATAAAACAATACATTCTCCAAGTATACTTTTATTGCTAGGAATGTTTTTATGTTGAGACGAGGTATGTTGTTGGGCAATATAGCTATTAAAAAAAACCTGTTCTAACGCTAAACCAGTATAAATATCAGTGATGTTCTCTAGGACATAGCAGTACATCTAAGAAAGTAATGTGCTATTCCTCGTTTTCTTGTCCGATAAGACTATTATCTTTAATATAGTCAAATACTGTCCCGTTTTGAGCCATAGTAATTTTTCCTGCTACAACCCATGCATTATCATCTTCATTTTCTGCTTTTTTAAGTGTCCAAAAAGTGCCTTTTCCTTTGATAGGGATAGCAAAATAAACATTAAGCTCTCTGTTTGCAAGCATGATGTATTTGTCATCGCTATTAAACTGAGAAAATTCTATTTTTGGGTATAGTGGAGTGCTATGTATCCATTTTTCATCTCCTAAAGAGAGGAATGCTCCAGTATCATATTTGTAGATAGTCACTGATTGTATTGTATTAGTAGAGTTAGCATTGCTCGTATTGTCTGAAGTAGTTACTACTCCATTATTTGCAATAGTGCTGATGGTACTATCTAACAAAGCAAATACATTATCAGATGAGATAATACCGCTGAGTCTACTTAATTCGGAGTTATCTGTGTAGTTTAGTATCAGCAATGTAGGAAAACGATTTACATTGTATTCACGTTGTAAAATATTGTCGCCTTGTATCTTTACGGGAATAAACTGGTTATTGATTTTATTTACGATAATTTCATTTGAGAGAGTGCTGTTATACACACTGTTGGATAATGCGGAAGGTTGCGTTCCAATAAAAAAAAGAAATAGTGGTTTTTTATATTCTTGGGCTGTTGCTTTTGCAAAATCTAAGTTAGTATACCAATTTATAGGTTCATTGGTACTTGTGGATTGGGTAAAACCATAATTAGTCAATATGAGTAATAACAAAAAAATAAACACATGATTATGTATGCGTTTCATAAGCTTTTGCACTCCTTTTCTTTTTATTTTGTCCTTTTTGCAATATCATCATGAGAATAGCCAGATCTGACTGACGTATCCCTGAAATTTTTGAAGCTTGTTGTAATGTTCTTGGCTGAACATTTTTTAGCTTTTCTCTGCTTTCGTTAGATATTCCTTTTATATTATCGTAATTAAAGTCCGAAGAGATTAGTGTTTTTTCTAATTTTTTTAATTTTAGAATTTCTTTTTCTTGACGATGTACATATCCTTCATATTTTATGTCTATTTCGCTTTGATGGAGGGCGATATGACTGTATTGATCTGTAAGTAAAGTAGTATCAAAGTTCATGATATCTATAATGTGAAGTTGCGGTTGTCGTAATAAATGTAAAAAATTATGACCTAGAAATTTTTGTAATACTGGGTGTTTCAAAGTATCTTCTTTTTTTACATACCGTTGAGAAAGCATTTGTTTTATTGTAGTAATTTCGGCTTGTTTTTGTATAAGGGTGTTCATGGTGTTGTTATGTATTAGCCCTATGCTATGCCCGATATGCATGAGTCTATCATCGCTTGAATCATGACGTAGGTTCATTCTATGTTCTGCACGAGAAGTAAACATACGGTATGGCTCTTTTGTGCCAAGAGTGACTAGATCATTGATAAGCACTCCAATATATGCTTCACTTCTGCTGAGTATAATAGGCTGTGTATTATGCACATAAGAGGAAGCATTTATGCCTGCCATAAGTCCTTGTGCAGCAGCTTCTTCGTAGCCAGATGTTCCATTTATTTGTCCTGCAAGGAAAAGTCCTTTGAGTTGTTTACTTTCTAAACTTTCGTGTAATTGTGATGGATCGCAATAATCGTATTCTACTGCATATCCAGGTCGTAATAGTTCGGCATGTTCTAATCCGGGAATAGTACGAATAAACTGTTCTTGTACATCTTCAGGGAGCGAAGTAGAAAGACCATTAAGATACATTTCATCTGTTTGTAATCCTTCTGGTTCAATCATTACCTGATGTTGTTCTCTATCAGGAAATTTTTGTACTTTATCTTCAATAGAAGGACAATAACGAGGCCCTGATCCAATAATTTTTCCCGAATAAAGGGGAGAACGCGACATATTTTCTTCAATACAACGATGGGTAGCCGTAGTAGTGTAGGTGCTATAGCATGCTACTTGTTCTTTTTTTAGCTCTTTTTGTGAAAATGAAAATGGTATAATATGTTCGTCTCCAAACTGGGCTTCAAGTGTATCAAAGTTAAGGGAACGTCTATGTACACGTGCAGGAGTTCCTGTTTTTAGACGTCCCATGCGTATGTCAAGGCTTAATAATGTTTTTTCTAGTCCAGTTGATGATGGTTCGGATAAACGACCGCCACTTGCAATATATTCTCCCATAAATATTGTGCCATTTAAGAAGGTGCCAGTGGTAAGCACTACTGTTTTTGCTGTTATATGGGTATTACGTTCGGTAATTACTCCTGCTACTGTTCTTTCGTGTGTATGGCTGTTCTCTATAAGTAAATCTATTACTGTGTTTTGTAATAAATATAGATTAGGCTCTTTTTCGAGGGTGGCTTTTGCTGCAATTTGATATGCTAATTTATCAGCTTGAGCACGGGGAGCTTGTACTGAAGGTCCTTTGCTTTGGTTGAGAATACGAAATTGTATCATGGTTGCATCAATAAGATTTCCCATTTCTCCTCCAAGCGCATCAATTTCACGTACCATGTTTCCTTTCGCTAATCCTCCAATGGCAGGGTTACAGGAGAGCTTTCCTATTGTATCAAGGTTTTGTGTAATAAGAGCTGTTTTGTGTCCTAATCGAGCGAGAGCAAGACATGCTTCTATGCCTGCATGTCCTCCTCCAATAACAATTGCATCAAAGTCCATACTATACTTAATGTTACTACAGAAAAGTATTGACTTCAATACTTTTGTATTGCTTGGAAATTCTAATTACTAATCTCTTTGTATTTGCGATTCTATTTTTGTACAGTAATAAGATATATACGCAATGTACGATTAGCTTTTTATTCCGTGATATTTTGCAGAGAAAGTCATTTTTAATCGTACTTTATGCAATTTGCTTTGATTTCGAGTATTATAGAGGAGGAGGTAAAATAACAACAATGATAAGTTTGTAGTTAATAGGTGAGTATCTATGTCTACATTGAGTAAGTAATTATATTAATATCGAAAAAATGTTGATAAAGGAGAAATATGGAATACCATTTTTATGAAAATGAACAAGGCATGATCCATGTTGTAAAAAGTAATGCAAGAATTTGTGATGGAGGTATACCAGAAGGTAAACAGTTATCCATTGATAAATTGGATTTAATTCCTAGTATTATGTTAGAAGATATTATTTCAGAAGAGTATGAAAAGACATATGAAGAACATAAGAAGGAGTTTTTGAGTAAAACATTATTGGAGTATTTTTGTCCTCTTACAAAAAAAGCAGGGGTAAAAAAAGCATCATTATATATTGAGTTGGAAAATGAAAAAATGTGTGGGAAGTGTATGCAGGAGATATGTGGTGATAATTGGAAGTGTCTGGCATAACTATATTGTATTGTTGTTAGTAGATAAATGATGGATGATAGCACTAAAGTTAATATTAAAATAGAATACTTTAATAGTTTTTCTCTAAACACTTTTAATGCAATGATGAGATCTTTTGAAGATAGTATTAAGAGCTTTACTAATACAAACGATATTGTAGTAGAAGATGTGAGGAGCGGGAGCATAGAGTTTGTTTTTGCTATATTAGAAAATTCCTCACAAATATTTAATGTATTTTATTCTCTCACGCCATGGTTAGAAAATATTAAACTATGGTACAATAGATTTAAGGTGGAAAAACCAGAACCTCATACAGTTTCACCAAAGCAAGCAGATATTATTTATGGTGTCGCTAATTTCAATGCTGAGTCTGGATCAAATATCTATATCAATACTTATAATAATACCTATAATATTGATAAACAAGAAGATTCAAAGAAAGTGGTACAAAATATAGAAGAATATCGTCGTAATTTGTCATCTAATCATTTACAAGATAGTTATGTTGAGCAGATACAAAAAGAAGTATTTATGTGGGAGCAATATAGAGTGCATACAAAAGGTTCAGGTGATAAAGGGATTATTAGTAAGATAAGTCAAAATCCTGTGAAGGTGCTTTTTGATGATGAAAATATTAAAAGAAACATGACTCATAGTGATAATCGTTTTGATGTTGAGTGGCAAGAATTACATTTTGTAGTGGATGCTGAGGTGGTGTATAGTGGGGAAAAAATCGTAAGCTATAAAATACAAAAATTATATGAGCAAGAGACATTTGTAGGAGAATAAAAAAGCAAGGGAGCTATCTAAATGTTGATATGCTGATTCAATGACTAAATGCGACAGCAAAAATTTTAATAGATGTAAAAAATGAAAGTATTTTTATAATCTATTATGGGTAAATGCTTATATTGTCTTTATATACATTGAGATTTTATTTAGGGTAACATCATATACAGTTTCTGTATGTTTCTATAAGCAACGGGAGACTGTTTGTGTACATTATAGTAATGGCAATGAGAGCTATGAAGAAAGGGGGTAGTGTTGTGAATAAAAGTCGCTCAGTGCTTTTTGTACTTCTGTAGGTTTGTCTCTGTGTATGATATGGGTGCTGTCAGGAATATGAACAATGGTATACTGTGTAAAATACTTTTTTATGTATTGTTCTGCAGTATCATCAAAGTAGTCTGTCTTTTCTGCACGTAAAAAGAGAGTAGGGCTGTTATAGTGACAGGTATCTAGTTCTTCTGGAAACCCACTTAAATTGCCATAATGTATGTCCAGTTCGTCAAGGTTAATATATAATTTCAATGTAGTATCTTCAAAATAAAAATTCTTTGCAAGAAAGAAAAGAACATATTCATCGCTTACAAATTCAGATAAATACTGTACCACTTCCTTTCTATTACGAGGATGTTTTTGTAATACTTGTTTACAGGCTTCAACATATTTGTGATGATAGGGAGGGTAGGTCATAGGAGCTATGTCCATCACCACTAAAGAAGATACCTGTGTAGGGTTTTGTAATGCATGTATCATAGAATATTTTCCGCCTAAGGAATGTCCTAGTAAGGCATATGTACTATGACTGCTGTGCTGTTGTTCTGCATGAATGCTTTTGTCAACACATGGTGTAGTGTGTGCAAAATCTCCGGGACTTATATGAGACGATTTTCCATGATTAGGTAAATCAAATAGGATGGGATGTACAAAGGAATCAATCATCTTTGTTACGGAAAGTAAATTAAATCCACTTCCCAATAATCCATGAAACATATAACAATGAGGTGTATTTTTTTGCTGAGCGTTTGTTGTTAGTATATGCCTGTAAAGCATACCAATACCCTCCTATCTATTTTTGTATTTTTTGTGTTTTTTTGATTGTGTTTCCATACGAACTTTATCAATGTATTCGCGATTTACTGACACAGGGGCATTTACATTATTACTTGTGGTGGCATTACCGTTGCTCGCTTGAGAGTGTTCTGATATAGTTCTGTTTTTGTTCTGTATAGCAGCATTTTTTGTAATGAGTGTTTTATGAAATCCAAAAACATACAGGAGCGGGGTAGCAAGAAATATTGAAGACCATGTTCCTTCAAGTATTCCAAGTATGAGTACTAACGCAAAATTTTTAATATCACCAGTAGCAAAAATAAAAATGGATAATACTGCAAGTAAAGTTGTAAGAGAGGTTATGACAGTACGTGAGAGTGTTCGGGTGATACTGGTATCTGTTATGTTAGTAAATGGGCTATTACGCATAATTGCAGTATTTTCGCGTATTCTATCAAATATAACTATAGTGTCATTTATGGAGTATCCTATAATGGTAAGAATAGCAGCAGCAGTGGATACTGTCACTTCAATTTGTAAAGCACCTATCAGTGCGATGATAAATACTGCATCATGCAAAAGAGCTAAAATAGCTGATATTGCAAACTGTAGCTTAAATCGTATCCATATGTACAATAACATCAGTAATAACGCAAATGTTACTATGTAGAGAGAATTACTGAGCAGACTTTGAGAAATAGCAGGACCGATATATGCAGTACCGAGTACCGTATAATCACTAAAGTTTGTGTCTAAAATAGCAGTTAAGTCTTTGTATTGCTGTTCTTGTTCTTCTAAAGTAGAGCTTATTTTAATATTGTACTGGCTGTCTTCTGTGTTTCCTAACTGTGATACATTTACTTGTGGAAATGATGGGAGCAATACTGTTTTTATAGCATCAGGGGTTGTGTCTTCATTTATTTGTACACTAACAGTCTGTCCTGAACTAAAGTCGATGCCTAAATTAAACCCTTTGTGTACAAAGGCAGTGACTGCTACTAGTGAAAGCGTTACTATAAGGGAAATAATTAATCCTATGGTGTTAAATCGAGAAAAAGAAATTATATTTTGTTTCATGCTTGTATCCTCTGCCAGCTTATGCTCATTCGTTTAAGTTTTATGGTGTCTGTGCCAAAATCAAATAATAGTCGTGAAATAAAGAGTACTGTAAATAATGTCGTTATAATACCAGTGGATAATGTTACTGCAAAACCTTGTATTCTTCCAGAAGCTAGTTGTGCAATAAAAATAGAAGCTACTAAAGTAGTGATATTTGCATCTAAAATAGTCCAAAACGCTTTCTTAAAGCCATTGTCTATTGCAGTACGTCTTGTTTTTCCTTGATAGAGCTCTTCTTTTATACGCTCATAGATAAGAACATTTGCGTCTACTGCCATACCTACTGTAAGAATGATTGCTGCAATACCAGTCAGAGTAAGAGTAAAGCTAAATGAAGCAAGTATTGCTATAAGGAAGAATAAGTTAAACAAAAGTGTTGTTACTGCTACAAATCCAGCCCGTACATAATACAATATCATAAATAGGATGACTAATATAAAGCCTATGCTTATAGCGTTAATTCCTTGTACAATAGTACTTCTTCCTAACGAAGGTCCTATCACTTCTTGATCTACTACTATGAGATTTACAGGAAGTGCTGCTGTTTGTAACACTATAGCAATATCATTTGCTTGGTCTCGGCTAAATCCTTGTATAACTGCACTGCCATCGTTAATAGTAGTAGAAATAGTAGCATAAGCACGTATTTTATCTTCCATTACAATAGCCATAGAGCGATTGACATTATCACCTGTAAGCTTTGCGAAAATTTTAGCTCCTTCTGCATTAAGTTGGAAATTTACTAAAGGTCTGTTATTGATAGGATCTGAAGTTACCTGTGCTTGTTCTAAATATTGACCGTCAATACCATAGTTTTCTAAATCTGTGTATACTACTATCCAACGTTGATGTTGATCGATACCAAAAGAATCTCTTGTGACGTATTCTTTAATTTCAGTGCCTGCTTGAATATAATCAGGAGCATTTTCTCCATCATAATCCCATGTAGGATCTTCTCTTTGCAAATCAAGAATTTTTTGTGTAGCATCATCATCTACAATAACAAAATACATTGAGCCTTTTCCTCGAAGAAAACTATTGATTTGCTCTCTATCATTTTCACCAGGTATTTCTACGAGTATGCTATCGTTATTTAGCTTTCTTAATGACGGTTCGCTTACACCAAACTTGTCTATTCTGTTTTGAAGTACTAACATCGCTCTTTCTACTGCTTGTGCACGTTCTTCATTGTTAGGAGGGTTGCCAAGCCGTTCTGTCAGGTCCTGCTCATCTATGCGTAAGGTGGCACTCACCCCGCCTGAAAGATCCAGTCCCAGTTTGATAATGCTATTTTTTTGTTGTTTTTCTTCTAAATAGAGGGTACGGTAATAGGTGAGAAGAAGCTGATATACTTCATTTTCATCATCAAAAATACTAAATATTTCGTTTACTGTAGGATTTTTTGGAAAATCTTTTTTTGCATCTTTATGACGTTGTTTTGATTCACTTAGAAGTTCCGAAAAACTTGGATAATTCGCTGTTTTTTCCATAAATGTATCTTCTGTGGTTTCTTGTAGCATAGCAAGGATAGCATCTGTGTCTTTCTTTGCCATAGCTATAGCTTCTTGTCGTATTTTTTGTCTGTTACTTGATGCAAGTATTTTTGCTTCATCAGTGGTAAAAAAATACCATCGAATTGTTGGGTATAATGATACTAGTCCGAGTACGATAAAAATGCCTAGTATAAGTAATCGTAAGCGTTTACTCATTCATATTCCTTTTTAGTTATTAGTTATTTTTTGTAGATTTAGATTTTTGTTCTTTTTGTTCTGTTGTCTGCGTGCTTTTTTCTTTGTCTTTTGTTACTTCGTCAGCAGGGGGAATAACATTAGAAATACTTTCGCGAACAACTTCTAGCTCAGTATTACTATCCACTTTTAGTACTACAGAAGTGTCTTTTATAGTTACTATGGTGCCATATATGCCTCCAATAGTAACAATTTTGTCGCCATTTTTAATATTTGCTAGCATATTTTTCACTGCTTTTTGCTTTTTCGACTGAGGTCGAATTAAAAATATATACATTACTAAAAATAAGAGAGCAAATGTGATAAGCATTGGGGTAGAAGATGCTTGCTGTCCTGATTGTGCTGCATTTGATGCAGCTAAATACATGTTAGTTTCAAACATAGAAAATCCTCACTATATTATAATTATTAGTATAGAATATCAAAAAGCCTCTAAATAGTCAAATAAATGAGAGTGCATATGAAAATTCAATTTAGAAGCCGAACAGAAGTACCAAAAAACACCTCAAAGGGGTTTTGTATCCTAATATCTTTCTGGGGGTATTATTGATGCTGCTTCTCTTGGTACTCCTTTTATGCTTATCAGTGACATTTTCGGCTTTCCTTTTTTGTGACATTTTCAGGTTTTCGTTACACAAAATTGCAAAAAAAACTTGACAAAATATATTTTTTGGTGTATAATTGCAGTCGATGAGTGTTAAACATATAAAAATTAGTCATATTAAGAAATGCTGCCTTGTGTTTCTTTTGAGTATAGTTAGTTTTTCATTTATTGAAAAAGAAATTGCATCTCAAGAACTCTATATACCACCGCTTTTAGATGTTTCTGTACAGGATGGTAAAAAAGCAGTGACACTTGAAGCTAATTCTTCAAAGCATCGTTTTACTTCTCGAGATGTTGCATCTTTTGCATATAATGATGAGAGTTACTTAGGGCCAACCATTATGTATAAGAAAGGTGATGAAGTTGCATTATCAGTAAGAAATAATCTTTCTTCTACTACTACCTTTCATCAACATGGGCTTATTATTCCTGATTATGCAGATGGTACTATGTATCAGTCCATTGCTGCAAAAGATGTATGGAATGTGGAATATCCTATACTTCAAGGAGCAGGCACTTTTTGGTATCATCCTCATAGAATGGGAGAAACAGCGAAGCAAGTATACTACGGGTTGGCGGGCATGATTATTATTGAAGATGAGCAATCAAAATCATTATCTTTGCCAAGCACCTATGGAGTAAATGATATTCCGCTTATTATTCAGGATAAAGTCTTAGATAGAAATGGAAAGCAACAGTATAGAGCTAATATGCATACATCTCGTATGGGATATATAGGAAACACTCTTCTGGTCAATGGAAAAATACAGCCAGTGTTTTCTCCTAGTCAAAAGATTATTCGTTTCCGTATCTTAAATGCGTCTAATTTTGGTATTCATACCTATGTGTTTGAAGGGGTTTCTGCCTATCTTATTGCGAATGGAGCAAGTTTTTTAGAACGACCTACAGAAATATCTCGTATCATGCTGTCTTCTGGTGAACGCATAGAAGTATTAGTTGATTTTAGTGATAGTACAACACAGGTTACTCCTGCACTCTATGCGAGTATACATGGAGCTGAGTTACAAGAAGCAGTACGCTTTGACACTAGCACTATTCAGGAGCATAGCTCAGCAATGACTAGCGTTCCAGATACGCTTCTTCCTGTTCCTTCTATAGATCGCAAAAATGCACACACTATTCCTATCCGAAACTTTTCTCTTTCAGGGAGAGGAATGCATAATGGAACTATTATTAATGGAAAAACATTTAATAAAACAAGAATAGATTTTGAATTTGAAAAAGGTGATACAGAGATATGGAAAGTAAGTAATCGATCTAGTAGTGGAGGAATGATGTCACGATTGCCCCATACATTTCATGTGCATGGGATACAGTTTTCTGTATTATCATATAACGGTGGAGAAGTTCCTTTAGAAATGCAAGGGCTAAAAGATACTGTACTTGTGTTACCCGATGTAGAGTTGGAACTGTTAGTTACTTTTGATACTTATGATGGTATATATCTCTATCATTGTCACCTGCTTGAACATGAAGATGCAGGGATGATGGGACAGTTACGTATAAGTTAGGGATTTTTTACAAGCACATATATTTATTTTCAATGTATATTTGTGCTGTTGGTGCTATATTCTTCTCATGATGTGTTTTCTAGTATTTTTGAAATAAGGTATAATATAAGTATCTTATATAAGATAATAAGTTATGAAACAATAACTGTATTATAGGAGGATCTTTATGGGTATGAAATTAAAAGGAATAGTTTTTTCTATTGTAGTTGTGTTGTTATTGATGAGTGGGGGATGTTCTAAACAAAAATCAAAAAAGAATGATACTACAAAAAAACAAGATACCACTGTCCTTGTTTGGATACCAGGTGATGAACAAGAATATGGGTTTTATTTTGATATGTTCGAAAATTATCAAGAGTATCTTGTAAGTCAAGGAAAAGAATTTACATATAAAATAGAACAGCAGCCGTGGGGAGATTATTGGACTAAGCTACCTTTAGAAGTAAATCAAGGACGAGGGCCAGATCTCTTTTTATCTCATGTAGCATATACTGATATACTAACCTCTATTGCAAAGCCATTGTCTTTTAGTGATGATGTTTTGAGTAAATTTAAGGTTACTGATTTATATGTAGATAGTAATGGAATGCCTTATTTTATTCCTACTGTGTTTGTAAGTAAAATTATGTATGTTAATACTGACATTGTATCAGATTGGAAAAAGTATCCTACCACATGGGAAGAGTTGATTCAAAAAGCACAGACATATACAAATGGAGAAAAAGGTATTATTGGGTTTGATTATCCATTTCATATACTATGGGATCTTGCGTATCAAAATGGTGAATATCTTACTGATAATGATGATCTTGTGTTTACTGATGCGGGATTAAAAAAAATTGTTTCATGGACTGAAATGGGTGCTGCTGATTATTTGAAGTTTGGTGCAGGATCACCAGAAGATACATTATATGAAGGAGTAGCGGCATTTATTTATGGTGAACCTTGGATGGAATTTTGGGCTCCGCAAGAAGTCAAAGAGAAATTTAAGGCATTTCCTGTTCCTAGTGGACAAACTCATAATTCTGCTGAGCTTTCTTTTGGTATCAATAAAAATGTATCTGATACAAAGTATCAGTTGTTAAATGATTTTGTACAGTTTATGCTTACTGATATACCCACTATCACAGCAATAGTAAAAGGGAACTCAGGAGTTCCAAATAACACAGAAGTACAAGTTTCGTATCAAGCATTTACTGCAGGAGATGCAGTGCAAAAAACATTTGATGCAGGAAATTCCAACCTAAGTGTGCCACCTCGTGCATTAGAGCAAGTATATAATACTATGCTTGAAAGTGTTCTCAATGGTATGTCTACAGAACAGGCAATACAAGAGGCATACCTTAATGCAGATGGAATTGACAGTACTACATTACAGCGTATGGAAAATGAATTTCGATAATATATTATGCTATGAAACAAAGAAGGTATAAAGGAACATTACTGTCATCGCAGAGAACAATTATATATGTAGCGATGGGAGGTTTAATTCTTTTTAATATCATTTTTTTCTTTATACCGTTGATATGGAGTATCATTGGAAGTTTTTATAAGTGGAATCCCCTTGTAGGAACAATGGATTTTGTTGGTGTTAGTAATTATCTGAAAATTTTTGTATCTCCTATTTTTAAACAATCTCTTAAGAACACGCTATTTTATGCTGGTGTTGCAGTAGTACTGAGAACAGTGCTTGGATTGATTCTTGCAGTGAGCATTGTCTCCATTAGTAAAGGAAGAGATGTTATTCGAAGTTTTTATTTTTTGCCTGTTATTATGCCTATTGTGGCTATTGCTATTGTGTGGAAATGGATATACCATCCTCGTGTTGGACTTATGAATTTTATGCTTGCTATGTTTGGGTTTGTGGGACCTGCATGGCTTTCTGATATAAATCTCGCTATGCCGTCAATAATTGTTATGACAGTATGGAAAGATATAGGATATGCCATAATAATTTATATAGCAGCGTATCTTGCTATTCCTAAAGTTTTGTATGAGGCTGCAACTTTGGATGGGGCAAATGAACGACAAAAGTTTTTTTCTCTTAGCATACCTTTGTTGCGACCTATAACAATTTTTATTGTTATCACCTCTCTTATTTCGTACTTTCAAAGTTTTGTGCCTATTTTTATTATGACACAAGGAGGGCCAGGAAATGCTACAAATGTTCTCTCCTATTTACTATTTAATGAAGCGTTTAAGAAATATCGTTTTGGATATGCCTCTGCTTTAGCGGTAGTGTTATTTATTATCATTATGATTGTTACAGTCATACAGTTTAAGATATTACAGAAGGGCGGTGCAAAATGAATACTATGCAAAGACGGTATCAGGTATTTCTTTTATGTGTGGTAGGAGGGGGAGCATTGATTATGTTTTTACCATTTTTATGGCTTATGCTCTCTACATTTAAGCATACGGATGAAATAATATCTGTTCCGCCTAGTTTTTATCCAAAAGAATGGACAGTCAACAATTATGTAGAAACAATAACTAAATTTAATATTACTCGTTATTTTGGTAATTCTCTATTTCTTGCAAGTATTAAAACATTTATTGGGGTATATACTGCATTACTATGCGGGTTTGTGTTTGCAAAATATAACTTTAAGTATAAAAACACTATCTTCATTATAATATTGTTTACTATGATGGTACCCTATCTTATTATGGTAATTCCTTTGTATGAAATGATGAACATGTTTCGTCTTATAGATAGGTATATAGCAGTGATACTCCCGACATTGTACTCTTCTTTTGGTATTTTTATGATGAGGCAATATATGCAGTATGGGATACCAAATGAACTTATAGAAGCTGCTCGAATGGAAGGAGCATCCGAATGGAGGATTTTTCATAGTATTGCTATTCCGTTATCTATAAATATGATATCTGCTCTTAGTATTTTCTTATTTTTGTGGAATTGGGAAGATTTTTTGTGGCCATATCTTGTGCTTGTATCACAAGAAAAATTTCCTCTTGCGGTTGCATTGAGTTATTTTAGTGGACAAAACAATACAAACTATGGAGGGCTTTTTGCTACAACAGCTATTACAATCATTCCTATATTAGTGGTATATTTGTTTTTTCAGAGACGTTTTGTTGAAGGGGTATCTCTTTCTGGAATTAAGTAGTATGGGCTTTGATATACGCACAGTACCTTTTTCTCGAAAAGGGAGTTGTCTTGTTCTTTCTTGGATAGAGGATGGCATATATATACGAAACATACATGGAGGAGATACTAAAACAGGAGCTCTGTTTAAGCTGATCATGCAAGATGCTATGAAACAGAGTATTGACTATAGTGTAGTGTTTGAACCACATAGACTTTTGTTGCATCATAAAAAAGCGAGTATCAGTGTTGGCATAGAAGAGAAGAGAATATCTATTACAGGGGAACATTGTACGCTCTGTTTAGAGGCAGTGTTAGGAAAATATGATCATATAAATACGCTTGCTACACAAGAGTATGAATTACATAGTTATACGAATGAAACAAAAGCACGTCTCACGGTAATTACAGGAACAGGAACAATAAACTCTGTATGGGATAGTATAGGAAACACTACTGCTGTAATAGAAATAGGGAGCGAGCATGCTGATAAGAGACAAGATTCTTCACTACAGTATTCGTCACAAGTACAAGCTGATGTACATGACAGTTTTGAGTTGATTATCGAAAGCTATACGGTAGTGCCTCCTAACGATATACAGTACTCTGCTGCTTATACAGCAAGAGTACAAGAGAAAAACTTGGAAGAATATACACAGTGGAAGCAGATACTGTTAAAAGACAGTGCTATTGCCAATGCTGATGTTTCAGAGTTAGCAAGCTATATTTTATGGTCTTCTTTTGTCTGTAAAGAAGGAATTCTTCCCTATCAAGCTATGTATATGTCTAAAAATTGGATGACTAATATATGGAGTTGGGATAATTGTTTTAATGCTATTTGTTTAGCAAAAAATTATCCTGAGTTAGCGTATCAACAGTTTATATTTTTTAAGGAGTTTCAGCATAGTTCGGGAGCATTGCCAGATTTTGTAAATGATACATACGCTTCTTATAGTTGTGTAAAACCTCCTATACATGGCTGGGCGTACATGCTAATGATGAAGCAGAATGCATTTTTTACACAACAAAGTGTATTGCAAGAGACATATGATATGTTATCTAACATGTATGAGTACTGGACAATACAGCGTGTAAGAAAATACCCTCTTCCCTATTATAATCATGGCAATGATTCAGGGTGGGATAATGCTACCGTATTTATAAAAGGCTGTCCTGTCATTTCTCCTGATTTGCCTTGTTATCTTATTGTGTTGCAAAAAGCACTCTCTGCTATTGCGATGTATCTTAACAAAAATACAGAAGCACAGCAATGGCAAGCTCTTTCAAAAGAATATTTGCAAACATTTCTTACTACTCTTTTTGATGGAAAAGAATTTTTTTCTCTATTGTATGAAACAGGAGAAAAGATATATAGTAAGTCTCTTCTCCATTGTATGCCTATTATTATTGGAGATATGTTGCCTGCAACTATAAGAAGCATGTTAGTGAATACACTGCAATCTCATGATTTTCTCAGTGAGTTTGGCATAGCAAGTGAAGCTATCACAAGTAACTACTATGCAACAGATGGATATTGGCGAGGGAACATATGGCCACTGACTACTCTGCCCATTGTTGATGCGTTACATCGTAGTGGATATAGTGCTATGGCAAAGGATATTGCTCTACGGTTTATGCATTTAGTACATACTGGGGGAATGGCAGAAAACTTTGATGCTATAAGTGGGAAAGGATTGAGCGATCCAGCTTTTACATTTACTGCTAGTACATACCTTTATTTTCAGCATTCGTATTATAATAAATAACATGAGTTCTTTATTTGCGAAGTTAAGTTTAGTGTTTGTTGCCTTTGTGTGGGGATCAGGTTTTGTAGTTGCACAAATGGCTCTTGATGCAGGGGTAAGCCCCTTTTATATGATGTCATTTCGATTTTCCATTGCTTTTGTTATTATGATGGCTATTGCTATTCCGTATATTCATGTACAGTATAGATCCCATATAATGCCAGGGATTATTCTTGGTATTTTTTTGTTTTTAGGATTTGCGTTTCAAACGATAGGGTTGCAGTATACAACTCCATCAAAAAATGCGTTTCTTACTACTACAAATATTGTTATGGCTCCTTTTATTTTTTGGATGCTTCTTAAGCAAAGACCGTCTTTTCGTATTTTTGTTGGAGCAGTTATATGTCTCATTGGCATAGCGTTTATCTCTCTCTCTTTTCATGATTTTTCTATGAACAAGGGAGATGTGCTTACCCTTATTTGTGCTGTCTTTTTTGCGTTTCATATAGTGGGCATGGGGTACTATACTATGGAGCATAATTTGAATCCAACAATGCTTGTGTTTTTTCAGATGGGAGTAGCTGCACTCTTATCTATTATTTCTGCGTTATTATTTGAAACATTTGATTTTGCTCTTACCTATAAGAGTATAGGGTCTGTGCTATATTTAGGAGTATTTAGTACTATGCTTGCTTTTTTTCTTCAGAATAATGCACAGAAATATATTCTTTCAACAACGGCAGCTATTATTCTTTCTTTAGAGTCTGTGTTTGGTGCATTACTCTCTGTTCTGATTCTTAAAGAGGTTCTGTCACTCACTATGATTATTGGTGCTATCCTTGTTCTTTTTGCTATTGTTATCATTGAAACGAATGTATTTTCTGTAAAAAAGAGTACTGTACAGTAATGAAAGAGTATTGGCAAGATCATACAGTAACACACCATAATAGATTGGATGCTCATGCGTATTTTTTTTCCTATAAAGATAAACAGGCAGCGAGTACCTATAATCGTGAAAACTCGTTGTTGTTTCATAATCTCAGTGGAATATGGAAAGTGAAATTATATAAAAGCCCCAAGTATGTAGATGTTTCACACATAACAGAAGAGGCTATACAGTCATGGCCTACTGTTGTAGTTCCTTGCTCTTTAGAGTTACAAGGCTTTGGCTCTCCGCATTATACAGATGAAAGTTTACCTTTTCCTCTTTATAAAGATCATGTTCCTTTTGAAAATCCTACGGCACTGTATGTAACGACATTTGATATTGATAAAACATCTGTAGCATCAACGAAAGAAGCATTACAATATATTCTTCGCTTTGATGGAGTTGAGACTGTGTATACAGTGCATCTTAATGGACAGTATGTTGGCATGAGTAAAGGCTCTCGGCTTTCTGCTGAATTTGATATAGGAAATTTTTTAAGAGAGAGATCTAATGTTCTCTTTGTTACTGTTTCAAAATGGGCTGATTCTACTTATATTGAAGATCAAGATATGTGGTGGCTAAGTGGCATTTTTAGAGAAGTATATATATACGCTAAGAAAGCTGTGTGTCTACAAGATATACAAATAAAGAGTTCTATCAAGCATACACAAAAGCAGAATCAGAGAGGAGAGCAAGAATGTCAGCACGCAATAGTAGATGTATGTACTCAATGGGCAAACAAGTACAAAGGGAATGCAGAGTGCTGTGTTCATTATGAGCTTTGTGATAAAGATGGCATTGTTGTACAAACACACAAGCAGGTTCTGGACATATCTGTACAGACAGAGACTGCTGTTGAAATGCTGCTAACAGATCCCTGTCTATGGACTGCAGAAACTCCTTATTTGTATACATTATACATTAGCCTTTATTGTGATAATGAGCTTGTAAGTTGTGTTCCACAGCGTGTTGGGATAAGGGAGCTTACAATACAAGATGGTATCTTGTATTGTAATAATTGTTATTTTGAAATGCATGGAGTAAATAGACATGATCATGATCCAAAAACAGGTCGCTATGTTTCTGTAGAGCGTATGCGTAAGGATATTCATTTAATGAAAGCACATAATATCAATGCAATTCGTACTTCTCATTATCCTAACGATCCTCGTTTTTATGAACTATGTGATGAGCTGGGAATGTATATTGTTGCTGAAACTGATGTTGAAACTCATTGTTATGGAGTAGTGAACAAAATAAATCTTATTACTGATGATCCTTCATGGGAACATGTGTTTGTAGAAAGAATAGAGCGACATGTAAAAGCACAGATAAATCATCCTTGTATTATTTTGTGGTCCTTAGGGAATGAGTCAGGCTTTGGATGCAATATAAAAGCAAGCTATAGAGTATGTAAAGCACTTGATCCTAGTCGCTTTGTGCATTATGAAGAGGACAGAAACACTGAAGTGGTGGATATTGTGAGTACTATGTATACAAACATAGAAGATTTTCAAAACATTATGCAAGCAGCTCCCTTAAAGCCGAGAATTATTTGTGAGTACGCTCATGCAATGGGCAATGGTCCTGGAGGCTTGAGTGATTATCAGGAAATATTTGATATGCATAGATCTATTCAAGGGCATTTTGTTTGGGAATGGTGTGATCATGGTATAGAAGCAAAAGATGTTACTACAGGATACTTGTATTATAAGTACGGGGGAGATTTTGGTGATATACCCAATAATAAAAATTTCTGTATTGATGGATTAGTGTTTCCTAATCAGTTGCCTAGTCCAGGGTTGTTAGAGTATAAGCAGGTTATTGCTCCGATTAAAATAATACAGTGTACTGTAGATTCCTATATATGTAAGAATAACTATTATTTTAGCGATACGAGTGATAGTAGCATACATGTTAGTATTATAAAAAATGGAAAGGAGATATATACTGCTCCTCTTGACATACCGATTATTGAGGCTCAACACGAACATGCATTTACCCTTGATTGTATAGATATAGAAAGAGAAAAAGAGGCTGAGTATTATATAAACTTTGTTGTGTATCAAAAAAAGGAAAAGGAATATTGTCCTGCATATCATGAGCTTGCACGTATTCAGTTTTCATATGGTGATGATGAAATTTCTACTGCAACAGTGGATGCATTACAGCAATTTTGTTTACAGACAGCAGCAATACCGTTTTATTCTTTTGATAATACATATACAGCTAAGAGTGGAGTGGAGCAGTCTGAGCAGTCGTATTATTATACATTTGAGAATGACTATTATACGATGAGTGTTGATGCTATAAGTGGAAAGCTATGTGCTTTTTGTTCAAAGAAAAATAATACAGCGTATATTACAAAAGGACCTACCGCCAGCTTTGATAGAGCAATTATTGATAATCATGAAAATACATATAATACACTCTGGAAAGCAAAAAATATATTGCTCAGTCAAGAGCAAAGTAAATGTGTAGAGTTCTATGAGAAAGAAGAGGTATGTATGATACGGGTACAGACTATTCTTGCTCCTCCTGCACAAGATTTTGGGTTTCATTGTAACTATGTATACCGTATGTCTTCTTTGTCTTCTATTGATGTATGTGTACATGGCGTGCCGTATGGTGAGTACACTGATATGATTCCTAGAATAGGAGTGACCTTTGAATTGCAGAAAGCATTTCAGAATATACAATGGTATGGAAGAGGTCCAGGAGAATCATATGTAGATAGCTACAAAGCAAACTGTATTGGATTGTATGAGTCTACGCTTGATGATCTATTTGTGCCATACATTTATCCTCAGGAAAGTGCTATGCTCAGTGATGTGAGAACAGTGACTGTACAGAACACAGAACAGAGAGAAGGGCTTTCTTTTGAATTTCTTCAGCCCTATAGTGTATGTGCTACAAATTATACTGTACAAGAAATCAATAGAGCAAAGCATACCTATGAATTACAAAAGCATGATAATGTTGTGATGGATATACATTACGCAGTAACTGGATTAGGAAGCGATAGTTTTGGGCAGCTTGTGCTCCCACAGCATCAAGCATATATGAAAGAGTTTATGCTCTCTTTTAGGATGCATATCATATAATTTACTGTATTTTTTTTTGCATTTATTTCCTTACGATTTGCGATTTTATCATAGACTGATTATAAACATATATAAGTGTTATATAATGAGATTAAGGAGTCTGATGTAGTTTATAAATATGTCAGTCTCATAATATACTATGATTATGAAAAATTATAAAAAAGAAGACATATTATCAGTGTACTTAAATACAGATACAAGTATGAATGCATTATCATCCATTGCATTAAATGAGTTTGTATTGAAAATATTCTATCTATCATCTCCAGAGGGGTTATCTTTTGATGGTTTAGAAAAAGAGTTACAAGATATTATTGGAGAAATTCAGAAGGAACGTATTAAAAGCAGTATTCAAGAATTAATTAAAAATAAGAAAATATACAATGAAGGAGGTAAATTTTGTATTCAAAATGAATATAAAAAGAAGATAGAGAAAACAGTAAATTGTTTTCATGGAAATAAAGATATAGTAATTAAGAAATACTTCTCATCAGTAGATTCTAATGAAAAAATTATTAAAGATTGGTTTGATAAGATAACTATTAGTCTTGTTGAAAAATATTATCAAGAATTATTTTATAATATGACAAGGAAAAAAGAATTTTTGCAATCATCAGAAGAATCAGATAAACTAATACTGGATTCTCTGCGTGAAGAAAAAGATATTAATGAAAAAGATCGTATCTTTCTTAAAAAACAGTACATAGAATTTTTAAAAAGCAATGAACCAGAGACAAATAAAATTTTATGGGATTTTGGAATGTCGAAATTTTCCTCAATTCTTTTGTCGTATAATAATGTTATTGGAGATTTTACGATAGATATATTTAAAGATTCTAGAATGATTCTTGATACAAATGTATTAATGCTTTTAACACTTGAAGAGGATGAGTATTATTCTTTTTTACCTACATTAGAAAATTTTTTCGAAAAATTCAATATACAACTGGAATATTTCTCTATTACAAAAGAAGAATATATTCGAGCAATGTCTCGCCTCTGTGATGAAATGCAAGATATTTTTGAGGCTTTTTCGAGAGAAAAAACTGAGGAAATGAAAATAAAAAATCAATTTTTTAAAACAGCTATATTGAGAGGATGTTCTTCTAGTGAAGATATTAAAACCTTTTTTGAAACTATGAATGATATTCCTTCTGTATTATCACAAAAGACTAAAATTATACAAAGCAGGGAGAACGAAAGTTTATTGCAGGAGTTTAAGAAAGGATACTCAGATAATGATATGAAACAAAAATTATCAGAAAAAATAAGTAAAACGCAACTTGCAATAGAACATGATGCTAGTATGATTGCTGGTGTAGAATTTATCAATAAAAAGGAGACATGTTGGTTGATTACAAGAGATTGGTCAGTTGAAAAATATTGCATAGAAAACCAGAAACGAGATGATTATTCTATTGCAATGCATTTAGGAAATCTTATAAATATAATATGTATTGAGAGTGGTAAAAATAAAGAGAGAATACAAGAGAAAGTTGTTGATATTTTTTCAAATACTATTAAATTATCGCTTCTTCCAGAACCAGATACATATAAAATAGAGGATATATCTACCCTGATTAGGGTAAATGAACAAATATCTGCACTGCCTGATGATAAAATTGATGAATTACTCAAAAAAGTAAATCAACTACGAATGCAAGGTGTAAAAGATAAGGATATAGCATTATGTATTACACGAACATTCAGTAAATATGTATTTGAATTGCAAACTACAACTACACAACTATCTGAAAAAGCAAGAAAAGAAGAGGAAAAGAATGCTCGTCTGAAAAAAAATCTTTTTAATAGTGAAATGAAACAAAAACAAATAAAATATTGTGTAGAAAAATTTTTTTGGAACTTCTTAGCTTTTATAGTTGCTTTTCCCATTCCATCTATTATTTCAAAATGGCAATGGAATTTAAAAAGCATAATTATTGGTATAGGACTGGCTGCTGTGAGTATATTGATACTTCAATTTATATTGCCTAATACTAAAAAACGCCTTAAAAAGATTGAAGATAAAATCAAAAAAGACATAGAAGACGAACATGGATAATAATTCACGAGCATATTTGTATTTTTCCTAATTAAAATCTAGGTTTTTGCATTTATTTTCTTGAATTTTCAGTACAGCCTTCCCTTTCTCTCATAACATGCTATACTATACAGAGTGAGTATAAAGACACAGCTTTCTCAATATCAATTTTTTTTTCTTATACGGTATTATAGTGGCTCTTTTGTCTTTCTCTCATTCATAAGTATGGCATTTTTATCTTGTACACAACAGCAAGAATCACGATCTATTGATCTTATTTCTCCCTCATTGTTTGACACACAGTATACTCATATTCTTGTGAAAGATACATATGCACGTGCTTTTGCAAGTCGTGATAGTAGTAAAAGTGTGAAAGCAGTATTTCGCAGAGGAGATATTCTTTCTGTAATGGAACATGATACTAAAATACAGCAAAGTGAAGAAACTATTGGATTTATATGGTACAAGGTATATCATGAGGGAGCTACACTGTGGTTATACGCACATGATATTATGTTTTGTCGATCACTACCTGAAGCCTTGCTTTTTAAGAATCGATTATATAAAAAAGAGTAAATATATGGGGAGAAATAGCTATGTTTTTATGTAATGCTCATGAAGTCATAAAAAAACTGCACAATGATGATCAAAAAATAGTGCAAGAAATTGAAGATTTATATGTACATATGTTGCAAGAAGCAGAGTCTATAAAAGACGAAAGTGAAAGAAAGGCATTTTTAATTTCCAGTTACAATAGCATAGGGCATCGCTTGCAAGAATTTCTTGTAAACAAACAACGTATTCATGTATATAGTTTTGATCAGCCATTGCAAAATCATGGTCCTATTTCACGAGTAGTAGCAAAGCTACGAGATCTGCGTACGCAAAATAGTGAATTTATGTATTATACGCAACGTGCTTTTGAATTTTTGTTTTCTTTTGCCTTTGCCGAAAATATAAAGCAACAAAAAAATAACTTTGTGATTAGTACTCCAGTAAACGATCCTATACAAAATTATGCAGTTCATAAAATTCCAAACTTTGATAAACTTCTCCATAATACTACTATGTGTGTGCTATTGCGCGGAGCTCTGTTACCCTCGCTTATTATTGGAAAGGAAATTCAAGAATATTCATCAGAGGGCTATGTGCCAGATTATGCTTTGTTTCGTATATCTCGTGTAGAACATGAAGATCAGCCGCTCAAGTACGCCCTCAACGATAAGCAGTCGTTTTTCGATGTAGCAAGTTTGCAAGACAAAGATTTGATTATTGCCGATCCTATGAATGCGACAGGAGGCAGTATTCTTACTATCTTAAAATATTTTGAGCAACATACTATCACTCCTCGTTCGGTCAAACTATTGCATATTATCACTTCTTTACAGGGAGCCTTACAGGTGTGTCAATACCAAAGCAATATAGATATATACACATTATGGGTTGATCCAGCAATGAACGATAAGGCATATATTCTTCCGGGCTTGGGAGATGCTGGAGATAGAATAAATGGTGTTGATACAAGTACAAATCAACGTAATATGATTCAGCTCATTGCTAATTATGGAACAAATATTTTACAGCTATATAGAGCACAGATTAAAAAAGTGGAAGAAAGTATATTAGGGGTAATATAATTTTATATATGAGTAATATCGTATATTAGTGTATACTATAACATAGAATACATCATACATCACACTGATTATGTTACAATACAGTAAAATCAGTGGCATTATTTTTTGAAATATGAGGAGGAAATATGAATACGAGTAATGAAGTATTAGATGCAATAGCAATGTCTGTACGTATGTTGTCTGCAGACGCAACAAGAGAAGCAAACTCAGGGCATCCTGGATTACCGCTTGGTTTAGCAGAGTTAGGAGCATTACTTTTTGCTGAGGTGATGAAATACAATCCAAAAAATCCTAAGTGGGAAGATAGAGATCGATTAGTGCTTTCCGCTGGGCATGGGTCTATGTGGCAGTATAGCTTACTTCATCTTAGTGGATACGCACTCTCTTTAGCTCAGTTAAAAAAGTTTAGGCAGCTTGGTTCTAAAACACCAGGGCATCCTGAGTACGGACATACTGTAGGGATAGAAACAACTACAGGTCCTTTAGGAGCAGGCTTTGCAAACAGCGTAGGTATGGCAATAGCTGAGCGTATGCTTGCAGATAAATTTAATAAAAGTGCAAAAATTGTAGATCATTATACCTATGTAGTAGCGGGAGATGGTTGTATGATGGAAGGGATAACATCAGAGGCAGCATCGCTTGCAGGACATTTAGAGTTAGGAAAACTTATATTATTTTATGATTCGAACAGTATTAGTATTGAAGGCTCTACTGATCTTGCGTTTACTGAAAATGTTGCGGCACGGTTTAAGGCATATAAATGGCAAGTGCTTAATTCAAATGCATATGATTATGATAGCCTACGCAGATCCATAGCAGAAGCAAAGCAAGATACCACTCATCCAACTGTGATTATATGTAAATCAATTATTGGGAAAGGAGCTCCTGAATCTCAAGGAACAGCAAAAGTACACGGTGCTCCCCTTGCTGCAGATGAAATTGAGCGTATGAAAGAAAAAATGGGCGTAGATCCAAAAGTAAAATTTTATGTTCATCCTGAAGCAACAAACTATTTTGCTTCTCAATTAGAACGAAGGGCTAACAAAGAAAATGAATGGAATGAAATGATAGATTCATTGAAAAAAGAAGATCCTGATCTTGGGAAAGAATGGGACTCTTTTATGCAATCGAAAACAGGATCGATTAAATGGCCAAAATACAAAGAAGGAGATGTGTTAGCAACTCGTAAAGCAAATGGAGCATGTATACAAGCAATATCAGAGACAGTAGATTTTTTTACGGGAGGTTCTGCTGATTTAGAGCCTTCAAACAACACTAAAATGCCATCAAAGCAGAGCTTTTTTGCTTCAAGTCCACAGGGACGTATGCTACATTATGGAGTACGAGAACATGCTATGGGAGCCATAGTAAATGGCATTACCTTACACGGAGGCTTACGTGCATTTGGGGCTACCTTTTTAGTGTTTGCGGACTATATGCGACCAGCATTGCGACTTGCTGCTATTATGCGTATTCCTTCAATATTTGTGTTTACGCATGATTCAATTTTTGTAGGAGAAGATGGTCCCACACATCAACCAGTAGAACATGCTCCATCGTTACGTCTTATTCCACATCTAAGAGTATTTCGTCCTGCAGACGCTCAAGAATCGGTGCTTGCTTGGAAAATTGCTCTTACAAAGAAAAAAGATCCAAATGCCTTATTATTTACGCGCCAGAATTTAGAAGTGTTTCAAAAACCAAAAGGATGGGAGAAAGATGCAATGAAAGGAGCGTATGTTATCCAAGCACAGAAAAAAGCTGATGTTATTTTTGTTGCTACAGGAAGTGAAGTATCTGTTGCTCTTGATGCAGCAAAGGAGCTTTTAGCAAAAGGAAAGAAAGCACAGGTTGTTTCAATGCTGTGTAAAGAAC
This sequence comes from Spirochaetia bacterium, assembly GCA_965218205.1. Lineage (GTDB taxonomy): Bacteria > Spirochaetota > Spirochaetia > WTKD01 > CBDDCA01. The sequence continues at coordinate 2,111,801 of OZ244590.1, read as the reverse complement.
TGTATGATGAACAAGATAAACAATGGAAAGAAGGGATTATTCCAAAAAATGCTCAGGTTGTTATATGTGAAGCTGCTACTCCTATGGGATGGGATTCTTTGCGTCCAATAGGGCATATTGGAATAGAAGGGTTTGGTGTGTGTGGTCCTGCCAATGAAGTGAAGGTATACTTTGGTTTAGAAGGAAAGAGTGTAGCAGAAAAAGTAATATCGTTACTATAAAAGTAAAAATATTTCAATATACTGAAATCATTAAAGAGGAGGCTTTACAATGAAAAAAAAGTATAGTATTGTAATAATGGTACTGTTTTTGTATAGCAGTGTGATATTGTCTTGTAGCAATACAAGTAAGAACGAAAATCAGTCATCAAAAGAACAAATGGATACACCACAGTATGAGTGGGTATTTCAGTCATCTGATCAGGCAGGAGAAATTGCATTTAAGGCACAAGAAGCATGGGCAGATTTAGTGTATCAAGCGTCAAATGGAAGAATAAAAATTCAAGTGACGGGAGCAGGTTCGGTCGTAGAACATAATCAAACATTAGAGGCAGTAGGAGCTAATATTATACAGGGAGATATTACGGATCCCTCTTATTTTAGTGGAAAAGACGCTGCTTTTTCTCTTATAGGAAATTTAATAGGAGCATGGAGTAGTCCATGGGATTTTATTCGATTTATGTACTATGGGGGAGGATTTAAGATTTATAATGAATTGCTCAATAGTTATGGAGTGGAGTTATTAAGTGTTAGCACAGTAGGTACTGAGGCATTTGTATCTAAGAAACCTATAAAAAATATCAGTGATTTACAGGGAGTAAAATTGAGAGCTCCAGAAGGCTTAGTACAGGATTTGTTTCGTAGCCTCGGTGCTTCACCAGTAAATCTTCCGGGATCAGAAGTATATACCTCTTTAGAGAAGGGAGTGATAGATGCCTCTGATTACAGTATATTTGCAAGAAACCAAGCACAAGGTATGAATGATATTGGAAAGTATCCAATATATCCGGGATGGCATTCTACTCCTGCAAACCAGCTTACTATGAACAAAAAAATATTTGACTCACTTCCTGATGACTTAAAAGCAATCTTAAAAGCTGCTGGGGCATATTATAGCGAGAATTTTTTGCTTATACATCAAGATGCAGATAAATCTGCAGTAAGGGAAGCAAAAGAAAAAAATAGTACCATTATATCTTGGAGTGCCGAAGAAATTCAAAAAGTGCGTGAGGTTGCAGCTCAATTATGGGTGCAAGCTGCAGCACAATCTCCTATGGCACAAAAATACTATGATACTGTTGTGAGGTATTTACAAAATCAAGGAATGATACGTAAATGAAATATACGTTAAAAGAACGTATCAATGCTTTTGTTATTTTAATTGGAAAAGGATTATCGTGGGTATATCTTGTTATTGTACTATTGTCTGTGTATGAAGTATTTATGAGATATGTTTTTAATCGTCCTACTATCTGGGTACATGAAACAACATTATCTCTGGCTGCAATAGTAATGTTGTATGGAGGAGTGTATGCATATGCAAAAGATAAGCATATTTCGGTATCAGTAATAGTGGATTTATTTCCACAGAAAGTTCAGTATATCTTTTCATTGTTAGCTGATGTAATTGCATTGTTTTATGTCATTTTATTATGGGTGTCAACTGTTATCATAACAAAATCTGCATTCTTTTCTCCTGCTGGAGATATACGATTAGAGCGATCAGGCTCTTCGTGGAATTCTGTGTTTCCTAGTATCATAAAATTTTCTATGAGTATTTTTCTTCTGCTTTTCATAGTGCTGATAACCGCCCATGTGATAACAAAAATAAGAGAATGTGTTTCTTCCTCTCGTTCACAAGCAATGGAAAAATAATATCATGCTAGGATTAAGTACATTAGGGATAGCTCCTGTAACATTACTTGTGTTTGGAGCAATGTTGATTCTTTTGTCCAGTAGGGTACCTCTAGCGTTTCTTACAGGGATAATCTCTATTGTTTTGACAATAGGATGGTTCTCTTTTGATACACTGCCATTGATAGCAAACCGTGTATATGGTTTTATGAATACATACTCTTTATTGGCAGTCCCTATGTTTGTCTTTATGGCTACTTTGTTGGATAAAACAGGTATAGCAAAGGATTTATATAATGCAATGTGGCTCTTTACAAGAAGACTAAAAGGAGGCGTGGCTATACAAACTGTTATCATAGGAGTTTTTTTAGCTGCTATTTCTGGTATTATTGGAGGAGAAACAGTACTGTTAGGGATGCTTGCATTGCCTCAAATGCTACGTTTAGGATACAACAAAAAACTTGCTATTGGTACTTGTGTTTCAAGTGGTGCTTTAGGGACAATGGTGCCTCCTAGTATTGTACTTATTATTTATGGTCTTACTGCTTCTGTATCTATAGGAAAATTGTTTAGTGCAGCTTTTATTCCTGCGTTTATTCTTGCTGGATTATACATAGTATATATATTTATATATAGTTTTCTTTATCCAGATGAAGTACCGAGTGTGTCAAAAGAGGAAATACAAGCAAATCCTATTTCTTCTAGTCAAAAAAGACGTGCTATACGAGATATTATCTTGCCAGGCATTATTGCCGTATGTTTGCTTGGTAGCATTTATATGGGGATAGCTTCGGTAACAGAAGCTGCCAGTGTAGGAGTAGTAGCAGTAATGATTATTGCACTCTATAGAAGAGAGTTGACAATAAAGGTGATAAAGGAGTCTTTGTATACTACTTTACAAACATGTGGAATGATTATGTGGATAGGGATAGGAGCGTATATTCTTGTAGGAGCATATAACTTGATTGGAGGCAGTAAGTTTATAGAAAATTTACTGTTTGGGCTTGGGTGGCCTCCACTTGCCATTATTATTTTTATGATGTTCATTTTGATTCTGCTTGGTATGTTTATGGATTGGATAGGCATTGCTATGCTTACTATTCCTATTTTTGTACCAATAGTGCAGGCAATGGGCTACGATCTTGTATGGTTTGGCATACTATTTTGTGTTAATATGCAAATATCATTTCTTTCTCCTCCGTTTGGTCCGGGTGCATTTTACTTACATAGCGTTGCTCCAAAAGGAATCACTTTGATGGATATATTTGCTTCGGTGCTTCCGTATATTATTATGCAAATTATGGTGTTACTCTTAATACTCTTTTTTCCTGCTATTACATTATTTCTTCCTTCACTGTTACAAAACTAAGTCTACATACTATGAAGATAACAAAATTACAAACATATCTAGTGCCTCCTCGATGGTTGTTTCTTAAAGTAGAAACAGATGAAGGAATAGTAGGATGGGGAGAACCTGTGATTGAAGGGAAAGCAAGGACAGTACAAGCAGCTTTACAGGAATATGAATCTCAATTAGTAGGCATGAATCCATTAGAAATAGAGCATATTTGGCAAACAATGTATCGAGGCAGTTTTTATCGAGGAGGAGCTATTTTAATGAGTGCTATTGCAGGAGTGAATCAAGCTCTGTGGGATATAAAGGGAAAATATATAGGAGCTCCAGTACATGCACTATTAGGAGGTCCTTGTAGAAAGAAGATACGGGTATATTCATGGATAGGAGGAGATAGTCCCCATAGTCCAGAAGAAACAGCAGCACAAGCCTTAGAAGTAAAAAAACATGGGCATAATGCAATAAAAATGAATGGCTGTGGCAAGCTGGAGTATATAGATTCCTTTCGTACTATTGATACTATATTGCAGCGAGTGGATACAGTACGAACTGCAGTAGGTACTTCTTTTGATATAGCTATTGATTTTCATGGGAGAGTTCATAAATCAATGGCGAAAATATTGCTAAAAGAATTGGAAGTATATCATCCTTTTTTTGTAGAAGAGCCGATATTACCAGAATACTTACATATGCTTCCTGAAATAGTTCCTGTAAGTACTATCCCCATTGCTACAGGAGAAAGACTTTTTACAAAGTATGATTTTAGAGAGCTACTTGAAAGAGGTTTTGTAAATATTGTGCAACCAGATATTTCTCATGCAGGCGGTATTAGTGAATGTATACGTATTGCTACGCTTGCCGATGTGTATGATGTACAGATAGCACTGCATTGTCCACTTGGCCCTATTGCTTTAATGTCGGCATTACATGTAGATGCAGCAGTGTATAATATGCTAATACAGGAGCAAAGTGGTGGCATTCATTATAATACAGAAGGGAAAGCCGAAGTAGTAGATTATGTAAAAAATAAAGAGGTATTAAACATAGAAAATGGATATATTGCAGTACCAGAGGGACATGGTTTAGGTATAACAATGAATGAAGAGCTTATAGAAGAGCGAAGTAAGACTCCTCATGAATGGAGTAATCCAATATGGCATAACTTAGATGGGAGTGTTGCAGAATGGTAATACAAAATAAAAAGAGGTCTGTATGAGTTTTTCTTTAATTGATAAACGATATAATAATTTTGTAAACGGAGAAATATCTCATCATATGCATGATAGAACAAAATGTGAGGTACTGCATGTTCATAATGATGATTTAGAAAATGCTTTTGTTTTTGCGGTTCCTAGTTATCCGTCTAATAGCAGTGGAGTTTCTCATATACTTGAACATACAGTGCTAAGTGGCTCGCAGAGGTATCAGCTAAAATCTCCTTTCTTTCATTTTGAGCAAGGAAGCTGTCGAACATATCTCAATGCAATGACCTATCCCGATAGAGCTTTGTATGTAGGGGCTTCTACTGTAAAAGCTGATTTTTTCAATCTTTTCAATATGTATGGGGATGCGGTATGGTTTCCTCTTTTAAGAAAAGAGGTATTTCATCGTGAAGGCTTTCTTCTTAGTGAAGAGAAATACACAAAAGAACAAAGCAATGAATCTTCTGATAGAAATACTTTTTCAAACGGTATTGTATACAATGAAATGAAAGGAGATTACTCAGATAAAAACAGTCTTTTATTGGAAGCTATATATCAGCAGTTGTTTCCTGATATGTTTTATCGCTTTGATTCAGGAGGAAACCCAAAGGAAATTCCTCTATTACAGTATGAGCAATTTTTGGAGTTTCATGCACAATGGTATCGTCCAGAACATACAAAAATTCTGTTATATGGCAACATTCCTACACAGGAACATTTAGTGTATATTGAACAAGAATTTCTTTCTCGTTGGAACAAAGAAGTGCATCCTTCTTACGAAATTCCTCCTTTGCAGAAACATGTATCTTTAGAAAAAGATGTTTTTATCAATGTTCCTCTCTCTCAGGAAAATAAGGAAGCAATGGGGACTGTTGATATATCATGGTTGTTGGGTAACAATGATGATCCTATCGAAATGCAACGGGCTTTGTTTTTGCATTCGGTACTTGTGGGAATACCGGGAGCTCCGTTACGCAGAAAATTACTTGAAAGTGGCATTGCTGATGATATAAGTGTTCTCACTGGTTTAGGGACATCTTTGCATCAGCTAACGTATACTTTAGGTCTTACAGGGTTTCATCCTGATAAAAATAGTGAAGTAAAACAATTTATATTACAATCATTACAAGAAGTAATACAGGAAGGTATTCCCCAGTCTTTTATTGATGCAACATTAAGTAGAGTAGAGTTTAGTTTACGCGAAGCACTCACCAATACTACGGGAAAAATTTCATGGCTATCAAAACTTGCCAGAGTTATGGTATATCAGCAGAAGCCACTTGATTTTGCGGATGTAAATAACACTTTTTTATATTTTAAGAATATGTTGCAGTCATCACATGGTACACGATACCTTGAAGAATATGCTGAAAAATATCTTGTGTACAATGAACATCGTGTTACAACTTTTGCCTGTCCCCAAAAAGAGTACACACAAATACAGATGCAACAGGAAAAAGAATTATTTTCTCAGATATGGCAATCATATAGCAATGAAGAGAAAGAGGAGAAAAAATTAATTGCAAAAAATATTGATGTCTTAAATAATACAGAAGATAGTCCTGAAATACTTGCTACTGTTCCAAAACTAAGTATAGCCGAGTTACCTAAAAAAATTATTGTATGGAATGAAAAACATATACATGATAATGCTCTCAATATACATTGGATAGAAAATACTCGCAACAGATTGATATATATGGCACTTCATTTTGATATTGCTTCTTTGATAGAACATAATGAATATGCACGGTATCTTATTCCTACATTTATTGCATCGTGTACAGACTTAGGCACTAAAAAACATAGCTATGAAGATATAGCTACCAAGATACGTAGGACTACAGGGAAACTCTCTATGAGTATGGAAAATCTTGTAGATCTTAATGGCTCACTAAAGACTATGATTACTCTTGAAGTAAGTTTTCTTGAGGATAAGATGCTTCAAGTGATAGATCTCTTAAAAGAACTGTTATTAGATTTGGATTTCACACGAATAAAACGTCTCAATGAAATTGTTGCAGAAGGAAAGACTGTATTACGTAATAGGTTGCCTGATGCAGGTACAAGTTATGCAAGTATTAAGGCAGGTTCACAGTTTGTGTACTCTGCTGTTTTAGATGATGAGTGGAACGGTACAAAGCAATATTCATGGCTTAATGAAAAAAGTGATCCTCATCTATATCCAAAAGAGCTAGAACATATACGACAGTCTGTATTTACAAAGGAACGATTAAGTATAACATTGGTATGTAAAGAACAAAAGATTGATGTGATACAGCAGGCCTTACATAGCTTGTATCAAGCACTGCCTTCTCGTGTATATACTTTGTCTACTGTATCAGCAAGCGTGAATGGGAAAGCAGGAAAATTTGCTTTCACCTATCCAACACAAGTGGCTTTTAATGCAATGGTGATGCCTACAGTATCGTATGTTAGTCCTCATTATGCAGCGTATGAGTTAGCAAGTAAAATTATTTCTCAAAAATTAATAGAAAATATTCGTATGAATCAAGGAGCATATGGTGCAGGAACACAATTATTAGGGGCAGAGGCCTTATTGTATTTTTATACTTTTAGAGATCCTACTATTAAAGATAGCTATGATGAATTTTTTAAGAGTATTGAGAGTACAGCAAAGGGAAAATTTAGAGAGTCTATGCTTTCGACTTTGATAGTAGGAACAGTAGGCGAAGCAATGAAAGTATTTTCTCCTTTGCGTAAATTACGTATGGCTCAATTTCGACAGTTTACGGGTATTACTGCACAGTTGCGTCAGCAAGTACGAGATGCTTTGTTATCTCTTACGAAACAACAAGTAACTGAAGCTGCAAATGCTATTCTTTCGACTGTGCATACGGCAAGCTTTGCTTCTGTGTGTAATGAAAGTTTTCTTTCTCAAATGGAATGGGATAGTATAGAGCATCTTCCACAATGATAGGGTGTTATTGCAACTGAGCATATAGGGTATTGTATGGATGGATTATTATTGCCACATATTGTTTGTATGGGAGTGGCAGGGAGCGGAAAAACAAGTATAGGAAAAAAAATAGCAGTGTATTTGCAACGCATGTTTATTGAAGGGGATACATTACATAATAGAGAAAACAGACATAAAATGCAAAAAGGCATAGCTTTGCAGGATAGTGATAGGCAACAATGGCTTGAAACAATTTGTAAGACCATAGAGCAACAAGAAGCTCAATCAAAAAGGGTTGTTATAAGCTGTTCTGCATTAAAGAAGAAGTATCGTGATTGTTTGAGACAAAGTGCTTGTCCTCTTTATTTTCTGTGTTTTCATGCTGATTATGAGCTAATTAAACAGCGTATGCAAAAACGAGAAGGACATTTTATGCCTGTGTCTTTATTACAAAGTCAATACGATAGTTTGGAGCTTCCTCATGATGAAGAAGACTGCAGTATAGTAGAGGTACAGCATAGTATATCTGATGTTTTTACACAAAGTATAGCATGTATAACAAACACATTCAGGGAGTACAGTAAAGAATAGAAAAATATAAAGAAAATTATGGAAATTTCTTTGAGGCTTGCCCAGATAAGAGAAAGCTCAGTGAATATGAAATAGCATTATCAGGAGAAATAGAAATAGATGAAAGTTATTTTGGATGAAAACAAAGGAGGCTGGTTAGTCTCATTTTCATTAAATGGGCCAGCCCTCTATTTTATACATAGAAAAAAAAGTCATTATTAATACAATTTTACTGGACTCATAAAATTCTATCAATAACAACTTTTTTAAAAACTGCATATTTCTCCCATTTTATAGGGGTATTCTTAACCGCTGTGTGTAAAAAGTTCTATCCTAGTAAATGGTATTATTGTTTGGTTTTTTCTTTTGCCATAGCTTCAGTTGATGTATATTTGTTGTCAGTAGTCTTAAAAACTTGTTGTACTACGATTAAATAATCTGAATCTGCATCAAGATTATCTAGTGTATGAGTTTTGTTGCCAGAAGAAGAAGACATCTTTTGTACATCGTTGGCTGATTTTACATTTGCGATAGTGTCAGTAGCTCCCTTTTTATGAAATATAAAATATTCATTGTTAGCTGTAGCTGGGTCTAAAACAGTAACTGTAATACTATGTACTGCTGATTGTCCTGTTCCAGTTTTTACTGCTGTAGTTGTGAAAAATCTAACATTTGAAGGTGTTGTCGAAAGTCCTGTTGGTCTATTATCAGCTTTATATAGCACTTCAAATTTTACTCCTCCTGATTTTTTTGAGCCATTTACCGCAACTATTACTATTTCAAAAGTTTTACCTTCTTTGCCTGAAAGTTTGGAGGCAGGTATTAGTGCTTGAGTGTTATTTTGAGTATTTTTATCCTTAGTAATTTTTTGAGCAGGGGTAGCTGTTGTTGCTTTGGATATTATATCTGCAATAGTTCCATCAGATGAGTTAGCAGTACCTTTTTCTAAATAATAGAATTCGTAAGATATGTCTGCTACAGTTAGTGGTGTACCATCGTCTTTTGTAGTGCCAGTAAGAGTCGGTGGATTCCATTTTACTAATATTCCATTAGCTGCAACAGAAATACTTCTTCCCACATCGGAAATATCTGGTAGTTTTGAACTATTTCCTGCACTACTACTCCCTACAGCATCATTTTCACAACTTATAGTTGCAAACAAACTTGTTACAATTATCATAAACAATGACAATTTGATTAAATTATTTGAAAACTTAGTATGTTTCATATAATCTCTCCTTAAAAAATATAATGTTTATACAACAAATAGAATGTTCATTAGTCCATATTTGAAACATTTTTTTCGTGTACTTAATAATAGTACAATTTTTTTTTTTTTTGTCAAATGCAAGTTGCAGATTTGTGGAAATTCTAATCAGAAGCCGAACAGTGCAAAAAAAATAAAAAAAACTCATAGGATATATCCTACCTTCTCAGCGAGAAACACGCAAAACACAGGGAATATCGCATTTTCATTAAATGGGTCAGCCCTATTTCTTTTTTTGTCACACTTTATGCTTGAATTTACGACATATATACTATGTAATTTCAAATTATAAATAATATGCTAAAATCTCATTTTTACGGACAGTAGCATTGTCAATAGTTATTTGAGATGTTTCTATAGCTTGCTCTAACTGTTCAATTTTTTTCATAAGCATTTTTTGAACATCAAGAGGAGGGAGAGGGATTTGTATTTTTTTTACCATTGGTACTGTTAACTGTGGAATTATTCCACCAGATTTTTTAATATCAGAATTTTTAATGAATAAGTGTAGATATTCTAGTATAACTACATTTTCTTTGGGAAGAATAACAATTAATCTCACTATTGGATAAAATGGTTCTCTTCTCACTTCAGTATGTCCAATAGTTCCTCTTGCTGATATTGTTATACTAGGTTTTATAACCTTTGCTATGCTTGTATACCCATATAACCCTTTATCTTTAATTCCATTTGAAAAAATAGGAATATTTACATCATCAGTTTTGTTTTCTGAGAAACTGTCTTTAGGAACATCTCCGCCTGCAAAAATATTTTCACAAATTGTATTTAGGTCTTTCGTTTCATATCCTGCATTTGTTATTATTTGTACTTCTTTTTCAATTTCATTTTTATAAACATGTATTGACTCTTGTGCTTTTTGTACTTCTTTATCTACCGATTCACATTCACTTACTATTTGCTTTTGAGTATCCATAGGAGGGAGTGGAATTTTTAAATTTTTAAGATATTTAAAATGTCTTTCATATTTCTCTGAATTTGTAATTTGTAGTAACCGAGATAAATAATAAAAGAATTTAGAAAGGAGTTTATTTTCATCAAATTTTAATAATTGAACTCCATCTGCTCCAACTATAAAAGGAAAGTCTATATATTTAAAAACACATGTATGATCACCAAAGACAACAAGAGGAATATCAGTGATAGTTTCTTTTTTATTCGTATAACCAGCAATTAAGTTGTCTCTTTCCTGAGTTATAACAGGATTCATTCCGTGTTTTAACATATTACTTTTAGATACATTAGAAATAACATCATCAATATTTTTTAATAGACTTTCTAACCTCACCAATTCCCACTTACTTTCAATCTCATTGTTAATTTTTGGATATAAAGTAATACTATTACTTATCCCTGTTGTATCAAACTCCAGCATATCACTTAAGCGACTTATCTGAATATGCTCCTGTAGTGATTCTTCAATGCCATCTATAGCAATATTTTCAAAATGCTTTAAGATATAGCTACTTGCTTTTTGCGGATTGTAATGATTGCCATCATCATACATTTTATTGATAGCATTGCCCTTTTCATCACGATCAATGTGAATACCTTCTCCTCCTTTACGATTAGAAAATTCATAGCCTCTAAAAGCTCTCGCTTGTTCCTTTTTTTCTCCTGATTTTACAATAATGGTTTTTTGTTGTTTGTAGCCTTCTGCGAGCGTCTCTTTTTTCCTCCCATCATCCTTTAGTGTGAGCATAAAAAGATAAAATTTTTCCTCTTCAATACTTACTAACTTTTCATAAAAAAGGGCATTCAATAGAGCTTCTTGTTGTTCTCTAGGCAACTCCTTAAAGTACTTTTTCTTTTGTTCATCCTTAGTCTCTTTAAGTTCATCAAACCAATCTCTATACTCTTTGCATATATCGCTCTTTAAGATAGCTTCATTGGGTTTTTTTTGCATCAATGACTGATAGTCATCAAAATGAAATCCACGATATGCAATAAATTTTTTAAGCAATCTTTCTCTATCCAAATATCCTTTATACTTATATGTTGTATATGAGAACACATCTTCTGCAATATATTTTCTATCTATAGCAAAATTTTTGCTTCGTTTTTGTAAAAATAAAATAACAGTATTTGTGCCTGTTGCCCCAAAGGTACTGCCATCAAATGACGCAATAGCTTTTATTTCAAAATGCTCCAATAGAATATTTCGTGTTTGATGATGTAAATCTGAACCATTACTTAAGATAGATGAAGGTAAAATAATCGCTACTCTTGCGTTATCTTTTAAGAGCTGAGTAGTACGTTCCACAAAAAGTGTTTCTATCTCTTTAGAATTTTCACTTAGCATTTTAAATAACTTAAAATTACTCACACTGAGATAATTCTTAAAGGCTTTTATTGAATACGGTGGATTGGACACAATAACATCAAATTTTTCTTTTAAGTGTAATCTGTCATGATCTTCTAATCCATCTCCAAAAATAATATTAGCATCACCATCGCCATTTAAGAAACAAGCAATTTGAGAGGTTCTGGCAAGACGATAATCTTTTTCAATACCAAAAATATATTCCTTTGCCCATTGCGTACTCTCTTTGTACTTATTACTATGTTGCAATATTTCTGTATCTTGTATAGTTTCACACGATACAGTTTCAATAAATTTTTGCAACTCATCAATACTTTCAGTGAGAAAATGCCCAGCACCACAAGCATAATCTAAAATTTTTGGCAAAAAACGCTTTTGTCCTTCCTTTAATCTTCGCTGTGCAATTTTATCCAACCCTAAAGATAAAATCATAAAACGTACAATAGGAACAGGAGTAAAAAATTGTCCCTCATTTTGTTTAATCCCATGACTTAAAAGCAATTCAAAAAAATCACCAAGTATTTGTTGTTTCTTAGTGTAGCGAAATTGAAAATTTTGCAGTAATTTGATAAATTCATTTAATACTCTTGCATTCTGTAAAAATAACTCTCTATTATGCACCTCTTTAATAGCAAATTCATTATGGGTGTAATACTTGATTTGTTTGAATATATCTTCTAGTTCTATAAGAGGAGTTTCTTTGGGATACAGTTCAATAATTTTTTGTATCTTCTCATCTTCAAAATATACAATTTCTTCATCTAAATGCTCTTTCATGCCTTTCGCGTATAGTTTCTGTAACCTATCTTGAATTATCTCTGGAGTATCTTCTCCTTCTTTGACTTGAAAATCTAATACTTTATTATCACCTTTTTCTTCATCAACAATTTTGCAAAGCAATAGAGATAACATACGATTAAAAGCGTTGGCATTATCAGAAATATTATTATGCCTTAATATCTCCATAAAAATATTAAAAGTACCAGTAGCTCTACTAAAAGGTTTAAGGTTTTTTCTCTTAAGAGGCTTTAGCTCTATATCATATGCATTAACATCGTCCTCAAAAATACCATTATAATGAAAATAAAGATTAAATGTTTCTTTCCATACTTCAAAAATTTCTTTTGCATTTTTTGCGTTTTTATACAGCTTAATACTATCATCGCCTTTATTAAAAGCATCAACATCTTCCTTTCTATCTATAGCTTTAACAATAGCATTTTCGTACTGTAACTTTTCGTTCTCAAAATTACTACTATAAAGACAAAGATATTTAATACTCCTTTCCTGTCTAAAATAAGAAAAGAGCTGTCCTCCATCATTATTCATTTTTTGCTTTTCTTTATCAAACTCAGCCCCAGCTGTTTTACATTCAATAATCAATAAAGGATTATTATCTTTATCTTTTACCAAAATATCAGCTCGTCCACCACTTTTTCCTCGTCCTATTTTCCATTTAGGTTCAAGCTCTAAATGCTTAGCATCATATCCTTTTTCTAAGAGACGATGTACACATTCAAAAACAACAAAATTTTCATAAGAAGAAAAATTACATGTCTGCCTTTCATTGATGATTACCCCTTCAGGGTACACTATTTCCTCTTTTTCAAAATCTATTTTTAAGGTGGTTTCCCCAATTCTTTTACTAAAAATAGTACTCTTGTCTTGAAATTTCAGATATGTTAGTAATCCTCTCAGTGTGTCTCCTGTTATCATGTATTGTTTTTCCTCGTATCAGATTATGTACCCAAAAGCATATTCTTATCGTATTACCAAATTTTCAGGTCTCTCTATCAGAGTTATGTAGGCACTCTGCTTTTTTTCATCTCGATAAAATTCAACTATAATTTTTTCTCCGGGCTTTGTACTTTCCAGAGCCTCAAGCAAATCAGATATAGACGCAACATCGGTGTTTCCTATCTTAGTGACAATATCCCCTCCTAAATAGATAATACTTCTTCCATACTGCACACGATTTCCTCTGTCGCCTCCCTGTAATCCAGCTTTTTGTGCATTGCTCCCTACATCAAGACTACTTACTAACAACCCACTGTCAACAGGCAAGTTTGCATAAGAAATAAGCTCTCGAAACAAGGGCTGTACTTGCCACTCTATCCACCCACGTTTTACTTTGCCATAACGAATAAGATCAGGCACTATTCTACGTGCAGTAGCAGAAGGTACAGCAAACCCTATCCCTACAGATCCTTCACTAGGAGAATAGATCATAGTGTTCACTCCAATGAGCTGACCTTTACGATTTAATAGAGGACCTCCACTATTCCCGGGATTGATGGAAGCATCCGTTTGTATCATATTCTGAATTACAATATTACGTGAACTACGCACTGGTCGTTCTATCCCAGAAACAATTCCTGTCGTAAGTGTTCTATCAAGTCCAAAAGGATTTCCTATCGCAAGTACTTTTTGTCCCACTTGTAACCCTTCAGATTTACCCAAAGGAATTACTCCTGTGCTTGATGGCATAGACTCCACTTTTAGCACTGAGAGATCATTCTCTATATCAATGCCTATAATTTCACCCTCTACTTTTGTTTTATCCCAGAATGTTACAAATACCCTGTTAGCATTTTCAATAACATGATAGTTAGTAAGTATGTACCCACGTGTATCTATAACAGACCCTGAGCCAACCCCACTTTCTCGTGGCACTGGTTCAAAAAACCACGTATATGCAAGAACCTCAGTAGTAATATTTACCACTGCTTTGTTACGAGACTGATACACAGAAATGCTATTTCGCTCATCATTACTCAAAGAATCATTTGATTCAATATTCACTATATGCGTATCAGTAAAAATATCTCTTTCAGTATCATTTGTAACATCATCTTGTAATACAACATCATTATTAAATATTCCCGAAAAAAAATCAGAAAGAAACGATTTACTTACATTATTTTGCACTGTGAGTACAATTAACAAAAATAAAATGATATAGAGAATTGTATTACCTTTGTTACTATGTTTCGATGTCATCTTGCGTTTTATTATATCGTATTTTTTATTACTACGCTATAAATAGTACAGAAGAAAATTAACAATAATTATCGTCTTTACATACATATAACTATCATATTCATACTATTCCCATTTTTTGACAATAGGAAAAATAGCATGCTTTTTTATTGCTTATATTTTTTCTGATAATCTTCTATTGTCTTCATAGCAGGACGTTCCTCTTCAATAATATCTTTTTCTTTTAATTTATAGTTTGTTTCATCAGATTCAAATTGAATAAGCGTATTTTCAAATGATGGTACTTTTTCCATAATTCCTAAATCACTTGCCCGTACCATGAATGTTTGTAATATTCCAAACGCCATCTTCCCAAGCGATAAGGTTTCTTGATTTCTATGCACGCGCATATCAAGGTTAGTTTGTGCAAAAGCACCTATACCATATTGTTTATACACATCAAGTAAATGTGCAGTTTCAACCCCATACCCGATAGGAAACGGAATATTTTCAAGTGTTTTTCTTCGAACTGCATATTCACCACTAAGCGGTTGAATAATTCCTGATAATTCAGGAAAAAACAGAGAAAACAAAGGACGAACAAGAATTTCAGTAACTCTTCCTCCACCAACACTGCGTACTCCTTTTGCAAGCTCGAGAGGGCGCTGATAAAAAGCTTTTACATACTGTGTATCATCATTTAAGAGCAGAGGTCCTACAAGTCCGTATATAAAGCGAGGATGTATATTTTTAATATCAGCATCAACATATACAATAATATCACCTGTAAGCTGATAAATAGCTTTCCATAGATTCTCTCCTTTGCCTTTTTTTGTTCCTTGCTCAGGCAAAATATCTTTTGATAAATATGTGTCTGCCCCAAAAGATGCTGCTACTTCCAAAGTTCTATCCTCAGAACCAGAATCAATTACCGCTATCTCATCTAACAAAGGATACCGTTGTTTTAACTCAGAGTTAAAAATAATTATTTCTTTGCCTATTGTTTTTTCTTCGTTTAGTGTAGGTATACACAAAGATATTGTGATATTTTTTTTCTCTTTCAGTTCGACTAACTTTTTAATATCAACAAACTGATTATGATGAAAGGTAAAATCGTGTAATAATGTTTCTACTTTACTCATCTATTATCCTTTCTCTGCTTCTATCTTTCCTCTGTCAATAGCAAGTATTAACCCTAACAACTGTGCTATACCAGTAAAAATCGGCTCTATATGTAACACTTCATTTTCAAGATTATAATTTTCACAAGAACTTAATCCTATTGTTACTGCAGGAATACCTCTTTCTATATACGCACATAAATCGGAGGTGCTTGCCATCAAAGCTGTTTTTATATTTAATGTATTTTGTATAGCATGAAGCTGTGTTACCAAAGGATGAGAAAAAGGCAATCCGCCCGAAAAACGTTTTGTAATAATATCAAGATTAGCCGTAGCTCCTGTACTTAACGCTAACTCACTCAGAATACTGTCAATTTCTGTTTTTATTTTTTCTACTATTTCATCTGATTCACTACGCACTTGAAAGTGTAGCTGTGCAGAGCTAGGCAACACATCATACGAGATACCACTTTGTAATCTTGAAAACTGTATAGATGTTCTTGGCTTGTTTGGGAGCGGAATACCAAGTATTCTATTGATAATATTTACTATATTGATAATTGAGTTTGAAGATTCAAAGCGACTCCAATCGTATTTTGAAGGCATGGCATAATTAATAATTCCTCGAAGTAGCCCCAACGAATGATAACTTATCCTGCCTAAAGGAAACCCTTCTACACAGATACCATAATGAAATGTTCTTTTTGTTGTTTCCAGAAAATGCTGAGTGCCGTGTAAATTTCCTTCGTCCAATGAGTTAGCTGAAAAGCAAAAGACAATATTTGTTTCAAGATTAAACTGAAATTTCTCTAAAATACTGGGTAAGGTGAGTAATGTGGCAATACCTAAACTATTATCCACTAACCCAAGCCCAATTACTTTATCAGAGAATACTTGTATTGTATGATCCTTATCACTGCTATGATGCGTATCAATATGAGCATGCAATACTATGTTCCGTTTTGGATGAACAGCAGGATATTCAGCAATAACATTTCCAGCACTGTCAAGTATAGCACCTAGACTTTCGGTGTCACTTAGTCGATTTACAATAATATTAGCTCTGTCTTTCGTTGCTCCTACCGAAGCTGGTTGCTCAGCAACAAGAATAAGATTACTAAGAAGCACCTCTTTAAATGATCGCAAATCATTTATAAGCTGTGAGTAATCTAAATTAGCATGTTTATTAGAGTATACATTGGACATACTGTCTATAGTATATCATATTTTACTTATTATGTTTATTATATTGTAAAAATATTTTTTAGCCGTGCATCAGTACATGAAAGTTGTTTTATTATGGGAATAATAAAAAAGAGTATTTTGTGCTATAATACTTATGATGCTATTGTGTATGCTGATAAGCATACGATAATAGATAACACTAAGGAGGCCTTTATGAAAAAATGGTTGAAAGTATGGCTGAACGATAGCTACAAAAGCAAAGAGCTATACAGCGTGAAAAAAATCGGGGGGGGGGGGGGGTACACTCTCGATATAAGCAAAGCATAACTCTCGTTGCACTGTTTTTAGTGCTAGCAATAGTTACCCTCATACTCGTAGGATGTTCGGAGGGCAGTAGCAGTTCCTCATCAGGAGGAGGGGTAACTCCACCAGTAACCCCGACACTTGCATCACTGTCCAATGTGCAGATACAGCCAGCAGGCAATGATGGGACGCTTGCTTTACGCTGGCAAGCCCCAAGCAAAGCTACGCATGTAGTAGTAAACGCTAGCTCTACCGCACCAGCACAAGTCATACAAGTGCGTGTTCCTGCAATAGAATATCGTGCATTGTTTCAACAAGGACAATCGTATAAACTCAAAGGCTTACAAGCACTCACTCACTACACTGTAGAGATAGAGGCACAAAAGGACACAGAGGTATCACCAAAAACAACCCGTACTGTGACTACACTGATAGATACTACTATCCCACAGGACACATTGACACAGGTAGGCGTGGAGAAGTCGGGGGATGGCATAAAGATAACATGGGACAAAGAACGACTAGCAGTAGGCAAGACAGACATAGCAGAAGCCACGATAGTGGTAAAAAGCACAACTGGTGCTACAGTGCTTGCAAAGACTACCGTGCAGAACCTACAGCAAGGAGAAGTTATACTTCCAAACATCTCCACGCTTGCAGGCATATCCTATGATGTAGAAATACGCTACAAAGACAGAAATGACAACACAAGCAGTCCTACAACAGTACTGACAGGCGTGCAAGCATCAGCACTCTCACAAACAGTAGCAGCACTGCCAGAGGCAGACCTTACAGTAACAGCAAACGATAAAGACAATAGTCCAGCCGATGAAAGCCTGCTTGTTACATGGGGGAGCTTTGCCTTTGGAACAGGCAGTACAGCAAAAAGCCTCTTAGTACGAGTAACAGCAACCGCAACAAACACAGTAGTAGCAGAGGAGACAATAAGCAAAGATACAAGTGCAACCAATGTCAGCAGTGCAACCGCACAAAACAAAGAATACACCACTGTGTATGTGGCAAAAGATGGCATAGCACTCACAAAACTCTACGGCACGCTTAGCTACAAAGTAGAAGTGTATGTCTCTCAAAACGGAAAGTACTCCACTGCAGTGTCAAAAGAACAAGCAACAACCGACAAAACAACAGAGCCAGCAACCAATGTAAGTGCCGTAGGAGGAGCAACAAGCATAGTAGTCATCTGGCAAGAGCCCAATGTACGAGACTATGCAGGAGTGACTATAACAGCAACAGAGAAAGAGAGCGATACTCCAGCAAAGACAGTAACAATAACAGACAGAGCAGTACGCAACACGCAGATACTAGGCCTCAAAGCCACCACCGAGTATACAGTAGCAGTACAATCGCAGGACTATGCAGGCAACAAAGGAACAGAAGCAACAGCCACAGTAGATACAGGAGCAGATAGCACAGCACCCGATCCAGTAACAAACATACAAGCACGCTATCCCTTCGTATCAGCAACAAAGATAGAAACACAGATAACATGGACAGCACCCGATGCAACAAAAGCCAAGAACAAAGACATAAAAGAATACAGCATAAGCATACAAGAGAAAGATGCAAGTACTGCAGTAGTCAATGAGAAAAAAATAGCCTATCCCACAACATCACTCTCTGTCGAAGAACTCACACAAGGAAAAACATACACAGTAACAATACAAGCAATAGACTACTCAGAAAACAAAAGCACATCAACTCCACAAGACATAACAACACCTACCCCACTCACAGCACCCTCAGCAGAACTCTTTCAAAGCAAGCCCGCCCTCGTTACAACAACAGGAGCAATACAAATAAAAGCAACCTTTACGCAAGCACCTGGATCAAATAAGTACTACACCCTGCGTATGTACGATAGCACTACACTGATAGCAGAAAAAAGCATAACAAGTACCGCAACCACCATTAGCTTTGGCATAGCAGATGGCATAGAAGTATCAGCAACACAAGCAACTGCAAAACAATATAGCTTTACGTTTCTCACAGTAGAAAATAACAGAGTAAGCCCCCCAACAACACTCACTGACAAAGTAGCAGTATATGATGCAATATCCACTGTCCCGCCCGCACCAGAAAGCCTCACTCTGCTTATTGCAGAATCAACAGAAACAAGCGATACCGTACAGTACGAGTTTGAAAAAGGAACAATTACCAATGACCACAAAGCACCCAATGACAGACCACTCACACAAGCACAGATACAATACAAAGTATACATAGTAGCAGGAGACCAGAGTACTAAAACAATAGCAGAAATAAAAGCAATAACAGGAGTACAAACACAAAACATAGCAGGAAGTAGCACTTTACGAGGAACATTTATAGGAACAAAAGGAGCAGTATACACCATAGGCATAGAAGCAATAAATAGCCTCAACCCTTCTACCACAAAGAAAGCACAAAACAAAGACCCCGCACTGATACAAACACTAGAACTGAGCACCATCCCCAGATCAAAAGCAACAGCCCCTACCTCGTCCTTAGCAAACAAGCTAGTAGTATCACAATCAACAAACACAACAGGAACAATAAAGCTAGTACTCACGCAATTAAGCACAATAACAGGAGCAAAAAACAAAGACGGCACAACAGTAACCAGCAATGATGAGCTAGTATACACCGTGTATGGCTTACAGAAAGACACAACCCCAACAGTAGCAGAAGTACAAAGAGGCAGAAAAGTAACCATAGGCACAGCAAGGAACGGAGTGTACACAGTACCAGCCCTTAGCAGTATAGGCGTGACAACCCCAACAGTAGCAATAAAAGGAGCAACAAAGTATCACTTTGTAGTAGAAGTAGCCATAAAAACAGACCCAAGCAAAAAAGCAGTATCGACAGTGGCAACAGTAACAACCGTATCAAAAGCGACAGATCCCGCAGAAGTAAGCAACATACAAGTAAAAGGAGTAGAAGGAAGGAATGCAACGCTATCGTGGGCAGCCCCCAGCCTTACTGCAAGCCACAAAACAGACACAGGAGACACCCTAGCAGTAGCACAAGTATCGTACAAAGTATACAAAGTAGCAAAAAATGGTAGTTCACAGAGGACAATAGCAGAGATAATAATAGCAGCAGGAGGAAGCCCCACAACAACAGCAGCAGGAACAACCAACAGCACTCTGACAGGATTGACAGTAGGCACAAGCTATGAAATAGTAGTGCAAGCAGTAAACAGCACCGATCCTAACAAAGAATCAAGAGGTGTTCGCAAAGAGTTTATCGCAAAAGAAGCCTATGGAGCACCAGGAAAGCCCACCATACAAGCAAATGCACAAGGAGCAACCATAGTGCTTACCATAACAGCCCCAACCGTAAAAGGAACAACAGAAGACGGAACAACTACTCTCAGAGATAATCAAATAGATTACAAAG
Organism: Spirochaetia bacterium; assembly: GCA_965218205.1. Lineage (GTDB taxonomy): Bacteria > Spirochaetota > Spirochaetia > WTKD01 > CBDDCA01. The sequence goes on along the minus strand of OZ244590.1, from coordinate 2,091,307 downwards.
TATACTATATAGCCTCAAATACAAACATAAATGGAGCAACAGTAAAAACACAAGCACAAGCAGCAAGCGATGCACAAGTAGGAGCAGAAAAAGACGATGTGCCAACAGGAGCAACAAGCTATACAATACGCAACCTACGATTGAATACAAAATACTATATCACCGCAGTAGCAGTAAACAGCCTCAAAAAGACAAAGGTATCAGCAGAAGCAACAGCAGTCTCTGCCAGCACCCCAACAGTAGTAATAGGAAATGCCACAAAGGTTTCAGCAACAGTAGGCTCAGCACCAACATCAGCACATACAACGAGAGTACTTAACAGTATTCCTAATGGGCTTACCTTTACCTGTGATGAAAGCACAATAGATAACGATAACAGCACCCTCAAGCAAGAAACAGGCTTAACAGTAACATTTGCAAAAAATACCAATACAGTAACAATAACAGGCACAGCAAATAAATCAAACGAACATGATACTTCTATCACTGAGTATAGCTATGGAGTAGTGGAATGTACCATTACTTCGGGAGCAAACTCGGGACAAAAGGTACTTGCAACTATCAATGTAGAGACAGGACTGGTGAAACTCCCAAGCGAAGTAGCGAGCTATTACAGACCAACAACAAAGACAGCACTCAAAGCTATTATCACTGCAGAAAAAACAAGGCAAAGTTCGGGAGGAAACAATAACCCTAGCCCCAATCTCAACATGATAGATACGAGTGCCATTACTGATATGAGAGAGTTATTTAATGGCGATAGTACTTTTAATGGGGATATAACACAGTGGAACACCAGTAAGGTAAGAGATATGGCAGGTATTTTTAATTCTGCAAGCATTTTTAATCAAAACATAGGAAGTTGGGATGTAAGCAAAGTTACTGATATGACTTCTATGTTCAATAGAGCAAGTGCTTTTAATAAAGATATAGGAGATTGGGATACGCGTAAGGTTACTGATATGGATCTTATGTTTAGAGACGCAAGTAAGTTTAATCAGGATATATCAGGTTGGAATGTAGGTAATGTTACAAGCTTTAATTTTGTCTTTTATAACGCTTCTGCATTTTATAAAAATTTATACTCGTGGAAAATGTGTAAAGTAGTAGTAAATAATGGTGATTTCCAAAATTCAGCTATGGCAAAAAAAACAGATTGGTTTCCAAAGGGTAAAAATGATCCAGAATGTACCTCATAATAGAAGATACATACATACCTATAGCAAGAAAGGGTAGCTCTTTCTTGCTATAGGGCATAAGCAAAGCTAATAATAGAGATACGCTTAGAAGGAATCATATATCTGTATTTTTTTGTTTTTATTTGTTATTTCCATGATAGTATAATTACTGTCATGGATTTTGGGGGTTCATACGAGATGGTAAAAGTACACCGAACAACAAAAGATAGGCTCTTTTCTGCAGAGCCTTGACACAAAAATATCGCTCACACAGAAACAAGTAGTACTTACAAAGCAGTACAAGAAAGGCCTATTACAAAAGATGTTTGTGTAAAAATTGCAGATTCAAGGATTAAGCACAATACCGAAGGCTTCAGCAGTTGTCAAAAAATAAGATTTTGTTTTTAGAAAAAAATAAAACCCTAACAAAAAGTGTAGATACTTCTTGCTAGGGCGTGAGAATACAAAAAATGTAAAAAGAGTATTGCTTATTTTTTCAGTAGCTTTTTTATTGTATTACTGAGAAATGGTTCTATAGTACTGTAAGGTATAGAACTTTGTATTATTCCTTCCGATCCAGCAATGACTTGGTACTTGTCGTAGTACACAAGAAGATCAGCATTTTGTGTAAAAGCAATATTTTTATTATAGTTTTCTTCTGTGGGAGCAGTACCTTCTTGTATCCATCTCGTATAAGAAGAAAGCACGTCTTCTGTGATATATGTTTGTATAAGATTAGCTGCTATAGTTTCTGCAATAAACGCAAGAGCCTCGTTGTAGTTGATAAATATATCTTTTTGTTCAAGCTCCGTTCCATCTTGTAAGAGAAGAAATACAATAACAGCAGTGCTGCCATTATTTGACCGTGTTGCCAGAGTATTGCGAAAGCTGACAATACGAAGTTCATCGGAGTAAAATGGCACTTCAAATAATAACTCATGTCTCAGTGAGAAAGACGCTCCAAACTCTCCTGTATCTCGAAAAAAATCATAAAATCCTTGATTTGCTTCTGCTGCTTCTACTCTAAACATATGCTCAAGAGTATCTGTATATGTTGTAATAGAGGGACTATTTGGAATATCAGGATATGCCATATATAATACATTTCTTGTAGCAGGGTACAGTACTAGCATTGTTTCTTTGTACTGAGTGCCATATGACTGCATGTACACATCTGATGTATTACTGTTTTTGCTGAGTAAGGCATCTTGATTATTTTGAAGATGAGAAAAGAGCTGTTGTTCTCTTTCTCCAAGATCATCACTCATATCAATTTTTATGATCGCATTGGGAGATTGTGGGGATGAAGAATCTGTTGCTTGTTCATCTTGTGGGGCTGCAATAAGGAGCTGTTGTTGAGATACAATGAACAATGCTAGTGTAGAGCAAAATACTGTGAAAATAAAAGTATGGCGATGCAATACTTTTGTAAAAAAATATGGTGTATGTTTCATGCTCATAGTATACTCATTTTGATATTTTTAGTATACTAATGAAAGAGAAAAATTATCATATATGATATATATAATGACAAGACATGGTAAAAAGAGTATTGCTTATTTTTTCAGTAGCTTTTTTATTGTATTACTGAGAAATGGTTCTATAGTACTGTAGGGTATAGAATGTTCTATTATTCCGTTTGCTCCAGCAGCAACTTGGTACTTGTTATAAAACACAACAAGATCAGCATTCTGTGTAAAGGAAAGTTTGTTATTATAGTTTTCTGCTGTAGGAGCAGCCCCTTCTTGTATCCATTTCTTATCAGAAAGGAGTGAATCTTCTTCTGTGCTATGTGTTTGCATAAGATGAGCGATCATAGTTTCTGCAATAAACGCAAGAGCTTCGTCGTAATTGATGAATATATCGTTTTGTTCAAGCTCCGTTCCATCTTGTAAAAAAAGAAATACAGTAACAGTATTTCTACCACTGTTTACCATTGTTGCCATAGTGTTGTAAAAGTTGACAATACGAAGTTCATCGGAGTAAAATGGCACTTCAAATAGTAGCGTGTGCCTAATTGAGAGAGCTCCAGGGTATCCTCTGTCTCGAACAAAATCATAATACTCTTGATTTGTTGTTGCTGCTTCTTTCCTAAATGAATGCTCAAAATTATCTACATATGTTGTAATAGGGGAACTATTTGGAATATCAGGATATGCCATATATAATACATTTCTTGTAGCAGGGTATAGTACTAGCATTGTCTCTTTGTACCTAGTGCCATATGACTGTATATATGCATCTGATGTATCACTGTTTTTGCTGAGTAATGCCTCTTGATTACTTTGAATATCAGAAAAGAGCTGTTGTTCTCTTTCTCCAAGATCATCACTTAGGTCAATTTTTATGCTCATAGTGGGAGATTGTGTGGGTGAAGTATCTGTTGCTTGTTCATCTTGTGGGGCTGCAATAAGGAGCTGTTGTTGAGATACAATGAACAATGCTAGTGTAGAGCAAAATACCGTAAAAATAAAAGTATGGCGATGCAATACTTTTGTAAAAAAATATGGTGTTGTATGTTTCATGCTCATAGTATACTCATTTTGATATTTTTAGTATACTAATGAAGGAGAAAGAATTACCATATATGGCATATGTATGTGGTATATAGAATAATAAAACATAGGAGTGAATATGAGAAATATAGTAAAAAAAATAATGATGTATAGTGTATTGGTATTGTGTGTACTCGTGTTTCAAAGTGCCGCACTGAGAGAGCAGCAAGGCTCTTATCCTAAAGACGGCCCAGTGACTGTGAGTATATTTCATAATAATGATGGAGAAAGTTATCTTACCTCTAAGGATGGGTATGGAAATGCAGCGGCTTTTGTTACGTTGTTGCATCAGTTACGTTCTACAGCAGAAGAAGCAGGACATGCAACATTAACACTCTCTGCAGGAGATAATTTTTTAGCAGGCACAATATTTGCAGCTTCTATGAGAAATAATATTTTTTATGACGCAAAAGTATTGAATGCTATAGAATATGATGCCATTATTCTTGGTAACCATGACTTTGATTTTGGTCCTGATGTACTTGCAGATTTTATCAATGAAGTAGAACACACTACTCCTTTTTTGTCTGCAAATTTAGATTTTTCACAAGAACCTACTCTTTTTCAGTTATATGAAGAAGGACGTATTGCTCCAAGTGTAGTAGTAGAATCTAATAATGCCCATTTTGGTATTGTTGGAGCAACGACCATTGAGCTTGCTGCTATCTCATCTCCTCGTAGAGTAAAGATTATGAGTGATTTACGCCTCATTGTACAAACAGAGATAAATAAATTGATTGACTTAGGAGTGAACAAAATTATTCTTGTTTCTCACTTACAAGGCATAGAAGCAGAAAGAACCCTTGTATCACAGCTATACGATGTGGACATTGTTATTGCAGGAGGAGGAAATGAGCTACTTGCAAATCCAGATGATATATTGTTGCCAGATGATAAAGAGAGTGAAGCATACGATGAGTATCCTATGATGGCACAGGATAGTAAGGGAAAAGATGTACCCATTATCACTACTAACGGAAAATATCAATATGTCGGTAATCTTGTAGTTTCCTTTGATGCAAAAGGAGATATAGTATCTATTCCTACTGGCAAGATAGTGCGGGTAGCAGATCCTAGTAGTAAGCAAAGTGATGCAGTAGCACTTGATAGCACAGTCATGCAACAGGCTCTCGTGCCTGTTATGGAATTTGAAGAGAATATGGCAAACAATATTTTAGCAAACACCGAAGTTATTCTTGATGGCACACGACAAAAAGTACGAACGCAAGAAACAAATGCAGGCTCTCTTGTTGCAGACGCTTTATTGTGGCAAGCAAAGGAGCTTCATCAAGAGTATGGAGTGGTACAGCCAGATATTGCATTTCAAAACGGAGGAGGCATACGAAACAGTGTAGTAATAAAAAAAGGTGAATCTATCAGTGAACTTGATACTTTCACTATGCTCCCTTTTCTTAATTTTCTTGTAGTAGTCCCTACCGTATCTGCAAGTCAGTTAAAATTACTCATGGAAAATGCTGTCAGCCAAGTAGAAAATACGAAAGGGCGTTTTGCTCAAATTAGTGGCTTTTTTATGGAAGTTGATACAAGTCAGCCTCCGTTGATACTGGATAACGAAACAAATGCTGTTGTGCAAGAAGGAAAGCGAATTATTACCTTGCGATTAGATGATGGACGCTATATTGTACGAAATGGTGCAGTTGTAAATTCTGCTCCAAGTGTGTCTGTTGCTACTGTTGATTTTCTTGCTCGAGGAGGAGACCAATATCCTTTTCATGATGCTGAGTATGTTTTGTTAGGCACTACATACCAACAGTCATTAGCAAACTATCTTAGTGCAAGGGAAGAAGATGGAGGCGTATCGTCTCTGATAACCGCTGAGGCATATCCATCTACAAGACAGAGGCGCATTATATTTAAGTAGGACTGAGGGTATTGCTGGTCTTTGCAGAAGAAGAAAGAGAATGTTTTATATGAGCAAGTAAGCTATTCCATCGTTCTTTGCCTATGTAATGTGTTATATCTTTGATGAGTGTCTGTAAAGAAGGGGGAGAAAATTCTTTCACAGGGCTTAGTAAAGCAGTAGTTTGCTGTGTATGTTGAGAAGCATGTTCCCATTGAGCGATATGTTTTTGTAGTATGTGTACTCGTTCTGTAAATGTTGTGTTTCGTGATGCATAGGTAACTTGTATATTATTTTTGTTTTTTTGTAAATCAGTAGCGGTGTAGAGAGATTGTGGAAAAGAGGAAGAACTGTGTAATCCAAGCAATGATGATTCTTTTTCAGGCAGAATATGTAGCAACCTATGTTTACTATTGTTTTTCCAGCGAGAAAACCATTGTGCATATTGTTTGAGTGCATTGTTTTGTTTTAGAGGGTAGCCAAAGCGTTTTTGTGAAAGTGTATGATGGCTCTGTAAGTATTCTTGCAATAGCATATGTTCTCTACTGTATGTGTAGTGGGTGCTGTGTACATCAACATTACAATGAGGAATGCAATGAGCAGAGGCACAGTCTATACTCATATCTGCTCCGACAAGTATGATCTCATGAGAGCTTACTGTACTGCATATATCTATAGCAGTGCCAAGTACCGTTGCATATGCAGGCACGCTCATGCCTTCATTAAAAGATAATAATTGTTCCATCTCTTGATGAGTGTTAATGAGAAGAGGGGCTATGTCTGAGGCAATGTGTAATCTTCCTGCACTCAATGGCATAGCAAGCAAAGAAGCATTTTTGTCAAAATAATAGTGAAGCTGTCGTTGTGCATAATAGCTTGCATCTTGATGTACTACTATGTCAGGGATGATGCCATGACTATGCAAACAGTGGAGGGATGAAGAGAGAGCCACGAGGCATATGTTTTTTCGAACACTCTGTATTTCAGGAAGAAAAGCATTGAGAGAATGACCAGCTGCAACGAGTACTATAGGTTTTGTTTCTGCATTGATGCTTGCATACGATTGTACATGCAGAAAATGGTAACACGCATTACGTATCCATTGAGGCAGAAAATGACGAATAGTATTTGTCTCAGAACTGTGGAGCTGTAATGTTTCTTTTACATCATGAAGGCATTGTTGAAAATGCTGTTGCCATATGCGCATAGAAGTAGGCCAGTAACATACTGCTATATCAGTATGAGAAGGATTGCTGAGTAATTGAAACGATTGATCTAATGCTTTTTTTAGTTGTGGTAAAAAAGCATGTTGTGTTGTGATATTGCTATCGTAATAGAGAGCTATATCAGCGTTACTATGGGCAGCAAGTTCTTTATGAAAATACACAGCAATAATTTTTGCACTGGGACTTAATGTGCGAATCGCTTGAATATCGTAATGTAAAGCAGCTCCTATAAGCACAATGCGAGTCTGTGTCTTTACGACATCAAGGTTTTGCTGCGTAAAGACTCGTAGAGCTTCTTTGTGGGGGGCATACTTAGAATGCAATGATTGATTATTAATCTTACAACTTTCAATTTCCCCCTCTTTAGAATAGAGCAAGTCAAGATTAATTGTGTTCACTTACTACTACTATAGCAACATATTCTTTTCTTGTGTTATTTTTTTCTTAGTATTTTTTGTCTTTGGTGTACCGATGTAAATTTACTGTTGATATAGGTGCTTACTTTGCTACTAATACGTGAGAGCCTTGTTTTTATTTCATCTAATCGTACTTTCACCGCATCATTGTGGGCCTGTATGTTTACAGAAGAAAGGGGAGTCATACTTTGTTGTGCTGTATGTACAGGCGTTTTGTGGTGCTGTACATGAGTATTTTTTGTATTATTGCTTTCTGCTACGGATGATTGGAGAGAGCTATGTTTTTTCTGCACTGTAGTTTGAGTTATAGTTTTAGCTATAGGTTGTTCTGTAGTTTGGTATGTAGTTGGAGTTGTAGTCTTAACCATAGGTTGAGAGGGGCTTTGGTCGGGATGTAATGCTTTTGTAATGAGAATTTCTGGGGGAGTGAGAAATATATCATGCGTAAAGTCATGGGCATCTTCTGTATTGTTTTGCGTTTGTTTTAATTCTTGAGTTTCATGAACATTTAATCTTGCTAATTCCATCATAATATAAATTGAAGCCTCACTTTTGTTGTTTAATATATTGTTTAGTACTATACTATTACCTTAATCGGCATTATTTTTTATTTCTTTAGTATTATTTACTATACTTTTTCTTCTTTTTTATGCCGATACTGTATGAGTATAATGAATTTTTTTACTATTGTAAGTACTTTTTTTATCATTTTTTTTTCCTTTCAGCTCCTTGTAGGTCGTGCAGGAATAGTGTCTCTTATGCAAGAAAGGTATATTGTAGCGAGAATGACAGAAAACTATAATCAGCTTGTACAGATACAAAAGGACCTTGATGCACAAATATCCTTAGCAGAAAACAGCAAGCGATATTTGGAAGTATTTGCACATCGTGTAGGTCTCGTGTCAGACGATGAATTTTATATACGACTTGAAAATTCTATGTTCAATAAAGGAAATAGCTATACTCCAGGGACACTTATTTTGTTTGAGGAAAGTTTTTATGTCTCAAATAGCATATTATTTTTTATAAGTTTTGCGATAGAATGTATGCTTGTTTCATTAAAGCTGTACAGAAGAAAACAGAGGATACAAGAAAGAACAATACGCACTGCGAAATTACATAGTAGCATACCTACTCATGTAAGCACACATGCGTATACTACGCGTAGTCAGAACGATACCCATCCTATACAAAAAGAGTATGCACACAAAGAGCATGATACCTCTCATAGAGAGAACATACACACTCCTGTTGCTGTTGACTGATTATATCTTATGTTTTTATACTTATGATCTTAAGCATGATTCAAGATAATACCGTTTATCAATTTCTTCTCCAATAGAAAAGGCTTTGCGAGGGAATAATTTTTTTGTATGTACCACATCAAAAATATGTTCCTGTGTTATTTGTGGGAGAATAAACCCAAGTCTGTTCGTTGTTTGTGTTGTGTCACTTGCTAGTGATAGTACTGCGGCTGGTGAGTGAATAAAGTCGATATGCGTATATAGATGCTGTGTTTGTGTAAGTATTGTTTCTAGTAATTCAATAGCCAGTGTTATCGGTGCTTCCATTGTTGTAATGTTCCATATATACGATGCAGTGTTATTGCATATAAGTACTTCAGTGTCTTTTAGGGTATGGGTAGCTAATAGCTCTTTTGCAATAGGCTCTGCAATAGATTCTACAGTGCCATATTCTTTTAGTGTTTGGATAATAGCATCACTATCAACATCAAATAGCACACGATGAATTGGCTCTATACTAATGCCTGCATCATAGATGTTTACAAGTTCCACTAATGCCCAACGTTCAGGATCATCAAGGCGTGAGCCACGTTCTTGCCATACTTTTTTTGCTGACATGAGTGCATGGTTGCCATCTCCCACTATGAGAAGAGGATCGGGCGATTGTGTAAGAAAAAAATCTTGAAAAATGTCCCGTCCTTTTTGGGTATCACAAAGATGTCCTGTGACAGATCCTCCTCCAAGCATCAGTGGAGTATCGTAGAGTGGGGTGTTTGCTTGTATGTGCGTAAGCTGTGTGAGCAGGCTGTTCTCTTTATCAAAATAGAGCATAAGAATATGAGGAGTATCAATACTGCTGCTTTTTCGTACCTGTATTCTGCGAGGAAGACGAGACTCGACTATTGCTTCGCTTGCTTTGATTGCACTTACATCTTGCGGATGAGCAGAGTACGCATTAAGATCAACTTGTATCATAACACCGCTTCGACAATGACCGCTTGTAAGGGTTCGTCTTGTGAGAACAAGGGCATCTTCATAGGTATTAAATATATTGTTTTTCAGATAGTGCTGTGCGTTGTTGTTAATATGGGTAAAATGATCTTGTAGCTGTGCCTCATCACTCTCTGAGAGTATGTATTCGGGCAGAATAAGATGGAGCGTTGAAGGGCGATTTTGCACTATACTCTTTACTTCTTGCCAATAAGAAGCATCGCTGGTAAACTGATCACAGGCAATAACACTCCATGTGTGCATATCTATGCTTTTGTTAGGAAGCATAATGTCGGGGATACGAAACGGAAGTTTTGTAATTTCAATACTCATATACTAATGATTATAGCTGAAAATGTGTAATTATTCTTTTTTGATTTGTGGTTTAAAAAAAATAAGCCCGATAGATGATACTATCAGGCTTGTTACATCTAAGATTAATTATCGTGTATTTTTATATTGGTATCTAAGTATAAGTTGTTTGATTTATCAATAGTACAATTAAAACATAAAATTGGATCAATTGGGGGTATATTCAACATCAATACTTTTAAGAATATTATTATTATCATTAAATTTCGTTTCTTTTTCATAAAGAAACCTCCTTTTTTTTTATAAAGAAGAGTGTATTCACCCTTTAAAAGTTGTAAAATGGAAATTTAAAAAAATAAAATAGAAAAAGTAAGAAAATACATCCCTTTTTTAAAGGATTTAATGGCAATAAACAAAAAAAATAATAAAATGAAAAAATCTAAATACAGGTTGCCATCCCTGTAAAAACATATATTATAATATGATATGTCCTTGATCAGTAAAATTATATACTATCAATACATAGCATAACTGATTTTTCTCCATAATCTATTATAGCATATACTAAATAATATGTGTAACTAAAACTGCAAAATTGTGCAGATTCAAGGATTAATTGCGACAGCAAAGGCTTCGGTAGGGGTCAAAAAATAAAGATATTTTCATAACCTATTGTTGATAAGCATGGAAATTCAAAAACCAAGCACAAACTCAAAGATTTCATGCAGTTTTTTTGGAAATTTCTAAATATTTTCATAATCTACTTGCATAAAATATGTATATTTTGTATAGTAGTATACATAAAAGAAATATTTATATATATAATTACATATATGTAATTTTTATAAGGAGTCATTATGATTACATCAGTAAGTGATGTACTGAAGTACATTACCGATAACAAAATAGAGTATGTAGATGTTCAATTTGGTGATATGTTTGGTCGACTACACCATATAACATTTATAGCATCTGAACTTGATGAGAAGAAGCTAGTAAAAGGCATTCCTTTTGATGGTTCTTCTATTCGTGCGTGGAAAGGGATAGAGAAGTCAGACATGTTGTTTATTCCCGATATACCCACCATGTTTAGAGATCCGTTTCGAGCAAGGCCTACTGTGATTTTTTATGGAGACATTGTTGATCCGCGTACAGGGGAGCTGTACAATCGTGCTCCGCGCAGTATTGCTCGATTTGCTACTGAATACTTGAAGAGTACTGGACTAGGAGATACCGTATTTTTTGGTCCCGAGCCAGAATTTTTTATTTTTGATAGTGCCAACTATGAAGTAAGTCCTAATCGTGCTCTCTATGAAATTGATACAGTAGAAGGTCCTTGGAACTCATCAAATGAAGTAGGAATGCATGGCCATCCCATTCAATCAAAGGAAGGGTATCTTCCTGCCTCTCCACAGGATAGTGCTGTAGATTTGCGTTCTGATATTACCAGCAATATGCAGTCAATGGGCTTGACAGTATATTTGCATCATCATGAGGTAGCTACTGCACAAGCGGAAATTGGTATTGAGTTTGATAAAGGAGTATATAGCGGTGATATAGTGCATAAATATAAGTATGCAGTAAAAAATACTGTTCATCAGTATGGAAAAACAGCCACCTTTATGCCAAAACCATTGTTTGGTGATAATGGAAGCGGTATGCATATGCATATGTCAATCTGGAAAGATGGACAAAATCTTTTTGCAGGAGACCAATACGCTAATCTTTCGCAAACTGCGTTATATGCTATAGGCGGATTGCTAAAAAATGGACGTGCGTTACAAGCCTTTACTAATCCGACAGTAAACAGTTTTAGACGCTTGGTGCCAGGATATGAAGCTCCAGTAAAATTGGCATATAGTGCTACTAACAGATCGGCAGCTATTCGTATTCCCTATGTAGAAGGAGATAAAGCAAGGCGTTTTGAATTTCGTTGTGGAGATTCTTCTGGCAGTCCCTATCTTGCGGTAGCAGCATTGACTATGGCTATGATAGATGGCATTCGTAATCAGATCGATCCAGGAGGACCGCTTGATAAAAATATCTATGATCTTCCTCCCGAAGAGCTTAAGGATATACCTTCTACCTGTGCAAATTTAGAAGTAGCATTACAAGAAATGCAATCAAATAGTGATTTTCTTACTGCAGGAGATGTATTTTCCGAAGATTTTATTGATAGTTATGTAGCATACAAAAAGGAAACAGAAATTGAACCAATGAAGCTGTATCCTACTGCTCTGGAATATCAGTTGTATTATACTTGTTAGAAGTATAGGAAAAAAACTAAAAAAAACAGTAAAAAGTACTTGACATTTACTGTAATATGGCTATAATTATAATTAGTTAGTTTATACATTGTAAGTACTTTGTTTTACATTGTAATTACTATGCGAGTATTTTGTATTGTAATATGGGTATATTATAATAGTTAGTTTTAGCATTATAGTGCTAAAAGATTTTTTTATTTTTAAGATTTTTTGATAAGGTTGCCATAGCCGAGAGAAAGTATGGAGCTATCTTAAATATTTTTTATATTGATTTTTTTCATAGTAAGTGGATGCGTTAGTATCCACTTACAGATTTTTTTATAGTTATGACAAAGTTAAAAGATTTTGCTTTTTTTCATCCTCATATATTCAATAAAATTGAAGAACTGTATAAGTTGATTGATAAAGGGAATGAGAATTGGGGAAAGCCTTATTATAACAATACCCATCCTATACTTCTAAATTATCTCAGTTACACTCTTTCAAAACTTGAAGAAGAAGAAAAGTTAGTAATAACAAAAGATGCAACCAAATGTTGTTTTAATACAGGGTTATTAACTCCCTATCCTTATTATGAGCCTGTCTATGCTCTTTTTTATAGGAATAAAAACGAAAATGCAAAATCAGAATGGGTATCTGCAGGTTTTTGTAAAGAAAGTACAGGATATCTTCGTGAATATTGTAATGATGAACTTCCTAAACGAGCAACATATTTTAATGATCCTTCAAAATTAATTTTTGATCCAACGAAAAAAATAACAGTAAATACTCACCATATCATAGAAGATAATAAAGAGAGACTTCCATATCCCTTGAATGAAATGAATGCAGAAAAGATACACCAGACTCTTGATTGGGCAATAAAAATAATAAATAAACGAATAAGCACTGATTATAAATTAGCTGTTCCTCAGTATTACAAAGGTCGTATTCAATTATTATTACCACTCCATATTACAGAAGGATCAGAAAAACCTGAACTAGCATTAGTAGTGGAAGAACATCAGGCTGATTATGTTGCGTCCACTTGTCTCACTATAGATATGGCATATAACAATGCAAGGTTAATAGCAAAACCCTATAGTCATTGGTTAAAGCCATAGTTTTTATGGTACATGAAGTACGTCATCAATGGAAAAAAGACACTTTCGGGCTCTATACATGTGTGTGGTAATAAGAATGCTGCATTGCCCTGTTTAGTGGCAGTATTGCTCACTGAAGAAGAGGTTATCTTACACAATATCCCTGCACTTGAGGATGTGAAGGTTATATTGCGTATTTTAGAGCATCTGGGAGTGAAGCTACAAAAGATAGGAGAGCATTCTTATAAGTTACATGCTAAAACTATTAGCAGTACTCATATACCGCAAGCATTAGGACAGAAGATACGTGCTTCCATATTGTTTGCTGGGGCTTTACTAGGGAGAGCAAAAGAGGCGAGCTTACCTCTGCCCGGTGGTGATGTGATAGGAAGAAGGCGATTGGATACGCATTATCTTGCACTTACTGCTTTAGGAGCAACATTTTCAATAAAAGATACGATAGCATTAAAGGCAAAAAAACTTGTTGGGACACATGTGTTTCAAGATGAGGCTTCGGTGACTTCGACAGAAAATGCTATTATGGCTGCAGTAACGGCAAAAGGAACGACTGTTATTGAAAATGCAGCGTGTGAGCCACATGTGCAAGATGTATGCAATATGCTCAATAGTATGGGAGCGAAAATAAGTGGTATTGGATCTAATGTGCTTATTATTGAGGGAGTGGATGCATTAGGAGGCTGCGAATTTACTATCGGGCCTGACTTTATGGAGATTGGGTCCTTCATAGGACTTGCTGTGTCTACTAACAGCCGTATTGCTATACACAATATTGAAGCAAAGCATCTACGGATGATTGAGCTTGTGTTTGCAAAACTAGGAGCACGATGGACTTATGATGGAGATACTATTCTTGTAAGTGAAAAACAGACGAAAAAAATTGTTCCTGATTTAGGGAATGCAATACCTACTATTTCAGATGCTCCTTGGCCAGGATTTCCTCCTGATCTTACGAGTATTGTCTTAGTATTAGCTACGCAATGTGAAGGGACAGTGCTTATTCATGAGAAGATGTTTGAGTCTCGCTTATATTTTACAGATAAATTGCTCACTATGGGAGCGAGAATTGTACTGTGTGATCCACATCGTGCTATAGTAAACGGTCCTACAAATTTGATTGCTGCTACACTCAGCTCTCCTGATGTACGTGCAGGCATGGCAATGGTGATTGCTGCACTGTGTGCTGAGGGGCAGAGTGTGATAGAAAATATTTATCAAATAGAGCGAGGCTACGAGAATCTTGCGAAACGTCTTCAGTTGCTTGGGGCAGATATTCAGAAATTACGCTAGTAGTATTTACGATAAGAGCATTATAATGCTCTTGCTATGATGAGGACTCTATGAGGAGCAGGGTATCCTTCTATTGTTTTTGTGTTATCCTTAGGATCAAGAAAATGTTCAAGGCTTTCTCCACGTATCCATGTACTCTTTTTTTGTTCGTTTTGTTGTGTAGCTACCATGTTTCCACTGTATAGAATTTCAAATTTGCTTCGTGTTATCCAGTGTTGTAGTACAGAAAGGCTAGGGAGAAACCAATATCCTCTTGATTTTTGATATGTTGGATGAGGTACAAGGCAATAGTCTTGTTGTATGGGGATGCATATTGTTTCTATGACTGCTAATCCTCCTTTGCGTAGGACAGTATGGAGTTGCTCTAATGTCCCTAAAGGATCGCGTCTATGATAGAGTATGCCCATGAGAAATGCAGTGTCAAATTTTGGGAGCTGTTGTATTTCTTCTATACCAAGCATTTCAAAGTAGAGAGGATATGCTGGATTACAGGAGAGGAGAGTCATGTAGAGCTCATGAAACAGTCGGTACTGTTCAAGAGGTTCTATTGCCAGTACTTTTTTTGCTCCGTTATGAATCATTAAAAAATCATAGTACATGTTGTTTGCACCAATGTCTATAATATCTTTTCCTTTGCATAAATGTTCAAGAGAAAAGTTTGAGGCAATACGATTCCATTTAGTAAAAGAATTCCATTCTGTGTCTATATGGGTGGCATTAAAAGTAAAGGGGCCCTTTCTCCATGGTATGAGTTCTGTAAGTATGTTTTGTAGTAATGCCTCTGCATCAGGAATATGTATTGCTTTGAGAGCATGTTTTTTTTCAAACTGACAACTAAAATGGATGCTTACGGTATGAGTCTCTTGTGTATGGAGAGGATGCAGTGACAGGCTTGATTGTTTTATTGTATAGTATGTTTGTAGCATACGTAAGAGTTTTCGTATACGACTATATTTTTCTTGTGAAATTTTGTGGAGTTCTTTGTTGCGGATAGTTTCAATAAAAGTATGTAAATGAGTATTGTTGAGGGAATTGCTGTGAAACCAGCTGTTTCGTTGTTGTTTATATAGTAAGGAAAAATCCATAAAAAATACATGCCTTAGTTATGTTCTTTTTGTTATTTGATGATGCAGTAACAAAAAAATTCACCAAAAGAAAAATAAGTACTTACATGTGATGCATGTAATGATTGAATGAAATTATTCATAGTAAGATAGCTTGTAGGGACAAGTATGTTTTGTAGTGCTTGTTGCTTTTTTTGTATTTCGTTACGACTGTATCCATGCGAGAGCTTAAAGTTACTATGCTGTTGCTGCCATATTTGCTGTACGGTGGGATGTTCTGAGCGTAGTTTTTCTCCGAGTAATAGTATTCCTCCTTTTTGGAGGCTATCCCACATGCTACGTGCAATAGCAAAGCGAAGGGAGGGATCAATAAACTGTAACACATAGTGTAGTATTATTACTTGGAGCGTGTCTTTTACAGAATGCAAGAGTGACTGTAGCTTGTTTGTGTCTGTAATATCAAGGTGCATAACATGTACATTATTCCATTGTGCTGTTATGGGAGTAATGTTTTTTTTGCATCTGTCTACCATATCAATGGAACTATCACAGAGCACGGCATTGTTCTGTGATAATGGTATATGTTTTTCTTGTGCGGTATTACTTATATGTACTAGGCTTTTGCCTAAGCTTGATCCTAGGTCTAATAGGCTTCCTTGTGCGTGGAGAAATTGTAGTGTAAAGTGTGCTATGAAATCTTGCTGTATGTTGTATCCGGGAATACTGCGCTGAGCCATGTTATCAAACACTGCACTCACCTGTTTGTTAAATCTAAATGGTGTTGGGGTCTCAGTGGAGGTATAGAGAGTATCTTTATCGTTCAATTATTGTTGGTTTCCTCATCTATAGTGGGTTTTGTAAAACGGAGAAATAGAGTAATTGATACCATCGGTATCATAAAACATCCAAGTAATATGAAAAATAATTGCATTTTTTCATGTCTTGCAAATGTACTTGCAAGCAGAGGGAATGTTATGCCAAATATTTGTGAAATTATGGACATAATAGTTACTACAAGGTTTTGAAATCTTCCTGGAAAAAACTTCCCCAGTGTAACAAAAATAGCAGGAAAAAAACCACTGATGGCAAATGTTTGTAAAAATACGACTAATAGAAGTGATACTCCATTTACTATTCCTAGTAATGCAGTAAGAACGCCAGAAATTATCCCTGTGTATAAAATTACAATTTCAGGATTCACTCGTGACATAACTATACCAGAGAAAAATATGGTAAATAAACCACTTACTCTTGATAAAGAAAGTATTATTGAGACAGTTTGTTCTGTTTGATTTTGATAGAGAATGAGGTAGTTGCTGAGCGATGTGTATACAATAATGTTTGTCGTTCCTACATAAGAAAATGCAAGAGTGATACACCAAAAGGCAGGGGCTTTGATTAATTTTTTTATGTTTGTAATGTTTAGCCTGCTTCCTCTAAAGTATCCTACGTTACACCAAAACTTTACCATTAAGAGTAGTATGATACAAAGGCTTGAGTAAACGAAAAACAGTACTCTCCAATTTGTGTTGACTAGTACGATACCAGAGAAAAGTGGTAAGAATATAAACGCTCCTACGGGACCGCTTTCGTGTATTGCCATAACTCTCCCTCGTATTCTGTCTGTGGATATGTTATTAGCAACTGTGATGCCAGAACCAGGGTATAACCCTGCTCCTAGCCCAATAGTAATAAAAGCAATGCGTATAAATTCAATAGAAGTGCTTATTCCTGCCATAAAAAGCCCGAGTGCTATAAGTACAAGTGATAATTGTAGTGTAGGGTTATGCATAAAGTAGTATGATGCATAGGGAGAGAGAATCATTGATATGATTGTTCCTATAGCAATAAAACTTCCAAGCTCAATGATTACATGGACAGGAACATTAAAAGAGGTGCTGAGTGTTTGTCCTAGTACTCCAAAAATAGTACGTACATTAAGATTGATAAATACTATTCCCCATAGTAATAATAAAGGTGCTATAATTGCTTTTAGGCTATTGTGTTGCTGGGGATTTTGTTCTTTTTTAGGCATGAGGGAGTTCCTTGTTGTTTTTTATATCAAAGGAAAGGAGATGTAGGTTTTTTCGATATGCATTGATATAAAATATACAGGCTAACACTACTATAGTACCTGCTATCAGTATATACCAGTAGCTATAGGTAGTAAAAAATGTGATAAAAAGCTGCATTCTATTTTGTAAATAGAAGTGTAATAATTGGAATCCATAGTTTCCTATTATGGATATAATTGCAAGACTGAAAGGAAGCATTGAAAGTTTAATAAAATTTGATGTGCTTTTAAGGAGCATAGGTAAAATAGCAGAACTGGTAATGAGTATAGTGATGAGCAGAAATACTTTTGTGGTGGTATCCACATATTGATAGAGCATGATAAGAGCACTTACAGTAAGACAGCTAAACAAAATAAGACGTCGTGGCAACAGTTTATTGATGGAAGTGGTAATAAAAATGATAATAGTTATTCTAATTAAACTTGCTATTATAAATACTAATGCTTGTAGATCTTGTATGTCTTTTAAGGGTATTACATCAATGTAAGCAGAGTATAAAAAGTAAGGAAGTACATACATGATACAAAATTCTAAGCTGAGTACTACCAATGTCATAATGATAATAAACCAAAACATGGAGTTTATAAGTATATTTTTTATACACTGTTTGAAAGAAAATAAACAGTGGAATGCTCCAAACTCAGGATTTTTATGTAAGGTATAAATACTAAAAATACAGATTGCAAAAAATACAAGATATGCCACAAGCAAAGATTTTGTAAGGAGTGTTATACCGAGTATCATTGGAAGTATAAATACAATGTTGATGGAACTGATGAGCGGCACTTTCTGGTATGATAGTAGTGTCTCGTTTGAATCTTTTGTTATTATTTCAGGTTCCCATACAGTATTAAGAAGGTACATGCGAGAACATATTGAGGTAATGGTAGGAGCAAGTAATAGCCCAATCCCAAAGCTAAACAAAGAGAGGCTGATAATAAGAGTAGTAGTGTTGGTACTTATCATAAGTAAGCCTGTTGAAAGGAGTAAGAGATATAGTGCAAAGAATATAAGATTTCGCTGTACGATACGTTTTATGCTATAGCTTAGTATGATGCTAATTATCAGAGCAACAATTTGAGATGACACACTGCTTGTTACAATAGAGTGTATCTCTTCGGGACCTAAAGAGATATTGTAATATTGTATCAATATAGGACTAAGATATATTCTAAGCGGGTTGACAAACATGGTAGATATTATGAGCCATAATAGTACGCTTAGCCAGCTTAGTAAAATTTGTTTTTCTTTCATTTTGTGTCCTCTTTATATTCTATACCTTATTTATCTATAACCTTGCTTAAAGATGAAAGCAATGTCACGTGCGCTTTCTTTAAGCATTGAATAACTTGTTTTTTTTATATGTTCCCAGTGTTGTTGCGGATCAAGTAAAGTTTTATGTATTGTAAATATAGAGCATACTCCTTGTTCATAGAGACGGGCATACCCTTTGCCTGTGTTTCCTACTAAAAGGCAGAGAGGAATATTCTTTTTTTTGCTTGCTTGCAACACTCCCCAAGGGACCTTTCCATAAAAACTTTGCATATCAACTTTTCCTTCGCCACTTATGATGAGGCTTGCTCCGTGTATTTTTTTTAGAAACTCTATAGTAGAAAGAACAAGATCTATGCCACTATGAATATGAGCCTTACAACATAGGTGCAAACTTGCTCCTAATCCTCCTGCTGCTCCATATCCTTCTGTATCAAAGTGTTTGATAGAGTTATTATTTTTTGTAGGATAATAATGAAGGAGTTTTTTTGCATAATGGTGCATGCCTTTTTCAAGTTGTAGTTGCATGTCTGGTGTTGCTCCTTTTTGTGCAGCAAATACCATCACTGCCCCCTTTTTTCCTAAGAGAGGGTTGTTTACATCGCTTGCAATGTGTAATGAACAGTCCTTAAATGTATAGGCAGTATGAGTATCAATAGTCTCAATAGAATGAAGTGCCTTTCCTCCTTTTGCTATAGCTTGCTTGTTTTTGTCTAAAAGCGAAACTCCTAATGCTTGTAGCATCCCAATTCCTCCATCTACAGTGGCACTTCCTCCTAATCCAATAATTATTTTTTTTGCTCCTTGCATATGTGCAGCTTTTAGTAATTCTCCAAGCCCAAAGCTAGAACTTATGAGCGGATTTCGTTTTGCGTGAGGGATCGATTCTAAGCCTATAGCTTTTGCAGATTCAACCACCGCAGTTTTTGTAGATTCTATCCAAAGATACGATGCTCTTTTTTTTGTTCCTAAGGCATCATGTACGGTGGTGGTTTTTTGTATTCCTCCAAGAGAATGTTTGACTGCATCTATAAGTCCTTCTCCTCCATCAGAAAGAGGCAAGCATTCATATTGTGCGGTAGGGAACACTGTACTCCATCCTTCATATGCTGCTTGCACTGCTTTTTTTGCAGTCATGCTTTCCTTAAAAGAATCAAAACAGAAAACAAATTTCATTATTTTATAGTATACCGCATTCCTATATCTAATGTTATGTGTAATTTTTGCTTAGAACTGTGTGGCAACCATCGTGTTTTATATGCTGTATGTAATCGAAGAGATCGTAATTGAGCAGTAAGTCCTACTGTAGTGCGTATTTCTTGTATTGTAAAAGTGTTCGTATACTTTTCTGAACTATGATATGTAAATGCTATTTGATGAAGAAGAGAAATATCTGAAAAGAAATACAGAGGTACACGCGGTATATTGTACTTTATTTTTTGTTTAAGCAGTATTTCAATGGCATCTAATGTATTAAAAAGTAATGTTGGCAAAATATCAGTTTCTTTGTTATGTTCTGAATATACAGATGTATAAGAAAAAGTGGTGCTTATGGAGGGGGAGAGTGTAAAATCTCCTACTGCTATGGATAGTTCTTGTTTTATTTTGTGATATTTTTCTGTGAGATGCCATGTATAAGTAATATAAGGAAGATATTCTATAGTATTTTTTGTAAAGGCGTGTTTCCATGCAAGTTCGTATTTTTGATATAAGTAATCTTGTTTCTTGTAGCTTGTATTGAGTGGATGATATTCTCGTACTATTGCTCTTAGGCGTATTTTTGCATTGCTATGGCTAAGAGCCTTTGGTGTATCAGGAGGTGTATAAAGAAATAAGGGAAGGTAGTACACACTTAATTCTGCACTGCTTGCCCATAGATATTTTGCAAAACTCCATTCTTGCGATATATAATCTTTATCAGATTGTGTATAGTTTATTTTCATATCGATAAGAGGAGTAAAATATTGTATGGTAGTATATCCTGCCATGCGAGTAGCCTGTGTATTGCTTGTTGCGGCTGCGAGTACTGTTTGAATATATAGTGCATTAGCTACTGAAAATGTTTGGCTTGCTACTAATTGATGTAATTCTGTACTGGAAGGTTTATGTATAAGCCATGCATCCCAGTGGGAGCTGTTTGTATCAATGCTGTTTCTTGTGCTGTTTTGATACAAAAGACGTGGTTCGTAGAAAGAAAAATCATACCCTACTGAAGCTCCGTAAAGAGTAGTTTCTTTTCTTTTTATCCACCATGTTTGTATAGGGTCAATGCCTAAGCGTGCTCCCCATGTCGGATCACTACTTGTATGGTCAATGCCCCAGCGAAAGGGTTGAAATATCATTGAACTCCATGCAGAGCTTTGAGATATATCTTGAAATAATTTATATTCTCCGTATTGTTGAATACTTCCAATAGTAAATGGTATTGTTTGTAATCCAAAGCTAGGAATATACTTATCGTTTTTTATACTCTGTCCTATCTTTATGCTCCAATCTTTATTGGAACTGGAATAGAGATATAAAAACTCATTGTCTTTTTTCAAAAAAGTATATGTTTGATAAAGACGTTGGGGGGTATGCTCCTGTACTTTGATATAATGCTTATTGTGTGCCTTTACATTGATATGTGATAACAGGGGAGTAGTAAGAAATGCTTTTGTTTCTGTATTATGTTCCGTATTATGCTCTGTACTATATACTGCTACATGAAAAAAAAGAAAACAATACGGTATAAGCAGTAGGAATATTTTTTTCCTCCATAAGTACTGTAGTGTGTAAGTGAGGCATTTTCTAATGTACGGTATAATGTACAGTAAAATACATTGTAAAATATACGGTATAATCATGTATAATGAATACTCGTTGTACATGCACTTGATTGTTGGAAACAACAGAATAATGCATTATATGCTACAATAATTTTTTAGTGATATATTCATCGCAATAAGGAGGCATCTATGAATAAGGAAATATGGGATATGAGAAAATTAGGAGGGTTACACTCTCAATATAAGCAAAGAATAAGCGTTGTTGCACTGGTATGGGGGCTGGCTGTGATTTCATTCTTAGTACTTGGATGTGCGGAAGGTAGTAGCGGTTCGTCATCAGGAGGAGGAAGGGGGGCGTTAACACCGACACTTGCATCAGTATCCAATGTACAAATACAACCAGTCAGTAATGACGGAGTACTTTTGTTACGCTGGGAGACTCCAAGCGATGCCACTCATGTAATAGTAACTGCAAAATCAATAACTCCATCAATAGTACCAGCACAATCAATACAAGTGCATATTCCATCAATAGAATATTATGCATTATTTCAACAAAACAAACCATATACACTCAAAGGCTTATATGCTACCACTGATTACACTGTAAGCATAGAAGTAAGGAAATCAGACACAGAAGTATTACCTAAAGTGACACGTACGGTAACAACACTCACAGATGAAACTGCACCGAAAGATACATTCACGCAGATAGCGGTAGAAAAAGCAAGCAGTGGCATAAAGATAACATGGGACAAAGCACTACTATTATCAGGAAAAACAGACATAGCAGAAGCTACAATACAGGTGATAGAAAGCACCACCAGTGTAGTACTTGCAGAAGAAAGCATACAGAATATACAACAAGGGGAACTAACATTACCACAAGTCCCTACTCTTGCAGGTATCTCTTACGACATAGCAGTAGTATACAAAGATAGCAATAACAACACAAGCACACAACAACAAGTAATAAGTGGCATACAAGCATCCCAGCTCTCACAGGCAGTAGTGCCTTTGAACGAGAATGTACTAAAAGTAGAAGCAAAAAACAGAGCAAAGAATGTGGCAGATGAAAGTCTGCTTATTACATGGGGGAGCTTTAATTTTACAGAAAATACAGGAAAAAGCCTCAAAGTACGTATCATAGCAACTGCAACAAATACTCTCATAACAGAAGAAACTGTGAGCAAGGACAGTACCGCAACACTCAGTGCTGCAACTGCACAAAACAAAGAGTATGCTACTGTGTATGTAGCAAAAGATGGCATTGCCCTCACAAAACTCTATGGCACATACACTTACAGAGGAGAAGTATATGTCTATGAAAATGGAAAGTATTCTTCGGTTGTAGCAAAGACACAGGCGACAACAGATACAACAATAAAGCCAGTGACAGAGGTGAGTGCAGTAGGAGGAGCAACTAGCATAGTAGTAGGCTGGAAAGCCCCTGATGTAAGAGATTATGCAGGAGTGAGTATAGTCGTAAAAGAAAAAGGTAACGGAAAGGACAGCACAACACCAGCACAAACAGTACAGATAAGCGATAGAGCAGTACGAAATACGCAAATAAAAGGACTAAAAGCCACTACCGATTACACAATAGAAGTACAGTCACAAGACTACACAGGTAACAAAGGAACAAAAGCAACAGCTACTATTACAACCGCAAAGGATAGCATTAGCCCCGATGCAGTGTCAGCAATACAAGTGAGTTATCCATTTATATCACCTACAAAGGTAGGAGCTCAGATAACATGGACAGCCCCTGATGGGAAACAAAGTAAGAACCAAGATATAAAAGAATACAGTGTGAGCATAGAAGAGAAAACAACAAAAACAACAGTACTGAGCGAGAAAAAAGTACTCTATCCTACAACAGCACTCTCTGTAGAGGATCTTCAGCAAGGCAAGACCTATACAATAACAATACTTACGCTTGATTACGCAGGAAACAAAAGCACTACAGCTACAAAAGATATCACTGTCCCGCAACCCACTGCACCATCAGAAGATCTCTTTCAAAACAAGCCTGCTTTAGACAAAACAGGAGCAATACAGATAAAAGCAAGTTTTAAGGCTGCTCCTGGAGCAGGAAAATATTATACCCTACGTATGTATGACAATACAACACTGGTAGCAGAAAAAAGTATAACAGGCACAGATACCACCATTACTTTTGGCATAGCAGATGGCATAGAAGTACCCAAAACAGAAGCAACAAAAAAGGACTATAGCTTTACTTTTCTGCAAGTAGAAAATACCATAGTAAGTCCCATAACATCTTTGAGTGATACAGTAGCAGTATACGATAGTGTATCGACTGCACCCCCTGCTCCAGAGAATATACTGTTTATGGTAGCTATGGCAACACCAGCAACAGATACCGTACATTATGAGTTTAGTGCAGGAACAATTACCAATGCCAATAAGTCTCCTAGCGGAGCAAAACTAACACAGGCACACATACAGTACAAAGTATATATAGCAGAGGGCGATCATAAACAGGACGACAATAAGCAGACAATAGATGCAATAAAAGCGTTGGGAGGAATACATACACAGGAGCTAGCAGGAAACAGTGCATTAAAAGGCTCATTCATAGGTAAAAAAGAAGCAATGTATACCATAGCAATAGAAGCAATAAACAGCCTTAATTTGTATGCAAAAACAGAAACAATACAAGTCATAGAGCTTACATCAAAGGCGGTAGCTCCCAATCAGTCATTATTAACAGGAAAGCTAGCAGTATCACAGTCAACAAGTACTGCAGGGACAATAAAGCTCGTACTCACTGAGTTAGACACATTTACCGATGCAAAAAACTACGATGGTACTGCCATAACAAAAAATACCCAGCTTGTATACACAGTGTACGGTATCCAGAAAGACACTACTCCTCCCGTAGCAGAAGTACTTGCAGGCAGAAAGATAGCGTTAGGATCCGTGAATGGAGGAGCATATACTGTCCCTGCACTTGCAAGTTTAGGTATATCTACGGATACAGCACCATCTATAGCAATCAAAGGAGTAACACAATATCACTTTGTGGTAGAAGTAGCAATAAAATCAGATCCAAGCAAGAAAGTAGCATCCTCATCGGTGGCAACAGTGACAACAGCATCGCAAGCTACTGCTCCTGCAGACATTACAAACATACAAACAGCAGTAGTAAAAACAGGCATTACAGTATCATGGACAGCTCCTTCTCTCAGTACCAGCCATAGAAAAAACACAGGAGATACCTTAACAATCGCAGAGGTATCGTACAAAATATACAGTGTTGCTAAGAGCGGTAGTACACAGAGGACAGTGGCACAGATAAAAAAAACAGACGCAAGCCCACAAACAGTGGCGGCAAGAACAACAAGTACCATTTTGACAGGATTAACAGTAGGAACAAGCTATGAAATAGTCGTACAATCAGTAAATAGTACTGATACAACAAAGGCATCAACAGGAGTACGCAAAGAGTTTGATATACCATTTTCTATAGGAAACAGTACTATTGTTTCAGCAGAAGTAGGCAAATCCCCAGCAATACATACTACAAGAATACTTACCAGTACTCCCAGTGGCACAGCCTTTACCTGTGATGCCAAAATACTGGAAGCAGATAGCAAAAAAATCAAACAGGAAACAGGGTTAGAAATATCGTTTGAAAAGAGTACCAGCACAGTGACAATACAAGGTACATCAAATAAATCAAACATACATGACACTAACATTACTAATTATAGCTATGATGTCATACAGTGTAGTGGTACTACAGGAATATATAGAGGAGTGAAAATACCAGCAACTATTACTGTACAAACAGGACTAAAAGCAGCACCATCAGGAGAAGCAGCTGACTATTATAGACCAGAGGAAAAGTCAGAGCTAAAAGCTATTATCACTGCAGAAAAAGGAGCAAGCAGACAAAACACCAATAGCCCTAATCTCAACATG
Organism: Spirochaetia bacterium; assembly: GCA_965218205.1. GTDB lineage: Bacteria > Spirochaetota > Spirochaetia > WTKD01 > CBDDCA01. The sequence goes on along the minus strand of OZ244590.1, from coordinate 2,065,738 downwards.
ATAGATACCAGTGCTATTGATGATATGAGTGATTTATTTGATGATGATAAGGCTTTTAATGGAGATATAACACAGTGGAATACCAGTAATGTAGAGACTATGCAATCTATGTTTTCTGGAGCCTATGTTTTTAATCAAGATATAGGAAGCTGGAATGTGAAGAAGGTAACTAATATGAATAATATGTTTGAAAATGCCCATGCTTTTAATCAAGATATAGGAAATTGGAATGTGAGCAGTGTTACAGATATGGAATCTATGTTTCTTGCTGCTTTAGCCTTTAATAAAGACATAGGAAATTGGAATGTAGGTAATGTTGTAAATAAGACTTTTATATTTCTAAGTGCTCGTATGTTTGATCAAGATTTATCCTCATGGAAATTATGTAAAAGTAAAACAAGCATAAGTGATTCTGATTTTGGAGGTTCAGCTATGGCTGGAAAAAAAGCACAGTATCCAAAGGATAGTACTGATACAACAGCATGTCCCTCATCGTAGGAGTAGTGTATGCAAAGTAGTGAGGAAACACGAAGGATGAGAGAGAGTGAAAATTTCTCTCTCATTGTTCTTTCTTGTCTTGATAAGGTACACGGGATAGTAACACTCCAAAATTTTAGCGTACACATCTTGTATTGACTAATTAAATGTGGTACTATTGAAGGTAGATAATAAAAAGTTATGAGGAGTAACTATGGCATTAGAAATAACAAACGATAATTTTGAAGCAGAAGTAATGCAATCTGAAATACCAGTATTATTAGATTTTTGGGCAGAGTGGTGTCCTCCATGTAAACTGCTATCGCCAATTATAGATGAGTTAGCAGGAACATATGCAGGGAAAGTAAAAATTGCAAAGGTAAATGTTGATGAAGCAGGTGAGTTAGCACAAAAATTCAATATAACAAGTATTCCAACTTTACTACTGTTTAACAAGGGAGAAATAGTACAAAATCAGGTAGGAGCACTTCCAAAGCCTTCTATAGAAGAGATGTTTAAGGATTATATATAAGAAGATATAATTGCATTATATCTTTATTGCTTTGAATATTCTTCATTTGTATTTTGTTTTCCGAAAGTTGATCCACGGGTAGGAGTAATATGCCAATCTCTCTTTGTATTGGTATCATCAAGTTGAGCATTACGGCTTATTGATCGTGTAGTAGTGCTATGGTACGGATTTACTGCAAGTGATGGTTTTGCTATAACTTGTTGTGTTTCTCCATTACTATTTGTGCTTTCCCATGCTTTCTTTGCAAGTAGTTGTTGTGCCCAATGATATGTTTTGCTCGTTCCAAAGCCTTTGTAAGAAGCCTCTGCTTTATCTTTTTTTGTAGAGTATAATACTGCATCTATAATAGCTCCCTTAGGATGGGAGAGTAGCACAAGTGTTGCATTTGTATTTGAAATACCTTTATCCTGTGTAGAAAATACATCCCACGCAGTAGTGTACGCCTGTTTGTGTGTGGACTCTGCTGTATGTTTTAGTTCACTCTGTATATTTTCTTGAGGATAGGGACGCAGATGCACTACAATAAATTCTCCTTTCTTTACTTCTAAAGCTGGCAGAGTAACTGCTAAAGTAATGGTGTTGCCTATCCCTTCTTGTAATACCATGCCTGCGGTATTGCCATCACTCAGTACAGCCAATTCTATTTTATCTCCGTTAGTTTTGCTTCCTTCGCATATAAATTCACTAATAAGCATGGTAGGCACTCGTTCATTATGTCCATAAAAACTATCAACAATAATGCTTGAGTTTCCTGTAGCGTCATGTACAGTAGTTTCAAATTGATATTTTTTGCCCGCAATAGTTGAGCTTAAGGTAACCCGTATCTTTTTCTGTAAGACTGATATAGACGAGATAATATGCTCGTATTCTTTTTTCAATCTAAATATAACTTCTTCTTGTATAGGTTCATTGAAGTACAGCTCCAATGCATCAGTAGTTATCGTAGAGTGTTCTAACAAAGGAGGGCTAGTGTCTCCTCCATTCCATAGTTTTGTCGATAATTTGCATGAGCTTACCAGTGATATACACAGTATCATGCATACTATAATAGGTACTTTCATATAGGGAATACTGTATTAGAGAGAGTGTTGATTGAATATGTAGAGAGAAAATAGCAAATAATATGCGGATTCAAGGACTAATTTTTATTTTTTCTTTTTCGGAGATACTACACAAAAACAGTATTTTTACTATAATGATATTTGTGCATTGTGTATAATAATTATACATGATAATAGATAAAATCATAAAGGAGATTTTTATGAAAAAACAGTTGAAAAAAATATGGTTGAGTAAGGAATCACACAGCGTGAAAAAAAATCGGGGGGGGGGGGGGGTACACTCTCGATATAAGCAAAACATAACTCTCGTTGCACTGTTTTTAGTGCTAGCAATGACTACCCTCGTACTCGTAGGATGTGCAGAGAGCAGTAGCAGTTCCTCATCAGGTGGAGGAGGGACACCAGTAACCCTACACTTGCATCAGTGTCCAATGTGCAGATACAAGCAGCAGGCAATGACGGGACGCTCTCGTTACGCTGGCAAGCCCCAAGCGATGCTACACATGTAGTTGTAACTGCAACTTCAACGACACCAGCACAAGTCATACAAGTGCGTGTTCCTGCCATAGAATATCGTGCATTGTTTCAACAAGGACAATCGTACAAACTCAAAGGCTTACAAGCACTCACTCACTACACTGTAGAGATAGAAGCCCAAAAGGACTCAGAAGTATCACCAAAAACAACCCGCTCTATTACAACACTGAGTGATGAAACTGCACCGCAAGACACCTTTACACAGGTAGCAGTAGAATCAGCAACAAATGGCATAAAGCTCACATGGGACAAAGCATTACTCTCGTCAGGTAAGACAGACATAGCAGAAGCCACAATACAGGTAATAGAAAAAACTACAGGGGTAAAGACAGAAGTATCGGTACAAGATGTAACACAAGGAGAGCTGAGCATTGCTGTGCCCACCATAGACGGCATCAGCTATGATATAGTGGTAGTATACAAAGATAGCAATGGTAACAAAAGCACGGCAAAGCAAGCACTCAGAGGCATAGTGCCCTCAGCACTCTCACAAACAGTAGCAGCACTGCCAGAGGCAGATCTTACAGTAACAGCAAACGATAAAAGCAATAGCCCAGCCGATGAAAGCCTGCTTATCAAGTGGGGGAGCTTTACCTTTACAGACAAAAGCCTGCAAGTACGAGTGATAGCAACGGCAACAAATACCGTAGTAGCAGAAGAGACAATAAGCAAAGATACCAGTGCAACCAGTGTCAGCAGTGCAACTGCACAGGCAAAAGAATACGCCACTGTGTATGTCGCAAAAGATGGCATAGCACTCACAAAACTCTACGGCACGCTTACGTACAAAGTAGAAGTGTATGTCTCTCAAAACGGAAAGTACTCCACTGCAGTGTCAAAAGAACAAGCAACAACCGACAAAAGCACAGAGCCTGTAAGCAATGTAAGTGCAGTAGGAGGAGCAACAAGCATAGTAGTAAGCTGGCAAGAGCCCAATGTACGAGACTATGCAGGAGTGACCATAACAGCAACAGAGAAAGATAGCGATACTCCAGCAAAGACAGTAACAATAACAGACAGAGCAGTACGCAACACACAGATAGCAGGCCTCAAAGCTACCACCGAGTACACAGTGGCAGTACAATCGCAGGACTATGCAGGCAACAAAGGAACAGCAGAAAATGCCACAGTAAGTACCGTAGCAGATAGCACTGACCCCGATCCAGTAACAAACATACAAGCAAGCTATCCCTTCGTATCAGCAACAAAAGTAGAAACACAGATAACATGGACAGAGCCCACAAGCAACAACAAAGACATAAAAGAATACAGCGTAAGCATACAAGAGAAAGGCACAAGTACTGCAGTAGTCAACGAGAAAAAAATACCCTATCCCACAACATCACTCTCTGTCGAAGAACTCAGTCAAAGCAAAACCTACACAGTAACAATACAAGCAATAGACTATGCAGAAAACAAAAGCACATCAACCACACAAGACATAACCACCCCCTCTCAGCTGAATGCCCCCTCAGAAGATCTTTTTTCAAAAAAGCCAACCCTAGACAAAACAGGAGTCATACAGATAAAAGCAACCTTTAAGCAAGCACCGGGCATAGGACGATACTACACCTTGCGTATGAAAGAAGGAGCTACCGTAATAGCAGAAAAAAGCATAACAAACCCAGCAACCACCATTAGCTTTGGTATAGCAGATGGCTTAGAAGTACCCAAGTACCAAGCAAATGCCAAGAACTATCGCTTTGATTTTTTACAAATAGCAAATAACAGAGTAAGCCCAGTAACCCCTCTCGCTGATGCAGTAGCAGTATACGACAGTACCTCGACAGCACCGCCAGCTGCCAAAGATGCAACACTCTCTGTAGAATCAGTAACATCAACAACCGCAACAGCAGTCTATACATTTAGTGCAGGTACTATTGCCAATACCCACAAAGCCCCTAATGGAAAACCACTCACGCAAGTAAGCATACAATACAAAGTATACATAGTAGCAGGAGACCATAGCAAAAAAACACTAGAAGCAATAAAAGCCCTTGCAGGAGTACAAACAAGAGAGCTAGCAGGAAACAGCAATCCATTAAAAGCAACATTTATAGGAACAAAGGGAGCAAAATATACCGCAGGAGTAGAAGCGATAAACAGCCTCAATCCCGCCTATAGCATAGGAGCATCAGCAACAATAAAAACAGCAACACTTACTGCTCCCCCAAACGCACCAAAAGTAACAACCTACACTACAAACAACGCAGTAGTATTTGCAGTGCCTCCTTCAGGAGAAAGCAATAGTGGAAAAAAAGTCATAACAGTACAGCTCAATGCCTCAAACATAGCAGGAGTGAGCAAAGCAAATGGCAATGCCCTTGAAGCAAGAGATCTTGCCTACTATGTGCTATACCTCAAGAAAGAAGACACAACTGGAAAGCCTGCCAGTGTATCAGCCCTATGGGCAGTGGAGAAAAGTAGAGCAAAAGTAGCAAAGTACACAAAAGCAACAGGAACAACTCAAAACACACTATCCATAGCAATAGTAGACAGTACCAGTGGAAGCAATGCAGGAGCAACGCCCATAGAAACAGCAAAAGACTACTACATAGGAGTGAGGATAGTAAACACAACAAGCCCCAACTACGATGCATCCAATAGTAGCAAACTCTTTCCAGCAGGCTTTTACACCGATGTAACAGAAATAAAGGAAGTCTATACCTCCAAAGCAGTAGCTCCAAATCAGTCATTACTGACAGGAAAGCTAGTAGTATCACCGTCAACAAGCACAGCAGGAACAATAAAGCTAGTACTCACGCAGTTAAGCACATTTACAGGAGCAAAAGACTACGATGGCACAAGCATAACAAATGACAAGCTAGTATACACCGTGTACGGCTTACAGAAAGACGGCACAGCTACAGTAGCAGAAGTACTAGCAGGCAGAAAGATAAACATAGGCAGTGCCAGTAGCAGAGTGTACACAGTACCAGCCCTTGCCAGTTTAGGCTTGACCTCCCCAACAGTAGCAATAAAAGGAGCAACAAAGTATCATTTTGTGGTAGAAGTAGCAGTAAAAACAGACCCAAGCAAAAAAGTAGTATCGACAGTGGCAACAGTAACAACCGCATCACAAGCGACAGCCCCCGCAGAAGTATCAAGCATACAAACAAGAGTAACCCAAACAGGCATGAGAGTATCGTGGACAGCTCCCAATCTTACTTCAAGCCACAAAGCAAATACAGGGGACACTCTAACAACCGCACAGGTATCGTACAAAGTATATAGTGTTGCCAAAGGAGGCAGTGCAAGAAATGAAGCAGCAATAATAAGAGATGCGACAGCAACAAAAACAGTGTCAGCAGGAACAACAAACACTATTTTGACAGGATTGACAAGCGGAACAACCTACGAAATAGTAGTACAAGCAATAAATAGCACCGATCCCAACAAAGCATCAGCAGGAGAACGCCACGAGTTTGTAGCAAAAGAAGCCTATGCAGCACCAGGAAAGCCCACCATACAAGCAAATGCACAAGGAGTAACCATAGTACTTACCATAACAGCTCCTACCGTAAAAGGAACAACAGCAGAAGGAACTGATTTAAGAGATAATCAAATAGACTACAAAGTATACTATATAGCCTCAAAAACAAACATAGATGGAGCAACAGTAAAAACACGAGCACAAGCAGCAAGCGATGCACAAGTAGGAGCAGAAAAAGACGATGTGCCAACAGGAGCAACAAGCTATACAATACGCAATCTACGATTGAATACAAAGTACTATATCACCGCAGTAGCAGTAAACAGCTTCAAAAAGACAAAAATCTCAGCAGAAGCAACAGCAGTCTCTGCCAGCACCCCAACAGTAGTAATAGGAAATGCCACAAAAGTTTCAGCAACAGTAGGATCAACACCAACATCAGCACATACAACGAGAGTACTTACCAGCATTAGTCCTAGTGGGCTTACCTTTACCTGTGATGAAAGCACAATAGATAACGATAACAGCACACTCAAACAAGAAACAGGCCTAACAGTAACATTTGCAAAAAATACCAATACAGTAACGATAACAGGCACAGCAAATAAATCAAACATACATGATACTGCTATCACTGAGTATAGCTATGGAGTAGTGGAATGTACCATTACTTCGGGAGCAAACTCGGGACAAAAGGTACTTGCGACTATCAATGTAGAGACAGGACTGGTGAAACTCCCAAGCGAAGTAGCGAGCTATTACAGACCAACAACAAAGACAGCACTCAAAGCTATTATCACTGCAGAAAGAGGAGCAAGCAGACAAGACACCAATAGCCCCAACCTCAATATGATAGATACGAGTGCCATTACTGATATGAGTAGTTTATTTAGTAGAGATAGTACATTTAATGGGGACATAACACAGTGGAATACCAGTAATGTTACTAATATGGGTGCTATGTTTAGTAATGCTACTAAGTTTAATCAAGATATAGGAGATTGGGATGTAGGCAAGGTTACTAATATGAGTTCAATGTTTGATGGAGCTACTATTTTTAATCAAGACATAGGAAATTGGGATGTGAGTAGTGTAAAGACTATGATTACTATGTTTTTGAGTGCAAATGCCTTTAATCAAGACATAGGAAATTGGAATGTAGGGAATGTTACCTTGCTTAATGCCATGTTTCGTGGAGCTACTGTATTTGATCAAGATTTATCGTCATGGAAACTGTGTAAGGTACTATTAACTTCTGGTGTTTTTAGAAATTCCGCTATGGATGGAGACACAGACAAGTACCCAAAAGATAACACTGATACAGTAGCATGCCCTTAATCGTAGCATAGTATAGCAATACAGCTTATAGCAAGAAAGGAAATACTCCTTTCTTGCTATAGAACCTCAAGAGTAGCAAAAAAAGTGTTTCTCAGGCATCTTTGAGAGCATACGAGAGAGTAATACTCCAATTTTAGAAATACAGAAATTATGTATAAAAACAGACTAAAATAATTTATTGTTTTTAGCGTAAATAATGCAATCAAAATTATACTTGATGAGTCTCTCTTATATGCGTAAATCAAAGTATACAACTATAATCCTAATCTACTTTTTATCTATGCCGATACTATTAACATATCTAAAAGGGAGAATTATAAAGTCTTGTATTACATTTTAGTTACAAATATGTTACAATATATATTAGTATGATTGTAGATAAAGCATAAAAAACTATTGTAAATATTAATCTTATATATAAAAATAATATGAGTAATGAAAAAGAAAAGAACAAAATTGGTTTTCAAAGTTTATAGGTTGGATTATTAAACATATATCTGTGTTTGTTAGTCTTACATTATTATTATCCTTTATATCATTAGGTTTCATATTTTATCAGACTGTGCAAACAGGGTACTCTCATTTTAGAGATATAGAGTATGAATTTGATAGTGCAGATGCTATAAGTCTTCAAATAACTTTATTACAAGTGTTAATAGGTTCTTTTGCTTTGGGCGTAGGTGCTTTAGGCATTATAGGATGGAAAGAATTACGTAATACTTTAAAAACTTCTATAACTAAAGACATACTTGAAGAATTAGAAAAAGATAAAAGCAAAAGAGAAGAAGATTTAAGAAAAGAAATAACTGAAAAAACAGAATTAGATTTACAAGCAAAGGAGATGGAAGAAGCTAGAAAAAGAGAAATATTAAAAGAATTAGCAAGAGAATCTAATAGGAGGAAGTAATAAAATGAATAGAATAGAAGAAATAACACAAAACTTAAAAGAAGATTCATTATTAGATACTATCCCAGTGGACTTAGAAAAAATAGCAAATCATTATGAAATAAAGGTTTTTTATAGATATATAGGAAAATTATCAGGACAGATTATAAAAAAAGAAAATAATACATATGAAATAATTGTTAGTGTTTTACACCCAAAAACAAGACAACGATTTACATTAGCACATGAATTAGCACATTACTTCTTACATAAACAAGAAATAGGGGATGGGATAAATGAAAATGCTTTATATAGAAGTGAACTCTCTAATAAAATGGAAGCAGAAGCTAATAGATTAGCTGGAAATATTATTATGCCTGGTCATAAAATTGATGAAATTTTAGAAGAAATAACAAAAAAAATAGGACTTAATGTAGAAAATGGCAAAGAAATAATAATTACTCTTATGGCTGATATATTTGAAGTTTCTAAACAAGCGATGACCTATCGTCTAGGACTACAAGACAAGTAATCATTTTACAATGTATTATTTCTGTCTTGTGATTTTTTATATATAATAACTTTAGAACTATCTTTTTTTATGTTTCTTGCTCTTTTTTTTGCTCCTTTGTCGCAATTAGTCCTTGAACTCGTGTTCCCCTTTATAGCATTCTTGACAATGTGGGACACTTTGACTATAGTGTAAATATACTTTTATACTATAGTATAAGAGAACGAGTAGCCATAGTTGTTGCAGCCTCTAGTAAAGATTACTCTTCTATAAAAGTAAAAGTAGGACATTGTATGCAAACATTAGAACCCAATAGAAAAGAAGAGTTCTGGAGAAAAGCAGAAGAGAAGCATGGTACAGTACTAGGCTATGGTATGGGGCAGTATATGCATACTACTTCAAATGAATTAGTAGCCCCCTCGTTGCCAAAAAAGAAAGAGAAAATATGGGGAGTGAGTTATATTACTGAGAAAGGGATATTTCTGTATCGTTTTCCTCATCAAAATTGGATAGCAAGCATGTTCAATATTGAAGGGCAAAGTGCCTATTGGGTAGAGGTATTTTTTTCGTCAGTGCAAGCATGGAGAAAACCAAAGAAAGTGCCTTTTTTACGCTCTCTCTTTAGTATACATGATGCAAGGCTTATTCTTTGTACTCCCACTCAAGCGACATCGGATGCAAGTAACCCTGATACAGAAGAAACACAGGATGCGTATACTGTACATTCTTTTATTTTTGATTATCAGCAACAGTTATTACTTCATCTTGCAGAGAATTTTCTCAGTGATGTTTCTCTTATAGAATAGTAGTATACTGTTATATACGAGGCTTGCAGATTCTCACTCTTGCTTATAGTATGAAACTATGTACAAATGACTAGCAAGATAGATATTACATAATTAAAGAGGAATAATGTTTTTAAGATTTACAGTTTATTTTATTCACTTTTTTATCTATTGGCAGAGAGTAATAATTTTGAAAAGAATAATTGTATTGTTAGTTATAGCATGTATTGAGTTAATCATTTTTTTAATAATTATTTTTCATATCATAAGAAAAAGGCAAGAAAATAGACAAGAGTAGTGTAAAGTGTTTATTCAAAGAAGCACAGAAAAACTCACTATGAGCCATATATGACACATGAGAGGGGTGTTTTTCTGCATATCATAGTGTAAAATAGCTATAGGAGTGTATTTTATGAAGTATATGGCAATTATTATATTTCTTATTGTATCGCTTGCCTTATTACTCACCTTTGTACAATGTAAGGAATGGTATTATTATCCAGAGCTACAAAGCCCCGAATGTTTGCAGTACAACAAGGAGCTAGATAGACAACAGCGTTACTATTACAATAGCTATCCTAACAGCTATTACAACAGCTATTACAATTACAACGGAACAAACTTAAGTCAGCACACCACAAGAGAGCTAGAGAATAAAATTACTGCACTAGATAAAAAAATAAAAGAGCTAGAAAATTGGTATAGTGAAAGCCCATATACTTACTATTACTACAACCGCTCGCCCGTATATAAGCACGAAAAAGAAACAATAAAAAACAGGTATGAAGCCGATAAAAAACTACTCCAGCATACTATAAACAAGAGAAAATTAAAGGGATGTTAAAAGTTAGTAGCTAGTGCTTTCTCAAGGAAGCAGAGACTCCCCTTGCTATTTCAATCTGTGAAGCCTACAGGGTACATATGCACGCCAGTATATAGTGATTGGGAATATCAGTATATATGCTAAGATATACTCCACGAGGATATATACAGTACAATACAACTAGGAGACACATGTGATTAGTATTAAACAAGAAATGGTGACAATACCTACTTATCTTTTAGGGGACTCTGAGCCACTCCCTTTATTTTTAGAGAAGCGTGCATATCAAGGTTCTTCTGGAAAGGTATATCCTTATAGAGTAACAGATCGGCTTACAGGAAAAAAGCAGGATAAAGAGTATAGTGCAATAACTTTGGAGAATGATTATATCAAAGTAGTGATACTGCCTGAGCTTGGAGGGAGAATTCAAATAGCATATGATAAAATAAAAGAACGTCATTGTATTTATCATAATCAGGTAATCAAGCCTGCATTAGTGGGGCTTACGGGACCATGGATTTCTGGGGGTATTGAGTTTAATTGGCCACAACATCATCGTCCCTCTACTTTTGAACCAGTAGAATATTTTATAGAAGAAAAAGATTTGAGTGTCGCTGTGTATCTTGGTGAATTGGAAAGAATGAATGGGTTGCAGCAAAGTCTTTGTGTGCGTTTGTATTCCGATAAAAGCTATATAGAATTGAGTGGGAGAATTTTTAATACTTCTTCTTTACCACAAAATTTCTTATGGTGGGCTAACCCTGCAGTAAAAGCAGGGAATGGTCATCAATCAATATTTCCTCCCGATGTTACTGCAGTATATGATCATGGAAAAAGAGATGTGAGTAGTTTTCCTATAGCAACACAGGAATACTATAAAGCAGATTATAGTGCAGGAGTGGACATATCACAGTATAAAAATATACCTGTTCCTACCTCTTATATGGCATGGAAATCTGATTATGATTTTGTAGGGGCATATGTCCATGAAGAGCAAGGAGGCTTGCTTCATGTTGCAAATAGACACATAGCACCGGGAAAAAAACAGTGGACATGGGGGAATGGAGATTTTGGTCAAGTGTGGGATAGAAACTTGACTGACGAAGATGGTCCTTACATAGAATTGATGACGGGAGTATATACAGATAATCAGCCAGACTTTACTTGGCTTGATCCATATGAAGAAAAAGAGTTTGTTCAATATTTTATGCCGTATCGTAACTTAGGTCGTGTTCATAACGCAAGTAATCGAATGGCTTTGAAATGCGAACTGTTGTTACAGAAAGGAAAAACAGTACTGAGTGCAGGCATTCTTTCTTTTGGAAATGAACATAATGTATGTGTGGAAATAGTGGTAAAAGATACAGTGCTTTGTTCTGAAACTATTTCTCTGCATCCAAAAATAGTATGGGAAAGAACATACGATGTAGAGTGTACAGAAGAAGACATACGCATGTGTATCAAAGATGAGTATGGGCAAACTATTTTAGAATACAAGGCAAAAAAATGGAGCTTAGAAGAAATACCAGAACCAGCAAGTAGTCCACCACCTCCTAAAGAAGTGCAGCATGAAGATGAGTTATTTTTGATAGCTCAGCATATTGAATTGTATCGTAATCCTTCTTTAGAAGCAGAAGAGTATTATAAAGAAATGATAGTACGTGATTCTCATAATTACCGTGCAAATGTGGCAATGGCACGTATGTGTTTACGCTCTTTTCTATATGATGATGCGTTAAAATATGTCTCTACTGCACTAAAACGTCAAACTATGTACAATACCAACCCAATAGATGGAGAAGCATCGTACTTAAAAGGATTGGCTTTGTTTCATCTCAAAAGAGAAAAAGAAGCTCTGCATTGTTTTTATAAATCAACATGGTCTCAGAATTATAAAGCATCGTCTTTGTATTATATTTCAATTATCTATTGTAGAACACGACAGTGGCATCAGGCACTTGAACATGTTGATAAAGCATTAGATGAACAAGGAAAAAACTGGCAAGCACAAGGATTACGGTTGTATATACTGAGAAATCTTTCTCAACAAGACAAAGCGAAAGAATACTTACAGTCAATAATGACAAAACAACCACTGCATATGATATTGACATTGGAGCAATCTTTACTAGAAGGAGATGGTATATCGGAGGCATGGCTCTCTCTGTTACGCAAAGATACGCATAACCTTTTATCGACTGCATTTCAGTATGCTTTATGGGGAGATTATGCATTTGCTTTGGATATTGTAAAAAAGATTCCAGAGAATCAAGACCCTATGCAGTATTATTCTTTAGCGTATCTGTTACATGTACAACAGTTACCGTATGATGCTATCTTAGAAAAAGCAGAAACATGTGATAATTTTCTCCATTTTCCTAATAAGGAAAGCGATTATATGGTGCTACAGTTTGTAGTGTCACAAAAATCAGACAGTCTTGCTCAATACCACTTGGGAAATTTACTCTACGATAGAAAGCGTTACGATGAAGCATACATGTGTTGGAATGCGTTGTCGCATTATGCTCCCGCAAGAAGAAATTGCAGCATCTACTTGTACAACAAAAAGAAATTGGGAGACAAAGCACTGACAGAGATACAAAAAGCACTTGAGCTTACTAGCCCGCAGTACAGTGCAAGAACAGTGTTTGAGTACTACTATTTGTTACGAATGAATGGGGTATCTGCAGAACAGCGTAATGTGATATTTGAGAAATTTGATGCGTATACCCTTAGCCGTGATGATATACTCATAGAGTGGATGCAGACGCAGTTGCTTCTTCATAAGTACCAAGAAGTATTGGATCATATTGAACAGCATGAGTTTCATCCTTGGGAAGGAGGAGAAGGAAAAGTATCCGAGTGTTTTGTTGCCGCAAGTATAGGGGTATCGTTACAAGAATATACAAAGGGACGCTATGAACAAGCTATTGCTCTCTTAAAAAACGCCTTAGTATATCCTGATACTATCAATGAAGGAAAACTTATAAATACAACAGATAATGATATATACTATATTTTAGGCTGTATACAAGAAAAAGCCCATCATACAGAAGATGCTGTTACATCGTTTCAATATGCAACAAAGGGTCGTGCTGAAATAAACGCTACAAGCTATTATAATGACGCTCCGTTAGAGTATGTATTTTATCAAGCTATGGCACATAGAAAGCTCAAAGATGAAGTTACTGCCAATAAGCTATGTTATCAGTTGATTAGTTTTGGCGAAAGAAATAAAGACAAGCAATTACAAGAAGATTTTTTTGCAGTATCTATGCCTGATTTTAATGTATATGAAATAGATAGACAGAAAGAGTTCCATGAAAAATGTATATTTTCTTTGATGCTTGGCTTTTATGGTATGAATGATACAGAAAAATATAGGTATTTTAGAGATATGTTGTTACAAAAAAATAAAAATCATAGACAAGCAGTGAGTACTGACTATATCTTACATACATTGTAATGCTAGGCTCATAGTGTAACAGTCATGGAATGCTAGTAGATGTCATAACAGATGATTTTTGCTATACTATAAATACATATATTTAGGAGGTAGTATGAAAGTAGTACATACATTACTTATGCTAGCAATGCTATTATTTTTGCCTACTGTTGTTTTTTCGGCAGGTTCAGAGGAAGACAATACGGTAAAAATTGGTTTTGTTGTAAAAGATGCTCAAGAGCCATGGTTTCTTGATGAATGGAAGTTTGCAGAAGTAGCTGCAAAAGAAAAAGGGTTTACCTTAGTAAAAATAGGGGCAGGTGATGGCGAACAAGTGGTAGCCGCATTAGATAATCTTGGAGCACAACAGGCTCAAGGAGTAATTATCTGTGTTCCTGATGTAAAACTTGGGACCGCAGTAGTGGCACGAGCGAAAGCGAATAATCTAAAACTCATGTCAGTAGACGATCGTCTGTTAGGAAATGACGGAGCTCCGATAGAAGAGGTTGTTCATATGGGCATTTCTGCATTTGAGATAGGCAAGCTAGTAGGTATTGCTATAGCCGATGAAATGAAGGCACGATCATGGAAGCCTGAGGACACATACGCTATACGCGTAAGTTTTAATGAATTGCCTACTGCAAAAGACAGAACAGATGGAGCTACCGAAGCTCTTTTAGCGAATGGTTTTCTTGCAGAAAATATTATTGATGCACCACAGAAATATGGTACAGAAGGAGCATTTGATGCTGCTAATATTGTTATTGCAAAAAGTCCAGAAGTAAAACAATGGGTAGTATTTGGATTAAATGATGCTTCTGCACTGGGAGCAGTAAGGGCTTTAGAAGGGAATGGAGTGCCTACGAGTAATATGATAGGAGTAGGGATAAATGGCAGTGATGTTGCAATAGATGAATTTGAAAAAGACGATGAGACAGGGTTTTTTGGGACAATCATTATCAGCCCTAAGAGACATGGGTATGAAACCTCTACCAATATGTATGAGTGGATTGTAAATGGAACAGAGCCACCTAAACTCACCTATACTTCTGGAGAATTAGCAACAAGGGCAAACTATTCACAAGTGAGAAAAGATTTAGGCTTAGAATAATATACGAAAGCATTTTTGATAGAAAATAGTTGATTAGTTGTTTTATTTAGTGTAGTAGGAATAGGAAGAAGTGAACTTGCAGCTTACTCTATTAGTAGGTACAATAAAAGTATGATTTTGTTATACTGATAAGTATAAATCTACATATTTAGGAGTTAATATGAAAGTAGTACACATATTGCTTATGCTAGCAATGCTATTATTTTTGCCTACTGTTGTTTTTTCTGCAGGTTCAGAGGAAAACAATGAGGTGAAAATTGGTTTTGTTGTGAAAGATGCTCAAGAGCCATGGTTTCTTGATGAATGGAAGTTTGCAGAAATAGCTGCAAAAGAAAAAGGGTTTACCTTAGTAAAAATAGGGGCGAGTGATGGCGAGCAAGTAGTAGCTGCATTAGATAATCTTGGAGCACAACAGGCTCAAGGAGTAATTATCTGTGTTCCTGATGTAAAACTTGGAACAGCAGTAGTGGCACGAGCGAAAGCGAATAATCTAAAACTCATGTCAGTAGACGATCGTCTGTTAGGAAATGACGGAGCTCCGATAGAAGAAGTAGTTCATATGGGTATTGATGCATTTGAGATAGGCAAGCTAGTAGGTACTGCTATAGCCGATGAAATGAAAGCACGGTCATGGAAGCCTGAGGACACCTATGCTATACGGGTAAGTTTGAATGAATTGCCTACTTCAAAAAATAGAACAGATGGAGCTACCGAAGCTCTTTTAGCGAATGGTTTTCTTGCAGAAAATATTATTGAATCACCACGGAAAACTCCCACCACAGAAGGAGCATTTGATGCTGCTAATATTGCTATTGCAAAAAATCCAGAAGCAAAAAACTGGGTAGCATTTGCATCAAATGATGCTGGCGTACTGGGGGCAGTGAGGGCTTTAGAAGGAAATGGAGTACCTAAGAGTAATATAATAGGGGTAGGAATAAATGGCAGTGATTTTGCAATAGATGAGTTTGAAAAAGACGAGGCTACAGGGTTTTTTGGGACAATCATTATCAGTCCTAAGAGACATGGATATGAAACTTCTACCAATATGCACGAGTGGATTGTAAACGGGACAGAGCCACCTAAGCTCACTTATACTTCTGGAAAACTAGCAACAAGAAACGATTATTCGCAGGTAAGAAAAGATTTAGGGTTAGAGTAATATATGAAAGCATTACTGACTTTCAACAATGTTTCAAAGCATTTTCCTGGTGTACAGGCATTAAATGCAGTACATTTTGGAATACATGAAGGGTCAGTGCATGGTCTCATAGGAGAAAATGGAGCAGGAAAATCTACTCTGCTTAAAATTCTTTCGGGATATTATATTGCGGATAACGGATATATAGAGATAGAAGGAGTAAAGAAACATTTCTCTACTCCTTTTGATGCTATTAAGTGCGGAGTAAGAGTCATACATCAGGAGTTACAATTAGTTTCTAATCAAACGGTAGCAGAAAACATTACCTTAGGCACATATGCTTCAAAATACAAATTTGTGCGATGGAAAACAATGTTTAATGAAGTCGGAGATTTTTTACATGCACATGATATAGATATAGATCCAAGAGTAAAGATTTCTGAAATAAGTATAGGACAACAGCAGATGGTGGAGATAGCGAAAGCACTTTATCATGATGCTAAGATTATTGCTTTTGATGAGCCAACGAGTAGTTTATCAAAGTTTGAGACTGATGTTCTTTTTACAATTATACATAGGCTGAAAGAAGCTGGGAAAGTTATTATATATGTCTCTCATAGATTAAAAGAGATATTTGATGTATGCGACACCTGTACTGTCTTAAAGGATGGACAGCATATAATGACTGAGGATATATTAAAACAATCTTTATCGAGAGATGATCTTATTACGGCAATGACAGGAAAAAAAATACAGGATATTTATGGATATAGAAAGAGAGCATATGGAGAGATTGTACTAAGCACAAAGGCAATAAAAGGAAAGGGGATAGATACCCCTGTGGACATGACTGTACGAAATGGAGAAATAGTTGGTTTGTTTGGCTTGGTAGGAGCAGGAAGAAGTGAGCTTGCGCGCTTGCTCTATGGTGTTGAAGCCAGAGAAGGTACGGTATCGGTATACGATAAGGTGTTTCATACTATGACTCCAAAGGACTCTATACGGGAAGGCATAATGTTTTGTACAGAAGACAGAAAAAAGGATGGCATCATTAATGGTCGTCCTATATGGGAGAACATCAATATAAGTGCAAGAAGGCATTATTCGTATGGAAAGTTTTTTTTGAATAAAGGCATGGAATTTCAAAAAGCAACAGAGCAAAAAGATGCATTGTCTATTAAGACTCCTCATTTATATCAAAATATTATTCATCTTTCTGGAGGTAATCAGCAAAAAGTTATTTTAGCACGATGGTTATCTGAACAAGGAATGAAAATTTTGATTGTAGATGAGCCAACAAGAGGAATAGATGTAGGAGCTAAATCTGAAATATACAATATATTATATTCGTTGGCAGAGAAAGGAATAGGTATTATTATGATTTCAAGTGATATTTCTGAGATAATGGGAGTATGTGATAGATTGTATGTTATGAGAGAAGGAAGTATTTCTAAAGAACTGGAAAGAAGCGAGTTTATAGAAGAAAAAATATTAGAATATGCGTTTCCCTATGGAGGTGAGTAGGAATGTTGGTGAGTAAAACACAGAGAAAGAATTTTGTAGCAGTACTATATCAAGAATCGATGATGGTGTTTGTTTTTATTGCATTGTTTTTGATATGTTCATTGTTTGTCCCTTATTTTTTTAGTAGAAGAAATTTACTAGGTTTGTTGTTGTCTGTATCTCAAATTGGTATGGTTGCCTCTACGATGATGCTCTGCCTTGCTTCTAGAGATTTTGATTTATCAGTAGGATCGCAAGTTGCTTTTTTTGGTGTTTTGTCTGTTGTGATAATCAATGCTACAGGAAGCATAGTGGCATCTATAGCAGTAACTCTCATAGCAGGAGTTATTGTTGGAGGGATGAATGGCTTTTTTGTTTCAAAGCTAAAAATAAATGCATTGATAGCAACCTTAGCTTCTATGCAGATGATTAGGGGGCTTGCTTTTATTGTATCGGGAGGGCAAGCGATAGGAGCAAGAGATTCTCGTTTCTTTTTTCTAGGGACATCAGATTTATTTGGAGTTCCTTTGCCTGTATTTGTTACTATCATAACATTTATTGTTTTTGGTATTGTACTAAATTATACTGTGTACGGCAGAAATGTGCTTGCGGTAGGAGGAAATCCTGAGACAGTGTACTTAACAGGGATAAGTGTTGATAAGGTACGCATTATAAATTTTTCGGTACAGGGGCTTATCTGTGCTCTTGCAGGGTTTATTTTAGCATCAAGATTGACAAGTGGACAACCAAACTCAGCGCAAGGATTTGAGCTTAATGTTATTTCTGCATGTGTGCTAGGAGGCGTATCTTTACAGGGGGGAAAAGCCACTATGTTAGGCGTGGTAGCTGGTGTATTTATTATGGGAACAATGCAAAATGTTATGAATTTAATAAATATCCCTGTGTTCTATCAGTATGTAGTAAGCGGAGCTATTTTATTAGTTGCAGTAGGCGTAGATCAGCTAAAGGGCTATAAAAAAGGATCATAAGCATAGCTGTAGGATGTAGAAGACTATTTAGGTCTACGTCGTATAAAAATTTTTGCAAAAGATATAAAAGAGAGAATAATAGTACCTATTCCAGTTATTGCGGTTATTGGTGTCCCTAAATAAAGAAGATATACACTTGCTAGTATAAATACTAGATGTAGCACTAGTAACCCCATTACCATTACAAAATTTAACCAGAAATCTCCGCTTGCTAATCTATAGTGACTTTTATTTATGTTCTTTATTGTCTCATGTCTGTTATCTTGTTCTTTTTTTGTGTATTCTATTACAAATTCTGCAAACTTTGAATCTATAGCTTGATATTGTCTTAAAGTTTCGGGAGTAGGGAGCTCTTCCTCTTCTTGAGTGATAGAAATTTCATTAGTTCTTGCTTTGATGCTGCGTTTTCTTTTGCTCATAATGGTGTATTGCTTTCCGAAGATCCTTAGCGAGATTTTTTCTGTCTTCTCTCATCCCTTGTTTTCCAATAGGAGGAGCATATTTTTCATATTTCTCGCGATAAGAAATTCCTTGACTATCTTTTCCAACATATACTCCATATGCTGCATCTGATACATTGTTTATTATTTTTCTGATATTTTTAATTATATTCATACTATATGATATTTCCTTTGTTACTCATAATACTATAAATAGTATAGCATAATTTATAAATGTATAGTTATTTCCAGTACGGTGGAAATGTCACTCTATCACACTACATCTAGTATACTATGTATACAAGTAGAATTTCATGTATTGCTTGTTTTTGATGATAAGGAAGGTACTATGTCGTATTTATATTGTTTAGAAGTGAGTATTGAAACACAGGATGATGTGAATGCTTTGTTTCGAGAGCATATGCTAAAGGGAGAAATTACACAGACTCCCGAAGGTACAATTTTTTTGTGTCCTCAGTTAAGTCATACCATGTGGGACAGCTTTCCTCAGTCGAAAGAATTGTCTTTACGTGTGGATGAACGTTGGAATGAGGCTATCTCTGATAGCATTGCTTTCTTGGAGAAGAGGTATACGGTATCGTATTCTCTTGATACGCTAGGATGGAAAAAGATTGACATTGTATACCGATGTTCAAAGATGGAACACTTTGTTCAAGAATATGATATACATCATTAGCATGCTTTATGATAGAGTGTAGTATGTTTTGCTTGTATGATTGGAAATTCTAATCAGAAGCCGAACAGAAGTGCCAAAAAACACCTTAGCAAGAGTATATGTATAGTATACATAAATTTTTGATGTATTTTTTTTTTTTTTTTTCTTTTTGCGAGTGGTGCAATATGCACAAAAAATAGTATTATATGCTATAATAACATTTGTACATTGTGTGTAATGATAATTATACACAATAATAGGTAAAAATATAAGGAGATCTTTATGAAAAAAATATGGTTGAGTAAGGAATTACACAGCATCAAAAAAATCGGGGGGGGGGGTACACTCTCGATATAAGCAAAGTATAACTCTCGTTGCACTGTTTTTAGTGCTAGCAATAGTTACCCTCGTACTCGTAGGATGTTCGGAGGGCAGTAGCAGTTCCTCATCAGGCGGAGGAGGAACTTCACCAGTAACCCCGACACTTGCATCAGTGTCCAATGTGCAGATACAGCCAGCAGGCAATGACGGAACGCTTGCTTTACGCTGGCAAGCCCCAAGCGATGCCACGCATGTAGTAGTAAACGCTACATCTACCGCACCAGCCCAAGTCATACAAGTGCGTATTCCTGCAATAGAATATCGTGCATTGTTTCAACAAGGACAATCGTACAAACTCAAAGGCTTACAAGCACTCACCGACTATACTGTAGAAATAGAAGCACACAAATCAAGCTCAGGCTCAGACACAGAAGTATCACCAAAAACAACACGCTCTGTGACAACACTGATAGATACTACTATCCCACAAGACACATTGACACAGGTAGGCGTAGAGAAGTCAGGGGATGGCATAAAGATAACATGGGACAAAGAACGACTAGCATCAGGCAAGACAGATATAGCAGAAGCAACAATAGTGGTAAAAAGCACGGCTAATGATGGCACAGTGCTTGCAAAGACTACCGTGCAGAACCTACAGCAAGGAGAAGTTGTGCTTCCAAATATCTCCACGCTTGCAGGCATATCCTATGATATAGAAGTACGCTACAAAGACAGAAATGACAACACAAGCAGTCCTACAACAGTACTGACAGGCGTGCAAGCATCAGCACTCTCACAAACAGTAGCAGCACTACCAGAGGCAGATCTTACAGTAACAGCAAACGATAAAGACAATAGCCCAGCCGATGAAAGCCTGCTTATTACGTGGGGGAGCTTTGCCTTTGGCACAGGCAGTACAGCAAAAAGCCTCTTAGTACGAGTCACAGCAACCGCAACACAGACGATAGTAGCAGAAGAGACAATAAGCAAAGATACCAGTGCAACCAATGTCAGCGGAGCAACTGCACAGGCAAAAGAGTATGCCACTGTGTATGTCGCAAAAGATGGCATAGCACTCACAACACTCTACGGCACACTTACGTACAAAGTAGAAGTATATGTCTCTCAAAACGGAAAGTACTCCACTGCAGTATCAAAAGAATTAGCAACAACCGACAAAACAACACAACCAGCGACCAATGTAAGTGCCGTAGGAGGAGCAACAAGCATAGTAGTAAGCTGGCAAGCACCCAATGTACGAGACTATGCAGGAGTGACCATAACAGCAACAGAAAAGGACAGTGATACAGTAGCAAAGACAGTAACAATAACAGACAG
This sequence comes from Spirochaetia bacterium, assembly GCA_965218205.1. Taxonomy (GTDB): domain Bacteria; phylum Spirochaetota; class Spirochaetia; order WTKD01; genus CBDDCA01. Next base: position 2,044,391 of record OZ244590.1, on the reverse strand, counting down.
AGCAGTACGCAACACACAGATAGCAGACCTCAAAGCCACCACCGAGTACACAGTAGCAGTACAATCGCAGGACTATGCAGGCAACAAAGGAACAGAAGCAACAGCCACAGTAGATACAGTAGCAGATAGCACCGTTCCCGATCCAGTAACAAACATACAAGCAAGCTATCCCTTCGTATCAGCAACAAAAGTAGGTGCACAGATAACATGGACAGCACCCGATGCAACAAAAGCCAAGAACAAAGACATAAAAGAATACAGTGTAAGCATACAAGAGAAAGGTGCAAGTACTGCAGTACTGAATGAGAAGAAAATACCCTATCCCACAAACTTACTCTCTGTCGAAGAACTCACGCAAGGAAAAACATACACAGTAACAATACAAGCAATAGACTATGCAGAAAACAAAAGCACATCAACTACAAAAAACATAACAACACCCACCCCACTCACAGCTCCCTCAGCAGAACTCTTTTCAAGCAAGCCTAGCTTAGACAAAACAGGAGCAATACAAATAAAAGCAACCTTTAAGCAAGCACCAGGCATAGGGCGATACTACACCCTGCGTATGTTAGATGGCACTACACTGATAGCAGAAAAAAGCATAACAAGTACCGCAACCACCATTAGCTTTGGCATAGCAGATGGCATAGAAGTATCAGCAACACAAGCAAATGCAAAACAATATAGCTTTACCTTTCTCACAGTAGAAAATAACAGAGTAAGCCCCCCAACAACACTCACAGACAAAGTAGCAGTATACGATGCAATATCCACTGTCCCTCCCGCACCAGAAAGCCTCACTCTGCTTATTGCAGAATCAACAGCAACAAGCGATACCGTACAGTACGAGTTTCAAGCAGGAACAATTACCAATGATCACAAAGCCCCCAATGACAGAAAACTCACACAGGCAAACATACAGTACAAAGTATACATAGTAGCAGGAGACCAGAGTACTAAAAGCATAGCAGAAATAAAAGCAATAACAGGAGTACAAACACAAAGTATAGCAGGAAGTAGCACTTTACGAGGAACATTTATAGGAACAAAAGGAGCAGTATACACCATAGGCATAGAAGCAATAAATAGCCTCAACCCTTCTACCACAAAGAAAGCACAAAACAAAGACCCCGCACTGATACAAACACTAGAACTGAGCACCATCCCCAGATCAAAAGCAACAGCCCCTACCTCGTCCTTAGCAAACAAGCTAGTAGTATCACCGTCAACAAACACAACAGGAACAATAAAGCTAGTACTCACGCAATTAAGCACAATAACAGGAGCAAAAAACAAAGATGGCACAACAGTAACCAGCAATGATGAGCTAGTATACACAGTGTACGGCTTACAGAAAGACACAACCCCCACAGTAGCAGAAGTACAAAGAGGCAGAAAAGTAACTATAGGCACAGCAAGGAACGGAGTGTACACAGTACCAGCGCTTAGCAGTATAGGCGTGACATCCCCAACAGTAGCAATAAAAGGAGCAACAAAGTATCACTTTGTAGTAGAAGTAGCCATAAAAACAGACCCAAGCAAAAAAGCAGTATCGACAGTGGCAACAGTAACAACCGCATCACAAGCGACAGATCCCGCAGAAGTAAGCAACATACAAGTAAAAGGAGTAGAAGGAAGGAATGCAAAGCTATCGTGGACAGCCCCCAGCCTTACTGCAAGCCACAAAACAGACACAGGCGACACCCTAGCAGTAGCACAAGTATCGTACAAAGTATACAAAGTAGCAAAAAGTGGCAGTACACAGAGGACAATAGCAGAGATAATAATAGCAGCAGGAGGAAGCCCCACAACAACAGCAGCAGGAACAACCAACAGCACTCTGACAGGATTGACAGTAGGCACCACTTACGAAATAGTAGTGCAAGCAGTAAACAGCACCGATCCCAACAAAGAATCAACAGGTGTCCGCAAGGAGTTTGTCGCAAAAGAAGCCTATGCAGCACCAGGAAAGCCCACCATACAAGCAAATGCACAAGGAGCTACCATAGTACTTACCATAACAGCCCCAACCGTAAAAGGAACAGCAGAAGACGGAACAACTACTCTCAGAGATAATCAAATAGATTACAAAGTATACTATGTAGCCTCAAATACAAACATAAATGGAGCAACAGTAAAAACACGAGCAAAAGCAGCAAGCGATGCACAAGTAGGAGCAGAAAAAGACGATGTACCAACAGGAGCAACAAGCTATACACTACGCAACCTACGATTGAATACAAAGTACTATATCACCGCAGTAGCAGTAAACAGCCTCAAAAAGACAAAGGTATCAGCAGAAGCAACAGCAGTCTCTGCCAGCACCCCAGTAGTAGTGATAGGAAATGCCACAAAAGTTTCAGCAACAGTAGGCTCAGCACCAACATCAGCACATACAACGAGAGTACTTACCAGCATTAGTCCCAGTGGACTATCATTTACCTGTGATGAAAGCACAATAGATAACGATAACAGCACCCTCAAGCAAGAAACAGGCCTAACAGTAACATTTGCAAAAAATACCAATACAATAACAATAACAGGCACAGCAAATAAATCAAACATACATGATACTGCTATTACTGAGTATAGCTATGGAGTAGTGGAATGTACCATTACTTCGGGAGCAAACTCGGGACAAAAGGTACTTGCGACTATCAATGTAGAGACAGGGCTAGTGAAACTCCCAAGCGAAGTAGCGAGCTATTACAGACCAACAACAAAGACAGCACTCAAAGCTATTATCACTGCAGAAAAAACAAGACAAGGTTCAGGAGGGAACAACAACCCTAGCCCCAACCTCAACATGATAGACACCAGTGCTATTACTGATATGGCTAGTTTATTTCAGAGTAATAAGACTTTTAATGGAGACATAACACAGTGGAATACTAGTAATGTAAGTCAAATGAGTGGAATGTTTCTGGGTGCAAGTGCTTTTAATCAAGACATAGGAGACTGGAATGTGAGTAATGTTACTGATGTAACAAATATGTTCAATAGAGCAAGTGCTTTTAATCAAGACATAGGAGATTGGGATGTGCGGAAGTTTCGTTTGACTGCTCCTTCTGTTATTCAATTTCTTGGTTTATTTACTAAGGCTTCTGCATTTGATCAAGATTTATCATCATGGAAATTGTGTAGCATATCAAGAATACATCCTAATGATTTCAAAGACTCAGCTATGGAAGGCAAAACAGCACAATACCCAAAGGTTGCTGGTAGTTCAGCATGTACCACATAGTAGATACATAGAGACACATACCTATAGCAAGAAAGGATAGCTCCTTTCTTGCTATAGAACCAGAGCAATAAGAGACTTTACTGCAGTATCTCTAAGAGCATACGAGAGAGTGACAGTCCAAAAATAGACTTACATAATGGCTATATTGCTATACTACTATTAGTATGAGCAAACAGAAAAATCCTCCCATACGTTTCAAGCAGGATAACGGCTCTGATTTTCCTGACTGGGAAGAGAAGCGATTGAGGGACGTGGCTGAGGTTTTTATGGGAAAATCTCCTTTATCAAAAAATTATAATGTTATTCAAAAGATAGTAAAGAGTTTCAAATAGGGTGTTTTTTCCTCCCCGAACAACAAAAGATAGTCTCTTTTCTGCAGAGCCTTGACACAAAAATATTGCTTGCAAAGAAGCAAGTAGCACTTACAAAGCAGTATAAGAAAAGCCTATTACAAAGGATCTTTGTATAACAATTTGCTGATAGCATGGATATACCATTATCGCTATAATTTAGATAGATGAACCTAGAAAGAATAAAGCAAATACGAGATGTTTTTTCATATTCAAAACGATATAAGCACAAGATATTTGTGATCTATTTTGATGATGCTTTGTTGCAGTCTCATGCTCTCTATTCTCTTATACAGGATATTACTCGCTTACTTGAATCTCAAATAAAAGTGGTGTTAGTGCCAGATATTCAATCTACTGTAAAACGTGTGTTTACGCAGTTTGGACGCTCTTTTTCTTTTTTACAGAAAAATGATGTCGTTATTCAAAAAGAGGATGTAGAGTTGCTGGAAGGAGCAACCTTTGAGACTATAGGAAAATTGCTTGCTCTCTTTGCAACATATAAGCAAGCATCGGTAGTGGGTAATTGGGTGGGAGCAAGAACAAAAGGGGTAGTGCAAAATAGAGATTTATTATATGCAGGCATCCCCGAAAAAATTGATACACGTCTTATTCATCTGTTATTGCAAGACTCTGTTATTCCTATTATTCCTGCACTAGGATGGAGTAATAAAATACAACCGTATTATTTATCGGCTGTTGAGCTTGCAGCACAGATAAGTGTGAGATTAGGAGCATCAAAATTAATTTACTTTCGAGATGAGGAAAGTGCTACATTGCTTAATGAGCTAAAGGTGAAGGAGCTACAAGCAGAAAATGACACTGAATATGTGGATTTTTCTGAACAAGGCAGTGCAGTACGCATGACATTAGAATCAGCCCAAAAGTACTTGCAACACTATTCTGCAAACATACAATATATGTTTCAACAGATACTTAGTGCATCGGTGTATGCACTGAAACATGGAGTTGAACGCGTGCATTTTCTTGATGGAAATATAGAAGGAGCGTTGCTGATAGAAGTGTTTTTTGATCAAGGCATAGGATTTATGGTAAATGCTGATGAATATCAAGCTATTGGTACTATTTCCGAACAAGATATAGAAACAGTATATGCGATTATGCTCCCGTATATGAAAAATGGCGTGTTAGTATTGAGGGATATTGAAGCAATTCGAGCATCGTTTCGGGACTATGTATCATACAAAGTCGATGGTGAAATATATGGCGTTGCTGCATTACATGAGCTTGATGCAACGAGTGCTGAGATTGCAAGTGTTGCTGTACAATCTCGCTATGATAGTTTTGGCGTAGGAAAAAAAATTGTCGAGTATCTGCTGAAAAAAGCAAAGCAGAGCCAGTACAGTAAAGTATATTGTCTTACCCAAACTATAGGAGATTGGCTTGAACACATGGGGTTTGTACAAGTATCAGTAGAAGAGTTGCCTAAAAAGCGTCTTATGCAGTATAGAAAGATGGCACGAAATAGTAGAGTGTATGTGTACAGATTTTAATGGGAAGGTGAAGCACTCTTACTATTGGGAAGAATACACATGCCTAAGTTGTACTCGTGGCAAAATACTAAATCTCTTCTTATAGCAGTGAGATTGTTGCTCCAAAAAGTGTCGCTGATCTGCCAAGGAAGTATTTCTAATGTGTTTGTTTTTGTTGAGTGGTAGTATACTTCTTTTTGTATATTACGAAACAAGGCAATACATGCAGCAAAGTCCCATATTTTTGCTTTTCCGATATAGGCAAAAAAATTATTTGTAAGCACTTTAGCAATAGAGTACACACAGGAACGAGCTATATGTGCATTGTATTTTGTAGCAGCTCTTTGTATTTGTTGTGCGTTAGAAGCTGCCCACACCCTGTGGTTATGTTGTATAGGAGTATATTTTAGTTCCTTAAAGTCAGATATATTTATAGCAGACAGAGAAAGAAACGAGCATGGAGAAGTATAATAATAGACATTCCCATTGTAGCTTATCATGCACTCTTGAAGATCAGGGAAGATAATTGCTCCTTCCTTAAACTCTAAATTTTCAATATACCCAACACTAATGCCCCATAAAGGGAGACCGTTTGCAAAATTACGAGTGCCATCTATGGGATCAATAACCCACGTTGTTTTTGAAAACAATGACTCCATATTGTTGTTGAGTAATGTCTCTTCTGCAGTCTCTTCTCCTAACACATAGTGATGTTCATTTGGAGCAGCGAGCTTGTTGCTAAGTAGCTGTTCTACTTCAGTATCGACATTTGTATAAATTTCATTTTGTGTGCTAAAATTCGTATTTTTTTCTTGTACCTCAAGCATGTCACGATGCTGTAATGCTAATTGAGCTGCTTCAAGCATGAGTGCAGAAATAGATTCTAATGACCATTGCATAATTCTATTGTACACTATTTCAGTGTTTCTTCCTTGCTATACATTCTAAATATATGTATAGTATACTATACAGCATTATGAAAAAGAAAACAGTGTGTGTTGAACTTGAATTTTCAAAAGGGCATATATCTTTATTTGCTTTATTGCTTACTTTTTTATTAGTGCTATCTGTGTCTGTACAAGCAGAAGACATAGAAGTTAATGTTTTTGATGGTACAATATATAGTGCAGAAGATATTGAAATTATTCCTCAAGATGATTTTGTCATTATTGATATTGATGGGGTAGGTTCTGGTGAAGAAAATACCCCCCATTTTATATTACAGGTACAAGATGGCTTATTTATGGTGGATATGTACGGAGGAAAAGATATTTTTATTTCTTATATTGTAGCCAATAAAGGCTCTCCTGCTGCTATTGTATCTGGTCTTGTAGGATCAGTATTGCCTACTGCTATTGCTATTCTTAAAGAGGAATTTGTGGATGTAAAATTTTTGGTATTATCTAATGTTTTTGGGGGAGCTGATGTTGTATCAATATCAGAAGCAATGCAAATGATACATGAATATGGCTATGGTACTTATATAACAGCGGACAGTGTAGTAGAATCGGCTGGGGTTGATTTATTTGCATCAGGGCGTGTTCGGTATGCAGAAAAAGGAGCAACTGTTGGTATTCATAATTTTGCTGCTCTTGGAGGAGAAGGTCCATTAGAATCTACAGTGAAATCGCAAGAGCTGGCAGCAGCAACGAACATGCAGAAGCTCCTTAAAACATTTGGTGTCAAAGATTCTTTTTATACATTTATGCGTTCAATATCTGCTGAAGAGCTATATTACCTTTCTCATAAAGAGATGTTACAGTATCATTTGATAAATGTAGCAGAAGAAAGTGATTTTGAAGAGCAAATGGGAGTACAAAAAACAGCCACACAATAGCATTATTCTGTGTATAGGCATCATTACATAGCATAAAAGTACATTCTTATGTACTTTCTTTCAGTTTTTTATATTCTCACATATCATTTCCTTGTAAACAGTGTATTTTTCATGGTGATACTATTATTCACTCTCTTATTATAAGGCAAAAAAATGAATTTTTATCGTATATAGTTAAAATTTTAATTATTTTTATTGACTAATATACAGTATTTTTATATAATTATTATATAAAATCTATAAAAATAAGGAGGGTATTATGGTTAATAAAATAACTATTTTTACTTTTTTGTTTCTTTTTATTGTTTCAATATATAGTTTTTCTCTTGAGCTAGTCATTGGTGAAGAGAAAATAAAGCCAGGAGTTGTTCTTATCTTTGAAGCTGCAATTAAAGATACAGTCTTTCCTTTGACGAGTAATCTTGATGAAGCGAAGACTTTTATTCATATAGAAGCTAGGGTAAATTGGGATGAAAACGAGAAGAATATCCCTGAAGGCACGCCTCCGGGCGGATTTGTCCCCTACTTAAATGTAAGTGCGGAGATTTACAATAGACGAACAAAGACTACTCAGTTTGTTGATTTACGCCCTATGATCAATTTAATTGATAACTTTCATTATGCAAGGAATATAGGATACTCAGGGAAAGATACAGACGAGTACGACGTTACCTTTTATGTTAATCCTCCAGGAGAATATGATCTAAGCTATCATAAAGATTTTGTAAGTGAATACGGAAACACTGTTATCAAATCACAGAAATTCATGTATAGAAAATTGAAATTTACTAAAATAGCCAGAGCTACAAGATAATAGCACCTATATTTTCTGCTACTTGGCTGTTATAGAAAAATAGCTAACAGTAAGAGCAAGCCTTTCTCACTATTGGGAAAGGCTTGCTCTTTTTTTGCTCCTTTGTCGCATTTAGTACTTGAATCTGCAATTTTCGTTACAGCTGTAGTTTTACCGTTTCGTGTGAACCCTTTTGATAAAATCAGTATACTGCAAAATTTCTATTATGCCAAGTGTGTAATGTTCGTTTAGTAAGGAAAGTATCAACAATAAGAGGGCGCAGAGTAAGTACACAAGGATCCAGAGAAGGACTTTTTTCTTTGAGCAACAAAGCAGGAGAGCCGTGTTTATAAGAGTTATGGCGTTGATGATTAAAGCTATATTGATACTCAGCACTTTTGAGTAAAAAAGTACTGAGAGTAGGATTCTGCATTTTTGCATAGCATTCAGTTTCAATAAGTTTATGAGAAGCCTCGACATCAGAATTGTAAGTAGGAGAAGCATATGGGATAGTAGTATGGTGTGCCTCGTATGCTGCAAGAGAAGTAACAAAAGCAGACTGTTTTGTACTAAAAGCCCCTGAGATAAACTCAGAGCCATTATCAGTTTGAATAGTAATAGAGGAAGTATCAACGTGAAAAGAAGCAAGATGAGTAAGCAGATATTCAATAAACAAAGCGGTATGAGAAGAGCTTTTTTGAGTAGCAAAGCATATCCATAAAGCCCCTGTTGCGACATCGCGTGCGGTAATTTGATACTTTGGGAGGCAAAACTTGCGTAATGAGAAGTATAATTCAGGGATATCGGTAAGATATTTAATATCTACTTGTATTTTTTGACAAAACTGCAGCAGTTGCTTCCATAGGCGTGCCTCTTGTTTCTTTTCTGCTTTTTGCTTTTTATGTGTCTTAAAAAACCCCATCTTTCTCAGATGCTTAATGATAGTCTTTATGGAATAAGGAATGGCATACTCTCGTTTTATATGAGAGGCAATACATCGTTGATGATAGTGCTGTAATGTTTCGCATATCTCTTTGAGTTTTAACTGATAGTAAGGTATCATGGTATTAGGATGTTCTACTGAAGCAGGACGCCTATCATAGAGCATAGCTTTCGGCTTCTCTTTGTATCTTTGCAGCCATTTGCGTACGGTATTAGGAGATATATGAAAGATACGAGCAGTACTTTTGATACCGTGTTCTTTTGCAGAAAGTGCTATAGCTAAGCGTACTTTATGCAGTTCTTTTTGATTTCTTGTATTATAAAGTGTAGAGTATATCATGTACTCACCCCCTTTTTTTTTATTTTTATTTGTTATTTCCATGATAGTATAATTACTATCATGGATTTTGGGGGGTCACACGAGATGGTAAAACTCCACATTTTTTTCCACATGGTATTGACAGGATTTTTTCTTTATTGTATACTATATTAAGTGATTTTATTAAAAAATGGATAGAAACAAAATTAAATACGGTATTATTGGTTCTGGAATGATGGGAAGGGAGCATATACAAAATATTGGCCTACTAGATACGGCTACAGTTGTTGCTATATCAGAACCCGATACAGAACAGCAGTCTATTACTCATGCTATGATTCCTCATGCTACAGTATATTCTCATCATAGAGATATGATGAAAGATACAAATATTGATGTATTTGTTATAGCGTCTCCTAACTATACTCATGCTAATATTTTATTGGATATTTGCAAAACAGATACTCGCCCTATTTTAGTAGAAAAGCCGTTGTGTACTACCATTGATTGTTGTAAAAAGATATTGGATATAACAGCACAGTATTCTGCTCCCATTTGGGTAGCTATGGAATATAGATATATGGAAGCAATTTCTCTTCTTATAAAAAAGGGAAAACAAGGCCTTATAGGAGAAAAAAAAATGGTATCAATAAGGGAGCATAGATTCCCTTTTTTGAAGAAAGTGGGAGATTGGAATAGATTTAATAAAAACACAGGAGGAACACTTGTAGAGAAATGCTGTCATTTCTTTGATCTTATGCGAGTGCTTATGGAAGATGAGGTTATACGAGTGTACGCAAGCGGTGCGAAAGATGTGAATTTTTTAGATGAGGAGTATCAGGGGCAAGTTCCAGACATAATAGATAATGCATATGTAGTACTTGAGTTTCAATCAGGAAAAAGAGCTATGTTGGATTTATGTATGTTCTGTGGTGGTTCTTACTATCAAGAATATATAGCAGTACTAGGCGATAAGGGAAAATTAGAATGTAAGATTCCAGGTCCAGATAGATTATGGGCAGTAGATGATATAAATGAACTAGGACATTCCACTGGATTTGATGGAGAACATAGAAATTCTGAGCTTGTATTTAGTCCGAGAAGTCCAAAAGGGCCTGTTCATCAAGAAATAAAAGCAAATAAAACATTACGATGTGTAGGTGATCATCTAGGTTCTACTTTTTATCAGCATCAAAAGTTTAATGCTGTAGTACAAGGAGAAGGAAATGTTGAAGTGAGTGTAGAAGATGGAGTGAAATCAGTAATAATCGGGCTTATTGCAGAGAAATCTATCAGGGATCATCAAGTAATAGAGATGGGAGATATATATAATACCATAATAGGATAAAGTAATTATAAAAATATTATAGGAGGTAAGATATGAAAAAATATTTTTATGTGATGGTATCAATAGCTCTATTGGTATCAGTAGTATTTATGAGTTGTGAAAGAGGCACAAAAGAGGCTTCTAAAATGGATGACAGCATGTCTATGAAAGATGATAAGGACAATATGTCATCAGAGATGGATATTGATTATAATGCTCTTCCAGAGAATGTTGAGTTCACTGTAGTGGCAGCAATCAATACAGGATTAGATAGCTATAACTTTAAGTCTCTTATGTTGCTTAAGAATTTTATTGAAAATGCTTCTAATGGGAGATTAGGATTGCAAGTATATCCAAATGGTCAGATAGCTGCAACGGTAGATGATGGCTATAGGGGATTGCGAGATGGCACCATTGATATTTTTCAAGTAACAGGAGATGCCGCAAGATATTGGCCTCCAATTTCTGTGTTTGATATTCCGTATATGCTTGCTGATGATAGAATTGCAGAAGCGGTACTCACTGATACTGCATTTATTGAAACATTACGAAATGGACAGCTTGCTAAGAATCCTAAAATACGATTGATGATGATCACTAATAGTGGTGGTTGGAGAAATTTTGCTACAGTAAAGAAACAAATAAAAACACCCTCTGATGTACAGGGAGTAAAATTAAGGACAGTAGCAAGTAAAGTGCAGCAAGAATTAGTAAAGTTGCTAGGAGGAGTTCCTACCAGTATTGCGTGGCCTGAAGTGTATACATCGCTGTCTACAGGGGTAGTTGACGGGACAAAAAATGGCGTAGTTGATATTATGACAGTTAAGTTTGATGATGTACTAAACTATATCACTCTTGATGGGCATGCGTATATGGCAGGATTTTGGATGTTCAGTCAAACAAAATATGACATGCTTCCTGATGATTTACAAGTGGTACTCAATGATGGGTTTAGTGCTATGCAACAGTATTTATTTTCATATCCAAAGTATCAGAGTATTGAAGCATTTAGACGCTTTCGGGCTCGTGGCATAGAAATATACAAGCCTACTCCCGATGAAATCAAGGAATTTCAAAAAGAGACACAGCCAATTCAAGATTGGTTTGTAAACGAATATGCCAAGGATAATCCAGAAGTACAAGAGTACCTTGATTTATACAAAGCAACGATAGCAAAACAGACCGCCATAGTTGAAGCTACCAGAAACAGAGAGAAAAATTAGAGATACAAAAGAAAGATTTTTTGAAAGAGGTATGAGTATGAAAGAGACGCGTGTGATATTTGTGATATATACTTTTTTATGTAACATAAACTATTTTATTGCGAAATTGTTATCAAGAATCGCGTCTCTCCTTATTATTGCCATGAGTATTATTATTTTTGCACAGGTAGTTATGAGGTATATGTTTAGTCGCCCTTTTGAATGGGCAGAAGAACTGACAATATATATGATGGTATATATGATGTTAATTTGTATTCCATACCTGGTTATTATGAATAAAAATATAGCTATGACAATCTTTTATGAAAAAATTGCAGGGACACGACTTGGGTTTCTTTTTGATGTAGTGATACATGTATCGTTTCTCACTATTATCATCTTGTGGCTTCCTCTTGGAATACGGTTATTTGTTGATAGTAGAGAAATACTTGCAGCTCAGATGCCAATAACAAGAGATTGGCTCTATTCCAGCGTTCCTATAAGTTTTGTCATTACTCTTGTTATTTGTCTGCAAAAAATCATGAGAAGTGTTGTATGTCTTATACGGGTAGATATGCATGCTTCTTTTCTTGCCATTGAGAAGCGATTTGAGCAATCTGAAGCGGCAATATATGAGATAACAACATAAGGAGAATTTTCATGACTATAGTGTTTTTTGTAGTATTTTTTGCTCTCATGCTTTTGGGGGTACCAGTATTTTATTCTTTGCTTATGGCTCCTATCTTTGAAGTGCTTTTATCAGGAGAGATGCGATTTATTTCGTTACTTTTTAATAAGTTTATTGGTTCTGTTGAAAGTTTTCCATTACTTGCATTACCTTTTTTTATTTTTGCTGGTGCCATTATGGGAAGAGGAGGAATAATCAAAGGCATTGTAGATTTTTCTCAATCAATGATTGGCCATAAAAAAGGAGGCTTAGGACATGTAGTCATAATGTCTTCAACACTTTTTTCAAGTTTGACAGGATCAGCAGTGGCAGCAACCTCAGCTATTGGAAAAATGTTAATTCCTGAAATGGAAAGAAAAGGCTATCCGAGAGTATACGCTTCTGCAATAACCGCTGCATCAACAGTGTTGGGTCCCATTATTCCTCCGAGTGGAATTATGATTATTTATGCTCTTGTTATGAACGAGTCTATTGCTAATATGTTTATAGCAGGGATAGTTCCTGGAGTGTTAATTTCACTAGGACTGATGATCATTAATTTTTTGATATGCGAAAAGAAAGGCTATGATTATCGTGTGCCAAAATCTACAACAAAAGAGCGGTTTGTAGCATTTTTGAAAGCACTCCCTTCTCTGTTAGCTCCTATCATAATATTAGGGGGTATTTATGGAGGAATTTTTACGCCTACAGAAGCTGCTGCAGTTGCAGTAATTTATGCCTTAGTGCTGTGTTTATTTGTACTAAAGACCTTAAAATTAAAAGATATATTTATTATTGGGCTTGAGTCCTGTGTTTCTTCTGCGGCAATATTAGTACTGGTGGGAGCAGCAAGTAGTTTCGCTGCTATTGTAGGATTATCACCCTTATCAAAGTACATTGCTATTGTTACGTCCTCTATTACCAGTAATCCTTATGTCTTATTTTTCATTATCAATATAATATTACTTATTATTGGTATGTTTATGGATGCTGGACCAGCAATACTTATTTTTGCTCCAATTCTTGCTGCCCCGCTCTTACGCTTAGGCATAGACCCTCTTCATTTTGGAGTAGTAATGAGTATTATTGTTACCTTAGGATTAGCAACACCTCCTATGGGACTTGTATTGTTTGTTGCATCGGATATATCAAAAATATCCTTAGAAAAGATAGCTTTAGAAGCCTTGCCATTTTTGATATTAGAAATAGTGATGGTGTTTTTGTTTACTTTCTTTCCTATTCTTATACTAGGATTGCCTAGATTGTTAGGAATGATACAGTAATATAAGTACTATAATAGTAATAGAAACCAAAGTTTAGAAATAAAAACATAGGAGTAAAAAATGTTAAAAGAAGCAAAAAAATTTCATAGGGAGTATGCAACATGTGAACTAAAAGAGATTTTTAATCAATCTAATTCTAATTTAGATTTTTTAAGTCTTGCAGAACTACATATTGAACATACTCGATCAATGACCTTAAGTTATAAACAAGAAGAATGTTTAATTTTTAATATAGGGTCTCCTGTTCACTGTGTAGTGGAAGGAAAGAAATATATGTTAGATACGCGTGATGTATTGTATATACCGATTGATACTATGTTTTATGTTGAACATAAAGATAAAAAAGAGAAAGGATTATTATACATATATAGGGCAGTAGGTGATGAAAAGTATACAGTGTTTCATTCGAAATGGAAAAAGATGAAATTAGACAAAAATCGCTTACGTGTATTACATCGAAAAGAAGTATTCTTAATGTTTGATGTTTCTGAAAAAGCCAATAAGTTTATGGCAGGGTATACATTCTATCAAGACAGAACAAGAGCATGGCCACCGCATAATCATCGTGATCAAGAAGAATGCTATAGTTTTATTGAAGGAAGTGGGGCAATGCAAGTATACGAAGATGATGAGCATATGTCGTTTGTGAAATCTGTAAAGGTAGGCGATCATATTACTATTCCATTGTTAAACTATCATCCTGTGTTTAGCCATGAAGAGCCTCTGTGCTTTATCTGGTGTATTGCAGGAGAAAGATATTGGGTAGGAGATAAAAGTAAAGACTTTATGAAAGGAAAAGGAACTAGCATTACTACATAAAACTATGCTGGTAGTGTATACTATAACAAAAAAATATATCAATGCAGGACACTATAAGATATAAAGGAGGAATATAATGAAATATTTTTTAGATAGTGCAAAATTAGATGAGATTGATGAAGCATTTCATACATTTGGAATAGATGGGGTGACTACTAATCCTAATCATGTTAAGGTGAGTGGCAAAACGCATAAACAGATTATTGATAGTTTGTCAGTATGGGCAAAAGAGAATGCTCCCTCTAGTTTTCCTATTTCTATTGAAATAAATCCTCACTTAAACAAGGCTGAGGATATGTTGCAGGAAGCACATGCTATTGCAAAAATATCGGAGTATTTTGTCATAAAGCTACCGTGTACTCATGCAGGGTTATTAGCAGCAAGGCAACTTGAAGAGCAGAAAATTAGAACAAATATTACGCTTGTTTTTTCTCCTTCACAGGCTTTGGCTGCAGCAAAAGTAAACGCTTCGTTTGTATCGCCTTTTCTGGGATGGAAAGAAAATAACGGGGAAGATTGTACAGAATATCTTTCGACTATTCGTGTTATACTCAATAACTTTGAAACATTATCTAAAACAGAAGTGATTACTGCAGCAGTAAGAAATGGTAAGCAGATTGCTGATGCTGCCGCTATTGGTCTTGATATTGTCACCTGTGGCTTAGCTGTATATAAAGAAAGTTTTTATCATCCTTTTACTGATTTTGGATTAAAGAAGTTTCAGGATGCTTGGGACGCTACTGCAAAGTAAAACATGAAGCAAGTACATGTAAATACTGCAAAGGCTATTGATGATATATCGTTTCATCGTTATGGTAGGCAGATATCTGATATTAATGTTGACGAATCAATACGTATAGTCTCTTCATTATCGTTACCGCAAGAAGGCAACGAATATACTCCTTCCTTTGCTCGTCTGGAAGATACTCAAGAATATCTCTCTATTAAAGAGTATGTGTTTGGTGATGTTGATATACAGGCAGGGTTTTGTAATGGATGGAATAATCGTCTCAATGCCTTAGAGTTTCATAAAAGCTCGGAAGTGATTATTGCAGTATCTTCGTTTGTGCTTATTCTTGGTGTGCCAGAATATATGCAAGAAGACAATACTTATGATACTGCTCATGTTGAGTGTTTTCTTGTTCCTCAAGGGGCAGCAGTAGAGTTGTATCCTAGAGTGTTGCATTTTGCTCCATGTAAAATACATGATGATGGATTTCGGAGTATTATTATATTACCTCGTGGAACAAACACTGTACTTTCAGATTCTCTTGTGGCATCGTATCTTTTTAGAAAAAATAAATGGTTGCTTGTACATGAGGATGCACATTGGTTATGTAATCAGGGTGCAGCACCGTTATTACGTGGTGAAAATATAGAGATTATATCTTAGGGAACTTTTGGATGGATCTGTATACATTATTGTTAATGGCTCTTATAGTATTATTTTCTTATACTATAGGCACTATTGCGGGGTTTGGCCCTACTATTTTGGCGTTACCTTTGATGTTATTTCTGCACGAACTCTCTTTTGTTCGTCCATTGCTTACTTTGCTGGGGATGTTGCTTGCATGGGCTGTATGTGCATCTATGTATACCCATATACACAAAAGAATATTTTTTGTTATACTAGTAATAATGGGAGCAGGGCTTCCTATAGGTATTTTTCTGTACTCTTACTTAAATAGGGATGTTTTGCTTGTAATAGTAGGGATATTTACCTTGTTTGTGTCGGTAAAGGGGCTTATTGATACCTCTTTCTCTACGAAAGAGATGCATTTGCCTCAGTGGGTGTTATATATGGCGTTATTCTTTGCAGGAATAATACATGGAGCTTTTTCTACAGGAGGACCATTGCTGATAATATATAGTTCTCAAATGATAAAAGATAAAACAAAATTTAGAGCAACACAAGTTGCAATATGGAGTATACTAAATTTAGTACTGGTATTACAGTTATTTGTATTTGTTCCTCATGGTGCTTTTAAGCCAGGATGGGATGAGTATAAAGTATATGTATTGATGTTGCCAGTATTGTTGATAGCTATAGTATTGGGTAAATATCTTGAAAAAAGAGTTTCCCAATTATTATTTAGGAAATTAATATATGCACTTCTATTTGTTAGTGCATGTAGTATTTTAATTATGAGTGTGTTTTAATATGGATGTGAACTTTAATAATACAGAACGAAGAATTCTTCGTGAGATATTTAAGAATTCAGAAATATCACAAATAGATATTTCTAATACTTTAAATGTTACTAGTGCTGCTATATCGCAGTATACTAATAAACTTATTCAGCAGGATATTGTTCAGCAGAAAGGAAATATTCCTACTCGTGCTGTAGGGAGAAATAAGGTCATACTGGGGCTAAATGCAAGTTTTGGATATGTAGTAGGGATAGCTTTTGAGTTTGATCATATTGAGTTTACTATAGCTAATTGTGTAGGAGAATGTCTTACTCATAAAGTTGAACATGGCGTGCTAAGTACAATAAAAGAGACATGGCTGAAAAAGCTCCCTGATTTGTTTAAGAGTGAAATAAAAAAATTAAAATTATTTCCATCCCAAATAGTAGGAGTTGGGATAACTTCTCCAGGTACAGAATTGCAGGGATCTGGACATTATACGGAACTGAACATTATCAATGATCTTGCAAAGCAAGCACAGCAGTATTTTGAACATGAATATAGTTATACGGTAGTGCATGGAAATAATGTGCATAGTATTGCATGTGCAGAATATATGCTAAATGAGTTTGATGATAATTTTATCTGTGTGAAATACGGACCAAGAATAGGTATTTCTTTTTGGATAAATGGTAAGCTCTTTAAGGGGTCTCATGGATTTGCAGGAGAGATAGGACATATGCAGTTACCTATTGATGCAAAATATGACATAAAGTGTGATGTGTGTGGTAAAAAAGGATGTTTAGAATCAATGATATCAGAACGTTATATACGAAAGATAATAAAAAGTATTCCAAACTACAAAAAAACATTTTCATATTTATTTGAAGACGGTGTATCAATAGATGAATTAAAGGTACACACTGTATTTAAGTATGCACATAAACACGAGAAACTTGGCAACCTTATGGCTCATACAATCAAGTGTATTGGAACAATACTTTCTATTGTTGAGAAGATAATAGATTCAAAACGTATTATTTTATTTGGAAAAAGTTTTTTAGAGGACTCTTTTTATCAATCAGTATGTGACACAATTATTGAGATGTGTAAGCCTATTTCAGATATAACTATAGTAAAAGCAAAAGTAGAACCACATTACAAAGTAGTGGGGGCAGTGTTTCTTATCCTTATGAAAGTGTTTTATATAGAACAAGAGATAGATATTTAATAATCTGTGTTGTAATGCTCCCCATACCCTTGACATACTTTCTTTAATAGTGTATTATTTAATTATGTGATTTAATTAGAATTATTTTTAATTGCATAGTTTTAATTATATAGTATATAAGGAGGTATGGTATGAAAAAGTATGTTTTCATTTCATTGTTATTTTTGTTGTTTTTTACAACTGTATTGAGTACTATTAGTTGTGGTAAGCAAAAGCAGACTTCACAATCAGGTAATTCCTCGCAAGCTACAAGTGGGGCAGTTGATAGTGTATCTCAAATCACTATAAAATTAAGTCATCCGTCTGGTGCTGTTGCAGGAGACCCAATACATGAAGCAGCAATGCTCATGCAGACCTTGCTTGAAGAAAAAAGTAATGGAGCAATTACAGTACAGGTATATCCCGGTGGACAGTTAGGGTCAGAATCAAGGAATGTACAGGATGTGCAAAGTGGTATTGTAGAGATGGCTATGATTACTGCTGGCAATATGATATCATATTCACCTTCATTTGGGGTATTAGATTTTCCATATCTTTTTCAATCGAGAGAAGAAGCATGGAAAGCTATAGATGCAATAAAAGAAACATTTACCACATTGCAAGTGAGAGAAAGTGGTACAAGGACAATCGCATGGTTAGAACAAGGATTTCGTAATATTACTAATTCTAAAAAAGCAATAACATCGCTCAATGATTTACAAGGGCTAAAGATACGTGTGCCTAACAATAAATTTGTTATTGCTGCGTTTAAGTCGTGGGATATTAATCCTGTTCCTATTGCATGGGATGAAGTATTTTCAAGTTTACAACAAGGGGTTGTTGATGGCCAAGAGAATCCATATGTCAGTATTTATGTACATAAAATGTATGAGATGCAAAAATATGTTACAGATATACACTATAAAATATGGGTAGGTGTTTTTATTGTAAATGAAGATTGGTTTCAAAATCTTTCTGCTGATATACAAAGGGTAATTTTACAAGCAGGGGAGGAGGTTACTCAATTTAATAGAGACATGATAGTCAAAGTAGAAAAAGAAACAAGACAGAAGCTGATTGATAATGGAATGATATTGTCTGGGACACCAAGTGATGAACAAGAATGGGCAAAAAGAGCAATGAGCGTATGGCCTCAATTTTATGATGCCCTTCCTGACATAACAGTGTTAGATGATGTAATGTCTGCACTAGGAAGACAAAGACCGTAATATGTATAAAAAAATACTTACCAAGATTGACTCAATAGAAGAGCTAATTGCAAGTATTTGTATTTTTATCATTCCTAGTATATTGTTTGTTCAGCTGGTGTTGCGTTCTTTTAATATAGGGTTTGCATGGTTTGAAGAAGTGCTACGATTTAGCTTTTTGCTATTAGTATACTCTGCAAGTGTTATAGGAGTAAAAAAAGATTCTCATTTTTCATTGACTTTTCTTGTTGATAGGGTATCGGTGAAAGTACAAAAATATCTTGCGATACTAAAATATGGCATATGGTTTTTATTGAATGGTATTATTGTATATCAATCTATATTGTATATACAAACATTATTTGTTCGTCCACAAACCTCTCCAGTATTGGAAATTAACATGGCATGGATATACGCTATTATTCCTATTATGTTTATATTACAGACGATTAGAATGATTCAGCTTATTATCAGAAAAATAAGAGGAACACAAAATGGATAATATAATATGGCTTTTATTGTTTTTATTATTACTACTAGGAGTTCCTATTTGGGTATCGTTAGGAATGGCTACTGTTACTTTTTTGTTTATGACAGGGACTCCTCTTTCTATTATCCCTATTGATATAAGTAAAGTGTCAGATCTGTATCCATTGCTTGCAATACCTTCGTTTGTGTTTGCGGGTTGTATTATGGAACAAGGAGGAATAGCAAAGCAAATTGTTGAAGTAGCACATCTTATTGTAGGGAAAATCAAAGGAGGCTTAGCAATAGTTACCATTATTGGCTGCATGTTTTTTGCTGCAATGATTGGCTCAGGTCCGGGAACTGTTGCTGCAATGGGATCTATTATGATACCAGCTATGGTACGACAAGGATATGGTAAGATATATGCTTCTGGGGTAAGTGCTACTGGAGGTACTCTGGGAATATTGATTCCTCCAAGTAATCCTCTTATTATATATGGAGTGATGGCAAATGTTTCTGTAAGCACTCTTTTTCTTGCAGGGTTTTTTCCTGGTTTGGTAGGAGGAATAATGCTTATTATGGTGGCACTTGTTGTGGCAAAGAAACGTAACTTGCCTGTTATTGAGGAAACATATACTGTTCAGGATGCCATAAGGATAATAAAGAAGAATTTTTTTTCTTTGCTGACTCCCTTTATTATTCTTGGAGGAATATACGGAGGGGTTTTTACTCCAGTGGAAGCATCATCTGTAGCAGTGGTATATGCTCTATTAGTGGGAAAATGTATAAACAAAACACTTACATGGGAAGGGGTAAAAAAATCGCTTACTCTTACTTCTGTTACTTCAGGGACCTCTCATATTATTATAGGGGTATCTATTTTGTTTGGCAGATTTCTTACTATCAATCAGATACCACAGAATTTTGCGGCAACAATGCTTGCTATTAGTACAAATCCAATTATAGTGCTGTTACTGATAGTACTGTTACTGTATTTTTTAGGAATGTTTATGGAAACTTTGTCAACGATAGTTATCCTTGTTCCTATTCTTATGCCTGTGATACATCAGTTAGGCATTGATCCTATCTATTTTGGAATTTTATGGATTGTAACAAATCAAGTGGCTTTGATAAGTCCCCCATTAGGAGCTAATCTTTTTATTGCTATGAATTTATCAAATACAAGCCTAGAAGAAACTGCTTTTGGTACTCTCCCTTTTTTAGTAGGGCTAGTTATTTTTACGTTGCTTATATTGTTTGTTCCATCCATTTCCTTATTTTTACCGCAGTTATTTAGTAATTAGGAGAATATATGAGAAGTGTATTTATTGATACAATAGGGCATCTTGATGTACGAGATTCTGCCTATCCTCGTTTACAGAAAGGAAGCTCAATTATAAAAGTGCTGTATTCTGGCATATGTGGTTCAGATATACATGTATATCATGGAAAGCAACCTCGTGTACAGCCTCCCACGCAATTTATTTTAGGGCATGAAGCGAGTGGTATTGTACATGAAACATACAACAAAGAGCTTCAAGTAGGAGCTGCTGTTGCTCTATTTCCTTACAAGAGTTGTGGCACATGTGCTGTATGTCGTATAGGAAAACATCAGCTTTGTGTGCAAAGGGAGTTTTTAGGGTTTCAAAGAGATGGTACTTTTGCAGACTATGTCTTAGTACCAGATGATGATATTTTTGTTCTTCCTGCGACTATGACAATAAGAGAAGGAGTTTTTGTTGAGCCTTTTGCGGTAGCTATTCATGCTATAGAGCTGAGTAACATACAAAAAAAATCTTGTCTTATTGTTGGGGGGGGAACAATAGGCTTGTGTATTGGTATTGCTTTGAGAGAAGTGTATGGCATAAAAGAGATAACATTTGTGGAGATAAACAAAAAAAGGGCAGAATGTATAACCGATCATCTATTTAATTGTGTATCTTATATCAGCAATAAGTTAGGGGCTATTGATACGGTGTTTGAATGTTCTGGGAGTGATAATGTATTGAAATCTCTATTGGCAGTGGATCCCCCATTGCGAGAACTGATCATAGTGAGTACTTTTCCACGTAATAAGAGTATTCCTATTTTTGAAATGACAAAAAAAGAAATACTCTGTATTGGGAGTCAAGCGTATCAAAAACAAGATTTTAAGAAATCGCTGGAATGTATTGCACATAGCGAGACTATTACACATTTCTTCTCTGATATTGTAGAAACACGGGAGTATTCTTTAGAAGAAGCTAATGGTGCTTTTCAAACTGCAGTATCTTTACACAGTAAACCAAAGGTATTGTTTAAGGTTGCAGATATGTAGCTGTTTTTTTGCATACATGTAGTTTTTGCGTATTGATCGTGTATACTGTACTACATATATATGTATGGTATAACTGATATAGTATATACAAGGAAGGACGATATGAGAAAATTAATGTTTCTATTAGTAATGCTATGTATGGTCAGTTCTATTTCTTTATATGCAGGTGCTAATTCGGAGGATACTGGTAAAAAAGAAGTTGAAGTATTTCATTGGTGGACATCTGGGAGTGAAGCTGCTGCATGGAAGTTATTACAGCAACAGCTTACAGAAAAAGGCATAGCATATGTGGATTTTCCTGTTGTGAGAGGAGAACAAGCATTGAATGAACTTCGTGTGCGTGTTTCTGCAGGTAATCCTCCTACTGCTGCACAAATGCTTGGGTTTAGTATTCTTGATTGGGCAGAGCTTGGAGCGTCAGCTCAGCTTGATGATATTGCAAAAGAAGAGGGCTGGGATGAAATTGTTCCTGAAGAAATTAAAAAATTCTCAAAGTATAAGGGAAAATGGGTTTCTGTTCCTGTAAATATACATTCTACAAATTGGTTGTGGATAAATAAAAAGTTGCTGGATAAATTGAATATAGCTATTCCTACGACATGGGATGAGTATGTTACTGCACTAGAGAGAGTAAAATCGTCAGGAAAAATTGCTCTTGCACATGGTGGAGAGGCATGGCAACATGCAATACTTTTTGATGGAGTTGCATTAGCTACAGGAGGTTCATTTTTTTATAAAAAAGCATTGATTGATTTAGATATTACTGAAATTAACTCTGTTACTATGGAAGTGATATTTGATAGGATGACAGTATTGCGTTCGTATGTAGATGATAATTTTCTTAACAGAAGCTGGGATAATGCAACTGCTATGGTGATTAACGGAGAAGCAGCGTTTCAAATGATGGGAGATTGGGTAAAAGGAGAGTTTCGCAAAGCTGGTATGTTGTCAGGAAATGATTTTATAGGAGTGAGAACTCCTAGTACACAGGGATCAGTATTGTTTAGCTCAGATCAATTTTTTATGTTCAAAGTAGAATCTGAAAGAGAATTAGCTCAAAAAGAGCTTATAAAGACTATGATGAATGCTAGTTTTCAAGAGCAGTTTAGTATGATAAAAGGGTCGGTTCCTGCGAGAACTGATATTATAGGAACGAGTATGGACTCTATTAGCCAAAAAGGTATTCAAGATGTGATCAGTGCAAGCAACAACGAGTCCCTTCTTGGGTCTATGGCTCATGGATATGCGGTTACTCCTGCTGTCCAAAATGCTATGTACGATGTCATTACAAGGCATTTTAATGGTGAGTATAGTTCTTCAAAGCAAGCAGTACAAAAATTTATTCAAGCAATACAATCTGCACAGTAATGAGTATTGTTTTTAGGGATATGGAGCAAGATATTTGCTTTTTTTCTCATTTGGAGTTTTACCGTTTCGTGTGAACCCTTTTGATAAAATCAGTATACTGCAAAATTTCTATTATGCCAAGTGTGTAATGTTCGTTTAGTAAGGAAAGTATCAACAATAAGAGGGCGCAGAGTAAGTACACAAGGATCCAGAGAAGGACTTTTTTCTTTGAGCAACAAAGCAGGAGAGCCGTGTTTATAAGAGTTATGGCGTTGATGATTAAAGCTATATTGATACTCAGCACTTTTGAGTAAAAAAGTACTGAGAGTAGGATTCTGCATTTTTGCATAGCATTCAGTTTCAATAAGTTTATGAGAAGCCTCGACATCAGAATTGTAAGTAGGAGAAGCATATGGGATAGTAGTATGGTGTGCCTCGTATGCTGCAAGAGAAGTAACAAAAGCAGACTGTTTTGTACTAAAAGCCCCTGAGATAAACTCAGAGCCATTATCAGTTTGAATAGTAATAGAGGAAGTATCAACGTGAAAAGAAGCAAGATGAGTAAGCAGATATTCAATAAACAAAGCGGTATGAGAAGAGCTTTTTTGAGTAGCAAAGCATATCCATAAAGCCCCTGTTGCGACATCGCGTGCGGTAATTTGATACTTTGGGAGGCAAAACTTGCGTAATGAGAAGTATAATTCAGGGATATCGGTAAGATATTTAATATCTACTTGTATTTTTTGACAAAACTGCAGCAGTTGCTTCCATAGGCGTGCCTCTTGTTTCTTTTCTGCTTTTTGCTTTTTATGTGTCTTAAAAAACCCCATCTTTCTCAGATGCTTAATGATAGTCTTTATGGAATAAGGAATGGCATACTCTCGTTGTATATGAGAGGCAATACATCGTTGATGATAGTGCTGTAATGTTTCGCATATCTCTTTGAGTTTTAACTGATAGTAAGGTATCATGGTATTAGGATGTTCTACTGAAGCAGGACGCCTATCATAGAGCATAGCTTTCGGCTTCTCTTTGTATCTTTGCAGCCATTTACGTACGGTATTAGGAGATATATGAAAGATACGAGCAGTACTTTTGATGCCGTGTTCTTTTGCAGAAAGTGCTATAGCTAAGCGTACTTTATGCAGTTCTTTTTGATTTCTTGTATTATAAAGTGTAGAGTATATCATGTACTCACCCCCTTTTTTTTATTTTTGTTTGTTATTTCCATGATAGTATAATTACTATCATGGATTTTGGGGGTTCATACGAGATGGTAAAAGTACAGCTTTTTTTCTCATTTTTCTTGACATGTTCTGTTGAAATAGAGTAAACTAATAAAGTAATGGTACACTTTGCTGTTACAACTGATTTTTTAGAGTATAATTTGTCCGGTGATAATAGCTGAGGTGTCACACCCGTTCCCATTCCGAACACGGAAGTTAAGCCCTCAAACGCTGATGGTACTGCTGTATAGTGGGAGAGTAAGTAGTTGCCGGACTTTTTTTTCTTTTTTCCCACTTTTATTTATTTTATATCAATCAAACTTATATATAGTGTGTATTTTAATGCATGGTATATGCGTACGCACCATTAGGATTGAAAGGAAAGCTGGTACAAGTAGAGGTTGATATTTGTGGAAGTATTCCAGGTGTTGAAATTGTAGGGCTACCTTCAAGTGAAGTAAAAGAAGCTCGTGAACGAGTAAAAATAGCTATACGAAAAAGTGGTTTTGTGTGGCCTCAAAAGAAAATACTTATCAATCTTGCTCCAGCCGATGTTAAGAAGCAGGGTTCTGGATTTGATTTACCGATTGCCTTAGGTATTCTTATTGCTACAAAACAAATAGCTGGCTTTGAACATGCGGTTATGTCGTGTGGTGAATTGCAGTTAAATGGTACTATTCGTCCTATTACCGCAGGACTTTCTGCTGTGATTACTGCATTGGAATATGGAATTACGCATTTTGTGTTTCATGAATCTAATACAAAAGAAGGTTCTATTACACAACATGGTAGCTATCTTACTATTGGGCATTTAAGTGAGTTGCAACAATCATATGCATGGAGTACTTCGGGAGGTCTATGTGATGAGATAGATGGGCATGATTCTCTTATAGAAAATACAAATGGTGTTAGTATGGCTGATCTTTCTTATAGTAAACCATTAAAGCGTGTTATGACCATAGCTGCGGCAGGAAGACATAATGTTTTATTGTGTGGTCCTCCAGGAACAGGAAAAACAGCAAGTGCTATTAGATTAGCGTCTTTATTGCCTAAGCTAAGCTTTGCTGAGTCCTTAGAGGTAAGTTCTCTGTATTCACAGAGTGGTATTTCGATTGAAAAGAAAGGGCTTATACAGCAAAGACCAGTGCGTGTTCCTCATCATACCGCATCTGTGGAGGGCATGATAGGAAGTAGTAGCAGTAATGCCTTAGGAGAGATTTCTCTTGCTCATTTGGGAGTATTGCTCTTAGATGAAGCACCTGAGTTTAAGGCACGTGTATTGCAAGCATTGAGAGAACCATTAGATCAGCATACAGTGCTTATTAGCCGTGCGGGACAGAAATGGGAATGTCCTGCTGACTTTCAGTTACTTCTTACTACTAACTTGTGTCCTTGTGGAAATTTTGGAAAACCACAGAGTTTAGGGGAATGGTGTATGTGTAGTGAACAAGAAATATTTCGTTATTGGAAAAAAATTGGAGCTGCATTGTGGGATAGAATAGATATTAAATTTTCTACCCAGTATAGAACACAAGGAAAGGAAGAAAATAAACTTGTTCGTTTACACGATATGGTGCAAAGAAAAATAGCGGTGCGAAATGCAAGTGATATACAAACACAACGCTATGAAGAAGCCCATTTGCATAATAGATGGAACTCCCGTTGTCCGAGCGATAAGGTATACTCCTTGTTTTCGTTTTCAAAAGAAGCGCATAGAAGTATACAGCATGCTTTAACGAGTCTTGGTATTAGTGAGAGAAGAAAAGTAGTACTCTATCGTGTAGCTCAAACTATTGCTGATGTAGAAAATGAAATGAATATCTGTAAACAACATGTAGATGAAGCGGTACAGCTGGTAAATTTTAAGCAACAACAGATGTATGGTACATAATAAGTGTAAAAAATGGAGTGGTATAAAAGTACTATTTCAAATAATAATATGATATATGCTTTATAATTAATAAATATAATTAAATTTGACAAAATATGGTATATGAAATATAATAGAAATATGGATAATCAAAAAGATATGATTAAGAAGCGTCAAGCAGAGGTTGATAAAAATTATGAGGCTTTTAAGAAAATGTTTGATGATATTGTTATATCTCATAGAAATGAATATGCATTGATGAAAGGTGGTGAAATACGAGCGTATTTTTCTACTTTCAATGATGCTATAAGTGCTGGTGATATAGCATTTCCAGACAAAATGTATTCTGTACAAAAAGTAGAAAAAAAACCTGTTGATTTAGGGTATTTTTCACATGCCTAGATTTAGAAATAAGATAAAAAATAATAAACTATTTGCTATGGTACTTATTACTTTGCCAAAAGTACCTGTTACTAATGAATAGAACGCATATATTCTTGTACGATATGCTTAAATTTATCTCCTCTGTCAAATTCATGCTTAAACATACCAAAAGAGGCACAGCCTGGTGAGAGAATAACAATGCTGTTTGTGTTGTTATGCTTATTCATTTTCTTTGCATCAATAATAGCATTGTGTACTGCATCCTCTAAATGTGTAAAAGGACCAGAATAGCTACTGTGTTCTGATCTAAGGAGCGGTAGTATTGAGTCAGTAAAGCTCCCTGCAAGAAAGTAGCTATGAGTGGCAGCGTTACATTCAGGGACTATATCTTCTGCTCTGAGATTTTTATCTGTTCCTCCACAAATAAGAAATACGGGTTGTGTTGCTATACTTTTAATTTGCATAGCATGAGGAATAGTGGCAGCACTGTCATTTATAAAATGTATACCTTGTACTGTACCAAGCGATTCTTTTCTATGTTCAAGTGTGAGTAATTGCTTAAAACTGTGTAGGGTATTTGGTATAGCTATGTTGTTTCCAATACAGTATGCTATTATTATGAGGATATTTTGTATCAGGTAGTGAGTACTATGTGTTTGGTGTTGTTCTGATTGTTTGAGAGTGTTTTTGTGGATACTACTGGTTTCTATAGTACAGCATATTTTTGCAGGGGTATTTTTTTTTGTTCTATAATAGAGTACATAGGTATCTAGTTGTTGATTTGGGTGTTGAGCAACTTGTTTTTCCGCCCAAGCACCACATGTATCATCTTCTAAAATAGCATTACTGCTATGCCATATACAGTGTTCTGGCTTATATAATGAAGCAATACGTTTTCCCCATGTATCATTAGGCAGAATAACACTATATTTTGTGTGTGTTTCTGATTTGTGTATGGTTTGTTGCTGTATGTGTTCTGCGAATTTCTTAAATATAAATATTTTATGATTAAAATAGTCTTCCATGTCTTTATAGTAATTTAGGTGATCCCGCATAAGGTTGGTAAATACAAGGCATTGTATAGTATGTAAAGAAAGATGTGAGGTATATTGTAAATCTCCACTTTGCTGTGCAGAGAGTTCGCATACTATATGATGGGGAGTATGCTGAGAAATTGTTTGCGGTGTATTTTGTGTGTCTATTGCACTATGCACTGATAGTACAGAATTGCGAATGTTTCCTACAAGTTGTACTTGCCTGTCTGGGTTTGTTGTACGCTGTAGATGTTGCTGTTGTAATTGATAGAGGGCGGTACTAATACTTGATTTTCCTTTTGTTCCAGTAACCATAGTAATGTTTGTGCTGTAGTTTTTTGTATGGAAAGTATTTAAGAATAATGATATATCGGTTTCTATTTTTTTGTTTTGTTCTATTGCATAGCGTAACATAGGGGACTGTGGCGGAATTGCAGGGTTTTTGATAATGTAGTCTGCTTTATCAATGTATTGTTTGCTATGTCCTCCAAACTCATATTCTATGGGAATGTGCGAAAGAGATTGTATTATTTCATGAAATCGCTCTTTTGTTGCAAGTTCACTCACTAGTATTTGCTTTGCTTTTTGTGAATGAGCAAACAGAATAGAATATTTTCCTCCTCCATGGAGGCCTAATCCTAAGATGAGAACTACTTTATCTGTAAGCTGTGTATCTGTACTGTTTTTCATATTTATTTATCTGTAAGCTGTGTATCTCTATTGTAGCATTATTATCACATGTTACTATAGGCATGTATATTATACATAAATTTTGATGTATTTTTTTTTTTTTTCTTTCTGTGGGTGATGCAATATGCACAAAAAAATAGTATTATATGCTATAATGATATTGCATTATGTGTAATGATAATTATACATGATATATAGATAAAATCATAAAGGAGATTTTTATGAAAAAACAGTTGAAAAAAATATGGTTGAGTAAGGAATTACACAGCGTGAAAAAAATCGGGGGGGGGGGGGGTACACTCTCGATATAAGCAAAACATAACTCTCGTTGCACTGTTTTTAGTGCTAGCAATGACTACCCTCGTACTCGTAGGATGTGCAGAGAGCAGTAGCAGTTCCTCATCAGGGGGAGGAGGAACTTCACCAGTAACCCCGACACTTGCATCAGTGTCCAATGTGCAGATACAAGCAGCAGGCAATGATGGGACGCTTGCTTTACGCTGGCAAGCCCCAAGCGATGCTACACATGTAGTAGTAAACGCTACCTCTACTGCACCAGCACAAGTCATACAAGTGCGTATTCCTGCAATAGAATATCGTGCATTGTTCCAACAAGGACAATCGTATAAACTAAAAGGCTTACAAGCACTCACTCACTACACTGTAGAGATAGAAGCCCAAAAGGACTCAGAAGTATCACCAAAAACAACCCGCTCTATTACAACACTGAGTGATGAAACTGCCCCACAAGACACCTTTACACAGGTAGCAGTAGAATCAGCAACAAATGGCATAAAGCTCACATGGGACAAAGCACTGCTATCATCAGGCAAGACAGACATAGCAGAAGCCACAATACAGGTAATAGAAAAGACTACAGGGGTAAAGACAGAAGTATCAGTACAAGATGTAACACAAGGAGAGCTGAGCATTGCTGTGCCTACTATAGACGGCATCAGCTATGATATAGTGGTAGTGTACAAAGATAGCAACGGTAACAAAAGCACGGCAAAGCAAGCACTCAGAGGCATAGTGCCATCAGCACTCTCACAAACAGTAGCAGCACTGCCAGAGGCAAACCTTACAGTGACAGCAAACAATAAAGACGATAGCCCAGCCGATGAAAGCCTGCTTATCAAGTGGGGGAGTTTTGACTTTTCAAACAAAAAACTCCAAGTACGAGTCACAGCAACCGCAACAAATACAGTAGTAGCAGAGGAGACAATAAGCAAAGATACCAGTGCAACCAATGTTAGCGGAGCGACTGCACAGGCAAAAGAATACGCAACTGTGTATGTCGCAAAAGATGGCATAGCACTCACAAAACTCTATGGCACGCTTACGTACAAAGTAGAAGTGTATGTCTCTCAGAACGGAAAGTACTCCACTGCAGTGTCAAAAGAATTAGCAACAACAGACAAAAGCACAGAGCCTGTAAGCAATGTAAGTGCAGTAGGAGGAGCAACAAGCATAGTAGTAATCTGGCAAGCACCTAATGTACGAGACTACGCAGGAGTGACTATAACAGCAACAGAGAAAGGTAGCAGTACTTCAGCAAAGACAGTAACAATAACAGACAGAGCAGTACGCAATACACAGATACCAGGCCTCAAAGCTACCACTGAGTATACAGTGGCAGTACAATCGCAGGACTATGCAGGCAACAAAGGAACAGCAGAAAATGCCACAGTAAGTACAGGAGCAGATAGCACCGCCCCCGATGCAGTAACAAACATACAAGCAAGCTATCCCTTTGTATCAGCAACAAAAGTAGAAACACAAATAACATGGACAGAGCCCATAAGCAACAACAAAGACATAAAAGAATACAGCGTAAGCATACAAGAGAAAGGCACAAGTACTGCAGTAGTCAATGAGAAGAAAATACCCTATCCCACAACATCGCTCTCTGTCGAAGAACTCAGTCAAGGCAAAACATACACAGTAACAATACAAGCAATAGACTATGCAGAAAACAAAAGCACTAAAGCTACACAAGACATAACCACCCCCTCTCAGCTTACAGCACCCTCAGCAGAACTCTTTCAAAGCAAGCCTACACTAGACAAAACAGGAGTCATACAAATAAAAGCAACCTTTAAGACAGCTCCAGGCATAGGACAATACTATACCTTGCGTATGAAAGAGGGAGCTACCGTAATAGCAGAAAAAAGCATAACAAACCCAGCAACCACCATTAGCTTTGGTATAGCAGATGGCTTAGAAGTACCCAAGTACCAAGCAAATGCTAAGAACTATCGCTTTGATTTTTTACAAATAGCAAATAACAGAGTAAGCCCCGTAACCCCTCTCGCTGATGCAGTAGCAGTATACGATAGCACCTCGACCGCACCACCAGCTGCCAAAGATGCAACACTCTCTGTAGAATCAGTAACCCAAACAACCGCAACAGCAGTCTATACATTTAGTAAAGGAGACATTACTAACGACAACAAAGCCCCCAGCGGAAGCAAACTCACACAGGCACAAATACAGTACAAAGTATACATAGTAGCAGGAGACCACAGCACAAAAACACTAGACGCAATAAAAGCCCTTGCAGGAGTACAAACAAGAGAGCTAGCAGGAAACAGTGCAGAATTAAAAGCAACATTTATAGGAACAAAAGGAGCAGAATATACCGCAGGAGTAGAAGCAATAAACAGCCTCAATCCCGCCTATAGCATAGGAACATCAGCAACAATAAAAACAGCAACACTTACTACACCCCCAAACGCACCAAAAGTAACAACCTATACTACAAACAACGCAGTAGTATTTGCAGTGCCTGCCACAGGAGGCAATAGTGGAAAAAAAGTCATAACAGTACAGCTTAATGCCTCAAACATAGCAGGAGTGAGCAAGGCAAATGGCAATGCCCTTGAAGCGACAGACCTTGCCTACTATGTGCTATACCTCAAGAAAGAAGACACCACTGGAAAGCCTGCCAGCGTATCAGCCCTATGGGCAGTGGAAAAAAGTAGAGCAAGAGTAGCAAAATACACAAAAGCAACAGGAACAACTCAAAACACACTATCCATAGCAATAGTAGACAGCACCAGTGGAAGCAATGCAGGAGACACCCCCATAGAAACAGCAAAAGACTACTACATAGGAGTAAGGATAGTAAACACAACAAGCCCCAATTACGATGCATCAAATAGTAGCAAACTCTTTCCTACAGACTTTTACACTGATGTAACAGAAATAAAGGAAATTTATACTTCCAAAGCAGTAGCACCTACCTCGTCCTTAGCAAACAAGCTAGTAGTATCACCGTCAACAAGCACAGCAGGAACAATAAAGCTGGTACTCACGCAGTTAAGCACATTTACAGGAGCAAAAGACTACGATGGCACAAACATAACAGCAAGTAATCAGCTAGTATACACCGTGTACGGCTTACAGAAAGACACAACCCCTACAGTAGCAGAAGTACTAGCAGGCAGGAAAGTAAACATAGGCAGTGCCAGTAGCAGAGTGTACACAGTACCAGCGCTTAGCAGTTTAGGCTTATCTTCAGACACAGCACCAGTAGTAGCAATAAAAGGAGTAACAAAGTATCATTTTGTGGTAGAAGTAGCAGTAAAAACAGATCCAAGCAAAAAAGTAGCATCGACAGTGGCAACAGTAACAACCGCATCACAAGCGACAGCCCCCGCAGAAGTATCAAGCATACAAACAAGGGTAGCCCCAAACCAAGCAGGCACGAGAGTATCATGGACACCCCCCAGCCTTATTGCAAGTCACAAAGCAGATACAGGAGATGCCCTAACAACCGCACAAGTATCGTACAAAGTATATAGTATTGCTAAGGATGGCAGTACACAGAGGACAGTAGCACAAATAAAAGCAAATGCTAATACAGCAACAAAAAACATAGCAGCAGGAACAACAAACACTACTTTAGCAGGATTGATAAACGGAAGAACCTACGAAATAGTCGTGCAAGCAATAAACAGTACCGATTCTGCAAAGGAATCAACAGGATTACGTAAGGAGTTTGTAGCAAGATCAATATCTATAGGAAACACGAGCATAGTCTCAGCAGAAGTAGGCAAAACCCCAGCAGTAAATATTACAAGAGTACTTAGCAGCACTCCCAGTGGTAATAATTTTACCTGTGATGCCAACATACTAGAGGCAGATGCAAAGAAAATCAAAGATGAAACAGGGCTAGCAGTATCGTTTAACCAGAGTAGCAAAACAGTTACTATAACAGGCATAGCAAATAAGTCCAATGTACATGATACTAATATTACTGAGTATAGCTATTATGTAGTAAGCTGTACCATT
Organism: Spirochaetia bacterium; assembly: GCA_965218205.1. Lineage (GTDB taxonomy): Bacteria > Spirochaetota > Spirochaetia > WTKD01 > CBDDCA01. The sequence continues at coordinate 2,011,932 of OZ244590.1, read as the reverse complement.
ACTGCTTCAAATACAAAAGTACCCGCCACTATCGTTATACAGACAGAGCTAAGAACAGCACCATCAGGAAAAGCAGCTAGCTATTACAGACCAACGACAAAATCAGCACTGCAAACTATTATTAGTGAAGAAAAAACAAGGCAAGGTTCAGGAGGAAACAACAACCCTAGTCCCAATCTCAACATGATAGATACGAGTGCTATTACTGATATGCAGTCTTTATTTCAGGATGATAAGACTTTTAATGGAGACATAACACGGTGGAATACCAGTAATGTAACTAATATGGCTAATATGTTTTATATTCAAGATGGAACAGGTAGTGTTTTTAATCAAGATATAGGAGATTGGGATGTGAGTAAAGTAACTAATATGACTTCTATGTTTGTTGCTGCTAGTAAGTTTAATCAAGATATAGGAGATTGGGATGTGAGTAGGGTTATTCGGATGAGTAGTTTATTTCTTGCTGCTAGTAAATTTAATCAAGATATAGGTGATTGGAATGTAAGAAATGTTAGATTCTCAGATAGTATATTTAGGTTAGCTAGTGCATTTGATCGAGATTTATCATCATGGAGATTGTGTAAAACAAAGCTTAATCCCATAAATGACTTCAACTCTTCCGCTATGGATGGTGATACAGCAAAGTATCCAAAGTATAAAGGTGATCCAGCGTGTTCATAAGAACACACCTATAGCAAGAAAAGAAATACTCTTTCTTGCTATAGAACCATAAGAGCAGTAAGAAAATCTTTAGGGCTGTGCTAGCATAGCTTTTGCAATAGTACGATTAAACACAATGGTAAATCCATTGTCGCGTTGTATGGAGACAAGCCCTATTTTTTTTGGTATTCTTCGTAGGTATTTCACTTGTGTGTAATGGAGATCAACAGTGTTTCCATGCACACATTTACTAAATAAACAGGCAAGTTGTGCTGCAGTTTCAAGTCTATTGAGAGGAATAGCCTGTTTATTTAGAGCTCGTATAAACACAAAAGCCCCCGATGTTCCACGAACATGCATCCAAATATCGTTGCCACGCGCAATATGGCGTAGGAGAGTATCGTTTTCTTTTGCATTTCTTCCTATAAAAAATGTATATTTTTCAGTATGGATATGAATACCGATGTGCTTATGTTGTTTTGCAACAGGTGTTTGTGTATTTGAGCTATGCTGTTGTGCTTTTTTCTGATACTCTTTGCTACCATTGTCAAGGAGATAATGAGAATCAAGTTTATGTGCAAACATACTATGCTTTACTATTTTTGTTACTTCATATAAGGTAGCTTCAATATTGAGTGGTGGGGTATCAGAATGCTCTTGTATTGCTATTATCTCCTGATATTGCTGTATTTGTAATAATAACTGTCGGGCTTTTTGTATATTGTTGTAGTTTTGTTCTAAATCAATATGCTTTTCTTTTAATGTCTCAAGTTTCTTGTTTGATTTTTTGTATTTTTGAAAATATTTCTCGGCATTTTGTGCAGGACTAAGGCTAGTGTCAAGATGTACTGTGATGGATTCTTTTGTTTGCGAGTGAGTAATATACAGCCATTCTTGTTGTGGGGCTATGTTGTGTAAGTGAGCTAATATTTCGTTGCCAATAAACAATGAAATATCAAACTGTGAGTGATATTCAATTTGTTCTTGCACGGCATTCAGCGTTTTTTTTAGGTACGGTAACGCTTTTTGTACAATGGAGAGAAGATGTGTTTCTTTTTTTTCAAGGTATGTTTGCTGACGGAGCTTTCTATAGTGTTGAGCAATATAATCATTAAAAGGGTGCGGGCTATTATCATCTCTGCTCCATTGTCGTACTGTTGTGTGTATATGTTTTTCTGTGTGTGTTGGTGGGGTAATTGTTATCATGGGTTTTTTGGGCATAATGTTTGCTTGAGGACGGCGGTAGAGTGCATCAATGATGATATTGTTGTTATCGTATAAAATGATATTTGCTTGATTATTCCATAGTCGAGCAAACAAATACAGGTATTCTGCTTGCGTATGAGATAATCGTTTTTTGCATGTAAGTACTATCATTCTGTCTTTGTAGAGATGTTCTATCGATTCAACTGTAGCCCCTACGAGGCGAGATTGTAATAGTTGTTGAAAGCGTGGAGGATTTTTAGGTTTTTGTGAAGCATGTTTTTCTGTATGTATACGAACGGTATTTTGTGCAAGGTAAAAATAAAGGTGTTGTAGCTGATGAGAGGCATAAATGCCTAAGTATAATGTATGAAATTCTGGTTGCCGTATTTGTTGTATTTTTCCTTGTGTAAATGATAGTTCTGATAAAATCAGATCAATTTCTTTCCAATTAAGAGACATTGTTATATTCCTTTTGTTGTTGTACATATTGCTTGCGTAGTTCAGCACAAAGATAGGTAGAGCCTGCTATGACTATCATTGCGTTTTTTTTATGAGCAATGGTAAGCCCTTTTTGAAATGCTCTATGATAGTCTGTAATACATTGAAGGGATTGTAGTGTTGGCTGTGTTTGTTTACAGGCAAGGTACAGTTTTTTTGCAGGCATTGGTTTTCGGGTGCCTGCTGTAGTGATTATTATTTTTTCAAAGAGAGGCAAGAGGGTAGCTATTGTATTGACAATGGCTACAGGGTCCTTATCTTTCGATAATCCCATTATGAGTACTAGAGGGGTAAAGCGGAGTGTTGCCATACCAAGACTGGCAAGCAGTGATTGTGCTGTATGAGCAATATCTATGTAGAGGGGAGGAATGCCTGATATAATTTCGGCACGACAAGGAATTTGTACTTCATGAGAAAATTGTACTGTAGAGCTACTATGTTTGTATGGAGTGCTATGTAATTGTGCATGTGTGTGTAATATCTGAAAAGCACAGAAAGCCAGTAATTGATTTTCGATAATAGGCTTGAGAATACTTGGTGTATGTACTGTGTATGATGAGAGTATTCCATTAAGCATAGTTTCCATAGCTATATGTGTTGTGTTTGAGTTGGATACATTTCCTACAGTATCGCTGTATGAGCGTATTGTGTATTTTGTTATATCTGCAAAAAAATAACAAGGAGCGTTATGTTCTAACGCTACAGTAGAAAACACTGTATGTACTTGTTTGTACACTTGCTTGCCTATGAGTACAGGAGTATTTTTTTTTATGATACCAGCTTTTTGTGCTGCAATTTCTTCTAGCGTGTTTCCTAATATAGCACGATGTTCGTATTCAATGGTGCTGATGATGCTTAGTTTTGGCTGTATAACATTTGTTGTATCAAAAAGTCCTCCTATGCCAACTTCGATTATTGCCCACTGCACTTTTTTTTGCTGAAATATAAGCAAGCTAATAGCAAACAGTTTTTCAAACATAGTGGGTGCTAAGGCTGTTGTTTCTGCTTGCTTTTTGTTGTATGTTTCAATAAGAGTGTATAGGTGATTTATTGCCCAAAGAAAATAAGGAGTATCTATATTTTTTCCATTGATTTTTATTCTTTCATTGTAGTGCATAATATGAGGAGAACTAAACAGTCCCGTGCTATAATTGTTTTTACAAAGTAGATGAGAGAGTGCAATGGCAGTGCTACTTTTTCCTTTTGAGCCTGCTATATGAACAATGTTCAGGTCCTTATGAGGATTATTGCATAATGTTAATACTGTTTGTATTCTTTTTAGTTTATGAGGAGTATGTTGGTATCTTAGGTTATCGTATTGCTCTATCCATGATAATGCTTGCTGTAATGTAGTAAACAAGGGATACACCTTTATTTTTGAGTATCTTTAGGTTTTGCTTCTGTTGGTTGTATTATTGTCTTAAATGCCTTAGTGCGTTGTATAAATGTTTCTGTTTTTTTTGATTGCAATGGTGTTGTTTTGTTATGATTTTTTTGTAAAGTAGTATTCTGTTGTTCACGATATTCTAATGCTTTTTTATGAAAGTAAAATCCCTCGTATTCTGCTAATGTTTGTACATGCGGAGAAAGTTTCTCAAATCCTTTGGGAGTAACTTGAATGATAACACTTTCTTTTATAAAGTCTTTTACTGATACTCCTGAATAACTGCGTGCCATACCTCCAGTAGGGAGTACTGCATTTGCACCAGCTATATAGTTTGCTATACTAAAGGGGCTGTGCTTGCCAAGAAGTATTTCTCCTGCATTGGTAATTTTGCTCAGTATTTTAGAAGGCCATTCGGAATGCACTAAAAGGTGTTCTGGGGCTATGAGGTTGCTTATATTGATAGATTCTTGGAGGCTACTGGTGATAATTATTCCAATATAGGTTGAAAAGACTTTTAATAATATTTCTTGTTGTAATGGCGGAGCTTGTTCTATAATCTTGTTGAGATGTTTTGCCACTGTATGTGCAAACTCTTTTTTATGAGTGAGCACTATTGCCATTGAATCTTCTCCGTGTTCTGCTTCAATACAAAGATCGTACGCTACAATATCTGCAGGAGTGGTGGCATCGGTAATAATAAGTGATTCTGATGGGCCAGCAGGAAGCCCCACATCCACATATGTACGCACATAATGCTTTGCTGCACTTACTATAGCACTGCCTGGTCCTATAATTTTGTTGACTGCAGGTATTGTTTTAGTACCATAGGCGAGTGCGGCAATAGACTGTACTCCTCCTATTTTGTATATTTCATGAATATTACAGAGTTTTGCAGCATAAAGACATGCACTATCGAGCGTTCCGTTTTTAAGCGGAGGAGATACCATGACAATACGTGGCACTTCTGCAATCAATGCAGGGATAGCAAGCATGTATACCATAGAAGGAAAACTCCCTTTTCCTTGAGGGATATATAATCCTACCGAATCAATAGGATTGGTAATAGATCCAATAAATACTCCTTGTCCATTTTCACTTAGGGGAGTATTTTGAACATGCTTATTTTTTAAGTGATAATTATATACATTTTGATACGCTAAACGTATTGCTTTTTTTACCTCTTCACTGAGATTTTTTTCAGCCTCTTCATGTTCTTGAGGGCTTACTTTGAGTAAGTGTGCACGCTTAACATGAACAGTATCAAATTTTTTACTATATTCTAAAAGGGCAGAATCACCTTCTTCGCGTACTTTTTTGAGAATAGGCAGTACTATCTTAGAGTAATTTTCAATTTCAATTTGTGATCTTCGTAATATACGCTCTTTCTTTATTTTTGATAATGTTTTCCATAGTTTTGGAACAATTTTTTTGTTCATGTTCTTATTATATCAGATTAGCCTATACTGATGATTTTTTTATATGCCTATAACAAGAAAGGACAGCTCCTTTCTTGTTATAGGTGTGTGTCTTTATGTATCTACTATGATGAACACGCTGCACCACCAACCTTTGGATATTGTGCTCTTTTGCCAGCCATAGCTGAACCGAAGAAATCATTAGGATTCAATGATACTTTACAAAATTGCCACGATGATAAATCTTGATTAAATTTACTAGCATTAGTAAATAAATACTGAGTCTGAAGACCACTTGTAGGATAACGAACATTTCGTACATCCCAATCTCCTATGTCTTGATTAAAAGCACTTGCACCAAGAAATATAGAATATATATACTTTACACTGCTCATATTCCATCTTCCTATATCTTGATTAAATTTACTGGCATTATTAAATATTAATGTCATATCCGTTACATTGCTGGTATTCCACTGTGTAATGTCTCCATTAAAAGTACTATCATCCTGAAATAAACCAGACATATCAGTAATAGCACTCGTATCTATCATGTTGAGGTTAGGGCTAGGGTTACTGTTCCCTCCCGAACCTTGCCTTGTTTTTTCTGCAGTGATAATAGCTTGCAGTGCTTTCTTTGTTGTTGGTCTGTAATAGCTCGCTACTTCGCTTGGGAGTTTCACTAGCCCTGTCTCTACATTGATAGTCGCAAGTACCTTTTGTCCCGAGTTTGCTCCTGCAGAGGTAATGGTACATTCCACTACTCCATAGCTATACTCAGTTATAGCAGTATCATGTATGTTTGATTTATTTGCTGTGCCTGTTATCGTTACTGTATTGGTATTTTTTGCAAATGTTACTGTTAAGCCTGTTTCTTGTTTGAGTGTGCTGTTATCTACTGTGCTTTCATCACAGGTAAATGATAGTCCACTAGGACTAATGCTGGTAAGTACTCTCGTTGTATGTGCTGATGTTGGTGTTGAGCCTACTGTTGCTGAAACTTTTGTAGCATTTCCTATCACTACTACTGGAGTGCTGGCAGAGACTGCTGTTGCTTCTGCTGATATTTTTGTCTTTTTGAGACTGTTTACTGCTACTGCGGTGATATAGTACTTTGTATTCAATCGTAGGTTGCGTATTGTATAGCTTGTTGCTCCTGTTGGTACATCGTCTTTTTCTGCTCCTACTTGTGCATTGCTTTCTGCTTGTGCCTGTGTTTTTACTGTTGCTCCATTTATGCTTGTATTTGAGGCTATATAGTATACTTTGTAATCTATTTGATTATCTCTGAGAGTAGTCGTTCCGTCTTCTGTTGTTCCTTTCACGGTTGGGGCTGTTATGGTAAGTACTATGGTAGTTCCTTGTGCATTTGCTTGTATGGTGGGCTTTCCTGGTGCTCCATAGGCTTCTTTTGCGATAAACTCTTTGCGGACACCTCTTGACTCTTTGTTGGGATCGGTGCTGTTTACTGCTTGCACTACTATTTCGTAGCTTGTGCCTACTGTCAATCCTGTCAGAGTGCTGTTGGTTGTTCCTGCTGCTGTTGTTGTGGGGCTTCCTCCTGCTGCTATTATTATCTCTGCTATTGTCCTTTGTGTACTGCCACTTTTTGCTACTTTGTATACTTTGTACGATACTTGTGCTACTGCTAGGGTAGCTCCTTTGTCTGTTTTGTGGCTTGCAGTAAGGCTGGGGGCTGTCCATGTTACTGTTGCATTCCTTCCTTCTACTCCTTTTACTTGTATGTTGCTTACTTCTGCGGGATCTGTCGCTCGTGATGCGGTTGTTACTGTTGCCACTGTCGATACTGCTTTTTTGCTTGGGTCTGTTTTTATGGCTACTTCTACTACAAAGTGATACTTTGTTGCTCCTTTTATTGCTACTACTGGTGCTGTGTCTGATGACAAGCCTAAACTGCTAAGGGCTGGTACTGTGTACACTCCGTTCCTTGCACTGCCTATAGTTACTTTTCTGCCTCTTTGTACTTCTGCTACTGTTGGGGTTGTGTCTTTCTGTAAGCCGTACACGGTGTATACTAGCTCATCATTGCTGGTTACTGTTGTGCCGTCTTTGTTTTTTGCTCCTGTAAATGTGCTTAATTGCGTGAGTACTAGCTTTATTGTTCCTGTGGTGTTTGTTGATTGTGATACTACTAGCTTGTTTGCTAAAGACGAGGTAGGGGCTGTTGCTTTTGAGGTGGGGATGGTGCTCAGTTCTAGTTTTTGTATCAGTGCGAGGTCTTTGCTTTGTGCTTTCTTTGTGGTAGAGGGGTTCAGGCTATTTATTGCTTCTATGCCTATGGTGTATACTGCTCCTTTTGTTCCTATAAATGTTCCTCGTAAGGTACTGTTTCCTGCTATGTTTTGTGTTTGTACTCCTGTCATTGCTTTTATTTCTGCTATTGTTTTAGTACTCTGGTCTCCTGCTACTAGGTATACTTTGTATTGTATCTGTGCTGGTTTGAGTGGTCTGTCATTGGGTGCTTTGTGGTTGTTGGTAATTGTTCCTGCTTGAAACTCATACTGTACGGTATCGCTTGTTTCTGTTGATTCTGCAATAAGCAGAGTGAGGCTTTCTGGTGCGGGCGGGACAGTGGATATTTCATCGTATACTGCTACTTTGTCAGTGAGTGTTGTTGGGGGGCTTACTCTGTTATGTTCTACTGTGAGAAACGTAAAGCTATATTGTTTTGCAGTTGCTTGTGTTGCTGATACTTCTATGCCATCTGCTATGCCAAAGCTAATGGTGGTTGCTGGGTTTGTTATGCTTTTTTCTGCTACCAGTGTAGTGCTGTCGTACATACGCAGGGTGTAGTACTTATTTGAGCCAGTATTTGATCCAGGTGCTTGCGTAAAGGTTGCTTTTATTTGTATTGCTCCTGTTGTTGTAACGAGGGCGGGCTTGCGTTGAAAGAGTTCTGCTGAGGGAGCTGTGAGTGGGGTGGGTGTTGTTATGTCTTGTGTGGCTTGGCTACTTTTGTTTTCTGCATAGTCTATTGCTTGTATTGTTACTGTGTATGTTTTGCCTTGACTGAGTGCTTCGACAGAGAGCGATGTTGTGGGATAGGGTATTTTCTTCTCGTTCAGTACTGTGGTAGTTGTGCCTTTCTCTTGTATGCTTATGCTGTATTCTTTTATGTCTTTGTTCTTGGCTTTTGTTGCATCGGGTGCTGTCCATGTTATTTGTGTTGCTACTTTTGTTGCTGATACGAAGGGATAGCTTGCTTGTATGTTTGTTACTGCATCGGGAACGGTGCTATCTGCTCCTGTATCTACTGTGGTTGTTGCTTCTGTTCCTTTGTTGCCTGCATAGTCCTGCGATTGTACTGCCACTGTATACTCGGTGGTGGCTTTGAGGTCTATTATTTGCGTGTTGCGTACTGCTCTGTCTGTTATTGTTACTGTCTTTGCTACTTTATCGCTCTCTTTCTCTGTTGCTGTTATAGTCACTCCTGCATAGTCTCGTACATTGGGTGCTTGCCAGATGACTACTATGCTTGTTGCTCCTCCTACGGCACTTACATTGGTCGCTGGTTGTGTTGTCTTGTCGGTTGTTGCTTGTTCTTTTGACACTGCAGTGGAGTACTTTCCGTTTTGAGAGACATACACTTCTACTTTGTACGTAAGCGTGCCGTAGAGTTTTGTGAGTGCTATGCCATCTTTTGCGACATACACAGTAGCGTATTCTTTTGCCTGTGCAGTTGCTCCGCTGACATTGGTTGCACTGGTATCTTTGCTTATTGTCTCCTCTGCTACTATCGTCTGTGTTGCGGTTGCTGTTACTCGTACTAAGAGGCTTTTTGCTGTGCTCCCTGTTCCAAAGGCAAAGCTCCCCCACGTAATAAGCAGGCTTTCATCGGCTGGGCTATTGTCTTTATCGTTTGCTGTTACGCTAAGGTTTGCCTCTGGCAGTGGCGTTACTGTTTGTGAAAGTGCTGATGCTTGCACGCCTGTCAGTACTGTTGTAGGACTGCTTGTGTTGTCATTTCTGTCTTTGTAGCGTATTTCTACATCATAGGATATGCCTGCAAGCGTGGAGATGTTTGGAAGCGTAACTTCTCCTTGCTGTAGGTTCTGCACGGTAGCTTGTGCAAGCACTGTACCTCCAGTCGTACTTTTTACCACTATTGTTGCTTCTGCTATGTCTGTCTTGCCTGATGCTAGTCGCTCTTTGTCCCATGTTATCTTTATGCCATCCCCCGACTTCTCCACGCCTACCTGTGTCAATGTGTCTTGTGGGGTAGTAGTATCTATCAGTGTTGTCACAGAACGGGTTGTTTTTGGTGATACTTCTGTGTCCTTTTGTGCCTCTATCTCTACAGTGTAGTTGGTGAGTGCTTGTAAGCCTTTGAGTTTGTACGATTGTCCTTGTTGAAACAATGCACGATATTCTATTGCAGGAATACGCACTTGTATTGACTGTGCTGGTGCAGTAGAGGTAGCGTTTACGACTACATGTGTAGCCTCGCTTGGGGCTTGCCAGCGTAACGAGAGCGTCCCGTCATTGCCTGCTGCTTGTATCTGCACATTGGACAGTGATGCAAGGGTCGGGGTTACTGGTGGTGTTACCCCTCCCCCTGATGAGGAACTACTACTGCCCTCCGAACATCCTACGAGTACGAGGGTAGTTATTGCTAGCACTAAAAACAGTGCAACGAGAGTTATGCTTTGCTTATATCGAGAGTGTACCCCCCCCCCCCCCCCGATTTTTTTGATATTGTATAGCTCTTTGCTTTTGTAGCTATCGTTCATAGAAATACTCCTTACTATTTGTTTATTGTATATAGCATTATACACAATAATATTATAGTACAAATAGCTAAAAATAGTATTGTTTATCCTATTCTTTTTTCGTGTTTATTTCTTGAATTTCCAAAAAAAATTCACCTATATATTTCATATAATTTCTGAATGTGGTATACTAATAGTAAATTCGCGTGTAAACAATTATTAAAGAAACATTTTGTTTCCCCTATTTCTTAAAAGTTATTTTTACTATTACTCTTTGAGTTCCGTTCTCTTATGATATGGTAAAAATAGAGATCATAACAACTCAAAAAAGAGGAGATAGTATGAGATTTCTCAATAATTATTTTAGCTTAGATACGCTAAAAACTACGGTAGGTGCAGAAATAACTGCAGGTATTACCACTTTCTTAACAATGGCGTATATTATTGCAGTAAACCCTGCCATTTTAAGTGCTACAGGAATGGACAAAGGGTCCTTGTTTGTTGCCACTGTTATTATATCTGCAATATCAAGTTTATGCATGGGACTGTATGCAAAGTGGCCAGTTGCACTTGCACCTGGTATGGGTTTGAATGCATTTTTTACCTATGCAGTTGTATTGTCAATGGGACTTACATGGCAAGTTGCATTATTTGCTGTATTTGTCAGCGGTATTATATTTCTTTTTATATCTGTTACATCACTTCGAAGGATAATTATTCAATCAATTCCTAAAAATCTAAAAATTGGCATAGGAGTAGGAGTTGGATTTTTTCTTGCGTACATAGGACTGCAAAATGCTGGAATTATTGTTGCAAATAATGCTACTATTACAGGATTTGGATCATTAAAAGAAACCACTGTACTATTAAGCTGTTTTGGGTTTTTGCTTATATTATTTTTAGAATCTTTGAAAGTCCGTGGATCTTTGTTGATGAGCATTCTTATTATTACCATTGTTTCGTTTATTGTTACTGATAACAGCTACAAAGGAGTGATAGGAATTATCCCTTCATTTTCTACCTTTATGGCATTGGATTTTAATATGAGCCTTTTATTGAATATCCCTTTTATTACAGTGGTATTATCAATATTATTTGTAGATTTTTTTGATAGTACAGGAACCTTACTTGCCATTTCTCATTCGGTGAATCATGAAGATGATAATGTAGCCTTAGATATTGAAAAGAACTCTAAACCACTTATTGTTGATTCTATAGCAACTATTGTGGGGAGTGTATTAGGCACTTCTACCGCAACAGCCTATATAGAAAGCCTTGCGGGTATTAAGCAGGGAGGAAAATCAGGGCTGACTGCATGTGTAGTAGGTATTTTATTTTTGTTATCTTTATTCTTTTTTCCGTTGATTGATTCTATACCATCGTATGCTACCGCTCCTGCACTTATTTATGTAGGGTTTTTGTTTATACAAAACTTAAAAGAACTTGACTTTAACGATATTTTTGAGCTTATTCCTGCAGGTATTGCCGCGTTTATGATGCCTTTTACTTTTTCTATCAGTCATGGCATTATCTTTGGTTTTATAAGTTATATTGCTATTCAGTTGGGGCGTGGTGAATATAAAAAGATAACCCCTATGGTATGGATAGTAGCTATCATAGGTATTGTATACCTCTATAATAACTAAAAATGATGTCTATGCTTGTAATAAAATTGCATAGTGCGGTATCCTGTATTATAATGAACATATGAAAACTGTATTTTTATTTCCCGGTCAGGGAGCACAAAAACCAGGTATGGGAAAAGATTTTTTTGATAACTCTCAAAAAGTAACAGATTTTTTCACTACTGTTTCTGATATAGTGCAAAAAGATATTCCCTCTTTATTGTTTGAATCAAGTGCAGAAGAGCTTCAAAAGACAGAGAACACACAAATAGCAATAAGTGCAGTGAATATAGCAACTGCACTTGCCTTGCAAGAACATGATATTGTTCCAGATGCTGTTGCTGGATTTAGTTTAGGTGAATATGCTGCCCTTGTATTTGCACAAGTAGTGAATCAAGAGGATATGTTTCGTATGGTAGTACAGCGCGGAAAAATTATGGAAGAAGCAAGTAAAAAGCAGGAACAATATCTTTCAAAAGATGAAGAGGCACAGTTAGGAATGACTGCTATTTTAGGGATGCATCCAGACAGTATACATGATATACTCACAGAGAATGCAGTAGAACATGCGTATGTGTCCATGTATAATAGTCCTGTGCAAGGAGTTATTAGCGGTACGCTCAAAGCAAGACAACAAGCGTCAGAGCTCTTAAAAGAAAAAGGAGCAAAAAGATCTGTTCTCTTAAAGGTAGGAGGAGCGTTTCATACGCCATTTATGAAAGATGCTCGTGTTCAATTTGAGAGCATTATGAGTGATATTCACTTTAATGATCCATGTATGCCTATTTATTCCAATGTTACTGGTGCGATAGTACGCACAGGAGCGGAGCTAAAAGCGTTGTATCTTGATCAGTTGATACATCCTGTAGTATGGATTGCAGAAGAAGAGTCTCTATGGAACGATATGCAGCCTACTCGTGTATTGGAAGTAGGTCCAGGAACAGTGTTATCAGGATTATGGGAACAATGGAGAGCAAGCAAAAATGATGCGTCTATTGTTGAAGCAACCTCAATAGATAATTTTGAAAAAATAATTTCTTTATGATATACTATATATCAAATATGTAAAAATATGGACGGTACAATGCTTTTACAGAATAAAACAGCATTTATTACAGGTGGTTCTAAGGGAATAGGGTTTGCAATTTGTAAACAGTGTATACTGAATGGTGTCTCTCAGTTGGCATACTTTTCCCGACACATAAGCCCACAACATGATGAGCTATTACACTTAGCTACTCAGCATAATGCAAAGCTACAGCATTACGAAGGATCTGTTACTGATGATGTAGTATTATCACAGGCCTTGCAAGATTTTACTGCAAAAGCTGGCAGTTTGGATGTTCTTGTAAATAATGCTGGTATTACACGAGATAAGCTCATTATTGGGCTGCAAGAAAGTGACTGGGATGATGTGATACAGACTAATCTGCGTAGTGTATTTATTGCATGTAAAGTTGCATCAAAAATAATGTTGAAGCAGAGAAGCGGGAGTATAGTCAATATAAGTTCAATAGTAGGAATAACAGGAAATGTTGGGCAATCAAACTATGCTGCATCAAAGGCAGGGATTATTGGGTTTACTAAAAGTCTTGCAAAAGAAATAGCCAAGCGAGGAGTACGTGTAAATGTTGTATCGCCTGGTCTTATACATACTGATATGACAGTAGCAATAAATGAAGAGTATAAACAAAAATTATTAGATTCCATTCCTCTAGGAAGAATGGGGGAGGCAGAAGATATTGCTGATCCAGTTATATTTTTATGTTCTGATATGGCTCGGTATATCACTGGTGAAGTGTTGGTTGTTTCTGGAGGCATGTAGGAGGATATATGAATAAAAGAAGAGTGGTGATAACAGGATATGGAACTGTGTGTCCAGTAGGTAACAGTGTTCCTAAAATGTGGGAATCGTTGCGTAATGGAAAAAGTGGCATTGCTACACTTAACTCTCATGTGTTAGAGCATATGAAAGATAATCCTACTCATTATGGAGGGGAACTAAAAAACTTTAATCCAGAATCATATCTTGAAAAAAAAGAAATTCGAAAAATGGACAAAGTGAGTGTGATGAGCTGTGCTGCTGCTATTGAATGTATAGAAAAAAGTGGTATACAGCTATCTGATAAGAATAAGTATAGGCAGGGATGTATTGTAGGGGTAGGCATTGGAGGAACAGAGAGCTATTTAGATGCAGCTTATACTTTTAGGGACAAAGGGTGGAACAGAGTGCCTATTATGACTATATCAAAAATTATTCCAAACTCTGCAAGTTCTACTGTGGCATTAAAATATAAGGCATTATGCGGTCCCAACTACACTGTTAATACTGCATGTTCATCAAGTACTGACGCTATTGCATCAGCAGCACGACATATTATTATAGGAGACTGTGATTTTATGCTGGCAGGTGGTTCGGAAGCTACCATAGTACCCTTTGTTTTTTCTAGTTTTAATGTACTGCATGCGTTAAGTACAAAATGGAATGATACTCCACAAAAAGCATCGCGTCCTTTTGATAAAGACAGAGATGGCTTTGTTATGTCAGAAGGTGCAGCTATGATTGCGCTTGAATCGTTAGAGCATGCACAGGATAGAGGAGCTACTATTCTGGCAGAATTGGTGGGATTTTCAAATATAAATGATGCATATCATTACACTGCCCCAGATCCGCTTGGTTCGGGTATTACGAAAGCAATGCAGGATGTATTGCGTATGGCAGATATTGATGGAACTGCAGTACACTATATCAATGCTCATGGAACATCTACTTCTACAAATGATCCAATAGAAACAAGAGCCATTAAGGAAGTGTTTAAGGAACATGCCTATAGATTAAAAGTAAGTTCAACAAAATCTATGACTGGACATTGTATTGGTGCTACTGGAGCGATAGAATCTATTGTGTGTATTAAAGCGATAGAGGATCAGTTTGTTCCGCCTACTATCAATCTTGATACTCCTGATCCAGAATGTGATTTAGACTATGTGCCACACAAAGGAGTTTCTCATACTGTCGATTATGCATTATCTACTACGCTTGGGTTTGGTGGCCATAATGGAGCAGTCTTGTTTAAGAAGTTTGAATCGTAGTAGGTATGAGAAATAAGAACAAGTAAAAGAGGAAAAGAAAGTACCTTTATTTACTGTTGGAGAGCTTTTTGTAGTTCAGTTTTTAATTGGGCAGGGTTAGCACGACCTGCTGTTGCTTTCATAACTTCTCCCATTAAAAAACCAAACGGTTTTGTGTCTCCATTTTTGTATTGTTGTACTGCGTTTGTTTGTTGAGACAGTACTGTATTGACAATTGTATGTAACTCTTTAGGGGTTATTTCTTTTAGTGTGTACTTTTCTATAATCTCAGCAGGATCAAGATCATCTTCAAATATTTTTTCTAATACATTTTTAGCAAGTTTTCCATGTAAAATACCGTCTTGTACGAGTAATAGTAACTGAGAGAGTCTTTTTGCATCAAGAGGTTTTTCTGCAAAGGGAATTTTATGTCTATTATACATTTTTTTTACATCCCCTGAGCCCCATGTTGCTATTAGTGTAGGAGATACACCGTTATGTATGACTGTTTCAAAATATTCTATGTATGACTTTTCTTCAATAAAAAAATCAAGTGTATTTTTTTCAAGATTATACAGTTTTTGTATTCTCATATAACGATGTGCAGGATTTTCTTCTTCATTTTCTTTTAATATATCAAAGAAGCGTTTAGGTAATGTAAGTGGAGTAATATCAGGTTCAGGAAAATAACGGTAATCATCTGCAATTTCTTTTGTACGCATGCTTTCGGTCATGTCTCTGTTTTCATTCCATAAGCGTGTTTCTTGTGCAATAGGCGTATTGTTCTGTAATAGCTTGTATTGACGTTCTATTTCGTATTCTAAGGCAGAGCGTACAAACTTAAAACTATTAACATTTTTTATTTCTACTTTTGTGCCTAACCCTTTTCCTGTATGATTTATTGATATATTAGCATCGCAACGAAGAGAGCCTTCCTCCATGTTTCCATCACATACATCAAGATACCGTACTAAACGTCTAAATTGTTTTAGTATTTCTTCTGCTTCTGTTACAGAATAAATTTCTGGTTCAGTTACTATTTCCATGAGTGGTGTTCCTGAGCGATTATAATCACAAAAGCTACTGTCTGAGCTGTGTATAAGTTTTCCTGCATCTTCTTCAAGATGAGCTTCATGGATGCGTAGTGTTTTAATGCTATCATTGTATATGTATTCAAAATTACCATTTCTTCCTATTGGTTCATGAAACTGTGATATTTGATAATTTTTTGGAAGATCAGGGTAATAGTAATTTTTTCTATCAAAGATAACGGTAGGAGCTAAGGTACAATGAAGGGCATGGGCAATTTTGTATGCGTATTCTATGGCTTTCATGTTTGGAATGGGCAACATGCCAGGATACCCTAAACATATGGGGCAAACATTGGTATTTTGTATTTCTCCAAAATGGTTAGGACAGGAACAAAACATTTTAGAATGAGTGTTTAGCTGAACATGAATTTCTAATCCTATAAATACATCATAGTCTTGCATAATGGTATAACAATAAGCATATGTTGCCTATATAGATTCTCCTTGTATTTGTTGTGATGTTTTCTTAAAAAATGCTTGAGCATGGGCAGAACGATGATGTTCGAAAATATGTTTAGTATCTGCTGCAAACTTGCACAAACGTTTTTCAGAATAGTAGGGGCCTATCATCTGTATGCCAGAAGGAAGCTGATCGTACAGTCCTGTAGGACAAGAGATTGCTGGTAACCCTGATAAATTAGCTACTACCGAATACGTGTCTCCTATTTTTTGAGCAAAATCGTTCATGTTTTTGTCTTCAAATAAAAATGCTTGTGTAGGAAACACAGGCAGCATAAGCACATCGTATTGTGATAGTATTGACACTAATGTCTTGCGGATATGTTTGCGTAACGATAAAGCCTTTGTATAGTATTGATCTTGAAATCCTGATTGTAATACATAGCCCCCTGTGATAATACGAAGTTTCACTTCTTCTCCTAAGCCATGATTGCGTGCATTTTGAACAAGGGAGCTGGCATTTTCTGCAAAGCCGCCTCTGCTTCCATACCGAATACCATCAAAACGGGCAAGATTAGCACTTGCTTCTGCGGTACTAATAGTGAGATACACTGCAGGAGCATACTCAAATATGGAAAGTTCTATTTCTTCTACTTCATACCCCGCGTTTCTATAGCCTTTTATAGCATCCTGCATTGTACGATACATTTGCTCAGTAATATCCTCTTTTTTAGGGATATATGCTGCTATTTTTTTTACTTCAGTGGAAGGAACTGTTTTAGGATAAAAGGAACTTGCATCGTGTACATCACGTTCTTGTACTTTCATAACGGAAAATACAGTGTCTAACCAATAGGGATCTTCAGCGATGATTCCAATAACATCAAGCGAAGAAGAATATGCTACAAGTCCGTAGCGCGAAACTGCACCATAACTTGGTTTCAGTCCCCATGTTCCACAAAACATAGCAGGCTGGCGAATAGAGCCTCCAGTGTCGCTCCCTAAGGAAAATGGTACTGTGCCAGCACTCACTGCAGCAGCAGTTCCTCCACTCGAGCCTCCAGGACTACGTTGCAGATCCCAAGGATTGTTTGTTCTTCCATATATACTATGTACTGTAGATGAACCCATCCCAAATTCGTCCATATTGGTAAACCCTACACATTTTGCTCCATTGTTAAAAATAGATTGTACGGCACTTGCAGTAATAGGACTCTTAAAATGCTCTAAAAGTGCTGATGCACAGTTTACTGTGTGTCCCTGTACTGCTATATTTGATTTTATTGCAAAAGGGATGTTATGTAGTGCAACTGATGATTGGGTATTGTCATTGTTTTGTTCTTGTGGTTCGACAATTTCGGAGGGAGTATTACATACTACAAATGCATTGATATGCTCATTTATCTCTTTTATAGCGTTTGTGTATGTTTCAATATGAGACGGAGATAACTGTTTTTTCCAATATTCTTTCATATATATTATATTGTTTACTGTCACTATTATAAAATATTCGGAACAATAACAAAATTTTCTTCATGTTCTTCACTTTTTTCAATGAGTGATTCTGGATGAGGATAGGGATATGCCTGATCATCTCTGTACTGTGCAATAGATTCTTCAATAGGAGCATGAGTGGTGGTAGTAGGTGCTTGGTCAGTTTCAAGTGCTTTTTCCATCACTTGAAAATACTCTACAAGTGTTGCTAGAGATGCCTGTAATGTTTCGGCTTCTTGCTCACTAATAGATATGTTGAGTAACGATGCTGTGTTATGAACATCTTGTTTTGTTATCATTGTTATTATTATTATCCTGTAAGTATGCCAAATAGTCAAGATTGAGGGGAAATTCTCACTACTAACCGAAAGTGCTTAAATCTGCATTGCATCAAAAATATGCAGAAAGTAGTATACTATATATATGGCAGAACAATATGTAATACAACAAAACAATAGAAAGAGTACGAGAAAGACAAGTAATATATCTTCTACCAAAAAGAAAAAGCTACCCTCAAAAGATACAGAAAATAAATCACTAAAAAAACCTCTTACTCATTATGAATTATTATCCAAAGAGATAGACCATGTAGAAGATAAACTTACAGAAAGAATAGACCATGTAGAAGATAAACTTACAGAAAGAATAAACCATGTAGAAGATAAACTAACAGAAAGAATAGATAATGTAGAGAGTAAACTAACAGAAAGAATAGATAATGTAGAGAGTAAACTAACAGAAAGAATAGATCATGTAGAGAGTAAACTAACAGAAAGAATAGATCATGTAGTAGAAAGAATAGACCATGTAGAGAGTAAACTAACAGAAAGAATAGACCATGTAGAAAGTAAACTAACAGAAAGAATAGACCATGTAGTAGAAAGAATAGACCATGTAGAGAACAAACTATCAGGAAGAATGGATAAATTGGATAAAAAAATAAATGTTGTACAAGTATATATATTTGCAGGGTTTACGGTACTAGCAACGCTTATCACTGTTTTCAAATTTATAGGATAGTATAAGCAAACAAATTGCATATACTATTTCAATACATGTAATGAGAAAATTATTGAAAATTCTCATTACTAACCGAACATGCTGGAAAAAAGAATATTGCTTGTGCTTTACTGTGTAAATGCTATATGCTATATATATGCCAGCGTGGTGAAATTGGTAGACACGTCAGACTCAAAATCTGATAGGAGCAATCCTGTGTGGGTTCGAGTCCCACCGCTGGTATATTATCTCTTTGTTGATTGAGAGAGAATCCATAAGAGTGATTGTATGCGATTTTGCTTTACCCGTAAAATCGTGAATGTTCCTAATGGTGTGTGTACGCTATTTCCTACTGTGGGAATGTTCTGAGTCAATTCTAAAATATATCCTCCTATAGTGTTTGATTCAGGAGGTGAATCTAGTACATGTCCTATGTATTCTTCTAATTCATTGACAGGGACAAATGCGTCTAACAATACCCGTCTAGCATCTAATGTAATAAATAGTTCAGCCGTGTGTGCCTTGTTATAATGTTTTGTATCAAAGTCAAAAATATAGCTGACAATATCTTTTATGGTTACAATACCTGAGAATCCACCAAACTCATCAATAATGATAGCTATTGTGTTTTCCTTATATTTTATGTGTGTTATTACTTCATGTACTGTGGTGCTTTTAGGGACAAACAATGCTTTTTGCATAAGCTGTTTTATTGTTTTTTGTTTGTTTTGTTCTTTTATAATATCATAGAGATGTACTATCCCTACAATATGTTCTTGGTTATCTTGTTCGTATACAGGGTACATAGTATATATGTATTTATTGGTGATACTCTGCGCTTCTTCTAAGGTACTTTGAGCCGATATACTGATTACTGAACGTCTGTGTACCATCATTGATTCTATTGAAAGTGTAGAGAAATTGAGAATACGCATAATAGTATTTGTATATTCACTTTCAAGTTCACCAAGCGATTGTGCGCTATAAAAAACATGTGCAAGGTGAGCTCGAGTAAGAAGTTCAGTATTCTGTTGCGTATTTTTTTTCATCATAAATTGTACTAATGTGCTTATTTGATTAAGTACCAGTGAAAATGGTAAAAAGATATATTGAAAAATATAGAGAGGGAAAATTGCTTTTATAATTATTTTTTCATTAAACTGTAAAGAAAACTGCTTAGGACTTATCTCACAAAATATAAGTAAAAAGAGAGTGATGATTCCTGTTGCTATTGCCAGTGCATTGCTTCCAAAAACATATACTACAATTTGACTTAAGGTAATGGAGAAGCTGGTATTTGCAGTGGTGTTTCCAATAAGTATAGTACTGAGAACGAGCATAGGATTTTTAAGAAGAGATGCAAGGAGTTTTCCTCGAAAGGGATATTTAGCAATGATAATGTGTTGCTGTAATCGGGTAAGCGATGTGTATGCAGTTTCTACCCCTGAAAAAAACATGGAGAGAAGAAATGAGGCAATAATGATGATGATATGTGTTAGCATAGGGGTACGGTATAAGTGAATGATGAAGTATGTTTATATTGTATGTATATAGGGTAAAAAGAATAATGCTGTACTATTTGTTTTTGATACATTGTGATATGTTATTGTGTAAAAAAGCTCATGGTGATGTCTTGAAAATTATTGAGTGTGTATTGAGCTCCTAAAATGCGAAGTGCATTACTTTTAAGTTCTTTAGGAATGCTATTTCTCTGTAGTTGTTGTTCAATTTCTTGTCGTATAAGAGAAGAGACAGCATCTTGTGTTTTGGTATCAAGTGTTGCTATATCTGACATTTGTAACTCAAGGACAGTAAGAGGAGGCACTATCAGTGTGATTGAAGAAGATTGCTGTGTTTGTTGCTGATACAGTTTGGTAAATGTGGGAATACCTTTCCATCCGAGTAATACGCGAAACGATACAAGGGATGTGTTCTGTTGATTTTGAAAGGCGATAGGAAGTTGCTGTTGTAATATGGTGGTAAATTGGTAAGGAAAGATAGCAGAGATACTGATATATCCAAGCTGAAAGGTGCTTCCATCATTTGTGAGGAATGCAGGTTCTTCTTCTAGTACAATGTTTTCAAAATAAGTGGGAATACTGTAGCTGTAAGAGGGGTTGTACGAAGAAGAATCAAGCGGGGGCTTTTTGGGAGGCTCTGGTATATGGTTTCTTGTTTGTTTTTGAAATGGAGTATACTCCGATAGCATATCGTTGTCATTGTGCATTGTAGTTTCATTGTTAGGGGGAAGTATGTCCTGTACTTGTGTGGTGTTTGAAGAGAATGTTTTTTTTAGTAAAGGGATGAGTTCAAAATATTCTAGCAAAAAAATGATGCCTATATTGATAACTGTAAATATAATTACCCACACAAGATAAAAAGAGAAATCAGATTTACTCATATATATGTATTTTAGTATTTTTATAAATATTTGTCTTATACTGTTTTTTTGTATTGGAAATTCTAATAACAAAAAGGAGTAATAAGTGTATGCTATAATATTACTTATACAAAATAGGCGAAAAAATTTAAAAAAATCTTAAAAAATTCTGGAGCTAATTTGTAATATATATGAAAGAAGATAAATATACAGAAGAATTTGAAACTCTTTGGGGTAAACTAGATAAAGAAGAGTTAAAAAATGATCCTAAAAAGATAGAGTTTGTTTGGAAGAGTACAATAGAATCTAATAGTAATATAGAAACAGAGTTAGATAGGGATAACTCAAAAGCTACAGTGTTATTAACTGTTTCTGTATTATTAATGGGATTCATACTATCCATACTAATGGGAATAATATTTGAAAGTAAAAAAATAATATCTCTACTAGACAGTATTCTTAGCAATATAGATTGGTTGAGTCCAAAAGTAGTATTATGGGTGTTATGGATATTTGTAATTTCTTTATTATTTTCCTTTACCCCTCTCTTTTTTGCAAGTATGTTCTTTGTAACATTATTGGCAAAGAGTATTATAACTAAAAATCTTTTGATACTATCTCCTTCAATTATTTTTAGCGATACTCCATATGATGATAACACAAAAGCAAAAATAAGAATGATACCAACATTGGAAAAGAAAGTATATAAAAAGTTTCAATTCTGGAAAAAGAATCGCAATTTATTTATGAGAGGAACATTTCTATTTCAGACAGGAGCTATGTTTTTTTTATTTTTATTTATATTATTATCTCTGATAATGATAGGAAGTATATTTATAGTTGTTATTTAGTAATATTTTATGTATGAATTATACTAGGTACTGTTATTGGTCTATTGGTTGCCATATTATAAGTATTGTCATGAGTGTTATTATAAGTGCTACTGTAGATATTATAGACACTATTAGAGATGTTACTATAGGGAGTATAGATGCTACAATAAATATTGTTATAGATAATATTATACGCATAAAAAATTTTTTCTTTGAAAATGTATATGTATCTTCTTGCATATTTAGGTAGTCACTAATATCATAAGAGGTGTCATGAGATAAACTTTTTTTTTCTTTATCATAATTATTTTCTCTTACCAACATAATTTCATAATAACATATTTTATATTTTTACGTTTATGAAAATTCTAGTTAGAAGCCGAACAGAAGTGCCAAAAAACACCTTAGCAAGAGTATATGTATAGTATACATAAATTTTGATGTATTTTTTTTTTTTTTTTCTTTTTGCGAGTGGTGCAATATGCACAAAAAATAGTATTATGTACTATAATGATAGTTGTTCATTGTGTATAATGATAATTATACACGATAATAGGTAAAAATATAAGGAGATTTTTATGAAAAAAGTAATGAAAAAATATTGGCTGATAGCATTAGTGCTAGCAATGACTACCTTCGTACTCGTAGGATGTTCGCAGGGCAGTAGCAGTTCCTCATCAGGGGGAGGGAAACAGGTAACCCCGACACTTGCATCACTGTCCAATGTGCAGATACAGCCAGCAGGCAATGACGGAACGCTTGCTTTACGCTGGCAAGCCCCAAGCGATGCCACGCATGTAGTAGTGACTGCAACTTCAACAGCACCAGCCCAAGTCATACAAGTGCGTGTTCCTGCAATAGAATATCGTGCATTGTTTCAACAAGGACAATCGTATAAACTCAAAGGCTTGCAAGCCCTCACTAACTACACAGTAGAAATAGAAGCACAAAAGGACACAGAAGTATCACCAAAAACAACCCGCTCTGTGACAACACTGATAGATACTACTACCCCACAAGACACATTGACACAAGTAGGCGTAGAGAAGTCGGGGGATGGCATAAAGATAACATGGGACAAAGAACGACTTGCAGTAGGCAAGACAGACATAGCAGAAGCAACGATAGTGGTAAAAAGCACAACTGGTGGCACAGTGCTTGCACAAGCTACCGTACAGAACCTACAACAAGGGGAAGTTACGCTTCCAAACATCTCCACGCTTGCAGGCATATCCTATGATGTAGAAATACGCTACAAAGACAGAAATGACAACACAAGCAGTCCTACAACAGTACTGACTGGTGTGCAAGCATCAGCACTCTCACAAACAGTAACGCCACTTTCCGCATCAGATCTTACAGTAACAGCAAACGATAAAGACAATAGCCCAGCCGATGAAAGTCTGCTTGTTACGTGGGGGAGCTTTGCCTTTGGAACAGGGAGTACAGCAAAAAGCCTCTTAGTACGAGTAACAGCAACCGCAACACAGACGATAGTAGCAGAGGAGACAATAAGCAAAGATACCAGTGCAACCAATGTCAGCAGTGCAACTGCACAGGCAAAAGAATACGCCACTGTGTATGTCGCAAAAGATGGCATAGCACTCATAAAACTCTACGGCACGCTTACGTACAAAGTAGAAGTGCATGTCTCTCAAAACGGAAAGTACTCCACTGCAGTGTCAAAAGAACAAGCAACAACCGACAAAAGCACAGAGCCTGTAAGTAATGTAAGTGCCGTAGGAGGAGCAACAAGCATAGTAGTAAGCTGGCAAGAGCCCAATGTACGAGACTATGCAGGAGTGACCATAACAGCAACAGAAAAGGACAGCAAAACACCAGCAAAGACAGTAACAATAACAGACAGAGCAGTACGCAACACGCAGATAATAGGCCTCAAAGCTACCACCGAGTACACAGTGGCAGTACAATCGCAGGACTATGCAGGCAACAAAGGAACAGCAGAAAATGCCACAGTAAGTACCGTAGCAGATAGCACTGACCCCGATCCAGTAACAAACATACAAGCAAGCTATCCCTTCGTATCAGCAACAAAAGTAGAAACACAAATAACATGGACAGAGCCCACAAGCAACAACAAAGACATAAAAGAATACAGCGTAAGCATACAAGAGAAAGGCACAAGTACTGCAGTAGTCAATGAGAAAAAAATACCCTATCCCACAACATCGCTCTCTGTCGAAGAACTCAGTCAAGGCAAAACCTACACAGTAACAATACAAGCAATAGACTACTCAGAAAACAAAAGTAGCCAAGCAACACAAGACATAACCACACCCACCCCACTCACAGCCCCCTCAGCAGAACTCTTTCAAAGCAAGCCTGCCCTCGTTACAACAACAGGAGCAGTGCAAATAAAAGCAACCTTTACGCAAGCGCCAGGCATAGGGCGATATTATACTTTGCGTATGTACGATAGCACTACACTGGTAGCAGAAAAAAGCATAACAAGTACCGCAACCACCATTAGCTTTGGCATAGCAGATGGCATAGAAGTATCAGCAACACAAGCAAATGCAAAACAATATAGCTTTACCTTTCTCACAGTAGAAAATAACAGAGTAAGCCCCCCAACAACGCTCACTGACAAAGTAGCAGTATACGATGCAATATCCACTGTCCCCCCCGCACCAGAAAGCCTCACTCTGCTTATTGCAGAATCAACAGCAACAAGCGATACCGTACAGTACGAGTTTCAAGCAGGAACAATTACCAACAACCACAAAGCCCCCAATGACAGAACACTCACACAAGCACAGATACAATACAAAGTATACCTAGTAGCAGGAGACCAGAGTACTAAAACTATAGCAGAAATAAAAGCTATAACAGGAGTACAAACACAAGACATAGCAGGAAACAGCACTTTACGAGGAACATTTATAGGAACAAAAGGAGCAGTATATACCATAGGCATAGAAGCAATAAACAGCCTCAACCCCTCTACAACAAAGAAAGCACAAAACAAAGACCCCGCACTGATACAAACACTAGAACTGAGCACCATCCCCAGATCAAAAGCAACAGCCCCCTCTACCTCGTCCTTAGCAAACAAGCTAGTAGTATCACAATCAACAAACACAACAGGAACAATAAAGCTAGTACTCACGCAATTAAGCACAATAACAGGAGCAAAAAACAAAGATGGCACAACAGTAACCAGCAATGATGAGCTAATATACACCGTGTACGGCTTACAGAAAGACACAACCCCCACAGTAGCAGAAGTACAAAGAGGCAGAAAAATAACTATAGGCACAGCAAGGAACGGAGTGTACACAGTACCAGCCCTTGCCAGTTTAGGCCTGACATCCCCAACAGTAGCAATAAAAGGAGCAACAAAGTATCACTTTGTAGTAGAAGTAGCAGTAAAAACAGACCCAAGCAAAAAAGCAGTATCGACAGTGGCAACAGTAACAACCGCATCACAAGCGACAGATCCCGCAGAAGTAAGCAACATACAAGTAAAAGGAGTAGAAGGAAGGAATGCAAAGCTATCGTGGACAGCCCCCAGCCTTACTGCAAGCCACAAAACAGACACAGGCGATACCCTAGCAGTAGCACAAGTATCGTACAAAGTATACAAAGTAGCAAAAAGTGGCAGTACACAAAGGACAATAGCAGAGATAATAATAGCAGCAGGAGGAAGCCCCACAACAACAGCAGCAGGAACAACCAACAGCACTCTGACCAGTGTGACAGTAGGCACAAGCTACGAAATAGTAGTGCAAGCAGTAAACAGCACCGATCCCAACAAAGAGTCAAGAGGAGTCCGCAAGGAGTTTATCGCAAAGGAAGCCTATGGAGCACCAGGAAAGCCTACCATACAAGCAAATGCACAAGGAGTAACCATAGTACTTACCATAACAGCCCCAACCGTGAAAGGAACAGCAGAAGACGGAACAACTACTCTCAGAGATAATCAAATAGACTACAAAGTATACTATATAGCCTCAAATACAAGCATAAATGGAGCAACAGTAAAAACACAAGCACAAGCAGCAAGCGATGCACAAGTAGGAGCAGAAAAAGACGATGTGCCAACAGGAGCAACAAGCTATACAATACGCAACCTACGATTGAATACAAAGTACTATATCACCGCAGTAGCAGTAAACAGCCTCAAAAAGACAAAGGTATCAGCAGAAGCAACAGCAGTATCTGCCAGCACTCCAACAGTAGTAATAGGAAATGCCACAAAGGTTTCAGCAACAGTAGGCTCAGCACCAACATCAGCACATACAACAAGAGTACTTACCAGTATTCCTAATGGGCTTACCTTTACCTGTGATGAAAGCACAATAGATAACAGCACCCTCAAACAAGAAACAGGCTTAACAGTAACATTTGCAAAAAATACCAATACAATAACAATAACAGGCACAGCAAATAAATCAAACATACATGATACTGCTATCACTGAGTATAGCTATGGAGTAGTGGAATGTACCATTACTTCGGGAGCAAACTCGGGACAAAAGGTACTTGCGACTATCAATGTAGAGACAGGACTGGTGAAACTCCCAAGCGAAGTAGCGAGCTATTACAGACCAACAACAAAGACAGCACTCAAAGCTATTATCACTGCAGAAAAAACAAGGCAAGGTTCGGGAGGTAACAACAACCCTAGCCCCAACCTCAACATGATAGATACCAGTGCTATTACTAATATGTCTGGTTTATTTAATGGCGATAGTACTTTTAATGGAGACATAACACAGTGGAACACCAGTAATGTAACGAATATGCAAGCTCTATTTCAAGAAAGTGCTTTTAATAAAAATATAGGAGATTGGGATGTAAGCAAAGTTACTAATATGGGTTCTATGTTCAATAGAACAAGTGCTTTTAATAAAGATATAGGAGATTGGGATACGCGTAAGGTTACTAATATGGATCTTATGTTTAGAGATGCAAGTAAGTTTAATCAGGATATATCAGGTTGGAATGTAGGTAATGTTACAGACTTTAATTTTGTCTTTTATAACGCTTCTGCATTTTATAAAAATTTATCCTCGTGGAAAATGTGTAAAGCATCAGTAAGGAATGGTGATTTCCAAAATTCAGCTATGGCAAAAAAAACAGATTGGTTTCCAAAGGGTAAAAATGATCCAGAATGTTCCTCATAATAGAAGATACATACATACCTATAGCAAGAAAGGGTAGCTCTTTCTTGCTATAGAACCATAAGAGCAGTAAGAGACTTTACTGCAGTATCTCTATAGAGCATACGAGAGAGTGACAGTCCAAAAATGGACTTACATAATGGCTATATTGGATATTGGGACATTTGCAGTATTTTCTCTCTTTGTTTAGAATAAAAGAAAGGAGAAAGATATGTTACAAGGAATATCTCCATTACTAAGCCCTGAGCTGTTGTTTGTTTTACATAGTATGGGGCATGGTGATGAAATTGTTCTGGCTGATGCTAATTTTCCCGGTGTTACCATGAACACTACTTGTTTACGTGCAGATGGTATGCAAATTGCTCCGTTGTTGCATGCACTATTGCCTTTGTTTCCACTTGATACTTTTGTGGAAGCCCCAGTACATATGATGCAAGCGGTACAAGGAGACAGTGCAGATCCTGCAATAGAGCAACGGTACAGGCAGGCTATTGATGAGTACTATCATGATTGTCCTCCTATAGCATTTATTGAACGCTTTGATTTTTATGATAGAGCAAAGCAGGCATATGCGGTGGTAGTAACAGGGGAGCTTGTTAAATACGGTAATATAATTCTCAAAAAGGGTGTGATTGGTGTATAAATAGCAGTGCCGTTGATATGTAGGTGCTATTTCTTTTGTAATTGTTGTTATAGTATGCTGTTAATTGCCAAATAAGATATAGAGCCTGTAATCTAGTTTTTGTGCATCATACGGTATGCGAAATAATCCTCCTGCACTTATTGATGTATTGATTCCTCCTATGGTAAACTGTATGTTGTTTTCTATCCCAACATCATAATAAGAACTTTGCATAGCATGACCACTATTATCTATTGCAAAGCTATGGTCGGTATATATACTTAAAAAGAAAGCATAGGGCTGTATGGTGTAACTTCCTAGTCTATCATTGTAGCCTAAGGGAATAATAAAATCTAATGACCATATTGACTTAAAAGGGCTATTGCTAAAGGCAGTATCGTAGCCTAGCAGTACTGTTTGTGAACTACGTATGAGAGTAATAGTATCTATTCGATTGAGACGATGTAGCTGTTGTTCTGATGTAAACTGTGTACTATTGGAAAGAGTACTTTTATTGCTTATTTTTATAGCAAAGTATTTTTGTAAAGGAACACGAATATGAGAACTCAATGAATGTACATATTGGTGATAGTTACTTTCCCAATAAGGAGGATAATAGTATGAGCCAATCTCAGCATTCCATGATAAAGGGTATCGTATTGATGAAGCAGTGCTTTTTCCAGAGTACTGTAGGCGAAGTCCAAATTTTTGGAAAGACAGGGAGTTTTCTATAGTATAGCTTTCTGCTAATCTCAGACTTATAGGAGTAAAGATTATGGAGCGTATAGTAGTATTTGCTATAAGTTTTAGTCGATTATTGTGTATATCGCTCCATAATAATCTTCCATAAGAAAATGTGTTTTTATATTGTGTAAGATAGGTTTCTGATACAGGAGCATATTGAATGCTACGGGATGATGAAATAAGTATATCTCCTATAGGACGAATGGAATATCCGTATGTTATATTGTATATAGGCTGAAAGTGAATATTTGTTTGTCGTGTATCAAAATATTGTAAAAATTGTAGTTTTAGATTTGAAAGACTGTTAGAGCTAAACAGCTGTAATTCAAGTCCAGGATAAAAGCTGGTAGTAGCATTTTCATATTTTAGTAAAAAGAGTGGTAGCAGATATGCAATACGATGAGGAAAAAAAGATAGTACAGAAGGGAAAGCTGCATGTGTTGTAGAGAGAGGGAGAGCATCAGTTGTTTGAGAAATGCTACTGTACGGCATGCTTACAGTGTCAAGAGTATTGACATTTACTCCCTGTGTCATAGCTTGAAGATGCTGTTTTGTATAGTGATAGAGAGCAAACCCTTCTCCGTTGTTTGATTGATACAGTACTCCACCATCATGTGTTGGCAAGGCACTGACAATACCAATGCTGTCTTGGGCTATACGTGAGAGTTGTTGTTTTTCTATATCAAATCTGTAGAGTTGCATAACAGTATGAGGATATTCTATATTAGAGCTAAACTGAACGGTGGTATTGTTGATAAACCGTAGATCATAAAATAGCATAGTATCAGTTTGTAGTAGAGAGGTACGCTGTTTAGTTGCAATATCGAGTATAACTATGCTTGTGCCTTCGTGTGTGTTTTTCTCAATGAATGCAACATATTTGTTGTGTGGAGATATGTCTTTATCAAGTATTTCAGACGAAGGAGCTGTATACAGAATTTCATAGCCTTGTTGATGTGTTGTCATATCTACTTTGATCAACGAGTTATATGCAGTTTCTTTTTTAGTAGCGACAATAAAGGAAGCATCGTTGCTTATACTAGGCATAGAGAGCTGTTGTTTCTGTGATATTTGTTTGAAAGTATTTGATTTTACTGAGTAAGTGTACAGGTCATTAAAGTAGCTTATGTACCCATTGTAGCGTATATTACTCAGAGCGGTAGTTGCTCCTGCATTATAGGTTCTTGCAACAAAGACAAGTGTGTTGCCATCTTTTGTGGCATCGGCACTGCCTGTTCCAAAAAATGTAGTGGCTGCAGAAATGCTAAGCAATCTTTGTTCTTGCATAGTATCTTTTGAAAGCAATAGAAAGCCACTAGGCTCTTCATTTCCTTGTTTGTAATATATGCTTCCCTTATCAGTGGCAGCCACTAAGGAGAGCTTATCACTGGGAAGAATAGTTGTTTCTAGCATTGTACCGCGAGGAAAATATCCCGATTCTTTAAAATATTGTGCATAAAGAGTAGCTTGCATATCTTTGTGAATGCTTTGTAAACTTTTTCCTAACTTGTTTTTTACTGCAGTTTCAAATAAGAAAGGAGCATCTAAATATTCACGCCATAATTCAATAAAAGTATCAAAGCCATATTGTTGTTGTATATAGCGAAACAGAAAACTCCCATAAAGGTATATTCTTCCATATTGAAATTCAAAGGAGGTATTGAGTCGTGATATTGAATACGGTAAGAGCGTGTCAAGTAAAATATCGGCACGCATTGGTAACATAAAAAAAGGGTTATGTAATCTTCCTACGTTGGAATAAGCACTTTCTATATATACTCCCACTCCTTCAATAAGCCATTTAGGAGTAAGCAAAGCAGGAATACTTTTAGCGATTGGTCCAAAAATATAAGAAAAAAAATGCCCTAATCCTGATGGGTAGTATAAGTGAAGGTAATGGGCAAATTCATGTAAAAAGAGAAATTGTATCCAACTCGTATTCTTACCGCTTATTCCCATAGCATAGGTGTGAAGCCGAATCTCAGGAGGGACTGAGCGGTAAGAACCATTGCTGTATCCTGCTCTTCCATCAATAATGATATGTACTTTTTCTGATGAGCGAATATAATGCTCAAATAACTCTTGGAGTGGCTGAGCGTATTCTTTCACTACAGCCTCTAAATCATCTACTATTGCCATATCTTTCTGTTCGAAGATATAGGTAAAATATGTTGTGTCTTTTCTTAGCCAGCCTTGATAAGGAGACTCCTGTTGCCATGCAGTGAGAGACGGAGTGTACTGTGTTATCTTGTCTTCTGGAGGCACAAGTGCGACTACAGTCATTGAACAGTATAGGAATACAATATACATGCCATAGCGAAATCTTGATACTCCCCACTGACAGAGGAATGATGCAATGTTGTATAAGAAATATCTGTTAGTGGTAGTATGATAAATAACGTGCATGTACTCTATATATAATTATTGTATATATTGTACATATAGTATACATGATAGCCTTATCTTAAGAGAGGGGGTGGCTTGTGGGGGATACATAACTATCGTGTATATATTTTACTCAGAACACGCACCCAATCTTCATTGTTATCATCTATGCTTGATGTGTTTGTTGATATAATTTCATATTGAAATTTGTCTGAATTATCCACTAAAATTGTTTTCATAGCTTTTTCTTTTGCGAGTACTTCGGGCGTATTTCTGTCTCGCTTTGATTTAATTTCAACTATTAAACACTTACCATCTTTTTTTCTAATAAGAAAATCAGGATAGTAGGGAACAAAATGCTTATCTTCATTTTGATACTCAAAATAAAAATCTGTTTTATTTTTATCTGTAATAAAGCCAGTAAAATATATATCCTCTACCTCTCTTTTATCGATTGATAATCTTTCCAGTACTTTGTTGAAAAAGTCTTTTTCTGGTGCTGAATCAAATTTATAAATATCAAAGTGAAATCCTATATCGTTGTTATTTTTTGGATGCTTTTGATATTCTACTTTTAATTCTTTCACAGATTCTTCTTTACACTTAATGGTGTGATAGTAAAAACCATCTTTATTTTTTGAGAAATTATAGTTTCCTTGTTCATCTTGAATTTTGATAACAGCAATGGCTTGTGTAATTGTTTCTTCAAATTCTTCGTATGTCTGTATCTGCTTTTCTATTTGCAACGATAAGTCAGCAATATGATAGTGAGGAATCATACAAGAAGGGTACTGTTTTTTTAGTGTACGAATTACATCAATATAATGTAAGTGATAATTAGAGGCTAAATATGCTGCAACATTATATAT
Source organism: Spirochaetia bacterium (assembly GCA_965218205.1). GTDB lineage: Bacteria > Spirochaetota > Spirochaetia > WTKD01 > CBDDCA01. The sequence continues at coordinate 1,980,373 of OZ244590.1, read as the reverse complement.
CCCACAGTATTCCACTGTTGTACTTTCTTTGCTTTTCATATCCGACTGCTGTAATTGACCCTCTTCTAATCTATATATCCATTGAAAGATTCTTTTTTCTTCTGTAGGAGGAATCTGTAGCTGTAATGTGTCTGCTTTTATACTCGTTTTTCTTCTTACTTTTTTTATCTTTTTTCTTATTATCAATTTTGGTATATCTTCTTTTCTTATAGTAGGTCTAAGTTCAGTGATCTTTGGTTGATGTTGTTGTTCAAAATCAGTAATTGAGGTTTTATAAGTATCTTGTAACTCTTTGTTTAGTATATCTTTATTTTTACTAGAAAGATATATTTTTGCTAAATGAGTGTTATTTGGCACTTGTCTTAGGCATCTTGCACTTGCCTGTAAGACAAAATTATTGGAGCTTGTTTGCTCTTTTATGAGTGCGGTAGCAAAAAGGCTAGGGCAGTTCCATCCTTCAACTCCCTTAGCGACTAATAAAATTATTCTTTTTTGACTGTTGGAGGCATTCAGGCTATTAAACTCTCTTTTCTCTTCTTCTGAGGCTTCTCCTGTATTTACCAATATCAACGAAGGAGCAAGAGATAATGTTACAAGTTTTTTTTCTATAATTTTTTTGCTTGCTTCTAAATGCTTAATGGTCTTAAAATAAAATGCAATTTTTGCCGTTTGTCCAGTTGGCAATGATATACTTCCATACTTAGCAAAAAAATCTTCTACTACTTGTTCAATAATATCTTCTTCATTCTCTTGCTCAAAATTATACGATACAATATTGTTTTCTACCGACTTTAATATGTTATCTTTAATTCCTTGTTCTAAAGAATACCAGTATACAACTTCTTTGAGTGCTTGTTTCTTAAAATAAGGTGTTCCTGTGGTATTGATTACACATACGATTTCTTTATTCTCATGAATATAGTTAATAGTTTCTCTTACTCTTTTTAAGTCTTTTTCTAAAGATTGTCCGTATGTATTGTGAGCTTCATCTGAAAAAATGGCTACATTAGGAAGGCTTGTTATTTTCTGTAGCCTTCTGTTTGCTTCTAATTTTTTTTGTTCTTCTTTTTCATTAAACATACCTTTATTTGTACTGTTCTTTCTTAATGTTATTTTTTCTGTATTTGTAATTAAAATATTATAGTTGCTTTCTGCAATGACTCCGTCAAATTCCTTATCATTTTTAGTGATATAGTGTATTTTTAAATTTGGAGCAAGTTTTTTATATAGATATGGAGGAACAATTTTAGAAAAATCTATCATAGAAATTTCTCTTAAAGATTCTATAATAGTAGTACCTTTTGCAAATATCAAAGCATTTTTCATATACTGTATTTTTTCTTCATTTTCTTTATTTGTTCTATTTAATGCTATTGAAAATTCTATTCCTATGATAGAGGCAATTAAGATAGTTTTGCCCGCTCCCATTACCAGTGCTAATATATAACTTGCATAATCAAGTTGTAATGCTTCTTGCAAGGCATGGTATGAATGTTTTTGTACTATATTTTTATCATTGTTTTTTATTCCTTCTAATACGGCCTCTATATCGACATAATCTATCGCGTCTTTACCAATATGGGTAATTCCTAAGGTAGTAAATAACATCACTGGATCATCTTGAAATAAACTCTTGTACAAATCTATTGTGTGAGGTGTCTTGAGTATATATCGTATGTATAGGTATGTCTCAATAGCTTCAAACTGCGGTTCTCGTAAAAATCGTAAACTAGCATCTTCTAATCTAGAATACCTTAGTATTTCATACAGTTCAGGATACTCTGTACTTTTATAGTTACTCTTTCTCCATTCAATAACTTGTTTTTGTAATTTTTGAAATAATGTCATACCCTTATCCTGTAATAATAGTTTCTTCACCCATAACATCAATAATTTTTACTGCTACGGTATTTTCTTTGTTACTTATATCTAATTCATAGTGTCCTTTTATTAGATCTTTTTTCTTTTCTGGTATGTCTGAGTGGCAAATAGTAAATATGTTTCCATCGTAGTTTGTATCTATGAGTACCACTTCTATTTGAGACTTAAAATCAGTAACTTGTTCTGCAAAGAGGCTAGTATCAAGTGCTAGTCGTTTCATAATGGTAGGCGATACATATTCTTTGATTGTAATGGTTGCGGTACAATCTTTTTTTATAATATCAATATACGCTTGTACAGGCTCATAGGCAATAATGCCATCCTGTTGTATGTCTCGTATCTCTATGTTGTTAATGGGGCTTTGTTTATTGTATTGTCTCAGCTCCTCTTTTAATGATATTTCATGTCCGCTACAAATGACAATTACATGTCGTGTGTCATCTGTTTTATTGTTTGAAAATTCATCTTTTATATGTTGTATGTCTAGTTTTGTAAGTGGATTATTAAAATCTATTATTTTTACTAGCTTGTTTTCTACTGTACCATCAAAGAAGGGATCAGTTAATTTCTCTATACCATATGTATTAAATACAAGCTCTCTTGTTGAGTATCGTTCTTGAAAATCGTAGTTGTTTACTCGATAATGGAGTATGTTGCTTATGGTGTTTTCTTGTTCTTTGGTAATTTTTTGTATTCGTTTCATGGTGGTTTGTATTGCTCCTTTGTTGCAATCTACTCCTATCCATCGTCTTCCTAGTTTTTGAGCTACCGCTTGGGTTGTTCCACTCCCACTAAAGCAATCAAGGACAATAGAATCTGTATGAGAGGATGCTTTGATGATGCGTTCTAGCAATGCCTCAGGTTTTTGTGTGGGGTAGGCTGAAAGCTCTTGAGACATGGTATTTAGTGATGACAGAATGATAACATCATCAGGGGTTTTTCCTTTTGGCATTTCTTTATTTTTTTGTCCTCCTGTTGTGTATCTCCATTCAGTCATGCCACTTTCGAATTTTTGTAACACTTCGTCTCTATTAAATATTTTTTTCTCTTTCATTTTTGCATACAAATAAAGGTTATCATGTGAATGAGCAAATGATGTTTTTCCTCTGCTTGCGTTTTTATAATGCCACACTATTTCATTGACAAAATTACTCTCTCCAAAAACTTCGTCTAGCAAACAGCGTAAATGATGACTTTTATGCCAATCACAATGTACATAGATACTGCCTTGTTCGCTGAGTAATTCTCTTAATAATATGAAGCGTTCATACATAAATTGTAAGTATTCATCATTTTTCCACATATCAGTATATTGTATCTGTTCAAATAAACTCTGTTCTTCTCCTCGTTCTTTTTCATTATTTCCTCGTAATGATACTTTTTTTACATAGTCTGCTTTTGAATCAAATGGAGGGTCTATGTATATCAAATCAATCTTCCCTCTAAAACCACTTGTCAAGAGAGTAGAAAGCACTTCTTTATTATCTCCATGAAATAATAAATGATGCCAGTTATGTTTTAATGCATCAAAGTGCAGGGATGGGGGGGGGGGGGGGGGGGGGGGGGGGGGGGGGGGGGGGGGTAACTGTTCTGTGTTCCTGTTGTTTCTACTAACTGTGCAGGATAATGATGCACAGTGTCTATGGGTTTTTTTCCTGCCCAATAGAACATAGCTCTACCTTTCATTTTTTCTATTTTTTGAGTATGTGCCATAGTATTCTTTTCCTTCTTATGTTCATTATACTCTTATTCTTTTTTCTCTTTTTCGTATGTATGAAACTTAAATTTATGGATTTAATTATAGATAGATAACAAATATGTATAAGGTATTGTATAATTGGATAAAGAAGGTTGATTGTATCTGATATTGATTATCCATATCAGATACAAATATAATTATGCCAAAAAAACCATTCAATATCTATTGGAAATTACTATCTGAAAAAAGAGGAGAACATAATACTAATAGAAAAAAATTACAAAAAAGGAAGAAAAAAGGAAATTATTCAGGAATAATACGAGAAAGAGATGGATATAAACTTATAGCTCCTAAAAGTATTAGATTATATGATAAAAAAAATTCAAAAGAGGTAATAAAAGTTTTTCATCAATCGTTCCATAAAGGAAACAATAAAAATAAGATAATCAAGGTGTATTTTAGTGATGCTACCACTGTATCAGTAGCAGGAGGTATCTATTTATATGGCTTTTTTCAATATTTAAAACATCATAAAATTAAATATGAATGTATTATATCAAAAGAACAAAAAAGCTTAAAAAAGCTTGCAAAAATTGAGCAAATACTACAATATTTAGAGATAAAAAAACGCACTATACAAAAAGAAGATATGGATAAAAATATTAGATGTTGGTATCTATTAAAGTTTACTAAGCCAAAAAAATCTTCTTCAACGGATACTAAAGAAAAGCCTCCTATAGATACTTCTGAAATTCATAAAGCAATTAAGAATATAACAGTTCCATTGGATAAAAAAACAAAACGGTACTTATATCAAGCTTGCTTAGAAACATTAGGAAATAGTTTACAACATCCATATACAGACGAGGATACTCTTAGAAACTTTTATTGCTTTATTGGTATTTATAGTGATGAGCAACACTCAGAAGATCATCTTACTATATGTATCTATGATCATGGAATGGGTTTTTTTAACAGCTTTAAAAAGAATCCATCAATAGATCCATATGAGAAAAAGAACATAAAAGAAAAATTAGAAGCTATTAAAAATAAAGTAGTGCCATATAATTATGGCCACATTATTAGAGATATTATTGAAAATCAAAAATCAGGCACTAAGCAAAGTCATAGAGGCAAAGGATTAAATTTTTTAATGAAAAATATCCATAAAAATGAAAAAATAGATAGTATGCTAATATATAGTAGAAAAGGGTTTTATGAAGTCAGAAATAATGGCGATAATAAAGAACAGAGGCATGAATTGCCAGGAACACTAGTGAGTATATCAATACCAATAAAAAGGGATAATAACAATGAACAATAAAAAAACACTGAGTATTGCAAAAAAATTTAGCACAGAGCCAGGTTTAAGATTACGATCTGAAAGTAATTATTCTGGAGAGGAATTTTTACAAGATTATTTTATTCCCTGGTTAAAAGAAAATAAAGATAGCAACTCTCCTCTAGAGATTGATTTGAATGGAGCTATTGGATATGGGCCTTCTTTTCTAGAAGAAACATTTGGTGGTGCTGTTAGAGCAGGATATGGTGATCAAATAAAAAACTTAGAAATTATTTATGAAGATGAAAATATAAAACAAGAGATAAAACGATATATTGATAAGTCATTAAGCGGATTAAAAAATTAGATATGGAAACATTCATTTCCTCTATTATTACTCTAATATTATCCACTATTATATCTATAATTATTAATCGAAATGGCAGAAAAAAAGATGCAATAAACAAAATAATAGAGGAAATAGATAATATCATAAATTTAATAACTCAACTCATAGAAAATAAAGAAAAACCAGTAGAAGCCGTAATATCACAAAAATTAAATACATTAAGAAAACATATAAATTTTTTAATTAAAGTCAAACCAAAAAAATATAACCAATATATAACTAGACAAAACAACATACGTAATTACATAGCTAAACCACCTATGCCAGATTATTTAAATAATAAAGATGACAAAAATGAAACTGTTCAACACTTAATAAAATCTATACAAGATGAACTTACATCTCTCAATGAATTAACTCCTATAACTTAATAAAAATCCAATTAAATCATAATCTCTATCATCTAACTTATAGCAAATATTAACCTGCATGTAGTCATTTGATAATGAATAAAAAAACATGTTATAATATATAAGTCTAATTATTTAGGAGAAGTATATGGCAGATAAGGGTGAATCAAAATTCTCATGGTTGTTATTTATTACCTCTATAATAATTTTCCTCCTGTTTATATCTGTTATTGGTCTTGCTTATATGAAATTTAATTTCACTTACAAAGAGCTAAAATCAGATTTTAATAGTGCCGATGCAATAAGTTTACAAATAACATTACTTGGAATAATTTTAACAGCTCTTGCATTAGGGGGAGGTATAGTTGCGTTTATTGGTTGGAAAGGATTACAAAAAACAGCAAAAAAAACGGCTCAAGAAACTGCAGAAAAAACAGTGCAAGAAGTTGTAGAGAAAACAGTGCAAGAAACTGTGGAAGATAAGATAAACAATAATGTAGCACCTGAGATAGAAAAAATAGTAAAAGATGTTTTAGATAAAATTAATGTTTCTTCACAAGATAAAACTGATGAAGAAAAATATTTTAAAAAATAGGAGGAATAATGAAATATGACATATGATAATTTTTTAAATTATTTGGGTAGTATACACAAAAGCAAACATAATATTCCTGTAGATCTTGAAAGAATAACTAAAGACTTAAAAATTGAAGTATTTGGTACAAAAGATTTTGAAAACAATATATCAGGAAAGATATATTACAATGAAGAACACAAAGAATATAGAATAGTGGTAAATACTAATCATCCAAACACAAGACAACGTTTTACAATAGCACATGAAATAGCTCACTATATATTGCATAAAGACAGAATTAGAGAAAACAATGGAATAGTAGATACTGGTCTCTATAAAAGTAATCTATATAATTATTTAGAATTAGAAGCTGATCGCTTGGCAGCTGATATACTTATGCCATATGATATACTTATGCCCCTTGCTGAAGAGTCTAACTATGATACAGAAAGTATAGAAACATTAGCAAAAAAATTTGATGTATCATATACATCAATGAGTCTGAGATTAGGATTTAAGGCATAACATAATTTCTTGGTATAATAGTATATAATTCCCATCCTCTACATAATTGAAATAAAATTATATCTTTAATACAATAGTAATATGCAAGGTACTAAGCCCATCCCTTTTTCACATGATGTTATAAAAGAATTAGTCAATACCTATGAGACTCCATTGTATCTGTATGATGAAAAAGGAATATGTGACAATATTCGTGAGCTATATGCTGCATTTTCATGGCATGCTGCATTTAAGAATTTTTTTGCAGTAAAAGCAACTCCCACCCCTAAAATACTGAGCATGCTGTACAAAAACGGTATGAATATGGATTGTAGCTCGTATAGTGAATTAGTGTTGATGGAAAAACTTGGGATACAAGGAAAGCAGATCATGTTTACATCAAATAACACTCCGTTTAAGGATCTGCAGAAAGCCCTAGAACTTGGTGCTATTATTAATCTTGACGATATAAGTTTGCTTGATTTTCTTTTAGCACATTTTTCGCATGCCTTGCCTGACACCCTCTGTTTTCGCTATAACCCTGGTCCACTAAAACAAGGAAATGTTATTATTGGCAACCCTGAAGAAGCAAAATATGGCCTTACAAGAGAGCAGATATTTGAAGCATATACAAGATCGAAAGAACAAGGAATACGCCATTTTGGATTACACACTATGGTAGCTTCAAATGAGCTAAACCCCGATTATTTTGTGGAAACTGCTGCCATGTTGTTTACCCTTATTGTTGAAATACGAGAAAAAACGGGAGTATGCATAGAATTTGTGAACCTAGGGGGCGGAATAGGAATTCCCTATACACCAGAAGAAAGACGAGTGGACTATACACACATTTCTGAAGGCATTAAGAACGCATATCATAGCATTTTGAAAGCATCAGGATGCGATGACATTCATATTTTTATGGAAAATGGAAGAGTGATAACAGGCCCCTACGGATACCTTATTAGCAAAGTACTCCATAAAAAGAACATATACAAGCAATATGTAGGGCTTGATGCATGTATGTCCAATCTGATGCGTCCTGGCATGTACGGAGCATATCATCATATAACAGTACTAGAGAAAGAACAGCTTCCGCACGATCATGTATATGATGTCACGGGTGGATTGTGTGAAAATAACGATAAGTTTGCCATTAACAGAACTCTCCCAACGATAGAGAGAGATGATATTGTTATTATTCACGATGCAGGAGCACATGGACATGCAATGGGATTTAATTACAATGGCAAACTGAGAAGTGCAGAAATACTAGTGCATAGTGATGGATCTACTGAACTTATCCGTCGTGCTGAAACGGTGGATGATTATCTTGCTACTGCAATTTTTTAATATATTTTAATATAAAGGGGAATAAAATATGAATAATATAATGCTTATACCAGCTATTGATATTAGTAATGGTAAATGTGTTCGTCTTACAAAAGGAAACTTTGATGCAAAGACTGAGTATAGTGGTGATCCTGTTGATGTTGCGAAAGAGTATGTTGACTACGGTGCTAAGATAATCCATGTAGTTGACTTAGATGCAAGCATACAGCAAGGAAACAATCGAGATACTATAGAAGAAATTTGTAAAGCAGTACCACAGTGTACTATTGAAGTGGGAGGGGGAATTCGTACCAAGACCGATGTAAAACAGCTTATAAGTATTGGAGTAAAACGACTCGTGCTTGGTTCGGTATTACTGAATGATTTCTTTCGGGTAGTATCTTGGATAATAAAATACAATGTTGATTTCATTGCTTCACTAGACATGCGAGACAAGAAAATCCAAATTTCTGGATGGAAAGAAGACAGTCATGTTGATTATCAGGAATTACTCAAAGTTATTGATAATTATGCTTTTAAGGCAGTAAACTTTACGGATGTTAACAATGATGGAACATTAGAAGGCATTGACATTGCATTTTCAAACACTGTGGCAGAACAAACGAGCATTCCTGTGATTATAGGGGGAGGTATTGGTTCACCTCAACATATAGAAACAGTCGTTGAACAAGGACATAAAAATATAGCAGGAGTTATTATTGGCAAAGCAATATATGAGAATAAGGTCAATATAAAAGAACTGTTACAAAAGTATCCATCGCCTAGTTCTCTATAGAAAAATGTTATCGTCATTTGCTACAAAAGCAACACCCAATACACTTGTTCCTCTTATTCTGAGAAATACTACCGATATTTTAGATGTATGTATGATGAATAAAAAAGCGTTTGAGAAGACAACAGAAACAAAACAGCTTTGGATAGTACATCCTACAACGCAGAAAGTAGTAGCTAATATACCCGAAGTAGAAATCACTGCTATAACAGATGAAACACAGAGTAATTATCCATGGATAGAAGCATATACCTCTTTTAGCAAAGAAATGTATGTGAACATCAAGCAGCGAAAAGCATCTCCTCATAGTACTATACAACAGAAGCCTCCATTACAAGAACAAACAGCACAACAGCAGACAACGGTGCAATCACAATCGTCAGGAGCGTCAGGAGAAACTACTGTAAAGACAGCAGCTTCGCAACAGATGTATTCTGTTCTTGAGACATTGCATAATCTTCTGTTAGAAAGAAAAGCACGTATGCCTGAAGGGTCGTATAGTTCATATTTATTTTCTAAAGGGGAAGAAAAAATTAAAAAGAAACTCGGAGAGGAAGCCATAGAGCTACTATTAGCAAAAAGTGAAGAAGAAATTTGTAACGAAGCAGCAGATGTATTGTATCATCTATGGGTATATGCTGTTGAAAAAAATATTACGCCTCTTGCTATAGTAGAAGTACTGTATAATAGATTACAGTCTCATTAATCATTACAGTTATAGTACCATAGTTGCTATCAAGATACAATGAAAAGTAGAGAAAAAATATATAATATATGTATACCATAAGACAAACATAAGGAAGAAAGAAAATTTTATGAATCTATTGTTACGTTATATTCGTACTCCTTTACCATATCGATCTCGCAGACGTTCTATGGTACAAGTGTTACTTATTATTAACATAGTTGTGTTTATAGGAACACAACTATTTCCTGTATCTATAAATTTTCTTGCAATACAGCCATTTTTGTTTTTACGCAATTTTTTTGTCTGGACTCCCATAACATATATGTTTATCCATGCAGATTTTGGGCATATTTTGTTTAATATGCTAGGGTTATACTTTTTTGGAACAATAATAGAACGACAATGGGGATCGGATGAATTTCTTGTGTTATATTTAAGCACGGGTATTTTATCAGGAATACTTTCTTTACTTGTATTTTATGCAACAGGCACTATGAATGTATTTCTACTAGGGGCATCTGGAGCAATCTATGGGGTACTGCTAGTGTTTGCTACATTGTACCCAAATGCACAGCTTTATGTTTTTGGTCTTTTTCCTGTAAGGGCAAAGATACTTATTGTTATTTACATTGGTATGCAGTTGTTATTATTAACAGGGCAAGGAAGTAGAAGCAATGTAGCATATCTTACTCATCTTTTTGGGATAGCAGTAGCGTGGGTGTATCTGTTAGTTCGGCATCGTATAGACCCCTATCGTAAAATATTTTCACGCTAAGTATATTTTTTATGATAAGAAGTATAGCTTTTTTGTTTTTACCAATAGTGTTTATCGCATATATCTCAGCAGAGTGGTATCAATCACAGGTAATAGTCATGGAAAGCTGGGCATATATACTGAAAGATGGACAGCAAGCAAAAGAAGATACACTGGACACTGTGTTATCAGAAAGCATAGAGAGTACTGCACTACAGGAGGACAGTACTGCCTATGATACCGCAGTATCGCGTCTCAATGAAAGTGAGTTGAAAGCAAGAAAGTTAGCCATTGAAATGTTCGGTGGAGCAATTTATGGCTATGATTTTTCATATGCTCCTCCAAACTCTCGCAGGCAAGTGCAAGAGAAATGGACGATTGTGCCTGTTGCAAAAATTCCCCTATACAACACTCAGCTGATTGAGCTTGAAAGAAATGTTCTTGATGGTACACTGCGTATTTTTTATCGATACAATCTTGTAGATCAACAAGTACGATTATTGCAATCGTGGGAAGAAAGATCGAAAGTATTGCACAGCAGAGGAGAAGGAATTTCTCTCAATAATAGTGCAGAAGGCTCTGCCATCATTGAAGATAGATATGCTGATTCTCGTATTGATGCGTTATACGATGCAATTCAAAGTGCTATACGTAACAGAATGAAAGATACATTACCACAAGCAACTCGTATCGTATATGGGAGAGTACGGCTTGCTTCTCAGCCTTTTTTTACTGATTATGTTGATTATTATAGGGCAAGAGCTACCGTTATGTTATATATTAATAGCGTGCATCTGTACGAGGACTTTTTGTAGTGAACGGGTTAGTATTAGGTCGTTTTATGCCTTTACACAAAGGGCACTGTTACCTTATAGATTTTGCTTTGTCTATGTGTAGTTCTTTGCATATATGCATCTGTTCTCGGCATGATGATCCTATTGCAGGACACCTTCGATATAAGTGGATAAGAGAACAATTTCCGCAAGCACAGGTACACCATATTACAAAAGAAATACCCGAAGCGAATGTACAGAATCCTCATGCTCCTAAGATTTGGGCAGAAGAAATTACCACGCATATAATGGCTGATATTCAATATTTTTTTGCATCTGAAAATTATGGCTGGGACTTTGCACGACATATAGGAGCAACATTTATCCCTCTTGACTTTGATCGTAACAATATACATATATCAGCTTCTAAAATTCGTAATGCTCCTCTTCTGTATTGGAATTATTTGCCTCCTTCTGTGCAACGCTTTACTATGATGCTTATTGGTATCAAGGGAGATACAGAATATGCAAAGCGTCTTGCACACGACTTTAAGGTGAAAGTAGTATGTCCATATCCTTTGAAGCATATACATGCCCAGAAACAACAGCTTTCGGATGAAGAATATACTATGATTATTACCTCTGAGATACATGCAATGCATAATTTTGGGTATCCGTTTCTTTTTATGGCATTTGATGTTCCACTGCAAGATACAGAGGAGCATGCAAAACATACTATTGAATCTCATGCGTGCAGAAAAGTATTTACTATCCAATCCGAAAAAGAGTATAAAGAAGCATACGATTATTGTACCACTCTTTTACACTCTCCTTGGCAGGAGCTATTTTTAGTATAATAAAGGAATACCATACAATGAACGATACACACACAGAAATATATAATCTTAGAAAAGTGCTTGATCATGGTTTTATACGATTAGTAGCACATTTAGGAGATGACAGTACTATTGTAAATGCAGCACGTGTTTCTTATGGAGAAGGCACGAAAAAAGTGCGTGAAGATAGAGGCTTAATTCGCTATCTATTACGAAATGCTCACACCTCTCCTTTTGAACAAGTTGTATTTACATTTCATGTGAAATTGCCATTGTTTGTAGCCCGTCAGTGGCAACGTCATCGTACTGCACGGATGAACGAAATATCTGCACGTTATAGTGTTATGCCATCAGAATTTTATCTTCCTGAGGGACAATACATTACAAAACAGAGTGCCAATAATAAGCAAGGGCGCGAAGATGTTCCTCTGTTAGCACAAGAACAAGATGAAATTAGAGCTTTGTTACGTACACAGTATGAACAAGCCTACGCTGTCTATGAACAGTTAATAGAAAAAGGCATAGCGAGGGAAATTGCACGTATATGTCTTCCTGTGGCTTTATTTACAGAAATGTATTGGCAAATAGATTTGCATAATCTGTTTCATTTTTTGCACTTACGCCTTCATGCTCATGCTCAATATGAAATTCGTGTATATGCACAGGAAATTATGAACATTATTCAAGCAATCTGTCCCTTTGCATGTGAAGCGTTTAATGATTATATACTTCATACAACTGAATTTTATGCAAACGAATATCCCGCTCTTAAACAGTTATTTCATACCCACTATCATGAAACTGCAAATCAAGATACTCCTTCTAATGCTATTGATGAAAATATTGCTTCTATAGCAGAACATGCACAATCCTTAAGTGGCAGAGAAAAAACTGAATTTCTTAAGAAAATATCAGCTATTACAAATAGTGAAAAAAAGGATGTCGATACATTATAAAATATTGAGGGTACTACGCTATGTTAAGCCACTTGATGTAGTGATTATAGCAGGGTATCTTGTTTTGCTTGTTATGCTCTCTTTGTTTATTTTTGATAGAGGGACAGGACTGTCCCAGGTAGAAATTAAAACTGCACAAGATACATTTATCTATCAATTACAGGAGAATGCCACCCTTAGCTTTCAAGGACCACTTGGAGTTACTTCGGTAATAATACAAGATGAGAAAGTATCAGTTACAGACTCTCCAGGTCCCCTTAAGATATGTATAAAATCTAGCCCTATTGAGAATAATGGGGAATGGTTAGCCTGCTTGCCAAATCGTATCTTTATTCGTATTGTAAAACAAAGTAAGAATACAGACGATGCTATTGATGCCATAGTATTTTAATGCCATAGTATTTTTAATGGCATCTTTTAAAAACAACAGTATTGTTACTATAATGGCATCCTTTCAAAAACAACAGTATTGTTACTATAATGGAATGCTCTCATCTGGTGTATCTTCTGTAGACAAAGAGTACAAGAGTATTATTGTGTTTGCTTTGCTCTTTTGTTGTTATAGGGAGTTTTTGCTCTGCCTTTGCGAGGTACTGTTGGTTTTTTTACAGGAGCTGCAGAGGCTGCAGGAGCTGGTAGTAAAGCCTTTTGTTTCTTAAATTTTTTCAATACTTTCTTTTTGACAAGTTTTTCTATATCAATAGTACGAACGAAATCTGAATGAGAATACAGATCATATGCAAGATGCTCTATATTTATGGCTACTATTTGTATATCATAGGAACGTGCCATTTGCATTGCAGGGACTAAATCAGTATCGCCTGTGATAATGATAAGGCGATCAATTTTTCCTACCATAATGATGCGAGCTATATCTAATGCAATGCGAATGTCTACTCCTTTTTGTACTAACAGAGGATGTCCTTTGTCATTTCTGCCTAAAAACATGAGTTTACCGAGACGTAGCACATACTGATCTTGTTTTGCTAAAGTATCTAATAGCTGATTATTTTTTTCAAATGTTGTGTCTTCTCCGTTTGTATCTTCGTTTTCGAATTTGTAAGGGCGACAATCATAGTATACTATTTTGTGTAATATTTCTTTTTTATCAAGAGAAGAGGTAACAATAGTATGAATAGCTTTTTCATCAATATGTACATTATATTTTTTGAGTATTTTATGTAAGTACCCACCGTCAATCAATACGCTTACTTTCATTATGTGTATCCTTTGTGTGTTTTATATAGTGTAGCACTATTTGTTCGTTAGTGTAGAAATGCTATATGCTATATAATATAGTATACAATATGTGTATGAAATTAGTACATAAAAAAATAACTGCGTTCTCTATAACTATGTACCTATTGCTCATAGTATTTGTTACAGGATATATATCCTGTGGCATTGATTTTGAAAACTCCTTTCCTAAAGATTCCTCCTCAGGTGAGATAGGATATTATTATGATGAAATTGAGCTTTTTTTTAATTTTGCTGATTTAGCAACAAGAAAGTATAAATGGAAATCGGATGATACAGTCGATCATTTACAAGCAATAAGAGAAGCAATAAAGTATAATGTGAAAACAAAAAATATTGTCTTTGAAAGCACATATAAGCAAGAATCAATACAGTCCAGTGCTGCGTTAATGTATCCTACTGCTCCTCCTCCGAAAGATGGGTGGCCTTTGTTTGTTACCATGCATCATACAGTAGTAGAAAACAGTCTTGCTCCTACCGAAGTACTTGCAAGAAACAGAGATTTTAGTTTAGATTCAATATCAGGATTTGATCCGCACCTGCATCCTTTATTACTGAGCGCAAGTACTGGATTTGCCGTGTACCAGCCTGACTTTGTAGGCTTAGGGGCAAGTAAAGACAAGATGCATCCTTTTATGTATTCTAAGATATTAGTAAAAGATATTATAAAAGGCTTAGATGCAGCAGTAGACGAATATAAAGCCATAGGGATTCCTATTAACACAAAAAAAATCGTGCTTGTTGGATTTTCTCATGGAGCATGGCTTACTACCCATGTATATCGTGCACTCAATACTGATCCTCATTATGCTTCTAAATATACGATAGTGGGAGGAGTAAGCTCTGCTGGTGTATATGATTTACGATCATTTTTAACATCGTTTTTGCAAACGGAAAAAACATCTCTTGAAGCATTTATCCCCTATACATTACAGGGATATAAATCGCTTAAGAATGTAGGTATAGATATAGGGATAGACTACGATACTATTTATAATAGTCCCTATGCGAGCTTAGATTTTGTTGATATGTTTAGTGGCGACCATACAGAAAAATACATAGACAATTTACTAAGTTCGGTTATGGCAGAAACCTATACGCGTAATTTTATTGATAATCATGCTACAGATCCTGCATACGCTGGTATGTGGGAACAGATAAAAAAAGATAGCATCATACCATGGAAATTATCAGGAAAAATATATATCATCCATCATGAAAAAGATGCACTTATTGCTATAGAGCAAGTCAGAAAATTTATCGCAGACTTAAAAGCAGTAAGTGGACAAGTACAGGAAGATATTGAAGAATACATTGGGGAATGGGGGCAAGCAGATGCCATACAACATGAAAGCACAGCTATTATACACTACATAATTGGCTTACACTGGTTATTGCAATTTCGATAAGCTATTAGTAACCAAAGTGGTATGGGAATTATATACAATAATTAACCTAAATAGGAAAATTATCTTAAAATTTTACCTCTTTTTTCTTATTATTTCCATGATAGTATAATTACTGTCATGGATTTTGGGGGTTCATACGAGATGGTAAAAGTACAGAAATTTCCAAAAAAACTCTTGACATTTTATTACAAATATCTTACTATATAAAAAAATGTTATGCACTATTTAGTGCGAAATTATTTAACTAGTGATTTTTTATGATGGGTTGTCACACGCCTGGTAAGTTGTGAAATAATTTTTAATTTTTATAGTCTTGTCTTGAGGGGCAAAGAATGCCTCTCAAGACAAGAATATTTGGAGTATTTATGGAAAAAAAGATAAAGAAACTAACGGATTTTGCATTTATTCCTAACGGCATAGAAAAGTATAAGTCAGATTTAGCTAATATGGCTACAAAGGAAGAATGGGGAAAACCAGTCTTAACTGAAAATAAGCAATGGTCCTATCCTGTATTATGGAATTATTTGACACATACTTTTTTAAAATTATATAACGATAAAAAAATAACTTATACTTCTAATAATAATTATTGTTGCTTTAATACAGGGTTATTAAATACATTTGATAATCGTATTTATGCAATCTTTCAGAGAAATAAAAAAGATTCTGCTTCTCCATGGATTTCTCGAGGTTTCTGTAAAGATAGTGATTATTACTTATCTTCTTATTGTGATGGAAAATATCCAGAAAGAGCAGATTATTTTTCTATACCATCAAAATTATTATATAATCCAAAAAAAGAAATAATTGTAAATTATGAGCATATAATACAGGATAATAAAGAAAGATTTCCTAAAGGATTGAAAAATAAACCAGAAGAAGAGATAAAAATATATTTATCAGGTGTTATTGAGAGGATTAGAAAGCGATTAATTTGTAATTATAAAATTGCTGTTCCACAATACTATAATGGTATTGTACAACTTCTTATCCCATTGTATTTAACTGAAGGATCTGATAATCCTGATTTAGCATTAGCAATACGTGAAAATGAATACAACTACACTGCATCTACTTGTCTTACGATAGGAATGGCTTATAATAACGCTAGACTTATAGTACAACCTCAGAGTGATTGGTTAAAACCAACATAAATTAATATGTAATATAATTGAATTATTCTCTTTGAGAAATGATGGGGAGTAATGTTTCCCACAATCCATTTTTATAGATACGATACATATGACAAATATTTACTGAAGCTTGTTGAGTATTACAGAAAAAAGGATATTTCCTTTTGGTGGTGATAGTATACTTTTTATATAAAAATTCTTTAGTTATTTATAATAATATTTTTCATATATACATGATAACATTTTCAGATTTTTGTTACAATCAGAGTTGCAGACTAATACCAAAAGTACTGTAAAAAGAGATAAAGTCAAACCCAATTTGGAATGTCATTTGAGTTGCTCCAATAGCAAACTGTGTTCCTCCGATGAGTTGCAAGGACCCTTTTATTGATGATTGACTATCGTTCAGTCCGTTTCTATTGAGGAAATTGCTGGCTATAGCTTTTAGCGAAGTCTCTTTTGTGTATGTTTTTCCTTTATCTTCACTTAAATAAATAATGCCATCAGTTACAGTTGATACATCACTTATATAGAGAGCAGGTTCTAGCAAAAGAAATGGTGTAATGCTATTCCATGTTTTATGTATAATAACACGCCATGCAATACTATGTATATTTGTATCAAAATCTAATGCAGGAGCATCAAGTTTTACTCTAAAATCACTATCTAAATTATCAATTCCTTGAATTTCTACTGTTGAAAGTGGATAGTATATTCCAAAAAAAGAATAGGCGTACAACAGCATAGTGGAAAATGTTGGTTGCCATGTATGGTTTTGTTTCAATATCGTATAGTGAACATGTGCTCCCATACTGTACCAACGTAATTGCATGCTATCAAAACGGAGAGCTAAGTTTCCAAGATGAAACCCTAGCGTAAGTGGAGGAGTCCAAGGCTTTAGCCTCATTTGTATTGTGGTACTAGCCCCTATCATTTCCTTTGTTAGTACTTCATCAAATCGATTGGTTGTTGTCATAAGATACCAAAGGTTGCTTGCGACAGCACTGGTATTTATAGATACTTCAAACTGATATTGATTGTTGTTATATGCTTGACTGTGTGTATTTTGCTGTGTAGAGTGAAGCGTATTTGTGTTATTTTTTGTAAGAGAGCTAAAATAAGTATTGTCTGATATAGGAGTAGCAACAATGCTAGAAAGACTTGAAAGATGGAAAGTAGTATCAACTTTGTTTTTTATATTGTTCAGTATAGAAGCAAGGGAAGACAGAGACTGTGCCTTTGCAGTACATGGTATTATTACGAGCAAGAATATAAAAGTGATGATATGGATGAAGCGAGACATACTATATTTAGCATACTATAAAGTGTGTGCGAGAGTGGGGAATTTCATTTACTACTTACATCTCGTAAATATTCTATCATGATATACTAAATATAGTATATCATGATACTATCGTGTAAGGAGGATTGGAAATTCAAATGATGGAATTAGTAACTAATTTTTTTAATCATCCTATTTTCTCAATAATTGGTGGAATAACAGTGATATGTTTAATATTAGGATTTTTTTATAAAATATTTATGCTGTTTTTTAGAATTACACCAATTACTTTTAGACTTGGCATTGCTTTATGGAAAAGAAAAATTGCTATTTTTGGATCATCGAAACAATTTGGTATTCTAAAAACATTACTCATAGATTCAAAAATTTTTAAAGAACAAAATATTATTTGTATAGATGAATATAGCATGGAAAAAGCAAAAGATAAAACCATCTATTTAATTGATTGGGAAACCATGAAAGAAAAAATTGAGAATATCTTTAATATGAGAAAAGATGAACAAACAGCAATTATCATTTATGCAAAACCTCAAAGTATTCCTCCTGAAAAAATGTCTGATATTGCCGATCGGCAGAATACTGTTATTGTTAATTTTAAAGGAAGATTGCTTAATGACATTTTAACTTCACTTATTACAACTAGCTATGAAAAAAAATAAAGGGCTATCCCAGATAAAATAATCAAGGAGATTTTATATGAGTAAAAAAGAAATATTTAATAATAAATTTCGTGAATATGTAAAAGAAAAAATTACTCCTGGAGAAAACGATAGGAATTTTGTATCTCAGATATATAAATTTTTTGGAGAATTATTAGGACAAGATAAGACTTTACAAATTGGATCATATAAAAGATTTACAGCAATCAGACCATTGCATGATCTTGATATTCTGTATATTTTAGGATGTTGGGATGAAAATAATCATAATCCTGAGCTTTTATTAAAAAAACTTATTGATAAAATTTATAAAGGATGTATTGATAAAAAAGAACTTATTGATAAAATTTATAAAGAATATAAAAATACTACAAAATATAAAGTTAATATATTGAAACAAACCCATTCTGTTACTGTTGAATTCACAGGTAGTGAAGATAAAGAAATTTTTGCCATTGATGTAGTCCCTGCTTATAGTTTTTCCAAAAATGAATTTAAACAAGAAACTTATAAAATTCCTGAAATCATAAAAAAAAAGCATGAGCAAAAGATAAAAGATTTACATCCAAGTAGTAAAAAAATGGGTTGGATTCATACGGATCCGAGAAGTTATATTAAAATAGCAGAAGAATTAAATCAATCAAATCGTGATTTTAGAAAAACAGTAAAATTTATAAAAGCATGGAAAAATGTATGCAAAGAAAATGATAAAAATAAAAATTTCAAATTGAAATCTTTTCATATTGAACAAGTCATAACAAAATATTTTAACGAGAACAAAAAGCTAGAAATTTTTGATAGTATTTTTAAATTCTTTTGTGAAATTCCCAAAATCATAGAGAAACCACAAATAAAAGACAAGGCTGATAATAAAAAATATATTGATGAATATTTGAATGGTTTAACAAAGGAACAAAAAAGTAAAATTATCCAAGCAAGAGATGCTTTTTTGATTAGATTAGAACATTTTTTTGATAAATATTGTGTTGAATCATTAATAAAAGCAAATTTTTACAAAAGAAATAACTCTGAAAAATATCTATTTGATTTTAATATTCCTGTCTTAATTGAAGATAATAATCATCAATTTAAAATTGATGGTCATCTTACAAAAAAAGATGGTTTTCGAGAGGGAAAAGTTAGTGAATTCCTACAGAAAGGCAATGATATTCCTAAAAAGAGAGAAATACAATTTTATATCAAAAAAGATATAGAGATAAAGTATAACTATACAATGTGGAAAGTTCAGAATGATAAAAGTTCTCCTGAGGTAACAGTAGATCAAAAAAGAGGAGAAATTACAAAAGATCAAACATGTAACAACCCTGAAAACACTGCCTACTCTGGAAAACATTATGTTGAATGCTATGCTATATCAAACAATATTTGTATAGCAAGAGACAAACTATCTGTACCAATAAAGTAATAATCACATATCACTAGAATGGAAAAAACTACAATATGGTAATTGCAGATTCAAGGATTGATCGTGGATATAAAAGGCTTTAGTAGAGGATAAAGAATGAAGGCGTTTTCATGTTCTATTATTGATAAGCGTGTGTACTTAAGGTAATAGATAAAAATATCTCCCTTTTTACTTTTTTTTGCTCCTTTGTCGCACCTATTCCATGAACTCGTGCAATTTGTGTGCTTTCTCTTTTTTTATAGCGTCTCTATTGTAGCATTATTATCACATGTTGCTATAGTTCATGTAGATTTTGATGTATTTTTTTTTTTTTTCTTTCTGTGGGTGGTGCAATATGCACAAAAAATAGTATTATATGCTATAATGATATTGCATTATGTGTAATGATAATTATACATGATAATAGATAAAATCATAAAGGAGAACATTATGAAAAAAATATGGTTGAGTAAGGAATTACACAGCGTGAAAAAAATCGGGGGGGGGGGGGGGTACACTCTCGATATAAGCAAAACCTAACTACAGTAGTTGCACTGTTTTTAGTGCTAGCAATAACTACCCTCGTACTCGTAGGATGTGCAGAGGGCAGTAGCAGTTCCTCATCAGGCGGAGGAGGAACTTCACCAGTAACCCCGACACTTGCATCAGTGTCCAATGTGCAGATAAAACCAGCAGGCAATGATGGGACGCTCTCGTTACGCTGGCAAGCCCCAAGCGATGCTACACATGTAGTAGTAACAGCTACATCTACAACACCAGCACAGTCTATACAAGTGCGTATTCCTGCAATAGAATATCAAACACTCTTTCAACAAGGACAATCGTATAAACTCAAAGGCTTACAAGCACTCACTAACTACACTATAGAGATAGAAGCCCAAAAGGACTCGGAAGTATCACCAAAAACAACCCGCTCTGTAACAACACTGAGCGATGAAACTGCCCCACAGGACACCTTTACACAGGTAGCAGTAGAATCAGCAACAAACGGCATAAAGCTCACATGGGACAAAGCACTGCTCTCATCAGGCAAAACAGACATAGCAGAAGCCACAATACAGGTAATAGAAAAAACTACAGGGGTAAAGACAGAAGTATCGGTACAAGATGTAACACAAGGAGAAGTGAGCATTGCTGTGCCCACTATAGACGGCATCAGCTATGATATAGTGGTAGTGTACAAAGATAGCAATGGTAACAAAAGCACGGCAAAGCAAGCACTCAGAGGCATAGTGCCATCAGCCCTCTCACAAACAGTAGCAGCACTGCCAGAGGCAAACCTTACAGTGACCACAAATGATAAAAGCAATAGCCCTGCCGATGAAAGCCTGCTTATCAAGTGGGGGAGTTTTGACTTTTCAAACAAAAAACTCCAAGTACGAGTCACAGCAACCGCAACAAACACAGTAGTAGCAGAAGAGACAATAAGCAAAGATACAAGTGCAACCAATGTCAGCAGTGCAACTGCACAGGCAAAAGAATACGCAACTGTGTATGTAGCAAAAGATGGCATAGCACTCACAAAACTCTACGGCACGCTTACGTACAAAGTAGAAGTATATGTCTCTCAAAACGGAAAGTACTCCACTGCAGTGTCAAAAGAATTAGCAACAACCGACAAAAGCACAGAGCCCGTAAGCAATGTAAGTGCCGTAGGAGGAGCAACAAGCATAGTAGTAGGCTGGCAAGCACCCAATGTGAGAGACTACGCAGGAGTGACCATAACAGCAACAGAGAAAGAGAGCGATACTCCAGCAAAGACAGTAACAATAACAGACAGAACAGTGCGCAACACGCAAATAATAGACCTCAAAGCCACCACCGAGTATACAGTGGCAGTACAATCGCAGGACTATGCAGGCAACAAAGGAACAGCAGAAAATGCCACAGTAAGTACCGTAGCAGATAGCACCGACCCAGATCCAGTAACAAACATACAAGCAAGCTATCCCTTCGTATCAGCAACAAAAGTAGAAACACAGATAACATGGACAGCACCCACAAGCAACAACAAAGACATAAAAGAGTACAGCGTAAGCATACAAGAGAAAGGCACAAGTACTGCAGTACTGAGCGAGAAAAAAATACCCTATCCCACAACATCACTCTCTGTCGAAGAACTCAGTCAAGGCAAAACATACACAGTAACAATACAAGCAATAGACTATGCAGGCAACAAAAGCACATCAAAACCAAAAGACATAACCACTCCCTCTCAGCTTACAGCCCCCTCAGAAGATCTTTTTTCGAAAAAGCCTTACTTAGACAACACAGGAGCAATACAAATAAAAGCAACATTTACGCAAGCACCGGGCATAGGGCGATACTATACCTTGCGTATGAAAGAAGGAGCTACCGTAATAGCAGAAAAAAGCATAACAAACCCAGCAACCACCATTAGCTTTGGCATAGCAGATGGTTTAGAAGTACCCAAGATCCAAGCAAATGCCAAGAACTATCGCTTTGATTTTTTACAAATAGCAAATAACAGAGTAAGTGCAGTAACTCCTCTCGCTGATGCAGTAGCAGTATACGATAGCACCTCAACAGCACCGCCAGCTGCCAAAGATGCAACACTCTCCGTAGAATCAGTAACATCAACAACCGCAACAGCAGTCTATACATTTAGTGCAGGTACTATTACCAATGCCCACAAAGCCCCCAGCGGAGCAAAACTCATGCCTGCACAAATACAATACAAAGTATACATAGTAGCAGGAGACCACAGCAAAAAGACACTAGAGGCAATAAAAGCCCTTGCAGGAGTACAAACAAGAGAGCTAGCAGGAGACAGCACCCCATTAAAAGCAACATTTATAGGAACAAAAGGAGCAAAATATACCGCAGGAGTAGAAGCAATAAACAGCCTCAATCCCGCCTATAGCATAGGAACATCAGCAACAATAAAAACAGCAACACTTACTACGCCACCAAACGCACCAAAAGTAACAACCTACACTAACAGTAATGCAGTGGTATTTGCAGTGCCTACCACAGGAGGCAACAGAGGGAAAAAAGTCATAACAGTACAGCTCAATGCCTCAGACATAGCAGGAGTGAGCAAAGCAAATGGCAATGCCCTTGAAGCAAGAGATCTTGCCTACTATGTGCTATACCTCAAGAAAGAAGACACAAGCCAAAAGCCTGCCAGCGTATCAGCCCTGTGGGCAGTGGAAAAAAGTAGAGCAAGAGTAGCAAAATACACAAAAGCAACAGGAGTAGCAAATCAAGCGACTATACAAATACCAATAGTAGACAGCACCAGTGGAAGCAATGCAGGGGCAACGCCCGTAGAAACAGCAAAAGACTACTACATAGGAGTGAGGATAGTAAACACAACAAGCCCCGATTACAATGTATCAACCAATCTCTTTCCTGCAGGCTTTTACACCGATGTAGCAGAAATAAAGGAAGTCTATACCTCCAAAGCAGTAGCTCCCAATCAGTCATTACTGACAGGAAAGCTAGTAGTATCACCGTCAACAAGCACAGCAGGAACAATAAAGCTAGTACTCACGCAGTTAAGCACCTTTACAGGAGCAAAAGACTATGATGGCACAAACATAACAGCAAATGAAAAGTTAGTATACACCGTATACGGCTTACAGAAAGACACAAACCCTACAGTAGCAGAAGTACTAGCAGGCAGAAAGATAGACATAGGCAGTGCCAGTAGCAGAGTATACACAGTACCAGCCCTTGCCAGTTTAGGCGTGACATCCCCAACAGTAGCAATAAAAGGAGCGACAAAGTATCACTTTGTGGTAGAAGTAGCAGTAAAAACAGACCTTAGCAAAAAAGTAGCATCGACAGTGGCAACAGTAACAACCGCATCACAAGCGACAGCCCCCGCAGAAGTAAGCAATATACAAACAGCAGTAACCACAACAGGCATGAGAGTATCGTGGACAGCTCCCAGCCTTGATGCAAGCCACAAAACAAACAAAGGAGCTACCCTAGCAGTAGCACAAGTATCGTACAAAGTATACAGTGTTGTCAAAGGAGGCAGTGCAAGAAATGAAGCAGCAATAATAAGAGATGCGACAGCAACAAAAACAGTATCAGCAGGAACAAAAAACACTATTTTGACAGGATTGACAAACGGAAGAACCTACGAAATAGTCGTACAAGCAGTAAACAGCACCGATCCTACAAAAGCATCAACAGGAGTCCGTAAAGAATTTGAAATGTCAGCATTTATAGGAAACACTGTAGTAGTATCAGCAGAAGTAGGCAAAACGCCAGCAATAAATATAACAAGAGTACTCAGTAGCGTTCCCAGTGGCAATACCTTTACCTGTAGTGGCAACATACCGAAAGCAGATGCAGAGAAAATTAAAAAAGAAACAGGACTAGTAGTATCATTTGATGATACTACTGACACAGTTACTATAACAGGCATAGCAAATAAATCCAATATAAATGATCCTGATATTACGAGAGTTAATCCTGATTATAGCTACAATGTAGCAGAGTGTGGATTTATCGGTTCAGCTAAAACAATAAAAGCAAGCATTGTTATAAAGACAGGACTGAGAACTCCACCATCAGGACAAACATCAGCTACTTATTACAGACCAACAACAAAGACAGCATTGCAAGCTATTATCACTGCAGAAAAGACAAGACAAGCTACTGCAGGGGAGAGTAGCAACCCTAGCCCCAACCTCAACATGATAGATACGAGTGCTATTACTGATATGAGTGCTTTATTTGAAGTTGATAGTACTTTTAATGGAGATATAACAAGATGGAATACCAGCAATGTAACGGATATTTCGGGTATGTTTAAGCAAGCAAGTGTTTTTAATCAAGATATAGGAGATTGGGATGTGAGTGCGGTTACTAATATGAATAGTATGTTTGGTGGAGCTCAAAAGTTTAATAAAAATATAAATGAATGGGATGTTGGAAAAGTTTCTGATGCAAGAAGTATGTTTTCCGTTGCTTCTGCATTTAATCAAGATTTATCATCGTGGAAAATGTGTAAGTTCAAACCAACAGGATCTCAGATTAGCGTTATGTTTATAGGTTCACTTTTAGACGGAGTTTCAAATAAACACCCAAAATTTAAGGGATCTCCACAGTGTAGCTCATAGTAGGAGCATAACAGCATACCTATAGCAAGAAAGGAGCTATCCTTTCTTGCTATTATAGAACCTCAGGAGTAGCAAAAAGTGTTTCTCAGGCATCTTTGAGAGCATATGAGAGAGTAATACTCATTGATCCACATTCCCCAAACTCCCAGAAGAATATGCTCACTTATGGTACACTATATATAGTAATACAATTAATTTCATGAGGAGGTAATTATGAAAAAAAGTATGTACCTAGTAGGTATATTGTGTGTGTTTTTCTCAGCAGTTGTTTTTGCCAATGGTGAAAAGGAATCTGCTACTATGACCTTAAAGTTAGGGCATAACTTTACGGAGAGTCATCCAGTACATATTGCATTGGATAATGCAGTAGAACGCATAAAGGAAAAATCTGAGGGGAGAATTACTATTACAATATTTCCTAATGCCACTCTCGGTAAAGATACTGAAATGATAGAGCAGGTTCGTAATGGACTGTTAGATTTTATGAAAGTATCAGCTTCCTTTTTAGAAGGGTTTGATGAAAACTATGCTGTGTTTAGCTTGCCCTATATGTTTAAGAACGATCAGCATTTTTATGCAGTTATGAACAGTGATTTTGTAGCAGAAATGTTTGAAGCGTCTTTAGACAAAGGCTTTATGCCAATAACCTTTTTTGATGCAGGCACGAGAAACTTTTATACAAAGACAAAGTTTATTGAAACTCCCGAAGACTTAGAAGGCGTGAAAGTGCGAGTGATGAATTCAAATGTAGCCACGCGTATGATACAATTATTGGGAGGAACGCCTACCATTATTCCGTTTAATGATGTATATGTATCTATACAACAAGGGGTCGTTGATGGTGCAGAAAATAACATGTTAGCATTAACAGAACAAAAGCATGGTGAAGTTGCTAAGTTCTACTCTATGGATGGACACACCACTATTCCTGACTTGCTTATAGTAGGAGCGAAAACATGGGCAAAACTTGACGATGATGCTAAAACATTGATATCGACCGAGTTTAAGGCTGCCTCAGACGAAGAGATTATCCTTTGGAAAGAGCAACAAGCCATAGCAAGACAGGAAGCAGAAAAATTAGGAGTGCAGTTTATGGACAACGTGGACAAAGAAGCCTTTTTTGAAAAAGTACAACCTCTCATAGAAGAATTTAAACAAGATGCTGAAATGGCATTGTTAATAGATCAAATTACGGCACTCAAAGAACAATACTAAAATTACTGCACAATGACGAGAATAAAAAAGATATTAGAGATTACTGTTTTAGCAGTAATCTCTTTATTGATGATACTTCTTATAGTATTGGTAACAATGGGGGTGATAATGCGGTATGTGTTTAATGCCCCTCTCACTTTTTCGGAAGAATTATCGCGATACGCTATGATTTGGTTGGGACTTATTGGCAGTTCCTATGTGTTCTTAAAAAATCAACATACTGCCTTTACTGTAATAAAAGAACGCGTTTCACAAAAAAATGCGTGGCTAAGAAAATATTACAACACAATTCTTTCGGTCTTGATTATTATTTTCGCATTGTTAATAAGCATTGGAGGGATTATTGTAGTGAGAGATAATTTTTCTCAGGTATCTGCAATAATGAGATGGCAGATGGGCTATGTATATTTATGTATTCCTATCAGTATGATGCTTATCGTTATATTTCAAATAATAAATATTATAGAAGATATACGTGGAAAACAGGCATTATGAGTGTATTGGTAGTCGCTTCTGTATTGATTATACTATTTGTGCTGTTATTGGCAATAGGTATGCCCATTGCTGTAAGCATAGGATTTTCATCACTCATTGCAATTTTCTTAGTAGTAGAGCCTAGCCTAGCAGTATCAATAACAGCAAAACGATTTTTTTCGGGCATAGATAGTTTTTCTATATTAGCAA
Organism: Spirochaetia bacterium; assembly: GCA_965218205.1. Classification (GTDB taxonomy): domain Bacteria; phylum Spirochaetota; class Spirochaetia; order WTKD01; genus CBDDCA01. The sequence continues at coordinate 1,953,354 of OZ244590.1, read as the reverse complement.
TGCCATTTTTTATATTAGCAGGCAACATAATGAACGAAGGGAACATAGCGATACGTTTTATCAATGTAGCAAAATTGATAGGAGGGAGATTGCCTGGTGCACTCGCTCATACCAATGTTATAGCAAACATGTTGTTTGGATCAGTATCAGGTTCTTCTGTTGCAGCTGCAGCAGCCATAGGCGGAATCATGGGACCCATTGAAGAGAAAGATGGCTACGATAAAAACTTTTCTGCTGCTGTTAATATTGCATCAGCCCCATCAGGCTTGTTAATTCCCCCCAGTGGTTCGGTAATAGTATATGCCTTAGTCAGCGGAGGAACATCAGTTAGTGCATTGTTTATAGCAGGGTATCTCCCTGGTATTCTTTTAGGAGTGAGCATCATGGTAGTGGCATATTTCTTTGCAAAAAAACATAACTACCCTGTATTTCCTCGTGTTGCTATGAAGCAAAAAATCAAAATTATACTGCAAGCCATACCCAGCTTACTGTTAATTATCATCGTTATTGGTGGTATTGTAGGAGGCATATTTACTGCCACAGAAGGTTCGGCCATAGCTGTTGTATATTCATTGCTTTTGTCTGTGATATATAGATCAATGACCATAAAAAAATTCATTAGAATAGTATATACATCAGCATGTACAAGCTCCATTATTTTATTTTTAATATCTGCATCTTCAGTTATGTCATGGCTTATGAGTTATACCAGCATGCCCGAATTGATCAGCTCTTCTCTGCTTTCGCTCTCTTCAAATAAGTATGTGCTATTATTTTTGATAAGTATAATACTCTTGTTTGTCGGTACCTTTATGGATATTACCCCTGCTATCTTGATATTTACTCCAATATTTTTACCCATAGCAACACAGTTAGGTATACATCCTGTACATTTCGGTATAATGTTTATCTTTAACATGTGCATAGGAAACATCACCCCTCCTGTCGGAAGCGTATTGTTTGTAGGATGTAGTATTTCCAATACTAAAATTGAACATGTATCGCGGATGCTTATTCCATTTTTTATAGCAATGGTGATATGTTTATTCTTGGTAGTATATATACCGTGGATATCAATGATTATCCCCGAATCTATGGGAATGATTACCCGCTAATCTGCACTTATGCAACGCAAGGAAATGAATGTATATTTCACGCTCACTCAATCAAAACAAGGAGAAATAGTATTTGAAAGTACAGATACAGTATTTATAGCACGTATCTACCTCCTTTGTTCTGATATTGTAAGAGTGTTGCTCTACAAAAAAGATGAAGAAGCAACACTGGAGAACACATGGTGGGTAGTATATGGCAATAGTGATGTAAGTGCTGAAGGCAATGCACGCCTTGTAGTAGATAGATCGCTCTTAACTACAGCATATGATATTACAGAAGACGCTCAATACTTTTATATACACACTCAAAACTATGATATAAACATTGAAAAAAGAAATTTTATTCTCTCATGGTCATGTAACGGTGATACATTCTTACAAGATAGACCAACTCAAGCATACAACTTAGGGTACTGGGATGATAACATATATCATTATGTATGCAGACAAGAAGGAGACATGTATTTTGGCTGTGGCGAAAAAACAGGGCATATGAATAAATATGGAAAAAGGTATACGATGAATAATCTTGATCCTATGGGATATGATGCATCATGCACGGACCCTTTATATAAACACTATCCTTTTTACATAACCTATAAACGAGATATAGAGTATTTTTTTGGAATTTTCTACGATAATTTCTCAACCTCATACTTCAATTTTGGACAAGAACATGATAATTATCATGTTCCGTACACCTATTTTAAGTCGGAAGGAGGGTATTGTGATTACTATGTATGTATGGGAGCAAGCATACAAAAAGTAGTGAAGAATGTTACATGGCTTACAGGCAAAGTTATATTTCCTCCAAAGTGGAGTTTAGGATATTCTGGATCTACCATGAACGTTACTGACTCTCCTAACGCGCAAACACTCTTGTATACATTTTTAGAAAATTGTAAAAAATATGATATTCCATGCGATTCCTTTCAATTATCATCAGGCTATACTTCTATTGATAATAAGCGATATGTGTTTCATTGGAACAGAGAAAAATTTCCTGACCCTCGTAAATTATGTGAAGATTTTTTACAGAACGATATACGGTTTTGTGCAAACATAAAACCATGCCTCTTAACTTCTCATCCACGATACAATGAATGTGAGGATATATTTGTTCACACCAAGGATGGAAAAATATCGACTAGTCAATTTTGGGATGAAGAAGGATCATATATAGATTTTACCAATGAACACGCAAGAACATGGTGGAAGAACAATGTACGCGAACAATTACTCTCCTATGGAATTGTAGCAACATGGAACGATAATAATGAATTTCAAATATGGGATAACAGTATTGTATTCAAAGGGACAAAACACGATAACTCTAAAGTATTGCAGACACTGTTAATGGTCAAAGCTTCATTTGAAGCACAAAAAGAGTTTGATGACAAAACACGACCTTACCTTATTTCACGTTCAGGATGTCCAGGATTACAACGATATGCTCAGACATGGACAGGCGATAATTACACAAGTTTTAAGACTTTAGAATATAACGTCTACATGGGATTAGGACTATCTCTCAGTGGAATGTATAATATAGGTCATGATGTAGGTGGTTTTTCGGGCGATCCTCCAAGTGAAGAGTTACTTACAAGATGGGTGCAACATGGAATATTTTATCCTCGTTTTACCATACACTCATGGAATAATGATGGCAGTACAACTACTCCGTGGATGTATGAACATACAGTTGACACAATACGGCATGCTATTCATTTACGCTATGCACTGATGCCATATTTATACGATCTATTGTATAAAGCCCATACATCGTATGAACCTATCATACGTCCCTTGTTTTATAACTATGAAAAAGATCCATATTGTTTCAAAGAAACAACAGATTTTATGGTAGGAGAACATATATTAGTATCAAATGTCATGAAAGAAGGAGAAAAAATACATACAACATATTTGCCTAGCGGAGAACAATGGTATTCATTTCATGCTCATACCTGTTATGCAGGAGGTCAGCATATTTCATATGCAGTGGACATTGAATCTATTCCTTTTTTTGTTCGTGCAGGAACAGTGCTAGCAATGAATGATGGCATTAGTGTTAGCAATAAACAAGGAACATCAAGAACATTTATTGTATATCCTCCTTCAAAAGGAAAGAGAAAAAATACCTATTTTGAGGATGATGGATATAGCTACGATTACTTACAAGGACAGTATATACAATGGGAATTTGAAGTACTCTCTCATAACAACACAATAGAAATTATAGTCAATCTGCATGGACGGAAAAATACTATCCTCCATATTGCATCAAACAATATTATCTCTATGAATACTGAAGTATTTTTTAAGGTGATAAATCACGAAAATAAGCATATACAGTTTAGTACAAATATATCTAATGTCGTATTTGAAGCATGTAAAAATGAAGGTGTTACAAACATATATATACTGAAAGTACAATAATTAGGGGTTACACGGATAAAATTTTGAAGGAAGCCTACTAAAAGTAAGGGAGCAAAGACGAAGAAAAGTAATATACATAAGAAAAAAGAAAGAGGTACAAATGAAAGAAATAATACTAGACGACACTCTTATAAAAGAATTATCTCCTACATTTATTGATTTTATAAATTCAATAGATAAAGAAAATATAGGAATTAGAGAAAATATATTTTATATTAGGAAAGTAAAAATTGATATATTAAATAAAAATCAAGATTTGATTGATTTTTTGAATAGATTAAAACTAGGAGAATACAATAGTAAGAGTGGGTATAGGACATATGAAAACTTAAAAGTTGATAACAAGATTATAAAAAAGAAAAAAAAGATTGCAAAAATCAATTACATTCATCAAGAGTTAGAGGAAGAAAGATTGAATGTTATTATAAATGATGATTGTTTAGAGTATATGAAAACTCTACCGAATAATTGTATAGATTGTATTATTACTTCTCCTCCATATAATTTTGGAATTGATTATGGAGATTATTATAGCGATGAGAATACATGGGATAGTTATTTTCAGATTATGAATAAAATTATAAAAGGGATGTATAGGATACTAACAACAGGGGGTAGAGTTATTTGGAATATTCAACCTTTTTTTTCTGACTATATACCCTCACATCATATTTTTTCACAGATATTTTTGAAGCATAAATTTATATGGAGAAATGAGATTTTATGGGAAAAGAATAATTATAGTGCGAGATATACTTCTTGGGGGAGTTGGAAAAGCCCTGCATCTCCATATTTGAAATATACGCATGAATTTATAGAAGTATATTGTAAAGAAACAATAAAACACAATAATCGAAGAGATGAAATACCTGACATAACAGACGAAGAATTTAAGAGTGCTGTAATAGGAAAATGGTCAATAGCTCCTGAAAGAAACATGAAAAAGTATAATCACGATGCAATGTTTCCTGAAAAATTAGTAGAGAAGGCATTGAAGTTATATACATTTCCTAATGATGTGATATTAGATCCGTTTGGAGGAGTTGGGACGACAGCAGCAGTATGTAAGCGAATAAACAGAAACTATATTAGTGTAGATGTATCAAAAGAATACTGTGTTACCGCTAAAAAAAGAATAGAAGATATACCTCAAGTTTTATTTTAATGTGATAAACTCTATGTATGAAACAAATGAGAGAATATGATACAAATATTAGTGATATTATAGCAACATATAATAATATTGTGAGAGTTATTGATAATGAAGCACATCAACAAGCAGATGATGAAGAGAGGGCTTATGGAGGAGTAATACGTTCTGTCAAGGGTAAATTACAAGAATATATTACTCACTCTTTAGTTAAAGTTGCATGGTTAGAGTTAGGAGGAGACGAAAGAAGACTTGAAATTAATAGTACTAAATTTAAGATGCCATTAAATCAAAATGAGGGATATTTAGAAAAATTAAATCCACAAATAAAACAAGACTTAAAGAAATATTTATAATTGCAATATTGTAATAAAACTGAGTCAAATAACGATTTCTATATTACTGCATATTTTCTTATTATAGAAATATAATATATACATGTATGATATACTAATAATAATTAAAGGAGTAATTTATGAAAAAAATAGGTATATATTTTTTACTGATAGTGTATATTAGTGCAATAGTGTGGGCAGGAGGATCAAATGAAGATGCCAAAGATAGTCCTATTATCATTATGCATAACAAAGTTGAAATTGACGCTCAGCTCAAAGAATTTGCTGAAGTGTTTAGGCAATCTACAGGAATGAAAGTAGTAGTCAAAACATGTGGCGGTGATTCTTGTAGTCTCACTACTCAGTTGCGAGCTGATATCAATGCAGGCGAAGCCCCAGATATTTTTGTCATTGATGGAAAGGAAGGATACCAAACATGGTCAGAATACATAGATGATCTTTCTGGTGAATCTTGGACTCAATACACTGATGTAGCATTTGAAGTTGATGGTAAAATTGTTGGGTTTCCTATAGCCATTGAAGGATGGGGCATGGGGTATAACGCACAAATACTTGATATGGCAGGCATTGACCCTGCAGTACTCACTAACTATCATGCATACAAGGCAGCGTTTGAAGAGCTTGATGATATGAAAGAAGTTTTAGGTCTTGACAGTGTAGTATCTATGACTGCAGGTTCTGGTATGCACTGGGTAACATCTCATCATAATATAAATTCATATCTTTCGAATGGCTTAGCAAGAAATGATCTTTCTGTTGTAGAGAAAGCACTTGAAGGAAAAGTAGAAAAAGAACGTTTGAAGGAATATGTAATGTGGGTAAAACTATTATTTGACTATTCTGATCAACGAGTACTAGTAGCAGGAGACTATGATGCACAAGTCAATGCCTTTGCTACTCAGAAAGCAGCATTTATTCATCAAGGAAATTGGATTGAGCCAAACTTAGCAAACGCAAACGTGACATTTCCTCGTGCATATGCTCCACATGGTTCTTCGTTTGAAGATACAGATGGAGTGTTTGTGAATCCTCCAACATGGTATGTAGTCAATAAGTACGGGAATGCAAGCAAAGCAAAAGCATTCTTACGATTTATGGCTGAAACACCACAGGGCCATGATTATATGGTAAATAAAATTCAAGCTATACCTGCTTTTACTAATGTTAGCCTTAGTCCAAAAGCCCCATTATCTGCATCTTTACTGGAATGGGTGAATGAAGGCAAAACATATGCATGGAATCAATACTATTTACCCGGAGATTTTAGAGACAATGTACTTGGCCCCTTGTTTGAACAGTTTGCAAAAAAAGAGTTGACCGAAGATCAGTTTGTTATAAAGCTTACGGAAACTTTTGCTACATTACAGTAACAATGCATATGAGAAAAAATAAAAAGAAAGGAATAATATACTATGGCTAATATAGTGCTTATCGGTGCAGGAAGTCATCAATTTGGATATGGAACTTTAGGAGATATTTTTTGTACTCCCTCTCTACAAGGCAGTACCATTACACTCCTTGATATTAACGCAAAGAAATTGAAAGAAGTGCACGATCATACCCTTGCGTTTCTTAAACAGGATACTTCGCTCCAGTTTACCATTAAAGCAACTACCAAGAGAGAGGAAGCATTACAAGGTGCTGATTTTGTTATTATTTCCATAGAAATAGGAGACCGTTTTGTATTATGGGATCAGGATAGAACTATTGCCCAACAATATGGAATTCGTCAAATATATGGAGAAAATGGTGGACCTGGAGGGTTGTTTCACTCTTTGCGTATTGTTCCTCCTATACTTGCTATGTGCGAAGACATACAGCGTATTTGTCCAAATGCGTTTGTGTTTAATTATAGCAATCCTATGAGCAGAATATGTACCACTGTACATAAAAAATTTCCTGATATAAAATTTATTGGACTGTGTCATGAAATTGCGTCTTTAGAACGGTATCTTCCTAGTATGCTTCATACATCATTTGATAATTTAGAACTTGTAGCTGGTGGACTTAATCACTTTAGTGTGTTGCTTGAAGCACACTATAAAGACAGTAAACAAGATGTCTATCCTGATATTCGTGCAAAAGCAAAAGAGTTTTTTAAGACAGTCCCTACCTACAGTGATTATATGATGCACCTTATGGAACATGGTGAATTTATTGAAACAGAAGGAGCTACTGAGATGGCAGATATATCTGCATCACGTTTTTGGGGAGAACGCAGTCTTTTCTTGTTTGTTCTTGAACAGTTTGGGCTTTTGCCCATTACTTCTGATAGTCATTTTGGCGAATATCTTGGATGGGCTTACGATGTAGCCGATCATCGTGGAATACTTGATTTTTATCGTTACTATCAGCACTATATGTTACAGAAGAAACATAAAATTGAGAAGCGTATAAGCGAACGCATTGCTATTATTATCGATGGTATTATACGGGATGTAGATTATATAGAAGCAGCAGTGAACATTCCTAATAGTGATGGTAATAAAGGAAAGTATATACGCGAGCTACCAGAGGGTATTGCAGTAGAAGTTCCTGCTTGTATCAATAAAAATGGAGTACAAGGCATAGCACTCCCTGCATTGCCCCCTGCGTATGCTGGAATACTGCGTAATCAGGTGGGTATTCATGACATGACTGCTCATGCGATAATGAGTAAATCAAAACAATCAGTAGTACAGGCACTACTTGTGGATCCAGTAGTAGATGTAGCAAGAAATATCCCTGAATATGTAGATGTAATGGTGGAAGTGCAAAAAGAGTATTTAGAATATTTACAATAATATATGTGAGGAGAAAAAACTATGAGAGGAAGAAAAAACGATACAGTGTATTTTTGGATATTTTTAGCCCCTGCTCTTGTTGCATTTATTATGGTTATGATCATCCCGTTTTTTATGGGAGTCTTTTATTCGTTTACTGATTGGAACGGCATTCGTGTAAAAGAATTTCTTGGCTTTGAAAATTATCGAAAAATGTTTTCTGAGGATCCGCGATTTCTTTACTCAATCATTATTACTGTAGTATACAGTACGCTTAACATTGTGTTTATGAATGTATGTGCCTTATCACTGGCACTATTGGTAACACAGAAATTAAAACTGAGAAATTTTTACCGAGCAGGATTTTTTCTTCCTAATTTAATAGGAGGATTGATACTAGGGTATATTTGGCAATTTATTTTTAGTAGATTTTTTCCTAGTTTTTTTAATACCGATTTTCTCATGTTATCCGATAGAAATTATGCAACAGTAGCACTGGTAATAGTAGGAGTATGGCAATATGCAGGATACCTTATGATAATTTATATTACGGGCTTACAGAGCATTCCTGAATCATTATTTGAAGCTGCCATGATTGATGGGGCAAGTGCATGGGATAGATTTCGAAAAATTACTATTCCTATGATAGCCCCTGCATTTACAGTATGTACATTTATCTCTCTCCTGTATTCATTTAAGCAATACGATGTAAACTACTCCCTCACTTACGGAGGGCCTTCTACCATGTTTATGGGAAGAGCAATGCAAGGTACTGAGCTAATATCAATGCACATCATAAAAGAATCAGAGAAAGTAGTAAAAGGGGTAAGTCAAATGGCAGTAGCTCAATCTAAATCAGTACTATTTTTTGTAGCATTACTTGTAATATCGCTTGTTCAAGTGTATTTTAATAAAAAACGTGAGGTAGAAATGTAATGAATAAAGTACTATTACGTATATTAGAATCTATTACCCTATTGCTGTGCATTGCTGTTTTTTTGCCTCTTGGCTTAGTAATAATAAATGCAGCAAAATCTTCTTTTCAAATTACAAACAACCCTCTATCATTTCCTGAAAATTGGTCAAATATTTTTGACAATGTTGCCTTTATCCTTAGTGATAAAAATATACGGTATATATCTTCATTTATAAGCTCTTCCATTATTACCACAGTATCTTTGTTATTGATAACTACCAGTTCTTCTATGGCTGCATGGGTACTAGTACGCACAAAGAACAAAATATCTGCAGTGTTATTTTTGATTTTTGTTGGTGCAATGGTCATTCCTTTTCAAGTAGTGATGTTACCCTTAATATCATGGTTTAGAATATTTGGATCTGCTGTTGGCATTAAGATGCTACGATCTTATACTGGTATTATATTTGCATATGTTGGATTTGGTGCACCACTTTCTATATTTTTATTTCATGGATTTATTAAAGCGATACCACTAGAATTAGAAGATGCTGCACGAGTTGATGGATGCAACCCATTTCAAACCTTTTTCTATATTGTGTTTCCTATTCTCAAACCTGTATATGTTACCGTATTGATATTAAATGGCATATGGATATGGAATGACTTTTTATTACCTATTCTAGTACTAGGAAAAGGAAATCAAATACAAACAATTCCTCTTGCTGTTGCTAATTTTGTAGGAGCCTATGTCAAACAATGGGAACTCATTTTGACTGCAGCATTATTATCACTTATCCCCATTGTTATTTTATTTATTTTTGCACAAAGATATATCATCCGAGGTATGATAGGCGGAGCCATTAAGTAGATATAAAATAGAAAATAAAATAAATACGATATAGTGTATTATGATATAGTATATATAATACTAAAGGGGTATTTTTATGAAACCATATATAGTATCTATTTTATTGCTGTTTCTCTGTGTGCCAGTATTTGCAATAGATTTTTATGGAAAAGTAGTTTCCAATGCATCATCAAATGACACACCTCTCTCTGATGTAACGATCATTATTATAGAGCTGGATGCTATTGAAGTGAGTGATACAGAAGGCAACTTTGTATTCAAAGATATTGATACAGGAATCTATACAGTAAAGTTCATCACAATAGAGGAAAAAGAATTTGATTATACCATTGAAATAGGACAGTCATCTTCTTCGGAGCGTGATCCATATTTGTTTGTACTAGATGATATAAGTGAAGACATAAGTGAAGAATTTGAACAAGAGATTATTGTTACTGCAGAAAGAAAAATACAAATTGAACCGAACAAAGAGGAGTATGATGCTGAATTTATAGACAATCTTCCTGTAGTAGACAATGATCCGTTTAATATTATCACTACAGAAGCAGGGGTATTTATAAATGAAAAAGAAAATGCCACCTCTCCCTTTTTAATTGATCCACAGAATGGCACCTTTTTTTCTTATGGGTCTTTATTCTCGGTATTTGGAGGAGACTCTGCATGGAATCAAGCATATATTGATTTTTTGCCCATTCCTTCAAACACTCATTTATCAGATAATACAAAGCCAATACTCTCAAAAGAATCAATTAGCTCAGTAAAAACGCTAAAAGGCCCTCCTCCAGGACGGTACGGACAATCACTTGGAGGAACTACTGTTGTGTATCCCGAAACAGTAACATCGCATCAATTAGACATAGGGATAGGCATTACTGATCCTTTTTTGAGTTATCGTACTAACCTAAATGAACACACAACATTATTTACTATGGCAAAGCAGTCTATTTCTCAGTATACGCTGTTTCCTCTTATACAATTAATTGCGGAATCTGCAGGAGAAACACAAACAAACATAGAGCGCTATTTATATGGAGATCTCTTTTTATCGTTAGAATACACAAAAGGAGTGGACAGAATAAAACTATTAACGCTTGCGTATTATGATACTATTGATGTAAGTGCTTCAAATGAAGATGTAAGTTTAGAATCTAAAAACTTTCCTTATTTTGTTGGAGGAGGATTACAATGGTCAAAATTAATTGGAGCAAGTGCATTTAATGAGCTGGATATCTATAGTTATTATTATGTAGCAAATGTTAATTCAGAATTTAGAAGAAAAAATATAGGAGAAACTCGTAGAAACATTATAAAACTTGATCAAGAACTATATAATACAGGATATTATTATAAAGGAAATTCAAATGTATGGAATACAGGAATAAAAAATATCTATTCACAGTCGTTTTTTGATAATGTTGTTATGAGCATAGGATCAATAGTGGACTATGTTACCTTAAGATCAAATTACGAAGATATATTTTATTATATAGATCCAAACGATTCTGAGAATAAAACAGACAAAGAAACTGCTCTGCCAAAGTACACCATTAACGAAGACTATCTTAAAGCCTATGCATTTTTCCAATACGATTATGAAGAACTATACGATAGAGGAGAAATGTCATTTTCTGTAAGTCCTGGTATATCTTGGATAGCACAAGATCCTAGCAAAGTATATCCTTCTGTAAGAGCAGACTATGCACTAACATTTAGCGACATACATGTACTCTCCCTGTTTACAGGATGGAGTCCTGCGTTTTTAGAAGAATTACAATATGTCAATAGAAAAATTTTAGAAAAAACTATTAAGTACCAATACGATGAAACAACATTTACCAATCCAAGCTATGGAACAATGTCTTTTGCGAAATATCTTATACAGCTTGGTAATCATCAGCTTTCTGTATCTCCCTACTTTGGATGGTATTACGGGTTTGAAGGCATATTTAGTCAATACAAATATAATGTTGTTCCTGATTTTTCAGATCCTGACTATGCAAACTCAAACATAAGAGGCTTTTCATATTTACCCGTGAAACATGGATTTGGTACAGGAGCAACATTGCGTTATCAGTATACTACCGATTTTCATATATTAGATATTTCTTACACATTGGGATTTGTATATTTTAAGACAAAGGATGATATATGGCTTCCTGCCTCTAATGATTATCGACATACCATTAAATTAAGTTATTTGTACAAAGTAAACCCCGCGTTTAATTTTTCTCTTACCAATGTATACACTATAGATACTCCATTTACTCCTACTGTATATGAAAAACATCCATCACCAGAGTTTCCTCTTACAGTGTATCCTCGGACAGGATTTGATACAACAGAGATAAATTCTGCACGTAGTTATGCCCCAATATGGAGTTTAGTCCCTGCCTTTTCGGGCAAATTCCTTGATAATAAAAATGTTGTGTTAGGATACCGATTTAGTTTAGGAGATTTTCTTGCTTGGTTTCAAATAGATGACAAAGAAATAAAAGATAAAGAAACAGCAGGTTCAAGTAATAAGGATCCTTCAAATAGAAAAATTGAATATACTTTTAGCCCAAGCAAATGGTTACGTCAGCTAGAAATTAGTTTTTTTCTCACTATAAAGTTGTAATGTTGCAGTTGTGATAGTATATAATGTATATTATGATGCAATAATAAATTGCATTTTATAGTAAAGTATAGAGTAGGTAGTGTTATGCAAAAAAATAAATCACTTGGTATTAGGATACATTCTATTATATTTCCTCATGTAGTATTTCAGAGAGCTGCTACTATACAATCATCTGAAATTGATCCGCAGATGGAATCAAAATCTTCAATAGATGAAGATAATAATATGTTATATGTAGAACTAAAGGTTACAATTCAAAATGAAGAGAACTCGTTACATATTGAAATTATTTGTGCAGGACAGTTTCAAGAAGACGCAGAAGAACCAAATATAGCATTATTGAAAGAATTTTCAAAAAAAGATGCTCCTGCTGTTCTTTTTCCTTATGTAAGAGAATATATTTCTTCATTAACAGCAAAATCTGGCATTTCCCCAATACTATTGCCTCCTATTAATTTTAATACTATCATGGTGCATGATGAGGATGATATGCAACAGAAGAATACATCCAAGAGTACGCGAGCAAAACGCAAAAAATAAGTACTGGGAATATTGGAAAACTACAATTTTATATACATAAGGGGTTGAAAAATCGTATGAATGTACTAAATTTATATTAAGTAAATTTATTTTTTGTACGTATTATTGAATATATTTATATGAAGTATCAATTTTTTATATTTTTGCTATTTTTATGTTTCGCTTTTTTGGTATCTGGTTGTGATCCAGAAAAATCTTTAAGTCTAGATTTTATTTACTCTCCCAATAATAGAGAATCGCTCATTGAAAACATTAAGCGAGAAATTGCTTCCAACGGAAATGCAGCAGATCTCTCTACTATAGATACAAGTAAAGTAAAAGATATAAGTGGCTTATTCAAAGGTGATGGTGAATTTTCCAGTTTTTCAGGTGATATATCAAGCTGGGATGTAAGCAATATTACCGAGATGAGTGGTATGTTTGAAGGAAACACCACCTTTAATGGAAATATATCAGGCTGGGACGTAAGTAATGTTACTAATATGAGTAATATGTTTAAGGGGGCAACGAGTTTTAATCAAAATATATCAGGCTGGGATGTGAGCAAGGTTACTAATATGAGTAATATGTTTAAGGGAGCAACAAGTTTTAATCAAGATATAAAAGATTGGGATGTAAGCAAGGTTACCGATATGAGTAACATGTTTAATAAAGCAACAGCGTTTTTGTATGATTTAGAAAATTGGAAGGTAGCAGATTCAGTAAATATACAAGATATATTTAAGGGAGCTAATGTACCTGCAACAAAGATTCCTAGTTGGAATTATGTATTTACTCTTGTGCGTGATAGAGACACTATTATAGGTAGGTGTGATAATGATACCATAAAAGGGTGTAATAATGAACAGTTAATCAAATCAAGTTTGAATGTTCGCTTAAAGCCAATCAATATTAAAACAAGCCCTCCAGGGATTACCGGTACATGGAGTATTACATCTAATAGTACTGATGGAGAAACTACTCTTACGACAGATACGGGATTGGAGGTAGATGCAACTAATGGAGAAATAAGTGGTACTGCAACAAATTTATTGAAGGATAAAGAAAATGGTATACGAAGAAAATATACAGTTAGTTTTACAGGGAATGGAGATTACTCAGGAAAATCTAGTGAGTTCTCTATATATGTAGAGGTGTATATTGCTAGAGTATCAAATCGTGATGAATTAATAGAAGAAATTAAAAAAGCCGATGAAAATAATCTTAACTATATAGATACAAGTGCTGTAACAGATATGCATGATATATTTAAGGATAACACTACTTTTAATGGAGATATATCAGAGTGGAATGTAAGCAAGGTTACCGATATGAGTAATATGTTTGCAGGAGCAACAAGTTTCAATAAAGACATATCAAAATGGAAGGTAAGTAATGTTACCAATATGAATGGCATGTTTAATGGAGCTTCTCAGTTTACAAAAGAACTTGAAGATTGGAATGTAGCAACCGATGGGACTGTGACAAAAACAGATATGTTTAAGAATACTGCAGTAGCAAAATTGCCTACATGGTATTTTAGCATAAGTGAAAGTGTTAATAAAATCACTGCATATAAAGGGATAACACTGTCAGAAAATGAAAAAATAACTCTTAGCAAAACGCCTGATGTAACAGGAAGTTTTAGTATAAGTCCAGATATAACAAAAAATATAGGGTTGAGTTTTGATAAAAGTACTGGCACAATATCAGGTACTCCTACAAAGGTAGCCTCAGAGACTAAGTATAAAATACAGTTTACCAGTAATTTTACTGATAGCTCAGGCAATCCCGCGAAGCATCTGTATAATGATGATGATCGAACAATAACAGTATTGGTTACTATAGAGTATAAGCCAAAAGATAAAGCAGAATTATTGAAAGCTATAGAAACAGAGCTAAATGCACAAGGAAATACCGCTAATCTAAACATAATAAATACGAGTCTTATAACAGATATGAGTAATCTATTTGAGAATAAAGCTAATTTCAATGGAGATATATCGAAATGGGATGTAAGTAAAGTTACCAATATGAGCAGTATGTTTGCAGGAGCAACAAGTTTTAATCAAGATATATCGGGATGGAATGTAAGTAAAGTTACCAATATGAGTAGCATGTTTGCAGGAGCAACAAGTTTTAATCAAGATATATCGGGATGGAATGTAAGTAACGTTACCAATATGAGTAGCATGTTTGCAGGAGCAACAAGTTTTAATCAAGATATATCGGGATGGAATGTAAGTAGAGTTACCAATATGAGTAGCATGTTTAATGGAGCAACAAAATTTGCACAAGATCTTGAAAAACAAAACTCTCAAAAATGGGATGTAGCAAGCCTTAAGACAAAAACAGATATGTTTAAGAATACCGCAGTAGCAAAGTTGCCTACATGGTATTTTAGCATAAAATCAAATAGTGCTAGTATAGATGTATATAAAGGAATACCTCTAGCAAAAAATCAAGAAATAACTCTTAGCAAAATGCCTGATATAGCAGGAAATTTTAGTATTAGTCCAAGTATCACAACGAATACAGGGGTGAGTTTTAATACTAGCACTGGTACAATATCAGGCACTCCTACCAAAGCAGTCTCACAGAGTGATTATACTATAACATTTACCAGTAGCTTTACTGATAGCTCAGGTAATTCAGCGACACATACCTATACTGATAGGACAATAACAATATCAGTAGAGATACATAAGTATAAGCATACTCCCAATAATAAAGCAGCATTACAGCAAGCTATAGCTACAGAGATAGCGGCACAAGGAAATACCGCTAATCTCAATATAATAGATACGAGTGCTATAACAGATATGACTGAGCTATTTAAGGATAATACTACTTTTAGTGGAAATATATCCGAATGGGATGTAAGCAATGTCACCAATATGGAAAATATGTTGAGTGGGGCGATAAAATTTAATGGAGATCTTGAAAACTGGAATATAGCAAGCCTTAAGACAAAAACAGATATGTTTAAGAATACTGCAGTAGCAAAATTACCTACATGGTATTTTAAGATAAAAGCAAGCGACACTAGGATAAATGGGGCAGTAAACGTAGCAATAACAGATATAACTCTTAGCAAAACGCCTAGTATAGCAGGAAGTTTTAGTATAAGTCCAGTTAGTCCAAATGTTCTAGATATAGAAAAAGATATAGGATTGCGTTTTAATACCTCAAATGGCACAATATCAGGTACTCCCACAAAGACAGTGAATGGAGAATATACTATAGAGTTTACCAGTCGCTTTACTGATAGCTCAGGTAATCCAGCGGAATATAAATATACTGATAAAAAAAGAACAATACCAATATCAGTAGTGATAAATCAGTATAAATATACTCCTACAGATAAAGCAGCGTTAATAAACATTATAAATACTGAGATAGGATCACAAGGAAATACTGCTGACTTAAACATAATAGATACGAGTGCTATAACAGATATGAGTGATCTATTTAAGAATAAAGCTAATTTCAATGGAGATATATCAGGATGGAATGTAAGCAAAGTTACCAATATGAGTGGTATGTTTTCTGGAGCAACAAGTTTCAATAGAGATATATCGAAATGGGATGTAAGTAAAGTTACCGATATGAGTAGCATGTTTAATGGAGCTAAAAAATTTGCACAAGATCTTGAAAAAACAAACTCTCAAAAATGGAATGTAGCAAGCCTTAGGACAAAAACAGATATGTTTAAGGATACCGCAGTAGCAAAGTTACCTACATGGTACTTTACTATAAGTGCAAATAAGACCGATCTTACGACGAAAGCACGTGTAACATTAAAAGCAAGTGAAGAAATAAAAGTTACCAAAACGTCTGATATAGCAGGAAGTTTTAGTATAAGTCCAAATATCACAACAAATACAGGGTTGAGGTTTGATACTAGCACTGGTACAATATCAGGTTCTCCTACAAAGGTAGCCTCACAAACTTCTTACACCATATTGTTTACCAGTAATTTTACTGATAGCTCAGATAATCCAGCGACACATGCCTATACTGATAGGACAATAACGATAACAGTTACTATAGGGTATAAGCATAGTCCTAATAATAAAATAGAATTACAGCAGGCTATAAATACAGAGATAACTGCACAAGGAAATAATGCTGACTTAAATATAATTGATACGAGTAATATTGATGATATGAGTGCGTTGTTTTATAGAAATACCACATTTAATGGTAATATATCTGATTGGGATGTAAGTAATGTTACTGATATGAGTCATATGTTTAATCAAGCTGTTGCATTTAATGGGAATATTTCTGATTGGAATGTAAGTAAAGTTACCGATATGAGCAGTATGTTTTATTTTGCGGGTAGTTTTAATCAAGATATATCGAAATGGAAAATACAAAATGTTACTAATATGAATGGCATGTTTTGGAATGCGACAAGTTTTGATCAAGATATATCAAGTTGGGATGTAAGCAAAGTTACCGATATGAGTAACATGTTTAATGGAGCAACAAAATTTGCACAAGATCTTGAAAAACAAGGCTCTGACAAATGGGATGTAACAAGTCTTAAGACAAAAACAGATATGTTTAAGAATACTGCAGTAGCAAAATTGCCTACATGGTATTTTAGCATAAACGCAAGTGGTAATCAGATAATTGCGTATAGAAACATAAAATTAGCAACAAATAAAGAAATAACCCTTAGCAAAACGCCTAATATAACAGGAAGTTTTAGTATTAGTCCAAATATAACAAAAAATATAGGGTTAGATTTTGATACTAGTACTGGGAAAATATCGGGTACTCCTCTTACAGCAGTCTCACAGAGTGATTATACTGTAACATTTACCAGTAGCTTTACTGATAGCTCAGGTAATCCAGCGACATATGCCTATACTGATAGGACAATAACAATATCAGTAGAGATACGTAGGTATAAGCATACTCCTAATAATAAAGCATCATTACAGCAAGCTATAGCTACAGAGATAGCTGCACAGGGAGATAAAGCTAATCTCAACATAATAGATACAAGTGCTATAACAGATATGAGTGATCTATTTAAGAATAACACTACTTTTAATGGAGATATATCCGAATGGGATGTAAGCAGTGTCACCAATATGAGCAGTATGTTTAGTGGAGCAAGTGCATTTGCACAAGATCTTGAAAGCTGGAATGTAGCAAGATCTGTGACAAAAACAGATATGTTTAAGGATACCGCGGTAGCAAAGTTGCCTACATGGTATTTTAATATTAGTGCAAGTAATTCTAGTATAAATGCATATGTAAATGTTATACTTGCACAAAATAAAGAAATAACCCTTAGCAAAACGCCTAATATAACAGGAAGGTTTAGTATTAGTCCAAACATCACAACGAATACAGGGTTGAGTTTTAATACTAGTACTGGTACAATATCAGGCACTCCTACCAAAGCAGCTTCAAAGACTGATTATACTATAGAGTTTACCAGTCAAAAGACAGATGGAACAGTAATACATATCTATACTGATAGAACAATAACAGTATCAGTTACCACAAGCTACAAACATACTCCTAATAATAAAGCAGAGTTATTGGAAGACATAAAAGAAGAGATAAAAGCACAGGGAGATACTGCTAATCTCAACATAATAGATACAAGTGCTATAACAGATATGAGTAATCTATTTTCCAATAAAAGTAATTTTAATGGAGATATATCGCTTTGGGATGTAAGTAAAGTTACAAATATGAGCAATATGTTTTTGAATGCGAATACATTTAATGGAGATATATCAGGGTGGACTGTAAGTGCTGTTACAAATATGGAGAATTTATTTGCTGGTGCACATGTCTTTAACCAAGATATAAAAAATTGGACTGTAAGTAAAGTTACAAATATGAAAGCTATGTTTCTATCAGCACAAAGCTTTAATCAAGATATAAAAAATTGGAATGTAAGTGCTGTTACAAATATGGAGACTATGTTCAATTTTGCATTAAAGTTTAGTGCAGATCTGGAAAGCTGGAATGTAGCAAGAGCTGTGACAAAAACAGATATGTTTAAGAGTACTGCAGTAGCAAAGTTTCCTACATGGTATTTTAGTATAAAGGCAAACAGAGCTTCTATAACTGGATATAAAGATTTATCGCTAAGTAACACTGAAGCAATAACACTTACTAAAACGCCTAATGTAACAGGGATTTTTAGTATAAGTCCAAATATAACAACAAATACAGGGTTGAGCTTTGATAATAACACTGGCTCAATATCGGGTACTCCTACTATATTAGCTTCACAACAGACTGAGTATACTATACAGTTTACAAATAGAAAGACAGATGGAACAGTAATACATAAATATATTGATACTGATAGGACAATAAAGATAAAAGTAACTATAAGTCAGTATAAGTATACTCCTAGTGATAAAGCAGAATTACAGAAGGCTGTAGATGACGAGATAAATGCACAAGGAGATACCGCTAATCTCAACATAATAGATACAAGTAATATAACAGATATGAGCAGTATATTTTCCAATAAAGGTAATTTTAATGGAAATGTATCGCAGTGGGATGTAAGTAAAGTTACCACTATGAGCAATATGTTTGCAGGAGCACAAAAATTTAATGGGAATGTGTCAAGTTGGAATATCAGCAGTGTTACGAATATGTTTTCTATGTTTAATAATACAAAGGCATTTAACCAAGATCTTGAAAGTTGGAATGTAGGACGCAATGTAATGAAAGGATCTATGTTTCTTGCTTCAGCAGTAAAAAAGTTGCCTACGTGGTATTTTAGTATAAGTGCAAATCGTACTACTATAAGTGTCTATAAAGATTTATCACTCCTAGACAGTCAAGAAATAATACTTAGCAAAACACCTGCTATAGCAGGAAGGTTTAGTATAAGTCCAGATATAACAGCAAATACAGGATTGAGCTTTGATGCTAGCACTGGCACAATATCAGGTACTCCCACCACAGTAGCTTCACAGACTGAGTATACTATACAGTTTACAAGTGAAGAGGCTGATAAAACACTCATACATAAATATATTGATGATAGGCGGACTATAAAAGTGTTAGTTACTATAAATGATTATAAGTATACTCCTAATAATAAAACAGAATTACAGCAGGCTATAAATACAGAGGTAACTGCACAAGGAAATACCCCTGATCTCACCATGATAGATACAAGTAATATAACAGATATGAATAATCTATTTTTCGGTAAAAGTAATTTTAATGGAAACATATCAAGATGGAATGTCAGTAAAGTTGAAAATATGAGCAGTATGTTTGTTAAGGCAAGTGAGTTTAATCAAGATATAACAGGGTGGAATGTCAGTAAAGTTACCAATATGAGCGATATGTTTCTTCATGCAAGTAAGTTTAATCAAGATATAACAGGGTGGAATGTCGGTAAAGTTACCGATATGCGCAATATGTTTAAGGGAGCAAGTGTATTTAATCAAGAACTTGAAACATGGAATGTGAATAAAACTGTGAACAAAACAGATATGTTTAAGGATACAGCTGTGGTAATACTCCCTGTATGGTATTTTAATATAAGTGCAAGTAACACTAGTATAGGAGGCAGTACAAAGGCATATGTAGGTGTACTATTAACGTCAGGTAAAGAAGTAACACTTACTAAAACATCAGTTATAGCAGGAAGTTTTGGTATAAGTCCAGATATAACAGCAGATACGGGGTTGAGCTTTGATACTGATACTGGGAAGATATCAGGTATTCCTACCAAAGCAGCTTCAAAGACCTATACTATACAGTTTACCAGTAAAAAGAATAGGAAAACAATACATACATATACTGATGCCAATAGATCAAAAACAATATCAGTTACTATAGAGTATAAATATACTCCTCAAAACAAAACAAAGCTAAAGGAATACATAGACGCAGAGATAAAAGCACAAGGAATTGATCCTAACCTAAACATGATAGATACAAGTAACATAACAGACATGGGAGGGCTATTTTATGATACTACAATTTTCTCTACTTTTAATGGAGACATATCGTTATGGAATACTAGTAATGTTGTCAATATGGTTGATATGTTTAATAAAGCAACAGATTTCAATGGAGATATATCGGGATGGAATGTAGCTAAGGTTACCGATATGAACAATATGTTCCGAGAGGCTAGTGTTTTTAATCAGAATATAGGAAATTGGAATGTCAGTAATGTTGTTAATATGGTTGATATGTTTAATCAAGCAACAAATTTCAATGGAGATATATCAGGATGGAATGTAAGTAATGTTACCAATATGAGGAATATGTTTAGTCAAGCAACAAATTTTAATAGAAATATATCAGGATGGAATGTAGCTAAGGTTACCGATATGAGTAATATGTTTTTTGAGGCTAATGCTTTTAATCAGAATATAGGAAATTGGAATGTCAGTAAAGTTACCGATATGTTTCGTATGTTTTACAAAGCTAATGCTTTTAATCAGAATATAGGAAATTGGAATGTCAGTAATGTTACCAATATGGATAGTATGTTTTATGAAGCTAATGCTTTTAATCAAAATATAGGAAATTGGAATGTCAGTAATGTTGACAGTATGTACAATATGTTTTACAATGCCAGTGCTTTTAATCAGAATTTGAATAAATGGAATGTAGCAAGAGCTGTGACAAAAACGGATATGTTTAAGAATACAGCTGTAGTAAACTTGCCTGGATGGTGTCTTCCAGCAGGGAATTGTCGCTAATTGTTTATTTGCCCCTACAAATGATTATATACTTACTCAATGATACTATGATATAATAAAATTATGAGAGCAGTACAAGAGAAAATTACAAATGAAGATGGAACACTTGCAACTCCAATTACACAATATGATTTTTTATTAGAAAAAATAAACAGTGTAGAGAAGAACTTAACAACAGAAATAAACAGCGTACAGGAAAATTTAACAACAGAGATAAGCAATGTAAAGGAAAATTTAACAACAGAGATAAGCAATGTAAAGGAAAATTTAACAACAGAGATAAACAGTGTGCGGGAAAATTTGACGACAGAAATAAACAGTGTGCGGAAAAATTTGACGACAGAAATAAACAGTGTGCGGGAAAATTTGATGATAGAAATAAAATCTATGAAAGAATCAATAAACGGTATAAGGGAAAATTTGACAACAGAGATAAGCAATGTAAAGGAAAATTTAACAACAGAGATAAACAGTGTACGGGAAAATTTGAAAACAGAAATAAAATCTATGAAAGAATCAATAAACGGTATAAGGGAAAATTTGACAACAGAGATAAGCAATGTAAAGGAAAATTTAACAACAGAGATAAACAGTGTAAAGGAAAATTTGACAACAGAAATAAAATCTATGAAAGAAGCAATAAAAACAAACGGTACTATTATGTACTGGTTTTTTGGAATTCAGATGACTATCATGTTGTCAGGATTTGGTATTTTGTTCGGTATCTTATTCAGTAGAATATAATTGCTACTTATAAAATGCCTTACTCACAGTTATGCAGAAAAGATAGGGGCTACAAATTCAAGAAATAAAAGCAAGAGATACATTTAGTATTTTTTATATTTTCGCTTTTTTTTCTCTTGGTTGCATGTAATACTTGAATTCATGGCAACTTATTACCCATTTTTGCATATTTTTTTAATATAGTGTATAATAACAATATATTGTTTTTTGCTCTCTAAGTGTTAGTAAAAATAATTATAGTTAAAGTACAATCTGTAGTAATCAATGTGTATTTGGTGTAATAGTTATGAGACAATGTAATGCGTAATGCTCAAACATATAGGTATTATTTTCTATGGATGATAGGAGTGGGATTGCTACAGCTTTTTAGTTGTAGTCAGGAATCTATAGATTTGTCTTTTGTCTATCATCCATTAGATAGACAAGTACTAGCCAATAATATAAAACGTGAAGTTTCACTTCATGGATGGAAAACAGATCTCTCAAATATAAATATAAGTAATATGACAGATTTGAGTGGTTTATTTAGTAGTGATGGAGATTTAGCTAATTTTAATGGAGATATATCAAGCTGGGATGTCAGTAATGTTACAAATATGAGCAATATGTTTAAGGGAAATACTCAGTTTAATGGAGATATATCAAGCTGGGATGTCAGTAATGTTACAAATATGAGTAGTATGTTTGAAGGAGCGACAAAGTTTAATCAAGACATATCAAAGTGGAAAGTAAACAATATTAGCAATAATATGAGTAGTATGTTTAAGGGGGCTACTGAATTTCGTCATGATTTAAAGGATTGGGATATACAAGATACTATTAGCGTAGAAGCTATGTTTGATAATTCGGGTATTAAAAATATAGAACGTCCTAGCTGGAGCTATGTATTTACTCCAAGCGGGAATAATGCTGTTACCATAAAACAGTATAATGGCTTACCATTTGTTATGATTGTTGCTGACAAAGATACTGATATATCAGTGAGTTTTGATGCAAATCCTAGTGGTATATCTGGTGGCTATACTATTTCACCTGCTATTAAACGTGATACAGGATTAGATTTTGATCTTAGCACTGGTACAATAAGTGGTAATGTAGAAGGAGATCTACCACAAACATTGTATACAATTAATTTTGAAGGGAATGGTGCATATGACAAAAAAGATAGTTCGTTTCGAATATGGGTTTCTATAAAATATACAAGTAAATAGTATAGGGAGGATATTCTTTGTTTTGCAGTGTGTTTTTATATTACAACATTGTAAAAAGAGTAATTCATTTAATATTTTTAAATAATGTATGTAGGTATGAATGATGGCACAAAATAAAAGCGATATGCTGTTGAAGGTACAAGATGTATCTAAATTTTTTCCTGGAGTAAAGGCATTGCAAGATGTGTCTTTAGATGTAAAGGCGGGGGAAGTGCATGCTATTTTAGGTGAAAATGGAGCAGGCAAATCTACTCTTATGAAAATTCTTACTGGAGTGTATCAGCCAGATAAAGGAGATATTATATATCGTGGTAAGAAAATTGAAGTGCTTAATCCTCATGTGGCACAGGAAATTGGTATTAGTATTATTCATCAAGAATTCAATCTTTTCTCCCATCTTACTGTTGCACAAAATATATTTATTGGGAGAGAACCACGCTATGCTCGGTATGTGCTTAATGAGAAAAAGTTAAATGAAGAAGCAAATAGAATATTGCAGTTACTTAATTACAGTATTGATGTATACGCAAAAGTAAGTACTTTAAGTGTTGCAGAACAGCAGATGGTAGAGATTGCTAAAGCTATCTCAGTGTCTTGCGATATTCTCATTATGGATGAGCCAACAGCAACATTAAGTGAAGCAGAAACAGAAGTATTGTTTAGTACAGTACGTAGATTAAAAGAGCAAGGAAAAGGAATTATTTTTATCTCTCATAAATTGAAGGAGCTAGAAGAAATTGCAGACAGAGTAACTGTATTTCGAGATGGTCAGTATATTGATACTTTGCACTATGCAGATACTACTACTGAACATCTTATACATCTTATGGTAGGAAGAGAGCTTACTGATATGTTTCCTAAGAGACACCCTCATAGGGGAGAGGAAATTTTGCGTGTAGAAAATATACAGCGTAATCCTGACTTAAAGAATATATCGTTTTCTTTGTGTAAGGGAGAAATACTAGGAGTGTCTGGTTTAGTGGGAGCTGGTCGTACTGAGTTAATGAGAGCTATTTTTGGTGCAGATCCAAAGGATAGTGGTAAAGTATTCGTTCATTCTAAAGAAGTTACTATCAACACTCCGCGTGATGCAATAAGGCATGGTATTGGATATCTGACTGAAGATAGAAAAAAAAATGGACTTGCTCTTAATCTCAATGTACAAGAAAACATAATCCTTGCTACCATAAAGGAACATTCTAAAAAGATAGGGATCATTAACAAAAATATTGCAAGAGAGCATTGTACAGAATTTGTAGATTCTTTACGTATAAAAACTCCTTCTTTAACTCAGATTGTACGTTATTTAAGTGGAGGAAATCAGCAGAAAGTGATTATTGCCCGATGGTTGTGTACGCAATGCGATGTTTTGATTTTTGATGAGCCTACAAGAGGCATTGATGTTGGAGCAAGACGTGAAATATACGATCTTATTACTTCTTTGACTGATACTGGGCTTTCTATCATAATGGTATCTTCAGATTTAAGTGAAATTGTTGGTATGAGTGATAGAGTATTGGTAATGTGTTCGGGAGAAGTATCAGGTATATTAGAAAAACAAGATATTACACAGGAAAAAATTATGTTATATGCTACTGGTCATATGCAACATGAAAATTAGATATGTATTATAAATAGGAGTTATTATAATGTCACAAAAAGAAATTGTTCGTAAAAAATCAATGATAAATTCTAGTACTATTCAAAAATTAGCTATATTTGCAAGTTTATTGTTACTTGTAATATTTTTTTCTTTTGCAAGTCCTTATTTCTTAAAATATGATAATATCATCACAGTAATTAAACAAACTGCAGTAACTGGTATTGTGGCTATTGGTATTACTATAGTTATTATTACTGCAGGTATTGATCTTTCTGTTGGTTCTATTGTCGCTGTTTCGGGGGTCATTGTAGCACTTCTTTTAAGATCTGGCATGGCTATAGCTCCAGCACTTGTTATTGGAGTTATAGCTGGTATACTATGTGGTGCTTTTAGCGGTGTAGTAGTGGCACATTTAGAATTACCTCCTTTTATTGCTACCCTTGGGGTTATGATAAGTGCGAGAGGGTTTGCTTTAGTGTTGAGTGGTGGCAGACCAATATATTTTAATCAGCAACAGAACTTTAAGCTGTTATATAATTATGATATGTACGGTATATTACCTATGCCTGTTATTTATCTTGCTGTGTTTGCAGTGATAGCTCATTTACTATTATCAAAAACAGTAGTAGGAAGATATATTTTCGCACTTGGAAGTAACGAAGAAGCTGCAAGGCTTTCAGGAATTTCTGTAAAATTAGTGAAGTTTTTTGTATATACTTTTTCAGGAGCTATGTGTGGATTTGCAGGGATTATTATGGCTGCACGTTTGAATTCAGGGCAACCATCTATTGCTACAGGATTAGAGCTGGATGCAATTGCTGCTGCAGTAATAGGAGGAGCAAGTTTATCGGGAGGAGTAGGTACTATACTAGGAACAGTCATTGGAGCATTGATTATGAGTGTGTTACGGAATGGACTTAATCTTATGCAAGTGAATCAATTTTGGCAGCAGATTATTATAGGCTTAGTAGTAATACTAGCGGTCTATCTTGATAATCAGCGTATAAAACGAGGGATGAACAATAAATAAAATATAAAAATAAAATATAAATAATATAAAGGAGGTTATAATGAAAAAAATCATTATTTCAACTATTTTATTGTTGGTGTTCACTGGTATGCTTTTTGCTGGTGGAAATCAAGAGTCTATGTCAGATGACGACACATATATTGCTGTTATCAGTAAAGGGCTTCAGCATGAATTTTGGCAAACAGTAAAGCTGGGAGCTGATACTGCAGCAGAAGAACTTGGTATTAGAGTTACTTTTGAGGGGCCTGCTACCGAATCGATGATTGATGTACAAATCAATATGGTAGAGAATGCTATTACATCAAGAGTTGATGGTCTGTTGCTTGCTGCTTTAGATAAGGAAGCCCTTATTCCGTATGTGGAAAAAGCAAATGCAGCAGGTATTCCAGTAGTCATGTTTGATTCTGGAGTAGACAGTGATATTCCATTGAGTTTTGTTGCTACTGATAATGCAAATGCTGCAGCGGTAGGAGCAAAAGAGCTTGCTGCTCTTATTGGTGAAGAAGGAAAAGTAGGCGTTATTGTTCAGGATGCAACTAGTTCTACAGGGATAGACAGAAGAGATGGGGCTTTACAGGAATTAAAAAAATATTCTGGTATAACTGTTCTTGAGCCAGTGTATGGTGCAGGAGATCATGATAAATCTGCTAATCTTATCGTTGATATGGTACGAGCTAATCCAGATCTTAAAGCTATTTTTGCAGCAAACGAAGGTTCTGCGGTAGGAGCAGCATTAGGATTGCAGGAAATCGGAAGAGAAGATATTGTTCTTGTTGGCTTTGACTCTAGTGAGCAAGAAATAGCTTTGCTTCAAAGTGGAGTTATTAATGGCTTTGTTGTACAAAATCCATTTCAAATGGGATATAAGGGTGTTATGTCAGTATACGATGCTCTGCAAGGAAAAAGCGTAAATCCAAGAATCGATACAGGTGCTACTTATGTAAGTCTTGAAAATATCGATACTCCCGAAGTGCAAAAGCTAATATACCCATTACAGTAATTCTCGTGCATTGTTAATGCATACACACATGTTTCTGCTTTTCTCTTTAAGAGAGAAGCAGAAATGCTAAAAATTATAACTGTATAGGCGAAAATATATAATATGGGGCTGGCATGGATAAGCAAAATTAGACTAATCCTGCCTCCTTTATCCAATTATACAACACTTTATACATGTTTGCTATCAGTCTATAATTAAACCGAAATTCACATTCCTTTAACTGTAATTCAAAATGGTTTTTTGCATTCCATTGTATCTTCTCAGATGCCTCTTGATTGATTCCAATGTTTTTCCTTTTGCTCATCCTTCTCGTTTTCCTCCGAAATAACTTTCATCTATTTCTCCTTTTATCAATACTTCATATTCTGTGAGTTTTTTGCTATCATTACTCGAAGCATATGTTAGCATTTTGTTGCTGTTTCTCGACTTACTTCACATAATGAATTGCACTAAATAGTTACCTACTTCATTTAATATCTGTTCTATAACTTCAGTTCCATCGCATTACATTACTCTCGGTATATGGTTCTTGGGACCTGTTTCTTCTGTATGTCGTTTAGAATATTCTACCTTCATGTAATTACTTATTAGTATTTTCATTATTCCTACTTATTTGGTAGTCACTTCTATCCGTACTCCTGTAGATACTTTTGTAGTGTCCGTTGCATTCACTGATTGTACTACTATTTCATAGATGGTATTTCCATTAAGGTTACGTATAGTTGTGCGGGTAGTTCCTTTTGCCACTGCTATCGGGTTTGTGTCTGCTGTTTTAATCTGATCTGTTGAGCGGGGATAGTTTCCTTTTGCTACTCTGTATACTTTATACGATACATCTGCTGTTGTGAGCTTTCCTCCATCTGCTTTTTTGTGTGTGCTTGTAAGCGTTGGGGCTTGCCATGATATGCTTATACTGTCATCGGTCTTATTTACTGTAACACTGTCTGTGTCTTCTGGTGCGGTTGCTTGACTATTGGTATTTACTTCTATTCGTGTACCTGTAGAGATTTTTGTAGTGTCCGTTGTATTGACTGATTGTACTACTATTTCATAGGTAGTATTTATAGTAAGGTTACGTATAGTTGTGCTTGTTGTTCCTTTTGCTACTACTATCGGGTTCTTGTCTGCTGTTTTAATCTGGTCTATTGTGCGGGCATTCTTTCCTTTTGCTACTCTATATACTTTATACGATACATCTGCCGCTGTGAGCCTTTGTCCGTTTGCTTTCTTACCTGGAGTGCTATAAATATATACCCATGATAGGGATATACTGTCATCGGATCGACTTGTTCCTAAAAAGCGGACTTCTTCTGGTACTGTGGCGTGGCTTGGGGTGGTTATTTCTATTCGTACTCCTGTAGAGGTTTTTGTTGGGTCGGTGGTATTGACTGATTGTACTACTATTTCATAGGTGGTACTGCCTGCAAGGTTACGTATAGTTGTGCTTGTTGTTCCTTTTGCTACTGCTATTGGGTTCGTGTCTGCTGTTTTAATCTGGTCTATTGAGCGGGCTTTGCTTCCCTTTGCTACTCTGTATATTTTATACGATACATCTGCACTGGTAAGCCTTTGTCCGTTTGCTTGCTTGTGTGTGCTTGTAAGCATTGGGGCTTGCCATGATATAGTGGTGCTTGTATTGGTGTGGCTTGCTGTAACACTGCGTGCGTTTGGTGGTGCGGTTGCTTGACTATTGGTAGTTATTTCTATTCGTACTCCTGTAGAGGTTTTTGTTGGGTCGGTGGTATTGACTGATTGTACTACTATTTCATAGGTAGTACTGCCTGCAAGGTTACGTATAGTTGTGCGGGTAGTTCCTTTTGCCACTGCTATCGGGTTTGTGTCTGCTGTTTTAATCTGTGCTATTGTGCGAGCATTCTTTCCCTTTGCTACTCTGTATATTTTATATGATACATCTGATATTGTGAGTCTTCCTCCATCTGCTTTTTTGTGTGTGCTTGTAAGCATTGGGGCTTGCCATGATACTTCTATACTGCTATTGGTGTGGCTTGCTGTAACATTGCGGGCATTTGATGGTGCGGTGGCTTGACTATTGGTAGTAACTTCTATTCGTGTACCTGTAGAGATTTTTGTAGTGTCTGTTGCATTGACTGATTGTACTACTATTTCATAGGTGGTACTGCCTGCAAGATCATCTATAGTTGTGCTTGTTGTTCCTTTTGTTACTGCTATTGGGTTCGTGTCTGCTGTTTTAATCTGGTCTATTGTTCGGGCTTTGCTTCCCTTTGTTACTCTGTATACTTTATACGATACATCTGATATTGTGAGCCTTTGTCCGTTTGCTTTTTTGTGTGTGCTTGTAAGCATTGGGGCTTGCCATGATACTTCTATACTGCTATTGGTGTGGCTTGCTGTAACACTGCGGGCATTTGATGGTGCGGTGGCTTGACTATTGGTAGTAACTTCTATTCGTACTCCTGTAGAGGTTTTTGTTGGGTCGGTGGCATTGACTGATTGTACTACTATTTCATAGGTGGTACTGCCTGCAAGGTTATGTATAGTTGTGCTTGTTGTTCCTTTTGCTACTGCTATCGGGTTCGTGTCTGCTGTTTTAATCTGTGCTATTGTGCGGGCTTTGCTTCCCTTTGTTACTCTGTATACTTTATACGATACATCTGATATTGTGAGCCTTTGTCCGTTTGCTTTTTTGTGTGTGCTTGTAAGCATTGGGGCTTGCCATGATACTTCTATACTGCTATTGGTGTGGCTTGCTGTAACATTGCGGGCATTTGATGGTGCGGTGGCTTGACTATTGGTAGTAACTTCTATTCGTGTACCTGTAGAGATTTTTGTAGTGTCTGTTGCATTGACTGATTGTACTACTATTTCATAGGTGGTACTGCCTGCAAGATCATCTATAGTTGTGCTTGTTGTTCCTTTTGTTACTGCTATTGGGTTCGTGTCTGCTGTTTTAATCTGTGCTATTGTGCGGGCTTTGCTTCCCTTTGTTACTCTGTATACTTTATACGATACATCTGATATTGTGAGCCTTTGTCCGTTTGCTTTTTTGTGTGTGCTTGTAAGCATTGGGGCTTGCCATGATACTTCTATACTGCTATTGGTGTGGCTTGCTGTAACACTGCGGGCGTTTGATGGTGCGGTTGCTTGATTAGTAGCAAGGGTAGTAACTTCTATTCGTATGCCTGTAGAGGTTTTTGTTGGGTCGGTGGCATTGACTGATTGTACTACTATTTCATAGGTGGTACTGCCTGCAAGGTTACGTATAGTTGTGCGGGTAGTTCCTTTTGCCACTGCTATCGGGTTTGTATCTGCTGTTTTAATCTGGTCTATTGAGCGGGCTTTGCTTCCCTTTGCTACTCTGTATATTTTATACGATACATCTGCCGTTGTGAGCCTTCCTCCATCTGCTTTTTTGTGTGTGCTTGTAAGGTTTGGGGCTTGCCATGATAATGTTGTACTTGTATCGGCTGGGCTTCCTCTCACAATGCGGGCGTTTGGTGGTGCGGTTGCTTGATTAGTGGCAAGGGTAGTAACTTCTATTCGTATGCCTATAGAGGTTTTTGTTGGGTCGGTGGTATTGACTGATTGTACTACTATTTCATAGGTGGTATTGGGGGTAAGATTAGTTATAGTTGTACTTGTTATTTCCTTTCCTACTGTTATCGGGTTCGGGTCTGCTGTCTTAATCTCTGCTATACTTCGGGCATTCTTTCCTTTTACTGCTCTGTATATTTTATACGATACATCTGCCGTTGTGAGTCTTCCCTCATCTGCTTTTTTGTGTGTGCTTGTAAGGATAGGGGCTTGCCATGATAATGTTGTACTTGTAGAGGTGTAGTTTGCTGTAACACTGCGTGCCTCTGCTGGTGCGGTGGCTTTTCCCTTACTACTAACCTTTATATCTTCACAAGTAAAAAGTGAAAACACAAGAAATATAAAAAATAAATAGAATATATTTAACTTCATATATACCTCTTTTAATAATTTTAGGGGCTGGCATGGATAAGCAAAATTAGACTAATCCTGCCTCCTTTATCCAATTATACAACACTTTATACATGTTTGCTATCAGTCTATAATTAAACCGCAATTCACATTCCTTTAAGTGTAATTCAAAATATTTTTTCGGTATTCCATTATATATTCTCAGATGCCTCTTGATTGATTCCAATGTTTTTCCTTTTGCTCCTCCTTCTCGTTTATAATAACCGTAATTTATGATACCACGACATACTTGTTTTTCTCATGCCTATTCTTTTAGAATAGCTTTTTTTTCTCTTATCTAATCCAGCTCTTTTTTTAACATTGTTTCTTCTATAAATAAGTAACTATAGAACAGTAGGGTATGGTAATATTGTAAAGAGTACTATACAATAAATATATATTGAATGGAAAGAGGTTACTATGGAAGAAAGCATAAATGAATCAGAATATAAAAAATTATCTATAGAAGAACAGTTGTATCGTATACGCCATAGTTTTGCTCATGTTATGGCAAAAGCAGTGCTACAGTTGTTTCCAGAGGCAAAGACTGCTATTGGGCCTCCCATAGAAAATGGCTTTTACTATGATTTTGATCTCCCTCATTCGCTTACTGAAGCTGATTTAGTACGGATAGAAGATACTATGGGTGAGATACTAAAAGAAGAATCTGCATTTACAAAACAGGTACATACTCGTGATGATATTATGAAGTTGTATGAACAGCAACCATATAAGCAAGAGCTTATCAGTGGGTTTCATGATGATGCTGAGTTGAGTACCTATACAGTATACGATTTTGTTGATGTATGTAAGGGGCCTCATGTTCCTAGTACTAAGTATTTGAATGCAAAGGCGTGTAAGTTACTTTCTGTAGCAGGAGCGTATTGGCGTGGAGATGAAAAGCGTCCTATGTTACAAAGGATATATGCTACTGCATGGACTCAACCAAAAGAGCTACGTCAACATTTAGAGTGGTTAAAAGAAGTAGAAAAAAGAGATCACAGAAAGATTGGGAAAGAGCTTGATCTATTTAGTATTCATGAAGAGGCAGGAGCGGGGTTGATTTACTGGCATCCAAAAGGAGCTCGCATTCGTGTGACTGTGGAGGATTATTGGCGCGAAAGGCATCTTCACAATGGCTACGATATACTGTTTACGCCACATGTAGGAAAAAGCTGGTTATGGGAAAAAAGTGGACATCTTGAATTTTACAAAGAGAATATGTATTCTCCTATGGAGTTAGATGCAAGCGATTATTATGCAAAACCTATGAACTGTCCTTTTCATATACTGATATATCAAAATAAGATGCGTTCGTATCGTGAGCTTCCATTACGTTGGGCAGAGCTTGGTACTGTATATCGATATGAGAAAGGAGGGGTATTGCATGGATTGTTACGTGTTCGTGGTTTTACACAGGATGATGCTCATATTTTTTGTACTCCCAATCAGGTAGAAAATGAAATAAAGGAAGTGTTACGGTTTTCTTATTCTATTTGGAAAGATTTAGGATTTTCTGATATTAAGGCTTTTTTGGCAACAAAACCAAAAAAAGCGGTAGGCAAGGATGATGATTGGCAAAGGGTTACAGACGCATTAAAGAAAGCAGTAGAAGAAGAACATATTGAATATGAGATAGACGAAGGAGGAGGGGCATTCTATGGTCCTAAGATAGACTTTAAGATTAAGGATGCACTAGGAAGAGAATGGCAAATGACAACTATTCAATTTGATTTTAATTTGCCTGAGCGATTTAATATGAGTTTTATTGATAAAGATGGAGAAAAAAAGCGTCCTTATATGATTCATCGTGCGTTGCTGGGATCTTTGGAACGATTTTTTGGTGTATTGATAGAGCATTACTCGGGAGCTTTTCCTGTATGGCTTGCTCCTGAACAGGTAGTTATTATTCCTATTGTAGAACAGTATAGAGAGCTTGCTGAAGAGTATAGGCAAAAGCTACAGGCGAATAATATTTTTGCTTCGATAAATAGTGATAATGAACGGCTTGGTGCAAAGATACGAAAAGCACAGTTAGATAAAATTCCTTATATGTTAGTAATAGGACAAAAAGAAGCAGAGAAAGGGACAGTAGCATGTCGTACAAGAAAAGGGGACCAAATAGGGGAATTTTCTATAGATGACTTTATCACATTTATACAAGAAAAAATACGTAATAAAGCAGTATTATAAATTTAGTATTACAAATTATAGATGAAAGATGGGGATAACAATGCAATCGTTACTTGAACAAAATGATGTCAATGCAACTGTAAAAAAGGCGGTGTTAGACTTATTGGCTATTGATAAAGAAACTTATTTCTTAAAGCGAATATCAGCATTGTTATCGTGGGATCAGGCACTTACTATGCCTCAAGCTGCAGTAAAAAGTCGTGCAGAACAGTTAGCGTATATTGAGCTGAAAATACATGAGTCAATTACTCAACATACAGTCAGTGAGTTGCTCCATGTATGTGAGGTACAAGAGGAGAATCAGCTAGGAGATACGCAGTTGCCACAAGAGATTCGGCATTGGTTACGTACA
The DNA here is from genome assembly GCA_965218205.1 of Spirochaetia bacterium. GTDB lineage: Bacteria > Spirochaetota > Spirochaetia > WTKD01 > CBDDCA01. The sequence continues at coordinate 1,919,790 of OZ244590.1, read as the reverse complement.
AAATATAGAGAATGGAAAAAAGCCTCAAGTGTTCCTCCACAGCTTGTATCAGATTTCAAAAAGGAAACAGCTCTGGCTTCTCTTGCATGGAAAGAAGCACGTGAAAAAAATGATTACACTGTGTTTAAGGATAGTTTGCAGAAAGTTATTTCGTTTAATCAAAATATAGCTGACTGTTTAGGATATAAGGAAGGAAAGCAATACAGTCGTTATGATGCTTTAATTGATCAGTTTGAGCCACATACAACCGCAGAGGATATATTGAAGTTATTTTCATCTTTTAAGCATGAAATAATACAGTACTATATGCTGTTATGTGATAAAAATAAGTCACTGCAATTACCAGCATTACCATATGTTTCTCGTACACAACAGCAGAATTTTGTTACTGCTTTATGTGAAGGGCTAGGGTTTACAAAAGATATAGGGCATCTTGGAGTATCTGCACATCCTTTTTCTGTAGGGCTTGGGATAGATGATGCTCGTATTACTACACGCTATTTAGAACATAATCCTTTATCGGCAATATCGTCTGCTATGCATGAGATGGGGCATGCGTTTTATGATTTAGGAATAGCTTCCTTGTTTAAGGAGACCGTGTGTGATGAGGGAGCATCGTATGGCATCCATGAATCACAATCTCGTTTTTTTGAGAACATGATAGGAAAACATCCGTTGTTTTGGGAATATTGGTATCCTATTTTATGTCAACATGTACCTGCATTTAGTGATATGCCTATAGAGACATTTTTTGCTCATCTAAAAAAAGTAGAGAAACAACCGATACGCGTTGAGTCAGATGAGATAGGATATACTTTACATATTATTGTACGTTTTGAACTTGAAAAAGCTCTTATTGAAGGTGACATAGGAGTGGATGAGTTACCAAGTGCATGGAATAGTAAATATAAGAAATATCTTGGTATTGAACCAAAAAATTATGCTGAAGGGGTATTACAGGATGTTCATTGGTCGGAGGGATATTTTGGCTATTTTCCTAGCTATTCTTTAGGAAATCTCTATTCTGCTCAGCTTTTTTATACAATGAAACAAGAGTTTCCTGAATATGAACGTTGTATGCAGCAAGGAAGTATGAGAGAAATAAAAGAATGGCTAAAAGAAGCTATACATCAATATGGGGCGAGTAAATTTCCTTCGGAACTGTTACCGCTAACAACAGATGATTTTATGAGATACATACAAGAGATGTATGTGACTTGATTTGTAATAGCTAGTACTACAAACTTGCCTCTCTCCCTGTATTTACTCTTTATAGGATGCTATGTGTGCTATTCCTTTCATTGTATGGTAGCTGTCTATTTCATCAAAGTAGTGTTTTAGTGTGGGGAAAAGTGCAGTGCTGCCTCCTGTAGCATAACTATAGCATGGTGTGTGTAGTTCTTGTTTCATACGATTGCATATACCAAATACTAACTGTTCGTTTCCTATGAGTATTCCACTTTGCAATGCATGTTCGGTATCTTGTCCTAGTACACTCGTGGGGTATTGTAAGGGAATGTTGTGTAATAAAGCGGTATTTTTTACTAAAGAGTGTAGGCTCGTATGTACACCAGGGGCAATGGCAACGCCTGCAATTTTTCCGTTTTCATGTACTGCTATAAAGCTAAGAGCAGTACCAAAATCTACTGTAATAGATGCTTTTCCATTACTTTTTGTATATGCAGATACTGCGTTGGCAAATAAGTCGCTTCCTAGTTCTTTCACAATGGGCGCTTGTAACGGGGAAGGCATAGTTGTTTGTATAGTATGTACAGGGCATGAGTAGTGTTTTTTTGCTACTGTTTCAATACGAGAGGTGAGATGCGGGACCACTGAGCTTATTGCGACACAGGTGATATTGAGAGAATCATAGAATAACAAGGCTTCTATATCTTGTAGAGAAGCGTGTTCTGAGAGGGCTTTTTGAGTGGAAAATGTTTGTATAGGAAGCCATGTTTGTTTTGTACCATGAGCATGCTGTGTATGAATCTTTGTGTTGCAAGTACTTGGATTTTCCTCTTTTGTACACACGCTTACTGCTATGGTTGAGTTTCCAATATCAATTACTAATAATGACATGATTATTTTTATAGTATATGTACAGAGATATGTATGCTAATGGATCCACTGAGGAAGCATATCCCCATGTGCAGCAATAAGATCATCTACCAAATTATGAATTTGTTCTAAATCAAGCTCTGCAGCAGTATGTGGATCTAGCATAGCTGCGTGATAGAGATGTTCTTTATTTTCGTGTTTGATAGCTTCTACTACCAGTGATTGTACATTGATGTTAGTTCGCATAAGTGCGGCAAGATGTTCAGGAATAGTTCCTACAGCGGTAGCTTGTACTCCATTTGCATCAACAACACAAGGGACTTCAACACAAGCATCTTGTGGAAGATTGTTTATAAGAGCATTGTTTTTTACGTTACAGTATACAACATTTGCCTGTCCTGTTTCTTTGCTTTTGATAATGGTACTAGCGTATTCATGGGATTTAGTAATCTCTATGGTATTTGATTGTTTAAGATCTTGTATACGACTGTTCCATTCTTGTATTTGATTTTCACATCTGTGTATATATTCATCAAGAGGAATTTCAAATGTGTTGATTAAATCTTGACGTCCAGTTTTTATAAACCAAGGAACATATTCGCTAAGATGTTCTGATGATTCGGTTACAAAATATCCAAAGTGCTTAAATAATTCAAATCGTGTATAGTTTGGACACATATCCATACATTCTGGAGCTTTGCCCGAAAGATATTTTTCTCTTAATGCAGGATAGAGGTTTTTATAGCTACCGTCATTACATATTTCTTCAAAACGAAGGAAAAAACTCATATGATTGATGCCAGCAGAGAGAAATCGTACTCTATTTGGACTGAGTCCCATTTCTTTTGCAAGTAATTCATGTGTTCCTTGTACTGAATGACATAATCCTACTTGCTGTACCTTTGGTGCTAGTGCATACATTGCCCATGTGTTCATGCACATAGGGTTTACATAGTTAAGCATGAGTGCGTGAGGGCTTATAGTTTCTATATCGTTACAAATACTGAGTAAATGAGGAATGGTACGCACTGCACGCATTATTCCTCCTATTCCTAAGGTATCGGCTATTGTTTGACGTAGTCCATATTTTTTTGGTATTTCAAAATCTATAATAGTAGAAGGGTGATAACCTCCAATTTGAAAACAAACGATAACATATTGTGCATTTTCAATGGCTTTTTTCTGATCTGTTGTGGTTTCAAAAGAGCTATCGTTTCTGTTGAGGGTATCAAGCATTTTTTGTAATACAAATGCAGATTCTTCTAGCCGAGTAGTATCTATGTCTTGTAACTTAAAATGAACTGCTCCTATATCTTGTGTGAGCAATATATCTCCTAAGACATTTTTCATAAAGATAGTGGAGCCTGCTCCTATCATGCTAATGGTTATCTTTTTCATATGTTTAGTATACTTCAAATAAATAATTTTGTTATACTAATTATAACACTACTATGGATACGCTTACGAAACAGAAAATAGCAGCAACATTTCTTTCTCTATCGCCTATGAAAGCAGCAGAGGTATTGAAACATCTTAATGAGTACCAAGCATTAAAAGTAGGAGAAGCATTGTGTCAGTACGGGCATATACGTTTTAATTTGTCTCAGATACTTAAAAAAGATCTATCTGTATCTCAAGAAAATAATGATACTACTGTTACTGAAAAAGATATATCTCGTTTTATTGATGCATATAAGCAATCACATCCTCAGGCTTCGCCACAGATTCTTTCTCGTGTACAGAAACAGAAAGATATGCACACGGATACTCTACTGCATGGTTTGGGTACTGGTACTGTATCACTAAATCCGTCATCAGAGAAAATGGAATCAGAGTCTTTTTTGCGTATTATAGCTGATGATCATTCAAGTCTTGAGGTCATTAAAGCACTCTATCGTACTGCATATGGTGATAAAAAAGCAGCATATCTTATGCGTAAACTTGTTCATTCACAGTTGTCTGATGATTTTTCTTTTTTGCACAGGTACACAACAAAGGAAATTTATGCGGTTATCAATACTGAAAGCGTCCCTATTATCAGTTTTGTTATGGAAGTTATGGAGTCATCAAAATCTGCAGCTCTTTTGACTATGCTGTCCGAAGAGCAGAGAGGTGAAGTAATACTCTATATTGCGAAACGAAAGCTCCCTAACATTCAAGCCTGTCAAACTATTCGAAATGTATTAAAGGATAAACTAAAGAAAAACGAAGAACATAAGAAGGCCACTGTAAGTACTGGTGGAGTGGATGCGTTGATGGAAATTTTATCGCATATGCCTTTTTCACAGCAAAAACAGCTTATAGATACTATACAAGACAAAGAATTAAAGATGGGTATTGAAGAAAAAATTATGAACTGGAAGCTACTGTTTAAGTTGCCAAGCAGTATTCTTCAAACGATATTTCAAGCATATACTGACGGTGATATTGCTTTGCTGTTATGCTTACAAGAAGAATATGCTCAAGAGCTAATAAAACAATCGGTAAGTGAAAATCGTATGCAAAAGATAGAAGAAGAAATGTTGTATCTACAAAAAAGTAATGTATCATTAAGAAAAGCAAAAGAATTAAGAGATGCTTTTTTTAAGTCTAATAAACAGTATCTATCATATATGGATGAAGAAGTTTTATAAATTGTAGTATGAGTATGTTTGATGTAATTGCCGCTGTATTGTTATATAGTATGTTTATTTTTTCTCCTATTATTTTTATTTCATTGTTTTTTATAACCGCTCCGTACGGAAGGCATGTACATACACTGCCCTTAAAGGGAGGGAAAGCACAGGTACAAAAGAGCATGTCAAAAAAACTCTCATTTCCATTGTTATCGAAAAGGACAGGATGGCTTATTATGGAAATTCCTGCTGTACTTACTATTTTTATTCTGTGGTGTATAAGTGATGTAGGTATTATTGGGCTTATGACTGGGCGTGTTGATATGCTTATATTTTTAGGCTTTGCTATTTTTATTTTTATTTGGGAATTTCATTATCTCTATAGAACTTTTATTTTCACGTATTTGTTTGATAATAAAAAAAATGAATTTAGATTTTATGTTCCTTTTATGGGATTATTGTTTAATATAATAAATGGGTATATAAATGGATGGTTTCTGTTTTTTCAGAGACCTTCTCAAACCCCTCAGTTTCTTGTGGATGCAAACCTCATATATTCTTCTCTTGTTTCGCCTCCATCAGTTGTGGGTATAATGTTGTTTTTTATTGGATTTTATATACATGTACAAAGTGATAGAGAACTGAGACGGATGAAAAAAATTTCACATGATGGGTATGGAATTCCACAACGATTTTTACATACATATATAGCTTCACCAAACTATTTTGGTGAGATACTGCAATGGTGGGGATGGGCTTTACTGACATGGTCTATTGCTGGAGTAGCCTTTGCACTGTTTACTATGGCAAATTTAGTGCCACGTGCTTTTGCTAATCTTACATGGTATCGCAATACTTTTTCTGATTATCCAAAAAATCGAAAAGCAATTATTCCATTTATTATGTAGTTATGGTGTACAATGAAAGTAAAGAGGTATTTTCATACATATGAGAACGAAAGAAATAAAAAATGCTAAAACGAGTAGCACAAATACTACAAAAAAACCAGCAACGAAAAATAAAAAAAAATGTATTGCGGTAACGGGAGGCTTTGGTTTTTTAGGTTCGGTAATTGTAAGAAAGCTGAGGGAACAAAATTATTATGTGCGTCTCCTACGTCATTCTTCTAGAAATAGAGAGTTATTTCAAGCTGATAAATATATCAGTATTGTTGATGGTGATGTTAGTGTAATTGAAGATGTAGAGCGTTTATGTGAGGGAGTTGATGGAATAATACACGCGGCATCATTTGTTTCTATTGTAAATTATCAAAAAAAGCAGTTGGCTAAAGTGAATATAGAAGGCACGAAGAATGTCCTTACTGTGTGTAAAAAGTTGGGGATAAAAAAGTTAGTCTATATTAGCTCAGTAGAAGCTATGGGGAAGGTACACGAGGGAGTGCATGATGAAATGGAAGGATTTCGTCCTGAGTGTGCACTTATTCCTTATGGAAAAAGTAAGGCTATTGCATCACAGATGGTATGTTCTTTTGGCACACTGTATAAACAAGAGCATGAATGTTCTGTCAGCATTGTGAGTCCTGGAGGGATTATAGGGCCTTTTGATGAAGGAACATCGGATATAGGAAATATGGTAAAAATGTATCTTAAAAGAAGGTTAGGAGCATATCCAGCGAAAGGAGGGTTTTGTTTTGTTGATGTTAGGGATGTTGCAAATGCTGCAATTATGTTAGTAAATAAACGAGAAGATCGTAATTATTATATAGCAGCAGGGGAGTATGTTTCTGTACATACTATGATGAAAACATTACAAGAAGTAAGCAATATACCGAAGCCATTTTTTAAGATACCCTTATGGATTATGTACGGAATAGGTATTGTATTTGAGTTTTGGTCAATGTGCTTTGGAGGGCATCCTATATTTACGACAGGATCAGTAAAAGTACTGCGAAGTTGTTTACGGGTAAATTCAAGTAAAATACAAGAAACATTAGGAATTAGGCTTCGTCCAACACAGGAATCGTTTAGGGATCAAGTAACATGGTATATGACTGGAGAAGCGTCGTTGCAGTAGCTTTGAAATATAAGCATTATAGGAAACATTGATGGAACATACATTACAGCAATCACAGAAATTATCACAGGGCATGGTAATGTCTTCGGTGATGCTTCAAAAGCTGTCTTTGCTTACTTACCCTGTTTTACAATTACGAGAAGAAATCTTAAAAGAGGTTCAGAACAATCCTGCACTTGATATAGAGCTAGAGCCTCAGTATACAAGTCTTGAATATCTTGAAAGTGAAAAATTTAATGGCCCAACAATAATTTCAACAACAGGAAATTCATTTACTATGGAACTTGAGAACTTACTCGAAGCCACTAAAACGCTTGCTGAACACTTAAAATGGCAGTTGCATATGGAAAATTTAGATGATACTGCCATAGAGATAGGTGAGATGATCATTGATAATTTAGACGATCGTGGTTTTTTATGCGATGATCCATTGTTTCTGTGTTTAGACATTGATGGAGCAAATGAAACTAATATTATTAAGGTGCAGAAAATTGTTCAGCTGTTAAGTCCCGTTGGTTGTGCGGTCTGGAACGAAAGTGAAAGTATTTTATTACAAGCAGAGCAGTTATCTCTTAGTGATGAAGAAAAACAGAAATTAGAAGAATATTGTGCTGTGTTATATCATCAAAATATGGATCCTTCCATAGAGCAAGATTTTGTACAGAAATTTCAAAATGATGAGATACTTCAGCAAGTACTTCACTATGTGACTCCGTATCCTGGATATATTTATATGCATCAATCGTATAAAATACATGATGCTATTGTACCAGATGCAGTTGTGAGAGTAGAAGGAGAAACTCTCCGAGTAGAAGTAAACAATGATATTATTCCAGTCCTCACTGTGAGTGAAGATATCAGTAGATTGATAACAAAAGACGATAAAGAAACCAAAAAAGCAGCAGAAGGAATGATAAGAAATGCCGAGCAGTTTATAGAAGGGTTGCGGTATAGAGAATATATTTTTGAAAAAGTAGTAATATATGTAGTAAATATGCAAAAAGATTTTTTGCTTTCTAAAACAAAAGAATTACTTCCACTTTCTCAAAAGGAGGTTGCAGAGGTATTGCAGGTACATATATCTACTGTGTCTCGTATAGTGGGACGTAAATTTGTTGAAACTCCACAAGGATTGCTTCCTTTGCAAAAGTTTTTTACGCAGCGAGATGAAGTACAAAAAGCATTTTCTTCTAAAGTTATTGAAAGTATTGCAAACATAGTAGCACAATATAAAGGAAAAAAGCACTTATCTGATAGGATGATAAGTGAACAGTTAGAAAAACAAGGGCTTGTTGTAGCAAGAAGAACGGTTGCAAAATACAGGAAATTATTACAAAATGACTAATCCAAGAGTTATTGATATTTTACGAGAAGCTCCGAAAGAAGAGTTTAATTTATCTCTTATTTGTATATCTGGTCATAAAGGGCTACATAACGAAGTAGTAAATGCAATCAATCGTCCTGGGCTTTCGTTAACTCAGAATTTCTATGAGTTTGGAGAACAGAGAATACAACTGTTTGGAAGGGGAGAAATTGCATATTTGCGAGATATGGAGAGCAAAGGAATGATACGCAAGGTGCTTGATGCATTGTTTCAGCATACTATTCCTTGTTGTATTGTACCAAATGCTAATGAGGTATCTATACCAAAGACATTTATAGAGATTTGTGAAGAACATAATTGTCCTCTTCTACTAAGTGATTTATTGACATATGAGCTAAATGTTGCGTTATTTAGAATTCTCACTATTCTTTTTTCTGAAAAAAAACATGTGCATGGTACTTTTCTTGAAGTATTTGATATAGGAGTACTTATTCAAGGGAAAAGCGGTGTTGGAAAAAGTGAAGTAGCATTGGAATTGCTTGAAAAAGATTCGCATCGATTAGTTGCAGATGATGTGGTGGAATTACAGAAGATTGAAGGAAACTATATACAAGGAAAAGCCATTAAAACTTCAAGCCAGTATAAACACCATATTGAAATACGAGGGATAGGTATCATAAATATTGCACAAATTTTTGGTATAAGCTCAACTATTGATAAAAAGGTACTGAGTTTGGTTATAACATTGCTTGATCAAAATGTAGGCTCTAATTATGAAACAAAGATTGATAGGTTAGGAGAAAATAAGACTGTTGATATTTTAGGAGTTTCCTTACCGAATATAGAAATGATAGTAAAACCTGGTCGTAATATTTCTATGCTGATAGAAGTTGCTACCTTACAACACAGAATACGCTTAATGGGGTATCATGGAAAAGAGGATCCATTTTTATGGTAAAAATAACAGTTACAGTTAAAAATAAAGCAGGGCTTCATGCGAGACCGTCTTCTCTCATTGTGAAGACATGTGCAACATACAACTCTGAAGTGTATATCGGAAGAGAAGGTAATTTGATAAATGCAAAATCAATTATGGGAGTACTCACATTAGGAGCTGGTTTTGGCACAGAGCTTATTATTCAAGCGGTAGGAGAAGATGAAACGCAGGTAACAGAAAAGCTAGCGTTATTATTTGATAATAAATTTGCAAATGAAGAATAATATTTGGTTGCTGTTGGGACCAGAACTAGGAAAAAAAAATGAATTTTTTCAAAACTTAAAATCTCTGATTACAAGAAAAAATAAGAATATAGATCGCTTTAAGCTATTTATTTGTGGCTTTGATACTATTGAACAGATATGTGATTATATCTCTACTCCCTCTTTGTTTGAAAGTGAACGAGGGATAGTGATAAAGCAAATAAATGAGCTTTCTGTCAATGATGCTCGTATACTAGGCCAGCATTTACAAAAAAGTGTAGATAGTGTTATTATAATGATCTCGGATGAAGTAAAGGTTCATCGTGATTTAGATATTGTTGATACAACGCAAAAGAAAATTTTTTGGCCTTTACGTGATGATGAGTATTTTCGGTATCTGATAAAAAATATTCAAGATAAAGGCTTACATTTTACACGCGACGCTATTGATGTACTGCAATATTTTGTTGCTGAAAATCTTGCTGAACTGGATAATTTTTTACAACAAATTTATAATTTTGTACAACAACATCCTACTAATCCTATTCGTTCTACTCATATTGAATCTTGGTTTACTCATTATAAGAAAGAGAACGCTTTTACTTTATTTCATGCTATAGCAAAACGAGATTATAATAATGCATGTAATGATATAAAAACCATGATTGAAGCAGGAGAAAAAAGTCAGAGTATATTTGGAGGAATTTTATATCAGCTAAAAAATGCTTTACAAATTATGCTTAAAAAGGAACAAGGGATAGGGTTTAAGCAAGCCTGTGATTCATTAAATATACGAGGTATATCACGTCAAGAACCATTTAAGCTGTTTCTTGAAGATATGAGTTTGCAAATAATGCAAGATATATTTGTGCTTGCTGTAAATTGTGAAGCAGAGATACGAGAATCTTTTACTCTATCAAGTGAATTTTTATTGAGTTTATTTTTATATAATCTCTATCAGTTGCATGTACTAAAGAGGAGACAGTATAAACGCTTTTTACAGTCAGGTAAGAGGGTATAGTACTTCTTTACTTGTTTTTATTACATAATCATCAGTCATACTTGCTACATAATCAATAATAAAAATTTTTTGCTCTTCTGTATTATCAAGGTTATAGAGATTTCCATACTTTATAAGATGGTTTCCTAGTCCTTTTATGATATGCAATTTTGAGTTAAGGTACGCAGATTCGTTGGATGTATTTTTTGTAACTTCTTCTATGAGAAATGCAAGTATAACTTTTAGAAGGTGAGTTACTTTTTCTTGTTGTTCAAGAATATAGTCACTTTTATAGATGTGTGTGTAGTTAAATTCCTTAAAGGAAATAAGTGCTTCAAATACTTCATCGGAAAATCCTACTTCTCCAGTTTGACGTGTGTATTGTATAAGATCTTTTGCAAAGGTATTGATAATATTGGAGTTATTTTCATGATCAAAAATGCGGGTAACATTAACAGGGAGTGTATTTGGTGGGATGATGCCAAGTTTTATTGCATCTTCATAATCTCTTCCAAGGTATGCTATTTTATCTGCCATGCGTACTATACATCCTTCGTAGGTTGCAGGATAATGACTCCTGTCTGTATATGCTGCTATATCGTTTGCTTTATGTGTAGGGTTGATTTTTTGTTCGAATTTTTCTCCACAATGACTTACTATACCATCGCGAACTGCATAACAGAGATTGAGTGCGTATAATGTGTCAACTACTCGTAAAGAATGAAGTTCATGACAAAAAGAGTGGGTACTAAAATCGTTCAGTATTGATTCTCCGAGATGCCCAAAAGGGGTATGTCCTAGATCATGTCCTAATCCTATTGCCCATGCTAAGTCGCTATTTAAGTGAAGTCCTTTACAGATAGACACGGCAATAGTAGCAACATGTAACACATGTTCTAATCGAGTGCAAATGTGGTCATTACTAGGAGCAAAAAATACTTGTGTTTTTTTCTTTAATCTTCGAAAAGGAGTGCTATGAATAATAGCAGTGGCATCTCTAAAATACATCCCACGAGGATCATTTTTGTCTTTTACGCGTTCTTTGTTACGTGCTTCTAGTATTTTTGTATCAATAGAATTTTTTAATGTTTTCATATAATTATATTATAACTATAAGAGAGAAATGTATTGACATAGGTTGAGTATTTACTCTATGAGTAATCCCATCACTAGCTTATTAGCATAATAAAACAGTATAAATGTCATAAAAAAGAGTATAGTACCTATTATGTAGCGTTTCATAGAATAATTATACCTATTTTTAGTTTTTTGTTTTTCTGTTCTTTTTCTCCTTTGTTGTATATAATGCTTAAATCAGTACTATACTATTGGATGGCGGATAATGGTTGTCCAGTTTTCTGGCATAGATTTTCTCATATCCTTTAGATATATTTCATGGTGCTTGTCTCGTCTTTGATGCCCGCTATGTTCAATAAAATCATGGAGCTTTGCCACCGTTGGACCTTCCGTAGAGAAGGGGCCTAAGTGCATTATCTGTGCGGCTTTGCCTTCTTCTAAGGACTCAAAATATACCAAAGGTAAGGCACTAGGATTCTTTTTTGTTTGAACTTGCTCTTTTGCTTCTTCAATCATTTCCAAGCTAATAAATGGTGGCTGCATAATCATCAAAGTCCATTTCCAGTCATCTTTGTTTTCCATACTAAAGGAAGATATATCCTCAGACCACCACAGCCCTTCTAATGGCATCACCACATAGTCCTTGCCAAGCACTCCGTTCTTTGCCATACATTTTAGCGTGTACGAAAGTGGAAACAACACATTCACCGCATCTTGAAAAGATTGCGCTGTATTTGGATTTCCCTCACCATCGATCATTAAATAGTTCATAGCAGGGATATTGACTATACTCGCCTCTTTTGCGGATGGTTGGTACAGATGAGACCACTCTTTTTTATAATCTATTTTACTCACGACTGTTATGTTCCTTATATAGTTTTGTAATCTATATCTAGGTATAGGTACAATTATAATTATATCATATAAACTACAACCATAAATGATTATTAACAATAGTGGAAATTCTAGTTAGAGATCAAACAGAAGTGCCAAAAAACACCTTAGCAAGAGTATATGCATATTATAAGTAAATTTTGATGCATTTTTTTTTTTTTTCTTTTTGCGGGTGATGCAATATGCACAAAAAATAGTATTATATGCTATAATGATATTGCATTATGTGTAATGATAATTATACATGATAATAGATAAAATCATAAAGGAGAACATTATGAAAAAAATAATGAAAAAATATTGGCTGATAGCATTGATGCTAGCAATGACTACCCTCGTACTAGCAGGATGTTCGGAGGGCAGTAGCGGTTCCTCAGGCGGAGGAGGAACTTCACCAGTAACCCCGACACTTGCATCAGTGTCCAATGTGCAGATACAAGCAGCAGGTAATGATGGGACACTCTCGTTACGCTGGCAAGCCCCAAGCGATGCTACACATGTAGTTGTAAAAGCTACCTCTACAACGCCAGCACAAGTCATACAAGTGCGTGTTCCTGCAATAGAATATCATACACTGTTTCAACAAGACAAACCTTATACCCTCAGAGGCCTGCACGCTACTACCGATTATACAGTAGAGATAGAAGCCCAAAAATCAAGCTCAGGCTCAGACACAGAAGTATCACCAAAAACAACCCGCTCTGTTACAACACTAACAGATACAACGAAACCTAAAGATACCTTCAACAAGGTAGCAGTAGAATCAGCAACAAACGGCATAAAGCTAACATGGGACAAAGCACTACTCTCGTCAGGCAAAACAGACATAGCAGAAGCCATAGTGCAGGTGATAGAAAAAACTACAGGGGTAAAGACAGAAGTATCAGTACAAGATGTAACACAAGGAGAAGTAACTATTGCTATCCCCACCATAGACGGCATCAGCTATGATGTAACAGTAGTATACAAAGATAGCAATGGTAACAAAAGTACGGCAAAGCAAGCACTCAGAGGCATAGTGCCATCAGCACTCTCACAAACAGTAGCAGCACTACCAGAGGCAGATCTTACAGTAACAGCAAACGATAAAAGCGATAGCCCAGCCGATGAAAGCCTGCTTATCAAGTGGGGGAGTTTTGACTTTTCAAACAAAAAACTCCAAGTGCGAGTGATAGCAACCGCAACAAATACAGTAGTAGCAGAAGAGACAATAAGCAAAGATACAAGTGCAACCAATGTCAGCAGTGCAACTGCACAGGCAAAAGAATACGCCACTGTGTATGTAGCAAAAGATGGCATAGCACTCACAAAACTCTACGGCAGTCTTACGTACAAAGTAGAAGTGTATGTCTCTCAAAACGGAAAGTACTCCACTGCAGTATCAAAACAACAAGCAACAACCGACAAAACAACAAAGCCCGTGACTAATGTAAGTGCCGTAGGAGGAGCAACAAGCATAGTAGTAAGCTGGCAAGCACCCAATGTACGAGATTACGCAGGAGTGACTATAACAGCAACAGAAAAAGACAGCAGTACGCCCGCACAGACAGTAACAATAACAGACAGAGCAGTACGCAATACACAGATAGCAGGCCTCAAAGCCACCACCGAGTATACAGTGGCAGTACAATCGCAGGACTATGCAGGCAACAAAGGAACAGCAGAAAATGCCACAGTAAGTACCGTAGCAGATAGCACTGCCCCCGATCCAGTAACAAACATACAAGCAAGCTATCCCTTTGTATCAGCAACAAAAGTAGAAACACAGATAACATGGACAGCACCCACAAGCAACAACAAAGACATAAAAGAATACAGCGTAAGCATACAAGAGAAAGGCACAAGTACCACCGTACTGAATGAGAAAAAAATACCCTATCCCACAACATCACTCTCTGTCGAAGAACTCACACAAGGCAAAACATACACAGTAACAATACAAGCAATAGACTATGCAGGAAACAAAAGTACATCAACCCCAAAAGACATAACCACTCCCTCTCAGCTTACAGCACCCTCAGCAGAACTCTTTCAAAGCAAGCCTACACTAGACAAAACAGGAGTCATACAGATAAAAGCAACATTTAAGCAAGCACCAGGCATAGGACAATACTATACCTTGCGTATGAAAGAAGGAGCTACCGTAATAGCAGAAAAAAGCATAACAAACCCAGCAACCACCATTAGCTTTGGCATAGCAGACGGCTTAGAAGTACCCAAGTACCAAGCAAATGCCAAGAACTATCGCTTTGATTTTCTGCAGATAGCAAATAACAGAGTAAGCCCAGTAACCCCTCTCGCTGATGCAGTAGCAGTATACGATAGCACCTCAACCGCACCGCCAGCTGCCAAAGATGCAACACTCTCTGTAGAATCAGTAACATCAACAACCGCAACAGCAGTCTATACATTTAGTAAAGGAGACATTACTAACGACAACAACAAAGCCCCCAATGGAAGCGAACTCAAGCAAGCACAGATACAATACAAAGTATACATAGTAGCAGGAGATCACAGCACAAAAACACTAGAGGCAATAAAAGCCCTTGCAGGAGTACAAACAAGAGAGCTAGCAGGAAACAGCAATCCATTAAAAGCAACATTTATAGGAACAAAGGGAGCAAAATATACCGCAGGAGTAGAAGCAATAAACAGCCTCAATCCTGCCTATAGCATAGGAACATCAGCAACAATAAAAACAGCAACACTTACTGCTCCCCCAAACGCACCAAAAGTAACAACCTATACTACAAATAATGCAGTAGTATTTGCAGTGCCTACCACAGGAGGCAACAGCGGGAAAAAAGTCATAACAGTACAGCTTAATGCCTCAGATATAGCAGGAGTGAGCAAAGCAGATAGTACACCTCTTGCAGCGACAGACCTTGCCTACTATGTGCTATACCTCAAGAAAGAAGACACAAGCCAAAAGCCTGCCAGCGTATCAGCCCTGTGGGCAGTGGAAAAAAGTAGAGCAAGAGTAGCAAAGTACACAAAAGCAACAGGAGTAGCAAATCAAGCGACCATACAAATACCAATAGTAGACAGCACCAGTGGAAGCAATGCAGGAGCAACGCCCGTAGAAACAGCAAAGGATTACTACATAGGAGTGAGGATAGTAAATACAACAAGCCCCGATTACAATGTATCAACCAATCTCTTTCCAGCAGGCTTTTACACCGATGTAGCAGAAATAAAGGAAGTCTATACCTCCAAAGCAGTAGCACCAAATCAGTCATTACTGACAGGAAAGCTAGTAGTATCACCGTCAACAAGCACAGCAGGAACAATAAAGCTAGTACTCACCGAGCTAAGCACATTTACAGGAGCAAAAGACTACGATGGCACAAGCATAATAGCAAGTAATCAGCTAGTATACACCGTGTACGGCTTACAGAAAGACACTAACCCTACAGTAGCAGAAGTACTAGCAGGCAGGAAAGTAAACATAGGCAGTGCAACAAGCAGAGTGTACACAGTACCAGCGCTTAGCAGTTTAGGCTTGACCTCCCCAACAGTAGCAATAAAAGGAGCAACAAAGTATCATTTTGTGGTAGAAGTAGCCATAAAAACAGATCCTAGCAAAAAAGTAGCATCGTCAGTGGCAACAGTAACAACCGCATCGCAAGCGACAGCCCCCGCAGAAGTATCAAGCATACAAACAAGAGTAACCCAAACAGGCATGAGAGTATCGTGGACAGCTCCCAACCTTACTTCAAGCCACAAAACAAACAAAGGAGCTACCTTAACAACCGCACAGGTATCGTACAAAGTATACAGTGTTGCCAGCAGTTTACGTGCAAGAGATGTGGCAACAATAATAGCGGATCAGACAGCAACAAAAACAGTGTCAGCAGGAACAACAAACACTATTTTGACAGGATTGACAAACGGAACAAGCTATGAAATAGTAGTACAAGCAGTAAACAGCACCGATGACACAAAAACATCAGCAGGAGAACGCGACGAGTTTGTAGCAGGTGCATCCGTGATAAGAAACATTGCGGTAGTTTCAGCAGAAGTAGGCAAAACGCTAGCAATAAATACTACAAGAGTACTCACCAGTAGCCTTGCTTTTACTTGTGATGCTAACATACTGGAAGCAGATACAAAGAAAATCAAAGATGAGACAGGGCTAGCAGTATCGTTTAACCAGAGTAGCAAAACAGTTACTATAACAGGTATAGCAAATAAATCCAATGTAAATGACTCTGCTATTACTAGCTATTTCTATGATGTAGTGCAGTGTACCATTACCGCTTCAAATGAAACAGTAAAAGCAAATATTCTTATAGAGACAGGGCTTAAAGCTGCACCATCGGGAAAAGCAACTACCTATTACAGACCAACAACAAAATCAGCACTACAAACTATTATCAGTGAAGAAAAAACAAGGCAAGGTTCAGGAGGGAACAACAACCCTAGCCCCAACCTCAATATGATAGATACCAGTGCTATTACTGATATGAGTAGGTTATTTTATCAAGATAGAACTTTTAATGGGGACATAACACAGTGGAATACCAGTAATGTAGAGGATATGTCAGAGATGTTTAGTTCTGCTGATACCTTTAATAAAGACATAGGAAGCTGGGATATGAGTAAAGTTACTGATATAAGATCTATGTTTGCTGATGCAAATGATTTTAATCAAGATATAGGGGATTGGGATACACAAAATGTTATCTATATGAGTAGTGCATTTACTGATACTTCAAGATTTAATCAAGACATAGGAGATTGGAATGTAGGGAATGTTACTAATTTAGATAACATGTTTAGAGGAAGTAATTTTGATCAGAATTTATCATCGTGGAAACTATGTAAACTAACAATACCTACTAATATTTTTAAAGCTCCTTTTCACGGTACGCCTATGGCTAACAAAAAAGTACAGTTTCCAAAGGATAGCACTGATAAAACAGCATGCCCCTCATCGTAACATAACATAGAGAGACACACACCTATAGCAAGAAAGGAAATACTCCTTTCTTGCTATAGAACCTCAGGAGTAGCAAAAAGTATTTCTCAGGCATCTTTGATAGAGCATATGAGAGAGTAATACTCCAATTTTAGAAATACAGAAATTATGTATAAAAGCAGACTAGAATAATTTATAAAAAATCTATTATGTTCAGCACAAATATGCAATCAAAGTTATGCAAATTCAAGTATTCTTTATACGGATAAACCAAAGTTTATAATTAAAATCTTAAGCTATCTCTCTATGTCGATACAAAAAAGATAAGATTTTTAGTTACATTTTACTTACAACTATGTTACAATATTAATATAGAATGAGAGGATATTATGTTATTTACTTATTTATTTGGTTTTTTTGTGATTGAGAGATAACGGGAGTATAAATATAATATGAGTATAGAAAATAAAGATGAAAAACAAAATGGAATTTCTTTTATTGTTAGTATAGCAATAATAATACTTTTCTTAAGTTTAGTAGGAATGTTTTATTTCACTATAAAAACTGCATATGATCATTTTGATAATAGTAATTATGATGATTTTAATAGTGTTGATGCAATAAGTTTACAAATAACCTTATTACAAATACTTATAGGTTCTTTTGCTTTAGGCATAGGTGCACTTGGTATTATAGGATGGAAAGAAATACATAACAGAATAGAAACATCAGTAAGCATGAAAGTATTAGGAGAAATGCAAAAAAGAATTGCAAAAGATACAGAAGAAATGCGAAAAAGAATTGAAAAAGATCTAAGCAATAAAATAGAAAAAAAATATAATCAAAGAGAAAAAATAAATGCCAGCGTATATGAAGGTTTTGGGGACATATAGAACTGCAATGATGATGAATTCTGATATATAATTATTTAGGAGGTTTACTTCAATGAATAAAATAAAAGAAATGAGAGAAATATTAGAACTGTTAAAAAAAGATTCGTTATTAGATTCTACTCCAGTAAATTTAGAAGAAATAGCAGATTATTATGGAATAAAAATTTTCTATAAGTATATAGATAGCTTGTCAGGAAAAATTATAAAAAGAGAAGACAATGACTATGAGATAATTGTTAGTGTATTACACCCACATACAAGACAGCGGTTTACTCTAGCTCATGAGTTAGCTCATTATTTCTTACATAGAAAAGAAATTGGAGATGGAATAAATGAAAATGCTTTGTATAGGAGTGGGCTTTCTAATGAAATAGAATTAGAAGCTAATAGATTAGCAAGTAATATTATTATGCCTACACATAAAATACATGAATATTTAGAGAAAATAAAAAATCTGAAATTAGATCTCATACAAAATCAAGATATTGTAATTCCTTATCTAGCTGATACATTTGAAGTTTCTAAAAAAGCAATGATTTATCGTCTGGGATTACAAAATAAATAGTTATCTTATGATGTGGAAACACACATATTGCTCTTAAATATAGCATATAGTACACTAATAAAGTGGGTAAAAAAATTGCTATCATTACTGGAATTACAGGACAAGACGGGTCATATCTTGCAGATTTTTTGTTGAAAAAAGAGTACATTGTTCATGGAATAAAGAGACGATCTTCGCAAATCAATACAGAGAGAATAGATTATTTGTATAAAGATCCTCATGTCGATAATAGAAAATTTATACTCCATTATGGAGATATGACTGATAGTCTTAATATCACTAACATCTTACAGCAAGTACAGCCCGATGAAATATATAATCTTGCTGCGCAAAGCCATGTGAAAGTAAGTTTTGAAACACCAGAATATACTGCAAATGCGGACGCTTTAGGTACTTTGCGTATGTTGGAAGCGATACGATCGTTGGGTCTAAAAAGTAAGTTTTATCAAGCAAGTACAAGTGAGTTGTATGGTCTGGTACAAGAAGTGCCACAGAAAGAAAGTACTCCATTTTATCCGCGCTCTCCCTACGGGGTTGCCAAGCTATATGCGTATTGGATTACTGTAAACTATCGTGAAGCGTACAATATGTTTGCTTGCAATGGAATACTCTTTAATCATGAGAGTCCTAGACGAGGTGAGGTATTTGTTACACGAAAAATAACACGAGCAATAGCGCGTATTATATTAGGATTGCAAAAATGCTGTTATTTAGGAAACCTTGATGCAAAAAGAGATTGGGGGCATGCAAAAGATTATGTTCGTGCTATGTGGATGATGATGCAGCATTCATCTCCTGATGATTGGGTTGTTGCCACAGGAAAAACGTGTGCAGTACGCGATTTTTTGAAACTTGCTTTTGCATATGTAGGAGTAGAACTTGCCTTTGAAGGAAAAGGAGAGAAAGAAACTGCGGTAGTAGCTCATGTAGATACGCAGAGAGTAGGCGAGCTTACCCTTCAGTCCGAGTTTCAGCTTGCAAAGGGGGATGTGGTAATTAAAGTCGATAAGCGATATTATCGTCCAACCGAAGTAGAGTTGTTGTTAGGGGATCCTTCAAAAGCAAACAATGAGCTTGGGTGGTATCCAGAGTACACTATGCAAGATTTAATCAATGAAATGATGGAGCAAGATATAAACCTTATGAAAAAAGAGCTCTTTATTAAAGATGGAGGGTATTCTATTCGTAATTTTTATGAATGATACATATGATTATGAGTAAGAGAAATACAATGGCTATGTATGGGTATCATAACAATACATACATGGAGATAGTAGAGTAGCATGGAAAAGAAAAGTAAAATTTATATAGCAGGACATAGAGGATTAGTAGGGAGTGCTTTGTATATTGCTTTGCAACAGCAGGGATATACAAACATTATTGTAAAAACACACCAAGAGCTTGATTTATGTAATCAGCAAGCAACACGGAAATTTTTTGAAAAAGAAAAGCCTGAGTATGTTTTTCTTGCTGCAGCAAAGGTGGGGGGTATTTTAGCAAACAACATATATCGAGCTGATTTTATCTATAAAAACATTATGATTCAAAGCAATGTTATTGAGCAATGTTATGCAGTAGGAGTGAAAAAGTTACTGCTCTTAGGCAGTACCTGTATTTATCCAAAAAAGACCTTACAGCCAATTAAGGAAGAATATTTACTTACAGCCCCCTTAGAGTATACAAATGAACCCTATGCCATAGCAAAAATTGCTGGTATAAAAATGTGTGAAAGCTATAACATACAGTATGGTACTAATTTTGTTACTGCTATGCCCACTAATCTGTATGGTCCACACGATAATTTTGATTTTAAGACATCACATGTATTGCCTGCTTTGTTACGCAAAATATATTTAGCATATTTATTGCAACACAATAAGTGGGATGCTATACAGAACAATGTAGGTGCTATAAAGAAAGAGCAAGCACAAGAAATACTTAGCTCCATAGGGGTACATAAAGATACAGTAGAAATATGGGGCAGTGGAAAACCGCGTCGTGATTTACTCTATATTGAGGACATGGCACAGGCATGTATTCATATTATGAAGCATATTGATTTTTCTATGATAGTACATAAGAGAGAGCATTCCAATGCAAAAGACAATACGAAAGACATCCGCAATACTCATCTTAATATTGGTTCAGGGACTGATTACAGTATCACAGAGTTAGCAGAATGTATAAAAAAGCAAGTAGGGTATACTGGTGAATTTAGATACGATATATCAAAACCTGATGGTACTCTTGTCAAACTATCAGATATAGAAAGAATGCAAACGTTTGGATGGACTCCTACCACAAGTATTGAGGAAGGAATTAGTGCTACCTATGAGTGGTACAAGAACACTACAGGGTAGGTGCTATGTATTATTCATCCCATTCTAGTTTTTGTCCTACTTGATATTCTGTTACGCGAGTTTCAAAGAAATTTTTCTCTTTTGATAAATCAGTAGATTGGCTCATCCATGGAAATGGATTTTCTTTGTTGT
The DNA here is from genome assembly GCA_965218205.1 of Spirochaetia bacterium. Lineage (GTDB taxonomy): Bacteria > Spirochaetota > Spirochaetia > WTKD01 > CBDDCA01. The sequence continues at coordinate 1,898,717 of OZ244590.1, read as the reverse complement.
ATAGTGTAGGAAGATGTATTCTTTCAAGGCGTCTATCTGCAATATGTTCAACATAATTACAAAACTGATCAGCATTTATTCCGAGTATTCCTTCAGGACAGGCGTCAATAGCATATTGTTTTTCAAGTACTACTGCTTGTGAAATAAGAGAGAGTATTTCTTGCTTAAATGGCTCTGTCCATATCTGTGGGTTTTCTGCAACAATTGTATTGATAAGATTTGCTCCAAACGCAAGGTGTATGCTTTCGTCTCTCATAATATACTCAAACTGTTCTCCTACCCCTATCATTTTATTTTGGCGTTTTAATGCTAACATCATAGCAAATCCAGCATAAAAATAAATGCCTTCCATAATAATATAATATCCTATAAGATCATGTACAAAGCGTTGTATGTTTTCATCTCCTACGGTAGTAAAGTTAGGAGAAAATACATTTTTTGTGAGTTCTACAACAAAATCATCTTTCTCTTTTATAGAAGGTATTGTTTCATACATACCAAAAATAGTATCAGGGTCAAGTCCAAGTGAATCACAGCAATAAATGAAAGTATCAGTATGTATTGCTTCTTCGTATGCTTGGCGTAGCATATATTGACGACATTCAGGATTCGTTATATGAGTGTACATTGCTAATACAATATTGTTTGCAGTAAGGGATTCTGCTGTTGAGAAAAAGCCTATGTTCCATAATATCAATCTGCGTTCGGTATCGCTTAATACATTTGAAGATTTCCATTGTTCAATATCTTGTTGCATAGGAATTTCTTCAGGAGTCCAATTATTGGCTACTCCTTCTTTATAGTGTTCTCTTGCCCAATGATAGGTCATAGGGAGAATTTTGTTAGGGTCAGTTTTATTGTTATTGATAATAGGCATATATGCTCCTTTTTTTATTGTTTCTATTTTTTATTGGCATGATTCACAGGAAGGATCTAAAAGACTGCAGATAGCATTTGGGGAAATCATTGAGCTACTGTTAATTTGCTGTTTTTTTGGTAACCATTGGTTACTTTCTTCTTGTTTGGTGTCTGTTTGAGATAGTACAGTATGTTGTGGTGATTGATGTGCTTGTTGTATAATGCGTTGTACTATATCGTTGCTTGTAGTATTATTTTTTGCTGTAACAGTGTCCTGTGCAGGTATTTCTGTACTGTCTTGCGTCGCAGTAGGAGAGGGTGGTGTTGTTTCAGTTGAAGTATCGGCTGTAGTGTTATATTTTCTTTTTTGCGTATATCCATATTCTTTTGCATCAAGAGTCGATTTTTCTATTTGTGTCGCTGCTAAAGAACGCAGATAATATGTAGTTTTTAATCCCATTTTCCATGCTGCTATATATGTGTCATGGAGGCGTTTTCCTGATACTCCTTTGATAAATACATTATGAGATTGACTTTGATCTATCCATTTACTTCGTGTGGCAGTAAGTTTTAGCAGTGTTAAAGGGTCTATATCAAATACTTCTTTGTAGAGCGATTTTAATTCCTGTGGAATTTCATCAATAAAATCGATATTTCCATCATAATATTTTATTTTATCAAGCATGGTTTGTGACCATAATCCTCTTTGTTGAATATCTTGTACGAGATAACTATTGAGTATGGTAAATTCACCACTCATATTTGATTTTACATATATATTTTTATAAATAGGCTCAATACAAGGAAAGCATCCTGCAATATTAGATATAGTGGCAGTAGGAGCAATAGCCATAGTATTACTGTTTCTCATTCCATATTGTGTAATACTCGCTCGTACTGGTTCCCAGTTGAGATATGAATTACGATTTACTTCTATGGGCATTCCACGTTCTTCTTCAAGTAACGCTACAGTATCATGAGGAAGTAAGCCTCTATCCCACTTTGATCCCGTAAAAGTTTCATATGCTCCTCTTTCCTTTGCAAGCTCAGAAGAGGAAAGTATAGCATTATATGATATATATTCCATTGTAGAATCAACAAAATCTAGTGCTTTAGGAGAATCAAAAGGGATGCGTAGAGTAAACAATGCGTCCTGTATTCCCATAAGTCCCAGCCCTATAGGTCTGTGTTTAAGATTACTGTTTTTTGCTTCTTTTGTAGGATAAAAATTAATATCTATGACATTATCAAGCATCCGTATGGCTGTTTTTATTGTCTCTGATAAGAGATATTGGTTTATACCATCTATATCACAGTGCTTTTTAAGGTTTATCGATCCTAAGTTACATACCGCAGTTTCTTCCTCTGAATTGTTAAGGGTAATTTCTGTACAAAGGTTACTGCTATGCACTACTCCTACATGATCTTGAGGGCTGCGTATGTTACAAGGATCCTTAAATGTTATCCAAGGATGTCCAGTTTCAAAAAGACGAGAAAGAATTTTTCGCCAAAGCGTAAGTGCTGGTATTTTCTTACAATGGGGGAGTTCGCCTGTATGTGTTTTTTCTTCGTAGTGAGTATATTTGTATTCAAAATCTTTTCCATAACTATCATGAAGATCAGGTACATCATTTGGTGAAAACAATGTCCATTCTTTTTCTTCCAATACTCGTTTCATAAATAAATCAGGAATCCATACAGCAGTATTCATATCATGTGTTCTTCTACGTTCATCTCCAGTATTTCTTCGTAGATCAAGAAAATCTTCAATATCTAAATGCCATGTCTCAAGATACGCACAGGTAGCACCGCGTCTTTTTCCACTACGATTTATTGCAAGAGTAGTATCATTTGCAATCTTTAAGAACGGGATGACTCCTTGACTTTCTACATTTGTGCTTTTAATAAGAGCGTTAGTGGCACGTATGGGTGTCCAGTCGTTTCCAATTCCTCCCGACCACTTAGCCATTTGTGCATTGTCTCCAATACACTTAAATATGTTCTGAAGATTATCAGATACAGTACTGATATAACAGGAGCTAAGCTGTGGGTGTGCCATCCCAGAGTGAAATAAGGTTGGGGTGGAAGGGATGTAGTATAACTGAGAAATGAGATTGTAAAATTTTATAGCTTGCTCTTCTTTTTGTTCTTCATGTAAAGCAAGCCCCATTGCTACCCTCATCCAAAATGCTTGAGGGGTTTCTATGTATGTTTTTTTGTGCGATACAAAGTATCGGTCGCATAATGTCTGTAATCCTAAATACTTAAATTCTTCATCTCGTTTTGGATCAATTGCGGTTGCAATAATTTCTAAATCAAACTCTAATAATTGTTTTGTAAAGTATCCGTACTCTACCCCTTTTTTTATTTGTGTGATAAATGATGTTTGTATAGCTTCTGTTCTCTGTTTTTGAGCTATGGTAGGTATGACCTTCTTATATACTTTTTGTAAGAGTAAGCGTTTTGCAATAGTATCATAACTGGGGTTTCGTTCTATAAATGCAACACATGATAAAATAAGGGCTTCTTCTAACTCTGTTGTATGTATACCATCAAATATATTTCGTTCTAGTTCATGGGTAATAACAGATAAAGATACTGTATCTATATCAATATCCTTACTTACTCTTTTTAATGTGTTGATAATTTTATTACTATCAAACGATACATTTGTTCCATCTCTTTTTTTTACCGAAAGGGTATGTATTTTTTTTTGATTCTTAAGCGATTGATTGAGACGTTCTTCGGCATGTTTTTGTCGATAGATAATAAAGCGTTTTGCCACTTGAAAGAAATGGTGCTTCATGAGTATTTCTTCAATGGTATCTTGTATTTTTTCGATATGCACTGTATCTTTATGGAATGTAGCAAGTGTTTGCTCTACTTCATGGGTAAGTCCTTCAACATCTTTATGAGAAATTTGAACATTGTTGGCAACAAACGCTTTGTAAATAGCAGTACTAATATGCTGATTGTTATAGGGTTGGGGATCTCCTGTTCGTTTTATAACATGAGTAAACAATGATGAACTTTCTTGCTGTATCGTAGGGGGGTGTTTTGGTGTGTTATTTTCTAAAAGCATTATGGCCTCCTCCCTTGCTTAAATATAAAAATTGTGTTATTGCACATGTTACCATACATATAGTGTTATGTGCTATGCTTATACACTACATATAGGGGGTATTGCTTTGTTTATTGTATTCTTTTCATCCTTTGTTTGTCAATAGAAATACAAGTTTTTTTTGATTATTGTAGTATTTACAAAGAGGATGTATCAGACATACACAGTAAAAGAGAATGGGAAAGTATACTGTATGCTCCTAGTATAACAATACTATCTATAGAACTGAAACCTGTTATAATAAGTATACATGCTACAGTAAATAGTAAGCAATACTGAGATAGTAATATATTATGGAAAAAACATATAATTTTAGAGATTTTGAAGAAAAAATTCATGTCTTGTGGGATGATGCACAGGTATTTCGTCCTGAATATCATGATAAGGATGCACGCTCTCCATTACAGGAACAAAAGCCTCCTTTTGTAGTAGTTATGCCTCCTCCAAATGTTACGGGAGTGTTGCATATGGGGCATGCACTTAACAATAGCATCCAAGATATACTGTTGCGTTATTATCGTATGCAAGGACACCGTGCTTTGTGGGTACCGGGCAGTGACCATGCTGGAATTGCTACACAGCAGGTAGTAGAACGACAGCTTGCAAAGGAAGGCAAACATCGTAACGATATAGGCAGAGAAGCATTTATAGAGCGTACTTGGAAGGTAGCCCATACAAATAAGAAAAAAATTATACAGCAATTACGGAGTCTTGGTATTTCTTGCGATTGGAGTCGTGAATGTTTTACCTTAGACGATTCGTTATCAAAAGCAGTACGCGAGGTGTTTGTACAATTATACGAGAAAGGCCTTATCTATAGGAGTAGCTATCTTGTAAACTGGTCAGTAGGAGCAGGAACAGCGTTAAGTGATGACGAAGTGGAGTACAAAGAAGTGCAAGGGAAACTCTATTGGATAACATACCCATATGTTGAAGGAGAGGGAGGCATTACTGTTGCTACCACTCGTCCTGAAACAATGTTTGGTGATACCGCTATAGCGGTACATCCTACTGATACACGCTATGCTGCTATGGTGGGAAAGCAGGTATATCTTCCTCTCACTGATAAAAAAATTCCTATCATTGCCGATGAGCATGTAGATGCCGAATTTGGTACAGGAGCATTAAAAGTTACTCCTGGACATTCTATGGACGATTATGAAATATCTAAAAGACATACCATAGAATGCGTGAATATTCTCAATCTTGATGGGAGCTTAAATGAAGAAGTACCAGAAAAATATCAAGGTATCTCAGTACATAAGGCACGAAATATAGTAGCACAAGATCTCGCAGAACAAGGGTTTTTACAAAAAACACAAGAACATATGCATCAAGTAGGACATTGTTATCGTACAGGCGTACCTATAGAACCATTGCTTTCTACTCAATGGTTTGTTCGTATGAAGACTTTGGCAAAAAAAGCATTGGACGCACTGTACAATGAAGATATACACTTTTATCCGAAACATTGGGAAAATACCTACATACATTGGATGAAACATATTCGTGATTGGTGTATCTCGCGTCAATTATGGTGGGGACATCGTATTCCTGTATGGTATGACGATGATTCTGGTGAAATGCTTGTATCACGAGAAGATCCTACTACATTGCCCGAAAATCAAGGGCGTAATTTGCGACAAGATACGGATGTGCTTGACACATGGTTTTCTTCATGGCTCTGGCCTTTTACAGTACTTGGGTGGCCACAGAAAACAGATGATCTTGCTCGTTTTTATCCTACTACAACATTGGTAACTGCTTATGATATTATTTTCTTTTGGGTAGCACGCATGGTGATGGCAGGACTGGAGTTTACTCACACTGTTCCTTTTAAGCATATTTTTATTCATGGTATTGTACGTGATGATAAAGGAAGAAAGATGAGTAAATCACTGGGCAACGGCATTGACCCTCTTGAGATTATCAGTGAGTTTGGAGCAGATTCACTAAAATTTACGCTTGCGTTTCTATGTAAACTAGGAGGCGATCTTCCACTCAATAAGGATAGTTTTCAGCTTGGAAGTCGTTTTGCTAACAAAGTGTGGAATGCATCACGGTATCTTCTTATGAATGTAAAAGACTGTACCATACATGATTGTAAGCATATATCGTTTCGCAGTGCAGAACAATGGATAGTATATAAATTGTATCAGGCACAACATAATATACAGCGAGCTATGAAACAATATCGTATTGATGACGCTGCTCATATTGCGTATGAATATTTTTGGTGGGATTTTTGTGACTGGTACATTGAAATAAGTAAAATAGGCTTGCAACAGAAACAGGACACAGCAAGCAACACTACAGATGAATCACTGGACAATAACCAGCATACTAACGATACTCACCATACTATTGAGACTATTGCGGAAAAAGACAGAGTAGCAAGTTTTCTTGTATGGATACTTGAAGAGAATATAGCCTTACTCCATCCGTTTATGCCATTTATTACAGAGGAAATCTATCAACAATTAAAAACAGTGCATCCAACACAATCTGATCTCTTATCAGGCAAGCTGGTACATGATTCTCTGCTTGATAGTATATCAGAAAGACAATGTAGTCTATCACATACTTCGGATGATATTTCTGATGTTTCTGTAGCCAAACAAAAAGCCTTAGAAATAAATGCAAAAAATTTTGCTTTGCTGCAAGAGCTAGTGCGAGGAGTGCGCACTCTTCGTAGTGAGTTTAATCTTTCTCCTAAGCTGCGTATTAAGTTTCATGCACAAGTAGAGAATGCAGAACAACTGCAGTACATACAAGAACAAAGGCAGATTATACAGCATCTATGTGGAGCAAATGAGACGAGCATAGAATCAGCAAGCACTTCACAGCAAGGGATAGGCGTTGCAGGACGCGGGTTTGTCTGTACAGTGTTTATAGCAGAACATATTGATATTCAAGAAGAACTTATAAATATTACAAGGAAACAAAAAAAGCTACAAAACACACTAGCTCCAAAGAAAAAAATGCTTGAAAGCCAGCAGTTTCTATCAAAAGCAAAACCAGAATATAGAGAGAGCATTATTCGCGAAGTACAGGATATTGAAAAACAATTACAGAATAGTATACATATAGAGCAAGAACTTCGTACTATGATAACAAAGTGATGCCATCATAAAGACAAGGAAAAATAAGAAAAAAGGAGTACTATGGAAACACTGTATTTTACAAAAGAGCACTTATGGATACGCATAGAGGATGTAGCAACAAAGACAGTATGTATTGGGATAAGTGACTATGGACAAGAGAGTTTTGGTGAGTTAGTGTTTGCAGATATTATGCAAAGCAAGACAGAATATGCAATGGGAGAAGTATTGGCAGTTATTGAATCCTCTAAAATTGCCTCAGATATATACTATCCCTGTGACTGTACCTTACAGGCAGTAAATGAACTATTGCAAGAACAGCCGAGTATAGTAAACTCAGACCCTATGACAAAAGGCTGGTTTGTAAAAGGAGTACTCCCCTCACTAGAATTATTGCAACAAACCTGTATGACACAAGCAGAGTACGATAGCTTCATTCAAGAATCTTCCCTTGAGTAGCTTACAAGCTACAGTGCTGTGATACCTTAAGTTTGCTGAGGTGAATATAATTGCAATTTTCTCTTACATCTATTATAGTAAAGATAGTGCAGAAAGCACAAAAGATAACACGAAAAAATAGACAGCAAAACAATCTGATAAGAGTAGACAATACTTTTATCAACAAGGAGGCTTTATGGCGTTTACATTACAAATAGGGGAAAAAGCTATTGATTTTTCATTGCCCGCTACCGATGGAAAAGAATACAGTATGGCAGATTTTGCAGATGCAAATACCCTTGTTCTCTTTTTTACCTGTAATCATTGTCCCTTTGTTATCAATTCTGATGAGTTGACACGCAAGACAGTAGAAACATACCAAGATAAAGGAGTGGTGTTTGTTGGCATTAACTCTAACAGTGCAAAGACAAAGCCTGAGGATAGTTTTGAAAAGATGAAAGAAAGAATGCAAGATCAGCATTTTCCATGGATCTACTTGAGAGATGAAACACAGGAGATTGCAAAAAAATATGGAGCGTTACGAACGCCTCATTTTTATGTGTTTAATACACAAAGAGAGCTTGTCTATACTGGCAGAGCGGTAGACAGTCCGAGAGAAGTAGATAAAATTACTGAGCATACGCTTGATATGGTACTAGAAGATATTGTAGCAGGAAAAAAACCACGCATTGAAGTTACCAATCCCATAGGATGTAATGTAAAGTGGGATGGACAAGATGCACATTGGATGCCACCAGAAGCCTGTGATTTAGCGTAGAGCATATGGAAACACAACCTACTCTGTTTGAGAAAATACTCAACAAGGAAATTTCTGCTGATGTAGTGTTTGAAAATGAATATGTCCTTGCCTTTAACGATATTCAACCACAAGCACCAGTGCATGTGCTAGTGATACCGAAAAAGAAACTCGCTTTTGTCAGTGAATGTCCCGAACATGATGCTACATATATGGGGCATTTTCTTCAGGGAGTAGCCTTGACTGCACGGGCTTTGAAACTGGAAAAAGACGGGTATCGAGTAGTGATAAACAATGGTGCTTCAGCAGCACAAACAGTATTTTATTTGCACGCTCATATACTTGCTGGTCGACAACTCCACTGGCCTCCGGGATAGTAGGCTTTAGGATAGTAGGTATAGTATAAGTATAGTAACAGCACAAATGTTTTATGCTAACACATACCTGTTGTACTCTACACTAAGGAGATGAACTGCATTTTATTTTATGCACATGAATGCACCGCAGACTCAGAAACACATGCTGATGTACAAACATATCGTGTGCATCTTCCTGCACATGATATACGAACAAAACATATTACTACCATATTATCGCAGGCAAAAAAAGGGACAGAGCTTGAAGCAGGCATTATTGAGAGAGGGTTTGGCACAGCAAGAATACTAGCCCTACACAGTGATGGCATAGACCTGTGTTTTTGTGTAGAGACTCCGTTTGTTCCGAAACGCTATAGATCTACCATAGTGCTTGCTCATCCGCGCCCTCCCGTAATGGCACGATTACTGCGGGATCTCAGCACAATGGGAGTGGACAATATTATATGCTATGTTCCCGAACTAGGAGAGAAAAGCTACCTGAACGCATCGTTCTGGAATACAGCGGATGAGTTGTTATTGCTGGGAGCTATGCAAGGCAAGGAGTGCTGTGTTCCCTCTGTGTACACCTGTGTAGGAATAGAAAATGCACTGTCGTTGCTTGATACATGCAAGCAAAAAGAACATGCCTCTACGCAGTTTCTGTCTGTGATAGTACAACAGAACGCAGCAACTTCACTCTGTGAACTGTTGCATCGTACATTCTCCCATCAAGCATCCACTCCCGCGTTCAATAAGGAGCAAACATTTTGTATGGAGCATGAAAACGATACTGACAACAGTGTTGAGCATGTACTTCATTTTGTCTATTTCATCGGACCCGAACGACAGTATAGCAATGCAGAAATAACACTGCTATCAGCACTTCGTATAGACTCTGTACACATAGGACAACACACCCTACGCAGTGAAGTAGCCACTCTTATAGCACAAGGCACATGGAACATGCTATGTAACACGTAAAAATAGCTTGAGAGTAACGTTATTCTAAAAGATAGTGTATACTGTTACTACAGGTGGTATACGAATGACATTTTTAGATTTTGCAGAAAAGGTATTAGAAATAGTTAATACTCCTCTTAGTAGTAAAGAAATTTGGGACAAAGGAGTAGATTTAGGACTAGACAAAGCTCTTGGGAGCGAAGGAAAAAGCCCTGCGGGTACTTTAAGTAGTACTTTAGGTCACGATATTAAAAAAGAATCTTCAATATTTTTTTTAGCAGAAGAAAAACCTCAGAAATATTTTCTAAAATCAAAAAAACATGAGCTTAAATTCGCAGATGAAGAATTGTCTATAAACAGTATAGATACCATTCCTAAGCAAGAGAAGTATAGCGGTTTATCATATTCAGAACGTGATTTGCATCCATTATTATCTTATTTTGTCCATAACAATGAAAATTTTAACAGAAAAAAAGAAGTATATACAAAAACAATATACCATGAAGAATCAAAAAAAACTAGTAAAGCTGAGTGGTTACATCCCGATATGGTTGGTTTGTATTTACCTTTGGAAGATTGGGATGAGACTATACTTGAGTTTAATACATTATCTGATATGAATGCTCTTCAGTTATACTCCTTTGAATTAAAAATAAAGATAGATAAAAGTAACTATAGGGAAAGTTTTTTTCAAGCTCTCTCTAACTCATCGTGGGCTCATCAGGGCTATCTAGTAGCTTCTTCTATAGATAAAGATAAAGATGTACATGGAGAATTATTACGCTTAAGTGATTCTTTTGGCATAGGCATAATAGAGCTTAGCATAGAAGATATTGATGCTTCACAAGTACTGTTTCCTGCAAGTAATAAGGATAGCCTGGATTGGGAGACAATGAATAAGTTATGTTCAATAAATAAGAATTTTCGTTCTTTTATAAAACATGTATCAAATGCATATAAACGTAAAAGCATAACTTTAGAGGAAAGAATCAGTGGCAAGAAAGTTTCTCTATACGATAAGATATTTTCATCAAAAGAAGAGGTACAACAGTATATCGCTAAGAAGAAGATGAAAAACAACATTCCCTCTTAGAAAAACAAAACCCATCACCGAAGTGATGGGCTGATTAGTGCACCCGAAGGCACTTGTTAATGGATTTTTGCTGAAATCCTTTATATGATATAATAGAATTAAATCCTATAATTAAATAATATAGGATATATACATATATGTCAAGTCCCTTGGAGGTATTTATGAGTATTCGTTTTAGTTTTGATCTAGGCACTAATTCTATAGGCTGGGCAGTCCTTGAAGTACAAGAAGGATCGCCAGTTGCACTAAAAGGCACAGGAGTGCGTATTTTTTCAAACAGCAGAGCCGATAAGACCTATGCACCACTCAATCAGGAACGGCAAACTGCCCGTTCAGCAAGAAGACGGAGAGATAGATACTTGCAAAGACGGGAGCATATTCTCTCGCAGCTCACTCATTTTGGTTTTTTTCCTGCAGATAAGGAGGAGCGTCTTGCATTACAACAGAAAAACCCCTATGAGCTACGAGCAAAGGCATTGGATGAAGCTATTTCTGCACATGAATTTGGGCGAGCGATATTTCATATAAATCAACGGAGAGGCTTTAAGAGTAATAGACTATCTGATGGAGATGACGAAACAGGGAAAATCAAGCCTGTCATAAAAGAGTTAGAAAAAGAGCTGAAAAACAATAATATGCGAACATTGGGGGAATATCTCTACAGTCGCTTTAAGCAAAAAAAGGCAGTGAGGGCAAAATCGCAAACTCCCGGAAAAACTGACTATGAGCTGTATTTTTCACGTGAGATGTATGAGAAAGAATTTGATACGATATGGAAGCAACAAAAGGAGCTGTCCCATACCCCCCAGTTATTTTCCGATAAAGCATATGAGAAAATAAAAGAGGTACTATTTTATCAGCGTAAACTAAAACCTCAAACACCAGGCCTATGTATTTTTGAAGATGAACATCGTTGTGCATGGGCAATGCCTATTGCACAAGAATTTAGAATACTACAAGATATACACAATATACGCATACTTCATAATAGAGAAGAGTTTCCTGTAGATATACTCTTACGAAATAAGCTAAAGGGCTATCTGGAAAATAAATCAAGCAGTGCTAAGCCGAAGGATATTTCTACCTGTATAAAGAAAGAGAAGCATTTAGAAGGGACAGTATCTATCAATTTTGAACGGGTAGAGACTAAAAATTTTAAGCATAATGGAACTACTGCGGTGGTATCAAAAATTATAGGGAAAGAAACATGGGAATCATGGGATATGGAGAGAAAAAATGAGTTTATAGCACTTCTTTTAGATACTGAAAATTCGGATGAAACATTACTAGAAGTACTGTGTGCTAGTGAGTGGAATCTTGACAAAGAAACAGCACAAGAATGCATATCTAAGATTGTGAAATTGCCAAAAGGGTACTGTAACCTATCAAGGACAGCACTCACCAAGATAGTAGCATGTCTACAGAAAGATATTATCACCTATGATGAGGCAGTAAAACAAGCTGGCTACGGAGATCATCGAGGGACACGTGCTGAGGGATATAGTGTGTTGCCTTACTATGGAGAAATACTTTCCCGATACTGTATAGGAAAGAAAGAAGCAAAAGACATTGATGAGAAAATAAAGGGACGAAGAAGACAAGAAGCTCAACATGGTAAAATAACAAATCCAACCGTACATGTAGGACTTAATCAGTTACAAAAAGTAGTCAATGAGCTTATACGCAGATATGACAAGCCTCAACAAATAGTGCTAGAATTATTGCGTGATTTTTCTATGGGAAAACAGACCAAAAGTGAGTATGATAAAAAACTAAAGGATAACCAAAAGGAAAATGAAGATATAAACAAAACATTAAAAGAAGACTATCACATAGTATCTCCTTCTCGTAGTGACAGAGAAAAATATAGATTGTGGAAAGAATTAGCAGATGATCCTAGTGATAGACGTTGCCCTTATTCAAATGAGCCTATAACAACAGATGATGTATTTTCTCATGCTACGCATATTGATCATATTTTGCCTTTTTCTCGTACTCTTGATAATAGCTTTGCCAATAAAGTACTCTGTAAATCAGGAGCAAATAAGGAAAAGATGAACAAAACACCTTATGAAGCATGGGGAACTACTAACAAATGGAAAAGCATACACGATAATGCAACGCTGCTTCCTTTTTATAAAAGATGGCGATTTCAAAGTGATGCTATGAAGCGTTTTGAACAAGAAGAGGGATTTTTAGCACATCAATTACATTCATCTCAGTATTTTGCAAAGGTAGCTCAATATTATCTTGAGAGCTTGAAAGAAAAATCTCATCCTGTGGATATATGGGTTTCACCAGGAAAACTCAGTGCTTGGTTACGACATATGTGGGGACTCAATAAAGTGCTAGGGAATGATAGCAAAAAGAATAGAGATGATCATAGACATCATGCAGTGGATGCTGTTGTAGTAGGATGTATTGAGAGAGGAATACTGAATAAAATAGCACAGTGGGCAAGTGCTGCAGAATATGCAGATATACATTTGTTTAGTCAAAAGCATAGAGAGGCTATACCTGCTCCATGGGAAGGGTTTCGTGAAGATGTTAAACGGAGTATGGAGGAAGTGATCGTATCGCATAAGAGTGACAGAGGAAAGACAGGGAAGTTACTTGATGCACAGTCCTATAGCTTCCGTGTATCAGGTACTGATACGAGTACACAGGATGCAAAGAAAGCTCGGTATGTAGGAATACACAAGAATATTTTGGAGCTAACTGCACCAATGATTGAGAAAATAGCAAGTCCTAAAACGAGAAAATTGCTACAAGAGTATTGTGATAAGCATAAGGGAAATATAAAAGAAGCCCTAGAGCAATGCTTTCAAGACACTGGGATAAGAAAAGTAAAAATTATCAAAAAGGAAACAGTAATAGCTATTGAGGATAAGCAAGGAAAAGTATACAAAGGATATATTTCAGCAGGAAACTGGTCATATGAAATATACGAAGATGCAGAAGGAAAATGGCAAGGAGAAATAATAACAAGGTATCATGCAAATCAAAAGGACTATGTGCCACAGTGGAGAAAGAAATATCCTACTCAAAAAATGCTTATGCGCTTACACAATAATGATACTGTCATGCTCTATCCTCCCCATGCTCCCGAAGGAAAGCTATATCGAGTGTGTTTTATATCACTTACGAATTCAGGTAATATATATTCTGAGATTGCAGAGTTACATGAAGCAAATGATGCAGTACGTAAGAAAGAGACAAAAGAAAATGGTAAAACAGTAAGGGAGCGATATACTTCTCTTGCTAAATTACAGGAGTATAAATTACAAAAAGTACATATGAGTCCTACTGGCATGATTTCCTTTGCAAAAAATAGGGGTTAGCATGGATAAACAAAATTAGACTAAATTTTCTTCCTTTACCTAATTAAATAAACTTTGTACATGGTTGTTATTGATCTCCAATTAAATTGGAAATTCACATTCTTTTAGATAGAGATAGAAATGTTTTTTTTCGGTATTCAATTATATTTTCTGATATATCTCTTTGATTGACTCCAAAAATTTTCTATCTCATTTATATGATTTTGCTTTTATACAAATTCCTTTGCATGATTAATTTAATAGTGATGAAAGTTTGATATGCCTAATATAGTATAACTCGGATAGGTGTCTGTATATAATACTCTGAGAAGCTATTTTTTCTTTAAATAATATAGAGTGTACAAATCTTTGTATTACTTACTGTTAGTGTATGCATATAGCCATTTTTTATACAATCCAAACACTATTGTTTTTCTTCCAAAGTAACTTTCGTCTATTTCTCCTTCCTTCAGTATTTCATATTCTGTGAGCTTTTTTACTATCACTACTCAAAACATATGATACTATTTTTTCGCAGTTTCTCGACTTACTTCACATAACAAAATACTATTTCTGTACTTTTACCATCTCGTGTGACCCCCCAAAATCCATGATAGTAATTATACTATCATGGAAATAACAAACAAAAATAAAAAAAAAAAGGGGGTGAGTACATGATATACTCTACACTTTATAATACAAGAAATCAAAAAGAACTGCATAAAGTACGCTTAGCTATAGCACTTTCTGCAAAAGAACACGGCATCAAAAGTACTGCTCGTATCTTTCATATATCTCCTAATACCGTACGCAAATGGCTGCAAAGATACAAAGAGAAGCCGAAAGCTATGCTCTATGATAGGCGTCCTGCTTCAGTAGAACATCCTAATACCATGATACCTTACTATCAGTTAAAACTCAAAGAGATATGCGAAACATTACAGCACTATCATCAACGATGTATTGCCTCTCATATACAACGAGAGTATGCCATTCCTTATTCCATAAAGACTATCATTAAGCATCTGAGAAAGATGGGGTTTTTTAAGACACATAAAAAGCAAAAAGCAGAAAAGAAACAAGAGGCACGCCTATGGAAGCAACTGCTGCAGTTTTGTCAAAAAATACAAGTAGATATTAAATATCTTACCGATATCCCTGAATTATACTTCTCATTACGCAAATTTTGCCTCCCAAAGTATCAAATTACCGCACGCGATGTCGCAACAGGGGCTTTATGGATATGCTTTGCCACTCAAAAAAGCTCTTCTCATACCGCTTTGTTTATTGAATATCTGCTTACTCATCTTGCTTCTTTTCACGTTGATACTTCCTCTATTACTATTCAAACTGATAATGGCTCTGAGTTTATCTCAGGGGCTTTTAGTACTAAACAGTCTGCTTTTGTTGCTTCTCTTGCAGCATACGAGGCACACCATACTACTATCCCATATGCTTCTCCTACTTACAATTCTGATGTCGAGGCTTCTCATAAGCTTATTGAAACTGAATGCTATGCAAAAATGCAGAATCCTACTCTCAGTACTTTTTTACTCAAAAGTGCTGAATATCAATATAGCTTTAATCATCAACGCCATAACTCTTATAAACACGGCTCTCCTGCTTTGTTGCTCAAAGAAAAAAGTCCTTCTCTGGATCCTTGTGTACTTACTCTGCGCCCTCTTATTGTTGATACTTTCCTTACTAAACGAACATTACACACTTGGCATAATAGAAATTTTGCAGTATACTGATTTTATCAAAAGGGTTCACACGAAACGGTAAAACTCCAACAAAATACTATTTCTTGCTAGTGTTTCTGCTATAAAGTATTCTAATAGTTTTTCTAGTATAATACACGATAATCTTGTTTTTCTCATTCCTATTCTATGATTTTTGAACTTACATATTTTACTCTCTTTCATTTAAATATATATATTTGATTGTTGACAAAAATTTCTATTTATATTATATTTAAAACATGAAAAATTTAAATTCTTTTATAAAAGAACGTGAAAGAATAAAGAAATGTATTACATCTGTTGCTTTTGGATATAAAAACGATAATTTACCTTATCAAGAAATCAGATTAAATTTTTCCAATTCTTTTTGTACTATAATTCCCATTTACTTATATCCCCACACTAATGATATTCTTGTTCTTGTGATTAGATATAATATATTTATTAGTAAAATTATACACAATAGAAAGTAAGAAACAGAATAAATGGATCAAGATAATCCCCAATATATTTCTTTAGATGTTAAATATAAATATATAACATCTAAAACAAAATTCTCTATTGATGTGAAAATTAATCATTCTTACATAAAAAGTATTTACTATATATCTAAAGAAATAAAAAATAAATTAGAATTTTCAGCTCCTTTGTCGAATTTACTTCTTGAAATCGTGTTCATCAATGTACAGTGGAAACACTGAAATTCTTTATATGATATAGTTAATAATAAAGTTATATATGATTTGATTGTTGTTGTGGATAGGCTGAAATTCTTTATATGATATAGTTAAAGGAAGAGAGTAACTCTTCCTTTTTTTATTGTGGATAGGCTGAAATTCTTTATATGATATAATTTTTAGATTATACCTTCGTCAGTTCTATCGTTGTGGATGGGCTGAAATTCTTTATATGATATAATGTAGTCAATCGAACAGTATACCAGTAATGTGTTGTGGATGGGCTGAAATTCTTTATATGATATAATGTAGTCAATCGAACAGTATACCAGTAACGTGTTGTGGATGGGCTGAAATTCTTTATATGATATAATATACACTGAACTACTTGACAACTATCGAACGTTGTGGATGGGCTGAAATTCTTTATATGATATAATTTACACAGCAAACAAAACAACTCAAAAAAGTTGTGGATGGGCTGAAATTCTTTATATGATATAATTGTTTTTGTTTTTATTGCTTGTACTAAAGTGTTGTGGATGGGCTGAAATTCTTTATATGATATAATCAAGTTTCCCACAGTAAATGTGGGAAGCTGGTTGTGGATGGGCTGAAATTCTTTATATGATATAATCGAACAAATGTTTGAATGATTATCTATGATGTTGTGGATGGGCTGAAATTCTTTATATGATATAATTCTCGTTCTTGCTCTCTGTGTGCGGTTTGGTTGTGGATGGGCTGAAATTCTTTATATGATATAATAGAGCATGGAACTTTTAGAGGTTTTTATGAGTTGTGGATGGGCTGAAATTCTTTATATGATATAATTTGGTGTTTTTTCTGTGATTCCTTATCAATGTTGTGGATGGGCTGAAATTCTTTATATGATATAATTTGGTGTTTTTTCTGTGATTCCTTATCAATGTTGTGGATGGGCTGAAATTCTTTATATGATATAATATACAGTTAGCACTTTAAGTGCTTTTTTCAGTTGTGGATGGGCTGAAATTCTTTATATGATATAATAAATTCTGCAGTAAGTGCAGAAAATTCTGCGTTGTGGATGGGCTGAAATTCTTTATATGATATAATCAATGCTATCGCCATCACCCACTTCGTTCAGTTGTGGATGGGCTGAAATTCTTTATATGATATAATACATAATGTATCCGTGTTCTCTAAAATAACGTTGTGGATGGGCTGAAATTCTTTATATGATATAATTTCTAAACTCAAAGCCGTCGTTCGAGGAAAGTTGTGGATGGGCTGAAATTCTTTATATGATATAATTTTAAGGAACGTACAATCACCTCATATTTAGTTGTGGATGGGCTGAAATTCTTTATATGATATAATTGTGATGTTATCGACAATAATGCTAAAATAGTTGTGGATGGGCTGAAATTCTTTATATGATATAATAATAAACAGTTACGTGTTGGATGACACATGTTGTGGATGGGCTGAAATTCTTTATATGATATAATCTTTGGTGGCGGTGGCTTTGAAATTGCCCTGTTGTGGATGGGCTGAAATTCTTTATATGATATAATCTTGACTGTTTCTGGTGCGTACAGCCCCTAGTTGTGGATGGGCTGAAATTCTTTATATGATATAATACATTCGACACTTACAGGATTCCCGTGTTCGTTGTGGATGGGCTGAAATTCTTTATATGATATAATAATATTATTATGATACGTATTCAATTCGCTGTTGTGGATGGGCTGAAATTCTTTATATGATATAATGTTATGTCAGTATCCTATCATAATCAATGTGTTGTGGATGGGCTGAAATTCTTTATATGATATAATCCATTATACCATCTCGCCCAGAATTAGTGTGTTGTGGATGGGCTGAAATTCTTTATATGATATAATCCAAAAGTTTAGGCTCGTTTTCATAGTACGTTGTGGATGGGCTGAAATTCTTTATATGATATAATTATTTTATGGTATGGGAAATTATTCCTATGGTTGTGGATGGGCTGAAATTCTTTATATGATATAATCTTTAGTTGTCTGACTTGTTTGCAATACTTGTTGTGGATGGGCTGAAATTCTTTATATGATATAATTGTCTGCACTATATATCGATGAATGCGAAAGTTGTGGATGGGCTGAAATTCTTTATATGATATAATCTTACAGAGATGAACGAGGCGGGAGTTTCTGTTGTGGATGGGCTGAAATTCTTTATATGATATAATTCTCTTGGAAATTACATCGTGCAGGCTTTAGTTGTGGATGGGCTGAAATTCTTTATATGATATAATCATCTGTCAGTTTGAAATCGTTCACCGCCAGTTGTGGATGGGCTGAAATTCTTTATATGATATAATTTAGCGAGTACACAATTTCTCCTACTAAAGGTTGTGGATGGGCTGAAATTCTTTATATGATATAATTCCGGTAATTTACTGTAGCGTCTTCTTTGGGTTGTGGATGGGCTGAAATTCTTTATATGATATAATACTACGGCAGGCTTTAATTTATCGGGGCCCGTTGTGGATGGGCTGAAATTCTTTATATGATATAATTTTATGAAGTCCTAATGAACCGAAAAGTAAGTTGTGGATGGGCTGAAATTCTTTATATGATATAATGATGCACTTGCTGATACACTCGGGGTGAGTGTTGTGGATGGGCTGAAATTCTTTATATGATATAATGTTAAATAAGTTTTTAATAATACCGAGTTGGTTGTGGATGGGCTGAAATTCTTTATATGATATAATTAATTAAAAATAGGGGAGAATAATATTATGGTTGTGGATGGGCTGAAATTCTTTATATGATATAATCACTATAAGGGAGTTACTTTTTCTTCTGCAGTTGTGGATGGGCTGAAATTCTTTATATGATATAATTGAGGCAAATATTATGACAATTCAAGAAGTGTTGTGGATGGGCTGAAATTCTTTATATGATATAATCTAAAGAGTTAAAGCTATTAAACGTAGTATGTTGTGGATGGGCTGAAATTCTTTATATGATATAATCAAAGCAAGAGGACTGTACTACCACGATGGGTTGTGGATGGGCTGAAATTCTTTATATGATATAATTAAGAAAATTCATATTCATATGTTTTATTCGTTGTGGATGGGCTGAAATTCTTTATATGATATAATATTATCCTTATATAATCAAGGGATGTTTAAGTTGTGGATGGGCTGAAATTCTTTATATGATATAATGCTGGCAAAGGAGTACACAATGTATTTATAGTTGTGGATGGGCTGAAATTCTTTATATGATATAATCAAAATAAAAAAATAGGGAATTGACACAAAGTTGTGGATGGGCTGAAATTCTTTATATGATATAATCAGATATTAGTAGCAGGTAAGTTTGAAGTAGTTGTGGATGGGCTGAAATTCTTTATATGATATAATTTTTATTGCATCTGCTGGATGCGTTTGATAGTTGTGGATGGGCTGAAATTCTTTATATGATATAATTGGTACCGCTACTATTCAA
This sequence comes from Spirochaetia bacterium, assembly GCA_965218205.1. Classification (GTDB taxonomy): domain Bacteria; phylum Spirochaetota; class Spirochaetia; order WTKD01; genus CBDDCA01. The sequence continues at coordinate 1,878,803 of OZ244590.1, read as the reverse complement.
GTAGGAATTATGTTGTGGATGGGCTGAAATTCTTTATATGATATAATTGGTACCGCTACTATTCAAGTAGGAATTATGTTGTGGATGGGCTGAAATTCTTTATATGATATAATTCATATGTATCATATACGGATATTATAGGGGTTGTGGATGGGCTGAAATTCTTTATATGATATAATCTACAAGTTGTGCCTTGTTGTCTGTGGGCGGTTGTGGATGGGCTGAAATTCTTTATATGATATAATAGGCATGATTTAACAAGTATCCACGTATCAGTTGTGGATGGGCTGAAATTCTTTATATGATATAATCACCAGAGCCACTACAAGGGTCTAGTGCTTGTTGTGGATGGGCTGAAATTCTTTATATGATATAATAATAAACAAGCAGAAGGGAAGAGCGAACATGTTGTGGATGGGCTGAAATTCTTTATATGATATAATTGGTAGCGGGAATAGTTTTGTTTCCAGTACGTTGTGGATGGGCTGAAATTCTTTATATGATATAATATATCAATAGTTTGTTGATTGTGAAAATGTGTTGTGGATGGGCTGAAATTCTTTATATGATATAATGAGCAAAAAGCACATGCGATAGATTATGCTGTTGTGGATGGGCTGAAATTCTTTATATGATATAATTCTATTCCATCTATTATAGATGGATCTGATGTTGTGGATGGGCTGAAATTCTTTATATGATATAATCTCCCGCTGTTTGTGTCTCTCGTTTTGCTTGTTGTGGATGGGCTGAAATTCTTTATATGATATAATCTCTTGTTCTTGCTCTCTGTGTTCGATTTGGTTGTGGATGGGCTGAAATTCTTTATATGATATAATATTGGTTAATATATTGGGTTGTGGTATTGGGTTGTGGATGGGCTGAAATTCTTTATATGATATAATTAATTTGTACATTACCCCCATAGTTATGTAGTTGTGGATGGGCTGAAATTCTTTATATGATATAATATTGGTTAATATATTGGGTTGTGGTATTGGGTTGTGGATGGGCTGAAATTCTTTATATGATATAATCGTATCACTTTCCATCGCTTTCATTTTTGGTTGTGGATGGGCTGAAATTCTTTATATGATATAATATTATTTGCTTATTGTGCAAAAAATCAACCGTTGTGGATGGGCTGAAATTCTTTATATGATATAATCTGCCTTCTTTTGTTGTTTATTTTTGCATAGTTGTGGATGGGCTGAAATTCTTTATATGATATAATTACGATGAAAATGACACACTTACTGATATAGTTGTGGATGGGCTGAAATTCTTTATATGATATAATTGTCTGATTAAGCAACCCCTGTTCTTTTTCGTTGTGGATGGGCTGAAATTCTTTATATGATATAATTCTTGCTGTATGTATGATAGAGTAATCTAAGTTGTGGATGGGCTGAAATTCTTTATATGATATAATAGTATCGGTAAGTGGCAAGGCCTTTAATATGTTGTGGATGGGCTGAAATTCTTTATATGATATAATTGATTTTGATGATGAAGTATTAAAAATTAAGTTGTGGATGGGCTGAAATTCTTTATATGATATAATAAACAACAGAAACACCTTCTATTGTTTTCGGTTGTGGATGGGCTGAAATTCTTTATATGATATAATCTTCGAGCCCAACGTTACCCGTGCTTACCAGTTGTGGATGGGCTGAAATTCTTTATATGATATAATAATTGTTTTAATCGCTCTTGTGCTTCTCTAGTTGTGGATGGGCTGAAATTCTTTATATGATATAATCTTGCAGACATACAGCGAGACATCGAGGAAGTTGTGGATGGGCTGAAATTCTTTATATGATATAATGCATATTGGTAAGCTCAAGTCTATTAGTCTGTTGTGGATGGGCTGAAATTCTTTATATGATATAATTATACCTACTAGCGTTGAAAACTCTCTTATGTTGTGGATGGGCTGAAATTCTTTATATGATATAATTTACCGCCACACAAGTACAGCAGTTAAAAGGTTGTGGATGGGCTGAAATTCTTTATATGATATAATTGAAAATAGTAGTAATGATTGGCAAATAAAGTTGTGGATGGGCTGAAATTCTTTATATGATATAATTATGGCTTGGTGCTTTTGCGGCCATAGTGGGTTGTGGATGGGCTGAAATTCTTTATATGATATAATATAAAAGATTATCTTTCATATTATTTATTAGTTGTGGATGGGCTGAAATTCTTTATATGATATAATAAAAGGAATAGAGATACATAGAGTTGAAGTGTTGTGGATGGGCTGAAATTCTTTATATGATATAATTTTAAATCTTTATTATATGTTTGCATCTTTGTTGTGGATGGGCTGAAATTCTTTATATGATATAATCTACTTCTACCACAAAGTGATATTGTGTTAGTTGTGGATGGGCTGAAATTCTTTATATGATATAATTGTTTCTTATATAATAGTAATACATGCAAGGTTGTGGATGGGCTGAAATTCTTTATATGATATAATGATTTTTATAAACAATTGGAAATCGAAGCAGTTGTGGATGGGCTGAAATTCTTTATATGATATAATACCACGAAGAAAAAGCAAAAGAAAAAGAATGTTGTGGATGGGCTGAAATTCTTTATATGATATAATTGAATATACGCTCTTGTAATTGTTTCCTATGTTGTGGATGGGCTGAAATTCTTTATATGATATAATTATCGCCATCACTCGCTTCATTCAAGACAGTTGTGGATGGGCTGAAATTCTTTATATGATATAATAAACGGCGGTGAACTTGTCAGACACTTTACGTTGTGGATGGGCTGAAATTCTTTATATGATATAATAGATGCTGGCATGTATGCCAATGCCAGCTAGTTGTGGATGGGCTGAAATTCTTTATATGATATAATGGGGCATTCCACGATTTGCATAGGTTGGTAGTTGTGGATGGGCTGAAATTCTTTATATGATATAATTTATTTCTCAGCAAGGAAGAAAAAAATTCCGTTGTGGATGGGCTGAAATTCTTTATATGATATAATGAATATACGCTCTTGTAATTGTTTCCTATGTTGTGGATGGGCTGAAATTCTTTATATGATATAATACTAGCTCTTCTTTTACCCCAAACGAATATGTTGTGGATGGGCTGAAATTCTTTATATGATATAATCAGATGGTAGCTTATCACGACTGCTGATTTGTTGTGGATGGGCTGAAATTCTTTATATGATATAATCAACAGAGTATTTTTTTTCTCCATCACTTCGTTGTGGATGGGCTGAAATTCTTTATATGATATAATTCACTGTTGTCTGACTAGTCTGTAATACTTGTTGTGGATGGGCTGAAATTCTTTATATGATATAATTGTTATAAATAAGCCTCGCCAATTTTCAGTGTTGTGGATGGGCTGAAATTCTTTATATGATATAATCGTTGTTCGTGCCATTTTATCACTCCTTGTGTTGTGGATGGGCTGAAATTCTTTATATGATATAATAGCATGGTATATAATGAGTTCCTGCTGGGTGTTGTGGATGGGCTGAAATTCTTTATATGATATAATTGAGGATGGGAATTTATCTTCCAGAAACTTGTTGTGGATGGGCTGAAATTCTTTATATGATATAATGAAAAGTGGAAATATGGACATATACGAGTAGTTGTGGATGGGCTGAAATTCTTTATATGATATAATGTTATTATACTCATCGTATGTCAGTGTTATGTTGTGGATGGGCTGAAATTCTTTATATGATATAATGCACAGGCTTCTCTTCTACCCTTTCTGGTAGTTGTGGATGGGCTGAAATTCTTTATATGATATAATAATCAATTATTTCATTATCTACCACCAAACGTTGTGGATGGGCTGAAATTCTTTATATGATATAATAAACTTGTAAATAAGTAGCTAACCACACATGTTGTGGATGGGCTGAAATTCTTTATATGATATAATTGAAATGAAACAGAAAAAAGGGGAACGGGGGTTGTGGATGGGCTGAAATTCTTTATATGATATAATAATGGTTACAGTTAGTACCCTGTTCTGTGTGTTGTGGATGGGCTGAAATTCTTTATATGATATAATTTTAATGAATCGCTTATTAACGCAAGATTAGTTGTGGATGGGCTGAAATTCTTTATATGATATAATACTCGTGCATTGCGTTCCATCCATAACTGTGTTGTGGATGGGCTGAAATTCTTTATATGATATAATGAAAGGCGATGGATCTGGATGGTTAGCGATGTTGTGGATGGGCTGAAATTCTTTATATGATATAATCTCTACAACGCTGAATGTATAACTGTAAATGTTGTGGATGGGCTGAAATTCTTTATATGATATAATCCGAGGGAATATTGTAATTTCCATCAGCAAGTTGTGGATGGGCTGAAATTCTTTATATGATATAATAATATCTATAGCCACATCTACTCCTATCCTGTTGTGGATGGGCTGAAATTCTTTATATGATATAATAATATCTATAGCCACATCTACTCCTATCCTGTTGTGGATGGGCTGAAATTCTTTATATGATATAATTTACTCATGTACATCCAATTACAGTATACGGTTGTGGATGGGCTGAAATTCTTTATATGATATAATTGTGAGTGGACAAACCGCAGTAGCCACGAAGTTGTGGATGGGCTGAAATTCTTTATATGATATAATGTTGTTTTATTTTATACACTAGTATACATAGTTGTGGATGGGCTGAAATTCTTTATATGATATAATTTTCGCTGGTGGGTGTTTAGGATTTGGTATGTTGTGGATGGGCTGAAATTCTTTATATGATATAATTTCTATCAGATTTAAAAAATAATATGACAAGTTGTGGATGGGCTGAAATTCTTTATATGATATAATCTTTTGTAATCGCTTCAGAAAGACAACGATGTTGTGGATGGGCTGAAATTCTTTATATGATATAATGTATTCGATTAAAATCAGGTGCGGTAGTAAGTTGTGGATGGGCTGAAATTCTTTATATGATATAATTATACTCATAATCTTTTATTATCTCTATCCGTTGTGGATGGGCTGAAATTCTTTATATGATATAATTATATAAATAATAATAATAACAGTTTTTACGTTGTGGATGGGCTGAAATTCTTTATATGATATAATTATAAAAAATATTAATGAAGAATCTATATTGTTGTGGATGGGCTGAAATTCTTTATATGATATAATAATTATTATTACATAATTTGTTAAATAGTTGTTGTGGATGGGCTGAAATTCTTTATATGATATAATCATTACGCCAATATCTCGCTAAATGCCAGTGTTGTGGATGGGCTGAAATTCTTTATATGATATAATCATGTGGTACTGTTAAATTATATGTATTATGTTGTGGATGGGCTGAAATTCTTTATATGATATAATAGGAAAGGGATAGTCAAAGCGGGTTTCTCTGTTGTGGATGGGCTGAAATTCTTTATATGATATAATCTAATTCGACATATTTCATATATTTTGGATGTTGTGGATGGGCTGAAATTCTTTATATGATATAATTATTTGCAGATATACTAATTTCTTCATATTGTTGTGGATGGGCTGAAATTCTTTATATGATATAATTATAATTACTCCTATGTAATTCTTTGCTTAGTTGTGGATGGGCTGAAATTCTTTATATGATATAATTTAATTTTACGGTTACCTTTTTACCTACAAGTTGTGGATGGGCTGAAATTCTTTATATGATATAATTATAATTACTCCTATGTAATTCTTTGCTTAGTTGTGGATGGGCTGAAATTCTTTATATGATATAATTTTAACTTCTATAGATGGATCCACTAATTTGTTGTGGATGGGCTGAAATTCTTTATATGATATAATCAAATAAAGAATTAATAGATTTTGCATTTAGTTGTGGATGGGCTGAAATTCTTTATATGATATAATGGTAACACGCAAGTATACAACGCCACAGTGTTGTGGATGGGCTGAAATTCTTTATATGATATAATGTGTCATCACATCGGGTATAGTGCCATCTAGTTGTGGATGGGCTGAAATTCTTTATATGATATAATTAAACAAAAACATTTATTACAACATTTCAAGTTGTGGATGGGCTGAAATTCTTTATATGATATAATTTAGGTTAATATCAGGTACTGGCTTGTCCCGTTGTGGATGGGCTGAAATTCTTTATATGATATAATCTTTTCGCCGTGTGCGTATATCACTCCGCCGTTGTGGATGGGCTGAAATTCTTTATATGATATAATCTCTTATTGATTTTTACGATACTTATGTATGTTGTGGATGGGCTGAAATTCTTTATATGATATAATATGGGCTTGCTTCCCAGAACTCCAGTAAAGGTTGTGGATGGGCTGAAATTCTTTATATGATATAATTATTAAATCTGAAATAAATCCTGTTATTTAGTTGTGGATGGGCTGAAATTCTTTATATGATATAATCCTTTAAAAACATAATTTGACTTCCAACTTGTTGTGGATGGGCTGAAATTCTTTATATGATATAATTTTTCCATTTTTTAAAGGTCTTAGTCTACCGTTGTGGATGGGCTGAAATTCTTTATATGATATAATTTATGAAATAGTTGTTACTGATGAAGATTTGTTGTGGATGGGCTGAAATTCTTTATATGATATAATCGTCCGCACCGATAAGTTCGTCGCCTCTGTGTTGTGGATGGGCTGAAATTCTTTATATGATATAATCTTTATACTTTTATTAGTAATGTTTTCTTTGTTGTGGATGGGCTGAAATTCTTTATATGATATAATCCCTGCCAATTATAGCCGCTTCAAATATATGTTGTGGATGGGCTGAAATTCTTTATATGATATAATTTCTGCAAGAAAGGTACAGTGTAGGATTATGTTGTGGATGGGCTGAAATTCTTTATATGATATAATTGCCCGCTACTCGACTGGCTTTCAATACCAGTTGTGGATGGGCTGAAATTCTTTATATGATATAATTTCTTTACTCATTTTTTTTCTCCTGTGAATGTTGTGGATGGGCTGAAATTCTTTATATGATATAATACTCGTGCATTGCGTTCCATCCATAACTGTGTTGTGGATGGGCTGAAATTCTTTATATGATATAATGAAAGGCGATGGATCTGGATGGTTAGCGATGTTGTGGATGGGCTGAAATTCTTTATATGATATAATCTCTACAACGCTGAATGTATAACTGTAAATGTTGTGGATGGGCTGAAATTCTTTATATGATATAATAAGGAGTTGTATATGTCATATGCGATACCAGTTGTGGATGGGCTGAAATTCTTTATATGATATAATGTTTGATGCATAAGCTTTTTTATTATCACAGTTGTGGATGGGCTGAAATTCTTTATATGATATAATCATGAAAACGAAATTGATATACTCCACCTCGTTGTGGATGGGCTGAAATTCTTTATATGATATAATAGATTTGGGAACTTTTACAAGAGTGGCAATGTTGTGGATGGGCTGAAATTCTTTATATGATATAATTTACAAAAAGACCATTTCAATTATCAAAAAGTTGTGGATGGGCTGAAATTCTTTATATGATATAATTATATCGAAGACGACACGAGAGAAGGGAAGGTTGTGGATGGGCTGAAATTCTTTATATGATATAATAAAAGGTGAAAATGGTAAAGGCAGTTGAAGGTTGTGGATGGGCTGAAATTCTTTATATGATATAATTTAATGTACTCATCATCCCTATAGTTATTCGTTGTGGATGGGCTGAAATTCTTTATATGATATAATAAACAATAATGGTTTTACAGAGGAATGTTAGTTGTGGATGGGCTGAAATTCTTTATATGATATAATAAAGGAAATGATAGGGCAGAACTGATTGCTGTTGTGGATGGGCTGAAATTCTTTATATGATATAATGTGATTTTTTATACAGCGGAAACACAAACAGTTGTGGATGGGCTGAAATTCTTTATATGATATAATAATACGGACTTACTATCCATGACACGCTTAGTTGTGGATGGGCTGAAATTCTTTATATGATATAATAAGATATATAACCCTACCGAGAACACAATAGTTGTGGATGGGCTGAAATTCTTTATATGATATAATCAAACATGTTGAGTTGTAGTACCGTAACAAGTTGTGGATGGGCTGAAATTCTTTATATGATATAATCGCTGGGAATGTTGTAGTTTCCAGTTTTCAGTTGTGGATGGGCTGAAATTCTTTATATGATATAATAGAGGAAGATGATGTAGGGTACAGATTTGAGTTGTGGATGGGCTGAAATTCTTTATATGATATAATTAACAACACACAACACACTACAGGTGCTGAGTTGTGGATGGGCTGAAATTCTTTATATGATATAATTAACAAAAGACGATGCGGGATATTACAACAGTTGTGGATGGGCTGAAATTCTTTATATGATATAATGTAGTTATTATTACAATTACATTGTAATTGGTTGTGGATGGGCTGAAATTCTTTATATGATATAATTAGCTAGCTAGCTATAGGGGGGGATAACTCGTTGTGGATGGGCTGAAATTCTTTATATGATATAATAAACACAAAGGAGCCTACGATGGAACTAATGTTGTGGATGGGCTGAAATTCTTTATATGATATAATCTAAACACAAAGCGAATACTCCCGCTAGTAGTTGTGGATGGGCTGAAATTCTTTATATGATATAATGGGAAATACTTACGCAACACAGTTAGGTTTGTTGTGGATGGGCTGAAATTCTTTATATGATATAATATACCGTACTCTTGTACATATATCGAACCTGTTGTGGATGGGCTGAAATTCTTTATATGATATAATTACTTCACAAATAACATATATGTCATTATTGTTGTGGATGGGCTGAAATTCTTTATATGATATAATAATGAGGCCGGCCATTTCTTTCACCGTACTTGTTGTGGATGGGCTGAAATTCTTTATATGATATAATTATAATATCATGCCACGAGAAGAAATTAAGTTGTGGATGGGCTGAAATTCTTTATATGATATAATATACAAGAATAACCGATGTGCTCAACGAAAGTTGTGGATGGGCTGAAATTCTTTATATGATATAATAACAGTACGCGACGCTATCTATCCAAATAAGTTGTGGATGGGCTGAAATTCTTTATATGATATAATAAAATATCCATGCAACAGTGGTTCCAGATAGTTGTGGATGGGCTGAAATTCTTTATATGATATAATATCTTCCCCCAAATTCTTATTGTATAGGAATTTGGGGCTTTTTTTTAAGAAAGCAAAAATACAAAATCACTTAAAATAGTAAAAATTGCTGATTTTTTTTGGGGAGAGGTTCTTTATCTTCTCCTCGCAAACAGATAATATCAGAATGTTGTTTATCTGTTATTGCTAAAATATCTACTTTCCCTTGATGAGGAAATATATGCTCTATTTTTTTGCTCACGACTTCTACTTTTCTTGTACTTCCGCATATGCGTGTATATACTGAGTACTGCACCATTTCAAAACTTAAATCAAGTAAGGCATTTCTAAATTGAGTAGCCTCTTTTCTTTCCTTTTTAGTAATAACTGGTAAATCAAAAATTACATAGACCCACATAATCTTATACTTGCTGTGCATATTACTTCTCTGTATACTGCTGGATGGCATATTTTTGTATATCTTTTAGTAAAGGAAATGTTGTCTTAAAAAGACTTTCTCCTTTATGTGTCAATATTGCAGCAAAAGATTGTAGAAAATACTGTATGCTTTTAGTAATTGTAGTAACACCTCGAGGGGCTTGTACGGGGAGATCTATGCTTGCACATAGTACCCGTTTCACTTGAGGAGTGACCTCTTTTATATGATGTTTTTGTATCAGCAATGCTACCAATACATCAATAATAGGTCTAAAGGGCTCTATAAAATCATCTGCTAACTGCATCGTATCAGTCCATGATTTGTGGTGTATTCCTAAGCTTGGATGCAATCCACAGCCTGTGATAGCACGTGCTACGGCACTGCGTATTACCATATACCCATAATTAAGCATGCCATTAATATCATTCAAGTTTCTATCTCGCTTAAACTCTTTGCCAAATAATACAGAAAAATATTTTCTCGCAGCTTGTGCCTCCATATTTGTGGTATCGCCACTGAGTACCTTTGTTGCAAACCTTTGTATTTGTTGTATAGCAACTTCATCTTTCTGTAAATATGCAAGAGCGGTAGCCTGATTCTTAATCTTTTGACGTACAATATTTGCCCACACCTGTTTCTTGAGAGGTTCACTTGCCTGTATTTGATATCGTAAACGAGTACTAATATCATGATTACCAATGAGCGGTAATGCTATAGAAAGCGGTTGAAAATTTTTCCCTGCTATAATAACAGGAATCCCCTGTTCTGCTAATGTCTGTAATACCCTATTGGAAATAGTAGAAGCATGAGAACTCATAATAAGAGCAGCAATCTCATCATAAGCAACTGCTTTTACCGTAGTACGATTATGAGCAATCTCTAAAAAACCACGTCTATGAGAGATATGATTGTTATCATGCTGTACTTCTATGACAACATTAGGCATATACTTTATATCGTACAAATATAAAACTCCTGTAGGAATTTTTAGGGAGCGGACATGGATACCTGAAAAAAGAGATACTTTAGACAGAAATGCTAGGAAGCAAAACGAAATATGTATAAAGTTTTATAATTAAATAAGGGCTGGCAGATTTAGTCCATTTTGTTTATCTGTTCTTTTTTATCAATGCCAGAACCATTATTACAATGAGGAGATTTTTATGAAAAAATTATTTATATGTATGTGCGTAAGCATAGTGTTAATTTCGTGTGCTTCAAGAACAGAGGATAATAAAGAAGACAATAAGAATGGAGTATTTGCTCATCCTGATACATTTGACTCTATTGTAATCATGCTTCATGGATTTCAAAGTCATTATGATGAAGTCGGAAACTTATTTAAGGATACTGCCAATGAACTTTTGGAGAAAAATATAGCATCGTATCGATTTAATTTTAGTGGCGAAGGTGAACGAAACAAATACTACATAACCTCAACGATGGAAAGCAGACTACAGGAGTCGGTGGAAGCATATAATAAACTAAAAAAAGAATATCCAACAAAGAAAATTGGTGTTATTGGATTTTCTTTAGGAGGACTAACAGCATCCTATGTAATTACTACACTAAAAGTAGATGTTACTGTACTCTGGTCTCCCACATATGATGGTGCATTTAGGCTAATCTCAAAAGATTATGATGCCAATGTTAATTTGCGTTCTTTATCAAATAATGATTTTTTTGATGAGGTTACATGGTCAGAACAAAGAATATCGCGACAATTTATATATGGACTAATTGGATGGAACTCATACTCAGTGATAGATACATATGATGGCGACTTACTTGTTATTCGGGGAACTAACGATTTTTTACAATATGATGACTCTGACTTTTTATCTCATGCTAGTAAAGCAAAAAGCACATCATTTATACAAATGGAAGATGCAGATCATGTATTCAATGTATTAACTGATGATAAGACGCATTCTCAAACTTTAATAGAGAACACTGTGTCTTATTTTGTTGAAAAATTTTAATTATTAAATCGGATATTTGCCTTTACTAGAGATACCATCAATTATAACATGTAAAGGAAGGGGTTTAGCTTATCTATAATATTATTCCATGCTTGTGTGTAATTCTTATGTTACTGACAATACAGATTCTGAAACTACGGGAATACCATTATTTAGAGCGCTTTCTACTTTTCTTCCATAGCTCCCATAAGCCCAGCCTTCACTTTTTTTATCTCCTAAAATGAGATAGTCAACTTTTTTGCACATACTCTTATGATAAAAGCCACTCAAACTCTCTATTTTTTCTTGCACTTCTTTCTTGGAATAACTGTCAGAATAGCCACTAAAGCAAAAATGCTTGTTTTCAAAAATTACTTCTATGTCATTATTAACAACAGATTGATTAGCATAATCACTTTCAAAACCAATACAAAGCTCCATCAACTTACCTTCATTATCTGTAATGATTCCTTCATCAACTGTTCCTATTTGGAGTAACTTCACTAATAGGTTATATGGATACATAGACTGTAAGCTAGAATGATCTTTTAACCATACAATAAGATTATTTATTTCTTTTTGATTTATAACTCTATCGGCAACAATACCACGTAGCAAACCTATTAAAATTTGTATATTAGTAGTATCTTCTTTATAGTAGATTGATTTGAAAGAGATATTACGCAAACACATAAATATATCATCAATTAAAATCTCACCTGATTTATTATAAAAAGCGGAGTATAAATCAGTAAAAATATTTTTCATTACACCCTCATTACTCTTAGAAAGAAAGTGTGTATTGTTATCAATCCATGTTCTCAGTGCTATCACTTCCTTTTCATTTAGTTCATTATCTAATAGAATACCTTTCACTAACCCCTCAAACTCATGTAATGTACGATCAGTATCATTTTTACTTAAAAATAGCGTATAGTCCATAAAAATTCTCCTGTTCTCTATTTAATTACGACTGCTAAAAAGTAGCTGTAAATATTTTTATTGGCGTTATTCACTCGTTATCATAACTGATTATATCATATAAAGAATTTTAGTTTATCCATAAAAAACCAATAAGTGCTATATTAGAAGGTAGGAGTAGCTATGATAAGAAAAGTTGCATTGATACAATTATGTATATTATTATTTTTCTTGCAAAATATTGAATCTCAAGAATCTTTTTTTGATAGATATTTACAAGATTGTATTACTGTTCGATATTTATTAGATGATTATTTAGAAACTGAAAATTACGCATTAGAGGAATTAAAAGAGGATGCCCTTTATAGTTTTCTTTCTTTGTGGTTTTCTGAACAAAAAAAAATAAGAGAACAGAAAAATAAAAAACTTGAGGAAATTGAGATTAAATACTTGAGAAAGAAAGCAGAAGATACACATGATATAACTGATTATCATAATCAAAGGTTAGAGGAAAAACTTGCTGTAATTGATGAACGAGAAGCGATTAAAAAGTTGAATAATGAAAAAATAGCTGAACTGGATGACTTTTTTGATAATGATTCTTCTACTACTGTTGTTTCTGATTTTTTTACATATCATAATATAGATATATGTAATTATCCATAAATATTCTTATGTGCTATGTACATTTTATGTAGCTTTTTACATCACTTGATATTACAGTTAAGTCAAATCATATAAAGAAAGAATTTTAGCTCACCTACAACAAATATTTATATATTAATTATAATGATTATATAATGGAACAGAAAACACAAGAAGAACTTGCAGAGCTATCCAACAACGAGGAACTTAAGGAGATATGGAAAAAAGAGCCACAGATTCGAAAATATATACAGTGGCATGAAACAGAAAAAGATGATGTAAGGGCAAAAATACTCAATAATGAATATCCAAATGCTATTACGGAACTACGTAAATCATATGATAAAAAAGGAAAAATATATAATTTCTCATATTGTGATTTTTTAGGAGAAATTAATGTGGATAAAGTTATTTTTGAAAAGGAAGTAAATTTTCAAGGAGCAAAATTTGGAAGAAGAGCAAATTTTCGAGGAGTAGATTTTAAGAAAGGAGTAAATTTTAGTTTTGGTATTAATTTTGATATTTTTTCTGGTCTTACTATATTTGGAGAGAGAGCGGATTTTAGAGAAGCAAAATTTGGAGAGAGAGCGGATTTTAGTAGGGTAGATTTTAGGAAAAGAGTAGATTTTGGTGCATACAATGATTATGATGAAGCTGAGTTTGAAGAAGAATCCTTTAGTGAAGCTAGCTTTGAGATACAAGCAGATTTTAGTGGAGCGAAATTTGGAGAGGAAGCAAATTTTCGAGGAGTAAATTTTAAGGAAGGGGTAGATTTTAGTCCTGATATTGCTTCTGGTTTTACTACTAAATTTGAAGGAAGAGTAGATTTTAGTGGAGCGAAATTTGGAGAGAGAGGAGGAATATTAGATTTTAGCAGAACTCATTTTAAGAAAGGAGTAGATTTTGGTTATTACGATTATGATTATAATGAAGTTGAATTTGAAGGGAGAGTAGATTTTAGCGGAGCGAAATTTGGAGAGGAAGCAAATTTTCGAGGAGTAAATTTTAAGGAAGGGGTAGATTTTAGTCCTGATATTGCTTCTGGTTTTACTACTAAATTTGAAGGAAGAGTAGATTTTAGCGGAGCGAAATTTGGAGAGGAAGCAAATTTTCGAGGGGTAGATTTTAAGAAAAGAGTAGATTTTGGTGTATATAATGATTATGATAATAAAGTTGAATTTGTAGAGGGAGTAGATTTTAGCGGAGCGAAATTTGGAGAAGGAGTAGGTTTTAATAAAGCTAAATTTGGAGGCAGAGTTATTTTTAATAAAGCTCATTTTAAGAAAAGAGTAGATTTTAGTAAATATGATCTTTATGATGGTGATTGGGAAGAGCAAGTAAATTTTAGTAGTGTTTTTCATGATGCTCAGTTTGATGAGCAAGGAATAGATTTTAGTGGAGCTATCTTTGAGAAGGAAGCAAATTTTAGTGTTATTGGTCTTAAGCAGAATCAGAATATAGATTTTAGTAATGCTTTTAGTAAAGCTCATTTTAAGAAAGGAGTAAATTTTAGTGGAACTATTTTTGAGAAAGAAGCAGATTTTAATGGTATTGTATTTGAGGAGAAAGTAGATTTTAATAAAATTTTTCGTGATGATCAGTTTAAGCAAGGAATAAATTTTAGTAGAGTACATTTTAAGCAAGGAGCAAATTTTTATGGATTTACATTTAAAGAGGGAGTAAATTTTAATTGGGCAAAATTTAAAGAGGAAGCAAATTTTTATGAAGCTACATTTGAAAAGGGGGTAGATTTTAGTGATGCTAAATTTGAAAGGAAAGCAGAGTTTTATGGAGCTAAATTTGAAGGGAAAGTAAATTTTAATTATGCAAAATTTGAAGGAGATGCTGCTTTTAAAGAAGCAAAATTTAAACAAGGGGCAGATTTTGAACATGCTATTTTTAGAGATATGGCAGGATTTAGGGATGCTACATTTGAAGGAGAGATAATTTTTAAGCATGCTATTTTTAAGGAATCTGCATATTTTGATAAAAAAGAAGATAAAAAAGAAAAAAGTTTTAAAGCTGACTTTTCATATTGTAGTTTTGAGAAAACTGCTTATTTTATGAATAGAAAATTTACAAAACTGAATCTGTATGGAGTGAATATAGAAAGAAATTTTATTTTTCTTAAATCTAAAATAGAAGAAGTAGATGATAAAGATACATATCGTGTTATTAAAGATGGATTTTATAAACAAAATAATAACCTAGAGGCACATCAGTATTATGCAAAAGAACTAGAGAAACATCGTGAAGAATTAAAGGATAAAAGAATACAAAAACTAGATCAATTCAATCTATTTTTGTCGTTTCATATTAGTAGGCATGGTAAAGATTGGTTTCTAGGATTATTCTGGATTGTTATATTGAATTTATTTGTTGCTATGGGAATAGGTATTTTTATGTATGCTGTATCGGTGAAATTGTCTCTATATCCATATATACTTTATGATTCTTATCCAAATTTTCCTTTATGTGCTTTATTTGATATTATTTTTGCTAGCATAACTGTTTATCTTATATGCTGTTTATGTTCATCTATTATAGAGAAATCTATAAAATTAAAGTATATATGGTCTGTTCTTGCTTCGCTCTCTTTGTATGAGATTATAGAGAAATCTATAAAATTAAAGTATATATGGTCTGTTCTTGCTTCGCTCTCTTTGTATGAGATTATAGAGAAATCTATAAAATTAAAGTATATATGGTATATACTAATAATACATATACTGTACTTAACTATTGTAAATCCACAGTTGCTCACCATATTTGTTAAACTCCTAGATCCTCTTAATACTATAGAAAAAGCTAAAGGAATAACAATACCAGATCAAAGCAAAAGCATTATTCTCCTCATTGAATTTCTCATGAATGCAGTCAACATTACTCTCATATACCATGTGGTATCGTCTTTTCGGAGATTTTCACGTAGTAGATAATGTGTCTTTTATATTGTCAGAGAGAATAAAGAGGGAGCGAAAAATACGCTCTATTGTTTTATGTGCTGGTATTGTTCTTTGCTGCCCACATTTCTATTTCTACTAAGAATGTGTAGAGTAAGCCTACTTGCACTGCTGTACGACAGGGGTAGGGAAGAGAGAAGTATGTTTTGTATACTTCATTAAAGCGTGGCCATAGCTCAAGGTCTGTAAGATACACGTTTACCTTAAATACATTGTCTAATGTACACTGAGCATTGTTGAGTTGTTTTATGCAGTTATCCATAGTAAACCTTGTTTGTTCTTCTATGCTAGCTCCTACAACAGTGCCATCCATATCTATGGGGGCTTGTCCTGATATCAATACTAATGTATCAAACGCTACTTCTAACACAGGCGAATAGGGGCCTGCAGTACTATGCTGGATGGCATTGTTAGGTATTCTTTTTATCATTGCTTACTCCTTATGTAGCTGTCTTCAATTATTTTTAGTTTTTTGATAACAAGGGATATTTCATTTTCTTGTAATGTCATAGGGTTTATGTACAGTACATTTTTCTCGGGCTTTACAAAGATAGAAATAGCTTCTTTTCTAAGATCTTGTTCTAGCACATGGATGCTCCTATTGTTTTTTAATGCTACTCTTACATAGGCGAGGGGCTGTTGTGCCTCGTTAGGAAAAGCACGTTCCATTGTGTATACCTCACTGTCAGTAAATGCGTGTAGTATATCAGATACCATTGTTTCAACCCATGTGTTTCTATGAGTATGATCTTTTTCTAAGTACTGTTTGACTGCACTGTATAGGCCTACTATTTCTTCTCTCCCTATTTTTAGCATTCTTCCATATCCGTAATGGGGAAAATTTGTCTGCTGAATAATAGTCAACAGTGTTTTCTGTCCTACAATGAGACCGCTTGATTGCGGACCACATAGATCTTTGCCTCCACTAAAGAGTGCTGCCGTAGCTCCCATTGCAGTGAAATTCCAGAGATTTTCTACAGGAGGAAGCTGTGCTGCTGCATCAACAATAACAGGCACATTGTGCTTTTTTCCTACTGCAATAGTCTCTTCTAATGAGAGCGCACCCGCTGCATCAAGTCCATCAGGAGAAGAGACATAATAAAACAATGCCACTGTTCGTTCATGAATAGCCTGCTCTAAATCTTCCTTGCTCATGCTTCCTGCTATGCTAGAACATCCTACCCAACGTTGTTGTATGCCCGTTTGCGTAACTGCAAAATCATAGGGGATATGGTGGGCATTCATTGCGAGAATTTCATATTGTTGAAGCTCAGAGATACTAATGTACTTAGTAGCTTTCCCTAATTTCAATGAAACACAGGCAAGTGCAGTAAGATACAATCCTGATGCAGCTCCATTACACAGTACCGCTGCTTGATTATGTGTCATATGTGCAATTTTATTCTGTACTATTGCTAGTAATTCTTCAATAGACACATGCTGTTGTGCAGCTTCGCATATATGCTGTAGCGTTTTTTCACTCATACGTGATCCTCCGATCACAGTATAAGTGCCAGCTGCGTTAATACATGGTGTTATCCCTAATTCTTCATAGATAGTCATATTCTTATGTATTGTTTGGTGGTCGCACCAATTCTTCTCGCCATGTTTCTAAGCCATATAATTTTGGCATATGCTTGTAATGAGTTGCCATACGTGCGTTGATGTCCCACATTACTTCTCCTTTTCGAAATGTCATTTCACATTCCAGTTTTTCATCACCTTCAATATATGCTCCTGCAATATCTTGAAATCTAAATGCTCCTTTTCGAAGAGACCATACTGCAATATCCGCCTCAGCTCCTATGCTCATATTTCCTATATCATTTCTGTTCAAATAGGCAGCAGGGGATGATGTTGATAATCGAAAAATATCATACCATGAGAGTGAACCACAAGCATGTATTTTTGACAAAAGGTTTGTTTGATCGTACACATTTCCGTTTATGCAAAGTCCGTGTATATCAGTAGAAAGAGAATCGGGGAGAAACCCTTGTTCCATCGCTGGTATGGCATTTCTGAAAACGAAACTTCCTGCTCCATGTCCAAGATCAAATTGTATGCCTCGCTTTTTTGCTTTCCATAAAAAAGGATATACTGTATTGTTTTCATCCACTACAGGCACAGGAGCTCTAAAACAGTGAGTGCTTATATCTCCAGGACTTAATATATCGCTCACAAGTGTGTAGTAAGGACGCTCTTTCTTAAACACTCCGAAATCAACCATAATAGGCAGATGTACTTCTTTTTGTACCTTTTGTGCATACTCAACATCTTTCCAATCTTTTTTCCAATAATGAGCTATTTTTATGCCAACTATGTCCTGTGGATATGCACTACAAGTGCTAATAAATGATTTGCTATCATTTATATCTGGGTATTGTTCTACCATCAATGTTGTCATTCCATAATCAGCAATATTAAGATAGGCAAGTATTCTTGTTTTCGCCCTGTCAATGACAGTCGTTTTGAAATGTCCAAAATTATAGCTTCCTGCACTCCCAGTGTCTACCATAGTGGTAACCCCACTACGAAAGCTATGGTAATCAGGCTGTACACTATAATCTCCTGCCCACACTTTAGGCAAGCCACTACTGTGATAGCAATGGGTATGTGCATCAATAAGTCCTGGACTCACTAATAAGCCTGATATATCAATATGTTTTTCAGCTTCTTCCACTGCTATATGAGGGGCTACCGCTGCTATTTTTCCGTCTGCTATGGCAATGTCCATAGGAGAATCTATGTTGTTGAATGGGTCTATACAATGTCCGTTTTTCAAAAGTAAATAATATTGTTTCATATGCTCCTTTTTGTATTATCGCATAAATGATAATAATACAAGAGAAAACCAAGGGATTAACGTGATAACAATATACAGTAGTACGAACACTGCTATAAATAATACTGCATGTTTCATAATATCTAATGAACTCACTTTTGCAATACCTTGTGCTACAAAAAGATTTATTCCTACTGGTGGTGTTACCGCACCTATCATTGCTCCCATAGTTATAATTATACCAAAATGAATAGGAGATACTCCCATGTTTTTGAGAACAGGAAGAAATAAAGGAGTGTATATTAAAATAATCGGGGTAGCATCTAAAAACATGCCCGATAGGAATACCAGCAATACTACAATGAGTAATATTATACTCGGATTTTGTGTTATGGATAATACCATATTTCCTATTTGTTGAGGAACTTGATTGAGTGTCAGCAGTCTTGCAAGAGTGGATGCAAATGGTACAATAATAATAACTTTTCCTATAGTTTTACATGTTTTGATGAGTATGTGTTTACAATCGTGTATGGTAATTTCCTTGTGAATAAACATTCCTACGAGTATTGAATATATAGTAGCAATAACCGCTGCTTCTGTAGCAGTAAATACTCCTGAGTAGATGCCTCCAAGAATTATGACTGGAGATAACAGTGCCCATTTTGCATCCCAAAATGCACTTGTAATATTTTGTATAGAGAACTTTTCTTTTGTGTGGGGTATATCTATTTTTTTTATAAGAGCATACAATATGTTGAATACTATTAAAGCAACAGCAATCAAAATTCCAGGGATAAATCCTGCTATAAACATATCGGTAACAGACACTTCGGCAACTACTGCATAGATAATCATAACAATAGAAGGAGGAATCATTGCTCCAAGAGTTCCTGCTGTGGCAGCTAATGCTCCTGAATATCCGGGAGCATACTGTTTTTTGTTCATTTCGGGAATCATCATTCCTCCTATGGCAGCGGTAGTAGCACTTGCTGAACCACTGATAGCGCCAAAAAATGTGCATGAAAGTACTGTTATTGCTCCCACACTTCCTGGTATCTTTAAGAGTATGCTGGTAGAAAATCGTATCAAACGCCTAGAGAGACCGCCTGTGTCCATAAGGTTACCGACAAATATAAATAATGGCACAGCTACATAAGAAAAATTATCTAAGCTGGTAAAAGCAGTCTGTACTACAATGGAAAGAGGTATGCCTTCGATAAAAGTATATATCACTGTTGCTATTCCCAATGCGTATACAAGAGGAAAGCCAATGATAGTAAGTATGATAAACAAAAATAGTATAATAAGCGGAATCATATCATGCCTTTGTAGATTTTTTTTGTAATGTGGATATAAGAATAATACTATATTGTATTCCACTTAATGCAAACAAACTTCCTTGGAGAAAATAGAGTATCCACATAGGAAGCCCTAATGCAGGAGATACTTGTTTTACAAAAAAAGCGTTCTTTACCAAAGATATACACAGATAAGCCATAAAGAATAAAAACAAAGCACAAATACCATTGATAAAAATATCATGTATGTATGCTAGCCATTTTCTCTTTTGTAAAAAAGTATCGATAAACTCAATACGTATTGTTACTTTATCTCGTATAGTGATAGTAGAAGCAAGATATACTAAAAAGATAAAAGTAAAGCGAGACACTTCCTCTGACCAATCAAGAGGAGCTTGAAATACAAATCGGAAGAGAACTTGCAAGAAAGTGATAACTGTTAAATTGATAAGCAGTATCACTACTAGTACATCATCTATCTTTTTTATTGTCATGTAATTGTCATGTAAATTATAGAGTAACTGTTATTCTTGTATTCCCATTTCTTCTTTTAGCAATGAAAATAATTGTGGATTGCTCTTATTTCCATAGCTCTCTATCACATCATATCCTTTTAGAAATAACGCTTGTTTTGTGTTATCTGATACTTCGTTTATACTTGTTTTTCCACTTGCAACTAACTTTTCATAGGAGTTTTGTTCTTGATTTTGCCATTGTTCTTTCATGTGTTCGGATGCAATGGCAACACCTTCACGTATAAATTGTTGGTATTCTGTACTAAGGCTTTCAAAATAACTTTTACTCATGGTGAACACTACAAGTGCTGCTATGTCAGTTGTAAGAGAAATATATGGTTGTACTTCTTGAAAGTTATTAGTGAGAATAGTAGTAAGGGGATTAAACTGTCCATCTACCACTCCTTGTTGCATAGCTGAAAATAGCTCTGTAAATGACATAGGGACTGGATTAGCTCCGACTGCTTTGAAAAAATCTAGTAAAAAAGCATTCTGAACAGTTCTTAACTTTAGTCCTTTTATGTCTTCCACTGTGTTAATAGGTGTTCTGCTGTTAGAAATATTGGTAAACCCTAATACTCCGAAACCCAAGCCAATGAGATTTGATGCTTCTAGTGTTTTTAATAGCTCTTGTCCAAATTTTCCTTCCAGTAATCGGTCAACATCTTGTTGTCCCTTGAAAAGATAGGGAGTGGATAATAAATTAAAGCTTTTTTCAAAATTAGAGAGTGCAGAAGTACCTGTAGGATTCATTTGCACTACTCCTTGTTGTATGAGTTCTATTGCCTCTTTGTCATCTCCTAATTGATTGTTAGGAAAGATCTGTACATCTATTGCGTTTTCTGTTTTCTCTTCAATGTATTGTTCAAAGAGACGAAGTGCTGCAATTTCAAAATGTGTATCAGGGAGTCCTGCTGCTATTTTGAATACAGTGGGGCTTCCGTCATCTTGCCCTCCAGCAAATACTACAGTACATACTGTTATTATGTATAAAAAAAGTATACCAATTTTTTGCATATTACCTCCTAAAAATAATATGTTTATTGTTATTTTTTTTGCTCTTTTTTACTCCTTTGCTCTGCTTGAAATTTCATCTTTTTTTTGGTACTTATTTTTTTACAAAGGTAAATGTTCCCATAGAAGGTACTACTCCGTTTTTTGCTAATGGTGCTGTAGTAATTCTATGTATGATTCCATCTTCAGAAGGATTATCAAACTTAAAGGTATTTCCTGCTTCGGTTCCTGCATCATAGACTCTTACGTGTACTTCTTTTCTGTCTACCCATGCTCCATCTTCAAAAAGATTTATATTTCTTACGCTTACAAACCAATCAGGGCTGGGGGCTATCATAGATGCTATACTGACAAGAGGAAAGGAGGGTTGCATTGAACATGTGATACTCGTTTTACCCGGTGATGATGGTATTCCGTTTCCTACAAAATATTCTTGGACAGTTTTTGCTTTTATTTTTTTTCTTATTTCTTCTACAAGAGCAGGTGTTTGTCCGTCTTCTGCCATTCTTTCTATTCCTGTGCTGGCTTTTGTGCCTGTCTCAAATAAAGAAGTAGAGCTATTATGCACCATTCCTACAATGGGAGAAAAATGTGGATTTGATGGAAATCCTGTAGGATGACTTGCTTTGCTCCATGTGGCATTAAATGTTATGGAATATTCAGCACTTCCTACCGTAGGGGTTGATGTGCAGTCTTTTGTAACAGAGGAGCTTGCGTCTCCTACTGAACACGAATACAAAAACAATGATGTACTCATAAGTACAAAAAATATGTTTTTTAATTTCATTGTGTATCCTCCTATTTGTATAGTATAACAAATACTATATTTTTATTATTAAATACTCTTACAGTATATCACAAAAGATAGTATGAAATATGTGCTATTTTGCTCAATCAAGATGAAATGTATTGAGTCTTTAGAGGCATAGTATATACGGAGGTCATAATGAAACATATATTTTTTTTACTATTTACGTGTGTTCTTTTTGTATCTCTCATCTCATTAGACTGTTCTGAGATGTTTGAAGAT
Source organism: Spirochaetia bacterium (assembly GCA_965218205.1). Taxonomy (GTDB): domain Bacteria; phylum Spirochaetota; class Spirochaetia; order WTKD01; genus CBDDCA01. The sequence goes on along the minus strand of OZ244590.1, from coordinate 1,856,057 downwards.
ACAGAAAGCTCATCAAGTACAAGCTCTGATGTTCCTGAGCTTGCTCCTCTTGCATTTCGAAGTTTTGTGCTGTCTCAAGAGCAGAACAGTACACTACAGAAAGCAGTGAAAGGGCTTATTGATATAGATAAGAAGCGCATTTTGCTTATTATGGATCATGAATCAGTACGCAAAACTACCGAATATGTAGTGCAATTTACTGTGGGGAATGATGTTATTGTTGTTCCTCAAAATAATACAAAAATAGATATAACAGATGAAAAATTTATTCTTACCCGTGATGGTGAAACGGTAGTGTATACAGTAGAATATGTCATACAATCAGAAGGCTTGTTGTTGCACAAGGATGGCTTACAATTTACATCATTTGCTTTTTTTCGCGAAGATAATTCTGTGCTTACAAAAGATATTACTGGCATTGTAGATACTGCACAGCATCGTATTGTGTTGCCAGTGCCTCACAGTGTTATCACAAAGACAACACAGCTCGTGCCTACTTTTACTGTACCAAAAGGAGTAGAAGTGACGCCAGAAGTAAAAGTGTTGCAAGATTTTAAGGTTCCTATTACCTATAACTTATCAAAAGAAAATGACAGTATCAGTTATACCACTGATATTGTAGTAATAAAAGATAGTATCCCTAAGATACAGGATGAATCAATTATTTCTTTTACTCGCTTTACCTTTGAAAAAAGCAAAAACGCTCATATCACAGAAGCTACCGATATAGAAGGCATTATTGATACGACTAATAAAAAAATACTCCTTATAGTAAGCCAAGTCACTTTTGATGCAAATAGTGTGTTTACTCCCACCTTTGTACTTCCACAAGATATAGTATCAAATAAGAAAAATGATGATCCACAAAATTTTTCACAGCCTGTGTTATACACACTTACACAAAATAATAATAGCGTAGCATACAGTGTCGAAGTAGTCATTAGTGCTCCTTCTGTTGTGAGAAGTAATATAGCTAGCTTTGAAACATTTCGTTTCTTAAAGAAAAACAATGCTCATATGGGAGCAGAAGAACTCAGTGATGCTATAGGTATCATTGATACCACAAGAAAAAAAGTAACGCTGATAGTTCAGTCTGATACCTTTGCCACAAATCCTGTGTTTACACCTACCTTTACACTTCCAAGAGGAGTAACATCAAATATAGCAAGTGGGGTTGCAAAAGATTTTACGCATCCTGTATTCTATACACTCACAAAAAATGGAGTAGATCATATATATGAAGTACAAGTAGTCATACAATCTCGTTCTATTATTGCTAAACAACCCTACATAAATTCGTTTATTTTTGAAAAAAAGAACAATGCTCATATGGTAGAAACTGCAGATATAGAAGGTATTATAAATACCATACAAAATGAAATTACTTTAATCGTTAAACAAGATACTTTGAGTAAAGGTAAGAAGTTTATCCCCACCATCACCACCGCACATGGAGGAACTCTTACACCTGATTCAAACATGAAACAAGATTTTGGCAAACCATTATACTATACCCTTAGAAAAGGAGACTTTAGTCAAAGCTACCTTGTACGCACAAAAGTAGCTGATGATATTCCTAGTAGTATAGACAGTACTGTTATACAAACATTTGAATTTGAAGTAGCAAAAAATCCTGTGCTTCCTCTTGCCTACAAGGGAGTAGTAGACCAAAAAACAAACACTATCACCATAGCTCTTCCTACAAGTATATACAATAAAGTCTATGACAGCACAAAAAAGGAACTGGCACTTATTCCTACCTTGCTTGGAAATTATAAAACACTTGTTCCTGATCTTACACAAGGACTTACATTAGATGAGAACCAGAGTCAACAAATCATCATAACTGATTTTGATGGAAATACCAAAACCTATACTGTACAAATAACATTGATTAAATCAAATGAAGCGCAAATACAATCGTTTGTATTAGAAAAAGCAAAGAATAATCATATGAAAGAAGAAGTAAGTGATGTACAAGGAATCATTGATCATACAAAAGGTATCATTACCTTTGCAGTTCGCTATAATACATATCAAGCAAGTACGATATTTATTCCCACTATTACGCTCAGTGATGGAGCAAGTGTTACTCCTATTGCAGTAACTCCTATTGATGTGTCAAAGGATGTGCAGTATATTGTAACCAGTGAAAGCGGGATCTATACAAAAACATATACCATAAAAATAACCACGACCTATGATTCTATTGCAAAAATAAAATCATTGTATTTCAGTCATTTCAAGCCTACATCTCTTAGTAGCAGTATGGATGTCTCGCATTTTGATAAAATAATAAAAAAAAAAGATACAAACAATTATGAGCTGTATCTTTTACCCGCAGAATATAAGTATTTTGTAGCAAAGCCTCTGCGGTTTACCTTTGAAACTATCGCTGAAGGAAGTGTTGATAATGCACATAAATACGCTACTATCCCGCATACCTTTACCGTACGTTCAAAGGATTCTATTGGAACAAATCAAGTAACAGTAACTCCTAAAAAGTTACCCATGCCAAACAAAATATGTCTTGATATATATGATGAAGGTACTCTTCCTTCAGGGTATACTGCTAAATATAAAAAACGCGTAAAAGGTGGCTGTAAGTACATCCCTGCCTATGATATAGAAAGAAAACGTATAGATACCTATGTACTCGTAACACAATATCGAGAATCTGATGCTTTTCGAGCATTTGTACAAAGTACTGATCTTAAGCTTTATTTTGATTCTGATGCTATAGAAAGTTATACTTTCACAAAAGAGGCTACACGATCCTCTACATTTACTGCAACCCGTAGTGGCGATATGCTAAATATAGCTGTCGACTATAATGATTTTCATACTACTACAGAAAATACTAGCACTGTAAAACTTGGTACGCTTTCTATACAAAACAATGGATATACCATACAGTTTGATATATATGTTTCTCATTTAGTAAGACTGATGAAGCCTTGGAAATTTTTGGGAACAACATACTATCGTGCAGGAGAAGATCCGTTTCGTAATTATCTTCGTGATGTAGATTTTACTGATATGCTACAGGATACTTTTGTTTCATCAGTGCACTATTCAACAGATTCCGTTACTGATGAACGAACTGCTACAGTAACTATTACCGCATTACAGGACATTCAATCGTATACTGATACTGCTTTGATCAATACTACTCAAAATATGAGTGATATGTATATTCATCAGGAAGTCTTTACAAGATTGAAACTTATTTCAGCATGCTATGCTGATGACGATGATAGCGGCAATGATGCCATACAGTATCAAGCAAAATATACAGTAGATCGCACCAATGTACAACATACTATCCAGAAAAATCTCTATCAGAAATTTAGAAATAAATATTCTAACATGCGTTTTGATTATTCAGGAAATATTATTTGGTATTCGTATGCCTACATATTTGATGTAGGATTGGATACCTATACCTCTCCACCTTTTTGTCTTGTATTAAGAAATGGATTGCCAAAAGAGAATATCTATTCTATTCCTACTGTTCATCCAACTCAAAAAATAAGTGGAGGGAAAAATATGAATAATTTCATTAGTGATATTATTGAAAATCACAGTGCTGTTACTTATTCTAAAATACTTGGAGATAATGCAACCATTATAGTAGTAGCAGATAGATCAGTAGAGGTAGATACATTATTCAAAAATAAGTAACATAGTAAATAAAGGAGTCATTATATGAAATATGTATATCTATTCTTTACACTACTGTTATTTATAGTAGGGTGCGAACAAACAAGCACTAGTACTGAAAACACCAATAATACAAAAGAAGGGATACGCCCGCCAACATGGATACAAGGAATATGGGAACACTATGATAGCACTAAGAGAATAACAATACGCATACAATTTACAGACAATAACATGACTATAGACATTCCTAATGATGTAATTATAGTAAATATGCTGCAAGATTGTACTGAAATATCAGATGATAGCAGCACCCTATCAAAATACAAAGTAAGAGGAACATGTAAAAATGAAAAACTCAATGTCCGATTTTCAAAAACTCAGAATAATACAATAACAGAAAATGTACTGCTTAAAGATGGATTCTCTAGAGAATATAAAAAGACTAAATAAGATTCGTAGTACATAAAAACGTATAAGAAGGGAGGTTATATTGCTCCTTATGCGTAGTATTTTTTGTTCTTTCTATTCTTTTTTTCCTTTGTTGCAGTAATACTTGAATGCAAAGATAAAAAATCAAGAAAAATGGTATCTCTTAGATCTGTAAGATTACATTAATCGTATCGATTTTTAGTATCGTGCGTGGCATGCTTAAAATTATTGTTTTAATACATATTTTAGTTTATTTATTAACTTTATAGTAGTATATGTGAGTAGTATTCCTTTAATAACACTAATAATGCTAATTATACATGTAATATCTTACTTTTTTTTAGTTTTTGCTTAATTTTTATTGACACTTAATAAAAATTAATATAATATAAAGGTAAAATACAATAAAAAAGAGAGGTTAATATGCGAAATTTCGTATTTTTTGTTCTTTTATTTTCTAGTGTGGTGTTTGCATGGGCAGGAGGTTCTAGTGATTCTAGTTCAAATGCCGATAAAAATTCAGACACACAAAAAGTAGTAAATGTCTATACTAGCAGACATTATGATATAGATTATGTTTTGTTTGATGAGTTTACAAGTAAAACGAACATCAAAGTGAATGTTATTGATGGGAAAGCAAACGAGCTAGTACTTCGTTTAGAACAGGAAGGGCAGGATACTGATATGGATATTCTCTTTCTCCCTGAAATAACAAAGGTATCACAAGCAAAAAATAGTGATTTGCTTGCTGACATTTCCAGCTTTACTGAAAGTAACATGATTGCGGATAGAGTAGATCCTCTGTATAGAGACTCTCACTGGATAGCTGTTACTGTACGAGCAAGAGCTATTGCGTATGATAAGCAAAATTCGATGCCTAAAGTTGGTAATATGTCTTTGCAAACATATAATGAGTTAGCACAGCCTGATGCTCCTTCTGTATTGACACGAAGTGCGACACATCCTTATAATAATGCATTTATTGCATACATGGTAAGTATGTTAGGAGAACAACAAGCAGCAACATGGGTAAGAGGCTTTTCAGAGCATTTAGCACGTACGCCACAAGGAAATGACAGAGATCAAATGCGTGCTATTATAGCAGGAGAAGGAGAGATAGCATTAGTAAATACCTACTATGTACACTTATTATTACAATCAGATGTAGAAGCAGACAGGAAAGTAGGAGAAAGAATAGGAATAATTCTTCCTGACAATACTCATGTGAATGTTTCAGCAATGGCAATAGGTAAATACTCTAAAAATAGAGAAGCAGCAGAAGCATTTATTAGTCATTATTTAGCACAAAACTCACAAAGTCGGTTGACAAATGAAAATGGGGAATATCCTGCGGTAAATGATGTAGAAGCATCTGAGCTATTACGCTCTTGGGGTGACTTAAAACTTTCTCCACAGTTAACAGATTTGAATGTATACCAAGACTTTTCTGGAGAAGCTGCAAAAATTGCAGATGCTAATGGATGGAATTAGTCTTTTCTGTCTGTTATAATATATGGTAATATATGTGCTACTAATATAGGTATTAGTAGCACATTTGTTATTATGCATATAGTGTACTATGCAATAGTAAAATGATTATACTATATAATATATGAAAGGTAATTCATATGTTGTTTGGAAACTATTACTTTTTTCAGTAGCCTGTTTAGTGCTTATCCCTGTATTAGTTGTTTTCATTGATACCCGTGATTTTGATATACAGCTATTCTCGTTTCTAAGGAAACAAGTATTTCCTCGCTATTTCCGTAATACTCTGTTTATACTTATATTAGTGTTAAGTAGCGTAATTTTTTTAGGAAGCGTAATAGCATGGCTCTGTGCTATGTATCATTTTCCTGCACGTACATGTATTATTTTTTTGCAGGTATTTCCATTGCTTGTACCGTCATATATTGGAGCGATAACATGGCGCAGTGCATTTTCATATGATGGGTTTATGACTCATGTATTTGGTGCTACCACCTTACTAGGAAAGACAATGGCATCGTTGCCTTCTTTTGTAGTGCTTATCTTTGTTCTCGCCTGCAATGTATACCCGTTTATTTTTCTTGTACAATACATTTTTTTTACTAAATTTCCACAATCTTTAATTGATAGTGCAAAAATTATGAATAAGAAACGGAGTAATCTATTTATTACCCTTGGAATACCCCTTTCTCTTACGAGTATTATGAGTGTTTCTTTGCTTGTAGCTATGGAGCTTATAAATGAACAGTGGACCTATCAATACTTAGGATATGAGATTATATCAACAGGAATAGTAAGGGTACTCCTGTTTTATCAAAATATGAGTATAGCTAAAATACTATCATTTATTGTGGTAGTATGTATGATATTTCTTCTATTATGCAAGAATTATATTGAAAAGAAGCAACATGCGTTTCATACTATGAAAGCAATGCAAGTACGTGTTACTCAGCTGCCTGTTACTACAGGAATCTTTGTTATGGTATGTTGTTTAGTACCAGTAATGCTAGGATTTGTAATTCCTGTTATTCAGCTTTTTGTGTGGGCCGCTCCTGTACTCTTTTCTCCCTCTATAATAGCAAAAGTGATCCCTCCTTTGTTAAATACTGTGCTGCTGTGCGTACTAGTGGTGTGTATACAAATACCTCTTAGTGTGCTTTTAAGTTATGCCAGTAGACTTACGAAAACAGGCATATATAAAACGAGTTTTTCTCTTATATCAATAGGATATGCAGTACCAAGTGTTGTTATTGTTATACTTATACTCAGTATTATCCATTGGATAGATACTCTTTTTCCTTCTGTAGCAGTATTTACATTATTTGTAAGTAAAGGCATATATGCCTTAGTGTTTGCCTGCGTATATCGTTATATTCCCATTGCTCTTGCTCCTATAAATGTAGGATTTCATACTGCCAATGTTCGATATGAAGAAGCATCGCGATCTATGGGAGTATCGCCTATTAAGACATTATGGAAGATATGTCTTCCTATAAACAAAGGATTTATTTTTACCGCTACTATGCTGACTATTATTGAAATGATAAAGGATATTCCCATAGCGAATATACTGCGTCCTTATAATTTTGAAACACTTGCGATAAAAGTATACAATTTAGTGAACAATGAACAGCTCGCTGAGGCAAGTGTGGTAGCCTTAGTATTAGTTGGGCTTGGTATTATAGTAAGTTTGCCCGTATACGGTGGACTTATGAAACAAAGAGGGGTATGATACAGTGCATATGAGCAATATAAAAAAAGAATTTCTTGATGTTACTAATCTCTCATTTTCATATATTTCCCGTAACAGTATTTCTAAGATACAGCATTTTTTTTCTCGTAATAGAACCCAAGGCACACAAACACAGCAAGAGGCTTTCCCACAAGTACTAAAGAACCTTTCTTTTTCGTTGAAAGAAGGGGAATACGCAGTCTTAGGAGGAGCAAGTGGAGGAGGAAAAAGTACTATACTACGCTTACTTGCAGGTTTTGAACAGCCCTCTCAAGGAACTATCAGTATGTATAAGACAATATATTCATCTCCTACTGTATGTGTTCCTCCTGAAAAACGTAGTGTTGGATTTTTATTTCAAGACCATGCATTGTTTCCGCAGCTTACTGTCGAACAGAACATACAGTACGGTATTTCTCATTTGCCAAAAGATGAACGATATGAAAAAACAGTGAACATTTTATATAAGATAAAGCTTGCAGGGTACGCAAAACGGTATCCTGATCAGCTATCAATAGGACAAATTCAACGAGTTGCACTTGCTCGTGCATTGGTAATAGATCCGCGCCTCTTGTTGCTTGATGAGCCTTTTAGCAGTATTGATAGTGCTACCTCCTTTGCTTTGATTGAAGAATTACAAGAGATTAAAGCCTCAAATACTACAGTGATTATGGTAACCCATGAATCGACAGAAGCAATGTATTTAGCGGATAAAATTATGTTGCTCAGTGAAGGAAAAATTATACAAGAAGGAAGTCCTTCTCAGCTATACAATAGTCCAAAAACGCATGCAATAGCACGATATTTTGATGATGTCAATTTTCTTCCTATACAACAAAGCATTTGTGGTCAACTATGCTCTCCATGTGGTTTTATTCCTGAAGAGAAAGTGTTAAACTATCAAGATTTTAAGACAACGAAAGAGTTTTTTGTATGTGTACGTCCCCATATGGTAGACATACGTTCCAATATATCTGCTCGATTTCAAGGAGAAAATTGGCTTGTTGAAAAAAAGTATTTTATGGGAAATCATTATAAAGTCATAGTGGAAAGTCAACATCCTATGTTTAGGGGCTTAAAAATTATTACATTACAAGACATAGGCAAACAATGGCCTCAAGAAGGAGAGATAGTACAGTTACATATAAATACTGATATACTCTGTGCTTTAGATAAACGCACTATTTGACAGATAGCATAATGTGTTTTATCGCATGCAATGCTTGCATCCGCACTAATAGTATACCAATTACTGTATTATATTATACTAAAGACAGCAACAAAGATAATTGATATAAACAATCATAGAGGAGTTTTTTATGAAAAAATCAACTATATATACTACAATATTAGTGATACTCGCTATATCGCTTATACCTATGATAGGGATAAGTCATATGATATATAACTCAATACCCTTATCAGATTTTTTAGTTACCTATGTTATTCCCACAGGAATAATGGCTTTACTGATAGTTATACTCCCTTTTGTGTATAGACTACTACAACATATATTTATAACAATAGTAACAAGTGTAACAAAAAGCACACCTTTTTTTAAAAAAACACTAATAAGAATCGGTATTATCAAACTAATAGCTCTGAGTATAATATCTCTGTCTGTAATAATACATCTCCTATTATACTATATAATAACGCATACACAACTCCTAAGAGTTATAACATATATACTTATTGCTTATACAGTATTACTCTGTGGTCTTTTATTTCCTATTTATTTTAAAAATGATAATAAGATGCTTACCAGTAATACAACAGAATAATAAAAATAGTCTTATTCGTTTTTTTTGCACAAATTTTGTTATATGCTACTTGAAAAAGTGTGTAAGTTTTATTATAATACTACTGGTAAGGCAGTTTTATATAGAAGATATATAAAAAATGTAAAGGATAGTTAGAAATATGGCGATAATAATGGTAAGTAATTTAAAAAGAAATGAGTAATTATGATAAAACGACATATATGTAAAGTTATTAGCATATGTATGATATTTTTTGTGTCTCCTGCTCTCTTTTCTCAATTAGAGTATGCACAGAAAATTCAAGAAATAAAAGAAAGAGGGTATATTATTGTTGGTATGACAGCAGTAGATAATTATCCATTTTATTATACTCTTGATACTAGCAAAGTAGGGGATGCAGAAATTGAAACAAATGTAACAAATTTAGCAGGAATAGACATAGATATAGCACTTGAAATAGCGGCACGATTGGATGTTGCATTGAGAATAAATCGTGAAGCTCCCTCGTTTGATGCACTTATTCCATTAGTGGTAGAGAGGAGAGTAGATTTAGTTATATCAAAATTGAGTAGAACTCTTGATAGATCAAAGAAGATATTATATTCAGAGCCTTATATTGTATTGCGTCAAGCGTTATTTCTTAATAGAGTGCAGCTAGCAAGAGCAAATATTGATAATAATAAATTAAATACTTTGCTAAAAAGTTTTTCAGGCACTTTGGGGGTAGTAGAAGGATCTTCCTATGTTCGTTATGCAAAGAGTAATTTTCCCTTTGCAAAGATTGAATTGTTTGATACATGGGAAGAAGTGGTGAATGCTGCTCTTACTGGTTCTGTTTTTGCAATATACAGAGATGAAGTAGAGATATTTAAGGTAATACAAGAAAATGCTAAAAGCAATTTAATGCTAAAGCCTGTATTATTAAAAGATAACACTGATCCTATAGCAATAGCAGTACATCCTAATGAATATCATTTTTTATTTTTCATTAACAGAGTATTAGAGACTATGGATTTAGAGACTGATTCCCAAATAATTTTACAGTTATACAAAGAAAATAAATAAAGAAGAAAGAGAGATAATTATGAACACTATTGTTAAGTTTATTAAACATCCATTGACATCAATTATTGCAATGGGGATAGGTATTTTTATTGGTTTATACTATAAAGGATTAGGTTTATCTTTGTCAATTTATGGTGATGCATATCAAATTTTACTTAAAATGACAGTGCTTCCTATCCTTATATCTGCTATTGTTACCAGTTTAGGTCGTTTTGTATCTAATTCTCGCATGCAGAAATTACTTGGGAAGATTATATTAGTACTTATTAGCGTATCAATTTTGTATGCCATTATAGGTATTGCTATTGGCTTAGTATTTCGTCCTGGTAATATATCCGAAGAAAGTAGAGAAATAATGTCTGAACAAGTAAGTTTACAAAGTGAGATATTACGTATACGATTGGATGAAACCGATGCAGCTCAAGATAATGGGATTCAGGATTTTTTACTATTGATAATTCCTGATAACATATTTAACTCTTTAGCTTCAAATCAGGTGTTGGCTGTGCTGGTATTTTCTATTATATTTGGCCTTGCTGTGGGGGCTATTCCTAAAAAGGATGATAAAGCATATGTGGTGGAGTTTTTTGAAGAAATATATCTTATATTTTCAAGTATTATTTCATATGTTATGCTGTTACTCCCTTTTGCTCTTATATGTATCATGTCCTCAGAGGTTGCACGATCAGGATTTAATATTATTTTTGCAAGTGCGAAATTGATTATTACTTTTTATATATTTGGTATAGTGTTGTTGGCAATAAATAGTGTAGCACTTGCAGTGAGTGTGAAAAAAAACTTTTTTAAGGTTACAGGAATAGTTGCCTACCCTTCTATTATTGCATTTACCACAAGAAATAGTATTGCTTCTATGGCTGTTGCTATTGATTCTCTTAGAAAAGATTTAGGAGTAGATCATTCATTTGCAAAATCTGTTATGCCATTGATGACAGTATTAGGACGCTTTGGTAATATTTTTTATTTTGCTCTTGTTACTCTTTTTGCCGCTCAGCTTTATTATACTGATTTGTCTGTGTCTGCATTGATAGTTATTTGTATAAGTATTGTGTTTGCTGGAGTAGCTACGGCAGGAGCGAGTGGTTTTGCTACATTAAGTCTCTTGGGGCTGATAGTAGAACCGCTTGGTATTCCTTTTGAAACTGTGTTAGTGATATTGTTGATTATTGATACTATTATTGATCCTTTACGTACTGCCATGATTGTTAACACTAATACAGTGCTAACAGCAATTTTATACTCACAGTATCAAAAAACAGGTCAGTCAATACATGAGGGGCCTGTTATTGAATCTAAAGAGTAACTATTTTAATAAATATGGAGATGAGAATGAATAAATCGTTAATGTTGTTATTTTTATTAGTAATAGGTGCTATATCTGCTTTTACTCAGACGCTAGGAAGCATAAGCACTGCTAAGATAGATGAGATAAAGGAAAGAGGGTATCTTGTTGTTGGTATGACTGCAGTAGATCAGTTTCCTTTTTACTATGAAAACTCTGATGGGACTATGGCAGGATTAGATGTAGATATAGCAAAAGAAGTAGCAAATCGTATTGGGGTAGATTTGAGAATTAGTAGGGCAGCACAGGGGTTTAACGATCTTATTCCTTTAGTACTTAATAGAGAGATTGATTTTGCTTCTTCTAAGTTGAGTCTTACCTTAGCGAGGAGTAGACGAGTATTGTATACCGATCCCTATATTGTATTTAGTCAAGCATTACTGATAAATAAAGTAAAATTAGCAAAGTTTGGAGTAAAAGACAATGAGCTAAAATCTTTCTTAAAAAGTTTTGAGGAGAATATTGGTGTCATTAAAAATTCTTCGTATGAACGATATGCAAATTTGAATTTTCCTCATGCTAAAATAGATTCATTAAATTCATGGGAAGATGTTATAGATGCAGGGATAAATGGAGAAGTGTTTGCAATATATCGGGATGAGCTTGAGATATTCAAAATAATGCAGTCACAGCCTAGTAGTAACTTAACTTTGAAGCCAGTGATACTTGAAGATCAAATAGATCCGATTGCTATAGCGGTGCATCCTTCTGAATTCCATTTTGTATTTTACTTAAATAGAGTACTAGAGTCAATGAATATTGAACAGGATACGAGAAGGCTTCTTGATGAGTATAAATTTAGGGACTTCGTAAAAAATAAGCAGTAAGAATACATATGAGAAAATATATAGTTTACATTCTAAAAAATCCAATAACCTTACTATTGTCAATAATAATAGGAATCTATATTGGTTCTTCGCATAAAATTATAGGAACATATCTTTCTGTATATGCTACTATTTATCTATTACTATTAAACATGGCAGTTATCCCTGTAATTGTATCTGCGATAATTTGTAGTATAGGAAAATTTATTACTAATGATTACTTAAAGGGGTTTTTTGGTAGAATTATTCTATTTATAGGAATTGTCTCAATTATATATGCTCTATTAGGAATATTGGTGGGAGTATTGTTTACCCCAGGGGATATATCTACAGAGAGTAAAGATATTCTATCACAACAGGTAAATTTACGGAGTGAGGTGGTAGAAGTAAATTTATCAGGAGAAGATACGATTGAGACAGGATTTATTAGTTTTTTATTGAAGATTATTCCTGCAAATATTTTTAATTCATTGTCTTCAAGTCATATTTTTTCTATACTTGTCTTTTCTGTTTTGTTTGGTTTATCAATTGGCTCCCTCCCTAAAAGAGGGGTGCGTCGAAAATATCTTATTATTGGTTTTTTTGAGGAAATATATGAGGTATTTTCAACATTAATATCATATTTGATGGTATTGTTACCAATTTTTGTAATCTGTATTACCGCTTCAGAATTTGCAAAGATGAATACGAATGTTATTTTTGCTACAGGTAAGTTAGTACTTATTTTTTATATTTTTGGATTTCTCTTATTATGTGTTAATACTGTTATACTCGCAGTAAGCTCAAAACAAAAATTGTTACCTTCAGCTATGGCTTGTTTTCATCCTTTAGTGGCTCTGTTTGTAGTGAGAAACAGCATAGTCACTATGCCTATATTTATCAATACACTCTCTTCAAAATTTAAGGTAAACTATGTGTTTTCAAAATCAGTATTACCTATATTGATGGTGATAGGTCGCTTTGGGAACATTTTTTATTTTTCTTTGATAACTATCTTTTCTGCTCAGTTATATGATATAGAGTTAAGTGGTATGATTTATATATTTCTTGTTTTAGCAGTAATATTTGCAGGGCTTGCTACATTTGGTATTTCAGGTACTCCTACATTAAGTATTTTAGCGGTAGTTATATCTTCAATAGGCATTCCTGTTGAGACAACGCTATTATTTTTAATATCTATTGATATTGTTATAGAGCCTTTACGTTCAACCATTATTATGCATACAAATACAGCTTTAACGAGTGTACTGTATAATAATTTTACTAAGAAATATCAGGATATACAGTAGGCATGTGATGTTGCTATTCTAATTACTATACTACTAAAAAATATATGAAAAATAGAACATCAATTTCCTTAAAAGCTCTATTGATTACTGTGATGGGGACAGTGATTATAGTGTTGTTCATTGTAATAATATCTCTTTTTTATAGTCAAAATTCTTCTATATCCTTAAAAGTAGCAAAAGAATTTGGGGCAGTGGCAACTTCAAATATAATAGGTGAGCTTGAAGCATATTTTGTTAATGCTGAAAATGCCCTTGACTCTTTATATACTATTGCCCGTAGCGATATATTTGAGATAACAGATCCTAATTATTGGTATGATGTTATGTCTGGTTTGTTAGAGTCGGATGTGAATATCAATGCCTTGTATATGGCTGATTTTAATGGCAATTTTTATATGACAAAGCGAATGGTTGATAATAGTATTAGTAAACGCTATGTATATAGGACAGAGTCAAAGATAGTGAGTGAATGGATACACCAAAATAGAGAAAACAGATTTATATTTCCTGAATACTCTGAATCGAGTTTAGAACAAGGCTATGATCCAAGAAAAAGACCATGGTATCAAAATGCTAATGCTAGTAACATTAAATGGACAGATCCTTATATTTTCTTTTCGGACAAAATTTTAGGAATAACAGGGACAAGAAAGGTGAATGTAGATGGCTTTGAAGGAGTTATATCCATTGATATAAGCCTAAGCTATTTGGCTGATTTTATAGTACAGTTACCTTTTAGTAATATAGGGGCTACTCTTATCAGTGATAATAATGATAACATTATAGCGTATCATGATATATTTTTGAATAATAGATCAACATTACAACAAAGAACGACTAATCGTGTTTCTGGTATACAGTTATTTAAGGTTGATGATTATTCTTTAAGTGGTGAAGTAAAGTACATACTTGATAATTTCTCCCGAGGGAGAGAACAGCAGGTGGATCAATTAGATAAAAAAAGTATTGTTAGGATTCTTACTGATATTTTGTTTCCTTCATCGTCTCTTAATAGTTTAGGGAATATCAATATAAATTCAAATACATTTACCGATATTTTTTCTTATGAAGGAAGCAAGTATATATATACATCTGTCAATATGAATACATTTAATGGTATAGATTGGAATCTCATTTTTGTGTTAGAAGATACAACCTTAGTAGGAGATTTTTATAATACATTAAAGTTAGGTATTGTATTGTTGACTATCATGTTTATTATAGCCCTTTTTCTGTACTCAAGGCTTACACAAAACATATCAGATAAAATAGGGGATATATCTAATCTGATGGGAGGAATAATTTCATTACAATTAGATAATTCGTATGGAGATAATCAGAGCGATATGAAAGTAACGGAGATAGAAAATATAGGAGAAGTCTATAATCGAGTTATAAAGAGTTTGTCTTCCTTTAAGAAATTTGTACCGCAAGAAGTTATTGTGGATTCCATACAAAAGAATACTGAAATATCGTTAAGAATGGAACATAAAAAAAATATTAGTATCTTGTTTAGTGATATTGTCTCTTTTACTAGTATTACCGAAAATTTTTCTCCACTACAGCTTTCGGATGCATTGAGTATCTATTTTACGGAGATGTGTAATGTTATTTCTGATCAAAATGGTATCATTGATAAATTTATTGGAGATGCTATTATGGCACTGTTTGGTGTATTTGATGAGAATGAAAATCATGCTGAACAAGCGTGTTTAGCGGCATTAAAGATGCAGCTTGCTCATAAAATAATAAATGAAAAAATTGCTTCATTAAGCGGGATACGGTTTGCAACTCGTATTGGAGTAAATTCGGGACATGCTCTTGTAGGAGTGCTTGGTTCTGTACAGAAATTTAATTTTTCTGTATTAGGTGATACGGTGAATGTTACTAGTAGATTAGAAAGCCTCAATAAAGAATATAGCACAAAAATATTGATTTCAGAAACAACTAAATCAATGTTGGGTCCTGAGTTTAAGTATAAGGCCTTAGAAGCAGTACAATTAAAAGGAAAGAAGGAATTTACGAGTGTATATCAATTGTTTGGATATGCCAAGCCAGGAAGCCCTATAGAAGAAGAGAGTAGTGATAGTACAGTGAGTGATACAATAGAACAAACAATAGAAGAAAATAGCTATGGATTAGGAGTTTCTGATCCTATAGATGCGTTGCTTCGTGAGGATGATGGTGAAGTGTCTCATGAGTATGATACTCTTTATTTTGATAGCGATGGGATATTAGATGCTAAATAAGATTGGAATTATTGGCGGAGTTGGCCCTTTTGCTGGAGTTGATTTACATGCTAAAGTAATAAAAAATACAAACGCTGTTCAAGATAAAGATCATATTCCTATCTATCATATTTCTTGTGCTCATGTAATAGGAGATAGAACAGCGTATTTTTATGATAGAACATTACATAATCCAGCACTTGGTATATTTGATGTTATTACTCAATTATATGGACTAGGATGTTATACGGTTGGTATTCCTTGTAATACGGCACATATTTCTCCTATACGTGAAGAGATTGATAGTTTATTACAGAAACATACTATGTCTGATATGCGTTTTGTCCATATGATTGAAGAAGTTGCAGAGTATCTTGTACAGAACAGTATACATAAAGTAGGGTTACTGGCAACAAAGGGAACATATGCATCTAAGTTATATAGTGATATACTCAAAAAATATGATATTGAGCTATGTGTACCAAATGAGGAGAAAAAAGAGCTTGTACATCAAAGTATATACAATGTTACATATGGTATAAAGGCACAGTCTTTTCCTCCTTCACAAAAAGCGAGGACGATATTACAACAGGTATCAAAAGATTTGCAAGACGAGTATACAGTACAAGCGATTATAATGGGCTGTACTGAAATACCAGTGGTTCTGTTTCAAAACATGGTAGATACATTACTTATTGATGCCACAGATGTGTTAGCAAAGGCACTTATACGATACAGTAATCCAGAAAAATTGATAAAAAAAAACTGATTGATAGGGTAAAGTACTCTATTTGTTAGTATAGTATTGGAGGAGTGTTTTGTTGCTTTTTTAGTACATAAGTCGTTATGTCTGATAACCCTTCTGAATGCACCAATGAATGTGTATGGACTAATGTGTTCTCATCTTGCTTCATGAATGTAAATTGTTGAGTTGTTTTTCCTGTGCCTTCATGGGATTGTTGAGCAGCAATATTATACATATTATTATTTTCATGTGTTGTTTCTATTACATTATCTATTATATGTTTTGAGAAATCAATCCATAGATCGTTACTGACAATTCTAATATTATTTTTTGACAGTGTAATTGTGATATCATTATATGTCCAAGCGCCTTGTATCCATGCTGGGGGAGAATAAGAATAGGGAGGAGTTTGTTTTGTTAGTGTATAGGTAGCTTTAGTTGAATCATATGCTTGGCTTTCAATTTCAACTGAATGATTATAGATTAATGTGTTCTCACCTTGCTTAATAAATTCATAGGTGTTGTTTATTTCTCCTGCATATGGATTTTGTTCTGTAAATACAACACGATATATAGGGTTAGATATTGATCTGTTTTCTTTTACATTATATTTCATCATATTTGAAAAATTAGTAGTTGTTTCTAAGTGTTTTGTTTCGCGAATAATAATATTATTTTCAAGAGCTGTTATAGCAAGTTGTTCATGTTCCCATTTCCCTTGTACCCATGCTGGAGGAGAATAAGAATGTGGTTGTAATTGAATGTCAGTAGGATCTATGGTATCACAGCTATTAAGTGATAGCATAATGTTTGCCATAAACAAGATACACAGAGTAGATATTTTATTCATAAACCGTTCCTTTTTTATATCAATGTATGATGTAATAGAGAGTTCAATTACGTATTGATACATTATACTTTTTATATAATATATAATTTAGTATAATAATATAAAAAATCAAGATGCGTATTAAAAATATTGATAAATCTTATGTGCCCATATTCTGCTATTGATATAATTGCATTTTTGATAGATGAGGATATGTATAGTATTTATTTCATTATATGCTAAAATGTATATATGACAATAAGATTTTCTTTTATATTTAAGTGCTTGTACATATTTA
Source organism: Spirochaetia bacterium (assembly GCA_965218205.1). GTDB lineage: Bacteria > Spirochaetota > Spirochaetia > WTKD01 > CBDDCA01. The sequence goes on along the minus strand of OZ244590.1, from coordinate 1,838,338 downwards.
TAGCAGGTATATCATGAGTACTACCTATAGGTTTCAAAAAAGTAAGACTGCTCTCTGTTTTTTTATATGTATGAGCGTATGTATTGTATTATATGCTGTATTGTTTCTCTCTTGTACTGCGAAAGAAAAGGCAAGTATTGATGTGTTTTCTGTAGATTGGCAAACAATAGAGGAGTTTTCTAAAGGGAAGACGGTGTATTTTAATGCATGGGGGGGTTCTAATCAAATAAATCAGTATATACAGTGGGTAAGAAAGCAAGTTAAGCAAATCTATAATATCAATCTTGTCCATGTGCTTGTACAAGATACTATGGAGACAGTAAGGCGTTTGCATCAGGAAAAAGCTGCTGGTAATTATGATACGGGAAGTATTGATATTGTGTGGCTTAATGGAGAAGCATTTAATGTTATGAAAAATGAGAATATGTTTTTAGGCAATATTTTAGATATTCTTCCTAACAAAAAGTATTTGGATGAGAATAATCCTGTATTATACGAAGATTTTACCATAAAAACTGATGGCTTAGAGGTTCCGTGGGGGACAGCTCAATTAAGTTTTTTTCATCGTTCAAGCAAAACAAGTGCGTTTTATAATCTGCTTCAGTTACAAGAAGAGGTAAAGAAACATCCTGGAATGTTTACATATCCTGTTCCATATCTTGATTTTACAGGAAATACATTTCTCAAAAATATGATGTATCTTTTTGCTGATAAACAAGGCATGGCCATGCTGTACAGTCCCTATACTGCTAGTAGTGAACAGCAACGTTTTATTGCTAATAATGGGGTATGGTTGTTTCTTGATACTATACATCCGTATCTATGGAAACAGGGAACATCGTTTCCAAATAGTTATTCAGAAATGATAACGCTTTTTAAGGATGCAGAAATACAGTATGGGTTTACATTTAATCCTTATGATGCGGTAAGTAGAGTGCTTAATAAAGAATTTTCTGATGATGTAAGGATGTTTTTATTGGATGAAGGGACGATAGCAAATGCTCATTTCTTGACAGTCCCTTTCAATGCTAGCTCTAAACCAGCAGCACTTGTTGTCATAAATTTTCTTATTTCTCCTGAAGCACAAGCTCGTAAGGCTGATCCTCAGTATTGGGGGGACCCTACTGTGTTAGATAGGGAGACTTTAGAGAGAGAAGGTGAGTATGTATTGAGAAATGATTCCAATGCACACCCTGCAGGTCCTCCGAAAGATATAGGCAAAACAACTATTAGAGAGTTTCATAGTACGTGGGAAGAACCTATACAGGAGTTTTGGAAAAATCGGTATCTTAAGTAATGTATTACACTGTACAGTAGTAAGGTATGGCACTTTTGTTTTTACGTCCCATGAAGAAGGAAGTAGAAAATAATAAAAAACTGAGGAGTATTGTATTACTTTTTGTTCTTGTTATTATTTTTATATTTCCTTTTTTGTTAGGAATGGTGTTTTCTCTTCTTACTTCAATGGGCATTACTCCAATATGGACAGCTTCTGAGCAGACAGTATCTTTTTTTGAAGTATTGTTTGATCCTATATATTTTTTTCAGCTCATAAAAACATTTATACGAGCACAGTGTATTGTGCTTATTACGTTGTTCTTTATATTTTTGTTTGGGTATTTGCTGAGTAGTAACTATAATAATGCTTTCATACAGTGGATTATGTATTTTTTGTCTATTCCTCATGTATCGTTAGCTACTGGGTTTGCATTTTTAATTATGCCTTCTGGGATTATATTTAGGATACTTGCTTTTTTCAAAGGAGAGAGTACTGTTGGATCTATTACAACGGTATACGATTCTTATGGTATAAGTATGTCTATTGTGGTAATTATTAAATTGATTACGTTTCTTTTGTTTATTTTGGTTGCTGTGTTACAAGAATATAATTTACAACATCATGTACTGCAATCAAAGCTGTTACGACACAATAAGCTGCGTACTTGGATGTTTGTTATCATTCCACAAATTTTGCCTAAGTTATTTGTTCCAACGCTTATTTCTGTTTCTTATGCTCTTGCACCAGTTGATATATCAATGATTCTTGGTCCTAAAAATCCGTCTTCATATGGAGTGATTATTCAAGAGCTGTTGTCTCAGTATTCTCAAAAAAAATATATTACTGCAAACATCCTTTGTGTAGGGTTATGCTTTGTTTCTTTTATAAGTCTTGTGATATGGTATGCACTGTTTAAGGTATTTCATTTTATGTTACACAAAAATTATGTCAATGCAAGTAAGGTAGCAGTACATGATACAGTGGCAAACTATTTGTCTGTATCTGCGTTTATAGTATTTTCTTGTGTTATTGTTTTTTCTACTGCGTTGCTGTTTTTATGGTGCTGGATCATTCGATGGGATTTTCCTTTGATAATACCTAATGTTTTTGGTATTGATAGACAGTTTTCTTTCTTTTTCCGTTTTTTTAACTCAGTTGTCAGTACCGTATGTTTAGCATTTTATAGTACTGTATTGTCTACTATTTTTGCAGTGATACTCCTAGAATTGTTGAATTATCTTCGTTGGCGTTTTCAGTTTCCTATTTTAACTCTTATCATGTTTCCGCTCCTTATGCCTACTATTGTGTATATTACTGGCATGCATATTTTTTTTCTGTACATCAATATAAATGGAAGCTACTTTGTGTTATTGTGGGGACATACTTTGCGTATTGTTCCTTATATAGTATTTTTATTATATGGTACTTTTAAGACATATAATAATTATTATATGATACAAGCACGTGTTCTTGGTAAAAAATATTGGCTTGCATTTTTTAGAGTAAAGCTGCCTATGATCATTACTCCGATAAGTCATGCTATGCTTATTGGTATGTTGGTGAGTATTGCTGAGTATGTTACTACACAGTTTATTGGAGAAGGAAGATGGGAGACTATTACTCAGTTGGTTGTTGCTTTATATTCGGGAGCAAATAGGCAAGTCATTAGTATACTAGGGATTTTATTGATGATATTAAATGGAACAATATTATTAGTAGGGCATTATACCTCTCATTTACAAAAAGGAATGCGTAAGGTATCTTTATAAGGAGAGAGATATGATAGCATATATGAAAAAGTAATATGGTTGAGCTAAACAATATACATATTGTGCATAGGCAAATAGTAAAGCATCCCAAAAAGCATGAAATTCGTAGAGTGCTTGTTCATAATTTGCAGTATCATTTATACGGTGGTTCGGTGCTTACTATCATGGGAAGCAGTGGTTCAGGAAAAAGTACATTACTCAATTTTATCACAGGGATTATTGATACTTCGGTGTTTGATACAAGTGGTGAAGTGTGTATTGATGGTGAGCGTATTGATGTAAAGCCAATACATGAACGAAGAATAGGGTTACTATCACAAGAAGGATTGCTTTTTCCTCATATGACTGTTGCCCAAAACTTATTGTTTGCTTTGTCTCAGCCGCTGTCAAAAAATGAAAGGAAAGATTTTGTACACAATATGCTTGAAAAAGCACAGCTTGAGCAGTATGTAGCTGGTATGTATCCGCATACTCTGTCGGGTGGACAACAGTCGCGATTAGCACTTATACGCACAATGCTTTCTGCTCCTAAATTTTTGTTATTGGATGAACCTTTTGCTAAACTTGATACTTCTTTACGAAAAACTATGCGTGATTGGGTATGGAAAAATATACAAGATAGTGGTATACCTGCATTGTTAGTAAGCCATGATGAAGAAGATATATATGATAAAAATATGCTGTACTATATTGATGGAGAGTAGTAATAATGGGTTGTTTGTTCTAATAGGAATAAGGGCAAAATGATGGTATATGTTTTTTAAGTAATGAAATGGCTTTTGTATGATCGTAATATAAAGTGGCCTTTGTTGGGTCTTTGTAGCATATGCTATAGAGTGTATTGCATAATGTTGCTATATCATTGATAGGAGAAAAAGTATTGTCTCTTGTTATAGTATACATATTAGGGAGTTCTAAAGTATGGCTTGTTTCTTGAGGAAATGTAAATGTTTCGGTGATCTTTTCTCCTTTGCGTAATCCTATTATCTTTATTGCTGGCTGGTTGGGGAGTATAGCATTGTATATGCTATGTATACTTGTTGCTACATCATATATTGAAGTTTCAGGGTCTTTATATATAGCAATGATTGCTTTTTTGTGTGTATGGTATTGTTGCATATAGTGGAGTAATGTACTTATGAGTTCATTACAGTGGATAAAAAATCGTTTACATGCTTTAGAGGTTACTGTTATTGGACTATTGTTTTTTATTTGCTGATGAAAGAGAGGTAAGATACTTCCTCTTGAGCCTAGTATGTTACCTGAACGAACAACGACTGTATGCATAGGAGAATGATCTTGGGGAGTATGCGAAGTATATACTATCTCTTCTCCAACGAGCTTGCTTGCACCATATACAGAGGCAGGATCAACTGATTTATCGGTGGAAATGTATACAAAGTATGCTACTCCTGCTTTTTTTGCAGCGTTTATAGTAAATTGAGTTACAAAAATATTAGAGCTAATACCAATGATAGGATTCTGTTCAATGAGGTCTACGTGTTTATGGGCTGCTGTGTGGAATACGATATGTGGTTGTATTGTATTCATAGTATGTTCAATCATATCTTTGTCTTGTAATTCACATAATAGGGGGATACATTGTATGTGTGTGCCAATTCCAAGAGATTGAAGGTAAGCTAATTTTCTATATGTTTTATAAACAGAATATTCTCCATGTCCTAATAGGTATAGTTCTGATATATCTGTATGGAGTAATTGAATTGCTATTTCTGATCCAAAGGTTCCTCCTGCCCCTGTGATAAGTACTCGTTTTGTATTAAAATAAGAAAGGTGCATGGGATCTAATTGTATTGGAGAGGCATTGAATAATGTATCTTCTAAAGAAAGTTTTTTGAGGTGTGCAAAGGTGATATGTTCTATTTTTGAAAACATGTGAGGTAACATAGAGACTACACAATGGGTATATTTTAACGATAAGGAGTAAATATATTGTAATTCTTTTAAGGAAAGAGAAGAGCATGTAATAATGATATGTATTTGTGTGGTGTGAGTATACTCTTTGTTTATTGCATCAATGGATTGTTGTAATGTTTGTGTAGTAAAAGAGGCCTTTGTTATAGAGAGTTGTTGTTGATTGTGGATGCTATGATTGGGATTGTTTTGATTATCATTATGTACTGTACTAAGAATATGAATAGGTATATGTTTAGTATCATTGTTTTTTGATAGTAATGCTGTGATAAGAGAATGAGTGCTTGGGGTATTTCCAATAAAGTAATAATGATGTTTCATGTTATAGTTTGTGTAATTTTCTGATTATATAATGTATCAATTATCTTTTCTTATTATAGTGTTTTATGTATTGTTTTTCCTTTACTCTTTAATAGTGTATAATATGTTATATTGATATTGAAAAAATTAGACTTTAATTACTCTATAATTATGTCGATTGTAATAGAAGATGAGTGCAAAAAATAATAATGGCTATTTTTTATTCGGTTATCTCTTATTTTTTATGATGGTTATTGTTCCTATTTCATCACAAACAAATGTAAAGTCAAACTTTCAGCTTACTCCTGGTCAGCGTTCTTTACCAGATATTATTCCTCAAGATGAGTATATTTATATACCAGAAGGACAGACTAATGATCCTATGCCAAGTTTAGATCTCCATGCTACTCCTCCTAGTTCTGATATTGATATTCCTCCTATGAGTCCAAAAATAGATGAGTTTCTATTAGACAAGGAGCCTATAGACATTGTATCTCCTCCTGATGCACAGGCACTTTCTCGCAATGATGGTCAGGATGTAGCACCAAATCAGTACCCTTCTGATAGTCCTGATAGAGCAACATTTTCTGTGATGCCAGAAAATGCAGAGGATATGGATGTTCCAAAGGATGCTGGTATATTGGAAAGTAATCCTAGTGCAATATATACATATGAAAAACCAAATGTTCCTGTAACAGAACCAGAGAATACTTTTTTAGTTGAAAAAATTACTCCTCAATATGTCCCTCTTGATATTCCTAGTGGAGTGGTAAGTGAGCCTCCTCATGGAGATGTTGTGTCTGTGCAACCGAGTGAGTTTGAAGGAGCAGATCCAAAAAAAGATGGTATCGTAGAAAATTCTGCTCAAACATATATTGCTTCTCAGCCTACTGATGTTAGCAGGGAGATAAAAGGAGAAATGAGTCTTATCTCGGTATTGAGTACAGGAATGTATATTCAAATTATCAGCTATAATAAGTTACCTTCAACGGATATACTTGTAAACAATCAAATCATTGCTGCGGCAAATATGAGAGAAAGATTACAAGTGTATAAAGCAGTTCATTCAAAGTATTATAGAGTACTTATTGGTCCTTTTTCTTCATCGGAAGTAGGAGTTGAGTTGCTACGTTGGAGAAAAAATGGCTTTGACGATGCATATGTAGTGTATGGAAAAGGAAGCTAGAAAGCACGAGTATATGATTGTATCTACTATGGTGCTTGATATTATTTTGTTATAGAAGCAATTTCTTTTTTATATATATCCTGAATATAGAATCGTTTTAGTTTTAGCGTTTGGGTTAATTCTTTTCCTATTTCAAAAGGGGTTGAAATTAAAATAAAATCTCCAATTTTTTCAAATTGTGAGAGATGTGTAGATTGATGATGTAATTCTTTACGAATAAGATGCATAATTGCTTGTTCATTACATAATTGTTTTACTGTCAGTTCTGATTTTTGTATGCTTTTTGCGTATTCAAGTATATGGTGATGGTTTGGAGCGATAAGGGCAGATAGTGTTTTTTGATCTTGACCAATTACCATAGCCGAATCGATATAGTGAGATTGACATAAAAGATTTTCTATGTGTTCTGGTTCAATGTTTTTTCCATTTGCTAATACGATGGTATCTTTCATTCGTCCTATAATATCAAGGTCTCCTTCTTCTGAAACACGAACTAAATCTCCTGTGTTAAACCATCTATCGTCACTGAGTACTTCGGAACTTGCTTGTTTATTTTTATAATATCCTTGCATTACTTGGTCGCTTTTAATGTAGAGAATGCCTTTTTCTCCTACTGGCACAATATTGCCATTGCTATCTACTACTTTATAGAGAATATCTTGTAGAAATTTTCCTACGCCAGACATTTCGGGCATATACTCATTTCGTACTGCAATGACAGGAGAGGTTTCTGTAAGTCCATATCCATTGAGTACTTTTATGCCTGCAGCTTGAAAAAAATGATCTATTTTAGGAGCAAGCGTTCCTCCTCCTGATATTCCAGCTACAAAATGCTTTCCTAATAGAGTACGAATCTTCTTAAAGGCAAGCAGATCAAAGAGTGCATGAGGGAGATATAATAGTAAGAAAAGCGGAGTTCCTATGAAAGTGTCAAGAAAGAAGGATCGTTGCTTAAATGTTGGTATAGTATTATTTTTTAAGTGTTGAGCATAATTGAATGCATGTCCAATAATGGAAGCAAGAGAAAAAATAGCTTTCTTGATAAAAGAGCTATTTTTTACTTTTTTTTGTATTGAAGTATAGATGCTTTCCCATATTCTAGGAACAGAGGTAAGATGAGTAGGGTTTATTTTTTTGATATCTTCTAATAAAATTGTTCCTATTGGTTTAGAGTACGCAAGTGCTCCTCCTCTACACGTGATGATGTAGTTTACGGCTCTTTCAAACACATGCCAAATTGGTAATATGGTGAGGAGTCGTGTGGTAAATTCTATTGAAAGTACTTTTGGACAAATTCTATCGATTTGAAATAAAAAATTACGATGACTAAGGCATACTCCTTTTGGATTTTGTGTTGTTCCTGATGTATAGATGATAGTGGCAATATCATCTAATTCAACGGATGCTATTTTTTTGTCTATACTATCACTTTCTTTTACGCTTAGTTTTATTTTTTCTATATCTTGGTATGTATAAAAAGAGCAGGTATCTTTTGTTATGCTTTTTGCTGCGTTAATCTGCCTATAGAATTTTTGAGGAGGAGTGTCAAGAAAAATAACAAAAGAAAATGTTTTACAAAGGGGAGCATTGTATTTGAGTAATGCTTGGTATGAGCTGTATTTTTCAAAAATAACTCCTTTCACTTCGGTATGTTCAAGTATAAATGAAATATCAGCAATACTCGTATCAGTGCCACGAGGAACATCAATGGCACGTAATGATAAAATGGCAATATCACATTCAAGCCATTCTTTTCTATTTTCGCTTATTATTCCTACACGAGTACCTTTTGTTACTTTACATTGTTTACTTAAAAAGTATGCAGTTCGATATACATCACTCATAAAATGAGAATAAGATACTTCTTCGTAGTTGTTGTCGGTATTTTTTGTGTAGCATATGGTATTGTACGGAAACTCATCGCTTATTGTCTTTATTCGTTGTGGAATTGAGCTATACATAAGGATACTCCTAAAGATTGTCTTTATTACTTACAATGCACATCCATTGTGCTTCGGCTGCAATAGTATTACTGCTATCAATAAAAATTTTTCCTTTTTGGCTAATGATTTTTTTTCCTATTTTGATATTTTCTATTTCAAAACGCACTTTATTGTTTGGTAATACTGGTGAACGAAACTTTGCTGATTGCACTGTAGCGAGAAAAAATAATGTGTCTTCAGAATTTTCTTGTAACGCTTTTACTCCTGCTCCTCCACATTGAGCCATTGCTTCTATAAGAAGTACTCCAGGTACAATGGGATATTGAGGAAAATGTCCTTGAAAAAAAAATTCATCATCAGTAAATGTCTTAAAACCAATAATTTTGTCTTGGTTATATTCTGAAATTTCATCAACAAAGAGAAATGGATGTCGATGAGGAATAAGTGATGTTATTTCTTGCATATATACATAAGTATATCATATCATGGTATGTATGGGAGAGTATAATCATTCTTTTAGAGGGGTGCTTGTATATATGGCACAAAAAGCAGATATTCATCAGCAGTTAGGGTTTTATACTGAACATGGTATGGTATATGCTACTGCGTATGGTGCTCGTAAAAGCAGTAACTTACATAAAAGAACTCTTTCTGTGTTTACGATGGGAAAGGTATTTGTTACAAAAAAGAAAAACAATACCTACACTTTTAAGGATATTGATGTGTATAAAAATGGTGAGTATCTTGGTTACAGTCTTTTATTATACTATACTGCTTGTGTTTGTGTAGAACTGGTGCGGTATGTGGTAGGAGCAGATCATCGTGCACAGTTTAAGTTATTGGTAGATGTATTGTTGTATCTTATTGATTCAAATGATGCATATTGGAAAGAAAGTCTTGCTTTTTTTCTATGGCAAAGTCTTTCTAATAATGGGTGGCAACCTGATGTTTCTACGATAGCTATTGAACCGCATGGTAATGATACACAACAGTGGCTATTATATCATAGTGGCAAAATTGCTCCTTTGTTACATAATAATGTCCCTCTTTTTGATAAAGAAAAATGTATTCTTTCTGCTTCGTTAGTTTCTGTATTGCAAACTGTATCACAACTAAGAACTCCACCATCAGAAACTAACAGAGGAACTAACAGTGCTATTGAAATGTTTTCTTGCGTTAATTCTCAGTTGCTGTCACAGTTTGTGTATTTTTTGTTGCATCAATGGGTTCAGTTATTAGGAAGGAAACTTGTGTCTGTATCTTTCTTACAGAAGTATTTATAAGGGATTTATGGAAAGTGTATCATTTTCTATAGGAGGAAGTGTTTATAAAAAGCACCATTATGTGCATTGTTTCCATGTGTTAAGGTAGTGTGCAAACTTTGCAATTTCTTTCTTTTTTTGTTTTTCTTTTTCTATATGTGGAGGCAATGTTGCGTGTTTTGAATGTAGCTGTTCTTCTTTTCGTATGAAGGTTCTCTGTTCAGCATTTTGTACTGCACGTTGTTTTCTTGCTATAATTGTGTCTTTTGTGTATATTTCGGCTAACTCATTTATTACTGTTACTTCTTTTTCTATGAGTGTTTGTGCAAGCAAAATATCTCGTGTTATGGCTAAATCTCCTTTTTTTGCACATGATAGGATATATGTATCAGTAGCTTCTGGTGTTTGAGAAACTTGTATAGAGTGAATATTTGTCTGTTTAGGTATGTTAGGAATTACTTTGTTTGATACTATCATAAGTTGCATAAAGCTATTATGTTTTCTTAAGATAAATTTGATAAGATATTCTCGTATATGTTTTTTACAGGCATCTGCGTCTATAAAAATAGTAATCATGTTGCTATTGTAGACTAGCTATTGTTGTTATGTGTGATGGATTTTTTCTTAAAGTTATGATAATACCATAACCTTAGTTTGTTCAAGGTATTGAATATATTTTTACGTACTGTAGAAGAGAGATTTTTTTCATATATATCCACCGCAAATGGTCGTATCCATACATTTTTTGTGAAGCCTGTTTTAAATTTGTAAAGCCCCTGTAGTCTGTTGCTAGATTTTTTAAGGGTATTTTTTCCACGTGATATTCCGTATAAATCATAGTAATCACATTTTTTCAGTTTTGCATCAACTATAGCATGCCATTGTAAAAGATATGTAGACATAAGTTCTCTGTGCTGATTACTTGATGCTCCATATAAGTATGTTACTTTTCCTGTGTATTTATCACTGTGTGTATTCTGCTCTTGAATGCTGGATTCTATATTGTCTATGTCATGGAGAGATACATCTTGATACATAGTACGAGTTGAAGTGTGTATACTGCTTTCATCGTCCTCTGCTATGTCTTCGGGTTTTTCTTTGTTTTCTTGAGTAGTATAATCTTTTACACAGTGCTTAAAATGTCTTTCGGAATGTAACTTTTTTGTTAAGTCATTATACTGATACAAGACTACAATAGCTGCTATAAGCTGTGAATGAAAGTACGCTCCATATACTATTAGCTCCATTGTTTTTTCTTTTTGTACCGCTTGCTGGAGTGCATCAAAATAGTCAAGTGAATGAATTGCAATGCGATTTCGCTTTGCAGTAACGAGTAGTAAAGCATGGAAATCTTTGAGAGAAACATCTGTTCTAATTTCGATATTGTTTTTTTCTGCTAAGCGAATGTTATAACGAGTTTTTTTCTTACATTGGAGTAAAATATCGTTGTTTGTTTTCTTCTGGATGATATTGTATTCATCTCTCTTGTTAAGATGAATAAATACAGTTGCTGGAGCTTGGGTAGTAGTTTGTAAATCTATACTGTATTGTACTTGCTTAGATGATTTTGTGTATATGGTATGAAATTTTTCTTTTATTTTCTTAAAAAATTTTTCTGGTTTATATATTGAGGCTAATGTACGATTTATTTCTAGTATTGGTGGAACATCCCATCGTACACTGATGAGTTTATATTCGTATGTTGTTTGTAAAAATACATGGGTATGAGAGAGTATTTCAAGTGCTTGAGTTATGTGTTTTTGCAGTATTTTGATTTTTGCTTTATTGTCAAGAACATTGTCCAAAGAATCTTGTTTTTGCGTAATAGGAGTTGTCTCACTAAAATGCTCTAAAGAAGAAAGAAGTCCATCTGGGATATATGCTAAATATCCTAGATATGGAATTTTTTTTATAAAGATGAGGTATTTTTCATCAATGGTTGGATGTATTGTCTGCTTAAATGCATGTGTCACCCATCCAGTATTGGATTTTAATTTTGCCCACGCCTGACTTTGTGTAAAGTACTTACTGTCGGTAAGCTGTGATACGGATATTTCTTGTATAGCTTCTTCTGTATGTAACATTATATATAGTTTATTATACAGTATTTAGCATACTATAGTTTTATATTACGATGTTATATCCCTACCTTTTTTATCGTACTTTTTGCAATTCTTTTTCTTTATAGTATGTACGAAGGTTTGTCTTCAGGTGCATCCTCTATAATATCTTATACGCACTAGCTTGCAATAAAGAAGGCACTTGGAGTTTGGTATTTCTCTTACTGCTATTTATTTGTGTATATAAACCTATATTTTATCTATGAAGATAGAATATAAGTCCTAATATTGCTGTTATTTGTATTCCAAGAATCCAATAAATAGGAGTAAATTTATCACTTAAGGTTTTTATCGCTCTATCAAGTTTATTCTCTACACCGTCTATCTTTTCTAATACCCTGCTTTCCACATGATTTATTCTTTCTGATAGTTTGTTTTCTACGTGATTTATTCTTTCTGATAGCTTATTTTCTACATTGTCTATTCTTTCTGATAGTTTGTTTTCTACATGATCTATTTTTTTTTCTACATAAGTTATTCTTTCTGATAGCTTGCTTTCTACATTGTCTATTCTTTCTGATAGCTTGTTTTCTACATGATCTACTTTTTCTGATAGTTTATCTTCTACATGATGTATCTCTTTGGATAATAACTCATAGTGAGTAGTAGGTTTTTTTAGTGATTTATCTTCTGTGTCTTTTGAGGATGGCTTTTTTTTGATAGAGCTAGCTTTGCTCGTTTTTTTTGTTGTTACATATTGTTCTGACATATACATAGTATACTACTTTCTCCATATTTTTATTTTTCTGATGTAATGATGTTCTTACTCCTGTTGTAAGATGTTTACACGGGAATCAGAGGGGCTGTGGTGCTAACTATCCTCAAGTCCCTTACACTATTACTCATATTGTAATACTATTATAAGTATTGTTTTGATTGAAAATTGTACCTACCAAGTACAAATAATGAGTTGCATTGGATCTTTGTTGTTCATAGCATCTCTATTGTAGCATTATTATCACATGTTGCTATAGTTCATGTAGATTTCGATGTATTTTTTTTTTTTTCTTTTTCGGAGATACTACACAAAAACAGTATTTTTACTATAATTATATTTGTGCATTGTGTATAATGATAATTATACATGATAATAGGTGAAAATAAAAGGAGAACATTATGAAAAAAATATGGTTGAGTAAGGAATTACACAGCGTGAAAAAATCGGGGGGGGGGGGGGGGGTACACTCTCGATATAAGCAAAACCTAACTCTCGTTGCACTGTTTTTAGTGCTAGCAATAACTACCCTCGTACTCGTAGGATGTGCAGAGAGCGGTAGCAGTTCCTCATCAGGTGGAGGGGTAACTCCACCAGTAACCCCGACACTTGCATCAGTGTCCAATGTGCAGATAAAAGCAGCAAGCAATGATGGGACGCTTGCTTTACGCTGGCAAGCCCCAAGCGATGCTACGCATGTAGTAGTAACAGCTACATCAACTGCACCACCACAATCAATACAAGTGCGTGTTCCTGCAATAGAATATCGTGCATTGTTTCAACAAGGACAATCGTATAAACTCAAAGGCTTACAAGCACTCACTAACTACACTGTAGAGATAGAAGCCCAAAAGGACACAGAAGTATCACCAAAAACAACCCGCTCTGTTACAACACTGAGTGATGAAACTGCCCCACAGGACACCTTTACACAGGTAGCAGTAGAATCAGCAACAAATGGCATAAAGCTCACATGGGACAAAGCACTACTCTCATCAGGCAAGACAGACATAGCAGAAGCCACAATACAGGTAATAGAAAAAACTACAGGGGTAAAGACAGAAGTATCAGTACAAGATGTAACACAAGGAGAGCTGAGCATTGCTGTCCCTACTATAGACGGCATCAGCTATGATATAGTAGTAGTGTACAAAGATAGCAATGGTAACAAAAGCACGGCAAAGCAAGCACTCAGAGGCATAGTGCCATCAGCCCTCTCACAAACAGTAGCAGCACTGCCAGAGGCAGATCTTACAGTAACAGCAAACGATAAAAGCAATAGCCCAGCCGATGAAAGCCTGCTTGTTACGTGGGGGAGCTTTGACTTTTCAAACAAAAAACTCCAAGTACGAGTCACAGCAACCGCAACAAATACCGTAGTAGCAGAAGAGACAATAAGCAAAGATACCAGTGCAACCAGTGTCAGCAGTGCAACTGCACAGGCAAAAGAATACGCCACTGTGTATGTAGCAAAAGATGGCATAGCCCTCACAAAACTCTATGGCACGCTTACGTACAAAGTAGAAGTGTATGTCTCTCAAAACGGAAAATACTCCACTGCAGTGTCAAAACAACAAGCAACAACTGACAAGACAACACAACCAGTGACCAATGTAAGTGCCGTAGGAGGAGCAACAAGCATAGTAGTAATCTGGCAAGCACCCAATGTACGAGATTACGCAGGAGTGACCATAACAGCAACAGAAAAAGAGAGCGATACTCCAGCAAAGACAGTAACAATAACAGACAGAGCAGTACGCAACACGCAGATAATAGGCCTCAAAGCTACCACCGAGTACACAGTGGCAGTACAATCGCAGGACTATGCAGGCAACAAAGGAACAGCAGAAAATGCCACAGTAAGTACCGTAGCAGATAGCACTGACCCCGATCCAGTAACAAACATACAAGCAAGCTATCCCTTCGTATCAGCAACAAAGGTAGAAACACAGATAACATGGACAGAGCCCACAAGCAACAACAAAGACATAAAAGAGTACAGCGTAAGCATAGCAGAGAAAGATGCAAGTACTGCAGTAGTCAACGAGAAAAAAATACCCTATCCCACAACATCACTCTCTGTCGAAGAACTCACACAAGGCAAAACCTACACAGTAACAATACAAGCAATAGACTATGCAGGCAACAAAAGCACATCAACCCCAAAAGACATAACCACCCCCTCTCAGCTTACAGCCCCCTCAGAAGATCTTTTTTCGAAAAAGCCTTACTTAGACAAAACAGGAGCAGTGCAAATAAAAGCAACATTTAAGCAAGCACCGGACATAGGACAATACTACACCCTGCGTATGAAAGAAGGAGCTACCGTAATAGCAGAAAAAAGCATAACAAACCCAACAACCACCATTAGCTTTGGTATAGCAGATGGCTTAGAAGTACCCAAGTACCAAGCAAATGCCAAGAACTATCGCTTTGATTTTTTACAAATAGCAAATAACAGAGTAAGCCCAGTAACCCCTCTCGCTGATGCAGTAGCAGTATACGATAGCACCTCAACAGCACCGCCAGCTCCTAAAGATGCAACACTCTCTGTAGAATCAGTAACATCAACAACCGCAACAGCAGTCTATACATTTAGTGCAGGTACTATTACCAATGCCCACAAAGCCCCCAGCGGAGCAAAACTCATGCCTGCACAAATACAATACAAAGTATACATAGTAGCAGGAGACCACAGCACAAAAACACTAGACGCAATAAAAGCCCTTGCAGGAGTACAAACAAGAGAGCTAGCAGGAAACAGCACTCCATTAAAAGCAACATTTATAGGAACAAAGGGAGCAGAATATACCGCAGGAGTAGAAGCAATAAACAGCCTCAATCCCGCCTATAGCATAGGAGCATCAGCAACAATAAAAACAGCAACACTTACTACGCCACCAAACGCACCAAAAGTAACAACCTATACTACCAATAATGCAGTAGTATTTGCAGTGCCTGCCTCAGGAGGCAATAGTGGAAAAAAAGTCATAACAGTACAGCTCAATGCCTCAAACATAGCAGGAGTGAGCAAAGCAAATGGCAATGCCCTTGAAGCAACTGATCTTGCCTACTATGTGCTATACCTCAAGAAAGAAGATACCACTGGAAAGCCTGCCAGCGTATCAGCCCTGTGGGCAGTGGAAAAAAGTAGAGCAAGAGTAGCAAAGTACACAAAAGCAACAGGAACAACCCAAAACACACTATCCATAGCAATAGTAGACAGCACCAGTGGAAGCAATGCAGGAGACACCCCCATAGAAACAGCAAAAGACTACTACATAGGAGTGAGGATAGTAAACACAACAAGCCCCGATTACAATGTATCAACCAATCCCTTTCCAGCAGGCTTTTACACCGATGTAACAGAAATAAAAGAAGTCTATACTTCCAAAGCAGTAGCACCAAATCAGTCATTACTCACAGGAAAGCTAGTAGTGTCACCGTCAACAAGCACAGCAGGAACAATAAAGCTAGTACTCACGCAGTTAAGCACATTTACAGGAGCAAAAGACTACGATGGCACAAGCATAACAGCAAATGACAAGTTAGTATACACCGTGTACGGCTTACAGAAAGACGGCACAGCTACAGTAGCAGAAGTACTAGCAGGCCGAAAGATAAACATAGGCAGTGCAACAAGCAGAGTGTACACAGTACCAGCGCTTGCCAGTTTAGGCTTGTCTGCAGACACAGCACCAGTAGTAGCAATAAAAGGAGCGACAAAGTATCACTTTGTGGTAGAAGTAGCAGTAAAAACAGACCCTAGCAAGAAAGTAGTATCGACAGTGGCAACAGTAACAACCGCATCGCAAGCGACAGCCCCCGCAAATGTAACGAACATACAAACAAGAATAGCCCAAACAGGCATGAGAGTATCGTGGACAGCTCCCAGCCTTACTGCAAGCCACAAAACAAACAAAGGAGCTACCTTAACAACAGCACAGGTATCGTACAAAGTATACAGCGTTGCCAAAGGAGGCAGTGCAAGAAATGAAGCAGCAATAATAAGAGATGCGACAACAACAAAAAACATAGCAGTAGGAACAACAAACACTATTTTGACAGGATTGACAAACGGAAGAACCTACGAAATAGTCGTGCAAGCAGTAAACAGCACCGATACTACAAAAGCATCAACAGGAGTCCGTGAGGAGTTTGAAATGTCAGCATTTATAGGAAATACTGTAGTAGTTTCAGCGGAAGTAGGCAAAACGCCAGCAATAAATATAACAAGAGTACTTACCAGCACTCCCAGTGGCAATACCTTTACCTGTAGTGGCAACATACCGAAAGCAGATGCAGAGAAAATTAAAAAAGAAACAGGACTAGCAGTATCCTTTGATGATACTACTGACATAGTTACTATAACAGGCATAGCAAATAAGTCCAATATAAATGATCCTGATATTACGAGAGTTAATCCTGATTATAGCTACAATGTAGCAGAGTGTGGATTTATCGGTTCAGCTAAAACAATAAAAGCAAGCATTGTTATAAAGACAGGACTGAGAACTCCACCATCAGGACAAACGTCAGCTACTTATTACAGACCAACAACAAAAGCAGCACTGCAAGCTATTATCACTGCAGAAAGAGGAGTAAGCAGACAAAACACCAATAGCCCCAACCTCAACATGATAGACACCAGTGCTATTGATGATATGAGTGGATTATTTTATAGTGATAGTACTTTTAATGGAGACATAACACAGTGGAATACCAGTAATGTAACGAATATGTTTGGTGTGTTTAGTCAAGCTACTGTCTTTAATCAAAATATAGGAGCTTGGGATACAGGTAAAGTTACAAACATGGGTGGTACATTTAGTGGTGCTACTGCTTTTAATCAAGATATAGGAAGCTGGAATGTAGGTAAAGTTACTAATATTAGTGGTATATTTAGTGATGCTACTGTTTTTAATCAAGATATAGGAAACTGGAAAGTAAAAGCTATCCAAATATTTAGTATGTTTAAAAATGCTACTGCTTTTAATCAAGATTTATCATCATGGATAGTATGTGGAATATCTATAACTTCTTTTGATTTCAGAGGTTCAGCTATGGCTGGCAAAACAGCACAGTACCCAACGGAAAAAAAATTAAGTGATCCAGAATGTACCTCATAATAGAAGATACATACATACCTATAGCAAGAAAGGAGCATTTCCTTTCTTGCTATAGAACCTAAAGAGCAGTAAGGGACTTTACTACAGTATTTCTATAGAGCATACGAGAGAGTAACAGTCCAAAAAATTATATGCTAGTGGAGTTTTACCGTTTCGTGTGAACCCTTTTGATAAAATCAGTATACTGCAAAATTTCTATTATGCCAAGTGTGTAATGTTCGTTTAGTAAGGAAAGTATCAACAATAAGAGGGTGCAGAGTAAGTACACAAGGATCCAGAGAAGGACTTTTTTCTTTGAGCAACAAAGCAGGAGAGCCGTGTTTATAAGAGTTATGGCGTTGATGATTAAAGCTATATTGATACTCAGCACTTTTGAGTAAAAAAGTACTGAGAGTAGGATTCTGCATTTTTGCATAGCATTCAGTTTCAATAAGTTTATGAGAAGCCTCGACATCAGAATTGTAAGTAGGAGAAGCATATGGGATAGTAGTATGGTGTGCCTCGTATGCTGCAAGAGAAGTAACAAAAGCAGACTGTTTTGTACTAAAAGCCCCTGAGATAAACTCAGAGCCATTATCAGTTTGAATAGTAATAGAGGAAGTATCAACGTGAAAAGAAGCAAGATGAGTAAGCAGATATTCAATAAACAAAGCGGTATGAGAAGAGCTTTTTTGAGTGGCAAAGCATATCCATAAAGCCCCTGTTGCGACATCGCGTGCGGTAATTTGATACTTTGGGAGGCAAAACTTGCGTAATGAGAAGTATAATTCAGGGATATCGGTAAGATATTTAATATCTACTTGTATTTTTTGACAAAACTGCAGCAGTTGCTTCCATAGGCGTGCCTCTTGTTTCTTTTCTGCTTTTTGCTTTTTATGTGTCTTAAAAAACCCCATCTTTCTCAGATGCTTAATGATAGTCTTTATGGAATAAGGAATGGCATACTCTCGTTGTATATGAGAGGCAATACATCGTTTGCGGATTCAAGGACTAAATGCGACAGAAAAGGCTTCAGCAGGGGTCAAAAAATGAAGACATTGAAAATTCAAATTAGAAGCCGAACAGAAGTACCAAAAAACACCTCAAAAGGGGTTTTGTATCCTAATATCTTTCTGGGGGTATTATTGATTGTAGCAACAATCGCACAAAGATGTGCAGGAGAAATACAAGAAATATCAGTTCCTTTTTTAATATATCTGCGCAGTAATTTATTTGCATGTTCAATGCTTCCTTTCTGCCATGGGCAATGAGGATAGGTAAAATACATTGGTACAGAGCTATCTAAAAATGCCAGTGTATGATACGAAAATTCACTGCCATTATCAGTAGTAAACGAATGTATTTTATCTGGATACTGTTTTTTTATTTCCCAGAGGGTTTGTTTGGTATGTTCTTTGGTGGCACGAGGCAGTTGCTTTGCAAATAAAAAACGACTTTTTCGTTCAATAGTAGTTTGTATGACTGAGCTATTATCTTTGCCAACAATACAATCAGTTTCACAGTGGCCTATGGTAGTACGAGCAGTTATGTGTGCAGGGCGTTCATTGATTCGTGTCTTTTGTTGTTCAAAAGTACCTGTATTGTGCGGTATTTTGTGTATTTTGCGTGTTTTTCGCTTATAAGGAAGGGAGGTATACAGTGTTCCTCCTTCCTTTGCATCTCGTGCTATGAGTATGTATATTGATTCGACACTTATTGCAAATGAGACATTTTCAAGCAATGCTCTTCCTTTCATGGCATCAGGCGATAAGCCTTGTTTGAGAGAGATTGCTACTTGTGTTCGTATGTGTTCATTCTCTGTTACAGGGCGAGTGCGTGGGTATGTTTTGCGTTTTTGTGCTTTCATGTCAGCATATTCAGCATCATAGTATTTTGTATTTAATCGATTGCGTGTTATTTCGTCTGCTATTGTTGATACCGATCTGTTGAGGGATCGTGCTATTTCACGTTTTGATTTTTTGCACTTAAGCATGCGTGCTATTTCTGTGCGTTCATGGTATGATATATGAGTATAGCTCATAGGGTCTCCTTAATTGTTTTTTTCTTATTATTAGGATATACCCTATGAGTTTTTTTTATTTTTCTTACACTGTTCGGCTTCTGATTAGAATTTCCACATTTTCGTGGTCTATTATTGATAAGCGTTTGTACTTGTAGTATATCACTTTGCTTGACTCTGTGAAATAATGTCTTCTTAGGAAAGTACTGACGCAGTAATCCAATAGAATGTTCAACCAATCCTTTTTCCCAAGCACAGTAAGGAGTACAAAAATAAGAACGAGTATTCAGGCGGGTATTTATTTCAGTATGAAGCATAAACTCGCTTCCATTATCATAAGTGAAACTTTTACATAAATGGCGTGGTATATTCCTCAGAGCAAAGAGCATGCCATACTGTACAGTATGAGCAGTTTTGTCAGGTATCTTATGAAAAAGCACATAACGGGTATGTTTTTCCACTAAGGCAAGCACAGTAGTTTTTGAAGAAGAGCCAACAAGGTCGACTTCCCAGTGGCCATATTCGTGTGAAACATCGCCTCGTTCATGTACTGAGACACGATGAGGGATGCGAGAAGCGGAATAAGAACGAGAATTGCTTCTTTTTTTGCGTGTGTGGTGTTGTTTTCGCAGATAGCGTGTCAAATGAGGAGCAAAACGGTAAATAAATTGATATATTGTCTCATGACTAATAGTATACTGAGCCTTCCTGCTATTTGTTCAGGCGACCAGCCATCTAAAATAAGGTGAAAAACGATATAAGTACGAATAGCATGAGAAGGAACAGAGAGTTTTGTATGGCTCTGATTCCATCGTTTTCGTGCCTGTCGGTGAGCGATGACTTCATTATAGACACGTTTGCCCCCATTGCGTTGTATTTCACGATAGACAGTACTGCGATGGACACTAAGGCGTTTGGCTATCGCATCGATACTATACTTTGCATGACGGAGCGTAGCGATAATAGTACGATCTTTGTCTGTCAGATGATGAAACTGTTTTTTTGGTATACTCATAAAGGAGACCTCCTAATTTGTTTCGTTTATACAATTATAGAGTGTCTCCTTTTTTTATGTTTCTTGCTCTTTTTTTTGCTCCTTTGTCGCATTTAATCCTTGAACTCGTGGTTGATGATAGTGCTGTAATGTTTCGCATATCTCTTTGAGTTTTAACTGATAGTAAGGTATCATGGTATTAGGATGTTCTACTGAAGCAGGACGCCTATCATAGAGCATAGCTTTCGGCTTCTCTTTGTATCTTTGCAGCCATTTGCGTACGGTATTAGGAGATATATGAAAGATACGAGCAGTACTTTTGATACCGTGTTCTTTTGCAGAAAGTGCTATAGCTAAGCGTACTTTATGCAGTTCTTTTTGATTTCTTGTATTATAAAGTGTAGAGTATATCATGTACTCACCCCCTTTTTTTTGTTTTTATTTGTTATTTCCATGATAGTATAATTACTGTCATGGATTTTGGGGGTTCATACGAGATGGTAAAAGTACAAAAATTATATGCTAGTATATTGCTATAATTTATAGTTTATGCTACACTAATAGTATTATAAGGTAAAAAGAGGTAACTATCTGTGCCATGTGGTAGAAAAAGAAAAAGAAAGAAAATTTCTAAGCATAAGTTTAAGAAAAGATTGCGAAAAAACAGACATAAAAAGAAAAAATAATTCTTATAAATGTATGACTCACGTATGTATCCTCTTTAGATAGGCATATTTGCCTATTGTATCTTATTAGATACTATGTATAGGGTAAGAAGTAGCTTTGTTAAACGATGTAATACAGCTTAATGTCTATAATGTTATAAGACAGGTGTTAGATGTATTTAGCTTAAGTATCATCTTTTTTTATGCTTATAAGCTATTAAAGACAATTCGTTCAAATATATTTTTTATACGTCTTGTTTTCTTTTTTGTTTTATATGCACTTGCTTTTCTATTAAATCTTCAAGCGTTATTATGGATATTGAATAACACCATTGTTATTATATTACTTGGTGCTTTAATTATATTTCAGCCCGAGTTACGAGTAATGATAACAAGACGGTTTTTTAGTAGCACTCTCAATGTATTTAAGAAAAAAATACTGCTTCCTAATTTTACCTATATAGCCCGTGCTATCAATTTGTTAAAAAAGCTTAATCGGGGTGCTATTATTATCTTGCAGAAAAATATTGATATAGAAGGCTTGGTTTCTAATAAAATTGCTTTAGATGCTACTATTTCTGCAGAGCTACTGGTTTCTATTTTTTCTCATGATACTATTTTACATGATGGAGCGGTTATTATTAGACACAATAGAATTGTGTTTGCTAACTGTTTTCTTCCATTAGAACTAGGGGCTGATATTCCGCCACAGCTTGGATCTCGACATAGGGCTGCAGTAGGTATTTCTCAAAATAGCGATGCAGTAGTTATTGTATTGTCTGAGGAAACAAAAGCGATTACGCTGGTATATCAAGGTCAGTTATTTTATGACTTACCTATAGAAAAAATATGCCATTATGCTAAACTCATCCTTGAAGATTCTTTTGTAAACATAGAGTTAGAAAACTATCTTAGTACAGAGGATACTCAGTGAACACGAAACGTATTCAAACCTTAGTTGAATATATTTTTGCTTTAGGGCTTGCTCTGATAACGTATTTGTTTTTTTCCGTAGTAATAAATACAGAAGAAAAATATGTTACAGTACCTCTTACTGCAAAGATTGATACTCGCTTTACATTTATTCAGCCTCCTCCTAAGTCAGTGACTGTACTATTAAAAGGAAGTCGAGCAGCTTTGTCAAGAATTAGTGCAGACAATGTTGCTGCAGTTATTGATTTTAGTTTGTATGATGCAGAGGGAATATACACTGAGAATATTCAAATTATCCGTAGTGGTGTATTTCTTGATTTGAATAATATAGAAGTAGCTCCAAATCCCAGTACTGTAGAAAGTAATATTGAACGGAAAATTACAAAAACAGTGAGCGTGTTACCTGTATTTGTTAATGCTCCTCCTCCGCAATATGGATTTCAAGGGTTTAGTGTTGTTCCTAACAATATTAAAGTGACAGGGCCTCGTTCGGTTGTTATTCCTATTGAAATAGTAGAAACACAGGAAATAAATCTAGCAAACGAAACAAGAGACTTTACAAGTATTGTAAGAGTGATTAACATGACTAATGTAGCACTGGATGTAGAGCCTGAGGAAGTAGAAGTAACTGCAAACATACAACAGGTTATTACCGTAAGAACAATTAATGAAGTAAGTATGGAGCTAGTAAATCTTTCTGACGATCTGCTTGTTACCACAGATATACCAACGGCTTCTCTTATTGTGCAAGGAAGGAGAGTGAATGTGAATGATTTTACTCCTACTATTGTACTAGATGCATCATCTATATCTGAAAGTGGTACTTATACACTTATTCCTACATTATCGCGTGCAACGAATATTGAAATTATTTCTTTATCGCCTATATCAGTACTTATTGAAGTGGAAACAAAAAATATTGAACCTATTGAATCTCCCGCTGTACCCAATATTGATTTTCTTGACAATATTGTTACCGATGAGCCTCCAGCGACAATAGTAGATGAAAAAGAAGACACATCTACATCATTGCAAGAAAATGTGGAAACAGACGGAGAGTAAGATTGATGATTATAAGTATGTTTATTTGATAGGTTTGGTATACTATGTTATATGATACTTGGACTTGGTACTGATATTGTAAAGATAATGCGTTTACAAAGATGGCAGAGAAATCAAAATCTTTTATTGAGATATTTTGCAAAAGCAGAGATTGATCTTTTGTCAGAAATTGAACATAAAGCATTGGAAACATTGGCAGGGTTTTTTGCTGCAAAAGAAGCGTTTATAAAAGCAGTAAGAAAGAAAGTAATACTGAAAGATATTGTTATAGAGAAGGAAATACAAGGAGCTCCGCGCTTACGTTTAGAACGAAGCGCACAAAAGGCACTTGTGTCATGTGCAGCTACTACTACATGGGTATCCATTGCACATGAGAAAGAGTTTGCAATAGCAACGGTAGTTATATGT
The DNA here is from genome assembly GCA_965218205.1 of Spirochaetia bacterium. Lineage (GTDB taxonomy): Bacteria > Spirochaetota > Spirochaetia > WTKD01 > CBDDCA01. Next base: position 1,814,639 of record OZ244590.1, on the reverse strand, counting down.
TAATTATGGGAGGATGAAATGTTAAGTGTACATATGAAAGGCACTGAAAAAATACTTGAAAATATCAGTTTTTTTCATAAAGAGCCTTTTACCTGTATGGTATGCAGGGAAAAAAACTATAAAGAAGAATTACGTACAGGGAGAGGGAGAATTGATGCAGGTAAGTTAGATTTAGATTTGCATCGACATTATATTAGTACTGAAGAACATGAAACAGTACTGCCTATTTTGTATAATATTGTTTCTTGTAATTTTTGTTATTTTAGTTATTTGGCTTCGGATGATCTTAGTAGAGTGAAACAGCGGACTATTATGGCCTTAAAAAAAGAGGAAGCAAGGGAAGAAAGAATTTCTTTAGTAAGGGGCATTATAAAAGAGATACCAAATTTTTCTTTTAAGAGAAATATAGTGATGGGGCTTGCTGCTTATATTTTTGCTATTGCAAGTTATAATCGGTTCTTAAAGGAGGAATCTCCTACACTTCGTCTTGCAATAGTAACCTTACGCTGTGCATGGATATGTAAGTTAATGCATGGTTTTGGCTACGAAGGGACAGCACAGCTTATGAAAATATTTTATAGAAAAGCAGCATTTCTTTATCAAAAGAGTATGGATATGATGGAGACAGGGGAGGAAGATTATAGAGATATGAAGACCTACGGTCCTGATACAGATAGAGATTATGGCTTTGATGGTTTTGTCTATATGAACGCATGGCTTCAGTTTCATTATGGTGAAATACAAGAACATGAACTGCGAGAAAAGGCACTCATGAAAATACGCTCGACTCTTAGTAGGGTATTTGGATTTGGGAAATCAACGAAAGAAAAACCTTCGGCTTTGTTATGGCAAGCACGAGATACATTTAGTTTAGTTGAGCAAGAGCTAAAGGAACTGCAATCTGAATGAATATATTACTGTGTATTTCTTATGATGGTACTGAGTATCATGGGTTTCAGTCACAATCAGATTGTATAACTGTACAAGATACTATTGAGAAAGCATTACACAAAGTCTATGATGTTCCAATACGAATTATTGGATCGGGGAGAACTGACTCAGGGGTACATGCAGAAAAAAGTTATGCAAATTTTTATGTAACACATAACCATATTCCTGCAGAAAAAATAAGCGTTGTGTTAAACTCCTATTTGCCAGATGATATAGTAGTACTCTATTCTAAGGAGGTAGAAGAGACATTTCATGCAAGGTATTCTGCAATACAGCGTTGTTATTACTATCAGTTTTATCGAGGAAGGCAGGTTCCTGCTATATATCGATTATATGCTTTGGGGGTTGATGCTGCATTAGATTTTCATGCAATGGAAGACGAAGCACAGGGCTTATTGGGTACTCACGACTTTCGATCTTTTACGGTACATGCTGATACTCAGCAGAATACTGTGCGTACAATATACAATATACATATGAGTTATTCTCATGATACAAATATTATACGATTGTATATTAGTGCTAATGCTTTTTTATGGAAAATGATTCGTTCTATTGTAGGTACTTTATTACAGAATGCATATTATCGTAAGCTCTCTAAATCTATAGAGTATGTGGTAAAGGATATATTGCAGGCACGAGATAATAGCCTTTGTGCGACTGTTGTTGCAGCAAAAGGGCTTTGTCTTTGTGAGGTTGAATACGCTACACTAAAGAAAGAGTAGGAATATATGAGAATATATGCAAGTATTTTCATAAAAACAATTATAATAAAGAGCAGAAGAAAGAAATAATGGAAGATATATCTAATACTGTAGCAAAGAAACAGACAAAACTCCCTGTGCAGAAACAGCTATCTCATATTGTTGCGTCTATGCTAGATAGGCTTTGTTTTGGGCAAGATATGTTAGAAATTGATGACACTGTTTCCTATGAGGCAGTTCCGTATACAGGAAAAACAGATATAACACATAGTTTTGATGCAGAGCATATGCAAGTGAGAGCATATACTTCTACCGATAAACATACTGTTTCGACATATCAAGAAAAATTAGATGCTATTCAAAAAATTCAGTCGGATATAGCTCATTGTACAAAATGTGAGCTTTCAAAAGGAAGAACATACACGGTGCCTGGCGAAGGAGTAGTTGAACCCTTAGTAATGGTTATAGGAGAAGCCCCTGGTGCAGATGAAGACAGAAGCGGAAGTCCTTTTGTAGGAAAGGCAGGAAAATATCTTGATAAATGGCTTGAAGCTATACAGTTAAGTCGAAAAACAAATGCTTTTATTGCTAATATAGTGAAATGTCGTCCTCCTAAAAATAGAGACCCACAGGAACAAGAATGTATTGCTTGTAGTAGTTTTTTACATAAACAGCTTGCTATTTTACAGCCTAAAGCTATTTTTTGTGTTGGGAGAATTGCAACACAGTTTTTAAGTAAGCAGTGGGGAAAATCAATGGCTTCTTTACGTATGCAACACTTAAGCTATAACTCCATTCCTATGATAGCCACATATCATCCCAGTGCAGTGCTTCGTAATCCTGATTATCGTCGTCCTGTATGGTTAGATTTACAAAAATTACAAAAAATACTTAATGAGGTAGCAGGTTCATAGTAAGTGTATTATTATCAGCTTGCCTTCAATCGTCCTTTACGTTCTACTTATACCTATGCAAGTGAGCAAGAACTTAGCATAGGTTCAAGAGTAAAAGCTCGTTTACATAGTGTGGCTCTTCCTGCTGTTATAGTGTCTAAGGAAGATGATAAAAAAGTAAAGGAATTACAAGATAAGAATATTCATATTAAAACGATAGAGCAAAATACAAAAGATAAAGGGTATGCTCAAAGAGTGTATACTGCTGAGCTTATAGCATTAGCACAGTGGATGTCTGACTATTATGTATGTTCACTTGGACAGTGTTTGTTTACCTTAATTTCTGCTACTGGCACAAAAGCAAAAGAGCTTACTTTTTCAAAAAAACTTATCTCATATTTTCCAAAAGATTTTCCTCGTTTAACAGATGATCAACAAAAAGCCCTTGTTTCCATCAGTACGTCTATAGATGCCAATGCCAGCGAATATGTGTATTTACATGGGGTAACAGGTTCAGGGAAAACAGAAGTATATTTACAAAGTATGCAACATGCTATTCGACAAGGAAAGCAAGTTATTTATCTTTTGCCTGAGATTGCTTTGCTAGAGCAAGTGTTACCTCTCATAGTGTTTCGTTTTGGAGAAGAAAATGTTGCTGTACTTCATTCTCGACTCAGTGCTGCTCAAAAATTATATCAGTGGAATCGTATCTTACATACCGAAACTTCAATAGTAGTGGGAGTACGGAGTGCTATCTTTGCTCCATGTAATCGTTTAGGATTGATCATTATTGATGAAGAAAATGATAGCTCATATAAATCAGATAAAGCTCCTCGCTATCATGCACGTCAAGTAGCAATGTGGCGGAGTAAGAAAGCAAAGGCTCTTTTACTTATGGGTTCAGCAACCCCCTCATTAGAAAGTTGGTATAATATACAAGAAAAAAATATACGATGTATATCCTTATCTAAACGTATTTCATCTACTGGATTTCCTACTGTGAAAGTAGTGTCTTTACGGGGATCAACACATGCTATTTCCGAAGAGTTAGAAAAAGCAATACAACATAGTCTTTCTCTTGATAAACAAGTAATATTGTTGGTAAACAAAAGAGGGTTTTCCCATGCTTTTTTGTGTGATAACTGTGGTACGTACTTTGAGTGTCCTAATTGTTCGGTATCTCTCGTAAGTCATAGAAGTAAAAAGCGTTTTCTTTTGTGTCATCATTGTGGGTACAGTATGGATGAACCAGAGCTTTGTCCTAGTTGTGGCTACACAGCACTTTCTTTGCGTGGTTGGGGAACACAGAGAGTGGAACATGAGATACATAAATTATTTCCTCGTGAAAACATTGTGCGTATTGACTCAGATAGCACCAAAAAGAAAGGACAGAGTACACAATTATTACTTGATTTCTATCATAAACAGTATTCTATTATGATTGGTACACAGATGATAGCAAAAGGCATTAACATACCAAACCTTCATCTTGTTGGCATCTTATTTTGTGATAGTCTTTTTACCCTTCCTGATTTTAGAGCATACGAAAAAGCCTATGCCTTGCTCGAACAAGCAACTGGACGAGCGAGTAGATTTTCTGAAAAAGGACATGTCATTATACAAAGTTATGCAGAAGATAAGTCTTTTTTACAGCATTTTATCAATCGGGATCAAGTAGCATTTTATAAAGAGGAGTTACAAAAAAGAAAACAATATAATCTTGTTCCATTTTGTCGTATGTTACGTTTAGTGTTTCGTGGCATAAACGAAGAGGCTGTGGTGAGTACTGCTAATACCTGTGCAAATATTCTTAGTAGTAAAGTGAGTACTATCTCTTTTTTAGGACCAGCCCCGTGTGCTTTGTATAAGCTATCAAAGAATTATCGTATGCATATTATATTGTATGCTCGTAGTCAGAAACAGCTACTCCATATTTCTCGCACAGTTTTATTGCCTAACATATCGGATATAGCACTAAAAAATAAGGTGCATATTGAAATAGATCCCGATCCTATGAATGTTATGTAGCTTCATTACATGGCATTGCTTCATGCCAATGATAGTAAAAGAATATGTTTATTGCAGATTCAATGGTAAAGAACTATATCAAAGGCTACTTTTTCTCCTTTGTTGCATGTAATGCTTGAATCTGTATATAAAGAAATAAAAACACAATAATAGTGTATTGTGTTATAATAAACATGATATAATACATAATAATAAAAGGAGATGTATATGGATGAAAGAATAAGTAGTGTCAAAAAAATCGGGGGGGGGGGGGTACACTCTCGACATAAGCAAAGCATAACTCTCGTTGCACTGTTTTTAGTGCTAGCAATAGTTACCCTCGTACTCGTAGGATGTTCGGAGGGCAGTAGCAGTTCCTCATCAGGGGGAGGAGGGGTAACACCACCAGTAACCCCGACCCTTGCATCACTGTCCAATGTGCAGATACAGCCAGCAGGCAATGACGGAACGCTCTCGTTACGCTGGCAAGCCCCAAGCGAAGCTACACAGGTAGTAGTAAAAGCTACCTCTACCGCACCAGCACAAGTCATACAAGTGCGTATTCCTGCAATAGAATATCGTGCATTGTTTCAACAAGGACAATCGTATAAACTCAAAGGCTTACAAGCACTCACCAACTACACTGTAGAGATAGAGGCACAAAAGGACACAGAAGTATCACCAAAAACAACACGCACCGTGACAACACTAATAGATACCACTACCCCACAAGACACATTGACACAAGTAGGAGTAGAGAAGTCGGGGGATGGCATAAAGATAACATGGGACAAAGAGCGACTTGCATCAGGCAGAACAGATATAGCAGAAGCAACGATAGTGGTAAAAAGCACAACTGGTGCTACAGTGCTTGCACAAGCTACCGTGCAGAACCTACAACAAGGAGAAGTTACGCTTCCAAACATCTCCACGCTTGCAGGCATATCCTATGATATAGAAATACGCTACAAAGACAGAAATGACAACACAAGCAGTCCTACAACAGTACTGACAGGCGTGCAAGCATCAGCCCTCTCACAAACAGTAGCAGCACTGCCAGAGGCAGATCTTACAGTAACAGCAAACGATAAAAGCAATAGCCCAGCCGATGAAAGCCTGCTTGTTACATGGGGGAGCTTTGCCTTTGGAACAGGCAGTACAGCAAAAAGCCTCTTAGTACGAGTAACAGCAACCGCAACACAGACGATAGTAGCAGAGGAGAAAATAGACAAAGATACCAGTGCAACCAATGTCAGCAGTGCAACTGCACAGACAAAAGAATACGCCACTGTATATGTAGCAAAAGATGGCATAGCACTCACAACACTCTACGGCACGCTTACGTACAAAGTAGAAGTGTATGTCTCTCAAAACGGAAAGTACTCCACTGCAGTGTCAAAAGAATTAGCCACAACCGACAAAACAACAAAGCCCGCGACCAATGTAAGTGCCGTAGGAGGAGCAACAAGCATAGTAGTAATCTGGCAAGCACCTAATGTACGAGATTACGCAGGAGTGACCATAACAGCAACAGAAAAGGATAGCGATAAAGTAGCAAAGACAGTAACAATAACAGACAGAGCAGTACGCAACACGCAAATAATAGGCCTCAAAGCCACCACCGAGTATACAGTGGCAGTACAATCGCAGGACTATGCAGGCAACAAAGGAACAGAAGCAACAACCACAGTAGATACAGGAGCAGATAGCACAGCACCCGATCCAGTAACAAACATACAAGCAAGCTATCCCTTCGTATCAGCAACAAAAGTAGGCACGCAGATAACATGGACAGCACCCGATGCAACAAAAGCCAAGAACAAAGACATAAAAGAATACAGCATAAGCATACAAGAGAAAGACACAACTACTGCAGTAGTCAGCGAGAAAAAAATAGCCTATCCCACAACATCGCTCTCTGTCGAAGAACTCAGTCAAGGCAAAACATACACAGTAACAATACAAGCAATAGACTACTCAGAAAACAAAAGCAATGCAAAAACACAAGACATAACAACACCCACCCCACTCACAGCACCCTCAGCAGAACTCTTTCAAAGCAAGCCCGCCCTCGTTACAACAACAGGAGCAATACAAATAAAAGCAACCTTTACGCAAGCACCTGGATCAAATACTGGCTCAAATAAGTACTACACCCTGCGTATGTACGATAGCACAACACTGGTAGCAGAAAAAAGCATAACAAACCCAGCAACCACCATTAGCTTTGGCATAGCAGATGGCATAGAAGTATCAGCAACACAAGCAAATGCAAAACAATATAGCTTTACGTTTCTCACAGTAGAAAATAACAGAGTAAGCCCCCCAACAACACTCACAGACAAAGTAGCAGTATATGATGCAATATCCACTGTCCCCCCCGCACCAAAAAGCCTCACTCTGCTTATTGCAGAATCAACAGCAACAAGCGATACCGTACAGTACGAGTTTCAAGCAGGAACAATTACCGACAACCACAAAGCACCCAATGACAGAAAACTCAAACCAGCAAACATACAGTACAAAGTATACATAGTAGCAGGAGACCAGAGTACTAAAACAATAGCCGAAATAAAAGCAATAGCAGGAGTACAAACACAAGACATAGCAATAAACAGTACCTTACGAGGAACATTTATAGGAACAAAGGGAGCAGTATACACCATAGGCATAGAAGCAATAAACAGCCTGAACCCCTCTACCACAAAGAAAGCACAAAGCAAAGACCCCGCACTGATACAAACACTAGCACTCAGCACCATCCCCAGATCAAAAGCAACAGCCCCTACCTCGTCCTTAGCAAACACGCTAGTAGTATCACAGTCAACAAACACAACAGGAACAATAAAGCTAGTACTCACACAATTAAGCACAATAACAGGAGCAAAAAACAAAGACGGCACAACAGTAACCAGCAATGATGAGCTAGTATACACAGTGTACGGCTTACAAAAAGACACAACCCCAACAGTAGCAGAAGTACAAAAAGGCAGAAAAGTAACTATAGGCACAGCAAGGAACGGAGTGTACACAGTACCAGAGCTTAGCAGTATAGGCGTGACATCCCCAACAGTAGCAATAAAAGGAGCAACAAAGTATCACTTTGTAGTAGAAGTAGCCATAAAAACAGACCCAAGCAAAAAAGCAGTATCGACAGTGGCAACAGTAACAACCGCATCACAAGCGACAGATCCCGCAGAAGTAAGCAACATACAAGTAAAAGGAGTAGAAGGAAGGAATGCAAAGCTATCGTGGACAGCCCCCAGCCTTACTGCAAGCCACAAAACAGACACAGGCGATACCCTAGCAGTAGCACAAGTATCGTACAAAGTATACAAAGTAGCAAAAAGTGGCAGTACACAGAGGACAATAGCAGAGATAATAATAGCAGCAGGAGGAAGCCCCACAACAGTAGCAGCAGGAACAACCAACAGCACTCTGACCAGTGTGACAGTAGGCACCACTTACGAAATAGTAGTACAAGCAGTAAACAGCACCGATCCCAACAAAGAATCAAGAGGTATCCGCAAAGAGTTTATCGCAAAAGAAGCCTATGGAGCACCAGGAAAGCCCACCATACAAGCAAATGCACAAGGAGCTACCATAGTACTTACCATAACAGCCCCAACCGTAAAAGGAACAGCAGAAGACGGAACAACTACTCTCAGAGATAATCAAATAGACTACAAAGTATACTATGTAGCCTCAAATACAAGCATAAATGGAGCAACAGTAAAAACACAGGCACAAAGAGCAAGCGATGCACAAGTAGGAGCAGAAAAAGACGATGTGCCAACAGGAGCAACAAGCTATACAATACGCAACCTACGATTGAATACAAAGTACTATATCACCGCAGTAGCAGTAAACAGCCTCAAAAAGACAAAAATATCAGCAGAAGCAACAGCAGTATCTGCCAGCACCCCAACAGTAGTGATAGGAAATGCCACAAAGCTTTCAGCAACAGTAGGCTCAGCACTCGCACAAAATACAACGAGAGTACTTACCAGCATTAGTCCTAGTGGGCTATCATTTACCTGTGATGAAAGCACAATAGATAACGATAACAGCACCCTCAAGCAAGAAACAGGCCTAACAGTATCGTTTGCAAAAAATACCAATACAGTAACGATAACAGGCACAGCAAATAAATCAAACATACATGATACTGCTATAACTGAGTATAGCTATGGAGTAGTGGAATGTACCATTACTTCTGCGGGAGCAAACTCGGGACAAAAGGTACTTGCGACTATCAATGTAGAGACAGGGCTGGTGAAACTAGCAGGACAATCAGCTAACTATTACAGACCAACAACAAAGACAGCACTGCAAGCTATTATCACTGCAGAAAAAACAAGGCAAGGTTCGGGAGGGAACAGCAACCCTAGCCCCAACCTCAACATGATAGACACCAGTGCTATTACTGATATGAGTGATTTATTTGATCGTGATAGTACTTTTAATGGAGATATAACAAAGTGGAATACCAGCAATGTAACGGATATGTCTGGTATATTTTTTCAAGCAAGTGTTTTTAATCAAGATATAGGAGATTGGGATGTGGAAAATGTAACGAATATGAAAAACATGTTTATTCAAGCAAGTGCATTTAATAAAGATATAGGAAATTGGAAGGTAGGGAATGTTACTAATATAGGTTTGATGTTTTTTCAAGCTAGTGCATTTGATCAAGATTTATCATCATGGAAATTGTGTAAGATATCACGAATAGATATCGATAATTTCTTCGGTTCAGCTATAGCTGACAAAACAGCATGGCACCCAAAGGATAAAACTGATACAGTGGCATGCCCCTCATCGTAGGATAGTACATAAAAAAGAGAGTGCATAGCACTCTCTTTTTTATGTACAGGTAGTCTTTGCTGTCGCAATTAATACTTGAATTCGTGCGTGGAAGAGAGATAATCAAAATAGCGTAAATACGCTATAATATAATTATGAGTAACAATAAACAAACTAAACAGGTGCCTCAACCCCAAAAGGTGTCTTCTAATAATGGCAGAGATACCGCTAGGACTACTTTGAGAATTGATCCAAGAATGATACTGCGAGAAAGTTATGATCCTCCTAATGAGAATAAAAAATAGTATATAGTAATTGAGGATTATATATTTGAAGTAGAACTAATAGTATTGTTATCAATACAGAGAATATTATAGGAGAAATTATGAGTAGATAAAATGCTTTTGCAAAGTATTTTATTCCTTTTTCCAATGATTTAGTATTCTTTTCTAGGATAATAAAATTTTCACTGATTATTTCATTTTCTAGTAATTGTATTGTATCTATTTTTATTTCTTTCATCTCTTTTTTATATACTTCATTTTCAAAAAAGCTTCGCGGTGGTAAGTATGGTGTGATATAGCATTTATTTCGTAGTGTTATATGAAATTGTTTAATTGCTTTCCAAAACCCTGTTATGATAATAAACACTACTAGTATACCAGGAATAATTAACAAAACAACAAATATAAATAAGCATGTAGTATTCTCCTTAAATATTGTATATGTTATTTTGGATATTGAAGGTATTATTTGTATTACCAAAGGGATTATTATTGTTAGCAATAGTATACATCCTGTCAAGTAAAGACCTGATTTTTGTCTATGGGTATCTGATGTTTTTCTTATATTATTAACAAGTTGTATTGCATTGTTATAAAAGAATTCTACTTTTTTGTCATCTAATGCTTCTATGTCTATTTTGTCCCAATCTATTGTATCTTGATTTATTGTATTTTCTGTACTCATTAAAATACTCCTTTATATTTCTTCTATTATGTTTAAGACAGTATAATTTACTGTAATAACTGTAATAAATACAAGATAAATTACAAATTCAATGGCTAATATTGACATCATAAGCTGCTTTTTCTCCTTTATCGTATGTAATACTTGAATTTGCGATTTATTTTTCTTACAAGAATGTCCTGTATGGTATACTAAATAAGATGAGTAAGAAACGATTAAATACAAAAGAAAAATGGATATTGTTTGTAGTGGCTATTGCTGGAGTAACTGTCGCTGTTATATTTTCATCACTAATACAAATGCTTTTTTCATAAATATATGAAACATATAGCAGCACTTGTTTCTGGTGGAGTGGATAGTTCTGTAGCAGTACACAGATTTATAAGTGATCATCCATCTCTTAAAAAACATATTCATTTATACTATCTTAAGATTTGGCTAGAAGATGAACTCTCTTTTTTGGGTGAATGTCCATGGGAAGAAGATTTGTCTTATGTGAAAAAAATTTCACAGGATTTAGATATACCATATACAGTAATATCACTGCAGCAAGAGTATCAGGAGAAAATAGTAAGCTATACGCTTAATGAGTTACGAAATGGAGGAACTCCAAGTCCAGATATTTTTTGTAATAGTCATATAAAATTAGGGGTATTTTTAGAGCGAATTTCTGATATAGATACTGTAATTACAGGGCATTATGGAAGAATATGCAAAGATGAGAACGGAATATGCCATTTATTGACAGCAAGTGATACAAGAAAAGATCAAACTTATTTTCTTTCTATGCTAAATCAACAACAGCTTTCAAAATTAGTAATGCCTTTAGGTGATATGCAGAAAACTGCGGTACGTTCATATGCAAAAAAGCATAATATAATTACTATGGATAGAAAGGATAGTCAAGGGCTATGTTTTCTTGGAAAGATAAAGTATCGTGATTTTGTAAAATTTCATCTTGGTATCAAAACAGGTACTATAGTAGATATACATTCTAAACAGATTTTAGGAACACATGAAGGAAGTTGGTTTTATACTATTGGGCAACGAACTGGATTAGGGTTAGGAGGAGGGCCCTGGTATGTAGCTAGAAAATCGTTTGAGGAAAACATTGTGTGGGTATGTCATGCCAATCTATTACACGAGCAAGAGTCAAATACGGTACATTTTTCTCGTTCTCATTGGATAGGGGAGAAAGATTCTGCTTTGTCATCACTGTATGTAAAAATACGTCATGGTCCTGAATTGATAAAAGTACGCTGTGATTGGGATGATAGTATGACAAGTGGAGTAGCGTATTTAACGCAACAAGATTATGGTATTGCAGATGGACAGTACATTGTGTTTTATACAGATACGATGCAGGGTATCTCTTATAAACATGAACCTGCTATGGTATTAGATACTACGGAAAGTGAGATTTGTAATGTGCAGGCTTACGAATGCTTAGGAGCTGCTCGTATATCATTACGATAGTAAAGATGCTGTAGTAACGATATAACAATAGGAGATTATGTATTTGATTTACCTCTTTTAGAATGTGTATTTATTTCTTTTACTCTTCCTTTTTCATCAAAAATAAATCTGTCTAAATAGTATTTATTGCATAATTGACATTGTGGAATTGTATTATCTAGTTCTAACGCTTTGTTGGGATCTTGGTGTCCTTGTTCCAACAGTACCTTAGTTTGTGGAAAATATCGATGTGGTTTTCCTTCTTCCGCTCCACAAGTAGCACACTTAAAATCATATACTACTTTTAAGTCATTAAAATCTTTAGCTCCTACTCTTCCTATTCTTTTTAATTGTTTAAAAATATGGTCTGGTCTAGGATTTTCTAAGGTAATGAGAATATGGTATCCACTAGGGACTTTTTGTTTTGAGTTTTGTAGTTTTTCTCCTCTGTTTAGTACGTAAAACCCATCAGCTCCTAAATGCCTTACTTGTTGATCTTGTCCTGCTGTTTTAATTATTGTTTTAACAAAAAGAGAGATAGTATCTTTATGTACTAATTTTCCCATATATTTTCGTAAATAAATAAGCCATAGTCCTTTTGATGATTCTTTTTTAGGGAGTTTTATATGATACTGTTTTAAGTATTTATCATGTTCTACTTCTATTATTCCATACCAGTGATCTATTTCTTCTTTAGACATAGCAATATGGTCTCCATTTATTAGTAGTTTTTCATACTCCATATACCAATTATATATAATATAAAATTTTATTACTTACACCATAAATATAGAAAAGTATGGTGTGAATAAAAATTGACACACCACTAAAAATGCACTACCATATGTAATATGAGTAATAACATTAAAAGTATAGCTGATTTTTTTAGAGTATTCAAAGATGAAGAAACTTGTATTAAGTATATGGAAACATTAAGGTTTCCCAATGGGGTTGTATGTCATAATTGTAAATCATGTAATGAGAGTACTCTGTTAAATACTAGAAATGTGTATAAATGTAAAAGATGCAAAACGCAATTTAGTATTAAAAAAGGAACTATCTTTGAAGGTTGTAAGCTACCTTTACAAAAATGCTTTGCTGCTTTATGGTTGATAACATCAAGTAAAAAAAGTATATCTTCTATACAATTAAGCAACGAGTTAGAAGTACAGCAAAGATCAGCATGGTTTCTCATGCACAGAATAAGAACGATAATAGAACATGCAGATCTTACAAAATCTCTTACAGGAATAGTAGAGATAGATGAGATGTTTATAGATGGAAAAGAGAAAAATAAGCATGAAAATAAAAAACTAAAAAAAAGGAGTAGAATTAGATTAACTTACAAGGAGCTAATAGAATGAGTGAAATAGTATTTAATGATCCTATCCCAATGAGCTTTGATCAATTACTAGGAGAAGCAGTAAAATCTCCTCAAGACAACCCTTTCCATGAAGGAATACAATTAAGAGATGGAGATTGCTTTGATTTTTTGCCTACACTGGCAGATAATTCTATACATCTTGTTTTAACCGACCCTCCCTATTTTATAGATAAGCTAGATAATACATGGAACGATAAAAAAATAAATACTACTAACAGTAACACAGTTGGAAATTTACCTGCTGGCATGAAATTTAGTCCCGAGCAGAGTATAAACTTTGGAGTTTTTTTTGAAAAGGTCGCAAAAGAAATTTATAGGGTATTAGTTCCAGGTGGCTTTTTTATATCTTTTAGTCAAGGGAGGTTGTATCAGAGAATGGCGGTAGCCAGCGAAGATGCTGGATTTTGGATTAAAGATATGTTGACATGGCATTATACAAAAAAAGCACAGCCAAAGGCATTTACACTAGATCATTTTATAGACAAAAAAGATATATCAGATAGAGAAAAAAAGCGACTAAAAAACAAGATAAATGGGCGAAAAACACCTCAATTAAAACCTGCTTTTGAGCCGATGATGTTGGCACAAAAACCACTAGAAGGAACATTTATAGATAACTTTGATAAATGGGAAGTAGGGCTTATTGATACAAAAGTTACTATGGATGGTTATTTTCCTTCTAATGTAATGAAAGTTGAAAAACCTGCAGGGGAAGATAGAACCGAACATCCTACACAGAAACCAGTTGCATTATTAGAGCATCTCATAAAAATATTTACTCAAGAGGAGCAAACGGTACTAGATCCATTTTTAGGGAGTGGTAGCACCGCAATAGCAAGTTATAGGAACAAAAGAAAAATAATAGGATATGAGTTAGAATCAAAGTACATAAATATTATAAGAAAAAGATTGCAAGAGGAGATAATAAAGAATGGATAACTTTATTCAAATGCAAGCAAAAATAAATAGCACAATTAATATAGATTATCGAAATTTTCAGCGAGTTCTTTCAATTTGCTTTAGCTGAGTAAAATACATAATTTCCTAACAATATGTACTCTGATAAAAAAGTAATACATCCTGTAAGTATAGCTCCCATGATGGATTATACTGATAGACATTTTCGTATGCTCATGCGGTATATCACAAAACATACATTGCTCTATACCGAAATGATAAGCACGGGAGCTATTCTTCATGGTGATGCAAAGAGGCATCTCTCGTTTTCTTTACAAGAGAAGCCAGTTATTCTACAGTTAGGGGGAGACAATGCAGATGATATGGCAGAGGCAGCAAAAATTGCTGTTGATTATGGATATGATGGAATAAATATTAACGCAGGGTGTCCTAGTGAAAAAGTAAAGCAAGGTCGTTTTGGAGTAAGCCTGATGGCTGATATTTCTAATACAGCTACTATTGTTGAGAAAATGCTACGAGCGGTAGATGTTCCTATTACGCTTAAGTGTCGTTTAGGGCTTGATGGTACTAAATTTGGCATGCCTGTATATGATACATATGAATATTTAGAGCATTTTGTTTCCTCAATGTGTAATGCGGGGATAGATGCTCTTACAATACACGCTCGTATTGCTATACTTGGAGGGCTTAGTCCTAAGCAGAATAGAGATATTCCGCCACTTCGCTATGATGATGTATATCGCATTGCTACTTCTGCTCCTGTTCCTATAGAAATAAATGGAGGAATAAAAAACTTTGTACAGGCGAAAGAGCATTTACGTCATGTTGCTGCTGTTATGATAGGGCGATTAGCAATAGAAAATCCTATGCTATTTTATCATGCTGATAGTCTATTTTTTGGAAAGAAAGCAGATAATAGGGCATGTACAATGGAAAGTAACAATACTCCTATTTCACGTAAGGTGATATTTGCTATTGCTCAGTGCTATGCTGAATATCTGGAATCTTGTATGACAAGCACACAAAACACGAAAGAGAGAACATATATTTTACATGCTATACGTCATCTTATTCCTTTTTTTAACGGACAACCAGGAGCAAGAAAATGGCGATACAGTCTTACATGCTCTTTACAGAAATCTGATATGCCAACGCAAGGAGTACATAAAGCTATTACAATGATGGAAGTAGGATGATTGTAGTGCTGCTCTCTTATGTGCTATCTATATCTAATAGTACTTGTATCACGGAACAATTAATAGCATTTTGTACTATAATATTACTGTGTATAATGCTATATACAATAAAACAAATAGTAAGGAGTATTTCTATGAACGATAGCTACAAAAGCAAAGAGCTATACAGCGTGAAAAAAATCGGGGGGGGGGGGGGTACACTCTCGATATAAGCAAAGCATAACTCTCGTTGCACTGTTTTTAGTGCTAGCAATAGCTACCCTCGTACTCGTAGGATGTTCGGAGGGCAGTAGCAGTTCCTCATCAGGGGGAGGAGGGGTAACACCACCAGTAACCCCGACCCTTGCATCACTGTCCAATGTGCAGATACAGCCAGCAGGCAATGACGGGACGCTCTCATTACGCTGGCAAGCCCCAAGCGAAGCCACGCATGTAGTAGTAAAAGCTACCTCTACCGCACCAGCCCAAGTCATACAAGTGCGTGTTCCTGCAATAGAATATCGTGCATTGTTTCAACAAGGACAATCGTACAAACTCAAAGGCTTACAAGCTCTCACTAACTACACAGTAGAGATAGAAGCCCAGAAATCAAGATCAGGCTCAGACACAGAAGTATCACCAAAAACAACCCGCTCTGTGACAACACTGATAGATACCACTACCCCACAAGACACATTGACACAAGTAGGAGTGGAGAAGTCGGGGGATGGCATAAAGATAACATGGGACAAAGAGCGACTAGCATCAGGCAAGACAGACATAGCAGAAGCAACAATAGTGGTAAAAAGCACGACTGGTGGCACAGTGCTTGCACAAGCTACCGTGCAGAACCTACAGCAAGGAGAAGTTACGCTTCCAAATATCTCCACACTTGCAGGCATAGCCTATGATGTAGAAATACGCTACAAAGACAGAAATGACAACACAAGCAGTCCTACAACAGTACTGACAGGCGTGCAAGCATCCCAGCTTTCACAAACAGTAACAGCACTGCCAGAGGCAAACCTTAGCGTAACAGCAAACGATAAAGACAATAGCCCAGCCGATGAAAGCCTGCTTATCAAGTGGGGGAGCTTTGCCTTTGGAACAGGGAGCACAGCAAAAAGCCTCTTAGTACGAGTAACAGCAACCGCAACAAAGACAGTAGTAGCAGAGGAGACAATAGACAAAGATACCAGTGCAACCAATGTCAGCGGAGCAACTGCACAAGCCAAAGAATACGCCACTGTGTATGTAGCAAAAGATGGCATAGCACTCACAAAACTCTACGGCACGCTTATGTACAAAGTAGAAGTGTATGTCTCTCAAAACGGAAAATACTCCACTGCAGTGTCAAAAGAACAAGCAACAACCGACAAAACAACAAAGCCCGCGACCAATGTAAGTGCCGTAGGAGGAGCAACAAGCATAGTAGTAATCTGGCAAGCACCCAATGTACGAGATTACGCAGGAGTGACCATAACAGCAACAGAAAAAGAGAGCGATACTCCAGCAAAGACAGTAACAATAACAGACAGAGCAGTACGCAACACACAGATACTAGGCCTCAAAGCCACCACCGAGTACACAGTGGCAGTACAATCACAGGACTATGCAGGCAACAAAGGAACAGAAGCAACAACCACAGTAGATACAGGAGCAGATAGCACCGTTCCCGATGCAGTAACAAACATACAGGCACGCTATCCCTTTGTATCAGCAACAAAAGTAGAAACACAAATAACATGGACAGCACCCGATGCAACAAAAGCCAAGAACAAAGACATAAAAGAATACAGCATAAGCATACAAGAGAAAGGCACAAGTACCACAGTACTGAACGAGAAAAAAATACCCTATCCCACAACATCACTCTCTGTCGAAGAACTCAGTCAAGGAAAAACATACACAGTAACAATACAAGCAATAGACTATGCAGAAAACAAAAGTAGCCAAGCCACACAAGACATAACAACACCCACCCCACTCACAGCCCCCTCAGCAGAACTCTTTCAAAGCAAGCCCGCCCTCGTTACAACAGGAGCAATACAAATAAAAGCAACCTTTACGCAAGCACCTGGATCAAATAAGTACTACACCCTGCGTATGTACGACAGCACTACACTGGTAGCAGAAAAAAGCATAACAAGTACAACAACCACCATTAGCTTTGGCATAGCAGATGGCATAGAAGTATCAGCAACACAAGCAAATGCAAAACAATATAGCTTTACGTTTCTCACAGTAGAACATAACAGAGTAAGCCCCCCAACAACGCTCACTGACAAAGTAGCAGTATACGATGCAATATCCACTGTCCCCCCCGCACCAAAAAGCCTCACTCTGCTTATTGCAGAATCAACAGAAACAAGCGATACCGTACAGTATGAGTTTCAAGCAGGAACAATTACCAACAACCACAAAGCACCCAATGACAGAACACTCACACAGGCACAAATACAATACAAAGTATACATAGTAGCAGGAGACCAGAGTACTAAAACTATAGCAGAAATAAAAGCAATAACAGGAGTACAAACACAAAATATAGCAGGAAACAGCACTTTACGAGGAACATTTATAGGAACAAAAGGAGCAGTATACACCATAGGAATAGAAGCAATAAACAGCCTGAACCCCTCTACCACAAAGAAAGCACAAAGCAAAGACCCCGCACTGATACAAACACTAGAACTGAGCACCATCCCCAGATCAAAAGCAACAGCCCCTATCTCGTCCTTAACAGGCAAGCTGGTAGTATCACCGTCAACAAACACAACAGGAACAATAAAGCTAGTACTCACGCAATTAAGCACAATAACAGGAGCAAAAAACAAAGATGGCACAACAGTAACCAGCAATGATGAGCTAGTATACACAGTGTACGGCTTACAGAAAGACACAACCCCCACAGTAGCAGAAGTACAAAGAGGCAGAAAAGTAACTATAGGCACAGCAAGGAACGGAGTGTACACAGTACCAGCGCTTAGCAGTATAGGCGTGACATCCCCAACAGTAGCAATAAAAGGAGCAACAAAGTATCACTTTGTAGTAGAAGTAGCCATAAAAACAGACCCAAGCAAAAAAGCAGTATCGACAGTAGCAACAGTAACAACCGCATCACAAGCGACAGATCCCGCAGAAGTAAGCAACATACAAGTAGGAGGAGTAACAGGAGGGAGTGCAACGCTATCGTGGACAGCCCCCAGCCTTACTGCAAGCCACAAAACAAACAAAGGAGACACCCTAGCAGTAGCACAAGTATCGTACAAAGTATACAAAGTAGCAAAAAGTGGCAGTGCAAAAAGCGTAACAGCAATAAAAAATGCAGACTCAAGCCCCACAACAGTAGCAGCAGGAACAACCAACAGCACTCTGACAGGATTGACAGTAGGCACAAGCTATGAAATAGTAGTGCAAGCAGTAAACAGTACTGATGATACAAAAGCATCAGTAGGAGAACGCCACGAGTTTGTAGCAAGAGAAATATCTATAGGAAACACTAGCATAGTCTCAGCAGAAGTAGGCAAAACACCAGCAGTAAATACTACAAGAGTACTCAGCAGCACTCCCAGTGGCGTTGCCTTTACCTGTGATACCAAAATACTAGAGGCAGCTGCAAAGAAAATCAAAAAAGAAACAGGATTAGCAGTATCGTTTAATCAGAGTAGCAAAACAGTTACTATAACAGGCATAGCAAATAAATCCAATGTACATGATGATGCCATCACTGAGTATAGTTACAATGTAGTACAGTGTACATTGACTGCTTTAAATAAAAGAGTACCCGCTACTATCGTTATAAGGACAGGGCTGAGAACTCCACCACCAAGAGAGACATCAGCTAAATATTATAGACCAACAACAAAGACAATACTCAAAGCTATTATCAGTGCAGAAAAAACAAGGCAAGGTTCGGGAGGAAACAATAACCCTAGCCCCAACCTCAACATGATAGACACCAGTGCTATTACTAATATGAGTGATTTATTTGATAGAGATAGTACTTTTAATGGAGACCTAACACAGTGGAATACCAGTAATGTAACGAACATGAGCGGTATGTTTTTTAGTGCAAATGTCTTTAACCAAGATATAGGAGATTGGGATGTGAGTAAGGTTACTACTATGAGTAATATGTTTTCTAATGCAAGAAAATTTAATCAGGACATAGGAGATTGGGATGTGAGTAAGGTTATTAGAGCTTGGCTTATGTTTGCTGATGCTACTGCTTTTGATCAAGATATAAGTAATTGGGATGTGCGGAATTTTACTGCAGATACGATTTTGGGAGCTACTTCTATGTTTTACAATGCTTCTAAATTTAATCAAGATTTGTCATCATGGAAATGGTGTAATATTCGACAAATACATGTCCTTGATTTCAAAGGTTCAGCTATGGATGGCAAAACAGCACAGTACCCAAAGGTTGCTGGTAGTTCAGTGTGTACATCGTAACATAGACATACACCTATAGCAAGAAAGGAAATACTCCTTTCTTGCTATAGAACCTCAAGAGCAGTAAGGAAGCACTCTCTATGGTATATTTAGATACTTTGCTGGTCTTCTCATTTGAATTTTCACTTAAATCTACATGATTGAAACTTGTACATAGTATTTTATAAAAATACTACTTTTGATACAATGAATATATACTAACAATGTAGTAAAAAATATATACTATAAGGAGCAGAACATATGGAGGTAACATGTTAGAACAAATACAACTGCATGGAATTCATTATCACCTAGGCGATACAACAAGAGAATTTATACAAGAAAAGCTATCAAAATTTGATTATCTTAAGGGATTTATAGTAAGTGGAGATATTCGCATTATAAAAGAATCTCATCAATTTAAGATAGAAGCAGATATAAACACAAAACGTCATCATAAAAAGATACATTGTGAAACTGAGCACGAATTACTCTATCCTGCCATTGAAAATCTTGTACATAAATTAAAAAAGATTCTATCAGATGAACATGAAAAAGTCACTCATCATAAGGAACACCATAATAAAAAACACCATAACGGCTTTAACGATCAATTAGAAGAATAAGAAATACATGGTATTGTATGATACCACTTAGTACATCATTGATAGAACCCTCAGCCTTTTTAAGCACCTTGCCCGCTCCATTTTCTTCTCCAAAAGAAAATATGTTTATTCAAAAAGCAGTACAGTGCTTTTTACAAGCATTACACAATAGAAGAAATACCTTGAATATAATGGGGCCTAACGAAATAATAGCAGATCATGTTGAAGACTGTTTAGTTGCATTAGGGTATTTTTATGAGCAAGTACAGCATATCGTAAAAAATCTTGCCTCTCCTTGCGATACACAGCATAGTATTCCCTGTGTAGATTTAGGAACAGGAGCAGGATTTCCCGGTATATTACTTGCATTATGTTTTTATGCGTGTAAAATACCAACACATTGGTATTTGTTAGAAAAATCTCCAAAAAAATGTGCATTTCTACAAGATAGCATTAGTACATTGAACAATGCTTTTTCCATACAATTACCCATTACCGTGATAAATAACAATCTATACCATTGGTCACTCTCTCACGATCGTATGTGTCAGCCTGTGCTTGTTACTGCACGAGCGTTTCGCCCTCTGACTGTACAGCTTATAGAAGCCATGTTCCATGCACTAGGACAAGCAACACTCTTGCTCTACAAAGGAAGAAAAGAAAATATTGAACAAGAGCTAGAACATGTCAAGAACAGTGCGTATATACATATACATGCCATTACCCCGCTTCTTTGTTCACATGGCAAGGAGCGACATCTCGTACACGGTACTCTCAGTACATAAGCATACATTGCATATGTATGTTGTTTTCTGTAAAATATGTTCTTTTATTTGACACTAAATGACAAAACATATACCCTATATATAATTTACATGCGGTTTTATGATGAAAATGATACGAAATTTTATTAAACGACAGTTCTTTACTCGTAAAGAACTGCTTACATACTTATCCATTGCATTTCCTATAGTAGTCTCTCAGGCCACTGATACACTTATGTTTTTTACTGATAGATTATTTTTGACAAATTATAAAGAAGGTCAAGGAGAATTATATCTTAATGCAACATTGACAGGAGGAGTAACATTTTTTTTCTTATGTGGCATTTTTATTTTCACTGCAAATTTTACTAATACCATTACAGCACAGTATTTTGGAGCGAAAAAATATCATCAATGTGCAAAAGTAGGCATACAATCACTTTATTTTGGTATATTTACATTTCCTATCGTATTTATTTTGTATTTACTTGTGCCTCTTATGTACGGCTTGTTTGATCATGATCCTGTACAAAATGAACTACAAGTCATTTACACACAGATACTTCTACTTGGGGGGCTATTTTCAATAATACGAAGTGGATTTAGTGGATTTTTTATTGGGATAGGTAACTCAAGTATTGTCATGATAGCCAATATTATAGGATTGCTTGTTAACATACCACTAAACTATATGCTTATCAATGGAATATGGATATTTCCAGAACTTGGCATAGTAGGAGCTGCAATAGCTACCATATTGAGCAGTGTTATTTCACTGTTTATTCAGCTATGGCATTATTTTGGAAAAAAAATACATGATCAGTACAACACGCGTAGTTTTCTTTCTTTGGATATATTGATACTTAAGAAACTTATATGTTTTGGAACACCTGCAGGAATTGAAGCATTAGTAGGAGTTGGAGCATTTAATTATTTTATTCTGATAATGAACAATTATGGTGCTGTGGTAGGATCAGCAGTTACCATAGCGATAAACTGGGACTCTATGTTTTTTATTCCTATGATAGGAGCACAGTTTGCTACCACTTCCCTTGTTGGTCGTTATATGGGGGCAAAAGATATAAATTCTGTAAGGAGGGTAGTGAGAACATCGTTTTCTATGGTGGTACTCTACGCTTTATTTATCATGGCTTGTTTTTTGACCTTTACCCATTATTTTATCGTACCTTTTTTGGCAACTATGAAAGAACCACAGCAAGTATATCCTCTTGCAAAGACAATGCTAAGAACTGCATGTATTTATCTTCTTGCAGATGCAGCACACTTAACCTTTTCTGGAGCACTAAGAGGAGCAGGCGATACTAAGGCATCTATGTATATTTTTATTAGTATCGCTATAGTATTTATTATACTCCTGTATGTTGTAGTACAAAATAATAGTGTATCTCCCATAGGAGCATGGATTATTTTTATAGGATATGCATTTGCCGTTGGTATTGGCATGATGATGCGGTATATACAAGGAAAATGGAAGAGCATAGAAGTTATAGAAGAAGTACTATAGGCAATGCTTACGGTATATAGATGGAGAGTATTGTATTGGGAGATAATGTATTTTTTAGTAAAATTATAGTAAGAGTATAAAAAAATTGTTTTTTAGGTATAATTAAAAAAAAAGATAATTAATTAGTAAGGAATAATATGAGCAAGTATTTAGTGATTGTGGAATCTCCCACTAAGGCAAAAACAATATCAAAATTTCTTTCAAAAGAATATGAAGTAGTATCATCTATAGGTCATGTACGAGATCTTCCTCGTTCGGCAAGTGATATTCCAAAAAAATACAAAGAACATGCTTGGGCTCGTTTAGGGGTTGATGTTGAGAACGATTTTACCCCTTTGTATGTTACCGTAACAGGAAAAACAAAGCTCATTCGTGAAATCAAAGCAAAATTACAATCAGTAGAAGCGTTGTTTTTAGCTACAGACGAAGACAGAGAAGGAGAGAGTATAGCATGGCATATTGTAGAACTACTGAAACCAAAAGTACCATTAAAGCGTATGGTATTCCATGAAATAACAAAGACAGCAATACAAAAAGCAATAGATTCGTATCGTGATTTAGACATGAGTCTTGTTCGTGCACAAGAAACAAGGCGTATTATTGATAGACTTTACGGATACCGATTATCAGAGCTTATTTGGAAAAAGATAACATACCGTCTCTCTGCAGGACGCGTACAATCACCGAGCTTACGCCTTTTAGTTGATCGAGAATATTTACGCTCTCTGTTTAAGGCGGTACGCTACTACGACATTACAGGGACACTCACATACAAAGATGATGAAAAACTCCCAATAAAACTTACCTATGTTGACAGTAAAAGAATTGCAACAGGATCAGATTTTAGTAACGAAGGAAACTTAAAGAATGATGTAGTGCATCTTTCTCATGATGATTGCAAGAAGATTGTACAAGAGCTACAAGGTACTGATATGACTATCAGTAACATAGAGAAAAAAACACACAATATTCAGCCGCCTATTCCGTATACAACATCCACTTTACAGCAGGATGCTAATAGGAGATTAAAGCTCACTTCACGTGAAACTATGCGTACCGCTCAAACCTTGTATGAACAAGGGTTTATTACCTATATGAGAACTGATTCTCCTAACCTCTCCTCGCAAGCAGTGAGTGCTGCTCGTAATAGTATCTTAAAACGCTTTGATACAAATTATTTACATACCCAGCCACGTCAATTTTTTAAGAAATCGAAAAATGCACAGGAGGCTCACGAAGCCATTCGTCCAGCAGGAGACAGCTTTATTGACCCTGATGCTACTTCTTTACAAGGAAGAGAGCTCAGTCTTTATAGGCTTATATGGCATAGAACACTTGCTTCACAGATGGCTCCCGCAGTAAAAGATATACAAACAATTACTTTACAAGCAAAACAATATACCTTTAACTCAACAGGCTCAGTCATAACCTTTCCAGGATTTATGGCATTAAGTAATGATACCAAGATGGATGAGACTATCTTGCCTTCTGGTTTAGAAGAAGGGATGGAGCTACCGATATACCAGCTTGATATACAAGAACACGAAACAAAAGCTCCTGCTCGGTATAATGATGCTTCGCTTGTAAAGCACTTAGAACAGTTAGGAATTGGACGTCCCTCTACCTATGCCACTATCATCAATACTCTTATAGAAAGAGGATATGTAAAAAGAGTTGATCAAGCATTAGTGCCTACGCTCACAGGATTTAGCGTCACACAGTTTTTAGAGAAAAATTTTGCAGAATATGTAGACTATGATTTTACTGCAGCACTAGAGGAAAGCCTTGACAAAATAGCAGTAGGACAAGAAAATTATTTACAGTATCTCAGTCAGTTTTATCTTTCTGAGAATGGCTTAGCATATAAAGTGGACATGGGAAGTACTATTGACAAAGAGAAATCTCAAAAAATATACATACCTAATTTACCACCCGAATACGAGGTACGAGAAGGACGATACGGTGCGTACATAATTATGCAAGGCAAAGGTGAGGAACAGCATATTTCAATTCCCGCAGATTGCAGTCCATCAGATATAACTCCTAGTTATATCAATACGCTCATAGGCATAAAACGTAAAAGTCAAGAACCGCTTGGAGTAGATGAAAAAACAGGAATGAATGTATATTGTCTTACTGGTAAATATGGTCCCTATGTACAATTAGGAGAAGTAAGTGAAGATACTCCAAAACCCCGAAGAGCACAAGTTCCAAAGACAATGGATGCACATAGTATAACATTAGCTGATGCCTTAAAGTTTTTAAGTATTCCGAAAGTACTAGGCCAGCACCCTAAAAGTGGAGAAGACATAACTGTACATATTGGTCGTTTTGGTCCCTATATTAAATGTGGAGAAAGCACAAGAACTCTTACGAAAGATGATGATGTCTATACCATCACGCTAGAGAGAGCTATTGAACGACTTAATCAGGAAGTAAAAAGGAGACGAAGAGGATCTGTGTTACTAAAAGACCTTGGGGTATATTCAAGCAAGAAATTAAAGGTAGGCATTTATGAGGGACCCTATGGTCCATTTTTACGATTAGGAGCAAGTAAAAATATTAAACTACCAGAAGATAAAAAAGATGCAAAGATAATAGAAGCATTAACACTTAAGGATGTGGAAACTATCATCAAAGATGCTCTTTCGTAGGCACTTTACAGAAAATTGATCTGTGCAGGAAGGATAGCTTTTTGTGCATTGTGTTCAAGCCACAGATATTCTTCAAGAATATAAAGACGAAGTAGGTTTTTAGGAATAATAAGTTCTTGTATAGAATTTTCTAAAGAAGCTCCATTAAACGACTCGTCAAAAGCCTCGTTTTTATTTACAGATGCAGCTGCTTGCGTGCGATACTCATTTTGAATAGCAACCCATCCGTACTCTTTACTATAAAACTCAAGCCATACTAAAAGATCCTTTGAAGCATCTATAGGTACAGTAGTAAGAGTGTCATCTTGATTTCGGACTCTTTGAATCATAGCTCCAAGCATTGTGCGAGTAATGATACCATAACGATGGAGTATACGAGCCATAAGAAGTAAGTGTATTGTATTAGTATTAGAATACTGTAAAGTAGAAGCATGTTGCTGTGTTATATACGCATTTTTTGATTCTTCAGAGACAGTGTGTAGCTCCTGATACAGCGTTGAAACTAAAGAGTGTATTTCGTTTAGTTGTAATGAAGGATTATTGCGCATAGCCTGTATTATTGCTCTTGTAGATTGAAGAGAAGTACGAAAAAGTTCATCAATAAGAACAGTCTCATTCTCACTGAGGCGCAAATACGCAGGACTGAGAATATGTTCTGGATTTTGTTCAAAGCGTAGAGAATCAATATCTTTTATAATAAGCGGAGTAATAGTAAGACTCATATCAAATTCGGGATAAGTGACATACGAGTTAAAATAGTTATAGAGAAACACATTATATTGACTATCAAGCACTATTCTTCGTTGTTGATTTCTATTTTGAATAGGCAACAGGTAGCTACCACTATTATTTTTTTGATATATGATATTTAGTTCATAGGACGAAGAAATATCTTGAGAAGTAACAGTAACAGAGTTAAGCGTTAAAGGGAAAGTAAACTGTGTATCCTTACAATCAAATTTGAGAGAAGTATTTGCAACTGAGCTATAATTAAACCAAAATAATTCAGGGAGAGCAAGGGATACAGTAGTGCTATCTTTTATGTTCCATAGATGTTTTGGTAACTCTATGTTCATCACATTGGATAACACAGTACTGGAACATACATTTTGTATTATTTGTGTATTTGGAACCTCAAACTGTATTTCTTCTATTGGGTGAGTAACTATTTTTTTTGTATTTTCATCAATGATAAAAGTATTTGTATCAACATTACGGTACGTAAATGATATATTTGAAAGAGGGGAGGCAGTGGGCTTTTGTGCCATAGGTCTTTGTGCTATAGGTTTTTGTGTAAAGGAAAACTCATTCTCTAATGATCGCACAATAAGTAATTTTGCTTTGCTTGTGGTGTTATTTTGTTTAAGATATATATATTTAGCACCACTATCAACATTTATCTTAAAATCAATAGAAAAGAAGCCTCGATTGATGATGTCCTGTTCGGGCACAAGGGTATCGTTTATAAATATTTTAGTAGGAATATCTGCATGAGACAAGGCAATACCGCTCATGCGTACAGTATCACCACGTGTTCCTACTACTGGATCTATCGTAAAAAGTATAGGAGGAAGTGTCCTGATTGACAAGAACAATGCCATAAAAAAAATCGTACAAAACGATAGTATGATGAATACTCGTATAATGCTTTTTTGTGAAATAATCATTAAATGTCCTACTATTGAATGTTACTATACTATTCGTATATTATTTTATATATGAGTTTCCTTACAGAATTACAAGCATATAATATTCCTATAAAAAGTAAGTTTTCTTTATTTACTTATACTGCATTTCAGACAAAGTCTCAAGCTGAGTTTTTTTGTACTCCTAATAGTATACTGCAATTACAGAAAGTACTACAAATAGCTCATGCATATGCTGTGCCGATAACTATACTAGGAGGAGGATCGAATGTATTGGCTTCTACCAATGAAATAAAAGGTTTAGTACTCTGTACAGTACATATGAACAATATATCGCTTAATGAGACAACAGTAGCCGTTGAAGGGGGTTCTACAGTACGAAGTCTTTGTGTATATCTTGCAAATAGAGGAAAACAGAGCATAGAGTTTCTGTACGGTATGCCTGGTACAGTGGGAGGAGCATGTTGGATGAATGCACGATGTTATGGAAGAGAAATATGTGAAACTCTTATTTCGGTGGAAGGATATGATTTACAAGGCATCCATTGGAGCTATACAGTTGATACTAAGGATTTTTCTTATAAAAAATCGCCATTTCAAGAACAGGAGATAATTATTACTAAATGTGTATTTGCTCTCAAAGAGGCACAGCAAGAGGAGTTATGGCAAAAGATGCTATCATATGAATATGATAGAAGAATAAAAGGGCATTATACTGCTCCTTGTGCAGGATCAGTATTTAAGAATAATCGTGATTTCGGTATGCCGTCAGGGCAGATTCTTGATACCTTAGGTTTCAGAGGAACATCGTATGGAGGAGCAATGGTACATCCGTTACATGCAAATATTATTATTAACACAGGCACAGCTACTGCAGAAGATGTATATGCCCTTTCTTTGCATATGAAACAAAAAGTAAACGAGGCATACGGATTTACTTTAGAACATGAAATACAGCTATTAGGAGAAAGTAGTCAATGGCATATGAACTAGAAAAAGAAATTACTTCCATTGAAGATTGGAAAGACTGGGTCTCACTAGCAGATAATGAGGAGCTTATCGTTCAGTTTAGTGAACTAATGAAACAAGAGTCTGACAACACTCAGGATTATTTTTCTCTCCTTGATACTGACAAACAAAAGAGTATCCTATTTGCTCTTGAACAAGAATATCTTGAAAATTTTCTGACTCAGCTTATTGCCGCTAATACCATACAAGAAGTGCTAAATAATATTCAACCTGATGATCTTGCAGATTTATTTCAAATGATTAGCGATACATTAAAAAGTAAGATATGGGAAGCGTTGCCCCAAAACACTCAGCAGATTGTAAAGTTTCTCTTGACTTTTGATGCTGACGATGCAGCAGGCATAATGACTCCAAACTATGTAGCAGCACGATCAACTGCAACAGTAGCACAGACCATTCAGCTAATACGCAACAACATAGACGAAGTAGAAACGATTTATTATATTTATGTAGTTGATAGAATGGGCAAGCTACAGGGAGTGGTATCTCTTCGCGATCTAATGCGTAAAAAAGATACCGTTTGTCTGGAAGAGTTTATGGTGAGTGAATATTATTATGTACACCCAGAAACAGATCAAGAAGAAACTGTACAGCTTTTGTATGAACATGATTTAATTGCAATTCCTGTAATAGATAAGTTTCATCGTTTACTTGGAATAGTCACTATAGACGACGCAATAGAAATTAGTAAAGCAGAACATAAAGAAGATATGTTGAAAATGAGTGCTGTAACAAGTGATGCAACAAAAGATAAGTCGTATTTACATAGCTCAGTATTTCAGTTATTTCAGGCACGTATACCATGGCTAGGACTTTTGTTAATTGCAAGTACTTTTACGAGCAATGTTATAAATTTTTTCTCATCTTTTATTCACAGTGTTGCATTTCTTGTATTATTTATTCCTGTGATTACTTCAACAGGAGGGAATACCGCAGTACAAAGCTCAGCCCTTATTATTAGTGGACTTGCTAAAAATGAACTTTCTTTTAAGGATATATGTAAAATTGTAATGAAAGAACTCATCGTTGGGCTATTTCTCGGTCTCTGTTTAGGTATACTTGTGCTGTTGATTGGAGTATTTGTGCCTCCTATCATTAGTGTTAGACACGGTATAGCTTTGAGTGTATCTCTTTTGTCGGTAGTATTATTTTCTGCAATTATTGGCATACTTGCCCCGCTTATAATATCAAAATTGGGCTTTGATCCCACTGTTATAGCGTCTCCTCTTATTGCGACAGGAATAGATATTATTGGTTTATCCATCTATTTTTCTATAGCAAAGCTGATATTACAAATTTAAAGAGATAAAATATACTATGTGATTATATCAATGTAAGTGAGACAGCTGTATTTAATTATGCTAGAAATATCTTGTATTGCCTTATAATAATTTACTTTTTTTAATGCAGAAACATGATCAAGTACAATAGCTATCACTATAATAGGTGCAATACAGGTATGTGCAGCCTGTACCACAGCGGCATTTTCCATATCTATGACTGCAATAGAAGGAGCTATATTGTGAGACTGTTCATGCAGATGAGATGTATTTCTCTTCTGTAACAGATTGTATAGTATTGTGTTGCATTGTAAGATAAATGCCTGTAAAGGTTTTGGTAACTGAAATACTTGTTCGACACTATTATATAAATCAGTATCGTATAAAGCAGTGCCATATAGAGCAGTATGTTCGTATGTAGGAGAATAAGAAGCAATGTTTCTCTTTGTTATTTTTTGCAGTGTAACAAAACTATCGCCACTTATACAGAGAGCAGGATCTGTGTAGAGTGATGCAGGTGCTAAAACGCTTGTCTGTAGTGAATGATAGAGCCTCGTTTGAAGATGAGGCACAATGGAGGCAAAGCTATTATCTCCAGAAGAATCATAGCTATCGTTGTGAGATACATATGAATCAAGTATATGCATATTAGCAGCTTTTAAGTACTGTTCGTTTTTTTTGTTACTCCCTAAGTCTATATCATGCTGAGCAAAGAAACGAGGAAATACTATGTCTCTTTGTTGTAATGTACTACTTGCACCCAGTACAGCACCTAGTTTTATAATAGAAACAGGTATCTGTGATGCAATATTTGATACAGCACTTGCTGATGAAACTTTTCCAACACCTGTCACAAGGAGCATACAGTACAGTGGAGTATTCTGTGTGCGAGCCTGTCCTTGACTATGAGTAGTATTGTCAGGTTCTTTTGTATACGCAAAACACTGTAGCATAGGGCTGAGGTACAATTCATTATTATTATTGTCATGTTGAAGATATTGGAGGCAGTTTTTAATTTCTCGTAAAGAAGTATTGCGTGGCAATACAGTACTTGTAGGTATTATTTGAGCATGATGGAGTAACCAGTAATAAAACTCTTTTGCTTCATCCCATAAAGCAGTAACAAATAACTGTATGTTCACGAATGTTTATATACACCTATATATTCCACTATAATATTTTGTAGCTTAAGATGTAAATTATTAAGTGAGTAGTGTTTTTTTGCAATCGTAAAGTTTTTTGTAATCATATCATGCATTAACTCAGTATCGTCTATGGTAGTATGTATGGCCTGCATAAAGTTATTTGAGATAAAATTGCGAAACTCTAAACATTGAAAGCCTTTTGGTTTGATGTCTGTCACATATACAGGAAAACAGTTTACAATAAGCAATTTCTTAAAATACACAGCTTCTAAAAATGCATTTCCAAACCCTTCAATAAGGGAAGGGTAGGTGACAATATCAGCCATATTATATATATCGCTTAAGGTATATATATTGCCATTTTCATCTTTATCACGTTTTTGTCCAATACGATTACTGATAAGACGTAAATCAACTCCCAGTAAATCAGCAAACTCAAGCACTCTCTGTTTGTATTCGTTGCCTTCATCTCCTGACTCATGAGAGATTATGAGCGTAGTCTTTCTCTCTAATTTTTGTGCAATCTCAATAGCATGTTCAATGCCTTTTCTTTGTACAATACGAGTAGGCTGTAACATACAAAAAGAATCTTCGTCTATATTGAGTGCTTTCTTCACTGTCTTTCCATATTCATCTTGTGTTGTAGGGTGAGATTTGTAGTCCATAACATTAGGAATAATAGTAGAAGTGATGCCACACCGAAATCCTAATTGATGTTGTGCAAGAGAGTTTATGGTCACGTGTTTTACATTATGAAGATTAGGAGGAAAATATCCTTGTAAAATATCTTGTACACAGTTTAGTAAATATCTTTCACGTTCCCAGTAAAAATCATGGTGGTGAATAATAGTATGTATGTTCGTTTCTGCAATCACCTCTACTATTGCCATACTAAGAGGAATGTTCATGGGCATAGACAGAGCATTTTCAATGATCAGTAGCTTAATGTTGAATGTCTTTATAAAGTGATGAATATGTCCCTTAATACCATTTCTTTTTTTGTGAATTTTCTCTGTAAGTGCAGGGGATCTATATTGATGAGTAAAACTTTCTTCAGTAATTTCTAGAATTTCTGGGTGATTAAAATGAAATTCAGGTTCTACTATAGTGACTTCTTCGGGAGTGTCTGCCTCTCCACATAGAAAATGACTTTTCCATTGTAATCTTGCTAAAACAGAAACCCATTTTTGTACCTCTAAAGAAACACCATCTGTGCCAGCAAATCGGAATGAGATAAATCCTGCGTTCATAAAAATACTCCTTGTGTGTATGTTGTGAAAAATGTATTAAAATGGTAAGTATGTATCAATAACTTTGATTATGTTATTGCAATTCTTGGTATAACTTACTTCCTTGTACTCCAATGTTTTTATGATACTTTGAAGAAGTATATGCATCATACTCCCCTTCTATAGTATGATAGAAAATCTGACAAATTTCAATATGTGAATATATGCGTAATGGCTGTATGCAATGCATCTCTAAGGTCCAATATCCTTCAAAGCCAACATCCCCAAACCCAGCAGTAACATGCACATATAACCCAAGTCTCCCTATAGATGAACGCCCTTCAAGCATCGGTATGAAATTGTAGGTCTTTGTATATTCAATAGTTCTTCCAAGATAGAGCATATTAGGCTGTAGTTCTAGTCCTTCTGGAGGAATGGGAACAGAGCGTAATGTATGCTGTTTTTTCATATCAAGTGTTTCACTTTCATATACAAACAATTCATCGTGAAGACGCAAGTTATAGCTATTAGGATTTAGCTGTGATGCATCAAAAGGATCGATAATAATATCTTTATTGAGAAAGTCTTGAATTTTTTTTCCAGATAAAATCACAGAGATATAGTATATATATTTACATTAAATCTCGAGGTTTCCTTGCTTGAACACCAGATTTTTCACACTGAGCATAATGATGAATTTTACCATTTTCCATAATTGACTTTACTACTATTTTTCCACCCCATTTGCTCTTGAGTTCTTTTCCGCTTTCGCGTCTCGCATTCTTTGATATTTTTGACATATTGTACTCCTTTTTTGTAGATAATTTATAACAATGTATATACTACATATATAGTGTATCATAATTGTAAATTCAAGGGGGAAGTGTAGAGAAACACGAGTTCAAGTATTAAATACGACAGAGGAGAAAAAAATGGTAGCTCATTTACAATGTATATCTATGATATAATAAAAAAATGAGTAAAGAAAATACTAACAATAATCTATTGGAAAAAAATGAAAAATCAAAAGAAATTCAGAAAAAAGAAAATGATATACCTACTATAGAACTAAAAGAAGAAGAATATTTTTCAGAAAGCGTAAATCCACTAGAAGTAACTAATAATAAACATTAAAAAAACATGTGTTAAGATACATGTTATTCCTAAATACATATAGTGTCTTCCTTTATCAATATAATGTGATAGTTCGTCTATTTGTTGTTTTCTTTCATTTTTTGCATCAAACAAGTAGAGTATAATTGCTGATTTGATTATATAAAAATCTCTATCATATATGTCTAAATCAATAGGTGGAATATCAGGTTTCATTTTATAGCTCCTCAGTACTCTATTAAAATTATAAGATGATATAAATAAAAAAATAAAAGTAAAAACTAGAGTACTAATAAGCAGTATACTGATGCAAACAGATATAAGATGATTTCATGTCAAGTTTTTAAGAAGTGTATTATCTGATGCTAGTATTCCGTTAGTAATGAACACAATTAAAGTTATAGTGACAGGAAAAAACAGTCTTGCTTTCTCTCTTTGAATGTTTATGGAGTTATACTGTTTTTTTGCCAAATTCTATTATGTTGTTATATATAAAATCAATTTTCTCTTTATCTTTAACTGAATTGATGTTGCATTGTTTGAGAAATTCCGTTATTTTATTTGTATTATGTTCCATATATTATTATGATAATCAAATAGGGTATTATGTGTAAATAATCCTATTGGAATTTCCATATATATCGCTGATATGTACTACACTGGTAGTAGGAACAACAGGAGGCAACATATATGGCAGGCAATATAGATTTTTTACACAGAAGGGCAGATCGATTTTTTGGTGTAGGAAGATATGAAGAGTGTATTATTGTTTTAACAGATATTATTAATGCAGTTGAATCTACAGAAGCAGATAAAATAATAGCATACGATAGAAGAGGCAATGTGAACGATATATTAGGGAAGTATGGAGAAGCACTAGCTGATTTTACCAAAGCGATAGAGCTAGATCCAGAAAATATAGATGCATACTTCAACAGAGGAAATGTGTATGATACACTTGAAAGGTATGAAGAAGCACTAGCTGATTACACCAAAATAATAGAGTTAGATCCAGAAGATTCAGAAGCATACAACAACAGAGGAAGTGCGAATGATTCACTGGGGAAGTATGAAGAAGCACTAGCCGATTATACCAAAGCGATAGAGCTAGCTCCAGAAGACACAGATGCATACTTCAACAGAGGAATTGTAAATGATGTACTGGGGAAGTATGAAGAAGCACTAGCCGATTATACCAAAACGATAGAGCTAGATCCAGAAGACATAGAAGCATATAACAATAGAGGAAATATGTACGGTATGCTAGAAAGGCATGAAGAAGCATTAACTGATTTTACCAAAGCAATAGAGCTAGATCCAAAAGATGTATCAGCATACAGCAACAGAGTATCTATGAACGCTACATTAAAGAGATATGAAGAAGCACTAAAAGATTACGACAAAGCAATAGAGCTAGAGCCAAAAAATGTATTAATATACTACATTAGAGGCATTACGCAAAATACATTAGGGAGATATGAAAAAGCACTAAAAGATTACGACAAAGTGATAGAGCTAGATCCAAAAAATATATTAGCACACTACAGTAGAGGGTTTATGCAAGCGAAACAAGAAAAATACGAAGAAGCAATAGCCGATTTCACAAAAGCGATAGAGCTAGATCCAGATCCAGAAAATGCATTGGCATACTACAACAGAGGGCTTATGAAAGCGAAACAAGAAAAATACGAAGAAGCACTAGCCGATTATAACAAAGTGATAGAGCTAGATCCAAAACATAAAGAAGCCAGAAAGAGTATCCAAGAATTGATAAGTAAAAAAGATCGGTAATAAAAAGAGCTTTATAATACTAAAATAGGTGGAATTTCCATATATGTTGCTAGATGTATTACACTGGTATTAGAAATAATAGGAGGCAACATATATGGTAGAAGGTATAGAATTTCTACATAAAAGAGCAACAAGATATTTTAATACAGGAAGATATGAGGACTGTATAATTGCTTTAACAAACATTATTGACGCAGTTGAATCAACAAAAGCAGAGAAAGCAACAGTGTATAACATCAGAGGTACTGCAAAATATGCTTTACACCAGTATGAAGAAGCAATAAAAGATTACGATGAAGCGATAG
Source organism: Spirochaetia bacterium (assembly GCA_965218205.1). Classification (GTDB taxonomy): domain Bacteria; phylum Spirochaetota; class Spirochaetia; order WTKD01; genus CBDDCA01. The sequence goes on along the minus strand of OZ244590.1, from coordinate 1,779,854 downwards.
AGCTAGATCCACAAAATGTAGATACATACATCAACAGAGGTGTTGCGAAAGATGCATTAAAGAAGTATGAAGAAGCACTAGCCGATTACGATAAGGCAATAGAGCTAGATCCAAAATATGCAGAAGTATACAACAACAGAGGTCTTGCAAAATATGCTTTATACCAGTATAAAGAAGCAATAAAAGATTATGATAAAGCAATAGAGCTAAGTCCAGAATATGCAGAAGCATACAGCAACAGTGGTCTTGCAAAATATGCTTTACACCAGTATAAAGAAGCAATAAAAGATTATGATAAAGCAATAGAGCTAAGTCCAGAATATGCAGAAGCATACAGCAACAGTGGTCTTGCAAAATATGCTTTACACCAATATGATGAAGCACTAAAAGATTACGATGAAGCGATAGAGCTAGATCCACAAAATGTAGATACATACATCAACAGAGGTGTTGCGAAAGATGCATTAAAGAAGTATGAAGAAGCACTAGCCGATTACGATAAGGCAATAGAGCTAGATCCAAAATATGCAGAAGTATACAACAACAGAGGTCTTGCAAAATATGCTTTATACCAGTATAAAGAAGCAATAAAAGATTATGACAAAGCAATAGAGCTAAATCCAAAATGTGCAGAAGTGTACTACAACAGAGGCACAATGAAAGCGAAACAAGAAAAGTATGAAGAAGCGATAGCCGATTACGACGAAGCGATAGGGCTAGATCCAGAATATGCAGAAGCATACATCAACAGAGGCACAATGAAAGCGAAACAAGAAAAGTATAAAGAAGCGATAGCCGATTACGATAAAGCGATAGAGCTAAATCCAAAATATGCAAAAGCATACAACAACAGAGGAGATAGCAAATTTGGCCTATGTCGGTATGAAGAAGCGATAAAAGATTACGATAAAGCAATAGAGCTAGATCCAAGAGATGCAATATATTTTAACAAAGGTCTTGCGAAATACTTGTTGCAACAATACGAAGATGCCAGGAACATTATCACAAAATTAATTGATAAGAAATGCCAGCAACAAAAGGAGCATTATAAGACTAAAAGAGGATATAAATTTAGACCTATCGATGATAATACAATAAACATGTTACAAAGGCATGAAATATACTTCAGTGATGTTCCATCACTTAACGATCCCTTTGAATGTCCCTTGCTTAATATACATAAGAACTTTGAGAAAGAGATACTGCAGGATGAGTATACGCCATATATACTATCCCTCGTTGCTCCAGAGGGGGAAGTGCTTGAGGATAAACCTAATGAGATAATAAACAATACACTCTTGTTTAGTCATTATGCTGATAGCCACAGAGGAATATGCATAGAGTATGAGATAACAAAAGAGTTACTAGAACAAGGAAAGATACTGCATGCCGATGTACAGTACAGTAATGATACACAAGCAAAGAATATAGAACATCTCTTTGCCATTAAAGAAGAAAGATGGGAATATGAACATGAAGAGCGTTTTATACTCTTTGGGAAACGGCAGGAGTATGAAAAAGGAACATATATGAAAGGGGTGCGTATTACAAAAATTATTTTTGGATTAAACACATCTGAAGGAGATAAACAAAAAGTATACAAATCATTACCAGCAAACAACAATATACGATTTTTTAATACAAAAAGTGGTGATATCAATAAATATTTTTCTCTTGAATTTGAAAAAATACAAAGATAACAGGTAACATTCTCTTTCTCCTCATCGTAATTTGCCTCAAATCCATACCCATGTCTTAAGGCAAACCGACATATGGTATGCCGCTTCATTTTCATACTATATGCTAAAATAAGTAGACTATAGGCATAATATGGTACATTTTTACACAATATCATCTTGTATTATATAGTAAATGTATTATTTTAACACATATTTATTCTTTTTCATGTTTCTGTGTATACTTTTTACTCACATAGCAAAAATATACTCTGTATTCATTACAAAATAGTGTTTTAGGGCTAAGATGGTAATTTTTGTATATAAAAGTATATATTTTACACTATTAAATGAGTATAAATAGTGATTGTTTTTTATTAAATGTTTGTGTTACAATAATTTAGTTTTATGTCTTATAAAAACTATTGTTGTATAAATAGTGCTAATGTATATTTTTGTATCACTCATAGGGGAAAAACATAAAATTGGCATTGTAGTTGCTTATATATTATTACATATCAAGATATACTAAAAAATCTAGGAGGATTAAATATGGATCAAGGAGATCAAAACAGTATATATAAAAAAGGGGAAAAAATATATATTCAAGGTAATAATGATAGTAAATCATTACATAATGTATCTGTGCTCTCAGAGCATGAACAAAAAAGATTGCTCAAGCAAGCACAAGCAGGAGATATAAAAGCAAGAAATACGCTTATGGAATCAAACATGCCTTTTGTGATAAAAGTAGCCAAGCAATTTTTGTATTCAAGAGAAGCCATTGGAGAGCTTATATCAGAAGGATGTTTAGGGCTGTGTCGGGCTATTGATAAATTTGATATGCATAAGAAGAATAATTTTATTTCATATGCTGTTTTTTGGATTAAATATTATATCAATAAATTCATACACGCTAGTGCTATTATTAAAAAACCTATGAATAAAATTCGAGACATGAGAGAAATTTATAAGGTACAAAACAAAATGCAAAATGATAGGCAGTTTGTTGTATGTTCTGAACAGAAAAAATATCAGTATATCTCTCAAGTATTAAATATACCGCAAAAGAATTTATACAACATCATGATGTCAAATCAAGAAGTAATTTCTCTTGATAGTTATATTTCAGGTAATACAGATGCGGATTCAACACTTGTTACTATAGGAGATACTATACCTGATGATAATGTTGTAAATCCAGAAACAAATATATTGGATAAAGAGATGAAATATTACTTAAGGACATATCTTGATCTTCTTCCAAAACGAGATTCTGATATTCTTAAATATCGTTATGGTATGATAGCAGGGAATGCAGTATCTCTTGATGAGCTGAGTAAAAAATACAATGTATCAAAAGAACGAATTAGACAAATTGAACAGAGAGCATTACAAAAACTAAGAGATATGTTTAAGAAGTCAGATATGGCGTATGCTGTATAGGAGAACATACAGTATACATGCTATAGAAAGAAATACAGAGAGTTGACCGAAGTATCCTTGTGCTTACATAGTGGTTATACAGTAGTTACACAATAGCCATACAATGAGAAAATATGCCGCCGATCAGATTTGAACTGATGACACGAGGATTTTCAGTCCTCTGCTCTACCAACTGAGCTACAGCGGCTAACATATATTAGTATACTCTTTTTGTATTTTGCTTTCAAGTACTTATTATGAAAAAATTGTAGTTTTACCATCTGGTGTAACTTCCTGCAAATTACAAGCTATATGTTCAGAATGACATAATATTATTAACAATGTATTAGATATTCAATCAATAATATGCTTTACAGTGTATAATAGTATAAATGAAGTGGAATAAAATTGCTGTTGACAAAACTCTCGTGAGATCATTTGTAAAAGAATATAATATGAGTGTGCCAATGGCTACAATATTAATTCGTAGGGGTATTCTTACAAAAGAAGAACTGCCTTTCTATTTTTTTCTTGATAGTAGTAATTTACATCAACCGTTTTTATTTAAAGATATGGAACGGGCAGTAGATAGGATTTTGAGAGCAAAAGAAGAAGGAGAATATGTCCTTGTATATGGTGATAAAGATGTAGATGGCATTACTGGTACTACTATCATTGTAAAAGCCCTGCAATCTTTAGGAATACACATTGAATGGCAGGTACCAACAGGAGTGCATGCGTATAGCTTTAGTAAAGAGGATATACAGAAGTTTTATGATAGAAATATATCACTTATTATAACAATAGATTGTGGCATAAGTAGTCATAAAGAGGTAGATTTTGCACATTCTCTGGGAATGGATGTGCTTATATTTGATCATCATACTCCGGGCAAAGATATTCCTGAAGCATATGCAATTATAAATGCAAAAATAAAAGAACAAGGCTATCCTTTTGAAGGTATTAGTGCAGGCGTTTTAGCTGCTAAACTGTATACTGCTTTATTGTTCTCACAGACTCCCTTGTATCAACAAGATATTTGTCTATTAAACGCAGTGCCACTGAATGATGTGCTGAACATTGAACTTATATGTGTAAGAAATGCAGTACAAAAGTGGAGAAAAACTATCACTGTGTCACATCAGCTGGAGCAAGCGAAAGAAGAGTTACAGTCTACATTATCGAATGTACCCATATATGTGTTTAATGCACATATACAAGAGACATTGATGTATAAATTTTTAGGAAACTCTTTTGATATTTTTCTTACTGATATACAAGAAGATTGGAAAAAAAATTATCCACATCTTGCTGCCAATTCTTTACTTGAACTGAAAGAAAAGAAAATAGTAGGTCCATTTTCTCCCTCTTCTATGAGTGAGATTGAAATTTTATTTACAGTGTATACAAAAATAATGACTAAGGCTATGTCTTGTTTTTCTACTGCTATTGACGAGGTATTTGATATAGCTGCAATTTCTACTATAGCAGATATTATGCCTCTTAAAAATGAAAATCGTATTATCCTTCAACAGGGGATATCTACGATGAAATCTTCTCCTAATTGTGGATTAGATGCTCTACTGAGAGCATTAAAGTTGCATAATAAGCCAATAAATGCTCAAACAATAGGGTGGAAAATTGCTCCTGTTATCAATGCAGCAGGGCGGATGGGGCAGGCTCATCTTGCAGTGCAATTATTGCTTGAAGAAGATACAGAAAAAGCATCGGAGTATGTGGAACAGCTTATTGTACTCAATAAAAAACGAATATCTCAGATGGATACATGTAAGGAGCAAGTCTATACGCAAGCATCAGAGAGTTTAGAGCAGAATAAACACTTTGTTATTGTACATAACGAAGATATTCCCCACTCATTTACTGGTGCTTTTGCTAACACTATACTCATGAAGTATACTGTGCCTGCCATTGTTATAACAAAGCTAGATGATGATGTAATGAATGCTTCCATCCGTTGTGAAAAATATATGAATGCTACACATCTTATAGAGCATCTTCGGCCTCTATTGATAGATGGAGGAGGACATAAGGCAGCAGCAGGATTTTCCTTTTTTAAACATCAGTACACGCAAATAATACAACACATACAACAGCATGTGCCTATTTTAATGAGAGCAGCAGAGCAACAGGACACAAATGAATCAACGAATATTGATTTAGAAATACCAGAGCAATATTTTAATGTACAAGAGCTAAAAGAAATTATCACTACTCTTGCCCCTTTTGGTGAGCAATGGCCTCCTATTGTATTGCTAATGCAAAACATTTCAATAGCGAGCTTTGATATGATGGGAGATACAGGACAGCATCTTAAACTGATAGTAAAAATCGGGAAATATCATATTCCTGCTATAGTATGGAATTATGATAAAGAAGGGGTGAGTATAGAAGTTCTTAAAAAAACGAAAGCTGTATCTTTTTTATGTACCATTAAGATTGATGAGTACAATGGTCAAGAACAATTTACTCTTATTATCAAAGAAATGGACTATTGCAATAACTAAAATAGGAGGATCATATGGGGCTTTATATGTATCATCTCACTAGTGTAGAGAATTTTAAGTCAATCTTACATACAGGATATATCTACTGCCGAAATAAATGTAAACAACCATACCAAGACACAGCTAGCGAGGATATTGTTGCTAAAAGAGGTACATGGAATGATTATGTGCCATTTCATGTTACTATGAATACCCCGTATACTCATGCTGTTAGAAACAATAATGAAGATAAGGGGATGATTAACCTTGCTTTTTATGTAACTGATTTTTATGCCGAAACTCATTATTTTACTTTAGGGCATCCAGTAAGTGGTAAAGGAATTTCGTTTACTTTGGAAAATTATAATAATAAAAAAGATGATATTGATACAGAGAAAGGGGAAATATTAGTAAAATATCGTGTTCCTATTTCTCAGCTCAAAGCTGTGTATATTGGCGAGCAAAATAAAAAAATTCAGAATGAAATAGAAGCGTTACTACAACAAAAGGGTATGGAAAAAGTTCATGTCAATATCTAAACATATACATTTTGTCACAGATAATGATATATTGACAGCAAAAACAGATGCGATTGTCAATACTGTAAATTGTGAAGGATACATGGGAAAAGGACTAGCGTATCAATTTAAGGAACAGTTTCCTAACAATAACAAAGCCTATATTAGTGCTTGTAAAAATGGGCAGCTAGTCATTGGCTCTATTTTTCCTTATGAAAAAGAAACTCCTATTATTATAAATTTTCCTACTAAAAATGAATGGAAAAAAAAATCTGAATACAAATACATAGAAGATGGATTAAATTCACTTGTAGCATATTTGAAAAAAAATCCTACCATTAAAAGTATTGCTATTCCTCAGTTAGGTTGTGGGAATGGTGGGCTAGAATGGAAAAAAGTATATGATTTAATAGAAAGCAAGCTACAACACTTAGATACTGTTACTATACAAATATATGGAGAATCGCCAAAAGATATGTCAGAGGGCAAGAGTAAGAATCTTGCAATCCTAAAGCCATCACTCTCCTGGATAGTTTTTTTATCTCTTGAACAAAAACTGTCAATAAAGGATGAATTAGTTATTCAGAAAGCGTGTTATATGGTAAATGTATATTTAGGGAAAGAATACTTCACACACTTTATAGAATATCATCGTGGACCTTATTCCTCAAATGTACATAATGAATATGAGAAACTTCGTCAGTATAGAAATTATCATAAAAAAGAATCTGTTGATACTATGAAAAAATCTATATGGCAAATAATTGTAAGTGAATCAGTAAAAAAACAGGCACATAAAATAAAAAAAACGCTAGATTTGACTGTCAGTTTTTTCAATACAGTATTACAAAAGCCTTTAGATACAGTAGATGATGATATAAGGCATATTGAACTCTATGTAACTATTATAGCAATAGTGAAAGAGTCACCAAACGCTATTACTCTTAAGGATATTGAAAAAGAATTTGTAAAGTATTTTGATAAAAAATCTCAGTTATTTTCTACGTATTCAATAGAGCAAGCAATACAAACACTATTGGATATATCCGTTATACAAAAAGATATAATAGGTGAATTAACCTATAATAAAGAATATTTCAAAACAGAAATGGAGTATCACTAGATGAGATATTATATTTTTTTTATTGTAGCTATATTTTCTGCAGTGCATGTAAGCACAGTATACGCAAAAGAGAAGGGAGTGCTAGATTCTCAAGGGAAATATGATGTTTCTGTGTTACAAAAAGATGATTTACATTTTTTAAGTATTCACGATAACAGTATGATGGAAGCGATGGTAGGCGAAACCATTGTGGTAGTACTTGATACATTTGTAGATCCAAACTATGAGATACAGCTTATGTATCGAGACAAAAAGGTGGTGAGCGCGCCACTTTTAGAGAAAGATAGCACTCAGTTTGCTTTGATTGGTATTCCTCATGGCATTGTACATGGATCGTATGCACTTGTACTGGCTTCTGTATCTTTAGAGGAACATGCTCAGACATCTGATTTTTTAGCAAAACAGGTGATACTACTAAAGGAGAGAAATACCTTTGAAGAGCGTATAGTATTAAATAAAAACCTTTCTACAAAACGCAGTGCATTTTATCATAAAAAAGTTGTTGAACAAGCAAAGAACATGTGGCAGCTTACAAAAGAGGTATTTGAGGATGATTATTTTGCGTATGATAATTTTATACTCCCTGTAAAATCGTATAAATATTTCTCTGGTATGTATTCTGATAAGCGTGTATTTGTTGATGTGACAGGAAATATTCTTTCTTCTACCATTCATGGAGGGATAGATATAGCAGCCAGTACAGGAACTCCTGTGTTATCTCCTGCAAAAGGCAGGGTTGTCTTTACAGGAAATAGAATTGTAACAGGAAATACTATTGTTGTCTCTCATTTTCCGGGAGTATACTCTCTATTTTATCATCTAAGTGATATACAGGTAGAAGAAAATGATAGAATTAACAAAAATGAGATAATTGGAGAAATAGGAAATTCTGGATTTTCCACTGGGCCTCATTTACACTGGGAATTACGTGTAAATAATGTAAGAATAGATCCAATTTTAAGTATGGGAGTACTTGACAAAGTCTTTATACTAGCAGTAGAGTAATACATAGATGTTAGAAATTTTTTATAAGGAGGTATAGAATCGCACATATTGAAGTAGGTAATACAGAACCAATAGAAAAAGCAATTAAGCGTTTTAAGCGTTTAGTTGATAGAGAAGGTATTATACGTGAATGGAAAAAACGAGAATATTACGAAAAACCTTCTACTATACGTAATAGAAGAAAAAAATCTCTTGAACGTAAATTGCAAAAACGACTGAGAAGAACTAAAACGTATTTCAGATCAAACTAAAACAGTTACAATTATATAACTCTACGCCAATACATAAAGCACTAGTAAGGCACAAGGCAGGTGAAAGTACTGTATCTTTATTACAGATACAATGTACAGAAGAAATATATACTAATGAGGGAGTATGGAACAACAAGTATATAGAGTAAAACAAAGCATATTGCAGTATGTAATAGTACTTTTCTTTTGTATATATGGCTTTCTCACCATATCCTGTAGTGGAGCTGATCCAGTAATCTATGATTTACAGTGGGATTTGCAGTCCTTTAAGGAATATCCGTCTCAAGACGTATATGAACGCCTTACTCTGCACATTCTGGCAGATGATGACGATGGCTTTGATGAGATATACGAGCTGTATGTTATTAACGATGATAGTGAACGGTATTGGCGCATCACTCAAGATGAATGGGACATTCTGACCGTAGGTAATCTTGATTGGATAGCAATCAATAGCATAGTGTCTGAGCAGTATGAAAAGTTGCCACGAGGGGAATATCGTATTTTAATACTTGATTACTCAGGGTTTCGTGATGAAAGAAATTTTTTTATTACGTATAAATATCCTCATAATGAAGGTGCTTTGTATAGTGAAGAGAACAATGCTTTTGTAACTGATCCAATTCCATCAAATATATTTCCAGAATGGCGTCAATTTTCTAATAATACATATGCTCCTCTTCTTGAAGAACAGTTTCTCAATGGTGAAAATGGTGTTGTCAGAAGTCTATTTATGCAGTTAGTATATCCTTTGCCAGAAAGCGATATTGCAGGAAATGTATTGACAAGTGATCATAAAGAATTAATCTCATTGTTGGGAGAAAATGGGACGATATATACAGTAAAGCCAAATAAAAGAATAAGTTTTATTCCTGATTTTGATACTATCATAGGGGATATAAAGCCAAAATTTTCAGTATACTTGCATTATCGATTAGAAGGGGCAATAACAGTAAGTGCAGGGCCATTTCCTCTTGAAATGCGTAGAGATACATTAATTTATGAAGAATCAATAGAGGATGTTGTAAATGTGTATAGATAAAAAAAAGAAAATAATAGCATACTGTAGAGTATTATGTATCATATGGGGACTATGTATAGGCACTATATCTGTATACTCTCAGCAAGAGTATTGGTGGTCTATTGCAAGAGAGCAAATGCTAGGAAAGAACTACAGTAAAGCGAGTGTTTTTTATGCACAAGCAGTTGCAGTGTACCCTGCGGAGGGGTTACTCCGAGCAGAATATGCATATGCTTTACAAAAATCAGGAAATATAGAACAAGCTATCAATGAATATTTTTTAGCAATAAGCTTAACAAATATTACGAGTGATGAGATTTTCCAAGTAAAATTTAATATTGCAGTAGCGTATATTCAACAGCAAGAATATAAAAAAGCATATGATGCTTTTGGAGAGCTTGTACAAAGATCTCCACGTTTTGCACTTGCGTATCTTAATAGAGCAAATGCTGCTATACAATTACAAAATTACAAGAGTGCAAAAAAGGATTATCAGTTATATCTTGATAATACCGACAAAGAACAGCAAGATGAAAATGTTCCAAAGATGATAGCTCTGTTAGACTCATACAGTGTGTTTCCAAGCTCAGAAATAGATAAGGAAGAATTTAACAAGAAAAAGCAACTAGAAGAAGAGCTAAACGAAAAGCTCACTATTATTAAAGAAAATAATGCAGGTATAAGTGAACCAAATTCTTTTTTAGGTATTGAAGAATAATAGCTATGTCTATATTCTTCCTATAAGACTATCTAGCTGGTTTTTTTTCATGTTTATCCACAATGGTCTTCCGTGAGGACAACGTGGTTCTTGTAGCTTTAATGCAAAAAACAGTAGCTCAAATGCTGCCTCAAAGTCGACAATCCCACCTGCTTTTACTGCATAACGACATGCTTTACGAGCAAACATGCTGGCTGTCATTGATTGTGGTTTTGTAGTACCTTGTATTGATTCTTCTATAATTTTTGCTACATTATCAGCACTAATGGGACAGTTTGCAGGAATAGCTTGTAAAGAGAGAGTCTCATTGTTATCTTCTAATAAGATATTGTATTCTTTGTATTCTTTTATGAGCTGTGCATTATTTTCTTTGCTTCTGGGTATTTCAAGAGGAATAGGAATAAGCAGCCCCATCTTCTTTTTTTCTTTTGTGAGATTATCAAATATAAGTCGTTCATGTACTGCATGAAAATCAAGAAAGAAGAGGGTTTCTTCTTTCTCAAATACTAAGTAGGTATCAAATACAGTGCCAGTATATGAGAAATTGTTTCGAATAATTTTGTTGGTACTCCGTATTGTTTCTATTGATTTAAGTTCAGCTTCTTTTAGTGTACTCTGTGCTGCGGTGTAATGTTCTGTTTTTGATGCAAATGATTGTTTTTGTTCATGTGTGGGAGAGTATTTGTATTGTATTGTTTTTTTGCTCAAAGTATCTTGGGGAGTATCTTGCGGAATATTTTGTGTCTCAGTTATATGTGTTTTCTGTATACTATTATCTTTTGTAAAAGAAAGAGGAGTTTTGTTTGCAGTGTTTTTCTCTGTATTGTTACTGCGATTATGTATAGTCTGTGGAGGAGCTTTTTGCATTTCATTGACTTGTGAAGTAGCGTGATGTTCAGGTTCAAACAGAGTATTAAAATGTTTTTGTTCTAAGACTGGGGTGCTACTGTTAAGTGCTTGTAATTTTTTGTCAAGAGTAGAAATAATGAGTTTTCTTATACGATCAATTTCCAATAATTTTACTTCTGACTTTGTAGGGTGTATGTTTATATCAATTTTTTGAGGAGGAATAGTAAGAAACAGGACAGCTTGAGGAAACAATCCTCCATGCAGAATATTTCTATATGAGAACTCTACTGCTTGCATAATAGCAAAATCTTTTATAGGGCGATTGTTGATATAAATATGTATATTTTTTCTTGTTCTTTGTGCTATTTCAGGTAAGCCTAAAGCACAGCTGAGTGAAAAATCTTCATCGTATACAGTATCTTGCCACAAAAAATGTTCTATACTGCTTTTAGAACAAATACGGATACAGCGAGAAAAAGGATCTTCTGCAGGCAGAAATAAAGGAGGCTTTTTGCTGGTATTGGTGCTACTATTAAAGCTAAAAGAGATAGTAGGAAAGCTCGCAGCTTTTTTAAGCAAGGTAGTTTTTAGTAACTGTTCTTCGGTGTGTGCTCCAGAGAGAAATTTTTTTCTTGCAGGAACAGAATAAAACATATTTTCAACTTGAATGCTTGTTCCTTTTGTACGAGAAGCAGGGTGTACTTCAGATTGTTTTTCTTCGTTCACTGTAATTGTATAGGCTTTATTGTTGTCTGTAGCAGAGGTAATAGTAACGCGAGCTATTGAGCTGAGACTTGCAAGTGCTTCACCGCGAAACCCCATACTATGTATTGCAAATAAGTCATTACTGTGTGTTATTTTTGAGGTTGCATGGGATATACAACATAAAGGAAGATCATCTTTTAGAATGCCATCACCATCATCTTCTATACTAAGAAAATCAAGCCCTCCGTTTTTGCAATACACATTTATTTTTTTTGCATGAGCATCTATACTATTATCAATAAGTTCACGTAATGCTGATGCAGGCCTTTCAATGACCTCTCCAGCTGCAATTTGTCTGATAACAATATCTTCAAGTATTTTTATAGATGCCATACTGTATATTATAGGCGATATAAGAATTTATTAGAATGATTACTTTTAATTTAATGAGAGAGAAAAATCAATAAAAGGGATGAGTATTGCTTTGTATTGACTTCCATTATCAATAAATTGTAGTTCAGATACATCATATTTTGGAGCAAGGAATATGCCAGCACTGATAAAGTAGGTATCAAAAAAGGTAACATATGCCTTAGAATTGAAAACAAGATTAGATTGTTCAAATAGCTCTCCTATTATTCCATTTTTTGCTATGTTGTTTCCAAAATTTTCTAAGTCTAAAAATGTATTGTAATAATTAAGAGAAAATCCTACATCTATATTTCCTGCTATTTTTGTTAATGTAAAGCTCGTTTCTAAGTATAAAAGTGGAGCTACAAAAATATCTACAGGTTTATATGCTCTATCAATGGATATTGGATATGTTATTCCTATTGCTAGCTCATATGAGTTATTTATTTCTAAAAATGTTTCTACTTCGGGAGTGAATATAGGAGTGAGAAAACGTTGGTTTCCTGTATCTGCGTTTAGATATGCAATAGCAGTGTTCATTCTGGAACGGATACTGTACTCGTATCCTGCAAACCATAGATGTGGTTGAAAAAATCCTTTTGTATAATAGGCATTGGTAGAAAACCCAAAAGTAAAGGTATCTTCTCCATTAAGGAAGATAATATCGAGTCCTGCTTTTGATCCATAATTGGTAATTTCTGCAGTGTATATGTATTGATTTGCTACGCTTGGTATGAGTTGTCCAAATTCTAGGCTACTGTTTACTACAAACACTGTTGTTAATACAATAGGGAGAGTAAGATCAAAGCCATAGAAGAAATAGCTCTGAGTATTGGTTTCTTTGCTGAGAGAGTTGAGAGCGATGTGATATTTGCTAAATTTATTGGTATGTCCATCAATAGCAGTGGTAAATCCAATTTCTAGTGGGTAGTTAGTAGGAACTGGTTTTACCCAGATTCTATTATAAAAAAGATCCATACGAGTAAGCCATGTGTCTAATATTGACGGAGCTTGAAAATGGCGTATGCGGGTTGAATTTCCGAAATAAAAGAAATTAAAATCTACTATGAGTTCTTTGTTTAAGTTATTCTTAAAGCTGTTTACAGGGTTGTAGTGATGAACAAGGAGGGAGTTTGTTTTTTGAGCATTGGTAAGTGTATTAAAGTTATTTTTCCAATTATGTTGGTCCCCATAGTATAAATAGAAGCTATCTTCTGGGGTAGCTAATGTCAAGGAAGTAATTTTAGTTAAAACGGTTGATACAAAATGTTCAAAACGCAGTCCCAATTTATCAAAGCTGGATACTTGGTCTCTATATTTTTCATGGTCTATTTGAAAGGTACTTAAGTAATCGTTTTCTCCAAATGGTGAGTATATTCTGTTTTCTTTTGTAAATATGAGAGGCAATCGGAGAGTGGTATGAAATTTTTTATATTGTATATCCATAAAAATGGTGCTTGCTACATGCTGTGTCTTTCCTAATTCAGGAAACAGGAGCATAAACTGTAACTTTGTATGTATGTTTGTTGTATAGGTATATTTTGGACGCACTAAAAAGTCTTTGTTGGGAGCAATGCGTCTTTCGATAAGATTAAATGTGTTTATGATTTCTTCTATGTCTACTCCTGATTTTGTAATAAAAATACCTTGTGATGGGCTGATGTTTCTTGTGATTACCTCTGATTCATCACTGATAATATGAACATATATGTTTCCTAATCCTTGTAGAGTATCTTCTCTATCATCATTGCGTAGTACCTGTACTGGAAATTGTATGTCATGGAGTATTTGTGGAAGACTCTCACTGGTATGTGTTGTAATGTTGATAGATCCTCGTTCTACTAATATCTGTATGACTATGTCTCTGCTTGTGATATTTTTTATGCCAAATCGTAGTAAACTAAAGGGGGCTACTTCAATCACTAATGTTTTTTGTTTAACAAGGAGTACCAATGATTCTTCTGAGCTTTCAAGCGTGTCTCCAGGAAAAATAGCTAATCCAGATAATAGTGGCAACGGTTCTTCATCTCTATTGAGAATTTTGATAGTGGAAGTTTCGCTATCGTGATCAGAATAAAATAAAACTGTACCAGTAGATACTTCTGCATACAATGTATGTGAAGCAGTAAATATAACAAAGAGCAGGAGAAATAGGATATATAGTCTTGAAGTTACTATTTTCATATATAAAGTATAAAATACCCTTTTAATTATATCATAGAATATTATTAGGAAAAAAACAAAAAACAAGGTATATTGTGTAAAACATATGCTTCTTTTCTGATACAATATGCTACAATAGAAAAAGAAAAGAATAAATACATATTTCACTATATATCTATCATGAGTATACTAAAACAATGAAAAAGCTACAGGGTTCTAATGCAATGAAAAAAAGTAATGTTGGCACTACAGTAGTATTGCTTTGTATTGTCATATTTATGTTTTCAGCATGTTCTCAGAAAAAAGAGTCAGAGAACACAGGGAATGTTATTACTGAGGATGATATACAAAACGGTACTACTGAGGCAGATGCTACAGATACGAGTAATAGTGATGCTGGAGAGAAAGGGGAAAATAGCACTAACACTGTAGAGCAAGGGTTTCCTGAAGATTATGAGACTATTCTTAATTGGTCTACTATTCGGGTAGGGCAGAAAGGGGTAGATATACGTGAGATAAGTCAACAAGAGGAAGAATATATCTCTTTGTTACAAAAAAATGCTCTTGTTGGATACTCATCCTCTTTTTTTGTTCCTTACGATACACTGTCTGGCATATTGGAAGATATAAGAACAAATGGCGGCAGTACCGAAGACATTTTAGGTCTTATAAAATCGTTTTTTACTGATATTAGTAATGGAAGTATAGATACTAACATAGGAAAATATGTGTTGACTGAAGAAATTCCAGTCATTATTCGACAAGTTGCATTTTCACAAGACTATGGAGAATATATTACGGGGTATCGGGTAGGAAAACTTATCAATGCTCAACAGGACAGACGATATACAAACATACGAGTAATAGCTCAGTTTCCTGATTTTGAATCGCGTGTAGAGTTGATCGTATACTTTAATTTTGTAAATAGTAATTGGTTTATAAGTGCAATAGAAGGAGATATAAATGAACTTTTAGTTCCGTATACTACGGCTACTCGTTTTGAACCTTCGGGGACTACTGGAGTGACACAAGGATTTTAAGTGTCAATATACCTATGGGTATATCATATTATTGTTATTTTTTTTATAATGAGAATATATGAAGAAGATAGTATTAGCGTATTCTGGAGGATTAGATACTTCAATAATTATTCCATGGATAAAAGAACAGTACCCAAATAGTGAAATATATGGTATTTGTGTCAATGTTGGTCAAAAAGAGGATTGGGATGCTATTGTAAAGAGAGGCATTGATTCTGGAGCAAAAGAAGTAATTATAAGAGATGTTAAGGAAGCATTTGTTGAGGAGTATATCTTTCCTATGCTACGAGCTGGGGCTATTTATGAAGGAAAGTATCTTTTAGGTACTGCCATTGCTCGTCCTTTGCAGGCAAAATGTCAAGTTGAGTATGCTAGAAGCATTGGGGCTACTGCACTTGCTCATGGATGTACAGGAAAAGGAAATGATCAAATTCGATTTGAACTTGCGTATAGAGCACTTGCCCCCGATCTTCCTGTAATAGCTCCATGGAGAGTATGGGATATTCGTTCACGTGAAGATGCTATCCGTTATGCTCAAGAGAAACATATCCCTATTGGTACTATTAGCAAAAAAAACATTTATTCAAGAGATGAAAATATATGGCATATAAGCCATGAAGGGGCAGAACTAGAAGATTTATGGAATCGTCCTAATGAGGCTATGTTTATGCGTTCTACTGCTCCCTCTTCGGCTCCTGATGAAGAAGAGATACTACAGCTACGATTTAGTCAATCAAAGCCTGTAGCTATGAATGGGAAAGAAGCATCACTACATACGATTTTAGAGGCATTGAATGATATAGGGGCAAGGCATGGTATTGGAAGAGCAGATATAGTAGAAACGCGTTTAGTAGGAATGAAAAGTCGTGGTGTATACGAAACACCTGGAGGAACAATTTTATATCATGCTCTCAAGGAGCTAGAAATGATAACTCTTGATAGAGCCACACTCCTTCTTAAAAATACATTGTCATTGCATTATGCAGAAGAAATATATGCTGGTCGTTGGTTTAACCATTTTAGACAATCTATTGATGGGTTTATGCAAGCGGCAACAAAGTACACAAGTGGAGAGGTGAAGCTGGTGGTATATAAAGGGGGAGTGCAGGTAATTGGGAGACGATCAGATTATTCACTCTATAGTCAGGATATTGCCTCTTTTGATACTGGTACATACGATAGTTCTCATGCAACAGGGTATATCAATTTGCTTGGGCTAAGTACTGGGGTAGAAGCAATAGTGCATCAAAAAGATTTTAATCAAATATCTGATACTCAAGAATTGAAATTACTGAGGGAAATGTCTCATTTTAAGGAAAAATAACTGGTAAGGCATACATGTATTAAGCTGTATTAAAACAATAGATAAAAAAAGGCATCATGAAGAATGATGCCTTTTTTTGTTATATGGTTGTGTATACTTTAGAAAAATTCTAACTCCCTGCAAGTGTAGTGAGTATAGTTTGAACACGAGATTCTGGTATTTCCTGCTTTATGATTTGCATTAACACAGCTTCTTTCTTTTTACTGGCAGCAATTTCTTCGTTGTAAAATGTATCTACTACTTGAGAGCCTATGTAATACCCTAAATCAACAGGATATTGTTTTGCAGTAACTGCTGGTGATCCAAGATTAAAAAACCATTTAAGAGTAATTTTTCTATAATCCTCTGCCTTTGTAACAGTTTTGAGTGTGTTTAAGTCATTTAAAAATTCGGTATACTTACCCTTATTGTTATCCATGTAGGCTTTTTGAGCTACTCTTGATGGTAATGCTGTTAAGTCGGGGCTCACTCTATAAGCAAAGAACTCAGCTCCTCCCTCATTTATTGTGGTTTCAAGCATGGATGGTCTGTGTTGATGAGAAGGAGATTCTTTCGCTATCAGTTGAAATGTATGAAAAAATTCGTGTACTACAAAATGTTCGTTAGTGATTGTATTTGATTCGTTAAAGAAAGCAGCAAATTGTTGTATAGTACTTGGTAAAACAGTATAATCAATAGTATCTCGTTTTTGCATAGATATATCAATAAACACTCCTTTAGTAAAAGCTGTTCCTCCCATGTTCATTGCCCCACTGATAGTATAATATACTCCCTTCGGTGTGCCAAGAAATTGTGCACAGAGAGTCGCTTCAAGAAAGTCGCACATTTTTTTTCTAAAATAGTCTACTTGAAGCCAGCTAAGAGGTTTTGCATTGAGAAAAACATCTTTATTTTTCTTAAAATAAGGCAAGAGTGTCTTTATTTTTTTTCCGTATACAGAATAGTCTATGACTCCATTTTTTACAGGAAACATATCTTCTTTTCTGATAACAGCATAGCCATCTTTTAATCCTGGACTTGCTTTTTGTACGTATTCTTCGTACATATACTTTCCTATATTTTGTGCATTTTCTGCTTTGCTAAGAGCAGAATAAAATAACTGTACATCAGAATAATCTAATGCAAAATTATCTTCTGGTGTGTTGCCACTATCACATGAATAGAGGAAAAGTAGTACTACAAAGATACATATATATTGTATTTTCTTCATAAGAGCTCCTTATATAATAATTGATAATAAGAGTATCACCATAAGCATGGCAATTTCTCTTTAGTAAGTATATACTAACTAACGATATAATGTCAATGAAATTGTCAAAGGGACACGAGCATTTGTCCAATTTGTATAAAAACATTTTTGTAATTTTGTTGTATGATAATAAAAGATGTAGCCGGAGTGGTGAAATTGGTAGACACACAGGACTTAAAATCCTGCGGCAGTGATGCTGTACCGGTTCAAGTCCGGTCTCCGGCAAAGCTATATCTCTTATTTTTGTACTTGCAGAATACTCATGTACATTGGTCCTGCTCCATGTGATGTATCGGGGAGTATTTGTATGCCAAAGTCAGTTTTTTCAATGACACACTGGTAGTTATGCATAATAGAAGGAGCGATGGTATTATGGGTAATACATATGATATTTCTCTTTTTTTTGATATGTGCAATTAACTCATCATTTTCTTCATTGCTGAGGCTACAAGTAATGTATACTACAATTCCATTCCATACACAAGCATCAATAGCGGCACATAGTAAGGTTCTTTGTTGCATAGCCATACGTGTACACCGTTTTTTATTCCAGCGTGATAATTCATTTGTAGATTGATATACATGACGTTCGTTACTGCATGGAGTATCAAGTAACACAACTTCATAGCTACGTTTTGCATGTTTGCCAAAAAGAGCCGCATTTTTGCAGGTAAACATACATTGTTCAATTTGTTTTTCATTAAGAAATGCTTGTATAGTTTTTTTTGCTTTTGCAAGTCTAAGAGGTGATTTATCATTTGCAGTAATAGAAAGTACCTGCTGTGTATCATCGAATATATCTTGTTGTCTTGTGCTATTATTATGTGTGGCAGCAATAGTATGGTGCTTGTTTTGTATAATACGTAAAAAATGCGTATAGAGTGCTAACAGCTTTCCTCCTGGTGCAGTACACATATCGAGGAGTGAACGCAGTGTATGAGTATACATATATTCTGCTGTAATAGCTGCAACAATATACGATGCGGTATCGAGGTGGTATACTGAGGAGTTTTCTATAGTAGCACTATGTGTATTGGTAGAAAGGGAAAGGTGACCCCTATGTGTGTTATATATGCTAGTGTAAGATTTTTTTTGTAACAGGGCTTTTGAAAGAGTAGCCCATCGTTCTTGGTATTGAGCAGTGAAATATGCATCGAAGCGTTCTTTTCCTTCTTGTAAAGAATGTTTTGTTTTTTTCATAGTATGCTTATTGTGGTGTGTATGTAATACATTGGATGATACATGCTGAGTACATCTTGTTTTTTTATGAATATCATACAGTACAATATAAACAGTATAATAGAGATATGAAATATGTTATTTTTGATCTTGATGGTACTCTTGTTGATAGTGTGCCTGATATTACTCTTAGTGCAAACCATGCGTTACAGTATGTAGGGCTGCCTCCTGTTAGTCAAGAAGCGGTACAGAATACTATTGGGTATGGTATTGAACATACCATACATGCTCTGTTGCCCTTTGATTTTCCTCAAGATGCAGCACAAAAAGCAGTGTCTCAAGCATTACATTTTTACAATGAGTCGCCAGTTCGTGAAAGTATACTTTTTGATGGAGTATTAGATATGTTGGAATCTCTTCAGAAAAAACAGGCTCAGCTAGCAATTTTGTCTAATAAAAATCAATCTCTTGTTGACGGTGTTGTGCGTCATTTTTTCTCTCATATACAGTGGAGTTCTATTATAGGAGTCGATACTGTCAAATATAAAAAACCAAGTCCGTATTATCGGAATATAGCATTGAATATAGACGAGCAAGATAGTACTTCACAACAAACATTGGATATTCTATCACATGCATATATGGTAGGAGATAACAATGTCGATGCTCTTTTTTCTAAACATGCACAGATTTTTTTTATTGGAGCTGGATGGGGATATTATTCAGTCAATATAGATATGTCAGAATTGAGAAATTCGTTTGTTGCTTGTAATCCGCATGATTTGCTATCATATATATACACATAGTTTAATACAAAGAATATAGGAGGTATATACTATGCAGTTAGATTCAAATATTCAATCAAAAATAGACTATTATCTTGCACATGAGCAGGATACATTTTTTGTAAAACAGATACAACAGTTACAGTCTCAAAACGACAATAATGAGTTGTATGATAGGTTTTATACTGAATTAGAATTTGGAACAGGAGGAATTAGAGGTATTCTTGAAGGAGGAACAAACCGACTTAATCCTCTCATTGTCCAAAAAGTTGCGTCAGGATGGGTAGAGTATCTACTGAAATGCTTTCCTGATGTACAAATCAAGGTAGTACTAGCATACGATTCAAGGCGTTATTCTAAAGAATTTGCTGATATTGTAAGTAGCATAGCGTGTGCAAGAGGTATTATGGTATATCGCTATCCTCATCCACGTGCAACACCGCAGTTATCATTTACTATACGTGCCTTACATGCTCAGTCAGGAATGGTTATCACGGCAAGCCATAATCCACCACAATATAATGGACTAAAAGTGTACTGGGATGATGGAGGACAAGTAGTATCTCCTCATGATGTTGGTATTATTGAATGTATTCAATCGGTAACTCCTCCTTTTTCTTCTATTAGTATTAAAGAGGCAAAAGAACAAAAACTATATGAAGAGTTAAGGCAAGATTTTGATGAAAAATTTCAAGATTATGTTTCTGCACTCATGCTTGAAAGCAATACATTACATCAAGCTATGAATTATAAAGTAGTGTATACTCCATTACACGGAACAGGGGCTCATCACTTAGAAGCTCTTATGAAACAGCATGAAATAGACTATGTGATAGAGCCAAGCCAGAAAGAACCTGACGGAGAGTTTCCAACAGTGGCGTATCCTAACCCTGAAGACCCTAAAGCGTTGCATAATGCAGTGGAGACAGCAAAAAAGGTGCAGGCTAATCTTGTTATTGCTACTGACCCTGATGCAGATAGAATGGGAGTAGTTGAAAGAGTGGGAGCTGACTTTATATATCTTAGTGGAAATCAAATAGGGGCTTTATTGTTAGACTATATAGCTTCCCGAAAAAAAGAGCATGGATTATTAGGCAAAAAAGGGATATTTATCAATACTGTAGTGACAAGTCTTTTACAAGAAAGGATAGCTGCATCGTATGATATTACAACAGCAAAGGTGTACACTGGTTTTAAGAATATTGCCGAATACATGAAGAAAATTGAAAATGAGCATATGGGCGAATTTGTATTTTCTTGTGAGGAGAGTTATGGATTCTTATCCAGTATGGCAGTACGTGATAAGGATGGTATCTCTACAAGCATGCTCTGTATAGATATGGCAAAATTTTATGCTTCTCAAGGTATGAGTCTTGTTAAAAAATTAGAGGAGCTATATATAAAACATGGGTATCATGAAGAACGGGCAATAAACAAGCAGTACACAGGAAAAGAAGGAAAAGATACCATGCAATCTATTATGAAAAAATTACGAGAGAACAGTCCTACTGTTATAGGAAATCAAAAAATAGTGCTTAAAACAGATTATAAAACGGGAGTTATACATGATATGCTTACTAATAGTACAGATACAACAGGCATGCGTTCTATAGATGTGCTTATCTTTACTACTGAGCTAGGCAATAAAATCTGTATTCGTCCCTCAGGTACTGAGCCAAAAATTAAATTGTACTTGTTATATTCTCTTCCAAAAGAAAAAAGTAAAGATTTAGAGCAAGCAAAGAAGCAATTACAATCTGAGCTAGATATTGTTGAAAAAGAGGTACAAACATGGCTAGTGTAGTTATTAGTCCTAATGATTCTGTGCATTCTGTAGAATATGTTGTGTTTGATGTTGAGACAACGGGGTTTGATGAAAGTACCGAGCATATTATAGAAATAGGTGCTATTAAATTTAATACAGAACGTGAAATAGATACTTTTCAGCATTTAATTAAACCTCCAGTGGATATTCCTGATATAAGTAGCAAGGTACACGGTATTACCAATGATATGGTAAAAAATGCTGATCCTATAGAAATTGTAATTCCTCTGTTTATGAGTTTTATTAAAGACACTGTGTTAGTAGCACATAACATAGATTTTGATATACGCTTCTTAAATGTTGCACTTACGAGAGTAAAATTGCCTACTATTACTAATATTCCTCTTGTTGATACTGTCAGTTTGTCAAGAAAAGCCTTCCCTAATCTTTCTCAGTATAAACTAGGATTTCTTATTGAACAGCTTAATTTAGGAGGAGATACATTTCACCGTGCTCTTGAAGATTCACATCATACAAGAAAACTGCTGCTTAAGTGTATTGAGGCATTAGGGGTGCTAGGAGAACTTGAATTGAAAGAAGTGCTAGTAGGATAACGAGTATATACCAACTAACTTAATTTTAGAATGGTATCCTTATTTTCGTAAAGATAAATATAGCATTATTATCACATGTTGCTATAGTTCATGTAGATTTCGATGTATTTTTTTTTTTTTTTCTTTTTGCGGATGATGCAATATAGACAAAAAAATAGTATTATATGCTATAATGATAGTTGTTCATTGTGTGTAATGATAAGCACACAACAATAAGTGAAAATAAAAGGAGAACATTATGAAAAAAATATGGTTGAGTAAGGAATTACACAGCGTGAAAAAATCGGGGGGGGGGGGGGTACACTCTCGATATAAGCAAAACATAACTTTAGTTGCACTGTTTTTAGTGCTAGCAATAACTACCCTCGTACTCGTAGGATGTGCAGAGAGCAGTAGCAGTTCCTCATCAGGTGGAGGAGGGACACCAGTAACCCCGACACTTGCATCAGTGTCCAATGTGCAGATAAAAGCAGCAAGCAATGATGGGACGCTTGCTTTACGCTGGCAAGCCCCAAGCGATGCTACACATGTAGTCGTAAAAGCTACCTCTACAACGCCAGCACAAGTCATACAAGTGCGTGTTCCTGCAATAGAATATCGTGCATTGTTTCAACAAGGACAATCGTATAAACTCAAAGGCTTACAAGCACTCACCAATTACACTGTAGAGATAGAAGCTCAAAAAGACACAGAAGTATCACCAAAAACAACCCGCTCTGTAACAACACTGAGCGATGAAACTGCCCCGCAGGACACCTTTACACAGGTAGCAGTAGAATCAGCAACAAATGGCATAAAGCTAACATGGGACAAAGTACTACTCTCGTCAGGAAAGACAGACATAGCAGAAGCCACAATACAGGTAATAGAAAAAACTACAGGGGTAAAGACAGAAGTATCAGTACAAGATGTAACACAAGGAGAAGTGAGCATTGCTGTCCCCACCATAGACGGCATCAGCTATGATATAGTGGTAGTATACAAAGATAGCAACGGTAACAAAAGCACGGCAAAGCAAGCACTCAGAGGCATAGTGCCATCAGCCCTCTCACAAACAGTAGCAGCACTACCAGAGGCAAATCTTACAGTAACAGCAAACGATAAAAGCGATAGCCCAGCCGATGAAAGCCTGCTTGTCCAGTGGGGGAGCTTTACCTTTACAAACAAAAAACTCCAAGTACGAGTCACAGCAACCGCAACAAATACCGTAGTAGCAGAAGAGACAATAAGCAAAGATACCAGTGCAACCAGTGTCAGCGGAGCAACTGCACAGGCAAAAGAATACGCAACTGTATATGTAGCAAAAGATGGCATAGCACTCACAAAACTCTATGGCACACTTATGTACAAAGTAGAAGTGTATGTCTCTCAAAACGGAAAGTACTCCACTGCAGTGTCAAAAGAATTAGCAACAACCGACAAAAGCACAGAGCCTGTAAGCAATGTAAGTGCAGTAGGAGGAGCAACAAGCATAGTAGTAATCTGGCAAGCACCTAATGTACGAGACTATGCAGGAGTGACTATAACAGCAACAGAAAAAGAGAGCGATACTCCAGCAAAGACAGTAACAATAACAGACAGAGCAGTACGCAACACGCAGATACCAGGCCTCAAAGCCACCACCGAGTATACAGTGGCAGTACAATCGCAGGACTATGCAGGCAACAAAGGAACAGCAGAAAATGCCACAGTAAGTACCGTAGCAGATGGCACTGCCCCCGATCCAGTAACAAACATACAAGCAAGCTATCCCTTTGTATCAGCAACAAAGGTAGCAACACAAATAACATGGACAGCACCCACAAGCAACAACAAAGACATAAAAGAATACAGCATAAGCATACAAGAGAAAGGTGCAAGTACTGCAGTAGTCAACGAGAAGAAAATACCCTATCCTACAACATCACTCTCTGTCGAAGAACTCACACAAGGCAAAACCTACACAGTAACAATACAAGCAATAGACTATGCAGGCAACAAAAGCAAGTCAACCACACAAGACATAACCACCCCCTCTCAGCTGAATGCCCCCTCAGAAGATCTTTTTTCAAAAAAGCCAACCCTAGACAAAACAGGAGTCATACAGATAAAAGCAACCTTTAAGACAGCTCCAGGCATAGGACAATACTACACCCTGCGTATGAAAGAAGGAGCTACCGTAATAGCAGAAAAAAGCATAACAAACCCAACAACCACCATTAGCTTTGGTATAGCAGATGGCTTAGAAGTACCCAAGTACCAAGCAAATGCCAAGAACTATCGCTTTGATTTTTTACAAATAGCAAATAACAGAGTAAGCCCAGTAACCCCTCTCGCTGATGCAGTAGCAGTATACGATAGCACCTCAACAGCACCGCCAGAGCCAAAGGATGCAACACTCTCTGTAGAATCAGTAACATCAACAACCGCAACAGCAGTCTATACATTTAGTGCAGGTACTATTGCCAATACCCACAAAGCCCCTAATGGAAACAAACTCACGCCTGCACAAATACAGTACAAAGTATACATAGTAGCAGGAGACCATAGCACAAAAACACTAGAGGCAATAAAAGCCCTTGCAGGAGTACAAACAAGAGAGCTAGCAGGAAACAGCAACCCATTAAAAGCAACATTTATAGGAACAAAGGGAGCAGAATATACCGCAGGAGTAGAAGCAATAAACAGCCTCAATCCCGCCTATAGCATAGGAGCATCAGCAACAATAAAAACAGCAACACTTACTACGCCACCAAACGCACCAAAAGTAACAACCTATACTAACAGTAATGCAGTAGTATTTGCAGTGCCTACCACAGGAGGCAATAGTGGGAAAAAAGTCATAACAGTACAGCTTAATGCCTCAGACATAGCAGGAGTGAGCAAAGCAAATGGCAATGCCCTTGCAGCAACTGATCTTGCCTACTATGTGCTATACCTCAAGAAAGAAGACACTACAGGAAAGCCTGCCAGCGTATCAGCCCTATGGGCAGTGGAAAAAAGCAATGTAAAAGTAGCAAAATACACAAAAGCAACAGGAACAACTCAAAACACACTATCCATAGCAATAGTAGACAGCACCAGTGGAAGCAATGCAGGAGCAACGCCCATAGAAACAGCAAAGGACTACTACATAGGAGTGAGGATAGTAAACACAACAAGCCCCGATTACAATGAATCAACCAATCTCTTTCCAGCAGGCTTTTACACCGATGTAGCAGAAATAAAGGAAGTCTATACTTCCAAAGCAGTAGCTCCCAATCAGTCGTTACTAGCAAACAAGCTAGTAGTGTCACCGTCAACAAGCACAGCAGGAACAATAAAGCTAGTACTCACGCAGTTAAGCACCTTTACAGGAGCAAAAGACTACGATGGCACAAGCATAACAAATGACAAGCTAGTATACACCGTGTACGGCTTACAGAAAGACGGCACAGCTACTGTATCAGAAGTACTAGCGGGCAGAAAGATAAACATAGGCAGTGCCAGTAGCAGAGTGTACACAGTACCAGCGCTTGCCAGTTTAGGCTTGTCTGCAGACACAGATCCAGTGATAGCAATAAAAGGAGCAACAAAGTATCATTTTGTGGTAGAAGTAGCAGTAAAAACAGACCCAAGCAAAAAAGTAGTATCGACAGTGGCAACAGTAACAACCGCATCACAAGCGACAGCCCCCGCAGAAGTATCAAGCATACAAACAGCAGTAACCACAACAGGCATGAGAGTATCGTGGACAGCTCCTAGTCTTAGTGCAAGCCATAAAACAAACAAAGGAGCTACCTTAACAACCGCACAGGTATCGTACAAAGTATACAGTGTTGTCAAAGGAGGCAGTGCAAGAAATGAAGCAGCAATAATAAGAGATGCTACAGCAACAAAAACAGTGTCAGCAGGAACAACAAACACTATTTTGACAGGATTGACAAACGGAAGAACCTACGAAATAGTCGTACAAGCAGTAAACAGCACCGATCCTACAAAAGCATCAACAGGAGTCCGTAAAGAGTTTGAAATGTCAGCATTTATAGGAAACACTGTAGTAGTTTCAGCAGAAGTAGGCAAAACGCCAGCAATAAATATAACAAGAGTACTCAGTAGCGTTCCCAGTGGCAATACCTTTACCTGTAGTGGCAACATACCGAAAGCAGATGCAGAGAAAATTAAAAAAGAAACAGGACTAGCAGTATCATTTGATGATACTACTGACACAGTTACTATAACAGGCATAGCAAATAAATCCAATATAAATGATCCTGATATTACGAGAGTTAATCCTGATTATAGCTACAATGTAGCAGAGTGTGGATTTATCGGTTCAGCTAAAACAATAAAAGCAAGCATTGTTATAAAGACAGGACTAAGAACTCCACCATCAGGACAAACATCAGCGACCTATTACAGACCAACAACAAAGACAGCACTCAAAGCTATTATCACTGCAGAAAGAGGAGCAAGCAGACAAAACACCAATAGCCCTAACCTCAACATGATAGATACGAGTGCTATTACTGATATGAGTGAGTTATTTGATAATGATAGTACTTTTAATGGAGACATAACACGATGGAATACAAGTAGCGTAGAAAATATGTTTTCTACATTTGTTCTGGCCAGTGAATTTAATCAAGACATAGGAGATTGGGATGTAAGTAATGTTACTCGAATGTCTTCTATGTTTAATAGAGCCAGTAAATTTAATCAAGATATAGGGAATTGGAATGTAAGTAATGTTACTGAAGTGAGTCTTATGTTTTTTCGAGCAAGTGCTTTTAATCAAGATATAGGAGATTGGGATGTAAGTAATGTAGCTGGTGTTATTGAATCAACTTCTATGTTTGAGGATGCCTCTGTATTTGATCAAGATTTATCATCATGGAAGCTTTGTAAAGTAAACAGATTATCCCGTTTTTTCAATGGTTCAGCTATGGCTGGCAAAACAGCACAGTACCCAAAGATTGCTGGTAGTTCAGCATGTACCACATCGTAGGTAGTACATATAAAAGAGAGTGCTAGCACTCTCTTTTATATGCATCTCTCTAGGTGGCATAGATATGTAAGTACATTGTATACATTCTTATGAAACTAGATTATAATGTAATCGATGGCAAAACAATTACTTGTTCCGCATTTTACCTCTACATCAGGCATAGGGCATTTAATTCGCTGTTTTCGGATAGCAAATAACCTGTCCTCAGATATTTTAGTAGAAAAAGAATACTATAATGAAGTTGAAGAGTTATTTTCAAACACACATACAAACAACAACCCTGCAATATCTCAAGTTACTTTAGAGCCTGATATTTCCTATAGATCAGTAATTTTAGATACGCAAACTATTACAAAAGAAGCAGTAAGACATTGGAAGCAATTTGGAAAAACAATAGGCATTGACATTGGAGGAACAGGGAGAAGCTACACAGACTATCTTATTGATACCTTGCCTAATACATTTAAGCATACAGCAAACTATTATCATCTAGGGCTGTCAGTGCCTTCTGATATTGTAGTATCGCAGCAAAAATCGTATTTGATGCGTAATATACTCATATATCTTCACAAAAAAAGCCTCCCGTATATAAAAAAAATACATGAGGTATGTAAATCTCGATATATTCAGCTTACCTGTGCAGTCAGCGATAAAAACATGCAGTCAGCAGTGGAAAAATTAGGCATACATACTATTTTTGGCGATATATTTCTCTACAAACAGATGCATACCTACGATTTATTTGTGTCTCACTTTGGTTTAGGCATATTTGAAGCACTAAAAGCAGGCATACCAATAATTGTCTTCAATGTGAGTGATTATCATCAAAAGCTAAGCGATATGGTATCTCTTCCGCAATCGTTTTTGCAGGGGGAAGACCTTATACATTTTTTGAAGCATTTAGATGTAAAAGAATATGCAGCGTTAGTACGAAATTGTCGCAAAATTTTGCCACATAACAATGTGAGCATAGACGGTTTTCTACGATTTCTATTGGTACATTCCGATAACAATAGTACTGCAATGTCTCAGTACACACATTGTACAAACCCCTGTTTAGGTCCTCGTGCCGATAAAGTTGTGTTACGTTTTAGGGAATCGTCAGTATACAAATGCAATGCTTTACAGTACTGGTATCAATATCCTTTTTTAGGAAATTCTCCCGTATATGATGCACAGTATTTTGAGAAAGAATATAAATCTCAGTATGGCAAAACATACCTTGAAGATATAAAGCATATAAAACAGAAAATGCAAAAACGTTTACAGCATATTCAAAAAATTATGCTAACACATACAGGCACACACAAGGACAAGAAGCCAGTATTACTTGATATAGGTGCAGGATACCATGCCATGCTTGATATTGCAAGTAAGCATAACTATGTTCCCGTAGGGACCGATATAAATAAAGATACAATTAAATATATGCAAGACAATACAGATCACTATTGTTTTCAATCTGATGCAAGTAACAGTCAATGGAAAGATACCGTGTGTGATTATTTATCTCATCATAAGCTGGAAAATCCATCAGTGATTTGTATGTGGTTTGCCTTAGAGCATTTTACTACATTACAGCATACTATACATGCCATATATCACCTATTACAGAAAAATGGTATATTGGCAATCTCTGTTCCTAATGCTTCTGGAATTTCTGCAAGAAAAAATTTTGCTCAATTTTGCAAGCAATCTCCCAGCGATCACTATAGCTTATTTACGCCATCGGGAATAACTGCATTTCTCAAAAAACATGGATTTCAAGTAAAGAAAAAAGTCAATACAGGAATGCATGTATCACGGTTTCCTTGCTCTTTTTTGCTTTCTCCTGTATGGATACCTATGGCATCTCTTTTTATGCTTGGGGACACTTTTGAAATCTATGCAATAAAACGATAAGCTATAATAACAATATGGTATGTTCTAAAGCAATCTTATTACTCGGTGCTGGTATTATGCAGGTGCCACTTATGTTTGCAATAAAAAAGCATGGGTATACTGTCATAGCCTGCGATATGAATGCTCAAGCGGTAGGACAAGCATACTGTGATCTGTTTTGGAATATTGACATTAGTGATGCAGAAGCAATTATACAAAAAATTTCGCATGCTCCCTATACCATACATGCTGTTGTCACTACTGCTACTGATTTTAGTTACGTTGTTGCAAAAGTTGCAAAGCATTGTAATCTTTTTGGTTTGTCCCCTCAGGTAGCAAAAAACTTTGTATTTAAGGATACTATGCGTACAGTGTTATGGGATGCAGGAGTATCAGTTCCTCAGTTTACGATACTCAATGAAGCTGCAATCAAAAGTAAGAGCTATGTCGAGAATGCAAACGATCTTGGGTATCCTATAGTCATTAAGCCAATTCATAATATGGGAGCACGTGGAGTACAAAAAGTATATAGTGATAAACAAATACACGAGGCTATTGACCATGCTCTTATGTTTTCAAAAGAAAAAAATAGCTTGATTATGGAAAAAAATTTAGAGGGACCTGAACTGAGTATTGACGCTTTGTTGTATAATGGTACTTTATATATGCTAGGCATTGCTGACAGACATGTATATTTTTCTCCCTATTGTATAGAGCTTGGCCATAGCATCCCCTCTGCTTTACCGAAAGAGATGGTAGAGGCGTCCTGTCAAGAAGTAAAAAAAGCAGTACTTGCATTAGGAATGAAAGAAGGTATATGTAAAGCTGATGTTATTTTTCATAAAGGAAAGCCTTATATTGGGGAGTTAGCAGCGCGATTGTCAGGGGGATATATGTCAGGCTGGACTTCTCCCCATTATTTTAGAACTAACATAACACATTTAGCAGTTTCATTAGCCTTAAAAAAACCAATACCGATACAAGCTATAGAAAAAATTCATACACAGTCTTTTGCTTCAAACACCATAGACTCGGCTCTTATCGAGAGTACGGGGGAACGAGCGCTCATGGGATTGCCAGGTAAGATTACTGCCATTCGGGCAACTCCAGATATTAGTGCATGTATGAGAAAATCAAATACATTTTCTCAGCATTATTTTTATACGTACCATCATAAAAAATACTATTACTGTCCTGATCAATGTAATTATCAGCAATGCAATTATCATAGAGGAAAAGTCTTTGCTGTATATGTACATAACAGAGTAGGAGCTACATCTTGTTTGCCTAAAAATAATACCCATAGAATAGCGTCTATTCTTATCAAAGCACAAGATACTGCAAGTATACATCATATTGCAGCACATACTATTTCGGATATATTTGTAGATGTAGAGATAAATGAAGAAGCAAATATGTTTTTGTATTCATTACAGCATGAATATCAGAAATCAACATGGCGTTGTTTTCCGCTTGATACTATCTCCCAGCAGTTAGAACAAGACAATACAATAGCTACAAGAGAGAGTGTGTATGATAATAAGCATATGTTACATTTTTTACATACAGCATTGCAAGAGACAGCATTGCCGCTTACTATTGCACATAAAACATCGTTTGTTGCTTATGCAAAGCAGCAGTTTGGAACATGGACCTTTTGCTCTTTATACGATGCTTTACAGATAGCTATTGAAAAAAATCTGCTCTCTATCCATTATGCTCCCTCTACCACTCTTTCAAAAGAAGCACAGGTATTTCAGCAATGTATTTGGCGATCTTTCTTGCGTGCAGGTTGGCAAGGATTATACTATACTAGAAAATTAATACAGCAATGTCCTCAAGAAATCATCAGCTATTTATAGTACTATGTATTGTTTTTTTCTCATTGTTCAATACCAATACAACTATATTTGCACAAAATCAAGCATCAATATCAGCCTTTGCAAATAAAAACAAAATCAATTTTTATTGGGATCTACTAAGCAAAACAGGAATGCTATCAAAAGGGGACAGCATTGTTATATTT
Source organism: Spirochaetia bacterium (assembly GCA_965218205.1). Classification (GTDB taxonomy): domain Bacteria; phylum Spirochaetota; class Spirochaetia; order WTKD01; genus CBDDCA01. The sequence goes on along the minus strand of OZ244590.1, from coordinate 1,748,656 downwards.
AGTGTTGATACTCCTGTGCTTGTACTTAATTTTCAAAAGCAGTTTAAGATTGATCCTCCGCTGTTACAAAACTCTACCATTACAATATCAAATAGTACCCTTGTTCTTTTGGAAACATTGTTTCAAATAGAACATACAAAAACAAACACTGGAGAGAGCAGTAGCAATAGCTCCAATACAAATAACAAAAATACAGTAACAAGCACCACCAATAGAGACAATGCTACAATAACAGATTTACAGAGGCAAAGTTTTGCTCAAAGTAAAGTGAGCAGAATCATAATAGATGCAGGGCATGGAGGGAAGGATCCTGGTGGAGTAGGAAACATTACCTATAAGAATAAAAAATACACTATATACGAAAAAGATGTAGTCTTGAATGTATCGTTCTTAATTAAAAAATATGTACAAAATTTTTTTCCTAACCTTCCTATTACTCTCACAAGAAATGATGATACATATCTGTCGCTTGAACAGAGAACTTTGCTTGCAAATAGATACTTAAATGAGCTTGACAATGGCGAGTTAATCTTGTTTATTTCTGTGCATGCAAATGCAGCTCCTAGTTCAAGTGCAAATGGGTATGAGATATGGTATCTGCCCTCTGAGTTTTTTAGAGATGATTTATTACAAGATGATGATGTTGACAATGTAGCATTGTATTCGATAATAAATACATTACGAAACAGTGAAATTTCCTTAGAAAGTTTTGAACTTGCTAAAGTAGTGCTACAATCATTAGAAGAGAGTATAGGGTATAATTTTAAGAATAGGGGCTTAAAAGAAAATGAATGGTATGTAGTGAGAAATACTAAGATGCCTGCTATACTTATTGAATTAGGGTTTGTTACTAATCCTCAAGAAGGATATACACTCACCTTAAAAGAATATCAAGATGTCTTAGCAAAGGGAATTGCAAAGGGCATAAAAAAGTATGTGGAGTTATTTGATGTTTCAGATATTAAGTAAGAACAAAAAAGTATATACCTCTTTAGTGTTTATTGCAATTATTTTTGTGTACATTGTAGATGTACAGCTCTATTTTAATAGTGACAATAGATTAGAAAAAAAAGTATTGTATTTTCCGCCAGCTACAGTGGATAGTGGCTTTTCTCCTGAATTACATAGTATTCCTCTCGTAAGTCCTCTTAATGCAAAAAAGAGTGTAAATAACTCAAGCCTAGAGGTATTTATAAAAGAATTATTTTTAGGACCACAATCAATTTACAATGACAGTCTTGTGCACAATTATGTGCACTTACAGCATGTAATATACTCTTCTTATGATACTCGTGATCTAGCGTTTATTTTTCTTACTTTTGAAGATACAGTAGCACAGGAAGATAAAAATATTGCAAATAATGAGAGAATAAACACGATTAAAGAATGGTTACTTTTTAATATTAACAATTATTATGATATAGATACTATTACTATATTTGTAGATACTATTGCTATATAGGAGGATATATGAAAACAGTATATACATTTTTAGCCGATGGCTTTGAAGAAATAGAGGCAACTATTCCTATGGATCTCTGTATGAGAGCAGGAATACAAGTAAAAAGAGTTGCTGTATATACAGAAAAAGTGCAAGGAAACAGTGGAGGAACATTTCTATGCGATTCTCACATAGAATCTATACACCCTGATAATGAAGATATATTGTTTCTGCCTGGAGGAGGCAAAGGAGCAAAGCATCTTAGTGAAAGCAAGCCATTATCTCTACTATTAGAGAAGCACAATCAAAATAACGGTATTATTGCAGCTATTTGTATTGCACCAGCATGGGTGCTGGGAAAATATGGCCTACTAAAAAATAAAAGCTATACTTGTTATCCTGGAGGAGAAAAAGATGTGCAGGACACTACCGCAGTGTTTTTAGAACAAGCAGTAGTAAAAGATGGGAATATCATCACAAGTCGGGGGATAGGTACTGCATTTCAGTTTGCAGTTGCACTTATTACCACCGTGCTAGATGATAACTCAGTTGCACAAAAAGTATGGAAAGAAACATTATTGCCTTTAAGCACCCATCAGTTTCCGTATCAATCATGAGAATATAGCTATTATTCCATTATTGATGAATTTTTCCAAACTGTAGATATATATTATTTGACACTAAGGAGTATATTTGTTATTGACATTAAGTGTCGTATAATGTTATTATATAAGCATGAGAGAGTTAGAGGAGATAAAAAGTATAAAGGTATTTTATACTGAATTCGCATCTAATGAAAAAGCAGCATGTAATTATATAGCAAAGATACGATGGGGAAATAATAAGCCTTATTGTCCACATTGTAAATCAAATAATGTATATATTGGAAAAGATATAAAAAGACCTTATAAATGCCATAATTGTAAAGTTAGATTTTCGATAAAAACAGGTACATTTATGCAAAAAAGTAATGTTTCTGTACAACAATGGCTCTATGTAATGTATGTTATGTTTCATAATAAAAAAGGTATATCATTATTGAGATTATCCCAAGAGGTAGGAACAACACAAAAAACAGCGTGGTGTATAGCACAGAAAGTAAGAGAATGCTTTGAAGAAAAGAATGCTATAAATGGCAGTTTAGAATAGGCAGGATATTTATAGGTAGGAAAGAATGACAATAAGTTATAGTAGTAAAAAGAAAGGATATAGAGGAACAGAAGCTAACACTGTAGTAATAGAAATATAGTTTTTATGAATAGTATAATAAATAATAGAATTAGGAGATAAGAATATATTTTATATTAAAGAGGCAATATAATGGCTGATAAGATAGTAGAACCTTTAAGAAATATACCTGAAAATATAAATTTTGATAAACTTGTAGAATCTGTTCTTATACAAAAAGAAGCAAAATTTGATAGATTACAGCAAGCATATAAAGATATTGCGTATGAACAAAAAAGATTAACTGAATTGTACGAAAAACTCAATGAAGTATCAGAGCCATTGAAGAAAATTAGAGAGCTTATAGAAGCATCAAATAAAAAAATAAGATCTTACCGAGAAATAATAGATGCTTTAGAGAATGAGAAGTAAAAAATGAGTTATTTAGATACAATACTAGAAAAAAGTAATGACTATTTAATGAAATCTCTCAATAGAAAAGAATATACATTGTTATTAAAAAAGGTTGAGAAATTAAAGGATAAAGGGATACAAGAAATAGTAGAAGGGTTTTGTGATATATATTATCAGTTTCAGAAAGAAAGAAGACAAGCAAAATATAAAAATTCAAATAAAGAATTAAATAAACTTATTTCAAAAAATAAACGAAAAGCAAAGCTGATATGGGGAGATTGTTTGAGCGTATTAAAACAAATGGATTCAGAAAGTATAGATTTAATGGTAACATCTCCGCCATATTATAATGCTAGAGACTATTCACAATGGAAAAACTTAGAAGAGTATTTGCAAGATATGAAAAAGATTATCAAAGAAAGCTACAGAGTGTTAGATAATCATAAAGCATGGGTATTTAACGTAGGAGATATAACTGGCAATGATAATATGTATACAAAATCAGTCTGGGGAGCAAGAAGAATACCACTAGGATCATATTTTATAGCCATATTTGAAGAATGTGGATTTAGGTTTATAGATGATTTTATATGGGACAAAGGAGAAGTAGAGTCTCAAAGACATAAAAATGGAGATACTCCCTACCCTTTTTACCAATATCCTCTAAATTGTTATGAACACATAATGATTTTTTATAAGCATGAGCAAGATGAAACAAGATACCCATGTCCTGTGTGTGGGTGCTTAAAAGTAAATGGAAATGCGTATGCAGGCGTAGGAATAAAGTCTTGGGAGTGTAAAAATCTTGATTGTTTTGAGAGGAGTAAGGCAAATAGAGGCAAAAGGTTTTCTGCAAGAAGTGTAATGATGAATGACTTAAAAATGAAAGAGAATTATATAGATAAAGAATTTGTCAAAAAATGGAGAAGAGATATAGTAAGAATTAACCCAGTAATTAAAATAAATAATAAAGGAGATAATGTATTGGGACACACAGCACCATTTCCTTTTGAAATACCAGAATTTGCTATAAAAATGTTTACTGGAATAGGAGATAAAGTATTAGATCCTTTTGCTGGAAGTTGTACTAGCTTGATACAAGCACAAAAAATGGCTAGAATAGGTATAGGAGTAGAACTGAATAGAGGTATGTTTGAATCTTCTATAAAGAAGAATATAGATAAGCATATTGGTATATCTAACCTAGAGGAATATTTATGCCTGAAGAAAAAGATAAAAAAAGAATTATCGGCTTGTATGGAGAAATGAGTTTTGCTATAGAATTGCACCAAAGAGGATGGCAGGTCTATAGTGCTTATATTGATGAACAAATTGATTTTGTAGTAGCTAGATACTATTGTACTAAATGTGAAGATTTCAGTAATTTATATATAAGAAGAAAACCGTATAAGGGTAAAACAAGAAAAGCAATTACAGACTTATGTGATAAGTGCGAGGGAAAAAATTTAAAAATTATTGAAAGATTTCTTCAAGTAAAAACATCTGAAGGTATGGCTAAGAAAGTCAAAAGTTTTAGAAATTATAGTTTTCATGCTAATTTAAAATATCATGTGGATGATAGAACTTTTTATGTATGGATTGCAGTATCAGAAAATGAAAAGGGTGTAAAAGTACCATACTATTATATATTTCATATATCAGAATTAAATAAATTTGATAATATAGAATTACCATCATATCAAATTACAGATAATCAAAAATTGACTCTTAGAATAAACAATGATGGGGTAGTGTTAAATCAAGGGAAAGGTACAGAGAAAGATAAATATCAATGTTTTAATGATGATTTTTTTAATAATTTTGATAAATTGAACAAGATAAGATCAAGTGATATTTGATTTAATATCAAATTATATATAATTTCCATTCCCAAAACAATACACATGTAATTTATTTGTTTTTTGTGTATACTATACAATAAGACATATGAAATCTATTTTTTGGCTCATGAGTAAATCTTCTAAGATACTTGAGCGACTGTATTTGTATTCTCTGCATGCTTTAGGGGTAAACTGTACACAGGCAAGTATTCTTCAGCTCCTTGATGAATTTGAAAAACAAGGCATTTTTCCTACACAAAATGAATTAGCAAAAAAACTTATCACTGATAAAGTGAGTATTCATCAACTACTAAAAAAGCTAGAGCAGATAGGATATATTCATTTTGAAAAGAATGAAATAGATCATCGCTGTAATTATGTAAAATTAACCGTAAAAGGAAGATATATTATCCCCCATATCTCTATGATTGAATCTGAAGTATTTTCTACCTTTGAGAGACAATATATGCCAAATAATAAAGAAGAGATAAAAAATCTTTTAGATAGATTTATTCAACAAGAAGTAAATTAGTAATGCTATGTGTACATCGTAAAAATGTATAGCCATCAAATGCCTCCTCTTCATATCTTAAATGTTCCTACTGCTAAAATGAAAGAATGGGGATACTCAAAAGGCTATGTATATGATCACGATACAGAGGATGTATTTTCGGGGCAAAATTATTTTCCAGACTCTATTGATGAAAAAAAGTTTTTTCATCCAGCTGAGAGAGGGTTTGAACGTAAACTTCGTAAAAGAATACATTATTTTGAAAAACTACGAAAAGAAAAAAAAGAAAAGTCTACACTTGACAAAAAGAGTACTTAATATTATTATTTATACTATAAGGTAAACTAATAACTAAAAATAGTAAGATATGGAGTATTCCATGTTAGGAGGATGTAATTATGTTTAGAAAAACTTTTTTGGTATTATTGTTGATATTGTACCCATTAATAGCGTTTGCTCAAGTAGAAAATACTTCGTTCCCTCGCCTCTCTGATGAAGAGAGAAATAGTGGTAATAGGCACACCTTAATGGATTTTACTACTATTACGGGATCTAGTGGTTTATTCTATGATTACGGAGCCAGTCTTGGGATACAGCTAGAGGGTGCTGAAGCGGATCGGCTTAGGCAAAGTTACGATATTCCAAATTGGAAAGTATCGGTGCAAAGCTCATTACAGTATCCACAAGTACTTGCAAAAAGTATAGTGAAAGCAGCTAAGGTAAATGAAGAAAGTGAGCTCTTTGCTGGACAGCAAGTATTAGGGGTACGTACCTATTTTCCTGATTACAATTATGAGATGGCTATAGAAATTAAGCCTCCGTATTCCCCTTTTAGTACAATAAGTCAACGTCAATTTGATCCATTTGGTCCATATAAAGGGAAAGGGTATTTAGATAATATTGGAGATATATATAAAGCAACTATAACTGTATATGGCTTACGCCAAGAAGAACATATATTTGTGGTAACAGAAGATTCTGATGGAAATACCTATGAATATCCTTTTGGAGCACTTAATTTTATTGGATGGAGAGAGTTAGTATGGCAAAATCCCGATTATCTTATAAAAGATACATCAACAAGGATTAACTTACCAATATATCCACAATACTCTTCGGACTTAGTCTTAAAATCTATAAAAGTAGTGCATTCATCGTATCATAAAAATCCTGATTTTGTCACGTATGTTGGAGATATTAGTGTTATATCGGATAAAGCAGAAACATCTATAGACAATGATATAGATAGCGAAGAAATATGGAACATCATTGAAGAAAATACCTACGAAAAAAGATCTACACAGATTAAAGCGTTAGATATGCAACTCTATTTTGATTTTCTTGAAGAAAGAAAAGCATGGGACTACTCGCTTGATAACTTGACTAACAGTGATGCAAGTAGTGTCGATAATGGAAATTAAGGGCCATTTACATTTATATTAGATAAGAATAAAAGCTGATACATATGTATCAGCTTTATTTATATCATTGTATAATGTTCTAATGCTAAAAGTTGAATCAAGCATATGTTCTGCGAGTGAATTGCTTATACAAAAAGTATTTAGTCTTTCTTATAGTAATGTAACAGGCGATGAATGTTCTGATGTACTATGTAATAGTAAAGGGGTATATTGGTATCTCTATACTATAAAGCATGGGGCTGTTGAGTTACAGGTATATATTGGGTTTACCTCTACATCTTTTTCAGTATTTATGGATACAGCGTATTATGGATTAAAGCAGATTAAAAAAGAAATAGATTATGATCTTCTGTATACTAATATTGCAGGAATGATACTATGTAAGTTACATAATGATTTGCGTGATAATGAGAAAGAGCTTACATATTCCTTAAATGAAAAAAAAATGAAGATAATACCATATAATACTATTAATATGTTATTTTTAGGAAAAAAAGATGCAGATACAATACTTTATATAGGATATCATAGTATGTAGAGAGAAAAGGGTGGTTAGCTCAGTTGGTTAGAGTGCTTGCTTGACATGCAAGAGGTCGCTGGTTCAAGTCCAGTACTACCCAGTACTAACAGTCTTTTACTATGTTGTATATAATGGAGTAAATACAATGTGTTTCTAAAGAAAAGGTTACAATTATGTCACAATTAGCAAGTATCATACAAGAATTAAAAACAAATAGTGGTCTCACGGATGATCTTATTCGTGTTGTTATTGATAGTTTTCTCAAAGCTGCTTTCAAAAAAAAGTTTGGTACTGATGATCATGCTGTGGTAGATATTAACGATGAAATGTCAGAAGTAACTTTGTACGCAAAGAAATTGATTGTCGAGCAACCTCAAGATACGATAAGAGAAATATCATTAGAGGATGCTAGATTATTGCAACCTGATTGTGTTGTCGGAGATCAGTTACTAGAAGAAGTAAAACCTGATGAGTTTTCAAGAACGGAAATTCTTGCTGCCAGCCAAAAAGCTCATGTATTATTACAGAATTTTGAAGGAGATACACTTTTTTCTGAATACAATAATAAGCAAGGTGAAATAGTGATAGGGTATTATGTTCGTGAACAAAAAAATAATGTTATTGTAGATTTAGGGAAAGCAGAAGGAATATTGCCTAAAAAATTTCAATCTCCACGTGATTCTTTTGGGCCAGGGGTACGTATTAAGGCGTTGATTCATGAAGTAAAACACCGCGGTTCTCGAGTTGATATTGTTTTAACACGAAGTCATAAAGATTTTGTAAAAAAGATATTTGAACTTGAAGTTCCTGAACTATATGATAGAAGTATTGAGATTATCAATATTGTTCGTGAGCCAGGGTATCGTACTAAAATTGCGGTTCATTCTACCCATTCTGAAATTGACCCTGTAGGGACCTGTATTGGTGCAAAAGGTGTGAGAATTAACAATGTTACCCTAGAGTTGGATGGAGAAAGAGTTGACATATTAAAGTATGATCCAGAACCTTTGAAATACATTTATCACTCTCTTTCTCCTGCAGAAGTAAAACAAGTAATTATAACAGATTATGCAAAAAGAACTGCTATTGCAGTGGTGGATGAAGAAGATTTTTCTATTGCAATAGGAAAGTTAGGGCTTAATATTCGTCTTGCTAATAGATTAACTAATTGGCAAATTAATGTAAAAACTGTAGAGCAGTTTAAGGAGATGCAAAGCTCTGATGATTTTGTAAAAATTCTTCCTGATACCACAGTTGATTCTGAAGAGGTTGATATTGATAAGGTGGCAGAACTTACTGCTCTTAATACTGCTGTGGTAAGTAAGCTCCAAGACCATAATATTATATTTATTGAAGATTTATTAAAACAAAGTGATGATGATCTCAAAAGATATGGGCTTAGCAATGAAGATATACAGATGGTAAAAGTGAGTTTAGAAGATTTTGTTGAAGATGAATCGGGAGCATTGACTAGCAGTGCTACAAAAGAAGCTACAACAGACATTACCGATGATGCTATCCAGAATCAAGCAGCGTATGATCCTGAGCCAGAGACTACACAGAGTGATGATGACTATAATGTTGATGAATTATCAATAGAAGTATTAGAATTAGATGCAACGATAGAAGAAAAGCTAAAGCAAGCTGGTTTTTCAAATCTATATGATTTGGTAGAAAAATATTCTGATAGTTTATTACATACCATTGATGTGTTGACAGAAGATGAAATTTCTCTTATAGAAAGCACCATAAGAGAAAAAATACAAGTTGAAGAAGAATAGCACGGCACTATTGGATTGAAACGGACTATTCATAGCCCTGATGTATATCAAGCTAGCTATAGGGTATTCTCAGATACTGCACTTCTGTAGGCTAGTGTACACTTTTATCAATACATAGTATAATCATTACTATATGTCAAATAACAAAGATACTGGCACTACATCAGAAAATACTCCAGAGAATGGGAAAGTAAGAAAAACAAAGCTCTTACAGAAACCTGCTACTGCTATACCTACAAATAATTCTGGAGAAAAAGATGCTAAAAAAAAGCTGAAGATAAAACTGAAAAAAAACTCTAAACCTCAGAGTAGCCCTGAGACACAAAAATCATCAGACAGTACCTCAGTAAGTCCTAGTCCTAGTAATAGTAATGTAGTTAAATCTTTATATGGAGAGAAAATATTACCTGATACTGTTGGAGTTACTGATCTACGTACAAGTACTAAAAAGAAAGCAAAAGAGGAACAGAAAAAAATTGAAGAAGAGAAGCAAAAAACTAGGACACCAAGAACGAGTCGTCAGAACGCTTCAAAAGAAACTGTTTCTGTAAATCAGAATAAAGGATCAAGCACAAGTCCTTCTGGTACACAATTTGTTCCTCAAGAGTCGCAACAAAAAAGTTTTGCTTCATCAAACGCTAATAAAAAGAGCTATAAAACTACCAGAAAGAGAGTTTTTATCAGCAAAAAGAAGCAAGACAAAGAAAAACAGATTAAGTTTGTAAGCAAAAAAACAGTGCATCAGCTAAACCCTGTTCCTAAAAAAATCAAGATAATGGAAACGATAACTATTGCAGAGCTTGCAAAGAAAATGAATCTAAAATCATCGGATCTTCTTACAAAACTTATGTCTTTAGGTACTATGTCTACTATTAACTCTGCCATAGATTATGAGACAGCACAGTTGCTTGCTGCAGAATATGAATGTGAAGTTGAGCTTATTTCTTTATATGAACAGACAATTATTGAAGAGACTGAAATAAAAGATGATGTTATAATATCTCGTCCTCCTGTAATTACTATTATGGGACATGTTGATCATGGAAAGACAACTTTGCTTGATTTGTTACGCGGGAGCAATGTAGTTGAAAATGAACATGGAAGCATCACTCAGCATATTGGTGCATATCAAGTGAAAGTGAAAGATTCGGTTGTTACCGTACTTGATACTCCAGGCCACTTTGCTTTTTCTAAGATTCGCTCCAGAGGAGCTTCTATTACCGATATTATTGTATTGGTGATAGCAGCTAACGATGGAATTAAGCCTCAGACCGAAGAGTCTATCCGTTTAGCGTTAGAAGCAAAGATTCCTATTGTTGTTGCCTTAAATAAAATGGATTTGCCTGATATCAATGAAGAGAAGATTTTACAAGAGCTAAGTGAGCATAATTTACTCCCCGAAGAATGGGGAGGAGATATTCCTGTGTGTCGAATTTCTGCATTAAAAAATACTGGTATTGATGATTTGTTTGAACAGGTACTATTGCAATCTGAAATGTTAGACTTAAAAGCAAGCAACAAAGCAAAGGCAAAAGGTACTATTTTGGAATCTAGAATCGAAAAAGGAAGAGGTATTGTATTGACAGTGCTTGTTCAAAATGGAATATTACGTGTGGGCGATCCTTTTGTTGCTGGTATTTATAATGGAAAAGTAAGAGCTATTTATGATGATTTAGGAAATAGTGTTAAAGAATGCTTTGCTGGTGTTTCTGTTGAACTTATTGGAGTAGAAGAAGCTCCTTCTGCAGGAGATCCTTTTCAAGTTACTGAGAGTGAAAAAGTAGCAAAGCAAGTATCAACAAATAGGCAAGAGTTAGATAGGCATACCGCAAGTGAAAATGTTACCAAAGTTACCACCGATAATTTATATTCTACGATTGAAGCAGATAAGGTAGAATACTATAATGTACTTATTAAAGGGGATGTATATAGCTCGGTTGAAGCAATTCAGAGTGCTTTATTCCTTTTAGGAAATGATGAAGTAAAAGTAAAAGTTATTCAATCATCGACTGGTCAGATCAATGAAAGTGATATTATGCTTGCCTCTACAAGTCATGCTGATATTATTGCTTTTAATATTAGACCAAATAGTAAAATCTCTCATCTTGCATTACAAGAAAAAGTGACTATTGATCGTCACAGTATTATTTTTACTATTATAGAAAAAGCTACCGAAAAGCTAAACTCATTATTACGCCCAGAAGTAAAAGAAGAAGAAATTGCTGAAATTGAAGTTTTAGATATATTTAAGATTTCTAAAATTGGTACTATTGCTGGTTCTAAGGTACTGAGTGGAGTGGTAGAACGTAATGCTATAGCAAAGGTATTTAGAGATAATGCAAACATATTTTCTGGAAATATATCATCATTAAAACGTCTCAAAGATGATGTCAATAGTGTTGATAAGGGCTTTGAGTGTGGTATAGGTATTGATAGCTTTAATGATTTTAAGGTTGGAGATACGATAAAGGTGTTTAAGGAAATAACTATAGCTCGTACTCTTTAAGGCGAAGCTAATGTTTTATTATTGATTATTATATATAAAAAAACTATACAAGGGAGTACAGGAGTTTTTATGTTTACCCATAAAGTTGAACGGATGCAACAGATTTTACTTGAAGAAATCAATTTTCTTATCATTACTGGTAAAATAAAAGATCCTCGTTTGTCGCATAGAATATCTGTGGTGCAAGCCACACTCAGTAAAGATTTAACCTCTTGTGCTGTATATGTGTCAGCGTATTTTGAACTAGAAAAAATACAACAGAACGCTGATATATTAAATCATGCACGCGGTTTTATACAACATACTATAGCAAAAAAGCATACATGGAAATACACTCCCAAGCTGTTTTTTAAGGCAACTGATGTACTTATAAAAGCAAATACTGTATTAGATACAATTCAAACCCTAGAAATAGTACCAGAAAAAGAAAGTACAAACGAGACAAGCACACAAGAGACAGATACACAAGAAATAGATATACAAAAGACAGAATAATGCTTTCTCATCCTCTTGTGTTGTTACTCAATAAACCAAAAGGCATTACCTCTCATACAGCAATTAAACAAGTACAAAAAAGTGTGCAATGTAAGAAAATTGGGCATTGTGGTACTTTAGATAAATTTGCATCAGGATTGCTCATTGTTCTGCTCAATAAAGCTACACGATTAAGCCAATTTTTTCTTAGATTGCCTAAAACATATGTTGCAGAAATTTGTTTTGGAAAAACTACAGATACCTTAGACCCCGAAGGAACTGTCATAGCAGAAGCTCCTGTTCCTCAGTTAGAAGATATTGAAAAAGCTCTTTCTCTCAATTTTACTGGCACTATTTTACAAAGTCCTCCACAGTATTCTGCCGTGCATATACATGGGGAACGGGCATCTAAAAGAGCAAGAAGAGGAGAACAGTTTGAAATAGCTCCACGTGAGGTGAATATTTTTTCTTATTCAATTATCAAGTATGAAGCTCCTGTGCTTACATTGTTTCTGCATGTTTCAAGTGGTACTTATGTCCGTTCTCTCGCGCGTGATATAGCACAGTGCTGTAATTCGGTAGCGTACCTGTCTGGACTTGAGAGAGGGAGCATTGCTGGTATTTCTTTACAAGAGTCATGTGCCTTATATTCAATACAATCTCTGCAAATGGAATGTCTCTGTGTAATGAGTCCCGATGTAGTACTAGAAAGAATACATACACTGAAACGTTGCTATACAGATGAAGCTATTGTACGAGAACAAGTGAGTATGGGAATGATGCCTGATATTGTATTTACAGAGCTTAGGCACACACAAGCTGATTTTGTTTCTTTACATGACACAGAAGGACTAGTAGGCGTTTGGAAAACATCCCCAACATATAAATTAGTCTGTTAGTATGTAGTGAACTATGAAATAAAAGGGACAGCTTTCGCTGTCCCAGAGAGTAGTACAAAATGTATAGTACTAGGAGGTATTATGCGACTTCTTTTATTTCAAGAAGTTTAGGTTTTGCTTTTTCATTTTTAGGCATTGTTATTTTTAATACGCCTTGATTAAGCACAATGTCGATATTTTCTGTATCGCTGTCTTCAGGAATTCTGATAGAGTACATGTACTTCCTTTGCTCACTGCTATGTTCCTCTTTATTTTCATATTGAGTTTTTACAGTAAGCACTCTATCGTCTACTTTTATTTCTAGGTTTTCTTTCGAGACTCCTGGAACATCAAGTGATACAACATACTCATTGTCTGTATTGACAATGGTATTACTGTCATTTTCTATATTGCAACAACGGAGAAATCTGTGAATAGGATGTTGTTCTCTTTCACAACATGATCCTCCTGTTCCATATAGTGTATGTAAGAAATTAGTGGGGTAGCTCATATAAGCCTCCTTTATTATTATTTATTTTTGTATGTTTACCATACACTTTATATATGCAATTTGCGTGCCAATTTTTTTACTATGAGAATTATATGCTAAATCTTTGTTATATAATAATTTATTTTTCTTGTTATAGAGAGGTGCAAGAAAGATGGCTATTTATTACTCACAAAAAAATAGAAAAGATTGTATATGAGTAATTATGAAACTCTTATAAAGAGAGTCTGAACAGGATGAAGCAAAATGAAACATAATTATGCTATTTTTTGAGCATATAATGGTATAATAGGGGAATATTTCTTATGTATTTCAAGAAAATGAGCTAATAGATACATTTTTTTTGTTGATATTTGTATAGTAAGTAGTTTTTATGGTATACTAGTTATATGAATAAAGTATATATCTTTAATATTGTATGTATGGTGTTATTTTTGGTAAACTCTGTTGTTTTTTCACAAAGTTATTCTATGGATAATCAGAATAGTATTCTTGTATATGGTGAAGGAAAAGTAAGTGTGCCTGTAGAATATATTGCAATACGTTTTGCAGTGACAAGTTTAGAAAAAAGTGGCAGTAATGCCCAAAAAAGAAACAACAAGGTTATCAATACCATTGCGTCATTATTAAAAGCTAATTTCAATATCAAAAAAACACAACTTATTACTGAAAATTCTACGCTCTATCCAGAATATATATATGAAAAAGACGAAAGAAAATTTTCTGGTTTTAGAGCAAGAGATAGTGTTGTTCTTAAGCTAGAAGATATTGATGATTACTCAGAGGTACTTGCTGCTCTTACACGGAGTTCTATTGAGGAGATAAATTCAATAGAGTATCTTCCTTCTACTGATAAAAAATACTATAATACTGCATTAAAGCTTGCTCTACAGCAGGCACAGGAAAAAGCAGAGGTACTTGCTATAGCATCTGATCGTAGCATACAAGCAATATCTTATATTGAAGAGCTATACTACGAAAATCAAGCTCCTTATGAGAGAAAAGGAATGATGTTTTCTGATAGCTTTGAATCTCCTGCAAGGATGACAAACTCTACTATACAGGATTCTGCAAATATAAAGGTGTCTGTACAAGTACTCTTTACATTAAAGTAAGCGATATACCCCTTATTTTTAGATTCAAGAACTAAAAGCCATATCAAAGGCTATTTTTTCTTCTTTTTCACACGTAATGCTTGCATCCATAAATAAAAAGTACTGATATTACTCAGTCTTTGAATTTTCCATGCTTTCAGATATGAGAAATATGTGAAAAAAAAAGGTGTATTTTTTTTTTTTTTTTTCTTTTTTGTATTGACAAAAAGACAAACAATATATATAATTAAAAAATTATTAAGATAAAAAATATTTATAAGGAGATATTTATGAGAAAAAATAATGTTTTTAAACATAGAAATGGGTATGTATGGGGAGGGGTACTACTACTATTGATACTAGTAGTAAGTCTATTGGGTTGTGAAGATGCAGGGGGAGGATCCTCTGGTGGAGATCCTACTCCTGTTCCTCCTGGAGGTGGGGGAGGTTTAGAGCCTACTACGAAAGCACAATTATCACAGCTTATCTCTCAGCGATTAAGCAAGAATAAGGAAGCAGACTTAAACGATATAAAAACAGGTAAGATTACTGATATGAGTAGTTTGTTTACGCAGTACCCTACCTTTAATGGAAATATATCAAAATGGGATGTAAGTAAAGTAGTAAACATGAGTAGTATGTTTGAAGGACTTACAGAGTTTCGTGGAAACATATCAAGCTGGGATGTAAGCAAAGTAACAAACATGAGTAGTATGTTTAAGGGAGCGACCAAGTTTAATGCGGATATATCAGGCTGGGATGTAAGCAATGTAAAACAGATTAACAGTATGTTTGAAGGAGCAAGTGCCTTTACTCACGATACAAAAGCATGGAAGATAGCATCATCTGTGAGTAAAGTGAGTAAAGATGTATTCAAAAATTCAGGAATTACTGAGAAGCCAAGATGGTTGACATTAGAGGTTCTGTTAGAGCCTGAGGTGTTAGTAGCAATAGTAGGGCAAGCAGTCAATACATCTATTACTCGGTGGCCGCTAACAACAACAGGAACATTTACATTGACACCAGTGTTAGCAGGGAGAGATGTCCTTCCAACAGGAATGAGTTTTGATACAAGTACAGGGACAATAACAGCAAATGCAGGAGTACTTAATACGGTAACAAAGGGAAGTCCGCGTCAGTTTACCATTACCTTTAACGGAACAGGCGATTTTAAGAAAACAGAAAATGAAAATATAAGGACAACCTTGTCAGTATCAGTGAAAGATTACTCAACTAATCCTAAGTCAAAAGCAGAGCTAATAGCACTCTTAAAAGCTATAGTGGATACTGACGGAAATGGCGTTATTGATAATGCTTCGGCAGATCTAAATAGTATTGATGTAAGTGCCATAACTGATATGAGTGGAGTATTTAATGATAATGTATTGAGGAATTTTAATGGAAATATATCAGGCTGGGATGTAAGTAATGTTATAAATATGCAAGAAATGTTTAAGGGATCGCGATTTACTGGAGATATATCAGGCTGGGATGTAAGTAAAGTTACCACTATGGCAAGTATGTTTCGTGAGTCGCGATTTACTGGAGATATATCGGGGTGGGATGTAAGTAATGTTACAATTATGGCAAGTATGTTTCGTGATGCACAATTTACTGGTGATATATCAAAGTGGAAAATGAATAATGTTACAAATATGCATTGGATGTTTGCTGGTGCAAAATTTAATGGAAATATATCAGGCTGGGATGTAAGTAATGTTACAATTATGGCAGGTATGTTTGCTTATACAAGTGTATTTAATCAGGATATATCAAGCTGGGCAGTAGATAATGTCACTACTATGCAATCAATGTTTCAAAATTCAACAGCGTTTAATCAAGATTTGGAAGCATGGGGAGAGCATATAACAGGAAGAACAGTAAATACAGTAAATATTTTTGCTAATTCTAAAATATCTGATAATAATATACCTATATGGCTATATAAATTTAACTTTCTGTATCAAGGGGTAAATGTAAATACTATTACTATATTTTTAGGACAAAATGTAGTAGCGAATATAATAAAGCAAGTTCCATCAAGTGCGACAGGACAATTTAGCATAGATCCCAATACATTTACTGCAGATACAGGATTATCATTTGATGCAAAAGATGGGACAATAAAGGGAATACCAACAAAAGAAGTAGCAAAAAAAGCATATACAATTACTTTTACTGGAGATGGTCAGTTTTTAGGCAAGAGTATTACATTGCCGTTGTCGGTAGAGGTAAAGGCAAATAAATATACACATATTCCTACAAGTAAAACAGAGTTGATAGCAGCGATAAAGAATGTGATGGATACCGATGGTGATGGGAATGTTGATAATAATAAAGCAGATTTGAATGTAATATACACAGGATACATAACTGACATGAGTGGAATATTTAATGATAGTGACTTGAGAAGTTTTAATGGCGATATATCAGACTGGGATGTAAGTAAAGTTATCAATATGGCTAGTATGTTTCGTGATTCGCAATTTAATGGCGATATATCAAGCTGGGATGTAAGTAAAGTTACCACTATGATGGAGATGTTTAAGAATAGCCAATTTAATAGCGATATATCAAGCTGGAAGGTAGGTAAAGTTACCAATATGGCTGATATGTTCCGTGATATGCGGTTTAATGGCGATATATCAGGCTGGGATGTAAGTAAAGTTACCACTATGGCAGGTATGTTTGCGAGTAGTCAATTTGATAAAGATATATCAAATTGGGATGTAAGTAAAGTTACCACTATGGAAAATATGTTTAATATTTCGCAGTTTACTGGAGATATATCAAGCTGGAAGGTAGGTAACGTTACCAATATGGCAGGTATGTTTGCTATTGGCCCATTTAATGGAAATATATCAGGTTGGGATGTAAGTGAAGTTTCTAATATGTCATATATGTTTTACAATGCAGAAGCGTTTAATCAGAATATAGCAAGTTGGGCAGTGGATAGAGTAACTACACTACGGAATATGTTTAACGGAGCAACAGTGTTTGATCAAGATTTAGATGCATGGGGAGAGCATATGGCAGGAAGGACAGTACATACATCAGGTATATTTAAGGGTTCTAATATATCTGATGTGAATTTTCCAACATGGTTGTATGTGTTTAGATATCAAGATGGCAATGGTATAGTGGTAAGTAAAAAAACACTGACTACAGCTGATACAAGTATTTCTTTTTCTATTGATAAAAGACCGAGAGCAATAACAGGAACCTATAGTATAGTCCCAGATACATTTGAAGCAGATACAGGATTGACCTTTAATACAGCAGATGGAACGATAAGTGGTGATTCTACGGTAGCATTAGCTGAAAAAGAGTATACCATAACATTTACAGGAAATAGAGATTATGATGGGAAACAAAAAAGTACTACTCTCACTCTAACGGTACAGGATGTGAGTACTTATACTTATACCCCTAAAACAAAGACAAGATTGATAGAAAATATCAAAACAGTCATGGCAGCAGATGCTGATGGGGATGGTAATCCTGATGGGAACACAGCAGATTTGAATGTCATATATACAGGGAATATAAAAGATATGAGTGGATTATTTTTTAATACTACTTTGAGAAGTTTTAATGGGGATATATCAGGCTGGAATGTAAGCAATGTAACTACGATGAACAGTATGTTTAAGGAATCAAAGTTTACGGGAGAAAATGGAGACATAAAAGATTGGAATGTAAGCAATGTCATGTATATGAATAATATGTTTGAGAAGTCGTCATATGCTGGGGATATATCAGGCTGGGATGTAAGTAATGTCATAGATATGGATGAGATGTTTCGAGAAACATCGTATAACGGAGATATAACTTTGTGGGATGTTTTTAATGTTACCGATATGGAGTTAATGTTTTATAAAAACACAGCATTTGATAAGAACATATCATATTGGAATGTAGGCAAAGTAACTACTATGCAGTCAATGTTTCAAGGAGCAACAGCCTTTAATCAAGATATATCAAGCTGGAAAGTTGATAATGTAACTACTATGCAATCAATGTTTCAAGGAGCAACAGCATTTGATAAGGACTTGGACGCATGGGGAGAGCATATAGCAGGAAGATCAGTAAATATAAATAAAATATTCAATACAGCAGATAATAGTGCTTTGATACTCTCTGATGAAAACATACCTACATGGCTCTACGATTTTGTACTTACTGTTGGTGGAACCGAAAAGAATACTATAAATGGGACTGTAGGTAAAGCCATAGAAATGGATGGGGTAATAACGGTAAGCAAGAAGTTGCCTACTACGGCAGTAGGAACCTATACTATCTCTCCGAGCATAACAGATATAGGACTTAGCTTAGATGCAGGTACAGGAGCTATAAGTGGGAGTCCAACTAAAGCACAAAGTACAAAAAACTATACACTGCTTTTTAGTGGAACAGGAGACTATGCAGGTAAGAGCTATAAGCTACCATTGAGTATAACAGTAATAGCAGCAAAGTACAGTCATGCTCCTACCAATAGAACAGAGCTGATAGCAGCGATAAAGGATGTGATGGATACGGATGATGATGATGTTCCTGATAATAACAGTGCTGATTTGAACAGTATATACACGGGAGCTATTACGGATATGAATAGAGTATTTAATGATAATGCCTTAAGAAGTTTTAATGGAACTATATCGGATTGGGATGTGAGTAAGGTTACGAATATGCAAAATATGTTTAATACTTCGCAATTTACTGGGGATATATCAAGTTGGACTGTAAGTAAAGTTACCACTATGCAAGATATGTTTAATAATAGCCAATTTAATGGGGATATATCAGGCTGGACTGTAAGTAAAGTTACTAATATGGCAGGTATGTTTGGTAATGCAACAGCATTTGATCAAGATATATCAAGTTGGGATGTAAGTGAAGTTACTAATATGAGCTATATGTTCTATGGAGCAACAGCGTTTAATCAAGATATATCAAGCTGGGCAGTTGATAGTGTAACTACACTACGGAATATGTTTAACGGAGCAACAGCATTTAATCAAGATTTGGATGCATGGGGAGAGCATATAGCAGGAAGATCAGTAAATACATCAAACATGTTTACTAATGCTGGTGTATCTGATAGTAATAAACCAATATGGATGTATAGCATATCACAGACATATAAAGGCAATACTACTTCATTGTTTAAGCTGGTAAAAGATCAACAGAATATTAGTATTACGTTGAGTAATACTGGAGTGAGTACATTTAATGCAACAGGGGACTATAGTGTAGTGCCAAATACATTTACTACCGATACAGGGTTACAACTTGATTCAACAAATGGAACAATAAGTGGTAGTCCTACAAAAGCACTATCTCTTAGAGCATATAGTATTGTGTTTACAGGAAATGGAGACTATGATGGGAAACAGCTTACAAAAGCATTTACTATACAAATAAATGACAGCAGTAGTTCGTATACATACTATCCACAAACAAAAGCAGAATTGATAGCCAATATAAAAGCAGTCATAGCAGCAGATGATGATGGGGATGGTAATCCTAATGGGAATACAGCAAACTTGAATGTGATATATACAAAATACATAACTGATATGAGCGGGGTATTTAATGATAATGCCTTGAAAACTTTTAATGGGAATATTTCGCAATGGGATGTCAGTAATGTTATAAATATGCAAGAAATGTTTAAGGAATCGCAATTTGATGGAGATATAGCAAGCTGGAATGTCAGTAATGTTACAAATATGCAGGATATGTTTTACAAAGCAGGATCGTTTAATCAAAATATATCAGGCTGGGCAGTTGATAGTGTGACTACTATGCAACAGATGTTTCGAGAAGCAACAGCGTTTGATAAAGATTTGGATGCATGGGGAGAGCATATGGCAGGAAGGACAGTGACGATAACAAATATATTTAGTAATGAGAATAATAATGGGTATATAGTATCTGATGATAAGATACCGAGCTGGATGTATGCAATATCTCAGACATATCAAGGAAATGTTGCCTCAACATTTGCCGTAGCAGTAGGACAGAAAAATGTGAGTATTACAGCAAGTAATACTGGAAAAAGCACTTTTAATGCAACGGGAGTTTATAGTATAGAGCCAAGTACCTTTACTGCAGATACAGGGTTACAGATTGATGCAGCAAGTGGAACAATAAGTGGCACTCCTAACGTGGCATTATCTCGTAAAACATACGCTATTGTATTTACAGGGAATAGTTCATATGTTGGAAAAAGAGCTACAAAAGCGTTTACGATAGAGGTACAGCAGCTTGATAAGGTATATAGTTATTATCCTTTGAATAAAGCAAAATTGATAGAAGCAATAAAGGATGTGATGGATACTGATGATGATGATATTCCTGATAATAACAATGCTGATTTGAATGTCATATATACAGGATACATAACTAATATGGGAGGACCTGGATCTATTGCATTATCAGGTACATGTACTAATGGTGGAATATTTAGTAGTAGTGATCTGAACTCTTTTAATGGAGATATATCAGGCTGGGATGTAAGTAATGTTACGAGTATGGTCAAAATGTTTTGTGGATCATCATTTGATGGCGATATATCGGACTGGGATGTAAGTAATGTTACTACACTGCAAGGGATGTTTAAGAATTCGCAGTTTAATGGTAATATATCAAAATGGAATGTAAGGAATGTTAGAAATATGGCTGCTATGTTTCGTGGCTCGCAATTTAATAAAGATATATCAAAGTGGGTTACCCCTAGATTGCAGTATGTGGCTACCATGTTTTACGGTGCCCAATTTAATGGTGATCTATCAGATTGGGATATGACTAATGTTCAAAATTTACAATATATGTTTTATAACTCGCAATTTAATGGCGATGTATCAAGATGGGATACAAGTGGAGTTATTTGGATGGATAATATGTTTCGTGGCTCGCAATTTAATGGCGATATATCAAAGTGGAATGTAAGTAAAGTTCGAGATATGGATAATATGTTTAATGGCTCGCAATTTAATGGCGATATATCAAACTGGAATGTAAGTGGAATAGGGAATATGGCTGGTATGTTTCGTGGCTCGCCATTTAACGGCGATATATCAAAATGGAATGTAAGTGGAGTAAATAATATGAATGCTATGTTTGCTAGTACCCAATTTAATGGCGATATATCAAAATGGAATGTAAGTAATGTTACCAATATGGCTGGTATGTTTTACAACAATACTGCGTTTACTGGCGATATATCAGATTGGAATGTAAGTCAAGTTACTAATATGGAAAGTATGTTTAATGAAGATACTGTGTTTAATGGCGATATATCAAAGTGGGATGTAAGTAAGGTTACGAATATTTCGTATATGTTTAAGAAATCGCAATTTACTGGTGATATATCAAAGTGGAATGTAGGTAAAGTTACTACAATGCGAGAAATGTTTACGGAATCGCAATTTACTGGTGATATATCGAAATGGACTGTAAGTGAAGTTACCACTATGCAAGATATGTTTAATACTAGTAAATTTAATGGTGATATATCAGATTGGGATGTAAGTAAGGTTACCACTATGGCTGGTATGTTTGGTAATTCAACTGTATTTAATAAAGATATATCGGAATGGGATGTAAGCAGTCTTACTAATATGAGCTATATGTTTTACGGAGCAAGTGCTTTTAATCAGGATATATATGAATGGAAAGATCATATTGGAGCAAAAAGTATCAATACAGGTGATACATTTACAAATTCTGGTGTAGCTTCAAACAAGATACCAGATTGGGCAGGAGGATCCTATACAGGACCATCTTCTCGATAGAGAATAAGTATACTCTTATATCTCTTATATATGAGGAGCTATTATCTTATGTGAGATAGTAGCTCCTTATTTTTTTGTTTATCTTCGCTAAAGCTGATTCTCTTTGTCGCAATTAGCTCTGTAACTTGCAAACAAGTTACACACTTGTAGTTTTACCGTTTCGTGTGAACCCTTTTGATAAAATCAGTATACTGCAAAATTTCTATTATGCCAAGTGTGTAATGTTCGTTTAGTAAGGAAAGTATCAACAATAAGAGGGCGCAGAGTAAGTACACAAGGATCCAGAGAAGGACTTTTTTCTTTGAGCAACAAAGCAGGAGAGCCGTGTTTATAAGAGTTATGGCGTTGATGATTAAAGCTATATTGATACTCAGCACTTTTGAGTAAAAAAGTACTGAGAGTAGGATTCTGCATTTTTGCATAGCATTCAGTTTCAATAAGTTTATGAGAAGCCTCGACATCAGAATTGTAAGTAGGAGAAGCATATGGGATAGTAGTATGGTGTGCCTCGTATGCTGCAAGAGAAGCAACAAAAGCAGATTGTTTAGTACTAAAAGCCCCTGAGATAAACTCAGAGCCATTATCAGTTTGAATAGTAATAGAGGAAGTATCAACGTGAAAAGAAGCAAGATGAGTAAGCAGATATTCAATAAACAAAGCGGTATGAGAAGAGCTTTTTTGAGTGGCAAAGCATATCCATAAAGCCCCTGTAGCAACATCGCGTGCGGTAATTTGATACTTTGGGAGGCAAAACTTGCGTAATGAGAAGTATAATTCAGGGATATCGGTAAGATATTTAATATCTACTTGTATTTTTTGACAAAACTGCAGCAGTTGCTTCCATAGGCGTGCCTCTTGTTTCTTTTCTGCTTTTTGCTTTTTATGTGTCTTAAAAAACCCCATCTTTCTCAGATGCTTAATGATAGTCTTTATGGAATAAGGAATGGCATACTCTCGTTTTATATGAGAGGCAATACATCGTTGATGATAGTGCTGTAATGTTTCGCATATCTCTTTGAGTTTTAACTGATAGTAAGGTATCATGGTATTAGGATGTTCTACTGAAGCAGGACGCCTATCATAGAGCATAGCTTTCGGCTTCTCTTTGTATCTTTGCAGCCATTTGCGTACGGTATTAGGAGATATATGAAAGATACGAGCAGTACTTTTGATACCGTGTTCTTTTGCAGAAAGTGCTATAGCTAAGCGTACTTTATGCAGTTCTTTTTGATTTCTTGTATTATAAAGTGTAGAGTATATCATGTACTCACCCCCTTTTTTTTGTTTTTATTTGTTATTTCCATGATAGTATAATTACTATCATGGATTTTGGGGGGTCACACGAGATGGTAAAACTCCAACAAGTTACACACTACACTTGATATTCTTATATGAGTATGCTACTATTTAAGTAAATGAATGTATGTATTGCTATTATTTGTAATGAAAATACAATATCATTTATAAAATTATAGTTATAGGAGTAAACAATGGCAGATAAGCAATATAACATAACATATAATTTTTCAAAGCAGACCGTTCTTATTACTGGGGCAGCTACAGGTATAGGGTATGCAATAGCAGAAATGTTTGCACAAAGTAAAGCCAACATTATACTTGTTGATAAAAGTACAGATATAGGAGAGAAAGCAAATACTCTTGCAAAAAAATATAAAGTAAAAACTGCTGGTATTGAATGTGACATTACCGATACTCATTCTCTTTCTCAGATGAAAGAAACAGCATTGCATGCTTTTTCTCAAGTGGATATTCTTGTCAACAATGCAGGTATTGCCGTTTTAGAAAAAGCAGAAACGCTTGCTAAGGAGCATTGGGATGCAACTCTTGCAGTAAACCTCAGCGCTGCTTTTTTTGTGACTCAGTCCTTTGTCCCAGAAATGATACAAAGAAAAAAAGGAAAAATAGTAAATATTGCATCGCAGGCAGGAGTTATAGCATTAGATAAGCATGTAGCATACTGTGTAAGCAAAGCTGGTATTATTTCTATGACAAAAGTGATGGCTCTTGAATGGGGAAAGTATAATATTAATATCAATGCAGTATCTCCTACTGTGGTATTAACTGAACTAGGCAAAAAAGCATGGGCAGGAAAAATAGGAGAAGATATGAAGAAAAAAATACCTACCAAACGTTTTGCTTTTCCAGAAGAAATTGCTGCAACAGTTATGTTTTTATCCAGTGCTGCATCTGATATGGTACACGGTGAAAATATACTTATTGATGGTGGATATTCAATTCAATAATGAATAAAAATGCCCTTCAAATACAGCATGTTTCTAAAAGTTTTGGAGGCATACAAGCATTAAGTGATGTTTCTTTTACTGTTACGAAAGGAACTGTTCATGCACTGTGTGGAGAGAATGGGGCAGGAAAATCTACCCTTATGAAAATTTTAAGTGGAGAGATAAAAAAATATGATGGAAAGATTCTTCTTGATGATACAGTAATACAATGGAACTCTCCTCATGATGCTTTGTATGGAGGTATAGCAACAATAGCACAAGAGCTTAATCCTCTGCTTGATATGACTATAGCAGAAAATATCTTTTTAGGAAGAGAACCTGCTACAATGGGTTTTCTTAACAGAAAGCTAATGTATGCAAAAGCAAAAAAAGCGCTTTCCTATTTTGATTTAGATTTTGATGTCTCAAAAAAACTACGCGAGCTGAGTATTGCACAAATACAGCTGATAGAAATTGTCAAGGCAATTTCGTATAATTCTGAAGTCATAATAATGGATGAGCCAACATCAGCTATTGGAGAACAAGAAACACAGAGATTATTTGCTATCATACGTAAATTAAAACAAGAGAATAGAACTATAATATACATATCTCATAGAATGAATGAGATATACACCATAGCTGATGATGTTACTGTTTTAAGGGATGGACAGCATATTATAAGCACTCATCTTGCTGATCTTTCCTCTGATGAGCTTGTGTACAATATGATAGGACAAAAGATAAGTAGCTCATACTTTGTTCCTCCAAAACCGTTGCAAAAAAAAAGTCCTCTATTGGATGTTGTAACTATTTCAAAAAAGCAACGCTTTACTCACACTAGTTTTACGCTCCATAAAAAAGAAATACTTGGTATATTTGGGCTGATGGGGTCTGGTCGAAGCACGCTTCTCAAAATGCTATTTGGGATAGAGAAGTTTGATGAAGGTGCTGTATTGCTTGAAGGAAAAGAAATAGATTGTAGTAATCCAGCAAAGGCAGTATCATCTGGACTTGGCTTTGTCGTTGAAGATAGAAAAGAAATGGGGCTTATCATAGATCATCCCATTCGTAGCAATCTCACTCTTTCTTCTCTTCCTTCTCTTTCTTTTGGAGGATTTATAAAGCGTTTTGAAGAAAGACAAAAAGTTACTGCAACAATGAACGCATTTAATATAAAAGCAGAGTCTCAAGCACAGGCAACAAACAGTCTGAGTGGAGGTAATCAGCAGAAAGTAGTAATAGGAAAATGGGTGCTAACAAGCCCTTCTGTACTCTTATTAGACGAACCTACACGTGGTATTGATATAGGAGCAAAGCATGAAATATATCAATTTATGAATAAATATATTGAGGATGAAAGAGGTATTATTATGGTCTCTTCTGAACTTCCAGAGATATTGGCAATGTCTCATAGAGTGCTGTTGTGTAAGAAAGGATGTATTATTGCAGAGCGAGAAAGAGCTGATTTTGATCAAGAAGAATTTATGCGTTTAATATCATAGGAGACATTATGGGTAAGATACATAGTATTAAGAATATATCTAGAAACATAAGTTCTCAGTACGGCATTGTGCTTGTATTTTTTGTACTGTGTTTAGCACTATACATAGCAACACCAAATTTTTTAGTATCAAGAAATCTCATAAATGTTTTACGACAAATATCAATAAACGGGCTCTTGTCCTTAGGAATGACTTTTGTAATTCTTACAGGAGGCATAGATCTATCTGTTGGTTCTATTCTTGCTTTTTCTGGGGTAGTAGCGGCAAGCCTTGCAAGTAGTACCAGCGGAGGAGTCGTGTACCCAGTTTCTGTAATAGCGATGCTTGCCATACTATCAGGTATCATTTTAGGGGCAGTGAATGGGTTTTTTATTGCTTTTCTACGAGTGCCTGCTTTTGTGGTAACACTTGGTATGCTTAGTATTGCCAGAGGAATTACTTATATTTATTCTGATGGCAAACCTATCCCTCAGTTGAGTCCTTCGTTTTTACAATTAGGGCAGGGCACATTGTTGGGGGGTATTCCTTTCCCTGTGGTGATTGTATTTGTGGCATTTGTGTTGTTATATATTCTGCTTTATTTCACAAGCTATGGAAGATATGTGTATGCAGTGGGAGGAAATGAAAAAAGTGCTTGGGTATCGGGAATAAACATAAAAATAATATATTTTTCAGTGTATGTTATTTCTGGTATTATGGCAGCTTTGGGAGGTATCATTATTACTGCACGTACCACTGCGGGATTACCACAAGCAGGGCAAGCGTACGAGTTAGATGCAATTGCAGCTGTGGTCATTGGTGGAACAAACTTAAAGGGAGGAAAAGGTACTCTCATTGGAACGATATTTGGTGTATTGATTATAGGAGTAATAAATAATGGCTTGAATTTATTGGGAGTTTCTTCCTATTTTCAACAAGTAATAAAAGGCTCTATTATCATTCTTGCAGTGATGTTAGATTCTTTACGATATACCAATGAATAAAAATAATAAGGAGGCTTTATGAAAAAGTTTTATTTTGTATTGATAACTATACTAACGATAGTTATGTCTATGTTTGTTATGTCTTGTAACAGAGGTAACAAGAAAGTACAGGTGGGAGCTGCTGTGTATGGACTCAAAGGAGAGTTTATGCGTTTATGGACAACTGCATTGGAACGACACCCAGCAGTAGTTGCAGGCGAAGTGGATATTACTGTTTTTGATGGTAACTACGATGCATCGGTGCAGTACAGTCAGTTTGAAACAATGGTATCACAAGGATATGATGCGATACTCTTTGTTCCTATTGATATTGAAGCAGGGGTAGCCGCAGTAGAGCTAGCAGTAGAAGCTGATATACCTGTTATAGGATCCAATACTCGGGTAAATACAAATAAGCTGTACTCGTATATCGGATCTGATGATGTAGTATCAGGTGCTATGGAAGCTCAATCTGTTGTTGATGGTATGGGAGGCAAAGGCAACCTAGTAATTATAGAAGGCCCTATAGGGCAATCTGCACAAATTCAAAGGAGAGAAGGTAATCTTAAGGTATTACAAAAGTATCCTGACATACAAGTTCTGGAAATGAAAACAGCAAATTGGTCTCGTGCCGAATCATTATCGTTAATGGAAGATTGGCTTAATTCTCATCCAGGACAGATACAGGGCGTTATTGGGCAAAATGATGAAATGGCACTTGGTGCTATTCAAGCTATTAAGCAAGCAGGATTGAATATAAAAGATTTTGCTATTGCAGGGATAGATGGTGTGACAGATGCAATGTACGCAGTAAAAGATAATGAAATGAACAGCATACTACAAGATGCTGTTGGACAAGCACAAGGGGCGTTGGATTTGGCACTTCGTGCAGTGTTGGGCGATGATTATGCTCCTAAGGCAGATGTATGGAACGATTTAGATTGGGAAAATGGCACGCAAAAACTGTATAATGTTCCTTGGGTTCCAATTACTCTTCAAAATGTAGATACTTTACTTACGACAAGGCAAGCATTAACAAATAAGTAAAAATAGATGTACCTATATAAAGGCAAGTTATAGTACTGTATTGATTATATATGCTCATGAAAGGATGACATGCTGTTGTCAGTAGAAAGTAAAGGAAACTGTAAATTCCCTATTTTTCACTGTTTGACTAAAATAATTAAATATAGTATACTATCAAAATAACTAAATGATATAATTAAGGAGGATTTTTTTATGAAAAAACTAGTATTAGTTTTGTTTTTGTCAGTAATAGTATCTTTTACTATATTTGCTAATGGAGAAGGGGAATCGGGAGATTCAGTGACGATAGGGGTGACTATTGAAACTTTTGACGATGTCTTTATGACTGCTGTAAAAGATGAAATAGAAGCAACTGCGCAAACTATGGGGGTTAAAATAATTGCCACTGATGCAAAAAGTGACCCTGCAGAACAAGTGAAGCAGATTGATAACTTTATTACTGCCCAAGTAGATGGCATTATTATTCATGTTATCAATAACGATATTGCCCCTACTATTACCAATAAGGCGATCGAAGCAGGTATTCCTTTGGTATACCTGAATAGAAGACCAGATGCTGACGGAGCTGTTCCTGAGGGGCAGATGGTGGCAGTGGTAGCTTCTCCAGAAATAGAAGCAGGAAGAGGGCAGGCAAAATATGTGGTAGAGAAACTAG
The DNA here is from genome assembly GCA_965218205.1 of Spirochaetia bacterium. GTDB lineage: Bacteria > Spirochaetota > Spirochaetia > WTKD01 > CBDDCA01. The sequence continues at coordinate 1,719,889 of OZ244590.1, read as the reverse complement.
GGACAAGTGGTAATGCTGTTATTCTTTTAGGAGGATTAGGTTCTGCTCCTCAAGTAGGAAGAACAAAAGGAGTTGAAGAATATTTGTCGCAAAATGCACCTGGTTTTAATATTATTAGAGAGCAAACTGCAAACTGGAAGAGACCTGAAGCAATTCAAGTAATGGAAAACTGGCTTGCATCTGGTGATAAAATTGACGCAGTGTTTGCTAATAATGATGAAATGGCTATTGGAGCAGCACTTGCATTAAAGGAAAGAGGACTGAAAGACTCAGTAGTAGTAGTGGGTGTTGATGCTTCTCCAGATGGCATTGCTGCACTGGAAGCTGGTGATATAGATATGACAATGTTCCAAAATGGGCGTGCTCAAGGAAAAGGATCATTGGAAGTGGCATTAAAGATGATAAAAGGTGATAGCTTTAGTCAGAGTATATCTATTCCTTTTGAACCAGTTACAAAGGATAACGCAATCCAATATAAGTAGTACACAAGGTAGGGTATGTCCCTATGAATCATCATATAGTTATACAATAAATAAAACACTCCTGTGGCATAAAAGATCCATGGGAGTTTTTTGTATTCTGATATATTAAATAACATGCTTATTTATTTGTTATATAAAAAGGAGGAGTAATGGAAAAATTATCTAATAGTACTACTACAGTATCGACAGAGAAATCTTCTGTGCAGTTTAAGCACTTTATCGTAAAACATAGTATTTATTTTATTTTTATTGGCATTGTTCTGTTTCTTGCTATTGCTACACAAGGGCGTTTTCTTGCATTGAATAATATTCTTAATATTATACGCCAGACAAGTGTGATTGGCTTAATTGCTTTTGGGGTCACATTGATTATTATCACACATGGTATTGACCTCTCTTCTGGTTCGGTGTTAGCACTTATCTCTGTTGTCATAGCAAGTCTATTACAGACACAAAAAGGCACAGGTATTTTTATACGCTATCCAAATTTACCAGTATTGCCTATCATCGTTCCTATACTGATAGGACTTGTATTAGGTGCGATTATAGGATGTAGTAACGGAGGATTAGTTGTATGGGGAAATTTACCGCCATTTATTTCAACATTAGGCATGATGACTGCAGCTCGTGGGCTTGCGTTCATATATGCAGGAGGGCGTCCGTTGAGTGCACTTAACCCTTCTTTTAATGTTTTAGGACAAGGGTTTTTATTTGGCATTCCCAACCCTGTATGGATTTTTATTATTTTTGGTATTATCACTCATATGATATTAAACAACACAAGGTTAGGGAGATATATTTATGCCATTGGAGCAAACCCTAAGGCTGCATATGTTTCTGGAATAAATACAAAATTATGCACTTTGTTTGTGTATGTTTTTGCTGGGGTACTTGTTGCCGTAGCATCTGTTGTTCTTACTGCACGTATTGGATCAGGACAAGCAGGGCTTGGTTTAAGTTATGAGCTATTTGCCATTGCCTCTGCGGTTATTGGAGGAACTAGTCTAAACGGGGGAATTGGTACTATTCCCGGTACCTTCGTAGGAGCCTTGATCATTAGTATTATTAAAAATGGCATGGATATACTCAATGTATCTGCCTATGCTCAGCAGATAGCACTAGGAATAATAATTATTTTGGCTGTTATTATTGATCAAAGAAAACATCAGGTAAAGTCTTAGGAGAAAATATATGGAACAAAACGATTATTTACTTGAAATTAGAAAAGTATCAAAGTCTTTTCCTGGAGTCAAAGCACTAAAGTCGGTGGACTTGAGAGTACGAAAAGGCACAGTACATGCACTTATGGGAGAGAACGGTGCAGGAAAATCTACTCTCATGAAAATCTTAATTGGAATTCATACTCCAGATGAAGGAGAAGTGTTCTTTAAGGGAAAACAGGTGCATTTTCGTTCTACACAAGATGCTCTTGATATGGGAATTTCTATGATTCATCAGGAATTAAATCCTGTACCGTATATGACGGTAGCGGAAAATATTTTTCTTGGAAGAGAGCCGCGTAGATTTTCTAATCTTTTGATAGATTTTCCGAAAATGAATGACAATGCTAAAAAATTATTGAGTGAGTTAGAGATTAAAATTGATCCAAAAAGTAATATGGTTGATTTGAGTGTTGGGCAAACGCAAATGATAGAAATAGCAAAGGCAATATCGTATAACTCTGATCTTATTATTATGGATGAACCAACCAGTGCCATTACTGAAAGCGAAGTAGCACATCTTTTTCGGATAATAAATAAGCTAAGGGATAACGGAGTTGCTATTATTTTCATTACTCATAAGATGGACGAGGTGTTTAAGATTACTGATGATATATCAGTGTTTCGTGATGGTGAATTTATTGGAGAATGTTTTACTAAGGATATAAATAAAGAAACATTGATTCAAATGATGGTAGGGCGGGAAATCAATCAATTATTTCCTAAACAACCTGCAGATATTGGAGAAGTAGTGCTTTCTGTAGATAAGCTCACTCAGAGAGGAGTATTTCATGATGTAAGTTTTGAGCTGCGAAAAGGCGAAATACTTGGTTTTGCAGGGCTAATAGGCTCAGGAAGAACGGAAGTATTAGAATGTCTTTTTGGTGTTACACAGAAGACAAGTGGCTCGGTTACATTGAATGGAGAACCTATCACTATTCGTAGTCCACGCGATGCTATAGATAATGGTATATCGTTACTTACAGAGGATAGAAAGCTGTCAGGCCTATATCTTATTTTGTCTGTGTTGGATAACATTGCTATGGCAAATATGAAGGAGTACGAAAAGGTAGGATTATTGGATAAATCTGCCATTAGAAAAGATGGTTTTCATTCTAAAGAACTTCTGAAAATTAAAACTCCAACCCTTGAACAGCTTATTGTTAATCTTAGTGGAGGAAATCAGCAAAAGGTGCTTGTTGCCCGATGGCTTCTTATCAATCCTGATATTCTGATTTTGGATGAACCTACACGCGGTATTGATGTAGGGGCTAAATCGGAGATACATAGATTGATGTCGGGACTTGCACAGCAAGGGAAAAGCATTATCATGGTATCGTCTGAATTACCCGAAGTACTCGGTATGTCTGATAGGATAATTGTTATGCATGAAGGGAAGAAGTCAGGAGAGTTATCACGTGCTGAAGCAACACAAGAGAAAATATTGCATTTAGCAACGGGTGAAAGTTTAAGTACATTTGATGAAAGTCTATATAAGTAAAGGAGGATAATTATGCCGATAGGATCAAGAGAGACATTGCAGCAAGATGCAAAAAAACGACTTGTACGAGTTGAATTTATTCAAAAATATGGTATTGGAATTATTTTACTAGGAATGTTAGTAGTGTTTTCCTTTCTTACCAATGGAAGAACATTGAATCCGAGAAATATTTCTAATATTCTTGTTAATATGACCCCTATCACTCTTATTGCGTTAGGGGTAACAATTATTATTATAACGAACGGAATTGATTTATCTTCTGGATCGGTGCTTGCTTGTTCGGCAGTCGTGTCAGCAAGTTTAGCACAAGTTTCTGGGAAGGCAAGTAATCTCATTTTTCCCAACATGCCAACATTACCGTTTATTATTCCTATTGTAGCAGGATTGCTTGTTGGTGCCTTAGCAGGGTTTATAAATGGATGGCTGGTAAGTAAAACAGGGATACCCCCTTTTATTGCTACGCTGGGTATGATGACCTCTGCTAGAGGCTTTGCACTAATATACTCAAAAGGTACCTCTATTAGCGGTCTTAACCCTATGTTTAAGGTATTAGGGCAAGGGAAATTTTTAGGAGTGCCAATTCCTATATATATACTCATTGTAATGGTAATATTTACGCATATACTCTTATCTTCGACGCGTTTTGGGCGCTATGCCTATGCTATTGGAGGAAATGTTAAAGCAGCTCAAGTGTCAGGAATTGATACTTCAAAGTATTTAGTTCGATTTTATACTTATGCAGGGTTTCTGGCTGGTTTAGCAGGAATTATGATAACAGGTATTCTTGATAGTGCTCAGCCAATACTAGGAGTATTGTATGAGCTAGATGCTATAGCCTCATCTGTTATTGGAGGAACAAGCCTATTAGGAGGAGTAGGAAGTATTCCCGGAACAGTAGTAGGAGCTCTTATTATAGGGGTGCTAAAAAATAGCCTTGACTTGCTCTTTGTAAATGCATATTGGCAGCAGGTTATTCGTGGAGTGATTATTATTTTGGCAGTTATTCTTGATGTATTAAAGCAGAGATTACGCTCACAGTAACAGGTACTTATGATAAAAAGACTCTGATTATAGTCATGCTAGGACGATATATTGTATATATAGTATATCTACAGAAATGTTTTTATACAATGGTGTACAAGATAGAAAGACTCTAAAAGTACAGAAAAACTCTATATTTTCAGTTTTTTTCTACATTTTTTACTAAAATGTATTGACAAAAAGGTAATAATTGCATAATATAATTACATATATGTAGTTAAAAGAAGAAGAAAATGGATAGAATAATTTTTTGTTGTTTTTTCTGGTATAGTATATGAATAAAATTATTAAAAAAAATTTAGGAGGTATTATGAGGAAATTTCATAATATAGTATATATAACTATTGTTATAGTATTGTTATTTTTAGTTGCATGTGGAGGATCACAGCAATCTTCTCGCACTGAAGAGAAAGAAGTTGTTAAGTCCACTCTTGATATTGTAAGGGACAGAGGTGAAGTGCTTTGTGGGGTTACTACAGGAGTACCGGGGTATTCTGCCCCCAATAGTAGTAACGAATGGATAGGCTTTGATGTAGATGTGTGCCGAGCAGTCTCTGCTGCAATATTTGGCGATTCCAATAAAGTTGAATATCGCCCTCTTACTGGCAAAGATCGTTTTACTGCCTTACAGTCAGGGGAAATTGATGTTCTCTCTCGTGTCACTACTTGGACATTTACAAGAGATACAGAGCTTGGTTTGAATTTCGCGGGTATAAACTATTATGATGGGCAAGGGTTTATTGTAAAGAAATCAGGAGGGATTGTTGCAATAGCAGATTTAGATGGAGCTTCTATATGTGTTCAAGCAGGTACTACTACAGAACTCAATCTTACTGATCATTTTAGAGAACAAAATTTTGATTTTGAAATTCTTTCTTTTGATAAAAATGAGCAAGCGGCAGCAGCCTTTGAATCAGGGCGTTGTGAATCGTTTACTTCGGATCAATCTCAGTTAGCTGCATTGCGTACTAAATTTGCCAATCCAGATGATTATATGGTATTGCCTGATCTTATTTCTAAAGAACCATTAGGCCCAGTGGTACGTCATGGTGATGATCAATGGCTTGATATAGTACGATGGTCAATGCTGGCAATGGTCAATGCTGAAGAATTAAATATTTCTTCAAGCAATGTGGAATCGATGGTCTCTAGTTCGGTTAATCCTGGTGTAAGGCGGCTTTTAGGCACCGAAGGAAACATGGGGCAAAAGCTTGGTCTTGATAATAGTTGGGCATATAATATCATAGCTCAAGTAGGTAATTATGGAGAAGTGTTTGAAAGACATTTAGGCAAAGGTTCTCCTTTACAGTTATCACGTGGATATAATGCTCTTTGGTTTAATGGAGGATTACAGTACGGATATCCAATTCGATAAGTCATGATAACGCCTTTAATGGTAATAGCATATGTATTACCATTAAAGGTGTATGTTGTGTGATTGTATATTTTTTCTATTGTATAGTAAAATATACAATACAAGTTAGCCCATATGAAACAGAATGAATTTAAGTCAAATATTTCAAAAATATTTTTTTGGAAATCACAGTCATTAAGTGATCATAAAGCATCATTATATAGTATAGCTATACAAACAGTGATGGTAGGACTGTTTGCTTTAATGATTGTTTTCTTATTTAATAACTATATAACTAATATTGCTCAGAGAAATATTACTATTGGCTTTGGCTTCTTAGATGATACCGCAAGTTTTTCAATTGGGCAAACACTCATTGACTATGATCCTTCTGATAGCTATTTTAGGGTGTATCTTGTTGGTTTACTTAATACTTTGTTTGCATCCTTTATAGCTATTGTCATTGCAACAGTGCTTGGTGTTATCATTGGGTTGTTTTTGTTATCAGATAATGTGTTGTTAAAAAGTATTTCTGAATATCTCATTGAGATTATACGTAATCTTCCTCCGTTGTTGCATGTTTTATTTTGGTATATAGTAGTAGTGCAGCGAATTTTGCCAGATTTTGATAAAGCAATTTCATTGTTCGATATTGTTTTCTTAAGTATTAAAGGAATGACAATACCAGGGTTTGTATGGCATCAAAACAGCTTGTTGTCGATGGTATTGCTTGTATGTTGTGTAATAGCTATAATAGGAATGCTTATATACTCAAAGAAAAAAGCATTACAAGGAAAGCCAGTACGAGTGGTATGGTGGAATGTATCATTACTATTTGTTATGGTGTTGATATTATTGTTTATTCCCCCATTTGATATAACATTACCAGTGAAAGGGAAATTTAGTTTTACATCAGGGTTTACCTTATACCCCGAACTGTTTGCACTTGTAGCAGCACTTGCATTTTATACCTCTGGGTATATTGCAATTATACTGCGTTCTTCTATTTTAGCAATACCGAAAAATCAAATTGAAGCATCTCATAGTTTAGGCTTAAATTATTTTCAACGGGTACGATATATAATAATGCCTCTTGCATTGCGTTCTATGATACCGCCTCTTACCAATCAGTATCTTAATATTATAAAAAATTCATCGTTGGCATCTGCTGTTGGGTATTCTGATATTGTAGCGGTATTTGCAGGGACAGCACTTAATCAATCAGGGCGAGCTTTAGAGATTATGACTATGGTAATGTTGACATATTTTCTTATTAGTGCTTTTACGTCATTTTTGATGAATATGTATAATAAAAAGGTTCTTACATAAGAAAGAAAAGGAAAGGACATGAAAAAGACTCAGTTGAAAAATAATGTTTTAGTTTCGCGTACTCAGTTTATTATAAAAAACCTTTTTGGCTCTGTTACTAATACTATCATTAGTGTGGTTGTATTATATGTACTTGTGCAATTAGTTATCAAGGCTGTTCATTGGGGTATTACCACAGCTACATTTACTGGCGATTCAAAGCAGATTTGTTTTGATAATGGAGGGGCTTGTTGGATATTTATCCGTGAAAAATTTTTATTTTTTATTTATGGGTTTGTTCCACGTAGTGAATATTGGCGTATAAATATCTTGTTTGTATTGATTATACTTTTGATGATGTTATTTTTTGTAAAGAAGATAAAAAATAAATCATTGTTATTTCTTGTCTATTTAGGGGTATTTCCTCTGTGTACCTATATTTTAGCATATGGCGGGTTTTGGGGACTTAAAGAGATACCATTTGATAAATGGGGAGGCTTTATGCTTACTGCATTGTTATCTCTGTTTGGACTTATGTTTTCATTTCCTCTTGGTTTGTTACTATCTCTTGGAAGGCGTTCAAAATTACCAATAGTGAAGTATTTTTCAGTAGGATACATAGAGTTTTTTAGAGGCATTCCTCTTATTACTATTTTATTTATGGCATCTACCGTTGCTTTGTTTTTTTTGCCACAGGGATATGAAGTTCCTAAAATGCTACGTATTATTATTGGTTTAGTGTTTTTTCAATCTGCCTATTTAGCTGAGATTATTAGAGGTGGGTTACAGGATATCAATAAAGCACAGTATGAATCAGCGGATTCTCTTGGGCTTAATTATTTTTACAAAATGTATTATGTTATTCTGCCTCAGGCACTTCGTACTGTCATTATCAATATTGGGGATATTAGTGTTGCTTTTATAAAAGATTCTACCTTAGTATATATTATAGGTCTTTTTGATATGTTAGGAATATATGTTCCCGTTACAAGCGATTCTCTTTGGTTAGGTATGGAGCCAGAAGCCTTAATTTTTAGTGGCATGCTGTATTGGGTACTGTGTTATATTATCGCTACATTTGTGCGTATAGCTGATAAAAGAATCAATAAAGATAGAAAAGGAGTTTCATTATAATGGAAGATATAAAAAAAGTTACGCATCTTGATTTGCCTACAGATACATCAGAGCATATTATTGAAATGAGAAATGTCAATAAGTGGTATGGTGATTTTCAAGTACTAAAAGATATTAATCTTACTGTATCAAAAAGAGAAATTGTAGTTATTTGTGGCCCTTCAGGGTCAGGAAAATCTACTCTTATTCGTTGTATAAATCGACTTGAGGTATGTCAAAAAGGCGATATTTTTGTACATGGACAGAAACTTACCAATAATAGTAAACAAATAACACTTATTCGATCAGAGGTTGGGATGGTATTTCAAAGCTATAATCTTTTTCCTCATCTCACTGTGTTACAGAATTTAACTTTATCTCCTATACTAGTACGAAAAATATCAAAGAAAGAAGCTGAGGAACAAGCATTAGAGTATTTAGATCGTGTGCGTATTGTAGATCATGCGTATAAATATCCTTCACAGCTTTCAGGAGGACAACAACAACGTGCTGCGATTGCACGGAGTCTTTGTATGAAACCTGATATTATGCTGTTTGATGAACCTACATCAGCACTTGATCCAGAAATGATTAATGAGGTACTTGATGTAATGATAGAGTTAGCAAAGGATGGGATGACTATGATTTGTGTTACTCATGAGATGGGGTTTGCGAAAAAAGTGGCTCATAGGGTTATTTTTATGGATGAAGGGAATATAGTTGAGGAACAACCAGTGGAAACTTTTTTTGTTAATCCAAAAAATGAGAGAACAAAGCTTTTTTTAGAACAAATACATGCAATCTAGTAGTTGTATGTGCTCTTTGTATATACATCTTCATAATGAAAAAAGCATACTTGCTATTCTCGACACTACTTTTAAAGCTATCAATCAATTTGCTAAAGGTAACATTTCTAAATGAGCTACTATCAATACTGATGAATATAGAAGTTATAATAAAATAGCTACATAAGATTTTACTTATAAGCGTGTTAATCATTCTCTTAAACAATATGTATTAGAGGAAATCATATTAACACTATAGAAGGAAGATTTTTTTATCTCAACTTAAAAGAAGGTTGAAAGGTACTTATGTCAATGTTTTTACTAAATATTTTCAAGGCTACTTTAATGAATTTGTGTTTAGATATAATTATAATTTAAGAAACTCTATTTACTACGATTTTTTTGCTTTGCTTGGAATCATTCAAAAGCATAAAAAATTCTTTTTTGTAAGTTTTTTTAGGGGGAGTTTGTTTAATTCTTGATATTGTTCTTTTTTACTTCTCTGTTTGGATTTTTCATATAATCGTTTTTCTAAATTAAAAAATTATTTTGTTCCTGTATTATTTTCTTATAATATTTCATTAAATTTTTATTTTTTTCTTTATAAATTTCCAATACTTTATTATCTGTAGGAATAGGAATTTCTATTTTCCCTAAATCTTCAAAAGATAAATTTGATCTAGCTCCTCCTTTTGTATAATGAGAGATTATAGACAAAAATTCATCTGATTTTAATAATGACATTAAATAAAACTCAGGAATTTTGTTATCTTTTATTTTAAAAACAACATATATTGGGCTTACCAACATAATGTTTTCCAACTCAGGGATCACACAAATACTACCAATATTTATACGATGTGGATTATATACAAGATTTCCTGTCTCAACTTTTTTATATTTTTGTGATAATTCGGCATATTCTTCTAATGTTAGTTCTTCTCCAATAGATATTCCTTTTTTTGAAATTTCTAGTATGTCAAAAAAACAATCATCTTTATATTCTTCTGCCTTTACTTTTGTATTTACTTCTTCCAAAATATCTCTTAAATAAACATAAATATTATCTTTGTTTTTTTTTGGTAAATGTTCCATATAATCAAATGGAAATAAACTTGAAGTTGATAATATTTTTTTAGCAAAAATAGACTTAGGGGGTGCCTCTTGCCTGTCTTCAAATGAAGACAGGAGCTTTGGTAAATCTGATTCTTCTTTTAATGGTCTTCTCCGTGCACCTAGCTCAAATCCATCTTTATTTACCACAAAGAAGTATGCTTTGTTTTCTTTTCTTGATGTTTTAGTAGCAAAAAAGACACTGGTTTTAGTTGGTGTATAAGGATTGAACACTCCTCTAGGCAACGAAACTATTGATACATCTCTAGCTTCTTTTAAAACTAAATCTCTAGTATCCTTCATTATTCCTCCTTCATATAAAAATGGTTCTGGGACTATTACTGCCATTTTTCCTCCTTCTTTCAATGATCTCCATAAATGTTGAACACAAATAGAGTCAGCATTCTTTGTAGGAATATCATATAATCCGCCATACTCTGTTTCTTGTGAATATGGAATATTAGAAACTGCTATATCGTAGACATTATCAACTGGGTTAGATAAACTATCCATTCTTTCAATATTAGTATGTCCATCCCCAAATAAAATCATATTCATTTTTGTAATTCTTGCAGTAGTTGTTATCTCTCTTCCAAATACACTTTCTCCTTTAATAGTTCTTCTTATTTCAGAATTATTCATATCAGATCTTTTTGATAAATACCTAAATACATCAAGCAAAAAACCACCTGTTCCACAAAAAGGGTCGTATATCTTATCACCATATCTAGGAGCTAATAAATTTACTATTGTTTTAACAATATGTCTAGGTGTATAATATTCCCCCAGATCTTTGTTTCCATTTGTTACACTTCTTAAAAAAAACTCAAAAGCATCTCCTTTTATATCACTATCTATATTATCTATACTTATTAAATCTATTTCTGATAATATTTCTTTAATTACATTTGGATTATTTATAGTAAAACTACCATCAAATATATCTCCAAATTTTGAGTGCAGTCTCGGTCTTACTGTATCATTTAGATAAATTAAAATTTCATCATTGTTTTTTTCTAATAAATTAGACCATGAAAAAACATTAGAACTTTTATTTTGTTCCATTTTACTTGATAGTGTTAATTCTCCAAATTTATCATTTTTTTGAAGTAATTTTAAAAACAACAAATCTGTAAATGCTGTAAATCTTTCGTATCCTTCTCTCAATCCTGAGTTTCTTAAAAGTTTATTTACATTCTTGAAAGACTGTATTAGTGTTTCTCTACTAAAAACAGTGTTTTCAAAAGATAACTTAATATTATTTGTATTCTCATCAATAAATCTTAATAAGGTTTTCTCATCACAAAAATCTTGTACTTCATATCCATCTATTTTCAAAACCTTTTTACTGCTTACATGATATCCATAAACAAATGTATCATTTGTTACAAATACTAATGGGATTCCCAGTGGGATTGCATAATATTTAATAGCTTGTTTTAATGCTTCATCTAATTTTTCGTTTGGTTTTTTTGCTTCGATTACTGCTATTGGCTTATTAGTACCACTTTTATAAATTAAATAATCTGGCTTTCTTCTATTTAATTTTTTCTTCTGTTCTTGTGTTTTTGCTCTTTCTTGATAAACATTGCACTCTAATAGAGTTTCATTTAATTTATACCCTAAATTAATGAGTCTTATGTTAATATTGGTTCTTGTAAATGCCTCTGTAGGATTAGTGTTTACAACCATATTCTCCCTCCATATCTTGTATACTCTATTTATTTACTTGCTGTAAAGGGACAATTACCCTTATTTTTTTACTGTAAAGCAGTAGAAATATGTTATTCTGCTGCTTTAGTCTATTGGGGGCTGCCAAATATCAGCATCAGGGTCAAGAAGCCATTTGTGTTCGTCTACGAACATACGGCTGTCTGGACCAAACTTTGCGTCTTTAATATGAGGTATCATCCATATATAGTACATGGCATAGCCAGGTGCAGCACATTGTGGATGTGTTACCCATGGTTCAATCAAAAGAGTAGATTTATGTTTGAGTTTATAAATAGCATCACCTACTTCGCCATATCCAAAGCCATGTTCAGGAAAAAAACGATAATGATATACTTCTGGTTGCGGATGATTGTGTGGGGGATAGCTAGACCATTTTCCGGGATAATTAACCACTTCACCAATGACCATGTTTGAGTGTGGTGCTGTTGCTGCATCAAATATAGTTCGTACATTTCTTGTGGACGTATTTTGCATGCTTCCTTTTCCGAAGTATTCATTGCGTATATTGGACGCATTGTATAAGAGGGGAGTAAACTGAGTATTGTTTTCTGTGAGTTGTAATGCAAACTCTACTTTGCCATGAGCTTCTATGTGTATTTCTGTATCGCAAGGACAATGCAAAGTAATAGGAGCTTCGTCTAAAAGGGATGTTCTTTTGATTTTCTCTGAGCTATTTTCCCATTTAAGGGTAGCTTCCCCAGTCATCAAAAGCAATGCAAGCTCTTTGTTCTGTGTATGAAAGCGGTAGCTTTCATTATTGAGCTGTAATAAAGCAAAGTCCATGAGCATGGTGCTATGTTTTCCATGTAACTCCGTAATATAATTAAGTGAATTTTTTGTATCATTCTGATTATAATAGATAAGCATATACTGTCCTCTATAATAAGTATAGCAGAAAACTGTGCTTTATGCAGTTTGTTTTGATTTTGAGTAATATATAAGTAAGAGTTTACCATTTACTCTTTTCTCCTTTTTGTTTTTGTTATTTCCATGATAGTTATAGTTGCTATCATGGATTTAGGGGATATACGAGGTGGTAAGTACATTATTTTTGCAATTATCCCTTTACAATAAGTAGATAATGAGAGCATAAAGGAGTGGAATACAAAAATGAAACAGAGTATGGAACATAAATTTTATCAAGCCCTAGAAGATATATTTACTGGTGCAAATATTGAAGGAAATGGTGGGTATATTAATTTATTGAAGATTAAATCTTTTTACTATAGGCAAATCCTAAATGTATTTAAAGATGAAGTAGATAAAGAATCTATTTTGCAAAATGAAAGTTTTAGAGAAGAGTTTTTTGAACGATTGTTTTCTTTTTTTGAAAAGTATTTTAGTGAAACAGGAAGTGTATATTTTGTGAAGACGGCAAATTGGCAGAGAGTGTATGAAAAGGTGTATTCTGACAATAAAGATGTAGTGTTGTTTTGGAAAACCCATATGCTCTTCTATGTAAAGAGTGATATTTTATTTAACAGTATGGACATAGAGATAGAAGATGAGGAGACTGCTACTGTCTATACATTTTTCTTTGATGTAGGAGCGTTGCAAAACAAGCAAAACAATGAAAAGAAAGAATTAGTTTTTTCTTACAAAGAAACTAAAAAAGATAAACATTACTTTGAAGTAGCATATAGCGAAAAAAATACCCAAACTAAATTAGGTGAGATAGCTAAAAAAATAAAGGTAAGTGAGGAAATTCTAAAGAAATCATTTAATACCTTTAAGAAACAATCAGAAGTAGATTTTTTTATAAACAAGAATGCCAAGAAATTTCTTATTGATCAATTAGATGTATATCTTCATCAAATTTTATTAGAAGAGAAAAACATATTTGAGCAAACACGATTAACTCAACTGAAAACTGTAAAAACTTTTGCTCTTAAAATCATAAAATTTATATCGCAGTTTGAGGATGAGTTAGTGCGAGTATGGAATAAACCAAAGTTTGCTCTTAATTCTCATTATGTTATTACTATTGATAAATTGACAGACGATCTTATTAAGAAGATTACTGGACATAAAAATTTTAAAGAACAAATAAAAGAATGGCAAAAATTAGGAATGATAGAGAAAGATTTTGATTTTAGTAAAAGAACAGAAAAAGAAAAATATTTGCCAGTAGATACTCAGTATTTTAAGGATATAGAAATAGATATTTTGGGTTTATTTGATAATTTAGATGAAGCATTAGACGGACGACTTATTCACTCAGAAAACTATCAGGCGTTAAATACTTTGCAACATAAATATAAAGAAAAGGTGCAGTGTATTTATATAGATCCACCGTTTAATACTAATTCTTCTTCTATTAGTTATGTAAATAATTATAAACATTCTTCTTGGATAACTTTAATGGAAAATAGACTTTCTATTTCTAAGAAATTACTAAAAAGAGATGGTATAAATATAACTGCAATAGATGATATAGAATTGAGAAATTTAACTTTATTGCAAGATGAAATATTTGGAATAGAAAATTACATAACAACAATTATTACTGAAGCAAATCCTCAAGGCAGAGTTGCTAATAAAGTATCAAAAACAACTGAATTTAATATATTGCACTCAAAATCTTTACAAAATATTGATAAAATAGAAATAATTAAAAATAGTATTGGAAAGCCAACACCGTTAAAAAGAACAGGTACTAATTCAAAAAAGGAAGAAAGACCTAATAGATATTATCCAATACTTATTAAAGATAATAAAATAGAAATGATTTTAGAAGAAGAATATCATAAAATTTATAAAGCAGAAGAAAGATTTAATGATGATTTTATAAAATTATTAACAGATAAGTATGAGCGAGCTGGATACCAAGTTGTTTTTCCAAAAAAAGAAGATGGTACAGAATTAGTCTGGCAAAGAACATTTGAAAGAGTATCAAAAGAAAAAGATACTTATATCATAAAAAACAACACAATATATACACCGTATTCTGATTTAGAAATTCCAAAAACATTATGGAAAGATTCTATATTTTCAAACCCAGAATACGGAAGTGAATATTTAAAACATTTACTAGGACATAATAATTTTGAAACTCCGAAAAGTTTTCATACAATAAAACAATTTTTTTCAATATTTGATAATAATGGCATATTCATGGATTATTTTGGAGGGTCAGGAACTACTGCAGAAGCAATTATACAAATGAATAAGCATGATAATGGTAGAAGGAAATATATCCTAGTAGAATTAGGAATTCATTTTAATACAGTCTTGCTGCCTCGTATTAAAAAAGTTTGTTTTTCAAATAAGTGGGAAAATGGAGTTACACAAAAAGGAGAAGGGATAACACAATTTCTCAAATATTATGCTCTTGAACAATACGAACAAACTTTGGACAACATGATCTACGAAGTAGAGAAGCAAGACATCTTTAATCAAAAAAATCCTTTTGAAGAATATATATTCTATGCAGATAAGAAATTTGCACATGTATTGGAATTAAATAAAGATAAATTAAAAGTAGATTTTGATGTCCTATACAAAAACATAGATTTTCCTGAGACTATATCTAATTTATTAGGCTTGTCTATTAAGAGAATTACCAAGACAACTGTAGTACTCCAAGAAGGAAAGCAAGAACGCAGTATCAACTATGATTACAAAAATATGAAAGACAAAGAAAAACTAGAGTTTGTAAGATTATTGCAACCATTGCTTTGGTGGGGTAAGTAATGGCAAAAGACACCCAGGTTGCTCAAAAGAATATTCTTGAACACATAGCAAATAGTATTCAATATGATGACTTGGGCATATGGAAGAAAGAAGATATCATTAGTTTTTCAAAGAAAAAAAAGCTATTTGATTATCAGATTGACGCGATACAGAATATTACTAAGATATTGCATGTATATTTTCAGCAGAGTAATGGGAAAGAAACATTAAAAGAATTATACAAACAACACGGATATGAGGCAAGTGAAGAGGAATGCAAGAATCTTAATCGCATCTGTTTGTGGATGGCAACAGGAAGTGGAAAATCTTTAGTCATTATTAAAACTATAGAGTTGCTTGATTATTTGCAATCTCTTACTCTAATTCCTAAAAAAGAAATATTGTTTCTTCCTCCACGAGAAGAATTACTTACCCAATTTAGAAAAGAAGTAGAGGAATATAATTACAATAAACGAGATAAGAATATAGAGCTTTTGCCATTAGTGGAATATGAAAATGAAGATATATCTATATTACCACAAGGCTATAATATCAAAGTGTATTATTGCCTTAGCCATTTACTCAAAGAAGAACACAAGGAGAATCAATTAGATTATAGAAGTTATCTAAACTATGGAAATTGGTATGTAATGTTGGATGAAGCACATAGAGGAGAAAGCAAAGAATCTTTACTAAAAAAATATGTTAATAAATTAAGTGAAAATGGATTTCTTTTTAATTTTTCTGCTACCTTTGTAGATGAGATAGATCGTGTTTCTACTGGTTTTAATTTTAATCTAGAAAGATTTATTAAGGCTGGATTTGGTAAAAATATATATTTAAGCGAGTCTTATTTTGACTTTCAAGCAACAAAAGATGAATTTATCGAAAAACAAAAGCAAAAACAAGTAGTAAAATCGCTCCTAGTATTTACACTTATTAAACAAAGCAGAAAAAATTTTGCATATTATCATAATCCTCTTATGCTAACTTTAGTAAATTCAGTGAATAAAAATACTAAATCAATAGATTCTGATTTAGTGATGTTTTTTAAGAAATTACAAGAGATTGCCAATGGAGACATAAAAAAAGAACTATTTCAAGAAGCAAAAGATGAATTACACAAAGAATTTGGAATGAAAAAAAAGTACCTGTTTAATGATGAATATTTAAAGGGAGAGACTACATTACTACAAAATATTACTGATAAAAATATTTTAGAAAGTATTTTTAATGCTAAAAATTTTAGTGACTTGGAATATATAGCAGGAGAAACAGGAAAAGAAATTGTTTTGAAGATGCAAAATAGCGATACACCATTTGCTTTAATCCGAATTGGAGATACTCAACAATTTATTAAACATTATTTACTTGGAAACTATGTTGAGCTGAAAGATTATCAAATAAAAAACTATTTTCAAAATTTGAATGATAGCGAAATTAATATTCTTATGGGAAGCAGAACTTTCTATGAAGGGTGGGATAGTAATCGCCCTAATGTTATTAATTTTATTAACATAGGTAAGAAAGAAGCAAAAAAGTTTGTTCCTCAAGCAATTGGTAGAGGCATTAGAATAGAGCCAACACTCAATAAAAGAAAAAGACTTTTAGAGAGAGATAAAGAAAAAAATAAACTTTTAGAAACACTTTTTATTTTTCCTACTGATAAAGGGAGTTTTGAAGGAATTATTAATAGCATAGAAAACGAAAAAGAAAATAAGAAAAGTACCAATATTGAGCTTCAAAAGACAGAGCAATTATTTGAATTATTAATTCCTTTCTACAAAGAAGCAGAACAGTCTGGAGACAGATTTGCTAAGTTTAATATTTCAAAAAACAGCTTAAGGAATTTTAATAGCTATTATGATGCCATATCAAAGGAAGCATTATTACTCAATACTTTCTTAGGAGTTGAAAGTTTAAATCTTTTTGAAGAAAAAAGAAAAAATGATTTTTTTCAAACAAAAGATGGTTTGCAAACAGATTATCAAGATATGAGCTATTTATTACAACGTATTATTAGGCATGTGTCTTTAAGAAATCCAGTGGTAGAGAGTATCAAAAAAATAGAAGATGAGATTATTCATTTTAAGCATATAGCAGTATCACAGATGAGTGATATAGAGATAGAACAACTAAAAAACGATATTAATTTTGTAAATAGTTATGAGAACGATCCTTTGGATGAAGACACAAAAAAAGCATTAGCTATAATCAAAAAGAAACAAAATATTTCTTTTACCATTGCAACACAGAACAAACAATTTAAAGATTTATATATTGAAAAAATTGCCCAACATTACTATACTCCTATCATTTATTCAGAACAGGAAAAGATTGAGTATAT
The DNA here is from genome assembly GCA_965218205.1 of Spirochaetia bacterium. Classification (GTDB taxonomy): domain Bacteria; phylum Spirochaetota; class Spirochaetia; order WTKD01; genus CBDDCA01. The sequence goes on along the minus strand of OZ244590.1, from coordinate 1,702,219 downwards.
CAACCATGTTATTAAAGTAGCAAGTGAGGTAAGTTTTGTTAAAAATTTAATACATCATATTCAAGATAAAAATTTTAATTTTCAATGGATGTTTAGCAAGATTGATGAATCCTTAGATAAACAGGTATATATTCCCTACTTTTATAAAACTGATAATTGGTATAGAAATTTCTATCCTGATTTTATATTTTGGATTAGGAAAGATAATCATTATAAGATTGTATACATTGATCCTAAAGGAACAAAATATGCAGATTATTTAGATAAACTAGATGGATTTGAATCTATGTTTACAGAAAACAATATTCCTAAAACTTTTTTTCATAAAAAATACACAATTACCTTTGAATTAAAAATGATTACAGATGATATGAATAAAGTTTCTGGTGATAGATACCAACACTATTGGTTACCAAAAAATGATTTTAGTTTTTTATGTATGGAGAAAGAGAATAATTGATATTAAAAAATAAGATATGAACAGATATAGAAAATATGCAACATGCAGATTCAATATCATATAGCATACTATGTACTATTAGGTTGGTCTAAGGTATATGTTAGTGCTATTATACATATATGAGAACACATCTTATTGAAGCAGAGGAGTATAGCAAGGTTATACGCTATTTGCAAAAAAATCAACCTGTTGTTGTTCCCACTGAGACTGTGTATGGGCTTGCAGGGAATGCTGAGTCTGATGTAGCGTGTAGAAATATTTTTGTATTGAAAAATCGTCCTGCTGATAATCCTTTGATTGTACATTGTTCTGATATAGAGATGGCACAGCAATATATGTGCTGGAATTATACACAAGGAAGTGAAGATTTGGAATTGGTACAAGATAAGCAAAAGATGATTGATTGGTATACATGTACTTATAATAAGGCATTGACAATTTTAAGAGCGTTTGCTCCTGGTCCTATAAGTGTTATCACATTTGCTAGTCAAGAAGTAAGTACGATAGCAAGAGCGGGGGGGCAGACGGTTGCCTTACGTATTCCTGCACATTCTGTATTTAAGGATATTATTGCTGCATTTGGAAAGCCTTTAGCTGCTCCAAGTGCTAATGTCTCAGGGTTTCCTAGTCCTACGAATGCCCTTATGGCATGGGAAGCAATGTCTGGTAGAGTGTCTGCTATAGTGGACGGTGGTCAGTGTGATGTTGGATTGGAGTCTACCATTGTTGATTGTACTGTTGATTCTATTGGGGTATCCTTGCGCCATAATGCTCTGCATAAAGAAAGGGGTAATCTTAGTGATGTCTATCGGAGTGATGGAGATACATATCGTAATAGTGTGTGTATTGTTCGTGCAGGAAGTATTAGCGCGCACGCTATTTATGAAAAGACAGGGTTGCATGTAATAGATATGGTGCAACATAATCAGCAAAAAACAAAAGAAGCACACACTATAGATACAAGTACTCTATCAGAAAGAAATACTGTATATGAAGACAATGCTGTTTCTCGTATGCATACCGCACCTATTATAGCATCGGTTCCTGGAACAAAGTATCGTCATTATGCTCCCTATGCAAAAGTAATTCCTCTTGATACTATTGTGTTTGATAATGATGATAATAGTGCATGTTCAAATATATTCTCTATAAAAAAAGACAGGAAACAAGGCGTAGAAAAAATAGTATACGACAGTATTATTCCGTTTTTACAAAAGGATCTTGTAGATCAGTATCGTACTATTGGACTTGTGTTAGGTCCTATTTCTCGGGATATGCATCAAGTGGTGCAAAATGCTATTGTAGACACGTGTATAATATCGTCTCTCAGTATGGTACGTTTGTTTTCTTCTTGGCAAGAGTTAGCTCAGAGGCTGTATGAGTATTTTGCTACCAGTGATAGGGTGCAGCTTGATGCATTATTTGTATGTGTCCCTCAGTATAGTCGTCATAGTGCTTTGTACGATCGTATAATGCGAGCTTCATATTCGTAGTGTTGATTGTTATGTTCTTGTTGTCTGTTTCTAGTGAATATGCATAGAATACAATGCATGGTATATAATGGGTAGTATGGTAGCTATTTTTTCTCCTTTTGAAATATTCTTGCAGTATCTTTTTACTTTTTCGTATCGTGTTTCAAATAACTATGGAGTTTCTATCATTGTGTTAAGTATCATTGTAAATAGTATACTTTTGCCTGTGTATATGATAGCAGAACGCTTACAAAAGAAGGAATTATTACAGCGACAGTCCATGCAAGCAAAGTTAGATGAAATTAAGCAGGGCTTTCAAGGACAAGAACGCTTTATGATGATACAAAGTTTGTATCGGCTGCATAAGTATCATCCTGTGATGGGCTTACGGTCTATAGGCTCGTTGCTTATACAAATACCATTTTTCTTTGCGGCATATCATATGTTAAGGGATTTTACTGCACTGGAAGGAGTTTCATTTTTATTCATTGAAGATCTGTCAAAAGCAGATGCGTTGCTTCCATTTGGTCGCTATCGTATCAATGTGCTTCCTTTTATTATGACTGCAATAAATATCATGGCAGCAAATGTGTACACACGAAGAGTAGATCCAAAATCGTTGGTGTCAACATGGAATATAGCATTGATATTTTTTGTGTTGTTATACGCTATGCCATCGGGATTAGTGCTGTACTGGACTTGTAACAATGTGTTTGCTTTTGTAAAAAATGTTGTGTTATCGCTTCGTTTACAAAAGAATAAAGATAAGGAAGAGAGTGCTTGGCAGATTATAAAAAAGAAGTTACTTGTGTTTATAGAGAATGACATAAAAGTGATGAAAGTGGTATTCTTTCTGTGGTTGTTCGGTGGGTATTTAGTGCTTGCGTATGTGCTACGTTTAGTAAACAGATTAAGAGGGGAAGTACCAAATACTTTGTTAGGGATTGCTATCGTGGCACTGGTGATAAGTGAAAGTATTCTTTTGTTGTATTTTTATCGGAAGCAGATACATAGAAAACAGTTACAGAAAACATTCCAGCATGATACTAAACACTATGATCCTAAGCATGCTCCTCGTGTGTATAATACTTCTATTGTAAAGTATAGCCTTTTTTTTGGGAGTGTTGTATGTATGATAATTGGAGCTACTATGATGTATCATTATATTCAGCTTCCAATGTCTATGATAGATATTGACGCTGTGTGGTTTAAGTTACGTGCCTCTGCTATTCTTATTTTTCCTAATGCAGTGCTGTTTCCTTATGTGGTGTCTGTGTTATATCGTTTATCGCATACATATACAAAGCCCTCTGCTGTCCTTCTTAAAAGGAAAGCAGATCTAATACAGTGGTGGTATATCCTGCTAGCAAGCAGTAGTGCGGTTGCATTGCTTATTTTTTTAGTGTTGCCTGCAGAGATATATAAAAGCGATCCTATCTCCATTTCTGTACCGTTTACTGCTGTGCTGATATATGGGTTGCCCTATGGTATAGCAAGTATAGTTGTTCCTATAATCATATGGATATGCTGTCCGTATAGAGTAAAGAGCTACGTGAGTTATGTCGTACTTGTGCTATCGTCTGTAGTATTATTATACGCGTTAGTTGTTCCGTTTGATATAGGAGGGCTTGATCATTTTATTTTAATGTCACCACAATCCCTCTCGCCTCGTGCTAGTATATATGTGTTAGAGGGTATGGCTCTGATATATTTTTGCTTTTGGATATTTTCTTTTTTAAAGAATAGTAACAATAGAAAAATAATAATTACTGTGTTAGTAGCAGTCAATGGAGTGTTTATATACATGCTAGTTGATTTTGGGCTGTGGTTGCAAAATGATGCTGTGGTAGCACGGGTATCAGATGCACAAAAGCAAGATACTACATCGGGAGTGGAGAATGGAGATACGCAAGATGTTTCTGTTCCTCGTATTGCTGATCGTTTATTTTCTTTTTCTTCTACAAAGCAAAATATAGTGATAGTGTTGCTTGATATGGCAAATGGTGGTGATATGCAGCGGATATTAGATGAGAGACCTAGTATAAAAGAACGCTTAAAAGGGTTTACTTGGTATCCTAATACGCTCAGTGTTTCTACCTATACGAGCACAAGTAAACCAGCTATGATGGCAGGTTGGAACTATACTCCTGAAAATATTGTTGAGGTTAAAGGGGAAAATCTTGCGGAAAAAGTAGTGGGAGCATACGATACTATGTTTTCTCGCTTTAAGCGATATAATTATTTGATACGAATGACTGGGGTATTATACTATGGAGGAGATAATGCTCAGTGTAAGGATTTAGAAAAGCAGAATATTGCCTGTCTTGATTACTGGGATGATTCTTTTGTGAGTTATTGGAGACAGAATAATAGAGAACAACAGGCAGAGACAGACGTATCTTTTTCAGGAAGAACTATTGCGTTGTTGATAATGGCAGGAATACTGCGCTCGGTACCTGTGATGATGAAAAATGTGATATATGATCATGGAAATTGGAATATGAGTACCTCTGAATTTAAGAATCAAGATGGATATAGGTGGGCATTAAAAGAGTGGGCAGTACTTGATTCTTTACGAAGTGCTTCTTCTCGTTTAGAAGATGATAGGGAAACATATTCAACAGAGGATAGTACAGGAACATTTACATTTATACACAGTAATATTACGCATCGCCCATATGCTCTTGATAAACACTGTATGTTACAAAATAAGGGATTTCCTGATGAAAATATAGAAAATAACTATGCTGGAAACTCTGCATATTTTTCCTTTCGATGTAGCATAGAATCACTCACACAATGGTTTGCATGGTTACAGGAGCATGCTATGTATGATAATACAAAAATCATTATAGTGTCTGATCATGGAGGTAATTTTTACAGCGATTATATGAATAGTAATAACATAAGCTCTGAGTTATTAGAGATAGACTATTCATATATGTTTACCCGTGCACATGCTCTGTTATTAGTAAAAGATTTTAATCAAAACAATGCGTTTAGTATAGATACAAGATTGATGAGTAATGTTGATACAGCAGCAATGATGTACCATAGCATAGAGGGATATGTTTCTCCCCGTGATGCACATGCCTTTGACAAAATTGATTATGCAAAGCAATTAGTACCTGATAGAACAGTGCCAATATATCATACTGAATTTTATAATTGGGTAGATTTTGTAAAAGAGAAGAAACAATTTAAGATAAAAAATAAATATACCGTTAGCGATACTATATTTGAACTAAAGAACTGGAACAAGGTACAATAATACTATGCTCTCGTTTTTTTCTATTCTGGAGTCTTTTTTAGAATATGTCTTTCTATTCTTGTATCAACTCTCACATAATTATGGATATGCTATTGTTCTGTTAAGTGTTTTTATTTCTCTTCTATTGTTGCCTGTGTATATGCTGGCAGAACGCTTACAAAAGAAGGAATTATTACAGCGACAGTCCATGCAAGCAAAATTAGATGAAATTAAGCAGAGCTTTCAAGGACAAGAGCAATTTATGATGATACAAAGTTTATATCGGCTGCATAAGTATCATCCTGTGCTGGGCTTACGGTCTATGGGCTCATTGCTTATACAAATACCATTTTTCTTTGCGGCATATCATATGCTAAGGGATTTTACTGCACTGGAAGGAGTTTCGTTTTTATTCATTGAAGATCTGTCAAAAGCAGATGCATTGCTTCCGTTTGGTCGCTATCGTATCAATGTGCTTCCTTTTATTATGACTGCAATAAATATCATGGCAGCAAATGTGTACACACGAAGAGTAGATCCAAAATCGTTGGTATCAGCATGGAATATAGCATTGATATTTTTTGTGTTGTTGTACGCTATGCCATCGGGATTAGTGTTGTACTGGACTTGTAACAATATGTTTACACTGCTAAAGAATGTTTTGTTATCGCTTCGTTTACAAAAGAACAAAGGCAAAGAAGAGAGTGCTTGGCAGATTATAAAAAAGAAATTACTTGTGTTTATAGAGAATGACATAAAAGTGATGAAAGTGGTATTTTTTCTGTGGTTGTTCGGTGGGTATTTAGTGCTTGCGTATGTGCTACGTTTAGTAAACAGATTAAGAGGGGAAGTACCCAATACTTTGTTAGGTATTGCTATCGTTGCACTGGTGATAAGTGAAAGTATTCTTCTTTTGTATTTTTATCGGAAACAGATATATAAGGAAAAGTTACAGAAAACATTCCAGCATGATACTAAACACTATGATACTAAGAATGCTCCTCGTATGTATAGTACTTCTATTGTAAAGCATAGCCTCTTTTTTGGGAGTGTTGTATGTATGATAATTGGAGCTGCTATGATGTATTATTATATTCAGCTTCCAGTGTTCATGATAAATGTTGACACTGTATTGTTTAAGCTAAGTGCCTTTTCTATGATGATTATTCCTAACGCAGTGCTGTTTCCTTATGTGGTGTCTGTACTATATCGTTTACGGTCTACAGGTATACATGCAAAGACTTCTACTATGCTTATTAAAAGGAAAGCAGAACTAAGACAGTGGTGGTATATCCTGCTAGCAAGCAGTAGTGCTGTTATTTTGCTTATTTTTTTAGTGTTGCCTGCAGAGATATATAAAAGTGATCCTGTGTCTGTATCTGTGTCGTTTACTGCTGTGCTGATATATGTGTTGCCGTATATTATAGCAAGTATAGTTATTCCTATGCTTATATGGATATGCTGTCCGTATAGAGTAAAGAGCTACGTGGGTTATATCGTGTTTGTGCTATCGTCTGTAGTATTATTATACGCGTTAGTTGTTCCTTTTGATATAGGAGGACTTGATCATTTTATTTTAATGTCACCGCAATCTCTTTTGCCTCGTGCTAGTATATATGTATTAGAGGGTATAGCTCTGATATGTTTTTGCTTTTGGATATTTTCTTTTTTAAAGAATAGTAACAATAGAAAAATAATAATTACTGTGTTAGTGGCAGTCAATGGAGTGTTTATATACATGCTAGTTGATTTTGGGCTGTGGTTGCAAAATGATGCTGTGGTAGCACAAGTATCAGATGCACAAAATAAAGACAAACAAGGTAAAAAATCGGGGGAGGTAGATATACGTAATGTTTCTGTTCCTCGTATTGCTGATCGTTTATTTTCTTTTTCTTCTACAAAGCAAAATATAGTGGTGGTGTTGCTTGATATGGCAAGTGGCGGTGATATGCAAAGAATGTTAGATGAGAGACCTAGTATAAAAGAACACTTAAAAGGGTTTATCTGGTATCCTAATACACTCAGTATTTCTACCTATACAGGTGCAAGTATATCACCTATGATAGCAGGGTGGAACTATACTCCTGAAAATATGGTAATATTAAAAGGGGAAAATCTTGCGGAAAAAGTAGTGGGAGCATACGATACTATGTTTTCTCGCTTTAAGCAATATAATTATTTGATGCGAATGTCTGGTGTATCATACCATGGAGGAGATCATGCTCAGTGTAAGGATCTGGAAAAGCAGAATATTGCCTGTCTTGATTACTGGGATGATTCTTTTGTGAGTTATTGGAAACAGAATAATAGAGAACAACAGGCAGAGACAGATGTATCTTTTTCAGGAAGAACTATTGCGTTGTTGATAATGGCAGGAATGCTACGCTCAGTGCCAGTGATGATGAAATATGCGGTATATGATCATGGGAATTGGAATATGAGTACCTCTGAATTTAAGAATCAAGAAGGATATAGGTATGCATTAAAATCATGGGCAGTACTTGATTCTTTACGAAGTGCTTCTTCTCGTTTAGAAGACGATAGAGAAACATATATGCCAGCATATCATGGTTCATCTTCAACTGAGGACAGTGCAGGAACATTTACATTCATACACAGTAATATTACTCATCAGCCATATGCTCTTGATAAACACTGTATGTTACAAAGTGAGGAATTTCCTGATGAAAATATAGAAAATAACTATGCTGGAAACTCTGCGTATTTTTCCTTCCGATGTAGCATAGAGTCACTTACACAGTGGTTTACATGGTTGCAGGAGCATAATGTATATGATAATACAAAAATCATTATAGTATCTGATCATGGGGGTAATGGTTATAGGGATTATATGAATAGGAATAACATAAGCTCTGAGTTGTTAGGTACAGATTATTCATATATGTTTCCCCGTGCACATGCTTTATTATTAGTAAAAGATTTTAATCAAAACAATGCGTTTAGTATAGATACAAGATTGATGAGTAATGTTGATATGGCAGCAATGATGTACCATAGCATAGAGGGATATGTTCCTCCCAATGATGCACACGCCTTTGACAAAATTGATTATGCAAAGCAATTAGTACCTGATAGAACAGTGCCAATATATCATACTGAATTTTATAATTGGGCAGGTTTTGTAAGAGAGAAGAAACAATTTAAGATAAAAAATAAATATACAGTTACTGATACTATATTTGAACTAAAGAACTGGAACAAGGTACAATAATACTATGCTCTCGTTTTTTTCTCCTCTGGAGTCTTTTTTAGAGTATATCTTTCTATTCTTGTATCAATTTTCGCATAATTATGGATATGCTATTGTTCTGTTAAGTGTTTTTATTTCTCTTCTATTGTTGCCTGTGTATATGCTGGCAGAACGCTTACAAAAGAAGGAATTATTACAGCGACAGTCCATGCAGGCAAAGTTAGATGAAATTAAGCAGGGCTTTCAAGGACAAGAGCAGTTTATGATGATACAAAGTTTGTATCGGCTGCATAAGTATCATCCGGTGCTGGGCTTACGGTCTATAGGCTCGTTGCTTATACAAATACCGTTTTTCTTTGCGGCATATCATATGTTAAGGGATTTTACTGCACTGGAAGGAATGTCGTTTTTATTCATTGAAGATCTGTCAAAAGCAGATGCATTGTTTCCATTTGGTCGCTATCGTATCAATGTGCTTCCCTTTATTATGACTGCAATAAATATTATGGCAGCAAATGTGTACACACGAAGAGTAGATCCAAAATCGTTGGTATCAGCATGGAATATAGCATTGATATTTTTTGTGTTGTTGTACGCTATGCCATCGGGATTAGTGCTGTACTGGACCTGTAATAATGTGTTTGCTTTCGTAAAAAATGTTGTGTTGTCGCTTCGTTTACAAAAGAATAAAGATAAGGAAGAGAGTGCTTGGCAGATTATAAAAAAGAAGTTACTTGTGTTTATAGAGAATGACATAAAAGTGATGAAAGTGGTATTCTTTCTGTGGTTGTTCGGTGGGTATTTAGTGCTTGCGTATGTGCTCCGTTTAATAAACAGATTAAGAGGGGAAGTACCCAATACTTTGTTAGGCATTGCTATCGTTGCACTGGTGATAAGTGAAAGTATGCTTTTGTTGTATTTTTATCGAAAGCAGATATATAAGGAAAAGTTACAAAAAACATTCCAGCATGATACTAAACACTATGATACTAAGAATGTTCCTCGTATGTATAGTACTTCTATTGTAAAGTATAGCCTCTTTTTTGGGAGTGTTGTATGCATGGTAATTGGAGCTGCTATGATGTATTATTATATTCAGCTTCCAGTGTTTATGATAGATAGGGATGCTATACTGTTTAAGCTAAGTGCCTTTTCTATGATGATTATTCCTAACGCAGTGCTGTTTCCTTATGTGGTGTCTGTGTTATATCGTTTATCGCATACATATACAAAGCCCTCTGCTGTCCTTCTTAAAAAGAAAGCAGAACTAAGACAGTGGTGGTATATCCTGCTAGCAAGCAGTAGTGCTGTTGCATTGCTTATTTTTTTAGTGTTGCCTGCAGAGATATATAAAAGCGATCCTGTGTTTGTATCTGTGTCGTTTACTGCTGTGCTGATATATGTATTGCCCTATGGTATAGCAAGCATAGTTGTTCCTATGCTCATATGGATATGCTGTCCGTATAGAGTAAAGAGCTACGTGAGCTATGTCGTACTTGTGCTATCGTCTGTAGTATTATTATACGCATTGGTTGTTCCTTTTGATATAGGAGGACTTGATCATTTTATTTTAATGTCACCGCGATCTCTTTTGCCTCGTGCTAGTATATATGTGTTAGAGGGTATGGCTCTGATATATTTTTGCTTTTGGATATTTTCTTTTTTAAAGAATAGTAACAATAGAAAAATAATAATTACTGTGTTAGTGGCAGTCAATGGAGTGTTTATGTACATGCTAGTTGATTTTGGGCTGTGGTTGCAAAATGATGCTGTGGTAGCACGGGTATCAGATGCACAAAAGCAAGATTCTACATCGGGAGTGGAGAATGGAGATACGCAAGATGTTTCTGTTCCTCGTATTGCTGATCGTTTATTTTCTTTTTCTTCTACAAAGCAAAATATAGTGGTGGTGTTGCTTGATATGGCAAATGGTGGTGATATGCAGCGGATCTTAGATGAGAGACCTAGTATAAAAGAACGCTTAAAAGGGTTTACTTGGTATCCTAATACGCTCAGTGTTTCTACCTATACGAGCACAAGTAAACCAGCTATGATGGCAGGTTGGAACTATGCTCCTGAAAATATTGTTTATGTTAAAGGGGAAAATCTTGCAGAAAAAGTAGTGGGAGCATACGATACTATGTTTTCTCGCTTTAAGCGATATAAGTATTTGATACGAATGACTGGTGTATCATACTATGGAGGAGATAAGGCTCAATGTAATGATCTGGAAAAGCAGAATATTGCTTGCCTTGATTATCGGGATGATTCTCTTGTAAGTTATTGGAGACAGAATAATAGAGAACAACATGTAAAAACTATGTCTTTCTCAGAGAGAACTATTTCGTTATTGATAATGACAGGGATACTACGCTCAGTGCCCGTGATGATGAAAAATGTGATATATGATCATGGAAATTGGAATATAAATACCTCTGAATTTAAGAATAAAGACGCATATTGGTGGGCAATAAAAGAGTGGTCAGTACTTGATTCTTTACGAAGTGCTTCTTCTCGTTTAGAAGATGATGATAGAGGAACATATTCGATGGAGGACAGTGCAGGAACATTTACATTTATACACAGTAATATTACTCATTCCCCGTATGCTCTTGATAAACACTGTGTGTTACAAAGTGAGGAATTTCCTGATGAAAATATAGAAAATAACTATGCTGGAAACTCTGCCTATTTTTCTCTTCGATGTAGCATAGAATCATTCACACAATGGTTTGCATGGTTACAGGAGCATGCTATGTATGATAATACAAAGATCATTATAGTATCTGATCATGGAAATCATTTTTATAGTGATTATATGAATAGTAATAACATAAGCTCTGAGTTATTAGGGATAGATTATCCATATATGTTTACCCGTGCACATGCTCTGTTATTAGTAAAAGATTTTAATCAAAACAATGCGTTTAGTATAGATACAAGATTGATGAGTAATGCTGATACAGCAGCAATGATGTACCATAGCATAGAGGGATATGTTTCTCCCCGTGATGCACACGCCTTTGATAAAGTTGATTATGCAAAGCAATTAGTGCCTGATAGAACAGTGCCAATATATCATACTGATTTTTATAATTGGGTAGATTTGGTAAAAGAGAAGAAACAATTTAAGATAAAAAATAAATATACCGTTAGCGATACTATATTTGAACTAAAGAATTGGAACAAGGTACAATAATAGTATGGCATCATTTCTTTCTTCTCTGGAGTCTTTTTTAGAATATGTCTTTCTATTCTTGTATCAACTTTCACATAATTATGGATATGCTATTGTTCTGTTAAGTGTTTTTATTTCTCTTCTATTGTTGCCTGTGTATATGCTGGCAGAACGCTTACAAAAAAAGGAATTATTACAGCGACAGTCCATGCAGGCAAAGTTAGATGAAATTAAGCAGGGCTTTCAAGGACAAGAGCAGTTTATGATGATACAAAGTTTGTATCGGCTGCATAAGTATCATCCTGTGCTGGGCTTACGGTCTATAGGCTCGTTGCTTATACAAATACCATTTTTCTTTGCAGCATATCATATGTTAAGGGATTTTACTGCACTGGAAGGAATGTCGTTTTTATTCATTGAAGATCTGTCAAAAGCAGATGCATTGTTTCCATTTGGTCGCTATCGTATCAATGTGCTTCCTTTCATTATGACTGCAATAAATATCATGGCAGCAAATGTGTACACACGAAGAGTAGATCCAAAATCGTTGGTATCAGCATGGAATATGGCATTGATATTTTTTGTGTTGTTATACGCTATGCCATCGGGATTAGTGCTGTACTGGACTTGTAACAATATGTTTACACTGCTAAAGAATGTTGTGTTATCGTTTCGTTTACAAAAGAACAAAGGCAAGGAAGAGAGTGCTTGGCAGATTATAAAAAAGAAGTTACTCATGTTTATAGAGAATGACATAAAAGTGATGAAAGTGGTATTCTTTCTGTGGTTGTTCGGTGGCTATTTAGTGCTTGCGTATATATTTCGTTTGGTAGACAGGTTGATGGGGGAAATGCCCAATACTTTGTTAGGGATTGCTATCGTTGCACTGGTAATAAGTGAAAGTATGCTTTTGTTGTATTTTTATCGAAAGCAGATATATAGGAAAAAGTTCCAGCATGATACTAAGAATGCTCCTCGTATGTATAGTACTTCTATTGTAAAGTATAGCCTCTTTGTTGGGAGTGTTGTATGCATGGTAATTGGAGCTGCTATGATGTATTATTATATTCAGCTTCCAGTGTTTATGATAGATAGGGATGCTATACTGTTTAAGCTAAGTGCCTTTGCTATGATGATTATTCCTAATGCAGTGCTGTTTCCTTATGTGGTGTCTGTGTTATATCGTTTACGGTCTACAGGTATACATGCAAAGACTCCTACTATGCTTATTAAAAGGAAAGCAGAACTAAGACAGTGGTGGTATATCCTGCTAGCAAGCAGTAGTGCTGTTATTTTGCTTATTTTTTTAGTGTTGCCTGCAGAGATATATAAAAGTGATCCTGTGTCTGTATCTGTGTCGTTTACTGCTGTGCTGATATATGTGTTGCCGTATATTATAGCAAGTATAGTTATTCCTATGCTCATATGGATATGCTGTCCGTATAGAGTAAAGAGCTACGTGAGTTATGTCGTACTTGTGCTATCGTCTGTAGTATTATTATACGCGTTAGTTGTTCCTTTTGATATAGGAGGGCTTGATCATTTTATTTTAATGTCACCGCAATCTCTTTCGCCTCGTGCTAGTATATATGTATTAGAGGGGATAGCTCTGATATGTTTTTGCTTTTGGATATTTTCTTTTTTAAAGAATAGTAACAATAGAAAAATAATAATTACTGTGTTAGTGGCAGTCAATGGACTGTTTATATACATGCTAGTTGATTTTGGGCTGTGGTTGCAAAATGATGCTGTGGTAGCACGAATATCGGAGGTATACAAGCAAGATGCCTCATCAGGAGTGGAGAGTGGAGATACGCAAGATGTTTCTGTTCCTCGTATTGCTGATCGTTTATTTTCTTTTTCTGCTACAAAGCAAAATATAGTGATGGTGTTGCTTGATATGGCAAATGGTGGTGATATGCAGCGGATCTTAGATGAGAGACCTAGTATAAAAGAACGCTTAAAAGGATTTACATGGTATCCTAATACGCTCAGTGTTTCTGCCTATACAAGTACAAGTGTGCCAGCTATGATGGCAGGCTGGAACTATATTCCTGAAAATATTGTTGATATTAAAGGGGACAATCTTGCGGAAAAAGTAGTGGGAGCCTATGATACTATGTTTTCTCTCTTTAAGCGATATAATTATCTGATACGAATGACTGGTAGCTTGTACTATAAGGGACAGTATGCTCAGTGTAAGGATCTGGAAAAGCAGAATATTGCCTGTCTTGATTACTGGGATGATTCTTTTGTGAGTTACTGGAAACAGAATAATAGAGAACAGCAGAAAGAAACAGACATTTCTCTTTCAGAGAGAAATATTGTACTACTGATATTGACAGGGGTACTACGCTCAGTGCCTGTGATGATGAAATATGCAGTATATGATCTTGGAAATTGGAATTTGAGTGACTCTGAATTTAAGAATCAAATTGGATATAGGCATGCAATAAAAGAATGGGCAGTGCTTGATTCTTTACAAAGTACTTCTTCTCGTTTAGAAGATGATAGGGAAACATATCCAATGGAGGACATTTCAGGAACATTTACATTTATACACAATTCTGTTACTCATCAACCATATGCTCTTGATAAACACTGTAGGTTACAAAATAAGGAATTTCCTGATGAAAATGTAAAGAATAACTATGCTGGAAACTCTGCGTATTTTTCCTTTCGATGTAGCATAGAGTCACTCACACAGTGGTTTACATGGTTGCAGGAGCATAATGTATATGATAATACAAAAATCATTATAGTATCTGATCATGGAGGTAATTTTTATAGTGATTATATGAATAGTAATAACATAAGCTCTGAGTTATTAGGGATAGATTATCCACATGTGTTTACTCGTGCACATGCTCTGTTATTAGTAAAAGATTTTAATCAAAATAGCACATTTAGTATAGATACAAGATTGATGAGTAATGTTGATACAGCAGCAATGATGTACCATAGCATAGAGGGATATGTTTCTCCCCGTGATGCACACGCCTTTGACAAAGTTGATTATGCAAAGCAATTAGTGCCTGATAGAACAGTGCCAATATATCATACTGATTTTTATAATTGGGCAGATTTGGTAAAAGAGAAGAAACAATTTAAGATAAAAAATAAATATACAGTTACTGATACTATATTTGAACTAAAGAATTGGAACAAGGTACAATAATACTATGCTCTCGTTTTTTTCTCCTCTGGAGTCTTTTTTAGAGTATGTCTTTCTATTCTTGTATCAATTTTCGCATAATTATGGATATGCTATTGTTCTGTTAAGTGTTTTTATTTCTCTTCTATTGTTGCCTGTGTATATGATAGCAGAACGCTTACAAAAAAAGGAATTATTACAGCGACAGTCCATGCAGGCAAAGTTAGATGAAATTAAGCAGAGCTTTCAAGGACAAGAGCGGTTTATGATGATACAAAGTTTGTATCGGCTGCATAAGTATCATCCTGTGATGGGCTTACGGTCTATAGGCTCGTTGCTTATACAAATACCATTTTTCTTTGCGGTATATCATATGTTAAGGGATTTTACTGCACTAGAAGGAATGTCGTTTTTATTCATTGAAGATCTGTCAAAAGCAGATGCATTGCTTCCATTTGGTCGCTATCGTATCAATGTGCTTCCTTTTATTATGACTGCAATAAATATCATGGCAGCAAATGTGTACACACGAAGAGTAGATCCGAAATCGTTGGTATCAGCATGGAATATGGCATTGATATTTTTTGTGTTGTTGTACGCTATGCCATCAGGATTAGTGCTGTACTGGACTTGTAACAATGTGTTTACACTGCTAAAGAATATAGTATTAGCACATCGATTGCAACAAAATGTACAGCAAAATGATAGCATAAAGCAAGAGAGTACCTATCACATTATAAGACAAAAAATAACATCTTTTATAGAGAATGATAAGAAAGTAGTGAGCACTATTGTCATTGCATGGATATTTGCAGGGTACATATGTTTGTCCTTTGTATTGATACCAGAAGGGCATTTAAGACTGGCAGTGCCTAATACAATTTTGGGAATAGCTATAACAATATTGGTAGTGAGTGCTTGTATATTACTATTATCATACTGTAAGAATACCAAAAGCAAGAGAAAGAAAAATATAATGGGAATGCTTTTTTGTATAAGCATGAGTATTGGTCTGCTGTTGCTATTCTATTATATGTATATACCAGATGAAGATATAACGAGAAGTGTATATATTATAAAATTAGTATCACTCGCATTACTCGTAAGTATGAATGGAGTACTATTTCCGTATTTTGTATCTTTGGCAGTTTTTACTACTAAAAAAAAGCAAGGTGCTTCAGTAAAAAGAATATATCAAAGAAAACAAAAATGGGCAATATATACCTTGTTAGTGCTAAGCATAACAGTAGCATTGCTTATATGCATACAGCTTCCAGCAGAATTATATAGGAGCTCTCCTGATGATGTGAGGATACTGTTTACAGATATAGTAAAAAATACAATATGGATTATGCTAGGGATGATAGTAGCTCCTGTACTATTGTATATGATCGCTCCACAGAGAATAAAACGACAGGTAGCATTTATCTGTATACTTGTATTAGGTTTGTTATTATTGTACAGTGTATTTGTTCCTTTTGATATGGGGAAAATGGATCACTTTATATTGTTTTTTCCAGAAAGATTGACTTTGACTGTTTTTATGTATATAGCAGAAGGGATTGCTCTTACTGTATTTATACTGGTGCTGTATCGTGTAGTGATGGAAAAGATAGGGATAATAAGTATTGTAGCAACGCTGTGTTTGGGATTGGTATTAGTAAGAATTATAGATTTTAGTAGATGGTATATGGGCAGAGAAAATACATCTATAGTATTGCAAGGAAAGGATGAGGAGAGCAATACAACAATAGCAGAAACATTTCCTTCTCAGTTACTCTCTTTTTCAAAAGAGAAACGGAACATAATAGTTATTTTATTGGATATGGCAAATGGAGGATTAGTACAACGTGTGTTAGAGCAAGTTCCACAGTTAGCGGAAATGTACCGTGGTTTTACATGGTATCCTAATACCCTTAGTATTGGCAATAATACCACTGCAAGCAAGCCCTCAATGATGGGAGGGTGGCAGTTTACTCCTGAGAATATAGTAGCTATAGAAGGGAAGAATGTAGCACAAAAGTTTACTGCTGCTCATGATACCATGATAGATACATTTCAATCTTATAAGTATCAGGTGGGATATTTTGCTCTTTCTTTCTATGGAAAGGAGCAAAATGAGGGCTGTGCTGGTGTTCGTAAAAAAAAGGTAACATGTCTAGAAAAAAATGAAATAATTGAAAGTTATCAAAACCCTTGGTTAGAAAGGCATCCTGAACAAAAACAACTCTATGATAGTGTTATATCGCGTAGTACTGCATTAGTTGCAAAAACAACAAGAGAAAAAACTTCCTTGTTTCTATTAGCAAGTTTACTCCGTTCTGTTCCTATTACTTTTAGAAGAATGATATATGATGATGAAAAATGGCATGGCCTTTTACAAAAAAGCTATCGTGATGCATATTTCTCAACATTAAGAGATTGGTCTTTTGTAGATTCACTTTCATATCTATCAAATATAAGAGATGAACAGCAAGTTAAAGCGCAAGAGCAACATGGGACATTTACATTTTTACATACTAATATTACTCATTCTCCGTATAGCTTAGGCCCTGATTGTAAGGTTTTATACTATGAAACTCCAGATGCTAAAGATGGTGGCATCTATGATGCTTTGAAATGTACACTCATGTCACTTGGCACATGGTTTCGTTGGATGAAAGAAAATGATATATACGATAATACGAAAATAATACTTGTTTCTGATCATTCAACAACAGGACAAAGTGATCCTATGAATATCAACAATGTTGCTCCTATTTCATTTGGACGTAAAGGAGAGGATGTATTTTTTTTATTACATGCACTACTTATGGTAAAAGACATTGGTGCTACCGATTCTCTTAGCATTGATAATCGTTTTATGAGTAATGCCGATACAGCAAGCATTGCTTTTCATGGCATTGAAGATTTTAGTCGTCCCAATACAATAATACCAGATCCTACACAAGGACAACAGGAAGGCAGAGAGCTTGTGAGCTACATAACCCCCTTGTTGGGCTGGGAAGAAATGCTACGGACAAAAAATTCTTTTCCAATAAAAGATAAATATATAGTAACAGATACTATGTTTGAACAAAAGAATTGGAAAAAAGTAAAATAACAAAAGGAGTATACTATTGTATATGAAGAAGAAAATTTTTACACAGTATAGAGTAATAGCTATTTTTATGTTTTTGCTGGTGTATACACAGCCCTTGTATGCGTACCTTGATCCTGGAACAGGAAGTATGTTGCTCGCTGTTGTAGTTGGCATAGTATCTACTTTGATATTTGTTATACGCAGTGTATGGTATACCTCTTTCATGATGATACGTGGAATATTTCGTAAAAAAGAGGATATTGATGTAAGCGTGACAGCAACTCAATCTATTGTGTTCTATAGTGAGGGAGGACAGTACTGGAATACTTTTGCTCCCATACTCCGTGCGTTTCATTCGCAAGGAATTTCATGTACCTACCTTAGCTCTGATAAAGAAGATCCTGGACTTACATTTGAATCGGATATGGTACACACAAAGTATATAGGAAAAGGGAACAAGGCATTTTTTCATTTGAATTTATTGAAAGCAGATGTATGTGCCTTAACTACCCCTAATCTTGATGTATTGCAAATTCGTCGATCAAAACAAGTAAAGCATTATGCTCATATTATTCATGCTCCTACCGATCTCCATTTGTATAAATTGTTTGCATTTGATTTTTATGATTCATTACTATTGAGTGGTACTCATCAGGAAAAATCTTTGCGTCATCTTGAAGAGCTACGTAATACTCATAAAAAGCAAAGTTATCTCGTTGGCTGTACATACATGGATGAGCTATGGAATCGTAAAAATAATAGTGAGACAGATGATACTCAAAGAAAAGAAGATACAGAACATCAAGCTACTGTACTCGTAGCTCCTACATGGGGACAATCAAGCCTACTCAATGTATGTGGAGAAACGATGCTTCGGTCGCTTGTAGAGAGTAATTATGCTATTATTATTCGTCCTCATCCGCAGAGTATACTCGTTGAAAGTGATTTCATAGAACACTTGCAACATACATTTAAGGAATATACGAATATCACATGGGACATGAATGCCGATAACTTTGCTTCTTTACAGAGTGCTGATGTATTGATCTCTGATAGGAGTGGTATCATTTTTGATTTTGCTTTTATTTTTGAAAAACCTGTCATTACTCATAACACGCACCCTGTGTTGTTAGGTATGGAAGGAAATGACATTCCATGGAACGCTTGGGAGCTAGATGTTCTTGAACAGCTTGGGGCAGTAATACACTCAGACGAAATACAGAAACTGCCTTCTCTTGTTGATTCTACTATAGCATCTCGAAAGCAGTACATAGCATCAATACAGGCATTGAGAGATAACGCTGTATGCAATATAGGGAGAGCAGGAGAGAAGAGTGCAGAGGTACTGGTAGATATTGCAAAGCAGGTAGCGTAGGATGTAATAACAGTAAAATAATAGCTCTATATATTACAATTTTGTGATAATAGCACTATACTATAACTATGAAAGCAATTTTGCTTGCTGCTGGAATTGGTAGCCGAATAGCACAGCATATTTCTCAAGAACATAAATGTTT
Source organism: Spirochaetia bacterium (assembly GCA_965218205.1). Classification (GTDB taxonomy): domain Bacteria; phylum Spirochaetota; class Spirochaetia; order WTKD01; genus CBDDCA01. The sequence goes on along the minus strand of OZ244590.1, from coordinate 1,682,895 downwards.
GTTGCCGATACATACATCAGAAAGAAATGCTATTCCTCTTATTGCATACACAGTTGATTCTCTATTACAGCAGGGAATATCGCATATTACAGTAGTTACTGGATATAAACATAAGAAAGTAGAAGACAGCCTTTCTCAGTACACAACTGTACAGTGTGTACATAATCCGTTTTACTATATAGTCAATTCAATAGGGTCCCTGTGGTTTGCAAAAAATACTCTTTTACAAGAGACAGAGGCTACCATGATTATGAACGCAGACACTTTTTTAGATACAAGCATTTTTCATATGGCATTTGATGCTATACAAAAAACAGAAACACCAATACTGCTTGTAGATTCTAGCAGAAAGAATGTTGCCGATGTAAAGGTTACCTATAATCAGGAAAATGTTTTAGAAGCCTATGGAAAAGATATTCCTCATGTATCTATGGCAGAAAGTGTGGATGTTGCACTTATTCCTAAGAGTTTTGTGCATACATTGTATGCACAGTTGACAGCTATGTTAGAACAAAGACAGCATGCTACTTGGTGGGAGTCTGCATTGGTAGAATATAAGGATCGTCCTATTTCTGTTATTGATATTGCTGGTACATTTTGGAGCGAAATTGACTTTATAGAAGATTATCAGCGAATTTGTGATTATGTGAAAACAAACAGCATATAAAGTTGTATCTATACTTTTATACTTGTACTTTTATATTGTATGTCTCTAAGTAGTATTTTAAACAATGTAGAAAATTGTGTATGTCCTCTTCGTATATGTCTCCAATATTTGCTAAACGAAATGTATGAGCTTGACTTATTTTTCCGGGATAAATGGTAAATCCTTTTTCATAAAGATAATCATGCATCGTATCAAAATTATAGTTTGTGTCTTCTGGCTCAAAGAATGTTGTGATCAATCCCGATGAAATTTCTTCTGGTACAAGAACACGAAAGCCAAGTGATTGCATGCCTTTTCTTAGTATTTGATATGAATTAAGATAGCGGGCGTATCTGTTTTCTACGCCTTCTGTGATACATTCTTGTATGGCTTGCTTCATTGCGTAGAGTGTTTGTACAGGAGGAGTAAATCTAAATTGTCGTGTTTTTAAGAAGTAAGAATATTGATCATAGAGATTGAGATACAGATTTCTTTTTTCTATCGTTTTTGTATTTTCTAAAGCGTCCGTATTACAGAGTGCTATGCCAATGCCTGCCATTCCTTGTAAATTCTTATTTGAAGAAGCAATAACATATTCTATGTTATCTGATTTCATATCTATGGGAATAGCAGCAAAGCTACTCATTGCATCTGATATGAGAGATATTGCATGAGTGTTACATATGCTTCCAAGTTTTTTCATGTTGTTAAGTAAGCCACTTGTTGTTTCATGATGTATCGCTGCCATATGACTTAAGGTTTTGTTTTTTTGTGCTAACAATTTTTTGTTATATACAATACACTCTTCAAGTGCAGCATAATCTACTTCTTTATCAGTAGGAGAAGGAAAGTCTATTACCTCTATGTGATAAATGCTCGCTATTTTTATAATACGTTCTGCATAAGCACCATTGTTTATGACTATGAGTGCAGAATTTTGAGGGATAACACTGCTAATGACCATTTCCACTGCGGCAGTACCACTTCCGCCAACAAGAACGCATTGTGTATTTTCTTTTGTTCCTACAAATGTACATAGTTGTTCTTGTATCCAGAGTACTAATGCTCCAAATTCTTCTTCACGAGGACAAATGTCTGGTACTACTTGAGCATACTTTACCGTATCACTGGTAGTCGCAGGACCTGGGTTAAGCAATATATTTCGTTGTATGTTGTTACTAACATGTGAATGAGACTTTTTCATATACTATTTATATTGTAATGTATTTGGTATATATTTTGTTGTTCATAGCATTTCTATTATAGCATTACTATCACATGTTACTATAGTGCATGTAGATTTTGATGTATTTTTTTTCTTTTTGTGAGTGATGCAATATACACAAAAAAATAGTATTTGTACTATAATGATAGTTGTTCATTGTGTAATGATAATTATACATGATAATAGATGAAAATAAAAGGAGAACATTATGAAAAAAATATGGTTGAGTAAGGAATTACACAGCATCAAAAAAATCGGGGGGGGGGGGGGTACACTCTCGATATAAGCAAAACATAACTCTCGTTGCACTGTTTTTAGTGCTAGCAATAGTTACCCTCATACTCGTAGGATGTTCGGAGGGCAGTAGCAGTTCCTCATCAGGCGGAGGAGGGGTAACACCACCAGTAACCCCGACACTTGCATCACTGTCCAATGTGCAGATACAGCCAGCAGGCAATGACGGGACGCTCTCGTTACGCTGGCAAGCCCCAAGCGAAGCCACACATGTAGTAGTAACAGCTACCTCTACTGCACCAGCACAAGTCATACAAGTGCGTGTTCCTGCAATAGAATATCGTGCATTGTTTCAACAAGGACAATCGTACAAACTCAAAGGCTTGCAAGCACTCACCAATTACACTGTAGAGATAGAAGCACACAAATCAGGATCAGGCTCAGACACAGAAGTATCACCAAAAACAACCCGCTCTGTGACAACACTGATAGATACCACTACCCCACAGGACACATTGACACAGGTAGGCATAGAGAAGTCGGAGGATGGCATAAAGATAACATGGGACAAAGAGCGACTAGCAGTAGGCAAGACAGACATAGCAGAAGCAACAATAGTGGTAAAAAGCACGACTGGTGGCACAGTGCTTGCACAAGCTACCGTACAGAATCTACAGCAAGGAGAAGTTATACTTCCAAATGTCTCCATGCTTGCAGGCATAGCCTATGATGTAGAAATACGCTACAAAGACAGAAATGACAACACAAGCAGTCCTACAACAGTACTGACAGGCGTGCAAGCATCAGCACTCTCACAAACAGTAACGCCACTACCAGAGGCAGATCTTACAGTAACAGCAAACGATAAAGACAATAGCCCCGCAGATGAAAGCCTGCTTGTTACGTGGGGGAGCTTTGCCTTTGGAACAGGGAGCACAGCAAAAAGCCTCTTAGTACGAGTAACAGCAACCGCAACACAGACGATAGTAGCAGAGGAGACAATAAGCAAAGATACCAGTGCAACCAATGTCAGCAGTGCAACTGCACAGGCAAAAGAATACGCCACTGTGTATGTCGCAAAAGATGGCATAGCACTCACAACACTCTACGGCACGCTTACGTACAAAGTAGAAGTGTATGTCTCTCAAAACGGAAAATACTCCACTGCAGTGTCAAAAGAACAAGCAACAACCGACAAAACAACACAACCAGCGACCAATGTAAGTGCCGTAGGAGGAGCAACAAGCATAGTAGTAATCTGGCAAGCACCCAATGTACGAGACTATGCAGGAGTGACTATAACAGCAACAGAAAAGGACAGTGATAAAGTAGCAAAGACAGTAACAATAACAGACAGAGCAGTACGCAACACGCAAATAATAGGCCTCAAAGCCACCACCGAGTACACAGTAGCAGTCGTATCAATGGACAGTGCAGGCAACAAAGGAACAGAAGCAACAGCCACAGTAGATACAGGAGCAGATAGCACAGCCCCCGATCCAGTAACAAACATACAAGCAAGCTATCCCTTCGTATCAGCAACAAAAGTAGGCACGCAGATAACATGGACAGCACCCGATGCAACAAAAGCCAAGAACAAAGACATAAAAGAATACAGCATAAGCATACAAGAGAAAGACACAACTACTGCAGTAGTCAGCGAGAAAAAAATAGCCTATCCCACAACATCGCTCTCTGTCGAAGAACTCAGTCAAGGCAAAACATACACAGTAACAATACAAGCAATAGACTACTCAGAAAACAAAAGCAATGCAAAAACACAAGACATAACAACACCCACCCCACTCACAGCACCCTCAGCAGAACTCTTTCAAAGCAAGCCCGCCCTCGTTACAACAACAGGAGCAATACAAATAAAAGCAACCTTTACGCAAGCACCTGGATCAAATACTGGCTCAAATAAGTACTACACCCTGCGTATGTACGATGGCACTACACTGATAGCAGAAAAAAGCATAACAAGTACCGCAACCACCATTAGCTTTGGGATAGCAGATGGCATAGAAGTATCAGCAACACAAGCAACTGCAAAACAATATAGCTTTATGTTTCTCACAGTAGAAAATAACAGAGTAAGCCCCCCAACAACACTCACAGACAAAGTAGCAGTATACGATGCAATGTCCACTGTCCCGCCCGCACCAGAAAGCCTCACTCTGCTTATTGCAGAATCAACAGCAACAAGCGATACCGTACAGTACGAGTTTCAAGCAGGAACAATTACCGACAACCACAAAGCACCCAATGACAGAACACTCACACAAGCACAGATACAGTACAAAGTATACATAGTAGCAGGAGACCAGAGTACTAAAAGCATAGCAGAAATAAAAACAATAACAGGAGTACAAACACAAAGTATAGCAGGAAACAGTACCTTACGAGGAACATTTATAGGAACAAAAGGAGCAGTATACACCATAGGCATAGAAGCAATAAATAGCCTGAACCCCTCTACCACAAAGAAAGCACAAAGCAAAGACCCCGCACTGATACAAACACTAGAACTGAGCACCATCCCCAGATCAAAAGCAACCGCCCCTACCTCGTCCTTAGCAAACAAGCTAGTAGTATCACAATCAACAAACACAACAGGAACAATAAAGCTAGTACTCACACAGTTAAGCACAATAACAGGAGCAAAAAACAAAGACGGCACAACAGTAACCAGCAATGATGAGCTAATATACACAGTGTACGGCTTACAGAAAGACACAAATCCAACAGTAGCAGAAGTACAAGCAGGCAGAAAGATAGATATAGGCAGTCCAAGTAGCAGAGTGTACACAGTACCAGCGCTTAGCAGTTTAGGCTTGTCATCAGACACAGCACCAGTAGTAGCAATAAAAGGAGCGACAAAGTATCACTTTGTAGTAGAAGTAGCCATAAAAACAGACCCAAGCAAAAAAGCAGTATCGACAGTGGCAACAGTAACAACCGCATCATTAGCAACAGATCCCGCAGAAGTAAGCAACATACAAGTAAAAGGAGTAGAAGGAAGGAGTGCAACGCTATCGTGGACAGCCCCTAGCCTTACTGCAAGCCACAAAACAGACACAGGAGACCCCCTAGCAGTAGCACAAGTATCGTACAAAGTATACAAAGTAGCAAAAAGTGGCAGTACACAGAGGACAATAGCAGAGATAATAATAGCAGCAGGAGGAAGCCCCACAACAACAGCAGCAGGAACAACCAACAGCACTCTGACCAGTGTGACAGTAGGCACCACTTACGAAATAGTCGTACAAGCAGTAAACAGCACCGATCCCAACAAAGAGTCAAGAGGAGTCCGCAAGGAGTTTGTAGCAAAAGAAGCCTATGGAGCACCAGGAAAGCCCACCATACAAGCAAATGCACAAGGAGCAACCATAGTACTTACCATAACAGCCCCAACCGTAAAAGGAACAGCAGAAGACGGAACGACTACTCTCAGAGATGATCAAATAGACTACAAAGTATACTATATAGCCTCAAATACAAACATAAATGGAGCAACAGTAAAAACACGGGCAAAAGCAGCAAGCAATGCACAAGAAGGAGCAGAAAAAGACGATGTGCCAACAGGAGCAACAAGCTATACAATACGCAACCTACGATTGAATACAAAATACTATATCACCGCAGTAGCAGTAAACAGCCTTAAAAAGACAAAGGTATCAGCAGAAGCAACAGCAGTCTCTGCCAGCACCCCAACAGTAGTGATAGGAAATGCCACAAAAGTTTCAGCAACAGTAGGCTCAACACCAACATCAGCACATACAACGAGAGTACTTACCAGCATTAGTCCTAGTGGGCTTACCTTTACCTGTGATGAAAGCACAGTAGATAACAGCACCCTCAAAAAAGAAACAGGCTTAACAGTAACATTTGCAAAAAATACCAATACAGTAACAATAACAGGCACAGCAAATAAATCAAACATACATGATACTGCTATCACTGAGTATAGCTATGGAGTAGTGGAGTGTACCATTACTTCTGCGGGAGCAAACTCAGGACAAAAGGCACTTGCGACTATCAATGTAGAGACAGGACTGGTGAAACTAGCAGGACAATCAGCTACCTATTACAGACCAACAACAAATTCAGCACTCAAAGCTATTATCACTGCAGAAAGAGGAGCAAGCAGACAAAAAACCAATAGCCCCAACCTCAACATGATAGACACCAGTGCTATTACTGATATGGGTTTTTTATTTGAAGATGATAGTACTTTTAATGGAGACATAACACAGTGGAATACCAGTAATGTAACGGAGATGAGTGCTATGTTTAAGGCAGCAATTGCTTTTAATGGAGACATAACACAGTGGGATACAAGTAATGTAGAGAATATGGGTAGTATGTTTAGGAGTGCAAGTGCTTTTAATCAAGACATAGGAGATTGGAATGTTGGGGAAGTAACTGATATGACATTTATATTTTTTGGTGCAAGTGTTTTTAATCAAGACATAGGAAATTGGAATGTTGGGAATGTTTCTATACATAGTGGTATGTTTGAGAATGCCTCTGCATTTGATCAAGATTTATCTTCATGGAATTTTTGTAAAGGAAGTTCTGTAAATCGAAGTATGTTTATAGGTTCAGCTATGGCTGGGAAAACAGCAAAATACCCAAAAAAGGATAACACTGATACAGTAGCATGCCCTTCATCGTAGGGTAGTACATATAAAAAGAGAGTGCTAGCACTCTCTTTTTCCTTGTATAAGTAGTCTTTGCAACAAGGGTAAGGCAATGTATTTTCTCTAAAATTGGAAGACATTGCTTGTCTACCTCTGCATTGCGTTCATTATGTAAAATAGTCTCTGCAGTTTCTTTCATGGCAAGAAGAACAGTAAGAAAATTTTTCTAAAGCATCTTGTATATCATATAAAAAGCTACGCTCATAATTTTTTTCATAGCATCTCTATTGTAGCATTATTATCACATTTTGCTGTGTATTTTTCTGTATTTCAGTGTATTTTTTTTTTTTTTTCTTTTTGCAGATATACCACCAAAATATAGTATTTGTACTATAATAAAATGTGTAAGTTATTGTATAATGATAATTATTACAATAAATAGATATTATAAGGAGAACATTATGAAAAAATATCATAATCAAAACTTAACTACAGTAGTTGCACTGTTTTTAGTGCTAGCAATAGTTACCCTCGTACTTGTAGGATGTTCGGAAGGCAGTAGCAGTTCCTCATCAGGCGGAGGAGGAACACAGCTAACACCGACACTTGCGTTACTATCCAATGTGCAGATAAAAGCAGCAGACAATGATGGGACGATCTCGTTACGCTGGCAAGCCCCAAGCGATGCTACGCATGTAGTCGTAACAGCTACATCAACTGCACCAGCACAATCAATACAAGTGCGTGTTCCTGCAATAGAATATCGTACATTGTTTCAACAAGACAAAGCTTATACCCTCAAGGGACTGTATGCTACTACTGATTATACAATAGAGATAGAAGCCCAAAAGTCAGGCTCAGAAGTATCACCAAAAACAACCCGCTCTGTGACAACACTAACAGATACAACGAAACCTCAAGATACCTTCAACAAGGTAGCAGTAGAACAGGCAACAAATGGCATAAAGATAACATGGGACAAAGCACTACTCTCGTCAGGCAAAACAGACATAGCAGAAGCCATAGTGCAGGTGATAGAAAGAACTACAGGGGTAAAAACAGAAGTATCAGTAAAAGATGTAACACAAGGAGAAGTAACTATTGCTGTGCCTACCATAGACGGCATAAGCTATGATGTAACAGTAGTATACAAAGATAGCAATGGTAACGAAAGCACAGCAAAGCAAGCACTCAGAGGCATAGTGCCATCAGCACTCTCACAAACAGTAGTTGCACTGCCAGAGGCAAATCTTACAGTAACAGCAGACAATAAAGACAATAACCCAGCCGATGAAAGCCTGCTTGTTAAGTGGGGGAGCTTTACCTTTGGAACAGGTAGCACAGCAAAAAGCCTGCAAGTACGAGTCACAGCAACCGCAACAAATACGCTCATAGCATACGAAACAGTGAGCAATAGCAGTACTGCAACACTCAGCTCTGCAAGTGCAGACAACCAAGAGTACGCCACTGTGTATGTAGCAAAGGATGGCATAGCACTCACAAAACTCTACGGCACGCTTACTTACAAAGTAGAAGTCTATGTCTCTCAAAATGGAAAGTACTCCACTGCAGTGTCAAAAGAGTTGGCAACAACAGACAAAAGCACAGAGCCTGTAAGTAATGTAAGTGCCGTAGGAGGAGCAACGAGCATAGTAGTAGGCTGGCAAGCCCCTGATGTAAGAGATTACGCAGGAGTGAGTATAGAGGTAACAGAAAAGAACAGTCCAGTAAAGACAGTAACAATAACAGATAGAACACTAAGAAATACGCAGATAACAGGACTAAAAGCTACTACCGAGTACAGCATAGCAGTACAGTCGCAAGACTACACAGGTAACAAAGGAACAAAAATAACAACCACTACCACCACAGTAGATGATAGGACTGCCCCCGATGCAGTAACAAACATACAGGCAAGCTATCCTTTTGTATTACCTACAAAGATAGGTACACAGATAACATGGACAGCCCCCGATATAACAAAAGCCGAGAACCAAGATATAAAAGAATACAGTGTGAGCATACAAGAGAAAGACATAGACACTGCATTACTGAATGAGAAAAAAATACCCTATCCCACGACAGCACTTTCTGTAGAAGATCTCAAGCAAGCCAAAACATACACAGTAACAATACTCACTCTTGACTACTCAGGAAACAAAAGTACATCAACAGTACAAGACATAACTACCCCGCAACCTACAGCCCCCTCAGAAGAACTCTTTCAAAACAAGCCTAGCTTAGATACAGTAGGAGTCATACAAATAAAAGCAACCTTTAAGACAGCTCCAGGCATAGGAAGATATTACACTCTGCGTATGTACGATGGTGCTACACTGGTAGCAGAAAAAAGCATAACAGAAAGTGTAGACGCCATTACTTTTGGTATAGCAGATGGCTTGGAAGTACCCAATAGCCAAGCAAATGCCAAGAACTATAGCTTTAAGTTTTTGACAATAGCAGATAACATAGTAAGTCCTGTAACTACTTTAGCTGATACCGTAGCAGTATACGATGATACCTCAACAGCACCGCCAGAGCCAAAGGATGCAAAGCTCTTCGTAGAATCAGCAACCCAAACAACCGCAACAGCAGCCTATACATTTAGTAAAGGAAACATTACTAACGACAACAAAGCCCCCAATGGAAACCCACTCACACAGGCACAAATACAATACAAAGTATACATAGCAGAGGGAGACCATAGCACAAAGACACTGGATGCAATAAAAGCCCTTGCAGGAGTACAAACAAGAGAGCTAGCAGGAGACAGCACCCCATTAAAAGCAACATTTATAGGAACAAAAGGAGCAGAATATACCGCAGGAGTAGAAGCAATAAACAGCCTCAATCCCTCGTATAGCATAGGAGCATCAGCAACAATAAAAACAGCAACACTTACTGCTCCACCAAACGCACCAAAAGTAACAACCTACACTACCAGTAATGCAGTAGTATTTGCAGTGCCTCCTTCAGGAGAAAGCAATAGTGGAAAAAAAGTCATAACAGTACAAGTAAATGCCTCAAACATAGCAGGAGTGAGCAAAGCAAATGGCAATGCCCTTGAAGCGACAGACCTTGCCTACTATGTGTTATACCTCAAGAAAGAAGACACAAGCCAAAAGCCTGCCAATGCATCAGACCTGTGGGCAGTGGAAAAAAGCAGTGTAAAAGTAGCAAAATACACAAAAGCAACAGGAGTAGCAGACCAAGCGACCATACAAATACCAATAGTAGATAGCACCAGTGGCAGCAATGCAGGAGCAACCCCTGTAGAAACAGCAAAAGACTACTACATAGGAGTGAGGATAGTAAACACAACAAGCCCCGATTACAATGAATCAACCAATCCCTTTCCAGCAGGCTTTTACACTGATGTAGCAGAAATAAAGGAAGTCTATACTTCCAAAGCAGTAGCACCCAGCCAGTCATTACTGACAGGCAAGCTAGTAGTATCACAGTCAACAAGCACAGCAGGAACAATAAAGCTGGTACTCACGCAGTTAAGCACATTTACAGGAGCAAAAGACTATGATGACACAAACATAACAGCAAATGACAAGTTAGTATACACCGTGTACGGCTTACAGAAAGACACAAACTCTACAGTAGCAGAAGTACTTGCAGGCAGAAAGATAGATATAGGCAGTCCAAGTGTAAGCGGAGTGTACACAGTACCAGCACTTGCCAGTTTAGGCTTGTCTGCAGACACAGCACCAGTAGTAGCAATAAAGGGAGTGACAAAGTACTATTTTGTGGTAGAAGTAGCAGTAAAAACAGACCCTAGCAAAAAAGTAGCATCCTCAACAGTAGCAAGCGTAACGACCGCATCTCAGGCGACAGCCCCCGCAGAAGTATCAAGCATACAAACAGCAGTAATCACAACAGGCATGAGAGTATCGTGGACAGCTCCTAGTCTTAGTGCAAGCCACAAAGCAAATACAGGCGATGCCCTTAGAGCAGCACAAGTATCGTACAAGGTATACAAAGTAGCCAAGAGTGGCAGTGCAAAAAGCGTAACAGCGATAAAAAATGCAGACTCAAGCCCCACAACAGTAGCAGTAGGAACAACAAACACTACTTTAGCAGGACTGACAAATGGAACAAGCTACGAAATAGTAGTACAAGCAGTAAACAGCACCGATGACACAAAAACATCAGCAGGAGAACGCCACGAGTTTGTAGCAAGAGGAATACCTATAGGAAACACTAGCATAGTATCAGCAGAAGTAGGCAAAACACCAGCAATAAATATTACAAGAGTACTCACTAGCACTCCCAGCACAGCATTTACCTGTGATGCCAACATACTAGAGAAAGATGCAAAGAAAATCAAAGATGAAACAGGCCTCGCAGTATCGTTTACACAGAATAGCAAAACAGTTACTATAACAGGCATAGCAAATAAGTCCAATGTACGTGATCCTGCTATTACTGAGTATAGCTATGATGTAGTACAGTGTACAATAACCGCTTCAAATACAAAAGTGCCAGCGACTATCGTTATACAGACAGGACTAAGAACAGCACCATCAGGAGAAGCAGCTGCTTATTACAGACCGACAACAAAAGCAGCACTGCAAGCTATTATCACTGCAGAAAAAGGAGCAAGCAGACAAGACACCAATAGCCCTAACCTCAACATGATAGATACGAGTGCTATAAAGGATATGAGTAATTTATTTGAAGATGATAGTACTTTTAATGGAGACATTACAAAGTGGAATACCAGTAATGTAACAACTATGTTCAGTTTATTTAGGAGTGCAAGTGTCTTTAATCAAGATATAGGAGCTTGGGATACAAGTAAAGTTACTAATATGGGTAGTATGTTTCGAACAACTACTTCTTTTAATCAAGATATAGGAGATTGGAATGTGAGCAGTGTAGAGAATATGTATGCTATGTTTTCTTCTGCAAGTGCTTTTAATCAAGACATAAGAAATTGGAATATAGGAAATGTTACTTCAGTGACCTTGATGTTTTTTGGTGCCTCTGCATTTGATCAAAATTTATCATCATGGAAATTGTGTAAACTAACATTAACTTCTACTGTTTTCTCAGGTTCCCCTATGGCTGATAAAAACACAAAAGGCACACAGTGGCCAAAAGATAAGACTGATAAAACAGCATGCCCCTCATCGTAGAGGTAGGGTAGTAAAGCTAAAAGAGAGTGCTATGCACTCTCTTTTAGCTTTATAGGTAGCTTTGCAACAAGGATAAGACAGTATATTTTTTCTAATCTACTATTTGTGGAATGAGGGTAAGTATTTCCTTAATTGGAAGACATTGCTTGTCTACCTCTGCACTGCGTTCATTACATAAAATAGTCTCTGCAGTTTCTTTCATGGCAAGATATGCACTTCGTATAAGGTGATTTGCATAGATGACTATGTTTGCTCCCATAGCATAAAATTCTTGCTCTGTGATATGATTGTAGGTGGTAGGCACTACTACTACTGGTACTGTACGAGGTAATTCTTGTTTATATCGTTGTAAAAATTCTTTTATCTCACTGCCATCTTTTTCTTTTGAATGTATCATAATTCCATCAGCACCTGCCTCAATATATACTTTTGCACGATGTAATGCATCGTCTATTCCTTGCTTAAGGATAAGCGATTCTATTCTTGCAATGATCATAAAGGAATTTCCCAGCTGTGCTTGTTTTCCTGCACGAATTTTATGAGCAAACTCTTCAGGAGTGGCTTGTTGTTGTGCAGCTTCAGTACCAAAAAGGCTGTTCTTTTTCAGTCCTACCTTATCTTCTATAATAATAGCACTTACGCCTAATCGTTCTAAAGTGCGGACATTGTATACAAAATGCTCAACAAGTCCTCCCGTATCACCATCTAAGATGATGGGCTTTGTTGTCACTTCAATAATTTCATTGATAGTATTGATGCGCGAAGTATAATCTACCAGTTCTATATCAGGCTTTCCTTTTGCAGTAGAATCACAGAGGCTGGAAATCCACATAGCATCAAATTCTTTTCGTTCGTCTTGTTCCTGTAGCACTGTTTTCTCAACTATAAGCCCTGTGAGTCCATTATGTGCCTCAAGTACTCTTACTATATTTTTAGTGGAAAGAAGCAGCTGCAAACGCTTTCTTCTTTCGCCTGCACTTACGCCTCTTTCTTGTAATAGCTCTTCTATTGAAGAGCTAGAGATACCATCTGTGTATGGAATTTCTATAAGCTCTCCATTCCATTGCTTTAATTGTTCAATTACCTGTTGTCGAATATATGCTTGTTTTCCAACTTTCCAATCATCTCCATGAATTACAAACTCTGGTTTTAGTTTCTCTAAATTATCAGTGTATTCAATACTGTTTTGTTCTATTACTTGGCTTACCCCTTTTATGTTTTCAATTATTTCTTTTCGTTGTCCAAAATTCATAATAGGGATGCGTTTATTGTTGCCAATAACAGTATCAGAAAGCAAACCTACAATAAGTTCTCCATGTTTAGTAGCTGCTTTAATAATATTGATATGCCCTTGATGGATAATGTCTCCAGCCATTGAAAGATATATTTTTTTCATAGTTTATTCCTTTGTTTTTGTAAATTGTTCACGTAATGTTTGTGATATTTGTCCCGATGTTTTGTCGGGGCGACTTAGGTCCTTTCGAGACCCTTGTTTTACTCGTATCTCTAGTACCGCATGTTTTGTGTTGATAAAATTGTGTACTACATTTTCAAGATTTTCAGGAGTATCGGCACGAAAATATGCATCAAATCCAATGGAGAGAAAAAATTGTTCAAAATGTATATGATGTATATTTGTTGGCAATCCTCCTACTGATTCATGCGAAAGATTATTGATAAGTACATAATGAAAATTTTCCAAATGTACTGACCCAGCAACCGCAAGAGAGCCCATGTGCATGAGCATAGAGCCATCTCCATCTACACAAAGTATATGAGCGTTGCTTTGCATTGCCATGCCAAGTGCAATACTAGAAGTGTGTCCCATGCTTCCTACAGTCAAAAAATCGTTGTCATGGCTTTGTTGTAGCTGTTCACGTACTTCGTACCATTCTCTGCTTGTTTTTCCTGTTGTTGTTACTACAAAGTAATCTTCTGGTAATGAACGAGCTACAATATGTAACGCTTTTTCGCGAGACATATTGCTTGCAGAAGCAACTTTTTTTGTAAGAGGGACGCTACTGAATGTTTCCTTTTCTACTATCAAAAAGTATGGTTGAGGAGTTTCGGTAATGGATCTTATTGCTTTGTCTATTTGTTGTAATGCTGTTTCTTCTTGTTGAGAAAGAACACAAAAAGGGTACTGCATGGCCTCAATCAAAGAGGGAGTACATGAGCCTTGCTGTAAGTGTTGTTCTGCATCATCTTTGCCGTCTTTTCCTCTCCAGCCCACTAAAATAATCATAGGAATAGCGTATAGAGAGGCATCTGCCATAGAAAGCAGAGGATTGACAATATTTCCTAATCCTGCATTTTGTAAATACACAAGAGGGATGGTATTGCTTGCAAGATAGCTTCCTGCTGCCAGTGCTATTGCGTTTCCTTCATTTGCTACGATAACGTGATTGTTAGCAGAAATATGACTGTATATGTAATTGCCAAAATCTTTTAAGAGAGAATCAGGGACTCCAGTAAAAAAATGGATATTTGATTCAAGTAGTTTCTGTACAAATTTTTCTGTTGAAATCATAATAATAGTATACTATATTTGTGTAATGAAAATTTATGTAATAAAAAGAGAAAGATAGAGTATGTATCTATCCATGTACAAAATGTATTTTCTCTTTAGGAAAGTATTTAGAGGCCTCGTGTATAAACTCTTCTTGTATTTCTTTTAGAATAGTGGGAGTATATGTCCCTAAGGAATCTTTTATTTCAATATTTTGATGTAATAGTCGTAGGGCAGGTCGCTCTTTTCTCATTTTTTGTAGATGGTTGTTACTCATACGGAACACTCCGTAACTTATTGCTTCAATGGTGTCAGGGGGGCAGTACTGTAAAATTTTTTGTAAACTTTCAATATAATGCTGTTTCCATTGAGGAGAATATATAATAGGATCAAAGCATAATCGTACACGCCACCCATCTTCTATGGCAGCTTTTGTTTGTAAAATTCGTGTATGGAAAGAGGCAGTGCCATGTTCATAGGTACGAATGATCTCGGGAGGAGAAAAAGACCACACGAGAATAGCTTTTTTTGATACAGGAATGTTTCTTATAGAAGTATAGGCATCGCTTTTACTTCGTATTTCTAGCTCTACATTAGGAAGCCTGTCTATAATTTCTATCCATGTTTTGCAAAGAGGATATAGCTCTTCAAATGCAGGTAAATCACTTAAATATGATGTTATGAGATATATACTATCTTGTGGATGCTCTTTATACATTTTTTGTGAAATATGCGTTACTTCCTGTATGTAGTCTTCTATGTTGACATATAATACTATATGAGCAGACTCGTGCATGCCTGACAAAAAACAGTATTCGCAGTGATACTTGCAATTTCGAATCATGGAGCAAGAGTAAATATGTTTGTTGCCAAAGCTACGGACACGTTCAGTTCCCAAGAAAGTAAAATGATGTTTTTGTTTTGCTAATATCAATTTTCGGCTTTTTCTTTGTAATGTAAAATTTTGATTTTTTCTATTAAAAAACTGTTTATAATTTTCAATAGGTATTATTTGTGCATTTGGATATTGTGACAGTATTGTTTTACTTATGGAGGCTGTCATTACATTGTGTTCTACATATATATGGGAAAAATGCATAGTGTGTTAGAGTAGTTGTATTACCTTCCTATATAGTATAATATATTATTGTACTTATAAAAGTTTGTTCTCTCCATTAGTATAATATTCCTTATGGGAGGGAAGCATATATGATACACTACATCTCCAGTAGTTGCTCACAGAGTTGTACAAACAGTGTGTTTCTGTTGAGTACAGAGAATGTGTGTTGAGTGGCAGATTTTTTAGAAGACATATTGCTTGCTATTGTTTGTGCCAAAGAAAAAATATCTGGTATATCAGTGTTTATTTGTAACTGTCCGCGTATCAAAGTGTAGAGCTTTGCCATCTGTGTTTTAGAAAAACCAAAATGCAGTTTGATATCTTGTAGTTGTCTTTGTATAGTGTTTGTAAACCGAACTTCTGTATTGAGTGACTGTAAGGACTGTATACACTCCAAAATGGCAGGTATGTTTTTTTTGAGTTGCACAGGAGATAGTTCTGTGCTATTTTTATCTATGATATGCAAAGATTGTATACAATGGCTACTCCAATATTTTTGTACCAAAGTACTAAAAAAATGGAGAGGAGCATGTGCTACTGCAAAATGTGGCAGAGTAGGTAAGAGTATATCGGTATAAAGACAGGAACTATAGGTATCAGCATATATGCTATGTGCAAAAAAATAATCTATAGTACGGTACTGTGCTGGTATATTTTCCTTAAACAAGTTTCTCTGTTTGTGAAATATGTGTGTAGGCATGATGTCAAGATATAATATACATTGTATTTGCACAGGAAATGCATACAGTATACCACAGAGCATAGCTAACTCCTGTGTCATATGTGATGATGATACTGAAGATGAGTTAGGTATTTGAATAAGTATACTATTATGATGAAAGTCATAGCTACTGGAATGTTGTGTATGTAGAGAAACGATATACGGTAAAGGGGTAGCTAGTGCTATATGCTGTAAAAGCTCATAATCTTGTTCTCGATACACAGTGTACTGCAGTTGTGTACTCAGTGCTGTAAATAAAGCAGAGGAAGTACTAATGACCACTAGCATCGGTAGTTTCTGTAGAGTGATTACTTATGTTTGCAAGTAATACAAGTTCTCTCTCTTTTTTCCATTGTGTTGGAGTAATTTCTATAAAGCTATTGTGCTGTATTGGAGCAGCAGTAAAAGTAGTATGTGTGTCTGTATTGTATACATGTACAGGAATATAATAGTTAGTAAAGCCGTACCCTTCATTAGCATCGTTCATTGTTTTTTCTATGAGTACTTCTTGTTTTTTATGTAACATAGAAATTCTATACTGATGTTTCTGTTCATCGCATAACACTTGCATTTGTTGTATTCTGTCTTTTTGTATTCTTGTGTCTACTGCTTTCATACGCTCTGCTCTTGTGCCTTGCCGAACAGAATAGGGAAAAATATGTATATGGCTAAATCCAGTTTCTTTTACAATCTTCATGCTTTGCATAAAATCATGATCACTTTCTTCAGGAAACCCTACTATAATATCAGTAGTAAAGTTAAAGTTATTGTCATATTGTTTGATACGTTCTATACAGTTCATATAATCAGATACTGTATACATACGCCTCATTTTTAGCAGAATTTTTTCGCTACCACTTTGTAAGCATAAATGAAGATGTGAACATAGTTTTGGATTTTGTAATAAGTCAAAAAATTTATCGTCCAGTCTATCTGGTTCTAATGATGAAATATGAAACCTACAGTTATGATTGTTACCCATCTTTAAGAGAGCTTCAAGTAAGTCTGAAAAAGAATGCTCTTTTCCTTCACATAGATCGCTGTAGCGGCTCATGTTTACTCCAGTAAGCACTATTTCTTTACTCCCGTTTTCTATCATAGTGCGTGCATTTTCTACTACTTTTTTTAGAGGTAAACTTTGTGCTGTACCACGAACAAGAGGAATGATACAGAATGTACAAAAGTTATCACATCCATCCTGAATTTTGAGATTGTTTCTGGTATGGAAACTTTGATCGGCTGGAGTAGCACTAAAATAATTTGCTTCTTGTGAGTTGTAATCAAATATTTGCTCTTTTTCATGAGCATCTATAATTTCGGGAATATAGCTTTTTTTGCTGTTGTCGACAATATAATCAATATCCATATCTTCAATATCTTTTTTTGCACTTCCTACAAAACATCCAGTAACAATAACTATGGGAGGGCTTGTTGTTTCTGTATGAGATGATGAGTCATAGGGAGTATCTCCATGAACAGTAGGTTCTTCTGTATGTTCTGTATTACGAAAGTATCCATTTCCTTTTATTGCTTGGTATATGCTATGCCGACTTTTTCTATCTGCTTTTGCAGTTACCGTACATGTATTTATGACAATATATTTAGCGTGAGTAAAAGGCTGTTTTTTATCAAGGCTATCTCTGTTTATCACCTCAAATCCCATTTGTTTTAGTCGGGTAGCAATGGAATCGCTTTCTGCATGGTTAAGTTTACATCCTAGCGTTTGAATTGCAACTACGGGAGCATGTTCTTTATTCTGCATAGCAGTACGAGCATTCTTAAACGAAGATGAGCTTGCTGGTATATCTAACTGTGTGTTTTTTTTCAAAATGGCTCTCCATAAGTCTCTGCTAAAAGAGAAAGTGATTTCTGTCCCGTGATAGTAGCGTATATAAATTTTCCTTCTAATGTCTTAAAATCATATGAAGTAGTATTTGTAAGCATAACAGGAATTTTTCCCTCTGTCTTTGCCTGTAATGTATTGGAGCTTCTTCCGATACTTTCTACTAGCACCTGTATGTTTGTTCCAATGTATTGTACATGTTTTTTTTCTGCTGTATGTTGTAATATCTCTGACAGCTCGCGTAAACGTTGCTTTTTTACTTCAAGAGGAATAGTGTCGTGCCATCTATAGCTTGCTGCTCCTGGACGAGGCGAATACATTGCAATGTATGCCATATTGTATGCAAACTCTTTCATGGCATCTTTGGTATTGTTAAATTGTTCTTCTGTTTCTCCACAAAACCCAACGATAATATCAGTAAACAACGTAGCTGTTGGCAGAATAGTATGTATATCTGTTACGGTTTGTCGATATTTTGACATACTATGATTTCTATTCATCTTAAATAGCAATTTTTCATCCCCGCTTTGTAAAGGAAGATGAATTTGTTTTGCTAAACAAGGATATTGTGCCATTACTTCTAATACATCTTTTCCCATGTCTCGTGGATGAGGGGAAGTAAAGTATATCCAGCATGTATGTTCAAGTTCATTTGCAAGATTCCCTATTCGTTCTAATAATTGAGCAAAAGTAAGCTCTTTTCCATTCATGTCAATACCGTAGCTATTGACATTTTGTCCAAGCAAAGTAATAGATTTATAGCCTTGTTGCATAAGATCGTATACTTCTTTTAATATCTCACTTGATGAACGTGAAACTTCTCTTCCTCGTGTATAAGGAACTGCACAGAATGTACAAAATTTATCACAGCCGTTCTGTATAGTGATATACGCATCAAAGTGAGAAGAATATGTTGGCTTTACATTCCAAAACCCTCTTGCTAAATCATCTGATTCTGCTTCAGAAGAGAGTGATGTGTGTCGTGCTGTTGTAGGAACATATAGTTTTGTTTCGGATAAAGCCGATGTTTTTTTTGTGATATGGGCTTTGTGTGTAGATGGTGTAACAGGAAGATCCGTGTTGTTTTGAATATGAACATCGTCTATTTCCCATGTGCTCTGTGATTTACTTTTTTCGGTAAAGGGGCTACTCACTCCGTAATTGCGAATAATATCGGGTAATTGAGGCAGTTCATTTATGGAAAACAGTATATCAAATTTTTTTAAGAATTTTTCCCTATCATTTGGTAACACACATCCAGAGATAAAAGTGATACAATGCTTGTTTTTTTTCCATGTGTTCCATTTATGAATAAGGCTGTATACTTTATCTATTGCTTTTTGTCTGACCGAACAAGCCATTACTCCTAATAGTTCGGCTTCTTCTGCTTGTTGAGTTTCGGTAAATCCCATAGTATTGAGTACAGTTTTTACCCGTTCACTGTCGGATATATTCATCTGACAGCCAAGACTGAGTAGATAGTATTTCATTAAAAATATACCTCTGCTTTTATATGTTTAGAAGGCACGCCATTCTGTTGAAGAATATCAAACACTTCATAAATCATGTCGCAGTTTCCACAAAGAAAATAAATGCCATGTACATCTATAGTATTTGTTTTCAAAAAATCTGTTACACGTCCCTGATAATACACATCCTGTTTTTCTCTTGAAATACAAGGAGTATAATGAAAAGCAGTATTCTCAAATATCTCCTTATGATATTGTTCGTTTCTATGTCGTATGCCATGTACAATAGAAAATGATAGCTGAGGATGGCTTATTGCAAAGCAATGGAATGGAGCAATGCCTGTGCCTGTGGCAATGCCATATAGTGCCTTTGTTTTTTCTGCTTCTTCGATAGTGAAATATCCAAAGGGACCTTCTACCTTAATAGATTGTCCTTGCTGTAGTTGTTTTAGTAGCTTTGATACATATCCATTTTGTATTTCTTTTACTAAAATTTCAAGAAAATCTTGTGAAGTACCAGAATAAATTGAGTATTCTCTCATATTTAAGTCATTATGTGGCCCTACACAAATGTGCTGTCCCGCTTGAAAATCAAGGTTTCCACGAGTAAATTTGACACTGAATGTTTCATCAGTAAGATGTTCCACAGTAAGTACTGTATGAGTAAGTGTATTTCTAAGTGTTTCAAACTGAGCCATGCTGTTGTTTCCTTATTTTTGATGTATGTATATTACATTTTACTAAACAATATGTTTTTTTTCTTATACTGTTATTGCATATTGCAAGCACAAGTTCAAAGATTACAGCGATAAAGGAGAAAAAAGATGCAAATTCAATGTATCAGTTTTTTATTGCTTGAACATCAGTAGTATGCTTATGTAAGTGCTGAGCAATTTTTTTATACACATATTGTATATGCCTGTCGTTATACGCATCTTTATGAGAGGGAGATTCTGGCTTCTCCTGTAAGGAGAGAGTAGTAGGGGACATGTCATGTCCTATTGCAATTCTATCATCAAATACAAAACATGCTCCTATCCATAGGCTTTGTTCGTATGGGATTGTATTAAAGTAATTAAGTATTCCTCCTTCAAGTTGGTACACAGTGGTATATTGCTGTAGGCCCATGTAAAACGAGGCTTTTTCACAGCGAATGCCACCAGTACAGTACATGGCAATAGTACAGTTTTTTTTATCCTCAAAGGTATCGTGTAAATAGGCAGGAAACTCAGTGAAGAAAGAGGTTTGGGGATTGAGTGCGTTCTTAAAATGTCCTAAGGAGTATTCGTAGTGATTACGCGTGTCAATGAGGATAGTGGTAGGATCTTCAATAAGCTCATTCCAATGTTGTGGAGCAACATGTGTTCCGACTACACAGGAAGGATGATCTGTCTGTACCATTGTAGCTTCTTGTACGCCTAGTTTTATAAGCTCATTTTTTACTTTTACTTTGTATTTCTGAAATGGTATATCTTGGTGCTCATCAATGGAAGTGATGAACGGATAAATAGTAGTACAAAATAAAGATTCCATGTATTTCTCTAAAGCAGTAAGTGCAGAGGCTTCTCCGCATATAGCTATATTTATCCCTTCAGGAGCAAGTAAGATAGTGCCTTTTATGTGAAGCTCTTTGCCTTTTGTAAGTAAGTGTTGCTTGTGCTTTTCTAGCTGTGTCAGAGCAATAAACTGATAATGATTATGGAGCTGTATATTCATAGTTTCTTTTTTTATGATAGCATAAAAAGTATTGCATATCTTTATTATGTATCTTTGTTAGAAAAGAGGTGTATCTCTTTTTTTATCAGCCATAGCCTGTTTGCATTTAGTAATACAGAAATAGAGCTTAATGCCATTGCAATTTCTGCAAAGATAGGAGAGATTATGCCAAGCATAGCAAAAGGAAGCATGACTACATTGTAGAAAAAAGCCCAGAACAAATTTTGTGCAAGTACTCTGTTTATGTGTTTTGATAATCGTAATGTGTGTACAATATCTTCGATGTTTTCCCTAAATAGGATAACATCGCCCGCTTCTTTTGCAGTATCTGTACCGCCTCCCATAGCTACTCCAACATCTGCTTGTAATAACGCTGGAGCATCGTTAATGCCGTCTCCTATCATGAGTACCTTATGGTTTTGTTGTAATTCTAATAGTATACTGTACTTGTCTTCAGGCCTGAGTTCAGGGTAGATATGTTGTATGTGTAACTGTGATGCTATGTGTTGTGTAGCTAATGCATTATCTCCTGACAATATGGCAGCTTTGTACCCATGTGAATGAAAGTATTGTATTGCTTTTTTACTGCTAGGACGTATGCTATCTGCAAACGATAAAATGCCTAGCACTGTCTCTTTGTCTGCTAATATGCTTACACTTCTGCCTTGTTTTGCTTCATCTGTAATGATAGTTTCTATTTCGTCTGGAAAAAGGGTATCCTTTGCATTGTATAAAGATTGGGTAATGAAGGATTTTGTGCCTAAGAAATACTGTTTGTTTTCTATAGTTGCACTGACTCCTTTTCCTGCAAACGACTTAAAATCATCTGCTAAACGAAGTGTACGAGAAGATGTTTCCTGATATTTTCTTACTACTGCTTTTGCAAGGGGATGCTCAGAGCCTTGTTCAAGGACAGCTGCAATATACAAGAGTTCTTTTTCGGAGCTTGCATTAAGGCTGTGTATATTGCTAAGCGATATTTTTCCTTGTGTAAGAGTGCCTGTTTTATCAAGTGCTATGCAGTTTATGTTCTTTAAGCGTTCAATGATTTCTGCAGAACGAAAAAATATTCCAAATCTACTTGCTTTTGCTATACCAACAGAGATTGCGGCAGGGGTAGCAAGCCCTAATGCACAAGGGCATGCTACTACCAGTACTGAGATACTTGCATAGATTGCTAATGATAGCTGAGAGATTTCTAGATAATCAATGGGGTTTTGAATAAGCCCTTGTGCATACTGTTGAATAAATGCTTCACTTAAAGGAAGTGGTAGGGCTATCAATGGAGTGATAAGACTGCCTCCATAGTTCCATGTGTATTGTATGATTATTAGTATTCCATGTAATAGTACATTAGGAAAGAGTAGCCATGCAAAAAAACTTATGATTGCAAGTCCTATAATACAAGGAACAAACGATGCTGTTACTTTATCAACTAGCAGCTGTATATTTGGTTTTGTGCTTTGTGCATGCTCTACTGCTTTTAGTATTTTCTGTAGAGTGCTATTTTTTCCGTTTTGTGCTACTTGTACAATAAGCTGTCCTTGATGGTTTACCGTTCCTCCAATGACTTTGCTTCCTTGTTCTTTTTCAATAGGAAGACTTTCGCCTGTTATCATCGATTCATCAACAGTGCTGTTTCCTTTTATGACAATGCCATCACAAGGAATTTGTTCTCCTGGTTCTATGAGTACTATGTCATGTATTTTTAAGGTACTTGTTTCTTTTGTTTCTTTTTCGTACTCTGTTTTCGAATCATCGGTAAATGTTATGACAGTGGAAAAACGCGGTAAAAGATTAAGTAAGGCTTGTTGTGCCCCTATTGATTTTTTTCTCAAAAAAGTTTCTATAGTGCTTCCTGTTATCGCAAGGGTAAGTATCATGGCAGCTAAGCCCGAAAAATTTTGTATGTAAATTGCTTCTGCAATGCTTGGATGTATGTACCGAGCAAGAGCAAGGAGTCCACTGAGAAGTGCCATACTCACTCCAATACTGGTGAGGGTATCCATGTTGCTTGTTCTTTTTTTTAGTGCCTTGATTGCAGAACTAAAAATATTTTTTCCGATAATAACGCTTATTGTAGTAGATATGCTCACCAAGAGTATATCTTTTACCAGATTAGAAAGAATAGTGTGGCCATAGAACATAAGAAACATAATAATACCAAAGCTCAGCCATGCTATACTAAGCTGTATAGTAGTCCTGCGCTTAGTCAATGTATCTTGCTGTGAAATAACAGTTTCTGTTAATGACTGAGAAGATTCATCATTATGTACTGAGTCTACTGTATATCCTGCAGCCTGTACTGCTTGTGATAATGTATTTTGAGAGATAGAGGTACTACAATGAACTACTGCTTTTTCATTTAATATGTTGACAGAAGCCTGAGTTACTTCAGGTATTTTCTCCAGATTGCTTTGCACCGCAGTAGCACAAGAGGCACAATGCATACCTTTAATAGTAAGAGTGTATAGTATCATATCTTATAGTATAATATAAAATACATTACAGTATAATGGAACATACATTACATTATTGTTAGAAAAGTATGGAGCAAGAGAAACGGAGATGTATGACACCCATGTATGCTATACGAGTAGTGATATAAGAATATGTATAATGGAGTCTTGAACATGATAAAGAGTGTTTTTTTTTAAGTATTTTTTCTATTTCTGTGTTGGGTTCTGTATTTGCACAATACAATGCTATAAATAGTGCTACTATCAATATAGGGAGAGTATTGACGCAGTCTGAAGCCTTAGAGCTTCGTTACACTGTAACTGACAGTGAATTATTGCAGTTTTCTTATCAGACAGTTGGCTTAGAGGTAAACTTGCAGTGTAGAGATACACTGGTAATACGTGATGAAACACATGTTGTAGATCATCACAATATAGTTCGTCTTCAACAAGGTACTCATTTTCTCTATTGGTATGTACAGCAATTTGATTGTGATATTCAATTTATGCATATTCGCCCTGTCTACCTTGATAATAACAGTACAGAGATAGCTCAGTCAAATACCTATGTTACTGTCCCATCCAATATATTTGATATAACTTCTTTGTCACTGAGGGGGCAGATACATACTATGACGGATGATGTAAAGCCTGCCTCGTTATATGACATGATGCACTGGCGTGCTATAAATCCGAATGATGACTACACTGTGTTTCGGTGGCAACAATATCCAAATGTGCTAGTCTTTTTCTTTAAGGATAAACAAGTGCAAGCACGGTATCTTAAGAGGCTTGCTTTTTTTGTGGAAAAGCGAGGGACGCGTGGCTCTATTATGTACGATGAGCAAATAGCTCACCGTAAGGGCTGGGGGGCTCATAACTATACTATAGAGGATATACGAATATTTTTTGAAAAGGGAAGAACACAGAAATTTCCTCGTATTGATGCTACTACAGGTATATTTCCTTTTCATACAGAGGAGCTGGACTTAAAGTATCTATTGATACGACAGGGTTTTTTACTGGTGTCAGAAAAAGATAAAGCATTACTACATGCTACTGCAGAGACAGGGGAGATTGATTACAACATGATTGCAAATATGCCCATACTTTCCGCAAAGCATTACATGGTGAGTATAGCGTTGACTTACAGTGAAGAGCTTATTACTGCATTGCTATGTCATGAGTTATTGCATACATTTTATTTTCACGATGAACAACTGCGGGACTATGTGGCTACTGTGTGGCAACAGCTGAACACAAAAGAGCAAAGCATATGGAAGCGGTTTTTTGCGTATAACGGCTATGATGAGACACATGCTTATTTGGTGCAGAACGAGTTTTTTGCATATCTGTTGCAGCGTCCTATACAGTCTTTATCGTGGTATCTCACTGCGCGTATTATTCCTGAGAGTAAAGTGTCACTCAATGAAAGTGAGACTGCTCACTTTAGCACTGCTATGCAAGAGATAGCTAAAACTCTTGAACAGTACATACATACTGTATATGGAGTGAACGCAGGAAATGTTATGTATGTAGAAGGAGAGTAGTATATGGTATACTTTACTTATGGAACTTAAGGAAAACCCAAGTTTATTAGAACTAACTATCAAAGATTTTAGGGCGATAAAAGAAGCTACCATTAAGTTAGATGGCATTACGGTAGTAACTGGCCTAAACTCTACTGGAAAAAGTACTATTTCTGCATTGCTGTATTATATATTTGACATCTCTAACAATTATAATAATTTTGTGAAAGAAAAATTTGATGAGAAAATGCAGAATATAATGAGGATGTTAGCTAATTTGACAAGCTATAGATTTATTAATGAATTAATTGATAAAAAAAATCTTCTTAGTATGCAAGAAACAGTATTTTTTGTAATAAAAGAGATACAAAAACATTATGGAAGATGGGAGTCATATAATAATGGTGATGAAATTGATGATGATGGTGATTATGATGTTGATTATTATGCTGCTGCTGATGTGTATAGAGTAAGACGTCTTATAGAAGCTAATTTTAGTGAATATATTCCTGATATTGATATTGATACAGTTACAATAGAAAAAATACTTGATGTTTTACAAAACATAGTTGAGAAAATATATGATGAATGTCAAAAAGAAATTAAGGATAGAAACAAGGATTTATTTGAAAGAAAACTCAGAAATATTTATGCTTCAACATTGGAGGAATTTTTAGTAAAGGAACATGGAAAGAATATCATTAGCGAAGAAAAGAGATTGGAGGAGTTTGATTTTATTTCTCATGCTATTTATATAGACAGTCCTATGGCTGTGGAACATCCTAAATATACAGGAAAATGGGGATATAAATCTACAGACATAGAACCTTTTCGTCATTGGCTAAAGTTAGATTCTTACCTAAAACAAGAAGATAGAAAGCAAGTAGAAAAAATAATAGATACGGATATATATAAGGAAATACAGGAAACTTTTAAATCACCAGAGGTATTAGATGGGGAAATTAAACTGGATAAATCGAGCGATAAGTTGATGTATCATAGAAATGATGGAGAAATCTTTAAGGTTGAGAATTGTGCAACAGGGATAAAATCTCTTGCTATTTTACAAATGCTGTATAAAAATGGTTGGTTGAATAACAAAACACTATTGGTACTAGATGAGCCAGAAACACACTTACATCCACAATGGGTAGTAGAATATGCACGATTGATTGTACTGTTGCATAAAGAAGTAGGAGTCAAATTTTTTATCTCTTCTCATCATCCTGACATGGTAGATGCTATAAAATATATTGTTAGTAAAGAAGATGTAGGTGATACATGTAGATTTTATTTAGCAAAAAAACAGAGTGATTATACATATATTTTTGAAGATAAAGGGAGAGATATAGAGGATATTTTTGGTTCATTTAATATCGCAATAGAAAAGATAGATAGATACAGTGCAGATGATGATCAATAAAATGAAATACTCTAAAGAAATGACTGAAAGACTTAGTATTGTTGAAAACTATAAACACTGTCATAAATTAGTAAATACAATTATAAAAAAAGAAAGCAAGGAAATGTATCCTGATTATAAAGATATTTGCTTTGAAGATGCAGTAGCAGTAGACTTTGATTGTATTAAAGATGAAAAATGCAAAGGCAAGCAAAAATGTAAATCTGTAGATATGATGGTATGCTTAAATGATTCTAAACTTTTACTAATAGAATTAAAGCTTCGTGCAGGGCGTCTTATCAGGAATAAGAAGGTAGATGAGAGGGAAAAATCCAGTCAATATATCAAGAAGATAAAAGAATTAAAATATGGGATGAAACGAAAATTATGTGATTCTAAAAAGATAATAGATAGTATGGGAAAGACTGAATATAGTACACCAATACTTATTATTTGTAATCTAGGTAAAGCACTACAAAATAGGATCAATCAGAAGAATAGAGATAATAGTTTGTATAAAGTCCTTACCCTCCAACAATTTAAGCAAAGATAC
The DNA here is from genome assembly GCA_965218205.1 of Spirochaetia bacterium. Taxonomy (GTDB): domain Bacteria; phylum Spirochaetota; class Spirochaetia; order WTKD01; genus CBDDCA01. Next base: position 1,655,679 of record OZ244590.1, on the reverse strand, counting down.
TTCTAAGACACACACACATAGTATAATCAAAGTAAGTACGCACACTATGGGGTAGCCCCCCAGAAAGCATCTAAATATAGGTATTATGGTATACTATACTCATGGCAGAGTTTATGGAAGCTAATGAAGATCCAAGTTTGCTAGAATTAAGTGTCAGAGATTTTAGAGCGATAAAAGAAGCTACCATTAAGTTAGATGGCATTACAGTAGTAACTGGCGAAAATTCTACAGGGAAAAGTACTCTTTCTACACTATTCTATTATGTATGTTTAATTTCTGAAAATTATAATTATTTTATAGAAGAAAGATTCAAAAGGCAAATACATGATGTCATAAGGGTTTTGATTGATATTTCAGAGTATTTTTTTGTTATTCCTGATATTTTTGAGTATGCTGTTGGTTTTTCTGATGCTTTTGAGGATGATTTTTTTAAAAGATTACTTAACATGCAAAGAAAGAAAGTAGTTTCTGGTATGAAAGAAGAAATGCTTTCTACAATAAAAGAGATGCAAAAAGAGTATGAGAAAGAGGAGCGAGATGAAAATGATAACAAAAATTATGCAAAAAACTCAATAGCAGTTCACCTTAAGACTATAGTTTCTAATTTTAAGTATGATCTTAATGCTGTTGATACGATGAAACAAATATTTGAACTTTTAGAAAATATAGTTGCAAAAATATATCAAGAGTTTCAAAAAGGAGTTGATGATAGAAGCAAAGATATATTTGAAAATAAACTACTAAATATCTATAAACAAAGATTAGAAAATTTTTCAGTAAAGAAATCTAGAAAAAATATTATTAGCACAGAAGATAAAAGATTGGAAAAATTTAATATTATTTCTCATGCTATTTATGTAGATAGTCCTATGGCTGTGAAAAATCCAGAATATAAATTTATAGGTAAGGAATGGAGAGATATATGTACAAAGGTAACAAAATTTAGTCATTGGGAAGTTCTAGATTTTTACTTGACGAAAAAAAATGAAGAACAAATAGAAGAAATGAGAGAGACAAGTACCTATGATGATATACAGGATATTTTTACCTCATCAGAGATATTAAATGGAGATGTTGTACTAGAAGATGATGATACATTAATATTTCAAAGAAATGATGGCAAGAACTTTGACATTGAAGATTGTGCAACGGGTATAAAATCTATCGCTATCTTACAAACACTGTATAAAAATGGTTGGTTGACTAGCAAAACATTATTAGTACTGGATGAGCCAGAAACACACTTACATCCACAATGGGTAGTAGAGTATGCACGATTGATTGTATTGTTGCATAAAGAAGTAGGAGTTAGATTTTTTATCTCTTCCCATCATCCTGATATGGTAGGTGCTATAAAAGATATTTCTAATAAAGAGGGGGTAAATGATATGTGTAGATTCTATTTTGCAAAAGAATCAGAAGAAAGCGATAATTTTATATATACCTTTAAGAGTGAAAAAAGAGGAAAGGTAAATAATATTTTTCGTTCATTTAATGGTGCGATAGGCAAAATAAATGAGTACGGTGTAGATAATGATTGAGACAAGTGAGTATAGTAAAATAGGGACTGAGGAACATCCTATTGCTAAAGAGAAAAATGGAGATTGTGTTAAACCTATAAATCATATTGTAGAGAGAGAAAGTAAACATAAAGAAACAAAAAAATTTCGATGTTTTGATTATAAAAAGATTAAGTTTGAGGGGGCAGAAGCAATAGATTTTGATTGTATTACAGAAGGAGAGGATGGATGTAAATCTGTAGATATGATAATAGTTTTATATAACTCTAAATCAAATAACTATACACTTTTATTGGTAGAATTAAAACTTTGTGTACAGAATGTCAATGATTTAGGGAAAAATAAAGAGAAGGAACTGGAAATAATAGAAGATGTGAAAGAAAAATTGAAGGATTCTAAAGACAAGATAGAGAAAAAATTAAAAGATAAGCCTAATTTCCATAAATCATCAGTACTTATTTTTTGTGATACACATAAGCCAAGATTAGAAAATAACATTAAGCGTGTTGAAAAACAATTTGATGATCCAGTAAAAATCCTTACCCTCCAGAAATTTAAGCAAGCATACTTTTAAGCACACACATATAGTATAATTAAAGTAAGTACGCTATATTATGAAAGCATTTGAATTAAAAAATAAATTTTACGAGTTTTTTACCCATAAGGCACACACTAAAATTAGAGGCTCATCTCTTATCCCCGAGAATGATCCCACTGTATTGTTTACGACTGCTGGTATGCATCCTTTGGTACCGTATATTATGGGGCAAGAACATCCAGAAGGAAGGCGTCTGGTAAACTGTCAGCGCTGTATACGAACGAAAGATATAGAAGAGGTAGGAGATACCTCTCATCTCACTTTTTTTGAAATGCTAGGAAACTGGTCCCTTGGTGATTACTTTAAGCAAGAAGCCATAGAGATGAGTTTTGAATTTCTTACTGATGCAAAATGGCTTAACTTGAAGATTGAAGATCTTGCTATATCGGTATACGAGGGAGACTCCCAAGTGCCAGCAGATGAAGAATCAGCAAAGCTGTGGGAACAACTGGGGATTCCCCGTGATAAAATATTTTTTCTCTCTAAACAGCACAACTGGTGGGGACCAGCGGGGCAAACAGGCCCCTGTGGTCCTGATAGCGAAATGTTTATTGATACCCATAGCAATGATGATGCTGCCAGTAATCCTGCAAGTAACGATGGGAGATTTTTAGAGATATGGAACGATGTGTTCATGCAATACAATAAAACCTCTTCGGGGAGCTTTGAACCTTTAGGGAGAACATGCGTTGATACAGGCATGGGACTCGAAAGAACCGCTAGTATTTTACAGGGCAAGCCCACAGTATATCATACAGAATTGTTTATGCCCCTTATACATACTTTGGAAACTATAAGTTCATATCGCTTTGAAACATCTCCAATACACGATAAATCAATGCGAATTATTGCAGATCATATACGAGCAGCAGTATTTATCTTAGGAGATGAGCGAGCAGTGAATCCATCCAACATAGGACAAGGCTATATTCTACGCAGACTTATTCGCAGAGCTATGCGCTATGGACGACAGCTTGAAATTGATAGATTATTTCTTAAAGATATAGCAGAGGTAATCATTGAAACATATGCAGTAGAATATAGCCAGTTACAACACCAAAAAGCTAGTATACTCAATGAGCTAGAAATGGAAGAAAAAAAATTCTCCGAAACCCTTAAAAAAGGAGAAAAGGAATTTTATAAGCTCGTTGAACAATTACGTAAAAAAAATGTCTCCACCATAACAGGCAATGATGTATTTCACTTATATGATACATACGGCTTTCCAAAAGAAATTACAGTAGAGCTTGCCATAGAACAAGGGCTGAGTATAGATGATCTTGGATTTGAAAAAGCGTTTAAGGAACATCAAGAAAAATCAAAAGCTGATACCAATCAGACCTTTAAGGGCGGATTGCTTGATAACTCTGAGGAAACAACAAAACTGCACACCGCTACCCACTTATTGCATCAAGCGCTACGACAAGTGTTAGGAACGCATGTATCACAAAAAGGAAGCAATATTACAAAAGAGAGGCTTCGCTTTGATTTTTCTCACGAGGAAAAAATGACAGCAGAACAAGTAACATCTGTCGAACAAATAGTGAATGAGCAGATACAAGGAGCTTTGCCAGTTACCATGCAGACTATGTCTTTAGAAGAAGCACAAAAGCAGGGAGCACTTGCCTTTTTTGGAGAGAAATATGATGAGCAAGTAAAAGTATACTCTATCGGGGAATTTTCAAAAGAAGTATGTGGAGGCCCACATGTTAAAAATACAAAAGAACTTGGTATGTTTAAGATAGACAAAGAACAATCTTCATCAAGAGGAGTACGAAGAATAAAAGCTGTGCTAAAATCCAAAGCTGGAACTTAAATCTTCAATGATAGTTTCTGTTTTTTCCAGTTCTTTTTGAATCTTTTTTTGCTCTTCTTCTAATTGTTGTGGTATGCGTGCAGCTTCTTCACTTGCTTGTTGTGTAATGTAATTTCGCATTATTTCTTCAGTAGAAGTAATAGCATCTTGCTGTAACTGTTGTACCTCTTTGCTATGTTGTATGCTACTATTTGCTTTTTCTATCTGAGCTGAGAGTATAGCATTTGCTTCTTGTATGTCGCTATTGATCTGTGTATATAATGTTACTTGTAATTGATTTTGTATCTCTTTTGTTACTGCTTGTATGTTTTTTTCAACAACAGGAAGCATCATTGTACTAAGCATATCTGTATTAAATGTAAGTGCAGGTGCTTTGCCTTCTTTTATATCAATAGTGGTTTCAATATCAAGTGCTGATGTTTCATTGATAGTCTGTGCCACTATGCCTGTATCTGATTTAGTCATTGGATATGCTTGCATGTTTCTGTTTGCTAGCAATAGGGTTGCTTTTCCATTGTTTGCATTATGTATAGTGAGATCAAGTTGATAACTAAGATCACTCTCTAGTTTTTTCACTTGTATATATTCTAGCCCTGTATCTATTGTTATGGGAGTTGCCCCCACAGCAATGCTAGCAACAAGCATAGGCAAGGATGGGTTGAGACTCAACGCTCCCTCTCCTATAAACTCGCCTGCTTGCACAGAAGAGATGCTCTTTTCTCTAAGCTCTACACGATCTCTATTGGTAATATAAAATGGTATAGGACTTGGGCTTGTGTATATTGCATCACTTATAGTTACTTTTGATGCAATCAAAGTAAACAGTGGGTGTTCTTGTATTCCAACAGAGAGAAGAAAGTCATATATAGAAATTGACATGTTATTTCTTACTGTTTCCTCTTGCTGTTGTTCTTTTCTCTGTGTATCATTATTATGTTGTGCTATTGATGATGCTGTATGTTCTGTATTTGTATTGCTTGTATCTACTGTGGGAACTTTAGGTACTGTTTGTGCCTGTTGTATGGGCGATGCTGTATTTTGTGTTGTTACTGTAGGATGAGATACTGAAGGGATAGACTGCACAGAAGGAACGGAAGGTACAGATATATCTGTATGTGCGGTGTCAGAGGATGAGGGTATACGAGGAGATAGAGACGCAGTAAGTGTAGTAAGAAATTGCTTGATTGGAATTGACAAAGGAGTAGTTGCAGTATGTGGATTGTTTTTCGATGGTATAGTTTGTAGAAATTCAAGCAATGCACTCAGTATTGTGTGGTATTTTGTGACAGGAGCATTGAGCATCTGTGTAAGCAGCGATATGCTCAGTTTGGTAGCAAGTTTTTCGGGCTGAGCAATGTCTTCTGTAATACGTGCAATGTCTTTGTTTACTCCATGTTCTATATCTTCAATGTTGTGTTCCAGAGTATCTTTATATGAAAGAACAGCATTTTTTATTTCCTTACTTTCATCATATGCTTTTTGTATTGTTGCATACCTTTTCTGTGCTTGTTGTAATGAGGCATTTGCTTCTTCTAATGAATTTAGTGAGAGAGAAGATTCTGCTTCTATTTCTTGTCGTACTGTGTTGCTGATGCGATCTATTTTTTTTAGTTGTGTAGTAATAGCAGTTTCGTATTGTTTTGTATCAAGTAAAAGAGAATGAGCAAGATCAATGCTTTGTAATGTACCAGCATACTCTGTTAAGAGGGCGGTACTATCAATAGAATTAAGCAAAGCAAATATATCAGCTCTCTCTTGTTCAGAAGCAGTATTATTGCTTTTTGTCCCGTTTACAGGAACAAGAAAATGCACTTTGTTAAAATGTATCTTATAGATTAAAATGTCTTTATCAAATATCATAGGAAGAAGAGGTCCAAGAGCAACTTCGATATTTCCTGTTTTGACTAAGTACACGCTCTTGTCATCTTTTTTTAGAATAGAAACACTATCAATATCAAGTGCTTTAGAAAAAAGTTGTAAATCAAAGCCTTGTAGCTGTACTTCTGTTTCAAGAGTTTTGCTTAAATATGTTTCTAACACTGAACCTATAATACTATTACGGAGAAAATACGCAGTTGACAGAGCAATAAACAACACTCCAATACTGATAATAAGTATACGGACAATAAGTCGTCTTTTTTTCATATACAATTTTTATTGTTCTGAATTGATTTGATAAAAGCGAGATGTTAATGTTTCTATGCTCGGTGTTTTTTCATTGTAAAGTGAATGAAAAGGGTTGTCTTTTTCTTTTGTTGGATTTTTGTTTTTGTGAATAAGATCGTGAGCAATAAGATGTGGATAGAGAGAAAATCCTATAGCAGGAGTATCATAGCCGTATTTTTTAAGCAAAGAGTCGTATCTCCCTCCTTTTGCCAGCGGGGTAGCAAGCGTAGGGGAGAACACTGTGTATACTGTATCAGTATAGTAATGATGATTGCCTAACTCGGATAAATCGCAGCGAATTCTATGTTTTGTATCTATAGCAAGCAATGCTTCAAAGAAAGTGGTAAAAAAGAGAAATGCTGTATTATTCGCTCCTTTATCAATAATAGATACTATGTGCTTTTTCCATTTTGCATATTCTTTGCTATCAGCAATATAAAAAATACTTTCCATGATATGTGTATCAAGCCGTTTCTGTAATTCCTGTATGTTGCGCGAGATAATAAGAGAAAATATATCAGGATACTCTTGTTCATCAATAGGAATGCTATTTTGTTTTAGCAATTCTATTAGCAGCTTACGAGAACTAATATGAATACGAAAATTATCAATCAGGGAATAAATCAGAGCATACAGTAAGGAAATGACTTCAAACTCAGCGGTAGGGGAGGAAACTCCAATAAGCTCTACCCCACTTTGCCACTGTTTTGCATCGTATTGTATGTCTGTTTGAAATATACTATTTGAATAATACAGACGCAACGGAAGAAGTTTTTTTTGAATATGTGAACCAAGTATTTTAGAAAGAAAAGGAGTGCTATCTGAACGGAGAAGCATGAGCTCATTGTTTTGGTTAAGTGTTTTGAACGCCTCTTTTTCTAGTAGAGAAGTATGAGCATAGGATCTTGCAGTATCAATGAGAGGAATGAGAACAGCTTTATATCCCCATTTTTGAAATATAGTATTGATAGTATGTACATTGGAGGCATAATGATATATTTTGCTAAAATAATCTAAATTATTCATAAAAGATTGCTTTCTATGATTATATCAAATAATGAGAAAAATAATACATATCATGATGACGGTTTATGAAAGGAATGCTTTGAGAGTATGTACAATGCGTTGTTCAAGCACTTCTTTTTCTTTTGCTCCTGATTGCTTAAACAAGAGATACGCTTCAATCATGTTGCCGTTCTCTGCATAGTATCGTGCTATACGTTCTAATCCATCATTGTAACCAATAGCCGTAAATATTTGTTTTGCATGTTGTATATTTTTCTCGTTCAAACATTTGTTGCCATACTGAATAAGTTTGACTCTTTCTGAGGCTGATATATTGAGAGCATGTGGTTTTTTTGTAATTCTTTGATAGAAAGTATCGGCAGTATTGTTACTGCTTGTCTGTTGTGTATTATGATCTGCAATAAGTTTTTTTGCTTTTGTAATAAGAGCTTCTTTTGATACTTGTTGTTCTGTATCGTATATCATATACTTCCTTTTGTAGATGGGGTGCTATGGTGCACAGTGTTAGGAAGTAACGCATTGTATATTGCTTTTCCACTTGCCTTAAAGATTGATTCTGCAATGTGGTGGCTATTTAAGCCGTAATGCGACCTGATATGTAGATTACAATGAGCGTTATGTGCAAATGCAGTAAAAAATTCTCTGCATAAATCTGTATCAAACAGGAGAATGTACTGTTGTGGAAAATGAACATTAAAACACATGTAAGCACGATTACAAAAATCAACAGTGCTTTCTCCAAGTGCATCATCCATAGGGATTACAGCATGACCAAAACGTTGTATTGGTTGACTATTAAATGCTTGTTGTGCAAACACGCTTCCTAATACTATGCCCATATCTTCAACTAAGTGATGATAATCAATGTCTACATCGCCACTAGCCGTGATAGTTCCTGACCAAGCACCATGAAAGAGCATTGCATGGAGCATATGATTAAGAAAAGGGAGAGGAGTATCAAGAGTAAGCGAATCAGGAGAAGTAGGAGTGTTAAAAGTAAGAGAAACATTAATGTGAGTTTCTTTTGTTTTTCGTTCTTTTTGTATTGGTTGATTCATAGCTTTAATGTTCGCATAAAAGCATCTATATCTTTATTAAAATATTTATATTGAGCAGGATTTGCTATAAGCTGTACAGATATTCTTTCTAATTCTTCTTGGATGACTAATCCATTTTCTTTTATTGTTTGTCCTGTTTCCACTATATCGACTATATACTGTGAAAGCCCAAGCAAAGGAGCCAATTCTACAGAACCATGTAAGGGAATAATATGAGCATTTATGCCTCTTTTTGATAAAAATTTCTCTGTAAAATGAATATATTTTGTTGCTATAGTTGCCTGTGTACTCTCTTCTATGTGAGGGGTATTTTTTTTGCTAATAAGACACATATTAGTTTTTCCAAAATGAAAAATTCCTAGTGAATAGAAAAAAATCTTTGATTCTTCTAAAATATCAGACCCTACAATTCCCATACATGCGATACCATTAGCAACATATGCACTTAAATCGGTATTTTTTACTAATAGTATATTTATACGAGCTGATGGAACAGAGATAATAAGCTGTCGGTTATGTTCTGGGACCTCTATGCCACATTGCTGAAAGTGAGAAAATATATTTTTTGTAAGTCTTCCTTTAGGAATAGCTATATTTAAGGTACTACGCATTTTACTTATTTACATTGTTCTAAGGAAAAGCAGTCTCGCTCTTAGTAATCTGTTGAGTAAGAATTGTTCCAATTTGATGATAAATAGGAAGACGTTGTAATAAATCAGTAATTTCTTGTTTTTGTTCTTCGTTGGCAGTGCCAGATTCTCTGTCATTGATGTATGCTATAATGTTTTCTATATTTGATAAAGTGCTTTCTTGTGAATAACGGAGATTGGCTTCAACAGTAGAATAGGTATTGCTTGCATTCTCAAGACGTGTTAATGTATTGTTTAGCTGTTGTTCGGTTTTTTGTATATCATTTTGTAACGATTGAATTGTGTTTCTATTTTGTTGTTTCTCGTTTTGTTCTTGTGTAAGTAAATTTTGTGTCCGTTGTAAATCCTCCTGTGCTTGTTCTAGCTGTCTTGTAATGGTAGTAATATTATTGCTAAGTAATGCAGTTTGTCCTGCAATATCATTGCTTGCTTCATCTTGGAATGCAATTAAGTTTTTTATAATATTCTCTTGTATATCAAAGGCGGACAAATAAATTGAAGCTATTTGATCTGTGGAAAATGCACTTTTATTTATCTCTGATCTTCCTTGTTGTATGCTTCCCAGTGCTTTGTTATAATCTCCTGCTGTGATGTTCTGTTTAATATTTCTAAAATATATATCAAAGGTGCGTATAGCTCTGTCTCTTGCTTCTTTATTGTTTCTTAATTGATTAAGATTTTCTTGTGCAGCAGCAAGCTCTATGCTTGTCTGTTGTGCTTGTTCTTCTAGTGCTGTTTCACGTTGTTCAATTTCTGATTGTAAATTAACAAGTGCTGATTCTTGTTGCAGCTGCTGTAATCGTAGATTTTCTACTTGTTGTTCATATTCTGAAGTAAGGGCAGCTTTTTCTTCGTCAAGTTGAGAACGAAATGCATTAATTTGCTGATTATTCTGATTTTCTATCTTTTTTCGCTCTTCTTCAAGGAGCTTGTCTATTTCTTGTTGATTTGTGCCTTCTTGTGCTAACTTCTCTCTTAAGGCACTTAGTTCTGCATCTACTTTTTGTTCTAGCTCCCTTTTTCTTTCTGCTACTCTGCTTTCAAAATTTTCTTCAAGTTTCTTACGTTCGTCAAGTGCTGTTTGTAGATTACTTTCAATATTTTTAATTTTATTCTCTGCTTCTACTGCCTTTTTTTTGTTTTCCTCAATAAGTATTTTAGCAAGCAAGGCCTCAGAGTTAATTTTGTTGGCATTAAGGGTGAGAACAGACTGTTCTGCTCTCATCGAATAGAGCCATACTCCAAAAATAGATCCACTGAGAAGCAATACAAGAGATATGATGATAGTAAGAGGAAACTGTAATCCAATTTTTGCTTCTTTTGTGCTGAAATCAAAATTATCAACTCCTGTTTTTGTTTTCATTACCATCTCATCTATCTCTTCATATATTCTTTCCTTTTCTTCTGATGAGAGACTTTCGCTATGTTCTAATAATGTTTTTTCTACATCCATGATTTTTTATACCAGAAAAATACAGCACTTGTTATAGTAAAAATTTTTCTTATATTTATAATAGTAATACATACTATACTTACTATAACAAGTATCAGATTTTATTTTATAAGTATTGAGTACTATTTAAATTAATTTTTAGTAAACAATAAGAAAAAAATGTACTCATATACTATAATTATAGTAATTAAAGTAAAATATTGTGTATTATCAGAGTCTTTATAAAAGCAGTACAAATAGTAATAAAATTGGTACTGCGGTAGAGCTGTTTTTTACACTTAAAAAGTAGTATATATGAGTATTCGAACAAAAATTATTTTAGTCTTAATCCCTCTGATTATAGCAATAGTTGCTCTTGTGGGTATCATTTCAATTTTTTTTACAAGAATTGGTATTACTCGATTAGCATCTCGTTCTCTCTCCTTTAAGTCTATACAGCTTGAAAATTATACAAATGAGCAATGGGCATTATTAGTAGATGATGATTTAAGCACTCAAGTTGAATACTTGGATGCCTTTATTGGTACTGTGCGAGAGTATGCTATTCGTACTCTTATTGAAGAAGAAAGTGAATTGATATTTGTATATAATAGCAACCCCATAACTAATAGCGAAGGGGAGAAAGTATATGAAATAGTATTTGCTTCGGATAGTATTGATATAAAGCAAGAGGATATACAATCGTTGCACGAGATAATAGCAGAGCAAAAACAAAATGTGCATTTAGGAAATTTTTTGCAGAAAAATTTTGTAATAGATAATACAAATAGAATTGGGTATTATTTCGATTTTGATGATAGAGGATGGACCTTTGTTCTTTCTAATAAAGTGAGTACTTTTTACAAACCAGTATATGATATAACGACTACTACCATTATTATTACTATAATAGCTATTATTGCTGGTATTACTGTTATACTGATGTTTACCAATACATTAGTAGCTCCGCTAAAACAAATGCTCAGCTCTATGAAAAATATCATTAAAACAAATAATCTTACAGAACGTGTAAAAGTAGAATATAAGGATGAAGTTGGGCAGGTAAGTAAAACATTTAATATCATGATTGAGGAGCTTGAAAAAGCATCAGAGAGTATAAAGCAATTTGCCTTCTCTTCTATTCTTGCTAAGAGAAATGAAAATAAGATTAGAAATATTTTTCAAAAATATGTTCCTAACTCAGTTATCAATGATCTTTTTAAGGATCCTACAAAAATGCTTGAAGGACAGAGTCGTGAGATAGCTATTATATTTACCGATATACGTGGCTTTACTACCATTTCGGAGAAATTTACTCCTGATGAGCTTGTAAAGGTATTGAATACATATTTTGAAACTATAGTGGAAATTATTACTAATCATGGAGGAATTATTGATAAATATATAGGAGATGCTGTTATGGCGTTTTTTGGAGCACCAGTGGAACTTGAAAATCCTTCTTATGTTGCATTGCAAGCGTGTAATGAAATGAGAATTGCTATTAACAATTTTAATCAAGCCTTAGAAGAGCAAGGATTACCTCTGTTTAGGACAGGGATAGGATTGAACTATGGACTTACTACAGTGGGAAACATTGGTTCAGAAAAGAAGATGGATTATACTATTATTGGTGATGAAGTGAATTTAGGATCACGTTTAGAGGGGCTGACAAAACAGTACGGAGTTGATTTTATTTTTTCCCATTCTGTACAACAACAGCTACCTGATACTATGGTATCTCGCTTTGTAGATTTAGTGCAAGTAAAAGGAAAAACGCGTGGAGAGCTAATTTATACCACTGATATACATATGACCCCCGAAAAGGAAGCATTATTTACTATTCATAATAAAGGGTTTGAAGCATACTGTAATAAACAATTTCAAAGTGCTATAGAGTATTTTAGGCAGGTGCAAACAATGGATGCTACCGATACACTTTCTACTATTTTCATTGATAGATGTAATATGTATATAAGTACCCCACCCCCTCCATCATGGAATGGTATTTATGTTGCAACGCAGAAATAAATACAGGAATAGTAGTTATTATGCGTAGACTTATATATTTACATATGAAGTATATTTGTATGTTTCTGTTTCTGCTCTGTTCTCTCTCTCTTTTTTCACAAGAATCTGAAAGAATACGTGAAGGAACAGAAGCCCTTGAATCAAACAGAGCTATAAGAAAAGTACGTCCTCTCTTTTTAGGAGGGAGTTTTGAATACTTATTTCCTATTGGACTTGAAGCAGTGCTTGCACAATCAAGTAATAGTAGAGATAGTATTTCTGTTGATAGTCAAACAGTACCGTTTTCTCTTGAACATATATCTTCTATTGTCAACACCTCTTTTGTGGTTGGTACAGATTTACCCTATATATTTGGAATAACTATTCCAATATCAATGGATATCTATGCAAGAGTAGGAGGAAGTTTTGTGAATGCTGGAGCTAAATACTCTAATAGTAAAGAATCTTTTGAGTATAGAAGCATTGATATGAGTGGGGATGCAAATGTAAGATTTATATTTACCTTACATCAATATACTAATATTGGTATGTATCTTTCTTCTGGCATAGGAATAACATATCCCATTTTTAGAGGCTATGGGTATTTTCAAGATTCAACACAAGTGTTTTTAGAAAAATCAGACTATAGTAATATTATAGATGACTCTGATGCACGTCTTACGAGTCCAAGCTATTATACCAGTATTTCCACTGGTATGGTATTTGATAAAATTAGTGCTCGTGATATAAAAATTATTTTTGGATATACAATGAAATTTTTTCTCTCTGAGGAAATAAATGATGTAAAACAAATAATATTTAATCGTGGTGAAATAACCTCTATTGGCATTAAAGGGTATTCTATACAGCATGGAGTACAGTTAGAATGCGTATATACCTTACCTTAAATTGATACTTGTTTTTTGCCCGAGAGAGGACTTGAACCTCCAAAGTCATATGACCACTAGAACCTGAATCTAGCGTGTTTACCAATTTCACCACTCGGGCTATAATAATAGTACTATACTTACTATAATAATTATAGCTGTTTATACATATATTGAATTGTGTTTGTATATATTTCAATAATAGACTGCATGTTTTGTTTTGTTTGTAATTCTTTTTCTGTACTTGTAATTGAGGTATTTGTTAGTCCACAAGGGACAATATAAGAGAAATAATCCAGAGCGTTGCTGATATTAAGAGCAAAGCCATGTCGTGTTACTCTGTGATTGACACTTATTCCTATAGAGGCTATCTTTCTATTTTCTACCCAAATACCAACATTGCTTGTAGAAGCCGAAGCAGTGATGCCTATGCTGTGCAAAGTGCTAATAAGACTTTGTTCAACGATAGACAAAAATGACCGTAATGCCCCTACAGTATTGTTTAGTTTTACTATAAAGTAGCATACTAATTGTCCAGGAGAATGTAAAGTGACTTCTCCTCCTCGATCTGTTTTTACAATGCTGATGTGTTTGTCATGGAGAAATTTTTTAGATAAGAGAATGTCATTTTCTTTGCCTCTTTTTCCTAATGTTATAACGGTAGGATGTTCTAGCAGAAGTATTGTGTCTGGTATTTCATTGTGTATTCTTTTTTGTTGTAAATCAAGCTGTATTTCAAGTGCTTTTTGATATTCTATGAGTCCTAGTACTTGTGGAGTAAGTATTTTTTTTGTCATATAAATAATATAATATGTATATGAGTATAGACTAATATGCAATACTCTGCAAATTACTTGCCTTTGTACTATTATAGTAACAAACAATTATAAAATAATGCGAGATATATGAGCACAAAAAAAGGAAAATATATATTTGTGACTGGTGGGGTAAGCTCTAGCTTAGGAAAAGGCATAGCAGCTGCATCCATTGGTTGTTTGATGGAATTTCGTGAGTATACAGTACAACTTATCAAGATAGATCCCTATCTTAATGTTGATGCAGGAACAATGAATCCTTATCAGCATGGTGAAGTATATGTCACTGATGATGGTACAGAAACTGATCTTGATTTAGGAAACTATAGTCGATTTACTCATGCAAATATGTCACAATTTAATTCTATTACTACAGGACAAGTTTATTCTGATGTAATTCAAGCTGAACGTAGAGGTGAATATTTAGGCCGTACAGTGCAGGTTATTCCTCATATTATTGATGCAATAAAAAAACGAATATATTCTGTTGGTCAAAGAGATGATACTAATATTACTATCATTGAGGTAGGAGGAACAGTAGGTGATATAGAATCACTTCCTTTCTTAGAATGTATTCGTCAAATTTTGTACGAGCAAGCCTTAGACAATGTGTGCTGTGTACACCTTACTCTTGTGCCAGAACTCACTAACAAAGAGCTAAAGACAAAGCCTACTCAACATTCTGTTCGTGAATTACGGAGTACTGGTATATTGCCTGATTTTCTGCTCTGTCGTTCGCATAGATCCTTAAGTCAAGAATTGAAAACAAAGATTGAGCGTTTATGTAATGTCAAGCAAGAATATGTTATTTCTGGACATGATTCATTGACTACCTATGATGTTCCTTTTGGATATATGGAACAAAACCTTGATGTACTGATACTAAAAAAGCTAGGGCTTACGGTACACAAAGTTGTTAATGAGAAAGTAAATAAATGGAAGCATGTAGTAAATATTTGTAAGCATTTTGAACAAGAAGTGCATATAGCGATGGTAGGAAAATATGTTGAACTTGCTGATTCATATAAATCAATAGATGAAGCGTTATGTCATGCAGGAATTAAAAGAAAAACAAAGGTAGTGATTCATAAAATAGATGCTGAAGAGGTATATAAAAAGAATAAATCAGTGCTTTCTCTCTTGGAAATCTGTGATGGCGTTCTTGTTCCAGGAGGCTTTGGTATTCGCGGGGTTGATGGAATGGTAAAGACTGCAGAATATGCCCGTATCAATAAAATTCCTTACTTTGGCATTTGTATGGGAATGCAGATACAAGTTATTGAATATGCACGTAATGTATTGGGATGGAAAGCTGCCCATAGCACAGAATGTGCTCCTGATACTGAATATCCTGTTATAAGTTTGCTTGAACAGCAAGAAGGGGTAGTAAACCTTGGCGGTACTATGCGATTAGGAGCTAACAATTCAAAACTTACCGATACAAGTATTGTGCATCATTGTTATGGAAAAAAGATTATTTCTGAAAGACATCGTCATAGGTATGAGGTAAGCACAAAATATGTTGAATATTTGAAAAAAGCAAAGCTAGCTATTACTGGCACTACTGAAGATGGGATATTGGTAGAATGTGTAGAATGGCCAGATCATCCTTGGGGAGTAGGAGTGCAATTTCATCCTGAGTTTAAGTCAATGCCCGTAGCACCACATCCTTTATTTGTGGGGTTTATACAGGCATGTTTACATATGAAAAATGATAATAAAGAGACAAAACAATAAAGTATATTTTGTGATATTATTTTTTATATTATAGTATGGATAATCGTAAAACAGATAGTATGAAATATAGCATTCTTATACATAGTATATTTATCGCTGCGAGTACGGTATGGATGATACTTGTACTTTCTTGCTCCTTTGATTATAGTACCGCAGATTTAGCAGAAGGTCTGGATAGTGATATTCCTGACATACAGATGGTAGACGCATCAATTACCTATGTGCGAGGGACTATTGTTGTTATTGATTCTAAGAATATCAATATATTTTCGGATTATGATAAATATGATGTAGAAGATATAGAGTTTCGTGAAATGTCTAAAAGTGGCGAAATACATATGATAGGACAGGCAAATCAAGCGAGCATCAATACACAAAATAATGATGTAACTCTCACGGGAGATATTTGGGTACGTTCCAATAAAGATGAATCAGAGTTACAGACAAATTTTATTCAATGGAAAGATAGTCAAAGAGTGATAGAGAGTAATCAAGATGATTTGTTGACTATTAAAAGAGACGATGGTTCTAAAATTCAAGGATATGGCTTTGTAGGAGATGCTGATTCGCGCAACCTTACATTAGAACGTCAAGTTATAGGGGAACTGGTAGTTGAAGATGAAGAGACAGTGAGCGAAGAAGAGCTTCCTGTTGATGAGGAAACTGCTGTTATTTTTGCAGGGTTTGATGAAGAAGAGAGTGTAGCTACTGATAATGATAGCACAGAACAAGATGCTGCTACCACTGATAATTTAAATGATAGCGTAGAGCAAAGTACTGTTGATAGTACAGAACAGTGATTAATATGAGTAAAAGTATAAACATGATGCTGAGTAAAAAATATATATGTTTTCGTGCTCTCGTGACAACAATGTTGTTTGTAGCAGTATATACTGTTTCTGTCGCGTCTCTCTATGCAGAGAGAAAAATTTTTACATTTTCGGCAGATAGTACTACTGCCAATTTAGCAGAAGGAAAAGAGTTTACTCTTTTGAGTGGAAATGCTGAAGTTACTGCTGATGATGTTCTTATTACTGCAGGAGAGATAAAGTTATATGGAGATGATTTTCAGTTTGCAGAGGTAGGAGGGAGATTTAAGGCACTTGACTTAAAAAACGATTTTTCTCTGGAAGGAGATCGTTTGTTCTATGACAGACAAGAGAAATTATTACGGGCAGAAGGCAATGTCGTTATGCAGGATAGCCAAAACGATGTAGTCATAAGAGCACGTTTTCTTGAATCAAAAGAAGATGGTAAGTTTATGGTAGTGCAATTAGGGGTAAAAATAACCAAGAAAGAAGAGCTAAGTGCACGTAGTGAATTTCTTACCTATTATCGTGAAACAGAAATTCTTGAGCTTTCGGGATTTCCCTATGCGTTATGGAAAGATGATGAGTACAGTGCTGAACGAGTAAGTATCAATCTTGATAATGATGAAGTGCATCTTGAAGGAAAAGTGAAAGGTACTATATCTACGCGTAATACAGAAGAAGAGGAAGAGCCTATACCCCAAGAACAAACTGTAGATGAAACTACCGCAGAAGGAGAAGAAATAAGTGAGACTACTGCTGTAGCAGAAGAGCTAAGCGGGACAGCAACAGAGCCAGCGGTAGCAGAAGAGATACGTGAAGCTAGCACTGAAACAGAAAATATCGGTGAAGCAGCTGATAACATAACAGTAACTACAGAAGAGGGTAGCTCTAATGCTACTCCATCTGAAATAAATGAAGATAGTCAATAGATATACAGAAAAGTATTTCCTATCTGTATACAAAAAGTAATATACTAGAATATATATGGAAAAACAGAACTCTACAAAAGAAAAGAATAGTACTTCAACTCATCATACAAATAATACAAGCAAGAAAAGAGTGCAGCATAAACAAACAAGGAATAAAGAGAAACAAGAAGAAATACAATCTCTTACTCCTACTGATGTGCAAGAATCTGATGATGGAAAAAATTTGACAACAGAAGAAAAAAAGACTGTCAGAAAAAGCACGCAAAAAAAACATACTGCTGTAAAAAAAGAGAGTGGAGAGAAACGTAAAAGTACTAAAACGATAGCATCACAACCTACAGAGACAGAGAAAGCACAGGAAGAGATAGGTACAGTACCCACTGGTGAAGCAGAAAAATCTACAGAGACAGAGAAGGCACAGAAAGAGATAGGTGCAGTACTCACTGCAGATACAAATATATCTCCTTTGTTTACGCCAGTAAACGATAGAGAAGACAGTACTGTTACTGCAAATAACGATGTGCAAGAAAATAATGCACAAGAACAAGAGCATAAGGAGAACAAGGAGTCTAACGAGGCAATAGAACAAACGAAAGAAGTACATGAATTTTCACCAATGAAAAAACATCCTGCTACTGTTTTTTTTGAAGAAGGAAGATTGAGAAAAAAAACACGGCAATCTTTACTTATACGTTTTCTTAGCATGTTTCGCCTGAATTCTCTTTTTCGTCCATTGAAGAAAAAACAGAAACAAACAAGTGATACAGAGCAGGATATTGCTATACAGCAGAGTACTGAGAAAGTAGCCTCTGAGTCTGATGAGATACAAGCTCCAGCACAGACTATACATCAAGGACAGGAAAACGCTGACAGTATTTCTACTGGTACTTCTGCTGATATTTCTGCTGATATTTCTAAAGGGCATACTGTTCAGACAATATTTGCACAGGAATCGTTAGATCAATACAATGAAAGTCATGCAATGCATACATTACATGTACAGGAACTTCATAAGTATTTTGGTAAAAAGCGAGCGGTGCAAGGGGTAAGTTTTAGTGTCAGTACAGGAGAAGTAGTAGGGTTTTTAGGTCCTAATGGAGCAGGAAAAACAACAGTGTTTTATATGATAGTAGGATTTATTATTCCTACAAAAGGCTCTATAGTATTGGATGGAAATGTAATCAATAAGCTCGCTATGCACAAGCGTGCTAAGCTCGGAATTTCGTATTTGCCACAGGATCCATCGGTATTTAGACGTATGTCTGTTGAAAAAAATATTCTTGCTATTTTAGAAACTATTCCTGGATTGAAACGTCAAGAGCGTATGGAACGGCTTGAGAGTATTATGCGTGATTTTGGCTTACTCTCTTTAAGAAAGCAAAAAGCATATACCCTTTCGGGAGGGGAGCGGAGACGTACGGAAATTGCACGAGCAATGGCATTAAAGCCACGTTTTCTTTTGTTAGATGAACCTTTTACAGGAATAGATCCAAAAGCACGATATGAATTGAAGCAAATTATTGCTGCATTAGCAAAAAGAGGAGTAGGAGTTTTGATAACAGATCATAATGAACATGATACTCTTTCAATCACTAATCGTGCATTTATTATCCATAATGGAAAGATTATGGTAACTGGTTCTCGAGAAGAAATAATGAACGATGTGAGAGCTCGTGAAATTTATTTAGGGGAACATTACGGTACATAAAAGAAATAAAACAAGCAGTAGTGTGTTTTATTTCATCTACTGAGTAATTGAGCTATATGATGGGTACAGAATGTGTATGGAGCTAGGCGGAATTGAACCGCCAACCTCGACAATGCCATTGTCGCACTCTAGCCAATTGAGCTATAGCCCCATGTACAAGCCTCATATATACTGTATATTTTATAGTATAGTATAAATACTACTGATAGTGTATATACACTCATAGGGAATGTATACAATGATAATGATAACTCAACAAGGTCAAAATATTTGTTCTGCTAAAGCCTTTGCTGTTACATTTAATCTTTGAGTTTGTGATATTATGTTAAATTAGTTTGCTATAATAGAAGATATGTTTTATAAAAAATACTCAAGCAATATATTTCTTTTTTTGTTATTATATATATAAGGAGCAAAGAATATATGAGCCAACAAGTAAATAAAGCACAAAATTTTAGTATGAATAAATTCTCGATTGATGTTGTTGAGAGACTAGGTGTTCTGGAAGCTCAATATAAGCATATAGAGAAACAAATAGATGCAATGTCACAAGATTTAAAAGGAGTAGCAAAAGCTGAAGATTTGAAAGCATTAGAAAATGAATTAAAATCTATGAAAGAAGGTAAAATTAAAAGTTTTTTTTCTTTTGCTGGGGCGATAGCGGTAGCTATATTGTCTAACGTGATTATTTTTTATATGCTTGTACTAGCAAAAAATTTTTTTGAATCAAGCTAGATATAGATTTAGTATATAGTCCCAGCTAGTCTTTTTATGCTATTAATTTCTTTAGTTCATTTTTCTTTTTAGTAAAATCATCTAATGCTTCAGTAATAGGAGTGCCGTGTATAAAATCTACTCCTGCAAGTTGTAACGACTCTATAGGAAAACGCGATCCTCCACTCTTGAGAAACTCAAAGTACCCATTAAGTGTATCACTGTTGCCTTTGTATATGTTGGCTCCTATTGCTATTGCTGCTGATATTCCTGTAGCATACTTAAACACATAATACGCACGATAAAAATGAGGTATCCGTAGTCCTAGTATATGAGAAAGCTCGGGTATCTTAACAGCAGAGCCGTAATAGTCTTGTAATAATGTTTTGCTTAATTCAAGAAAAAATTGAGTGCTTAATGGTTTTCCTTGTTCTATGTGTTGATGACACTGCAATTCAAATTCGGCAAACATTACTTGTCGAAAAAATACCGAAGTAAATTCTTGAATTTCATGCCAAAGATAATATGCTTTATATTTCTCATTGTTGCATGTATCAATGAGGTATCTATGCAGAAGATACTCATTAAGTGTTGATGCTACTTCGGCTTCAAAAATAGTATAGCTAGACATAGGATAAGGATTTGCCTTGTGTGCAAGATAACTGTGCATGCTATGTCCTGCCTCATGGGCAAGCGTAAATACTTGATCGAGTGATTTATTTTGATAATTGAGCAGAATGTAGGGCTCACTATCGTATACGCCACTGGAAAAAGCACCAGAACGTTTGCCTTTACTTTCATATTTGTCTACCCATCTATCGTTGGTGAGACCTTTTTTCATAATAGAAATATACTCTGTTCCTAACGGAGCAAGTGCTTCACAAATGAGGGCTACTGCTTCATCATAACTCATGTCATGGGGAGGATGTTCAAAAAGTGGAGAGCGAGTGTCATACACGCTATAATCATCTAGCTGTGCGTATTGTTTTAGCATGGCATAATAGTCATGTAATTCTTTACAATAAGAACGACAGTTGTCAATAAGTGTAGAATACAATGAGAGAGGGATATTTTGTGTATGAATACTTGCTTCAAGTGCACTGTTGTATTTGCGTATAGTTGCATGTACACAATCTTGTTGTACACTGCTTGTATACAAGCGAGATAACACTTGTGTATGCTCAGTGAGTACTGTAAAGTATTTTGTGTATGCATCTTTTCGTACCTGTCTCTCTTTATGTTCCATCAGCACAGACATAGTACTATGGGTAAGCTCTATTTCTCCTTCTGGTGTTTGTACTGTACCAAAGCGTAAATCTGCATCCATCAGAGCAGAAAAACTTGCTTCAAATCCATCTTCATATAAGCTCTGTTGTGCAAGTATTTTTTCTTCGCTCAAAGAGAGGATGTGGTGTTTCTGTCGTAAGAAAGTACGAATTGTTTGTTTGTAATCAGAAAAAGCGTTTTTTTCAAGCAGAGATTCTAAAAAAGCATCTGATAGGAGTGACATGCTTTGTGGTAAAAATGCAGTTACCTTACTAAAGTTTGTACTCAAAAATTGTACTTTTGCATATAACTGTTGATGTTCAGGATTGATGGCATCTTCGGACATTTTAAGCATAGCGTAAGTAGCTAAGTGATGAACTTTTCTTTGTAAGGAAAAAAGTTCTTCATATACGATAAGTAAATGTGTTTCATCTTCTTGTATGCTGCCTTCAAATTGTGTAAACGCTTGTATTCTTGTTTGTATTTCTTTGTATGCAGAGTCCCATGCTACTGTATTTTTATACAAAAGTTCCAAGTTCCATGTGTCTTGAACTGGTATATCCTCTCTGTTTTTAAGCATGTTCTGTTGTTTTGTATCTGACATAGTTTCTCCTTATATTGTATTATATACTATTGCTATTGTATCAGATTTAATGAATAAAATAATGGAGCTAATTGTGTAAATGCTTTTGCTCGATGGGAGAGTATATTTTTTTCTTGAGGAGATAACATAGCAGAGGTACATTGTTGTTCATGAAGATAAAAAATAGGATCATATCCAAAGCCATTTTGTAATGTATACGATGGAGTGTCTATAATACTTCCATGCCATGTAGCTTGTGAGCTTATAAAATTATTATCAGAAAATAGCACTACTACAGAGCAAGTAAAGTATGCACTGCGCTGTGTTTTTTTTTCCATATGTTTCAGTACATAATCAAGTTGCCATTGAGCATTCCTCTGTTGTATTTCTTTGCTTACTTTGTCTTTGCCATAACGAGCAGAAAAAATACCTGGAGCTCCCCCTAAGGCGTCAATGCTAATGCCAGAATCTTCTGCTACTACTGCTATGTTTTTGAAACTTTGTTTTTCAGTGTTTTTATAGTACACTTGCAAAGTGCGATAATAGTATTGTGCTTTTATCATTGCATTTTCAAAAAAAGTATTTCCTGTTTCCTCAGGAGGCGTAAAAAAATCAGCTGTGTCAGGGATATTATGTGCTTGTTGAATATCGGATATACTACTAAACGAAATGTATGGAAGTATTTGATGTATCTCTTGTATTTTATGGGTATTTGAGCTGGCAACAATGAGTTGGATGGTTTCTTTTTTGTTCATAGTATTTCTATTGTAGCATTATTATCACATGTTACTATAGTGCATATATATTCTGGTGTATTTTTTTCTTTTTGTGGATGATGCAATATAGACAAAAAAATAGTATTATATGCTATAATGATAGTTGTTCATTGTGTGTAATGATAAGCACACAACAATAAGTGAAAATAAAAGGAGAACATTATGAAAAAAATATTGTTGAGTAAGGAATTACACAGCATCAAAAAAATTGGGGGGGGGGGGGGTACACTCTCGGTATAAGCAAAACATAACTCTCGTTGCACTGTTTTTAGTGCTAGCACTAACTACCCTCGTACTCGTAGGATGTTCGGAGGGCAGTAGCAGTTCCTCATCAGGTGGAGGAGGGACACCAGTAACCCCGACACTTGCATCAGTGTCCAATGTGCAGATACAGCCAGCAGGCAATGATGGGACGCTCTCGTTACGCTGGCAAGCCCCAAGCGAAGCCACACATGTAGTCGTAACAGCTACCTCTACTGCACCGGCCCAAGTCATACAAGTGCGTGTTCCTGCAATAGAATATCGTGCATTGTTTCAACAAGGACAATCGTATAAACTCAAAGGCTTACAAGCACTCACTAACTACACTGTAGAATTAGAAGCACAAAAAGACACAGAAGTATCACCAAAAACAACCCGCTCTGTTACAACACTAACAGATACAACGAAACCTCAAGATACCTTCAACAAGGTAGCAGTAGAACAGGCAACAAATGGCATAAAGATAACATGGGACAAAGCACTACTCTCATCAGGCAAGACAGACATAGCCGAAGCCACAATACAGGTAATAGAAAAAACTACAGGGGTAAAGACAGAAGTATCAGTACAAGATGTAACACAAGGAGAAGTGAGCATTGCTGTGCCCACCATAGACGGCATCAGCTATGATATAGTGGTAGTATACAAAGATAGCAACGGTAACAAAAGCACGGCAAAGCAAGCACTCAGAGGCATAGTGCCATCAGCCCTCTCACAAACAGTAGCAGCACTACCAGAGGCAAATCTTACAGTAACAGCAAACGATAAAAGCGATAGCCCAGCCGATGAAAGCCTGCTTGTCCAGTGGGGGAGCTTTACCTTTACAAACAAAAAACTCCAAGTACGAGTCACAGCAACCGCAACAAATACAGTAGTAGCAGAAGAGACAATAAGCAAAGATACCAGTGCAACCAGTGTCAGCGGAGCAACTGCACAGGCAAAAGAATACGCAACTGTATATGTAGCAAAAGATGGCATAGCACTCACAAAACTCTATGGCACACTTATGTACAAAGTAGAAGTGTATGTCTCTCAAAACGGAAAGTACTCCACTGCAGTGTCAAAAGAATTAGCAACAACCGACAAAAGCACAGAGCCTGTAAGCAATGTAAGTGCAGTAGGAGGAGCAACAAGCATAGTAGTAATCTGGCAAGCACCTAATGTACGAGACTATGCAGGAGTTACCATAACAGCAACAGAAAAGGACAGTGATAAAGTAGCAAAGACAGTAACAATAACAGACAGAGCAGTACGCAACACGCAAATAATAGGCCTCAAAGCTACCACCGAGTACAGCATAGCAGTACAATCGCAGGACTACACAGGTAACAAAGGAGCAAAAATAACAGCCACTACCACCACAGTAGATGATAGCACAGCCCCCGATGCAGTAACAAACATACAAGCAAGCTATCCCTTTGTATCAGCAACAAAAGTAGAAACACAGATAACATGGACAGCACCCACAAGCAACAACAAAGACATAAAAGAGTACAGCGTAAGCATACAAGAGAAAGGCACAAGTACTGCAGTACTGAGCGAGAAGAAAATACCCTATCCCACAACATCACTCTCTGTCGAAGAACTCACACAAGGCAAAACATACACAGTAACAATACAAGCAATAGACTATGCAGGAAACAAAAGTACATCAACCCCAAAAGACATAACCACCCCCTCTCAGCTTACAGCTCCCTCAGCAGAACTCTTTCAAAGCAAGCCCGCCCTCGTTACAACAACAGGAGTCATACAAATAAAAGCAACATTTAAGCAAGCACCGGGCATAGGACGATACTACACCTTGCGTATGAAAGAGGGAGCTACCGTAATAGCAGAAAAAAGCATAACAAACCCAGCAACCACCATTAGCTTTGGTATAGCAGATGGCTTAGAAGTACCCAAGTACCAAGCAAATGCCAAGAACTATCGCTTTGATTTTCTGCAGATAGCAAATAACAGAGTAAGCCCAGTAACCCCTCTCGCTGATGCAGTAGCAGTATACGATAGCACCTCAACAGCACCGCCAGCTGCCAAAGATGCAACACTCTCCGTAGAATCAGTAACCCAAACAACTGCAACAGCAGTCTATACATTTAGTGCAGGTACTATTACCAATACCCACAAAGCCCCTAATGGAAACAAACTCACACAAGCAAAGATACAATACAAAGTATACATAGTAGCAGGAGACCATAGCACAAAAACACTAGATGCAATAAAAGCCCTTGCAGGAGTACAAACAAGAGAGCTAGCAGGAAACAGTGCAGAGTTAAAAGCAACATTTATAGGAACAAAGGGAGCAGAATATACCGCAGGAGTAGAAGCAATAAACAGCCTCAATCCCGCCTATAGCATAGGAACATCAGCAACAATAAAAACAGCAACACTTACTACACCCCCAAACGCACCAAAAGTAACAACCTATACTACAAACAACGCAGTAGTATTTGCAGTGCCTACCACAGGAGGCAACAGCGGAAAAAAAGTCATAACAGTACAGCTTAATGCCTCAGATATAGCAGGAGTGAGCAAGGCAAATGGCAATGCCCTTGCAGCGACAGATCTTGCCTACTATGTGCTATACCTCAAGAAAGAAGACACAACTGGAAAGCCTGCCAATGTATCAGCCCTGTGGGCAGTGGAAAAAAGTAGAGCAAGAGTAGCAAAATACACAAAAGCAACAGGAACAACTCAAGACACACTATCCATAGCAATAGTAGACAGCACCAGTGGAAGCAATGCAGGAGCAACGCCCATAGAAACAGCAAAAGACTACTACATAGGAGTGAGGATAGTAAACACAACAAGCCCCGATTACAATGTATCAACCAATCTCTTTCCAGCAGGCTTTTACACCGATGTAGCAGAAATAAAGGAAATCTATACCTCCAAAGCAGTAGCACCCAGCCAGTCATTACTAGCAAACAAGCTAGTAGTATCACCGTCAACAAGCACAGCAGGAACAATAAAGCTGGTACTTACTGAGTTAAGCACATTTACAGGAGCAAAAGACTACGATGGCACAAGCATAACAGCAAATGACAAGTTAGTATACACCGTGTACGGCTTACAGAAAGACGGCACAGCTACAGTAGCAGAAGTACTAGCAGGCAGGAAAGTAAACATAGGCAGTCCAAGTGTAAGCGGAGTGTACACAGTACCAGCCCTTGCCAGTTTAGGCTTGTCTGCAGACACAGCACCAGTAGTAGCAATAAAAGGAGCAACAAAGTATCATTTTGTGGTAGAAGTAGCCATAAAAACAGACCCAAGCAAAAAAGTAGCATCGACAGTGGCAACAGTAACAACCGCATCACAAGCGACAGCCCCCGCAGAAGTAAGCAATATACAAACAGCAGTAACCACAAAAGGCATGAGAGTATCGTGGACAGCTCCCAGCCTTGATGCAAGCCACAAAACAAACAAAGGAGCTACCTTAACAACCGCACAGGTATCGTACAAAGTATACAGTGTTGTCAAAGGAGGCAGTGCAAGAAATGAAGCAGCAATAATAAGAGATGCGACAGCAACAAAAACAGTGTCAGCAGGAACAACAAACACTATTTTGACAGGATTGACAAACGGAAGAACCTACGAAATAGTCGTGCAAGCAATAAACAGCACCGATCCTACAAAAGCATCAACAGGAGTCCGTAAAGAATTTGAAATGTCAGCATTTATAGGAAACACTGTAGTAGTTTCAGCAGAGGTAGGCAAAACGCCAGCAATAAATATAACAAGAGTACTCAGTAGCGTTCCCAGTGGCAATACCTTTACCTGTAGTGGCAACATACCGAAAGCAGATGCAGAGAAAATTAAAAAAGAAACAGGGTTAGCAGTATCGTTTAATCAGAATAGCAAAACAGTTACCATAACAGGCATAGCAAATAAGTCCAATGTACGTGATCCTAATATTACTGAGTATAGCTATGATGTAGTAAGCTGTACCCTTACTGCTTCAAATACAAAAGTACCAGCCACTATCGTTATACAGACAGAGCTAAGAACAGCACCATCAGGACAAACATCAGCTACCTATTACAGACCAACAACAAAGTCAGCACTGCAAGCTATTATCACTGCAGAAAAAACAAGACAAGGTTCAGGAAGAAACAATAACCCTAGTCCTAACCTCAACATGATAGATACGAGTGCTATTACTGATATGAATCAATTATTTTATCAAGATAGTACTTTTAATGGAGACATAACGCAGTGGAATACAAGTAATGTAACAAATATGGGTGGTATGTTTTGGGAAGCAAGTGTTTTTAATCAAGACATAGGATCTTGGGATGTAGGCAAGGTTACTAATATGGGTTCAATGTTTGACTCAGCTACTACCTTTAATCAAGACATAGGAGACTGGAATGTGAGTAATGTTTTTAATATGACTTCTATGTTTAATAATGCCAGTGCTTTTAATCAAGATATAAGTAAATGGGATGTGCAGAAGGTTCGTATAATTTTTCCTTCTGTAGCTCCATATCTTGCTTTATTTTATAATGCTTCTGCATTTGATCAAGATTTATCATCATGGAAATTGTGTAGCGTATCAAGAATACATCCTGATTATGATTTCAAAAATTCAGCTATGGATGGCAAAACAGCACAGTACCCAAAGCTTGCTGGTAGTTCAGCATGTACCTCATAGTAGATACATAGAAATACAGCTTATAGCAAGAAAGGAGCTATCCTTTCTTGCTATAGAACCTAAAGAGCAGTAAGAAAATATTTCTAGGCATTTCTCTCTGTATATTGTATAAAAAGCTATGCTTATAACAGTGTATGATGTATAATGAGAAACATAGTATGAATGAGCATAAGAAATATATGCAGAAAGCAATAGCTCTTGCAAAAAAGGGAGGGAATGCAGTATATCCAAACCCTAAGGTAGGAGCAGTGATAGTAAAAGATGATGAGATTATAGCACAAGGATGGCATGCACAGTATGGACAGCAACATGCAGAAAAAATTGCTATAGACAGAGCATTGAAAAAAAGCAATGTTTTTAGTTTTTCTCGTATGTCTCCTGTTATGCCAAAGATAATGGATGGGGCAATACTGTACTGTACCTTAGAGCCATGTTGTGCTGTGTGGAAAGGAAAAAAGCAACCTGCCTGTACCGATACCATTATAGCATCAGGAATAAAGAAAGTAGTAGTGGGCATGATTGACCCCAATAAAAACATGCAAGGCAAAGGCATTGTGCTGTTGCAAAAAGCAGGGATAGAAGTAATAGTGCTTGATATTCTCCAAAAAGAGTTGGTAGAACTAAATGAGGTGTTTATTGCATTACAACAAAAAAAGCATCCTTTTGTACATGCAAAAATTGCACAGAGTATAGACGCACGCATAGCATCTCTTTCGGGAGATTCACAGTGGATTACAGGAGAGGCTTCACGAGCAGTGGTACATCGTATCATACGCAAGCATGCACAAGCAATTATCACAGGAGTAAATACTATACTCAAGGATAACCCTCGTTTTGATGTTCGACTAAAAAATAGTAGTAATGATATATCAAAAGCATCCAATAATCCGTTGCTGGTAATTCTTGATACAACATTAAAAACTCCCGTACATGCCCGTATGTTTGATATTGCACGAAGACAGTCACCTGGCGTTATTATCTTTTGTGCAAAACAGTATGTTCATCAAAAAAAGAAAAAAGCACAAGCACTAGAAGCATGTGGAGCAAAAATCATTACACAGGAGAGAGATACAAAGCAACATATAGACTTGCATCATGTATTGGATGTACTGTATTCTTTGTCCTGCTATTCTGTCTTACTGGAAAGTGGAGCAACATTGCTCAGTAGCTTTTTTTCTATGGGGCTTATAGATAAAATATCAGTATTTATAGCACCAAAAATTATAGGAGGCACACAGCACTCCTCTTTTCAGATACAGGGAATCACTACCATGAAAGAAGTATCTTCTTTGTACACAGTAAACACTCGTTCTATTGCTAATGCAGATGGTACAGAAGATCTATTGATATCAGGATATACGAAAAAATATTTTCAATGTTATGGAAAACAAAGGATTATATAAAGAGCCATTATAATAAGGAAATGCTACAATTACTATAGGAGGAACTATGTTTACAGGGTTAGTGGTTGATGTAGGCACGGTACTGTCGGTAGAAACAAAGGAAGAAGGAAAATACAGACGCTTAGTTATCAAATCAAGATATATTAGTAGAAGAATTCGAAAAGGAGACTCTGTAGCAGTAAATGGGGTATGTCTTACTGTAGTAACATATTCTCGTTTGTATGGAACTTTTACCGTAGAAGTATTATACAGTAGTGGGGAAAAAACAAACCTCTCTCTGTTACAAAAACATGATTATGTAAACTTAGAGCTATCTCTTAAGGTAGGAGATTCTTTAGGAGGACATTTTGTGCTTGGCCATGTGGAATCTACAGGGACCATTGTGGCAATCACTCATAAAAAAGAAGACGCACAAAAAGATGTACAGAGCAAGCATGCAAAAGAGCAACAGCAGACGAAAGAATTATCATATTCTGAAAAAAATTATTTTTATAGTATATATATGTCGCAATCAATGATGCAATATATGTGTCCTGAAGGATCGGTAACACTGGATGGAATAAGCCTTACCATTGCGTATATAGACATGCATGCTCAAACTATTACTGTCAATATTATTCCTCATACATATCATCATACAACTCTGCAATATAGAAAACAAGGGGATGCAATAAACATAGAGCCCGATATGATAATAAAGCATGTTAGCAACATGCTAGTATCGCGTTATAACAATGTTATCAATAAAAGAGTATAATTAATAGAGAGCTTATGGAGATACGAAAAAAAGAAATAGTTGAACAAGCAATAGCAGATATAAAACAAGGCAAGATAGTTATCTTATTTGATAATGTAGACAGAGAAAATGAAGGCGACTTTGTACAATCTGCTCAAATGGTAAATACTCAAAGTATAAACTTTATGATTACGGAAGGAAAAGGATTGCTGTGTTGTCCTCTTTCTTCTGAGATAGCACAAAGCCTCTATCTTGACATGCAAGTCAGTAATAATACCTCTTTACATCATACCGCCTTTACTGTCAGTGTAGATGCTGTTGCTGGTACTACTACGGGAGTGTCAGCACGTGATAGAGCTATTACTATAAACACACTCGCAGATGCACGCACAGTGCCACAAGATTTAGCTCGACCGGGACATATATTTCCGATTGTTGCCCATAAAGAGGGAGTACAATCAAGAGCAGGGCATACCGAAGCATCTATAGAGCTGGTACGGCAAGCTGGACACAGACCAGTAGCCGCTATTTGTGAGATACTTAACGAAGATGGCTTTGCAGCAAGCATGGCACAGCTTGAACATATTGCAAAAGAGTATGGGCTTGTGCTACTTCACATAGAAGATCTATTGTCCTATATACAACACATATAAGTTATTTGCTATACTTTATATAGGGTATGTGATCTTTTATGGATAAAAAACAGAGAATAGAAAGCATATATAATAATAGGAAATACCGATAAAATACAGACAAAAAGGAAAGAAACAATGGAATATAGTGGAACATTAAGTGCGAAAGGAAAGCAATTTGCTGTTGTTGTTGCTAGTTTTAACTCACTCATTACTGAAAAACTTCTCGCAGGAGCAAAGCAATGTATAGAACAACATGAAGGAAATACTCCTGATATTTTTTGGGTGCCTGGTTCTATGGAACTTGCTTTTATTGCTAATAAGCTATCAAAAAAGAACCTTTATCATGGAATATGCTGTCTTGGAGCAGTGATTAAGGGAGATACAGATCATTATGATTATGTTGCATCAAATACCGCATCTTCTATTGCTGCAATAGCACGTGAGAGCAGTATTCCAATAAGTTTTGGGGTACTCACTACCCATACTGTAGAACAAGCCTTAAACAGAGCAGGCATAAAACATGGAAACGCAGGGTACTCTGCTGCATTAGCTATTATTGATCAAGCTTCTTTATCGCAGCAAATTGATGAAATAAAAAAGTAAGCAGTGTTACACATACGCTATATATAAGCATATATATATTGAATACTATTATTGTGAGGTAAAAAAAGCATGATACAAGACATAGTGCCACCTATAGAGAGGGAAAAATATGCAGATCTTATATTGCATCTTTTAGCAGTCGATAAAGACGATGTTGTTCTTATCAATACTCAGTTTGGGTATGAACAGATGATCTATACGCTTGTTCAAAAAGCATATCAAAAAGGAGCAAAGTATGTTGCTGTATCTATAAAAGATCAGTATCTTCAGTTGCTTCGAGCACAGTATTCTCATACAGAATATCTTGAATATCTTCCCAATAATATAAAAGATACCCTTAGCGAATACAGTGATATGAAAGCCTGTGTTGTTTCATTGCGTAGTCCTCTTGAAAAAGATATAGGCAATGCAGTTTCAGCAGAGGCATTATCGGTACTACACAGAACATATCAAAATACTGTAAAGCATTTTCATGAGGGAGTAATCAGTGATAGGTTTACATGGATAGTTACCGCATATCCTACATTGGTATGGGGGAAAAATATATTTCCTCATTTAGATCCTACCTCAGCAGGAAAAAAGTTATGGGAACATATGCGTAACATACTTATGTTAGACAAGGATGACTGCATTACCGCATGGGAAGAAAAAATTAGTCGTATACAAAAAAGAAAACAATATCTTGATAATAAAAAATATCATGCCTTGCATTTTGTGGGCGAAGGTACTAATTGGTTTGTTTCACTTAATAAACGCAGTGTATGGTCAGGAGCAGTGCACACTAGCTCTAACGGAAAACGTTTTCAAGCAAATGTTCCCACCGAAGAAACATATACTTCTCCCGATTGTCGATACAGTCATGGTACTGTAACAGTACAACGCCCTATTGAAATATTTGGAAAGACTATTGACGGTATTACTATGACTTTTAGTCAAGGAAAAGTAGTTTCTGCATCTGCTCAATCAGGGAATGATGCACTTCAAAGTTTTTTGCGTGCTGATGAACGTAATCAATATCTTGGGGAGATAGCACTTGTTGATACTCACTCACTTGTCTGGGAATCAGGCATTGTGTTCAATAATATTTTGTTTGATGAAAATGCTGGGGTTCATTTTGCACTGGGAACTGCATATACTACAGGCTACGGTTTTGGTCATAACGATAAGAAAGAAAAAGAAGAGCTGTTGTCTATTGGATGTAATGTAAGCTGTAGTCATGAAGATTTTACGATTGGTCATGAAAAATTATCGGTATATGGAGTCTATTACAATGAAGACGAAGAATCTGATATAGCGAACAAAACAATAAAAAACGAAGAAGCAATTATTTCACAAGGATTATTTGTTATTGATTAGTGTTTTATGGTAGTTGTTGTATTGTGCTAGCTACAGGCAGTACTGTAGTAGCTTCGTGAAAGAAGTTGTCAACAAGGTGTAGTCCTATTCCTACAAAATAGGTGCGGGTATAGCTATTAAGTATATCATCTACTCCACCATTGATATACAGCCAGCTGAGAGGGTTTTTCTTATTCTCTAAATATATAAATGGCTTTACTTGAGTAAAGGTTCTGATATTTGCTCCATTTTGTATGCCAAAATTGTATACCTCTGATGAAATTTCCCATTCTTTTATAGGGCGTATATCAACTCTAAAGCCACCAGTATTTTCTATAACTCCTCCATGCAATACGATATGATCTTTATACACCCCTTGTCCGATAGTGAGATTTAATTTTATATTACTGTTTGATAAAGAAGGGTAGGATGTAGTATCAGTAAGATTTTCTCCTCCACCATAGACAATACCCACTTTGTATTCTCTGTAAGTACTGGGTATTGCAAACTGAAGATTAACATGCTGTTTTGGAGTATATTGAGCGTTTTCTGATATGAGATTTTCTACTCTATAATCAAGTGCTGTTGTTAATTGAGCTGCTGGATTTACTACCTTGTTTATAGAATCAACGGCAGTATCTAGTTTACCTGCAGTTTCATTGATAGTATCGTATAACTCTTCGTCATTTATCAATTTTCCTATAGTCCCTTCCCCATTGTTTATTTTGCCTGTAATTTCTTCTATATTAACAAGCGTATTGCGGATAGCAAGCAATGTTTGAGATAAATCATCATTTGATGATTGTTTGTCTTGCACTATGAGATACTCAAGTGCATTTGTTATTTGTGCTGTTGCAGTAATAATTGCACCAATGGATGTAGTGTTGTTTTCTACACTTGTTTGTACTGTTTCTAATAATGTGTTCATGTATATCACAGTAGTATTTAATTCTGATGCTATTCTATCTATTTTTTCAAGAATATCGCTTTGTTTTAAGTAGGTGTCTACTGTATCTGTTATGCTTTCTATGTCTTCACTGATACTTCCTGCTGAGTCTCCTAGTGTATCTATCAAACTTGTCGCATTAGTACTTTGTAGTGTCCCTCCTTCACTAATATTTATTTGAGCTGTTCCAGGAACAATCTCTAAAAAAGATGATCCAAGAATGCCAAGTGGTTTTTTTTGTATGGTAGAATCTATAGGAATGTTTACCTTACCATCTAACTCTATGGTAAGGAGTACACGATTATCTGTTTGTAATAGTAATTCTTTGACTTTTCCTACATCTACTCCAGCAATCTTGACTGTTGTTTCTCTTATAATTCCATCTGCATTGCTGAGTTCAGCAGATATTTCATAACTTTCTGTCCCTACTAAATTACTTGATTGAATAATAAAAAGAGTAAAAAAAACTGTTACCCCTGTAGAGAAAATGCCTATTATGATAATTGATTTTTTCAATGTCTTCCCTCATTTTTTTATTTTAAATTCATAGCTATATCTAAAAATTGTTGTGCTAATGCACTGTTGCTGGTATACATACCTTCTTTGTTTCCATAATAACTTATTTTTCCATTTTCTAAAAAAGCCACAGTATCAGTATATGCTAATGCTATATTTATGTCATGTGAAATAATGATACAGGTAATATTATGTTCTTTTGCTTGCTTTACAATAAGCTCAGTAATAGCTTTTCCAGTAACAGGATCTAGTCCTGTCGTTGGTTCATCGCAAAGCATTATTTTTGGTTTTAGAGCAAGAAGTCTTGCTAGTGCTACCCTTTTTTTCATGCCTCCACTGAGATTGGATGGATAGTTAGTATTGCTATTTCTTATATTTACACTTTCTAGCAACTCTTCTACTATGGTTGATATGCGTGCTTTTTGTTTTATTTTTAGACATTCTCGTAAAGGAAATGCAACATTTTCAAATACAGTCAATGAATCAAATAATGCAGATTCTTGAAATAAGTACGCAAAATCTTGAAGGATATGAGCATTTTCTTTTTTCTTCTCTCGAATATCATGATTTTTATATAATATATTTCCGCTATCAGCAGTAAGTATGCCCACGATGCATTTTAATAGTACACTTTTTCCTTCACCACTTTTTCCAAAAATAGTAGTGACACTATTTTTCTTAATGGAAAGCGATATATCATTGAGAATATGTTTTTTTCCAAAAGATTTGCGAAGATTTTTTATAGTTAAAAAGCCTTGATCATTCATATAAGTCTCTTAGTTATATATTTACTAAAAGGATAAGTTTTCCTAATATAAAATCTAATATAAGTATAGTTAATGATGATATTACCACAGCATTTGTAGTTTGTTTTGCAACATCGTTAGAGTTTCGTTTATCGGACATTCCTAGATAACAACATATAAGACAAATAAAAATGGACATAAGGAAACACTTAAATACTCCCATGATAATATCAAAAGGAGTAATTGATCTGAACATGTAATCTATTGTAGATGCTCTATCAATGTTAAGTAAATAAAATGCTACAAACGATGCTCCTCCTAATCCTACAAGAGTAGAAAGAGCGGAAAGTAATGGGAACATCCACATACATGCAATAAGGCGTGGAGGTACGAGGTATTGTATTGGGTCTACAGACATCGTTTTCATAGCATATATTTGATCACTAATATGCATAGTTCCTAGCTCTGCAGTCATAGCAGAGCCGTTTTTTCCAATGAGCATCAAAGCAGTAAATACAGGACTTAGCTCTTTGCTAAATACTTGTCCTATAATGTTGCCTACGAGTACGGCACTATTAAATTTTTCAAGTTCAATGGCAAGCTGTAATGTAAAAATCATGCCAATAGCTATGCTAGAAATAGCTATAACACTGATGGAGGCAATGCCAGTATGCATAAGTTGATCAATGATGAGCTTTACTCGAAATGGCGGAGTAAACAGAGCCTTAAATGTTTTGAAGGAGAATACAGTAAAGTCTCCAATAGTGAAAAAGAGCTGTGCTATATGCTTTTTGATATTACTGATGTATTGCATATGTCTATAGTAGTTTTCTTTATTCTCCTATATGACATTATAGCGAAATACTATATTTTATGTATCTATGGAGAAGAAAGGGAATTATATACATTGCTTTACTGTAGCCTTTGTCATATTGAATCTAACACTAAATGCTTGTTTTTTTCACTCTCTATAAGTCTCATCTATCTCTACTTATGCTACTATGAGTAATCTTACAATCAAAACATTCTCTCATTTTCTGTGTAATATCTAATTCCCTTGCACTTGATATTATTGTTTTACTGTATAATACATATAGTGAGGTAAATTATGAAAGTTGATAAAAAAACATTAGAAGATATATCAAAGTGGTTTAAGTCAAGTGGGCTAAGTTCGGCTACTATAGAAGTGTCTGTAAAAGGAGATTTTAAGGTTACTCTGAACAAGGAAATGCCTACAAAGGATGCGGGGTATGCTCATTACCCTGTTACTTCTCACTCTGTTCCTCATCATATTTCACAAGCTCCTGTGCCTGCTCCTGTAGCTCCTGCAGTACATGAAGCCCCTCAAAATGTAGCTTCTACCGAAGTAAAGAAGGATACTCAAGAGGTATTTGCTCCAATAGTAGGCACTTTTTATCGATCTGCTGGTCCTGATACTCCTCCTTTTGTTCAAGAAGGTGATAAAATGAAAAAAGGAGATGTTCTTTGTATTATTGAAGCTATGAAAGTTATGAATGAATTTGAGGCAGAGTATGATATGGAAATTGTGTCTATATTGGTAGAAAATTCTCATCTTGTTGAGTATGGACAGGCTTTGTTTGAAGTAAGGGCTTTATGATGGATTCTGTATTTATTCCTAATAGGGGAGAAATTGCTCTTCGTATTATTAGGGCATGCAAAGAGCTTGGCATAGAAAGCGTTATAGGGTACTCTGAGGCCGATAGAGATTCATATCCAGTAAAATATGCGGATAGGAAAGTGTGTATAGGTGCACCTCCTTCTTCTGATTCTTATCTTAATGTCAATAATATTATTTCTGCTGCTACGGGAGCTTCTTGTCATGCGATTCATCCAGGAGTTGGTTTTTTAAGTGAAAATGCAAATTTTGCACATCAAGTGGAGAAGGCTGGTATGGTATTTATAGGCCCTGATCCAGATACTATAGCACTTGTAGGAGATAAGGTATCAGCAAAGGAGGCTGCTAAAAAAGCAGGTGTTCCTTGTATTCCAGGATCAGAAGGGGCAGTTGATAGTGCTGAGAAAGTACATGAGTTTACACAAAAACATGGGTTTCCTATTATTCTTAAGGCGGCAAGTGGCGGTGGTGGAAAAGGGATGCGTGTGATAGAAGAGTCTTCTCAGATAGATAGCAATTTTAGTATTGCTACATCAGAGGCAGAAAAATCATTTTCTGATAGTCGTGTATATATTGAACGGTATGTTACAAATCCAAGACATGTAGAGATTCAGCTTATCGCTGATAGTGTGTCTAATGTTGTGCATATCGGTGAACGTGACTGTTCTGTACAAAAGAATCATCAGAAGTTGATAGAAGAAAGCCCATCGTCTGCTATGACTGAGGAATTACGAGAAAAAATGTATGATGCAGCAGTATCTTTGTTTCGTTCAATAGGGTATAAAAATGCAGGTACTATAGAGTTTTTAGTAGAAGGGGATGAATTCTATTTTATGGAAGTGAATGCACGTATTCAAGTAGAACATCCAGTGTCAGAGTTAGTAGGGGGAGTGGATCTTATAAAAGAGCAAATTATGGTAGCAAATCAAAAACCGTTGAGTTTTTCACAGGAAGATATTGTTATTGATAGCTATGCGATGGAATGTAGAATAAATGCTCTTTCTTCGGGCACTATAGATTTTTTGCATTTACCAGGGGGGCATGGAGTTCGTATAGATACATGGATAGCACAAGGGAGTACTATTCCTCCATTCTATGATTCATTGCTTATTAAATTATTAGTACATGCCCAAAATAGAAGTGAAGGAATACAGAAGATGCTTCGTTCCTTGAGTGAATTGCGTATTGAAGGAAAAGGGTTTTCATGTAATAAAGAGTGGTTTATTAAAATCCTCAATGATAAGGCATTTCGTTCGGGAAAATATTCAATAAATTATTTAGAAGAAAGTAAAGTGCTTGAAAGAGAATAGAGAGTATATATATTGTATATAATAATGTAATAATAGGAAAATATCATGTTTCAGAAACTAAAAGAAATACTTACTAAACAGAAAAAAGATACAGTGCCTGTTACTGTTGATGATAGAGAATTTTTTAATAAAAAAAATCAATGTCCAAAATGTCATATACATATAGAGTATAGTGATTTACGAAAAGACTTATTTGTTTGTAAAAATTGTAATTATCATTTTCGTATTTCGGCAAAAGAACGATTCAATTTATTGTTTGATAACGGGATGTACGATATTATTTCACTTCCTTCTGTATTTCAAAATCCTATTGATTTTCCTCAGTATCAAGAAAAGATACATGATACTATTGCAAAAAGCAGAGAAGATGAAGCTATATCAGTTGCTATAGGAGAAATTCTTGAGAATAAGATTGTGGTAGCTGCTATGACTTTTGATTTTATTGGGGGGAGTATGGGGACTATGGTAGGAGAGCGGCTTATTCAGGCAGTGTTTACTGCTATGCGTCAAAATTGTCCTTGTCTTATTGTTACTGCGAGCGGTGGAGCAAGAATGTACGAAGGGCTTTTTTCTCTTATGCAAATGTTACGTACTTCTCATGCTATAGCGTTGTTTCAACAAAAGGGTATACCGTTGTTTGTTTTATTGACTGATCCGACAACAGGGGGAGTTACTGCTTCTTTTGCTATGTTAGGTGATGTTATTTTAGCAGAACCAGAAGCATTGATAGGGTTTGCTGGTCCACGTGTTATTGAAGGTACTGTCAAGCAGAAATTACCAGAGGGATTTCAACGATCAGAATTTCAGCTTGAGAAAGGCTATGTTGATGCTATAGTGCATAGAGCAAATGTAAGAAAAGTACTTCACTATTTGATGACTGTACATAATAAGTAGGAGTAACTATGGATGATACTATAAGAAAAAAATTTGATGAACTAAAAGAGATGGCAAGAAAGCTAGGAAAAGATCCTGCGGAAGTATTGCAATATGCTTCTGATCATTTTAATACAGATAAGCAAGGGGCGGATGAGAAACCATCGTATACGCAACAAGAGAGTTTTGACGATACTGTCGAAAATGTATGGAAAAAAGTACAGATTGCAAGACATCAGGATAGACCTACCTCTCTTGAATATATTGATATGATAAGCGATCAATATATGGAGTTGCATGGAGATCGCTATTATGGAGATGATAAGGCACTTGTTGGTGGTATATGTTCAATCGATGGAGTGCATTTTACATTTCTTGCTCATCAAAAAGGCAAGAATATGAAAGAGAATATTCTTTGTCATTATGGTATGGCACATCCTGAAGGGTACAGAAAAGCATTGCGCCTAGCGAAGCAGGCAGAAAAATTTGCACGTCCCATCATTACTTTTATTGATACTCCTGGTGCGTATCCTGGAATGCAGTCTGAGGAACGTGGTATAGGAGAGGCTATTGCACGAAACCTTATGGAGCTATCTGTGTTACGTACTCCTATTATTTGTATTGTTATTGGAGAAGGAGGATCAGGAGGCGCTCTTGGTATTGGGGTTGGGGATAAAGTCTATATGCTTGAAAATTCCATCTATTCGGTAATATCGCCCGAAGGCTTTGCTTCTATTCTTTTACGTGATGCTAGCAAAGCAAAAGAGGCTGCTGTATACATGAAACTTACCGCTGAGGAAATTTTTCGGTTTCAGCTTATAGATGGAATTATTCCTGAGCCTACAGGGGGAGCACATAACGATCCTGTTCGTATGGCTCATAACATAAAAGAAACTATTATGAAAGCGTATGCAGAAACAAGTGCAAAAGATGTACAGGCCTTAGTAGCACAACGTTCTCAAAAAATTATTGATTATACAAGAAGTCCAGAGACTGTACTAGAAGAGAAGGGGTTATTTTCTCGTATAAAAAGTTTCTTTAAGAGCTAATGTAAAGGAGCGTTCTTTTATTGATTGATATAGTAGAGTATATACAATAGGACATTGTATAATCCATGACATATCATGCATACATATATTGACTTATATCGAAGAAATAAATAGCAAAAAAATACTCCTGCGAAAAAAGAAAATATTCCTACAATATATCCTTGATACATATGTCCTAGTGCAAATAGTAAGGAGCTACTAGTTATGCTTATAGGGAGCGGAATACCAAGACGTTGTCCTACTTTTAGTATATAATTTCGAAAAAAAAGCTCTTCTTTGCTTGCTACTATAATAAGTAAAAGTGTACTTAACACAGGACTCTTAGGAAGCGTTACTGTATTTTGTACAGGAAAGAAATAGGCAAGAATCAAGGACAACAGTATAAGTGGCATAGTGGCTAGTATTGATATACAGAGAGTTTTTTTTGTGAGTGGAATGCTGTAGAGAAAATGTTCCTTAAATGCAGGGCTGTAAATATAGAAAAATGTATATACTGTGAGCACAAGTATATGATAGAAAATATACATGCTATAGTATAGCTGTTCATTGTGTATTGGGTACATAATGGTACTGAGAAGTATATAGCTTGATATGATACCAATATCTATGGGTATCTGTGCAATAATGCTTTGTTTCATAGGAAATTACTATTTTTTAGAGTATACTATTTCAGTAAAAAATGTACTCATTGTGTTATTATATGATACTTCAAGCAAGATAATTTTTTTTGTGTATACAGATATATGGCACAATTTCTGTTTATTTTGTCGTTATTTTGTATTCTCTCTCGTATGTTTGTTCAGTATACTGATGTAATACTGTTGGTATTTTTGAGTTCCCAATGTATATATGTGTTAGGGAAAGCGTCAAAACAAAAGAATAAGGTGTTTTTAGAACATAGACAACAAAGGAAAGGAAACAATATGCTACTATGTGTGAAACAGCATAGAGGTAGTATGTTGATGGTGTTGTGTGTATGCTATTGTATTATTTTAATGCAGTATTGGTATTCTCTTACATGGACACGTCATACTGTTGTTAATACTGCTGAGCAAGAGAGTACCAGTGCTGTGGCATTGCAACCAGAGGGTAAGCCACACACTACTACGATGTTGTTACGAAATTATGATGCAGATACAGTAGCACGGTTTATTGTGGATAAAACTATGCGATATGCTGATGAAGATAGTGCAGGATTATTGAGTGCTTTGCTTGTTGGGAGAAAGCAGTATTTATCGGGAGCATTGCGTGATATTTCTAGGCGTGCAGGAGCAAGTCATCTTCTTGCTCTTTCAGGGTTTCACTTAAATGTGTTGTTGTATGTATTGTTACGGTGTAAAGGCAAGATGCCAATTTTTTTACATGCTGGCATAAGTCTTTTTGTTGTGTGGGCCTACTGTCTATGGTTAGGGTTTATTCCTTCGTTGTATCGAGCTGCCATTATGTTTACTCTTTCGTTGTTATGTTCATTAGTATGGGGAAAGATTCACTTTATGAGTCTGTGGAGTATGACTAGTATTATTTTTCTGTTAGGGTTTACTAGTGCACTGAGTAATGTTGGGCTTGTTTTGTCTCAATTAGCGTTAATTGGTGTTGTGTATGGGAGAGCTATGTTTCCTCGTAGATTGGACTCTTATGTTCCTCCTGTGATAATACAAACTTTTAGTGTGGGTTTTGGGGCTTTGATAGCTACGGCATGGTATAGCTTTATTGTATTTAAGGCGGTGTATCCTGTGGCTTTGTTTAGTGCAATAGTATTGACTCCGTTGGTAGTTTTTTTCATATTGTGTGGAGTATTATTTTTGGTGTTACCAAATATTGTTTCATTATATCTTGGTGTTATTGTACAGGGAGTGGGGGCAGTTATTCGATATAGTATGTCTTATGCGTCTGGTGTTATTGCTATAGAAAGTATAGAGCAGTTAGTATTACTATATGTATTGGTATGTGTGTTATTATTATTTACACTATACTCTAATAGAGATGTAAAGCGAAAACACGGCTTTATTATATCGGGATACTATGCACACTATTCTTTACAAAAAACAGAACATTAAAGAGCTTCTTGCTACTCATTCTCTTGCATTAAAAAAACGATGGGGGCAAAATTTTCTTATAAACTATTTTTTTGTAGAAAAAATAGCTCAGCTTATATTTTCCTTAGCTCATACAAATGGCAAGCAAAAGCCACTGAGGATTTGGGAAATAGGTCCTGGACTAGGAAGTGTGAGTGCTGCATTATTGTTGCCTGATGTACAGCTGACTGTCTTTGAAATTGATTATGGAATAGTACATTTTTTAGAAAAAGAGTTTGCTCAAGAACGAGCGATGGGAAAAATTACTATTGTTTCTGGAGATGCCGAAAAAACTTTGGAACAGTATGTGTCAAGCGGTGCTACATTGCCACATGTGGTATGTGGTAATTTACCCTACAGTTCTGCGGTACGTATCTTAATAAAGGTAAGCTCTTTAGAACAGTTGCATGTGCCTGCTGTATATATGATACAAAAAGAGGCAGTAGATCGCTTAGTGAGTACGGTAGGCGAAAGCCAGTATGGTATAAGTTCGGTGCTTATGCAAAGTGTTTTTTCTTTGTCTCATCGTTTTTCTGTATCTGCCGATTCATTCTATCCTGTACCGAGTGTGGAGTCTACTGTGTTTAGCTGTATTCCTGATACTCATATAGGAAATAGTGTATATTCTCTTTTATGTGCTATAGTACGTGCAGCATTTAGTCAAAGGAGAAAAAAATTATATAATACCTTAGTGCCTATGTTGTTTTCTGTTAATGGGTTATTTGGTGATATGAAAACAGCTGAGGAAAAAAAAGCAAGCATATGCCATTTGCTAGAAACATGTTCAATAAGTGTGCATATGCGCGCAGAAGAAGTAGCAGTCAAACAGTATGTTCAGTTAGCAAAATACATAGATCAAGTAATGCGGTAGTGGTACTGCTTGTATGTATTACGATAAGGCAGCTTGTACTTGTTGTAAGCTGTCTTTTACTGCTTGCTTATGGGCATGAGAGAGTGGACATAAGGGAAGACGATATGTTTCTTTACATATTCCTAAAACAGAGGCGGCATATTTTATAGGGATAGGATTAGTGTCAATAAAGGTTGCATGAAAAAACGGGAGTAGCGTAAAAAATAATTTTCGAGCTGATACAAAATCTCCTGCAAGGGAGAGAGCTGTAAGTGATGCCATGTGTTGAGGCAATACATTGCTTGTTACTGATATAAGCCCA
Source organism: Spirochaetia bacterium (assembly GCA_965218205.1). GTDB lineage: Bacteria > Spirochaetota > Spirochaetia > WTKD01 > CBDDCA01. The sequence goes on along the minus strand of OZ244590.1, from coordinate 1,613,232 downwards.
TGTCCGCCATGTACCATCATACCTAATGTAAGAGCATCGTCTCCGCTGAGTACACTGAAATTTTGTTTTGTTACCTTTTTCATTATATCTACTGCTTGTGTTATATTTCCTGTGGCTTCTTTTACTCCTACAACCATAGGATGCTCAGAGAGATGTACAATAGTGTCTATTTCTATATTTTTGCCTGTGCGTCCAGGGATATTATAGAGAATAAGAGGGAGCTGTGCTTGATCAGCTATGGCAGTGAAGTGTTGTATACATCCTTCTTGTGATGGTTTGTTGTAATAGGGAGCTACTTGTAATGATGCATCTGCTCCAAGTTCTTTTGCTGCAAGTGTAAGCTCTATTGCTTCTTGGGTACTATTAGAACCAGTGCCTGCAATAACAGGAACACGTTTATTTGTTTGTTCTACTACTATACGAATAACTTTGCTGTGTTCTTGATGACTAAGGGTAGGGCTTTCTCCTGTAGTGCCTACAGGAACGAGTCCTGTTATACCATTTTCTATTTGTTGATCTACTAAATTTCGTAAAGCAACTTCATCTAAAGAACCGTCTTCATGAAACGGAGTAATGAGTGCTGTAAAGGTACCTTGTAGTGTATTCATATGTATAGTATAGCATATACTACGGGATGGGAGAATATATATGCGTGGAAATGCTTGTGATAATTATGTGGGCTTATATGTTTTGCTGTGCTACATACATTATTGTGAAATTATAACAAATCGAAAATAATGTGATTGTATAACAAATTATATTATATGTGATATAATATATATTATAGCTTAGGAGGAATATGTATGAAGTATGCAATTTGGAATAATAAGGGTGGTGTTGGTAAATCGTTTCTAACGTTTGTACTTGCTACCGAATATGCAAAGAAAAATCCCAATAAACAAGTTTGTATAATTGATATGTGTCCACAAGCAAATGTTAGTGAAATTGTATTAGGAGGAAATGGGAGAGGGTATGAAAATCTATCTAAGTTATTAGCAAATGAACATGATGAGAATAAAAACAAAAACAGAAAAACTATAGGGGGGTACTTTGATAAGAGGCTGTCAAACCCAGATAAAAACACAGGTTCGGAGTCTGAATATGTAATTGAAGTTAGGAAAGATTTAGGGGTAACAGAACTGCCAGATAATCTTTTACTGGTGAGTGGGGATCCATCCTTAGAATTACAAGTTCAGTCTATTAATCAAATAGCATCAGTAGACTTACCAGAAGATAGGTGGGCTAATGTCCATAAGTGGATCATAGATTTACAAGAAGGTATTTCTAGTAAATATACTAATAATGTAACCTACTTTATAGATTGTAATCCAAGTTTTGCTACATATACAGCCCAAGCAGTGATTGCATCTAAAAGATTAATTGTTCCTTGTACTGCAGATGGGGCTTCTGCTAGAGCAATAGATACTATAGGAAAATTATTATTTGGAGTTGATGTATCGCAACTTTACTCAAAAACTAATTTTTCTGTGAAAGCTAAAGCAAGTGGTTTAGAAGTACCAACAATACATTTAGTCTTATTAAATAGATATACAACAAGCAGTAATGCACCAAGTAAAGCATTTGAGGCTATGTATGAAGAAATAAGAATTAGGATAAATACATTAAAAGATAAGATGAAATTACAAGCAGACATTGTCAGTCTAGAAGTACCTGATGCACATGCAGTAGCAATAACAGCATCGGAATTAGCAACTCCTATATCAGATTTAAAAAACAGTTTGTATATATTACAACATGGGAAAACCCAAATACAAAGAGCTCCTTTAGAAAGTTATCAGAAAGCAATAAGTAATGTTATAGATTTATTATAGTATATACATATACAATGTAATTATCTCAGAGCTTCTATTGCTTTCTCATACTCTGGCTCTTGTGTAATCTCTGCTACTTGTTCGGTATATAGCACTGTATTATCAATATCAAGAACAATAACAGCACGTGATAAGAAGTCTTTTAGTTTTCCTGAAATGATAGTGAGGGCATAGTCGTTTCCAAATGTATGTGACATATCGCTTAAAGAAATGCCCTTACCTATGCTATTTGATTGACAGAAACGTGTTTGTGCAAATGGAGTGTCTCTACTTATGTTAAGCACCACTGTGTTGTCAGGTATTTTTACTTCAAATGTTTTTACACTGCTAGCACAGGTAGAGGTATCAACACTGGGAAAAATGTTAAGTATTTTTCGCTTACCAGCAAATGTTTCTAAAGTAGCAGTTTGTAGCTGCTCATTTAATAAAGCAAAATCTTTTGCTTTTGTTCCTACAGAAGGGAGTTCACCTACTGTATGCACTTCTTGCCCATGATGTGAAATTGTAGCCATATTTATAGCATAGCATATTCTGTATATTTTAAGTAAATACTGGATAGATAATGTGAGTTTAAGAGCTACCATACTATCACATATTACTATAGTGCATGCATAGTATACATAAATTTTGATGTATTTTTTTTTTTTTTTCTTTTTGCGAGTGGTGCAATATGCACAAAAAATAGTATTATATACTATAATGATATTTGTACATTGTGTGTAATGACAATTACACACAATAATAGGTAAAAATATAAGGAGATTTTTATGAAAAAAGTAATGAAAAAATATTGGCTGATAGCATTAGTGCTAGCAATAGTTACCCTCGTACTCGTAGGATGTTCGGAGGGCAGTAGCAGTTCCTCATCAGGCGGAGGAGGGGTAACACCACCAGTAACCCCGACCCTTGCATCACTGTCCAATGTGCAGATACAGCCAGCAGGCAATGATGGGACGCTTGCTTTACGCTGGCAAGCCCCAAGCGAAGCTACGCATGTAGTCGTAAACGCTACCTCTACCGCACCAGCCCAATCAATACAAGTGCGTGTTCCTGCAATAGAATATCGTGCATTGTTTCAACAAGGACAATCGTACCAACTCAAAGGCTTGCAAGCCCTCACTAACTACACTGTAGAGATAGAAGCACACAAATCAAGATCAGGCTCAGATACAGAAGTATCACCAAAAACAACCCGCACCGTGACAACACTGATAGATACTACTACCCCACAAGACACATTGACACAGGTAGGCGTAGAAAAATCGGGGGATGGCATAAAGATAACATGGGACAAAGAGCGACTAGCAGTAGGCAAGACAGACATAGCAGAAGCAACAATAGTGGTAAAAAGCACAACTGGTGCTACAGTGCTTGCACAAGCTACCGTACAGAACCTACAGCAAGGAGAAGTTATACTTCCAAATATCTCCACGCTTGCAGGCATATCCTATGATGTAGAAATACGCTACAAAGACAGAAATGACAACACAAGCAGTCCTACAACAGTATTGACAGGCGTGCAAGCATCAGCACTCTCACAAACAGTAGCAGCACTACCAGAGGCAGATCTTACAGTAACAGCAAATGATAAAAGCAATAGCCCTGCCGATGAAAGCCTGCTTATTAAGTGGGGGAGCTTTGCCTTTGGAACAGGCAGTACAGCAAAAAGCCTCTTAGTACGAGTAACAGCAACCGCAACAAACACCGTAGTAGCAGAGGAGACAATAGACAAAGATACCAGTGCAACCAATGTCAGCGGAGCAACCGCACAAAACAAAGAATACGCCACTGTGTATGTCGCAAAAGATGGCATAGCCCTCACAAAACTCTATGGCACACTTACATACAAAGTAGAAGTGTATGTCTCTCAAAACGGAAAGTACTCCACTGCAGTATCAAAAGAACAAGCAACAACGGACAAGACAACACAACCAGCGACCAATGTAAGTGCCGTAGGAGGAGCAACAAGCATAGTAGTACTCTGGCAAGCCCCCAATGTACGAGACTATGCAGGAGTGACCATAACAGCAACAGAAAAAGAGAGCGATACTCCAGCAAAGACAGTAACAATAACAGACAGAGCAGTACGCAACACACAGATAGCAGACCTCAAAGCCACCACCGAGTACACAGTGGCAGTACAATCGCAGGACTATGCAGGCAACAAAGGAACAGAAGCAACAACCACAGTAGATACAGGAGCAGATAGCACCGTTCCCGATCCAGTAACAAACATACAGGCAAGCTATCCCTTCGTATCAGCAACAAAAGTAGAAACACAAATAACATGGACAGCACCCGATGCAACAAAAGCCAAGAACAAAGACATAAAAGAATACAGCATAAGCATACAAGAGAAAGGCACAACTACCACAGTACTGAACGAGAAAAAAATACCCTATCCCACAACATCGCTCTCTGTCGAAGAACTCAGTCAAGGAAAAACATACACAGTAACAATACAAGCAATAGACTATGCAGAAAACAAAAGTAGCCAAGCCACACAAGACATAACAACACCCACCCCACTCACAGCACCCTCAGCAGAACTCTTTCAAAGCAAGCCCGCCCTCGTTACAACAACAGGAGCAATACAAATAAAAGCAACCTTTACGCAAGCACCTGGATCAAATACTGGCTCAAATAAGTACTACACCCTGCGTATGTACGATGGCACTACACTGATAGCAGAAAAAAGCATAACAAACCCAGCTACTACCATTAGCTTTGGCATAGCAGATGGGCTAGAAGTATCAGCAACACAGTCAAATGCAAAACAATATAGCTTTAGCTTTCTTACAGTAGAAAATAACAGAGTAAGCCCCCCAACAACGCTCACTGACAAAGTAGCAGTATATGATGCAATATCCACTGTCCCGCCCGCACCAGAAAGCCTCACTCTGCTTATTGCAGAATCAACAGCAACAAGCGATACCGTACAGTACGAGTTTCAAGCAGGAACAATTACCGATAACCACAAAGCACCCAATGACAGAAAACTCACACAAGCACAGATACAATACAAAGTATACATAGTAGCAGGAGACCAGAGTACTAAAACAATAGCAGAAATAAAAGCAATAACAGGAGTACAAACACAAGACATAGCAATAAACAGCACTTTACGAGGAACATTTATAGGAACAAAAGGAGCAGTATATACCATAGGCATAGAAGCAATAAACAGCCTGAACCCCTTTACCACAAAGAAAGCACAAAGCAAAGACCTCGCACTGATACAAAAGCTAGAACTGAGCACCATCCCCAGATCAAAAGCAACAGCCCCTACCTCGTCCTTAGCAAACACGCTAGTAGTATCACAATCAACAAACACCACAGGAACAATAAAGCTAGTACTCACACAATTAAGCACAATAACAGGAGCAAAAAACAAAGACGGCACAACAGTAACCAGCAATAATGAGCTAGTATACACCGTGTATGGCTTACAGAAAGACACAACCCCAACAGTAGCAGAAGTACAAGCAGGCAGAAAAGTAACTATAGGCACAGCAAGGAACGGAGTATACACAGTACCAGCCCTTGCGAGTATAGGCTTGTCTAGCGACACAGCACCAGTAGTAGCAATAAAAGGAGCAACAAAGTATCACTTTGTAGTAGAAGTAGCCATAAAAACAGACCCAAGCAAAAAAGCAGTATCGACAGTGGCAACAGTAACAACCGCATCACAAGCGACAGATCCCGCAGAAGTAAGCAACATACAAGTAAAAGGAGTAGAAGGAAGGAATGCAAAGCTATCGTGGACAGCCCCCAGCCTTAGTGCAAGCCACAAAGCAAATACAGGCGATGCCCTAGCAGTAGCACAAGTATCGTACAAAGTATACAAAGTAGCAAAAAGTGGCAGTGCAAAAAGCGTAACAGCAATAAAAAATGCAGACTCAAGCCCCACAACAGTAGCAGCAGGAACAACCAACAGCACTCTGACAGGATTGACAGTAGGCACCACTTACGAAATAGTAGTACAAGCAGTAAACAGCACCGATACCAACAAAGAATCAACAGGTGTCCGCAAGGAGTTTATCGCAAAAGAAGCCTATGGAGCACCAGGAAAGCCTACCATACAAGCAAATGCACAAGGAGCAACCATAGTACTTACCATAACAGCCCCAACCGTGAAAGGAACAACAGAAGACGGAACGACTACTCTCAGAGATAATCAAATAGATTACAAAGTATACTATATAGCCTCAAATACAAGCATAAATGGAGCAACAGTAAAAACACAAGCACAAGCAGAAAGCAATGCACAAGTAGGAGCAGAAAAAGACGATGTACCAACAGGAGCAACAAGCTATACAATACGCAACCTACGATTGAATACAAAGTACTATATCACCGCAGTAGCAGTAAACAGCCTCAAAAAGACAAAGGTATCAGCAGAAGCAACAGCAGTATCTGCCAGCACCCCAACAGTAGTAATAGGAAATGCCACAAAGGTTTCAGCAACAGTAGGCACAGCACTGGCACAAAATACAACGAGAGTACTCACCAGTATCAGTCCCAGTGGACTATCATTTACCTGTGATGAAAGCACAGTAGATAACAGCACCCTCAAACAAGAAACAGGCTTAACAGTAACATTTGCAAAAAATACCAATACAGTAACAATAGCAGGCACAGCAAATAAATCAAACATACATGATACTGCTATCACTGAGTATAGCTATGGAGTAGTGGAATGTACCATTACTTCGGGATCCTATTCAGGAGGAAAAGTACTTGCGACTATCAATGTAGAGACAGGGCTGGTGAAACTCCCAAGTGAAGTAGCGAGCTATTACAGACCAACAACAAAGAAAGCACTGCAAGCTATTATCACTGCAGAAAAAGGAGCAAGCAGACAAAACACCAATAGCCCTAACCTCAACATGATAGACACCAGTGCTATCACTGATATGAGTGAATTATTCAAGGATGATAGTACTTTTAATGGAAATATAACACAGTGGAATACAAGTAGCGTAAATGATATGAGTTCTATGTTTGAGTCTGCTACTGTTTTTAATCAAGACATAGGAAGTTGGGATGTGAGTAAAGTTACTACTATGAAAAATATGTTGAGTATTACTGCTTTTAATCAAGATATAGGAGGCTGGGATGTGAGTAAAGTTACTAATATGAACGCTATGTTTTTTAGTACTCCTTTTAATCAAGATATAACAAGCTGGGATGTGAGTAAAGTTACTACTATGAATGTTATGTTTAGGAAAGCAAGTGCTTTTAATCAAAACATAAGTAAATGGAATGTAAAAAGTGTGACAAGTATAGTCACTATGTTTAATGATGCTAGTTCATTTGATCAAGATTTATCATCATGGAGACTGTGTGGAGTACTTGTAGATGCTTTTGATTTCCAAGGTTCAGCTATGGCGAAGAAAACAGGACAGTTTCCCAAAGGTTCTAGATCTCCAGAATGTAGGAATTAGCATATAAAAAAAGAGAGTGCATAGCACTCTCTTTTTAGTATTATTATCTTATGTACAGATAAACAGTACATAGCATGTGCCTTTATGACGTATGTATGAAATTGAACTGCATATGTGGACTTTGATGTGTATTTCCTTTGAATAGTACCATGTCAATGTTCTTTTTTTACAATTTTCCTTTATTATTTTCTGAGATAACCGAATATAACTTGTAGGAGATAACATGGTAAGAGGAATGTATACAGCTGTTTCTGGTATGCTCACTCAGCAACAAAGGCTTGATGTGATTACCAATAACCTTGCTAATGCTACTACAACTGCATATAAAAGAGAAGAGTCTATAGACAAAAGTTTTCCCGAACTACTTATTCGTAATATGGGAGCGTATCGTACTAAGTTTCCTACAGGAGTGTTGCCCACAGTTGGTTCAATAGATAAAAATCCAGTGGTGGGAGTGCTTGGTACAGGAGTGGAACAAAACGAAATATACACAGTATTTACACAAGGGGCTCCTCAAGAGACAGGAAATCCAGCTGATATAGCATTATCGGGACAAGGGTTTTTTGCAGTAGACACCCCCTATGGAGAACGATATACGCGTAATGGCAATTTTATTATAGGAAATAATAATATACTTATGACAAAAGAAGGTTATCCTTTGTTGGGTGAAAATGGATACATCCGTGTACAACAAAATAATTTTAAGGTAAATGATGCAGGACAAGTAATAGTAAACGCTGATTTGCGCGATCCAGTAGAAAATTTTGTAGATACACATGATAATGATTGGGAGCAATCAATAGTATTAGATACAATACGAGTGGTAGATTTTGAATTTCAGCGCTACCTCAAAAAACAAGGAGACAGCCTTTACACTGCAAATGAGTATAGTGGAGAAGCAAATGAATTGGTAGCTGAGATTGATAGACCAACATTTTTGCAAGGATATATTGAAGCATCAAATGTAGAACCTATTCGACAAATGGTTGAAATGATAGAAGTAAATCGTGCCTATGAAGCAGGACAGAAAGTGATACAAAGTTCTGACCAATCGACTGAACGTTTGTTAAGTATACGAATATAGATAATAAAGGATATGTAAGGAGTAAACATGGTAAATTCATTATGGACAGCTGCATCAGGAATGTTAGGTCAGCAGTTTAATATAGATACAATATCAAACAATCTTGCTAATGTTAATACTACTGGATTTAAGCGAAATCGTAGCGAATTTCAAGATTTAATATATCAGACTCATCGTAATGCAGGAACGCCTGCAACTGAGCAAACACTAGTCCCTGTGGGCTTACAGGTGGGGCATGGAGTGCGCTCAGCGTCTTCGCCTAAAATGTTTGAGCAAGGCAATATGGAACAAACACAGGTAAAAACAGATCTTGCTATTCAAGGGGAAGGATTTTTTCGGATATTTTTGCCCGAAGGACGTTTTGGATATACTCGTAATGGTGAATTTAAGATAGATAGAAATAGACAGCTTGTTACCAGTGAAGGGTATCGAGTAGATCCTAATATCTTTGTTCCACGAGATGGAGACTTAAAAACACTCAAGGTTACCGATGATGGAAGAGTAAGCATTAGACGATTTGGAGAAATTAACTACGAAGAAATAGGACAGTTTATACTCTATCGTTTTCTCAATCCTGCTGGATTAGAAGCACAAGGAAATAACTATTTTACACAAACAGTAGCATCAGGGGATGCCGTTTCTTTTCAGCCAGGAAGTGAAGGCATTGGATTATTGAGACAAGGGTTTCGTGAAGGATCAAATGTAAATCTTATTACCGAGTTTGTAAATATGATTAAAGCACAAAGAGCATATGAGTTTAACTCTAAAGCTATTCAAACATCAGATTCTATGCTTGGTATTGCAGCAAATCTTAAGCGATAACAATACTGGGAGATACAAACATACAAGGAGCGATAATACATGGATATACACGGATTAGCATTAGGGCAAGCAAGCAGTAATAGTAATCAATATACTGTGCAGAATGCAACACGTGCTGTTGATCTTGCTAAAGATGATAGTGAAAAACTTGAAAACATTGCTGATGAGTTTGAAGCAATGTTTATTAAGCTGGTACTTGATAGCATGAAAAAAACAGTAGATGAAAAGAAAAACCCTTTTTATGGAGGATTAAGTGAAGATATATTTAGTGGTATGTTATATGATGAATACGCTTCTCTTATTGCTCAGCAAAGTGAATTAGGCTTTTCAGAAGCTATTACTCAGCAGTACAGAAAATATGTATAGCATAGCTTGTATCACATAGGGTGCAGAAATCTTTACATAGTAGTATATGACTGTAGTACTGCTATGATGTTGTTAGTAGTATGATATATTGGCGTCGTGTCCTTATTGTTTTTTCGATATGTAGTGTACTCTTTTTGTTATTGTTTTTATTAGGGAGCTACTATAGTTCTTCTTATACTGATACACAGGGTATCTCTCTATCAAATCAGCAACAACATTCTATCGCTGATAGCGACGATCTCTCGTCTCATTTTACTAGAGAAATAAAGAGAGAAATATCTGATAGTGGTACTCAAGCATTGTACCCACTGCCCTTTGAGAGTACTGTAGAATATAAAACACCTCAAATACTGGTACTAGCACCTACAACAAGCAAGACAGCATCTATGCAAAGTTCAGAGTTTCTTGAGAGTACTCTTGAACATCAAGATACATTTTCTGGAAGAAAAAAAAAGTATACGCTAAAGAATGATGCAGATACATATGTACTGTTCTTTGTGTTGGATGATGCTGGAGCATCGCTTAAGCAGATAGCCCCGTATCTCAGTTTTGCAGGAACAGTCACACTTGCGGTATTGCCGTTTTTATCGTATACAGCTCAAATAGTCGATGCGTTGCAAAAAAATAATGTCCCGTATATGTTACATATGCCAATGCAACCGATTGGAAATGAGTCGCCAGGAGAATATGCACTCAAAGTATCGTATAGTGAAAATCAAATATCAGAGCTTATTCACAATAGTTTGCAATCTGTAGCAGGAAGTATAGGATTTAATAATCATATGGGCAGCCTTGCTACTGCTGATAAACGGCTTATGCATACAGTACTAAAAACAGCAAAACAGAAAAATCTTATATTTTTAGATAGTAGAACAAGCTCAAATACAGTAGCAGAAGAAGTTGCAGACAGTTTAGGCATGCACATTATCGTACGAGATGTTTTTATTGATAACAATAATAATGTGCAATATATTACTGAGCAAATAAAAAAAGGAATGACATTGGCAAAACAAAAAGGCTTTGCAGTGCTTATTGGACATGTAACAAAACCAAATACCTTTATTGCAATATCTACAATGTACCCTACTATTGTGGAAGATGGAGGACAGCTTGTTGGCTTAAACAGTTTTTTTGAGTATGTACAAGTGAGCTCTCCTCCCCGTTAAATAATGCTGTTTGTTTTGTTCTGTTTTTTTTATGCTGTTTGTTATACAAGGATTACTATAAAAAAGTATACTATATGTAATGGTAGTGCTAGGAATTGAAAGTTCTTGTGATGAGTGTTCTATTGCGCTGGTAAAAGATGGAAATGAAATAATAGCGTTACGCACACACAGTCAAATTGAAAAGCATAAGCAACATAATGGAGTAGTCCCCGAACTCGCTTCACGATTACATGTTCAGCATATAGCTCAGTTGTATCAACAAGTAATGCAAGAGTACACAGAAAAACAAAGCTCTCTTTCTATTGATGGTATTGCGGTAAGTGCTTGTCCGGGATTGCGTGGTTCTTTGCTTGTTGGGGTACAGTTTGCAAAAGGTGTTGCATTGTCAAAAGGTATTCCTTTTGTTTGTGTTGACCACATTAAAGCACATTTCTACTCGGCAGGTGTTGAAAATAGTATTCAGTATCCCTACATAGGGGTTGTTGTTTCTGGAGGACATACTGTACTTGGCATTGTGCATACTTTTGATACAATAGAAGTCAAAGGAGTAACACTTGACGATTCATGTGGAGAAGCGTTTGATAAGGTAGCACGAGAGCTTGGAGTTGCATATCCAGGAGGAGCAAAGCTTGATGTATATGCCGAAGAAGGACATGCAGAAGCAGCATGTTTTCCGCAATATCCTATAAAAGTATATGGGTATGATATGTCCTATTCGGGATTAAAGACAGCGTCTATTCATCATAGAGAAAAATACTGGAATACAGCATATCCACAAAGTAAAGAAAACATAGCAGCTGCTTTTCGTGTTGCTGCTATTGAAATAATTGTTGAGCGTATTGAAGCATTGGTAAAAGAAACTGGCATTACTACTGTAGCTTTTGGAGGGGGAGTGGCATGCAATAGATATTTACGCAGAAGAATGAAAGATATGCCTTCTACTAGGGCTTTGTTTCCTTCGATAGAATTATGTATGGATAACGCAGCAATGATAGCAGGCATAGGATATGAATATCTTACCCGTAATATATATAGTGATATAAGTGCTACTGTATCATCACGTAATCATATATTTAAGAAACTGCATAATAGAATATAATAATAAGAGAATGTCAAATTTTTTACTGATAGCATAAAATTAGAGGAAAGTATTTGATAAAAATTGAAAATAATGATTATATAATGGGAATGAAAAAAGGAGGTATCATGGATAAAACAATGTTAGATAATGCAATACTGAAGGTAAAAGATTTTCCAAAACCAGGAATAGTATTTTATGATATTACAGGGATATTGTTACAGCCTACGGTGTTTGCACAAGTTATTGATGAGTACGAAGAAAGATATAGAAATAGAGGAATAGCCGCGATAGTAGCAATAGATTCTCGTGGATTTATCTTTGCTTCTCCAGTAGCGTACAAACTACAGCTTCCACTGTTGCTTGTAAGAAAAGCAGGCAAACTACCACGAAAGACACAAAGAAAAAGTTTTTCTCTAGAGTATGGTACAGATGAAGTAGAACTGCACCCTGATGATGTACCGCATGGAAAAGTAGTGTTGTTTGATGATCTTCTTGCTACTGGTGGCACAGCAAGGGCAGCGTGCGAACTGCTTGAAGAAAATGGTGCTCAAGTAGAGGAAGTAGCAAGTATCATTGCACTTGATTTTCTTCCTTTTGAAAAAGCACTTGCCAATAGAAAATGGCATGCACTGATTTCATATAGCTCAGAGACATATTGACGAAAAGTACAATCAGTGCATGCAAAAAAGTAAAGCTATAAAAGAGAGGGAGCTTCTTTTATGGAGACCAGTTTTTGTTTACTGCTGTATCATTTATTTTATGGACTAAGAGTTCATCATAAAGCCCTTCCAAATTGCGATAGACTTGTTGTGAACGATTATGATACTTTATTATGAGTCTATTAAAGAACTCTTTATGTGTATCAGGCCATTGAGTTCTATAGCCATCCTCTCTTTTTTCAAGTATTTCAAATATACCCAAATATACCCATAGATCATCGGTGTTAGGTATTTGCACTAACGCAAAAATGTAATTAACATTTTTCCATCTATTGTACTCGCCTCGGTACTCTTGCCAACTTTTTGTTACTTCTGGTAATGGACGCTCATAAGGAGGAGCAGGATCATTATCTGGACCAGGTGTCATAAAATGTATCTTGTACTGTCCCTGATCTTCTATCGGTAAAACATTACTTAGTTTTATAGTTTTTATTTTTTCTTTCTTTTCCATATCTTCATTATATTTTTTTTTTTTTTTTTTTTTTTCAAGTACCTATACGTGTTTTTTTGAGATATTTTCAGATTTTATTACAGAGAGCATTTGTCAATAGAAAATGGCATGCACTGATTTCATATAATCAGAGACATATTGATAAAAAATACAATCAGTGCATGCGAAACAGTAAGGCTATAAAAGAAAGGGAGCTTCTTTTATACAAGAGACCAGTCTTTGTTTATTGCTGTATCGTTTATTTTATGGAGTATGAGTTTATTATAAAGCCCTTCCAAATTAAAATAGTTATTTTTTGCACGATGATTATACTTAACTATGAGCCTATTAAAGAATTCTTTATATTTATCAGACCATTGAGTTCTATAGCCATCCTCTGTTTTTCTGAGTATTTTAAATATACCCAAAAATAACCACAAGTTCTCGTATTCAGGCTTTTCAGGCATCTGCACTAACGCAAAAATGTAATCAGCATCGCCCCATCTATCGTTATCACCTTGGCAATTTTGCCAATCTTGTGTTACTTCTTTTAATGAACATTCATAAGGATGAGCAGGTTCATCATCATCTTTATTAGGTCTCATAAAATGTATCTTGTACAGCTCTTGATCTTTTATTCGTAAATGTGTGTGTAGTTTTATCTTTTTCATATCTTAATTATATTATATTTTTTATAAGTATATGTACATATTTTTTCAAAATATTTCAATTATTTTTAAAAAGATGACATTTTCAGGTTTTCATTATAGCATATATACCTATTTTTTAAGATTTTTCAGTTATTTTAGGAAAAGTATTGACAAAAAAGTAATAATTTAAGGGGCTGGCATGGATAACTGAAAAATGAGATAATTCAGAAAGAAATGCCAAGAAAGAGAAAATTAGAATATAAGAAAAAAGAAAAACTATTAGAACACTTTATAGCAGGAACACCAGCAAGAAGTAGTGCTTCGTTATGTGAAGTAAGTAGAGAAACAGCTACAAAATGGTATCATATGTTTCGAGTAGTGATAGCAAAAAAACTCACAGAATATGAAGTATTGATGGAAGGAGAAATAGAAATAGATGAAAGTTATTTCGGAGGGAAAAGAAAAGGGAAACGAGGAAGAGGGGCAGGAGGAAAAACAATAGTATTTGGATTATATAAAAGAAATAGCTATGTGCATACAGTAACAGTAAGTAATACAAAGACTTACACGCTGTATGATATTATAAAGAAGAAAGTAGCTCCTCAGAGTATTATCTATACAGATACTTATCCGAGTTATAATATACTTGATGTATCAGACTTTCAGCACTATCGCATAAATCATGCAAAGGAATTTGCACAGAAGCAAAATCATATAAATGGGATAGAAAATTTTTGGAATCAATCAAAGAGGCATCTGAGAAGATATAATGGAGTACCGAAAAAATATTTTGAGCTATACTTAAAAGAATGTGAATTTCGGTTTAATTATAGACCGATAGCAAACATGTATAAAGTGTTGTATAATTGGATAAAGGAGGCTGGGTTAGTCTAATTTTGCTTATCCATGCCAGCCCCTAATTTAATAATATATTACATATATGTAGTTACAAGGAGGAAAAATGGAAATATTAAATGTTACTACGCCAATTTTTGACATGTTATGGATTGTTTTATCTGCCATATTGATATTTTTTATGCAAGCAGGATTTGCAATGTTGGAGTCAGGGCTTGTACGAACAAAAAATACAGCAAATATCATTATGAAAAATATATCTGATATGTGTATAGGGGCTATATCTTTTTTCTTGTTTGGATGGGGACTTATGTACGGAAGTTCCTATGCAGGTATTATTGGGACAGATCAATTTGCTCTTGTAGGAGCAGACAGTACTGTATATAGAGATTGGTTTTTGCAGGTTGTGTTTGCTGCTACTGCAGCAACGATAATATCGGGAGCTATGAGTGAGAGAGCAAAATTTGTGGGGTATCTCATTGTGTCTCTTTTTGTTACTGGGTTTGTATATCCTATATCAGGAGGATGGGTGTGGAATTCAGGATGGCTTGCTTCTCTTGGTTTTTATGACTTTGCAGGTTCTACTGTTGTTCATCTTTTAGGAGGAATGTGTGCTTTTTGGGCAGCAGTTTTTCTTGGCCCCCGTCTTGGTAAATTTGTAAAAAGAGGAGATGGCAGTGTTCATATTCGTTCATTTCCTGGCCATAGCATCCCCTTAGTTGGCTTAGGTGTCTTTATCATATGGTTTGGATGGTATGGTTTCAATGGAGGCTCAACATTATCTGGAGTTGATACAAATATAATGGTAGTCTTGGTAAATACCACATTAGGAGCAGCAGCAGGAACTTTAGGGGCAATGCTCACTGTTACTATGCTCTATAAGAAAGTTGATGTGCCGCTTACTTTGAACGGAGCACTTGGAGGATTGGTGAGTATTACTGCTGGTGCATATATATTTTCACCAGTAGGATCTATTGTTGTAGGTGCGATAGGCGGGGTTGTTGTTGTGTTTGCAGCAGTAGGAACAGAACGAGTATTACGTATTGATGATCCAGTAGGGGCTTTTGCGGTACATGGAGTATGTGGAATATGGGGGACACTTGCAGTAGCACTCTTTGGAGATCTTTCTATAATAGAGGTAACGCTCAGTAGATTTGAAATGCTAGGAGTACAAGCTCTGGGAGTGTTCGTTTTTATAGTGTGGTCTTCTCTCTGTTGTATAGTGTTATTTGGTGCACTCAAAGCTACAAACTTATTGAGAGTAAGCAGAAAAGAAGAAATAGAAGGACTTGATATTACAGAGCATGGAAATGAGTCGTATAGTGGATTTCAAATTATTGATAATTAAAGGAGGAACAATATGAAATTAATTATAGCGTATATTCAACCATATAAACTGGAAGATGTAAAAAAATCTCTGTTTAAGCATGAGATATATAAAATGAGCATTACAAATGCACTGGGCTGTGGTCAACAAGCAGGCTACACTGGTTCATGGAAAGGGATAGAAGTAGAATTACAGCTCCTCAAAAAGATTCGTATTGAGATAGCAGTAAATGATGATTTTATTGATAAAGCGGTAGATGCCATTATTGAAGGAGCTCAAACAAATACTATTGGTGATGGAAAGATTTTTGTCATTCCTATTGAAGATTGCATAAGAATTAGGAATCGTGACAAAGGAAAGCAGGCAATCGGATAATCTGTATGTATGCAGATAAGCATTACATACAATAAAAAAAGGAGACCTCTATATATTGATAAGCAAACAAATAGGAGGAGGTCTCCTTTATTAGTATACAAAAAAAATCATTTCGTTGTTTTAAAGACAGATACCATGTTATAGAGCATGTTCTTCATGCAGGCTATAAGTATGTACCTCTTGCTGATGGTTTTCTCTGTTTTTTTGAGTATTAGTCTTTTATTGTATATTTTTCGTATATAGTATTATGAGTATGATGTACCTTGATGAAGGTAGTACACTTAGGAAGCGATTTTAATGTTTGTGCTCCTACATATGTGCAGGCAGAACGAATTCCGCCAAGAATTTCTTGTACTGTTGAGTTAATATGTCCTTTGTAAGGAATAATTGTCTCACGACCCTCTGAGCTACGGTAATCTTTTAGTCCTCCAAAATGCTTTTTATTAGCAGTGTCAGAACTCATGCCATAAAAACGTATTCCAATAGATTCATTGCTTTGTTTGTCATATATTATTTCTCCTCCGCCTTCATTGTGTCCTGCAAACATTCCTCCTAACATAACAAAATCTGCACCAGCACCAAATGCTTTTGCTACATCTCCCGAAGAAGTGCATCCTCCATCAGAAATAATATGTCCCTCTAAGCCATGTGCTGCATCAGCACATTCTATAATTGCAGAAAGTTGTGGGTATCCAACACCAGTTTTGATGCGGGTAGTACAAACACTTCCTGATCCTATACCGCATTTCACAATATCAGCACCTTTTAGAATAAGCTCAGCAGTCATATCTCCTGTGACAACATTTCCTGCGGCAATAATAAGGTCAGGGAAACTATCACGCATTTTTGCAACAAAATCACTACAGCGTTCAGAATAACCGTTTGCTACATCAATGCAAATAAAATGGATCTTATGCGAATCTTGTTTATACACATAACTAAATTTTTCGAAATCTGCATCACTAATTCCCATAGTATATGCTATTATAGAAGGCTGTTCACAATGAGAATAAAAAGATACATATTCATCTTGTTGATATGTCTTTGCTAGGCAGGTCATCAAGCCTTCTTTTGCTATAGTAGTTGCTACATTAAATGTGCCTACTCCGTCCATATTAGAAGCTATAATTGGTATTGTTGTCAATGTTTTGTCTGTATGGCGAAAATGAAAAGTACGAAATAAGTCTACCTCTTTTCGAGATCCTAAAGGAGAACGTTTAGGTCGTATGAGCACATCCGAAAAATCAAGTTTGCTATTTTCTTCAATTAGCATATTATTCTTTTTGGAAATATTTTAACTTTATATTGCTTTCTGCTTTGTCTATATCAAGTCTCTTAAAGGAATATTTTATTATGGTTTTATCGTTTGTCTTTGTAAAAGTATGTATGCTATTTGCTAGTGTTATAGTATACATACTGTTATCTGTGCTTACTTCATCAGATGTTTCTTTTGCATTTGCATAGAGTTCTGTCAAAGTATAGTTTCCTCCAATATCAATGTCATGCTCAGAAAATGTAAAAGCAGTAAAGCGATGATGTTCATCTTGCCATGATCCTCTTATCCATGTAGGAGGAGAAAATACATAGGGAACAGAGCTGGTCGGGACATCACAATTTGCTACTGAAAGCAATGTTAGAGAGGTAATTATTGCTAAAAGCAGTGTACTGTATATGTTTCTCATATTTTTATTATTGTGAAAATAGTAGTTTTGGTCAAGAAAGGGGATGTATTGTATGTAAGAAAATCCGTTAAATGGAGTTTTACCGTTTCGTGTGAACCCTTTTGATAAAATCAGTATACTGCAAAATTTCTATTATGCCAAGTGTGTAATGTTCGTTTAGTAAGGAAAGTATCAACAATAAGAGGGCGCAGAGTAAGTACACAAGGATCCAGAGAAGGACTTTTTTCTTTGAGCAACACAGCAGGAGAGCCGTGTTTATAAGAGTTATGGCGTTGATGATTAAAGCTATATTGATATTCAGCACTTTTGAGTAAAAAAGTACTGAGAGTAGGATTCTGCATTTTTGCATAGCATTCAGTTTCAATAAGTTTATGAGAAGCCTCGACATCAGAATTGTAAGTAGGAGAAGCGTATGGGATAGTAGTATGGCGTGCCTCGTATGCTGTAAGAGAAGCAACAAAAGCAGATTGTTTAGTACTAAAAGCCCCTGAGATAAACTCAGAGCCATTATCAGTTTGAATAGTAATAGAGGAAGTATCAACGTGAAAAGAAGCAAGATGAGTAAGCAGATATTCAATAAACAAAGCGGTATGAGAAGAGCTTTTTTGAGTGGCAAAGCATATCCATAAAGCCCCTGTAGCAACATCGCGTGCGGTAATTTGATACTTTGGGAGGCAAAACTTGCGTAATGAGAAGTATAATTCAGGGATATCGGTAAGATATTTAATATCTACTTGTATTTTTTGACAAAACTGCAGCAGTTGCTTCCATAGGCGTGCCTCTTGTTTCTTTTCTGCTTTTTGCTTTTTATGTGTCTTAAAAAACCCCATCTTTCTCAGATGCTTAATGATAGTCTTTATGGAATAAGGAATGGCATACTCTCGTTGTATATGAGAAGCAATACATCGTTGATGATAGTGCTGTAATGTTTCGCATATCTCTTTGAGTTTTAACTGATAGTAAGGTATCATGGTATTAGGATGTTCTACTGAAGCAGGACGCCTATCATAGAGCATAGCTTTCGGCTTCTCTTTGTATCTTTGCAGCCATTTGCGTACGGTATTAGGAGATATATGAAAGATACGAGCAGTACTTTTGATACCGTGTTCTTTTGCAGAAAGTGCTATAGCTAAGCGTACTTTATGCAGTTCTTTTTGATTTCTTGTA
This sequence comes from Spirochaetia bacterium, assembly GCA_965218205.1. Lineage (GTDB taxonomy): Bacteria > Spirochaetota > Spirochaetia > WTKD01 > CBDDCA01. The sequence continues at coordinate 1,594,229 of OZ244590.1, read as the reverse complement.
TTATAAAGTGTAGAGTATATCATGTACTCACCCCCTTTTTTTTATTTTTGTTTGTTATTTCCATGATAGTATAATTACTATCATGGATTTTGGGGGGTCACACGAGATGGTAAAAGTACAAGAAAATCCGTTAAACCTCTTGACTTTTTTTAAAAAAAGTATCAATATAATTATAAGATGTTGTCATCTATAGGATAGACAAATCATACTTCAAAATTTTGAAGAAGAAATATAATCTCCTTAAATCAGGAGAAGACGATAAATGAAACACCCTTAAAATGAGAAAAGGGTAAAAGTTATCGCAGGCAAGAGAATCGCTTTGGTGATTCTCTTGCCTGAATAGTATTCAAGTATATACACTTTATTTATTTCTTTTGATTTCTTTTAATGTTGTAAAATCAACATAATGCATCCCTGCAGCATTTCTTAATTCCCGTGCGATGCTTTTTTGTTCTGCGTATACATATATTTCCTTACTACTTTGTCTCACCAATTCAACTGCTCTAACAAAATCACCATCACCACTAAATAAAATAGCTGTATCATATCGAGGGAGTGTAAACATCATATCAAAGGCAATCTCTATATCTAAATTTGCTTTGCTTTGTTTCTCTCCTGTAACAGGATCTGTAAAGAATTTAATGTCTTTTGTTCTAACAGTAAAGCCGATATTTTGTAAAAATTTTGTATATATTGAAGCTCGTGCTTCTGGAGGAATATGTCTTCCTATATAATAAAAGGCTTGCTCTATTTTGCCTTCTCTTTCTTGTTCTAAATGTGCTATGAGTTTTACCTAATCAATCCAAAAATCTGCTGTTTTCTGAGAATAAAATACATTTGCTCCATCTACAAATAGTGCTATTTTTGCTTTTTTGTCTGACATAGTAATATTATACAATATACTGCTGATGCAGTGTGTAATCAAAAAATAGGATATTCAATCAATGAAAATTATATATATTGTAGTAAATATAAAACATTGGATTTGGAATTTTCAATTTCATTACAGAATAGTTGACATATTTCATATAAAATAAGATAATAACTATATGGCTAATACAAAACAGGCAAAGAAAAGAACCATTCAAAGTGCTAAAAAGCACTTGCGTAATAAATCTATCATTTCTCAACATAGAACAGAGCTAAAAAAGATTGTTGCTATGCTACAACCTCATGCTAAAGATCCTATTGACACTAACAGTGATGCATTTAAGTCTCAGCTACGCTTAGTGGTAAAGCTCACTGACTCAGCAGTAAACAAGGGAGTGTATCATAGAAATAAAGCAGCAAGAATAAAATCTCGTCTTTTTACTCGAATTCATACATATACGAATGCTCATAAAAGTCCTGTTTCTTCTGCGACAGTACCAGAACATGCTTCCGAAAGTACCGCCTCTGCTTCAAGTGATGTCGATACTCCAGACATCACACAATCGTAGTATATTTTTTGTGAGCTATCGTTGAGTAAGCTAATCCGAAGCGATCTTGCTAGGCTCTTATATAACAAAATTGAAGATTATATTCGTCAGAGAAAAGCCAGTATACATTCAGGTGCGACAGAGCAAGAGCTAGAAGAGTACAATAATAATATAGCACTCAATTCTTTAAGTGAACATGATGTCAACATTTTGATAAAATTATGTACACAAACGATATCTGAGATGATTATTGCAGGCAACAGCATAGAATTACGAGATTTTGGAGTATTTGAACTACGTGTGCGAAAAGCAAAGGCTAAAGCACGAAACCCTAAAACAGGAGAAGTGGTTACAGTACCTGAACACACTGTAGTAGCATTTAGAGCAGGGAAACATTTAAAAGATGCAGTGTGGTCTTTAAGTGATGGCTAAACTGCCAACTAAATTGATAGTAAAACAACGAACTATCTCCTCTGGTATCTCTCTCTTCTTTTTTTCATCACAGTCATTTTTCAAAAATCTACTTGTAAACTGTATCTTGTTATTGATGGGAGTAATTTTATTTAGTAGTGCTTTTCCTAATGTTATTATTCGTTTTGGGTGGGGATTTGTATCATTTTTTGCCATTTTACCAGTGTATGTGTTAATACATCGCAATTCTCTTCGGAGTATGCCTTTATGGGGCTTTTTGTATGGATTTCTATGCTACCTTGTTTTTAATGTATGGCTGTTTGTATTTGATCCTAACGCTTCTTTGATTGTCCCTGCTATTTATGGTTCGTATTTCATAGTTCATTTTCTGGTGATAAAGGTACTTATGACCAGTTTTCCTCGTTTTGCTTTTTTACTCTTGCCTATTTGTTGGGTAGCATATGAATATCTACGAACACTTGGGTTTTTAGGATATAGCTTTGGTGTTATTGGCTATGCTCTTTCTTTTTATCCTATCCTTATACAGATTACTGATATATTTGGTGTATGGATACTCTGTTTACTTGTAGTGTTTCCTTCTAGCTTACTCTATCAGTATTTTTTAAGAATGTCCGTAACACATATGAACATGACACACAATGCTTCTCCAATAGTGCGTACTACTTGGCATCTACGTCTTTCTCAATACAATAAAAAAACTATAGAAAAAGGAGCGACTATTGTATATGGAGTATTTTTTGTTGCTGTGCTTCTTTATGGGATGGTAGCTACAGTAGATTATTCTCAAAGTACTACAAAAAAAATAGGCTTAGTGCAGCACAATACAGATCCATGGAAAGGAGGTTACAGTGCATACAAAAAATCTTTAGAAGAGTTAATGAGATTAAGTGATGAATTACTTGCTCAGCATGATGTTCACATGGTAGTATGGTCAGAAACAGCGTTTGTGCCTTCTATTGCATATCACTTAAAGTATAAACAAAATCCGCAGTATGTAGGGCTTATCAATACACTTCTTCGTTATTTTAAACAATACCCTGACACATATTTTCTTATTGGGAATGGGGAAGGAGTGCGTGTATTTGACGAAGATAATTATCCTAAAAGGATAGATTATAATGCTTCCATTTTATTTAAGGGAAATAAACGCTACGGAGCGTACTATAAATTACATCTTGTTCCGTTTACAGAATATTTTCCGTATAAACGATCACTTTCCTTTTTCTATAATATATTAAAAGAGAGAGATGTGCATTTTTGGGAACCAGGAACAGAATACACGATACTTACAACATCGCAGTTACAGTTTGCTACTCCTATTTGTTTTGAAGATGGCTTTGGTGCTCAAAATGCAGTGTTTGTTGAAAAAGGAGCAGATCTGTTGATAAATATTACTAATGATGCATGGTCTAAGATGGAAGTAAATGCAATGCAACATTTACAGCTTTCTATTATACGTGCAGTGGAAAACAAGCGTTCTGTGTTACGTGCGACAAACGCTGGTATAACTGCAGTGATAGATCCCAACGGGAAGATTGCTCGTATGCTCCCTTCCTTTACACGTGATTATATTGTATATGAGGTGCCTGTCTATACGGAAAAAACTACCCTATACACTGTATATAAAGATTTTTTTGCACAAATATGTGTTATTCTCAGTATAGTAATGTTTCTTTATGCTATACTATATACTAATACTAGTTTTAAGAAAATTAGTATATCAAGAAATTAGATAAATACTGGCAATTTTGTGTTTTTGTAAGAGGTATATATGACAATTTATGCGGTAAGCAATAATAAGCATTTTCTGGAAATACCACTAGAAATATTACAGTCCCTAAAGCTCCAATTTGAAATATTTCACTCAGTGCAGGAAGTATGTGCAAATATGAAAGATGAAATACCATATATTTTAATTCTGGACTATGAAGATCTTTCGAAACAAGAAATGGATGTTGTTTTAGATACTATTAAGCGTCAGTATTCTCATAATTTTATTGATAAAATACTGGTGCATGAAAGTGAGTCTATCATAGACAAAGTAGCATATCTTAGCAAAGGCATTAACTATTTTCTTGCTAAGCCTATCAATATACTAGAGCTTATTGCATACCTTTCCACTATTGAACAGCTTGTACATAAATTTAAGGTGTGGACTCAGAGGGAGATACAAGCAAAGAGTATTGAAAATATTACAAAGCTCAACGAACATCTTGCGGAACATGTAAAAGCTCCGATACAACGATTTATTGATTTCAAATTATCAGACAAACTCAATGAACGAGAGATGAAAGAATATCTTGTTGTATCACGAAAGAGTGCAATAGAAGTACTCGCAGCTATCAACGCAGTAAAAGAACAATTACAAGAGATGATTAACCATATTGCCAGTAATGAAGGCATAGCTCATTTAGATGATATGTATGAGAAGAATTTCTTGCTTGCTAATGCAGCATATGGAATTGAAAGCGATACAGTGTCTTCATCAGAATAATAGTAGAAAGGAATAATATATGAGCAACGCAAAGAATGAAATCAATCTAATTGAGCTGCCACAGACAAACAGTAGAATTGGAAAAACATCTAAATATACAGGAACACTGCGATTTAAGACTTCTCTGAGTGTACTAGGATCAGTGTCAGGTTCTATTATAGGTGGTGAGCTATTGGTTATTTTTCCTAGTGCGAGTATTGAAGCAAGAATAGAGGCTGATTTTATTTTAATAGCAGGTACTCTTCATGGTACTATTCATGCAAGGAAAGGATTATTAGTTTACTCTACGGCATATATTCGTGGGGATATACATGCTGCTAAAATTAGAATGCAACCTAATGTTGATTTTGAAGGTACTTGTAATCTGCTAGGTACAGAAAAAATAGATGTGCATAGTTTTACTCGTGCTAATTTGCGTGCAAAGTTATTTGAAAAATTTGATGATCAATCATCGGAAGATTCATAAGAATACAGATCAGATATGATATGGCTGTAAGTAACAGTATGCTATGGGAAAAATCAAAAAAACTAGATAATGTAGGCTACGATATACGAGGGATAGTACTAGAAGAAGCTGAGAAATTAGAACGGCAAGGCATTCCTATTCTTAAGTTGAACACAGGAAACACTCCTCCGTTTGGATTGTTTCCTATCACTGATGTGTATAAGCATATGTTTGAACATCAAGAGGAAAGCTATGGATATGGGAATAGTCGTGGAGGCTTGGTTGCTCGTAATGCAATTCAAGCGTATTATCAAAAACGAGGCATCACTGTACATACAGATTCTATTTTTTTAGGTAATGGAGTAAGTGAACTTATTCCAATGGCATTGAATGCCTTTATAAACAATGGAGATGAAATACTTATCCCTACTCCAGATTACCCTTTATGGACTGCTTCGGTGCGTTTAGGGGGAGGAAAAGCAGTGCATTATACCTGTGATGAACAAAGTCAATGGAATCCAGATAGCCAAGACATTGAATCAAATATCACTGCAAAAACAAAAGCGATAGTTGTGATAAACCCTAATAACCCAACAGGAGCAGTGTACGAGAAAGAAGTATTACAGCGTATTGTTGCTATTGCGAAAAAGCATAATCTTATTATTTTATCTGATGAAATTTATGAAAGAGTACTATACGATGATGCAAAAATGCATTATATGGCAGAAATAAGTGGCGATTATCCCTGTATTTTTTTTAATGGGCTTGCAAAAGCATATCGAGCTCCGGGATTACGGGTAGGTTGGTTAGTAGTACATGATCCAAAAAAACGCTTAAAAGAGGTTATGAAAGGACTTGCTATTCTTTCAAATATGCGACTGTGTAGTAATATGCTAGCACAGTGGGCTGTTCCTGTTGCATTACAACATGACAATGTTATTGATCATTTAGTATCGCCACAAGGAAGGCTCTATCAACAAAGAAAGATAGTGATGGATGCTATTGCTACTATTGATGGCATGACTGCAGTGTATCCAAAAGGAGCAATGTATGTATTTCCTAAAATAGATATAAAAAAATTCTCCATTACAGATGATGAAAAGCTTGTGCTGGATATTTTACACCAAAAACATATTTTGCTTATGCATGGAAGAGCGTTTAATTATGAAACTCCTGACCATATACGTATAGTGATATTACCTGCACCAGAGCAGTTACAAGATGCGATGAAATCATTATACGATTTTTTTCTGCAATATAAGCAACAGTAATATATACGATATGTTTTTACAGTAGTTATAGGATATACATTATGTCTCAGACAACACATACTGCACATACTACAAAAGAAACGCAACCTGCTCAGTGGGAAACCGCAGGAATATCATTTCTTGGGCTTGGCTGTCGCTATCCTGCACGCACATTGGATTATTATACACAACACCTTGCTTTTTCAAAGAAACAGTACTGTGATGTATATAACCTCTCGTATAAAGACAGTACACAACAGCTACAAGGTATATCGGCTCTCTTACATCATGTAACCCCTACTTTGAATGTGCAAAATAGTAATGTGTTATACCAATTTTTATTTCACAAAGCAAAATGTCCGTCAGTAGCATTATTGCATTTTCTGCATACAAAATTTCCACTGCTTGATACAGAAAAAGGACTGGACAGTACAGGCATTATTGCCTTAAAGTTTGAGTGTGAGGATGTACATATTTTGCGGAACGCTATGAGTATGTACGGATATGAGGTATCGCATATTGCCGTATCTCCTGATAATAAAGCAGGATTTTTCTTTCGTGATACAGAATATAATTGGATATATTGCTTTGAAGATACCACCAAGCATACATGTCCAGTATCTCGCTTACGCTTATCTAAGAAACCACGCATTGTACGATTTGCAGGACTTATGATAGGAACGCAAGATATTGATGCCACCATAGCATTTTATTGTTCTATTGCAAAGTATGATACTGTTGTATTTGACGAACAAAGAATATTTGAAGATTTTTCTTTTTTGCCACGTAATCAAGAAGTAAGAAGAACTAAAATTATTTCTTCAAAAAAAGGAACTGCAGTCTTTCCTGACATATTTTTTGGATTTGAGATTGAACTTGTTTCTGTAAATAGAAACCATGCTCATTCAAAGGAGGGAGCAAGCACAACACAGCCGAGCAAAGAGATAAGAAAAGATACAAGTACAAAGAGTGATGATGCTGTTTATTCTGTGAATAATTCTCTCCCATTATTGGAACACTATTGTGTGCTTGGCATTGAAGTATCAGGAATAGATGCGTTTGTATCGTTTTGTGCCAAACAAGAGCATATTACGCTTGTAGAAAAAAAGCAGAGTATGAGTACTCCCTATGTTTCTTCAAAACTATGTATTCTAAAAGATCCTAATAATATTCCTATCATATGTAACGAAATAGAAAAATAATAGAAGATACTTTGATACCATAAAAACAATAATATTGTATAATAAAATAAAGGGGAAAAATTTTGGAGGTATCATGAAAAAGAGAATTTTATTATGTAGTAGTATAGTATGTTTGCTTATGTTACCATTTGCATATGCAAGAGGAGCAGAAGAAGAACAGACAGGGGAAACTTACACGGTAGCCCATGTATTGAACAGTAAAGCAAAGAATATACAGAAATTTATATTTAAGGATATTGTACTAGGAGTGAAAATTAATAATTATGATATAAATATTGATCAAAAATTTATAACATATGATGCAGTGGACGATAGTGTTTTTACCGACTATCATGTAGTTGTTGTACACAGTACTGGTACTACAGATACATTAGAACCTGAGATTATTGATTTTGTACAAAAACACAAAGATAATGAACAGCTCATTGTTACGGCATATCTTCCTAATAACAAGAGTACATTAACATCTCCTCCTCAAGGCATTGATATTATGAGTTCTGCTTCGTATGAGGAGCCTGCTGCTGCATTGCTTATAAATACGGTAACGCCCACTATTATGGATATTCTTTTACAATTATAAAGAAAAAGTATTGTTATAGAATAATAGTTTTCTGTATGACATTTTATTCTTTTTGAATTTTTTGATTTAAGAGAAGATAAAGAGGAGTTGATGCCTATGTTTCTTGTGTTTATATATATCGTATTACCTATCATCACTATAGGTATACATTATGTCTCAATTATCAATTTTTATCCTGCAGAGATTGTTCCAGACATCATTCGTTCAATTATACCTGGGGTGTTTTTGTTCTACTGGTTTATGAATCAATTTATAACAGCTTCGCGTATGAAATTGATAGAGCGTTCTGTTGGATATGCCACTCTCATGAAAGTGCATGGCAGTAGTACCTTTGGTATATTGTTGCTTATTATTGTTCATGGGGCATCTCATGGATTAGGGTCTCCTACGGCACTTTCTGGATTTTTAGCAGCACTTATCTTTGCGTTTTTATTTATTGTTACGATATGTTTCTGGATAGACACTCCTGTTGCTCGGTTGCCTGGTATACGAACACTCAAAGCAATATTAGACAAGCGTATCGACTACACATTCTATCGCAGATTACACAATCTTAATGCAGTTGCTGCTGTATTAGTAGCAATACATGTTATGCGCACCACTATGTTTAAGGACAGCATATATACTGCTACTATCATGATGCTGTATTTTCTGCTTACCTTTGGTTCGTACATACATCATAAGTTCATAAAACCAATACTATTGCGAAAACATACATTTACGTTAGAAAATGTAACAATCGAAAACGATGAGATTGTTACACTACAATTTACCCAAAACTCAGGAAAGCCTTTTACATACACGGAAGGGCAGTTTGGATTTTTTACTTTTATTGACGGAAACTTAAAAGGAGAAGAACATCCATTTTCTTTTTCATCGACAAATAGTGATGCCACTATCAGTATTACCATACAAAATGAAGGAGACTTTACCGAGAAGCTACGTTCTCAATTAGAGACAGGAAATCGTCTAGTGCTTGATGGACCATTTGGACATTTTACTATTGATCACTTACAAAAAAACGCAAAAAAAGCACCGAAAGGAAATGTTACCTTTATTGCTGGTGGCATAGGAATTACGCCATTTATCAGCATGATGAAGTATATGCAGCATGAAAAACAACAAACAAGTGAGACTATTGCTAATGTTGATTTTAATTGGTTATACCATAGAAGTCCTGATGATAATTTCTATCGTAGTATTATTGATTTAGCAAAATCAGTGACAGATAAAGTGCAATCTTTTTCGCGTACATTAGGAAAAACATTTAGCAAAGATACTATTACACAACAAGAGTACTATAAAGAGCGACATTATTATATTTGTGCTTCAAAGTCTACTACTCAGTTTGTTATCTCTGAGTTACGATCATTAGGAATTTCAAAAAATCATATACATTATGAGTTATTTAGTTGGTAATATGCTATACTTATATTATGGAATATAGATTACTTGGACATACTGGTCTACCAGTAAGTGTTTTATCATTTGGTGCATGGGTAACCTTTGGTACGCAGGTTGATACTCGTGTTGCAAAAGATTGTTTGCAGTACGCATATGACAAAGGGGTAAATTTCTTTGATAATGCCGAAGTGTATAATTTTGGTGATGCAGAAATTATTATGGGACAAGTACTAAAAGAATTAGCATGGGAGAGAGATACCTATATAGTATCAAGCAAAGTCTTTTTTGGAAGAACACAAAATCCTGTGCCTACACAGCAAGGCTTACATAGAAAACATCTTGTTGAGGCATGCCATGCTGCATTAAAGCGTTTACAGGTAGAGTATTTAGATTTATATTTTTGCCACCGTTCTGATCCTAATGTGCCAATAGCTGTGGTAGTTGAAACGATGACAAATCTCATTAGACAGGGCAAGGTACTGTATTGGGGTACTTCTGAATGGAGTGCCGAACAGATAAAAGAAGCCTATGATATAGCAATCAAAAATGGTGCTATTCCTCCCTTGTTTGAACAACCACAATACAATATGTTACATAGGCAGCGTGTTGAACAGGAATATGCTTCTTTGTATGAGTATACGGGCTTAGGCACTACCATATGGTCACCGCTTGCTTCGGGCTTGTTGACAGGAAAATATAATAATGGAGTGCCTGAAGATTCTCGCTTAAATTTACCGGGATACGAATGGTTACGCAGTCTTGTTTTAGACAAGTATGGGGAAAGCCGTATTCCTGTAGTACGAAAGTTAGCAGAAATTGCAGATGAGTTAGGGATACCTCTCTCTCAGCTTGCTATTGCATGGTGTGTAAAAAACCCAAAAGTAACTACTGTTATTTTAGGAGCTTCAAAAGTAGAGCAGTTGTCTCAAAATATTGCAGCCCTTGATACAGTAAAAATGCTCAATGATGAGATAATGAGTCGTATAAGCGATGTGTTATCAACAGTTCCGCCTGTACTGAGTCATGGAAATGAATAAGCAAATGTATATTGAATTATGAAAACAGCACTGCTTAGTGTGAATGATAAAAAAAATATCAAAACTTTCGCCTCAGGTCTTATAGCATGTGGGTATACCATTATAAGCACTGGAGGGACAGGAACATATCTGCAAGATTGTGGCATTGATATTACAACAGTAGAATCGTTTACTGGTTTCTCTGAAATAATGGACGGAAGAGTAAAAACATTGCACCCTGCTATTTTTGCTGGTATTTTATCGCGACGGGATAATCCTAACGATAGTGCAGATGTACAAACCATAGGATCTTCGCTCATTGATATTGTAGTAGTAAACCTCTATCCTTTTGCTTCTGTTGTTTCGAACAAAAATACTTCATTAGAAATAGCTCTTGAGCATATAGACATAGGAGGGGTATCGCTGCTTCGTGCTGCAGCTAAAAACTATAAGGATGTGCTAGCACTTTGTGACCCCAACGATTATGCTCAAGCACTTATATATCTTGAAGAGATGGCAAAAATACAAGCACAAGCACAAGCACAAATACAATCAAAATCAAAATCACAAGCACAAACACAATCAAAAACACAAGAACAAATACAAACAAAAGACAGTATCACTATAGCAAAGAGATACGAGCATTATAGGCTATTACAAGCGAAAAAAATATTTGATTATACAACACGGTACGATGCACATATCAACACATATTTTCAGAAACAAGCTATTCTTGATAAAGGAAAAAAGAAAATAAGAAAAGCATTACAAAGCACGCAAATATTTCCCGATATACTTTCTTTGCATTATACAAAGCAAAGAGATCTTCGGTATGGAGAAAACCCTCATCAGAAAGCAGCTCTATATATACCAATACAGTCCTCATCACAAGCCATACTTTATGGAGCAAAGCAATTACATGGCAAGCAGCTATCGTATAACAATGTAAGAGATGCACAGTCTGCTCTCGCAATTATGCAAACACAGCTCACTGTTGCAGAAAACATACCGACACAAGACAAAATTGCTCATCTGATACAAGGAAAACAAAAACAGCAAGACTTGAATAAAGAGTACTTTGTGGCAGTAGGGGTAAAGCACAGCAACCCTTGTGCTGTAGCAAAAGCAGAAAGCACCGAACAGGCATGGGATACCGTGTATGCAGCAGACCCTGTGTCTATTTTTGGAGGCATAGTGGTGCTCAGTGGCACTGTAGAAAGCTCTCTTGCGCTCAAGTTATCAAAGCTGTTTTTAGAAATTATCATTGCTCCAAAATTTACCGAAGAGGCATTACAGATATTACAGAAAAAAAAGAACATTCGCCTCTTAAAAATATCCTTACGTAAGATAGTAAATAATGCTCCAGTAGAGTATATCTCTTTTGGAACTGCTCTGTTAGTACAGCAAGTAGATACACTACAAAATGCTATTTCTTTTAGTCAATCACTCCAATGCGTTACGCAAAAAAACCCCAGTTATGAGCAATTACAAGCACTTCTGTTTGCATGGGCAGCCGTAAAGCATGTAAAATCAAATGCTATTGTGCTAGCACAAAAACAACAGACATGTGTATCCACTGTCAGCATAGGAGCAGGGCAGATGAATCGCCTTGAAGCAACAAACATAGCACTGCTCCATTCCCTCAATAAGCAAGGAAAAGTACGCAAAGGATTAGTGCTTGCCTCTGATGCATTCTTTCCTATGAGAGATAGCATAGATCTCGCAGCTACCTATAATGTAAGTGCTATCATACAGCCAGGCGGCTCAATACGCGACCAAGACTCTATAGATGCCTGTAACGAACACGGCATAAGCATGCTGTTTACTCATACACGGCATTTTCTTCACTAGTACTTGCTACTCTGTAGTGTAGTATATACGCACATGCCTTGTGCTGTTTCTCATACAAGCTCTCCTGTAGAGAACTGTAATGCTATGCTATCATGTAAGCAGAGGAAACTATGAGCGAGAAACACGAGGAAGCATTTACTCTAAAAGATGCTATAGCATTTGTATCTAAAATTCAAGACAAATATAGCACAGGAAAGTATATATTTAGAGGAACAAATAGGGTGTATAGTGATAGTAGTTATGGAGATGGTATTAATTCTAGTTTATATCGTAGTATTGTCTATCCTGATCCTAAAGATGTAAGCAAGCGAGAGGGAGCATTCGATGGCTCTTATTTTATTGTCAAAGCAGAAAAGGAAGTGGTAAAAAAAGTAAAATATCTATTTCCTCCTCCTACTGATACTCTGACTATGCTTACCGATATACAACATTTTAAGGGTAAGACAAACCTGATAGATTTTTCAAAAGATATGTATATTGCATTGTTTTTTGCATGCAATGGTGAATTAGATAAAGACGGAGAGCTATTACTGTTAGAAGTAGAAGAAAAGGGAGTAAAGAGCATATCTCAATTAGAGTATAACAACGCAGATAATTTGCCAGAATTAGCTCTGATAGAACCTCCTGCAACGAGCAGTAGTGAAGTGAGGGTAAAAGTACAGAGGAGTGTATTTGTATACTCTAAGAAAGGGTATATTCCTGTAGAAAAGTTGAAGAAAAAGATAATTTCAATTCCTAGCAAAAACAAGGGAATATTGCTTAGGTATCTGGATAATTATTTGAATATTACAGCTCGTACAATATACAATGATCTTATAGGCTTTGTTGAAAATGAAGAAAGTTATGAAGTAGCAGGTTTATGGTTTGATAGAGGAAATGTGATATTAGTGCAAGGAGATTTTTTCAAAGCGATAGAATACTATAATAAGGCACTGGAACTCAATTCTAAGTATGCAAAAGCCTATGCTAATAGAGGGAAAGCGAAACAGGAACTAAAGGAGTATGATGAAGCGATAAAGGACTATGATAAGGCACTGGGACTCAATCCTAAATTGGTAGAAGCCTACATTAATAGAGGTGGTGCGAAAATGGAACTAAAGGAGTATGATAAAGCGATAAAGGACTATGATAAGGCACTGGAACTCAATCCTAATTTAGCAAAAACCTATGAAGGGCTGATATTGGCATACCTACAATCAAATGATTTTACAACAGCAGAAGAATACTACAAAGAACTGCTTCGTCTTGATGAAGTATTAGCAGGAGAGATGAAAGAAGTAATAGACGAAGCTAGAGGGACTACATAGTATTGTTACTTCTGCAGAAAACACAATAATCTATAAATCTTTATTGTTTTCTTATCTTTTTACTCTATAATTATCCCTTGTGGAGAGAGCTATATGCTATCATGTAAAAAGAGAAAGTTATGAGTGAGAAACATAAGGAAGAATCTATTTTAGAAGAGGCTATAGCATTTGTATCTGGTATTCTAAAGAAATACGGTAAAGAAGAATATATCTTTAGAGGGACAAATAGGGTGTATAGTGATAGTAGTCCTAGAAGCCCTAATGAAGAAAATTTTTATCATAACAATGAAAAAGATACTCTTAACTCTAGTCTATATCGCAGTATTGTCTATCCTAACGGTCCAGATAAGGATAAGCGAGAGGGAGTATTTGATGATTCTTATTCTATCATTGATGCAGAGAAAAAAGTAGTAGAAAGAGCAAAACGTCTATTTCCTTCTCGTGCTGATTATCTCACTATTCTTACCGATATACAGCATTTTAAGGGTAATACAAACCTGATAGATTTTACAAAAGATATACTTGTGGCATTATTTTTTGCATGTAATGGTGAATATAATGAACCTGGAGAGCTATTACTTTTAAATATAGAGGGGAAAAAAATTATATCTCCATTAGATAATGAAAAAAAAATAAAAAATAAATTACAATCATCAGAATTGAATATTATAGAACCCCCTGAAACCAGTAGTAGTGCGACAAGGGTAAGAGCTCAAAAGAGTATCTTTGTGTATCACTCATCAGGGTATATCATTATAAAAAAAGGGGATATAATTCCAGTTTGTATTGATAAAAATCAAAAAAAAGATATAATTAGGTATTTAAAAAATTATTGTAATATTACAGCGGATACGATATATAATGATTTTTCAGGGTTTATTGAAAATGAAGAAAATTATAAAAAAAACATGCAGTGTTTTTACGACGGTATTGTGAAACAAGCAAAAGGCAATATAACTGGGGCGATAGCGGACTATGACGAAGCATTGAAACTCAATCCTAATTTAGTAGAAGCCTATATTAAAAGAGGGAATGCGAAGCAGGGACTAAAGAAGTATAAAGAAGCGATAGCGGACTATGATAAAGTGATCAAGGAGTATGAAGAAGCGATAAAGGATAATGACGAGGCAACAGAAGAATTAAAGCCTAAGTTAGTAAAAGTCTATAATAATAGAGGGAATGCGAAGCAGGGACTGAAGAAGTATAAAGAAGCGATAAAGGACTATGACAAGGCACTGAAACTCGATTCTAATTATGCAAATGCTTACTATAATAGAGGGAATGCGAAGCAGGGACTGAAGAAGTATAAAGAAGCGATAAAAGACTATGACAAGGCATTAGAAATCAATCCTGAAGACGCAGAAGCTGATAATAATAGAGGAAATGCGAGACAGGAACTAAATGACTATGATGGGGCAATAGAGGACTATGATAAGGCACAGAAAATTAACCCTGACTTAGTACTGAAATTCAATTCTGATTTAGTAGAAGCCTATATTAAAAGAGGAAATGAAAGACAAGAGCAAGGGCAATATGGTTTAGCTATAAAGGACTATGATAAGGCTCTAGAACTCAATCCTAGTGACGCGAATGCTTATTATAATAGAGGGAATGCAAAAACAGAACTAAAGAAGTATGAAGAAGCGATAAAGGACTATGACAAGGCACTGAAACTCAATCCTAATTTAGCAGAAGCCTATAATAATAGAGGGAGCTTGAAACAAATGCAAGGAGATATAACTGGGGCAATAAAAGACTATAACAAAGCATTGAAACTCAATCCTAAATTAATAGAAGTTTATAATAATAGAGGGAATACGAAGCTGGAACTGAAGAAGTATGAAGAAGCGATAAAGGACTATGATAAAGTGATCAAGGAGTATGAAGATGCGATAAAGGATAATGACAAGGCAACAGAAGAACTAAAGCCTAAGTTAGTAAAAGTCTATAATAATAGAGGGAATGCGAAGCAAGGACTGAAGAAGTATGAAGGAGCGATAAAGGACTATGACGAGGCACTGAAACTCAATCCTAAATTAATAGAAGTTTATAATAATAGAGGGAATACGAAGCTGGAACTGAAGAAGTATGAAGGAGCGATAAAGGACTATGACGAGGCACTAAAACTCAATCCTAAGTCAGTAGAAGCCTATATTAAGAGAGGAAATGCAAGAAAAGAGCAAGGGTATTATAGTTTAGCGATAAAGGACTATGATAAGGCTCTAGAACTCAATCCTAGTGACGCGAATGCTTATTATAATAGAGGGAATGCAAAAACAGAACTAAAGAAGTATGAAGAAGCGATAAAGGACTATAAAAAGGCACTGGGTCTCAACCCTAAGTTAAGCAAAGCCTATGCAGGACTGATATCAGCATATCTAGCCTCAAACGATATTACAAAAGCAGAGGAATGCTACAAAGCACTGCTCCCTCTTGATACAGTAGTAGCAAAAGAGATGAAACTAATAATAGATACCGCGAAAAGCACTCAATAGCATCACTACTCTTGCAGAAAACAGAAGTACAATAGCTCTCCATACAATAGCACGCATTGTGATATAATGCTTATACAAGCAGTAGTATAATAGCCATGAAATTCTTGTATCTGTGTATGTCAGTATATGTATGTCTCACTGTGCTTAGCCCATCCTTGTTGCACGCAAGGGAGTGTACTGAAAATGCCAAACATAACACTACAATCACCACAGTAGCAGCCGCAAAGAATAAGAATAAGAATAAGAATACAACAGTACAGCGTACGAAACAGTACAATCTTATTATAGAAGCACTATACACAGGCTTTGTGCATCCATGGGGCATAGCATGGTATACAGCACATACTCAGCAGCAAGATCCTATCATTATAAGTGAACGAAACGGAGGATTGTGGGTGATAGTAGGAAATACAATAAAATGCATTACTCAGCTACCACAAGACATATATCAGAAAGGACAAGGAGGATGGTTTGATCTAGTACAATCAGCAGACGGTACAGTGTATGCAAGCTACGCAAAAGGCAATGCGTATGCCAATGCCACAGCAGTACTATCGTTTCGTCTTGATGAAGAACAGATATTTAACAATACCTATGCTACAGTAGCAGCACAGCAAGTGACAGTCATATATGAGATGAACAAAAAAGTACGGTCAGCCATACATTTTGGAGGCATGTTGACAATAGGTTTTGATGATACAGGAAAGGAAGTATTGTTTCTTGGACTAGGAGACAGAGGCCAGCGATATGAATCGCAGTCACTCTTAAGCGATCATGGAACAATACAAGCAATAGCCCTTGATGGCTCAGGAAGTCGTAGTATAAGCTATGGGCATCGTAATCCGCAAGGACTGTATTACGATAGTGTACGCAAGCAACTCTATGAAACAGAACACGGCCCAAAAGGAGGGGATGAGTTTAATTATATCAGCATAGACAGCACAGCACCTAAAAATTATGGCTGGCCTGTTGTATCGTACGGAAAAGAATACAGCACAGGAAGACAAGTAGGGGAAGGAACAAGCAAAGAAGGAATGGAAGATCCATTATACTATTGGGATATATCACCAGCACTTTCAGGCTTGAGTGCCTATTATGGAACACAGTTTGAACAATGGAACGGTAATCTATTTGCAACAGCACTAAAATTTCAGCAAATATATCGTATAAGGCTTGATGACAGTGGAACAAAAGTACAAGAAATAGAACAGTTACTTGACAAAAAATATGGGCGTATCCGTTCAATCAAAATGCATAATGATGATATATATTTTATCACCGACCAAAACAATGGAAGCATATACAGAATAACAAAACAAGCAGAATAAAAGAACAAATTATTGTAGATAATACAACTGCAGAAAGCATCTATACATTGAAAATGATGAAGTATGCTATACTTATAGTATGAATACACAAGACACGTTTAAAAACACCAATAAAAAGCAAAGTAAACAGGATATTATTTCAGACAAGCAAAAAAGTATATTTCAACACAGTAGTTCGGGTGTCGTTATAGGTATACTGCTTGTAGCCACAGGGGTATACATGTATATCCTTTCTCTGTTTCCTGCTATTGCTCAGTATAATAACTATCTATTACTTATCGTTGGATTGTATTTTATGATTAGTTTTTGGATATGTAAACTGCACAAAATATTTTTCTTTTTAGGTGAAATACTGCTTTTGTTATGGGTAGGTTCTATACTAGAAGATATCACAAACCAGAAAAACATGTTCTCAATTATCTTAATACTGCTTGGGGTAATTATGATAGTGTATGCTACCTACTTTAGAATATCGGTACGCAAAAAAACTATCAGTATACGCTTTTTAGTAGTCGGTATTATTATCATATTGTTTGGAATATTGCTCCTTCTTACTATCACAAATGCTTTTAGCTTTGCTTTTTTCTGGGAAATTTTACGCCCACTTATTCTGATTTTATTTGGAGTAGTACTCATTAACCGTTGGTGGTTAGAAAGGCAGTTATATAAAAATAATAGCGAGCATACCCACGAGAAAATAAACACCTATACAGTGCATGATGTCAATACAGACACAACAGAGACAGAGGAAAAATAATAAAAATAGCAGTAGTACATGTTCTTTACATACAAGCACATATGTGCTATGCTTATAAAAAGAATTGATTTTATATATAGGGGGATAACAATATGAAATATGTATGTGGTGTATGTGGATATATTTATGATCCTGAAGAAGGCGATCCAGATAGTGATATTGAACCAGGAACAGAGTTCAGTGATTTACCAGAAGATTGGGTATGTCCTTTATGCGGAGCAGGCAAAGACGAGTTCTCTGCAGAGGAATAATAGCTAATATACAGCTGATATATACATTATATCAAAGCATAAAAAGGAGTACATATGTGTATATACACAGTGTATTCCTTTTTTATTTATAGTCTCTATAAAATACCTAACTAAGAAAGCAAGAGGAATGTGTATCTCATAACAATCTAATACATAAGAGCAGCATGTCTCTTGTATAAATCTTCTAATACAAGGGCTGCCATAGCCTCTACTACAGGCACTACACGTGGACATATACACACATCATGTCGTCCTTCGGTGGATATTTCTGCTTCTTCTCCAGTAATTGACACAGTAGATTGAGGCAACGCTATAGAAGACACAGGCTTGACTGCTACCCTAAACACAATATCCTGTCCAGTAGATATGCCTCCAAGGGTGCCTCCTGCATTATTGCTTAAAAATCCTTGAGTGTTCATAGTATCATTGTGTTCTTCTCCACTCATCCGTGTTCCCTCAAAGCCCGATCCTATTTCAAAGCCCTTTATTGCTCCAATAGAAAGCATTGCATGTGCAAGAAGTGCCTCTATTTTATCAAAAGCAGGCTCTCCTAACCCAGCAGTAGCACCAGTAATAGTACACTCAATAATCCCTCCCATGCTATTCTTCTGTTCTTTTAATCGTAAGCCTTTCTCCATCATCTTTTCTGCAGCAAGCATATCTGCTGCACGCATAGGATTTTTCTCAATAACAGAAGTATCTATGGTAGCACAGCGTATACCACCAGCTTCAAGAGTATAGCCTGTAATATGTACACCACGTTTTGCAAGCAATTTTTTTGCCACAGTAGCAGCTGCCACGCGTGCAGCAGTCTCTCTTCCACTTGCACGCCCACTGCCACGCCAGTCGCGTATGCCATACTTTTTTAGATACGTATAATCAGCATGACCAGGACGAAAAAGATTTTTTATAGCATTATAATCGCTTGATTTACTATCACTATTGTATAGTATCATGGTAAGGGGAGTACCAGTAGTTTTGCCCTCAAATATCCCCGATACAATATGTACTATATCAGACTCTTTGCGAGGAGTGGTAATATCAGATTGACCAGGCTTTCTTCTATCAAGATCTTTTTGAATATCTTGTTCGCTAAGTGCAAGACCAGGAGTAACTCCTTCAAGAATTACTCCAACAGCCTTGCCATGTGATTCACCAAAGGTACTTATCTTAAAAATAGTACCAAATGAACTTGACATATATTACATGTGTATAAGTTGCTTATGCAAACTTATCGAAGAAAATCTCTTCTTCTTTCATATTGTTTTTACCCATAACGGCCATGCACGCATCTAACATGCCAGGACTCCCACAAAGATAGCCTTCACGGGTAGCCTTAGTATCAATTTTTTCCTTAAGATACGTATCAAGCACTTCGGTAATAAGTCCAGTAGGCCCTTTCCAGTTATCTTCAGGAAGAGGCTCAGAAAGTGCAGGAACAAAGTGAAAGTTTTTATATTGCTTTTCTACATCGTACAGCCAATCCATGTAGTACATATCACGTGTTGCTTTTGCTCCAAAAAAGTACCATATCTCTCTATTTTGAAATGTATTTTCTTCCATCATTGTACGAAAAATACTCCTAAAAGGAGCCATCCCTGACCCACCAGCAACACAAATCATAATATTACCAGTATCTCTTACATAAAAATCACCAAAAGGACCTATAGTATTTATTTTTGCTCCTTCTTTTAGATATTCATGGGTATATGTGGTAACAATACCGCCAGGCACAAGTCGAATAAGAAATTCTACTTCATCTTTAGACCCTACACTTGAAGCAAGCGAATATGCTCTAAAAGTAGAATCATATGTTTTTTTGTTATGTTTATACTTTGGAGTTTCAAACTGCATGTACTGTCCTGGCTTAAATGATACAGGCTCAGGAATCTGTAATCGCACTTCTTTAATATCATAGGTAACATCTACAATACTTGCTACTGTTGATTCTAATTTTTTAACATTGAACAAATCTTCAGGTATTTCTATTTCTAGATCCTTTTTTACCTTTACTTGACATGCAAGACGTGTTTTGTTTGCTAACTCTTCTTTGTTGAAAAAAGGAATTTCAGTAGGCAAAACAGGATCTTCGTTTGTAGGCATTTGAATTTTACATGCTCCACAAGTACCTCTTCCGCCACATGCTGAGGGAACAAATATTTTTTGTTCTGCAAGAGTGATAAGGAGAGGAGACCCTCCCTTTACATCCAGTTCTTTTTTTCCACTGTTTATGTTTATTTTACAAACACCATAATTGTTGAGCACTTTATCAGATATATCAATAAGTGCTGCTAATACAGCACTCGTAATGCCAAGTATCAATGGTGCTAATACATATACTGTCATAGTTTCCTCCGTTTATTGTAGAAGTATAATAATTTATTGTACAGCAAGCATACCAGAAAAACCAGTGAATGCCATAGCCATAAGTCCAATAGTAATAAATACTATGCCTGCTCCTTTCAATCCTTCAGGAATAGGAGCTTTCTCTATTTTTTGTTTACGCATAGCCGCTAGTGCAAGTATGGCTAACCACCATCCTAAGCCAGAACCCAAACTAAAAATAAGAGTTTGAATAAAATTATATTGTCGTATTTGCATAAAAAGTGCAGCTCCAAGAATAGAACAATTAACAGTAATAAGAGGTAAAAATATACCGAGTGTGATATAAAGCTGTTGAGATACACGATCAATAAACATTTCTAGTATTTGTACTATTGCTGCAATAACAAGAATGAATACTATATATCGTAGATATTCAAGTCCAAATGGAACAAGAATATAATAGTATATAAACCAGTTGATAACAGTAGTGATAGTCAGGACAACGGTAACCGCAAGTCCTAAGCCCAACGAGGACTTAAAATCTTTTGAAATGGTAATAAAAGAACACATGCCAAGAAAATTTGACAGAAGAATATTGCTTGTAAAAACAGAAGCAAAAAATAAACTAATAGGTCCAATTGCTGGTGCCATATACCTCTCCTTATTTCGCTCCAACAGGAACTGCGCCTGCTGGTACTGTCTGAGTTACCTTTCTATTTTGAATAGCTTTTCCTATCCAAATAAAAATACCTAAAAAGAAAAATGCACTAGGAGGGGAAACCATAATTGCCCATGTAGTAAACCCTTCAGGCATTACACGCATTCCCATAAGACTGCCAAAACCAAGCAGCTCTCTAAAAATAGATACCACAAAGAGTACGGACATATATCCTAATCCGCTGGTAATTCCATCCCACAAAGCAGGAAGCGGAGGATTAGATTGGGCATAGGCTTCTGCACGTCCCATAATAATGCAGTTAGTGATGATAAGTCCTACATATGGTCCAAGAGACTTTGATATCTCAGGAGTATATGCTTTAAGAATAATATCTACAATTACAGTATAAAACGCTATTACCATAACTTGCGTAATCATTCTTACTTTACGTGGAATAAGGGACTTAATGACCGATATAGTGAAACTACTAAGTCCTGTTACTGCAATTACTCCAGCACTCATGATAAGTGTATTTACCATTAAGTTTGTTACTGCTAATGCAGAACAAATACCTAATATTTGCATAAAAATGGGATTGTTTGCCCACATATTGTCTTTTAATGTTTTAAGCATTATTACCTCCAGTCTTTATTAAATTGTGTGATATAATTATTTAAGATTACTTGTACTCCATCGCTTGTACGGGTAGCACCTGATATTCCGTCAATGACACTGTTATCTTTATCTGCATCACCCGTTCCTCCCGCTCCAACACGTATTGTGTTGTTTTGTATAGTCTCGCCTTGTAGTTGCTTGTAGAACCATGGTTCATCAACACGAGCACCAAGACCAGGAGTCTCGTTGTGTTCTGTAACACGAAACCCCACTATTTGATTACCGTCTTCGCTAAATGAAATGTACCCCGAAATAGTTCCCCAGAGACCAGGTCCTGAAAAAGGGGTAGCCAGTGCTTTATTTCCAAAATCTCCTTGATAGTAAACATTACCATTCTTTTCTACTTTTTGCAAATTAGTGCTCAATGCATCTACTTGCTCTAGAGTAGTAACATCAGCTTCGTCTGCCCCTAATGCCAGCAAGATAGCTTTTTCCTGAACAAATCGTGCATTAGCAGCTATCTTGTCAGATAATATTGTGTTTGTAAACGAAAGAAAGAGAACGAAAAGAAAGCAAGAAACAAAAGTAAACACAACAGTATATGCAAATGTATTTTTCATAATTTCTCCTTATTATATTTTTTTATGTGATGTAGTAGCACTACCTGTTTCTTTTGAAATAGTATCTACAATTACAGCAGTAGCAGCGGCTTTTTGTGCTGCTACCTTTTGTGCAGCAGGCTTTTTTGCTGGTACTTTTGCTTTTTTTGTAGCAAATACCTCGTCTAAAAGACAAGCAAAGGTATTTCCTATCATTACCGCAAAGCTGACCCCTTCGGGAAAGCCTCCAAATAAGCGAATGAGTATCGTACTCAATCCAATGATGGCACCGTATACCCACTTAGATTTTTTCTGGTTTGGTCCTGATATTGGATCTGTAGTCATATATATAGCTACATATACAATGGAGCCAGACATAAGATATGCTAACACAACATAAAATCCTTCGGTAAATGTTCGTGCATCCGAGAAGCCTCTCATAAGCCCTAACGCATAGAAAAGTGATAAAAAGAATACAGAACTAATAAGGGTAGAAAGAATAAGACGCCAGTCAGCTGTCTTTGTTTTTATAAGATATATGCCAGAAATGATAAGTAAGAAAATAGCTCCTTCACCTATAGAACCCAATCGAAGTCCAAAGAAAAGATTCCAAAGAGGAGGTATTTCCCCGTTTTGTAATAATACCAGAGGAGTAGCAGAACTTATTGCGTCTACCGATCCCATGAGATTAGCAAGGCCTCCTGCTCCTACCGAAATTTGTTGCCAATACATAGTAGTTAATGCCGATGGAAACGCTAAGTAAATGAAAAGCCTTCCTGTAATGGCAGGATTATATACATTTTTTCCAAAGCCTCCAAATACACATTTTGCAATGAACACTGCAAAAAATATACCGACTACATTCATCCAAATAGGAAGATTTGGTGGAAGTGAAAGTCCATAGAGAAAGCAGGTTACTAAGACTGCTTCACTTACTTTTTTATTTCTTTGTTTTTCGAAAAAATATTCTGTTAGTATTCCTATGATAAATGCTACTGCTACTTGATATATTGGGCGAAACCCATAGAGAAATACAGAATATAAAAGTATAGGTATTAATGAGTAGCATACCCTACGCATAATCATCTGTTTTTGAAAAATATCACTCACGTGTTGAGACCTCCTTACATTATATGTCTAATGTGCTTATTATTTTATACAGTATACCAAAGTATGCATTTATTGACAAGAAAGATATTACTTTTAATGAATAAATTTAGTGAATAAATTGAAAAAAATGCTATATGTAATGGAGTATACTATGTCATAATCATATGGCATGTTTATTATACTGTTTGGAGGGAGAAGAATTACGTTTTTTTTGATTTATTCATGGGATCAATAGAGTTAAGATCTAATTTTTTCAGTTCATCTTGTATTTTTTTGATGATGTTCTTAACGGTATGGTTTTTTGCAAGATTCTCAGATTTATTTTCTAAATACTTTGTCATATGGTCGTCGCGTAATTCTTTACGAATATTTTTTGGTATAGATACATATTTTTTGTATTTTTTATTGGCTTGAGCTAAATTATTGATATTATTTTTTAAGTTTTGTACTTCTTGGGTTACTTGTGTTTCTACTGGGTATTCCTTATTTTCTATGAGAAAGATTATTTTGGTTGAAATGGTTTCTATTTTATATATTGTTGTACTCATGTTTGATTTTTTTTGTAAATCTTTGTTTATCTTTTTACTAGTAAAGTAGTTGACAATAATAGAAGCAACGAAAGCAATTATAGAAGGTATATTATCGGAAATAACAGAAATCAAGTCAGAAACCATAGTATTGATTTTCATGTATCCTTTAAGTATATTTACTTTTTGTTAGATTTCTGGTTAATAATGTCTTGTATTTCTTCAAAAGTATCGTTGTCATCACATATCAGTTTCATTTTTTTCTCATCTATTAATTTTTTTATATCATATCCCTCTCTAATAGCACCACCAAATACTTCTTCTAAAAAAGAAGGAGGGTATCCACTCTCAACACCATTTAAGTCAAGCTCTAAAAGATCATCATCTTTATTTTGTTTTAATTGAGGGAGGAAATAATCTTGTAAAAATTCTTCACCAGAATATTTATATATTTTTTTCCTTCTTCCTCCTAGAATTGTACTGAAATTTTTTGCAATACTTAGTAATTTAGTCATACTTGCACAGTCCTCACTTTTCTGTCAGTTTTAGTTTTATAAAAACCTTTATACTATATATTAGCATACTATTATTTTTATTGTGTTTATTGTTAAGTAATTTAATTCTTTTTATGCAAACATCCTTTGTAATAAGCCTTTCTTATACAGCTTTGTAAGTGTTACTTGTTTCTGTGTGAGCGATATTTTTGTATCAAGGCTCTGCAGAAAAGAGCCTATCTTTTGTTGTTCGAGGAGGGTGGGAAATGGAATAGCTATATGCTGGTATTCTGAAATCCAATACCGTTTATGCCCTTTTAGTGAAAAATTTATTTTTTGCATACATTCATATACTAATTTAATATTAGCTTGTATATTCTTTCTTAATTTCAAGATTTTCATGGCAGATGACTTAACCTTAAAATCAAAATCTACAAACTTACTCACAGTAGTGAAATCATCAAAGATAATAACTGGATGATTTGTAAAAACCCCATATGTTTCATTAGTATATCCTAGTATAAAAGTTTTACCAGCTGTCAAAACAGGTATGCTATAATTATCATTATATTTTGAAGAATCAACAATATATTTTGTAGGTTGTTCATACTCTAAAATTTCCCCCAGCCTCCTCTCCTCCCAATCGGGGTACTCGTGTCCTTGCTCGTCCTTAAAGCGTAGTTCCTGTGAAAAGAGTTTTTGCATGACGCCCTTTTTGTATGACTGCAACAGCACTACTTTTCTTTCAAGGAGCTGTATCTTTGTGTCTACACTCTCCAAAAAAGATGCTATCTTTTGTTGTTCAAGGAGGGAGGGATATTTGATATTATAAGCTGATATTTGTGGTACAGTAAGTTGAGGCACTCCTGTACTTTCATTATGTATTTTGAGTAAATTAATTGCTTCTGCAAAAAATTTTAAACTTATGTTACTTTGACTTCTAAGAACCAATAATCTTATAATAGGATAAAATTTTTCATATCTAACAATAGCTTTTCCTAAAGTACCTCGCCCTGTTACTGTTATACAATTTTCATTTTGTTTATAAGTACTTGCCCAACTATGTAAGCCATTATCTTTCTCACTGTTAGCATATACTGGATACTTATATTTACTTGTTTGAGTAGGATTAGTGTCTTTTTGATCAATGTCACCTCCTGCAGTAATATCAAAAATCTCCCCCAGCCTCCTTTCTTGCCAATCGGGAAAATTAGTGTCATCGTCTTGCTTGAAGCGGATGGGGAAGGATGCTAATTTTTTGTCTTGTTTACTCATCTAACTAAATAGTATAGCAATATAGCCATTATGTAAATCTTCATCTTGTGAAAGCCTTGCATATCGCAATTACCCCTTGAACTCGTGCTTGAATTTGTATATGTGGAAGATATATAATATAATGGTTGTGTTATGGAATATTCTGAATCTCGTAGTGAGAAAGTAGAAATTTTACTTGACTCATCAATGAATCTTTTTTATAAAAAAGAATATAGTAAAGCTCTTAGTTGTTTGGATATGATATTAGAACTGGAGAAAGTATCTGAATATGATAAAATTTTAGTATTGTTGAAAAAGGGCAAAATAAACCAACATATACATATAAGTGAAGAGAAGGGATCTAACGCAGAGTATGTGAGTAATTATCTCAGTGCCCTAGAATTGATAGATAAGATTTTAGTTAATGATCCTAATAATCTTGAAGCATCTTTATACAAGATGGATATTTATAGTATCTATCCACAGGCTATAGAAGGAATAGAAACTTTGGAAGTTCCGTTTCCTTTTAATCACCCTGTTCCTATTTCTAATACTGATCCATTAAAGTTAAAAGCAGCCTATGTATGTATGCAGAGGATAGATGAATTGATGGTATTATATCCTAGTAATAGTTTTTTAATTATATGGAAATTGAGTTGTTTAAATGGTATATTACTTGATATATCTGATCATACTTCTGACTCAGTTAGGTTTTTTAGTCCATTTGAGGAAGCTATGAAAATTATAAATCAGGGACTACAAAAATTTCCTAATGACTTAAATCTTTTATTGATAAAATTTTTGAGACTAAAGAATAATCGCCAGATAGAAGAGGCAGAAGAAACTCTTGAGAAGTTTATTCCTGTTATATCCAGAGAACATAAAAAATCATATACTACTAAAAAATTTTATAAATTTCTTTCTTTGGATAATTATAGGGACATTATAGAAAATATAAAAAGTAATAAAATAATTTTTACTCATTTTCTTTCAGTTAATGATCCTTTTGAAATGTTTCATTTCAAGAATGATGATGGTATCTGTAAAGAAAAGTTATTATTGGAGTATGCTCCTTATATTTCATCTTTTGTGAGATCAGAATCTGATATAACCTCAAATGATATTGACTCTGATGTTATAAATCCTTTGTTATTTAGTCATTATGCAGATAAACATAGAGGTATTTGTATTGAATATGAAATAACTGATGAGATATTTGAATGTAGTGATAAATTGTTATATGTTCCTGTAAAATATAACTATGATTTAGGTGGAGGGGGTTTTTCAGATGGTTTTTCTATTAAGTATAAATCATGGGAGTATGAGAACGAAGGAAGATTTATAATTTTTGAGAAACATCCAGATAATGTAGAGTATTCAAATTATACTATTGGAACGGAAATTAAAACTCAACGAAAAATTGGATGGAGAAATATTGGTGAAGTATCGAATATTAAAAAATCTCGTATTAAATGTTCAAAAGGAGTAAAAGTAAAAAAGATAATTTTTGGGTTTCGTACTCCTATAGAATTGAGAGGTAAGATTTGTAAAGATTTAGAATCTAGGGAAGATATATTATTTTCTAATGCTGAGATAGTTTCTGCAAGAAGCGCGAGATTGAAATTTACTGATTACAGTATTGCATTAGGCGAGGATAGGAAAAGAATATTTGATAAAATTGATAAAATATCTCCTCCTTAGATTTTATAGATTATACAGATAAACACAATATACGATAATTCATCTACTTTTATGTATGAAGTATCTGATAGTAGTATCGCAATTACCCCTTGAATAAAAAATTTCCCCTATGTATTGACTTTGTTAATGGTATAGGGGTATAATCATAATAGGAGCAGATTATATATTAGGAGATTGTCTCAATGAATGAAATAAACGGTATACACACAAATAGAAAAGAAAGCATTCAAAATATCATATCTAAATATGGTGAAAATGCTAACGATACAGGAAATATTAAAGTGCAACTAGCATTGTTGACCTATAAGATAAATCATCTTTCGCAACACTTAAAGCAGTACAGAAAAGACTACTCTAATACGAATGCTTTGTTGAAAATGGTAGGAAAACGGAGAAAAATGCTTAAGTATTATAAAGATAAAAACTTGACAGGGTATAGAGAACTTATCGCTGACTTGGGGCTACGTCATTAGTTATATTTGTCTTTTTTAGTAATCATACTATATATCTTAAAGAAATTATTATACATGTTTAACATGAAGGGGTTTTTATGGTAGAAATACGGGTAGATGTAGGAGGAAAGGACCTACTATTCCAAGTAGGAAAATTAGCACGTCAAGCAAATGGATCAGTATTTGCAAGTTATGAAGGTGTATCAATACTTTCTACTGCATGTTGTTCTTCAAATGTCAATGAAGATTTAGATTTTGTACCCTTACAGGTAGAATACAATGAAAAATATTATGCAGCAGGAAAAATTCCTGGTGGTTTCATAAAAAGAGAAGGGCGTCCAAAAGACAAAGAAATATTAGTATCGCGTCTTATTGACAGACCTATGCGTCCACTGTTCTCTAAAAATTTTAAGCGTGAAATACAAGTAGTTCCTACTACTGTTTCTGCAGATCAGGTACATCCCGCTGATGCTATCGCTATTTGTGCCGCTTCGGCAAGTGTGGTAGTGAGTGATATTCCATTTGATGGACCAGTTGCAGGAGTACGGGTTATTTATATTGATGAACAAGGGTTTATTGCAAACCCCACGTTTGAGCAAATTGAGCTCTCTACACTTGAAATAATGGTTGCAGGCACGAAAGAAGGAATCACTATGGTAGAAGGGGGAGCAAGCGAAGTAAGTGAAGAATTGCTTATTGAAGCGATTGAGTTTGCACATCCTGTCATTAAGTCAATTTGTGATGCTCAGATTGAGCTTTTTTCCTTAGTCGGAAAAGAAAAACTTCCTTTAATTGAAGTTACTCCCTTTGCTTTAGAGAAAGAAATCATAGACTACGCAACTGCAGATATGGAAACAGCCTGCTTTGTAAAAGGAAAGATGGAGCGAAGTGCTGCTATCCAGTTAGTTATTTCTGATACAAAAGAACATTTTGCAGATACGCTCAAAGAAGAGGAAGAAAAATATTTTAAGGCAGTAATGGATTCTTTAGAGCAAAAAATAGTAAGAGAATCTATTGTAAAACGTAAAATTCGTTCGGATGGACGGAATCCTGAAGAAATACGTCCTATACAGTGTGAGACAGACATTTTACCTCGTACACATGGCTCTGCTCTTTTTACTCGTGGAGAAACACAAGCCTTAGCTGTAGCCACATTAGGAACATCTATGGATGAACAAGTGTTTGACGATATTGATGGAGATAGAAGACAGAATTTTTTACTGCATTATAATTTTCCTCCCTTTTCGGTAGGAGAAGTAGGAAGGCTCATGACAGGCAGACGTGAAATTGGACATGGTCATCTTGCACATCGCTCGTTGCTTGCAAAAATGCCTAAAAAAGATCAATTTCCGTATACTGTTCGTATTGTCTCTGAGGTACTAGAATCGAATGGTTCTTCTTCTATGGCAACTGTATGTTCTGGCTCTTTAGCACTTATGCAGGCAGGAGTACCGTTGGATAACGCCATAGCAGGAATTGCAATGGGATTAGTAAAAGAAGGAGATGATTTTGTTGTTCTTTCCGATATACTTGGAGAAGAAGATCATCTTGGTGATATGGACTTTAAGGTAGCAGGAACAGAAAATGGCATTACTGGCTTTCAAATGGATATAAAAATACAGAATATTGATGCCGAAATAATGAAAAAAGCACTGTATCAAGCAAAAGAAGGGAGAATGCATATACTAGAGATTATGAATGCTACCTTGCAACATCATAATACAGAGCTTTCTGAGTTTGCTCCGCGTATAGTTTCGTTTAATGTGCATCCTGATAAGATAGGACAGCTTATTGGGTCAGGAGGAAAGACAATTAAAGGCATCAATGAGAAATTTCAAGTACAAACAGATATTGATGATGCAGGAATTGTTACCATTTATAGTAAAAATGCATATGATGCAGAAGCAGCAAAGGAAAATTTTCTTAAATTATTAGAAGAGCCAGAAATTGGAAAGGAATATGATGGTATTGTAAAGCGTATTATGGACTTTGGTGCTTTTATTGAGTTTCTTCCAGGAAAAGAAGGCTTGTGTCATATAAGCAAAATGTCACGAGAAAAAATAGATTCTGTTCATGATGTTATGCAGATAAATCAGGAAATTAAAGTGAAAATCATAGAAATAGATAGAATGGGGCGTGTTAATTTAGCGTTGTCAGGACGTGGGGTAGCAGAGGGAAATAGTAGATACGATAGAAATGATAGAGGAAGAGAGAGAAAAAAGCATTTTTCACACGATAATAATCGCAATAGGGATAGAAGAGGATAATAAAAAAATCTAATGAAGAAAACCAGTGTAAGTGTAACATTTGCTGGTAACGAGCCTGTATACGCAAGCCATACAGCATCAGGGGCAGACCTCTGTGCCAGTATTGATTCTGAACTTATTCTTGCTCCTCAACAAAGGATATTAGTGCCTACTGGTACTTATGTAGAGATACCCGTAGGATATGAGGGGCAAGTACGGCCACGATCTGGACTGTCTTTTACGCATGGGATTCTTATCGTAAATTCACCTGGCACGATAGATAGTGACTATAGAGGGGAAATTAAGATACCTTTGATGAATATAAGTGAAAGCCCCTATACTATCATGCCTTTAGAACGTATTGCACAGCTTGTTATATGTCCAGTGTTGCAAGTGCATTTTTGTCGTGTTGAACATCAAAGCTCCTTGTCTGTAACAGAGAGAGGAGAAAGAGGCTTTGGTTCTAGTGGAACTCATAAACAATAAATAGAGTATATGGAAAACGTTACAGTAAAAACAAAATTCCCTATGAGGGTTGCTCTTTATATTTTAGTTGATTATATCTACTCCTTTTTTCTTATTTTTCTTTTTTTTATTTTTGTTTTTGTTGGTAATCAAATTATACTGCTTGCAAAGAAAATATTTCAAATATCAGTTCCTTTTTTTGAAGTATTTAAGCTGTTTTTGTTATGGATGCCCGAAGTAATAGTAATGGCAATTCCGTATGCTGCATTGGTGTCCTGTCTTATGAGTGTAGGAAGTTTTTCATCAAGCAATGAGTTTGTTGCTATGAGAGCGAATGGAGTTTCTTTTTTGCAATCGTTTGTTCCCTATGTGTTCTTTTCATTTTTTATTATGGCAATATCCTTTTTTATGCTTGAAGCTATAGTGCCGTGGGGATCCATACAAGCGTCCTTACAATACCGCAAAGTGTTGTTTGTAAGTCCTCAATTAGAGCTTGATCAAAACTCTGTAAAGCGCTATCAAGATAATATTATTGTTACCAAGTCAGTAACGGATAATGATATACAAGGCTTAGTTATTATAGATCAAGATAACGATGGAAATAGTCGTATTATTTCTGCAGATACTGCTGAGCTTATTGGCGATCAACGAAAAGGAGTATTATCACTGTCCTTAAAAGATGTTGTCAGTGTTAGTAGAGAAGAGAAGCCTCAAGAATACTCGTACTTACAAGCAAGAGGCTTGACATATAATTTATTGGTAAAAGATCTTACCACAGAAGTACAGTCAATAAATGCTAATCAAAAGAGCATCAGCGATTTACAGCAAGAGGTAGAAAAAGAGCGAGAACAAAGTTTACAGCCCGCTATTGATGAGCAAGAAAAAAATATGAACATATCACTAGGCACTGCAGTATCGCTGTATTCTCAACAAGCAGGAATAGTACTCAATGCTCCCGATGTGTATACTCAGTACATTCCTACGCAAGTATATACGCAATTTCTCACACGCTATCATACCTTAGCAGAAACTCCTATATTTAAGCGAAGTTATCAAATAAATAGTGTGGTATACCATAAAAAATTATCAGAACCTTTTGCGGTAGTAGTATTTATATGTATAGCATTTCCTATTGGATTGTTTTCAAAGCGGAGTGGAAGAACTACGGGCTTTGGTATTGGTATTAGTGCTTCCTTTTTATATTGGTTAATCAATGTTATCAATCAGACAATAGGAGCAACAAATGATATTTCAGCTGCTTTTATGATGTGGTATCCGCTTGCTATTATTTTTGTGATATCATTATTTTTACTCTACGCTCGGAGACGCTCCTAATGATTTCTATCATTCATAGATACGCTATTCGTTCAGTTCTTTCTTCGCTCATAGTTTCTTTTATGATGTTTTCTTTTTTTTTACTCACAATGGATCTTATTCAAGATCTCATCAAGTATCTCTTTCTTAATGTACCTGTTACTACCATTGTGAGAGTGCAGTCGCTCTATATCCCTACCAGTATGTCCTATGCTCTCCCTATAGCTATTTTATTTTCTATTACTTTTTCACTTGCTCAGCTTAACGCTAATAACGAACTTATTACCTTATACTCATCAGGTATTTCACTGTTTCGTTTTGTTGTTCCTCTATTGATAATAGGAGGAATGTTGAGTGTACTTCTCTTTTTGTTTCAAGAGAGGGTAGTGATTGATACATTTCGGCAAAAAAATGAGCTAAAACGCACCTTACTCAATCAAGAGATAGAAAAGAGTAATAATCAAGTTTCTATTTTACAGGACGGGGGAAAAATTATCTATTATGCCGAATTTTATGATGATGTTGAACAGCAGCTTAATGATATTATTCTTGTACGCACTACCGAAGATAATATTCTTGAAGAAAGAATTGATGCAACATATGCTAACTGGAACGGTACCTTGTGGATATTTAAGGATGTAAAAATATATACATACGATCCTATTTATAAAGAAGTTCATCTAGAAAATAAAGATACCTATACCAATGAATCATTAAATATGGAACCTCGATTTTTTCAAAAAGTAGTAAGCAATGTCGATGAATTGAGATATTTTGATGCACTTGATTATATCAATGAACTAAAGGAAAGAGGCTTATCATATAGAAAATTGCTTACTGACACCTATTCTCGTTTACCGCTTGCTCTGAGTCCCTTTATAGTGATGATTATGGCATGTATATCGGGTAATTTGTTTAAGAAAAATGCACTACTACTCAGTTTGTTGACAGCAGTAACTATCTCTATAGTGTATTATTTCTCGGATTTGCTTGGTAATATACTTGCAGCAAAAGGGTATTTATCGCCAATTATAGGTGCTTGGTTTGGTTTTACGGTTACTTTATTCATTTCGTGGTTATCATACAGGTTTTTCATACGATAATAACAATAGATACATGAAACAGCAGAATAAATCATCTATCTATGTTGCATTTTTTACTCTTATCTCAAGGGTATTTGGTCTCATTCGTATATCTTTTATAAGTGCTTATTTTGGAGTAACAAGTGATGCTGATATTTTGAATAGAATACTTACTATCCCTAACAATTTAAGAAAAATATTTGCCGAAGGAAGCCTCAGTAATGCCTATATGTCTGTATTTAAGGTAACAGTACAAGATTCTACAAAAAGCAATGTACGTTCGCAAGCGTTTTTCTCTGAGTTATTATGTTATATTGGAATTATCACTGCAGCTATTACTGCATTACTAGCGTTTTTCTCTCCACAGCTTATTTCTTTTTTCTTTCAATGGAACTCTGCAGAAGAAGCATCAAAAGCAGCAACACTATTTTCGTTAGTTATTCCGTTTCTCTTTTTTATTACTATAAGTGTTATTTTGTCAGGCTTATTGCAGACACATAAGAAATTTGTGCTTGTTGCTATTTCCCCTATGC
Organism: Spirochaetia bacterium; assembly: GCA_965218205.1. Lineage (GTDB taxonomy): Bacteria > Spirochaetota > Spirochaetia > WTKD01 > CBDDCA01. Next base: position 1,560,624 of record OZ244590.1, on the reverse strand, counting down.
TTCACTCTTTGTTAGTGATCATATGTATATTTTTTTTTCATGACACGTTAGGGATATATGCGGTAGCAGTTGGATTTTTGCTGGGATCATTGCTTCAGGTACTAGTACTCATCATTCCGTTAATGAACATGGGATATGCAGTTATTCCAAAAGTACATTCTTTGTTGCCATCAAAAGAGATTCGGCTTGTATTTCAGCGCTATGCCCCTTCGATTTTTGCAGTATTGCTTACTGTGATAAGTCAACAAATTATCTTTTATCTGAGCAGTAAGCTAGAAGTAGGAGATAGCTCTTTACTCGGATATGCTATTGTCTTTTGGCAGCTGCCTATAGGAATATGTATCAACTCTATTACCTCTGTCGCTTTTGTATATTTAGTAAGTGCATATGAAGATAATCGTGTACAAGAGCTAAAAGAATGCATAAAAAATACTATCAATAACTTACTCATTATCACTGTTCCTATATCAATTTTGTTCTTTTTTTATGCCCATGCAGGAGTATCATTGGCTATTCAAAGGGGAGCGTTGGGACCTGAAGCTGCATACCTTGTTGCAAGGATTGTAAGAATTTATGGAATGAGCCTGCCTTTGCTAGGAGGGTATTTATTTTTTCAAAGAATATTATATGCAATGTTGAGATATAAGTTAGTGTTGTTCTATGTGAGTATTTTTTGTATTATTGATTTAGCACTCTCCTTTTTCCTTGCAAATACCGCATTACGAATAGAAGGAATTGCCTATGCATATGGTATATCTTTGCTCTGTATTATTCCTTTGATGTATATATCCATCTCATCGTATGTGTCTCTATCGTATATTGTAATGAAAGGAATAAAAGTTATGATAGCCTCTCTTCCTTTGATTGTTGTATCATTTGTATGTTCTCTCTATACTGCAGAGATGTGGTTTGCAGGAAGCACTTGGCGTAACAGTAGTGTATTTTTAGTAATTTGTGTTATCTCTCTTCTTTGTATTTGGGGAGGATATAGACTGTTAGGGATAGATATTTTTTCTGCTCTAAAAGCAAGAAAACGCGTGAGTAATTAGTATGATTTCTTTATTGATGTCTTTTTCTTTTTGGGACAGAATGCGAGCAAGTTCAAGTACTGTTCTGTGTGTGTTTTTTTGTTCTGTATTGGTGATGCAAGGGTATGCACAATTAGAGTCACAGCAAGAAACTCAAGAGATTCCGCAAACAGTCGTTAGCGATCCTCTGTTCATAGAAGAAGACACGACAGAAGCAGAAACTGAGGAGAATGCAGAAAGTAACATTGATGAACCATTAGAAGGACTTGAAGCTATACAAAAAACATTGGAATATGGTATAGATAGTGCGGTTGCAGAAGCAATCGATACAGTAAAACAGCTTAACACCGACCAGTTTAGTGATGAAATACTACAGCGTATGAGTACCAGTAGCAGTGACGAAGTTCGGATAGCAGGCTTAGATTATTTTCGTTATTTTAAGAGTAAACAAGCAATACCGTATGCACTTACTGTTGTATCACGCTATATTGAAGAGAGTACACGACTTGTTCAGCAAGCTATATTTTATCTACAGGATTTTTATGAAGAACTTGATGAACAGCAAGTGAGAGCATTGTTAGACTATATCAATGGGATTATTGAATCTGATCATGTAGGTACTATTTTAGCAGCCTTAGAGTTAGTGCCTTTTCTCTATTCGGAAAAAGATGTTGCCTACGATCCTAAAATAGCTATGAGTATTACAGAGATAAAAGTGACAGAAGAACAGTTTGATAATACCATTATTCTTACGGAGGACACAACTACAACAGTAACAGCATCACCACAGCTCTATTCACAAACGCTACAGAAATACTACGATAGCACTACTGTGCAAGCCATTAAAGCTGCAATGTTACAGGTGTTAGGAAAGATACAAGCATATAATATGATTGATAGCTTGATTGGGATTGCAGAAGATGAGGGAGCAACAACATCTTTGCGAGTTGCTGCCTTAAAAGCACTCGGTGAATTTGAGCAGTACCCTAACAAAGAGATTGAGGAAAAAATAATACAGTTGTTTGACACATTACGCAGTAGTGAACAAGTGGCTATTCGACAAGCAGTATTTGTAAGCATTACAAATATAAAAGAAGCAGATGTATATGACAATATAGATATTGAAACATGGCTCTTAAACGGAGTTCGGGACAATGAAAGTGATGTAAGAATAGCAACACTAAAAGCAGTAAAACACATGCTTGATAAAACTCCTATGGTCATACAAAATCTCGATTTTTTTCCTTTTATGATAGAAACTGATCCCAGTACTGAGGTACAAGCAGAAGCACTTGAAATATATGTTACCCTAGAAAGTCGTGATGAAGGGAAAGAGTATCTGCTTAGACAAATAAAAAATATTCAAAGTATAAATGCAAAGAACCGTGCTATACTCATGCTTGCTTTTGAAAAAATGGATGACTTAGATACCATAGACCCTATAGTAACATTGAGTACTACACTTATTGAGAAACGATTTTCATATGTGTTACAGGTATTGTCAGAAATAGCCTCTCAATATAGCAATGATTCTCTTGTTACGCTTGCTCTCGTTCTTGTACGCAGTGATGATTCTCAAGTAGTGTACAATACATTAAATCTTATTGCCAGAAATAGAATGTACAGTCTATCAAGCTATGTAAAAGCGTTGAGCAGAGACCGTACAAAATCAGGAAAGGTGAGAATTCGTGCCGCACAAGTATCAGAACTGCTTTCTACTCCGTAATTGTATCACACAACTACACAATGAAAGGAGAAAGCAAATACTCTCCATTAATGTTTAGTATAGAGATTAGTATAGGTTTCTTTTATACATATGGCACAGAATTATCAAGTTTTTGAATATCAAGAATTTTAATAATACGTTTAGTATTATTGATAGAAAATTCACATACTTCATCTTTTTTGTGTTTATATAACTTTTGTCCAAAAGGGGAAAGATATGAAATAATACCTTTTTCAGGATTAGACTCCCAAGGGCCAAGGATGATAAACTCATTTGTTTTGCTTACTCCATCTTCCTGCTGTTCTTCCAACAATACTTTTGTGCCAAAACTTACGGTAGAATTATTTACATTATCTAAGTTAAATACACGGGCTTGTTCAAGCTCTTGTGTAAGCTGATGTATTCTATTATTAAGATTACTTTGATGTTCAAGCGCAGCTTTATACTCTGCATTTTCGCGTAAATCACCAAAAGAACGTGCTTTTTCTATTTCTTTACTATTTGTGGGTATATCTGTTTCTTGTATTTTTATAAGCTCACGTTGCTTCTCTTTGTATTGTTGTTCGGTAGCAAGAAATCCGCTATTTGTTGACTCATTGTACGCAAACTTATCATTAAATTCAAAATTAGGAAAACGAACAAGAATTTGTTCTCGAATGTGGAGTACCTTATTGGGAAAAATATCGTTTAGCTGACTCAGTAACGAATACATATAGGTTGTCTCTTGTTCGGTAAATGATTCAAATGCAGTGGGGAGATTTTCTTGCTTAAACATAAAATTTTGAATCAGTTGTAAGTAGCGTTTATTAACAGGAACATCTCTTTTGTTGGTTATATCGCGTAACAAAGTTATGGCAATACGTAATAAATTAGAGTAAATTTTTATATCTTCAGAAAGTGTTTGTAGCCAAGCTTTCTCTTTTAAGGAAATAGTAAACCAAATAAATGCTTCTTTAAATTCTAAAGCATTATTATATATTTTAAGATATATTTTCTTTAATAACTCTTGTTTATTATCTTGGTGTAGTCTCTGTAATAATGTCTCGTTAGGAAAGTAAGGAAAAAGGTTAAGATAAAAATCTTCCCAATCTTCTTTATATTGTCTGAGTTTTTCAAAAAGGTGCAGCTTGTAGTCTGTTATTTTTATTTCCTGTAGTATATCTTTTAGATCATTTAGCTCTAATGAAGTGAATACTGTTTCAATAGGAAGTGTTACAGTACGTGCAGATGATTGAGTAACCTTTGATGATTCTTCACATAAGAAAAGAGCATAAATATAGTGTGCATCATAAGGGTTATTAGGATCTTGAATATAAGAATAAAAGTAATCAAACATACGCCAGAAAGATTCTATATCATTTTTTTCTTTACTATTTTTTAGTGTTTCAAGTGCTTTTCTAAATAATTTTATTTTCCCAACAAATCGATCTTCTATTTGCATCAATTTATGATATTTTTCCATAGGGCTTACTGCAATATCTGAAAATATAAAATGATCAACTTTCGTTGCTAGTATGCCAAAATGTTGATTAGTATTTAATATTTTTCTCGCTTTTGTGCTCCATGATGTCCATTCTTGCAAAGAAAGAATATCAGGCACCAGTTCAGCTTTAATGGTTTTCATGTCTGCTGAGCCGAGACTTTTTAATATACACTTTAATACCCATGGTGGTGATTCCAATACTTTTTCGCGCAATTTATCCTTGGAAAAAGCACTCCGTATTACCCAAAAATGATTGTTAGGTAATACTTCTAAAGAAGAAACAGCCATTGCTATATCCATTATATGATTTCTTTTTTTAGAAAAATCTATGATAAGGGATAAATGCGTTGTGTCTTTAATGCGTCCTATGCCCCATTTATTATGATATACAAAGCTCCCTGGAAAGAACGATACATGCTTTTCAAAATCATTGATTGCCTCTTGAACATTACGCCACTGTTGCGTAAGATTGGTCATGCGTATAAAATCTTCAAGTTTATCATGATCTTTGTATTTTGTTCGATATGCCTCTACAAGTTGTTCTCTATACCCAAAATCTTCATTGTTCAGTCGAAGTAAGTTTTTAAGAATGGCAATACGAGTGTCACTACTATAATCAAGAGGAAGTTTGTGTAAGATAGCAGCATATAATTCTTCTGCTTTTTCTTCGCCTAATGTTGTTTCTGTGTTAGCACAGTAATTAAGAAAAAAGTTTATATTTTCAATATTGTTTTTAAGTTCAATATCTAACAGCAGATTCCATAGTTTCTTAATTTCACTATCATTTTTCTGATGATGATGAAGACAACGATTAAGTGCTTTTTGTAAATCTGTTTTTGCTTCTGTAAAATTATTTTGAGCAATTTTGTATAAGGCAAGATTATGTAAAATCTCAATCTCTTCAAAATCCTCTTGTACTATTTTTCCCCACACCTCAACTTGTTTTTCAGATTGTTCTGTCTCTTGATATACTCTATCCAAAGCACGTAATGCACTAAGGTTGACATGAATTTCAAGAATTTTTTGACAAAGATATTCTACTACATTCCATTTACTTTCTTCAGAAAAAATATGGATGAGCTGAATAATATGTGTATCATTGATTGATTCTATCTGGAGTTCAATCATACCTGCAATATAAAGAGCATATACACTTTTCTTATTTTTCTCTAATTGTTCATTACAAATTTCAAGTGCCTTATCTTTGTCTTCTTTTGATAAATCATTGAGAAGAGGATTGATAGATTCAAAATTATGAATGGAAAAAGAGTCAAATGTTGCTCGTGTCCATTGTTCTTGATATATATGTTCCGTTAATTTTTTTAATGAATTACTCATAGGCACCTCTCTATATTTATTATACTAAATAACAGAAAACATTTCAAATTTTTATGCCTTAGAGATAAAAATTTATAATAAAATTGATAAGAAAATACATATTATTTGACTATTATGTATATTTTTTGGATAATAGCCTGTTACAGACACAAATAATGATATATATAGCATGATTTTTTTATGATATACCTTCTGTATATAAAACAGTGAGATTACAAAATTACCTATTTTTATGGCTCTGTGTAGATGATTTCTGATGATATAGGAGAGCAATTTCCATTTTTTGCAATTATTTTCTTAAATTTTCAATTAAATGTAAAAAACTCTTGACATATTTTCTATATTTCTGGTAGAATAGTTATTACATAGTTATCAACTGTGTTTCTTAATAAGATAAGAGATGGAAGTAAAATTGTAGTTACTACATGGAAACTTGTCAATTATTTGAAGAGTAAGTAGTAATTCCCAAAACGTCAAGATCTAATTTTCAATGTTTATTAGACTCTGCTTCGGCAGAGTTATATTACTATGGAGAGTTTGATCCTGGCTCAGAACGAACGCTAGCGGTGCGTTTTAAGCATGCAAGTCGAACGGTATTGCAATGTTATTTCGGTAATGTTGTGAGAGAGTGGCGAACGGGTGAGTAACACGTAGGTAACCTGCCCTTTAGAATGGGATAGCTAGTGGAAACATTAGGTAATACCATATATTCTGTATGTAAGAGATTATGTACAGGAAAGGTACGCGAGTATCACTAAAGGAGGGGCCTGCGGCTAATTAGCTTGTTGGTGGGGTAATGGCCTACCAAGGCTCCGATTAGTAGCCGGCTTGAGAGGGTGTACGGCCACACTGGGACTGAGACACGGCCCAGACTTCTACGGAAGGCAGCAGCTAAGAATTTTCCGCAATGGGCGAAAGCCTGACGGAGCGACACCGCGTGAGTGATGAAGGCCGAGAGGTTGTAAAATTCTTTTATTACTGAAGAATAAATATCGTGCGAAAGTAAGATATGATGACATTAAGTAATGAATAAGCCCTGGCTAATTACGTGCCAGCAGCCGCGGTAATACGTAAGGGGCAAGCGTTGTTCGGAATTATTGGGCGTAAAGGGCGCGTAGGCGGACTAACAGGCATTATGATAAAGGTCGCAGCTCAACTGTGGTGTATTGTAATGAACCGTTAGTCTTGAGTTTCGGAGAGGGAACTGGAATTCTTGGTGTAAGGGTGGAATCTATAGATATCAAGAAGAACATCAGTGGCGAAGGCGAGTTCCTAGCCGAAAACTGACGCTGAGGTGCGAAAGCGTGGGGATCGAACAGGCTTAGATACCCTGGTAGTCCACGCTGTAAACGATGTACACTAGGCGATGGATCTGTGAAGTTTTGTTGCCGTAGCTAACGTGTTAAGTGTACCGCCTGGGGAGTATGCTCGCAAGAGTGAAACTCAAAGGAATTGACGGGGGCCCGCACAAGCGGTGGAGCATGTGGTTTAATTCGATGATACGCGAGGAACCTTACCAGGGTTTGACATCTACTGGAATTTATAAGAAATTATAAAGTCCTTCGGGACCGGTAGACAGGTGCTGCATGGCTGTCGTCAGCTCGTGCTGTGAAGTGTTGGGTTAAGTCCCGCAACGAGCGCAACCCTTATTGTTTGTTGCCAGCATATAATGATGGGGACTCAAACAAGACTGCCAGTAATAAACTGGAGGAAGGCGGGGACGACGTCAAGTCATCATGGCCCTTACATCCTGGGCTACACACGTGCTACAATGGCCGGTACAGAATGAAGCAATACGGTGACGTGGAGCAAATCATTAAAACCGGTCTCAGTTCGGATTGGAGTCTGAAACTCGACTCCATGAAGTTGGAATCGCTAGTAATCGCATATCAGAATGATGCGGTGAATATGTTCCCGGGCCTTGTACACACCGCCCGTCACACCATCCGAGTTGGGGATACCCGAAGCCATTAGCCTAACCGCAAGGAGGGCGATGTCGAAGGTATGTTCGGTAAGGAGGGTGAAGTCGTAACAAGGTAGCCGTACTGGAAGGTGTGGCTGGATCACCTCCTTTCTCAGAGAGAAAGGCAAAGTAGTACTGTATCTTAAATATATCTTTTTAAAGATTACTTTTTAAGGATAGAAAGATTATAATACTAGCTTACATTACTATTTTTATAGTAATGACAAATAGCTGTTATAACATTCATAACAGCAAAAAAACTACTGACGTTTAATTTTACTTCTTTTCTCGTATCTTATTTTGATATTCTTATCTTATGTTTAGTAATTTTCTAACTGAGTATATCGGTATGATTTTAGGTACAGTGTTTTCATTACTTGGATTGTCTCTTGATACTTACTTGTATTCTTTGTTTTCTTATATACGATTGCTTGAGAGTTAAGAAATTCAAAGGTAAATACTTTTGGCCACGACTCTTGTATAGGGACAAAAATGAGTGCTTGTCCTCGTTTTTTGTTTGCTCCTACGATAAAATTTCCAAGTGTATCAAAGTTGCTGAGGGTAACACGAGCCATTGGGTTATTGGGATTTAATTCTATGGCTTTTTGTATATATTCTATAACTTTTTGCTGATAGAGTAAAAATTTAGAAATGCCCATGAGTCCATGTTCTGCACTTAACATCATACAAGTAGAGACAATTCTATACATATCCGAATAGCTAGGGAGCTGTGCTATAATATTTTCTCCTAAAGTAATGGTGGTATCTATAGCGGTAAAAGCAAGCTCACTTTTAGATTTTTTCTGTTTTTTTGATGGCTCATGATATGTATATGAGAAAGCAGTAAGAAAATATAGATGTGTCTTTCGTATATCTTTTATGAGCTTTGATTCTGTACTTTCTAAAACTTTTTGCATGGCTTGTTCTATTTTTAAGAGAGAAAGTTCTAAATTATTGTTAAGCACGAGTATAAATTCGCTCAATTCAATATTGGGAGAACCATACAATAGAGTTTCATATTCTATGGAAGTTGTAGCGTATATGCTAGGAGAGAACAAAAAAAGCATAAATGCAATGCTAATATGTAATGTAAGTTTTCTTGATAGCATAGTATCTCTATTGTAGCATTATTAGTATATATTACTATAGTGATGTGTATTTTTCTGTATTTCATTTTTTGCAAGATACCACAAAAAAATAGTATTTGTACTATAATTATAGTTGTTCATTGTGTAATGATAAACACACAATATGGATAATAATTAATAAAGGAGATCATTATGAAACAACAGTTGAAAAAACAGTTGAAAAAAATATGGTTGAGTAAGGAATTACACAGCATCAAAAAAATCGGGGGGGGGGGGGGGTACACTCTCGATATAAGCAAAACATAACTCTCGTTGCACTGTTTTTAGTGCTAGCAATGACTACCCTCGTACTCGTAGGATGTTCGGAGGGCAGTAGCAGTTCCTCATCAGGCGGAGGAGGAACTTTACCAGTAACCCCGACACTTGCATCAGTGTCCAATGTGCAGATACAAGCAGCAGGCAATGACGGGACACTCTCGTTACGCTGGCAAGCCCCAAGCGATGCTACACATGTAGTCGTAACAGCTACATCAACTGCACCACCACAAGTTATACAAGTGCGTGTTCCTGCAATAGAATATCGTGCATTGTTTCAACAAGGACAATCGTATAAACTCAAAGGCTTACAAGCACTCACTAACTACACTGTAGAGATAGAAGCCCAGAAATCAAGCTCAGGCTCAGACTCAGAAGTATCACCAAAAACAACCCGCTCTGTAACAACACTGAGTGATGAAACTGCACCGCAGGACACCTTTACACAGGTAGCAGTAGAATCAGCAACAAATGGCATAAAGCTAACATGGGACAAAGCACTACTCTCATCAGGCAAGACAGACATAGCAGAAGCCACAATACAGGTGATAGAAAAAACTACAGGGGTAAAGACAGAAGTATCAGTACAAGATGTAACACAAGGAGAGGTGAGCATTGCTGTGCCTACCATAGACGGCATCAGCTATGATATAGTGGTAGTGTACAAAGATAGCAATGGTAACAAAAGCACGGCAAAGCAAGCACTCAGAGGCATAGTGCCATCAGCACTCTCACAAACAGTAGCAGCACTGCCAGAGGCAAACCTTACAGTAACAGCAAACGATAAAAGCAATAGCCCAGCCGATGAAAGCCTGCTTATCAAGTGGGGGAGCTTTACCTTTACTAACAAAAGCCTACAAGTACGAGTCACAGCAACCGCAACAAACACCGTAGTAGCAGAGGAGACAATAAGCAAAGATACCAGTGCAACCAATGTCAGTAGTGCAACTGCACAGGCAAAAGAATACGCCACTGTGTATGTAGCAAAAGATGGCATAGCACTCACAAAACTCTACGGTACGCTTATTTACAAAGTAGAAGTGTATGTCTCTCAGAACGGAAAGTACTCCACTGCAGTGTCAAAAGAATTAGCAACAACCGACAAAACAACACAACCAGCGACCAATGTAAGTGCCGTAGGAGGAGCAACAAGCATAGTAGTAAGCTGGCAAGCACCCAATGTACGAGACTATGCAGGAGTGACTATAACAGCAACAGAGAAAGATGGCAGTACACCAGCAAAGACAGTAACAATAACAGACAGAGCAGTACGCAACACGCAAATACCAGGACTCAAAGCTACTACCGAGTATACAGTGGCAGTACAATCGCAGGACTATGCAGGCAACAAAGGAACAGCAGAAAATGCCACAGTAAGTACCGTAGCAGATAGCACTGACCCCGATCCAGTAACAAGCATACAAGCAAGCTATCCCTTTGTATCGGCAACAAAGGTAAGCACACAGATAACATGGACAGCTCCCGATATAACAAAAGCCGAGAACCAAGATATAAAAGAATACAGTGTGAGCATACAAGAGAAAGACATAGACACTGCATTACTGAATGAGAAAAAAATACCCTATCCCACAACATCACTCTCTGTCGAAGAACTCAGTCAAGGAAAAACCTACACAGTAACAATACAAGCAATAGACTATGCAGGCAACAAAAGCACATCAAAACCAAAAGACATAACCACCCCCTCTCAGCTGAATGCCCCCTCAGAAGATCTTTTTTCAAAAAAGCCTACACTAGACAAAACAGGAGCAATACAAATAAAAGCAACATTTAAGCAAGCACCGGGCATAGGGCGATACTATACCCTGCGTATGAAAGAAGGAGCTACCGTAATAGCAGAAAAAAGCATAACAAACCCAGCAACCACCATTAGCTTTGGTATAGCAGACGGCTTAGAAGTACCCAAGTACCAAGCAAATGCCAAGAACTATCGCTTTGATTTTTTACAAATAGCAAATAACAGAGTAAGCCCAGTAACCCCTCTCGCTGATGCAGTAGCAGTATACGATAGCACCTCAACAGCACCGCCAGAGCCAAAGGATGCAACACTCTCTGTAGAATCAGTAACATCAACAACCGCAACAGCAGTCTATACATTTAGTGCAGGTACTATTGCCAATACCCACAAAGCCCCTAATGGAAAACCACTCACGCAAGTAAGCATACAATACAAAGTATACATAGTAGCAGGAGACCATAGCAAAAAAACACTAGAAGCAATAAAAGCCCTTGCAGGAGTACAAACAAGAGAGCTAGCAGGAAACAGCAAACCATTAAAAGCAACATTTATAGGAACAAAGGGAGCAGAATATACCGCAGGAGTAGAAGCAATAAACAGCCTCAATCCCGCCTATAGCATAGGAACATCAGCAACAATAAAAACAGCAACACTTACTACGCCCCCAAACGCACCAAAAGTAACAACCTACACTAACAGTAATGCAGTGGTATTTGCAGTGCCTACCACAGGAGGCAACAGAGGGAAAAAAGTCATAACAGTACAGCTCAATGCCTCAGACATAGCAGGAGTGAGCAAAGCAAATGGCAATGCCCTTGAAGCAAGAGATCTTGCGTACTATGTGCTATACCTCAAGAAAGAAGATACCACTGGAAAGCCTGCCAATGTATCAGCCCTGTGGGCAGTGGAAAAAAGTAGAGCAAGAGTAGCAAAGTACACAAAAGCAACAGGAACAACTCAAAACACACTATCTATAGCAATAGTAGACAGCACCAGTGGAAGCAATGCAGGAGCAACCCCCATAGAAACAGCAAAAGACTACTACATAGGAGTGAGGATAGTAAACACAACAAGCCCCGATTACAATGTATCAACCAATCTCTTTCCAGCAGGCTTTTACACCGATGTAGCAGAAATAAAGGAAGTCTATACTTCCAAAGCAGTAGCACCAAATCAGTCATTACTGACAGGAAAGCTAGTAGTGTCACCGTCAACAAGCACAGCAGGAACAATAAAGCTAGTACTCACGCAGTTAAGCACATTTACAGGAGCAAAAGACTACGATGGCACAAACATAACAGCAAATGACAAGCTAGTATACACAGTATACGGCTTACAGAAAGACACAACCCCTACAGTAGCAGAAGTACTAGCAGGCCGAAAGATAAACATAGGCAGTGCAACAAGCAGAGTGTACACAGTACCAGCGCTTAGCAGTTTAGGCTTGTCTTCAGACACAGCACCAGTAGTAGCAATAAAAGGAGCGACAAAGTATCATTTTGTGGTAGAAGTAGCAGTAAAAACAGACCCAAGCAAAAAAGTAGTATCGACAGTGGCAACAGTAACAACCGCATCACAAGCAACCGCTCCCGCAGAAGTATCAAGCATACAAACAGCAGTAACCACAACAGGCATGAGAGTATCGTGGACAGCTCCCAATCTTACTGCAAGCCACAAAACAAACAAAGGAGCTACCCTAGCAGTAGCACAGGTATCGTACAAAGTATACAAAGTAGCCAAGAGTGGCAGTGCAAAAAGCGTAACAGCAATAAAAAATGCAGACTCAAGCCCCACAACAGTAGCAGCAGGAACAAACAACACTATTTTGACAGGATTGACAAACGGAAGAACCTACGAAATAGTCGTACAAGCAGTAAACAGCACCGATCCTACAAAAGCATCAACAGGAGTCCGTAAAGAGTTTGAAATGTCAGCATTTATAGGAAACACGAGCATAGTCTCAGCAGAGGTAGGCAAAACGCCAGCAATAAATATTACAAGAGTACTAGCAAGCACTCCCAGTGGCAATGCCTTTACCTGTGATGCCAACATACTAGAGAAAGATGCAAAGAAAATCAAAGATGAAACAGGGCTAGCAGTATCGTTTAACCAGAGTAGCAAAACAGTTACCATAACAGGCATAGCAAACAAGTCCAATGTACGTGACCCTAATATTACTGAGTATAGCTATGATGTAGCACAGTGTACCCTTACTGCTTCAAATACAAGAGTGCCAGCCACTATTGTTATACAGACAGAGCTAAGAACCCCACCATCAGGACAAACATCAGCTACCTATTACAGACCAACAACAAAGACAGCATTGCAAGCTACTATCACTGCAGAAAAGACAAGACAAGCTACTGCAGGGGAGAGTAGCAACCCTAGCCCCAACCTCAACATGATAGATACGAGTGCTATTACTGATATGGATTCTTTATTTAGTAGAGATAGTACTTTTAATGGAGACATAACACAGTGGAATACCAGCAGTGTAACTAATATGCGGGGCATGTTTGCGGGTGTAAGTGCCTTTAATCAAGATATAGGAGATTGGGATGTGGCAAAAGTAACGGATATGGATACCATGTTTCTTGCTGCAAGTGTTTTTAATCAAGACATAGGAGATTGGGATGTGGCAAATGTAACGGATATAAGTCAAATGTTTCTTCAAGCAAAAGCCTTTAATAAAGATATAGGAAATTGGAATGTAGGGAATGTTACTAAATTATCTTTGGTATTTTTCCAAGCTAGTGTATTTGATCAAGATTTATCATCATGGAAATTGTGTAAAACGCAATTATCATCACACAAAGAGGAATTTTCTGGTTCAGCTATGTTTGGAAAAACAGCAAAATACCCAAAAGATAACACCGATACAGTAGCATGCCCCTCATCATAGAGTAGTACATATAAAAAGAGAGTGCATAGCACTCTCTTTTTATATTGGATTACTGCTAAAGCCCTTGCTGTCGCAATTAGCCTTGAATCCGCAACTGTAAAAATTGACATACATAATAGTAATCTACTATTATGTATATATGAGTGAGTATAATACATCAAAAAATACACATAGTAACATTGATGATACCAATAAAGATATACCTCCTGGTTCAGGATCTAGTAAAAACGAGACAGACAAGCCTGTGTATAATACTAATATCCCCACTATAGAACTAAAAGACTATGAATATTTCACAGAAAGTTTAGAGCCATTAGAATAAACTGATCAATACATTCAAAATAATTATACTAATAGTTATAGAAATACATATTATTCCTCTATATATGTGATGTATTCCCTTATCAGTCTAATGTGCTAATCTATCAAGCTGTTTTTTTCTTTCAATAATTGCTTTAAGTAAAGTAATAATAATAGTTGATTTTATTGTGTATATATTCTCATTATATATTTCTCCTAACTCGACTGGTGGGGTTTCAGATTGTAGTCTAACATTTTTTAATACTTGATTAAAATTACGAGATGATAACAATAAAAAAATCAATGAACATAATATCAAAGTATAAGATAGTAGATTAACATAATCTGATATTGAATTACTCCATGAAAATTTTCTAAGAGCAATATCATATGATACTAGTATTCCGCTAGCAAGAAATACTATTAAAGTGATAGTAGCTGGGAAAAAAAGCCTCGCTTTTTCTCTATGAATATCCATATTTTTATACTGTCTTTCTCCAAATTTTATTACATTGTTATAAATAAAATCAATTTTTTCTTTATCTTCACCTGAATTTAAATTAAATCTTTCTAATGTTTTTCTCATTTCTTCTGTGCCATCTATCATAGTAATAGTATATAACAATAGTACTTAATATGATCCTCCAGTCAAACTGATATTTTTGAGTGATGCAATGTACAGAAAAATAGTATTTGTACTATAATGATAAGTACACGATAATGAATAATAACAAGGATATCATTAACTGGCTATTGGATTACTGCTGAAGCCTTTTCTGTCGCAATTAGCCCTTGAATCCGTACATAAAGCATATGGTAAGTAGACTATTATGTGGGACATATAGTAACATAAGCATAGGGTATGGTAGTAAAATATAAGCGATTATGGGGATTTTTATTATTGTTCTTTTATATCAATAGTACTGTTTTTTCCCATGTTATAACACCAGAGTTCTCAGCAGGATTTCTTTTCCGATATTTTATACGGAATGGTATTCAATATATATTTTCTTATGGTTTTTATCATATATTATGTATTCTTGGAATTGTATGTGTCATACAATCACGTACCACTAACATTCAGCAAATAGTATTGTTTTTCATAGCCTATTTGTTTTCTCTCTTTTGGGGAGCTAGTAGTAGTGTTGTTATTCCTCCGTACTATAGTAGCATAATTTTGTTTCTTTCTCTTGTTTTCTTAGGAGTTGGAAATGGCATAGGAATGAGATATACTAAGTATCGTTGGCTGTTCATTCTATTTTTGGGATATATGTACGGGACAGATGCTGCAAGTAGTATGAAAAGTCTTTATGCTCCATTGTTATTTCACAGCACAAATAATACTGTGAGTATTCTGGCGTTTGCTATCGGTATTATAGTAGCACTGCTCAGTGTAGTGGGCTTGGTATATATGATAGTATTTCCTTTCCGTAAGTATAAAGCCCTCGTGTTTCGGTATGTAAATTTCACCATTGCGGTACTGGGAGTACTATTACTATTGCAGTCTACAATAAGAGGGTTACTATAACCGCTGTTATAAGAGAAAGGTATATCTTAACAAACTATAGAATGCATTTCTTTTTATGTTTCTTGCTCTTTTGTTGCATTAATACTTGAACTCGTGATTTGGAGTATAATTGTAAGTATGAGTACCTATAGCATACATTTAGAGAATTTTAGGGATATTAAAAAAGCTGATATACAACTGAAGGGTATTACTGTGCTAGCAGGATCAAATGGTTTTAGAAAGAGTACTATCTCTAAGTTTTTTTATCATTTCATAGGCTCTGTAATGAAGTTTGAAAGGAAAGAATTGCATGAATTATTTGGTTTTCTGGATGATGTAGATACAAGTATAAGGAGGCTATTGCAAAAAGTTGGGATTTTTGATCCTTTTGAAGATGAAGATACAATTAAGAATAAGGAATTAAGGATATATTTTGAGGCATGGCAATCTCTTTATGAAATTAAAGAAAATTTTGGTGAAGGCTCTATTTATGTTGCTTCTATTAATATTGTGGATACAGAACTACATAAGTGGATAAGAACTATAGATAGTATTAGGCATTTTATACAAAAATTAGATAGTACTGATGTTTTTTCCGAACTCACTAATGTATTCACGAAAGAAAAACAGAAGGAAATTATACAAGATGGTATCATTTCAAATGCTGATGCTATAATGGAATTTTTGATTACTTTCATCCAAGAAAAGCATAGACAAAGCAAAGCAAAACTCAAAGAAAGATCAGAAAAAGTTATTCTTAACATGGTAAGAACAGAATTTGATGCTCCCAGTGAGGATAGCTATGATATACAAAAAAATAATTACTCGCTAAAACAACATGGGAAAATAGAGGATATACAGAAATGTAATAGTATCTATATAATTCCAACACATGATATGGAAAATAAGTCAGAAATATCAGCATATTTACATAAAGAATATGATGCTCCTTCTGAGGATAGTAATATATATTCTTTATTTGTATCTGATGATTTTTTAAGAGGAGATATAAAATTACAAAATGGTAAATTGCGATTCACTCAGAATGGCAATTCATATCCTTTGGAAGATTGTGCGTCGGGAATAAATTCAGTAGCCCAGTTATTTTTAGCGTATAAAGGTGGCTTGGGAAGAAATAAAAGTAGTCTAATTGGGAAAGATGATATTGTTATTATTGATGAGCCAGAGGTGCATTTGCATCCATCATGGATAGTAGAATATGCACGGATCATTGTAGAACTACGCAAGGAGACAGAGGCTATTTTTCTTATTGCTACTCATAGTCCTTCTATGGTGTCTGCTCTTAAGTATATATCTGAAGCGAAGGATATGGATATAGGTGATGAGGTGCTTTTTTATCTATCAAAGAAAGTAGAGGGCGAGCCTGATACATATGAGTTTACATCACAAGGTCAGGATATTGATGAAATATATGGTTCTTTTAATGAAGATATGGATAAAATAGAAGATTATACAGAATGACAAAAGGTAATAGAAAAGTTGAATATTGTAGTGGAAAAGATTGGGAATACTCTGAAGAAGTAACAAAAAGTCGTTCATGTATACAAAAATACCCTAATTGTAAAAAGTTTATTGATGAGATTATTGAGAAGGATTATTCAAAGCATAAAAAAGCTTTTAATCATCATATAGGCATTGATGGTGATAAATTAGAAGAAATAATAAATCCAGTAAAACAAGACACATCAGTAGATCTAATTATAGGATTAAAAGGAAGAGAAAATAATGGTAAGAGATTACTGCTTATTGAATGTAAATTTTGCGAAAAAGATCCATGGAACAAAACAGATCATACAGGATATTGCAAAAAATATAATAAAACTAAAGAATTATTTAGTAGTGAAATCCATGTATGTGAAAGGTATATAATATTATGTACAAATGAAGGGCGTAGGAGAGGTAATTATAAACAAGAAGAAGAGAAAAAAGTAATTTATAAA
The DNA here is from genome assembly GCA_965218205.1 of Spirochaetia bacterium. Taxonomy (GTDB): domain Bacteria; phylum Spirochaetota; class Spirochaetia; order WTKD01; genus CBDDCA01. The sequence goes on along the minus strand of OZ244590.1, from coordinate 1,543,254 downwards.
ACGCAAGAAATTGTTATTTGTTTTTATTCTCCTAAAAGACTATATGACAAGTATTTTAAGTAATAGCTTCCTATACTTTCCCCCATAGCTACACCAGCCCCTCCCGTTCATCAAACCCATAGTATATATTAAAATTTTGTACTGCTTGCCCTGCCGCTCCTTTCCATAGGTTATCTATGGCACAGTGCAGTATAATACTGTTATCTTCGCAATGTGCGTATATAAGTGCAGTATTGGTGTTGCGTACATCTGCTGTCCCATGCATGATAGCAGTATGCTCTTCCTGTACCTGTACAAAATGCTCGCCTATATATTGTGCATGCAGAGCCTCCTTTGCTCGTATGCTTTCTTTCTTTGATGACAATGGCACTGCAATAGTAGTAAACATGCCTTGAATAATAGGAGCAAGATGAGGGCTAAACACAAAGGAGCATGGTGTTTCATCATCTGCCATCATGTGTTGTATGCACTGTTGTATTTCTGGTACATGACGATGCTGTAATCCTGATGCATATGCAGATATGTTTTCTTGTCGTTCACAGAACAGCAAATTTTGTGTTACTGTACGACCTGCCCCTGATATGCCCGATATTGAATGAATATGGATAAGTCCTTCTACTGTACAGTTTCTTATAACAGGCAGAAGAGGAAGCAATGCCGATGTAGGATAACAACCAGGGTTGGCAATGATAGGAGTTCTTGCATGCGTGATATTGCCGTGTCGACTATTACTAGCACTGTTTTTTATATTTGTACGATACCATTCGCTCAGTCCATATACTGCCGTTCGAAGTAACTGGGGCTGAGGATGCTTATTTTTATAGTACTGGGCATACAGTTCACTCTCTTTAAGACGAAAATCTGCAGAAAGATCTATTATGAGAGCCTTAGCACGAGAGCTGTTTTCTGATGCAATGGTGCTTTGTACACTTTTTTTGTCATCAGGGAGTTGTTGGAGAGGGAGAGAAGTAGTTCCTTTGTTTGTAGTATCAGAAAGAGCATAGAGGCTATGTATGTGCTGTGCCAATATACCGTGAGGGAGACAGGAAAATACAGCAGAGTATGTAGAGTCAATGGCTTTTCCTAATAAATCACTGGTAGAAACATACCGTTGTTGCTTATCAATTTTTTCTAATAATGAAGTATCAAGAGAAGGAGAAAAAGCCTGTACGGGCATCCCAGTAGCACTGTCTGAACTTACAGTTATGGTCTGTACATGGGGATGGCGTAATAACAAGCCTAATAATGTTGATCCTACATAGCCTCTTGCTCCTAATAATAAAACATGCATAGTATTAGTCCTTGTTATTGTGTATATCTTTGTTATGTGTAAAAGGAGGTATTTCTTCATCAGCGTCGTATAATGCTTCCTCTTGTGACTCAAAGTATTCTTCATCTAACTCTACGCCAAAGCCTTGCTGTTCTTTTCGTAGCTTTTGAATTTTGTTTGCTATAAATAGCTGCATAAAAGAACAGGAGACAGCATCAATGCCTGCAGCAAACCCCATTAGCACTAACTGTACAGGAATGAGAATAATATATGAATCGTGCACATTAATAGATGGTATTTGTGAAAAAGTTATGATAGCACTAATGAGTATTGAACTAGTAATAGTAGAAGAAAGGTACGAAGTTATGATAGCTCCAATAAATACCATTACAAAAAATGATATATCCATAGGTATGGAGCTATATACCTTATATATAAAAAGATATGACAAAGCAAATGTTACCGCAGTACCAGCACGACAAAATACAAGGGCAAACGAAGTACTCATCTCACTGTTTCTTTTACGAGAATATCCCAGTTCTTCTACATGTAACAGTAAGGTACCACTTGCAAGAACATTTGTTGTAGACAATGCGGTACTCATGGCAGGAATAACTTGGGTATACCATAATCGAAATGAAATTTTTACTCCTAATATACGAAGTAACACTGGATAGATTACAAAGAGTAACGATAACAACAGGACAGCTAAGAATAGAAATAGTTTAGTAATAATGTATAATTGTTCGTAGTTGATTATTGTAGATGACAGTACTGCAGAAGCAAATAATATACCAATAGTAAAATATGGCAGTAGTACTCGTACTATTCTTAAGTTTATACTACGCATTGCATCAATAACATCGAAAAATACATTGCCACGTTGAATATTGTTGACTGCCATTGTTCCAATAAGACAGCATACTATGAGGATGGCAGCAATAGAAGTGTGAGAAGAACTGAGTACTTGAATAAAATTACTAGGAAATAAAATTTCAATGATACTCAATAATGGCGTATAGGTATCTAATGGTATATCGGGAATAAAAGAGATAGAGGAGTTATGAGGGATGAATAAAAAGATAATCATTGATACAAGTGTAAGCACTACTATGGTGAAAAGTCCTCTTGTAATACTATATTTGAGCATAGCACCGAATAAATGTAAATCTTTTAATTCAAAACTATTGATAATAATTGAAAAAATAAAATACGGTATAGTAAGATAGAGCATAGCTCTTGTTAATATTCTGGCTACTATCACAACAGTATTGTTTATTATATCGGCAGGAATAAATATGCCTGCTACAGAACCAGCTACGATGCTAATAATAAATAGCACAAGTTGTTTCATTGTGAGGTGGTACACTTTACTTTCTTTCATATTCTCATGATACTACATGTTTCCCTTACAGATAATAGACTGCTGATATAAATATTACTCTTTTTTCTTTCTAAAAAGAGGAAGAGAATGTTTTTTTATAACAAGACGGCTTTTTGCCTGTTTGTTTCTTAATATAGGCATAATCCATTTTTTTCCTATTGTAGCAAGAGAATGTAATAATGAACTATGATTACGGCTACGAACATGGAGAGCATGTGCAATGTAATGTTGTATCATATTTGTTTTCATAGCAAAAGGAATAGTAGGATGATAGTGTAGTAGCGTAATAGTGACAGGATACTTTGACAGTGCTAGCATATGCTTTGAAAAATGGATATATGCATGAACAAGCATACGTATAAAAATATTTTTCTCACTTGCTGTATCTTTATCCATTTGTGGCAACACAACAAAAATATTTTTTCGTATTGTAGCAGTATATTTTGCACTGTTTTGTGTGGTAGAAGGAGGATCTTTTTTATTACTGAGAAAGAAAAATGATTTTCTTAATAGCTCTATTGTAAAAAAAAATTCAGTATTAAAATAGTTTGCAAATAATCGTTCTTCTATATTCTCTAACGATGGTATTTCTGGTGCTCGAAAGCAGAGAAAAATAGTATTAGTATCATTATTTTTATGACTATGAAGATGAAGATCAATGAGGGATGTTGATAAAGAATGTATTTTTGGAGCAGTACTATGAATAGAATCTGTATCAAATAAATTTAGTGTGTTATACTTTTGATTGAGATTGTAAAAAAAAGTATTCATAGACAGTATGATATTTTTATCAGTACCAGTAATAAAAGTACATTGCTCCATATATACATAATAGTAAATACTGTACAATTATAATACATGCAACTTACTATTTCACAATTAAATACTACTATTGGTAACATTGAAGAGAATGCTAGGCTCATCATTGAGACTATTACGCAGAATAAAGATACAGATATGTTTGTGTTCCCTGAATGTGTGTTGTCGGGGTATATGCCTTTGGATAATCTCTACTATGATTCTTTTTTTGATAGATTACAGAAATCTTTACAACATATTCAACAATCCCTGAGTGATACACAATATTGTATCATAGGAACACTCCACAAAGAAGAACAGAAGCAAGATGCATTGGCTGTGCAACAAAGTATGCAAGATACTCCTATTTCATCAAAAAACAATACACTGCAAACATATGAATCTCGTTATTATTCGTATATAAGTTCTAGTAATGTATATAACTCGGCTATATATTGTTGTCATACGCAGGGTACGATAGGAATGCAGCATAAGCGATTGCTTCCACAAAAAGATGTGTTCTTTGAGCAACGATATTTTCAAACAGAAACAAAGAGCAGGCTATTTCATCACAATAATACCTCTTTTGCAGTGCTTATCTGTGAAGATCTGTGGGGACCAATAGAGGCAGGATACCCTGCGTATGATGTGTTACAGTTGCGTCCAGATATTATCATTGTCATCAGTGCCTCTCCGTATGAATTTGATAAAAAAAATAAGCGTATGATACTTGCAAAAAAATTAGTGCAAAGCATTGGGAGTCCCCTTGTATTTTGTAATATGGTAGGAGCAAATGATGAAATTATATTTGATGGCTCATCGTTTGTATTAACAAAAGAAGCCCAGCTTCTTGCTCAGCTATCTCATTGTAAAGAAGAACATATGAATGTATATTTTTCTCATAACAACAAAGACATGAGCATTATACCAACACAGAACACTGCACATGATACTATATCTGAGCATGATAAAGACGCAAACACAAACGCTGTTCATAGCTCTCTTACAAAAGAACAGAAGGCTTTTTCTGTACAACAAAAAGAATTACATGATCACTCTTTTTATATGGAACATGATGCTCCATTTTCTATCTCGCAGGCTTCGTTTTCTTCCTATATTGGTGAAGTAGTAGAAGCACTTTGTATGGGGCTGAGTGATTATCTTACAAAATCTTCATTGTCCCATAAAGTGCATTTAGGAATAAGTGGAGGTATTGATTCTGCGGTAGTTGCTGCACTTGCATGTCGCAGTGTTGGGGCGCATAATGTATGTGGTATTTTACTTCCTTCACAGTATACCAGCAAAGAAAGCTGGGAGGATGCACAAGCACTTATTGAAAATGCAGGGATGCCTCACTATGTACTGTCTATAAAAGAGACATATGCAACAATGATGGATACGCTTGCTCCTGTGTTTCAAAACACCTCTTTGGATACTACTGAAGAAAATTTGCAAGCTCGCATTCGTGGTATATTGCTTATGAGCTATGCCAATAAACATGGCTCATCGTTGCTTACTACTGGTAATAAATCTGAACTTGCAGTGGGATACGCAACTTTGTACGGAGACATGTGTGGTGCTATTAATATTATTGGGGATCTCTATAAGACACAAATATATGAAATGGCAGAATACCTAAACAGAGACGCCTCTATTATTCCCCAAAGAATACTTGAAAAAGCTCCCAGTGCTGAGTTACGGGAAAATCAGAGGGATGATGACAGTCTTCCTCCATATGATGTATTAGATGAGATTCTTTACTTGTTTATAAATGAATACAAGAGTTTAGAATATGTATTATCTTTACGTATGTATGAAGAAGAAAGTGTGAAAAAAGTATGGAAGCTGTATCAAACATCAGAGTTTAAGCGGTATCAAGCAGCCCCTATATTAAAAGTCTCTTCTCGTGCATTTGGAAAAGGGCGTTTTGTTCCCTTAGTAGCGCAGTTTTAATATTTCTGCTTGTTTTTTAAGCATAATAAGAATAGTTTTCACTGTACGATCATGAGGGTATTTTTTGTGATATATTTCTAACAGAGAGATGCTTTCTGGGAGTTTACTTTTGTACAGGAGAGTAATAGCATTATTATAGTGGTTGAGTAATGCTTTTTTTTGAAATTTCATTTCTGGTGGATCACTCTCAAATAATTCATACACTCCCTTTTCTTTTTTTAAGCCTTTTATAAAGAGCGTAGGAAGAATCCGCATTGCATACAAATCTTTAGTAGGGAGCATGGCATATGCAGACTTACTTATAATACATTCTGTTTTGAACAGTGTATTTATTTTTTGTAAACGTGAGCTTATTATGCCTTCGTTGCTGAGTAATGTAGCTTGAAGTCCTGTATTTTCTTTGCCTATAATTCCAAGTGCTACATTTCCTATAGTAATTCCAATACAAAGTTTTATATGAATATTTGAAGAAGTATACTGTGCTATTGCTTTTTGTAATACTTCTTTTGTTTGTATCATTTGCTCAGCAACACCAATAGCTTGTACTGGTGCATGTTCCTTAAAAAGAGCTATGATATTTCCATTTGTATCGTTATGAGCATACCCTGAATCTTGGGTAATAATAGTATGTACATGCTCATGGTATACGCTAAGAAACTGTGCGGTATCTTTTGTTTCAAGAGCAGATATAATATGAGGAAAATTTTCTATCCCTATGCACATAACCGACATTGGTTGTTGTATGCTCTCTCCTGATCTTAGTTGATATATATGCTTTTTATTAAAAAAGGAAATATTTGCTTTTGGCATGAATCTGTTGTACGCATACATAGCTTCTCTTTGTTGACTGATTACCTGTTTAGCATTATCTATAAGATTATTTTTTGAAAATAACTGTTCTTTTTTATTTTTTATTATATGAGTAGCTATACATACCATAAGTATTCCACAAAAAGCAAGAATAACACTCATAAGCAGATACCATATAAGAAAAGATCCTAGCTGTAAATAATTGGTTAATGATAGCGAGATAATGAAAGAGAAAACAGTAAAGAGGATAGCACTTATGAAATGAAGCGTATAGCTAACCCTTTGTCTTTGGAGTTGAATAAAACTGATATAGAGTAGTACAATGCTTGTGCCTGCAAGGAATATTCCTAAAAATATAGAGCTTGTATCATAGGGAGAAAAGGCACATACTACCAGCATACCTATGCACATGGAGAGCAGTAATTGAATAATAAGAGCAGTTTTTTGTTTAGTATATTTTGTAATAGCAAGCAATGTTTTAGAAAAGAGAATATAAAAAAACAAGATACACACTATTACAATAAGGGATATTATTTTGTTATCTATTATGGTGTGCAGAGAGAACAATGAAATTGTGTGTATCTTTGCGTACAGTATACTGAGTATAATAAAGCATACTATAAGCAATGTGATATAGATATATTCTTTGATACGGGTAGTGAAAGAGAATACTATGCTTACAAAGAGAAAGGCAATCATGATACCAAAGAAGACATAGGATATATTTTGTGCAAAATCATTGTGAGGAATGGCTGTTGCCTTATAGAGATTATATGTAAATTCAGAGGATATTGGATTTTCTTCTCTTGATTGAGCTATGGTATTATGAGTAATATAAGTATGTTGCTTGTGAGGGAGAGAAAATTGCGTGCTTTTGTTATTACTGGCATTATTATTGGATGGGTTTGTAGCACTTACAGTGCTATGAAAATACGCTATAACAGTTAGTAGTAAAGATAAAAATAGAATTTTTTTCACAAGTATAATGACTAGAAATATCGGGAGCGACGGGGATTGAACCCGCGACCTCCGGCTTGACAGGCCGGCGCGATAAACCGACTTCGCCACGCCCCCTACTAGTAGTATAACATATATACTATAACTAGTATATATACTTGTGCTATCGCTGTCAATGGAAATTTGTAGAAAAGTTGTACTTTTACCGTTTCGTGTGAACCCTTTTGATAAAATCAGTATACTGCAAAATTTCTATTATGCCAAGTGTGTAATGTTCGTTTAGTAAGGAAAGTATCAACAATAAGAGGGCGCAGAGTAAGTACACAAGGATCCAGAGAAGGACTTTTTTCTTTGAGCAACAAAGCAGGAGAGCCGTGTTTATAAGAGTTATGGCGTTGATGATTAAAGCTATATTGATACTCAGCACTTTTGAGTAAAAAAGTACTGAGAGTAGGATTCTGCATTTTTGCATAGCATTCAGTTTCAATAAGTTTATGAGAAGCCTCGACATCAGAATTGTAAGTAGGAGAAGCATATGGGATAGTAGTATGGTGTGCCTCGTATGCTGCAAGAGAAGTAACAAAAGCAGACTGTTTTGTACTAAAAGCCCCTGAGATAAACTCAGAGCCATTATCAGTTTGAATAGTAATAGAGGAAGTATCAACGTGAAAAGAAGCAAGATGAGTAAGCAGATATTCAATAAACAAAGCGGTATGAGAAGAGCTTTTTTGAGTAGCAAAGCATATCCATAAAGCCCCTGTTGCGACATCGCGTGCGGTAATTTGATACTTTGGGAGGCAAAACTTGCGTAATGAGAAGTATAATTCAGGGATATCGGTAAGATATTTAATATCTACTTGTATTTTTTGACAAAACTGCAGCAGTTGCTTCCATAGGCGTGCCTCTTGTTTCTTTTCTGCTTTTTGCTTTTTATGTGTCTTAAAAAACCCCATCTTTCTCAGATGCTTAATGATAGTCTTTATGGAATAAGGAATGGCATACTCTCGTTTTATATGAGAGGCAATACATCGTTGATGATAGTGCTGTAATGTTTCGCATATCTCTTTGAGTTTTAACTGATAGTAAGGTATCATGGTATTAGGATGTTCTACTGAAGCAGGACGCCTATCATAGAGCATAGCTTTCGGCTTCTCTTTGTATCTTTGCAACCACTTGCGTACGGTATTAGGAGATATATGAAAGATACGAGCAGTACTTTTGATACCGTGTTCTTTTGCAGAAAGTGCTATAGCTAAGCGTACTTTATGCAGTTCTTTTTGATTTCTTGTATTATAAAGTGTAGAGTATATCATGTACTCACCCCCTTTTTTTTTATTTTTGTTTGTTATTTCCATGATAGTATAATTACTATCATGGATTTTGGGGGGTCACACGAGATGGTAAAACTCCAATGAAAATTCAAGCGTGCATTGACTAATATGCTATAATATTGCTATAATAAGTATTACAGAAGTAGCTCTATATCTGTAAGGGTATCTTTCTAGTTACAAGAGTTATAGCAAGAATAATAAAGGATTACATTATGAGTCAGAAAATCATTCACGATATTGAAAAAAAATATATTAACTCCGAAATAGCTAATTTTAATGTAGGAGATAGAGTTGTTGTTCACTTTAAGATTGTAGAAGGTAGCACAGAACGTGTACAGTTATACGAAGGGGTAGTATTACAAAAACGAGGCTCTGGAGTAAGAGCTACTTTTACTGTCCGAAAAATATCATCAGGAATTGGTGTTGAACGTATTTTTCCTGTTCATTCGCCTCGTATTGCAAAGATTGAAGTAAAAAACAGAGGGAAAGTTCGACGTGCAAAATTGTATTATCTTCGTTCTAGAATAGGAAAAGAAGCCCTAAAAGTGAAAGAGAAATTTACTACTGTCAAGTCAAAAGGGAAATAGCAAAATAAAATAGAACAGCTTTTTGTGCATAATAGATACACCATTATGTACTGTTTCTATTATCTCAGTATGCAGTAAAGTATACTAGCATATATACTATATTTTTCTCAAGTATCTTATTGATTTAAATGTGTTTTAAGTATGGCACAATATAAGCATACAGCATACAACAATACAGGAAACACTGCGTATACCTATGGAAAATTTGGTGAGCAGGTAGTCGTACATTATTTATTGTGTAAAAATTTTATAATTTTGAAAAAAAACTATAACTGTAAGTTTGGGGAAGTCGATATTATATGTAGTAAGGGGAATACTCTTATTTTTGTCGAGGTAAAATCATGGTATTATTATTCTGTGCCTGAGTTACACAGGATTATCAATGCAAGAAAACTTGACAGAATAAGAAAATGTGCAGAATTGTTTCTAACTAATTTTATTAGTCACACATGGATGTGTGCTAGGATTGATGTAATACTTGTAAAGCTACTACATCATATCATGATTCATTACAAGGGAGTGTAGAATAATCATGCCAAATAAAATTAACAAGTCAAAGTATGCCATTACTAATGAGCAAGTTTCGGTATTAAAGGAGAAGATTAATGATCCTCAATACCTAGACAAAGCAATAAATTGGATAGCAAAGCAGTTAGCCAACAAAATTAGTAGTAAGCAATAGATTTTGCACATTAAAGGAAAATACAATATCATAATACTATGAATGTTGTTTTTCCAGGAACATTTGATCCGCCTACGAACGGACATATAAATATCATTGAACGTTGTTCAAAATTGTTCGTTCGTACGGATGTGGTCATCGCAGACAATCTAAAAAAAGAACAGTTATTACAACCATATGAACGCCTTCAGCTTTTACAACAGTTATCGCAACGGTATAGTAATGTGCATGTTATCATATGGAATAGATTGTTGGTAGATTATCTTATAGAAAATAGCATAGATGTTATTGTAAGGGGAGTACGGAGTTCTGCTGACTATGAATATGAGTACTCTTTATCACAAATCAACAAAGGCTTAGGAAAAAGTAAACAGAGAAATATAGAAACATTGTTATTGCCTACTGATGAAAAATATTATTTGTTACGATCCTCTACTATTAAAGAAATTTTGCATTTTGGAGGAGATGTTTCTGATAAAGTACCCACTATAGTACTTGATATCTTAAAGAAAAAGTTTGCTCGTACTAAAAAGGATGAAAGCAAAGCATAAACACAATAATAGTATTTCTGCTATAATTTACTTTGTATGATACTATACACGATAATAAAATAAGGAGGACTTTATGATACATAGAGATCTACACAGCATCAAAAAAATCGGGGGGGGGGGGGGGGTACACTCTCGATATAAGCAAAACATAACTCTCGTTGCACTGTTTTTAGTGCTAGCACTAACTACCCTCGTACTCGTAGGATGTTCGGAAGGCAGTAGCAGTTCCTCATCAGGCGGAGGAGGGACACCAGTAACCCCGACACTTGCATCAGTGTCCAATGTGCAGATACAAGCAGCAGGCAATGATGGGACGCTCTCATTACGCTGGCAAGCCCCAAGCGATGCTACACATGTAGTTGTAAAAGCTACATCAACTGCACCACCACAATCAATACAAGTGCGTGTTCCTGCAATAGAATATCGTGCATTGTTTCAACAAGGACAATCGTATAAACTCAAAGGCTTACAAGCACTCACTAACTACACTGTAGAGATAGAAGCCCAAAAGGACTCGGAAGTATCACCAAAAACAACCCGCTCTGTTACAACACTGAGCGATGAAACTGCACCGCAGGACACCTTTACACAGGTAGCAGTAGAATCAGCAACAAATGGCATAAAGCTAACATGGGACAAAGCACTACTCTCATCAGGCAAGACAGACATAGCAGAAGCCACAATACAGGTGATAGAAAAAACTACAGGGGTAAAGACAGAAGTATCAGTACAAGATGTAACACAAGGAGAAGTGAGCATTGCTGTGCCCACCATAGACGGCATCAGCTATGATATAGTGGTAGTGTACAAAGATAGCAATGGTAACAAAAGCACGGCAAAGCAAGCACTCAGAGGCATAGTGCCATCAGCCCTCTCACAAACAGTAGCAGCACTACCAGAGGCAAATCTTACAGTAACAGCAAACAATAAAAGCGATAGCCCTGCCGATGAAAGCCTGCTTATCAAGTGGGGAAATGTTACTTTTACTAACAAAAGCCTGCAAGTACGAGTCACAGCAACCGCAACAAACACAGTAGTAGCAGAGGAGACAATAGACAAAGATATAAGTGCTACCAATGTCAGTGGAGCAAGTGCAGACAACCAAGAATACGCCACTGTGTATGTCGCAAAAGATGGCATAGCCCTCACAAAACTCTACGGTACGCTTACTTACAAAGTAGAAGTGTATGTCTCTCAAAACGGAAAGTACTCCACTGCAGTGTCAAAAGGATTAGCAACAACCGACAAGACAACACAACCAGCAACCAATGTAAGTGCCGTAGGAGGAGCAACAAGCATAGTAGTAAGCTGGCAAGCACCCAATGTACGAGATTACGCAGGAGTGACTATAACAGCAACAGAAAAAGATAGCAGTACGCCAGCAAAGACAGTAACAATAACAGACAGAGCAGTACGCAACACACAGATAGCAGGCCTCAAAGCTACCACCGAGTACACAGTGGCAGTACAATCGCAGGACTATGCAGGCAACAAAGGAACAGCAGAAAATGCCACAGTAAGTACCGTAGCAGATAGCACTGACCCCGATCCAGTAACAAACATACAAGCAAGCTATCCCTTCGTATCAGCAACAAAAGTAGAAACACAGATAACATGGACAGAGCCCACAAGCAACAACAAAGACATAAAAGAATACAGCGTAAGCATACAAGAGAAAGGCACAAGTACTGCAGTAGTCAACGAGAAAAAAATACCCTATCCCACAACATCACTCTCTGTCGAAGAACTCAGTCAAAGCAAAACCTACACAGTAACAATACAAGCAATAGACTATGCAGAAAACAAAAGCACATCAACCACACAAGACATAACCACCCCCTCTCAGCTCACAGCCCCCTCAGCAGAACTCTTTCGAAGCAAGCCTACACTAGACAAAACAGGAGCAATACAGATAAAAGCAACATTTAAGCAAGCACCGGGCAGAGGACGATACTACACTTTGCGTATGAAAGAAGGAGCTACCGTAATAGCAGAAAAAAGCATAACAAACCCAACAACCACCATTAGCTTTGGTATAGCAGATGGCTTAGAAGTACCCAAGTACCAAGAAAATGCCAAGAACTATCGCTTTGATTTTTTACAAATAGCAAATAACAGAGTAAGCCCATTAACCCCTCTCGCTGATGCAGTAGCAGTATACGATAGCACCTCAACAGCACCGCCAGAGCCAAAGGATGCAACACTCTCTGTAGAATCAGTAACATCAACAACCGCAACAGCAGTCTATACATTTAGTGCAGGTACTATTGCCAATACCCACAAAGCCCCTAATGGAAAACCACTCACGCAAGTAAGCATACAATACAAAGTATACATAGTAGCAGGAGACCATAGCAAAAAAACACTAGAAGCAATAAAAGCCCTTGCAGGAGTACAAACAAGAGAGCTAGCAGGAGACAGCACCCCATTAAAAGCAACATTTATAGGAACAAAAGGAGCAGAATATACCGCAGGAGTAGAAGCGATAAACAGCCTCAATCCCGCCTATAGCATAGGAGCATCAGCAACAATAAAAACAGCAACACTTACTACGCCCCCAAATGCACCAAAAGTAACAACCTACACTAACAGTAATGCAGTAGTATTTGCAGTGCCTACCACAGGAGGCAACAGCGGAAAAAAAGTCATAACAGTACAGCTTAATGCCTCAGACATAGCAGGAGTGAGCAAAGCAAATGGCAATGCCCTTGAAGCAAGAGATCTTGCCTACTATGTGCTATACCTCAAGAAAGAAGACACAACTGGAAAGCCTGCCAATGTATCAGCCCTGTGGGCAGTGGAAAAAAGTAGAGCAAGAGTAGCAAAATATACAAAAGCAACAGGAACAACTCAAAACACATTATCCATAGCAATAGTAGACAGCACCAGTGGAAGCAATGCAGGAGCAACGCCCATAGAAACAGCAAAGGACTACTACATAGGAGTGAGGATAGTAAACACAACAAGCCCCGATTACAATGTATCAACCAATCTCTTTCCTGCAGGCTTTTACACCGATGTAGCAGAAATAAAGGAAGTCTATACCTCCAAAGCAGTAGCACCCAATCAGTCATTACTAGCAAACAAGCTAGTAGTATCACCGTCAACAAGCACAGCAGGAACAATAAAGCTAGTACTTACCGAGCTAAGCACATTTACAGGAGCAAAAGACTACGATGGCACAAGCATAACAGCAAATGACAAGTTAGTATACACCGTGTACGGCTTACAGAAAGACGGCACAGCTACAGTAGCAGAAGTACAAGCAGGCAGGAAAGTAAACATAGGCAGTGCAACAAGCAGAGTGTACACAGTACCAGCCCTTGCCAGTTTAGGCTTGTCTGCAGACACAGCACCAGTAGTAGCAATAAAAGGAGTAACAAAGTATCATTTTGTGGTAGAAGTAGCAGTAAAAACAGATCCAAGTAAGAAAGTAGCATCGACAGTGGCAACAGTAACAACCGCATCACAAGCGACAGCCCCCGCAAATGTAACGAACATACAAACAAGAGTAACCCCAACAGGTAACATGAGAGTATCGTGGACAGCTCCCAGCCTTACTGCAAGCCACAAAACAAACAAAGGAGCTACCTTAACAGCAGCACAAGTATCGTACAAAGTATACAGTGTTATCAAAGGAGGCAGTGCAAGAAATGAAGCAGCAATAATAAGAGATGCGACAGCAACAAAAACAGTGTCAGCAGGAACAACAAACACTATTTTGACAGGATTAACAGGAGGAGCGATCTATGAAATAGTAGTACAAGCAGTAAACAGTACTGATCCTACAAAAGCATCAACAGGAGTCCGTGAGGAGTTTGAAATGACAATATTTATAGGAAACACTCTAGTAGTATCAGCAGAAGTAGGCAAAACGCCAGCAATAAATATTAAAAGAACATTTATCAGCGTTCCCGATGGCAATGCCTTTACCTGTGATGCCACCATACTGGAGGCAGATGCAAAGAAAATCAAAGATGAAACAGGGCTAGCAGTATCGTTTGCACAGAATAACAAAACAGTTACTATAACAGGCATAGCAAACAAGTCCAATATACGTGACCCTAATATTACTGAGTATAGCTATGATGTAGTAAGCTGTACCATTACTGCTTCAAATACGAAAGTACCCGCCACTATCGTTATACAGACAGGACTGAGAACCCCACCATCAGGACAAACATCAGCTAGCTATTACAGACCAACAACAAAGACAGCTCTCAAAGCTATTATCACTGCAGAAAAAACAAGGCAAGGTTCAGGAGGAAACAGCAACCCTAGCCCCAACCTCAACATGATAGACACCAGTGCTATTATTGATATGAGTTTTTTATTTGAAGATGATAGTACTTTTAATGGAGACATAACACAGTGGAATGTAAGCAAGGTTACTAATATGAATAGTGTGTTTGATGGTGCTACTGCTTTTAATCAAGATATAGGAAATTGGAATGTGAGTAGTGTTACTCAAGCGAATTTTATGTTTGCTGAAGCCAGTAATTTTAATCAAGATATAAGTAATTGGGATGTGCGGAACATAAGGCCTACTATTGATTCTGTCCCTCTTTATATATTTCGTAATACTTCTGCATTTGATCAAGATTTATCATCATGGAAATTGTGTAAAGTATCAAGAATATATCCTAATGATTTCAAAAATTCAGCTATGGCAGGTAAAACAGCACAGTACCCAAAGGTGAAAGGTGATCCAGCATGTACATCGTAACATAGAGATACATACATACCTATAGCAAGAAAGGAGCGTTTCCTTTCTTGCTCTTTTTTGCTTCTTTGTCGCATTAATCCTTGAACTCGTGTTTTGCACTAAGTATGCGTGCTATTTCTTTATGTTCATGCTATGATATATGAATATAGCTCATACAGTCTCCTTTTTTGTGCTTCTTATTATTAGGATATACGTATGAGTTTTGTTATTTTTCCAGTACTGTTTGGTTAGTAATTTGAATTTCCGATAATAATAAAAGGAGTATTTTTATGAAAAGTAAAAGCAAAACACCAATTTTTGAAAAAATGGTACATATAGTTTACTTGCTAATAGCTTTTCCTATTTTTTCTATATTTGCTCTAGTTATTGTATTTTTGATATTTCGAGAAGTATACAAGGACATTAGCCCATTGCTTACAGAATCTACTGTATATAATCATATTGAGATTGAAGAGGTATCTAGTGAGGTAGTATATCAATATATACATGAATATCTTACCACTTCAGCTATTAATGACTCTTTCATAAAAGCAGAGTTTGAAAGTACAGGAAATGTGTTAAAAACAATGCGTACTTTTTTTGTAGTAGGGGAGTATGAAGCAAAAGACTATATTGATTATCCATTTGTTCCTGAATTTTTAGAGAGGCGTCCTGCTTATGTGTATGAAATACTTATGTATTATCCAGAGGAAGCAAGTGATACTATTAGGGTGGATGTAAAAGTAACAGGAGATTCTATACTATATAAAGATAGGGCAAAAAATAAATCTGATACAATGCCTATTTTTGATACTACCTTTTTTGATGGACTTAAAGAGTATTTGGTGAAACGAGTGAGAGGTATGCCACTTAATGAAAGGGTTGTTCCTATAGAAAGTATACCTATAAAATAAGTGTTATAGTTTATTTCTTGTTTTTATTTTCCTTGCTTTTTTTCTCTTTTGTTGCATTTAATCCTTGAAATGCAGAAATTTTGTATTTTGGAGTTTTACCATCTCGTGTGACCCCCCAAAATCCATGATAGTAATTATACTATCATGGAAATAACAAACAAAAATAAAAAAAAAGGGGGTGAGTACATGATATACTCTACACTTTATAATACAAGAAATCAAAAAGAACTGCATAAAGTACGCTTAGCTATAGCACTTTCTGCAAAAGAACACGGTATCAAAAGTACTGCTCGTATCTTTCATATATCTCCTAATACCGTACGCAAGTGGTTGCAAAGATACAAAGAGAAGCCGAAAGCTATGCTCTATGATAGGCGTCCTGCTTCAGTAGAACATCCTAATACCATGATACCTTACTATCAGTTAAAACTCAAAGAGATATGCGAAACATTACAGCACTATCATCAACGATGTATTGCCTCTCATATAAAACGAGAGTATGCCATTCCTTATTCCATAAAGACTATCATTAAGCATCTGAGAAAGATGGGGTTTTTTAAGACACATAAAAAGCAAAAAGCAGAAAAGAAACAAGAGGCACGCCTATGGAAGCAACTGCTGCAGTTTTGTCAAAAAATACAAGTAGATATTAAATATCTTACCGATATCCCTGAATTATACTTCTCATTACGCAAGTTTTGCCTCCCAAAGTATCAAATTACCGCACGCGATGTCGCAACAGGGGCTTTATGGATATGCTTTGCTACTCAAAAAAGCTCTTCTCATACCGCTTTGTTTATTGAATATCTGCTTACTCATCTTGCTTCTTTTCACGTTGATACTTCCTCTATTACTATTCAAACTGATAATGGCTCTGAGTTTATCTCAGGGGCTTTTAGTACAAAACAGTCTGCTTTTGTTACTTCTCTTGCAGCATACGAGGCACACCATACTACTATCCCATATGCTTCTCCTACTTACAATTCTGATGTCGAGGCTTCTCATAAACTTATTGAAACTGAATGCTATGCAAAAATGCAGAATCCTACTCTCAGTACTTTTTTACTCAAAAGTGCTGAGTATCAATATAGCTTTAATCATCAACGCCATAACTCTTATAAACACGGCTCTCCTGCTTTGTTGCTCAAAGAAAAAAGTCCTTCTCTGGATCCTTGTGTACTTACTCTGCGCCCTCTTATTGTTGATACTTTCCTTACTAAACGAACATTACACACTTGGCATAATAGAAATTTTGCAGTATACTGATTTTATCAAAAGGGTTCACACGAAACGGTAAAAGTACAAGAAATTTTGTATTTCTGTTTGCAATAATACTTATAAAATGGTATAATAAATTATTAAGTATTAAAATAAGTAAAGGAAGAAATATATGCAATATATACTATATGTTATTCTTCCTGTATTTGGGTTTTTATTTGGTTGGACTATACGTTGGTTTTATGCAAAAATTAAGCTTACTTCTGTGGAGCAAAATGCAAAAAGGCTTCTTGCTTCTGCAGAGAATGATGCTAAGCAGCAAAAGAAAGATTTAATTTATGAAACACGCGAGCTTCTTGAAAAGGAGAAAAGAGAACAAGAAAAATCTTTTCGAGAAAGGCATAGAGAACTTAATCAGGTTGATAATCGCTTGCAAAAGAAAGAGGATCAGCTTGCTGTAAAGCAATCGGATTTGGAGACACAGCAAATAAAAGTCAAAGATAGGGAGAGAGAGCTAGATAAGCTACACGCAGAAACAAAGAATATCAGAAATACTCTTGATAAGCAACTTGAGTCTATTGCTCGGCTAACACTGGAAGAAGCTCAGAAACGTGTTATTGAACAAGCAGAAACAAGGGTCAGGCAAGAGATTAAGGATATTGTACATCGTATAGAGCAAGATGCCCTACAGGATGCAGAGAAAAAAGCGAAGAATATTTTAATTCAAGCAGCTCAAAGAATTGCTTCTGAAGTAAGCTCAGAAATTACTACTTCTGTTGTCGTGCTCCCAAATGAAGAGATGAAAGGGAGAATTATTGGCAAAGAAGGGAGAAATATTAGGGTTATTGAGACTTTGATTGGAGCAGATATCATTATAGATGATACTCCTGATGCAGTGGTAGTTTCTTGTTTTAACCCTTATAGAAGGGCTATTGCCATACAAACGCTAAATAACCTTATTAAAGACGGAAGAATACATCCTGCAAGAATAGAAGAAGAAGTTGAAAAGGTTACTCAAAATATCAATAAGGTAGTATACGATGAGGGAGAAAGGGTATTTTTAGAGTTAGGCATTCAAGGAAGCATGCATGTTGATGGTTTGCGAACTATAGGAAAACTTAAGTTTCGTACAAGTTATGGACAAAATATTCTCAGTCATTCACAAGAAGTAGCAGTACTCTCTGGTATGATAGCTAAGGAGCTTGGAGCAGATGCTAACCTTGCAAAACGAGGAGGGCTGTTGCACGATATAGGGAAAGCTATAGATTCAAATAGTGATTTTACTCATGTTGAGTTGGGAGTAGAGCTTGCAAAACGTATAAATGAGCCGCCTGAGGTTATCAATGCAATAGCAGCACATCATGGTGATGTTCCTCATAATTGTATCGAATCAGTAATAGTGCAGATAGCAGATTCTATGTCTGCTGCACGACCAGGTGCAAGAAGAGATACATTAGAAAATTATATTGAACGTCTCATTAAGTTAGAGAAAGTAGCAAATTCTGTTAAAGGAGTGAAACACGCATATGCAGTACATGCAGGAAGAGAAGTGCGTGTTATCATCAATAGCGAAGAAGCGTCAGATTCACAAGTACAGGATATAGCGCGTACCATATGCAAAAATATTGAAGAAGAGTTAAAGTATCCAGGACGAGTAAAAATAACTGCTATTCGACAAACGAGAATTATTGAGTACGCTCGTTAAGAGAAATAGTTATATGTATATTACCTAGTGACTACGAGGAGCATAGTATAGTCTCCTTGCAGTAGTGTAATGAATATGTATCAGAGAAAATCAGGGATAGGAGTGTATGTTGCCCGTAATGATACACTCCTTTCTTTTTTGCAATCTAAAGCACGGTATTTTGATCTTCCGTCACATAAAGATGCACTGTTATCGCATATCTTCTGTGGTGAAATAGCAGTATGCAAAGTTCCTTCTTTTCGTAATCATGTACCTATGACTCAAAAAAAGATACTTTTAGAAGAAGATTTTTTTTTGAACAACACTATTGAAATTGTACGTGAACATAAATATACGGTATGTGCAAATATGTTTGTTATATATGTACGAACGAATACATTTGTGTCAAGGGGGGGAGATAAATTAAAGGGAGTTCTTGATAATATATCTTACACAGTGAAAGATAAGATATGGATTGATTGTGGAGCATCTACAGGAGGTTTTACTGATTGTCTTTTACAAGCAGGGGCGAGCCATGTATATGCCATTGATGTTGGGTATAATCAGTTTGATTTTGTGCTCAAGAGAAATAAAAATATTACTCTTATGGAACGTACGAATGTATTGTCTTTAAGAGAAGATAGTTTTACATATGGAAAACCGCATGCTGCAGTAGTAGATGTTTCTTTTCGTTCTTTGTTACATTTTCTGTCTTATATATTACCATTGCTTCGTGATATGTACATAATAGCATTGTGTAAGCCACAGTTTGAACTTTCTTTTTTTAAGAAAAAGCGAATTGATAGTGCTATAACAGAAATTCCTTTTAATGGAATAATTAAAAACAAGAAATATCTTACTGATATTGTATATGCTGTTTTATTGGAGCTGTATAAGGAAAATGTGTATGTACATACTGTTATTCCTTCGAAACTAAAAGGGAGTAGCGGTAACCAAGAATTTTTTTTTGAAATTCATAACAGTAAGAAAGATATTCATGACGAAACTATTGAGCTATATTATAAAAAGATGAGCATGCAAGCAGTAGAAGAGAGTAGTTAATATTGGTATATGATATACAATATACTAAATATTTTCTGCATATTCAAGTAGTATAGTTCTACTTAATGGTCTGTCTATAGAAATAGATCCTGAATCACCTGAAAGAAAGCGCCTTTTGTTTCCTTCCACAAGTATTTGTACAGTATCAATAGTTTGAAATTCGGTACAAGTATATACTATTTGAAATAATTGAGCCAACACTCCCAGACGACCAAAGGGATTAAACTGAAATTCGTCACTTAAATCTAAAAAAACTGTATTATTTTCGATGTATATGTTTCTTATGTTTGTCTGAGTGGGAATGAAACTTTTTGCTCCTGTAGTCTTTTCATCGTTATTGGGACCTAATAGTAGCTGTTCTAAAGTAGCTGTTAATACTGAAAGAGTAA
This sequence comes from Spirochaetia bacterium, assembly GCA_965218205.1. GTDB lineage: Bacteria > Spirochaetota > Spirochaetia > WTKD01 > CBDDCA01. Next base: position 1,522,959 of record OZ244590.1, on the reverse strand, counting down.
AGGGAATTGATCGTGTATACTGTACTGGTTGCAGTTGTGTTTCTCCTACTATTTTAATAAAGTAAACAGAAGTTTCCATAGTATCTGATTCTGGGGGTTGAGTGCTTGTTGTGTTTTCTGCTGTGTCTTTAGTATCTGATTCTGGGGGTTGCTGTATTTTCTCCAATGTGTCTTGAGTATGTGTCTCTGTGTCAGCTATTTCGTCTTTCTCTTCGCTCTCTGTTTCACTTGCTTTTTCCTTTTCTTTTACATTTTCATTTTCTAGAGGCTGAGTAGAGTGAGTGGTATTGGTATTGCTGCTACTTTGTAGCATGTTGCGTATATATTCGCTTATAAGCAAGGTAAGCACAATAGTAACAAGAACAATAATCAATAGTAGTTGAATTGTTTTTTTTCTTTTTTTGAGAGCAGTTTTATTTTTTCTTTTTTTTACATTTTTGCTATTGGTGTTTTTTTTCATATATGTATGTATAGACTATATAGTATATTATACTATAGTATACTATACTAAAGTAAGAGGAAAATATATAAATATCATGGATACATCAATTAAAAAATATCAAGCTATAGTTGCGTCCTCAGGTATTTCTTTAGGGAAAGCATATGTTCTTGAATCATCGTATAAAGACTTTCCACGATATTCAATAACGAAGGAAGAGAGCAAAGAGGAGATTCAGCGATTCTTAAAAGCAATAGAGGATACCAAAAAAGAGATTGCTCTGTTAAAGCAAAATAATATGAGTAAAAACACATACGATATTATCGAAGCATATTTACTGATGATTGAAGATAGTGAGTTTCACTCTAAAATAGTTTCTATTATAGAGACTAAATTGCAAAATGCAGAATGGGCTATTTATGATGGTATGCAAGACTATATTACTTTGTTAGAGTATTCTGAACAAGAATATTTGAGAGAAAGAGAGCATGACTTAAACGAAGTAATTACTTTGATTATTTCACATCTTGTTTCTGATAATAAAAAAGATGATTTTGACTTAAAAGAACCTTGTATTATTGTATCTAAATTACTCCTTACCTATGATTTTTTTCGATTACCAAGAGAGAAAATTCTTGGTATTGTAACGGATCAAGGGGGAGTTAATTCGCATATTTGTTTAATTGCAAAATCGTACAATATTCCTATGTTAGTAGGAATTCATGGAGTGCATCATATTGTTAAAACAGGAAGAGAACTTATTGTTGATGCTAACAAGGGATATCTTATTCTTAATGCTGACGAGGCTTTGCAGCAACAGTATCAGCAACATTTTCAACATGATAAGCAGGAGGCTTTGAAGATATTACATGAAGCTAAAATAAGTAAGCATACAACTATTGATAATGTTCCTGTGTCTTTTTTTATTAATTTTGAGTTATTAGAAGAATTGAAAGAAAATTTTGTTTCTTTATCCGATGGAGTGGGGCTTTTACGCACCGAATTTTTGTTCCCTATATCTAAAAGTTATTATAATGAGGAATATCAGTTTCAAATATATATGAAAGTGCTACAGGCCATGTCCAAAAAACCTGTCACTATACGTACTTTTGATGTGGGCGGAGATAAGATGCAGGAATATATTCATAGTCATGTCGAAGAGAATCCACTGATGGGATTTCGTGGAGTAAGGTTTACTCTTTTTCATAAAGAGCTTATGTTATCTCAGCTGAGGGCTATTTTGAGAGCGTCTTATTATGGTACTATTCGTATTTTAGTTCCTATGGTTTCTACTTTAGAAGAATGGAATGGTTTTCTTGAGCTATTAGAACAGGCAAAGTCTACGTTAGATAGTAATGGGATATTGTATGATAAAAATATTCATGTAGGGCCTATGATTGAGGTTCCTTCTGTACTGTATATACTAGAAGAGTTGGCTCAAAGCTGTAATTTTTGGTCTGTTGGTTCAAATGATTTACTTCAATTTCTTCTTGCTAGCGATCGTACTAATGCAAAATTAGAATATTTGTATCAGAGTATGCAACCTTCGTTTCTTCGAGTGCTTCGCGATATTTTCTATATTTCATATGAAAAGAATATTGATATATCTATTTGTGGTGAGATTGCAAGTGATAGAATGATGATACCATTATTGTTAGGGGCAGGTTTGCGAAATTTTAGTGTGTCTATTTTTCAGCTTCCTCGTGTGATAACATATGTTACAAAGATGAGAGTTGATGATACTCGAGCTTTGTTTGAAGAGGTTATTCATTATAAGAGTATACAGGACATAAAAGATACAGTGCAAGAGTATCTTATGCAATATAACTAGTATTTTATTAAGATATAACATATGATTTCAATTTCAATTATAGGACGACCTAATGTCGGAAAGTCTACGTTATTTAATGTGCTTTCCTCTAAGCGTATTGCTATTACTCATAAAACTGCTGGTGTTACCCGTGATGCCCTTACGTATCAATGTTTAAGAAATGCTTACACGATGTGCTTAAAAGATTTAGCAGGTGTTTTAGGGGAAGGTCCGTATGCTGAACAGCTTACTAAACGAGGTATTGAGGAAATACAAAAATCTGATATTATTTTATTTGTTGTTTCGGTAGAAAGTTTAGTGTCTGAAGATTACGAAATAGCATCAATTTTACGCCCCTTTATGTCTAAGGTAGTATTGGTGATAAATAAAGTAGATAATGAAGAGCGACAGTGGGCAGCTCATGAATATCATTCTCTTGGTATTAAAAATAGTATAAGTATATCGGCAATACATAAGATACATATAGATACCTTATGGCATACAATAGACACAATGTCTGAAAAAATAGAACAGGCAAGATCTACAGAGGTGGAGCATGTACCTCAAAACACGATAATGCCTTTGGATACTGCAAGTACTGTTGCAGATGAACTTGAAGATTCTCGTAGTGCTACTGTACATACTTTACAAGATGAACGGGTATGTCGTTTATTGATTGTAGGAAAGCCCAATAGTGGAAAATCTAGCTTTTTTAACTATGTGTTGAAAAAACCGCAAAATCTTGTGTCTTCCGTTCCTGGCACGACTAGGGATAGTACTCTTGATTATATAGAATGGAATGGCATAAGATATGGAATTGTTGATACTGCAGGGCTAAGACGTAAAGCAAATGTAAGGGATGAGCTTGAGTACTTTGCAAATCAAAGAGCTATTGAATATATTAACTCTGCTGACATCGTTTTGTTGTTTATTGATGTGCAAGAGGGAATGAGTGAACAAGATAAGAAAATAGCGAGCTTAGCACTTTCGCGTAGAAAGAGTATTGTTCTGTGCTTAAATAAATGGGATTTAGTAGAAAATAAAGAAGCTATGAAGCTGGAGATGAAAGAGAGAATAGCATACTTAGTGCCTCAGTTGTATTTTGCTCCGTTATGTAAGCTGAGTGCTAAAACTGGAGTAGGAGTAGAACAGCTTTTTAGGAATATTCAGATCATTCAAAATCAGCTTTCTACTAAGGTGGCAACTTCACATATCAATAGGATATTACAACAAGCCATGAAACATCATCCTGCTCCCATTATTAAGCGTAGGAGAGCAAAGTTACGTTTTGTCGCTCAGAGTAGTACTAATCCTATGTGTTTTGAATTGCATGTAAATGCACATTTTCTTTTTACTGAATCGTATTGTAGTTATCTTATACGTTGTATACGAAAGCAGTATAATTTTACTGCTATCCCTATTTTTCTGACAATCAGTGAAAAAGAAAATAAGGATCTACGATAATATCGTATTTTGTATGCAATGTTGCTGTTTATGGTATATGGAGTAATGTAAGTATTTCATCAAGAGAAACGATACAAGTGTGTTCTATAGTGTCTAAGTCGGGGGAGTATGGTCGGTATGAGCTACTGTCTCCTGCGTATAGTAGAGGACACATGCCAGCTTTTTTTGCAGGAATAATATCTTTGCTTTTATCGTTGCCTATATAAAGGATAGATTTTGCGTTATATGTAGATTGTTGTAAGAAACGCTGGTAGAGTGTAAGGGACGGTTTAGCAATACGATGTTGATATGACCATGTGCATGTTTCAAATTGTAGCTCGTGCCATTGTGGATATATTGTTTCAAGAATTAAAGGAGTATAGAATTGAGCATTAGAAATAATTCCCAGTGCATATCCTGCTTTTTGTAGGCGTAGTAGGGTATGGAAAGCATGTGGCATTGCCCATACTGGATTTACCGAAAGCTCGTATCGTAAAGCACATATCATAGCTTCTTCTTTGCTTAGCGTTTTAGCAAACAGTGGTTCTTGCTGAGAATATGTTTGCCATATATGTACAATATCTACTTCGGGATAATCTATATGATTGTTTGTTTTTGAGAGAGTATGTTGTTCTAAAATTAAATGCTGTAAGGCTTGCTGTGTCTTTTGTATATCGAGTTGCAATGCTAGTTCTGGTATATCCAGTACAGTAGTATTGCTTTTTTCTAGGATACTGATTTCTCCCATGCGGGTATGTAAGATAGTCCCATATACATCAAATACCACCATTTGTATAGTATCATGAGATTGCGTAAAAGGAGTAAAAGGAAGCGTTGCAGGTAAAGAGGCTTTTGTTACAGATACAGCAGGTTGTTGTTGTATCATATGATTAATTATTCTTTTGTAATACTTTGTATCATACACTAACATATAATATAATAATAGTACAGGAAGGTTTTTTTGGCATTAAGTATAAAACAACAGGTATTAATTTTAAAAACGAAAACATGGTCTAAATACTTCTTTTTTATGTTTTTTGGAGTTGCAGGGCTTCTGTCTCTATTGTATTTTGAGGTGAATCAGTTCTCTGACTTTCAGTTCTCAATCTTTTTTTTACTGATTATTATGTTTTGTTTTTCTATATCATTCGTTTTTTCTCTTTCAAACATAGTATGTTCTATATTACTACGAAAGAATATAAAGTATATGATTTCTATTATTGTGTGGGGGATAGGAGCTGTTATTTCATTGCTGTTGTTTTTTATTTTTCTTATACAGGTTGTATTAAGCAAGGAAGTGCTTCGTGGAGTTATGTTGAGTCAGGAGGTATTTAATGCTTTATATATCTAGGGCAGCGTTGCAAGTTACAAATGAAGATGAAGGAACAAATAAGAATAGATTGAAGATAGTTTTGGAGACATTTTGTCAGAAAAATAAGATTTCTTTTTCCCACTTTCGTGCTATTATTTTCTCTCAAACAAATGATATAAATTTTTTTAATCCTGCTACATGTATTCGTTTGTTGCACTTAGCTGACCATATTGCTTTGTTTTGTACAAAAGAGCCTGATTATCCTCATTCTATTCCTCTTACTGTTCGTATGATTATTTTTTTTTCTCATATATTTCCTTGGAAAAAAGTCAGTCCTGTATATATGTTTGGAGCAGAGATACTTCGTCCTGATATTCAATAAATGAATCAACAGTTAAAACAAAAAAGACTTTACCTAAAAAAACCTTACGAGATTCTTCAGCAAGCACAGGTAGCTAAAATTTTATTTAATTTTTTATATGAAGTTCATAAAAAGCTGAGAGTTGATATAAATGAGAATCAGATTGAGTTTGAATCAAAAGGGTATTATCGGAAATATCATATTACATCATCTATGAAAGGGTACAAAGGATTTTCTTCTGATATATCAATATCAAGAAATGAAATTTTAGCACATGGAGTGCCATCAGAATATAAATTACAAAATGGCGATATTATTACTGTTGATTTAGTGGCAAATAGTTTTGGATGGCACGCTGATCTTTCGTGGACCTACATTATAGGAAAGCCCGATCCTGATGATCAGCTACTACGAGATGCAGCTTGGAAAGTGAGCCGTGTTGGAGTACAAGCAGCAAAACCAGGCAATACCCTAAATGATATAGCTCATGAAATATCAGAAGAAGCACATCGTCTTGGGGTGCATGTATACAATGGCTTTGCTGGGCATGGTATAGGAAGAGATATACATGAGTATCCTACTGTATATTATAAAAAACAACAAAATATGAATATGTCTCTTAAGCCTGGTATGGTTATTTGTATTGAGCCTATTGTTAGCTTAAAAGAACAACAATATACTACTGCCACCAATGGTGCTATTATTGGAGCTGATAAGTATAAAAGTGCCTGTTTTGAACATATGATTGCTATTTTTAATTCTGAATCACGGCTATTATCAAGTGATTTATTACCTTTAGAATCACTTCCTCTGCGTCCTTTTTTTTAAGTGCCTTTGTGTTTTTTAAGACTATAGGTAGGTACTATAAGAGAGGAAGGAGACCCTCTCTTATAGTATTGTGTGTAATTACATATATTATACTACATATTGTTTATGTATGTATACCCTTAATATGCATATTTATATCTTTTTTTGTATCTGGAAGAATATCTGTTTCTGTGCATGGTGTCGTTATATGCAAGTAATGTGTCTTGTTGAACAAAGCGAGTAATTTCTGGTGATACTTGCTCATTTTGTAACGCTAGTGCATATATTTCTTGTTTTATATGGCGTAATGCTTTTTGTTGCAATAAAGAAAGGTATGGTAGCAGTGCGGTAGTAACTGTATCTGTATCAGAGTATTCTTGTATTGTATTACTTATTGAATATGCTGTTGATACAAGTGATGTATGGAGAGCTGTTGTATTTGTTGTATCCATGGTGTTTTGTATATCTTCGGGAGACACAGCTTGAGGTACATTGATATTAAAGTTTTGCAATACTCTGTTATGAAAATCTCTTGTGCTTCTCATTCCTGATACCTGTCTCATATGTTCGTTTTCAGATTGCATTTCTGACATAATAGTAGTGAGAGCAACAAGCTGCTGTATATCTGCTCCTACAGTTTCAAGTACTTTTGTGTCTTGTTCTTGTAGATCATTTGCAGTAAGGGCTTTTTCTGTTTCTTCGTTCCAAAATAATCTATTGATATTGCTACTATGTGTATATTTTCCATAAGATTTTCTATTATGATTTTGATAGGAACGTGATTGTTTCGATTTGTGTCTTACGGGATCATTATCATAGCTGAAATTATCATTATCACCACCGTATCCACAAGAATTTCTCATGGTATTATGATAGTTTTTGCTATTTTCTTGGTCTGTATCTTCTGTATTTCCTTGAGCAAATGCAGGTATTGCTAATAATAGTAATGTAAGTACTATTACATTACAATAAATAGTTTTTGTTATAGTGTTCATATATTTTTCTCCTTTATTATTATATTTTTTTCTATTTTATACTATGAAATAATGTTTTTGTTAGTTACAATAAAGCGGAGGTTCCTTGTTTCGAGGATGTGGTTTTGTATGGCAAGGAAACCCAATATCGTCAGGATGATCATAGGGCTGATTATAAAATGCAGGAAATAGCTTTTCGGCCTTAAACTGTAAATCACCTATCACCTGTCCTTCTGCACGAATAAATACTGTCTCTTTATCAATCAGTATTGTAGCAAGAATATCAAGGATAGTAGAGCTATGATATGTATCTTTTTTTGTAGCGTTACAGTGTTGCTGTGTTCTTTGTTGTTTCTGCGTAAAAGATTGATGGTTTTTTTCTGGCTGTTTTCTACAATGATAAAATTTGTCTGAGAAATGTTGTATATCCGATATATGTATGTCCCATTGTTCTTTGTTCAGAAGAGTAATGGTAATAGTGTGTGTTTCTTTGTTAATACTAATAATTCTTCCTGCAATAAGGCCTCTATGCGGTGACATCCAATTTTGTTCATTACGGGCTCTTATTTTCATATATCTTGGTAAAAAATGAAATCTTCTATCCATTTTTTCGAGTAGTGTGGTAATAGTATTGTGTGTTCCTATGATTAACAGTAAAGAGCTTATGAGAATAATTAAGATAAAGTTTGGTATTTTATATCCATTTTTTGTATTACGATATCCTTTCACGATTCCATACAATGATAGAATGAGAGATACAATCCAGAAAACAGGTACACTTATAGAAAGAAATTGTAATTTATTTTGAAATCTAAGATCAGTAAAAAAATAATCCTCAAGTGTTTTTTTGAAATAAAATAGCATGCCTGTTGCTAGTATTCCTATAATAATGGAAACTGACAATAATACCCAAAAGAGAATATTCTTTATCTTAAAGTATGCTTTTGGTTGTGGTTTAATGTTCTCTTTTTTGATATGTTCTATTACTTTTTTTTTGATATTGCCAGTAGTATTATGTAAAGCAGTTGCTTTGTTTTCTTTTGTATTATTATTCTTATGTTCCATGTTGTTCATCCCTTAATTTCAGTAACGCTTTTTTTAGCTTTTCTTTTGCTCTTTTTATATGCGTGGCTACGGTGCTTTTTGGTTTTTTTACAATATCAGATATTTCTTCATAGCTTTTTGTTTCCCAGTAACGGAGCACTAATATTTCTCTCCATTCAATAGGAAGCTGTTGTAATGCTTGCTTAATCTGTTCGTTTTCAAATTTTCTAAAAATTTCATCATCAAGATTTTTCATGCTTGAATAATCTTCAATAGATATTTCGCTATACAATATATTTTGTAAATGCTTTTTTTCTTTTCTCCAGTATGAAATAGTACTTGTATATACTATACGGTACAACCAGCTACTAAATGATAACGAAGGATCATATTCGTTTAATGATTTCCATACTTTTAAGAAAGCGTCTTGTAGTATTTCTTCGCACTGTTCTATTGGAAAGGAAGATATTCTATATATATAACGTAACATCATTTTCTCATACCTTTCAATTATGCTAGAAAAAAAATCTACATTTTCTAGTGCTTTTGTTACAAGCTGTTGGTCTGTATAGTCTTTATTATCCATGTATTTTAGTTTTTACTGCACCGTTCTCTTCTACTATATAATACGCAACTATTGAAAAAAAATTGCAATGTTTTTTATAAAATCGTATAAATATATATAAAAAGAGATATAAGTATATAGTAACATATAAGAAATATGAGGAAAATGGTAGTGTATCTTGTTCTGTTTTAGTGTGCTGTTACTTTAGTATATTGAGTCTTTAGTTGACTGCACCATGACAATGTTTGTATTTTTTTCCACTTCCACAAGGGCAAGGCTCGTTTCGTCCAACTTTTTCTGTTCTTACTACTTGTGCTATAGTTGATTGTTTTTTTCTTTGTGCTGTAGAGGTTTGTGCAGGTGTGTTTGATTGTCCTTGAAAGAGTGACATAGTTTGATGCTGTGTGTGTAATTGTGTATTATGGGAAAATCCTACTGTTAATGGGGCGTTAGCAGCTTCTTTCTCATTTATGTGCATGCCTAAAAAAGTTCGTAAAATAGTCTGAGAAATAGATTCAAACATAGCATTAAATGCTTTCGATCCTTCAAGTTTATATTCTAAAAGAGGATTTTTTTGTGCATAACTGCGTAGATATACAGCTTGGCGAAGCTCATCTAAATTGGCAATATGATTTTGCCATTGTGTATCAATGTTCTGTAAATAGAGTGTTTTTATTAGCTCATTAAAATATTGTTTTCCAACAAGACTCTCTTTATGTTCTATATCATGATACAAGGCAGATATAATGTCTTGTGCCGAAGTATAGTGATGTAATTCTTGCTGCACTAAATAATTTGTTTTTATATCTTGTACTGCAGTATGTAAATCTTGTTTTTCTGTGTTCTTATATGGCTCTAAAAGTGCCTCAATATTCTTTTTTAAGCGTTCTATTAAATGTTCACTATAAAGTATTTTTTCGCGTTCTTTGTATATAATAATTCTTTGTTGATTGAGAACAGAATCAAAGTCAAGTAAATGCTTTCTAATTTCAAAATTTCTATCTTCGACATTTTTTTGCGCCCGTTGCATAGTACGAGTAATAAGAGGATGAAAAAGAGGTTCAGATTCGTCCATAGTTTTTACCATGAGATTTTTTAGATGATGTATCCCTTTTCCAAATAATTGTAATAACTGATCATCTAAGGAAAGATAAAACTGAGATACTCCAGGATCGCCTTGACGTCCACTTCTTCCTCGTAGTTGGTTATCTATTCTTCGTGATTCATGGCGTTCAGTTCCTAGTACATATAGTCCACCTAAATCTGTTACTTGTTGATAGCTTTTTTTCCATGCTTCATATACTTGTCTTTTAGTATATTCTTGTTCTTGTTCTGACATATCTGGTTGTATAGCCTTCTGTATTTTATAATCAAGATTACCACCAAGTTTTATATCAGTTCCTCGTCCTGCCATATTGGTTGCAATAGTTATGGCAGAAATACTTCCTGCTTCAGCAATAATGAAGGCTTCATGTTCGTGGTTTTTCGCATTAAGCACATTATGTTTCATTTTCCTCTTTTCAAGTAAACGGCTTAATTTTTCGGAGTTTTCTATAGATGCCGTGCCTATTAACAGAGGTTGTCCTGTCTGATGTACTTGTTCTATTTCATGTACGATTGCTTGTAATTTTGCCTCTTCGTTAACAAAAATCAAGTCTTGTCTATCGTCTCGAATAACAGGTTTATTTGTAGGAAGCTCTACTACATCAAGTCCATATATATTTAAGAATTCTTTTTCTTCTGTAGCGGCAGTCCCTGTCATTCCTGAGAGTTTTGTATACATCTTAAAGAAATTTTGAAATGTAATTGCTGCAAGAGTTTTATTTTGTAACGCTACTCGAATGCCTTCTTTTGCTTCTATAGCTTGATGAAGTCCATCAGAGTATCTTCGCCCACTTAAGACACGTCCTGTAAATTCATCAACAATTTCTACTTTATTATCATTTACAATATAGTCAACATCTTTATGAAATAATGTATGTGCTTTTAAGGATTGAGTTACATAATGTATGTATTCAAAATTTTCAATATCCTGTAAAGATCCATTGATATAACTATGTTGTTTCAAAAGTTTTTCAATTTTTTGTATGCCTTCTGTAGTAAAAGAAATGCTCTTGTTTTTTTCTTGTAGCTTGTAATCTCCACTTAATTGCTCATCTTCTGGATATTCATTTGTTTTTGGATCTTTTTTACATTCACTCAGATATCCTATAACGCTATTAGAATGCTTAAATTTAATGGTATCATCGCTTGCTTGTCCTGATATAATCAATGGAGTTCGTGCTTCGTCAATAAGGATGGAATCAACTTCGTCAATAATACAATAATGGTATCCTCGTTCAAGGAGCTTTTCTTTTGTAGCTCGTAAATTATCTCGTAAATAATCAAATCCAAGTTCATTATTTGTTGCATAGACAATATCACGGCTATACATTTCTCGCTTAATGTCTAGTCCTAAACTAGGGATAATGTATCCTACTGTTCGCCCTAAAAAAGAGAATATAGGTTCCATCCACTCTGCATCTCTTTTAGCAAGATAATCGTTTACAGTTACGATATGAACAGGGTTATTGCTCAGGCTATTTAAGTATGCTGCAGCTGTACAAGTAAGCGTTTTTCCTTCTCCTGTTTTCATTTCTGATATACGTCCTTGATGTAAAATAATTGCACCAAGGATCTGTACATTAAACATACGTTCTCCAAGTACTCTTCGTGCTGCTTCACGTACTAATGCAAACGCAGTAGGTATCACTGAGTCAAGTGTTTTCTCTTTTTTTTGTATTGCCTCTATGAGTTTTTGTGTCTCTTCTGGAAACTGTGTAGAAGGTAATGAACGTGCCCATGATTCTAATGTATTGATTTTTGCTAAATAGTGAAAAATTGAGCGTATCTCTTGCATGCTTTTTCGAGGAATTGCATTGTTTTTACTGAATAATCCAAACATTACTACTATTATACTCTAAATAGTATATTTATTACAAAATATGATATTATGAAAAAAGTATATGAAGAGATTTTTATATGTATTTCGTATAGTGAGTAGCATCTGTATTGTTATTACCCTATTTATTTCTTGTCAGAAAAATACATTCTATTCTGCAAACTTTGCTTTTTCTATGCCGATTGGAGTATTGGATGGAGAATTTCAGAGTTGGGGAAGAGATTTTTATCAATATAATCCTAGTACAATAACTATGAACAATAACATTTTTTTTATTGCTAATGGAAATAGAATTATGAAATTTTCTTCTAATGGAGTATTGTTGAATACGATAGATAATGCTGTACTTAATAATGATATAGGTAACATTACTTTACTTGCAGTTGATAGTAATGAGCGTATTATTTTTGCAAATGCTCTCTCTAGCGATGATGTTTCCTCTTATGTTCCGATAAATGATATGGAACAAGCACTTTCTCAGTTATTTGCATATTCTGTCGATGGAAACACACTACACATTGGGAGAGAAGGGCAGAAAAATTATGATTTTTTTTCTATACTTGCCATTGATATACTTATTGAAGATACCATAGCCATTTTTAGTTCAGAAAAAAATGGGAAAGTTATGTATGTATTCAATAATAATGGTAGGCTTGAAAATAGAACATATTTTTCCTCTTCTTTGTATCCAAAATATCCTTTAGCAATCAATGCTTCAGATCAATATATATATGGAGTTATCAATAAAGTAGTGGCTTCTTTTAATGTTGACGCATTGTTAGTACAAGTTGATTATTATACCTATGAAAAAGAGAGTAATTCAGAAGTAACTACAAGTATAGATTTTTTTGATTCACTTATTTATACACTAGATTTACAAACAGGAGAGTATACTGATTATATAAAACTCTCTTTTTCTCCTACAGAGTCATTGGAGTTACAATTTGCGGATGAAAAATCACGCCTTGTTTTTTTTAGCTATGGAGTAGGTGAAGATGCCACTCTGTCTAACAATGCTCCAAATGTACTTGTGTTTGACAAAAAAGGAAATATAGAAAATATAATTATTCCTGTTTTACCCGATATAGAGTTTGTTTTCGCAGAGTATAATATATCAAAAGATGGGTTTTTGTCTGCCTTGTTTCTGGAAGAAAATCAGGCAAGTGTGTACTGGTGGAAAACAAGTATATCTCAGTAAGGAAGTAGAATGCAAAAGCTAATATCATATCATAGTGCTCAAAATATCGACAGTATTAGTCAAGAAAAATATGCCATACCTGATATAGTACTTATGGAACAGGCAGGAAATATACTGGTAAGACTTTTAGAGAAAGAGCTAGATAATAAGAAAAGAAAAATATGTGTGTTATGTGGGAGTGGAAATAATGGGGGAGATGCACAGGTGCTTGCGCGCACGCTTTTTAATAAGGGATATGATATAAGTGTAAGTTTTGTAAGCAAGCCAAAAAGTCGGCTTGCATGCATACAACATGATATGTTAGTATCGCTTAATTGTCCTATACTTTCGTTGGAACTAATGTTACAACAGATTGCATCTCTTGATGCTCATGATTGGATAGTAGATGGTATAGCAGGGGTAGGGATAAATCGTCCTCTACAATACCAAGATGTAGTTTCTTGTGTAAATGAAAGTAACGCAAAAAAGCTGGCTGTGGATATTCCTAGTGGTATATTAGAACAATGGGAAGGAAAGCAACAATCATTAGTATCTTCATCTGTCATACAGGCCGATGTTACAGTGAGCTTTGGTCTTGCAAAGATGGCAATGTATTATCCGCATAATCGCACACGGTGCGGTACTATCATTGTGGAAAATCCAGGGTTTCCTCAACAAGTGTTAGACGCATCAAAAGCAAGTGCTTATATAGTAGAAGAGAGTGATATTTCTCTGCTTATGCCAGCAATGTCTTGTGATACATATAAGCGATCTCGGGGAGTAGTGTTGTTAGCAGCAGGAAGCAAAGAGATGCCTGGTGCTGCTTATTTAGCAGCACGCAGTGCTTCACAGTCTTTTGCTGGTATGGTATACGCTGTAGTTGATGAGCATATAGCACAGGGACTGAGTGTGTATTGTCCTTCTGTGATTACAGGACTATCAATACAAAATATTCCCTCTCCTCATGTGGCACTTATTGGTCCTGGTTGGGGAACAACGAGAGATATTTCTTTTATTGATGATATAGTACATAAACATGCACTGACTGTCATTGATGCTGATGGTTTATCGTATTTAGAACGATTGACATTATACGTACATGGACATGCTGTGAAAGAACAGCAGATTCCAAAACTAGTGCTTACTCCTCATATAGGAGAAATGCGCATGCTTGATGCAGATTTTGTTCAGCATGCTAATCTATGGCATTCAGCACATACAGTATCTATGCGCCACAATGCAGTAGTGATAGCAAAGCAATCAGTTACCGCAATAGTATATAAAGATGCAGTACCGCTTATTGTAGATGGGCGTCATGCTGCACTTGCAAAAGCAGGAAGCGGAGATGTGCTTGCAGGAATAGTGGCAAGTTATTTAGCATATTGTATGAGCAACACAGATATTCATGGTCCTGGACTTGATGCAGAAAGCATACAGAAACAGGTAGCAATAGCAACATTACTTCATGCAAAGTTAGCATGCACTATTTCTCCGTATCTTTCAAGTGCTGAGGAGTTAGTAGCAAACATATCCAGTATATCACAGTATATTGAGCGGAAAGAGTAGTAATTGTGGTAAACATATATATTTGACATTATTATTGGGATATATTACCATAATAACATGGCTGGTAGAAATAGTAAGAAAGAAAATCATCCTGATTATTTTGACAAGAGAATTAAACAGCTCTGTAAAGAGCTTGATATAAGACAAATTATTGGTTTTGGTTCTTCTTTTTGTGATAAGAAAATAGAAGGAGAAGAAAAGAAATTTTTATTTTCTTTTCCTTGCTTAAGCTATGCCATGAAATATGATATGGAAAATTTTTATACATTGGTGTTACCTTTAGGGGTATCATGTGTATCTGAAAAAAAAGAAGATATAGAGAAGGATTTGCATGTGTTACTTGATGATTTTTTATCATCATATTCTTTTCATGAACTTTCTATGATAATTGGAATAAGTACTCACTCGTTAGAGCCGTATCGTCAATTATATGCTTTACTTGAACAAGTAACTGCTTTTCATAAATTAAAAGGAACAATAAGAATACAAGAAAAATTAAAATCTCTTGAAGCAGAAAATAAGAGGCTACAGGAAACAATAACAGCCTTAGAAGAAGAGAAAAGCAATAATGCATATGCAGTTACTCCCAAGTTATTTTCTCTGAATAACGAAATTGGTATGGATTATACTAGTAGTGATTTATTAGAATCTTTTGCTTTCACAAAAGGAGCAGGATTCGCTAAAATAGCAAAGCACTAATATGTAGAAGGAGAAGCTATAGCTCTAGAATACTATGATAAAGAGTGTATTGAAAAAACATTTAAGTCATACGCAAATGAGAGCTTTGAATTTTGTTGTGATAAAACTGATATTCGCTATCAAAGAGTGTTAACAATAAAGTTTATACCAAAATATAATTGTGTATTTCGTTCTATCAAAATGTTTTTATGTATAAAAGATGGTGGATGTAAGCAATAAACACAGCGTTTCTATTTACTGTAATTTTCTCAAGTATTTTTTCATAGTATCAATATGTATAGCTCCTTCCATCGGTCCTTGTTTTGACACTGCCATAGCTCCTGCTATAATTGCATAGTCAAGAGCTTCCTGTATAGGTATTCCTTTATTGATTGCAGCGATAAACGCACCCGCAAAACAATCGCCTGCTCCTGTAGGATCAATACTTGTTATAGGCATAGCTTTTTTATCTACTCTTTCATTATGATTACAATAGACAGTCGCTCCTTTTTCTGCTCTTTTTATAATAATTGTTGAAACGCCACAGGAATAGAGAAATTGCACAATGGAATCTTCATGAGATTGTGCATGAGTAGTGTGTGTATTTTCTAATAGCCATTGATTCTCATCTTCTCCTGCAAAATACACATCGCTTTTGCTGGCTATATGTCGTAAGCATGCTAATTTTTTCTTGTCAGCACGAATAATCTCTGGACGAATATTTGCATCAAACGAAATTTTTCCTCCTGATTGTTTGATAGTATCAACACAGTGTAGTGCAAGTTCCATAAGTGCTTGATTATATAACGATGTTCCCATAATATGCAGATAGGAAACATTATCAAAAAATGTTGTAGGTACAGCATCTTTATGGAGCAATCCACAGGCAGCAGTATCAATATGATAGATAAAATTTCGTGAGCCATCTGTATTGTATCGTATAAAAGCTACCCCTGTTGCTCGTTCTTGTGTAGTACTAATACAGGATGTATCGACACCACTTTGAGCTAATCTATTGATAGCACATGTTCCAAAATTATCATCGCCAATACAAGAATACATACGAGCAGGCTCTTGTAAAAGAGCCACTTGGTTAATAAAAATAGCTGGTGCACCGCTAGGAAAGGGGCCTGTAAATGTTCCAGCTGAAAGAAAACTCTGGTTTATTTCTGTTGCCATAATTTCAACTACTATTTCACCAAAGGTTGCAATATACTGTTTCATATTTAATCGTTTATAACCATTACTTTTTTGATATTTTCTTCAAGAGATTTTAGCTTAAGAAGGAACTCAGGAACTTGTTCAAGGGTAATACGATGTGATATAAGTTCTTCTACATTAAGTGTGCTTTTTTCTAGTAATGACAGAGCCTGTAGACTATCTTTTTTTGAAGTATATGTTCCTATATAGGACAGTTCGTTTTTGAATAGAGAAAATGCATCAAGTTCTATTTTTGATCCCATAGATGGCACTCCAAATAAAAGTATTTTTCCTGTAGGTTTTACTACTTGAGAAGCAAAGCTAGCAAGTGCATTTACTCCTGTTGCTTCTATTACAGCATCGTAATGACATTTTGGCACTTCTTCTGTAGTGGAAAAAATAGTTCCCCAATTATATTTTTTTACTTCATTTGCTCGAAAAGGATTTTTTTCTAAATAATCTATTTCTGTAATACCTTGTAATGAAGCTATTTTTCCTTGCAGTACGCCATTAGGACCAGCTCCCATAACAAGAAGACGGCTTCCTGACTTTATGGCAAGTCTGCTTGCCCCATGAATGACACAGGAGAGCGGTTCCATAAAAGCAGCTGCATCATAAGGAATAGCATTAATAGAAAATACTCCTATTTCGGGTACACAGACATATTCTGCCATACCTCCTGGAATAAGTGCTCCAGGGATGACCATATTGCTACAAAAATGATGTTTATCATTGAGACAAAATTCACAGTTATTGCACGGAATATTAGGCTCAACCGCTACTCGTTCTCCAACGGTAATTCTTTGACATTGTGATCCTATTTCTACTACTTTTCCTGAAAATTCATGGCCTATGATAAGTGGGTAGTTTGCAACATAATCACCATCCATAATATGAATATCTGTCCCACAAATACCGCTTGCTTTTACTTGTATAAGTACTTCATGTGCTTTTGGAGTTGGTATATCTATGTTCTTTACAAGTACTTTTCCTTTTGATTCTACGCTCACACATTTCATATGACATCCTCCATTTTTATAAGAACCTTAAGGGCTTTTTCTTTATTATTATTGATAAGTGTATATACATCTGGATATTCCTTAAAAGGAATAATCTTAAATAATAAGGCGTCAAGATTAACCCGTTTTTGTGCTATTAAATCAAGTGCTGATATATAATCTTCTCTTTTATACATAAGCACTCCTTTTATATCTATTTCCTTGTCTTGTACTAAAGCCATAGATACATTTGTTTTCTCTCCAAATACTCCTACGACTATTACTTCTTTTCCTTTTTCACAATGAAGGAGTGCAGTTTCTATAGTATCTTCAATACCAACACACTCAAAAATAACATCAGCTCCATCAGAGCCGAAATGAGTATGGAGTGCGTCTTGTAAAGAATGTTCTGTTGCATGTACTGCAAAATCTACAGTACAGTCACGTACTGCAATATCTAGTCGTGGCTTATATAAATCGCTTATCATTACCTGATGTGCTCCATAGGCTTTTGCTACTTGAGCAACAAGGTTGCCTATTGTTCCTGCACCTAACACTAATACTTTTTTTCCTATAACATCTTTTACTCTTCGTACTGCACGTACTGCTACTGCAAGCGGTTCTACCATAGCCGCCTGTGTATCACTAATAGCAGCATCAACGGTAAGTATATGTTCGGGAGCTATCTTATAATATTCACTGAGTAATCCATCGCATTGGCATCCTATTACTTTTAACTTTTTGCATATGTTGTAGCGTCCTTGTTTGCATTGTTCACAGTTACCGCATGTTAGCTGTGGCATGATAACGACAGAATCTCCAACTGTAAAATTATTTACTTTAGCACCTACCTCTACAACAGTAGCAGTACCCTCATGTCCCTGCACTAAAGGAAAGAGAGTAGGGGGTACAAATGGATGCTTTCCATGAAAAATGTGTATGTCTGATCCACAAATACCTACATATTTCATTTTTATAAGGACTTCTCGTTCAGAAATGACAGGAACATCATGTTCTCTTAACTCTGCCATTCCTACTGCTGTTGTTATTGCTTGTTTCATTATTATACTCCTTTTGTTGATATGTATACATACTCTCGTATGTTATTTATACACAAGTAAAGCCACCGTCTATAATAAAATCAGAACCAGTAGTAAAAGAGGCTGCATCACTTGCAAGGTATAGCACTATCCCCGAAAGATCTTCTGGAACTCCTAATCGGGACACTGCTTGTTGTTTCCATGCACTCATCCATTCTTGTGGCAGTGCTTGTGTAAGATCTGTTACAATATAACCAGGACTTATAGAGTTAACTCTGATGTTATGAGAAGCCCATTCTACTGCAAGCGATTTTGTAAGCTGAATAACTCCTGCCTTTGATGCGTTGTATGCACATTGTTTTTGAGGGATATTTACAATATGGGCAGACATAGAAGCAGTATTGATGATACTTCCTTTTTTTTGTGGTATCATTAACTGTCCTGCCATTTGACTGGTTAAGAATATACCGCTAAGGTTTGTTGTTATAATTTTTGACCATGCACTATAAGACATAGTTTCGGCAGGAGCATTGTCTACAATACCAGCATTATTAAAAGCAATATCAATAGTACCAAATTCCTTGCTAAGCTGATTTTTTAGCACAGCAATATCGTCTGGATGAGTAATGTCAGTAATACAAGCAAATGATTGCACATTATATTTTTTTCTAATTTCATGTGCTGTTTCTTCTGCTTTTTTCTGTATATCAACAATAGCGACATTAGCTCCTGCTCTAGCAAAAGCGTGGGCAATCACTGCCCCTATGCCTTGTGCAGCTCCAGTTATGTACGCATTTTTTCCTTTTAATGAAAATGTATGATTTTCTCTATCCATACTACCTCCTTATTTTTTATGTAATGTATATACTTTCTATTATTTATCCTTTTACTGCACCAGAAGTAAGTCCTTTTACTAATGCTTTTTGTGAAAGCATCCCTAATATAATAGTAGGGAGAATGACTACTGAAGCAATAGCCGACAGCTTTGCCCAGAATAACCCTTCTTGCGTTAAGAAAGTGGACATGTAAACGGGCAAGGTATTTGCTTTTGAAACAGTGAGATTTATAGCGAAGAAAAATTCATTCCATACAAATACGAATACTAATAATCCTGCAGAAATAATACCCATTTTAGACAGAGGAAGTATTATTTTGAAAAAAGAATAAAAAATATTTGAGCCGTCTATGTATGCTGCTTCAAGTAATGCTTTTGGTACATCTTTAAAAAATGCTGTCGTAAGCCATATAATAATTGGGATATGTGTTCCTGTATAGATAATAATCAGTCCTGGGATGGAGTCCAATAATCCAAATGTTTTCAATATAAGTAAGGCAGGAATGAGCACTGCAACTGGAGGTAATATAAAAGTACTAAGAAACCAGAAATACAAAGAATGAGGATTTTTCATAGTGCCAAATACAAGTCTATATGCTACAGGGACACCTAGCAGCAGAGAGAAAAGTACTGAGCCCAATGCCACCATAAAAGAATTTTTTATAAATGGTAGTATTTCTGGAGTGAGTACATCTTTATAATTTTCCAATGTAAAATTTGTAATAAAGAGATTAGGAGGTACTACTGTTTCTTCTGTCTTAAAGCTCGTGAGGTATATATATATAACAGGGAAAATCCATAGTATGACTATGCCTGTTATGCAAAATATGCTAAGGTATTTTGAAAATAGTTTTTTTATAGTAATGTTCATATAACTACGATTCCAATTTCCTTTGAAAATACTTAAATAGTAATGATAATATGATTATTGTGAGTATTACAGTAAGCACTGACAGTGAAGCTGCTTCTCCTACTTCGAGCTTAAAATGGTTTGTTTTGTACACAATATAGGGGAGAGTGGTAGTTGCAATACCTGGTCCACCAGAAGTAGTTACATAGATAAGCCCAAATACTTTTAGGATAAATATTAAGCCGAGTAATATTGCTACCTGAATGTGATGCAGAACATTTGGTATGATAATAAAGAACAATCTCATTATTTTGTTTGCTCCATCAATGTGAGCACTTTCTAGCTGTTGTATATCCATACTTTGTAATCCTGCAAGTAATATCAATATGAAGAAAGGAGTCCATTGCCATACTATAAGAAATATAACAGTGAGTAATGCATAGTTTCCAAAGAAATCTATGGGAGATCTATTAAACAGCGTTGCTATGTGTCCTGCAATACCAAAAGAAGGATGAAGTATCAGAGTCTTAAAGATTATTCCACATACAACATCGGTGGTAAAAAAAGGTATCAGTATAAGTCCGCGAAGCAACTGTACTCCAAAAAAATCTTTGTGAAGCAACAATGCAATACCAAACCCAAAAGAAAATGATAAAAAGAGTGATACAAAGGCTATGAGTACAGTAGTAAAGATTATCTTATATGACTCGAAAGAAGTAAACAGTTTTATAAAGTTAGCAATGCCTACAAACGAAATACCAAGATCAGGGCGTATGATATTCCACTTTAGTGTGCTTAAAATAATTGTACCTAAAAAAAGGCCTTGAGTAACGAAAGCAACTACTACAATAGCAGGAAGGGACAAGGTCCATTCCCGCTTTAATAATTTTTGCATATACTGTTATTTTTTGTAACCACCACTTTCTGCAACTTCAAGTGCTATTGTCTGTGAAGATTGTAGTACTTCATCAATGCTTTTTTGGTTGGTAAGATATGCCGCTAACTCTTGTGCGACTTTTTCTCCCATTCCTTGAAATTCAGGTATTGATACAAATTGAATTCCTTTGTAAGGTACAGGATCGAGTGCAGGGTTATCAAAATCTGCGGCAGCCATAGAGTCAAATGTTATTTTTGCAAAATCAGCTACCTCTTGGTATTTTTGATTATTGTACAGTGATTTTCTGGTTCCTCCGGGAACTTGTACCCATCCTTTTGTTTGGCCTACCATTGCTATGTATTCTTTGCTTGTTGCCCATGTTAGAAACTTAAACGCTGCATCTTTCTTTTTTGAAGATGCTTCAATTGCAAGTGCCCATGACCAAAACCAAGTATTGTTCTTTTTCTTATCGGTAGGAGCAAGTGCATACCCAATTTTTCCCTTTGCTTTTGATTCAGGTGTTTGAAGAAACCCTGCAGCAGTAGTAGCATCGTACCACATAGCTCCTTTTCCTGATGTCATCAAAGCAAGTGCTTCGGTAAAACCAACAGTGGTAGGTCCAGGCTCTCCTGCATCAACAATAATCTTTTTATAAAATTCCCATGCAGCTTTCATTTCTGGAGTATTAAACTGAGGATTCCAATCTTTGTCGTACCAACGTGCTCCAAAAGCATTGATGACAGTGCCAAAAGGAGCCATATTTTGACCCCAACCAGGAAGTCCTCTCAGGACTATACCATATTGTCCCTCATCGGGCTTGTGAAGCTGCGTAGCAAACTCATATACTTGCTGCCATGTAGGTTCATAAGGCATTTCTAATCCAGCCTCTTCAAAAAGATCTTTTCTGTAAAACAGTACCGAACCTTCTGCATTAAAAGGCAGTGCATGTAATTCTCCCTCAGCAGAGCTAAGGGCACTTTGTACTGCACTAAATATATCGTCTCTATCATACTGTGCTTTTTCATCTGCAGACATAGCATCAAAATATGGCTCTAATGATATTATCCAACCATTTTTTGCCCAAAAGGGAGTATCATAGGTACCTATAGTTACAATATCATAGTTTCCTCCTCCTATAGCAACATCTTGTGTCACTTTTTGGCGAAGCTCATTTTCTGGTAGTACCACATACGTAACCTTAATTCCTGTTTTTTCGGTAAATTGCGGAGTAAGCTCTTTCATTGTAACCATATCTGGATTATTGACTGTTGCAATAATAAGCTCTTGTGCATTATCTGCTTCGTTAGAGCCTCCAGCAAACGCTATTATATTGATAGTAAAAAGAAAAATACTACTGAATATGAAAAAATGTTTCATATAACCTCCTTATATAACTTAATTATGTTTATTATATAATAAATTAAAAAATGTTGTCAAGAGAAATAAGTTGCGGATTCAAGGACTAAATGCGACAGCAAAGGACGAAAAAGAAGAAATTGTTTGATATATTATTGACAAGCATTTTTGTTTATAATATCTTTTAAGTAACATATAAAAGGAATGTTTCCTATTTGGAGTAACATTGCGTATAATTAAAAAAAATATGGAACATGTACTTGCATATATATAATGAAATAAAATACTACATAAAAAATGAGAGGTAATAGTATATGATTACAAATATAATAGGTGGTATTATAAGTTATATTATAATTAATATTGCCTTGATTATGTTGCCAGGGGTGGAGTAAAACCAAAGACAAAAGCAGAATTACAGGCACTCATAGCCGAGCAAGGAAAATATGCAAACTTAAATTATATCAATACAAGTAAAATAACTGATATGAGTGAACTGTTTTATCTTAACGAGGAGTTTGATGGCGACATATCAAAATGGAATACAAAAAATGTAACGGATATGAGAGGTATGTTTGCAGGAGCGAGTAGTTTCAACAGTGATATATCAAAATGGAATACAAAAAATGTGAGAGATATGAGCAATATGTTTACAGGAGCGAGTAGTTTCAACAGTGATATATCAAAATGGAATATGAGAAGTGTAGAGAATACCTACCGTATGTTTTATGGTACAGCAATACAACATTACCCTGAATGGTATCAAATTACACCAGAAAACAAAGAAGATTTGGAAGAAATTATTAGTGCAGAAATAGAGTATAGAGGAAATGAAGCTGATCTTAATCATATTGATACAAGTAACATAACTGATATGAGTGAACTGTTTTATCTTAACGAGGAGTTTGATGGCGACATATCAAAATGGAATACAAAAAATGTAACGGATATGAGAGGTATATTTGCAGGAGCGAGTAGTTTTAATGGTGATATATCTAATTGGGATGTGAGTAATGTAAGTAATGTAAGTGATATAATTTATAGTGGGGATTTTGGGTTTGAATTTAGAGGTATGTTTGCAGGAGCGAGTAGTTTCAATGGTGATATATCTAATTGGGATATGAGTAATGTTACCGATATGAATTATATGTTTTATGAAGCGAGTAATTTCAATGGTGATATATCTAATTGGGATGTAAGCAATGTTACTAGTATGCGTGGTATGTTTGAAGGAGCGAGTAGTTTCAATGGTGATATATCTAATTGGGATGTAAGCAATGTTTATGGAAGAGATGATATGTTTAAGGGAGCGAGTAGTTTTAATGAAGCTAATAGCCCTTTTTAGTAATGTATAGTAAGAGTCAAAAGCACTGTATAAATGCAGTGTTTTTTTTGCATAAAGCCAGTCGCTATTGCTCTTCAATTTTACTGTAAGGAGAGAAAGTATTGATATGTGTCAGGTGCTAAGGCATTGCAAGCTGCTGTATCGCATACTATAGTGGCATGCGGGTGTAGCTGTAAGATACTCGCAGGACAGCTATGAGATATGTTTCCTTCAATAACACGAGAGAGGGAATCAGCCTTGTTTGTTCCGCTTGCGATAATAAGCACTTCACGAGCATCCATGATAGTTTGTATGCCTACAGTGTACGCTGCTGTTGGTACTTTCTCTATAGTATTGTCAAAAAAACGTGCATTAGCAAGCCGAGTATCTTGTGTTAATAGTTGATAATGACTATAAGAGCGAAGAGAAGAATACGGCTCATTAAAAGCAAGATGCCCATTTTGTCCTATGCCCCCAAGGAAGAGATCAATGCCACCAGATTGCTGTATAGCTGTCTCATAGTTTTGAAGTTGTGCTTCGGTATTGTTGCTACATCCATTGAATAAGTGGATATTGTTAGGATCTATATCTATATGATTGAATAAGTGGGAATGCATAAAATAGCTATAACTCTGTGGATGATCTGATTTTAGCCCTACATACTCATCCATATTGAAAGTGATGACATGCTTGAATGATACTTTTTTTTGTTGGTACAAATGCACAAGCTCTTGATAAGTGCCTATGATGCTTGAGCCTGTAGGTAATCCTAGTACAAACATAGTATGTGTTTCTGCTGTGTTGGTAGTTTTTGATTGTATTTTCTGTGTTGTGTAGTGAGCAACATAGTGAGATATAGCACGATAATCCTCTTGTATAATAATGTTCATGATAGTTCCTTTTATTTCAAATATGATTTATTTGCTATATGCAATATATCCTTCTACCATAGTATATTGTATTTCTATATCATTATTGAATACAACAATATCAGCATCGTAGCCAGGACACAGCATTCCTTTTTTTGGAATCTTTATAATTGTAGCTGGATTATAGCTTGCCATTGATATAGCTTGATCAAGGGTAACTCCCCATTGTATGAGGTTTTTTACCCCTTGACGCATCGTTAATGCTGAACCTGCAATGATATTTTCTGTCTTAGTATAGAAAAGTCCGTCTTGTAAGTATACCTCTTGACCATTTGCTATATACTTTCCTTCCTTTTGTAAGGTAGGACTTACAGAGTCAGTAATAAGCACTATATTATTTTTAGATTTATTACGTAACAAAAGACGAATAAGTAAAGGATGTACATGGTATCCATCGGCAATAATTTCGCAAGACATTGAAGAATCTAATAGTATTGCTCCTACCGTTCCAGGATCACGATGATGAAGACGAGACATTGCATTAAAAAAATGCGTAGAATGAAGTATGCCAACTTGTATTCCTTCTTGAATGTGTTTGTACCGTGCATCAGTATGTCCTGCTTGTAAGACAATATTATTATTGATGCCCATAATAGCAATCTCATGCATGCCTTTTAGTTCGGGTGCTACAGTCATATTTCGGATATACCCTTTGCCTATATCAATAAAACGCTGCATTATTTCTGTATTAGGAAGACTTGCACATTCTTCTTTGTGTACTCCAAGTCTTTTTTTTGAAATAAAGGGGCCTTCAAGGTGTACTCCTGCTATACAGGCTCCATGTTGATCTGAGGGGAGTAATTTTTGATATTCTATGTTTTCTATTGTTAATGTTAATGTATCTTGCATAACGCTAATGGGTTTAGGGTAGAGTGTTGCTAAAAAACTAGTAACTCCATACTGAGGTAATGCTTGTGCCATTTTGATGAGCGAGCGAGGATCTTCCTGTAATTTATCCGTCCCATATCCTGCAAATCCATGAATATGAGTGTCAATAAACCCTGGCGATATATAAGAACCTTGCACATCTATGTATTGAGTATCGCTAGGAAAGAGTGTTTGTTTTTGCTTAAATCTATCTTCATTGAATATATCCATAATCGTGGTATCTTTTATAAGGATAGCTGCATGTTCAAATCTGTTGATGCCACTCAGTAATATACCATTATGAAAACATATATACGACATTATATATAATTATAGTACATACAGTAAAATGTATCATGGAATTTTACTATCTGGTGTATACCTTTGATACAACTCCATTCAAATATTTTATGTAAGTAGCACTTAAAGTCAAGAGTAACATGCTATTTTTTAAGAAAATAGGTATTTGGGTATTGCAAAATTTTTTTCTTTATATACTATAATGTAACATAGTATAGTTATATGCATTCAAAATTCAAGCATTAAGTTTGAACTTGTGAGGAGTAAAATATGAAAACAAATATTTCTATTATTTTTAGTGTTTTTATTATTTTGATAAGTGCTTGTGAAGCTAACACTTCGTCTAGCTCTAGTAGTAGGGATGATACTGTATTATCCTCTGCACTACCAGAAGTAAAAAGTATTACATATAAAACTATCAATAGAAGTATTATACTAAAATGGACAGCCCCAACACTTGATAATAGCCACAAGAAAGCAGACGGAACACAACTAACACAGGCAGATGTATCGTACAAAGTATATCGTGTAGTAAAGGGAGCAAAGAGCCGAACAATAGCGAATATTATAAGTGCAGATAATAATCCGCTAGCAGTAGCAGCAGGAACAACAAGTACAAATATAACTAATCTTAATAAAAATACCACCTATGAAATAGTAGTACAGGCAGTCAATGCAACAGATACCACAAAAATCTCCACAGGGATAAGAGCAGAAGTTACTGTTCTTAGCACTAACTTTGCCACAGCCCCAGAAGAGGTAAGCGATGTTGCAGGAATTCCAACCGATACAAGTGCAAGAATAACATGGATAGCTCCAACGCTTACAAATAGTCATAAGAAAGCAGATGGAACACAACTCACAAATGCAGATGTATCGTACAAAGTATATCGTGTAGCAAAGGGAGCAGAGAGCCGAACAATAGCGAATATTATAAGTGCAGATAATAATCCGCTAGCAGTAGCAGCAGGAACAACAAGTACCAATATAACTAATCTTAATAAAAATACCACCTATGAAATAGTAGTACAGGCAGTAAACACAACGGATACCACAAAAGTCTCTACAGGGATAAGAGCAGAAGTGACTACCCTTAAAACTAATCAAGCAACCGACCCCGCAGATGCCCGCAGTGTTACAGGAAGTTCAACCGATACAAGTGCAAGTATATCATGGACAGCCCCAACGCTTACAAGTGTTCATAAGAAAGCAGATGGAACGCAACTCACAAAGGCAGATGTATCGTACAAAGTATATCGTGTAGCAAAGGGAGACAATGCCCGCACAGTAGATCAGATTAAAACAGCAGATACAACCCCGCTAGCAGTAGCAGCAGGAACAACAAGTATAAATATAACCAATCTTAATCCTAATACTACCTATGAGATAGTAGTACAATCAGTCAATACAACAGATGCAACAAAAGTCTCTACAGGGGTAGAAATAGAAGTAACTACTACTAGCCTCGCAACTGCCCCAGCAGATGCCCGCAGTGTAAGAGGAAGTCCAGCCGATACAAGTGTAAGGGTATCATGGCAAGCCCCAACGCTTGATAATAGCCATAAGAAAGCAGACGGAACACAACTCACAAATGCAGATGTATCGTACAAAGTATATCGTGTAGCAAAAGGAAGCAATGTCCGAACAGTAGATCAGATTAAAACAGCAGATAATAATCCGATAACAGTAAAAGGAACAACAAGTATAAATATAACTAATCTTATGTCTAGTACCACCTATGAAATAGTAGTACAATCAGTCAATACAACAGATGTAACAAAAGTCTCTACAGGGGTAAGAGTAGAGGTGACTACCCTTAGCATTAATCAAGCAACCGCCCCAGCAGATGCCCGCAGTGTGAGAGGAAGTCCTACCGATACAAGTGTAGGGGTATCATGGCAAGCCCCAACGCTTGATAATAGCCATAAGAAAGCAGACGGAACACAACTCACAAAGGCAGATGTATCGTACAAAGTATATCGTGTAGCAAAGGGATCAAAGAGCCGAACAGTAGCAGAGATTAAAACAGCAGACACAACTCCGTTAGCAGTAGCAAAAGGAACGACAAATACAAGTATAACTAATCTTACTGGAGGTACCACCTATGAAGTAGTAGTACAAGCAGTCAATGCAACGAATACCACAAAAGTCTCTACAGGAGTAAGAATAGAAGTAACTACCATTAGCCAAGCAACCGCACCACCAGATGTCCCCTTTGTTGACCCAACACAGAATGGTATAAGTGATAGGAAGATAAGTATAGTATGGTTTGAACCGACGCTTAAAAGCAGTCATAAGAAAGCAAACGGACGAAAACTCACAGATAAAGATATATTTTACAAAGTATATCATGTAGCAAAGGGAAAAAATGCCCGAACAGTAGCAGAGATTAAAAAAGCAGATCCAGCCCCGCTAGAATTAGAAATTTTAAGTGTAGAGATAACTAATCTTACCCCTAAAACCACCTATGAAATAGTAGTACAGGCAGTCAATGCAACAGATCCTACAAAAGCCTCTACAGGAATAAAAACAGAATTAACTACCCTTGCCACTAAACAGTAATTGCTCTAGTAGGAGTAACAAATATTAAAAACACAAAACTGGAAATATTAGCCCTTGACTTTTGTAATATTTGTACTATACTGTATTAGTAGTATGGAATAAAATGCTACTATAGAAGGAGCTTTTTAATAGTATCTTTAAAAAGGAGTTTATTATGAGAAAAAGGATGGGGCTGCACATACTATTATGGATTGCCTTTGCGTTCATACTCTCTGCTTGTGATGGCTCAAGTTTAAAGGATTTACTAAAAGGTACAGAGAAAAAGGATACTTCATTAACATTATCGCAGGTAGTAATTAGCAATGTAGATGATGAGAGCAGTGTGCAGATTAGCTGGGACGCTTCAAAAGAAGCAGAAGAAGTGATCATTACAGCGGTACCTGTGTCAGGAGGGAAACCCATTGAGATTGTGGTGTCAGAATCGGAGTATAAGAAAAGTGATCAAAAATATACACTAAAAGGTTTGCAGCAGAAAACACAATATGATATAACAGTCAAGGCAAGAGCAGGAAGCAAGGAATCATCAGAAATAAAGGAAACGGTAGCAATTCCTAAAGATACTACTGTTCCCCAAGATAGACTGCAATCAGCTCGGATCATAAAAGCAGAAAAAAGTATATATCTTGTATGGGAAGAAAAGAGCATAGATGCAAGAAGTACTGATATTAGTACATTGAAAGTAAGAGTGCATACTCTTAGTGATAAAAAGGTACAGGAAGTAACCATACAAGATATTGCAGTAGGAAGAAAGTCTATTGGAAGCATTGGACTGAACCTTATTAATGATCTCGCATATAGGGTAGAGCTTGTCTATATAGATGCGTATAAGAATGCAGTAACTGAAATAGTAATGAAAGATTTTGTTCCTTCGCAATTAAAAGAAGGAGTAATAAGTATACAGCCAAGTAAGTCAGAACTTATTGGGAAAATAGGGCAAGCAATAGAAACAATTACAATACGCACAGTTCCAGCACAAGCGACAGGTGTTTTTCGTGCAAGTTCTTCACTGCCCTTAGGACTGAAGTTGAATCAAATAACAGGAGAGATAACAGGGATCCCTACTGAGGTAGTATCAAAAAAAACATTTACAATAACATATAGTGGAAATGGAGGCTATGAAGGGACAGTAAATACTGTACTGGATATACAAATAGAGAGGGTATTTCAGTATACACCAACAACAAAAGATGAGTTGCGTAAAATTATAGAAGCAGAAATACAAAAGCAAGGAAACCAAGCAGACTTAAATATGATAGATACAGGTCTTATTACTGATATGAGCTCATTATTGAAAGATTTAGTATCATTTCAAGGAGATATATCAGAGTGGGATACCAGTAATGTAACAGATATGAGTCGTATGTTTTATGGAGTAAAAGCATTTAATAGTGATATATCAGAGTGGGATACCAGTAATGTAACAGATATGAGTTATATGTTTTATGGCTTTTCTGGGGAGTATCCTGTATATACTGGTGCTTATAAAGTAAATGTATTTCAAGGAGATATATCAAATTGGGATACAAGTAGCGTTACTACGATGGAATCTATGTTTGAGTCAGCCCCTCTTGTTTTAGTGGATTTGTCACAATGGGATACCAGTAATGTAACAAATATGAGCAAAATGTTCTCGGGAGCAAATTCGTTTAATAAGGATATATCAAGCTGGGACACAAGTAAAGTGAAAACTATGCATAAAATGTTTTATCAAGCCTTGAATTTTAATAAGGATATATCTCAGTGGAATACCAGTAATGTAACAGATATGTCCTATATGTTTGGTGGTACACGATATTTTAATCAAGATTTATCAAATTGGGATACCAGTAATGTAACAGATATGAGTTATATGTTTTCATCTAATAAGCTAATATATAGCTATCATGAAGATTTACCTATATTTAATGGGGATATATCGCTCTGGGATACTGGTAATGTGAAAAATATGAACAGAATGTTTTACAAAGCAAAAAGGTTTAACAGAGATATATCCCAGTGGGATACCAGTAACGTACTCAATATGGATTCTATGTTTATGGATGCTAGTGTTTTTAATCAAAACATAGGTGCTTGGGATGTGGGTAATGTAGAGTATATGGGCGATATGTTTGCTAATGCAAAAGCATTTAATGGGGATATATCGCTCTGGGATACTAGTAATGTAAAAGACATGAATTATATGTTTGAACAAGCAAAATCTTTTGATCAAGATATATCACGATGGGATGTAAGAAAGGTTAGCACTATGGAGGGGATGTTTTACGATATACCACTGTTTAATAGAGATTTATCCCGATGGGATACGCGTAGTGTAGAAAATATGAGTGCTATGTTTCACAAAGCAAAAGCATTTAATAGCGATATATCGGACTGGGATACGAGTGATGTAAAAGATATGAGTTATATGTTTGGACAAGCAGAATCCTTTAATCAAGATATATCGGACTGGAATACGAGTAAAGTAACAAATATGGAAGGATTATTTTCTAATGCACATGTATTTAATCAAGATATATCAGATTGGGATGTAGGTGAGGTAAGAAATATGTCCTACATGTTTTATGATGCAAGAGGCTTTAATCAGGATATATCCGATTGGGTTACGGATAATGTAGAGGATATGTCCTATATGTTTGGAAAAGCGACCTTGTTTCAGGGAGATATATCCGATTGGGTTACGGATAATGTAGCGGATATGTCCTATATGTTTGATAATGCAGTAGTCTTTAATGAGGATATATCGGGATGGAATACTGAGAATGTGGTAGATATGTCCTATATGTTTAGAAAAGCAAGGGTGTTTAATCAAGATATATCAGGCTGGAATACCAGTAATGTAACAGATATGTCCTATATGTTTGATAATGCAACAGCATTTAATCAAGATATATCAAATTGGGATGCTAATAAAGTATATGCTTGGAAAAATATGTTTAGAGGAACAAGTATGAGTGTAGCAATTTTTAAGAATCGCTTTACATTAACTTCAGCTTCTTTTTCTAATGGGGATACTCTTCCTCGTGATTCAAAATATCTTTATGATAATGGAAATGTTTCACCACAGTTAAGTTGGAACAATACTCCAAAAGGAACTCAATCGTATCTCATTTTCTTAGATAATGGAAAAAATAACATACATCCTTTTTGGGTACGATCTGAGCCTGCAAGTGTGAGAAGTATTGTAGAAGGAGCTGGTACTACAGGAGGAAGTAATGAATATCCACATTATTTTTGGGGCACAAATAACAAATATCCTAGTAATTATATAGGGCATGCTGTACACGATACAATGAGAATACAGATATTTGCAATAAAGGAAGTATTGGATATGAGTACTATTGATAAAGATAGGAGTTCGGGAGGATATTTTAATACTAATCACTCAAAGATAAGAAGTTTTGTACGTCATTATCAATCCTCAAACCTTAATACATTCCAATTATATGATACAACAGGAAATATAAAAATATTCACAGTATTAGGATCTTCTAGTTTGCAGGTTTCAGTTCAATAGTAAGACTTTCTGCTTTTTACTGGCTTTAAGGCTAGAGTCTACTATACACTCAATGGTGTATAGTATTGCTCGTATAAGAATCTCACAATAGATAATATATACTAAAGTACACATTTACTCATCATTTAATAGCAAAAAATAATATAAAAAAAATACTTGATTTTATATGTATAGTTACTAGTATATTAGTGATACTATAATGCTAACGAACATATGTATTTTTTATATAAGAGGAGCAATAATATGAAACAAATGATGGGTTTTCATGTATTACTATGGATTATTTTTATGTTTATACTTTCTGCTTGTGATGGATTAAATATAAACACACTATTGAAAGACATAGCGAAAGAAGAAGAGAAGGTTGATATTTCATTAGCATTGTCTGAGGTAGTAATGAGGCGTATGGATGATGAGAGTAGTATACAGATTAGTTGGAAAGCTCCAAAAAAAGCAGAAGAAGTGGTTATAATAGCAGTTCCTGTATCAGGTGCTACGCCTATTGAGGTTGTGATACCAATATCAGAATATAAGAAAAATGGTCAAAAATATACATTAAAAGGACTGCAACAGAAGACACAATATGAGATAAAAATAAAGGCAAGAGCAGGAAAAAAAGAGTCATCAGAAATAAAGAAATCGGTAGCAGTTTTTGAAGATACTACTGCTCCCCAAGATAGATTACAGTCTGTGCGGGTAGTAAAAGTAGAAAAAAATATGTATCTTGTATGGGATAAAGAGAGTATAGATAAAAGCAATACTGATATTGGTATTTTGAAAGTAAGAGTACATACTGTTGTTACTAAAAAGGTTCGGGAATTGATTGTACAAGATATTGCTATGGGAAGAGAGTCTATTGGGCATATTGGATTGAATATTATGAATAATGTAGCATATAAGGTAGAGCTTGTATATATGGATATGTATCAAAATGCGGTGAGTACAATAGCTGTGCAACATTGTATTCCTTCGCAGCTAAAGGAAGGAATTATAAGTTTACAGACAAGTAAGTCAGAGCTTGTTGGGAAAGTGGGAGAAGCAATAGAGGTGCTTACAGTACATACAATTCCGAAACAGGCGACAGGTGTTTTTCGTGTAAGCTCTCTCTTGCCTGCAGGGTTGAAGTTAAATTCGGCTACAGGAGAAATAACAGGAGTGCCTACTGAGGCAGTATCACACACTACTTATACAATAACATATAGTGGAAATGGAGACTACGGAGGGGCAGTAAAGACTACGGTAAAAGTGCATATTGAGCAGGGAACTAGTATGGCTCAGTATAGACCGAAAACGAAAGAGGAGTTGCGTAATATTATAGAGGCAGAAATACAAAAGCAGGGGAACAAAGCAGACTTAAACATGATAGACACAAGTCTTATTACTGATATGAGTTCGTTATTGAAAGATATGGTATTGTTTCAAGGAGATATTTCAGGTTGGGATACGAGTAATGTAACAGATATGAGTCGTATGTTCTATGGAGTAAAAGCGTTTAATGGTGATATATCGGGGTGGAATACAAGTAGCGTTACTGATATGAGTTATATGTTTTATGGTTTTTCAGGGGAGTATCTTGTGTATCATCCAACACAGAGTTCTTATAAAACAAATGTATTTCAAAGAGATATATCTCAGTGGGATACAAGTAATGTTATTACGATGGAATCTATGTTTGAGTTAGCTCCTTTTGTGATAGTGGATATATCGGGGTGGAATACAAGTAATGTAGTAACTATGAGTAAAATGTTTTCAGGAGCAAATTCTTTTAATGGTAATATATCGGGATGGAATACAAGTAGAGTAACGACTATGCACAAAATGTTCTATCAAGCGTTTAATTTTAATAGCGATATATCTCAGTGGGATACGAGTAATGTAACGGATATGTCCTATATGTTTGGGAGTGCACGATATTTTAATCAAGATATATCAGATTGGAATACCAGTAATGTTATTGATATGAGCTATATGTTTTCCTCTGATTATAGGACTTATATATATCATAAGGATTTACCTAAATTTAATGGAGATATTTCTAATTGGGATACGAGTAATGTAAAAAATATGAACAGAATGTTTTATAGAGCAAGAGGGTTTAATCAAGATATATCAAACTGGAATACCAGTAATGTAATAGATATGTCCTACATGTTTGCGTATGCACAAGTGTTTGATAAGGATATATCAGATTGGGACACCAGTAATGTTATTGATATGGAGTGTATGTTTGCTCATACAAAAGACTTCAATCAAAATATATCTGCATGGGATGTAAGTAAGGTGATAAATACAAAAGGTATGTTTCATACTGCAGTATCTTTTAATCAAGATATATCAAACTGGAATACAAGCAATGTTGAAGATATGAATATTATGTTTTTCAAAGCAACAATGTTTAATCAAGATATATCAAGTTGGAATACGAGTAGTGTTATTGATATGGGGTATATGTTTGCGTATGCGACAATGTTTAATCAAGATATATCAAATTGGAACACAGGAAATGTGAAAAATATGGAAGGATTGTTCTTTTATGCATCTTCATTTAATGGAAATGTGGCAGATTGGAATGTAGGTAATGTAGAAAATATGGTATATATGTTTAGTAATGCGACATCTTTTAATCAAGATATATCAAGATGGAACACAGAAAATGTAGTGAACATGTCCTATATGTTTGATAATGCAAAGGTGTTCTATCAAGATATTTCAGGCTGGGATGTTCGTAAAGTAACAAATTGGAAGGATATGTTTAAGGGAACAAGTATGAATATGTCAATTTTTAAGAAACAATCTATAGGAAATTTGGCTTCTTTGACTAATGAAATTTCTTTTCCTTATGATTCAAAACGTGTATATTATGATGAGAATGTATCGCAATAATATCATGAGAGAATGTTTTGTAAGTACTATTATATTGTGTAATGTTAGTTGATATATGTACTGGAAATTCTAATGATGGAAATATCTTTCTATATTTTAGTATATGCTATATTATAATAAGTAGTGAATATTTTGTAGAGAGAGGGGTGATATGCCAGAAGATTTTATTAGAAAAAAAGTACGCGATGATTTAGATGCAGGTATTATTAAGAAAATTCATACTCGTTTTCCTCCAGAACCAAATGGGTTTTTACATATTGGACATGCAAAATCAATAGTATTGAATTTTTCTGTTGCAAAGGAGTTTGGGGGAACATGTAATTTACGGTTTGATGATACTAATCCTGAACGAGAGAAAGGACTGTTTGTTGATGCTATTATTGATGTTGTAAAATGGCTTGGTTTCTCATGGGAAGGAGAGCCTAAGTATACTTCAAACTATTTTCAGCAATTATATGATTATGCAGTTATATTGATTAAGAAAAACCTTGCCTATGTTGATCATAGTTCGGCTCAAGAAATAAAAGAACAGCGGGGGACTCCAACGCAGGTAGGTACAAATAGTCAGTATCGTGATAGAACAGTAGAAGAAAATTTATCGTTATTTGAGGATATGCGACAAGGTAAATTTGAGGATGGAGCGTGTTTGTTACGTGCAAAAATTGATATGCAAGATCCTAATATAACGATGCGTGATCCTGTTATATATCGTATTAAACATCAGCCTCATCATAATACTGGTACTACATGGTGTATATATCCTATGTATGATTATGCACATTGCTTGTCTGACGCTATAGAGGGCATTACGCATTCTTTATGTACTTTAGAGTTTGAAGTACATCGTCCTTTATATGATTGGTTTATTTCACATGTTCATGTACAAGAGCCGTATCCACAACAAATAGAGTTTGCACGTCTGAGTATTTCTCATACTGTGTTAAGTAAACGAAAAGTAAAGTTTCTCATTGACAATAAAATAGTAGAGGGATGGGACGATCCTCGGTTGGGGACTTTGGCAGGACTGCGAAGAAGAGGGTATACTGCTCAAGCGGTTCAAAATTTTTGTAAAGAGGTAGGCATAACGAAAGTAAATTCTACTATAGAGTATAATCGTTTAGAGGAAAGTTTGCGTCAAGATCTCAACAAAAGAGCGTTGCGACTTATGGCAGTATTAGATCCCATAAAATTAGTGATTGTTAATTATCCCAAAGAGAAAGAGGAAACATTTTCTGTTTCTGATAATCCTGAAGATGAGCAGTCTGGGGTTCATGGAGTGCCTTTTTCTCGTGTTTTGTATATTGAACGTGAAGATTTTAATGAAAACCCGCCTTCAAAGTATTTTCGCTTAAGTCCAGGAAAAGAAGTTCGCTTAAAGTATGCGTACTATATTACATGTACTCATGTGATAAAAGATGAGCAAGGGAACATACAGGAAATTCATGCTGAATATGATCCTGCAACAAGAGGAGGCTGGTCAGAAGATGGAAGAAAAGTAAAAGGTACATTACATTGGGTGTCAGTAAAGCATGCGGTGGATATTGAGATACATCATTATGAACATTTATTCACACATGATAATCCTGAACAAGTAGATTTACAGGATATACATAAGCATATAAATCCTCGCTCGTTTATGCATATACATACAGTAAAAGCGGAGCCTTTTATTGCACAGTTACATTCTTTTGATAATGAGTTTGTTCCTGTTCCTTTACAGTTTTTACGAAAAGGGTATTATATACTTGATGCTATAACAAGTAGAGAGAAAGATGCATTGCATTTTAATTATACTGTATCTTTGAAAGAAAGATGGAGATCTAAATAAGCTAATTGAAAGATGTTTTTACTAAAAGAGGGTTATATTTTTGTTTTTTCTACAATAGTGTCACGCATCTTTTGAAGCATATTATAGTAATGATCTTTTTTATGTAATAAATGTGTATGTGTTCCTTTTTCTTGTATTTCCCCTTCTTTTAGGTATATTATTTCATCTGCATCTTTTATGGTATTGAGCCTATGAGCTATAATGAGTGTTCCTCTCTTTTTTTGTAGTTCTTTTAGAAGTGACTGTATTGTTTTTTCGGTGTCATTGTCTAGTGTTGCACTAAATTCGTCAAGTAATACTATGCTTGGAGCATTTGCTAATACTCGACAAATTGCTATAATGCGTTGTTCTCCTACTGATAGTTGTTTTTTATGTATTACGCTATCCCATGTCAGATGAGAACGCTTCATTATTGTATCGAGTTTACTTTTTTCTGCGAGTATGTCAAGCTCTTTTTGTGGTATAGATCTTCCCATTTCTATATTTTCTCGTATGCTTCCATGTAATATGAGGCTATCTTGATGAAGTAAGGCTATATTGTTTCGTAAAGAATGTACAGGAATGTTTCGGATGTCAATGCCATTTAAGGTAATGCTTCCTTGCTGTACATCCCAAAATCGCATGCAAAGTTTTACAATCGTAGTTTTTCCTGAACCACTATGTCCCACTAAGGCTATAGTTTTATTTGGTGATAGTGTAAAATCTATATTTTTTAGTACTAAAGTGTTGTCCTTATATGCGAAACTGACATTCTTAAATTCTAGTGTAAGTGCTTCTTGTGAGATATGATGGTGAGCATGGAGAGGAGAGAGGGGTGTTGGTGTAGCTGTATCTTTGTGTGTAGGGATGCTTTCTGTTGGAGCATTTTCTGTAATGCTTGGCTTAGTAGAAAGAAATGTAAAAATTTTATTGAAACTTATAAGTGATTCTTGTACCTGATTTATGTTTTGAGCGATGGTAATAAGAGGAAAGAAAAATCTGTCTATAAGTTGAATATATGCAATAATAACTCCAATGGTAATAAATCCTTTTATGCTAAGGATGTTTCCTGAAATAATAACAACAATGGTTATGATAATGAGCATTAGGTTGAGGAAGGGGCGTAGTAGCATTTCTTGGAGAGCAAGATTGCGTCTGCTGTTATAGTAGGTATCTGCGATAGAAGTAAATGTTTTGTTGCTTGTATCCAGTTTATTATGAAGCTGTATGTCAAGTTTTCCTTGTAAATGTTCTGTGAGGTAGATGTTTATTTTTTCTGTGTTTTCACGAACAATTTTTGATTTTTTGAGAATTTTTTTGCGAAAGTAGTTTACCAATAGTATCAATAAAGGGACAGTGCCAAGTGTGATAAGTGCTAAGTAGGTATTAAGAATAAAAAGGGTTCCTACTACTATGATAAAAGCTATGCTACTGCTGATAATCTGTGTGAGTATGTTTCTAAAAAAATTACCGATAGCATCTAAATCACGGGTAGTAAGAGTAATGAGTTTTCCTATTGGTTCGTTTGTAAAAAAATCCATAGAGTGCGAGAAAGCATGTATTACTACTTGTTGTCGTACGCTGAGTAATATTTTTTCGATTAAAATAGTGCTTACTATTGAGTGTAAAAATAAGGCGAAAGAGCTTATGGCTGCAATGCCAATATATTTGATAATAAAATTTCGTATTGTTGTATTTTGTAGTGTTTCTTGTGTAAGAACATCTATTGCATCACGTAACATAAGAGCGAGATATGTATTGGAGAGAGAGGAGGTAATGGTAAGGAGCATGCTTATTGTTACCAGTAATTTTTGTGTTTTTAAGAGTGTTAGTGCTTGTATATAGGTGGATCTTGTCTTTTTATTATTCATGTTTAGTAAGGAGATTCTTTATTTTTATTATAAGATATTGTTTGGTATATTACTCATAATATTCCCCTTGATCTATCAGATACTCTTTCCAGCTTGTAGAGTATACTGAATGTGGGTTTTTTAATAAGTTGAAATGAGTGCCTTCCTCAATTATTTTTCCATTGTCCATAACGATAATTTTGTCTGTGTTACTGATAATAGGAAGATTATGGCTAATGATGATAGTGGTTTTGTTGTTTCGTATGTTGAGTAAATTTTGTAATACTTGTTTAGATGTTTGATTGTCAAGTCCTGAGAATATATCGTCTAGTATAAGAACAGGAATTTGTGCATAAAGAGTACGTGCAAGTGAAATGCGTTGCTTTTGTCCTCCTGATAACAAAATGCCATCTTCTCCTATTTGGGTGTGCCATTGTTGTGGAAAAATGCTTACATCTTGTTCTAGGGCACTGTATGTTCCAAAGGTGATGGCTTTTTCTTGTACATGCTTGCTTAACTCTTCTTCATTAAATGCAATGTTCTGTGCTATTGAGACAGAGAAGAGATGAAAGTCTTGTGCTTGATAGAATACTTGTTGTCTAAACAGGGAGAGGTCTAGTGCCTGAATAGGAATATTGTCCCACTGTATTGCATTGCTTTGTTCGGTTTCGTATATTCGAGTAATAAGTTTTGCAAGAGTGCTTTTTCCAGATCCTATTTTGCCAGTGATTCCTATCCATGTGCCTGCTTTGCTGTGTAAGGTAATGGGACCAAGCGTGAAATGCTTTGTTTTGGCATCTCTTGGTTTTTTGTGTGTGTCTGTATGTATATAAGGGCGATTCTTGTTGCTTGATGTTTTTTGAAAAAGAGCTTCTTCGTTTTTATAGTGAAACACAAGATTGTCAATGTGTAATGCTCCTTTTATGCTAGTAGGGTTGTTTATTGTTTGAGTAGTAGTATGTGTTGTATATACATTTGGAGTGATAGTGAGACTTTTTTGTATGCGACGTACGGTGGATAATCCTTTTTGTTGTATATCAAAGGCAAAGCCTAGTCCTAAAAAAGGAAGCTCTACCTGTGCAATATAACTGATGACTGCAAATATGTCTCCTATACTGGCTGTGCCTAAAGTGTATGCTCGAATGCCAAAGTACAGTGTACACACAAGGGATATTCCATTGACTAGGATAAATAGTGGCCACATCATGGAGGTAAGAAAAGATATACGAATTTGTGTTTTTACAATATCCTTTCCTTCTTGTAAAAATTTGTTCTGATAAAATAACTCACTGTTATGTGATTTTATAGTAGCAATATTTTCAAACATTGCTCGTGTAAGTTCTGATATGCCTGCTATTTTTCCTTGAATTTTTTCGTATTGTCTATTGATATTCTTAAAGAGAAAAAATGCATATATGAAAGCAATAGGGTACAGTGGTAATGATGCCCATGCAATTTCTCTGTATCCAATAATGAGTATGGTATATACACTGATAACAGTAAATATTCCATCAGCAAGAGCAAGTGTTCCCCAGCTAATGGCTTGTGTGAGTTGCTGTGTTTCTCTTTCTACAAGTGAAACTTGTTCTCCTGTGCTAATTTTTTCCTGTGATTTTTGTGAGAATTGAAGAAAGTGCTGAAAAAGGTGTTTTTTTAAGGTGTTTTCTATTTTGAATGAAGGAATAATAAGAAGGCTTCGCCATCCTATGCGCAATATAAATATGAGTATTGAAACACCCAGCAGTGCATAGGTATATACCATACTGCGAGATTGAAGAGAAAATGAACTAAGTGTTTTATTTTCTGTAATAATATTGTCTATGATTGTAGAGAAAATATACGGAATAAACAGTAACAGGATATTTACTGTAATAAGACAGAGGAGTCCTAATAGCATAGTTTTAGAATGTGGAGCGATAATGGTAGAGAGAAATGAGATAAGATGCTGTTTTTTTGCAGAAGGAATATTATGAGGTTTTGTTTGCTTCATTGTCTTCTTTTTCCCACTCTAATAGTTGTGTATCAATAGTATTTCTAAATTGTTCAATATCTTTTTCTAATGTATGAAAGTTTTCAAGAGTATGTATTCCCATTATTTTTGCTCTTAAGGTTATATTAGGAGGTACATTAAAAAAAGAATCAATTTTATGTCCATTACTAAGGGCAACTAATACAATGGGGATATTCCTTGTTTTTAGTATAAGTTTTATTGAAGATGAGAAAAAAGGTTTTGTTGCCGTAGCTTTATGTCTTGTGCCTTCAGGAAATAAGAGTATATTGTTTTTTCGTACTGTTTGTAAATGGCAGAAATATTTTATTTTCTTGAGAGAATCCAATGTATTGTTTCTATCTATGAGTGCATGATTTTGTACAGTGAGTATTTTTGATATAGTAGGAATATTGACAATAGGGAAGGCTTTTCCTAGTTCTTGTTTTGCTATAAAACGTGGAGGGGTAGGGAGTAATAATGGTAATACAAAAAAATCAGATGCTCCTTTGTGGCTCGATAGTACAAGATGAGATTGATGTGAAGGGAGCTGTATGGATGTATCAATGATAACTCGTGTGCCATGTAATACTCGATAGATAAGGCGATAGAGCCGAGCTAATTGTACTGTTAGTGTATTGATGAGTGTATCACATGTTTCTCTTCCTCGTAGTATGAGACAGATGCTGATGGTAAGCTCAAATACGATGAGTGAATAGGCAGTAAAGTATAGATAAATGAGTCCTTTACTGTATCGTAGTATATTTTTCATACATGCTCCTTTCTGTTTTTGAAATGGTGAGTAATGGTAGTGAGTATAGCATTTGCCATAGAGTTTGTTGTATTGGGAGAAAGTGCATCGCCTGCAAGAATATGTGAGTGTGTAAATGTGGTAGTAGGTAATTGAGCAAAGTGGGTGGATGCAAGGTTCTTAAAAAATTTTTTTGTGAGAGCAAAATCTACTACTCTATCATTTTCTTGGGCAAACACTGTTGTTGGTACGATGAAACGATGGGGAGTTTTTTTTCTTATGTTCCATAGTAGATATACAAGTTGTAACATAGGGTGTACTGCTGAAAGTGGTTGTTCTAATGTAGTGATAGATTCATGGAATGTGTTATGTGCCTTAGCTCTTAATACTATTGCTGAATGTTTTGCAAGATACGAGATATAATATATAGCTCTTTGTATTAATGGATGTAAATATAGTATTCTTACTAATTTGCTAAGATAAATGCCAAGGTTTGGAGAAAGACAAATATGTAAACTTTGTTCTATATGTGCAGTTTCTCGAGCCGAAAGGAGTAGTCCTAGTGTGGAGCCTGTAGAACAGCTGATAACAATAACTTTTTTCCCTAGTTTGTTGGCAACGGTAAGTCCTTCAAGTGCTGATTGATACCATTGTTCTTGTGAAAGAAAATGCATTGATCCTAGTGATATTCCGTGTCCGTCCATACGGATAGAAATAGTATTTGCTCTTAGTTTTTTACTAATGATATCAACTAAAGGATATTGTTCTTTTGGACTGCTAGTGTAGCCATGTAAGTAAAGTATTGAATATTCTGTCTGTATATATTTGTTTTTCTTACTATGAGAAATAGCAGTATTTTTTTGTAAAGAGGGTTGGGAAGTGATTCTATTGCCATTACGTGAATAAAGAATAAAATCTGTACGGGAATTTTTTTTTAGTGATATGTTGGCTTCTTTTGTTATATACCATAATGGAAGATTTTGTATAGTAGGAATTGGTAATAAGGGGCTATCTATCCAATCTGGTATAAAACTCATTGTATTATTTATGCTACTATGTATTAGTACTATTTACCCTAAAAGAATATGAGTATAGGAACATGCATAACAATGAGGGCAAGTAGCGCAGGCATAGCTTGTACATAGAAAATTCTTTTGTTTTTTGTCGACCATGCTCCGTATATACCAGCACATGTAACACATATGAGAAGAAAGATAATTGTTCCATAGGAATCATATTTTCCAGACATCATAAAGCGGAATGTTGCTATTAGAATACCTATTGCTAAAAATCCATTATAAAGCCCTAAGTTAGCAGCTAAAGTTTTACTATCTTCTGCAATTTCTTTCTTTTGTATCTTAAATATTTTCATTACTTTAGGACTTGTCCAAAAAAACATTTCTAGTATTAAAAAATAAAAATGCTCTACGGCTATCAATAGTAATAAAATGCTAAGTAATATGTCAAAATATATCATTATAATACCTCTATCTATAGTGTAATCATTTGTTCTGTTTTAATCAATTCTTTTTTTTGCTGAATTTGATGGTGTGTTTAATCTTTGAGTTTGTGCTTTGTCGCATTTAATCCTTGAATTCATGATTACTTTTCTCATGTGTTTGTATTTTGTGTTGTAATTGGTGTATACTATATAGTATATGAATCAAGGAGAGTTATTATGGAAAATAAGTATTTTTTAGGGTATAAGGGTATTTTTAGAGGGCTTTTGGAGAGAAAAGTATTTTTAAGAGGTAAATTTTTTTGTTCTTTATTGTTTTCTTTTATTATTGTTTTTCTTTTTTATTTTGTATTACGGTATAGTACTATACAATATAATGATTTTCTGATTTTTTCTGTTATGGGGATGTTTGTGTACTTATTTTTGTTTGGATTTTCTTTTATTATTTTTGTGCATGTTATACATGTTATGGATTCTTTTTGGATAGTATCATTGAGTAAAGAGTCAGAAAAAGGAAAAATTACGGTATTTGAGCAGTATATAAGTATGTTTGGGTTTGTATCATTCTTGTGTGGTATTGCTCTTGTTTTGTATTTCTTTAGTAGTGTGATACTTTTTTTATTGCGATCTTTTTCTACGCCTATAATTACAGAAATGGCATATATTTTTTCAAATAAGATAACATTTACATTTTCTGTTATTTCATTTGTAGTGTTTTTATTTTCTTTTTTTTCTTTGTATTCTCTTTTTTATTTTGTGGATGCAGTATCTTCTTTTTATTCTTTATCACGTTTTAAGCAGATAAAACTAGTATCGGAATATAATTCAGAGGGTAGTTTTGAAACTGAGGATATTGGTGATATTGAGAAAGATACTGAATAAGTATATGAATTATCTCATTTTAGTTATCAATGGTCGCCTCTAATTTTTTTATTGTATGCCTTCCTTTGTAGTAGTTACGGGGCGGTAAAAATTTTTTATATGGTATAATTGGATTGAAAATGAGTGATAGCTTCGTTGTGTTACGGGGCGGTAAAAATTTTTTATATGGTATAATGTTACGTTAAGAAGCTCGCTGACTTCGTCAGTTACGGGGCGGTAAAAATTTTTTATATGGTATAATTAATAATATAATTACTAGCAGGATACTTAGGTTACGGGGCGGTAAAAATTTTTGGGGCTGACCCATTTAATGAAAATTAGACTAACCCAGCCTCCTGTACCCAATTATACAACACTTTATACATGTTTGTTATTGGTCTATAATTAAACCGAAATTCACATTCTTTAAGATACAGCTCAAAATGGTTTTTCGGTATTCCATTGTATCTTCTCAGATGCCTCTTTGATTGATTCCAAAAATTCTCTATTCCATTTATATGATTTTGCTTGTTTGCAAATTCCTTTGCATGATTTATGCGATAGTGTTGAAGTCTGATACATCTAATATATTATAACTCGGATAGGTATCTGTATAGATAATACTCTGAGGAGCTATTTTTTCTTTATGATACTATAGAGTGTGCAAGTTGTTGTATTACTTACTGTTAGTGCAT
Organism: Spirochaetia bacterium; assembly: GCA_965218205.1. Classification (GTDB taxonomy): domain Bacteria; phylum Spirochaetota; class Spirochaetia; order WTKD01; genus CBDDCA01. The sequence goes on along the minus strand of OZ244590.1, from coordinate 1,478,897 downwards.
GCACATAGCTCTTCCTTTTATACAATCCAAACACTATTGTTTTTCCTCCTGCTCCTCTTCCTCGCTTTCCTTTTTGTTTTCCTCCAAAATAACTTTCATCTATTTCTATTTCTCCTGAGAGTGCTATTTCATATTCACTGAGCTTTTCTCTTATAATACACCGTAATTTATGATACCACGATATACTTGTTTTTTTATTTATTCCTAGAAGCAATGCTGTACTTCTTGCTGGTGTTCCTGCTACATAATGTTCTATTATTCTTTTTACTATGATATGTGATAATCTTGTTTTTCTCATGCCTATTCTTTTAGAATAGCCTTTTTTCTCTTATCTGGGTCAGCCCCAAATTTTTATATGGTATAATCAGACTTCACGGACACAACGAGCGAGGACAGTTACGGGGCGGTAAAAATTTTTTATATGGTATAATATGTATATATTGAGCAAGTACGCAATTATCAGTTACGGGGCGGTAAAAATTTTTTATATGGTATAATAGTGTTTAATATGGTAAGCACAGGTAACGTGTTACGGGGCGGTAAAAATTTTTTATATGGTATAATACGGGATAAACTGTTATACAATCTTTCATGGTTACGGGGCGGTAAAAATTTTTTATATGGTATAATCACAGGCAAATACTTTAAGTATGTTCAAGTGTTACGGGGCGGTAAAAATTTTTTATATGGTATAATAATGAGATACAGAAGGAAATACAGAAACTTGTTACGGGGCGGTAAAAATTTTTTATATGGTATAATGAAAGCACTAGCACAGAACTTAGTGCTATTGTTACGGGGCGGTAAAAATTTTTTATATGGTATAATCAAAACAAACGACATACAAGAACAGAAACAGTTACGGGGCGGTAAAAATTTTTTATATGGTATAATTCACTCATAAGACAAAAAGAATTGACTATAGTTACGGGGCGGTAAAAATTTTTTATATGGTATAATATAAAATGCTAAGTATTAAGTTTAATTTGCGTTACGGGGCGGTAAAAATTTTTTATATGGTATAATGAAAGCACTAGCACAGAACTTAGTGCTATTGTTACGGGGCGGTAAAAATTTTTTATATGGTATAATAAGTTGGATTAGTTTGATGCAAGTAGGAAGGTTACGGGGCGGTAAAAATTTTTTATATGGTATAATTTAATAAGAAATATAATATACAATTTATAAGTTACGGGGCGGTAAAAATTTTTTATATGGTATAATTTATTTTCAATAGATAAATCTTTTAATTCAGTTACGGGGCGGTAAAAATTTTTTATATGGTATAATTTCGTTGAAAAGTACTGATTACCGCCCTGTGTTACGGGGCGGTAAAAATTTTTTATATGGTATAATAAATCAAAGTTATTAAAAGCGTGGCGGGCGGTTACGGGGCGGTAAAAATTTTTTATATGGTATAATTTTGTCTTCTTGCTCTTATTTGAGTTTCTTGTTACGGGGCGGTAAAAATTTTTTATATGGTATAATGATAAAAGCACTTAATTTGAAGTTTAAGAAGTTACGGGGCGGTAAAAATTTTTTATATGGTATAATAGAATTTAACGAAACTAAACACTAATGAAACTTTGTAGTTACGGGGCGGTAAAAATTTTTTATATGGTATAATGTTAGAAATTTTTTATTTGGCAATGTTTATGTTACGGGGCGGTAAAAATTTTTTATATGGTATAATCCTTTTTTTATCTTTTTTATATAGTAAGGATTTATAAGATTTTTGCAAATGAAAAATGAAAAATGAAAGATTTTACTTGGCTTTTATAGTATATAGATGATTTTTACCGCAACGTTAATAAACGCCATAAGAGAAGGATTTGTATATTCTTCTTACGGCGTGTAAGATCGGTATAGCTCATACCAATAGGTACGGGCTATACTTTTATATAGGAGTTTTTATTTATGAGTTATCGATTTTCATTTGATATGGGTACTACTTCAATCGGATATTCAGTTATTGAATTAGATGATAATAATACTCCTAAATCTCTTGTAGCTTTAGGTTCACATATATTTTCAGATGGTCGTGAATCAGTAAATGATGGCTGTAAGCCACTTAATGTAAAGAGACATACTGCACGACTTTCCCGTAGGCAACATAGACGTTTTTTGCGTAGACGTAATGCTTTAATTTCTTATTTGCAGAGTAATAACTGGTTATATGGTGAAAATGAGCAGTTATTACAAACAAAGTTGTTGCAAGAAAATCCATATAGATTGCGTGCAAAAGCATTATCTGTATGTCTCACAGAGTATGAATTAGGGCGTATATTTTTATCTTTGAATAATCATAGAGGGTATCAAAAAACTATTTCTATTCTTGATAGTAAACGGATTAGTTTAAATGATGATGTCATTGAAACTTCTTCAAATGAAGATGATAAAGATAAAGATATAGATGGGATAGTACTTAAAGGACTTGACGATTCTAAAAATGTTTTGGATACTATTTGGCAAGTGAAAGATGTTAATGTTCATACTGGTAAAGTATTATCAGGGAATACTTATCCGATAGAAAAAAAATTTGCTACTTTAGGGGAATTTTTGTGGTATGTTACTTTTCGTGGTATACAAATGATTAATGAGTATGAAAGCAAGCATTTCCAAGCTACTCATTCTAAAGGTAAATGCTCAGAAGCAGATTATGCTATTTGTGCTTCTTTGATTTCAAAAAAAGAAAATTTAAAAAGACTTATAGAAGAAGGAAAAGATAAGCAAGAGAAATACAGTAAGGAATTGATAGAAATTAAACAGAAATTATTAGAGTATGATCCTAAATATTTAGATGTGTTATACCCTTTGTATTATTCTCGTCAAATGTATAGAAAGGAATTTACTGTTATTAAAGAGAAACAATTATACTTGTATAAAAAAGAATTAGTATCACAAGAGCTTTCTGTTCGTGTAATAAATAGAAAATTGAAGAAGAGAAAGAGAGTGTTTGAAAAAGTATATGATATTCTTTATTATCAACGGCCTTTGCGTAGTCAAAATGTAGGGAAGTGTAAGTATGTGGAGGGTAAGTTTCATTGTTCTCATTGTTCTCCTTATTTTCATAAGTATCGAATATTACAAGATATTCATCATATAAAGGTATTTTCTAAAGATCAACCTAATGTATCTCAAGATTTATTAGTAGAAGTGCGTAATAGATTATTTGATTGGATGTGGAGTTGTACTACTACTGATTTTATAGAAAAACAGGTACTAGGTGGTATTTCTTATAAGGAGATAGAAAAGAAAATAAAAAAATTGTATAAAAAATTTGATATTGAGGTAATAGACATAAATTACAGTGAGACTACAGAAAAGACTAAAAAGTTTTATCCTAATCAAATAGGGTATATGATAAAGAAAGAGTTAGGAGAAGATTGGTGTAAGAAACATTTGGAAGATGATATACAGAAATGGGATGAATTTATTTCTTTCTTTTTGAATGAGCAAAAAGAATTTTTAGAAAAAACATTTCTTTCTGAAAATTGGGGGCTTACTTGTAAGAAGGTAGATTCATGTTTGGATATTCTCGGTAATTTCTATGGTGAGTATGCTTCTATGTCAAAAGAGGCTATGATTGCAATTATGGATGTGTTAGAAGATAAAGTTGTATCTGATGATAGAGTTATTCCTATTGCTGAGGCTATGAAAATTTTAGAATATCATACTAGTATTATTTCAAAAGGTAAGAGTATTTTGCCTTATTATGGAAAAGTGTTATCTCATTATTGTGTTTCTAATAAAGATGAAGATGATATAAACAAATTACGAAAGTCGGTAGAGGATGTAAAAAATCAAAAAAGTGGTGCATCTTCATATGCTCTTAATGATTTACAGAGTAGATTAGAAGAAGCTGAGTTTGGTAAAATATCTAATCCTACTGTTCATGTAGCATTGAGACAATTACAAAAAATTGGAAATGCTCTTATTACTACATATGGTAGACCTAAAGAGGTAGTATTTGAAGTTGCACGAGAATTAGGGAAAGGACAAAAAGGACTTTCTTCCTCTTCTAGAGTGTCCGATCAGAATAGACGAACAAGTTATAATGACTTTGTTAAGGAGCGTATTAAAACTAATTGTAATGCGACTTCACGATGTGAGTTTGAGTGGTATATGAAAAAGTATAAGCTTTGGCTTGAGCTTCCTTTTGCAGATGAAAGCAAGAGAAAAATAAATGCTCTAGGTATTTCGTATAAAAACGGAAGCAACGAAGTCATTGTTAGTTCTAATACTTTTTGTGATAGAGTATGCCCTTATACTTTAGAGTGTATTTCTGAAAAAGATGTGTTTGATGATGGTACTCATATTGATCATATTATTCCTAAAGGAAAACATTATGATAACACAAATAATAATCTGTTGTTATGTAAAAAGGGTGCTAATTTAAATAAAGAAAAGAAAACTCCTTATGAGTTTTTAGGAAATTCAAGTAGATGGAAAGAGATATACTCTGCAGTAGAAAATAGTGGATTGAATAGTAAATTATGGCGGTTTGAGAAAAATGCAGATGTTGTAAGTAGAAAAAAATCAAAAGGACTGTCTTCTGATATCCCTCTTACTGCGTATATGACTAAAGTTGCTTGTTTGTATTTTTTTTGTTTAGATGATATTTCTTCTGATGATATTAGTATTGAGAATACTCAGAAACTTGAAGAGTATACTTCTAGTACTAACTCTTTCTCTGTTTGGAGTACAGTCGGTGAAGCTACTGCTTTTATAAGAAATAGATGGGGGCTAAATGCATTACTTAATCCTGATGAAAAAGATAAAAAAAAGAAGTTTGCAAAAAATAGACGAGATCACAGACATCATGCTACTGATGCTTTTGTGTTAGGTATGATGAATAGAAGTATGAAACAATTATTAGGGGAAAGAAAAAATAGCTTAGAGAGATGTGCTACTTTTGATTCTTATAAAAAGTGTTACAATGAGTATGAAAGAAAAATAGAGAAATGTGATTCTTTTGAATTATCTGATGATATGAAAACACAATTAGAAACATTTCTTTCTAAAAATATAGTCTCTTTTAAGAGAGACATTAGTAAGTATAATAGTGCTTTGCATGATGATACTGCATATAGTCCTTATAATGAAGATAATTGTGTTATTATTGATGGTGTAAGTTACATGCGTGTTTCTTGTTCTGTAAGTAACTTATTGAATATTTATACTGAAGAGGAAATTTCTCTTTTGCGTAGCTTTGAGGGTTCTGATAGTTCTGATAATAGTGCTAAGAATAAGATTGAAGAGTTGGTAAGTCGTATTAGACATAATAAAGTAAGATCACAGTTTTTCGGTATGCTACAAAAAGGAAATATTGATATTGAATCGTTTAGAGATAGCTTACAGTCTGTATCTGGATTGCATAATCTTACTGTATTGTACCCTAAAGTTAAGGTAGATTCTTGTCCTTATGTACATAGAAAAGATATGATTTTTAAGACTCAAAAAATGAGTAATGTATATAAGGCAAAACAGAAAGATTCTGTTGTTCCTGTTTCTCGGTTTAAGACTAATGGTAATTGGGCATATGAAGTGTATGGTACTAAAGATGATAAGGGTAAATATGTTATTGAGAAAGCGGAGGCTATTTCTTATTCTGATATTCATACATTAGGTGATAGGTATGTGCCTAATTGGAAAGTAAAATTAAAGGAGTCTATCTTAAACGAGGATAAAAAGGTACAGAAAAAAGAAGAGGAGATTTTAGAATTAGAAAATCAGATAGCTGTTTTAAAAGATAGCGTTTCTAAAAAAGATAAGCGTAATGTAATGTTAAAATTGAAAAAGAAAGAGAAATTAGAACTTGAATTGTATAGGTTAGTAGAAAATAAAGATGAACGAGCAAAACTTTTAGAACTTGGTGTAATTTTTCATTTGTATCAAGATGATGTTATTGAATTGGGTACTCTTGAAACTAAAAAGAACACTATAAAAAGTGGTTTTTATAGAATAGTTAAAATGAGTAGTGATAGTATTAAAGTTGCTTCTACGAATGAAGTTATGGGAAGTAATGCTGAGTATCAGATTAGCTTAGGATCTAGTAATTTTAAGAAATGTTTTATACAACGTATTTTTTCTCGTATCGGTAATTGTACTATTGTGTGATGCGTAGTGTTCTATTAATCCTTAAACTTTTTCCTACTGAATTTTATGGTATGCTTAGTCTTTGAGTTTGCGTACAGTTATGGAGCATTAGCTTTGGATATAAGAACAGCTATTCATATATAAAAAGAGAGTGCATAGCACTCTCTTTTTATATGTATACCCTACGATGAGGGGCATGCTACTGTATCAGTTTTATCCTTTGGCCACTGTGTGCCTTTTGTGTTTTTATTAGCCATAGGGGAACCTGTAAAATAAGTAGAAGCTATTGATGTCTTACATAGTTTCCATTTTGATAAATCTTGATCAAATGCAACAGCATTATAAAATATAAAATCAGCAGAAGTAACTTTACTCACATTCCAATTTCCTATGTCTTGATCAAATGCAACAGCATTAAAGAACAAAAGCTGCATATTTGTCACTTCACTTACATTCCAGCTTCCTATATCTTGATCAAACGCAATTGCAAAATTAAACATACTATTCATACCAGTAACCTTACTCACATCCCAATCTCCTATGTACTGATTAAATTTTCTTGCGCTAGAAAACATACTACCCATAGCAGTAACCTTACTCACATCCCAATCTCCTATGTACTGATTAAAAGCAGTAGCACCAGAAAACATATTATTCATATCCATTACATTACTGGTATTCCACTTTGTTATGTCTCCATTAAAAGTTCTATCTCTATCAAATAAATTACTCATATTAGTAATAGCACTGGTGTCTATCATGTTGAGGTTGGGGCTAGGGTTGCTGTTTCCTCCTGAACCTTGTCTTGTTTTTTCTTCACTGATAATAGTCTGAAGCTGTGTCTTTGTCGTTGGTCTATAATAGGTAGCTGATTTTCCTAATGGTGCTGCTTTAAGATCTGTCTTTATAAGAATATTTGCTTTTACTCTTTTATTTGAAGCAGTAATTGTACATTGTACTATATCATAGCTATACTCAGTAATAGCAGTATCACGTACATTGGACTTATTTGCTATGCCTGTTATAGTAACTGTTTTGCTATTCTGATTAAACGATACTGCTAGTCCTGTCTCATCTTTTATTTTCTTTGCATCTGCTTCCAGTATGTTAGCATCACAGGTAAAGGCAAGGGCATTGGTGAGTACTCTCGTAGTATTTACTGCTGGGGTTTTACCTACTTCTGCTGAGACTACACTAGTGTTTCCTATAAGCACTGTGCTTGCTACAAACTCCTTGCGGACACCTGTTGATTCTTTGTTGGTATCGGTGCTGTTTACTGCTTGCACTACTATTTCATAAGTGGTGCCTACTGTCAATCCTGTCAGAGTGCTGTTGGTTGTTCCTGCTACTACTGTTGTGGGGCTTGAGTCTGCATTTTTTATTGCTGTTACGCTTTTTGCACTGCCACTCTTGGCTACTTTGTATACTTTGTACGATACTTGTGCTACTGCTAGGGGGTCTCCTGTGTCTGTTTTGTGGCTTGCAGTAAGGCTGGGGGCTGTCCATGTTACTGTTGCATTCCTTCCTGTTACTCCTCCCACTTGTATGTTGCTTACTTCTGCGGGATCTGTTGCTTGTGATGCGGTTGTTACTGTTGCCACTGTCGATACTGCTTTTTTGCTTGGGTCTGTTTTTATGGCTACTTCTACTACAAAGTGATACTTTGTTGCTCCTTTTATTGCTACTGTTGGGGTTGTCACGCCTATACTGCTAAGCGCTGGTACTGTGTACACTCCGTTCCTTGCTGTGCCTATAGTTACTTTTCTGCCTCTTTGTACTTCTGCTACTGTTGGGGTTGTGTCTTTCTGTAAGCCGTACACTGTGTATACTAGCTCATCATTGCTGGTTACTGTTGTGCCGTCTTTGTTTTTTGCTCCTGTTATTGTGCTTAATTGCGTGAGTACTAGCTTTATTGTTCCTGTTGTGTTTGTTGATTGTGATACTACCAGCTTGTTTGCTAAGGACGAGGTAGAGGGGGCTGTTGCTTGTGATCTGGGGATGGTGTTCAGTTCTAGTGTTTGTATCAGTGCGGGGTCTTTGCTTTGTGCTTTCTTTGTTGTAGAGGGGTTCAGGCTGTTTATTGCTTCTATGCCTATGGTGTATACTGCTCCTTTTGTTCCTATAAATGTTCCTCGTAAAGTGCTGTTTATTGCTATGTTTTGTGTTTGTACTCCTGTCATTGTTTTTATTTCGGCTATGCTTTTAGTACTCTGGTCTCCTGCTACTAGGTATACTTTGTATTGTATCTGTGCTTGTTCAAGTGTGCTGTCATTGGGTGCTTTGTGGTTGCTGGTAATTGTTCCTGCTTGAAACTCGTACTGTACGGTATCGCTTGTTTCTGTTGATTCTGCAATAAGCAGAGTGAGGCTTTCTGGTGCGGGCGGGACAGTGGATCTTTCATCGTATACTGCTACTTTGTCTGTGAGTGTTGTTGGGGGGCTTACTCTGTTATTTTCTACTGTGAGAAAGGTAAAGCTATATTGTTTTGCATTTGCTTGTGTTGCTGATACTTCTATGCCATCTGCTATGCCAAAGCTAATGGTGGTTGCGGTACTTGTTATGCTTTTTTCTGCTACCAGTGTAGTGCTATCGTACATACGCAGGGTGTAGTACTTATTTGATCCAGGTGCTTGCGTAAAGGTTGCTTTTATTTGTATTGCTCCTGTTGTTGTAACGAGGGCAGGCTTGCTTTGAAAGAGTTCTGCTGAGGGGGCTGTGAGTGGGGTGGGTGTTGTTATGTCTTGTGGAGTTGATGTGCTTTTGTTTTCTGAGTAATCTATTGCTTGTATTGTTACTGTGTATGTTTTGCCTTGACTGAGTTCTTCGACAGAGAGCGATGTTGTTGGATAGGGTATTTTCTTCTCGTTCAGTACTGTGGTAGTTGTGCCTTGCTCTTGTATGCTTATGCTGTATTCTTTTATGTCTTTGTTCTTTGCTTTTGTTGCATCGGGTGCTGTCCATGTTATCTGTGTTTCTACTTTTGTTGCTGATACGAAGGGATAGCTTGCTTGTATGTTTGTTACTGGATCGGGAACGGTGCTATCTGTTACTGTATCTACTGTTGCTGTTGCTTCTGTTCCTTTGTTGCCTGCATAGTCCTGCGATTGTACTGCTACTGTGTACTCGGTGGTGGCTTTGAGGCCTGGTATCTGCGTGTTGCGTACTGCTCTGTCTGTTATTGTTACTGTCTTTGCTACTTTATCGCTATCTTTTTCTGTTGCTGTTATAGTCACTCCTGCGTAGTCTCGTACATTGGGTGCTTGCCAGATGACTACTATGCTTGTTGCTCCTCCTACGGCACTTACATTGGTTGCTGGCTCTGTTGTCTTGTCCGTTGTTGCTTGTTCTTTTGACACTGCAGTGGAGTACTTTCCGTTTTGAGAGACATATACTTCTACTTTGTACGTAAGCGTGCCGTAGAGTTTTGTGAGTGCTATGCCATCTTTTGCTACATACACAGTGGCGTATTCTTTGTTTTGTGCGGTTGCTCCGCTGACATTGGTTGCACTGGTATCTTTGTCTATTGTCTCCTCTGCTACTATCGTCTGTGTTGCAGTTGCTGTTACTCGTACTAAGAGGCTTTTTGCTGTGCTTCCTGTTCCAAAGGCAAAGCTCCCCCATGTAACAAGCAGGCTTTCATCGGCAAGGCTATTGTCTTTATCGTTTGCTGTTACTGTAAGATTTGCCTCTGGCAGTGCTGCTACTGTTTGTGAGAGGGCTGATGCTTGCACGCCTGTCAGTACTGTTGTAGGACTGCTTGTGTTGTCATTTCTGTCTTTGTAGCGTATTTCTACATCATAGGATATGCCTGCAAGCGTGGAGACATTTGGAAGCACAACTTCTCCTTGTTGTAGGTTCTGTACGGTAGCTTGTGCAAGCACTGTAGCACCATTCGTGCTTTTTACTACTATCGTTGCTTCTGCTATGTCTGTTCTGCCTGATGCTAGTCGTTCTTTGTCCCATGTTATCTTTATGCCATCCCCCGACTTCTCTACGCCTACTTGTGTCAATGTGTCTTGTGGGGTAGTAGTATCTATCAGTGTAGTCACGGTGCGTGTTGTTTTTGGTGATACTTCTGAGTCCTTTTGTGCTTCTATCTCTACTGTGTAGTTAGTGAGTGCTTGTAAGCCTTTGAGTTTATACGATTGTCCTTGTTGAAACAATGCACGATATTCTATTGCAGGAATACGCACTTGTATGACTTGGGCTGGTGCGGTAGAGCTAGCGTTTACTACTACATGCGTGGCATCGCTTGGGGCTTGCCAGCGTAAAGCAAGCGTCCCATCATTGCCTGCTGGCTGTATCTGCACATTGGACAGTGATGCAAGGGTCGGGGTTACCTGTTTCCCTCCTCCTCCCCCTGATGAGGAACTGCTACTGCCCTCCGAACATCCTACGAGTACGAGGGTAACTATTGCTAGCACTAAAAACAGTGCAACGAGAGTTATGCTTTGCTTATATTGAGAGTGTACCCCCCCCCCCCCCCGATTTTCACACTGTATAGCTCTTTGCTTTTGTAGCTATCGTTTATCCATACTTTCAACCATTTTTTCATAAGGCCTCCTTACGGTTGTTTTATTATCGTATATAACATGATATACAATAATTATTATAGTATAAATAGCTAAAAATAGTATTGTTTTGATATTCTTTTTTTCGTGTTTATTTCTTGAATTTTCGGCAATCAACAACTATGTATTGCATGAAACAATTATCTATATTATAATTATTCATATAAGGCTGGGAGGCTTAGTTTTGACATTATTGTTACATCTCTTTTTATTTTCTTTTAGTATAGTGTTATTTATTTTACAGTATGTATTCTTTAGTAAAAGAAAGCAGGTATCATATATTAAACAAATGCAAGATCAATTTGTTGAAGCGTTTCATAAAGATGCAGAAATATCAAAATCAATTATGAATAATGTACTAGAGGATATAAAATCATCAGAGAGGAACATAAGTTCTATATCACAAAAGGTGGAGCTAGAGCGAAATTTTATTGAAAATAATGCAGCAAAAACACAGAAATATCAAGAAAGGATAGAGCAGTATCAACAGCAACAAGATGCATTACAAGAGCTGTATCATAATTCTAATATTGCTATAAAACAGTTGCACGATATTTTATATAGAAGTAAAGATGCTTTAATGGATTATGATATGCGTAAAGAAGAGTTTGAAAAAACTAAAATGGATATTGCTACCGTCAATGGTGATATAGAAGAGAAGCTACAGAGTACTCTCAAACATATTACAGCAGGAATACAACATGCTGAATCTACCGTTGAGGCTATGGGACACACTGTAGAACAAAAAATAAACAGTGGCTTACATTCTTTTAATAAGATTTTGCATGATACATTCACCTCTAAAAGTACTACTGTCTCAGATACATTGCATAAAATAGTTTTGACACATAAAGAATACCTTGAACAGCAATCAAAAGCTATAGAAGAAAGAATTCAATCTTTTAAGCAAAGTGTGCAATCAGATATTACTCATTTCAATGGTATTTCAGAAGAAAAAAGAAAAGAATTATTGGCAGAAGCAGAAACAACTACAACATTCATTCAACAATTTTTACATCAAAAACAGGAACATTTAGAACAAGATTATCGCCAATGGCACAATAGTTATGCTAAGAAATTTGATGAGTTATATACGAAGGTAGATGGATTAGGAAGTAGTATTGATGTAGTAAAACAAAAAAATAATGCTGAAATAGAAAGTATAGGACAAGAGATAAAGAAAATGTCTTTGTATGTTCAAAATGAATCGAAAGGGTTTATGAAACAGCTACAGCATTCTAAGCGAGAGTTACAAGGGGTGTATCATCGTTCTCGTGAATTAGATACGATAGTGAGAAATAATTTTGAATCTGAAAAGGAAATGCGTATAAGCATGCTAAGAAAATTATGGGAAGAATATAAAAATGCACTTGAGAAGAATAATACAATTTCTATCAATGACTTTAATGATTATGTTACGAAAGAAAAACAAAAGTTTAGTACATATATTCAAAATGAACATAAGGGACTAGATACCCTAAAAGCACAGGCTATCACTGGATTTAATGATAGATTACAACTGTTTGAACAAGAGTTTGATAAAATCATTACACAGAAGAAAAATATATTTTTACAGTTTGACATATCAAGTAAGCATTTTAATGAAGAGAAAAATAAGTATGTACAAGCTATGCAGAAAGAACTAGAAGAGCAAAAAGTTGAAAATAAAAATAAATTAGAAGATTTAGATATTAACTGTGATATGGTGCTTATAGGATTACAAGCAAAGGTTGAGCAATTACAGCAAGGGTATGATGATTCTTTTCATAGCTTTCAAAATGAACTGCGAACCTTAAAGGATACTCGTCAAAAAGAACAAGAATATATATTGAATAAGTATAATGATGTGTTTGTGTCTTTTCAACATGAACAGGATGAGAAATATAAACAATTTAAGCAAAAAACAGTACTGTTTTTTCAAGAGTTGGATGTTGTTCAAGAAAAAGAACAAAAAGATATGCATGTTCAGTATCAAGCATTATTAGCTGAGTATAAGCATGAGCACGATAACAAATATAAGTCTATGCTAGAAGTACTGGATACAGAGTACGATACAATGTTAGAACATATAAAGCAAAGTCAGTCTGCAGAGGTACAGAATGCTGTTGAAAAATATAATAGTAAGATAGATGAATTGCTCAGTGGCTACAAAGATGCGTTAGCAGAGTATAAGGAAAGATTGGAAATATTAAAGATACATCAGCAGTCCGAGCAAGATACTGTCATTGCCTCTTTTAAGGAAGCTATTGATTCTCTAAAAATAGAGTCTCAAAAACAACTGCTGGAGCATCAAAATACAATAGAGACAGTAGAGTCTTCTTATAATGAGACGCTTATGAAATATTCTTCTGCCCAACAGAATTTACATTTAGAGTATGATAAAACTTTGAGAGATTATCAGCAGTACATACAAAACGTAAAAGATACTACAGATGATATGAAAGCAAAAAGTGATATGGAGGTAAATGGCATACGAGAAAATTTTGTATCATTAGTTGAAAATTATCAGGATAATACTACTCATTTATTGGATGAACATAAACAGATGCTTCATGAAAAAGAAAAAGATATGGACGGTATCATAAAAAGGAAAGAAAGAGAATATAATAGCTTATGTGAAAGTATAAAAAAGCAAGTAGAAGGGTATACTATTCATTTGAGTGCTTTTAAGGATGATCAGTATAAAAAAGTAGATAGTAATATAGCGATAATAAAAGGAGATTTTAAGAAAAAGTTACAACAGTACAGTGATGAATTGCATAGTATGGAACAAGAACATCGAAGAGTAAAAGACAGCTTTGGTGTCCAGCTTACTACTTTTCAGGCAGAGCATGAAACTTTGCTTGCTAAAAGCACAAAAGCTATTGGGGTATTTGGACAAAAGCAAGCAACCTTACAAAAAGAGTATGAAGAACAACTTACTCATCTTTTGTCTTCTATAAATGAAAAGACACAGAAAAACTTTGATATACAAATTAAACATTTAGAGGATAATTTTGAACAAAAATTATCTGATACATCTACGACTTTTGAACAAAATTTGCATACATTGAAAAAAAGTGAAGCAAATTATCTTAAGACAACAAAAACAAATCTCAGTAAGTTTGATACTCAGATGAAAAAAATTGAGAAAACTATAAAAAATAAAGAAGTTCAGTTAGTACAAAATATTAAGGATTTAGAAATTGAACATAAAAAATACACTGTTATGATTGAAAGAGATCAGCAGCAGCAAGAACAGGTAAGGGTATTTCAGTCCATGCTTGACGAAAAAATAGAAAAACTTGATAAGCAAACAAAGCAAGTTATGGATAAAAGTAGTATCACTGATACTCTTCTTAAGAAGATTAACAGCATAGAAATAAAAACAAAAGAAATAAAATCTGAGATGGCAGAGGTGAATGATTCTTTTCATAAGGTTATAAAAGTAAGGAAAGAAGTTGAGCTGTTTAATACAAATCTCACTCAATCTGATAACAAAAATAAACAATTATTTCATAAACTTGAGACGCAAAATGAGAAGATGCAATCATTTCAAGAAAGATCGTATAAAATTCAAGAGTTACAAAATGAAGTATACAATGCCATGCATGATATTGAAGAGAAGAATACAACATTACAATCTAAGTGGCAGGAACTTGATACTATTACCGCTAGTATACGGGATCTTGATTCATTGACTGCAGAGTTAAAACAAGAGTATAAAGATATAAGTGATGATGTAGGGAATGTGAAAAATCAATATAAGGATATTAAAGATATTAAGCAACAAGTACATGAAACCAAATTATTGTTTCCTAAGGTAGAAGAACAATTAAAAAAAGTGACTATGCATAGGAAAGGGTTAATTCAAGATATAAATTCACTTTCACAGCTTCATGAAACTACTGAGAGTAAAATTACTCTCATCCATGAGCTTGAACCTATGCTAAAAAGGTATGCTAGTTCAAGAGGATTGTTAGATAAAAAACAGAATAATCGTGAAATGTCTGAGGCAGAAAGAGAAAGATTGATTATCAATTTACATCGTAAACAAGGTTACTCAGAAGAACAAATAGCACAAGTTGCTAAAACTACTGTTAATGAAGTAAGATATGTTATTGATAATGCACTTGTATAAGTGCTAATATGAGTTTTTTATTTTTTTTCTTGCTCTTTTTTGCTCCTCTGTCGCATTTAATACTTGAACTCGTGGCACAACCCCCATCATTTGACATTTATTATATAATGGAGTATAATAATGTGGTATTGTTAGCTTATGAACAATACTATATGTACAAATTATAGATATACTATAACTATATTTTAGCGATTATATATCAATTTATGTATGTTTTATAGTTATGATATTTGTTAATGATAAAAATAGTAGCATAAAGAGGAAAAAATATGAAAATGAAATTATATATATGTATATATCTGATAGTGTCAATAGGGATGCTTACTGCATGTAATGATGATTCTTCATCATCTGTAAGTGAAAATGGTACATATGAATCTAAAAAAAATGAGTCATTATTGCCTGGTATTTTAGAATCTGGAGTGCTTCGTGTTGGAACTACAGGAGATTGGAATCCTATGACATATAGAGATCCTAGTACAGGAGAGTATATTGGGCATGATATAGATTTAGTAAAAGCACTTGCAGAGGATATGGGAGTTACTGTTGAATTTGTTCCCACTGATTGGAAAAATATTGTATCAGGCGTTGTTGCTGGTAAATACGATATTACCACACAAGCATCGTATAATATGGGAAGAGCAAAAAGTATTGCATTTACATATCCTATACAAGGAGTTGGTACTGTCCCTCTTACTCTTAAGAAAAATCTTTCAAAGTATTCAAGTTGGGACGATCTTAATAATGCTTCGGTAAAATTGGTAACAACCTTAGGTACTGTACAAGAGGAGCAAATGAGAATCCTCTTGCCTAATGCAAGCAGGATAGTAGTGGAAGCTCCTATACGTGATTTTCAGGAAGTATTGGCAGGGCGTGCCGAAGTTTCGGTAACTTCAAATATAGAGGCTTTGAAGCTCGTACAAACATATCCTGAGTTAGGGGTTATTCCTGTAGAACCACAATTTCCTACTCCTATGGGACTTCTTGTTCCTCAATCAGATATTGTTCTCAAAGAGTATATTAACACATGGATTACATTAAAAAGGCAAGGTGGATATCTTGACCAGTTGAAAGAAAAATGGATTACATTTAAGTAACAAGAGTATACCTATCAAGATATACAAGAGATGCCTGTTGATCCACTATGAAATTAAGCCCGCAGCGTTTACTGCATATTGTAATTCTATTTCTGTTTATTGTAGTAAGTTCTTGTTCTACTAGCAATTATAGTTGGGGATGGTATGAGTTATCTCCGTTTAGTGATTCTGGAAGAGCAAATCTTAGCTTTCTCTTTAGTGGCTTTACAGTCACTATAGTATCTTCGTTGGTAGCTTTTCTTGTTTCTATTTTTATTGGGTTTATCATTGCTTTTTTTAGTCAAATAAAAGTATTTCCATTTAAATTTATTGCTCATGTATGGGTATTATTGTTTCGTTCAATTCCTGTATTGGTAATGCTTTTATGGTTATACTATGGGCTTGCTATTGCTTTAGGGATAAACCTTACTGCTTTTGTCGCTACTATTATAGGTTTATCATTTTGCCAAAGTGCTTTTCAAGCTGAGGTGTTTCGTACTGGAATAGAAAGTATCCCTAAAAGTCAAATTGAGGCAGCTCAGGTATATGGTGCAAATATTTTTCAAATATATGGAAGTATTATTATTCCACAAATGTTTCGTCAAATTTTGCCTACCCTTGCTAATCAGTTTGTATATATGCTTAAAATATCTTCTATTGCATCGGTAATAGGCTTAAGCGATTTAACTCGAAAAGTAAATGAACTGACTGTTATTGTGTATCGTCCCTTAGAAATATATACCTTGCTTATTCTTGAATATCTTGTACTTATTTCTGTTTTTAGTTATCTTGTTCGTGTATTAGAGAAAAAAATTGAACGAGATGATATTTCTTAACAAATGGTAGTTTAATACATAGTATCTATTATTTTTTTATAGTATTTTTTGTCATAAAAGGCATTTTGTTTGTTGTAACAACAACACTAAAAAACATAATAATAGCAGTACCAATAAAGTAAGAAATATTGTATTCATTATCTTTAAAGAATATATACCCAAATAAAGCCCCCCAAATAATTTGTGAAAATTGCATACTTAAAGATAATCCTGCTTTTAGATGCTTAAGAGAAAAATTGAGTAAATATTGATTGCTTACTGATATAATGGCAAATAGAAGTATGAATGTAAATATTTTTGTATCAAAAACTACGGTAGTACCTGTGTTATATATTAGTTCTGTGATGAAAAATAGCCCTAATGCTACTAAGCTGGGGTAAAAAGAAATATTTAAAGGATGATCTTTTTTATGGTAATGGCGTATCATGACAAACATAGGGGCTTCTACTCCTACTCCTAATAATGCAAATAAATATCCAACAGAAAAATTATTTGCTCCGGGTTGTAATATAATAATAATGCCAAGAAACCCGCCAATAATACCAATGAGCTGTATCGTATTTATTTTTTCTTTGATAAATAATCGTGCAAATAATACAGTAAATAATGGAAGAGAAAATATGATGGAATAAGCATTACTTAAAGGGAGAAGAGTAAATGTGCGTACAAAAGCAATGGTAACAGTATATAAAAATACTCCTCGTATAATGTGAGAAAGTGGATGGTGAATCTTAAAGATAGCGAATGATTTATTTTTAATGCTAATACAGATCATTAAAATAAAAAATACTACGCAAGAAAAAAGTCTTTGCTGCATGCTAAAGAATATGGTAGGTAGCTGGTTTCCAAGGTATCGAACAATAGAGTCCATTAAACTAAAACATAAAAATGCTAAAATGGCAGCAATAAATGCTATTATATATACTCTTTTTTCGCTTAATTGATGATTTATTTTGTTTTTCTGTTGCAATATATGTTCCTTATCTATGATATTTATAATTTTTTTTGAAATTGTACATGTATCTTGCTATTAGTATACTTTTTTTATTCTCTTATGTCAATTTTTATTCTTTCTGTGAATGCAAATAAATGGTATAGGCTGATAATTTTATAATTTTTTGGAGGTATATCTATGCAGTGTCATAAAAATATAATAAAGAAAGAGTATGCACTAGAAATTGTGCATAATAGACATATAAGGTATATTGCTTTTATATCTCTAAACCATAAACATACATGTTTATAGTTTAGACTCTTCAATTATAGTAACAATAGTATTGCGTAAAGTACTGTGTTCTGTTTGTTCTAGTATATCTAGGGCCTCATAGAAACCATTCCAAGCATTTTGTTCATTCTGTATTTCTTTTGAAAATACTGTAGTATCCTTTATTATATCATCATAGAGTGTTTGTGCTGTAACTTGTATTTGTTGCGTAGCTTCTTGGGACGCTCCTTTTTTTAGTAAGGCAAGTACCTGAAAAAATAGTCGTATCATAATGAGACATACAGGAGTGCTACTGACATAGCTACTAGTGAAAGGAGCACATTGTTCTTTAATAGCATCAATGCCACCTGGTAGTAATGTTGCATAGCGCGAAAATAAAAATATGCGTAATAAATCTCCTGCAAAAGTACCAATTTTAGATTTCTGTATGGCATCACCAGCAAAAGCAGCTTTGTCATGTCGCATAATAAGCCCTGAAGCATGTACATAACGAAGGTAAGGCTCAGAGTTATTATATACTGAAAGTAAATATGCTTGATCTTCTGCACGTCCTATACAGGTAGGAGTAAAAGGACGATATTTTCTTAAAGCATCTACTAAAATGCCATTTGTTCCTCCTGTTACATGTATACGATGAATACAGTTAGGATGAGAATCTTCTTGGAAAAGAGAATATTGAGTCATCATTTCGGCTCGAGTAGAAAGTGCCATCAATAATTGACGTGGAAAAAATACATCTTCGCCTTCAGGTATTTCATTTGGATAATTAACATCGGGAGTAAAAAGTCCTTTGTGTATATCTGCTTCATTTACTAAAGCTCCCGCGAGCATACCTAAGTAAATATGTCTGCCTTTGCTGTCTTTTCCTTGTGCTCCCCAGAGTGTTGTCTTAAAATGAGAGAGGGCACTTATTCCAGAATCTTTTAATAAAGAATCTTGTGGAAATACTTGATCAAGATCTATCTTAAATGTAGCTTTTTTTTCCTTATCTTTACATATATGCCAAATTGCAGAAATAGCTTTAAGAAAACTATAATGTCTTCCGTAACGTCCATTTACTCCAAATACTTTTTCAACAAGTTGTGTTTTGTCTTTAAGCAAAGGACGTAATGCATCAAGTATTTTTTTTGTTTTGTTTTCTGTAAATATATAAATGTCAATATCGTCAAACGTGGCATGTTTTCGAATATCATCATGAAGGTACTCTGATATGATTGATTCAAGTCCTGTGTGAGTGAGAGAAACAGAAATAGCAATGCTAAGACGGGCATCTTTTGGCACAGTTCCTAACTCTTTTTCTTTTTGTAATGTTTCTGATAATCCTCTCAATCCATAGAGTAACTCATTTGCTTTTTCATGTATCCCTATGGGCATAGGATGATCATACCAATACTGTTGTTGTTCTTTACAAATGCTATGAAGACTTTCTTTCATGTGTTGTGGAATTTCTAAAGTATCAATAGTAGTTTCTTGTGGTATAGTGAACAAGGCATTTGCAGTAAAAAGAATTTCTTGTGCAGGGTTTTTAATTGCTCCTGTGTTAGTGTTTGTAATATGAACATTTCTTTGTTTTTGAATAGACTGAATAAACTCTTCTTTTGAAAAATTTTGTAAAGCAAATTGATATGCTTCTGGAGAAAATAATTTCCATATTGCCTTGCAAACAAGCTCATTATTGTAAGGAGTTGTTTGTAATTGTTGTATTGCAAACTGCATTTCTTCTGAGCTTATATGAGAAAGCTCTTTTTCTATGAGGCTTGTTGCTTGCCTTAAAAATGAATGTACTATAGTGTTGTCATTAGCATTGTCATTGCTAGATGCATCAGTAATGGTATGATATTCGGTTTGATTATCTTCCTTTTTTAACAGTGATAAAAATAAACGTAATAGTATAATAGCTTGAGGTACTTCTTTGTTACTATTGCTAGAAATATCTATGTCCTTAAAAGAGCTGGCCTGTAAAGCAGCTTCTAGTAACTGAGCAAAGTACACTGTGTTATTGTTTGTTGCACTCATAGTTACTATGATATACTATTTTTTATTTTTAGTGAAAAGCTATAGAGAGTATATGCTACAGTGTATTGAGAGTATGATGTAAAGACTGCATTGCTTCTTTTAACAGCTGAGGAGAACAGGCAAAATTTAGTCGCATATGTGATGTTCCAGAAGCACCAAAATCTATACCATTTTTTAGGCCTAGCTTTGCTTTTGTATATATGGTAGAAAACAAAGATTTTTCATCAAGTTGAAGTGAAGAAAAATCAAGCCACAGGACGAAGGTCCCTTCAGGGTTATGAACACGAATTTGAGGCATATGTTCTTGAATATAACGAAAAAGCATATTGCGATTTTCTTCTAATGCAAGTAAAAGTGATTGTAGCCAAAGCAAAGAATCTTTCATTGCTGCTTCTTGTGCTGCTATAGCGTAAGGAGATAATATTGAGTGACCAATGCATGCTTTTTGCATTTTTTGAAATGTATTGCGTATATGTGCATCTGAAATATGTAGCATAGCAATATGCAAGCCAGGAATATTAAACGCTTTTACGATAGAGTTTGCAGTGATTATTTTATCAGCATAATCTGTATCTATACTGGCTATGGGAACATAACGATGCGCAGCGTATACAATATCAGCATGTACATCATCAGAAAATATATATATATTATGTTTTTTGCATACTTCAATGACTTGTTGTAATTCTTCTTTTTGCCAAACACGTCCTGTTGGATTTTGAGGATTACATAAAATAAGCATTTTTGTTTTTTTAGTGATAAGTGATTCTAGTTCCGCTATATTCATAGAGTAAGTAGTATTGTGTTTTATCAATGTGTTTACTTTTAATACACGTTTATGTGCTTCAATGCAATTACTGAGAGGAGGGTATACAGGCTGTTGTACAATTACTTCATCTCCTTTGTTGGTGATGCTATAGAGTAGAAATATGAGGGCAGTAATAGTTGCCGAAGAAAATACTATTTCTTCAGGTCTTACTGTGTTCCATTGATGTCGCTCTTTCTGCCAATGACATACTAATTCTCGTGTTTCTGCTGTTTCTTGTGAATATCCAAATATTTTGTGTTCAGTAACAGATCTTAATGCTTGATAGATTGCAGGGGATACTTCAACATCCATATCTGCTACCCATAATGGAATTATATCTTTAGGGATTATAATATCATATCGAGAGAGAGTATCTGTATGATTCCACTTTACTCCGTAATGTATTGGTGATGATATGCCTGATTGCTCAGGTTTTCTGTATGTAGGACTACAAAACATTTTCTTACTGCTCCTTTTATTTGTTGATAGACTGTATATAATAGGAGAATGTTCCATCTCCTGTATCAAAGAACCATCCAAATTGTAGATATACATAGACTATAGCAATAATAAACACTATGTATATTATGTTGAATATGCTCCCATATTTTACCATATCTTTTATTGTTATCCCTTCTCCTGACATAACAATAGCGTTTGGGGGAGTTGCTGAAGGAAGCATAAATACTGAGCTTGCTCCTAATGTTAATGGAAGCAGTATAAATAAAGGATGCAGGTTAATTGCCTGTGCGAGTGGATAAAAGATTGGTAGAAATGCTGCGGTTGTTGCTGTATTACTAGCAAACTGGCTTATAATAGCTGTTATGATAGTGATAAGAGCAATAATAACAATAAGCAGTGTATTTGTAAGATTGTCTTGTATTCCCTCTGCTATCCATGCTCCAACACCAGTTTTTTGTATCTGTTGTCCCAGAGCTAAGCCTCCTCCAAACAGAGTAATAATTCCCCATACAAGAGGTTTTATGTCTTTCCATACTACCATTTGTTTCCCTTGTCCATCTGAAAGTATAAATAATGTTATGGCAGAAACCATAGCAATGCCAGGATCACTAAGGGTAATTCCAATATGAGTAAAGATATACTTTGATAATAGGGTACGAAATATCCAAAAAAATGCAGTAAGAATAAACACAATAAGCACTCTTATTTCTGCTTTGCTCATATGAGATAGCTTTGCAATTTCACGTTCTATAAGTTCTTTTGTTCCTTCAATAGGCTTATTTTCAAATCGGAAGAAAACTTTTGTAAACATGAACCATAAAAGAAAAAAGCCAATTAAAGAGATAGGAATACCAATACCCATAAATTGTCCAAAACCAATATCTATATTTTGTTCTTTTGCGAAAGCAGTAAGTATTAAATTAGGGGGAGTACCAATCAATGTTCCCATTCCCCCTATAGATGCAGAGAAAGCTAATGAAAGAAAAATAGCAATGGATATTTTTTTATGTAATTTTGTATCAAAGTTTTCTTTCAATAATGCTATTACTGAAAATGCTACAGGCATCATGAGTACTGTAGCAGCTGTGTTACTAATCCACATTGACAGTAAGCCTGAAGCAAGTATGAAACCAGCTATACTGTTTGCTGGTTTTGTTCCTACTGCTTTGAGAATATGCAGAGCTATGCGTTTATGAATGCCGCTATTTTCCATTGCTATTGCTAATATAAACCCGCCAAAGAATAGATAAATATTTTTATTTGCATAGTTTGCTGCGACTGTAGAAAATGCATCAACACTGAACAGTGGAAAAATAACAAGTGGCAGTAAGGCAGTAACATAAATAGGGATAGGCTCTATTATCCAGAGTAATGCCATAATTATCACTACTGCCAAAGTTATAGTGCCTTCTTGAGAAAGAGTTCCCCAAGCAGGAGTATATTTTGTTATTACTAATAAAAGTATTGATATAATAATTAAGGGAGATTTACTTCTTGATGTTGTTGTTTTTATTTTGCTCATTGAATCCTCTTTAGATATATACTATTATAGTATATATTTAGTATACAGTAAATATAGGATATTTTACAATTTTTTATATAAATTCTGGAAATTCCGCTTTTAAGTACTTGCACTATTTCTTTGCATTTATGATATAATATATATGGGTATAGCTCATAAGATCTCTTTTTTTTTCTTCTTATGATTAGGGTTATCTTATGGGCTTTTTTGTTTTTCAGTCACTGCTCGCTTAGTAATTAGAGACTGCACCTAAATTTGCGGTTCAGTCTTGACATTATTATTATACTTCATGTAGTATAGATATAGTATGAAAATAAATTTGCTTCTGTGTGTATTGTACTTTATTGCTATTCATGTGTTTATAGGGACTGTTTTTGCTCAAGATTTAAAGCTAAGCATTTCTGATAGTTTAGATCGTGCATTAAAGTCTAATTTAGATATTCAATTACAAAGATCTACACTTGACACACTGTCATGGGAAAATTCATGGAAATGGTCTTCAATTCTTCCTAATGTTGTAATGTCAGCAAATCTTTCTCATCGTAATGTAGAACCAGAGGCTACTCCAAATTCCGATGCATCGCAATGGGGACTTAACAGAAGTGTGTCAATAAGTTCACCGATTGGTCCTAAGCTGGCACAAAAAATATTGGAAGTATTTGGTTCTTATTTAGCATTCAAAAAAGGGGAGCTTACCTATGAGAATGCTATTAAAACTGTACTGGTGTCTGTACAAAAAGCCTATTACGATCTCCTTATTGCAGAAGAAGAATTGTTTATACTCAAAAAACAACTACAAGTGAGTATTGATCAAAACAAGAATCTAAAGACTTCATATGAAGCAGGCTTAGTGGAAGAGTACAAGTATCTGCAATCTCAGATACAGAAACTGCAAATAGAACAGCAGGTAAATGCAAAGCAAAATTCTGTTATTACTTTTTCAAATAACTTTGCCTCTATTATTGGAGAAGAGAAAGGGACACAATTTGTACTTATTGAAGATATTCCTGATATAAATGAAGAGACTATAAAAGATGTATTATTACAAAGTAGCTTGGGATATAATTACAATATACAAATAGCTGAGCAAAATGAGGTAATATTGAATATTGCTCAATACGCATCTTTATTAGCGTTATTGCCTACTTTGGGGCTTAGCTGGCAAAGTGCACATGTCTTTCAAGGGGATCCATTACAAAAAAGCTGGTATAGCGATTCTAATTGGTCAGATGATACTGGTACTCTCTCTTTTAATTTATCTTTTAATATTTCTAATTTACTTCCAGGTTCACCTGTGTTTTTAGCATATATCAAAGCTCGAAACAATTATAAAAATCATGGCATCAACAGACAAAAAACAGAAGAGGCTTTGGAATTAAAGCTAGTAAATTTGCAAAATACATTACAACTACAAGTGGAAATTTTGGATACAGCCCAAAGACAACGTGATTTAGCACGATCAGCTTTTGAGATTATGAAAGTCAAATATAGCAATGGGCTTGCTCGTCTTACTGAATATCAGACTGCTGAAAATAATTTACTTGATGCAGAAAAAGGTTACTTATTGCAAACTATTAGTATAATAAAATCTTTATTGGATATACAACTATTATTAGGAGAAGAAAATAATGTATAATACATTGAAAAAAAAGACAAAGAATAGTATTAGCTATAAGATACACAGTATCGTGCTTGTTACATTAGCATTGTATCTCAGTGTATCATTTATTGCATGTGGAGGAAACAGATCTCAGAAAGGAGAAGTGATTGAAGAAGATGAGCTTTTACTAGCTGCTTTAGGCGAAGAAGATAGCTTTCGTATCAATGCGGTAACAATAGTTCCTCAAACTATTTATCGAAGAATCAATATAGAAGGAAGCGTTAAAGCAAAAGATTCTGCAAATATCACACCAGATACTTCTGGGGTACTTCATACACTATTAGTGGAAGAAGGGGAGTATGTGCGTAAAAATCAAATTATTGCACAAATTGATCCTTCACGACCAGGTGAAAAATTCTTACTCAGTCCTGTAAAAGCATCAATAGCAGGTACGATTAGCACTATCTTTATAGAGATAGGTAATCAAGTAAGTGCAAATTCGGTGATAGCAGAAGTAGCAAATAACTCAGAATTAGAAATAGAATTGTTTATACCAGAACGATATGCCAATGATGTACAAGTGGGAATAAGAGGGACAATATCTCTTATTGCGTTTCGTGGGGAAAATTTTCCTGTTATAACAAGAACTGCTAGCTCTGTACTTTCTTCGGTAACCCATACTATGAAAGCAAAACTGGATTTTGTAAATCAGGATGAACGCTTAAAAAGTGGTATGTTTGGTACGGTAGAGTTGATACTTGAAGAAATACCAGATGTTCCAGTAGTACGTATTGATTATATCGTACAGCGTTTTCGAGATGGTAAAACATTGAATGGTGTATTTAAGATAGTTGAACAAGATGGAATAAAATTGGCAGTATTTCAAGCAATAAGTCTCGGTATTGAAGACGGAGATTTTTATCAAGTAACTGAAGGGTTATCAGCAGGAGATATTGTCGCAGTAACAGGACAAGAATCTCTTGTCGAAAATGCTCTTGTAGAACTGTTAGAACTGGATAATGTTCCTTTGAATGTTTCTTCAGAAAATACCAATAGCAATGTTAATTAGTTATAGTTTTAGGAATTTGTGGAGGTAGTATGAGTGTATTTTCAACAGTAACAAGGCGACCTAAGACAGTACTTATCATTTTTGTTGTATTGCTTATTTTTAGTATATCTGTTATTACTGATATTCCTATTGATTTTCGTCCAAGTGTAGAATTTAATGAAGTATCTGTGTATACTAATTATCCTGGTGCAAGTCCTGAGTTAATTGAGGATACCATTACTAAGCCAATTGAAAGAGCTATCAATTCTATTGATAATATAGAAAAAGTTACTTCAACGACAAATGAAGGCTCTAGTAGTATTTATGTTACATTTAAGTATAAAAGTGGCATGGATAAGAACATAGATAATTTACGTTCAGCAATAGATACTATTGAAAATGTGTTACCCTCTGAAGCTGATAAGCCACAGATATTTCGCTTTGGTGCAAGCGGAGATCCCGTTATGTCTGTGCTTATTAAGGCAAATCGTAATCATAATGAGATTCGTGAGTATATAGATAATACTCTTATCAATTATTTAGAGCAAATAAATGGAGTTTCCCTTGTTATTGTCTCAGGAGGAGTACCTAAGCAAATTATTATAGATGTTTCTCTTAATCGTTTAAGTGCATATGATCTTACACTTGGAGAGCTACAAAAGACTATTAAAGCAAATGGATACGGTGGACCTATTGGTACTATTGATACTACATTTAAGCAAGTAGGGGTAGTTTTTGAAGGAAAATATGAGAAAGTAGACGATGTAAGAAATATTATTGTTGCTGAACGAAAAATAAATGGAAACGATAGTGTCTATGTTCGATTAAGAGATATTGCTGATGTTTCATTTAAGTATGGAGATGAAGCAAGACAAATTTACTTAAATGACAAACCTGCAGTAGATGTTATTTTCTTTAAGGATAACGATTCAAATATAGTTGAAGTTGCTCAAAATATACGTAATGAGCTAAAGCGTCTTGATACGATAAGTCCTGATGATTTTGAATTTGAAGTATTTCAAGATTTTTCAGAATTTATCAATAGAATACTTTCCGCAGTCAGTAAAACTGCACTTTCTGGTGGGTTACTAGCATTATTAGTTCTGATACTCTTTTTACGTAATATTTCTTCGGTTGCTTCGGTTGCTGTATCAATACCAATTTCTATAGTGCTTACTATTATGACTATGTATTATTATGGTATTACCCTTAACTTTATGACGTTGGCGGGCTTGGCAATGGGTATTGGACTCATTGTCGATAATTCAATAGTAGTGCTTGAAAACATATATAATAAACGAAAAAATAATGTCAATCTTTTACCTGCAGCAGAATATGGTGTATCTGAAATGGCAGTGCCTGTATTTGCTTCTACTATAACTACTGTATTGGTATTTTTGCCTATGCTTTTATTTGAAAGAGAACTTGGGGTTGTCGGTGCTTTTTTTACTAATCTAGGCTTTGCTATTGTTGTATCTATTATAATCTCATATCTTACTGCTATTTTTTTAGTACCAGTGCTTACGAGTACATTTATTCCACTCCATATCAATAAAACAAAAGGGGTTATTGGCAAAATAAACTCTTTCTTTGAATGGATATTTGCATCTATAGAAAATATATATCAAGCAATATTAGGCTATATTGTACGACGCAGAAAACGATTTATTCTTTCTATTATAGTAATAGCATTTCTTCCTTTCTTGCTTGTTACTAGTTTAGGGTTTAGTTTTCTCCCATCGTTTGCACAAGAAGGGATAGAGGTGAAATTTACTTTTGCTGCTGGTACTACTAATGAGCAAATGTATACAACTGCACTGGATTTTGAAAAAAGAATTCGCCCTCTCTTACCTGAAGTAGAGAGTACTCAGTTAGAAATAGTAGGAGGAGGTTCTGCTACTTCCATTTTTGATAGTGGTTTATATAAAGCATCGTTGAGTATTAAGTTTACAGATTTTATACAGACAAAGTTGTATGAAAAATTGCTTGATACATTGAATGAGATTGCGAAAGAATATTCTATTTCTATTAGAATAACAAATTTTCTTCAAGGTGGTGGACCTAACTTTGGTGGTGGTTTTGAACTTAAGATACAATCGGATGATCTTGACAAATTAAAAGTCGCATCAGAGCAATTTTCTGCTATTCTTCGTAATCTTCCAAACTTTTTATCAGTGACAAGTGATTTGCCTACTTCAAATATTGCTATATCTCTTAGTGTGGATAGAGAACGTGCAAATGCCTATGGCTTAACTGTAAGAGGAGTGAGTGATGAGCTAAAGCTAGCAGTGTCTGATAGTAAAGTCTCTACTTATTCTCAAGGTTCAAAAGAATATGATATTGTTATGAAATTACAAGATTCAGATAAAAACAGAGCTGATTTATTTCAACAGCTGTACATTAAAACACCAAAGGCACGCGTTCCTCTTGCGAATCTTACGCTACGTGATTTGTCTAATGCAGAACAGACCATACTTCGTGAAAATGCCTCCCGTACTGTTACTTTATCAGCACGTCTCGCACAAGGGTATACAATAGATAAAGCCATTGTTGATTCACGTCAAGCGTTTTCGCAAAGCTCATTGTCTTTAGACGAGGATATCACTTATTATTTTTCAGGTGAATTTGAAGATAGGAATAAAACAAACCGAACATTATTGTTGATTTTTATTTTCGCTATAGTGTTTGTATTTGGGGTTATGGCAAGTCAATTTGAATCTTTCTCTGATCCGTTTCTTATTGTGTTTACCATTCCTCTTTCTTTCTCGGGAGTTATACTTATTTACTTTTTTACTGCTAATCAGCTTTCTGCATTTTCTTTAGCTGGGGTAGTAATTTTAGTAGGTATTAGTGTCAATCACGGGATAGTGTTAGTAGATCGTATCAATACATTACGAGCAAGAAACTATGCTCTTATGGATGCTATAGTTGCTGGAGCAAAAGATAGGTTTCAGCCCATACTCATGACAACACTTACTACTATTGGAGGGATGCTTCCATTAGCATTGACCTCTCTAGCAGGAGCAGAGCTTCTACAACCACTAGCCCTTACCTTAGTAGGAGGCTTAGGAACATCATCACTGCTTTCTTTGTTTTTTATTCCATTGATATATGCTTCGTTTCATACGATAAAATTAAACTTAGGAGCTAAAGGCAAAAAGAAGCGAAGAGCTATGAAAGAAGAGAATGAGAGACAAGTATTAGAACAAGCTGGTTTTACTTCTACTGGTAGTAATAATATATCGGATATATCATCATAAACATAGAATAATAGGAACATAGTATGAAAAGTATGAAAAGAATTGAAATATTTTCAAATAATGAGTTGCTAAGTGAATTTATAGAAGAAATGGAAGATAAACTGCCTCAGCAGCATTTTTCTATTTTTGAAATGAAACAAGGAAAAGGAAGCAATGGTGAAGCAAGAGGTGATTCTGTTTGGCCTGAAATTAACTTTTACTGTCTCATATTTACTGACTCTATTGAAGCGATACGTGCTTTGCAAGCTATGCTCATAGTGATAAAGCATAATAATCCAGCGAATACAATGAAGATGTTTATATCAGATTCGCATGCTGTTGATATTAAAGATTATGATACTACCGTTATGAAAGAACATGTACAGCAGATTCAAGAAATTGTGCAAAAGATTAAATTAGTCCCAGGATCAATAGACATATTAAAGATGATATTAAAGCTGTGAAAGTCTATTAAGCACAAGATCATTCTCTTGTTCTGTTCCTATACTTATGCGTATGCCAGAATCAAGTCCAAATGAATTAAGTGGGCGTATGCTAATAGGAGGATCTTGTTGTAAAAAATAGTGAAATATGGCTTGAGCTATAGTACCATATTTTTTATGATATTCTTTTATACGAGAAAGGGGAGGAAACAGAGTAATGAAGTTTGCTTGGCTAGGTATAGGATTACACCCTAGTTGTGTATATTCTTTGAGTAATCGTGCTCGTTCTTTCTCTACATGCTGTAATGTATTGTTATAGTGTACAGTGTCTAAAAGTGCTTCTTGTGCTGCAATAAAGGCAAGAGTATTGATATTGAAAGGCATACGGTGAGGAGTAAGTGCAGAAATGATCTGTGTGTTTGCAATAGCATACCCTACCCGAAGTCCTGCTATGCCATACGCTTTTGAAAGGGTGTGTAACAGTATTATATTTGGATGCGTAGAAAGTAAGTTTTTGTAATCTATGGTATATTTTTTTTCTACAAAATCAATATACGCTAAATCAAGAACAATATATACTGTCTCAGGTATTTCTTGTAGGAGAGTCATTATCTCTTGTGGGGCTATGCATGTGCCAGTTGGGTTGTTAGGAGAACACAAAAACAGTATTTTTGTATTGTCTATAGTGTCAAGAATATGCTCTATATTAAAATGCCAGTTTTTTAGTGGGCTTGCTACAACAGTAGCTTTTGCAAGAGAGCTTGCGATAGTATAAATAGAAAAAGAAGGAGTACCTACGATGACTGTATCTTTAGGCTGTAGGTATTCTTGAGTGATAAAACATATAAGTTCGTCAGAACCATTTCCGCATAGTATATTGTCCTGTGCTACTGCATGTTTTTTTGAAATTATATGATGTAGTGCATCATGGTTATGTTGAGGATACCGATATGTATTTTTTGCTGCTTTACAAATAGCCTCAATGACTTTCTGTGATGTTCCAAGTGGAGCTTCGTTTGATGAAAGTTTTATGCCGTGTTCTACTGTGGCTCCTGGTTGATAGCTAGGGATATTACTCATATATTACGAGGTACTGTTCTCTTTGTTTGGTGGGTTTTGTAAAAGATAAAGGTGATCTTCGCTCATGTCTTCTATAAGATTTTGTATTGTCATTTTCTTGGATTGTTCAGTTGTAGTAGAAAATATGAGTGTTTTGTTTTTTATTTTTTCTGGAAATAATTGCTTTACTGCTGTCATAATCTGAGAAATTTCTTCTTTTGAGAAATTATGTAACATTAAAAATTGTAATGCATCTTTATGAGGAATGCTCATATGTATAGTTTCCTTCTTGTAAGTTTTATAAGTTATAGTATTCATTACTAATGAATATTCATATAATATCGTAGTATGTGATAGTAACTACATACTAATAATTCTATTATACATGATTTTATATACTTGTGTATAATAAAATCATGAACACGGCACTTATTATAGTTGATGTACAACATGATTTTTTAGAAGGCGGGGCTTTGGCAGTACCACAATCAAATGAGATAGTTCCAAAGATAACACAGTATATGGAAACATATGACTTTATTGTAGCAACAATGGATTGGCATCCAGAGTGCCATATAAGCTTTGCATCAAGACATGGAAAAAAGAGCGGAGATACTATTATAGTAGAACATGATATACCACAAATAGTATGGCCAGATCATTGTGTACAGGAGACCTATGGTGCAGAGCTTCATAGAGAGATAGCACAGCATGGACATACAATAGATTATTATCTTAAGAAAGGTGCTAATTCTGATATTGATAGTTATAGTGCTTTTTTTGATACTTATCGCAATAAAACAGAGTTGGACGATGTGCTTTGTTCTCATAAGATACAAGAATTACATGTATGTGGATTAGCTACTGATTATTGTGTGTATTTTACGGTAATAGATGCATTGGAGTTAGGCTATAGGGTTGGATTGCTTAAGCAGGCATGCAGGGCAGTGAACCTGAAGGAAGGTGATGAGGATAAAGCAATACACAATATGCAAATCAAAGGAGCTTTTGTACTGTAGTATATTTTACTGAGGGATGAATAGTAGCGGATATGTTTTTATGAAAAAGGAGATACTGTGGATCACGCAAGAAAATTTTGGAACATAGATGATGAAAAAAAATTTTTTTATCAAGCATTACAATCATTTGCTTCTCCTGAACAGCTATTTTATAAACTAGATGCAGGATTTTTTGCATATGCCCCTAAAGGAAAAAGTACTGAAGGGAGAACATTACAAAGTAGAAATGCACTTATAGGGAGGTATACGGAGCAATGGTGTAAGAATTTTTTACAGCCTATTGCAAAATCGTTAGGATTGTATGCGTTAGATACTGTTGTTTGTCCTGAATTAGGGCTTAGTGCAGCAAGTCCTGCTGACATTGCTTTTTGTTCTACAAATTATTCTCATCAGACACCTGATCATATAAAAGCTATATTTGAAATTAAGATGAGTATTGTGAATAATTATGCATATAATGAGGTTTCTAATACATTAGAATTTGTAGGTGATATGGTTACTCATAAAGGATGTCCATCATTATTGCGTTCAGATTCTATGCTTAAAGCAATAGGGAAAGCAGTAAATATTCGTGTATCAGGACGCTATGCTTCTACTATTCCTATTATTATTGTAGGAAATAGTCCTATATCACGAAATTATATAGTGAAAGTAGATACTCTAAAGCAGTCTGGGGTTATACAAGGGTTTATTTCATTATATCCTGAAAGTAAAGGTATTGAGCAATCTAACAACAGAGGATTTCAATTATTTTCTCATTATTGTGCATTACAGAAATATATTGTTTCTCTTCTACAAAATAATCTCTACTTTTTTTCTTCTATGATACCAAAAGAGAAATTAGGAAATATAATAACAGTTGCTTCTAAGGAAGCTAAAGCTATAGAGAAAGCAGAAAAATTTTTTTCATTGTTGAGAGAGGTATCTAATGAGTAAATATACTTCTACTACCAATACAGCTACAAGTTCGTTTGGAGTAAAGGGAAGAGTAAATCATAATTCTACACCTTTCTATAATTCCAAGTTATACGAAAATGTGGTACATACGATAGCATCCTATGAAGTAAATGATTTTCCTGATCATTTATTAAATACTAATATTGTAGGAAATGCTGAGGATATGTCTGTTATTCCTGATAATTCGTTACATCTTATGATTACTTCTCCTCCTTATAATGTTTCTAAAGAATATGATGAAGATTTATCATTACAGGAGTATCTCCATATGCTTAATACTGTTTTTAAGGAAACATATAGAGTGCTTGTGAATGGAGGCAGAGCTTGTATTAACATAGCAAATGTAGGGAGAAAACCATATATTCCTCTTAGTGATTATATTTCTACCATTATGATAGATATAGGCTTTAATATGAGAGGGGAGATTATTTGGAATAAGGCAGCTAGTGCTAGTTCTTCTACTGCATGGGGGAGCTGGATGTCAGCGTCTAATCCTACATTGAGAGATACTCATGAGTATATTCTTATTTTTTCTAAGGGGGAATATAAACGTGAACGGACACAAAAAGAGAAAGAGAGGAAACAAAATACTATTTTGAAACAAAATTTTATTGAATGGACAAAATCAATATGGACTTTTAATGCAGAATCGGCAAGACGAGTAGGGCATCCTGCTCCATTTCCTGTTGAGTTACCATTTAGACTTATTCAATTATTTTCTTTTACAAATGATATAATTCTTGATCCATTTATAGGGAGTGGTACTACTGGTATAGCAGCGCTTACATCAAATAGAAATTTTGTTGGATTTGACACTTGTAAAGAATATATTGATTTGGCAGAAAAACGACTATCTTCATATAGATCTTTATTACCCATGACTCTGTGATAGTTTCTAGTGCTAAAGGTAATATATGTGTACACCTTATTTGTATGTATTTTTCTCTTTGCAAGATACCACAAAAAAATAGTATTTGTACTATAATGATAGTTGTTCATTGTGTAATGATAAACACACAATATGGATAATAATTAATAAAGGAGATCTTTATGAAAAAACGGTTGAAAAAACAGCTGAAAAAAGGATGGCTGAGTAGAGAGCTATACAGCATCAAAAAAATCGGGGGGGGGGGGTACACTCTCAATATAAACAAAACATAACTCTCGTTGCACTGTTTTTAGTGCTAGCAATAGTTACCCTCGTACTCGTAGCATGTGCAGAGAGCAGTAGCGGTTCCTCAGGCGGAGGAGGGACACCAGTAACCCCGACACTTGCATCACTGTCCAATGTGCAGATAAAACCAGCAGGCAATGATGGGACACTCTCGTTACGCTGGCAAGCCCCAAGCGATGCTACGCATGTAGTAGTAAAAGCTACCTCTACAACGCCAGCACAGTCTATACAAGTGCGTGTTCCTGCAATAGAATATCGTGCATTGTTTCAACAAGGACAATCGTATAAACTCAAGGGCTTGCAAGCACTCACCAATTACACTGTAGAGATAGAAGCCCAAAAGGACTCAGAAGTATCACCAAAAACAACCCGCTCTGTTACAACACTGAGTGATGAAACTGCCCCACAGGACACCTTTACACAGGTAGCAGTAGAATCAGCAACAAATGGCATAAAGCTCACATGGGACAAAGCACTACTCTCGTCAGGCAAGACAGACATAGCCGAAGCCACAATACAGGTGATAGAAAAAACTACTAATGTAAAGACAGAAGTATTAGTACAAGATGTAACACAAGGAGAAGTGAGCATTGCTGTGCCCACCATAGACGGCATCAGCTATGATATAGTGGTAGTGTACAAAGATAGCAACGGTAACAAAAGCACGGCAAAGCAAGCACTCAGAGGCATAGTGCCATCAGCCCTCTCACAAACAGTAGCAGCACTACCAGAGGCAAATCTTACAGTAACAGCAAACAATAAAGACGATAGCCCTGCCGATGAAAGCCTGCTTATCAAGTGGGGGAGCTTTACCTTTACAAACAAAAAACTCCAAGTACGAGTCACAGCAACCGCAACAAACACCGTAGTAGCAGAAGAGACAATAAGCAAAGATACCAGTGCAACCAATGTCAGCGGAGCGACTGCACAGGCAAAAGAATACGCCACTGTGTATGTCGCAAAAGATGGCATAGCACTTACAAAACTCTACGGCACGCTTACTTACAAAGTAGAAGTGTATGTCTCTCAGAACGGAAAGTACTCCACTGCAGTATCAAAAGAATTAGCAACAACCGACAAAAGCACAGAGCCTGTAAGTAATGTAAGTGCCGTAGGAGGAGCAACAAGCATAGTAGTAAGCTGGCAAGAGCCCAATGTGAGAGATTACGCAGGAGTGACCATAACAGCAACAGAAAAGGATAGCAAAACACCAGCAAAGACAGTAACAATAACAGACAGAGCAGTACGCAACACGCAAATACCAGGCCTCAAAGCTACCACCGAGTACACAGTGGCAGTACAATCGCAGGACTATGCAGGCAACAAAGGAACAGCAGAAAATGCCACAGTAAGTACCGTAGCAGATAGCACCGCTCCCGATGCAGTAACAAACATACAGGCAAGCTATCCTTTTGTATCAGCAACAAAAGTAGAAACACAAATAACATGGACAGAGCCCACAAGCAACAACAAAGACATAAAAGAATACAGCGTAAGCATACAAGAGAAAGGCACAAGTACTGCAGTAGTCAACGAGAAGAAAATACCCTATCCCACAACATCGCTCTCTGTCGAAGTACTCAGTCAAGGCAAAACCTACACAGTAACAATACAAGCAATAGACTATGCAGAAAACAAAAGCACTAAAGCTCCAAAAGACATAACCACCCCCTCTCAGCTGAATGCCCCCTCAGAAGATCTTTTTTCAAAAAAGCCAACCCTAGACAAAACAGGAGTCATACAGATAAAAGCAACCTTTAAGACAGCTCCAGGCATAGGACAATACTATACCTTGCGTATGAAAGAGGGAGCTACCGTAATAGCAGAAAAAAGCATAACAAACCCAGCAACCACCATTAGCTTTGGTATAGCAGACGGCTTAGAAGTACCCAAGTACCAAGCAAACGCCAAGAACTATCGCTTTGATTTTTTACAAATAGCAAATAACAGAGTAAGCCCAGTAACTTCTCTTACTGATGCAGTAGCAGTATACGATAGCACCTCAACAGCACCGCCAGAGCCAAAGGATGCAAAGCTCTCCGTAGAATCAGTAACCCAAACAACTGCAACAGCAGTCTATACATTTAGTGCAGGTACTATTGCCAATACCCACAAAGCCCCTAATGGAAACAAACTCACGCCTGTACAGATACAATACAAAGTATACATAGTAGCAGGAGACCACAGCACAAAAACACTAGAAGAAATAAAAGCCCTTGCAGGAGTACAAACAAGAGAGCTAGCAGGAAACAGTGCAGAGTTAAAAGCAACATTTATAGGAACAAAGGGAGCAGAATATACCGCAGGAGTAGAAGCAATAAACAGCATCAATCCCGCCTATAGCATAGGAGCATCAGCAACAATAAAAACAGCAACACTTACTACGCCACCAAACGCACCAAAAGTAACAACCTACACTAACAGTAATGCAGTGGTATTTGCAGTGCCTACCACAGGAGGCAACAGAGGAAAAAAAGTCATAACAGTACAGCTTAATGCCTCAGACATAGCAGGAGTGAGCAAAGCAAATGGCAATGCCCTTGAAGCAAGAGATCTTGCCTACTATGTGCTATACCTCAAGAAAGAAGATACAAGCCAAAAGCCTGCCAGCGTATCAGCCCTATGGGCAGTGGAAAAAAGTAGAGCAAGAGTAGCAAAGTACACAAAAGCAACAGGAACAACTCAAAACACACTATCCATAGCAATAGTAGACAGCACCAGTGGAAGCAATGCAGGAGACACCCCTATAGAAACAGCAAAGGACTACTACATAGGAGTGAGGATAGTAAACACAACAAGCCCCGATTACAATGTATCAACCAATCTCTTTCCTGCAGGCTTTTACACCGATGTAGCAGAAATAAAGGAAGTCTATACCTCCAAAGCAGTAGCTCCCAATCAGTCATTACTGACAGGAAAGCTAGTAGTATCACAGTCAACAAGCACAGCAGGAACAATAAAGCTAGTACTCACCGAGCTAAGCACATTTACAGGAGCAAAAGACTATGATGGCACAAGCATAACAGCAAGTAATCAGCTAGTATACACCGTGTACGGCTTACAGAAAGACACAACCTCTACAGTAGCAGAAGTACTAGCAGGCAGGAAAGTAAACATAGGCAGTGCCAGTAGCAGAGTGTACACAGTACCAGCCCTTGCCAGTTTAGGTTTGTCTGCAGACACAGCACCAGTGATAGCAATAAAAGGAGCAACAAAGTATCATTTTGTGGTAGAAGTAGCAGTAAAAACAGACCCAAGTAAAAAAGTAGTATCGACAGTGGCAACAGTAACAACCGCATCGCAAGCGACAGCCCCCGCAGAAGTAAGCAATATACAAACAGCAGTAACCACAACAGGCATGAGAGTATCGTGGACAGCTCCCAACCTTACTGCAAGCCACAAAACAAACAAAGGAGCTACCTTAACAACCGCACAGGTATCGTACAAAGTATACAGCGTTGCCAAAGGAGGCAGTGCAAGAAATGAAGCAGCAATAATAAGAGATGCGACAGCAACAAAAACAGTGTCAGCAGGAACAACAAACACTATTTTGACAGGATTGACAAACGGAAGAACCTACGAAATAGTCGTGCAAGCAGTAAACAGCACCGATCCTACAAAAGCATCAACAGGAGTCCGTAAAGAATTTGAAATGTCAGCATTTATAGGAAATACTGTAGTAGTTTCAGCAGAAGTAGGCAAAACGCCAGCAATAAATATAACAAGAGTACTCAGTAGTGTTCCCAGTGGCAATACCTTTACCTGTAGTGGCAACATACCGAAAGCAGATGCAGAGAAAATTAAAAAAGAAACAGGGCTAGCAGTATCATTTGATGATACTACTGACACAGTTACTATAACAGGCATAGCAAATAAGTCCAATATAAATGATCCTGATATTATGAGAGTTAATCCTGATTATAGCTACAATGTAGCAGAGTGTGGATTTATCGGTTCAGCTAAAACAATAAAAGCAAGCATTGTTATAAAGACAGGACTGAGAACCCCACCATCAGGACAAACATCAGCTAGCTATTACAGACCAACGACAAAGACAGCACTGCAAGCTATTATCACAGCAGAAAAAACAAGACAAGGTTCGGGAGGAAACAACAACCCTAGCCCCAACCTCAACATGATAGATACCAGTGCTATTACTGATATGAGTGATCTATTTAAGGACGATAGTACTTTTAATGGAGACATAACACAGTGGAATACCAGTAATGTAATGAGTATGCAGAGCATGTTTTTTAGAGCAAGTGTTTTTAATCAAGATATAGGTGCTTGGGATGTAGGTAAGGTTACTAATATGAATGCTATGTTTTCTTTTGCAAGTGCTTTTAATCAAGACATAGGAAACTGGAATGTAAGTGCGGTTACTAATATGAGCGGTATGTTTTCTTTTGCAAGTGCTTTTAATCAAGATATAGGAAACTGGAATGTGAGTAAAGTTACTAATACATCCTCTATGTTTCTCTCTGCTTCTGCATTTAATCAAGATTTATCATCATGGAAATTGTGTAAAATATCTTTTTTGTCTTTGGTATTCAACAATTCAGCTATGGCTGGCAAAACAGCACAGTACCCAAAGGTTGCTGGTAGTTCAGCATGTACCACATAGTAGGTACATAGAAACACACCTATAGCAAGAAAGGAGCATTTCCTTTCTTGCTATAGAGCATAAGCAAAGTTAAGCTAAATGGGAAAAATCTTAATTTCACTAGGCTATATCTACTGGATAAAGGAGCTTTAGTTAGTTTAATATTGCTTATCCATGCCCGCTCCTTACTCTATAGCTAGTCTATATATTGTAAGTACTCGGCAGGAATGCCAGGTTGGATATTTTTTTCACTTCGTAAGATTACAATGTCATCAAGCGAGATAGAGGCATTTTTTTTGCTCTGTTGTTTTGAAAATACACTTCTACGGGAACTATAGTATATATCAAGCAGTGCAGGGCTTTGCCAATCTGTTGCTTTGAGAAGTGATTGTA
Organism: Spirochaetia bacterium; assembly: GCA_965218205.1. Classification (GTDB taxonomy): domain Bacteria; phylum Spirochaetota; class Spirochaetia; order WTKD01; genus CBDDCA01. Next base: position 1,440,627 of record OZ244590.1, on the reverse strand, counting down.
TATCAAATTGATGCTGCTCTTGTTCTGCAATATCCCTAAGAAATAACACTATATCTTGCGTGATAGAGGAATGAGAAGTACCTATACTATTGGATGTGTTGCTGAGCAATGTTTCTACATGCTTGCATGCTTGTACCATAGTAGAAAACTGTTGCGGAGATAATGCTACTGTATTATCTATGTTATGTGTTGTTTTTGTGATGCAAAAATGCTTTTCAATGATACTAGATCCAAACAGCAATGAGGTAGCAGCAAGTAATGCTATAGAGTTACTATGATCAGAGATGCCTACAGTATCAGTAAAAAATTGCTGATACGTGTGTAAGAGAGAAAGGTTATACTCGGTATAGTTGGCAGGATAGGCTGTTACACAATGGAGTAACTGTACAGTATGTGGGGTACTGTTGTGTCTGTTGTTATGTGCTATAGTTGTGTTTTTTTGCGTAAGAATATCAAGGCATATTTGTATATCAATAAGTGTTGCGAGTCCAGTAGAAAGTAATATGCTTGCATTACTTTTTGAAATTTCTTGTAACAGTGGAATATGATTAATTTCTGGAGATGCAATTTTAATGAGTGATGGTTCTAGTTGTAGATATTGATGAAGCGATTGTACTCCAAACACAGAGCAAAGAAATTGTAAGTCAAGGCTTTCTGTGTACTCTTTTAGCTGTTGATAAAATTCAATATCTTTTTCTACTTGCTTGAATGTATGATGTAAATTAAATGTTGTATTACCAAAATGTATATCCCCAACAGTATCACTTACAATTTCATCTGCGATAATCCATTGAAATTTTGCAATAGTAGCACCACTTTCTTTTGCTGCTATAATGTGTTCTTTTGCTTGTGAGAGAGAACCTGCATGTGCAGATCCTATTTCAGCAATAAACTGCATAGGGCGTATTATGAAGTGATTGTTTCATCGGTGCTAGATGATGGGCAAGGTATGCTTGAGAACCCACAGTATGCTTGTAATGCTTGTGGAACAAGGATAGAGCTATCAGATTGTTGATTATTTTCAAGTAATGCTACAAGGGCACGAGAAATAGCAATGGCAGTGCCATTAAGCATATGAGGAAAGTATTTTTTCTTCTTTTCTGGTGAATGCACACGAATATTTAGGCGTTGTGCTTGATAGTCAGTACAGTTAGAAGCACTGGTGATTTCTCCATATTCTCCTGCATTTCCACGACCAGGCATCCATGCTTCAATATCAAATTTTCTATATGCAGGGTTACCTAAGTCACCAGTACAAGTGTCAACTACTCTATAGGGAATTTCTAATAGTGTATACATCTCTTCTTCGATGGCAAGTAATTCACTGTGCATTGTTTCAGATTGTTGTGGATGACAAAATGTGAACATTTCTAGTTTTGTAAATTGATGAACACGATACAGGCCTTTAGAGTACTGTCCTGCAGCCCCTGCTTCTTTTCTAAAACAATGGGAAATACCTGCATACTTTATAGGAAGTTGCTGTTCTTGTATGATTGAATTCATTAGATAGCCTCCAAGGGTAATTTCTGCAGTTCCCACTAATCCTGTTTCTTCGTTTTCTAACTTATAAATATTACTCTCAGCACCTCGAGGTTGAAATCCAAGTTTAGAAATAACACTTAATTTTGCAATGTCTGGGGTTTGAAAAATACTAAAGCCATGTTTTTGTAATATATCAATACCAAAGCGTAATAATGCTAATTCAAGTAATACAGCTTGATTTTTAAGATAGTAAAATTTTACACCACTTACTTCTGCAGCTGTATCAAAATCAATAATATCAAGTTCTGTGCCTAACTGTACATGATCTTTTGCTTTGAAATTAAACTGTGGAATAATTCCTTCTTTCCGTATTACAAGAGAGTCGTGTTCTTCTTTTCCTACAGGAATATCAGGATGAAAAAGATTAGGAACACTTTCTGCAAGCTGTATAAGTTGTGTATTACATTGTTTATACTCTTCTTCGATGCTTGTAATATCTTTTTTTAATTGTTTGCCTTTTTCTACAAGTGTGTTACGTTGTTGTGCATCAAGGGGAGCTGATAATTTTTTTGCTGTTTTATTACGTTCTTCTTGTAATTTTTCAAGATTTTTTTGTAAGGTATTCTTTTTCTCATATAATAGATCAATATCAGATATATCAACATTGAGGTGGCGTGCTTTAATTGAATGTATGTACTCTTCTTTTTTTTCTACTATTAGTTTTATATCAATCATAATTACTCTTGTTCAATAGAATCTTGTGTTGATTCTGTGGTAGTGTATGTTTCTTGTTGTATCTTTTGTTCAATACTGTCAGCCTTTATGCGTGCTTGATGTACTGCATTCATTATTATCGCATAGAATGATTGAGAGTGTAAACTGTGTATTCCCTCTATTGTGGTTCCTGCTGGTGAACATATTGCTTGTATACAATCGCTAGGGGATGAGAATGGTGCTTTACGATTTCCTTTTGGAGAGAGTAAGCTACACACGCTTTCCATAGTTGCGAGGGAGATGCTTTGTGCTTGTGATTTTGTGAGCCCCTCGCGGATTCCTGCAAGTATCATGGCATCTAAAAATGCAGTTACAAACGCTATTCCTGATCCAGAGACTCCAGTAATAGCTGCCATATGTTCTTCCTGAGAAAATACATAACTAGTACCAAATGTATTTGCTATGGTTTGTGCTATTTCTGTTAATTCATGATGATCTTGCTGAGACGCTACATATATACCAGTGACGCTTTTATTGATGGTAGCTCCAATAGTAGGCATAAAACGAATGATGCGTTGTGTGTGTAATAATTTTTGTAAAACAGAGCTGTGTATTCCTGCTATAATAGATATTATAGTATCATCGTTTCTTATAAAGGATGATAGTTGTTGACATATTTGATATGCTTGTTGTGGTTTTACTGCTAGTATTATTAAAATGTTTTGTGAAGATTGAAAATGGTCTGCCATAGATTGTAAATTACTATAATATGGTATTCCTAATGCTTCTGCATTTTTTGTGTTATATGGATCAATAGCTACTAACTGATATATCTTTTTTTTATGGAGAGAGGTAGCTATAGCATATCCCATTGTACCAAATCCTATGAAAAGTATTTTCTGAGGAATGGTATGTCTATCTTTTTGCATATTGTATATAAAGTATACCTTTTTTTGTAGTAAAAATCAATACAAATCACTGCTTGAATCCGTATTTTTCATACAATAAGAGTATCTTTTTTCATATCATTATGGTATTCTAGTTATAGTAGAGAAATAAAAAGAAACAGTAGATATATAGAATTAATAAGAAGAATATACTAGGCAGAATCTAGTGCCAAATAGGGAGTATGAAAGATTGTGAGTGTATGTGTTATTGGAGCCTCAAATGTTGATATTTTATCGCAAGTATATACTCCAAGTTTGATTATGCAAGATTCTCATAAAGGGGCGATACGAATATCGTTTGGTGGAGTTGCAAGAAATATTGCTGAAAATCTTTGTCGTCTTGGAATTCCTAGTATTCTCATGAGTGTGGCAGCAAAAGATATCTTAGGTACTGTATTGATGGAGCATATGAAAAGTACTGCTCTTTCTTCTCTTGATTGTTCTCATATGTTGTTGCTTAATGATGCTAATACATCGTGTTATAATGCTTTTCACAACGAGCAAGGGGAGATGGTATATGCAATATCGGATATGGATATAGTAGAAGAGATGAATATTGCGTATTTTGCTACAAAAAGGAGCTGTATAACAAGTTCTTCATTTTGTGTGTTAGACACAAATCTTTCTCAGGAAAGTTTGAATTATATTGTACATGATATAAAAGGTACGCAATATATCGTTGATACAGTGTCAGGAGCAAAGGCACATAAAGTTCAACCTTGTATAGATGGCATTTTTTTGTTAAAGACAAATGTGGCAGAGCTGGCCTCTGTTATTAAAGATTTGCACTCTAGTTATTATAATGATATACTACATTTTATTCATAGCAGTACCGATACTGATTGTTATAACGAAAAAGATGTATTTCATGCTCAAGATAGTACTTTTTTTTCACTATTGTATGAAATTGGTATGCTGCTTATTACAAGAGGGCTTGGTGGGCTTGTAGTTTCTATGGGAAAAAATGGAGTATGGTATATAACAAAAAATCATAATGCAAATTATGGCACAGTTGAACATAAGCATATATATCTGGACAATACAATAGCGAGTGCTTTGCAAGTAAAAAGTACTACTGGTGCAGGAGACTCTCTATGTGCAGGTATAGTATATGCGTTATATAATAACTATTCTCTACAAGAATCTGTAGAATATGGAATTACCGTAGCAAGCCACACCATACAGAGTAATAGTGCAGTATCTAGTAGTATCAGTGAGAGCGTAATACAGAAACTACGAATGCAAATTTTTCCTAAAAAATAAAATATATGATATAAGAGTATCAATGTACTATGATAGGTACTCATTGAATTATAAGGAGTGAAGTATGAAATCATTAAAAATTCATTATTCTCATGAAGTAAAAAGAGCGTATGATGAGAAAAAGGCAATAGTAGCACTTGAGTCTACTATTATTACTCATGGTATGCCGTATCCTGAAAATAGGGATACCGCTGTGTTACTTGAAGAAACGATTCGAGCAAATGGAGCTACTCCTGCAACTATTGCAATTATTGATGGCACTATTCGTGTTGGCTTAAGTGCAGAGGAGCTTGATAATGTAGCAAAACAAGATAGCAGTACAATGCTGAAAGTAAGTACAAAAGATATTCCTTTTGCACTTGTACAGAAGAGAAGTGGAGGAACTACCGTTGCTGCTACTATGTATATAGCACATCTTGCTGGCATATCTGTGTTTGCTACTGGAGGAATAGGAGGGGTACATCGTGGAGCAGAAACAAGTTTTGATATTTCTGCAGATCTTGATGAGTTGTCTAGAACTCCTGTTGCAGTAGTATGTGCAGGAGCTAAATCAATACTTGATTTAAGGCTTACATTAGAATACTTAGAAACAAAAGCTGTGCCAGTGATTGGATATAAAACAGAGGTTTTGCCTGCTTTCTATACTCGCAATAGTAATTTTAATCTTGATATGAGTCTTGATACGGTAGAAAAAATTGCTGAATTTCTTGCTGTCAAGTGGTCTCTTGTTTCTTCTCGTGAATATGGAGAATCTTCTGGAGATACTGGTGTTGTTATTGCTAATCCAATTCCTGAAGAATATTCTATGAATGAATCGTATATACATACAGTAGTAGAAGAGGCGTTACAACAATGTTCCTTAAAAGGTATAGTAGGAAAAGCTACTACTCCCTTTTTACTTTCATATATTGCAGAAAGAACAGAAAAAAAGAGTTTGTTTTCTAATATACAGCTAGTAAAGAATAATGCTTTCTTAGGGGCGAAAATAGCCGCTGAGTACACAAAGATGAGGAATGCCTAATGCTATACTGTTGAACATAAGTTGAGTAATCGTTGAGCCATAGGAAGAGGGCTATAATGTTCTATCATCCATTTGTGTCCTTTTTCTGCTATATTTGCTAATACTGTGTCATCGGAGTGTAGTAAAAATTCTATATCATCCTCTAAGGAATCAAGGGTAATGCCAATATAGTGTATTCTGTTTTGAGGCATCACAGGGAGAGCTAGTGTATATTTTTCAAAATTTATATGAAATACTAAGCAGCCTGCAGCAAAGCTCTCCCATAGTCGAAAGCTATCCCATTGATATATTATTTTTTTTGTATGAGGGATGAGCTTATTATATACTGCACATAAAAATTCTTTTATACGATTTACAAAAGGCTTTTTTTCGTTTTTTGTATAGTAGCGAAGATGCAATGGAAAAAGCCTTTTGCTATAAAAGTATCCTCCAAAGCAGGCACTTGCTTGAGCATTACACAAACGCTGGTAGTATTGAGGGTAATGTCTTCTTCCTGTACGTGTCCAATTTAATAATGCTTCTGGTTCTTTTGGGACCTCAAAGGGTTCTGTGTGTGTGTCTAAAGCAAAACGGGACGCTATCTTTGAATAGAGAGGGCTTTTTTGTATTATGGTACGTATGGGATGAGCTACTCTGTGATTGCAAAGTAAGGTTTTGTTTCGCTCACTCCATACTTTTTGTTGATTTTTACAAGCATCAATAATTCGTTGTGGACTACCAAAGCACCATGGATGCATATTGCTGGGATACCCTTTTGCTGCACTATTATAGCTTGCACGAAGTATAATATCAAAGTGCTGTATGTTTTTATAAAATGAGTGTGAATATACTCCATCAGAAATATCAATAAATACCAATACTTTATTGTTCTGTGTCTTTTTTAAAAAATGAGGAAAAGGTTCTCCTTGTAATAAATATTCTGCACTTAATAATATGAGATCGCAATCTGCTGCTTCTATGTTTTGCTTTTTAGTAAAAAGATATGTTTTGTTTTTATCGTTAAGTAGCCAATAGTTGTTACTGCTAAAAATGGGAATGTGTAATGCATGCAATCCTTCTGCTATTGCTATTGTACTATGGGGATAAAAGGCTCTATGTGCAGTGCCTTGTTGAGAAGGGCAGTAAAAGTATGCACTGTTTATTTTCATAATAGTGTACTATATATAAGAGAGGAGAGATACATGTATTCTTTTACTCTTTCACTTATAAGTCCTTGTATAATTATTGTTCGCTTAGTAATTAGAGTTTCCATTATTTTTATTGTGCATTTCCTATCCAATATTTTTCGGTATCATTGTATGCTTGTTCGGGAGTGTTGCTCGCTAAGGCATTTCGTATTGATTGTAATACTCTTACCATAAACCCTACATTATGCATAGAGAGTAATTGCATTGCTAATAGCTCTTTTGCCTTAAACAGATGGTGTATATACGCTCTTGAGTATTGGGTACAGCAAGGATGAGGACACTGTGAATCTATAGCTTCTGATTCTTGTTTATGCTTACTGTTACGAAGATTAAGCTGTGTTTTACCTTCGTTATTTATTGGTATTAATGCTATTGCGTGTCTTGCAATACGAGTGGGATGAACACAATCAAATGTATCAATTCCATGTCGCACTCCCCAAAAGATACTTTTTAGATCACCAATCCCTAAAAGGTGTACAGGGCGAGAGGGATCTAAATACTGTGTTGTAAGTGAAACTATATCTTGCATTTCTTGATTATTTTTTCCTAAGCTCCCACCAATAGCTGTGCCAAAAAAATTCTGTTCCATTGTTGCTTCTGCACTTTTTTTTCGTAAATCTTGATATATGCCACCTTGGATAATACCATAGAGAGCCTGAGTTTCCGTACTGTGTTTCATGAAATTTACAAGGCTACGTTTTCCCCAGCGTAATGATAGCTCCATAGATTGTTTAGTATATTCCTTATCAACATGGTAAGGAGTGCATTCATCAAACTGCAGTATAATATCGCATCCTATTTCTCTTTGTGTTTTAATAGATTGTTCGGGGCTAAGGAATATAGTAGCACCATCTATATAAGACTTAAAATATACTCCATCTTCATTGATAGAGAGGATGCTTTTTGGAAAGCTCCTATTAGCACTTTTTTTTATTTCAGATGATACTGAACCGTATCCCATAGAAAAAACTTGATAGCCTCCTGAGTCGCTTAGCATTGGCTTTTGCCATCCCATAAAGGAATGAATGCCATTTTGTTGTGCAATGAGTTCTGATCCAGGCTGTAACATAAGATGGTAGGTATTAGCAAGTATGATTTCTGCAGCAAGCTCTTGCATAGTATAGGAAGGTATTGCCTTTATACTTGCTTTTGTAGCACAGAATATAAAGTTAGGAGTATGTACAGTTCCATGTGGGGTATTTAGTGTTCCTAACCGAGCTTTTGAAAAAATAGTATTATAATCAAAAGAAAAATGTGGATACAAAGAGTGCAGGTTAATGCTCATTGATGTTACAGTGCTTATTATATAATATGCTTTGTTTTATTTTTTAATGACCTGCTTACAAGGTATACCACTGGGGTGTCGAGTAGTGCTGCAAAAAGTCGAAATAAATAAGTTCCTAATATATATGTCATAATAAGTATTGGTAGTTTTATGGGCTCTGGATTTAATATCACAAATGCAATAACGCTAAATACTATATTATCAATAAGTGAAGAAAGTATTGTAGAAAGATTATTGCGTAACCAAAGGTATTTACTATTATGTGTATTTTTTAGATAAGAAAATATATATACATCAAATGTTTGGCTAATGAGATAGGCTATCATGCTTGCAATCAAAAAACGAGGAAAAGGTAAAAATATTGTATTCAAGGTATTTTGCATAGTATCATCAGGGATAGGTCTAAATGATAGAGTGAGTATTGAAAAAAGTGTCCATACTATCAATGCAAAAAAACCAATCATGACTGCTTTTTGGGCAGATTTTTTTCCGTATACTTCGGCTAAAATATCTGTAGCAAGATAGGTGCTTGCAAATAACTCAGTTCCTAGTGCAACTGGGCTACTAAAAAATGAAAATTGACTTACTTTCAGTACCTGTATATTTGCCATGATGAGGGCAATAACCATATAACAATACAGTCCTGATTTTCCGAAAAAAAATGCAAAAAGAGAGAGACATGTATATGCAATAGCAAATGTTAAGAGCGATATTACAATAGGAGGAAGAGATTGTAAGGAAGATACAAGTATAGAGATATCCATATGGTACAGGCTTTTTATTTAGCAGGGACAGGATTTGAACCTGTGACCTTCGGGTTATGAGCCCGACGAGCTACCAACTGCTCTACCCTGCGATGTTACTATAATAATACTAGAATTAGTAGGAATGTGTCAAGCAGGTTTGTACTTTTACAGTACTTTTACCATCTCATGTATACCTTTGGTAGCCTCTATGCAAATATTTTACTTAAGTAGCACTTAAAATTGAGAATATCAGGCTATTTTTTAAAAAATAGACGTTTTACTATTGCATTTTTTTTTTTTTTCAATATATACTATAGTCATATTTATAAAAAATTCAAGTGTTAATCTTGAAAAAGGAGCAAAATATGAAAAAAAATCATACATGGTTCGTTATTTATATTATTTTTAGTATTTTTGTTATTTTGATAAGTGCTTGTGAAGCTAATACTTCGACTAGCTCAAGTAGTGGGGATGATGTACTATCCTCTGCGACTGCATTAGCAGAAGTAAAAGATATTACATATAAAACTATCAACAGAAGTATTATATTGAAATGGACAGCTCCGACGCTTATCACTATCCATAAAAAGAAAGATGGAACACAACTTACAACGTCAGATGTATCGTATAAAGTTTTTATAGTAGAGAAGGGGGCAAATGACCGAACAGTAGCGAATATTATAGCGTTAGATAAATCGCCCGTAAAGGTAAGCAAAGGAATAACAACGGTAAATATAAATAATCGTAAATTTGATACCACCTATGAAATAGTAGTACAGGCGATCAATGCAACGGACACCACAAAAGTCTCTACAGGAATGAGAGTAGAAGTGACTGTCCTTAAAATTAACCCTGCAACTCCCCCCGCAGACGCCCGTATTGTTGCAGGAAGCCCAACCGATACGAGTGCAAGAATAACATGGCAAGAGCCAACGCTTGATGATAGCCACAAGAAAGCAGATGGAACGCAACTCACAACGGCAGATGTATCGTATAAGGTATATCATGTAGCAAAGGGAATAGACGCCCGAACAGTAGCAGAGATTAAAACAGCAGATAATAACCCGATAGCAGTAGCAAAAGGAACAACAAGTACAAATATAACCACTCTTACTCCTAATACCACCTATGAAGTAGTGGTGCAAGCAGTCAATTTCACCGATACCACAAAAGTTTCTACAGGCAAACGAATAGAAGTAACTACCCTTGTAAATAATCAGGCAACAGTACCAGCAGATGCCCGCATTGTTACAGGAAGACCAACTGATGCAAGTGCATTATTAAGATGGCTACCTCCAACGCTTAATGATAGTCACAAGAAAGCAGATGGAACACAACTAACAAAGGCAGATGTATTTTACAAAGTATACCGAGTAATAAAGGGAGCAGAGAGCAGAACAATAGCAGAGATTAAAGAAGCAGACAGAACCCCGTTGGAAGTAGCAAAGGGAACAACAAGCACAACTATAAATAATCTTAGTGGCAGTACTACCTATGAAGTAGTAGTACAAGCAGTCAATTCCACTGATCCTGCAAAAGCCTCTACAGGAGTAAGAATAGAAGTAACTACCACGAACCCCGCCACCGCACCAGCAGACGCAAGCAGTGTTACCGCAGGAAGTACTACCGATACAAGTACAACTATATCATGGACAGCTCCAGCACTTACAAGCAGTCACAAGAAAGCAAACGGACAAAGACTCACAACGGCAGAGGTATCTTACAAAGTATACCGAGTAGCAAAGGGAAGCAATGCCCGAACAATAGCAGAGATTAAAACAGCAGATAATAACCCGATAGCAGTAGCAAAGGGAGCAAGAAGCACAAATATAACTCATCTTACTCCTACTACCACCTATGAAATAGTAGTACAAGCAGTCAATTCCACCGATCCCACAAAAGTCTCTACAGGTGTACGAATAGAAGTAACTACCACGAACCCCGCCACCGCACCAGCAGACGCAAGCAGTGTTGCAGGAAGCCCAACCGATACGAGTGTAGAGGTATCATGGCAAGCCCCAGATCTTACAAGCAGTCACAAGAAAACAAACGGACAAAGATTAACAATATTAGATGTATCGTACAAAGTGTATCAGGTAGCAAAGGGAAGTGATGATCGAACAATAGCAGAGATTAAAACAGCAGACCTGACCCCGCTAGCAGTAGCAAAGGGAACAACAAGCATAAAGATAACCAATCTTACCTCCTCTACCACCTATGAGATAGTAGTACAAGCAGTCAATTCCACCGATACTACAAAAGTCTCTACAGGCATACGAATAGAAGTAACTACCCTTGCAACTAATCACGCCACTGCACCAGCAGAGGCAAGCAGTGTTGCAGGAAGCCCAACCGATACGAGTGTAGCGGTATCATGGACAGCCCCAGCACTTACAAGCAGTCACAAGAAAGCAAACGGACAAGCACTCACAACGGCAGAGGTATCTTACAAAGTATACCGAGTAGCAAAGGGAAGCGATGCCCGAACAATAGCAGAGATTAAAACAGCAGACAAGATCCCGCTAGCAGTAGCAAAGGGTACAACAAATATCACTATAACTAATCTTAAGCCTGCTACCACCTATGAGATAGTAGTACAAGCAGTCAATTCTACCGATACTACAAAAATCTCTACAGGCATACGAATAGAAGTAACTACCTTTGCAAATAATCAAGCAACCGCACCAGCAGAGGCACGCAGTGTTAGAGGAAGCCCAGCCGATGACAGTGTAGCGGTATCATGGCAAGCCCCAGCACTTACAAGCAGTCACAAGAAAGCAAACGGACAAGCACTCACAACGGCAGAGGTATCGTACAAAGTATACCGAGTAGCAAAAGGAAGCGATGCTCGAACAATAGCACAGATTAAAGCAGCAGACCTGACTCCGCTAGCAATAGCAAAGGGTACAACAAGCACAACTATAAATAATCTTACTGGAAGTACCACCTATGAAATAGTAGTACAAGCAGTCAATTCCACCGATCCCACAAAAGTCTCTACGGGAGTAAGGATAGAAGTAACTACCACGAACCCCGCCAACGCACCGACAAACGTCCGCAGTGTTACCGCAGGAAGTACTACCGATACAAGTACAACTATATCATGGAAAGCCCCAGCACTTACAAGCAGTCACAAGAAAGCAAACGGACAAGCACTCACAGCGGCAGATGTATCGTACAAAGTATATCGAGTAGCAAAGGGAAGTGATGCCCGAACAATAGCAGAGATTACAACAGCAGACAAGATCCCGCTAGCAGTAACAAAGGGTACAACAAATATCACTATAACTAATCTTAAGCCTACTACCACCTATGAGATAGTAGTACAAGCAGTCAATTCCACCGATCCCACAAAAGTCTCTACAGGCATACGAGTAGAAGTAACTACCACTAATCACGCGACAGCACCAGCAGAAGCAAGAAGTGTTAGAGGAAGCCCAACCGATGACAGTGTATCGGTATCATGGAAAGCCCCAGCACTTACAAGCAGTCACAAGAAAGCAAACGGACAAGCACTCACAGCGGCAGAGGTATCGTACAAAGTGTATCATGTAGCAAAAGGAAGTAATGATCGAACAATAGCAGAGATTAAAGCAGCAGACCTGACCCCGCTAGCAGTAGCAAAGGGAACAACAAGCACAACTATAAATAATCTTGCTGGAAGTACTACCTATGAAATAGTAGTACAAGCAGTCAATTCCACTGCCCCCACAAAAGTTTCTACAGGAGTAAGAATAGAAAAAACTACCATTAATGAAGCAACAGCACCAGCAGATGCTCGCAGTGTTAGAGGAAGCCCAATTGATGACAGTGTATCGGTATCATGGCAAGCCTCCACACTTGATACTAGTCACAAGAAAGCAAACGGACAAAGACTCACAGCGGCAGATGTATCGTACAAAGTATACCGAGTAGCAAAAGGAAGCGATGCTCGAACAATAGCACAGATTAAAGCAGCAGACAGAACTCCGTTGGAAGTAGCAAAGGGAACAACAAGTACAAGTATAACTAATCTTACTGGAAGCACTACCTATGAAATAGTAGTACAAGCAGTCAATTCCACCGATACCACAAAAGTCTCTACAGGCATACGAATAGAAGTAGCTACCTTATCCCTTGCTACTACACCAGCAGAAGCACGCAGTGTTAGAGGAAATCCAGCCGATGACAGTGTATCGGTATCATGGACAGCCCCAGCACTTACAAGCAGTCACAAGAAAGCAAACGGACAAGCACTCACAGCGGCAGATGTATCTTACAAAGTATATCGAGTAGCAAAAGGAAGGAATGCCCGAACAATAGCAGAGATTAAAACAGCAGACAGGGCCCCGCTAGCAGTAGCAAAGGGAACAACAAGTACAAGTATAACTAATCTTACCCTTTATACCACCTATGAAGTAGTAGTACAATCAGTCAATGTCACCGATACCACAAAAATCTCTACAGGTATACGAATAGAAGTTACTACCATATCCCGTGCCACTGCCCCCGCAGAGGCAAGACTTATAGAAACACAATCCCGTAAAACAGATATAAGCATATTATGGGAAGCCCCAACGCTTACAAGCAGTCACAAGAAAGCAAACGGACAAAGACTCACAGCGGCAGAGGTATCGTACAAAGTATACCGAGTAGCAAAGGGAGAAAATGAGCGAACAGTAGCACAGATTAAAGAAGCAGATAAAAGCCCCATAGCAGTAGGAACATCAATTACAAATATAAGAAATCTTACACCTGGTACTACTTATGAAGTGGTAATACAATCAGTGAATGTAACAGATACTACAAAAGTATCTGCAGGAGTAAGAAGAGAAGTAACTACTGTATCCGCTGGAACTCCACCGCCAAATGTGCCAGGGAGTAACAGGAATGTTACAAAAATACCAGCCGATACACATGCACGATTATCATGGAACAGAAACACTAATATAGCAAGAAGCTATAAGAAGGCAGATGGAACACAATTAACATCGGCAGATATATCTTACAAAATTTATAGGGTAGAACTGGGAAGAAATGACAATGTCCGCACAATAGCACAGATAAAAGCAGCGGACAAGAATCCACTGGAAGTAGCAAAGGGTACAACCAGCATAAAGATAACTAATCTTAAGCCTGTTACTACCTATCAAATAGTAATACAATCAGTGAATGCAACTGACCCTACAAAAGTATCTACAGGTATAAAGGCATATTTCACTACCCTAGAAACGATGAGTCTGTATTATAGATTAAGCGATAGGAGTAGCAAATTTGTTTTTTCTAGTATGCAAGTATATAAGGATGTTATTACACTATACCCAATTTTAAGCCATAATGTAAGAGGTACATATTCAATAAGCCCCAGTATACAGTATTATTTAGGAAATACTACACTGAATAAGAGCAACGGCACAATAACAGGGTATGGAAGATACATTTCGCGTCAACAATATACAGTAACATTTACAGCGACAGATGGCAGGAAAGCAAAAACTAGTTTTACAATAGAAGTTTATCAATAGTAAAATTGTGTAGGGATGAGAAGCATAAAAACCTTTATTTTTATCTGTACCATCTATCATCCCTACACTTGTAAAATAAAAAAAAAGGGGGAAAGTATACTCTAAACTCTATAATACAAGAAATCAAAAAGAGAGATGCATACTATACGCTTAGCTATGGTACTTTCTGCAAAAAAACATAGACTAAAAAGTACTGATCGTACCTTTCATGTGTCTCCTAATACAGTACGCAAATGACTTCAAAGATACAAAGAGAACCCAAAAGCTATGCTCTATGATAGATGTCCTGCTTCAGTAGAGCATCCTCATACCATGATACTTTACTATCAATTAAAACTCCAAGAGATATGCAAAACTGGAAAGGGAACTATATACATAGTATCCCGTTACTACGAAATAACACACTAGATCTATTATTGAAGTGATAATTTGTTTTCAATAATTTAATAAATAGGAATATATAGTATTCTATAAGAATAGAAATGAAATAGTATCTGTAAAAATAGAAAACAAAAAACCTAATGTAGTCTTTATCGCTTATCTTTAGAACTGTTTTTTTCTTTCTGTTGTTTTTTATATTCTGCTATTTGTTCAGGGGTAGTAGTAGCTACCATCTCTACTAATTTCTTAAATCCTACTTTTTTAGGAAGTGGTGGTATTATATTCTCTCTCATATATTTATTGTACCCTTTTTATATCATGGAATGTTCTAATTTTATTTAATCCATGCTTACAAGTAAAAGCTATAAATTGTTGTACTGTAGATGTTGTCATATTTAATCTAAAACTAAACTCATTTACATATCGTTGTAAATGCTTTTCACTTATACTGTGAAATATGCCATACACTCCTCTTTTCAATAATGCCCAAAAGCTCTCTATTCCGTTGGTATGTGCCATGCCATCGACATACTGCTTTGCACTATGATTTACTGACTTATGCTTATATCCGTACCAATCAAGTCCTATATATCCTCTATGCTCATCTGTGTAAATAGTAGTATTAGGCTCTACTCTTTGTAATATCGTCCTTTCTAATGTATCTTGTGAGGTATCTTTTACCACTTTCCCTTGTACAAACCCTTCTCTTTCTTTTATTCCTACTACTATTGCTTTTCCTGTAGTACCACCTTTTACATCAAGTTTTTTATCACTGTGCTTATTCTTTTCTTTCCCACCTATATAAGTTTCATCTATCTCTACTGTGCTATTATGAGTAATCTTAAAATCAAAACATTCTCTTATTTTCTGTGCCATATACCAAGCCGACTTCTGTGTAATACCCAATTCCCTTGATAATTGCAAACTAGATATTCCTTTTTTGTTAATATCCATCAAATACATAGCATATAACCATGATTGAACACTTATTTTACTTGCTTGCATAATAGTCTTTGTTTTTACCGTAAACCGCCCTCTACAATCTTTACACCTATACGGCTGTACTTTATTTGATGTTTTTGCTATTCTAGCATTCTTACAATAAGGACATGTTATTTTACCATCTTTCCATCGTATCCCTTCAAATACTTTTATAGCTTGCTCTTCTGTAGAAGCATAGCTACTAAAAAACTCTTTTACACTCATCATCTTTTGCTTACTCATAAGGATATTATATCCCATTATTACACTATTTGTCAAGTATTTTTATTGGATTTTTATATTATTATGTAATGGGATACTATGTATATAATTCCCACTGGAAATTAAGTATTGACAAAATTATATAATGTATTATACTTAAGAGAGTGCTGAATTTTCTTAAAGTATGTTAGGATATCTATATGGCATATTCATAATAAATTATAAGCAATGTATATTTGTAGATGGCAATATATTCCTGTATAAATGTAGTATACTAGAGGCTTTTATGCCTATGATAATCATAAAATGGTTTATCATTGTTATAGATTTTATTTGTATTTATAGAATAGTATGAAGAAATTTTATAAGAAAGAAATGCAGTATTTTTTTAAAAGTTATGAAAGTTAATAATTAAATTTATATAAATAAAGATGGAGAAAAAATGGAAGAAAACAAAGAAGAAGATAGTACTCAGAAAGTAGCTCACAATGAGCTAAGTAATGAAGCTAAAGGACCTGAGAGTAAAAAAATAGAAGTAAAGCTACGATCTGATAAGAAAATTAAAAAAGAACCCGTACGAAAAAATATAAGAAATAAAAAGAAAAAACACGATCATTTAGGAAACAAACAAGGACAGGAAGAGGTTGGGCTACAACAGCAACATATTGAACAAGAAACATCAGCAATAAAAATGCCAAGCGAATTTAATGATATAACTGATGTATACCATGATGAGTTAACAGAAAAATCAATTCTTGATTTACGTGATCTTGCCTTAAAAATTGGCTTAGATTACGAGAGTATTTCGGCACTAAAAAAACAAGAGCTTATTTTTAAGATATTAAATATATTTATTCAAGGAGGTATTGTTGCACATGCACGAGGGACCCTAGAAATCATGTCTGATTCATATGGCTTTTTGCGTTCATCTCATAATTCGTATTTACCGGGTCCTGGGGATATATATGTCTCTCCTGCTCATATTCGAAAAATGAATCTTAAAACTGGTGATACTGTTGAAGGGATTATTCGTTTACCGAAAGAAGGAGAACGGTTTTTTGCCTTGAATAAAATAGAAAGCATAAATTTTGATAATCGAAATAATGCTATTACACGTATTCCATTTGATCATCTTACTCCTCTTTATCCTGATACTCGTTTAGAGCTTGAAACAGAATCTAATAATGAAATTGCTACAAGAATTATAAATTTATTCTGTCCTATAGGAAAAGGACAAAGAGGGCTTGTTGTAGCTCCTCCTCGTACTGGAAAGACAATTTTATTACAAAAAATTGCAAATGCAATAACCGCAAATCATCCAGAGGTATATCTTATTGTACTTCTTATAGATGAACGTCCTGAAGAAGTGACTGATATGCAAAGAAATGTAAAAGCTGAAGTAATATCCTCAACGTTTGATGAACAAGCTACACGTCATGTGCAGGTAGCAGAAATGGTAATTGAAAAAGCAAAAAGATTGATTGAGCATAAAAGAGATGTTGTGATACTTTTAGATTCCATTACACGTCTTGCTCGTGCATATAACCAAACTATTCCTGCATCAGGCAAAGTTCTTTCTGGAGGGGTTGACTCTAACGCTTTGCATAAGCCAAAACGTTTTTTTGGTGCAGCTCGAAATATTGAGGACGGAGGAAGCCTTACTATAGTGGCTACCGCTTTGATAGAAACAGGAAGTAGGATGGATGAAGTTATTTTTGAAGAATTTAAGGGAACAGGAAATATGGAAATTAACCTTGATAGAAAGCTATCAGAAAGAAGAGTGTACCCTGCTATAAACTGTAAGCGTTCTGGAACAAGAAGGGAAGATCTTTTGCTCACTGAAAGTGAGTTGCAAAAAATGTGGGTTTTACGTAAAGTAATAAATAATATGGATGATTTAGAAGTAACTGAGCTATTGGTAGATAGAATGTCTAAATCAAAGAATAATAAAGATTTTCTCTTATCTATGAATAGCCAATAATGTGAATAGTCAATAATGTATATAGTATGATACAATAAAGAGAAATAGGTATAATCTATGAAGGAGGAATATGAAAAAAGATATACACCCAAAGTACCAAGAGGTGCTTTTTAAAGATATGTCAACTGGAGAGACATTTAAGATACACTCAACATTACAAAGCAAAAAAACTGAGGCATTAGAAGGGACAGAGTACCCGCTTGTTGAATTAGAAATTTCTAGCTCTTCTCATCCTTTTTATACAGGTCAACAAAAACTTATTGATACTGGTGGAAGAATAGATAGATTTAGGAAACGTTTTAATATAAAAGACTGATAAGGCTTTTTATCATTTCTACTATTTATGCTTTGTTATGTTGTATCTGTTGCGTTGTATCATATGCCCTTTCTTTCATTGAGAGCTATGTGTTTCTTATAATTGATGATGCATAATAATATGATTATGATAAACCCAATAAGGCATAGTATAGCAAAAGAATCACCTATCGTACGATAGAGGGTAGGAATAGAAATAAGCGGAATTTCAGAGAACATTGTATTAGTTTCAAACATGGGGGTTTGTTGTACTACTTGTCCCCATGGATTGATGATTGCGTTTACTCCACTGTTTGTCACTCGAATCATAGGGAGACCTGTCTCAATACTACGAAATTTTGATGCAATGAGCTGTTGTACTTGAGCACTTTTTGTTTTTGACCAGCTTACATTGGAAAGGTTTACTAATAGTTCTGCACCAAGATTTGCATGTGTTCGTGTTATAAATGAGAAGGCATCTTCAAAACATATCGCTATCCCTAAAGTAATGCTATTTTCTTTGATAGTGGTGTTATTTTGAATAGGGACACTCACGGGATGCACAGAACGTCCTGGTGTCCACAGAGACTGTATTCCTAAAGCTGTAAGTATGCTTCTTACTATAGGATTATTACTTGCTGGTATATGTTCTGCAAATGGCACTAATTGATTTTTTGCATATGAATCAAGTACTTCTCCTGATGGAGATAATACGATAGCACTATTGAAAAATTGTGTAGTATCATTTTCTTTTTTTTGAATTGGAATACCAGTAACAAGAGGAATATTGTTAGTTTGTAAAAAACGAGTAAAAGGAAAATGAGGAGGATTTGATTCATAAAAATACCTACTTTCTGGTAACTCTTTTGGTTGATATAGGTAAAAGAGACTTGTTTCGCTCCAAAAGAGTATGTCTGGTGTTTTATCAAGATCATTGATTGCTGTTTGAGTTGTGTCAATAAGAGTTTTTAGTACTGCAATTTTATCGTCTGTATTCCAGCTGTCAGTGTTTTGCTGTAACCCTAAAGTGGATATTTGTTTGTCTGTGTCTATATACTTTTGTTGTTGCAATGAATGCACGCCATATATAATGCTAAGAGTAAATAAGATGCCTAAAAAGCATACATGGAAGTACATGGGATGTAGTGTTGTTCTATAGCTTGTTCTATAATTAGCTCTGTAGTTTTTTCTGTGGGGCAGTGTAATATGATAACGTAATGGTTTTTGATACATAGGTAACAGTGTGTTGCTGTGTTGTAATGCTATTGCTTTATTATCATTTCGTAGCATGTACAGTATTACTTCAAACAATACTGCGTTTGTATATGCTACCATAAAGCTGACAAGCCAATCACCACCAATACTGGCTATTTGTACAAAAGGGTCAATATGATAGCTTGCCTGTGATAATAATGCCCAAGGAAAAGCAAGATACCCACGAGATCGCATATATTCATAGCCTACCCAGAAAATAGCAATCAGAAATGGTCGATACACAGCAGTAAAGCTATTCATAATACATTTTATGCTTGTAATAACATTTGCATAGAGTAGAATAGAACCAATGAGTACCCCTAAGTAAGCAAGGAGTGCCATTTCTTGAAAATTAAGTAACCAAAAGAAAATGGCAGAAACATATACTACTGTCCATACTGTTACAATAAAAAATGCACTTCGAATGCTTGGGCTAAAAAAAAGAGCAATCAGTAATGGAACAATGCAAATAAACCCTATATAGGGTATTCCATATAAAACAAGAAAATTAGGAAAACTTAAAAATAATAAAAGAGCCGAACAAAGTCCCAGTAAAAGGAGTACACCATAATATTTAAACGATATCATTATATCATTTATTATACTAGAATAAGCAATGAAATTTTTACATTATTATCAAACAAAGAAAATTATATATGATATAATAAAAGCGGGGGACATACTTGAGAATACTACTAACGAACGATGACGGTTATACAAGTTTTTTACTCAATGATTTGTATCGGTTTCTTCCGTCTATTTTTCCTCATAGTGTTATTACCGTAATAGCACCTCATAGTAATAAAAGTGCTATTTCTTCAGCATTATCTTTTGATTCTTCTGTGTATTTACGTGAAATGCATGAAAATTTTTATTCACTTGAAGGGTATCCTGTTGATTGCGTTAAGATGGCATTACACTTACAAGAGAGTTTTGATCTTGTAATTTCTGGTCCAAACATAGGATCAAACCTTGGAGATGACATTGTGTATTCTGGTACTGTTGCAGCGGCTCGTGAAGCAGCAGTTGCAGGTATTCCTGCTATTGCGTTGTCTATACTTGATGATTCTTACAAGGTCAATACTATTGATATGGAACAATGGCATAGTTTTCTTAGTGCATGGCTGATAAAACTTGTGGATATTGCAAAAGCACATACCGATGCCTATGTAAATGTGAATATTCCGTTACCCGTATCCTTGCATTTACGAGAGGCAGAACTATCGAAAAGAAAATATAGTAATAGTTTTCAGCTACAAGCTGTATCTCATGATGAACATACATTTCCAAAAGAATATCTTGTACACAGAGATTTTAAGATAGACGATAGTGATATTCCAACAGATACCGATTGGTTTTATACAACACAAGGCTACAGTGTAATGACTATTATACCTGTTTTTTCTCATAGTATTAAAAGTAGTATACATAGAGATAAGATACAGTAAACTTTGAGGGGCATATGAATTTAGTGTATGTAAGAGTACTCATGCAAAAAAAATTATATGAGAATGCTTTGGAGTACATGAAACACGCAAATCAGGATGATATTAAGACAAATGCTACAAAAATTCATTATTATAAGGCAATTTGTTATGCTAACCTCAAATCTTATAAAAAAGCATTAGACTTTTTTGATTTTGTACTTTCTTCAAGGTTAGGATTTATTTATACCTATCAGTGTAAAATGATTAAAGGGTATATTTATACTGTAATGAAAAAATTGCGTCAAGCAGAGCTTGAGTTTTTAGATTTAATCAATATGGGATATGAATCTACAAGAGTATATGCTGCGGTAGGGCATGTTGTATATGTTCAAGGAAAGACAAATCAAGCAGTGCATTTTATTCAAAAATCTCTTAATTTAGATTCCTCAAACACTACCGCCTTAAATTCTATGAGCTATATTCTTGCAGAGAATAATGTAAAACTAGATGTAGCTCTCTCTTTTATACAACGGGCTATATCTAAACAACCTAGTAATCCTGCATATTTGGATACATATGGATTGATATTGTGTCGATTAGGAAAATTTAAAGACGCAAGGAAAGTGCTAGAACATGCATATAAAATGACCCAAGATCCGCTTATTCTTGAACATATCAATATTGCTATACAAGGAAGGAGATAGTAAGCTATTGTATGTATAAAATTCTACTGGTATTGATATTATATATAGTTCCTTGCGTTATTTTTGCACAGCAAGATACTCTTTTGTTAGACGAGACTGCAGAAGCATTTAATGCCGATCAATTAAATGCGTTTTTTTCTCAATCTGAGGCTCGTTTTGAATTTTTTCAAGGGGTAAACCTCTATAATGCAGGTAATTTTGCACAAGCATTGTTGGCATTTAGAAACGCAGTACTTTTGTTTACACAAAATGATGCTACTGAGCAATCTGATAATGATGCTACTACGGTAAGTATGTATAAATTTTGGCTTGCAAAAGCCAATTATGCCTATGGAAACGAAGATATTGCAGAAGTGTTATGGCGAGAACTCATTACTCAAGAGTTTTTTCAGTCGTACTTAAGAAACAAGTTGGAAATTTTACAATCTCAAAAAAATCAAGCCTCTACAATACAATTATCACGACTGAGTAGAGCAAGTAGTATAAACCTTTCTGACAGGCAGTTATTATTACCAATGACACTTAAGGCATTGGATAATGGCATATTAGGTTTGACAGTACTCAAATCTAATGTTGTAGCATTGATTAATCCTACTGGAATTATATCACGGTTTTTGTCAAAGAATATTGATACTTTTAAGTTACCTATGGATATAGAACAGCTCAGTAATGGTACTATTATTGTTTCAGAGTTTGGATCTAACTCTCTATCTGCATTTAATACCGAAGGGAGCTATACAGGCTCTTTTATACAGCATAATGATGAGCAAAACGAAGACGCTATTACTAAAAATGTACTGATTGGTCCACAGTTTATGACAAAGGACGTGTTTGATAATGTTTTTATCAGTGTATATGGAACTGCAGAAATAGCTAAATTTTCACCAGAAGGCATGTTAGTACAGCGCTTTGGACGATCCGTAGGTTCTTTTTCTGGCCTTGAAAACCCTACTGGTATTGTTGTTCAGGGAAATCAACTGTGGGTTGCCAGTAATGGAGATGCTGCTTCTTCGCTTGTTGAATTTGATATAAGCGGTAATTATGTGAGCACTGTTTCTTTTGAAGGACGTATCTCCTCAGATACAAACATTGAAAGTATACAAACACTTAACAATGATACTCTTATGCTTACATTAACAAATTCTCTGATAAAGTTTGATAGTAAACAAAGAAAAATAGTAGAGCGTCTTGAAGACTCAGAATTTTCTAAATTGATAAGTGCCACAATAGATAAGAATGGATTATTATGGGTTGCTGATCAAGGAAGAAATAGCTTAGATATATTTACAAATATTTCAAATTTTTATACAGGATTACATGTAAATATGCTTTCTGTGTATACAAATAATTATCCTACTGTACGTATTGTGTTTTCTGTAAAAAATGCTTCAAATAAATCTATTACTGGTCTCACTGCTTCTTCTATAGCTCTTACAGAAGCAAATAGCCCTGTGCTAGCTTTTAATATGCAGGAAAATACCGTAAAAGAAAGAAGTACTAACATAGTTATTGTTACAGGGCTACTGAATGATGCATCTGATCCAGTGCAAGAAAAGCGCTTAAAAGATAGTGTTGCTATTATTAGTGAAAATGCAAGTGCGAAAGCTGATAATAACAATGTTATATTTAGTCTTGTACAGCCTACTGAATCTATTCCTTATGTAGTAATTGAAAATACTGTATTAGCAAGTAAAGTAGAAGAGTTTGCCGAAGCAGTAGATACTGATAGTGTTTCAAATAAAAATATATATCAAGCATTGCATACTGCCTTAAATATGCTATTATTAAAGCAAGGAAATAAAGTGATTATATATGTTGGAAGTATGAATGAACTGCATGATAGAGAGATATGGGGAAATTTAGAAAAAGCGTTGGTTATTAATAATATCTCGTTATTTTGGGTAAAGCCAAATATCATTCAAGGAGAAAATGAAACGGCATCCCTATCGCCTACTACTTCTATGACATATTTTACTTCTATGGTAGAACGCACAAAAGGAAAAAGCTACCGATACCCCTTTATTTTACAAGGAGCAGAAACATCAATTATTGATGATATATTTACTCCTGATGTAGGGGAATATACTCTTGAGTTTACTAGTAAATATCGTAGTGATAATGCTAAACAATATGTTCCTATTATTTTGACAGGCTATTTTTATAATAGTAGTGGTCAAGATATAGGAGGCTATATTTTACCGGGATACGATAACTGATACAATGAGTACAAACATATTATTTCTAAATGTAGTATAGTGTATAAAACATGAAAAGGAGAAAGTAAATGAAATATAGATATATAGTATTGCTATTAATAATAAGTATTTTTTATATAGCACCTCTCTATTCTGAACATGCTGATGTTGGAGTACAGCGTATCGCTAATGAAGAACAGTATCCTCCAGTATTTACAAATGCATCCTCTGTTGCAATAAAAGGATATGACACAGTTGCATATTTTACGCAAAAAAAAGCAGTAAAAGGAAAAAAAGCATATCAAAGTGAATATATAGGGGCAACATGGTATTTTAGTTCTCAGCAACACCTAGAGTTATTTATGAAAGATCCAAGTAAGTATATTCCACAATACGGTGGCTACTGTGCATATGCAATGGCCCAAGATTATTTAGCTCCTATTAATGTGAAAGCATGGACTATTTATAAAGGAAAACTATACTTAAATTTTAGTACTAGTGTAAAACGACAATGGGAAAAAAAGAAAGATGTCTACATTACTCAGGCTGGTAATAATTGGAAAAAGCGAATTCCTCAGAAAAAGAATGATACATCATCAAGCCCTTAAAGTATAAGCATACTAGCATTTATGCCTTTGACTCGCTTGTATAAGAATGAAGGTAAGAGCTATCATCGTATGTGAGATGATAGCTCTTCAATAGCTCATTGCTGGATAGAGCAAACTATACTATAATAAACATATGTCATTATTAAATATGCATCGTGAAGAAAGCGAGTATGCTACTATTTTAGGCGAAGATGTTGAATTTTCTGGAGAAATAGAAGC
Organism: Spirochaetia bacterium; assembly: GCA_965218205.1. Classification (GTDB taxonomy): domain Bacteria; phylum Spirochaetota; class Spirochaetia; order WTKD01; genus CBDDCA01. The sequence goes on along the minus strand of OZ244590.1, from coordinate 1,416,212 downwards.
AGATGAATCTCTGTTTGTCAAAGGTGTTATTACAGATTCAAAGATAAAAGTTACCACTTTATTGATTGCAAATCATGCAAGTGTTACCAAAAATGTAGAAGCAGATATTCTTATTATTTTGGGAAAAACAGAAGGAAAATTTAAGGCAAAAGACATGTTATATCTTTCGCGTGGTGGTGAAATAAAAGGAGAAATAGCAGTTGCTTTCTTACAAATTGAATCGGGTGGCATTTTTAATGGTGCTTGTAAAATGTTGCCATCCCATAACAAGCAAGACAGTAGTAAAAAATAGAGAGATGAGCATGCAAAAAAAAACACAAGGAACTCTGGCACACAGAAGAACACATAGAAGAATAGGAGGCATACTAGTAGTAGCTTTATGGGTACTGCTCTTATCTCCTTTATATGCACAGCAAGAGCCAACAGAGCCTCCATATGCGTTATACAAGCAAGGACGTCATCGTGAGGCTATTGATGCCGCATTACTTTTGATTGAAGCAGATAAAAGCAACATATCTGCGTTTGTTGTTGCAAGTATTGCGTATATTGGACTAGGACAGTGGGCAAATGCCCTACAAATAGCACAAGAAGGCTATCAGTACGCTCCTAATGATTTACGATTGGTATTAGCGATTGCAGAATCATATTATGCATTAAAACAAAACAAAGAGTCTCTTCGGTATCTTTCTGAGTATCTAAGAAAGGGACCAAATGAAGAAGTAGTCGATTTGATATATTTTTATATTGCACAAATATACTCACAAGAAGGTAAATTGTTCAAAGCTGATATTTCTATGGCAGCAGCAGTTTCTTATAGACCTAACAATATAGAGTGGTTGCTTCTATTTGCTACAATAAAAGAACAAAAGAATGAAAAAGAAGAAGCAATAGCATTATATAGAAAAGTACTCCAACTAGATCCAAGTAATCGATTAGCCCGACAGAAAATTCAAGTAGAACTCTTGTCAAATTAAGAATTTATACTATAATAGGCATATATATGTATTGTGTAATGAGTGGTATAGTATGAAACAACAGAAGAATTTTTTTTCTTTTCAAGCAAACCTACGGTACCTACTCATGGGATGCATTTTGTTTTTGCTTCTCAGCTCTTGTTATGATCTAAATATATTTCGTGTAGCACAAGATATAAATAAACGTATTGATGAAGCAGACAGCACTCAATTTTACTTTTTATTAGACGACAAAGACGTATCGCGGTATCTTAGATACGATGAAAAAAAACGCAATGAGCTTATTGAAACTATTACTAAGGAAGGAGAAGAGAGTGGAGGAGAACATAGAGTATTACATTATCTCAATGTTATCAAGTTACTGTTTAGGACAACGGAAATTGCAGATATAAGTTTTGTATTTTTTCTTGATTTATACCAAGCTCTATTAGATACAGGAGAAGATTTTGATCTTAATGAGTATGCAGGTACTATATATGAAAATATTAAAGGAAAAGAGGAGCAATATGTAAGTAATTTTGTTTCTTATTCCATTTTGTTACAAAACATGCTCAATCTATTAGGGGCAGAATTTAAGAAAGGTGAAGAATTTCCGTCTAGTAACAGCGGTTTTGAAGAAACAAAATTTGCTTTTGCAGAAGTAGCAATAATGTCCAGTATATTTGATTTTCTGTATCGATTTCATAGAGTGATAGAGGTATCTGATACTGGAACAATAACAAAAAAAGATCCTGTTTGTAAAGCAAGGGAAACTGAAGCGGCATGTGAAATAGCAGACACAGATCCAGTAGAATATAAAGATGATTACAAAGAAACATTGATTAAATATCTTTCAAATGTGAAAGAATATAAAGATATTTTCATCTTAAAAGTAGAGGATTTTGTTCATATTGATTCTTCTCTTACTGTTGTGCCAACATTAAAAGTGAAAGATTATATTTTTAATAAAGGGTTTTTATATGACAATAATCTTGTGGGAAGTAAAAGCAATATAGAAGATGTAGTGAAAGAATGTGGTCTAGGATTTCTTATAGATGAAATAGAGGATATATAGTACACTAATGATAAGGTAATACTATATAATATAAGCTATATAATTATTAGTTGGTGTTAGCATGAAAAAAGAACAATTTCGTTATCAGTATATACTATTATTCTCTCTATGGTTTGTAGGTATGTTGTTTGTGCAAGGTACGGTATATGCAAAAACCGTATATCATAAAGATGTATTACCTATAGTCCCACGAATTATGGGAATGGGAAATGGGTTTTCTGCACAGGCCTCTGGCTTCCATTCTCTTTGGACAAATCCTGCTGGACTAGCAAAAAAATATGTTACGCATTTTGAAAAAGATAGCGAAATAACAGCTTTTTCTTTTACATTCTGGACAGAACCGTATCCTGGAGATGTAAAAAAGGTATTTGATAATTTTTTTGAAAAAAATATTGGTGCAGGCTTAAAAACACTCAATACTACAGGAATAGCATTAGGCTTTCCAATAAGTGGTGGGTATATATCGCAAAAACGATGGGGAAGTTTCGGTTTTGGTATTATAAATTCTTTTGATACTGATGTATATACCCCTGATTCCTTTTACAGTGTTCGTGCTACTTTAGTTGATCAATTACAGTTTATGGCAGGATATGCATATCAATTTCATTTTTCTAATATTCTCTTACGTTTAGGAGCAACTGCTCGTCCATTGTTTCGTACATACAATGAGTTGACAGGCGGAGAAGCAACTGTTGCTATCTTAAAAAGTGGAGATATTTCACAAGCATTTGATGCATTTACTGGATTGCATGGCTTTGCTATAGGGCATGATGTAGGATTACAACTTGAATGGTTGGGAGTTACTTTTGGAGCAGATATACATAATATATTTACTCCTATTGTATATACAGAAGCGAAAACAACAGACTATTTTTCGGGAAAAGCTACTACTAAAAGCCCCAGTGATTATTATGTATTGCCTCTCTATGTAAATTTGGGAATTGCATATAACATGACCGCTGCTAATCTTATATGGTTAGAGCAGTATTTTGATGTTACTGTCTATTTACAGTTTACCGACCCTTTTTATCTCTCGTATCTTGAATCGAGTAGAAAGCCAGATTTTGTAAGCCGTATTCATACAGGCGTGGAGTTTGAGATATTAAAGCCTTTTATTACCATGCAAGTAGGAGCTAATAAGGGAGGACCTACCTTTGGAATGGGCTTTGATATATGGTATGTTGATATTGCTTTTACTATATATACACAGGAATCAGGAGGAAATATTCGTGAACGAACAACTCCTGGGTTTGCCTTAGAAACTGCATTTCGTTGGTGATGTGTTATATAAGAATTTTCCACGAACCTCAATATACTATTGACAAGTTGAGGCAGTAGTAGTACACTAATAAGTAAGTACAATGTAAGGAGTATTGGTAGCATATATGAGAAAGTATGAGATAATGTGTGTGTTTGTTCCTCAAGTAGAAGAGTTTAGTGAGGGATTACAAGAAGTAAAAAGTAAAATAGCTGAGCTAGAGGGAAAAATTGAACAAGAAGAAGATTTAGGAGTAAAAGAGTTATCATTTCAGATAAAAAAGCATACGCATGCACGTTATTTGTATTTTATTGCGTTTATGTCTCCTGAAAAAGCATATAGTTTAAGAAAAAATGTAGCATATGTCAAGCAATTATTACGTATATTAGTGATTCATAAATAATACATAAATAATAGAGAGATTATAAGAATGGCAGCAGACATTAATAATGTAACAATAGTAGGAAGGCTTACAAAAGATTGTGAGGTACGATCTACTCCTAATACTACTGTATGTAATATTTCCTTAGCAGTAAATCGGAGAGCAAAGAGTCAAGATGGAACATGGAATGATGAAGTGAGTTATTTTGATGTTACTCTTTTTGGGAGATTAGGGGAAGCATTACAGCAGTATCTCACAAAAGGAACACAGATAGCAGTGGATGGTGAGCTACGACAGAATAGATGGGAGCAAGAGGGACAAAAGCGTAGTCGTGTAGTAATAATAGCAAATAATATGCAGCTTTTAGGGAGTCGAAGTGGAAGTACAGGAGCTCCTACTGGTGCTACTGCCACTATGGGAGGAGGGGGATATACTCCCAATCAACAACAAGGTTACTCTGATAGTGGAGGAGATAATTTTGAGGATGATATTCCTTTTTAATAATAGTGAGAATAAAAGCATAGTAAAAAACAGTAAAAAAGATCAGCATAAATAATAAAAAGAGGTGAAATTATGGATAATGATACCAGAGAAGAACACAATACAAGTACGCAAGTACCTACACATGCTAATGATACAGTAGAGCATCAAGTAACTGGAGAGGCAGAAACAACACAACAGGGAATGCAAACTCAAGCAAGCACTGACTCGGATGGAGCAGCTACAACAGAATTGCCTGCAAGTAGTACTACTGATACACAAAGCAATACTTCATATAATCGAGAATCTTCCTCTGTAGACAGAAATAATAGGTATGCAAGACCGTCAGAAGGTGGACAGCAATCCTCTTTTAGAAAAGAGGGAGGCGGCTATCGTCCTCATCGATTTAATGACAAAAGAAATGAATTTGCAAAAGACAGAGATACTCGTTTTAAGAAATTTCGTAAATACGATAAAATTGCAACTAAAAAACTTGATATTGATTATAAGAAGCCTCATATACTAAAAGAGTTTATCACTGAAGAAGGAAAAATACTCTCTACATCATTTACTGGCACTTCATCAAAAAATCAACGAAGGCTTATCAGAGAAATTAAACGAGCACGACATATTGGGCTTCTTCCTTCAGCATAGTATATCTCTGTATTTTTCAATGTGTTATAAGTACATGCCTATATTGCTTTATGATATTATTTTCAATACACATGTATCATGTATAGCATTAAGGTAACTATAAGATATAAAAGAGGCAGCATTGTATGAATGCTATACAAAAGAATCAACACAAAAAAGTAATTGTATTTGCTTTTTTGAGTGCAATAGTATTGAACATAAGTATCCTTATGTTCTTTTTTATGGTGCCATTGATATACGCCTATTATCGGTATAGTGCTGTATTTTTTAAAAAATGCTTATTATATTCTTTTTTGTTTTCTGTGTCTATTTTGCTCATAAGTGAGGTTATTTTTTGGTATTCAATAACAGCAAATAGTAATTCTAATGGAAACACATCTTCTGTACAGTATGATGTCATGCAGTTTATCAATCAGTTTTTATTTATAAGCTCATGGTTTGTTATGCTTTTACTGTATGCAAATAGCAGTAAGATAGTATGGCAGTTTCGCTTACCTATGAGTACTATGGTGGTATTTTTTTGTATTATTCCCGTACTTTCGTATATGGAAAATATGGTAAAAAACACTACTATTTTTTCAGATCTGGCTGCTATATTTCAAACAGATAGTAAGCAGATACAGATATTTTATGAGCAAATATTTTCCTTTTTTAGAAACAATCTTGCATGGGTTAGTATGATAATATGGTTTTTAAGTAACTGGTTTATTGCAATATCAATTCTCAGTAAACGCTACACTGCTCATCCAAATAATTATTTTAGCTATTTGTTTGAGAAAATAAAAAGAGACTTTGTTTCAAAAACATTTTTAGTTATTGGGGGAGCTTTGTGGATCATCAATAGTTTTGTTGTTCCTACATGGCAAGGATCAAGCAATACAGTACTTTCTGTTATGGCTTTATTTTTTGGTAACTTTTTGTTTGTAGTATTGTTTCTCTATATTATACGAGGTCTTGTAGTATTGTATTCTCTGTTTATGTATAAGATTCTTGTAAGAAAGGATTTGTATTTTATTGCAATGTGTGCTATAGTATTTATACCGATAGTAGGTCAGATAGTAGTATATATACTGCTTTTTTCTGGAATTTTACAAGATTTAGTACATATTGAACAATTAAAAAAAAGAAAAAATTAGGAGCTTTATATGAAAGTTATATTAACAAAAGATGTTCATGGATTAGGAGAAGAAGGCGATATAGTGGATATTGCAAATGGGTATGCACGTAATTATCTTATTCCTAGCAGAAAAGGGGTAGAGCATAGTACTCAAAATATTTCTGTGCTTAAGAGTAGGCAAAAAGCAATACAGAAAAGAAAAGAAGAAAAGCGTCTACAGCAGATGAGCCTGAAAGAACGCATAGAAGGAAAGACTTTTGTTATAGCTATTAAGACAAATGATAAAGGACATTTGTATGGAGCTATCAATCAGGCTATAGTGTTAGACGCACTTGTAAAAGAGGGAATTGAAATAGATAAGCGACAATTACTAGTGCCTGAACACACGATAAAGTCGGTAGGAGTATATGAGCTTATTGCTAAGTTTAGCCAAAATGTGAGTGCAACATTTTCTATTGATATAGTGTCAGAAAATTATCCAAATGTCATATCTCATGATAAAGAAGAGCCTGCTACTTCTAGTGTACCTGGTACTTCCGATACTGTAACTGATAGTGCATCATCGGACAATGTGCTATCAGATTCAAAACAGGCAGATTCAAAACAATCAGATTCAAATGCTTCTTCATATTCATCAGAGAACAGTGTACAACAAGATACTGAGAATAGCACTGTTTAGTTTTGCCTTTTCATAGGTGAAGATGTACGATAGTATACAGATAGTATAGATGGAGTCAAATACTGCATTACCCTATAATGAGGATGCTGAGCAATCTTTTCTTGGTGTTCTCTTAAATAATGCGAGTTTATTTTCGGAATTAGATAATAAGCCCGCTAAAGCAGACTTTTATTTTGAACGCCATCGTTTGTTATTTTCTGCAATAATACAGCTATGGGATACAGGTAATCCTGTAGATATTGTTTCTATATCAGATTTTTTAATATCAGAAAATAAGCTACAGTTAGCAGGTGGCACTGCGTATATCTCATCGTTATTAGAGAAAGGGATAGTAGGAGAGAGTGCTATTGGGTACTATGCTCAGATAATAATTCAGAAAAGCCAGCGCAGAAGACTTATACGATTTTCAGGGGAAATGCTGGGGTGGGCTCAGGATGAATCAAAGGAAATTTTAAGTGTTATAGAAGAATGTGAGAAAAATATCTTTGATGTTACCGATAGGGTACAGAGTAAAATGTATCATGATGTGGAACATTATCTATCTGAGTTTTATTCTGTTGTTCAAAGGAGATCAGAAGAGCCACAAGGAACATATTCGGGAATAGAGACAAAATTTCTAAAGTTAGATAAAATCTTATCGGGATTACAGGATGGAGAGCTTATTATTCTTGGAGCGAGGCCGTCAGTGGGAAAAACAGCTTTTTCTTTGAACATGGTACAGAATATAGCGTTTGAACAGAATATTCCTGTAGGGTATTTCTCTATGGAAATGCAAGGAAGAGAAATTGTGTCTCGTCTTGTATGTCAGCTAACAGGGATAGATAATGAAAAAATACGACAAAATATGCTATCTGATGTTGAACTGCAAAGAATTCAGAAAGTTGTTATACAATATTCTCAAGCACAATTATTTATATCGGACATAAAATCTCTTAGCTTATTTGACTTAAAGGTGCAAGCACGAAGATTAGTGCATAAGGAAGGAGTGAAAGTTATTTTTATTGATTACCTGGGATTGTTGAATTATTATCATCGTTTCAATGATGATGGGCAAGGAAGATACGTATTGCCTAAGCATGAACAGTTTGCTGAAATTTCTCGTTCTCTTAAAGTATTAGCAGGAGAGTTGGATATTCCTATCGTTGTTCTCTCTCAGTTAAATCGTGAAGGCGAGGGAAGAAATCCTAGTTTAGCAAATATTAGAGAATCGGGAGCTATTGAACAGGACGCTGATGTCGTTCTTTTTCTTCATAAAGCAGAAGAAAATAATCCTAGTCTTATAAAACTTATTATAGCAAAACAACGAAATGGCCCAACTGGTTCTGTCATGTATAATTTTTCTAACTTTACTTTTAAGGAATTAGCCGCTAATCAAGCCGTAGAGACTACTAATCAAGTAGATAAGCGAAAATTTGGAAGTTTTGAGTAGCATCACCACACACACAAATATAGCACAAGTATAGGGAGTAGTAATGTATTACATGTATTCTTTTATATGTATTGTGCGTTCACTCAGAAATAGCTTTGCTCTGTTCTGAATAGTATTATTTTGTATTTCAAGCATTATGAGTGTGTTATGTGTGTCTACCATCACAATATAATTGTCATATACTCCTACATTGCGAAGGATACTGAAATTATCAGGGTATTTCATGCGTGTATCAAAAGAAAGGCTTAATGTAGCAATGTCTATGGTAATAATTTGTATGTAGTTTTTTGTAAACAAAAGCAGTGATTCATGAGAGTCTCCATATGGAAGCACATATACTATATCATCATGATCTATGGTTGCGAGGGGGGTATTGATAAGAGTAAACAGTGCATTGGTATCGCTGTTATTTTGTTGTGTATGTTTCTTTGTTGCTATATGCACAGTATACCTTGATGGTGATAGAGAGAAATTTTGATATGAAAATTGAAATGTATTGTTTGTTATGGTATCTGTTTGCTCGTTTCTATTGTGTGATGGGGTTTTATTTATGAGAAAAAAACTGTTATGAGGGGAGGTGTGTATAGCTTGAATGTATATTATTTCTTTTGAGTTAAAAGGAAACTGTATAGTGTAAATATCTGTGTCTGTTTGTGTGCTGTTACTTATTGTATTGGCAGTATTGTTTTGAGATACAATAGCATTGTTGTTACTATTATCTGTATTGCTTGTAACAGACGAAGAAGGAGAAAGCTGTTGTATATTTTTGAGAGGATATGCCCATAATTGTAAATCTGTGCTAACTGTATGTGCATTTTTTCTTTGATTGATAGGAGTATTAAGCCATAACACAGGGTTGGCATATGAGGCCTCTTTTGCATATATAGGATATTGTAAGCTATATATAAGCTGGTTTGTGTCTAAGATAACATTAGTTTCATTAGTATGGGTACGTGATACTAAAAAGGCACTTTGTTCTTGATAGTAGAGCATATGATCATTTTGCGGAATAAATACTAGATCGGGAATAAACTGTAAGGTATCGGCTTTGATGAGTGTAAACTCTTTATTAAATGTATAGAGTAATGGATTAAGTGGATTTTGTGAAAGAATATACATGGAGTTTTTGGAATATTCTGTAAGGGTATGCGGACGGATAAAACGCGGGTTTTCATATTGTAGCAGTATAGTAGGTGTGTACTCTATTTCACGGTAGGTAGTATGTGTTTCTTTTGTATTACTGTAGTTTTGTGTATTTTGTATGGTAATAATGTTGTCTAAAGGAAGGTGTATAAGGCTATCTGATTTTGCAATAACAAGAGAATCATTAAATATGCTTGCGTCATATATTGCTTGTGTAGTGTTAGGGTACAACAAGGAAAAAATACTATCTGTTCTATTGTAGGAAAGTATGGAGCCATCGGTTTTTCCAATAAACACAGTAGTTTCATCTCCTTCTGAAATAGTACTTATTTTTTTTAATCCTGATATTTGAAAATTATCGTCTAGGATGAGTCTTCCATTTTTTAAGATGGTATAAAAAGAAATTGTCTGTGCGGCTTGAGAGTTCTCACTTACTACTAATACAGTATTAGTCGATTGACTTATTTGTATTTGTTGTACAGTATCGGTAAAGAAGTAATTGCTGATAGTATTTCCGTTTACTGCATCAATACTTAAGAGGTTAGTGTCGTTATGACCAATGATATATCTACGGCTTTTGTTTAATGTAAGAGCAAGGAGCTTGTTATTATTTTTTGCTTTCTGTAAGATTTTTGCAGTACTGATTTGTAAATACTCTATCGTGCCATCTGAGTAATATATCATAATATTTTTGTTATTAGATGCAAGAGTCATAAATAATGGAGGAGTAGATGTGTTAAATGGAATACTGTTAAGTATGGTTCTTTCAACGAGATTGATAATAACTATATGCGATCTATAGCTAAAAGCAAACAATGTACTGTCATTTGAGAGAGCAAAGCTGTGTCCATCGCTTGGAAATGTGTAGAGATTTTTTTGTTCTATAATATTATAGAATACAAGAGAGTTTTGTACTGTTTCTGTTATAATAAATGGATAATGAAAGTATGCTCTGTTTAGTTGTTCTTTTCCTATGAAAATTGTTTGGGTAGTATCCTGTTTTGAGTGAGTAGTTTTTTTTTCTTGTATTTTCAGTAAAGAATAATTATCGAGAGAATATATATGCTGTTTATGTTGTGCAATAAGGAGTATTGTTGATTCATGTGTGGCTTCTATGGAGGAGGTACGGGGAGTAGATTCCTGAGATACTGCATGATGTCTATTACCTAAAAATAGAAAGAAAATGGTGCATAGCCATAAAAGGAGCTGTTTCCGTGTTGTCGTATACAACATGGGGGTACACTGCATATACTACTATTGTATCAAAAAATTTATATCCTTAATTGCAACAAGAATAAATAAAGCGAGTAGTATGATAACACCAAAGGCATTAAAAAAAGATACTGATCTGTAGCTCGGTATTTTTCTTAGTATGGCAAAAATACTATGAAAGAATATGTGTCCTCCGTCTAGTACAGGAATGGGAAGCAGGTTAAAAATACCAATCCCAAGTGAAATGAGGGCAGTAATACGAATAATTCCTAATATTGCTTCTATTATTCCTCCAGTAGAAATATTATTAGCTGTTATTGAACCTATAATAGACATAAGTCGTATAGGTCCTGCTGCATTTTGTGTTATTTCACTTGTATTAAACTGTAATAGTTTAATAAGAATGCTAAAGGTTGCCTTTGTTACTTCTATAATATAGGTACTGGTGGTTTGTATGAACGAGCTAAAGGTCATGGCTATTTTATATTGTGGAAAATGTATGCCTAGTTCTTTTACTGGATTTGATTCTAGTTCAATGTCTACATGGTATTGTGTGCCATCAGGGGTTTGCATATCAAATCGTGTAACTTGATCTTTGATAGATTGTAAAATAGAGTAATAGTTGCCCCATATATTTGTGACTGGTTGTGTGTTGATAGCTTTGATGGTATCTCCTTCTTTCATGCGAGTGAGAGAGGCTTTAGATGACGCATTGAAGCTATGTATGACTGGAGCTACAAAGGGGCGTATGCCTAATACGGGAGGCTGTGCATTAAGAGTAGCAGTAGTGGAGAAAGGAGCATTGTTGCGTGTATAGTATATGGTAACAGATTCTCCTGCAAACTTCTCAAGAGTAGTGCGTATTTCTTCAAAGCTCTGTACTGTTATGGTATTTATTGCAGTGATAGTGTCACCTGTTTGTAAGCCTGCTTCAATGGCAGGGGAATTTTCTACTGGTTCTATATCTGGACGAAAAGCAGGTTGTTTATACTGAAATATGAATAAAAGAAAAAATAATAGATAGAAAAATACTATGTTTGCGATAATGCCACCGAGTAGAATAAGAATTCTTTTTTTGTATGATACTGCATAAAGAGAGCCTTGTATAAAACGTATAGGTTGTTTTTTCTGTGCAGAACTGAGGTGTTCAAGTGCCTGTGTATCAAAACTCTCAAGTTTACAGAAGCCTCCAAGAGGAAATGCTCGTAATGTAAATAATGTATGCTTTCCTTGACGAGAATAGAGTTTTGGTCCTATGCCAATAGCAAATTCATGAACGCTAACTGAAAATAACTTTGCGAAAAAATAATGTCCAAATTCATGCACTGTGATAATAACACCAATGCATAGTAATCCAATAAGTAGCATAATAGTTCTCCTAGTGTTTAGTATTGTTATTGTGAAAACAATGTAGCAAACAATGTGTACAGTAGATAGTAGGTTGGAGCAGCAAAATAGAGCGAATCAAAAGAATCAAGTACTCCGCCACGTCCTAGCATCAATGTGCCACTGTCTTTTATGTTTAATTTTCTTTTTAGTGTAGATTCAAATAAATCACCAATAAATGTGCTAATTATGACTGTTATAGCAAATAGTACAAAGAGTGATAATGAAAATGGAAATAGTGAAGGTTCTGTATGCCTTGTTAAAAACATAAAGTACAAAGCAAATACTGTTCCGCCTATGTAGCCAATCAATGTTTTTTTTGGGCTGATAGCATGGATGGAGCTGGGGAGCATTGAATGTTTAGGGCGTAATATAATTCCTGTTAAATAAGAAAATCCATCTGCTATGTATACTGTAAAGACCACTACATACAGATGAAGAAGAGGATACGGTTTGATAGTGAGTATGGAAAGAATAAACGAAAACATAGTTCCTGGATAGATAAGAAAAAACGTGCATTTGAATATTGTCTTAAAAATATGATCTTGCTTTTTCTGTACTGCCATGAAATGTAAGCATACTAGCATCATGATAATGAAAAAAAGTGTTCTTGTATTGAGTAATACATTTGATATATACAGAAAGAATACATAGTAGTGGCTGAGAAAAGTGAGTATGGAGCTGAAACTTCCTACAAATATAGCAGTAATAGGGGAATGAAACTGCAGTGATTTTGGTAATATTGAATGTAGTTCTACTATACTGAGTGTTAGTACAATAAAATAGGCTATTTTTACCGTTATGTAATCAAAATAGGGTATAGCAAACAGTATGAAAGTAACGCTGATACCAAAGAGAGTGATAATAGTTCTTTGTATTTTGTTAGATAATATTGGCATACACTAAAAATTTTCCTTTAATGCACCAAATTTTCTTTTTACTGATTGATAAAATTGTATAGCCTCAAGAAAATTTTCTTTTGACCAATCTGGCCACAGTACATTGGTAAAATATAATTCTGCATATGCAACTTTCCATAAGAAAAAATTGCTTAATCGTGCATGTCCTCCAGTACGAATCAATAAGTCAATATCAGGTAGCTCAGGAGTGTCAAGATATTTAGTAAATTCGTGTTCGTTAAGCTGAGACAGTGTGTTTCCTTGTGAAAAAAAATTCTTAATGCCTCTGATAATTTCGTCTTTTCCTCCATAGTTGCATGCCATGTTGAGAGTGACTGCAGTGTTATGCTTGGTTTCGTTTACTACTGTATCAATTTCTTTTAGGGTGCTTTTGCTTAATGCTTCACGGCTTCCTGAGTGTACTATACGTATGTTATTTTGCCGATAAAAATCGTAGTTATTTCTGAGTCGTTTGCTGAGCATTTGCATGATAAAGGATATTTCGTGTTTAGGGCGTTTCCAATTTTCTGTAGAAAAAACATACACAGAAAGGTAGGGGATGCCTAGCTCTATGCATTCTAAAATACTTGCTTTTACTGGATTTACGCCATTTTCATGACCTTTTTCGCGCTTTAGTTTTTTTTGTTTTGCCCATCTTCCGTTGCCATCCATGATAATAGCAACATGCTGAGGTAATGTATGGAATGTCTTTTTTTCATTTTTTTTTGAAAGAGGAATGTCTGTTTGAGAGCTGTTATTGTGTATGGTAGAAGGTGGAGAGGAAGACTTTAGTGTCATTAATCATCAATTATTTCTTTTGCTTTTTTTGCTTGTATTGTATCAAGTTGCTTAATATCTTCATCGGTGAGTTTTTGTATTTCTTGTTCATGGGTAGCAAGTTCGTCTTTACTTATTTCACTGCTTTGTTCTAGCTTTTTTAATTTGTCATTTGCTTCTCTTCGTATGTTTCTAATAGCAACTTTCGCTTCTTCTTCATAGCTCTTTGATAGCTTAATGTTTTGCTGTCTTGTTTCATCTGTGAGAGGAGGTATATGTATACGCAGTATTTTTCCATCGTTTTGAGGGTTGGTAGAGACCATTGTTTTTTGTACGGCTTTTTCAATATCTCCTAAGATAGAAGTATCCCACGCTTGTATAGTAATGAGTCTTGGCTCTGGGGAGTTAATATTAGCGAGCTGTTTTAATGGGCTTGCTGTACCATAGCATTCTACTTGAATGTTTTCAAACTGGTGTATTGAGGCTCTTCCTGTACGCAGTGTTGCCAGTTTTTCTTGAAATGCATGAATACTTTTTTGCATTTTCTCTTTTGCTTGGGATATAATATCATGTGTTGTCATCATTGCTCCTAATCTGATCCTAGTGTATATATTAAAAACTGAGAAATGGTAATTGTTGCTCCAGATTCTTTTTGTATTGTTTCTAACTCTTTTGCTACTGTGCTTTTTTCATCAAACACCCACGCTTGTTGTATAAAACATACTTCGTTTAAGAGCTTATTCCATTTTCCCATAACAATTTTTTCTGCAATGTCTCCTGATTTTCCTGTTTGGGCAGCTTGTTCTCTAAAAATTTCAAGTTGCGAATTTTTATAGGTTTCATCTACACTGTCTTTTGTAAGAAAGAGGGGGAGTTTTGCCACTGCATGCAATGCGGTATTGTGAGCAAACTTTTTGATCAGTTCAGCGTTAGCGTCACCATTTTCTACTGAGAGTACTACAATAGTACCGAGTTTTGCTGGAGCACCGTGTGTGTAAGGTGCAAATATCTCTGACTCTTTTTTTTCAATTATTTGGAAACGGCGGAGTTCCATGTTTTCTTTGATAGTGGCTATGGTGCTTTCTACTTTTGATCTGAGTTCATCGGTAATACTGCTTGGCTTTTTCTCAAGAATAGTGGTGGCTAAATCGTTGCCTAATGCGACAAAATCTTTATTGCGTGCAACGAAATCTGTTTCACAGCTAAGCTCTAGTATGACTGCAATGTTGCCTTCAATTTTAGTAAAGATACTTCCTTCGCTTGTTGAGCGACCACGACGTTTTGCTACTTCTGCCATTCCTATTTTTTGTAGATGCGTAACAGCTTCATCAAAATTGTTGTTATGTTTTTCCAATGCTTCTTTACAGATTGCAAATCCTGCACCTGTTTTTGCACGGAGTTTTTTTATATCTTCCATTGACACTGACATGTGTTATACCTCTTTAATGTATGTGTTTAGTACTTGTATAAAGTATCTTCTTCTATTCCAGATTTGCGAGCAATTTCTTCTTCTTGAGATTGCTCTTCTGTAATTTCTTTGTCTTCGTTTGCTTTGTAGTTTGAATAATCTTCTACTTCGTAGGCAGTATACTGATCTTCTGCTATTCCTGATATATCTTGATTATCTAGCTGCTCCTTAAAATCTTCTTCAGCGTTAAATTCTAGACTAACTTCTTTGTCTGCTTCAAGGACAGCTTGTGAAATGATGTTTGTATAGAGAGCTATTGCTTTGATGGCATCATCGTTGCCCGGAATAGGATAGTCTATATTCGTGGGATCGCTATTAGTGTCAACTACGGCTACAATAGGAATATTAAGACGTTTTGCTTCAGCTATGGCTATAGCATCAAGACGAACATCTATGATAAAAAGCATGCCAGGAATTTTATCCATGCTCTTAATGCCCCCAAAACGCTTATTGAGTCTTTCTATGTCTTTAAGATAGAGAGAGTGCTCTTTTTTTGTAAGCTGATCAAGGGTGCCATCGGCTTGCATCTTTTCGAGACGCTTTAGTCGTGAGACGGTTTGCTTTATGGTATTGAAGTTAGTGAGCAAGCCTCCCATCCAGTGATGGGTAATGTAGTGCATTTCGCATTTTTCAGCTGCTTCTTTTACTATATCCTGCGCTTGTTTTTTTGTTCCAACAAAGAGGATATGTTTTCCTTCTAGTATTGTTTTGCGTACTGCATCAAAAGCGTCTTTAATACATAATATTGTCTTTTGAAGATTTATTATATGTATACTGTTTCTTGAAGAGTATATGAATCGTTTCATTTTAGGATTCCATTTTTTTACTTGATGCCCAAAATGCACTCCTGCTTCAAGAAGATCTTTCATTGTAACCATTGCCATAGTTCCTCCATTCTATTAAATAGTATTCCTTCTCTTTGTACTCAGTCATTATACTTTAGTAGCGATACTCTTGTATAATAATCGGAAAATATGTAGTAGGGATAATGCTACATGTAAATTCTATGCTATACATTCTACAGTGTAATATTATCCTTAGCAACTACAGATATAAGTATATCATAAAGTAATCGAATAGGCAAGCCCTGTACGGTAGAAAATTCTCCTTCAATGGAGGTGATAAAGCATGCTCCTAGTCCTTGTATACGATAGCCTCCTGCTACCCCTTGCCATTCGTTGCTTGCAAGGTACGCGTCTTGTTCTTGGGGAGTGATGGGGGCAAACTGTACTTTTGCAGAGGCACAGTGTACTGCCTGTGAGTGATTGTGCATGTCAAGAAGACATAGGGCACTGTATACAGTATGCTGTGTGCCTGACAGCATACCGAGCATTGCTTTTGCTTTTTGTACTGTTGCTGGTTTCTGTAAGAGCGATGTATTGCAATACACTATGGTATCGGCAGAGAGTATGTAGCGATACTTTTGTAGTTGCTGTGCATTCTTTACGGTGTTGTTTTGTATGTACTGTTGTACTGCAGAGGCTTTTTGTGCTGCTATGTCGCTGCAAAAAGCTACGGGGTCTTTGTGTACACTATGCTCGTGTATGTCAGGGGATATGCATGTATACTGAATACGCATTTGCGAGAGAATATCTTTTCTGCGAGGGGAACTAGAGGCAAGAATAATAGGGGGAAATACGGAAGTCATACTGTTAGTATCTGTGCTTCTAGTTTTTCTTTGATTTTGTCTAGTACTTTTTGTACTTCATCTATAAGAATATCGTCTTTTGTGACATTGTTCCATAGTTGAGATTTACAATCTTTTATTGTTTCTATATTTGGGAATTTACTTTTTATATTTTCTAGTTGTTTATATATTGTTTCTATTTTGTTATATTGTAGAAGCTCATCTGTTATTTGTAGTTGTTCTTGTATGTATGTATCTTTTAGAAAGTCTTCTCCTGTTTTTTTGTCTGTACCTAATTCTAAATCTGTATAAGTATACCATTTATTTTTACTGTCTTTATGGCTTTGTTCAAATAGTGTTTTTACACTCCTTGCTTTTTTATCTGAATCTGATACAATGATATATTTTATTGAATCAAAGGAATCAAAGAAAGGAACAAAGTATTTAATGTTATCTACTCCTCTCATAAAGCGTATTCCTATATTTTTCCAGTATGAGTAATCATCTTGCATTACTGTATCAAATAGTATTTTATCATAAAAGCCTTCAAAGAAGATATATTGTGATTTTAATACATCATCAAGTAATGAATACCCTATACTTTCATATATATGCATTGCTGGATATATATCTCCTTCTTCTGCTTTTTTTATACTTGTGTTTTCGTTTTCTTTTGTCACTAGTATATTATTGCTAATAGTGATAGTGTCTAACATTGATATAGAATGAGTGGCATATATGATAGGAGTTTTCTTGGCAAGCTCTTTTAGCGTATTGTGTAAATCTTTTGCTGCACTGGGATGCAGGCTGGTTTCTGGCTCATCAATAAGAAGCACAGTTTGTCTGTTGGTATTTTCTTGTTCTATGGGGGCTATAGCTGTGAGCAATAATATCATAAATCGCTTAAATCCTTCACTGCGTTCATCAAAGTTAAAATAGCTCTCTTCTTTAATAGATATATAGAGAGTAAGAAAATCTTTTGTATCTAAATGAATTTTAACTAATCCGTATTCTTTCCATCGTTGTTTAATAATTTCAGTTAATTTTTTATTGATTTTGTCTAATTCTGTCATAAATTTTTGATTTTTATGTTTTACTTTTAACCATTTTTGTATTTTTTCGGGTATTTTATCTTTTGGAGTACCAGTTATCAAAAATAAGCTTTGTAGGAGAGAATGGCTATATGGATCTTGTATAAATTGTTCTATGTTTATTTTATGGGATGTATTAATTTTGTTATAATCCCATAGAATGATATTAGGTAAGAATTCTTCTAAGTAGTTTGGTAGTATTTTTTTTGCTATCTCTTGTGCTACATACTGAACATGTGTTCTAGTATAATCAGAAGGATAACTAACAGATCCGAGCGTTATTCTGCTAATAGTAGTACTGCCATAATTTGTATACAGCTCATAGTCAGGTAATTCTTTGTTAATCTCAAATTGAGGTATATTATTATCAATGTGTAATGAGTTTTCAGGTGCTATAGTTACTGTACATTGTGTCTTTGTATTTTCTAGTATCGTAATTATGTCTGATAAAATTTCTTTTTTCATCAATACTAATTTTTCTTGTTCGAATTCTAAACTATCAAAATCTATGTTTTTATATATAATATTTTCGAAAAATATATGCTTCCAGTCAACATTACATACAAATTTTACACAATTATCTATTTCTTCATCACCTTGTTTTTCATCATCAATGGCAAATTCTTGAGTACTTAATAGCTCTATTGCTTTTAGGATATTGGATTTACCGCATTCATTTTTGCCTGTGAGTATTACTGGTTCGCCTTTAGGAATAGCAAGTTCTATATGTTCTATAGAACGAAAGCCTTGAATAATTACTTTATCCAGTGTTACAAATGGTATTTGATTATCTTTATTTTTTTCATGTTCTTCCATACTATTACTATAGTATAATAATTGATTTTATTTATTATTGCAATTTTTATACAAACATCCTTTGTAGTAAGCCTTTCTTATACTGCTTTGTAAGTGCTACTTGTTTCTGTGTGAGCGATATTTTTGTGTCAAGGCTCTGTAGAAAAGAGGCTATTTTTTGTTGTTCGGGGAGGGTGGGGAGTAATATTTTCAAAGACTTCACTATTTGAGCATCAAGATTACTCTGTGTACCTGTTTGAGTGAGTTTACGAATATATTGTCTATAACGTAAATTTAATAAGTAATAATACATATATTCTATATCAATAGTATCTCTTAATATAAGATTTATCACTGCTTGAGAAGTTGCTATTGGTATTTTATTGATTGATATAAAACCAACTGATGCATACATAGAATAAATAATGGTATTCACTGGAACTAACCAAGATGCAGAATTATCCATACCTTTTTGAGATATATTCTTACTGGTATATGTTAAATATTTTCCTTGTGAGGTCATATCACTTATTGCTAAGAAAGGTATATTTCCATCATAATATTCACTATTTGTGGATTTCGGTGTCCCTCCACTTTTAGCTATTTTACATAATTCTCCCAATCGTCTCTCTTGCCAATCGGGGTACTCGTTTCCTTGCTCGTCCTTAAAGCGTAGCTCCTGTGAAAAAAGTTTTTGCATGACGCCTTTTTTGTATGACTGCAATAGTGTCACTTTTCTTTCGAGGAGCTGTATTTTTGTATCTACACTCTGTAAGAAAGAGCCTATCTTTTGTTGCTCTTCAAGAACTGGTAAACTAACATGAATGTTCATTAGTTGAACTTTTGACATATTATAGCGAGTACTTCCTTGAGCTAATTTTATAATCTTTTTTCTAAATAGTTCACTTCTAAAAAGATATGCTGAAAAATTTGGATATAACTGACTCAAAGAATAAGGACGATACCCAAAACAAAAGCTATTTAAGTACACTTCCTCTACATTTTCAATTAAAACAGAAGAGTATCCTATTTCCTCTGCTGTCTCAGAAGAGGTTGTAAAAAAAATATCTCCTAAGCGAACTTTAGTCTGCTTTTCGCCATTTCGTATTCTAACAAGCCCAAAATTTGAAGTGTTTATTATAGCCGAACTGAATATTTGCATATATTGAATAAAGGGTTTTCCTTTACCAAAATCATCTTTTGTCTTACCAGATAAACCACTAAATGTTTCTCCAATCTCCCCCAACCTCCTCTCTTGCCAGTCAGGAAAATCAGAGCCATCGTCCTGCTTGAAGCGTATTTGTGGGGGGGGTAGGTGCTGATTTTTGTCTTGTTTGCTCATCTAATATATAGTATAGCAATATAGCCATTATGTAATATTCATTGTGTGAAAGATTTGTATGTTGTGGAAAGATGAGCCACGAGTCCAAGCAGTAAAGATAAAAAATTAAAGTATACTATAGATATGTCGCATTTTCCACACACTCCCTATAAGAATAGTATTTCTTCCCTTACAAAACAGGAAATACTGGCATTCTGTATTGCGTGTAGTCTCTTTTTGTCTTCTATAGAATATTTATTTCCTCGACCAGTGCCTTTTTTTCGTTTTGGTTTGTCAAATATCGTTATTTTGCTTATTTTACGTAATTTTAGAGTTTCTGATATATTTTTTGTGCTTATACTACGAGTATTTGCCACTGGAATACTGCACGGTACTATTGCTTCCTATGTGTTTTTATTTTCCTTGAGTGGAGCTATCAGTGCTGTATGTATGCAGTGGATAGTTATTACATTGCTGAAACAGAGGGTAGGGTTGTTAGGCATTAGTATTATTGGTGCAGCTACCAGTAATACAGTACAAATTATCTTTTCTGTATTGTTTATATTTGGTGCAAGTTCTATTATTATTGCTCCGTACTTGTTATTGTTGGGCTGTATCTCAGGGACAGTGGTAGGCTTGATTGCAGAATATTATTATCGTAATTCTCAGTTTTTGCTCTTGTTGTATCAGCAGTATGCTCATTCACTTGCAAAAGGAACATGATAAGGAATACTGCATGTTCTTTATTAACAAGCATCGTAATAAAAATGCTTCAAAAAAAAGAGTACACAAGAGGAGGGGAGCTATTGCCTCCTTTCTCTCTTCTGTTCTCTCTGCAGTGCATCCTGTTGTATTGCTCTCTATGGGAGCTGTAAATTTTTTTGCATTTCTCTTACAGCCTTCGTTGTATGGGAGATTGATATTAGTAGGCATATTTTATATACTTGCATCATCACAGAAACGCGTACGAATTTCCTACTATGTATTTTTTATAGCTTCTATTGTGTTTTTCTCTCTATTGCTGCCAAGCGGTAAGCTCCTCTATACTATAGGGCCATTACGTATTACTCAGGGAGCATTGGAAGAAGGAGTGTTTCGAGGTATCACATTGAGTGCCTATGTGTTTCTCTCTTTATGGGCTATAAGTCCTCATCTATCATTGCCAGGCTATGGAGGAAAAGTGCTTTCTGTGAGTTTACGTTTGTTTGCTCTGCTGTTTGAAAGTAAAGATAAAATAGTACCGCAATCGTCTGCATCTGATGATCAAAAAAACACAGAGCTGATACAGGCACAACAGCACTCTCCGTCAGTCTCTCTGTTTGTAAAAGTAGACATGTTTCTCTGTAATGTGTTAGACAAGTATCAGGAGCAACAGACACAGAAGCAAGCAAATACCACTGCTGCTGTTTCTCGTGGCATGCATCGTGCTAGCTATGATATAAAAAAAAGCATGATAGGGCTGAGTGTTCTGTGTATTGTCAGCAGTATTGCATGGGGGCTTTTTTTCTATACAGTGTAGTAAAGGCAGTGGTAATAGAGAGCCTTAGGACTAGCACAAAAGATGGGAGTATGTGCTATACTATATATAGGAGAGCATTAGTCCTTAAACAGTGTTTTTAATATATTGAGCATTGTATGTGCATTATAAGAATGGCTATGCTCCCAACATGTAGCTCCTAGCAACTCACCTGAGACATACCCAGTGTAGCCTGTTGCTTTTATTGCGTCAGTCCACTCCTGTGCTGGCAAAGCCCCCTCTAAAGGAAAGCAATCGCGTAAAGTACTTTCATCAGGCCATAGTGTAGTATTGGCAGGCTTATTTCCTCCACAACAATGCACATTGTATATAAGTTTTTTATCAAGCCTCGCAATATCGTCTATATTTGTTTTTCCAGAAGCCCAAAAATGCCAATAGTCTATAACTAAGCCAAAATTATCACATGCAACTTCTTCTACAAGGTGCAGGCAATCTCTCAAGCTATGTATAGGAGTCCATGCAGCCCCTTCATATTGAAAAGAAATATTTTTTTTCTGTCCTAACAACGCTATTTTGCGGATATTTTTTGCAGTGAGCTTTATGATGCTTGTAATATCCAGTCCATCAAGTTCACTAAACGCATTGAGCTGTATAGTGTTACATCCAACAGTGCTTGCAAGATCAATAAGTGTTTGAGCCTGTGTCAATATGCTAGCAAAATTGTTTTTTCGTGGACATTCTACATTCCCTATAATGTCTATGGCTGAAACTTTCATGTTTTTTGCATCGAGTGCTGTTTTTAAGCTATGTGCAGTATATCCTGCCTCTAAGTAACGCCATAGCTTATCGGTATGTATTTCTATAGCATCGTATGTCTCTGTAGCCGCTAACTCTATATCTGAAAGCAAGTTTGAGTGTTTTGTGAGCATTCCATGTAATGCATATTTCATGTTTTTTCTCCGTTATGTTCTGTATGAGAGAGTAATACAAGATGATAATACGCTGCTTCATACACTGACTGTATACATTGTTTTTCAATTTGCAACCAATCGAATAAAGCAGGATGTTCTTGTAATGTAGTACGTAAAGACTTTGCAAATGCCATGCGAAGTGCTGTTCCTATATTAAATTTTGAAACGGAACTTGATAACAGTGTTTTTATATCTTGTTCGGTAATGCCACTTGTTCCGTGAATCACTAAGGGCTTCTGTGTCTTTTGTTCTATAGCTTTTAGTAAACTGAAATCAATAGTAGCAGTTTTTTCGGTAAGACGATGTATATTTCCTATAGAGATAGCAAGAGCATCTACTGCACAGGCATGAGTAAACTGTTCTACTTCTTGAGGCTTGCTGAGTGAGCCTGTTGAGTGTGGCATATCGCTATACGCTACTGTTCCTAGTTCTGCTTCTACTGATACTCCTTTACTATGAGCAAACTGCACTACTGACTGAGTGTTTTTTAGATTTTGTTCAAACGGCAGAGACGAGCCATCGTACATGACTGAGCTAAAGCCGTTTTCTATAGCTTCTTGAATACGCATAATATCGGAGCAATGATCTAAATGCACACATACAGGAACTGTTGCTTTTTCTGCTAAGCGAGAGAGTGCTATACCAATAACAGAGGGAGGAAACGAGTCCATCATTGCTTTGTTACACATAATAATAGTAGGGCAAGAAACATCACTTGCTGCTTGTATAACTGCTTCTGCCCATGCAAGACTGAAAATATTAAAGCCTGCTATAGCATAGTTATTTTTCTGTGCGTCAGGCAATATGGTTTGTAAATTTACTAGCATAACAGTTTTCTATAGAATGGTAATTATTTGAATTTGCGTATCATGTCTTTTATGCCAGGAATAGTTTCCAGCTGGTAGCTATGTTGTGGTTGAAAATATTGTAGCAGTGGACGCTGTGTTTTTCCTACAAGAATGGTAAAATAATACATCTCATAGCCAGGTGCTACAACAACAGGATGATAGCCTTTATCAAGTATGATAACTGAGTTATCTTTGATATGATACACTGGTCCAAAATCATCATCGTTTACATAGGCAAACTGTGCTCCAAAGCCATGTGACGGATTAAACTTAAATAAGTATATTTCTTCATGGTCGCTTTCTATTCCTTCTTTATCGACATGATGTTTATGCGGAGGAAACCCCGACCAGCCTCCTGCTCCTACGGTAAATAGTTCACTGAGCAATAGCTTATCTACCATGCCTTCTTGTTTTTGTCCAAGTATGTGATAGATTTTTCTATGCGTTTTTGTGTCATCACTGCCATATTGCACTGTGTCTACTTCTTGGGGAGAAACACGAAAGCTAGTGTATTGCTTTGTTGCTTTTCCTGCAGCAATAAACAACTCGACTGTATTGCTATCTGCTGTTATGGTAGCACTGTCGCCTAAAGGTATGTATACAGAATCAGGTTTGCCTTCAAACAGTGCTGTTCTTTCTCCTACGGATGTGTATGTATTGGTAGCTGTTTGTATGGTACAAGTACCTGCTACAACAGTACAGCAGCTTTCATAGCCGTCTAGTGCATGGACATAGCTGTCTCCTTTTTGTAGCAGTACTCTATTAAGATAGCTACGGTCTACCATATGATTTGTATCATCAATAATAGCATTGTTATTGTTGTTATAATAGGGGATATGTGCTGGCATAGTATAAATACTCCTTTTTATATATAAGCATAATTGAAAAAATACCTGTGTTTCTCATATGCATTATTTGTTTCTATATTTTTTTATAAAATCACGTAATTCTTGACGAGTTGGCATAGCCTCCGTACAAGAAAGTCCAGTAATATTTATTGCTGCTGAAGCTGCTCCAGCTTCTAAGGCTTTTTCAATATCTTCTCCAAGTATTAAATAAGAAATAAAGGCACTCGCAAAGGCATCTCCTGCACCCCATGGCTTGATTGGATCTACATTAAACACAAACCCATCAATAGCAGCATGATCTTTTACATAGCATACAGAACCTTCTGCACCATATTTAATAATAGCCATCTTGCATTCTTCCTTAAATAATCCTTGTGCTAGCTGTTTGTCGGTAAAGCCTTTTTTTTCTACTGACTCGACTAGTGCATTTGCTATCGTAAATTCTTCTTCTGTTCCTATGACAATGTCACACATTTTAGCGATAGTAGAAAGCACTCCAGCAGCCTCAGCATACGATTTCCATCCATAGGGGCGATAATCAATATCAATAATGCAGGGTATCTTGCATTGTTTTGCAATATTGAGTATCCACAGCACTGCTTTTCTTGAATGCTGTGAAGTGAGGGCTGTTCCTGATATACAAATACTACGACTTTTTGCTATATCTCTGGGATTAATTTCGGTGTAATCAAGATACAAATCTGCACAATTATTTCGATACATTATTGTTGATGCGTCAGGGCAGCGTTCGGCAAAAGCGAGGGATGTTTTGGCATCGCTATTATCGTATTGTACCATAGAACAATCGACATTACAGGTCTTGCTCAAATAGTTTACTACAAACTTTCCATGAAGATCGTTTGCTACTCGGGTAATAATAGCACTGCTAAGTCCAAGACAGGAAATGCCTGCAGCAATATTAGCAGGAGATCCTCCTACAAACGCTTCATAGCTTCGAGCAAAGTCTAAATGTTCGTCTACAGGAGGGTAGAGATCAACATTTGCTCTCCCTATGGTAATGCAATCAATAGTTTTTTCAATAGCATATTCTTTTTGTGTTGTTTCAAAATCAAAGAGGTTTTGTATGACTGTGTTTGTGTTGTTTTCTTTCGTCTCCTCCATTATATTAAAATTCTTTTGCTTCTTGTATATGTTTATGCATGGTATGAGTGGCTTTTTTTACTGCTGGGTAATTCGAAACTTCGGGAGTGCCAGCACGCCACCATGTGGCATATCCTTGTGTCATAGATTTTACTACACTTTTACATGCTATAAGACAGAGTTTTTTGCTTTTCTGTGATGCTGTAAGAGCTTGTTGTAACTCTGTTTCGTTGCACACAGTCCATGTGTCTGCACCATAGCTTTGTGCATTTTGTGCAAAATCTATAGGAACATAGTCTCCGTCAAGTCGTTTTGTTGTAGGGTTGCGAAAACGTAGTTCGCATCCAAAACGTGGAATGCCCGATCCAGTCTGCAAGTTATCGATGCATTGCCATCCACCGTTATCCACCAGTATAATAGTAATTTTAATGTTTTCTTCAATAGCCATAACAATTTCTTGATGAAGCATAAGATAGGCCCCATCGCCTACAAGAGCGTATACATCTCGTTTTGGCTCTGCTATTTTTGCTCCAATAGCACCTGCTATTTCGTAGCCCATACATGAATACCCATATTCTAAATGATAGCTATGAAGAGATTTTGTACGCCATACACGTTCTAAATCTGAAGGAAGACTCCCAGACGCACATACAATGATTGCAGAATCTGGTACTATAGTACCTTCGTTGAGTTCTCCTAAAATTTGGGTTTGTGTAAGGAGTTCTGTGTTTTTTTTTGCATAGAGACTGTCTACTTCCTTATCCCATTTTGCTTTGAGTGTGCTTACTGTTTGTTGCACAGTGGGAGTGGTGCTATAGTTCTTTTGTTGTAATGCAAGATCAATTTCTTGTATTGCAAGTTTCGCATCTGCTATATAGGGAGTGCCGTTTAGTTTGTAGGCATCCATGCTGTTTACGTTTATGGAAAGTACTTCAAGAGTAGTATTTCTAAATGCCCATTTTGATGCAGTATGAAAATCGTTTAGTCGTGTGCCTATAGCAATGAGACAGTCTGTGGTGGCTGCGTATTTGTTTGCACATTCGGTCCCTGTAGTGCCAACGCCTCCAAGGTTCAGTGGGGTATGTGATAGTATTACGCCTTTTCCTGCCTGTGTCTCAGCAAAAGGGATAGCATACTTTTGAGCAAATGCTTCCACTTCTTTCCATGCTTCAGAGTATCGCACTCCGCCTCCAACAATGATGAGAGGTTTTTTCTTTTTTGCAATCTTTGTAGCTATTTCTTCGGCAAGCTCTGGTGCAAGAGGGCGTCTTTGTATACGATGAATTCTTTTCTTAAAAAAGGAGAGAGGATAATCATAGGCTTCTGCTGCTGTATCTTGGGGGAGGCTTAAGGTAACTGCTCCAGTAGTGGCAGGGTCAGTGAGTACTCGCATTGCATGGATGGCAGCGGACATTATCTGTTCGGGACGTGATATGCGGTCCCAGTATTTACTGACAGGACGAAACGCATCGTTGCTGCTGATAGTGTAGTCGTGTTCTTGTTCAATTTGTTGTAGTACAGGGTCAGGTTGCCGAGTAGCAAAAATATCTCCAGGTATAAACAATACAGGAATACGATTAGCTGTGGCAGTTGCTGCAGCTGTTATCATATTCATGGCACCAGGGCCAATCGAACTGAAGGCACACAGTATTTTTTTTCTGTTGTGTTGTTTTGCAAAGCCCATTGCAATATGTCCTGCCCCTTGTTCATTATTAGCACGATAAAATCGTAAAGAATGATTGTCAAGTTGTAAGGCATCCCCAATACCAAGTACGCTTCCATGTCCAAATATGCCTACCATTCCTTCAACAAATTTTTGTTGCTTTCCATCATACTCAATATATTGTTTATCAAGAAACTGTACAAGTGCTTGAGAACAGGTGAGTCTTATTTTTTTCATAGTATCTCCTCAGTTATTTATGTAAATTAGATATATAAATGGTATCTATAACTATTATATAAAAAATTGTAAAAATTGTCTTTGATAATAAGGAAGGGAACTATATACAATGCTAACCTAAAAATTTTTAATTTAGTTATAATGTTGTTATATAAGAATATAAATATTCATGGTAAAAATTTTGAGAAAGCTAAATTTTTGGTTGTAAGATTATTAGAATTAAAAACTTTACAGTGCTATAAGACACTTCTTTTACAGGATAGGCTAACTTGCTTATATTCTCTTGATACTGATCCCATAACTGCAATCTTACCTTCTGTACCATGATCCCTTTGCTTTTTATTACTATGCTTGTCAATATAAAAGTATAATTTTTGGAACTGATTCAGAGAAGCAATTAAAGAAATATAAGCACTGATATATATGACTTGTAAACTGGTAAAAGAGAGAATATTTAGGAGTTATTAAATGCTGATAAAATTAGTTTTATTATATATGTTGCAGCTACATTGCTTAAAATTCCTGATGCTACAGCAACACCTATCCATACAAGATTTTTTATTCTTGCTTCTTTCATTTCTTTTATATCTTTAGAAATTTCATCTATTTTTTTTCTGTATGAAGATAATGTGTTTCTATCACCCCTAATCTTTCGGAACTTTTATGAATAGTAGTAACATACTCATTTGGACCAACATTTTGTGCTTGTTCATTTTGTTGTCTTTCATTCATGAGGTTCGTTCCCAATCCCATAGCCCTTTATTAAACCAACCATTCATAGAATCAATTCTGCAAACTATTCCTGATTTTTGATCTTTTGTATCCATTCCAAATCTTTCAACAATACTACTAAAACTTTCATCTGTTTTGATAAAAGCTAAATGTTCTGTTATCTTATAGTAATTATACTCATCAAGTATATGTTTAGGTATACCATCAGCTATATATATTTGATATATTGACATATAAAATCCTTCTCTAATATATAACGGCAAAGATAATCGTTAACTGTAATACTTTTTGAATATTTCATATATATATGATTATATTATATCATAATAACATATAAGTTAAAATTTAAAATTTTTTCCATCACAATTTCAAGTATTAACTGCGACAAAGGAGCAAAAAAAGTACAAGAAACAGAAGGAAAGTACTTGCTATGCTATGCTATGCTATGCTATGCTATGCTATGCTATGCTATGCTATGCTATGTATATGGCATTAACAAAAAAAACTATAAAAACTATTGAGGAATTATTAAAAGAAGATTTAACTATTCCTTCTTACCAGCGTCCTTATAAATGGACAACAAAGCAAGTAGAACAATTACTTGATGATATTAAAGAGCATCAAAACAAAGAAATTTCTAGATACAGAATTGGAACGATAGTAACTCATGATGAAGAAGGCAAATTAAATATTGTAGATGGACAGCAACGAATTACAACACTTGCTTTACTGTTTCATTGTTTAGAAAAACCTTTTTTAGAGAATTTGAAGTATCATCATAAAGATAGCAAAGATAATATTTGTGAAAATTACAAACACATTGAAGATTTTATAGAGAATTTGAAAGATACAAAAGATTCTTTTATAACTTTTGTTTTAAAGAACTGTGAAGTTGTATATATAGAGTTAGACAATATAGATGAGGCTTTTCAGTTTTTTGACTCACAAAATGCAAGAGGCAAAAGCCTGATGGCATATGATTTATTAAAAGCATTTCATTTGCGAGAAATAAAGGAAGAAAAATGTGCTAAAGAGAGTTTTTATGAAGAGGAAAAGAAGTCATTAGTTTCTCAATGGGAGCATATAACAGAAGAAAATTTAAAAATGGTTTTTGATGATTTATATGCTATTAGAAAGTGGTTACGAAATGAGCACACTTCCAAAACAAAAAGATGGGATAATGGGGATTTTTTAAAGAAAGATGTAAATCATTTTAAGGGAATTCGTATAGAGGAGTTTGACTACCCATATATTCGTAACATACAAAGCCCCGAATTACTTTTTGAAATTGATAGGCCTATTTTCAATGGAACTCTGTTTTTTAAGTATATTATTCATTATTCGCAAAAACTTCAGCAATTAGAAAAGAAGTATAAAAATATTGAAGGAGAATTAACAGAAGTAAGAAAAGCAGGAGAAAAAACAGTAGTATTATCAGAAATTCTTAAGGGTAATGATACTCGATATGTTTTCTTTACAATGCTTTTTCGAAGAGTGTTGCTTTTTTACTATGATAAATTTGGATTCTATGATTTTACAGAAGCAACTAAACAGTGTGCAAATTGGTCGGCAGGATTATTAGAAAAAACACGTGTGGTTTATAGTGCTGTACAAAAGCGTGCTATTGAAGGAGATTCTCTTTTTAAGAAAATTAAAAATGCTATTCAAACAAAAGATATAATCTAATATTTAAGAGGAACAATAATATGAGCAATAATACAGAAGTACAAGATTTTACTATAGAAAAGTTACTAACAAAAGATAAATATATAATTCCTATTTATCAAAGAAATTACGATTGGGATCAAAAAGAAATAGGACAGCTGATTCAAGATATTTGGGATTATGCAGATGCAGAAAAGAATAAAGAAGATCAGCAGCCTTATTATATAGGTACTTTGGTTACATATCTAATAGAGAATAATAAATATGAAGTCTTAGATGGACAACAGCGTTTAACTACGCTGTATATTGTATGTGCTGTTTTGAAACATTTGAAACAAGAAGATCAAGCTATACAAGAAATTAGTAAAGAATTAAACCTATGTTTTGAAGCAAGAGAAGGAAGCTCAAAAACGCTAAAGAATATTTTAGATGAAAATTCACTACAGAATATTTTAAATGGGAATTTAGAAGATGAAAAGCAAAGTATCATAGATGGCTTTAAAGATTGTCATGCTTATTTTAAAAATCTTGGTAATAATATTGATCTGGAGAAATTTACAGGATATTTCTTAAACAATGTCATATTAGTTCGTACAGTTGTTCCAAAAGATACTGAACTTAACCATTATTTTGAGATAATGAACAACAGAGGTGAGCAATTAGAAAAACATGAAATTCTCAAAGCTCGTTTGTTACAAAAAATAGATGAAGAGGCACGAAATAAATATGCTACAATTTGGGATGCTTGTTCACAAATGAACTCCTATGTACAGATGAACTTTAATACAAAGGATAGGGAAAATTTATTTGGTGAAGATTGGGATAGGGATAGCTTGGATATTGACAAGTATTTGAAAGAAAATGAGGATAAAGAACACAAGAATAATGAAGAAACAAAAGCTAATACCATTACAAAAATTTTAGAGCAGAGAAAAAAATATGAAAACAATGAAAATAAAAATGATACAGAAGAAATTGAACGCTTTGAGTCTGTTATAGATTTTCCTAATTTTTTATTGCAAGTATTAAAGGCAACAGAACAAGATAAAGATATTTCCCTTGATGATAAGAAATTATTAGAAGAGTTTAAGAAATTTGAAGAATATGAAGAATTTCCCGAAAAATTTATTACGAATCTTTTAGCATATCGTTTTTGGTTTGATAAAAATATTATAAAAAGACAAACAGTAGATAGTAAAGACAGTTGGAGCTTGCAAACACTGAATTGTGAAAATAAAAATCAAAATTATACAAATACTTCTTTAGAAAATCATATCAATATCTTGATGATTCAATCTATGTTTCATGTTTCCTTTACTGCAAAAACAAATAAAAATTGGTTACAAAATATTTTTGAAAAATGTTATCAAGAAGACAATATGAATATAGAAACATTAGAAGGTATTGCGAGAGTTCGAGTAAACGATATAGAGATAGATAGGTTATGTTATGGAGGCAAAGATAATCATCCTACTCGGTATCTGTTTCATTTGATTGATTATTTAATTTGGAGAAAAGATAAAGATAAAAAATTTTCCTTCAAGATAAGAAACTCTATTGAACATTTCTTGCCACAAGATCCAGGTTATTCAAAAGAAATTGATCTAGAAAATTCAGATGATAATCGACATAGTTTTGGTAATTTAGCGTTGGTTACGAGAGGGCAAAATTCTCGTTTTAGTAATCATTCGCCACAGGAAAAGGCAAACAAAATAGGATCAAGTATCACAGAACAGAGTCTTAAGTTTCAGTTGATGTTAGAAGAAGCAAAAGATTGGAATGCAGAAAAAATAAAGGCTCACCAAGAAAAAATGAGCGAGCTATTAAAAAATTTTCAAAATCAGAAAGAACAAAAATAAAAGAGAGGCTTGTATTTACACATCAAATACATACTCAGTGCATTGCACACATGGTTTTGTTGTATCAGCAACACTTTGTGGGAATGTTGGGATGTGAGTAAAGCCTGATGGATATTGTGTCTCAAAGCATATTGCTTCATATTGGCTGTAGGCTTTTTCTCCTGCTGTGTACTTGTTAAGGAAATTACCAGTATAGCATACTACCGCAGGACAGGTAGTAAAGGTGCGTAATCTATAATTGTGCAAAGAAAGAGTGCCTGCCAAGTGGAGAATACGGTTAGTATTCTCCAAAGCTATGGAGGCATTGTGTTTTTCTGCATTATGATCTATCTTAAAGGTATGATCTAAGCCGTTTCTATCATGTTTTAGTGCATCAATACAGTCTTTCAGAAGAAAGGCAGGGGCAGTGGAAGGATGTACATCCAGCGGACTATTGCGTACATACATGAGTTCTCCTGTAGCAAGTCCAAGTGCATTAACTCTATATATATAGGAAGCAGGAATACTGATAGTATGATTAAGAATAGTACTTTCTCCAAGATTAAAGTAGCTATGATTAGTGAGGTTTATAGGAAAGGGGGAATCTGCAGTAACTTTGTATTCAATATGGATAGTATTTTCTTTGTTTTTGAGAGCAATAAGACATTGTATTGATGCTTTTGTATTGTATGCATTGACAGTGGTATGGAAAATATATCCTTGCATCGAAGTATGTTCTAACTCGGTATGTTCCCACTCACAAAAGCTAAGTGCAGGGCTGGTATTGTTGCTAATATCTTGTCTTGTTGCTCCTCCATGGAGACTAACATCCTTGTTTTCGTTCGCAGGTACTGTATAGCTTTTTTTGTTTACAGTAAATGGAGTAGTACGTGTTCTCCCTGCAAGAGGCCCTACAGTAAGACCGAAATACGGATAGTTCTCAGCAGTAATATAGTGTGGATCTTTATCACCTACAATACATTCCATGCCTTCTTTATTCTTAAATGAAAGAATGCTAGCCCCAAGATTACAGAGTGTGAGTGTTGCTCCTAAGGTATTCTGAACGGTATATGTTTGTATCATGGTAGTATCTATGCAGTACTAAAATGCAGCTGAAAATTCAAGGTTAATACCATGCAGTAATTGATTGTTGCCAAATTTTATTTTTGCTGTTTCTCCATTGCTTTTTTTCAATATTTTGTCTCCATCTTCGTTGAATAAAGAAGAAAAGTAGAAGCGCATACTATACCCTAATGAGAACGCAGTATTGTCATAGGTCTTAAATAAAAATCCAAGTCCAAAATTAGTGTAACCATTTACTTTTGTTTTTTTGTTATTATTTCTGAGCGTTGTTGCTTCAAATTTATCACTATCCTTATCGTACTGAAACCACTGTATATCCTCTGACATATTAAATGCAAGTCCTAGTCCTAATCCAATATAGGGACCACCAAATGAACCAAGAGGGAAAGTATATCGTGTATTTGCATCTATATTAAAATCGAGTCGGTTATACCAAATAAAGCTATTTTTTCCATCTGTTTTCAATTCAATATCCTGATGGATAAAAGCCCAGTTTACCCCTAGTCTCCCGTATATATCAAGACTTCTGAGTATACGTGCTCCTAACGCAACATAAAAATCTCCTACGATACCAGCATCATAATTATCATTTTTTGGGCTAGATTCTGTGAATGTATTAGCATCACCTGATTTTGATGTTGATTGTGTCGTAGAATCAGTACCAAAAAGAAGATCAAAGCCAAGTCCTAATAAAAATTTAGGAGGGATAGTACGTTTTGCTTGAATGACAGTCACGGTTTCTTGCACTGGTTCTTGTGAGAAGACAGCTGTACTTATACTAATACTCAGTAGCAGACATATAATCAATATTTTTTTCATAATTTACTCCTTGTCTATATCGTATGATTATGTAGTTATTACAAGGGATATAGACTAACTATATAGTAGTATATGCTTGAGTGTTTTTCAAGTAGGTATATACTATTTTTGGAGTTTTATCATTTTGTGAAAATCTTGCATGTTGCTACTTATTTCTTGAATCTGTACTTGAATTTGTACTTGCTTGAATCCGCACTTGAACTCGTGAAATGCTACATAAGAAAATTGACATAAGTATGTATATTTACTACACTACATATATCTGCGGTAGTGGTGGAATTGGTAGACACGCTAGCTTGAGGGGCTAGTGGCCCTAGGTCGTGAAGGTTCAAGTCCTTTCTACCGCAACTTTATGTTTATAAAGTATATTTTTTACAATCTATAATATAATACTATAGGTGGGTATATGTACAATCAAAAAGGTGTGCAAGCTGATATTCAAAAGCTCGTAGATGCTGCTGTCATTGATAATGATACTGCAAGATCAATACAAGCATATTATTCTGAACAAGAGATGACAGACAGTACATTACAAAGCATTCATGACAAAAAGAGAACTATACTGACTGTATTATTTTCGGTGTTTGGAGCTTTATGTGTTGGGGTTGGTATCGTGCTTATTTTTGCTCATAACTGGGATATATTACCACGTGGAGCAAAAATATCTATTGCTTTTGTACTTTTAGTTACTGCACAAATACTGTGTGGTGTTACCCTTATACAAAAAAAGCAATCTTTTGCATGGCGTGAAGGAAGCGTTTGTTTTTTATTGCTTTCCCTCGGTGCGTCTATTGCCTTTATTTCTCAAATATATCATATTCCTGCAGATCTTTCTCAGTTTCTTTTTATTGTACTTATGCTTATACTTCCTGTTTTGTATATTTTTCGTAGCCCTACATTATCTTTGTTTTTTATTGTTTCTATCATTTGGTTTTTGATAAATGTTTTTTATGATACCGATATATTGTTTTTTTATTCCAACTACTCAAATGCATATAAATTGAAGATATTAGTATACCTTATTCCACTTGTTATTTCTCTTCCTTTTTATATTCAATTTCAAAAATCTATTGTTTCTCTCAGAAGAGTATCTTTTATTGTAGCAATACAAAATTGGGGTATTGTCATTGCTTGCTGCTTAGGGGTATCGTTGATACTTTCAATGATAGAGTCAGCAAATTTTATCATTTCTAGCGTGTGGGTTATTGGGTATAGTCTATTTTTTCAGATACTATATTTATTTGGAAGTAGGGTATATTCATATACAGGAGTACTATTGAATGCGTATAAAATAGTAGGTATGTTTGGAATGCTTGTAGTGGCATTTTATGTAATTGATTCTAATTTTTATAGTATGTATAATAACCATAGTAGAGAAGCAACACAACAGAGTATTGTATTTTTGGGTATCATTCTTGTTTTGTCGTTAGTAGCTCATATTTTTATTGTATCTCGTTCCATGTATAAAAAGAAGAAAGAAAATATTTTTGTTTCCATTGATTTCTTTGCAATACTTTGTATGTCGTTTCTTGTTGCTCTAATAATGCGAGAAAGTGCCTATCAAGCAGTAATAAGAGTAGGCGAACAGTATATGATGAGAGTACATGCTATTAGCACTGTTATCTTTCACGTGCTTATTCTTATGAGTGCTATGTTCATGTTGTTACAGTCCGTAAAAAAACATAGCGTGGTGAATATTCGGCAACTCAATTTTTCTGTATGCATTATTTGTATATGGATAGTACAGCAGTTTTTGAATACAGATTTTAGTTATTTTATTCGAGGAATAGTGTTTATTATATTGGGTATAGTATTTCTACAAATCAATATATTTTTTCTAAGAGCAAAAGAAAGACATATAGCCAAAGAGGTATAAATTATTCTTTTGTAATATATTAATATGAGATATGATGATGAAAAATGTTAATAAGAAAATAATGAAAGTATTGTTCTTTATTCTGTGTTCCTTTTTACAATTAGGGGTTGTACTTTTTATGGTACTCTCTAGTGTTTCTGTGTTACAAAACGGTACAGAGTATAAATTTAAGCTGGTTGTAAAAGATCCTTCTGATGTTTTTCGTGGAAAATACTTGTATCTTAATTATGATGAAAGAGCCATTACTTATTATCATTCTGCTCCCTATGAGGCAGGAACTTCAGTGTATGTACAATATGATGTAGCTGAGGATGGCTTTGCATCTTTGTCTTTGGTAGAAACAGAATGCCCTGAACATACTAAAGATTTCTTAAAGACTATTATTGATAGTCGTCCATATCTACCAGAAGAGAGAGAGAGTTATAGTAATATTGTGTTTCCTATTACCAGCTGGTATATGAACGAAGATGAAGTTCAAATAGCAGAGCAGTTATATCAGAAAAGCAAAGAAGTATATGCTAGTATTTTTATAAGAGATGGAAAAGCGAGGATTAAGGGGGTATATTTTGATGGTATTTCCATTGATGAAGCTGTAGAAGAACAGAGTATCTATAAGTAGTATGTGTTCCTTGAACTCATGATAAGAGAAAAAAAAGGTATTGTAATATTATGTAATATAGTTTATTATATGTAATATCTACTATTTTTGAAAAAAGTAAGGAGATACATATGAGAAAAAATAATTTTTTTATACACAGCAAGGGTGTAATACTACTATTGATACTAGCAGTACTATTGGGATGTGAAGATCCAGGAGGAGGAGGATCCTCTGGTGGAGGAACCTCTCCTGGTGGTGGAGGAGGAAAGGTACAGCCTAGTTCAAAGTCGCAATTATTACAGCTTATATCTGAGCGATTAAGTAAAGACAAGGCAGCAGACTTAAACGATATAGATGTAAGTAAAGTTGCTGATATGAGTAATTTGTTTGTGCAGTTTCCTACCTTTAGTGGAAATGTATCAAAGTGGGATGTAGGCCATGTAACAAATATGAGTGGTATGTTTGAAGGAGTGACAGGGTTTCGTGGAGGTATATCAAGGTGGGATGTAAGCAAAGTAACAAACATGAACAATATGTTTAAGGGAGCGACATCATTTAATGCGGATATATCAGGCTGGGATGTAAGTAATGTAAAACAGATTAACAGCATGTTTGAAGGAACAACGGCCTTTACTCAGGATCTAAAACCATGGGCAGTAGACCCTGCGGTAAGTAAAGTGAGTACAGATGTATTTAAGAATTCGGGGGTTACTGAAGAACCAAGATGGCTTACATTAGAGGTGCTGCTAGAGCCAAAGGTAGTAGTAGCAATAGTAGGGCGAGCAGTGAATGTGTCTATCACTCGGTGGCCAGTAACAACAACAGGGACATTTACATTGAAGCCAGTATTAGAAGGAAGAGATGCACTCCCAACAGGGATGAATTTTGATAGTACAACAGGAACAATAACAGCAAACGCAGGAGAACTTAGGACGATAACAAAGGGAAGCCCGCATAGATTTACTGTTACGTTTAATGGGACAGGAGAGTTTGATAAAGCAGTAAATAAAAATGTCGAAGCAGCTTTATCGGTATCAGTGAAGGATTATTCAACACAACCTAAGTCAAAAGCAGAGCTGATAGCACTCATAAAAGTGATAGTAGATGCTGATGGGAATGGCATTATTGATAATGCTACAGCAGATCTCAATCACATTGATGTAAGTGCTATTACTAACCTAAGTGGTGTATTTAATGATAGTATGTTGAAACATTTTAATGGCGATATATCGAAATGGGATGTAAGTAATGCAAGATATATGGACAACATGTTTAAGGCATCAAATTTTAATGGAAATATATCAGGCTGGGATGTAAGTAATGTTAAAAATATGGAAGGTATGTTTTATGATTCGCAATTTACTGGAGACATATCAAGCTGGGATGTGAGTAATGTAAGAGATATGAATAATATGTTTCGTGAATCGCAATTTACTGGAGATATATCAAGTTGGAGTGTGGCTAACGTAAGAGATATGAGTAATATGTTTCGTGATTCGCAATTTACTGGGGATATGTCAAAGTGGGATGTGAGTAATGTTACAAATATGTATTGGATGTTTGCTGGTCCGAAATTTAATGGAAATATATCAGGCTGGGATGTAAGTAATGTTAAAAGTATGGAAGGTATGTTTGCTTATACAAGTGTATTTAATCAAGACATATCAGGTTGGGCTGTTGATAGTGTCATTACTATGCAATCAATGTTTCAAAATTCAAAAGCATTTGATCAAGATTTGGAAGCATGGGGAGAGCATATAGCAGGAAGGACAGTAAACAAAACAAATATATTTGATAGTTCTAGTGTGTCTGATGAAAAGATACCTACATGGGTATATGTGTTTGATGTGTTATATCAAGGAACAAGCATAAACGATCTTACTGTACTG
This sequence comes from Spirochaetia bacterium, assembly GCA_965218205.1. GTDB lineage: Bacteria > Spirochaetota > Spirochaetia > WTKD01 > CBDDCA01. Next base: position 1,378,821 of record OZ244590.1, on the reverse strand, counting down.
CAATATCAAAACATAGTAGTGAGGATTAAAAAGCAATTTCCATCAAATGCGACAGGACGATATAGTATAGAGCCCAATACATTTACCGCAGATACAGGATTATCGTTTGATGCACAAGAAGGAACAATAAAAGGAATAGTAACAAAAGAATTGAATAAAAAAGCATATACCATTACTTTTACTGGAGATGCTAAGTTTCAAGGCAAGAGTCTTGCTATCCCTTTTTCATTAGAGGTAAAGGCTAATCAAGGGAAATATGCATATTTCCCTATTAATAAAACAGAGTTGATACAAGCGATAAAAAAGGTAATGGATATAAATGGTGATGGGGTGCCAGATGACAATAAAGCAGACTTGAATGTTATCTATACGGGGAATATTACAGATATGCGTGCTTTATTTAGTAGTTATGGTGATTTGAAAAATTTTAATGGGGATATATCGGAATGGGATGTAAGTAATGTTACTACTATGCGAACAATGTTTTATCAATCGCAATTTAATGGAGATATATCAAAATGGGATGTAAGCAATGTTACTACTATGCGAACAATGTTTTATCAATCGCAATTTAATGGAGATATATCGGAATGGGATGTCGGTAATGTTACGCTTATGCACTATATGTTTTATCGATCGCCATTTAATGGGGATATATCAAGTTGGGATGTAAGTAATGTTACCACTATGGAAGCCATGTTTTTTGGAACGCCATTTAATGGGGATATATCAGGGTGGGATGTAAGTAGTGTTGGTGACATGAAATATATGTTTTGGAATTCGCAATTTACTGGAGATATATCGAATTGGGATGTAAGTAATGTTACCGCTATGGCATCTATGTTTTATGATTCGCAATTTAATGGAGATATATCAAGGTGGAAGGTAAGTAATGTGAAGGATATGCATGGCATGTTTTGGCTTTCGCAATTTACTGGAGATATATCGGATTGGGATGTAAGTAATGTTACCACTATGGAAGCCATGTTTTATCAATCGCAATTTACTGGAGATATATCGAAATGGGATGTGCGTGATGTTACACAGATGAAGAACATGTTTAGACAAGCAAAATTCTTTAATCAAAATATATCAGGCTGGAATGTTGAGAAAGTCACTACTATGGAGAAGATGTTTAATGGTGCAATATCGTTTGATCAAGATTTAGAAGCATGGGGAGAGCATATACCAGAGATAACAGAATCAGGAAAACCACTGAATATAACAGGTATATTTTCTCATTTGCCTGATGTAAAAATTCCATCATGGGTATATACTCTTGTGTACAAAGATACAGGCGTTACAGTAAATAAGAAAGTGTTTACTACGAGTGATAGCAGTATTGTTCTATCTGTTGACAAAACACCGAAAGCAGCAACAGGAAACTACAGTATAGTACCTAATACATTTACTACAGATACAGGATTGACATTTGATACAACAACTGGAGAGATAAGTGGTGATCCTACGGTAGCATTGGCTACAAAAGAGTATACCATAACCTTTACAGGAAATGGAGGGTATGTTGGCAGGCAAAAAAGTACTACTCTCACTCTCACGATACAGGATGTGAGTTCTTATACATATACCCCTAAGACAAAAGCAGATTTGATAGCAAATATAAAAACGGTGATGGCAGCAGATGCTGATGGAGATGGTAACCCTGATAATAACAGTGCCGATTTGAATGTCATATATACAGGGTATATAACAGATATGAGTGGGATATTTAATGAGAGTGCCTTGAGAAATTTTAATGGCGATATATCAGGCTGGGATGTAAGTAAAGTAACTACGATGGATAGTATGTTTGAGGAATCGAAGTTTACAGGGGAAAATGGAGACATAACAAGTTGGGATGTAGGGAATGTTACAGACATGAATGATATGTTTAAGAAATCATCATATGCTGGGGATATATCGGGCTGGGATGTAAGTAATGTAACAACTATGAATGAGATGTTTCGAGAAACAGCGTATAACAAAGACATAACTCTATGGGATGTTCTTAATGTTACCGATATGGAATTACTGTTTTATAAGAATACAGCATTTAATCAAGACATATCCTATTGGAATGTAAGCAAGGTAGCGACTATGAAGCAGATGTTTAGTGAAACAGGAGCATTTAATCAAGATATATCAAGGTGGGCAGTTGATGCTGTTACTACTATGGAGTCAATGTTTCAAGCAGCAACAGCCTTTGATGAGGATTTAGAAGCATGGGGAGAGCATATAGCAGGAAGATCGGTAACTACAGATAAAATATTCAATACAGCAGATAACAGTGGAGTGATACTCTCTGATAAAAACATACCTACATGGCTCTACGATTTTGTGATTACTGTTGGTGGGACCGAAAGCAGTACTATAAGTGGCTTTGTAGGCAAAGCCATAGAAGCAAATGGGGTAATAACAGTAAGTAAGAAGTTGCCTACTACGGCAGTGGGAACTTTTACTATCTCTCCGAGCATAACAGATATAGGACTTAGCTTAGATGCAAGTACAGGAGCTATAAGTGGGAGTCCAACTAAAGTACAAAGTGCAAAAAGCTATACACTGTCCTTTAGTGGAACAGGAGACTATGCAAGCAAGAGCTATGAGATACCATTTATCATGGCAGTAGCAGCAGGAAAGTATAGTTATTCTCCTACCAATAAAACAGAGTTGATAGCAGCAATACAGGATGTGATGGATACTAATGATGATGGGAGTCCTAATGATAACAGTGCCGATTTGAATGTCATCTATACGGGGAATATTACAGATATGCGTGCTTTATTTAGTAGTTATGGTGATTTTAAAAATTTTAATGGGGATATATCGGAATGGGATGTAAGTAAAGTTACTACTATGCGAACAATGTTTTATGATTCGTCATTTACTGGAGATATATCGGATTGGGATGTAAGTAAAGTTACTACTATGCGAACAATGTTTTATCAATCGAAATTTACTGGAGATATATCGGAATGGGATGTCGGTAATGTTACGCTTATGCACTTTATGTTTTCTCGATCGCCATTTAATGGGGATATATCAGGTTGGGATGTAAGTAGTGTTACCACTATGGAAGCCATGTTTTCTCAAACGCCATTTACTGGGGATATATCAGGTTGGGATGTAAGTAGTGTTGGTAATATGAAAAATATGTTTTATGGTACAAAATTTAATGGAGATATATCAAAGTGGAAGGTAGGTAATGTTTTGAATATGGAGCGCATGTTTATTAATTCGTCATTTAATCAAGATATATCGGATTGGGATGTAAGTAATGTTTGGGATATGGGGAGTATGTTTCGTAATTCATTGTTTAATGGAGATATATCGCAATGGAATGTACATAATGTTGAATATATGGGGAGTATGTTTCGAGGAGCAACAGCTTTTAATCAGAATATATCAGGGTGGGATGTAAGTGACGTAACTACGTTGGAGAATATGTTTAATGGTGCAACATCGTTTAATCAAGATTTAGAAGACTGGGGAGAGCATATAGTAGGAAGAACAGTGGCTAAAGGAAATATATTTACCAATGCTAATGTCTCTGATAGTAACATACCAAGCTGGTTGTATAGCATATCACAGACATATGAAGGCAATGTTGCTTCATTATTTATTATGGTAAAAGGGCAGCAAAACATTAGTATTACGCTCAGTAATACTGGAGTTTCAGCATTTAATGCAACAGGGGACTATAGTATAGTGCCAAGTACTTTTACTGCAGACACAGGCTTGACATTTAGTGAAGGAAGTGTAGCGAGTGGAGCGAGTGGATTGATAAGCGGAACTCCTACAAAAGCACTTGCACTGAGAAAATATATAATTGTGTTTACAGGGACTGGTGATTATGCAGGAAAAAGGCTTACAAAAGAGTTTACTATACATATACAGGACGCTAGTAGCACATATGCATATTATCCAAAAACAAAGAATGCTTTGATAGCAAATATAAAAGCGTTGGTAGCATCAAATGGAAATAACGCAGACTTGAATGGAATATATACAGGGTTCATAACAGATATGGGGGGGGTATTTTATGATAATGCCTTGAGGAGCTTTACTGGAGATATATCAGGCTGGGATGTAAGTAATGTGCGATATATGCAAGATATGTTTAAGGAGAGTCAATTTAATGGCGATATATCGGGTTGGGATGTAAGTAGTGTGAGATATATGCAAGGTATGTTTTATAAATCGCAGTTTAATAGCGATATATCGGGTTGGGATGTAAGTTCTGTAGAACAGATGCACTGGATGTTTCGTGAATCGCAATTTAATGGCAATATATCAAACTGGAAGGTAAGCAAAGTAACAAATATGAGTAATATGTTTCGTGCATCGCAATTTACTGGAGATGTATCAGTCTGGGATGTAGGTGCTGTTACCGATATGCAAGAAATGTTTCATACTTCGCAATTTAATGGTGATGTATTACGTTGGAATGTAAAGAAAGTTACCAATACTGATGGTATGTTTTACAAGGCAACTGCCTTTAATCAAAATATAGAAAGGTGGGCAGTTGATGCTGTAGATACTATGGCATATATGTTTTATGGAGCAACAGCGTTTAATCAAGATTTGGAAGCATGGGGAGAGCATGTAGCAGGAAGGAAAATAAAAATACCATATATATTTAATAATACTAGTATACCTGATGATAAAATACCAAGCTGGATATATCAATATCGACCTATGAATAAAGCAGAATTGCTAAAAGTAATAAAGCAGTTGGTAGATACTAATAACGATGGGACCGTTGATGATAATAGAGCAGATTTGAATGTTATATATACAGGGAATATTGATGATATGAGTGGGGTATTTAACGATCCTTTTCTGAGAAATTTTAATGGGGATATATCAAGGTGGAATGTGAGTAATGTGAGAGATATGCAAGATATGTTTAAGGAGACTCAATTTAATGGCGATATATCGCAATGGGATGTAAGTAATGTGAGATATATGCAAGGTATGTTTTATAAATCGCGGTTTACTGGAGATATATCGGGCTGGGATGTAAGTTCTGTAGAACAGATGCATTGGATGTTCCGTGAATCGCAATTTAATGGCGATATATCAGACTGGAAGGTAGATAAAGTAACAAATATGGGTAATATGTTTTATGAATCGCAATTTAATGGCGATATATCAGACTGGAAGGTAAATAAAGTAACAGATATGAGTAACATGTTTTTTTATTCACCATTTAATCAAGATATATCGAGTTGGAATGTTAGTAATGTTACAAATATGGGAGGTATGTTTCATACATCATCATTTAGGGGAGATATATCGAGTTGGGATGTGAGTAATGTTACAGATATGAGTAGCATGTTTCGTAATACAACATTTAGGGGGGATATATCGAAATGGAAGGTAGATAATGTGAGATTAATGTATAATATGTTTTATAATTCAAAGTTTAATAAGGATATATCAGGCTGGAATGTTAGTAATGTTACAAATATGAGAGGTATGTTTCGGGAATCAGTATTTAATAAGGATATATCAAACTGGGATGTAAGTAGTGTTACAAATATGAGTGGTATGTTTAAGGAATCGAATTTTAATGGGGATATATCAAGGTGGAATGTGAGTAATGTTACAAATATGAGTAGTATGTTTCAACAATCGAATTTTACTGGAAATATAGCAGGTTGGAAGACAGGTAAGGTGACAGATATGAGTGCTATGTTTGCAAGCACAAATTTTAATAGTCGTATAGGAGGCTGGGATGTAAGTAATGTTACGAATATGGAACATATGTTTTCATCCTATGGTTTGCAATATCGGCCATTTAGGCAAAATATATCAGGCTGGAATGTAAGTAAGGTTACAAATATGAAACATATGTTTTGGCAAAATCATAGGTTTGATATAAATATAGCAGGTTGGGATGTCAGCAGTCTTACTAATATGTTTCAGATGTTTGTTGGAGCAACAAGTTTTGATAGAGATCTCTATGAATGGAAAGATCATTTTGGATCAAAAAAGGTTATTGCGACAAATGCATTTGTTGGTACTGCATTATATTCAAGAAAGATGGACCCAGATTGGGCAGGAGGACCCTATAAAGGACCATCTTCTAAATAGAGCATAAGTATACTCTTAGATATGGAGGAGCTATTATCGTATGTGAGATGATAGCTCCTTAAAAATGTACTGTTGCCATCTTTTGTTATCTCTTTTGGTAAAATCAGCATGCCATAAAATTTCTAAAAATTTTCAAAACTACACTTGAAGGATACTATATGTTCATGGTATACTATATTCATTGAGAAATATAATTATATAAGGAGTATGTATGTCACAAGCAAAAATAGGGCTTATTGGGTTAGCTGTTATGGGGCAAAATCTTGTATTAAACTTTGCCAACAAAGGTATACCAATAGCAGTGTTCAATAGAACCACATCAAAGATGGAAAAATTTGTTGCGGAAAATTCAGAAAAACCAATTGTTGGTGGAAAAACGATGGAGGAGTTTGTTCAGTTAATAGAGCGTCCTAGAAAAATTATTTTACTTGTACAAGCAGGTACTGCTGTAGACGCTATGATTGAGAATATAGTACCGTACCTTGAAAATGATGACATTATTATTGATGGAGGAAACTCATTTTTTAGTGACAGTATCAGACGTGAAGCTGAACTTAAGAAAAAAAATATTCGATTTTTAGGGATGGGAGTATCTGGGGGAGAAAGAGGAGCTCTTGAAGGACCATCTCTTATGCCTGGTGGAGCAAAAGAAGTATATGATGAGCTTGCTCCGTATTTATTAAAAGTAGCAGCTCAAGACCCAGCTCCGTGTGTAGATTTTATGGGAACAGGGGGAGCTGGACATTTTGTAAAAATGGTACATAATGGCATTGAGTATGCTGATATGCAACTTATTGCTGAAATATATGATATAGCAAAACATGTCTTTAAGTTTACTCAGCAAGAATTAGTAGAGCTATTTGATTATTTTAGTACTACTGACTTAAATTCCTACCTTATTGATATTACACGAAAAATTCTTACGGTAAAAGATGAAGAAACAGGGGATATGTTAGTAGATAAAATAAAAGATGAAGCAAAAGGGAAAGGGACAGGAATGTGGACAATCCAAGAAGCAGCACGTTTAGGAGCACCGCTTCCTGCTATTTCTGCTGCTCTTGATAGTCGCTATATTTCTAGTAGTCGAGAATTACGTGATATTGTTAGTGCCTTATTCAAAGAAGAAACAGTACAAGTTCCTATTCCACCAAAAGAAGAGATTTTTTCACTTTTAGAAAAGACATTGTTGGCAGGAAAAATTCTTGCTTATGCACAAGGGTTTTATATGCTACGTCAAGCAGATGAAGAATATAATTTTGGCTTACACTACTCTGCTATTGCAGAAATTTGGCGTAATGGATGTATTATCCGCTCAACTATGCTTGATGAAATGTCTCGTGCATTAAAAGACAAAAATGTAATTACTCTGTTACAGGATAATTTTTTCTTAACACGGGTGCGCGATAATCTTGCACATGTAAGAAAGGTGCTTGCCCTTTGTGTTGAAAATGCATTGCCAGCAACTGCACTAGGAACATCCTTATGGTATTTGGAAGGCTTACGAACAAAGCATTTGCCAGCAAACCTTATTCAAGCACAGCGAGATTTTTTTGGTGCACACACATATAAGAGAATTGATAAGGAAGGAGATTTTCATACTGAGTGGGAATCTTTGTAGATCAGTGGAGTAAGAAAAATATGTCAACCGATACACATTTAGTTGCTAATTTTGATGAACAGGTCAGTCCTCATAAAGGAGTAAGTCTTATCATTTTTGGGGCTTCGGGGGATCTCGCTAAAAAAAAATTGCTTCCTTCATTACATGCTTTGTTTGTTTCGCGTTTATTACCAGAACCTATCCATATTATTTGTTATGGTCGCACTAAATTTACGACAGAAAGCTACAAAGAAGAGCTGTGTAAGACAAAAAAATATGATGCTCAATTTCTTGATATTGTACATTATGTTTCTGGACAGTATGCAGTATGTCCAGAGATAAAAAATATATTATCGGTTGTTCCAAATCAATCTCTCAATCGTATTTTTTATTTATCTTTGCCTCCAGGGGAGTTTAGAAATGTAAGCAAAGCCTTAAAAGAGTCTTCACTTATTACTAAAAATTCAGGAGGAAAGGAGTTTGCCCATACTAAAACTGGACAACAGCCTTATACAAGAATTGTTCTTGAAAAACCTTTTGGAGAAGATTATATCTCTGCTGTCAAACTTAATCGTTTTATTACAAATATATTTGATCCAGCTCAAGTATATTCTATAGATCATTATTTAGGCAAAGAGCCTGTACAAAATATTTTATTTTTCCGTTTTGCAAACTCTCTATTTGAGAATTTATGGAACTCACGATATATTGATCATATTCAATTATCATTGAATGAGAAAATTTGTGTAGAAAATAGAGCGGGCTACTTTGATTCTTCGGGTATGTTAAAGGATATGGTACAGAGCCATGCATTACAAATGCTTGCGTTGGCTCTTATGGAACCTCCAAAGGATTTTTCTGCACAGAGTGTACGCAATGAGAAGCATAAAGTACTCTCAAGTTTGCGTATATATAACAATGCACATGAAGTCATAACAAATGTTATTCGTGCTCAATATGAAGGGTATTTACAAGAAAAAGGTGTCCCAGAAGATTCTAAAACAGAAACATTTGTTGCATTAAAAACGTATGTCGATAACTGGCGTTGGTCAGGAATGCCCATTTATATACGTTCAGGAAAAGCACTTCAAGAGAAATGTACGGAGCTTGTTGTGTATTTTAAGGAAGTGCCTCATAATATTTTTCGTAATACTACTGATAATGAGAAAATACACTTGGACGCTAACAGGCTTGTATTTCGTATTCAGCCCGAAACATTTATTCGCTTAAATGTTCAAACAAAAATACCCGGTAATACATTACAAATTATTCCTACTGATTTGAATTTTCCTTATGAAGATGCATTTAAGGACATAGACTATAGTAATGGCTACGATAGGATATTGTTTAGTGCTATGATAAATGATGCATCATTATTTTTGTCAAGCGATGAATTATTTTCGCAGTGGCGTTTTGCTGATTCTATTCTTCATACATGGAAAAAATCAAGACGAAAAATTCCTTTATATACCTATACTACAGGTTCTGCAGGACCTGTTGAAGCATTACAGTTGCTTGAAAAGGATAAACGACAATGGAACTCTTAACATATGATAGCCAAACAGTAGATACTCGTTGTAGTGATACCATTGCTACGCTGTTACAGGTAATGGCAGACAAGTATACTGATAAAAAATTGCTTATTGCTCTGTCAGGAGGAAATAGCCCTAAAAAATTACTTACCGCATTATCGCATAACGATACTGTTATTTCTTTTGCAGAACGTCTTGTGTTAGTACAAGTGGATGATAGGGTTGTATCTCCTACTCATAAAGATAGCAACCAAAACATGATTAAACAGAGCTGTGAAAGATTGTTGTCTTATGGAGCTACTTTTTTTCCTATTCCAGTAGAAGCATCGGATGCTGCAGAGCAGTATCAACATACTATGGTATCATTATTAGATGTTCCGCAGCAATATGTTGGAGCAATAGCCTTACTTGGGATGGGAGGGGATGGTCACACTGCTTCTATCTTTCCTCAAACAAAAGAACATGTATCACCTTCTTCGGCACGCTATGTTTTTATGAGTGATACTGCACATGTAGGCTATGTAAGAATATCGCTTACTTTCCATGCTCTCTTTGCATTTCAGCATGCGTTCTTTTATGTGCCTGGAGAAGATAAGCGTGAGATGATAAAAAATGTGCTTGATCCCAATACCACAGTACTGTATCCTGCAGCTCATGTTATACATACACATCCACAGTGTACACTATGTACTACTGTTTCTGTATAATTGTAAGAGAAGTGTAACACAAGAAACAATAAATCCTTAAGAAGGAGCTAGCTTGTGATAGCCCCTTTACTTGCTGATTGTACCGAATCGTAGTATTTCTTAAAAACCCCTTTTGTAAAGCGTTCTTTTGGAGTTTGCAAATTACTTCTTCTTTGTGTAAGTTCTTCTTCTGAGAGATCTACGCTTATAGTTTTATTTGATGACTGAATACGAATAATATCCCCATCTTTAAGCAATGCAATAGTACCTCCGCTTTGAGCTTCAGGAGCAATATGGCCTACTACTATGCCATGACTCCCTCCAGAAAAACGACCATCAGTAATGAGTGCTACCTCTTTTTGGAGACCTGCTCCTGCTATTGCAGCAGTAGGAGATAGCATTTCTCTCATGCCTGGTCCGCCTTTTGGTCCTTCGTAGCGTATGACTACAACATCTCCTTTAGTAATACGATTGTTTAAGATTGCATCTAATGCGGTTTCTTCACTGTCAAATACTTTTGCAGGACCATTATGATCAATTTCCGAATGAGATCCACACATTTTTAGTACTGCTCCTTCAGGAGCAAGATTGCCTTTTAGTACAGCAATAGGGCCTTTTGTTCGCTCAGGTTTCTTAAATGACATTATTACTCCATCTTCTTGTACTGGAGGAACAGTGACAGAGCTTAAATTCTCTTCAATAGTTTTTCCATTTACCGTGAGACAATCACCATGAAGCAGTCCTTTATCAAGAAGCATTTTCATAACGATAGGTACACCACCAATACTGTGAAGATCTTCCATGACATACTTGCCTGCTGGTTTCATATTAGTAAGTATAGGAGTGCTATCATAAAAAGTATTGAAGTCATCAATATCAAGGCATATTTGCATTTCGTTTGCAATAGCAAGTAAATGTAGTACTGCGTTTGTAGATCCTCCTAATGCCATTGTGGTACGTATAGCATTTTCAAATGCTTTTCGTGTTAAAATTTTGTTAGGAGTAATATTTTTTTCTATACAAATAGCAAGTGCTTCAGCAGATGCTTGCATAATATGTGTTCGTTCATCGCTTACTGCAGGAACTGAGGCACTTCCTGTAATGCTTATGCCTATTGCTTCCATAGCAGAGGCCATAGTATTGGCAGTGTACATTCCTCCACAAGCACCTGCAGCAGGACATGCATGGCATTCTATTTCGTAACGCTCTTCTTCGGTGATTTTTCCTGCACTGTATGCTCCTACCGCTTCAAAGGCAGAAACAATGTCGAGTTTTTTGCCATGCCATATGCCAGCACGTATAGTGCCTCCGTATACAAATACAGAAGGTCGGTTCATACGAGCTATGCCCATAACTGTGCCAGGAATAGTTTTGTCACATCCTCCAACGCCTAATACAGCATCCATTTGATGACCGTACACTACAAGCTCTATAACATCTGCAATGGTATCTCGTGAAACAAGAGATGCTTTCATTCCTTCGTGTCCCATAGCTTCACCATCAGTTACCACAAAAGTATTAAAGAGCATAGGGTAGCTCCCTAGTGTTTTTAGTGTTTCTTTTGATATTTCAGATATAGCATTAAGGTGAAAATTACAAGGGCTTACTTCACTTCCAGCGCTTGCAATACCCACAAGAGGCTTCTTAAAATCTTCATCTTTCATGCCAATAGCACGAAGCATAGCACGATTAGGAGTTCTCGCTACTCCTTCTGTCATTGTTTTACTATAAGAATTTTTTCCTGTTATCTCTGCCATATGTATACCTATTTATACCCCTTAAAATGTTGAATATAAGGAAGACGATTATATGTTTCTTCAATTTTTTCATTGAACGATAGCATGAGTGTGGTATTGTCCCATGTGCCTTGTAAGAATGTCGTTTGTATTTCCTTTTTTATAGAAGAAGTATATACCGTTTTTCCAATAGTAATTTGTGCTTTGTCTATGCTAATCTCTATAGGAATAGATGGATCATTTTCTATCATATCTTGAATTTCATGTATCTCTTTTCGACTAAGAATGAGTATTGGGACACCAAGAGCGGTACAGTTACCAGCAAAGATTTCGGCAAATGATTCTCCAATAATAGCGTCTATGCCATGCCTTTGTAATGTTTGAGGGGCATGTTCTCGTGATGAACCACAACCAAAGTTATTGTTCACTATCATAATATTGCTTTTTGCGTATTTTTCATCATTAAAGGGATGTTCTTTTTTGCTTCCATCTTCATTATATCGTAGATCATAAAACGCATATTTTTCAATTCCTGTAAAGGTTATTGCTTTCAAAAATCGGGCGGGAATAATTTGGTCAGTATCAATATCATTTCCTCGTACTACTATTCCATATCCCTTAACATGTAATATTTTACTCATTGTAACGCTCCTTCTATAGTTTACTGTATTAAAGTATGTTTCTTACATCTTCTATCTTTCCATGAATAGCTGCGGTTGCTACCATTGAAGGACTCATAAGTACTGTTCGTCCTGTGGGAGAACCTTGTCTTCCTATAAAATTTCTATTTGATGAGCTTACACACAGTTCATCTCCTTTTAATTTGTCAGTATTCATACCTAAACAAATGGAGCAGCCTGATCCTCTCCATTCAAAGCCTGAGGACATAAAAATTTCATGTAAGCCTTCAGCTTCAGCAGCTTTTGCTACTTGCTGTGAACCAGGAACTACAAACGCATGCACAGTATTATGCACTTTTTTGTTTTTTAGTATTTTTGCTGCTTCACGAAGATCGCTTAAACGTCCGTTCGTACAAGAACCAATAAATGCTACATCAATTTTTTTCCCCAAAAGGCTTTCTTTTTCTTTGAATTTCATATGTTGCAGTGCTTTTTCTGTAAGCTGTCTTGTATCTTCGTCAAGAGTATCTAATGCAGGGGTAGTTTCATTGATAGGCATAGCTTGTCCAGGAGTAATGCCCCATGTGAGCATTGGAGTCAGTGCATTTGCATCAAGGGAAAATATATCATCATATTCTGAGTTTTTTGTAGAAGCTATTTCTTTCCAGTATTTTTTTGCTGATTCAAACTCTTCTCCTTTAGGAGCATATTGTCTTCCTTCTATGTAAGAAAATGTTGTTTCATCTGGATTTACATACCCGACTCTCGCTCCTCCTTCAATGCTCATATTACATATAGTCATACGTTCTTCCATGCTTAGTTTTTCTATAGCTGTTCCTGCATATTCATAGGCAAAGCCGAGTCCTCCCATTACTCCTAGTTTTGAAATAATAGCAAGAATAATATCTTTTGCATATACGCCATCTTGTAATGTTCCATCAACCTGTATTTTTCTTACTTTTGGTTTTTTTATTGAAATACATTGTGTGGCAAATACATCGCGTACTTGAGATGTACCAATACCAAGCCCAATAGAACCAAATGCTCCGTGGGTGGATGTATGACTGTCTCCGCATGCAATGGTCATTCCCGGCTGTGTAAGTCCAAGTTCAGGGCCAATAACATGTACAATTCCCTGTTTGTTTGTTTGATGATTGAAAAAGGAAATACCAAACGCTACCGTGTTTTTTTCTAATTCTTTCATCATGTTTTCGGCCATAGTATCAGAAAAAGGACGTGCTACTGTATTAGTCGGGACAATGTGATCTACTGTAGCAAAGGTACGTGAAGGATATTTTACTGGTAAGCCTTTTTCTCGTATCATTTGAAACGCTTGAGGTGAAGTAACCTCATGAATGAGATGTAATCCAATAAACAGCTGATCTTCTCCACTTGGAAGTTCGTTCACTTTATGTAAATTCCATACTTTATCTAATAAGGTGTTATGTGCCATATATTCTCCTTACAATTATTTTTTATTATTATAGTTATTTTTATAGTATAGCATAACTGTATTTTATTGGCAAAAGTGCAGATTCAAGATGGAAATTCTAATCAGAAGCCGAACAGAAGTACCAAAAAATACCTCAAAAGGGGTTTTGTATCCTAATATCTTTCTGGGGGTATTATTGATTGTAGCAACAATCGCACAAAGATGTGCAGGAGAAATACAAGAAATATCAGTTCCTTTTTTAATATATCTGCGCAGTAATTTATTTGCATGTTCAATGCTTCCTTTCTGCCATGGGCAATGAGGATAGGTAAAATACATTGGTACAGAGCTATCTAAAAATGCCAGTGTATGATACGAAAATTCACTGCCATTATCAGTAGTAAACGAATGTATTTTATCTGGATACTGCTTTTTTATTTCCCAGAGGGTTTGTTTGGTATGTTCTTTGGTGGCACGAGGCAGTTGCTTTGCAAATAAAAAACGACTTTTTCGTTCAATAGTAGTTTGTATGACTGAGCTATTATCTTTGCCAACAATACAATCAGTTTCGCAGTGGCCTATAGTAGTACGAGCAGTTATGTGTGCAGGGCGTTCATCGATTCGTGTCTTTTGTTGTTCAAAAGTACCTGTATTGTGCGGTATTTTGTGTATTTTGCGTGTTTTTCGCTTATAAGGAAGGGAGGTATGCAGTGTTCCTCCTTCCTTTGCATCTCGTGTTATGAGTATGTATATTGATTCAACACTTATTGCAAATGAGACATTTTCAAGCAATGCTCTTCCTTTCATGGCATCAGGCGATAAGCCTTGTTTGAGAGAGAGTGCTACTTGTGTTCGTATGTGTTCATTCTCTGTTACAGGGCGAGCGCGTGGGTATGTTTTGCGTTTTTGTGCTTTCATGTCAGCATATTCAGCGTCATAGTATTTTGTATTCAACCGATTGCGTTTTATTTCATCTGCTATTGTTGATACCGATCTGTTGAGGGATCGTGCTATTTCACGTTTTGATTTTTTGCACTTAAGCATGCGTGCTATTTCTGTGCGTTCATGGTATGATATATGAGTATAGCTCATAGGGTCTCCTTAATTGTTGTTTCTTATTATTAGGATATACCCTATGAGTTTTTTTATTTTTTTTGCACTGTTCGGCTTCTGATTAGAATTTCCACCCGAAGAGGGGGTAGTATTGCTTTTTTTGTGTTTTTATTTTATAATATAGGTATGTTTATTAAAAATTCAAGTGTTAATCTTGAAAAGGAGCAAAATATGAAAAAAATAATATTTTATATGTTAATACTATTAACATTAGTAAGCATTACTTTAATTACTTGTGAAAAAAATAAAAATTCTAGCAACTCATCTTCTAATGATGGGGGAGGTGGAGATGGTGGTGATATATCCTTATCGTCAGCTGCAGATCCTTCTTTATTATTGAATAAAATTTCTCTTGGTAAAGGAGTAAATATAGAAACGATAAATCTAATAGTATACTCTTTAAAAAAATATACTAATATGAAAAATAGAGATGGAACAAATATAACGAGTGATGATCAATTGGTATATAAATTATATGTCAAAGAATCACAAATAGTCCCAGAATTAAATGAAATGATAAAAAAACATACTATCATTAATTTTAAAAATGGAAAAGTAGAATACATAAATGAAACTGAAATAGATGGAGTGAATTTTAAAGAACAAAAAACATATCATTTTATGTTTTCAGTTCAAATTAAAACAGATATGAGTAAGATTACTTATAGTAATATTAAATCAATATCCTTAGGGAGTAGAGCAACTAATCCTCCTGGTTTTAATAATAATAAAATATTAAAAACTAACTCTACTGAAACATCTATATCATTACAATGGAGAGGAGCATTGCTTCCTTTTGATGATACTCATTTAGATAATGAAGAAAACCAATTAACTAAGCAAAATATTATATACAAAGTATATAAATTAAAGGAAAACAAGATAGAAAATAATGATGTAGATGCAGTTATAATATCTGATAAAAATCCGATAGTTTTAAATACACAACAAGAAGGAATAACTATAACAGGTTTAATGCCAAAGACAACTTATAATATAGTACTACAATCTGTAAATAATACAGATGTATCAAAGGTTACAAATAGTCAACTTTTTGAATTTAATACAGATGAACCTATTTCATTGCAATTTAGAGAAGAAAACTCGGATGTATTGATAACTGAAAAAAGATTAGTATCTCAAGGTAAGTATGGAAAAAAGAAAATAACTAAAATAGAATCCATAATATTACCAGCAAGTATTAATACCGATAGAGGAAATTTTTCAATAAGTCCAGATGATTTATCTACAACATTTGGATTAGCATTTAATACATTGGATGGTTCTATTTCTGGTATTGCTACAAAAATGGGAAACAAAAGATATACCATAAGATTTACAGCAGAAGATAACAGAACAATTAGCAAAACTATAGACCTGATAGTAGGACATAAACATATTCCTATTGATCGAAATGAGTTAATAGCTGATATTACTGAAGAAATAGATATTCAAGGGATATCTGCTGATTTAAACATAATAGATACAAGTAATGTAAAAAGTTTTAGTAATTTATTTAGTTCAAAATTAAGTAAAGATACATATGATTTTAAAGATAAAAATACTAATAAAATATATGAATTCAGTGGAGATATTTCAAAATGGAATACTTCAAATGTTACTAATATGTATAGTACATTTTATGGAGTAACTAAGTTTAAAAGTGATTTATCAAACTGGGATACTTCTAATGTAATTGATATGACCAGTCTATTTTCTTATGTGAATTTACAATCTGGAGCTTATATACATGGTACTGAAAATTGGAATACAAATAATGTCTTAAAAGCAAAGAGAATATTATATAATGGACTCTATTTTGATGAGCATAATTTTTCATCATGGAATATGTGTAAAATAACACTTGTAGATAACGATTTTAAAGTTAGAGATATGGATGGATTCACTGATTTATATATTCCACAAAATAATCGTCCTAATTTTAGAGGAAGTTCTGTGTGTAATACCAGAGATATTACTACAAAAATTCCTCCAGAAGTAAGAAATTTTTCATTTAGATTAGTTGTTGATGGAATCAATATGATATGGGATTATCCAACAATAGATAGTGAAATTCATAAAAATAATGATGGAAATACATTGTCTATATCAGAAATTTCATATATTTTATATTATAAAAAATTAGATGATGATGAAGTAGCTTGGGATTATAATGTAAACAAAATCAAAACAGATGGAACATCAATAGTTATATCTCCAAATAGAAAGAATTATCTTTTGGATAATGTTTATACTGAATCCGTATATGCAATGGCTATAGTAGCTGTAAATGATACTGATAAAACAAAAGTTTCAATTGGAAAAACTACATATCCAATCACCTGGAGAATAGTGGTAGATCCTGACTTTAATAGAGCAAGAGCAAACTTTCTTGTAGGGGATTTAGTGGATAAGAATTTAAATATTTCAGCAAGTATATTTGAAAGAAGAATGGTAAATGGAAATGAAAAATGGACAGAAACCACTAATAAGAAAGTTAGTTTAATATCATCATTTACATTTAATCAAGCTGATTTAGATAGATTGAAAAATGATACAGGATTAACAGCGTCTTTTAGTAATAATACTATTAATATTAAAGGTGTTGTTAATAAAAGTAATTTTTATGATCCCAATATAACTAATAGAAAGTACGGTAAAATTCGTTTTACTATTCCAAATTGGAATGTAACAGAAGATTTAGTTGTGAATATAAATACTAAGTTGAAAAAAGCTACTATGAGAAGTACAGTCTTCTATAGACCTACTAGCAATTCGGAATTGAAAAAGGTAATAAAGTTCATTGGAGCAGATTATATACAAAATAACTGTCGTGGGGGATTGGTAAAAAATTGTCCAGATGGTGTTATAAAAACCAATTTGAATATTATAGATACGAGCCATATACATGATATGTCTTACTTATTCTATTCTGACAAAAATTTTAATGGGAATATGTCTTATTGGAGAACTGAAAATGTTCAAAATATGAATGGAATGTTTTATAGAGCTTCTAAATTTAATGAAGATATTTCAAATTGGGATGTGTCAAATGTAATTTGGATGAGTTCTATGTTTTATCAAGCAGATTCTTTTGATCAGGATATATCTAATTGGGATGTATCTAGTGTAAGATATGCAAGTGATATGTTTGTAAAAGCATTAAAGTTTGGAACTATAAGAAATGGTGGTCAAAATTTAAATACTTGGTCATTTCATAGAGATGTTTTGAATAATAGTTTTATTGTTTTCAACCCAAATGATCCAAACGATAAAAAATATGGTTCAATAGAACTTAAATTCTTTAGAACTAGATTTTTAAGCATCCCTATGTCTGGATATTCTTCTCATTTTAAGTTTCCATCGTTTAGATAAGATTTCAATAAGAAGTGCTATATTATATATAGCACTTCTTATTATATATTTGTAGGTATGGTGGAAATGGTATGCGGATTCAAGACTAAGTGTGATACGAAAGGCTTCAGCATCCCAGTGGCCATATTCCTCAGAAACATCGCCTCGTTCGTGTACTGAGACACGATGAGGGATATGAGAAGCAGTAGAGAGTTTTTTTCTTGTTCTTTTTTGCTCTTTTGTCGCTGTAATGCTTGAATCTGCAGTTTTTTTTATAGATGGAGTTTTACCGTTTCGTGTGAACCCTTTTGATAAAATCAGTATACCGCAAAAGTTCTATTATGCCAAGTGTGTAATGTTCGTTTAGTAAGGAAAGTATCAACAATAAGAGGGCGCAGAGTAAGTACACAAGGATCCAGAGAAGGACTTTTTTCTTTCAACAACAAAGCAGGAGAGCCGTGTTTATAAGAGTTATGGCGTTGATGATTAAAGCTATATTGATACTCAGCACTTTTGAGTAAAAAAGTACTGAGAGTAGGATTCTGCATTTTTGCATAGCATTCAGTTTCAATAAGTTTATGAGAAGCCTCGACATCAGAATTGTAAGTAGGAGAAGCATATGGGATAGTAGTATGGTGTGCCTCGTATGCTGCAAGAGAAGTAACAAAAGCAGACTGTTTTGTACTAAAAGCCCCTGAGATAAACTCAGAGCCATTATCAGTTTGAATAGTAATAGAGGAAGTATCAACGTGAAAAGAAGCAAGATGAGTAAGCAGATATTCAATAAACAAAGCGGTATGAGAAGAGCTTTTTTGAGTAGCAAAGCATATCCATAAAGCCCCTGTTGCGACATCGCGTGCGGTAATTTGATACTTTGGGAGGCAAAACTTGCGTAATGAGAAGTATAATTCAGGGATATCGGTAAGATATTTAATATCTACTTGTATTTTTTGACAAAACTGCAGCAGTTGCTTCCATAGGCGTGCCTCTTGTTTCTTTTCTGCTTTTTGCTTTTTATGTGTCTTAAAAAACCCCATCTTTCTCAGATGCTTAATGATAGTCTTTATGGAATAAGGAATGGCATACTCTCGTTGTATATGAGAGGCAATACATCGTTGATGATAGTGCTGTAATGTTTCGCATATCTCTTTGAGTTTTAACTGATAGTAAGGTATCATGGTATTAGGATGTTCTACTGAAGCAGGACGCCTATCATAGAGCATAGCTTTCGGCTTCTCTTTGTATCTTTGCAGCCATTTGCGTACGGTATTAGGAGATATATGAAAGATACGAGCAGTACTTTTGATGCCGTGTTCTTTTGCAGAAAGTGCTATAGCTAAGCGTACTTTATGCAATTCTTTTTGATTTCTTGTATTATAAAGTGTAGAGTATATCATGTACTCACCCCCTTTTTTTTATTTTTGTTTGTTATTTCCATGATAGTATAATTACTATCATGGATTTTGGGGGTTCATACGAGATGGTAAAAGTACAAGTTTTTTTTATAGAAGGCTTGATTTTTTCTTCTATATTTTTTATAATAAGATTAAATTGTCTCCTTCGTCTAGTGGTTAGGACTCAAGATTTTCATTCTTGCAACAGGGGTTCAACTCCCCTAGGAGATGATTGGGCCGCTAGCTCAGCTGGTAGAGCAACGCCCTTTTAAGGCGGTGGTCGCAGGTTCAAATCCTGCGCGGCTCAATATATTGTATTATTCAGTAATTGTATTAACTGTTTTCTTATACATAATAGTCATTATACTTACTATTCAATATAATGATAAAGTAAACCATAATTTATGTTTCGCTTATTATATTTTTTGTGTGTTATTGTATTTATTTTATATGTCTCCTGTGCTAGTCAACAAAAAGAGCGTGCCAATGAGTATATTCGACAGGGTAATATACACTATACAGCAAAAGAGTATGATGCTGCTCTTGAAAATTTTAATGCTGCATTACGTTTTGATAACACACTTGAACTTAAGATAAAAATTGTTGATATATATCTGCTTTTAGAAGAGTACTCCCAAGCCAGATCAATGCTTGATAGTATCCTACAACAGGATAAGGATAATGAAATAGCACAAGAACTCAATGCCTATTACTATTTACTTATAGAGGAAAATGAGACAGCTATTGAATTATATACATCACTATTAGAAGATACAAAATATCAACTGAGAGCATTGAGTAACTTAGGGGTACTCTATGCACGGATAGGGGATTTTCATACCTCATATGATTATTTTCAGCAAGCAATTCAAATTGCAGATATTAATGTTAAAGTATTAGAAAGCTATTTTCGTGTATTGCTTGAGTTATATAACAATCAAAGTAATACAACAAAGATACAGGCCACTGTTGTTTTGGATATACAGTTTGTTATAGAAAGGATAGCAGTAGAATATAGGAAAAAAAATATTTCATTTGAAGAAGCAAAGCATTTTGCAAACATGCTCCTTGAGTCTCGTTTATCTCAGTATGCGTATTCTCTTTATATTTTTTTAGTACAGGAAATAGAGAAAGAATTAAATACATCTGATGTATCAGATAATAACGAAGACTCCTTTGTAGAAGTAGAGAATGATACTATACAAGATAATCAATATGAAACTCCAGAGGAAAGTATAGATGGGAGCATCGCTGAAGGAAATACAGAGGAAAGCATAGATGGGAGCGTAGCTGAAGGAAATACAGAGGAAAGCATAGACAGGAGCGTAGCTGAAGGAAGTACAGAGGAAAGTGGAGGTGGAGAAAGTAGCGAGGTACTTTCTGAGTTAGATACTCCATTAGTGTCTGAAGTTGATAATAATGATAGCAATAAAAGATCTGAATTAACAGAGATTTTCTTTGTGCTTGCTCAAATACTATTTGATAGCGATTATGATATTATAGTACCACAGCGTTTTTTAAGAGGCCTCCAATATCTTGAATCTGCACTTGAAGCAGGGTATGGTGCTACACAAAGAGAACTAGACACTCTTAGAGTATTACTTGATAGAGTTCCTACTGATGTACTGAGAACTCGTATACTTCGGATATACGATAGGTATGCTATTGATGGTATTGCTACAAGTGATGTTGATATAGGGCAGTAAGTTATGGTGTTGCTGTATATTTTTTGTTAAGAATATATAAGCATTCTGCTATCATATCTTCTCTTTGTTGTGAGGCATTGATATGAATACAGGTAACATGTGATTTTAGAAGAGGGACTATTTCTTTTGAAGTCTGTGTATATATTTCTAGTCGATGCTGTACTTTTTCAATAGTATCATCTTCTCTTTGTATGAGGCTTTCGCCTGTTATATCATCTCTCCCTGAAACTTTAGGGGGATTATTGGTGACATGGTATACTCTATTAGAACGAGGATGTATTCTTCTTCCTGTAATACGGTGCATGATGATATCATAATCAACATCTAAAATAATGAAAAAATCAAGGGAGGCATATTGTAATAACCATTTCGTTTGTTCAAGTGTTCGAGGAAAGCCATCAAGCACATATCCTTTATTTTGAGTATCTGTGTGTATGAGATGTTGTTGTACTACCTCAATCGTTATTGAATCGGGAACATAATTTCCTTCAGTGATCAAGGCATGTATTTTCTTTCCTAGTACATTATTTTCTTGAATAATTTTTCTAAAAATATTTCCTGTAGCAAGATGTACCATATGATACTTTTTAGTAAGTGCATCACACAGAGTGCCTTTTCCTGATCCTGGAGGACCTAATATTCCAAGTTTTATCATTGTTCAATCACTTTGAAAGATGTAGTATCAGTTTTTATTTCTTGTTGCACTTTTAGTATCCCTTGCCATTTTTCAAATATAAAAGGATCATATCGAGCAATTCTTTGCAGTAATTCTTTAGACGAATTATTATGTGTTGGATATAAGGAATAATAATCAAATAGTAAAAATATTCTTGATAAGAAAATAGGGAGGATGATTGCAGGGTCATCGTTTCCAAGTGATTTTATATCTTGTAATTTTATCTCTAAAGAATATATTTCTTGTGTAATATTTGATACTTCTATAGGACTTAATTTTACTTTGATATTAAAAAATCCCATTATATATCCATAGACTGGTATCCAGTACTGATAATATTGTTCTATGTATCTGTTTCCTTCTTTTATTGCAAGCATGATGTCATGAAGCATTTGTGATTGTATCTCTTCTATTTTTATTGATGAAGGAGAGAGTTCAAATGCCTTTCTAAAAAACACTTTTGCATTATCGTTGTATTTTAAGTATTCATGGCAATCAGCTAAATGAGAAAGAATATATGCTTTTTTATGGATGGAGAGATGAGGAAAGCAAGACTCTAAAAAACTTATAGCTTTTTCATATTCTCCTAATAGTTTTAAGCAATGAAAAAATTTTATTCTAAACTCAGAAGTATTTCTTTTATCAGGGTGTTCATTGATATACTGCAAGTATAGCTCTTTTGCATAAGAAATGATATATTTTTGGAATGCTTCTTTTCCATTTTTAGGAATGATAGTATTTTGATTTCGTGTAATTCGTGGATCTATATTATTATATGATTGTAAAAATGCATACCATTCTTTTATAATGCAATCAGCTTTATCTTCATAGGAGTATTTTTCATTTTGATTAAGTTGTCTAAAAATATCTATCCACTTTGTAAGTAATTTTTCACTTTCTTTTACTTGAATATTATTTACATCTTTTGATCGTGCATTTTTTATATATGCAGATGCCGTAGTTATATCTCCATTAAATAAAGAGTTATATGCATCTAAGAGCATATTTTGTACATCATGTGTCTGTTTTGCAAAATTTTCACTAAGAGTATTGACATTTTTTATATTTGTTGGAGATGAGGAAAATAATTTATCAACCATAGTTTCTTTTATTATATCAAAAATAGCATCATTACTTCAATGAAAATAGTAGAGGAAATCACGCTAATACCTTAAATGGATAAAAAATAAACATGGAAAAAGAATAGAAAAATACTATTATATATGCTATAATAATTATTGTATATATGATATACAATAGTAAAAATAGTAAGGAGTATTTCTATGAATGATAGCTACAAAAGCAAAGAGCTATACAGCATCAAAAAAATCGGGGGGGGGGGGGGGGTACACTCTCGACATAAGCAAAACCTAACTCTCGTTGCACTGTTTTTAGTGCTAGCAATAACTACCCTCGTACTCGTAGGATGTTCGGAGGGCAGTAGCAGTTCCTCATCAGGCGGAGGAGGGGTAACACCACCAGTAACCCCGACCCTTGCATCACTGTCCAATGTGCAGATACAGCCAGCAGGCAACGATGGGACGCTTGCTTTACGCTGGCAAGCCCCAAGCAAAGCCACGCATGTAGTCGTAAACGCTACCTCTACCGCACCAGCACAAGTCATACAAGTGCGTGTTCCTGCAATAGAATATCGTGCATTGTTTCAACAAGGACAATCGTATAAGCTCAAAGGCTTGCAAGCACTCACTCACTACACAGTAGAGATTGAAGCACAAAAGGACACAGAAGTATCACCAAAAACAACCCGCTCTGTGACAACACTGGTAGATACTACTACCCCACAAGACACATTGACACAGGTAGGAGTGGAGAAGTCGGGGGATGGCATAAAGATAACATGGGACAAAGAGCGACTTGCAGCAGGCAAGACAGATATAGCAGAAGCAACAATAGTGGTAAAAAGCACAACTGGTGCTACAGTGCTTGCACAAGCTACCGTGCAGAACCTACAGCAAGGAGAAGTTACGCTTCCAAACATCTCCACGCTTGCAGGCATATCCTATGATATAGAAATACGCTACAAAGACAGAAATGACAACACAAGCAGTCCTACAACAGTACTGACAGGCGTAAAAGCATCAGCACTCTCACAAACAGTAACGCCACTACCAGAGGCAGATCTTACAGTAACAGCAAACGATAAAGACAATAGCCCTGCCGATGAAAGCCTGCTTATTAAGTG
The DNA here is from genome assembly GCA_965218205.1 of Spirochaetia bacterium. Taxonomy (GTDB): domain Bacteria; phylum Spirochaetota; class Spirochaetia; order WTKD01; genus CBDDCA01. Next base: position 1,354,676 of record OZ244590.1, on the reverse strand, counting down.
GGGAAACTTTACCTTTGGAACAGGCAGTACAGCAAAAAGCCTCTTAGTACGAGTCACAGCAACCGCAACAAAGATCGTAGTAGCAGAGGAGACAGTAGACAAAGATACCAGTGCAACCAATGTCAGCGGAGCAACTGCACAAGCCAAAGAATACGCCACTGTGTATGTCGCAAAAGATGGCATAGCACTCACAAAACTCTATGGCACGCTTACGTACAAAGTAGAAGTATATGTCTCTCAAAACGGAAAATACTCCACTGCAGTGTCAAAAGAACAAGCAACAACCGACAAGACAACACAACCAGCGACCAATGTAAGTGCCGTAGGAGGAGCAACAAGCATAGTAGTAATCTGGCAAGCACCCAATGTACGAGACTACGCAGGAGTGACTATAACAGCAACAGAAAAAGATAGTGATAAAGTAGCAAAGACAGTAACAATAACAGACAGAGCAGTACGCAACACGCAGATAGCAGGCCTCAAAGCCACCACCGAGTATACAGTGGCAGTACAATCGCAGGACTATGCAGGCAACAAAGGAACAGAAGCAACAGCCACAGTAGATACAGGAGCAGATAGCACAGCACCCGATCCAGTAACAAACATACAAGCAAGCTATCCCTTCGTATCAGCAACAAAGATAGAAACACAGATAACATGGACAGCACCCGATGCAACAAAAGCCAAGAACAAAGACATAAAAGAATACAGCATAAACATAGCAGAGAAAGACATAGACACCACAGTACTGAGCGAGAAGAAAATACCCTATCCTACAACATCACTCTCTGTCGAAGAACTCAGTCAAGGCAAAACATACACAGTAACAATACAAGCAATAGACTACTCAGAAAACAAAAGTAGCCAAGAAACACAAGACATAACCACACCCACCCCACTCACAGCCCCCTCAGCAGAACTCTTTCAACGCAAGCCTGCCCTCGTTACAACAACAGGAGCAATACAAATAAAAGCAACCTTTACGCGAGCACCTGGACAAAATAAGTACTACACCCTGCGTATGTACGACAGCACTACACTGGTAGCAGAAAAAAGCATAACAAGTACCGCAACCACCATTAGCTTTGGCATAGCAGATGGCATAGAAGTATCAGCAACACAAGCAACTGCAAAACAATATAGCTTTACCTTTCTCACAGTAGAAAATAACAGAGTAAGCCCCCCAACAACACTCACTGACAAAGTAGCAGTATACGATGCAATATCCACTGTCCCGCCCGCACCAGAAAGCCTCACTCTGCTTATTGCAGAATCAACAGAAACAAGCGATACCGTACAGTACGAGTTTGAAAAAGGAACAATTACCAATGACCACAAAGCACCCAATGACAGAACACTCACACAAGCACAGATACAATACAAAGTATACCTAGTAGCAGGAGACCAGAGTACTAAAACTATAGCAGAAATAAAAGCAATAACAGGAGTACAAACACAAAATATAGCAGGAAACAGCACTTTACGAGGAACATTTATAGGAACAAAAGGAGCAGTATACACCATAGGCATAGAAGCAATAAGCAGCCTGAACCCCTTTACAACAAAGAAAGTACAAAGCAAAGACCCTGCACTGATACAAAAGCTAGAACTCAGCACCATCCCCAGATCAAAAGCAACAGCCCCTAACTCGTCCTTAGCAAACACGCTAGTAGTATCACAATCAACAGACACAACAGGAACAATAAAGCTAGTACTCACACAATTAAGCACAATAACAGGAGCAAAAAACAAAGACGGCACAACAGTAACCAGCAATGATGAGCTAGTATACACAGTGTACGGCTTACAGAAAGACACAACCCCAACAGTAGCAGAAGTACAAAAAGGCAGAAAAGTAACTATAGGCACAGCAAGGAACGGAGTATACACAGTACCAGCGCTTAGCAGTATAGGCGTGACAACCCCAACAGTAGCAATAAAAGGAGCAACAAAGTATCACTTTGTAGTAGAAGTAGCCATAAAAACAGACCCAAGCAAAAAAGCAGTATCGACAGTGGCAACAGTAACAACCGCATCACAAGCGACAGATCCCGCAGAAGTAAGCAACATACAAGTAAAAGGAGTAGAAGGAAGGAATGCAACGCTATCGTGGACAGCCCCCAGCCTTAGTGCAAGCCACAAAACAGACACAGGAGACCCCCTAGCAGTAGCACAAGTATCGTACAAAGTATACAAAGTAGCAAAAAGTGGCAGTACACAGAGGACAATAGCAGAGATAATAATAGCAGCAGGAGGAAGCCCCACAACAACAGCAGCAGGAACAACCAACAGCACTCTGACAGGATTGACAGTAGGCACCACTTACGAAATAGTAGTGCAAGCAGTAAACAGCACCGATCCCAACAAAGAATCAAGAGGTGTTCGCAAAGAGTTTATCGCAAAAGAAGCCTATGGAGCACCAGGAAAGCCCACCATACAAGCAAATGCACAAGGAGCAACCATAGTGCTTACCATAACAGCCCCAACCGTAAAAGGAACAGCAGAAGACGGAACAACTACTCTCAGAGATAATCAAATAGACTACAAAGTATACTATGTAGCCTCAAATACAAGCATAAATGGAGCAACAGTAAAAACACAGGCACAAAGAGCAAGCGATGCACAAGTAGGAGCAGAAAAAGACGATGTACCAACAGGAGCAACAAGCTATACAATACGCAACCTACGATTGAATACAAAGTACTATATCACCGCAGTAGCAGTAAACAGCCTCAAAAAGACAAAGGTATCAGCAGAAGCAACAGCAGTCTCTGCCAGCACGCCAACAGTAGTGATAGGAAATGCCACAAAAGTTTCAGCAACAGTAGGCACAGCACTCGCACAAAATACAACGAGAGTACTTACCAGCATTAGTCCTAGTGGGCTATCATTTACCTGTGATGAAAGCACAATAGATAACGATAACAGCACACTCAAACAAGAAACAGGCCTAACAGTAACATTTGCAAAAAATACCAATACAGTAACGATAACAGGCACAGCAAATAAATCGAACATACATGATACTGCTATCACTGAGTATAGCTATGGAGTAGTGGAATGTACCATTACTTCGGGAGCAAACTCGGGACAAAAGGCACTTGCAATTATCAATGTAGAGACAGGGCTTGTAAAACTAGCAGGACAATCAGCGAGCTATTACAGACCAACAACAAAATCAGCACTGCAAGCTATTATCACTGCAGAAAAAACAAGACAAGGTTCAGGAGGAAGCAATAACCCTAGCCCCAACCTCAACATGATAGATACCAGTGCTATTACTAATATGAGTAGTTTATTTAGGAATGATAGTACTTTTAATGGAGACCTAACACAGTGGAATACCAGTAATGTAACAAATATGATTGCTATATTCGCTAAAGCTATTGCTTTTAACCAAGATATAGGAGATTGGGATGTGAGTAGTGTTACTCATATGCATAGTATGTTTAATAGTGCAAGTAAATTTAATCAAGACATAGGAGATTGGGATGTAAGTAGTGTTATTCAAATGAATAGTATGTTTAATAGTGCAAGTGCCTTTAATCAAGATATAGGAGATTGGGATGTAGGGAATGTTACTTCCATAATTTTTATGTTTTATGAAGCTCGTGCATTTAATCAAGATTTATCATCATGGAAATTGTGTAAACTTTCAGACCATAAATTATCAGATGACGAATTTTTGAATTCAGCAATGTATAAGAAAAAAGCACAGTACCCAAAGAGCAGTGCTGATAAAACAGCATGTCCTTCATCATAGCATACATTCTGTCATAAAATACAAGCTTAGGCAAGAAAGGAGCATATCTTTCTTGCCATAGGCATATATAAGAGCAATTATGTACGGTATCTTGAGGTATAGAAAGTAACTCATTTATCGTGTTATGAGTATTTACAGCAGTATAATAACATACTACAATAATAATATGCTTATTCTTCCTTCTATCTTATCAGCAAACTGGAGTAATTTTGAAAAAGATATAGTAATGTGTGAAAATGCAGGAGCAAGCCATCTACATTTTGATGTGATGGATGGGCATTTTGTTCCAGTGCTTACCTTTGGTTCTAAATTTGTCAAAGACATTCGTGATAAAACGAAACTTTTTATTGATGTACATCTCATGGTACAGAATCCTCAAAAGTATATTGATGATATGGTACAAGCTGGGGCAGATATGCTGACATTTCATATAGAAGCAGAGCAATTTTCTTTTCGTTGTATTCAAGCTATACGCAGTAAAGGAATAAAAGTAGGGATAGCACTTAATCCCCAAACTCCTATTTCTGCTATACAATCAATATTAGATAGAGTAGATGTTGTTCTTATTATGACTGTTGAACCGGGCTTTGGTGGTCAAAAATTTATAGAGCCTATGATAAAAAAAATACAAGAGCTACATCAGTTGCGTAATTCTTTTGGCTATTCTTTTCTTATATCAGTTGATGGCGGTATTGATGAAAATAATATAGTAACATTACAACATTGTGGAGTAGATTGGTTTGTTATGGGTTCTGCTTTTTTTTCTCAGGAAAATAAAAAGAATTTCTTGGAAAGGCTCTATAGTAAGTCAACTGATAAAAAGGAGCATAACACATTTTAGTGGCATTCGGACATGAGAAAAAATAATTCATTTTATGATATAGAGAATGAAATATATAATGAAAATTTTGATACTGCAATACAAATGCTTGAAGGCATGCCTTTTGATGCAAAAGAGGTATATACATTTCATTTCTTATATGGTGTTGCTTTATTTAATTTAGGAAAAACTGATTTTTCTTATAAAGAATTTCGTCATGCTCTTACACTTGAGCATGGTGATATTGCATGTCGATTATATATTGCCTGTATTCATCTTAAAAATCACAAAATTGATATAGCTATGTCTGAATGGCTTAGTATCTTACAAGATGATGCTGAAAATATGTTTGCTAAAAAAGCTGTTGCTATTTTTCGAAATGCAGATAAAGATGCTATCAGTGAAATAGCAAAGAATGTCTATAAAGTCAAACTTCTTCCACGTTTTATTCCTCTCTGGGTACGAAGAAAAAAGAGGAGACGTATAGTAAGTGTTAGTATACTCATAAGTATTGTTCTTGCCATTATTCCTTTTTATCAAACTATTTCAAAAAGTATAGTTGCTTTTTTTCGACCACAAAATGAACGAAGTGATTATTTGCAACAGTTAGAGGCTGATGGAGCATTAGAAAATAATAATGCAATAGTAGATAATCATAGTGTATATACATTGCAGGAAATGCTGCAATTTCCATTAAAAGAAACTTTTTCAAAAAGAAAGATAGCATCACTTCTTTCTGATGTTGAACATGCTTTTGTTACATATCAAGATAATAAAGCACAAATGCTTATCAATACTCTGTTATATTCTAACGCAAGTAATAATGATAAACAACGTGTATATGTATTACAAAAAAGTATAGTAGTTCCTAGTTATATATCAAAGGTGACATGGTTTAGTTTTGATGATATAAAATCAGAGTTGTGGAAATATAATAATATAACAGTAAAATGGAAAGGGACAGTAGCAAATATACTCTCTGTAGCAACTAAAGATAATACACAGCTTATGAGACTTTCTGATGCTATGAAAGGGTATCAGCAGATCGCACAAGCTAATTTTTTAGTAAATTTTTCCACAGTGAACAAAGAGATAAGTGCGATTATTCCTATTTATTTTCTTCCTACAATACGATTACAAAATGGAGATGAGGTAGAACTACTTGCTACAATCAAGTATAATGAACCCAGTATAAATATATTATCTACACTGGTAGAAGCAAAGCTCAATATAGCTTTACTTGTACAGGGCTTTCGTTATATTATTAATTAATGCGTGCAATAGTTCAAAGGGTATCAAAAGCTCATGTAATGATAGACAATACAGTACGAGCTTCTATAGAAAAAGGGATCGTTGTATATGTATGTTTTGCACAGGGTGATACACAAAAAGAAGGGCAGTGGTTGGCACGAAAGCTGTTGAAACTGAGGATTTTTAGTGATGAGCAGCATGGAAAATTTACTGAAAGCCTTCAAGACTGTAATGGTTCGGCTTTGATTATTCCTAATTTTACTCTTTACGCAGAAGTTAAAAATGGTACACGCCCTAGTTTTTCTTCTGGTATTGGGTTTGATGATGCTAAAAAGCTATTTGAAATGTTTATAGAAGACTGTGCTACACATATGCCTTGTTTTTCTGGAGTATTTGGAGCTTCTATGTATATTGATGCAGTGGCAGCTGGTCCTGTAAATATTATTATAGATGTTCCGACACAGCAATAACTATCCTGTATGTAAACATATACTATCCTATATATTGATTGATTGTTGTTATTTTTCTCAAGTAGTATTGTGTTGTGTGTTGTATTTCCTATATGATGGAGATGAAGAATACAATACTACCTCGTTTGTTTGCGTTTCAACATTGTCTTATATGTAAAAGTGCATTTGCAGGAGTAGTATGTGAATATTGCAAGCGCAATTTTGTTATACGCTCTGGCCCCTTTTGTTGTCAGTGTGGGATTCGTTTGTTAAGTGAAATACAGTTTTGTACAGCATGTAGAGAAAGTATAGATGCAAAAGATAAAAGCACCGATGCTGTGCATGATTGTTTTGTGTATTCCCTATGGAGTTATACTGAAGGAGTAAGAAAACTTATCTATGAGTATAAGCACAATACTTTTCGTGCTTTGCGGTATTTTTTCTGTTCTGAGTTATACAAGTATATTCTTACTCATGTTCTTTCTCATACCATGAATGATGTTGCTATCATTCCTATTCCTGCTAACCCTAAAAAAGTATTGAAAAGAGGCTTTGACCAAAGTAAAGTGCTAGCAAAAATGCTAGCGAGAGCAACAAAGAGCAAGTATATTTCACTATTTTATCGAGAGAGAAAAGCAAAAGAGCAAAAAAATCTTAGTGCAAAAGAGCGTAATGAAAATATGAAACAAGCCTTACAGATAAAAAATACTCGAAAGTACAGCACAGTAGCTATGTGCAATACTATCATATTATTAGATGATATTGTTACCACTGGCACAACAATGCAAACAGCTTGTAGAGTGTTGTATAAAGCATGTATGGAACAACAAGAACAGAAGCAGTCTTCTCATTCTTATACGATGAAAAACAACCCTACAATTATTGGGCTAAGCCTTGCAAGAATAGATTAGTACTTACTGTATATGCTTTGTTAAAAGAATTTTATAAATGCTCTATACTAATTTACATGGGCTATAAGAAGATGTGGGAAAAAATATCAAGGAAAAGATATAAACGTAATTTAAGAAAGAAACTAAAATGCAGAAGAAAGAAGATGTGGGAAAAAATATCAAATAAAAGATATGAACGTAATATAAGAAAGAAACCAAAACATAAAAGAAAGATAAGAAGAAGCAGAAGAATATTAAAAACAAATATAACAATACAAGCTCCTATAAATATAGATTTGTATAAAGATTATAGCGATACAATAAAAAAATTTGGTCATAAAAAATACGAAAAAAATAATAAGAGATTGTGTATAAAGATTGATTTTTGTAATACTGATACAATAACACTAAGTGGAGCAATATATTTACATGGTTTTTTTCAATATCTAGCCCACCATAATATTGATTATAAATTCAAGAGGCCTAGAGAAGATATACAGTCAGTGATTACACCACTTAAAAATACAAATGAGAATGAGGTTCATAAAGTAAAAAATTGGTTTCTCATTATTACATCAGAAACGATAAATGCTGAAAAAATTGGTAAAATAACTAATGCTGTTTGTAAAAATTCAGATACGAGAGCTATAGTATATGATTCCATTTTTGAAACATTACAAAATAGTCTTGTTCATCCTTATACAAAGGATGCTGAATTTAAAAAATCGTATAGTTTAGTAGGGATAGTAAAAGATACATTGATTATTTGCACTTATGATCATGGTATGGGATTTAAGCAAAGCTATTTGAATAATCCTAATGTTTCGAAAACATATAAAAAGTCTTTGCGGGAAGATACATTTGTAAGAATCAAAGATGAAAGTAAATTGATTAAAGAAATTATTCAGCAGAAGAAAGGGTCTGGTACTAGAAAAGAGTATCGAGGACAAGGACTTCCATCAATATTACAAGGTATCAAACGCTTATCTAAGAAAAATACTCTTTTTATATATAGTAGGAAAGGATGTTATATGCATTCTAAAAATAATAGGAGGGAAGTGGAACACAATAGAGAAGAATTAGACGGTACTCTTGTCCACATAGAGATTGCTTTGCCTGTTAAAGAGAATGCAACATAATACCGATGATATAGTGTATAATAAAAGTATGAAACAGGATATACTAAAAATTACTGAGGTTTTTAATACTACTACTCCAGGTCCACGACTTAGAGAATGGGGGCCTTTTTCAGGGGAAGAATTTCGAGAGAAACATTTTATTCCTTGGTTAAAGGAGCATAAAAATGATACTGATATAAAGCTCATAGTCGATTTGAATGGGGCTGTAGGCTATCCCCCTTCATTTTTAGAAGAAACATTTGGGGGAGCTATACGGAAAGGATACCTAGAACAAGTGAAGAATATAGAAATTGTGTATAGCATAGAGTACAAAAAGCGAGAAATACAATCATATATTGAAAGAGCAGAAAAAGCTTTGAAGTCTGATAAACCAGAGTAGTACTAGATGGGGAGTAGTGATGTAAATATTTTCTTAGATTATATATATCCCATTTTAGTATCAATTCCACCGAGTATTATATCAAGTATTGTTTTTATTATATTATTTTATCTTCGTAAAAAAGAGGACATAAAGAAGGAAATAAGAAATCTTAAAGATAAAATTAGTGAGGCTGTCTTTGGTAATGAAAAAGTTATATTATATCGTTTAGCAGAAAATATAGATGCATTAGAGAGAAATATTTCTCGCATTACCAAGGATGAAAAGTACAGTAATATACCCGAAGTGATAAATTATCATTTAACAATTCAATCATTTGAACAATATCTTCTACACAAAGAGGAAATGCAAGATATCAATGAGAAAGATATAAAAGTGTTTAAAGATAAAATCAGTAAGGAATTACTCAAACTACACGAGATAGCAGAAAAATAAAATCATTCTCATAATCAATAGATACTTTCGTATTAAAAATACTCATACACAAATAGCCTTAAATTGATATAATAAACTTGATTAGGAATGTCAAAATATATGAGTCGCTTGTTTTCTTTACATACATACTATACGAGTATTTTCTCTGTCCGTGTATTCTTATATGTAGGAGTACTTTGTATAGGATACATATCATTGATCTCTTGTGTTCCACAGTATAAACAGAAGGCCGATGTCCATAGTACAGAGTTATCGCAATTATCTCTCTCGTATCCTTTTTCAGTTGTGGCTACCACTGCCATGATAGCTGATGTAGTAAAAAATATCGTAGGCAATAAAGCAGAAGTAATACAGATTATTCCAAATGGACTAGATCCTCATACCTATATACCAAGCAGAACAGATATAGTGCGTATATCTCAAGCTGATATTATAGTGTATAACGGGCTTCATTTAGAAGGAAGTCTTAATAATGCCCTTGCTCGCCTGTCTGATAAAAAAAATATTATTTCAATGGCAGAGCTATTGGAGAGAGTAGATTTTTTTGTTGATGAACAAAAGAAAACTGATCCTCATATATGGATGAATGTATCTATCTGGAATCAAGCAGTAGAACATTTAGGTAATATCTTTGCTACTATTGATCCTAAGAATAAAGATTTTTATGTACACAACCAAAGAGAGTACTCGTACAAACTCATACAATTACATACATATATCAACAATATGTTACAAACTATTCCAGAAAAATCGCGCATACTTATTACTTCTCATGATGCTTTTCAGTATTTTGCCGAAGGGTATCAGTTTACTGTATACGGTATACAAGGCATAAGCACTACCTCTGAAGCAAGTTTGCTTTATATCAATTTTCTTGTGTCACTCATCATAGAAAAGGAAGTATCTGCAGTGTTTGTAGAAACAAGTATTTCTCCTAAGTATATTCAAGTACTTATTGAAGGAGTAGAATCAAATGGAAAGAATGTCAAGAATGGCGGTTCATTGTATGCAGATGCTATGGGCAACATACATACATATGAAGGAACATACATAGGAATGATGGACTTTAATGCAAAGAACAATAACAGCAGCTTTAGGAGGTACTGTTTTGTATACTACTTTTTTAGAATATATGGAGCAAAATTAATGATGCAGAAAAAAAATATTATTCACAAAACACCGAAAGATACTACACAGAATACTGATGTTTCTTCTAAAGGAACTGGTAAAAAAACCACAAATTGAATCAAATATTATAGTACAGCATCTTACTGTAGCGTACAATAAACGGCCAGTGCTATGGGATATAGATGTTACAATACCCAGAGGAAATTTAGTGGCTATTGTAGGACCTAATGGGGCAGGGAAAAGCACTTTTCTTCAGGCAATGCTTAACATTGTACCAAGCATTTCAGGCAATGTATCTTTTTTTGGGACATCTTTGAAGCAATATAGAAAAAATATTAGCTACATTCCACAAAGAAAATATATAGATTGGGATTTTCCTATAAATGTCATAGAGTTAGTGACGATGGGAGTATACAAAAAAGTTGGATGGTTTTCTTCAATACCAAAAACGTACAAAGATAAAATTTATCAAGCGTTAGAAAAAGTAGGAATGGTAGCGTATGCTGAGCGTCAAATTTCTCAGTTATCAGGAGGGCAGCAGCAACGTGTATTTATGGCACGTGCACTTGTAGAAGATTCTGATGTATACTGTATGGATGAACCATTTGCTGGAGTAGATGCAACTACTGAAAAAGCTATATTTACTATTCTAAAAGAGCTGCGAAAACAAAAAAAGACAATCATAGTAGTGCATCATAACCTTAATACAGTAAGTGAATATTTTGATTATGCTATTTTGCTTAATCTTAATTTAGTTGCTGCAGGAAAAGTCAAAGAAGTGTTTACTGAAAAAAATCTTATCAAAACATATCGAGGAAGGCTTACGCTTCTTGATACTGCAGCACGTGAGGTAATACGAAAAAGATGATAGATTTTTTTGCTAATATATTATTGTTACAACAGTATAATTCTCGTATTGTTATTGTATCCTTGCTTATTTATGGGCTTGGGAGCGGTATGGTAGGAGTATATATGATGCTAAGCAAACGTTCTATGATTGCAGATGCGTTTAGCCATGCGACCCTTCCTGGTATTGTAGTAGCCTTTCTTATATCAAGTTTATTAGGAAACAATCAGTATAAGAATATATGGTTATTGTTGTTTGGTGCGTTGCTCAGTACATTTGCTGCTTTATTGCTTATTCAATTTTTTCATAAATTTACATTCTTAAAAAATGATGCTATTTTTGGTATTATTATCAGTGTTTTTTTTGGAGTAGGCATTGTATTTATGAGTATTGCAAGTAAAATTAACGCAGGAAGTGCCAGTGGCTTACTGTCTTATATTTATGGAAACCCTACTTCATTACAGAAAATTGACACAATATTTTTTCTCATATGTTCTATTATAATTATTGTATTTGTTATAGCGTATCGTAGGCAGCTACTTATAAGCTGTTTTGATCCACGATATGGTCAGGCAATCGGTATTAACACAAGACATGTGGACTTTTTTTTGTTAGCTATTACTTTAGTACAGACAATAGTGGGTATACAAGCTATGGGAATAATTCTTGCAAGTGCTATTTTAATTATTCCTCCTGTGAGTGCTCATTTTTGGTCTTACTCTCTTCGTAAAATAATGATTATTTCAATATTTTTCTGTACAAGCAGTGTTGTCATTGGAGGAATTGCAAGTGCAACATATACATTTCTTCCTGCTGGAGCAACTATTATTTTAGTAGCAGAAGTATTTTTTATTATAAGCGTTCTTTTTGGGAGTAATAAAGGAATAATTCGTAGAGCTATAGATACGCTTTTATTTAGAATAAAGATAATATCACAGCACATATTAAGACAAATGTATGAATTTTTTGAAGAAAAATACATACAAAGTAGTGAGAATAATGATATTCATAATGTATACGAAACTGTTATTCAACATGGAAAAATGAAAGTACAAGAACTAAAGCATATGTTAGCGATTAGTGCTTTTTCGTTTACTACGGTGATATTTTTATTAAAAAAATGTAAACTGGTAACACAAGTATACGATGATATTCTTTTTACAAGAAAGGGATTTTTACAGGCCACAAAGTTTGTGCGAAATCATCGTTTATGGGAAATGTACTTACTAAAGAATACACAGGCAAGTACTGAGGATATTGATTTTTCGGCTGATGCTGTAGAACATGTATTAGGAGAAGAAACAGTACAAGAATTAGAGCAAGCTCTGATGAAAACTCATAAGTACCAGCATGCATATATGTATACGCCCCATAAAATTGATAATTAGCTTACAAAATATATAGGAGAACACTATGGTAATTTGGAATAGTATAGATACTTGGATGGTGCTTACTGCACTGTGCATAGCGGTGTCATCAACTTGTATAGGAATGCATTTTGTACTTAATAGAGAAAGTCTCATATCAGATGCCATAAGTCATTCGGTGCTTCCTGGCATTGCCATTGCATATATTATAACAGGTCTTCGCTTGCCTTTGCCTATGTTTATTGGTGCAATTATAGCAGGGTTATTTGCTACTATGCTAATCAATTTTATTATCAAGCAAAGTCGTATTGATCCCTCAACTTCAATGGGAGTAGTATTTTCTGGTTTTTTTGCAGTAGGATTACTGCTCATATCTAATGTTGCCAGCACAGTAGATTTAGACCCTTCCTGTGTACTGTTTGGATCACTTGAACTTACTCCATTGGAAACACTACAAATAGCGTCACTTGATATTCCTCATGCATTTATTACAAATGCATCAGTTATGATATTTAACATAGTATTTTTACTACTGCTATTTCGTATAATAACAACTGTTACGTTTGATTCTTATTTTGCAACTTCTATAGGCATGCCTGTCCGTCTTGTTCGTATGATACAAATTCTTTTGATAACTGTTACAAGTGTTGCAGCATTTGAAAGTGTAGGCAGTATTTTAATTATAGCTTTTTTGATTATTCCACCAATAGTAGGATGGCTCTTTTCAATAACAATTAAACGGATGTTTTTTATATCGCTTATTACTGCAATACTCTCGTCTTATTTAGGGCATGTTGTTGCTATTTATATTCCACCATTTTTTGGCATTGATGATATAAGTAGTACAGGCTCTATAGTGACTATACTAGGAGTATTTCTTCTCATAGCAGCGTTATTTTCTCCACGTATGGGGTTTGTTATTATTAGTATCAATAAGATTAAAAATGCTGTTATAGTAGCGTCTTATGATATATTAAAGACATTGTACATAAATAAGAATACTATGTATAAGCGTATCAAAGATTTTAAGAGAATACATAATCAATCTTTTGTCGCAGGGAAGCTAGGGATAATGAGTATTATACTTGCAATACGCGTATTGCGGTATAGAAAATACATAGTATACAGTACTCAGGATGGTTTTACAACAAGTGAAGAAGGTGATAGAAAAGCACAGGAAATTATTGAACAACATAGAGCATGGGAAACATACCTCTATTTAGAAGGGATGTCTCCTGAAGAAATACATCTTTCTGCTGAACAGCTGGAACACAGTAATGAGGTAAATGTTGCTCAAAAACTTCAAAAATCAAAATATCGTGTACATATTCCAGGACACAATCATTAAGAAAATTGTACTATAGAAAATATACAAAAAAAGTTTCAAAAAAGCATTTTTTTGCCTTTTATGTAAGAACACTTGTTTATACCAGTAATTTTCAATTTCTCTCATAAAAGACTTGACATATATGCCTAGTAGTTATTACAATATACATATTATGGGGGCCAGTAGCTCAGTTGGTTAGAGCACTTCTCTGATAAGGAAGGGGTCACTAGTTCAAGTCTAGTTTGGCCCATAACTCATGTTTTGTTGTTTCATTTGATGCTACAATATTGTATATAAGTATATGATTCCGTTAAGTAAAAACTCTCTTTCACGCATTGATCTCAGTACCGTATTGGAAAATATGGTAGAAAACAACATTAGTGGAAAACAGTTAGGGCAAGACTTTGCCACTAAGCTTGCGATAATGCTGGGAGGTATCTCAGGAATAAGTGTAGGTAATATCCCCGACTCTTTTTCTTGTATAGTAGATCTTCTTGATAAAAAAGATACTTCAAACAAGAATATACATACTAAAAGTAATACAGTAGAACATACAGCTATGTCTCCTAGGGCTTTATTTTTATTACCAGTCACTATACCACATGTGTTAGCAGCATCTTTACAAAGAATGAACTTTGCTTTGTTCTTCTATGATATTGCAGAAGATGCTATGACTCCAAATATTGAGGAAGAGGTAGTCAATACTCTTTTAGAGCAATATAAGGACCTACCTCAATGCCTTGTGCTATTTTATCCTTTTGGTGTTAGCAATCATTTTCCTATAGTATTACCACCTATATGCAATACTATGTCAAAAATAGTACTAAGCTATACTATTCCTCCTTCTAAAAAAGAAACAAGCTCCGATTTGGATACTTCAACAAAAGAATCTTCTCCTGTACTCCCTAAGACAGATGAAGTAGCAATGAACCCTATGAATTTTTATACATCAAATAGTGATTTTTCAGTACTTATCATGGAACAGAATAATGTCATTACAAGTGCTACTGGGGCAGTAGTAAGCATACACCATAAAAAATATAAGGGAGCATTGAAAGAGCTAGAGGATTCCTATTATTTACTTTCAGATTTTAATGCTGCTCTTGCTCATTCTCAATTAAAACAATTAGAAAAATTTAATCAAAAATGTATTGCCATAAAAGATCATTACAAAGCATCAGCATATAAAAATGCTCTTTCTTTACCAGAAATAGTAGTGGATGCAGATGTCATTATGTCCTCGTTTCCTATTATTCTTAAAGGAGGAACTAAAAATAGCATACAGTTTTTTCGAAAGCAAGGTATAGAATGTGCATTATTTTTTGAAAATTCCTATTTACACTATGGTATAACAAAATTAGCACATCTAAAAGAAGCATATATCACTCGCTATCCGAACGCTATTGAGTTATTACATCGTATGATACATGTGCCTTTGTATGCTTCACTTAGCAATGATGAGGTAGGGCATATCTCTAAGGCTATTGCCTCAGTATTGTAGAATATATATTTATAGGAAATATATATAGAATTATTTATATGATATTATGAAAGTTATAATGAAGGAAAAATTTTTATGATTATTCTTGATAAGAATTCTGTAAAAAATAAGTCAAAATTAAATATAGAAATAATAAAAAATTTAGGGAAAAATAAATCTGAAAAAAATCTTGCTATACTTATAGACTTATATAAAAAAAATAATTCTATAGAATTAAAGAGAGAGATAGTTTCATCTATTGGGCGTCAAAAAAATAAAGATGGTATTTTTGATTTTATTAAAGATAACTATTATAAAAAAAACTATATGGAAGTAATATATCAAATGTATAGGACTTGTTTATACAACAATGAAGATATAAGATTTTTTGAACTGGGGGAAGAAATTATTAAATTATATGATAATGAAGTATTGTATAAAATGAAATATTTTTATAAATATAAAAAATCCATAAAAATAAATAATAATAAAATAAAAAAACAATTTAATGTCCCGACTTTATTAAAAGGAAACAGTAGAGAAACATTAAAAAAAGTGAAAAATGAAGAAGTGAATTTAGTATTTACTTCTCCACCATATTATAACGCAAGAGAATACTCAGATTATACTTCATATAAAGTGTATTTACAGGAGATGAAAAAAATTTTTAAGGAGTGCTATAGAATTTTAGAAACAGGACGGTTTTTAATTATAAATGTTTCCCCTGTAATTATAAAAAGAGTTGGGAGAGAATTTGAAAGTATAAGGTATCCAATACATTTTGATTATCATAGAATTTTACAAAATATCGGATTTAATTTTATAGATGAGATTTTATGGATAAAACCTGAATACTCTGTACCTAATAGAATAGGTGGATATTTGCAAACTAGAATGCCATTATCTTATAAGCCTAATTGTATAACTGAAAGTATTTTAGTATATAGGAAACAAGCTCCTTTTTTATTGGATCAAAATATAAAACACTACGATAGAGTTATTACTAATTACAAGGATGAAATTGATAAAACAAATTGTTGGTATATATCTCCTAAAAGTAATAAATATCATCCTGCTGTATTTCCTGAAGAGTTATGCGAAAAAATATTAAAATATTATTCTTTTGAAACAGATATAGTATTAGATCCGTTTGCAGGGAGTGGAACATTTGGAAAAGTTGCAAAGCATATGAATAGAATTCCTTTACTGTGTGAAATCAATAGTGATTATATAAAATTATTAGAAAAGGATGGGTATGATGTCTTTTAGTAAAAAAATAATTGAAAATATAGTCAATAAATTAATAAAAGGTAAAGATTATAGAGAAGAAGTTATAAATACAATAAATGTAGAATTTTTTGATTTTACAATAGAGTTTTTTAAACAAATTCTTGAAGCAAAATTGAATAATAGAGAAATAGACTTACAATGGTATAAAAGAACTTTTATAAATAATGAAGAGTTGAAATCAGAAGATATTGCAAATTTCGCAGGAACAAATAAAAAAACGATAACAAATATATTTGGTTCAGCAAAAAGAGATATAGTTATAGATATATCAAATAAAAATTTTCAATATTTAGAAAATATAGTTACTTCTTTGGAAGAAACAAAAACTGATGAAGATTTACAAATTTCTATTAAAATATCTTACAATAAAGTTTATGTTGAGCTATCTCTTGTAGAGAGTCTTTTAGTAATAAATGCACTTGCTACTAAGAAAATATCTATAAGAGGAAGTGCTTGGAGCTCAATTGGGAAAAAAGTAGAAAAGCCATTAATGATAAAACTTTGTGAAATATGCAATGTTAATACAAAATATATGAGTAAAGAAATATTTGTGAAAGATAAAGACTTAAATTTTGATAGAGAAGTAGATTTTAAATTATATAGTAGAAATCAAAAAAATGTATATAGGGTTGAAATAAAATTAATGGGGAGAGGTAATCCTGAAAGTGCAGATGCTGTTATAGCACGGGATACTAATATTTTTGTAGCAGATACTTTGAGTTGTCAGAATAAAAATCAATTAACTTCACTTAATATAGAGTTTTTAGAATTAAAAAATAATAAAAATATAAAAGAAGATTTTAAAAAAATATTAAAAAAACTAGATATTCCGTTTTCTTAATATATTTGGTACAATGAAGCATACTCTTTTTTTGCTTCTTTGTCGCATTTAATATTTGAGTTTGTGCTATTATTTTCTTAGTTATACTATTTTCAATTATATTTCGTATAATAGTAGTAGAGATAATATATATTGATTGTAATAGGGTAGTAGAATGAAAACTGTTGTTCTTATTAGAGCAAGTACTCAGCCAAAAGTGGTAGAAATAGCAAAAGAAATAGAAAATACTCTTATTCAATGTCGATATACAGTCATAGACTATTTTGGTTCTTATGATTATCCTTTTGATACTCCTCTTCCTGATAAAGATATTGACATAGCATTTGCCATTGGAGGAGATGGTACAGTACTAAAAGCAGCGCGTATTTGTGCACAACGCAATATACCAATACTTCCAGTAAAAGTAGGAAATTTTGGATTTATCAATGATGTTCAAGCAAATGAATGGAAAAATGAATTACGTATATATTTAGAGAATGCATCTACAATATCAAAGCTGCATTTACTTAAAGTATGTGTTGCAGATAATACGCTATATGCTACAAATGATATTTCCGTGTGTACTGCAGGGTATGGCACTATGCGATCTTCAGTATATATCAACGAAGAGTTTCTCTCACAATATCGATCAGATGGATTGCTTATATCTACTCCGATAGGGTCCACGGCACATTCTTTATCGATTGGGGGGCCTATTCTTGTTCCGGGACTGCAGGCTATGATATTTATTCCTATAGCTCCTTTTACTTTATCAAATAGGCCTTTGGTGTTATCTTCTAGCGAAACAATAAGAATCAAACTTGATCAAGTGCAACGTACTCATTCTTTATTGGTTGTGGATGGTAAAGTAGTATTAAGTGTATTGCCCGATTGTAATATTACTATTACAAACTCAGAGTATGTTGCAAGCATTATACAATCAAGTAAACGCTCATATTTTGAAGTATTAAGAAAAAAATTAGGATGGTCAGGCGAGTTTAGAGCATAATGTTACAGTATCTTCATATAAAAAATTTAGGACTTTTAGAAGAGGCCTCTCTTGATTTTGAACAAGGGTTCACTGTGTTTAGTGGTGAAACAGGAGCGGGGAAATCTATGCTTCTTTCTTCATTATTATTGCTATCTGGATCAAAAGGCGATGAATCTATTGTTCGACAAGGAGCAGATGCAACGCTCATTGTTACAGAATGGAACATAAGCAAAAATATACAAGCACAGAAGTGGCTAGAAGATCATGCTTTTTCATTTGAAGATGATACTATAAATGTACGTCGTATTGTAAAGCGCAAAGGGCGTACACAGTGTTTTATTCAGGGTACTATAGTATCTTTACAAGAGCTGTCACAGTTTTTTAGCTTAATTTGTGAGATACATGCACAACATGAACATCAATCGCTCTTTAAAGTTGCGAAACAAACAAGTATCATATATGAGTTTGCTGCTATAGAACAGTTATTTGAACAATATCGAGTATTATTAACACAACTTACTTCATTAGTAAGAAAAAATCTAAAGCAAAGTACTGATAAAGAGTCTCTTGCGAGGGAATTGGACTATCTTCAATATGCTACCAAAGAAATTGATGATGCTGCATTACTAGAGAATGAAGACGAAGAATTGATGCAAAAAATTTATGCTCTCTCAAATATTGAAGAAATGAAATCGTTATGGAATGAGTTTTTTCAATATATGGAAGCAGAGACAGTAGGAGCTATTCCTTTATTAGAAAAATCAAAGATGGTGCTAGAAACTATTAGTGCATATCAAAAAGATATACAGCAGCAACAGCAGCAGTTAGAATCAATACTTTTTGAAAGTAAGGATATTATTGCATCTTTACAGTTTCAGCTTGATAGAGTGAATGATAGTGAACAAAGTAATATTTTTGATCTTGAAGCCCGACTTTCTCTTATTGAAGGCTTAAAAAAGAAGTATGGTGCATCAATAGGAGCAATACGAAATTTTTATGAAACATCACAGGCACGTATACATGAAATTCAGACAATGGAGCAAGATAAAGAATTACTTCCTAAGCAAATAATCGCATTATTTAAAGAGCTTTTTAATATAAGTTCTATTATTTGTGAGAAAAGAGATTCTGCCATTCTAAATTTTCAAGAAAAAATAAATGATGTTTTGTATTCTCTTGCTATGCCACATGCTTATTTTGAAATTCGTACAAAACAGTCTTCGTTATTTGAAACATACAGCAAAGAAAAAAATACTCTTGATGATGCTGCACTTTTTGATATTATTATGCATAATAAACTATCTCTTATAGAACCTATTGAGTTTTATATACGTACTAATAAAGGTATGAACAGTGATACATTATCAAAAATTGCTTCAGGTGGTGAGTTATCTCGAGTTATGTTTGCTATTACTGTTGTAGGTAAACAAGGAGTAGTGTCGTCTGGCAATGAAGATACAGAAAAAGATACATTTCAAAAGACACTTATTCTTGATGAAGTTGATGCAGGATTAGGAGGAAAAACAGCAGTCTCGCTTGCACAGTACTTAAAAAATATAGCACAACAGTATCAAATTATTTGTGTTACTCATCTTCCTATTATAGCTGCTAGCGCTCAGCATCATATTCTTGTACAAAAGATGGAGCATGATACTACTACTATTGTTCGTTTAGAGCTCATAGAAAATGTACAAAGAAAAAAGGAAATTGCTAGAATGTTAGTAGGAAATGATAATGATGAACTTGCTTTACAGCAAGCGGAAAAATTACTTCTTAAGGAGTAGTAATAGTATTTTTTTTAATATACTATACTGATTATAGTATACATGCATGTAAAATACTTACATACTATGCTTAATTTTATATGTTATTGATGAGAAGAGATAAAGATATATATGTAAGAAAATTATTAAACTCTGTAAAAGAAGAATTGGCATCTTTTATGGAAAAAAACGATATGAAAGATAGCTCTGATATAACAGTTACTATTGGGTATATTCAACTGCTTTTAAAAGAAGCGTCTGTATCAAATGCAGTAGCGTTATATTATCTTTCTCATAAAGAAGATATTCCATTAAAATATATTGATAATCTCATAAATAGTCTTCATGTTCTGTTTATATTTGTACTTGATAAACAGAAAAATAAAGGAAAAATACTTTCTTTATCAGAAATAGCAGAGAATTTTAAAATATGGCAGACAGATCCAGTAGTGTTGCACGGTATTATCACAAAAATATATTTTATCTTACGATGTCTTATGACATATTTTGCTATGGACAAGAGATGGTTAATTGTAACGGGAGATTTATGCTATTTATTTCCTCGTGTAGCACTATCGTTTATGGATGTAAAAGCGTATCAACAGAACGATGAGCTACATAACTTATCATTAGGAACAATTAAAAAAAATTACCATTTACTTATTGCTATTTTTCAATGGGCTACTGACGAATGTTTGAAAATATATGCTATAAACCATAAGCAACGATATTGGTGTTTTAGAGGTCTAAATATACTGTATACTTTAAGCAATTTCTATATGCTAGAGAATAATCTGAAAGAACGAAAAATAATACAGGATAGAATGGAAGCTATTCGAAAAAGAATGTATATAGAAAACAAAGATAATAATTCTAAGTTAGGATCAGATATATCTACTATTCCTCTTGATGAATTACTTAAAATAGATGCTTACTATAACAAAAATGGGGCTGGCATGGATAATTGAAAAATGAGATAATTTAGAGAGGGATGCCAAGAAAGAGAAAATTATTCCATATTGGGTATTCTAAGTTAGGATCAGATATATCTACTATTCCTCTTGATGAATTACTTAAAATAGATGCTTACTATAACAAAAATGGGGCTGGCATGGATAATTGAAAAATGAGATAATTTAGAGAGGGATGCCAAGAAAGAGAAAATTATTCCATAAAAAAAGAAAAATTATTAGAATGTTTTATAGCAGGAACATCAGCAAGAAGTATCGTTTTTTATAAACAAACATTTATAAAGTATTGTATAATTGGGTATGCAGAGTCTAGTTTAGTCTAATATTGTTTATTTATGCCAGCCTCTAATAGTATATATGTTATAATATAAATTAAGTAAGTGCTATTATTTTCAAAAAGGAGTTATTTATATGTTTTCTTTTTTTCAATGTTTATAAAAATCATATTTCTTTTATTATTCTTTTTATTTCTTTATTTGCCTTCTTTTCTTGCGAGGAAAACAAATTAAGTAGTAAAAGTGAGGGGAGTAGTAATGCTACATCTCCTGCAACAGTCCCAGCAGAAGTAATAAATACTACAGCAGGGAGTATTACCGATACGAGTGCAAGAATATCATGGGTAGCTCCAACGCTTACAAGCAGTCATAAGAAAGCAGATGGAACGCAACTAACACAATCAGATATATCGTACAAGGTATATCGTATAGCAAAGAATGGAGCAAACATCAGATCAGTAGCACAGGTTATAGGAGCAGATAAGAACCCGATAGCAGTGGCAAAGGGAACGACAAGCACAACTATAAGTAATCTTATTCTTAATACAACCTATGAAATAGTAGTGCAGGCAATCAATTCAACAGATACTACAAAAATCTCTACAGGGATAAGGATAGAAGTAATTACTCTTAAAACTAATCAAGCAACCGCCCCAGCAGATGTAAGCAATGTTACAGTAAGTACTACCGATACGAGTGCAAGAATATCGTGGACAGCTCCCACACTTAACGCTAGTCATAAGAAAGCAGATGGAACACAACTCACAACGGCAGATGTATCATATAAGGTATATCGTGTAACAAAGAATGGATTAAACACCCGAACAGAAGCACAGATTATAGGAGCAGATACTAACCCGATAGAAGTAGCAAAGGGAACTACAAGCATAAATATAAGTAATCTTACTCGTAATACAACCTATGAAATAGTAGTACAGGCAATCAATACAATAGATACCACAAAAGTCTCTACAGGCATGAGAGCTGAAGTAACTACCCTTACAATTAATCAAGCAACTGCCCCAGCAGAGGTAAGCAGTGTTACAGAAAATCCTACCGATACGAGTGCAAGAATATCGTGGGCAGCTCCCGTGCTTACTGATAGTCATAAGAAAGCAGACGGAACACAACTTACAACGGCAGATGTATCATATAAGGTATATCGTGTAGCAAAGAATGGAGCAACCCCCCGAACAGAAGCACAGATTATAAAAGCAGATACTAACCCGATAGAAGTAGCAAAAGGAACAACAAGTGCAACTATAGGTAGTCTTACTCGTAATACAACCTATGAAATAGTAGTACAAGCAATCAATGCAACGGATACCACAAAAGTCTCTACAGGAGTGAAAGCTGAAGTAACTACTCTTACAAATAATCAAGCAACTGCCCCAGCAGATGCAAGCAGTGTTACAGCATCAAGTGTTACCAATAATAGTGCAAGAATATCGTGGACAGCTCCCACGCTTACTGATAGTCATAAGAAAGCAGATGGAACACAATTAACACAAGCAGATGTATCGTACAAGATATATCGTATAGCAAAGAATGGAGCAACCCCCCGAACAGAAGCACAGGTTATAAGAGCAGATACTAACCCGATAGCAGTAGCAAAAGGAACAACCAGCACAACTATAAGTAATCTTACAGGTAATACCACCTATGAGATAGTAGTACAGTCAGTCAATTCAACAGATACCACAAAAGTCTCTGCAGGAGTGAAAATAGAAGCAATTACCACTAACCCCGCAACCGCCCCAGCAGATGCAAGCAGTGTTACAGCATCAAGTATTACCGATAATAGTGCAAGAATATCGTGGACAGCTCCCACGCTTAATGATAGCCATAAGAAAGCAGATGGACAAGCACTCACACAAGCAGATGTATCGTACAAGATATATCGTGTAGCAAAGAATGGATCGAGCGTCCGATCAGTAGCAAATATTATAGCAGCAGATAAGACTCCGATAGCAGTAGCAAAGGGAACAACCAGCACAACTATAAGTAATCTTACAGGGAGTACCACCTATGAAATAGTAGTACAAGCAGTCAATGCAACGGATACTACAAAAGCCTCTGCAGGAGTGAAAATAGAAGCAACTACCACTAACCCCGCAAATGCACCAGCAAATGTGCGTAGTATTACAGTATTGAGTATTACTGAGAAGAGTGCAGTAATATTGTGGTCAGCCTCCGCGCTTAATGATAGCCATAAGAAAGCAAACGGACAAAGACTCACAGCGGCAGATGTATCGTACAAGGTATATCGTGTAGCAAAGGATGGAGCAAACACCCGATCAGTAGCAAGTATTATAGAAGCAGATAAGAACCCGATAGAAGTAGTAGAAGGGACAACATTCGCAAGTATAACTAATCTTAAAGGGAGTACCACCTATGAAATAGTAGTACAGGCAATCAATGCAACAGATACCACAAAAATCTCTACAGGATCGAAGACAGAAGTAACTACCACTAACCCAGCAGCCTTAGCAACTGCCCCAGCAGAAGTAACAAATATTACAGCATCAAGTATTACCGATAATAGTGCAAGAATATCATGGACAGCCCCCACGCTTGGGACTGATCATAAAAAAGCAGACGGAGCACGACTCACAGTGGCAGATGTATCGTACAAGGTATATCATGTAGCAAAGAATGGAGCAAACACCCGATCAGTAGTAGGTATTATAGCAGCAGACAGGACACCGATAGCAGTAGCAAAGGGAACAACAAGCACAACTATAAGTAATCTTAGAGGGAGTACCACCTATGAAATAGTAGTACAAGCAGTCAATACAACGGATACCACAAAAGTCTCTACAGGAGTAAGGAGAGAAGCAACTACCACTAACCCCGCAACCGCCCCAGCAGATGTAAGCAATGTTACAGGAAGTCTTACCGATAATAGTGCAAGAATATCATGGAGAGTCCCCGTGCTTACTAATAGTCATAAGAAAGCAGACGGAACGCTACTCACAGCAGCTGATGTATCATATAAGGTATATCATGTAGCAAAGAATGGATCGAGCATCCGATCAGTAGCAAATATTATAGCAGCAGACAGGACACCGATAGCAGTAACAAAAGGAACAACAAACACAACTATAAGTAATCTTACAGGGAGTACCACCTATGAAATAGTAGTACAGGCAATCAATTCAACAGATACCACAAAAATCTCTGCGGGAGTAAAAGCAGAAGTAACTACCACTAACCCCGCAACCGCCCCAGCAGATGCAAGCAGTGTTACAGCATCAAGTATTACCAATAATAGTGCAAGAATATCGTGGGCAGCCCCCGTGCTTACTAATAGTCATAAGAAAGCAAATGGACAAACACTCACAACAGCTGATGTAGCATATAAGGTATATCATGTAGCAAAGGGAGGATCGAGCCGAACAATAGCAAGTATTATAGCAGCAGATACTAGCCCGATAGAAGTAGCAAAAGGAACAACCAGCACAACTATAACTAGTCTTACAGGGAGTACCATCTATGAAATAGTAGTACGGGCAGTCAATTCAACGGATACCACAAAAATCTCTGCAGGAGTAAAAGCAGAGCTAACTACCCTTACAACTAATCAAGCAACCGCCCCAGCAGGAGTAACAAATATTACAGCATCAAGTATTACCGATAATAGTGCAATAATATCATGGACAGCCCCCACACTTAACGACAGTCATAAGAAAACAGATGGACAAACACTCACAACAGCTGATGTATCATATAAGGTATATCGAGTAGCAAAGAATGGAGTAAACACCCGAACAGCAGCACAGATTATAAGAGCAGATAGTAATCCGATAGCAGTAGCAAAAGGAACAACCAGCACAACTATAAGTAATCTTAGAAGTAGTACAATCTATGAAATAGCAGTACAAGCAGTCAATTCAACAGATACTACAAAAGTCTCTACAGGAGTGAAGACTCAAATAACTACCACTAATCAAGCAACCGCCCCAGCAGAAGTAACAAATGTTACAACATCGAATATTACCGATAATAGTGTAAGAGTATCGTGGACAGCCCCCGTGCTTAATGATAGTCATAAGAAAGCAAATGGACAAACACTCACAACAGCTGATGTATCATATAAGGTATATCGAGTAGCAAAGAATGGAGCAAACACCCGAACAGCAGGACAGATTATATCAGCAGATAAGAGTCCGATAGAAGTAGCAAAGGGAACGACAAGCACAACTATAAGTAATCTTACAGGTAATACCACCTATGAGATAGCAGTACAGGCAATCAATTCAACGGATATCACAAAAATCTCTGCAGGAGTAGAAACAGAAGTAACTACCACTAACCCTGCAACCGCCCCAGCAGGAGTAACAAATGTTACAGCATCAAGTATTACCGATAATAGTGCAAGAATATCATGGACAGCCCCCGTGCTTAATGATAGTCATAAGAAAGCAAATGGACAAACACTCACAACAGCTGATGTATCCTACAAGATATATCAAGTAGCAAAGAATGGAGCAAACACCCGAACAGCAGGACAGATTATATCAGCAGATAAGAGTCCGATAGCAGTAACAAAAGGAACGACAAGCACAACTGTAAGTAATCTTATAGGTAATACTACCTATGAAATAGTAGTACAAGCAGTCAATGCAACAGATACCACAAAAGTCTCTGCAGGAGTAAAAGCAGAACTAACTACCACTAACCCCGCAAACGCCCCAGCAGAAGTAACAAATGTTACAGTATCAAGTATTACCGATAATAGTGCAGTAGTATTGTGGAAAACCCCTGTACTTAATAATAGTCACAAGAAAGCAAGTGGACAAACACTCACAAAAGCAGATGTGTCCTACAAGGTATATCGTGTAGCAAAGAATGGATCAAATGTCCGATCAGTAGCAGGTATTATAGCAGCAGATAATAATCCGATAGCAGTAGCAAAAGGAACAACAGATGTAACTATAACTAATCTTATTTTTAGTACAACCTACGAAATAGTAGTGCGGTCAGTCAATGCAACAGATACCACAAAAATCTCTGCAGGAATAAAAGCAGAACTAACTACCGCTAACCCCGCAACGGCCCCAGCAGAGGTAACAAATATTACTACCAACGCTCTTGATACGAGTGCAAGAATATCGTGGACAGCTCCTATGCTTACAAGCAGTCATAAGAAATTAAACGGACAAAGACTCACAGCGGAAGATGTATCCTACAAGGTATATCGTGTAACAAAGAATGGATCAAATGTCCGATCAGCAGCAAATATTATAGCAGCAGATACTAGCCCAATAGCAGTGTCAAAAGGAACAACCAACACAAATATAACTAATCTTACTCGTAATAGAACCTATGAAATAGTAGTACAGGCAGTCAATTCAACAGATACCAAAAAAGTTTCCACAGGAGTGAGAGAAGAAGTAACTACCCTTACAACTAATCAAGCAACGGCCCCAGCAGAAGTAACAAATGTTACAGCATTGAGTATTACCGATAAGGATGCAAGAATATCATGGACAGCTCCCGCACTTACTGATAGCTATAAGAAAGCAGACGGAACACAACTTACACAATCAGATGTATCCTACAAGGTATATCGTGTAGCAAAGAATGGATCAATCACCCGATCAATAGCACAGATTATAGTAGCAGATAATAATCCGATAGAAGTAGCAAAAGGAACAACCAACACAAATATAAGTAATCTCACTTTTACTACCACCTATGAAATAGTAATACAAGCAGTTAATACAACAGATACCACAAAAGTATCTACAGGAGTAAAGATAGAAATAACTACCGCTAACCCCGCAACTGCCCCAGCAGAGGTAACAAATATTACAAAAAGTTCTGCTGATACGAGTGTAATAATATCGTGGACAGCCCCTGTGCTTACTGATAGTCATAAGAAAGCAGACGGAACACAACTTACACAATCAGATGTATCATACAAAGTATATCGTGTAGCAAAGGATGGAGTAAGGGTCCGAACAATAGCAAGTATTATATTAGCAGATAAGAATCCAATAGCAGTAGCACAGGGAACAATACGTACAAGTATAAGTAATCTGATGCCTACTGCAACCTATGAAATAGTAGTACAAGCAGTCAATGCAACAGATACCATAAAGGTCTCTACGGGAGTGAGAGAAGAAGTAACTACCCTTGTATCTATTAACATGATAGCAAAGCAACAAGGAAGTAGCAGTAGATTGACTACTTTCTCAACAATAGCACAAGAGGAAGGCAGTACAGCTATTACTCCTATTGTTATGGAAGTGACTCCTAGTAGTGCAGTTACGGGAGGTACATTTTCTATTACTCCTAATATTACAAAAAATACTAGACTTGCATTTAATACCAGCAATGGCACAATATCGGGGGTAGCGAAATATCAACCTAAAACCACCTATACAATAAAGTTTACTGCAAGAGACGGCAGGAAAGCAGAGACCTCTATTGATATTACTGTAGTGCATAAATATACCCCTAAAAATAGAGCTAAGCTAATAGAGATAATTAAAGACATAATTGATACCAATAACGATGACACTATAGATGCTAAGGATAATTTAGATGCAGATCTAAATCTTATCAATACAAGCAAAATTAAAGACATGAGTTACCTATTCTCAGGTTTTGATAGTAAGACAGAGTCAGGGTTTAGCCTGTTTAATGGGGATATATCAAAATGGGATGTGAGTAAAGTAACTAATATGATTAGTATGTTTCGGAACGCAGCTACATTTAATGGGGATATATCAAATTGGGATGTAAGTAATGTAACCACTATGAATAGTATGTTTAGAGGAATACCTGCAAATGCAGATTATGGAACTCCTCAAAAGCCTAATAAATTTAATAGAGATATATCAAATTGGGATGTAAGTAATGTACTTGATATGGCACAGATGTTTCAGGAGAGTATTTTTGCACAAAATTTAGAAGCATGGGGGAGCCATATAGGAAAAAATGTTTTTAAATCTGGCATGTTTACTAATTCTAAAGTAACTAAACTGCCCTCATGGTATTAAAGGTAGTTACGATATATTGTAAGTGTAGGGATGAAATATAAAACCTTCATAAGAGAATAGTAGTGAGGAGGGTAGTGTATCGCATTATCCTCCCTATTACTATCAATTTCATAGTAATATATACAATGTTCCCATGCTTTATTTTCAGTGCATTCTAACAATCACTCTAGTAGTACAATTAATTGTAAATCAATAACAAACATGTATAAAGTATTGTATAATTGGTAAAGGAGACTGGCTTAGTCTAATGTTGCTTATCTTTGCCAGCTCCAAAATTAAAGTATATGTATTATGAAAGCTCTCAATACGAGAGAAAAAGTTTTTTTAAGCGTATTTTCTCTTTCATTCTTACAATACTATTATGTATTTTTATTATTATTGCTATTCAATACTTTTCTCCTCACAATGAAGATGAAACATACTATTTTCAATTTAAGAAAATACCTCAAGGTGACTATAATACGCTCCATTCCTTAGCATCAAGTCAACAAAAGAATATATTTTCTTTGCACAATACCCATTCTTTATATACTCTTTCAAGTACATTGCCTATTACTATTTCAGATTCTGTGAAAGAGAGCGAAATATCATACTTACAAAAAGATTCTCATCGTACTGTTCTTCCATTGAGTGCAGATTGTGTAGTATCCAGTATATCTGTACTGCAGCAGACATATGGTGTAGTGCTTGGCTGTAGTAATGGCAGAATAAAAATCATTACTGTAGAAACGGAAAAAGAAAAAGAATCATTACTATATCAGAGTATGGATATTCAAGCACCAATTCTTATGGTAACATGGCAACAAAAAGATATTATTGTATTTGCTTTAGGGAGTAAGGAGGCTTTGTCACCAAAAGATAACAGTAGTAGTGTAGATAAAAAAAATTCTGTGACAATATATAGGTTGTCGAGAGATAGTACTATTTTTCAGCAAAAATCAACATTATTTGATGCATTAACACTTGATTATATAAATACTATATATAGTATTGAAGACGTTGGTATCTATATAAATACTGCAAAAGGTATTGAACTGGTATCCAACGATAAAGTCAATAGTATTTTTAATGAAGCAATATTACAGTTTGCTGGAGGATCAAAGGATTTTCATGTACTGCAATTTCAAAAAGAAAAGAAACAGTACCTCACCTTGAATATAGGGGCTAATATTGCTTTTACTTTGTTTGAAAATACAGATAACAGAGAAAATGTGAATATATACTATGACAAGCAAGATACACGTTTTATAGTAAGATCAAAAAATAATAATAATTCCAATCATTATGCTATTTATTACACTATGGTACTTAAACATGAATAAGTATAGTTTTATTATTCTTTTTATGATCTTAGTGTCTATAAGCAATGCATATGCTGAACATTGGCCTTTTGATTTCAATACCTTAGAATACACATACTCTCAGTATACTACTATTGAGAACGATAGCACCACTACTTTTATACCTACTGTTCATATTGTATCACAAGGGCCAGTCTACGCAAGTGCAAATGCAAAAGTAGTAATGGCAAAATCTTTTGTCATAGAATCAAGTGCTACAGATACTATGCTTATACTAGAGACAGACAATGGATTTCATATTGTATATTACGGTGTTTCTCCAAATGTTACCATAGGAAATACAGTAGTACAAGGGGATATTGTAGGGACAGCAACAAACCCTTGGTATATAAGGATATTTGATATGAACCAGAAGCAGTGGGCAGATCCTTTTGATATATTTCCTACGTTTGATACTGCTGTAGAAATGAAATTATATGATTTTTCTTTTACACATCAAGGAAAAAATAATGAGAAGCTGTCTGTATCAAATAGGGTATTGTATGCAGGAAATAACACTATAGATATTACTTTGTCTGTACTTGATAAACGATCTCTTCATTATACTATACCCCAATTTATACGTATAACATTACAGGACACAGTAATAGAACTATGGCGCAATGATCTTATTAGTATTATTGATATGGATATTCTTAATAAAAAGAATCTCCTTGTATTTTCTCTTCCTGATATAGATATAAAAAAAGGATATTTTATTGCAGATGTTTTTGTACATCACTCTAAAACATCTACGAGAAATTTTAGATTTAGCCTTCGTGCACGCTAACTGTATGTACCCACTTTTCTATTGTGTCTGCAAGCTGCTGTGGAGCTACGAAAGGAAGCATATGTCCTACATGCTCAAATATAGTAAGAGTACTATTAGCTATAAGGGTATTCATAGTGGTATGTAGTGCAGGAGGACAGAGAATGTCTTTGTCACCGCATATAAGCAAAGTAGGAACATGTATATGGGGAAGATGCGGTCTTTGATCAATACGAGTTATCAGAGTTGCAAGTTGCCTTTTAAGAACTTCTGGACCTAAGGATAGTCCCATTGATTTTATAGTACTTGCTTGTTTCTGCATAGATGTTTTGTGTGTATCTCCAAAATATGCTGGTAATAGTATCTCATCAAAAACTGCCTCTAATCCCTTTTCATTAAGGCATTGTAATTGACGGTGTACTGACTGTGTTCTTTTTTCTGTTTGTCCTTCAGGGTTAGTGTTTGTTACTATGAGTCCTGCAATATTTTCTTGTTGCTGTCTTACACATTCTAGGGCAATAATACCACCTAAGGAATATCCTATAATCCATACATTACTGTGGGAGGGGAGTACATACTGTTGTATGATATGTGTAGCCGTAGCTTCAATGCTCATTCCTTCGTCTATACGAGGGAATATATAGTGGGAGCTAGGGAGCTTCTTTTTCAGTATCTGTAAACACGGAAGCCACAGTGTTTCATTGCATAATGTCCCGTTTAGTATAACAAAAGAGTGAGCAGCTGATATTTTAGGAGGCATATGTTTTTACAATGCGATGTGCTTCTTTTGATATGCACCCAACATCAGACATAAGCATAAGAAAGTTATAGCCTCTATTAAATTTTTGTGTAATTTGCTCATCATTATTTGCCACTGTACCGAGATATTTTTTTGAAGCAAACACTTTACTTTCTATGCTTGTTATAATATCTTGTACTTCTTGTACTGATGGATCACCTAAGTACCCCATAGAAGAAGCGAGATCTGCTGGTCCAATAAAAATAGCATCGTAGCCATCAAGCTCTAAAATATCATCTAAGGCATGGTATCCTTCTATTGTCTCGACTGCCAACGCAACAAAAATATCTTTATTTGCTCGCTTAAAGTACTGAATTGCATCGTGCGTAAAACCAGCAGCACGACCGCTTCCTGCTACCCCACGAACACCTTCGGGGGGGTACTTTGTGGCAGCTATGGCTTGTTTTGCTTTTGTTACACTTGATATGTGTGGTATGAGCAATCCATAAATACCAGTGTCAAGTACTCTTTTAATGGTACTTGTATGTCTATCAACCACACGAGCCATAGGGGTTGCGTTACTACATTGAATAGCTTGGCAATGCTGAGCAGTAGTTTCTAAACTAAAAGGTCCATGCTCTAAATCAATAATAATACCATCAAATCCTGCACGTGCAAAAATTTCAGATATATAATTGGAACCGCTCTGATTCCATGCGATACAAACTTGTTTTCCTTGCTGTAATTTTTGTTTTACTAGCATATAAATCTCCTTCTTTATGATAATAATGTTTCTAATCCTAAGCTTATGCTTGGAATATATGTTATAAACATGAGTGCAGCAATCATGATAAGTACCCATATGAGAATACTTTTTGCTAACTCATCAAATTGTAATTTTCCTACTTGGGCAGTCATAAATAAATTAGCTCCCAGAGGAGGGGTAATAAATCCTATGCATAAATTTACTATCATGATGATACCAAAATGGGTAGGATCTACCCCTATCTTTTGTACAATAGGGAGCAAAATAGGGGTAAGGATAACAATAGCAGCTAATGTTTCCATAAATGTTCCTATTATAAGCAGGAGTATATTTATGAGTAACAATATTACAATTTTATTATCAGTTATGCTTGTAATAAAGTTTGCAATAGATACAGGTACTCGTTCTAAAGTAAGCACTCGCCCAAACCCAACCGATGCTCCTAAAATAACCAATACACATGATACTAATAGTGTAGATTCCAAAAATATAGCAGGAAGGTCAGACCATTTAAGCTCTTTGTAGATATATATACTAATAACAGTACCGTATACTACCGCTACTCCTGCTGCCTCAGTAGGAGTAAATACTCCACCGTAAATTCCTCCTAGTATCATTACAGGAACTGATACCGCCCATACACTATGTAAAATAGTTTCATCTTTGCGTATTGTTGTTTCTTGAATCTGTGTTTTAGTGTTATGCTCTGTCTGTACAAGGTGACTATCTTTTTGGTAAGAGTTTTTACAAGAATATATATAGCAAAAGATAATTAAAAATACCCCAATGAGTATTCCTGGACCAATACCCGCAAGAAACATGGAGGTAACAGATACCCCAGATGCTACTGCATATACAATCATAGAAACGCTAGGCGGGATAATAGCACCTATGGTACCAGCACTAGCAACTAAGGATCCAGCAAAATTTTTATTATACCCCTGCTTTATCATTGCAGGAATCATAATAGAGCCAATGGCAGCAACTGTTGCCGAACCTGTCCCTGATATAGCAGCAAACATCATACAAGCTACTATAGTAACTATCCCTAATGATCCCCGTATATGTCCAAAGAAAATATTTGCTAATCGTAGTAATCGTGCAGAAATGCCTCCTCGTCCCATAATATTGCCTGCAATGGTAAAAAACAATACTGCTATAAGAGGAAACGAATCAAGTCCTGATATAAGTCCACGAACAAAAAAATCAAGATTAAGGCCAGGCATAAACAGTATAGCAATAACAGTAGAAAACCCCAATGATATACCAATAGGTACTCCAAGAAGTATGAGTACGAAAAAAGCAGAAAAGAGTATAAATCCAATCATAGTTGCATACTTTTACTGATTCTTAAAAAGATAGTTGCTATCTTCTAAATGTTCAAATTGTTTCATGGGGGCAGACCAATGCAGTATTTTATGTACTATATTTTGAATAATTCGTATTGAGCTTAATAAAGATCCAAACACAATGGAACTATACACAAAGACATATGAGAGATGAATAGCAGCAGTATATTGTTTTAGTTGATAAGTGATGATATTAAGTCGTACTCCGTATAGTATGATAATTATGCAATACGATAGAAAAATAAAATCTCCTAGAATAATAACTAAGCGCTTAACAGTATTAGGAAGGTGATTCACAAGGAACATAACGCGTACATGTCTTCGAGTACGACAGGAATAACTGATGCCAAGATAGATTATCCAAATAAATAAGTAGCGTGATATTTCTTCTGCCCAAGAAAAAGCAGAATTAAATACATAGCGCATTACCACTTGAGCAAACACTATAACAGTCATGGTAATGGAGAAAGATACTAACATAATAATCTCTAAGTTGAGATCAAGCCATTTTAGCATTGCTTTGAAGTATTGTTTCATTATATCTTTCTCCAATTCTTCATGAGAAACTAATAGCGAGCATTATCTATCTCGGTGATAACAAAGTTATACAACTCCGATCCAGTCAGTTTTTCTATTTCTTCTTGTGTCGGAGCATTTAGTTTTTCAGAAAGCTGTGCTTTCACACTACTGTCCACTTGATTAACTATCATGCCCCCTTCAGATTTTAGTTTTTCGAGATATGAGTTATTAAACTGTGTTGCAATGTTTCTTTGTTCTTGTATTGTTTCTTTTGCTATAGCATCTAAAGCAGCTTGTTCTTGTTCGTTCAATGAATCCCAAAAAGTTTTGTTTATAACCCATAGATAGTTAGTGTAAATATGTTCTGTCATACTTATATATTTTTGTGCTTCAAAGAAACGTTGAGTGTACATAGAGCTTATGGCACTTTCTTGTCCGTCTAATAATCCTTGCTGTAAAGAAGTAAAAATTTCTCCAAATGCCATAGGAATAGGAGCAGCACCTGCTGATTTCCACGCAGCAATTTGTAGTGGGTTAGAAGCTGCACGAATTTTCAGCCCCTTAAGATCCTCAACTGAACGTATAGGGTTTCTTGAGTTAGACATGTTACGCATACCGACTTCCATATACCCAAAGCCATGTAATCCTAAAGGCTCTAGTACCTGTAGTAATCGCTGTCCTGCAGGCCCATCAAGAGATGCATGAGCATGTTCAATAGAATCAAACAGATAAAATACATCTAATACATTGAATTCAGGAATAGAGCTGGACAGAAGTACCGTTGCTGATGCAGTCGTCTCCAAATTTCCTTGCTGCACTGTATCAAACAGTTCTTTTGCACCTCCTAGCTGAGCAGCAGGATATATTTCAACTGCTATATTTAACTCAGAGTTACTTTCTACTTTTTCTTTAAAAAATAGAAATGCCTGATGAAGTGCAGAGTTCTCTTGACTATCGTGTCCTACACGTAGTACTTTTTCGTTATTTGATGTGTCCCCATTACCACTTGCAAAAGTAAAGATGGGTATCAAAAAGATACACAGTACAGAGATAACTAAATGTTTCATAAAACCTCCTCATTATTTGTTATCTAATTTATTTATTATAGTATAGAGTGAAAGTATATTTTGTATTATGTTCTACGCATTATACATTTTTTCTAACATTTCAGCATTTATTTGTTCAAAGTTGGGTGGCTTTTTCATTTTTCCGTTTTCATCTGATTCAAATCCCATCTCTTGCGATTTACGTATAACAGTAGGAGACCAATAGGGATCTTTTCCAGTAAACACATTGTGTTTTTCTAGTACTGCAAAGCACCATGCAGGTTTGGTATCTATATTTTCAAAACGACGCCATAGTCCAGGAGGAAAGGAAATTAAGTCCCATTGTCCAAGCTCTACAAAGTTTTCAGAGTCATTTTCAGGATCGTTTCCAAACCAAAATCGCCATGTTCCTTCAAGAGGAAGAAAAATTTCTATATAATCATGAGTATGGTATGCAGGACCATTTCCATCGGGCATTGCCTTAAACATTCCAATTTGAAAGCCATGTTCTTGAGAAAGTATCGGCTTAAAATCGGGATTTTCACTTGCTGTATCACCAATTACTGCATAATTTAAGCGATGGTGACCAGGAAGTAAGCTGTCAATAAACATAAGCGGTACTGCATTTTCTTTTGTATAATCAGAAAAGCGTACAATTCTGCTAAGCATTTCTTCTTTTGATGTTGTTGGGTGTGACATAATATCCTCCTCCATTAATCTGTGATACTTATAGTATCTATAAGTAAATAAGTAAACATACATACTATGGGTACATTTTTGTATACTTACAAAATATACTGTGTGTTTAAGTAGTTATTCTTTAATTATATCATAGATTGTATAAATATGTTTTTTAACAAATATAAAAGACCGGTTCGTATGAACCGGCCAAGAGTCAACACCTAATAGGGAACTGGGAGGGGACCTATGACAAGGTGCTAACTTTCATTTTTATTATCGTTCTATAATCTAAAAACTTTACCTTAAAATATAGGTATTTTTATAATATATACTTATCGTATAAGATATGATAGAGGATTTACAGGAACATTGTCAATAGATAACTCAAAATGAGTATGTACTCCTGTGGACATTCCTGTACTGCCCATATATGCAATATGTTCTCCAATAAGCACTGTATCTCCAATAGTATGTATAGAATCAAGTATATGACCATATAGTGTACGACTATCATCTTGGTGCTCAATTTCAATAAAATAGCCAAATATCTTACTGTATCCTGTATGTTTTATAACCCCATTACGAGAAGAAAATATCCATTCTCCTTCTTGAGAAGATATATCTATTCCTTTATGAAATACTGTATTTCCACTTATAGGGCTTGTTCTTGATCCAAAATAGGAAGAAATAACTCCGTTAAGGACAGGAAAACGGTAATCTATAATCTCCCATCGTTTTTGTATATCGTCATTCCATGTTTGATGTTCTAAAAAATAAAAGTAAGTATTAGAGGACTGAAACGAAGCCTTGACAACGAGAGGAGAGGTATGTTTTATTTCTGATTCATAGAGTGTGTAGAGCATGGTTTCAAAATCAAATTTTCGTGTATTTGAAATAAAAATGCCTGATTTACTTGGAATAAGAACACTATATTGTGTGTTATTATCTGTCAAAGCATGCAAGGGAGCAGGAAGACGATTGAGACTGACAATACTTTCAAAGCTCACCCCGACAGTATCAGCAAGTGTTTCCAATGTTTCATTTTCTTTTAAGGTATATTCAAAAAGGTAGAGATGCTCTGATGTATTATGTATATGCTGTGTGAGTTGTGTAAAGATAATATCACTATCATTGAGAGATTGAATGCTAGGATATGAAAATACATAGGGACATAAGAACAAAAAAATAAAATGTATATATTTCATGTAATGTATACTACTGGTTATTGTGAAAATAAATTCAACACTTGTTGCTTGCTTGTTGCTTGTAACACTTGTTGTCTAAAATCACTATTGTTAAGAAGTATGGTTATTTTAGTAAGAACTTCTAAGTGAGATCCTTCAAGTGGAGAAGCGATGAGTACAAAAATAGAACAAGGATTACCGTCAAATGCTTTGAAATCAATGCCTTCCTTTTTTATTCCAATAACTATTTTCAAAGTATCAATAGCATCGGAACGTGCATGAGGAATAGCAACCCCATGTTCCAAGCCAGTTGATATTGCTTCTTCTCTCTCATACACATCTTCTAGAAATTGTTGTATATCATGTTGTGTATAGTTTGTATCTGTTTCAAGATATGATACAAGTTCGGCTATAATATCTTTTTTTGTATTTGATTGTAGATTAAGAGCGATACGAGAAGATGAGAGAAATTGTTTTAGTTGTATACTATCTTCTTGAGGCATAATTTTTTCATTTTGCGGTGTTGTTGTGTTATCTTTCATCATTTGTGAAAGGTGCGAATGAAGGGTTGTTTGTATAAATTTAGTTGTTTCTGCTATGCTTGATACGCACTCATTTACTGCAGTTCTAATAATCTTTATATCTTGCTTCTCAGAGGTAAAAGTCAAGGTATCGCTATTTTTATAGTGAAGAGTGATAAATGTGGCATTCTTTCGGATGTGGATGATTGTATTTTTTTTTCTGCGTGTTGAGTTAATAAAAAACCCATCATCTTGAAAAATTTGTATAAGCTCTGAGAGTATAAATTTCGCAAGTTTTACGCGTTCAAATGAGAAATGAGTATGTATCATTGTTTCTTGTATTTTTTCGCTTGTTCCTTTTCGGGGTATTCTTAAAATTTTATCAAGGAGTATGGGGGCTATAACAGAGCTAATAAATATCATAATTAGCACTGTCCCAAAGAGAGTATCGTTAAGTACTCCTGACGCTCGTCCGAGACCAGCGATAATCAATGATACCTCTCCTCTTGGAAGCATACCTGCACCAATTCTTGATGCTCCTAGTGTATTAAACCCGAGAAAATGTGCAGGAATACCTGCTCCTAAAAATTTTGTAATAATACCAACGAGCGAAAAGCATATTCCAAATATAAGAACATCAAGATTAAATATAACATTGATATTGATATACATACCGCTTACAAAAAAGAAAATAGGAACAAAAAATTTGAATATGGGGTACACGCGTTCTTGTATAAGATACGATATATCTGTATTTGATAGAGTAAGCCCTACTATATATGCTCCTACGATAACTGAGAGCTTAAAATATTCAAACACAAACCCAAGAATAAAGCTGAGTGCCAAAGCAATCATTGCTATAGTTGTGGGTTCATGTAGCTTTTTTAATATCCCCCCAATTTTTCTGGAAAAAAGAATGCCTAAAAACATAAAGAATAGCCATATAAAGATTGCTTTTATTGATATGCCTATTATTGTCTGTATGAGTTCTCCAGAAGACATGCTGTTTCCACTCAGAAGTGCTGAGAAACTAAGTACTATTGATAATAAGATTACCCCTATGACATCATCAATCACCGCAGCGGAAAGTATTGTTACCCCTTCAGGACTACTTATCATCTTATTTTTTGAGAGTATGGTACTTGAAATGCCTACAGAAGTTGCCGTTGATATGGTAGCAAGAAATAGATGAACAGGGTGGATATATGGTAAATGAGGGAGAAAAAACATACTTATAAAGTATCCTCCCATAAAAGAGACAACAATAGCACTCATTCCTACCACTGTTCCTTTCAGTAAGTATTTCTTAAATAGTTCAATATCTGATTGTAAGCCTGAGCTAAACAATAAAATAATTGATGCAATGGTAGCTAAAGAGAATAATTCTTGAGATATTGGTATATCTCCTTCTTGTAATGGAAACAATCCATGCGGTAATATTTGAAATACTGGAATAGAACCAAGTAAAAAAGGACCAAACAGTACCCCTAATGTCAAAAATAATATGACATCTGGGACTTTGATTTTATTGCTGATAATGTATGCTCCCCATGTAGCAACAAAAATAAATGCTAATTGAAGTATAAGCAATACTGCATTATGTTGAAAAGAAGTGGATGCCATTGTTTCCATGAATATTTTTATTATACACTATTTAGAAATCCCTATGTTTCTATAGTGTATTTTGTATTACGTGAAACAGTATACTATTTCTGTTATGAAATAACAATACAAAGAAAGTTTTTATTGTACTTTTACCATCTCATGTATACCTTTGGTAAATTCAAAAAATTTTACTTAAGCCGTACTTACAATTGAGAGTAAAAGGCTATTATTTTAAAAAATAGGTGTTTTGCTTAAGCCGTACTTACAATTGAGAGTAAAAGGCTATTATTTTAAAAAAGAACACGGTATCAAAAGTACTGCTCGTATCTTTCATATATCTCCTAATACCGTACGCAAATGGCTGCAAAGATACAAAGAGAAGCCGAAAGCTATGCCACTAAAAAAGCTCTTCTCATACCGCTTTGTTTATTGAATATCTATTGGCTCTGAGTTTATCTCAGGGGCTTTTAGTACTAAACAATCTGCTTTTGTTGCTTCTCTTGCAGCATACGAGGCACACCATACTACTATCCCATATGCTCAAACTCTCAGTACTTTTTTACTCAAAAGTGCTGAGTATCAATATAGCTTTAATCATCAACGCCATAGCGTTTTTTCTTTTTTTCATTGTATAATATAGCTATATTTATAAAAAATTCAAGTGTTAGTTTTGAAAAAAAGGAGCAGAATATGAAAAAAAATCATACATGGTTCATTATTTTTAGTATTTTTGTTATTTTTATAAGTGCTTGCGAAGCTAACATTTCAACTAGTTCTAGCAGTGGGGATGATGCTGTATTATCCTCTGCACTATCAGAAGTAAAAAGTATTACATACAAAACTATCAACAGAAGTATTGTACTAAAATGGACAGCTCCAACGCTTAATGCTAGCCATAAAAAGAAAGACGGAACACAACTCACAACAGCAGATGTATCGTATAAGGTTTTTATAGTAGAAAAGGGGGCAAAGGACCGAACAGTAGCGAATATTGTAGCGTTAGATAAAGCACCCGTAAAGGTAAGAAAAGGAATAACAACGACAAATATAAATAATCGTAAACTTGATACTACCTATGAAGTAGTAGTACAGGCAGTCAATGCAACGGATGTCAAAAAAGTCTCTAAAGGAATGAAAGCAGAAGTGACTGTCCTTAACACTAACTTCGCCACTGCCCCCGCAGAGGCTCGCAGTGTTACCGCAGGAAGTACTACCGATACAAGTACAACTATATCATGGCAAGTCCCAGATCTTACAAGCAGTCACAAGAAAGCAAACGGACAAGCACTCACAGCGGCAGATGTATCTTATAAAGTGTACTGGATAGCAAAAGGAAAGAATGCCCGAACAATAGCAGAGATTAAAAAAGCAGATAGTAACCCGCTAGCAGTAGCAAAGGGAACAACAAACGCAAGTATAAATTATCTTGATAGAAATACTACCTATGAAATAGTAGTACAAGCAGTCAATTCTACCGATATCACAAAAGTTTCTACAGGCAAACGAATAGAAGTAGCTACCCTTGCAAATAATCAGGCAACTGCCCCCGCAGAGGCTCGCAGTGTTACCGCAGGAAGTACTACCGATACAAGTACAACTATATCATGGCAAGTCCCCGTGCTTACAAGCAGTCATAAGAAAGCAAACGGACAAAGATTAACAACATCAGATGTATCGTACAAAGTGTATCGGGTAGTAAAGGGAAGCAATGCCCGAACAATAGCACAGATTAAAGCAGCAGACAGGACTCCGATAGCAGTAGGAAC
Organism: Spirochaetia bacterium; assembly: GCA_965218205.1. Taxonomy (GTDB): domain Bacteria; phylum Spirochaetota; class Spirochaetia; order WTKD01; genus CBDDCA01. The sequence goes on along the minus strand of OZ244590.1, from coordinate 1,313,996 downwards.
AACAAGTACAAATATAACTATAACTATAACTAATCTTACTGGAGGTACTACCTATGAAATAGTAGTACAAGCAGTCAATGCAACCGACTCTACAAAAGTCTCTACAGGCGTGCAAATAGAAGTAGTTACCACGAATCTCGCCACTGCACCAGCAGAGTCAAGCAGTGTTACAGGAAGCCCAACCAAAACCAGTATAATGTTATCATGGACAGCACCAAATCTTACAAGCAGTCATAAGAAAGCAAACGGACAAAGACTAACAACATCAGATGTATCGTACAAAGTATATCAGGTAGCAAAGGGAAAAAAGAGCAGAACAATAGCAGAAATTAAAGCAGCAGACAGGACACCGATAGCAGTAGGAACAACAAGTACAACTATAACTAATCTTACCCTTTATACCACCTATGAAATAGTAGTACAGGCAATTAATGCCACTGATACCACAAAAGCCTCTACAGGAATAAGAAAAGAAGTTACTACCTTATCTCTTGCAACGCCACCGCCATATCTATGGATTGTTTCACCAACAGCCTACTCTACATATATATCATTAAACTGGTTTATTCCAAGCGATAATGACCTTACAAGCAGCCACAAGAAAGCAGATGGAACGCAACTCACAGGGGCAGATGTGTTTTACAAAATATATCGAGTAGCAAAAGGAAGCAATGCCCGAACAATAGCACAGATTATAGAAGCAGACACGAACCCATTAGTAGTAATGGGAACAGGAGGCACAAATACACCTGCAGGCATTATAATTGAGGCAGATATAAAAAATCTTACCCCTGGTACTACCTATGAAATGGTAATACAAACAGTCAATGCAACTGACCCCAGAGTAGCCTCTACAGGCGAACGAACACCAGAAGCAACTACTATATCCGCTGCAACACCACCAGATGATCCCTCATCAAACAGTATTAAAGGAAGTTCTACTAAAACCAGTATAATGTTATCATGGCAAGCCCCAACGCTTACAAGCAGTAACAAGAAAGCAGATGGAATGCAACTCACAGCGGCAGATGTATCTTACAAAGTGTATCATGTAGCAAAGGGAAGTAAAGCCCGAACAATAGCACAGATTAAAGCAGCAGACAGGACTCCGATAGCAGTAGCAAAGGGAAGAACAAGTACAACTATAACTAATCTTACTGGAGGTACTATCTATGAAATAGTAGTGCAAGCAGTTAATGCAACCGATCCCACAAAAATTTCTACAGGCACACGAGTAGAAGTAATTCACTTATCTCTTGCAACCTCACCAAACGATCCCTCACCAAACAGTATTAAAGGAAGTCCTACCAAAACCAGTATAATGGTATCATGGCAAGCCCCAACGTTTACAAGCAGTAACAAGAAAGTAGATGGAACGCAACTCACAGCGGCAGATGTATCTTATAAAGTATATCGGATAGTAAAAGGAAAGTACCCTAAAAGTATACTACAGGTTAAAATAGGAGATAAGAACCCGCTGGTAGTAGCAAAGGGAACAACAAGCATAAATATAACTAATCTTAAGCCTAATACCACCTATGCAATAGTAATAATAGCAGTTAATGCAACCGACCCCACAAGAATCTCTGGGGGGGTATATGGCGAACTTACTACTCATGAATAAAGAGTAATAATATGATATAATAGTGTGTAGGGATGAGAAGTATAAAAACTTTTATCTGTATCATCTATCATCCCTACATTTGTAAAATTAAAAGGAGGTATATATGAAAATTATTGGAGCATCATATATATTTTTTATCGTTCTTGTGTTTTCTTTGTTTACTTGTGAAGGCACAATAGAAAGTAGTGAAAAAGAGAACCCTGTCCAGTCTCCCCCATTGGTTATGGGAGCAAAGCAACAAGGGAACAGTAGTATAGTTTCTACTCTATCAGCAACAGCACAAGGGAAAAATGGCAAAACAGAAATTACTCCTATTGTTATGGAAGTAACGCCCAGTAGTGTAGTGAGCAGGGGTACATTTTCAATAAGCCCCAACCTAACAGAAAATACAGGTATTTCTTTCAATACCAGCAACGGCACACTATCGGGGGTAGCAAAATACGCCCAGAGCGAAACTACTTATACAGTATTATTTTCTGCACAAGACGGCAGGTCAGCAAAGATCACTATTGATATTACTGTAGTGCATAAACACAGCCCGAAAAATAAAAACGAGTTAATTGATGTAATTATAAGTATAATTGATACGCACAAAGACGGAAAAGACATAAATATAGATGTAAGGGATGATCTAGATGCAGACTTAAATATTATTGATACAAGCAAGATTACCGATATGAGTATATTATTCTCAAGTGTTGCATCCTTTAGAAAGTTTAATGGAGATATATCAAGATGGAATGTTAGTAATGTAACTACCATGAAAAGTATGTTCTTTGAATCTCTCTTTAATGGAGATATATCAAAATGGGATGTAAGCAACGTAACTAATATGGACGAGATGTTTAAGAATAGTAGTTTTAATAAAGATTTAGAAGCATGGGGAGAACACATAGGGGAAAGTGTTACCATGAGGGATATGTTTGATAATTCTGCAATTACTACGCCTACATGGTATAAAGGTACAAAGTAGATATAGTATAAGGTATGTAGGGATGAGAAATATAAAATCTTCATTATATTACTAATGTATGTTTGTTATTTATCATCCTTATATCTTCATCCATCCTATGCTTTATTACCCAAGCAACCGCACTGCCTAAAAAAAGTAAGCTATGAAAATACTAATAAATAATTATATGAAAGTAGAGTATTCTAAAGGGTATATAAAGAGTACACAGCAGTATTATTATATTGCGGATATTTACCGAAGGAAAATGTCAAAAGAAAAGTACAATGATAGCCATGTAATACAACACTACAGCAGTAAAAAATTGAAAGAAGTAGAGTATAGAGTAACCGAATATTTGAAAAGTATAGGAGTAAAAATAGGTAAAATCAACGGCTTAAAATTGTAGAGTAAAACAAAGGAGCTAGGAATATATGTAACAGAAAAACGAAATTGATAATTACATACTCACCTTAAACGAAAATATTGCTATTTTAATACTGGTACTTTTTGAAAAGAATAAAGAAGCAAAAGAGATGATAAAACAGTACTATATGAATATCTACAAGAGACAAGATGCCTATGTAGAGTATATGTACGATGGTATTGTAAAGCACACACTGTCCATCTGTACCTCTATTGTATAATGATATGTACTGTAGTACAATAATGTATAGAGAGTAATAGAGGTATTGTGTATATGAGTAATGTTATAAAAATTGTTGGTGCGTATGAACATAATTTGAAAAAAATTTCTCTTTCAATTCCAAGAGACAAATATGTAGTCATTACTGGGGTAAGCGGTTCGGGAAAATCTACCCTCGCATTTAATACTATTTATGCCGAAGGACAACGGAGGTATATTGAATCGCTATCAAGCTATGCTCGTCAATTTTTAGATAACCTTGATAAGCCACATGTGGAGAGTATAGAGGGACTATCTCCTGCTATTGCTATAGAGCAGAAAACAATAGGAAAAAATCCACGTTCAACGGTAGGGACTATTACTGAAATCTATGATTATTATCGTTTATTGTATGCCCGTATAGGTGTTCCGTATGATCCCTATACAGGAAAAATGCTTAAAAAATTTACCATAGATGAAATTTGTGATGTTGTCATGAATCATCCCGAAAATACAAAATTGACCATATTAGCACCAGTAGTAATTAATAAAAAAGGAACACATAAAAAGTTATTGGACGATGCAATGAAGCTAGGCTTTACTCGTGTACGATTAAATGGCGAATTTCATGCCATAGAAGATATGCCAGCATTGAAAAAAAATAATAAATACACCATAGATATAGTGACTGGGCGTATTGTAGTTACAGTAAAAAATAAAAAACGAATTGTTGAAGCATTGGAGCGAGCCCTTGATATTGCTGCAGGAAAAGCAATAGGGGTGTTTGATGATGGCACTAATCATACAGAGGAACATTATGCATTACAGTATAACTATAGTAATAGCGAGCTAAATGTTCCTGAGTTTGAGCCTCAATCGTTTTCTTTCAATAGCCCTATTGGCTCTTGTCCTCGATGTTTAGGATTGGGATATACTATGGAATTTGCTCCAAATTTACTTATTCCTGACAAAACGCTCAGTTTTAGTGAAAGAGCAATCATTCCATTTACTAACTGGTATTACTATGATTCTATTATTGATGCACTTGCTAAAAAACATGGTTTGACTATCGATACTCCTTTTGATGAATGGGGAAAAACAGCATTTCATGAATTACTATATGGTACTGATTCTCATCTTCAATATACATATGCCTCATTCAGTAGCAATTATACAGTGGAGAGAAATAAACGGTTTAACGGTATCATACCCGAGCTTGAGAGACGGTATCGTAGTACCCATGACCTGATATTTCAAAGTTTTCTTGAACAATTTATGGATCAAGATGTATGCTCAGAATGCAAAGGAGGCCGATTACGTGTTGAATCATTGCATGTAAAGATAAAAAATGTTCCTATTCATAAATTAACTTCTTTGTCTGTAAAAGAAAGTATAGCATTTTTTAATGCTCTTGTTCTTAATGAAAGAGATAAGACAATAGCAGTAGAAATTTTGCGTGAAATAAACTCACGATTACATTTCTTAAGTGAAGTGGGACTTGGATACCTTACTTTAGATAGATACGCAGGTTCTCTTTCAGGAGGGGAAAGTCAAAGAATACGTCTTGCTTCTCAAATTGGCTCTGCATTGGTAGGAGTGTTGTATGTTCTTGATGAGCCTACTATTGGATTACATCAGAGAGATAATGAGCGTCTCTTAAATATGCTGTTACATTTACGTGATTTAGGCAACACTGTATTAGTGGTGGAACATGATGAACAAGCAATACGCATGGCAGACTATGTTGTTGATATTGGTCCTAGTGCTGGTAAGTTTGGTGGTGAGGTTGTGGCAAGTGGTACTCCAGCACAGTTGCAAAAAATGAAAAACTCTCTTACTGCAAAGTATTTAGCTGGTGAGTTATATGCTCCTATTCCAGAAAAAAGAAGAGATGGCAATGGAAGAGAAATTGTATTAGGAGGGGTTAAAGAGCATAATCTCAAAAATATACAGGTGCATATTCCTTTAGGAAAATTTACAGTAGTAACAGGGGTAAGTGGATCAGGAAAATCAACGCTTATTCAAGATGTTCTGTATCCAGCAGTGCATAATAATTTGTTGAGGACAAAAATGAGAACAGGAGCATATGATTTCATAAACGGAATTGATAGCATAGATAAGATTATTGATATAAATCAATCTCCTATAGGAAGAACTTCACGTTCAAATCCCGGTACCTATATAAAAGTATTCGATCATATTCGTGATTTATTTTCCCAGCTTCCTGAAGCAAAAGCGAGAGGCTACTCTAAAGGACGTTTTTCTTTTAATGTTCGTGGAGGAAGATGCGAAGCCTGTCAAGGAGCAGGAACGCAGCTTATAGAGATGCATTTTTTATCCGATGTCTATGTAACCTGTGAAAAATGTAATGGGTTTCGTTTTAATCGTGAAACACTTGAAATAAAATACAAAGAAAAAAATATTTATGATGTTCTTGCTATGACAGTTGATGAAGCATTACTTTTTTTTGAAAAGATACCAGTAATTGCAAGAAAGCTGTTAGTATTACAGCGTGTAGGGATGGGCTATATTTCAATAGGACAATCTGCAGTAACATTGTCAGGAGGGGAAGCACAACGCGTAAAATTAGCCCTTGAGTTATCAAAGGTGAGTACAGGAAATACATTATATTTGCTTGATGAGCCTACTACGGGATTGCATCAAAAGGATATATTGAATCTATTATCAGTATTACACGAGCTAGTTGATAGAGGCAACACGCTGGTTATCATTGAGCATAATTTAGAGTTTATCTCACAAGCTGACCATATTATTGATCTTGGTCCAGAAGGGGGAGATGAAGGAGGAAATGTGGTAACATTTGGGTCACCTGAGATGGTTATGAAAGACAAGAAATCATATACAGGAAAATTTCTTAAGGAGTATTTGGATTTTCGGAATGCAAAGCAGTAATGTTGCTATGCCATTCTTGTAGTTGTGTGTACTGTGTTTGTGTAATATAGTGGGTGTCCAATGCTGTTTTTGCAAGTGTGTCAAATGATGCAATGGATAGGTAAGGACATTTTGCTTGAGAAAATGCTTCTTTGCTATGGGTAAAATTATATGTAAAAAGAGATACTACTGCCCTAACAGTGGCGTTTTGTTTTCTACATGCTTCTACCACTGTTAAAGCACTTGTGGCACTGCTTATGACATCTTCAATAATAATGACAGATTTGTTGCTAACAGTTGCTCCTTCAAACTGAGATTTTTTGCCATGCCCTTTGCTTGTTGAACGTGCATAGCTCAGTGGTTTTTCGAGGCTGTTGGCACACAGTGTTGCCCAAGGAATGCCTGCAGTAGCAACCCCTACAATAGTATCAATAGTACTATTGCTATATTTTTCATAGTGTTGATATAGATAATCAGTTGTTTCTTCTATTGTTTTAGGATGCATTTCTAGTATATGTATAATACAGTGAAGATTGTGTGCTATTTTTTTTCGAATTTCTGCATTGCTTAGTACTATTCTGTTATCACAGTATATAGGACTTTTTAGGCCTGATGCAAACTCAAAAGGTGTTTCAAAATTAAACAGTACTGCTTTTGTTGAAAGTAATATAGTACAATAATCGCGGTTACTTATCATGGCATGTTACCTCTTTTCCTTTACTGAAAAGTATGTGTCCTCGTGCATTTGATTGAAGGATAGTATGCTTTTTTGCATTATAATATTTTTTATATATATCATGTGATAAAAACACAGGAGTACCGTTGCTTATTGTTGCTCCTATACTGGCACGAAATAGCGTATCATTAAAAATTGACCATTGAGCCTTACTGATGACGAGATTATGCGTATACTGGGTGCTTGTATTCTGTATTTTTGCCAGCACTATGTCGGCATCATACCCTACTTCAATCTTTCCTTTGTTTTTGATAGCAAATATATTTGCTGGATTATGAGAGCAGAGAGACATTATTTTTTGCATGCTGAGTATTCCCTTATGGGCAGCATCCAGCAGATATAGTAATGATGTTTCAATTCCCGGTACTCCATATATTGCTGTGTTGTGGTGTAATGCGTGTTTTTTTTCGGCTACACTGTGAGGAGCATGGTCAGATCCTATGCTGTCTACCATATTATTGATAATAGCATCCCACAGAGCTTCACGATCCTGTTTTGTTTGTAAAGGCGGTTTCATTGTTAACAATGGGTTTTGCTGTATATCGTCTTGAGTGTATGCAAGGTGATGAGGGCATACTTCTACATATATGGGAGAGGAGTGAGGTGCTTTGTGTTGCTTTATAGATTTAATGTAGTCAATTTCACTCTTTCTTGATATATGCACAAGATATAGTGGTGTGTTGTATTTTTGAGTAAGAGATATGATTGTTTCTACTTTTTCCTCTTCAGCATGAGCAGTAATAAACCATGCATGTTGTACTATCTCTTCTAGTATTTCTTGTGATGTAATTTTTAGATTTCCAGTAGTTTCATTCAAAAAAATTTTTACTGATGGAGGAAGTGCCTTTCCTTGTGCATATTGTGTAGTACATGTTTGTATTTCTTTGCTGTAAGAATTTTTAGAAGAATCTTCAGAGGGATTTTCTGATGCACCAAAATGCATGTTATAATCTACGATGGATGTTTGTGCCATTGTTTGTTTTTCTAAAAGATGTTGATATGTTGTCGTAGCTGGTATAGTATTGGGCATATCAAAAAAAGTAGTAACTCCCCCTGCAGCAGCAGCCATAGAGGCTGATCGAAAATTTTCTTTATAGCAGAGTCCTGGTTCTCGTACATGGGTATGAACATCTATCATGCCCGGAATTGCCATATAGTGTTTACCATCAATAATTGGGATATGCTTTTTATCTATGTTGTCAGGTGCTTCGCTTGAGATATATTCTATTTTTTTATTATATATGTGTATATTTTGCTCAATAAACCCTCTTTTTTTTGTATCAAGCAGTACTCCTGTAATAATTAGCCTGCTCATTTTGTATGCATACCTTTTTGTGCTTCTGCGTGTTTGATTTCCTGTAGTATGTGCTGTGTTACTGCAAGTGGATGCGTTGCCTGTGTTATGCTTCTCCCTACTACTATGTACTCTGCATGTGCCATTACTGCGTCATAGGGGCTGCCTACTCGCTTTTGATCTGTGCTACATGTATGCACTGTAGAGAGCTTGTGTGCTGTGGGAGGAATATATTGAATGCCAGGGCATACTTTGATAAGGTGGGGGTAATGCTTGTATATTGTCTGTGATTCGTGTACTGAGCACACTATGCCGTCTATCCCTGCTGTATGTGCAATAGAGCTAAGCTGTAGCACTTGCTGTGCAGTATTGTGAGTGTTATAGATACTATAAACATCGGTAGTATCAAGGTGAGTGAGTACCGATACTCCAAGTATGTTTGTATTTGATGCGTATGTTTCTTTTAAATTTTGTAATGTTCTCAGGCTTTTTTCTCCTGCACTAATATGTACGGTAGTCATAAAAACATTTTGTTCAAATATGTAGCACATTGCCTCCTGCATGGTATTGGTGATGTCATGCAATTTTAAATCAAGAAAGACATGCTTATTCTTTTTGTGTAGCTCTTGTATTATTGATATACCAGAGTATAAAAAAAGTTCAAGCCCAACTTTATAGTGCTCTATAGTTTCTCCAAGCATATCAACTGTTTTTAGAGCTTTCTCTTTATCTTTATAATCAAGGGCAACTATACAAGTCATTGTTGATATTATAGTATAGCTTTGGCAAAGCTGTATAATTCTTCTATGCTTGTGAGGTTATTCTGTTTCATGCATATGAGTGCTGTATTAAACATATCTGTAAATATATGATGATTGTATAAAGCTGTTGTGCCTATTGCTACTGCATGTGCCCCTGCCTTAAAAAATTGTAGCACATCACTAAAGTGTGTAATTCCGCCAGAACCAATAATAGGGATAGCACTGTACGAGCGAATTGTTCGTATAGTATCTAATGCATACTGTGTAATATATGCCCCTGAGAGTCCCCCTTTTATTGTGTTGGTGATAGCATATGTATCTTGTATGTGAGAAAACGTGGGAGCTTCAGTAGATATAGTATTTATTGCCGATATGCTGTTTATTCCGTTATCTTGTATTATTTTCACAATATGTTTTAATGTTGTTTTGTTTTCAATATACGGTATTTTTACAGTGAGCATTTTGCTTGTGCTGTTTCGTACTGCTTGTACTATGTGTTTTACTGCAGTATGATCATTGATAAAATGCAATCCTCCGTTCTTTATATTAGGACAAGACAGGTTTATTTCTATGCCTTGTATACTATCTGCTTTATCTAATTGTTGTGCTATATATTCATAGTCTTGCTTTGTAGTACCGTTTATATTTGCAATAAAGGTATGAGCATTGTTTGATGCATGCTTGATAGTAGGGTAGTGGTAGCGTAAAAAAGTATGAATGCCTGGATTTTCAAGTCCTACTGTATTTATTATTCCAAGAGGAAGTATCTGTACACGTGTTCCTTCGTTTCCTTTTCTTTTGTATTTTGTCAATCCTTTGAGAACAAATGCTCCCAAGTGATGATAATCTATAATGGCATGACTTTCAAAAAACCATCCTAATGGTCCTGATGCATTGAGAAAGGGACTTTTGAGTAATACAGTATCAAGTTGAGTGTGTAAACATGTAGGGGTAGCAAGGGTATCGTGTATCATCAGCGGTACAGAAATGTTTGAAAAAGTCCTTTTTGGCATACTTCGTAATTATTCTTTTCCTGTACTTCTACACATAATCGGCATGTGCCCATTCCACAAATAATATGTTGTACATCGTGTATGAAATGTACAGTAAATTTATATGTTTCAAATATATGCATCAGCTGGGGTGTTTGTTGAATAAAATAATATGATATGAGTATTTCTTTATGATAAGACTTATTGTGATGTTCTCGTATACTCTCTATGTTTATAGTGTCACTGATGATAATGGTATAGGTGTTATACATATCTTTATGTAATTGTAGTAACGCTAAAGTGCTGTATACATCATTAGGATGGATATAACATATGAGTAATGGTTGTGTATAATTTTGTGGTATTGATTTCTGTCTGGTATTGAGTAAGAGCGATATATGTTTTTGCTGTTCTAGTGTTGTTGTGGTATAGTTACGGCTTGTGACAAATCTATGGGAGATGAGAAGCAGTATATGATTGTGTTCTATCTGCCATATAATACATGGCAGAGCAAGATTTCTTATCTGTGAAGGTAATGTAGTAAACCGTATGAGAGAGGGAAAGTATGCGGATAACGGTGTAGTAGGAAGCAGTTTTTTGTCTACTTTTATAATACTGAACGGATGAACCTGAAAGAGATGCTTGCTTACTTTTTCTGCTACCTGTGCATTGTTGAAAGTATTAGGGTATTGTATGCTGTTAGTACTGTTAGGATATACTTGTATGTGTGTGGATAGCTGTGTGAGACATTTGTGTAGTACAGTATGGGTATGCTGATATATTTGTACTGGTATATGTTCCAGTAGTACGGTATAGGCGTGTTGTTTCATTTATTTTTATAAGGAGATATATCTTCGCAAGTATAACTTTTCTCACAGTAGTAACACTGCATTTCTTCCTGTGTTATTTTTATAAACTTACTATCGACATCAAAATTGCTTATACAGCGTATGTTAGGACATTTTGCTACTTTTTCAAGTACATCAGGAAGTGTAATAGTAATTTTTTTTACAACTGTATGAGCTTCAATAATATTGAGTGTTGCTCCATGGGCAAGTAATGCTATAGCATTCAGTTCTTCTTGTGAAAAAGTTCTGTTTGCTATTTTTATGATACCTTTTTTTTCTAGTGTATTGCTAGCAAGGTTTGTAGCAATAATTACGGGAGAAGAAGCATCTTTTAACTGTAGCACATTCATGACTGCCAGAGTGTATTGAGCAGGAATATGATCTATTACTACCCCTTGTTTGATAGATGTAATGAGTAATTGCATATTAGGCTCCGTTCAGTACATTAAGTGCTATGGCAAGCAAAGCCTTTCGTACTGGAATACCATTTTTTGCTTGTTCAAAATACAAAGCATAGGGACTGTTGTCTATACTACGGGGTATTTCGTTACCTCTTGGGAGAGGATGTAATATTTTTAATGTATTTTTTGCATATTTTTCTAATAAAGATCTGTGTATAGCATAATTAGCCTCTATAAAATCAAACTCTGCATCATCCACAAAACGTTCTCTTTGAAAGCGTGTCATATACATAATATCAACATGTGGAAGTATTTCTGATAACGTATCATGTTCCGTGTAAGTAATAGTATGGAAATCAAGTTTTTGTTTATAGATAGGCGGGATAGTGAGATTTTTAGGAGAAACAAAATATACTGTACAACGAAAGTATTTTAATGCGTCTAGTAATGAATGCACTGTTCTTCCAAATCGTAGATCTCCTACAAATGCAATATGAAGTGAATCTAAAGTCCCTATGTGTTTTTGTATAGTATATAAATCAATAAATGTTTGTGTTGGATGTTGATTAGCACCATCACCAGCATTGATAACAGGAATGTTTAGTATATCTGCAGCAAAACGTGCACTTCCTTCAAGTGAATGTCTCAGTATCAGTAAATCTATATACGGCTCAACTACCCGTAATGTATCATACAATGTCTCTTTTTTATGCTGAAAACTCGATAAAGCCGAAGGAAACCGTATAGTTGATGCACCCAAGCGTTTTGCTGCAGATATAAATGAAAGATGAGTACGCGTAGATGCTTCTAAAAAAATGCTTCCTATAATACAATGATGTAATAGTGTAGCATACTCTTTTGTATCAAAGTTATGTATTATTTGAAGAAAATATTCTATATCTTTACGTTTGTAGTCGTTTATAGAAATAATATTAAAATAGTTATGTTTCATTGTAAAAACTGCATACTAATTACTTTTCATTATATACAAAAATAGAGAAATACATGTATTATATATATAATAATACAAGATTACCCTTTTTACTACCATGTAAATAGAAGATATAGTGTTACATTATTGTTTTCTTAAATGGGTATAAAGCATATGTATAATTGTAAGGAATATATTAAACTCATATATAACAGCATGATAAAAAATTGTAGTATTTTTCTCTTTATTCTTATTGCTTCACAGTATATTTCTATTGCATATGCTCAAGAGAGTAATAATGTATTGACTCCTTCTGATACCGTAAATGAAGACGCTGTAGGCACTGACACTACAGATGCAGAAACTCTGGGTACTTCTGAGATACTTGATTCAGCTACTGATACTGTAAATGAGGAAACTGCAGATACAGACACTATTGATACTGCTGAGCTTGTTGAATCTGCACCAGTAATAGATCAAGAAGAAATAGAGCGACTACGCGATGAGCAAAATAATATTCGCGAGAGTATTCGAGTTTCTACAACATTTGATTTATACTATTGGTTAGAGAGTCTTGGCCTATCCTCTGATGGAACAAAGCAGCAAAAACAGAAGCGACTGTTAGAGTACTATGGTATTGATAGTACTGCATTAGATCCCCAGCCGCGTACAAGCACTCAGGAAACTCAATCATATTCTGTAGAAAGCGATCCTGATAGTCTTGTAAAAGTAGAAAGAAAAAATACGGTTGTTGACGCAAAGGTATCAGAGATTGTCATAGTAAACGCTGAAAAATCTGAGTACTTTACCTTAGAGCAAGTTGATGAAGATATTTTTACGCTGCTAGGAAATGTTATCATTATTGTTACAGAAGAAGATGAAAAAAAGCAGTATAAAATTCAGGCAGAAAAAATAACATACAATGAAACACTTCGAAGAGGGACTGCAGAAGGGAGTGTTATTTTTGAAGAGTTTGAGTATACTTCTGCTGATCCACCGAGTACTCCTACTGGGGATCCTGTACAAACATTTTCGAGTCAGGTACTGGTATTTGATATAGATGAGTTTAGTACTGATATTATTTTAGGAACGACAAGCTCAGAGAAAGAAGTGAAGTATGGGAAAGATAGGGATAAAAAGGAAAAATTGCAGTTTATTATCTATTCTCCACATATTAGCAATTCTGTTGAAGAGGTAATTGTGGCAGAAAAAATATCATTTACAACTAACAAAGGATCTCGTCCTCTCTATCGTATTGCACTGCGAAAAATGTGGATTCTTGCACCAAGTGAATGGGTTATGTCGAATGGGGTAATATACATGGGAAATATTCCCGTAATGTGGATACCTTTTTTCTTTAACCCAAGTGACAGATTTTTCTTTCATCCTGCAATAGGGTTTAGTTCTCGAAATGGAGCTTTTATAAACACCACTACCTATCTTCTTGGAGATCCTGCAAAAGATATTACCAATGAAGCATTTTTAGATATTTTTGATTTTGGTAATCAAAAAGCAGAAAAAAAGGTAATAAAAGGACTGTTTCTAAAAGAAGCTGAAGCTGGAGATGTGGTATATACATTTCCTAAAGATTGGGTCTTACGTCTTATTGGCGATTACTATACTAATCTTGGTGCGTATGCAGCTTTGAAAGGAAAGTTTACGAAAGCAAGTATATTTAAGTCACTTGAATTTGAAACAGGCTTTGCAGTTACTCAGTCTATATTTAAGGGAACAGGTGATCAAAGTTATTTTACCTATTATTTAGATGAAAATAATACATTGACAAATAATCTTGATTATGGATATTTTTTTAATACTCGTATTCCTTTTCGATACCATGTTACCTTAGATACATCATTTGATTTTAGCCGATACATTACTAACACAATAAAATTTAAGCATTATTCTGACGCATATATTATACGTGATTTTAGTATAAGACAATATGATTTTACTTGGCAACAAGTCTTTGATCCTAACTTTGATAAGAAAAACTTAAACAAAAGATCTTCAATGCTCTCTTCATTTTATTGGAACAGTTCTAGCAATCTTTCTGTTCCTCTTAGTAAAGATATTATAGGCAATTATGTTACAAAATTGTCAGTAAATGATTTACGTTTTCAAGTAAGCTGGAATAGAAAAATTACTAAAGAATCATCACAGCCATATGCATATAAAAGAGGGCCAGGTACCATTGATCAAAAAATTGAAGGATATTTCTTTTATCCTTCACGTATTGATGTTCCTTCCTATAAAATGAATATGTCAGGTACCCTTTTAGAATATACCTTTAACAGAGAAACAGCAAATGCAAAAGCTAGCAACGAAGAGACTAATCCTGACGAGTATAGTATAGAAGAAGAAGGAGAAGAAGAATATAGCAATGATACTTCTACACAGACAGAAGATACACCACAAAACAATTCTATTGATGATACACAGTTTCCTTACCCGTTGCTTACTATCAAGCAAAGGAAAGTGTCTGATTATGATTTTTCTGAAGTAATAGGGAGCTTAAAATACACTTTCACTCACTCTTTAATTGAACAGTTATATGTTAACACAAAAGAGAGGGATACCCCAGAAGAATATGATTTTTTTGCAGACTCTTTTATAAATTATGGACTGCTTACTACCGATAATTCATTTAAGGTAGATCACTCATTAAAGTTTCTTTCAAGCATCTTTGTTTTCAGTAATAGTATTACCCTTGACTTAAAGTACAAAACTCTCAATAGAGATGAGAACTTAACGGAAACAGAAAGAGATAAATTAAAACTTTCAAATGACAACTATACAACAGAAGATTTACTCTCTACAAATGATTTTTCAATATTCTATCTTAAAACAGTACCTTATTTTAATACGAGTAAGGTAAAATATGCTACTTCATTTTTTATGTCACGACATGTATTTTCTACCTATAAAGAAATTGAGCATAATAGTTTTGAAGATAAAGAGTGGTGGAAAGCACATAATATAACAAATGATATTGTATTTAATTATTCGTTTACTAGTCAAAAATTTTCGATAAAATCAGATATTCCTCCGCTTGATGAAAAAAATACTTTAGAATATTCTTTTTCTACTTTTTTCTCTTCTCTATCAAGCTCTATTGCGTTTTTAAGAACAGGCGAAGATTCATATAAAACTGAGCCATGGAATAGTTCTCTGTCTATTTTTTTCTTTGAGAAAAACCTAAGTTTTACGCAGAAACAAACATATAATGTAGATAAAGCATATTGGGAAACAGTAAACTCTAACTTAAAGGTATGGTGGTTTACTTCGGTGTTGGAATATAAACATGAGTACAATTATGAGTATAGTCCAGTTACAGCAACATTTGTGCAGAAAGATGATAAGAGGTTACGCCCAGATACATTCTCTGCTAATGTTAATTATACATTTAAGGACTACTGGTTTTGGCTGGATAGAATACGTACTAATTTTAATATCAAGCTAGGATATAAGCATGATTTTAAGAAATTTATCAATAATAAATTTACATTTTCATATGGTGTCAACTTTTTTATTCATGAAATATTGTCATTTAATATTGCGGTTGCCATTAAAAATAATCGTACCTTTACTTATTTTCCAGTATATGCCGAACAGGTAGGGCTTGAAGAACCGCGAAATATAATAACTGATATTATTGATGGGATAAGTATATGGGATAGTACAAAGTTAAGCGGAAACGCTTTTGAGTTAGATTCTATAAAACTAGGGGTAACACAGGACTTTGGAGGATGGGTATTTAATTTTTCATACAATGGAAAACCAAAATTAAAAGGATCTGGTGTTGGGCAAGAATACATATGGGATAGTGTATTTGAAATTAGTGTGTTATGGAAACCTCTTCCAGAGTTTTCAAGTTATGCCTATTATAAAGATGAAGCATGGAGTCTTGAAGAAGAAATAGAGTAATGTATCAGCACGTAAAAACACAAAAACAATTTTCAGCTACTATGGTCTTTGAAACTCAAGATATTCTTATGCATGTAACAGGAGCAAACAACGAGAATATAAGTGTGTTAGAATATTTATTTTCATCAGAACTTTTTGTGCATGGCAATATAATCACTATTCGTTCAAATTCTCAAAATAAGGTGGATAATACAAAAAAATTTGTTCAAATGCTTATCAATGCCATAAAAGATGCATATCGTATTGACAAAGAGTATATTCAATCTCTTTTTCAGGCTATGTTTAGTGATAGAAAAGAAGTAGATACACAAGCTCAATACTTTAGTGAGACTAAGATGCCTAGCACAGAGAAACAGTCAAGCAATAATCAAGTTGCATATAAAACAGAAAATCATGCACAGCTTGCTCATAATTTTCCTATTATTGATATTCCTATTGTGCATAATGCTTCAAGATCATCGCATGAAAAAAAAAGAACTATTGTGCCACGAACAAAAAATCAAGCACTTGCAATAGAATCGTTTCATATGTTTCATCTTACATTTCTTGTGGGGCCTGCTGGTACAGGAAAAACATTACTTACTACCGCCTATGCTCTTTCGCAGTTGATGGAGAAACATATTCAGCACTATATTGTTACAAGACCAGTAGTTGAAGTAGGAGAAAAATTAGGGTATCTTCCAGGGGATTTATATCAGAAAATACTGCCCTATATGCGTCCTGTATTGGATGAGTTGCATTCCTTATCAAGTGAGAGTACAGTGGAGATGTTGCAAGAAAAAGGGTATTTAGAAATAGCTCCTTTGGCATATATGCGAGGACGGACATTGAAGCAATGTATTATATTATTTGATGAAGCACAAAATAGTACTCCTATGCAAATGCGTATGTTTCTTACTCGTCTTGGTGAAGGAGCAAAAGCAATAGTGACAGGAGATATATCACAATCTGATATACAAGGAAGGAATGGGCTTGTAGAAGCCATACAAGTATTTCAACACACGAAAGGGGTAAACATAGTAAAATTAGAACAGGAAGATATACAAAGAAGTCATATTGCAAAAATAGTGATAAATGCCTATAATCAATATGATGTGAAAAACAAAAGTACAATAAAAAATGGGAAAGGTATTTAATGGCATTATATATACCCATGTATTGTATTGATAGAGATATGATACATATATATCTTAGTAACTCTGTATGACAGTACCCTTAGTAACTTTATACTTTGAAGATGATGATGAAATAGACTCGAATACTAAATATCTTATAGAGAAAGCTGTAACATATGTTTTGACACAAGAAAAGCATATGCAGGACAGAGTAGGAATAGTATTTGTTTCTAAAGAGGTATTGCAAAGCTATAATAAACAGTATAGAAATCAAGAGTATTATCCCGACATATTAAGTTTTAAGAGCGATGAGCCAGAATATTTAGGCGATATTCTTCTATGCAGAGAAATTATTGCTATACAGGCAAAAGAATACAAGGTGTCAGTACGTGAAGAACTTTTACGGCTTGTTATACATGGGCTTATGCATTTGCTTGGGCACACGCATAACGGATATGATACATCACAAAGTATGTTACAAAAACAAGAACTTTTTTTACAAAAAATAATAGAGAAGGAATCATGCGTAATTTTTTAAGTAAGTTATTTGGTATACCACAAGGACAGAAAGAGCATAGTCAAGAAGTGGAAGGAATGATCAAGGGAATACATAATCTTAATTCACAATTAGTAAAAGATGTTATGGTCCCTAGGGTTGATATGATAGCTATTGATGATGAATTAGAGATAGAAGATATATTGGCTCTTGTTATGAACTCCACATTTTCTCGATTTCCTGTATACCATAATACTATTGATAACATAGTAGGGCTTGTCTATGGCAAAGATCTCCTGAAAGTGTCGCAGGATATAGAAAATGTGAAGCTCAATGACATTATAAGAAAGGCTTTTTTTGTTACAGAAACAATGAGGCTGGATATATTACTTCGTGAGATGAAAAAACGAAGAATGCATATGGCTTTAGTGGTAGATGAATATGGGGGCATTTCAGGGCTTGTAAGTCTTGAAGACATTATAGAAGAGATTGTAGGTGAGATACAGGATGAGTTTGATAATGATGATGAAGAGTTTATAACAATGAGTAATAATGTGTACCTTGTTGATGGAAGGTTACCTATCTCAAAGTTTAATGATTTTCTCTCACTCCATATTTCTGATGATGAAATAGATACAGTAGGAGGATTTGTATATAGTTTGTTTGGGAAAATTCCTGTATGTTATGAGAAAGTGGAGTATAGGGATAATGAGACAGGAAAAACTATACAGTTTATTGTACAAGGAATGATAGGAAACAAAATAAAATCAATCAAAGCAACTATGAGTGAAGAATAACGCAGTGGAGTATTGAGAATATGAAAGTGTATGTATGTATTGTTGCTTTTTTTATGATAGTAGCATCCACCTCGTCTCTTTTTGCTAATGATGCAGTATATCAAGCACAGCATCAGAATAAAGACATATCGGTGCAAGTGTACCTAAAAGCACTGCCTATATACAATCAAGGGCTTGCTACTCACAGTAAAGCTCATCTTGAAGAAGCTCTAAAGTTACTTCATCAGGCATATAGTAGTAACCGATATTTTTTCGAAGTTGTGCAGGCTTTGTCAAGGATATATTTTCTTTTAAGAGAAAATGAAAAAGCAAGGCAGTTTGCAAACGAAGTATTATTACTGCGAGTAAATGATTTCTCATCACGCGTGCTCATTGCTAATATTGATATACAGGAAAATAATAATCTTGTTGCTGTGGGAACTGAGCTTATTGCACTTGAACAAATAAATCAATATGATAAAGGGCTTATTCTCACACAGATTTTATATTATAGTGCGATAGGTAATTTTCGTCAAATAAATCGTTATTTGCTATTATTTCGACAAGTGTACCCTGAACAAGCAAAGATACTCAATATTCATACTATTATTGATGTTCTTGCAAAGCAAAAAAATACTGCTGCAGGAGCACAGGCAGCCGAAGCGTTGTTTAGTAATAACAAAGATGACTTATATGTTGTATGGATATTAAGTGAGTACTATTATTTATTTGATACATCACAACGATTGACACGCTTACTGAACACTTTGTTGCAATCAGGGTATCCTTTACTGGAAAAATCAGCATTTCAAAAATCATTATCCTTGTCTATTGTCAGTGATATTGATATAGCTGTTGGTATTGCACAACAGTATACTCAAAGGTATCCTTTAGAAGAAGATGCTTGGTTTTATTTAGGCTATACTCATTATCTTAATGGGGCGTATCTTGATGCTTCAATTGCATTTAAGCAAGGATATGAAATTCAAAAGAATGACGATTTTTTACTGTTTATGTACGATATTGCATTACGTGATGGAAGAGAAGCACTTGCTACTATTCGTGACTTGAGAGTAACACGTCTTTCTGATATTGCTGAGAATGCTATTTTACAAGGCAATATCATGCAAGCAAAAATAGCCAGTAGACGAGCTTTGTTGATACATCCACTTGCAGAAAGACCTCTTTTTTTATTAGCTAATATATATCAATCGGAAGGATATATTGACAAAGCAAATGTTTTGTTTTCTCTTCTTAAGGATAGAGAAAATAGCACAAGCACTGCATCCACTTCAGTGAACAAAGAGCTTAACTATCTTTTGGAAAGTAATACAGAAGCTCTGAGAGAAAGTTTACAAGATTTGCAAATTACTAATTCCCAGGGATTTACTATATATCCATGGAATATAGAAATAAAAAATGCATCAACTAAGGCTTTAGGAAAATCAAAATTTTTGCGTGATCTTATTGTGTATACACTTTCTCAATATGAAGTAGTCAATGTAGAAAATGTGATGTATGCACAAAGTAAAAATCAGCTACAGAAAGAAGAATATGAACTTGTATTTGACTATTTTGATAATCTTACACAGTTTCGTGTTGAAGCAACATTATTTGAAAAACGTACCTTAGACAGTATTTTTACATTTAGTGCAAATGGATATGGCAACGATAGAATTATTGATGCTATGCAATTACTCAGTAACAAAATAGCAAACTCTCTTCCTGTGCTTTCAAAATTTTCTTTTATTGATAAAGATACCTTTTTTCTCTCTGCAGGAGAAAATATAGGAGTAATGAAAGACGCTCTTTTACCAATATATAATCGTTCCTATTTTAAGCTAAAGAAAGATGATCCTTATATTAGTATTACCTCAGAGTCTTTTATTGGCTTTGCTGCACTTAGTGAAGTATATCCCACTTTTAGCATAGGGAGTATTACAAATACTGACGGCACAGCACAAAAAGTAGATGCATTTAATCTTTTACAAAATTTTGATACTAACGATATTGTTGTTATTCCACCACGATCATTAGATTTTGAAGATACAGGGAATACTAAGGGGCAATTTCAACAAAGACAAAAAAATCTTATTTTTTCTTCATTATATTATACTATGCTATTTAACATATGGTGATGTGTATGTATATACTAAACATAGTGTATACTAATACAGTATATTTGTAGTGGAGACTAACATGATAGCAATACAAGAAAATGAAACAATAAAAATGAAAAGAAGTATCTCAAAAGAAATAGAAAAAAAATCTGCTATTGTTCTGAACACTATATACAATGAAAATTGTATTGATACGATGAGAAGAATGCAAGCTAATTTTATAGATTTAATTGTAACGAGTCCGCCCTATGATAATATGAGAAGCTATAAAGGTAATAGTATGGAAATTCTAATCAGAAGCCGAACAGAAGTACCAAAAAACACCTCAAAAGGGGTTTTGTATCCTAATATCTTTCTGGGGGTATTATTGATTGTAGCAACAATCGCACAAAGATGTGCAGGAGAAATACAAGAAATATCAGTTCCTTTTTTACTATATCTGCGCAGTAATTTATTTGCATGTTCAATACTTCCTTTTTGCCATGGACAATGAGGATAGGTAAAATACATTGGTACAGAGCTATCTAAAAATGCCAGTGTATGATACGAAAATTCACTGCCATTATCAGTAGTAAACGAATGTATTTTATCTGGATACTGCTTTTTTATTTCCCAGAGGGTTTGTTTGGTATGTTCTTTGGTGGCACGAGGCAGTTGCTTTGCAAATAAAAAACGACTTTTTCGTTCAATAGTAGTTTGTATGACTGAGCTATTATGTAACGGAAACCTGAAAATGTCACCTTCTTAAAAAAGCTGAAAATGTCACTTATGATGTATATATGAAACATATTATTATGAGTGACAAAGAACTTTTCTATGAAAAAGTATGTATTGCATACCACAAGGGAACTATCCCTATTTCTCGTGCTGCTCAACAGGCTTCCATCAGTATTCGCCATATGCATCGTATCTATAAAAAATGGCTTGCAGGAGGGGCTGCTTCCCTCTGCCATGCTTCTCGTGGCTCTCAGGGCAGAACTCAATACGACCCTGCGACAAAACAACATATCCTTTTTCTTTTTCATACACAACTGTCCAATTATACCATCTCTCATGCGGTAGCCGTACTCAAACATCAGTTTTCTCTCTTTGTTTCTGCTCCTACCCTTCGTAAGTGGCTTGGTATCTCAAAACGATCCCGCCGCTCTCCTGTGAAACGAAAAAAACGCCCTCGTATGTCTCATTTCGGTCGCATGCTTCAGTGTGATGGCAGTTTCCACCAGTGGTTTGGCTCTGATCATCCTCCTTGTTGTCTTATTGCCCTTATTGATGATGCTTCCAGTACCATCCTCCTTCGCTTTGCAGAACAAGAATTTATCCGTGATGTCCTGCTTTTACTGAAACAATGGTGTACTTCTTATGGTATTCCTGCCTCTTTGTACTGTGATAGACGCAATGCTTATGTTCCTGACCCTGATCTTACTCGTCATATTCCGCAAGTCTGTCAGCGTCTGGGGGTCAATTTGATTAATGCTCACTCTCCTCAGGCCAAAGGCAGAGTAGAACGACTGTTCCGTACCCTCCAGTCTCGTCTTTGTGCTGAACTCTCTCGTCATGCTATTCATTCTATCGCTCACGCTAATGCATTCCTGCCTTTTTTTATCAAACAACACAATACAGAGTTTGCTCTTCCTCTTGACTCTCTTCCCTCTGATCATGTTCCCCTTGTTGATCCTGCTTCTCTTGATACTCCTTTTGCTTACCATACTACTCGTGTTCTCAGAAATGACTGGACTATTTCTTTTCGTGGTACTGCTTTACAGATTGTTCCTCCTCCTCCTCGTTCTGTTGCTCTTCGCCCTCGCAAAGCTCTTGATTGCCACATTCATTTAGATGATTCTCTTCATTTATTCTATAATGGCTATAGTATCAATTTTACGGAGGTCCCTTCAGCTTATGCTTATCAGTGACATTTTCGGCTTTCCTTTTTTGTGACATTTTCAGCTTTTCGTTACAAGCTATTATCTTTGCCAACAATACAATCAGTTTCGCAGTGGCCTATAGTAGTACGAGCAGTTATGTGTGCAGAGCGTTCATCGATTCGCATCTTTTGTTGTTCAAAAGTACCTGTATTGTGCGGTATTCTGTGTATTTTGCGTGTTTTTCGCTTATAAGGAAGGGAGGTATACAGTGTTCCTCCTTCCTTTGCATCTCGTGCTATGAGTATGTATATTGATTCGACACTTATTGCAAATGAGACATTTTCAAGCAATGCTCTTCCTTTCATGGCATCAGGCGATAAGCCTTGTTTGAGAGAGATTGCTACTTGTGTTCGTATGTGTTCATTCTCTGTTACAGGGCGAGCGCGTGGGTATGTTTTGCGTTTTTGTGCTTTCATGTCAGCATATTCAGCATCATAGTATTTTGTATTTAATCGATTGCGTGTTATTTCATCTGCTATTGTTGATACTGATCTGTTGAGGGATCGTGCTATTCCACGTTTTGATTTTTTGCACTTAAGCATACGTGCTATTTCTGTGCGTTCATGGTATGATATATGAGTATAGCTCATAGGGTATCCTTCCTTTTTTTGTTTCTTATTATTAGGATATACCCTATGAGTTTTTTTATTTTTCTTACACTGTTCGGCTTCTGATTAGAATTTCCACTCCCGAGCAAATGATGATTGCAATTTTTGGCTTAAGTGTGGTATGTACTCTTTCAAAAGGGAATATGATAAAAGGAATTTTTGTAGGCAGTATTTCACTTCTTATTGCCACTATAGGACAAGATCCAGTAATGGGCTACCCACGATTTACATTTGGGTTTTATCAGTTATCAGGAGGACTTGAAGTAGTTTCTATCCTTATTGGTCTTTTTTCAATTCCAGAAGTACTAAAACTACTAGAACATACAGCCCAGAAGAAAGGAGTGAATGATGATAGCACAGAACAGCATCAGTATGGAAAAGAGATAAAGCCTAGTAAGCTAGTACTCTCTGTAAAAGAAATACGAAAAAATATCATCAATGTTTTACGCTCTTCTGCTATAGGAATAGGGATAGGCATTATTCCTGCAGCAGGCCCAGACATAGCATCATTTTTTGCTTATAATGAAGCAAAAAAATCTTCAAAGAATCCGCAGTTGTATGGAAAGGGATCTATAGAAGGTATAATGGCATCTGAAAGTGCTAATAATGGGGTGACTGGTGGCTCACTTATACCGTTGTTAACTCTTGGTATACCTGGCAGTGCACCTGCAGCAATATTTCTTGGTGCTATGATTATTCATGGTTTACGACCAGGCCCCTTACTTTTTACTCAAAATGCAGGAAAGGTATACACAGTATTGGTAGGCTTTGCTCTTATCAATGTTTTTATATTGTTTATTGGATGGTGGTTATGTAAATTTTCCAACTATATTTTAAGAGTGCCAAAAGCTATTTTAGCGGTTGTCATTGTGGTACTTGCGGTTGTTGGTTCTTTCTCTATACAACAAAATATGTTTGATGTGGTAATGATGTTTATTGCAGGAATAGTTGGATATTGTATGGTAAAATACAATTATCCGCTTGCTCCAGTAGCATTAGCACTGTTGCTTGGCCCTCTTTTAGAAGAATCTATTATACTTACTAAGACTATCTATGGAAGCAACTGGCTGGATATATTTATGAGACCCTTTACTTTTTTCTTTTTACTTCTCACTATTGTTTCTTTGCTATTTCCTTTTGTGCGTGACAGATTGAACAAAAAAAGGAACAAAAAGCGTATATGAAATTACTGAAAGATGATACAATAATAAGTGCCAGTACTATTCTTTGTGAAGAAGAGCTTATTCCTGTTAAAGATCACTCTATCATTATAAGAAATGCTACTGTTGTTGATATTGTGCCAAGTGATAGAGTATTTCGTATTGCTCATAATGGTGAAAAAATACTAAAAGATAGCTCTATCTCATCAATACACACTATTGATCTTAAAAAACATACTGTGCTTCCTGGCCTTATAGATACCCACTCTCATCTTTTTTTGGATGCTCGTGTCAAAAATCATTTGTTTATGATGGAAACAAAAGAATGTGTTCAAACAGTCTATGCTATGAAAAATATTGAAGATGATCTTATGGCAGGTATTACTACTGTGCGTTCTTTAGGGGATAGGTATCATTTAGATGTTGCTCTTCGTGATTTAGTGGAAAAAGGAGAGGTTATTGGTCCAGATCTAAAAGTGTCTGGTATTGGTATGAAAAGTATACATGGACATGGGTATGTTGGAAAAAGCTATACTGGCTCTTATGAATACAGGAAAGCCAGTAGAGAAAATTTAGCATGTGGGGTAGATTGGTTAAAGATATTTATTACTCCTGGAATACCATCTTTGCCAGGAAATATAGTGCCTTGCTTTATGGCACATGATGAGATACAGGCCGTTGTAGCAGAAGCTCATGCAGTAGGCAAGATGGTAACTGCTCATTGTATTGGCGGTGAAGCATTGCACAGATGTATTGTAAACGGTGTTGATATGATAGAGCATGCATATTGTGTTGAAAAAAGAGAAGTAGATTTGATGATGAACAGCGATATAAAACTTTGTTTGACTCCTGGAATTTTTCTTGATAAAAGCAGAGAGGCTTTCTGTCATAAAGATTTAGTTACAAAAATTCGTAAGCATAAAACCTCTGTTGCCCAATCTATGAAGTATATTATTGACAGCGGTATCGCTTTTTCTTTAGGATCAGATGCGTATCATGGTCTTGTGTATAAGGAAGCTCTCATAGCTGTACAGCTTGGAGCAAGTATAAAAACTGCTCTACAAGGTATTACCTCAGTTGCAGCAAAGCATTTAGGCATATCCCATGAATGCGGAGTTATTAAAAAAGGAGTAAGAGCCAATATTATTGCTACCAAAAAAAATCCTTTGCAACAGCTAGACACTCTGTCTGATGTCTCGTTTGTTATGAAGAGGGGAGTAGTATATAAATGCGAAGATGCATAAACATATAAAAATTATGATAGCCATACCTATATATTAGATACTCTATGCTCCTTTATTTGTGATATAATAAAATCAATAAGGAAAATATATAAATATATGGATACAAATTATGTGCAGAACATACTCACGTTAGTACACGATGAGATGAATAAATGTATTATTGGACAACAAGCCTTGATTCGCAAAATTATTATTGCTATTTGTGTGCAAGGGCATGTATTAGTGGAAGGCTTGCCAGGGCTTGCTAAAACATCTATCATAAAACTTATTTCCAAAGTAACAGGAAGCGAGTTTTCACGTGTACAGTTTACTCCCGATTTATTGCCCGCTGATATTACAGGAACGCTTATTTATAATCAGAAAGAGGAAAAATTTAAAGCTCATTACGGACCAGTATTTGCAAATTTAGTGTTAGCAGATGAGATAAATCGTGCCCCAGCTAAAGTACAATCTGCTTTATTACAGGCAATGGAAGAAAGAACAGTAACACTAGGAAAAGAAATATATGCTCTTCCTGCACCTTTTTTTGTAATGGCAACACAAAACCCTATAGAACATGAAGGTACCTATGAATTACCTGAGGCACAGCTTGATAGATTTTTATGCAAACTTCTTGTAGAGTACCCCAGTCAAGAAGAAGAAATTTCTATGCTTGAGAAATTGGAATCTATCCATATTGATACAGCAAAAAAAGTATGTTCTTTAGAAGATTTTATTCTTATTGGGCATCTTTCTGAAAAAATTCAAGTAAAAGAAAGTATACTTCGCTATATTGTAAATATAGTTGATGCAACAAGAAATAGGTATACAGGAAATCAGTTACATAATCTCAGTATAAAATATGGAGCATCGCCTAGAGCAAGTATTGCATTGCTTCGTTGTGCTAGGGTAGTAGCACTTTTTAATAAACGTGATTATGTTACCCCAGAGGATATTAAAGAGGTAGCATATGATGTGTTACGTCATAGAATTATTTTACATTTCGATGCGATAGCAAATGAACAAAGTCCTGACTATGTATTAGAAAACATATTAAATAATGTCTCAATTCCCAAATAAAGCTATCCATGTTTCTCATAATAACACTAAGTATATGGAAAAAAATGTAAAAGGATCATCAACAGAATTTTCTGCCTCCGTTCCGCCTGTACTAAAAAGATCTCAAATTAATGTTTCTAAACTTATACGTGGTCTTAGTTCTGGTCGATATAATTCTTTATTTAAGAGTCAAGGAATTGAATATGCTGAATCTAATCCGTATCATTATGGAGATGATTCTCGGTATATAGATTGGAATCTTAGTAGTCGTATGAATGCACTTCATACAAAGTATTTTCATGAAGAACGTAATCGTACCATATGGTTTATGTTTGATTGTTCAAGTTCTATGAACATAGGAGCTCCAGTATCAGTATACGATATTGCTATGGAAACAATGCTAACATTAGCTTCTCTTGCACTCTCACAAAAAGATAAAATTGGAGCTGTTATTTTTGACTCAGATATACGTCAGTATATTCCTCCTGCCCATGTATTACCGTTGGTGCATCGTTTGTATTATGTATTGGAACACTCACGTTTTTCTTCAAGCATTGCAGATTTAGAACATGCTGTGTATTTTTCAAAAAAAATATTATTTCAAAGATCTTTAATTGTTGTTATTTCTGATTTTCTTATGGATAATTGTTTTGAAACGCTTAATACTCTTGCAAACTCTCATGATGTGCTTGCTATACGGGTGTTCTTTGATATGCAAGCTAATTTTCCCAATGGCATCTCTATGAATGTAGTCGATATTGAAAACGCTAAGCGGCATCTTATCTCCAGTAATTATGTAAAAAAACAATATATTGAAAATCAGTCACAGCTTAAGTCTTTTTGGCAACGTTTTAATTTTAGAAAAGGAACTTCGTATTTTGATATATCAACTACCGACTCTGTGTTGCATACGCTTGCATCTTTTTTAAGAAATCAACATACAATATGAAAATGATATATACTATGAAACAGACTTATTACTTGATTGTATTGTTGTTGACAATGCACATATCAGCAGCACAAGCCACTATTCTCTCTAGTTCTGTTGACTCTTTGCAACCTGTGTTGCCTAAGGTAGGAGAGACGCTTGTTATCCGTATTGCCATTACCGAAGACTTTAGCTTGCGTGTATTAAGGCATGATTATTCTTACACAAATACAAATACAGTAGAGTTTATACATATTCAAAGACGTATTGTCCAGAGAAAACAATACATTGAAGTGAGTCTTAGGATAAAAAAAAGTGGGACAATACATCTTCCTGTTATTTATGAAAATAACTATAAAATTCCCTTGCCAGTTGTTACAGTAATATCTAGTATCGAAGATACTAGTAGCTATACATCTTTCCTTGCAGGAAAACCAATAGGAATGATAGCATATGGGATAGTGAGTATTATTGTGTTTGTATATGCTATAGTACTGTTAATACGCATTGTTTGGAATATGTCATCTTTATTGAAAAGATGGGGGACACATATTCGTAATTATATAAGTCACCTGTACAGTGTGTATGAGACAAAAAAAATGCTCAAAATTCTTAATAGAATAGGAAGCCCAAACATGAGAGTAACATGTACCACAAAAGAATTGTACAGAACGCTCGATACTATCTTACGGAAAAGATTACAGTTTTTATTAGGAGTCTCGTATGCCAACTCTATGACATACGCTGAAATAGAGAGCTTACTATTAGACAAGCTACAGATTACAGAGCAGTATTTTATATCACAGTTACATGACTTTTTCTTTGTTATGTATGAAGCAGAATATGGAACGCTTCATTATCCCTTAGAGGTAAGAAAAAGACATTGTCAATTTTTATTACAATTATTAGAAAAATGTAAAAAATTTTCTTATGAGATAAGACATAAACATTCTTCTATAACACAATCTTTATCAACAAATATGTGTATAGAGTGTATCAGATAGTATGCAGTTTTATAATACTCAAATAGAAATGATGAGATTATGGCCTCTTGCTCTTTTTTTTGTAGGTATAGTATGTATCTATATTAGAAAGCATAGTAGGCAATATCGTCTTCGTTTTATTACAAAGCTACATTATTATTCATTAAATAGTCCCTTATATTTGCGAATTTTGTACAAGCTATTTTTTTCTTTATTGCTGTTAGCTTTTTTGTTCTTTCTATTTGCTTCTTTACAGCCAAGACTATCGTATGTAAGAAAGATAAAAGATGATACTACGGTACATATTTTGCTCTTACTTGATATTTCTCCCAGTATGTCAGTAAGAGATATAGATAATCAATCGCGATGGGATGCAGTAAAAGAAGAATTACAAGTTTTTTTAGAGAGAGATATACAAGCTAATATTGCAGTAGTCGCTTTCTCTGATTATGTGAGTACTATTGTTCCTTTTACTACTGATTACCGTTTTATTAAAGAAGCAATACATTCTATTAGGCTAGGGCAAATGGGAGAAGGGACTGCTTTTTCTGATGCAGTTATTTTTGCACAGAAACTACTGTCTGTAATACAATCTGAGAAAAGACGCCTTGTTATTATTAGTGATGGACTTCAAAACAGTGGAATAAACACTATGCAGAGTGCAGAAAAAGTTATCAACAGTAGTCCGCTTATGCTTAGTATTGCGCATGTTGGCACAAACGAAGCATCTGATTTTGTATATACTTCTCCTAATGATGAACTCACTCATATAGGAAACATTGAGCCTGTGAATACTAATATATTGCTTCCTTTTTCAGAAAAAATACAAGCAGAATATCAACAGACTAAATCAAAAGCAGAGCTGAGAGAATTTTTTTCTACTATTTATTATAATGTGGTAAGTAATAGCTCGTATGTTACTACAACAGATTATAGGGATATCTCACGCGTACTATTTTTTATTGCTGTATTTATGGTATGTGGAGCAGCGGTTATTAAACTTGTATTTTTAAGGGCTATATGACGTTTTTTTATTTGCAAAATTATTCTTTGTTACTTATGTTGCCTCTGCTATGGTATACATGGAGCTTGTATAAACGAAAAAAGGCTTTTTTATTACAAATATATACCTTGCAATTTTTACAGCATTATAACATACAAAGAGGATTTCTTTTTAAGTATATACTCATAAATAGTATGGCACTGGGAATCTTACTCTATATCTTATATCCTGCAGGAAAGGTAAATAATACTGCTGTTACACAAGAGGCACAAAACACAGATACATATATTCATTTTATATTAGATGTCTCGTTGAGCATGTATGTGCATGAAACAGATGATACCAGGATTGCCAAAGCTATTGCCCTTATAAAAAATACAGTAAAGAATACAGCAAAAACTACAGTACAAACTACAGCAGACAACAATACCCAATTTGCTCTCTCTGTTTTTACTGATACGCTTGTGCAAGTAATTCCTTTTACGAGTGATACTGCTTTTTTATTTAATACGCTTGATAGCATAATGAAAGCTCCTCTCATACAAGGTTCTAGTGATATAGCACAGCTTTTTTATCAGATGGAACAAAGGAGTGCTGAAGGACTATTTCCAGCACATGGAAATGTTGTAATACTATCCGATTGGGAAAGTCATACAAAAGTAAATGCGCTACGTTTTAGAACACTGACAGAATATTATGATACAATATTCTGTGTATTTGTTGGTTCTGAGACAGCACAGATAGTACGTACTATAGAAGGTGTACCTATAAGGAACACAGAGGGCAATGTGGCATATTCCACTGCTCAGCCAACCGTAGCAAAAGAAATTGCTCAAACGCTTAATGCCGAATATGTAGAGGCTCAGCAATCTCTTACTGTACCTACAGCATCGAAGGCTACTGTGCAGTATGATTTTGTATCATGGCTTATCAGTTTTTGTGTTGCCATAGTATTACTAGGATATATATTACTAGAAAACTAATATAATGATACTAATGAGGAACAGGATGGAACTACGATCTACTATTTTGCAGCATATCAATAAGAAAAAGACTGCACAGAAACATAAAAATCAGAAGAAAAAAAATCTTTTTTTATATATCTTTATAGGAATACTAACAGGTATATGTATACTCTTTCCTCCTGACTATATGTTTATATATACTATACTAACAGGAAAAGCCAATACAGATACATATAGCACAGATACATATGGTATTGATCAAGAAAAACAAGATGAAAGAAAATTGTTCCCTTTATCAATTTTTAAGAACTATACCACTTACTATAAAGCCGTACAACTAGCAGAACATGATAGTGAACAAGCAAAGAATGTGCTTACACGCTTATTGGACAATACCATACGTAAAGGGCTTCGAAAAAAAGTATTAGCATTGTTAGGGGAACTGTATCTATTAGAAAAAGAGTACAGTATGGCAGCTGCCTATTTTTGGGATCTGCTGATATTGTACCCTAACAATATTCATCGTATCAATTATGAAATAGTGAGTAACTACGCAGATGTTTTTAAGCAAGTACAGGACAAAGAGCTGAGCAATTTTCAAAGCGAAACTGGTGTTGAACAAGATGTTCCTATAAATCTTGAAACAATTAAACAAACCAACACATTTTTTCTTACGGTATCAGATGAAATTCGTAATCCATCGTTGCCACAATGGTAGAAGCATAAAAGGAAAAGAGCGTATTATATTGTGCTATATTATACAATATCAATTTACAATATCATCTTTCATTTTTCACCTTTCGCGAAATGTAATTCTTCCTTTACTGAGATCATACGGGGATAAGGTTACTTTTACTGTGTCTCCGGGAACAATACGTATATAATTATTTCTCATTTTGCCACTTAAATGTGCGAGAATTTCATGACCATTTTTTAATTCAACCTTAAACATAGTATTTGGAAGAGATTTTTTGACCACGCCTTCAGTTTCTATTACATCTTCTTTTGCCATATTCTGAATTATATACTACTTGAGTTTTTTTTTCAATAGTCGACACTTAAAGCAGGAGTAGTATATGCTGCAATCACTTCAAAATATATCACATGCCAACAATGTTGGGTATTATAAATTGAAACATCTATTGCAAACAAACGAAGGAATAGCAAGTAAGAAAATTACAGTAAACATACGAGGGGCTGGGCTTACAGATCTTAATTTGCGGTATGTCAGAGGAAGTTATTCTAAAAATGGCATGAGCATGCAAAAAGCAATAGCAATGAATTCTCTTATAGCTTCACTTCATGCACAGCAACAGAATGTATTGAGAAATCATATTCAGAAAATGGTAAGTGGGGAACAAGGAGATGTACAAAACAAAGTTTCACTTCTCAAAACAATGTCAACATTTAGCGATACACATTATTCTCAATCTGTCATCAGTGAAGAATCACTAAAAGGGATTGTTATTGATACAAAACAGTAGCTGTACTTGTATTCTGTGCCATGATACATGTTAGTAGCTATAATAAATCTTTTTGTTCTTAAAAGGTTTGTTTTTTATTCCTTTAGTCAATGCCTTCAATGCTGGTTGGGCAATGGATACCAATGTTTTTGTTTCTTGTAGTGTAATATGTGTAATATCTTTCTTTTCAACGCCATCAATAGAGCTTAAAAAGGTGAGAAGCTCTTCTTTTGTACATTGATGTTGTGAAATGTTTTTTAATATTACCTTTCTATGTTTCTGTTGAGGCTCTGTGTTATTGTATTTTTTATTGAAAGAACGATCTGATGGAGGTATGTATTTTTTCTGTTTTTTTGTAGTATGTGTGGCATTGTCATGTAAGAATTTTTTGATGATATATGCCGCAACAAAATTACGTCTAAACAGGCTTACGTGTTCCTTAAAAAATTGCTTGTATTCTGTGATGATATGAGGATCCTCTATCTCTTGTACTTCTTTGACAATATTTTTTAGCTGTTTTTCTAAAAATTCTGCATTATCAATATGTTTGTATTTTCCCATGCTACTCCTTTAGTTTTCTATTATACTTTATAATATGAGTTATCGTCAATATTCGTTTTTTTTCTTTACTGTATACATATTACTAATAAATGGTTTTTTATTGTATTCTCAGCAACCTCTTCAAAATAATAGTCAGAATTCAGAAAAAAAACAAGTGTTCTTTTTTGATTTTTCTGATAGCGATATGTATCGTATAGAATCAAAAAACACACAAACAGTATATCAGAACGATGCCTTGATACTGGTAGATAATGTATTACAGAATACTATTTTTATTACTATTACTCAGCGATTAGCAGATACAGTATCTATACATGGAAACACTGAGTTTTTTGAAAAAGGAATAAAGACTTCCAGTTATGAGTACCAGTATACAATCAATAAGCAAGGGTTTAGAGTAAGTACCAATGGCGATAAAAATATAAGTTTTGTAAAGGATGTTCCAGTATTTCTTGAGACTACAATACAAAAAGGAGATACATGGAAAGGAGATAGTGTTGAATATCTTAGTATTCCTATTATGAATCAAAAAGTTCCTATCCCAATTAAAATACACTATTCCTATGCTGGATATGACAGTCTTCCTCAAAGCTATTTTTCTGATAATAAAGATACAGGGATAGAATTGCCTGTGTTTTTTATACAATATACTATTGATGATTATGTCTATCCTCCAGAGCAACAAAGGAGAGATGTGTCTTTTGTTCGTATAAATGCTTCTTTTGAAATTTTTATGTGGTGGAACGATCTATATCATCGTCCAGAATTTTATACAGAAGACTATATCATGTATTTTATATATAATGGCATGCAGGATACACAAAATATACAAGTAGAAGGTACAGTTACCTCTAAGGTATTTCCTATTGGTTCTACAAAATCTACCGATACAACAGTGTTGCCTCGTATAGAAAATGAGTTGAGAGAAGCACTGGAAGATACTGTTGAGACATCAGAGCGTGTACAAGATACAACATCGTTAGTACAAAGAAATGAGAAAGGAATACAAGTATCTTTTGAAGATATATTGTTCTATCCTAATACTGATATTCCTGTAGACTCGCTTGCTACTATGCTTAATTCTATTGTGTCTGTGCTTAAAAAATATGCTCCACGAAACCTTTTAATTGAAGGTCATACCGCTGATGTAGGAAGTATTTCGACACAAAAGAAATTAAGTGTGCAAAGAGCAAGGGTAGTAAAAGAATATTTACAGAATGAGTTGGGATGGGACGATAGCTATTTTGATTTACAAGGATATGGTTCAGAAAAACCAGTTGCAAGTAATGATACAAAAGAAGGGCGTGGAAAAAATAGGCGAGTAGAGATAACAATACTGGAATGATGTTGTAGCATAGCATAAGTAGTATGATAGTCTAAAAATAGTATAAAGGAAGTATATATGAAAGCATTCTCTGTTGTTACATGGGTAAAGCACAGAACTCTATTGTATGGTGTAGGTATCATAGTGCTTATATTTTTTTTGAATATAGGGAATCTCTCTGCACAATCAGATGATCATATACAAGTTGATGCCCTCGTGTATCCTATATGGAGTAATAATGTTGAATATCCCGTACTTTCTACTGTCATCACTGCAGAAAGCTATTTGTTATTGGAAGGTGCAAATAATCAAGTATTACTAAAAAAAAATCATAGACAGGTACGAAGTATAGCTTCATTGACAAAATTGATGACAGCTGTGATAGTACTTGAAAGCAGTAAGCAACATGCGTTTTCTTTGGATATGCAGTATCCTGTTATGAGTGCAGAATCGTTTGCATCGTTGCCATACGATGCTTCACGTATGGGCTTAGTAGTAGGAGATACTCCTTCAGGAAAAGAGCTATTGAATGGCCTATTGGTTGTCTCAGGGAATGATGCTGCACTATACCTTGCACATATAGTAGCAGGCTCTGTAGAAAAGTTTGTGCTAGCAATGAATGCTAAAGCAAAAGCATTAGGGTTACATAATACTTACTATGATGATCCTACAGGATTATCAGAAAAAAATAGAAGTACAGCAGAAGATATAGCATTATTGTCACAATATATACTCTCTCATTCGGAGTTTGATATTGTATCGTATACATCGCAAAGTACTTTTTTTTGGAAACAGGATCGTAAAAGTACTAATAGATTACTTGAAACACATACATATGTGGATGGACTAAAAACAGGGTATACTGGTGCAGCAGGGTTTAATTTGATAACAAGTGCAGAAAAAGAAAAGAGAAGAGTGCTTGCTATAGTGTTAGGGATACAAGCAGAGAGTATTAGCAAAGGAATACAGTTACGTAGTCAAGAATCAATAGCGTTAATTGATTTTGCCTATGCTGTATTTTCATTGATACAGTTTCCTGCAATAGAGGAGAGTGTGCCAGTATGGGGAGCAAAAAAGAACACAGTAGAAATGAGAGCTGATGCTACTATACTCAGTGTTCCTGCTCTATGGGTGAATACCATACAGAAACGCATACAGTATCATTCGGATGCACAGCATATATTTGCTCCTATAGAAAAAAACACAGCATTGGCTTCTGTAGTGTATTCGGTACATAATAAAGAAAGAAGTATAAACATTATGGAAAAAGAATTGTATACTGAGTCTGCAGTAGAAAAAGCAAATATACTAAAAGTACTATGGCATCGTTTCTTGGTATTGTTTAAGTAGTAACAAAGATACGACACTGTACATTATAAAATATATATGTAAGGCTATGTTCTGTACGAGATAAAAGAATGCTGTATAATAATATAAAATACTAATGTATTTTCAATATATGTATTGTTATGTTTTATGCTCCAAAGATTTATATCATCAAAAATAATATTCTTCATAATATCAGTGCTATTCGTCAGTACATAGGAGCTTCAAAAAAATTATGTCTTACTATAAAATCTGATGCATATGGGCATGGTACTGCAAATATAGTACATATAGTCAAGGATCAGCATATAGAGTATTTTGGTATTTCTTCAGTCGAAGAAGCGAGTACTATACAACAGGTGATACAAGGATGGCAGTACACTCCAAAAATATTACTGTATACTCAACAAATAAAACAGGATGTACAGCTGGCAATAAATCATAACTGTGAGCTTATGGTTGGTGATATACAATACTTAAAAGACATACTCTATTATTCATCACTACTTCAGAAAAAAGTATCAATACACATACAACTAGATACGGGTATGGGGCGACTAGGCTTACTTGAAAAAGACATACAAGCATTTTGTTTACTATTACAATCAAGTAATTATATTCATGTTGTTGGGTTGAGTACCCATTTTTCGCAGTCTGAAGATGATACTGTTACACAGCAACAATTAGAGCGATATGCCTATTTTAAGAAAATAATGTATAAGTATCTCCCTCTCCATGCTCCTCTGATTGAGCATACAGCAAATAGTGGTGCATTAGTGTGGCAGTCTCAATCTTATTTTGATATGCTTCGTCCTGGTATTTTGTTATATGGTTCGTACGCTTCGGAGAGAGATATAAAACACCAGTTACATATTAAACCTGCAATGAAGCTCATAAGTTATGTAAGTAGAGTGGCACGATACCCTGCCAATCATGGCATTTCGTATGGTTCTCTCTACAAAACAACAAAAGATACAAATATAGCAGTAATAAACATGGGATACGGGAAAGGTTTGTTAAAGGCATTAAGCAATAGAGCAAAGGTGAGCATCAACAATGTGTTATATCCAATAGTAGGAAATATCACAATGGATATGTGTATGGTTGATGTAGGAGATGATCTTGTAAAAGCAGGAGACGAAGTAGTGTTTTGGGGAGGTGATACAGTAAGAGTAGAGGAGCAAGCAAGAGTTTCGGGGAGTATTCCTTATGAGCTTATTTGTACTATATCTTCTTCCATAGAAAGAATAGTAGTGTAATTTTTATACAGTTTGTAATGAAAAAAAATATATAAAATGCTATTACTAAATTGTGTATTTTTGCTATAATTGAAATAAACAATATAAACTTTAGGAGGGTTATATGCCATTTATGTTACCTAATTTATCATATTCTTTTGATGCTTTAGAGCCTCATATTGATGCGAAGACAATGGAAATTCATCATGGAAAACACCATGCTGGATATGTTGCTAAACTTAACGCAGCAGTGGAGGGAACAAAGTGGGAAAATGAAGCAATAGAGGATATCCTCAAAAATATAGATAGTGTAGACGAAGGTATTCGTTCTGCAGTAATCAATAATGGTGGAGGACATGCAAATCATTCTCTTTTTTGGACTATCCTCAGTCCTGATAAACAGAAGCCGTCGGGGCAGATAGTAAATAAGATAAATGAAGCTTTTGGATCTTTTGAGGACTTTAAGTCTCAGTTTTCTACTGCTGCTGCAACTCGGTTTGGGAGTGGATGGGCATGGCTCATTGTTAAAGATGCTAATCTCTTGATTACCAGTACTGCTAATCAAGATTCTCCTTATATGCAAGGAGCTACTCCTATTTTAGGATTAGATGTATGGGAACATGCATATTACTTACGGTATCAAAACAAAAGGCCTGATTATATAGAAGCGTTCTTTTCTATTATAAACTGGGAAAGAGTAAACGAATTACTCCTCACTCTCATATAGAGTGAGAGATTGTTTATAATAAGAAATAATTATTTCTATTGTGTATGCAATGCTATAAAGCATATAGCATTGCAGCAGTATATTTTTATGTATAGTTTTTTCTCGTAAAGTACCGCAATGTCTTTGTTAGCTCTGCCAGAACAAGTACGAAAGTATTTTCCCATTCTTAATAAAGATGAACCTCTTGTATATCTTGATAACGCTGCAACAGCCTTAAAGCCTATTTCTGTAATACAAGCGTTACAGGAATACTATCAAGATTACTCTGCTAATGTTCATAGAGGAAACTATTTGTTAAGCATACATGCAAGTGAAGCATATGAAAAAGCACGTGAAACTGTGCGTTTATTTTTAGACGCTGATGATGAATATGAGATAATTTTTACTTCAGGAACTACTGATGCCATAAATATTATTGCAAGTGCGTACCAGTTTGATGCAAGTCTTTCTCAACAAAAAAAAGCCTTTCTTGTAAGTGATTTTGAACATCACTCTTCGTATGTACCTTTCCAACAATGTGCTTTGAGATTACAAAAAGAGTTTAGGGTGTTACGAGTATCTCGTGATAACAGTTTAGACATGAATAATGCTGAAGAAAACATAAAAGATGCAGCAGTGCTTTCAATTACTGGTATGTCTAATGTTACTGGGTACGAACCTCCTATAAAAGAATTGCTTCCTCTTTGTAACAAGCATGGGACAAAAGTATTGCTTGATGCAGCACAGTTAGCAGCACATCGTAAGATTTCTTTGCGGAAGTTGCCTGTAGATGCAGTGTGTTTTTCTGCCCATAAGCTATGTGGGCCAACAGGTATTGGAGTGTTATGTATTCGAAAGGAGTGGTTACGTATGCTTCCTTTTGTAAAAACAGGAGGAGGCAGCATAGTAAAAGTAACTGAGCATAACACACAGTTCTTAGATGGACCTGAAGGATACGAGGCTGGCACTCCTCATATTGCAGGTGCTATTGGATGTGCCGCTGCCATTGATTTTCTTACTCATATTGGCATGGAAAATATCATAGAGCACGATAGGGTACTTCGAAAAGCTATGTTAGATGCACTTGCTCCGCTTGATAGCTTTACTATACTTGGAAACAACGATCAGATTACCAGTGCGACTATAGCAGTAGTAGCAGATAGCATCCACTCTCAAGATATGAGTTTTATTCTTGATGCAAAGAAAATTTGTGTAAGAACGGGACATGTATGTGCACAACCTTTATTACATGTGTTTCATACAGAGTATATTTTACGCATTTCAGCATATTTTTACAATACTCTTGAGGATATACAGATACTTACTTCTGCGTTACAGACAATACATGAAATTAACAAAAGTATGTAAAAAATACATCAGTATAGCTTGATATATGCCAGCATGGATTATCTTTATAATCAATTTTTAGAGTATTCACGAAAGAGAGAATACTATATATCAGATGAAAGGTTTGAGTATAGTAAAGAATCTATGTTGCATACAGCACATAACAGTAATCCGTATTGTGCGGATACTATGCAGCTTATGGTGCTACAAAAAGAGACTGCAAGTAACAATAATCTGCATGTAAAAACAACAAGCAATAATACAATGCTACTCCATCGTGGAAGCTATTGTGCTCTTGCACATGCTTCGGCAGAGCTATTATGTGAGAGTTTTGTTTATCTTGATACTTGTAGCTTTAAATATACAGTTCAGTATATACTAAATACAGTACCTACTCATACTCAGCAGGAAGCACTACAAAACAATGATTATTTACAAATAGCAATGTCAGTGTTACAAAAAAAAATGAGTCTTTCACGTAGCTATTGTTTTTTATTAGCATGGAAAACTATGGCAATGTTGTTGAAAACTATGTCTTTGTAGTAGTGATACTCTTAGTGTTTGTATGGTAGCATAAGAATAACATGGTAATAAAAAAGGAGGCTGCTATGTATAAAGTAGTGATGATTAGACATGGTGAGAGTACCTGGAATAAAGAAAACAGATTTACAGGATGGGAAGATGTAGATTTATCAGATAAAGGAAGGGAAGAAGCAGTACGGGCAGGTGAGACCTTACGAAAAGAAGGCTATCGTTTTGATGTTGCCTTTACCTCTTACTTAAGGCGGGCAATTTTAACGCTTACAAGTGTATTAAACACAATGGACCTTCTTTGGATACCAGTAGAAAAAAACTGGCGCTTAAACGAGAGACATTACGGAGCTTTACAAGGGTTGAATAAAGCCGAAACTGCACAAAAGCATAGTGAAGAGCAAGTAAAAATATGGAGGCGAAGTTACGATGTGCCTCCTCCTGTATTGAGTACTGATGACGCTCGTTATCCAGGAAATGATATTCGCTATGCATCGTTGTCTAAACAAGAACTTCCTTTGAGTGAATGCTTGAAAGATACAGTTGAACGTTTTTTGCCATATTGGAAAAACACTATTGCTCCTGCTATACAATCAGGAAAGAAAGTTATTATAGCTGCACATGGCAATAGTTTACGGGCAGCAGTAAAATATTTGGATAACCTCAGCGATGAAGAAATTTTGTCAGTAAACATACCTACAGGAGTACCCTTAGTATACGAGCTTGATGAGCAGCTGCAAGCAGTAAATCATTACTATTTAGGTGATGAGGAAGCAATACAATCTGCAATGGCATCAGTAGCAAATCAAGGGAAAGTAAAGTAACAATATAGTACAGAGTAGTATTGTTCTTACTGTGAAATGCTCTATACTGTTTAATTGTAGTGTCTTGTATGGTACAGCATGAAATAGAATGTAAAGCTCATGTGAGTAAACAGAATTTCTTTAATTTACAGAAAATACTTGAACATATATGTATTAAAAAAGAATTAGTACATAAAAGAGATACATACTATATGTTTCCTCATGATGTAAGTATTCGTTTGAGAGAGAGTAAGGGTGAGTTGTATATTGTAAGTTTTAAAGAGAAATGTATTGAAGATGGTATAGAAAAGAATATAGAGTACGAAACACAGGTACAAGATGCAAAGGTTATTGACACTATCTTTACTCATCTTAGGCCTCAAACATACATTAAAAAAGAAAAAAAAGGATTTTCTTATATAGTGGAAAGAGAAGGTATTTCTATTACTGTAGAGCTAATAGAGGTACAAGGATTGGGGTATTTTATTGAAATGGAATATAACGAAGCACTCTCCTCACAAAGCCCAGTAATCAATGCTTCTTCTGTAAAGCGTATTTTACTCAATATATTATCTGAACTGCACATAGAAAAAGAAGCTATAGAACCACAGTATTATATAGATATGTTACAGAAAAAGAATGGTAGTCATACTACCCCTATAAACACTATTGATTACTGATTTTTATTTATATGTTCTCTATGTACACAAAAAAAATGGCATCCACTGCTAGCACTCTTTTAGGGGATACTTCGCTTTTTATAGCAGGGTGTGCAAGAGATTGTCAAGGTACAGTGATGCCCTTGTTACAAACATTACAAACATTAGGATCGCTGTGTAAGGATTATCGTATTTGTGTTGTAGAGAACGATAGCAAAGATGCTACCAGAACTATATTGGAACAAGCACAGCAGAATAATGAAAATATTTTGTTACCTAATTTTTCGCACTATATAAAAGAAAAAGACTATACTGTCAGCAAGGAAGGGAATATACAGTATAATGCTCAGAGGGTACATGATAGTTCGCTACAAAAACATCATATGCAAGAGCGTGTTATGCGTATTGCCCTCGCTCGCGATTGTTATTTGGACACTCTTAGTACAAGCAATTTTGTGGCAGATTACATCATGATGTTAGATTTTGATCTTGTTCAGTGTAGTCTTAAAGGGATTCTCAGTAGTATAGAGTTACTTAAAAGTTGGGATGTACTGACTGCAAATGGCATGTCTGTTTCGCGCCAATCGTACTTTTTGCCATTATACTACGATAGCTATGCACTTGACATGCAAGAGCATGCAAATGAAGGGTTTAGTTGGCAGCCAAATTTACAACGTGTGGTGACAAAAAAATTAAAGCTATTACAGCGTGCATCAGCAGAGAAACAAGTATTACCAGTGTATTCTGCATTTGCAGGGCTAGCGTTATACAAAGCAGCATTACTTCATACTACTCGTTATATTGCAAGTTGTGAAAAAGATAATTTTGCGTATTGTGAACATGTGTCGCTTCATAGACAGCTTCGAGTAACATATGGAGCTACTATAGCGATAAATCCTCATATGCCAGTATATGTATCAAATTATAGTTCGCTGTTCAAAAAATTGTTGCAGCGTTTTTTTCCTTTACCATAAGAAAGATATGTAGTATTGAATACATATAGAATTATATGCAGTATTATCCCAAAATAACATCTCAATTAAGTTGATATTTTTTTCTCTTGTTGAATTTAATGTGAAAATTCAAATTAGAAGCCGAACAGAAGTACCAAAAAAGACCTCAAAAGGGGTTTTGTATCCTAATATCTTTCTGGGGGTATTATTGATTGTAGTAACAATCGCACAAAGATGTGCAGGAGAAATACAAGAAATATCAGTTCCTTTTTTAATATATCTGCGCAGTAATTTATTTGCATGTTCAATGCTTCCTTTCTGCCATGGGCAATGAGGATAGGTAAAATACATTGGTACAGAGCTATCTAAAAATGCCAGTGTATGATACGAAAATTCACTGCCATTATCAGTAGTAAACGAATGTATTTTATCTGGATACTGTTTTTTTATTTCCCAGAGGGTTTGTTTGGTATGTTCTTTGGTAGCACGAGGCAGTTGCTTTGCAAATAAAAAACGACTTTTTCGTTCAATAGTAGTTTGTATGACTGATCTATGATCTTTGCCAACAATACAATCAGTTTCACAGTGGCCTATAGTAGTACGAGCAGTTATGTGTGCAGGGCGTTCATCGATTTGTGTCTTTTGTTGTTCAAAAGTACCTGTATTGTGCGGTATTCTGTGTATTTTGCGTGTTTTTCGCTTATAAGGAAGGGAGGTATACAGTGTTCCTCCTTCCTTTGCATCTCGTGCTATGAGTATGTATATTGATTCGACACTTATTGCAAATGAGACATTTTCAAGCAATGCTCTTCCTTTCATGGCATCAGGCGATAAGCCTTGTTTGAGATAGAGTGCTACTTGTGTTCGTATGTGTTCATTCTCTGTTACAGGGCGAGTGCGTGGGTATAGCTTACGTTTCTGTGATAGCATGTCAGCATATTCAGCGTCATAGTATTTTGTATTTAATCGATTGCGTTTTATTTCGTCTGCTATCGTTGATACCGATCTGTTGAGGGATCGTGCTATTTCACGTTTTGATTTTTTGCACTTAAGCATGCGTGCTATTTCTGTGCGTTCATGGTATGATATATGAGTATAGCTCATAGGGTCTCCTTAATTGTTGTTTCTTATTATTAGGATATACCCTATGAGTTTTTTTTATTTTTTTTGCACTGTTCGGCTTCTAATTAGAATTTCCAATGCTTGAATCTGTAATTGACAAAATTATTGTATCAATAATATAATTACTAAAGAGAATAAAAAATAAGGAGATCAATATGAAAAAACTATATATAACAAA
Source organism: Spirochaetia bacterium (assembly GCA_965218205.1). Classification (GTDB taxonomy): domain Bacteria; phylum Spirochaetota; class Spirochaetia; order WTKD01; genus CBDDCA01. The sequence goes on along the minus strand of OZ244590.1, from coordinate 1,271,447 downwards.
TAACATCTTATACCATTTTTTATGTTTATAAAAATATAGTATATGAAATTTCCAAAACTTTTATATTACCTAACAGAGTTTTATCACAATAAACATTAAAGTACTGATTATAGCGACAAATTTTTTAATGATGATATTCTGGGGTTATAATTCTATATATTTTATATAACATACTCATATTATGATAATAATGAGAATTATATGAATGAAAGATAAGAAAAAATATGAAAAAAAATGACGATAAGGGCCTGACAATAGGTCAAGTACAAGAGTATTATTTAGCTCAAAGGTATCATGGTTCTACTATAGCTAGCATTTTAGATAAAATTTCTAGTAAGGAAAATAATTATCCTATAAACAATGATTCTTATGTTGATGCTTTAGAATTAACAGATTATATGTTTAGTAGAACAAAAAAATCTTTAAAAATATTAACTGGGCTTTTTGGAGGTGAGTTTTTAAGTGCTTTGAAAAATTTTCCAGCTACAATACAACGATTAAAAAACCAAGAGAAGCCAGCTAAGATTATTATAATAGAGACTCTAACAGAAAATGAAACAAATAGAAAAAAACGTAAGTCTTATTTTTCAAAATTTAAAGATGATATAGATATACGATATGGGTATGTAAATGAAGATGCAATAATAAATCATATGATATTAGCAGATGATACTATGGCTAGACATGAGAAATTTCATAAAGAATTAACTAAAGATTCTCCAGCTGAGTCTATTAAAGCAGATGTTTTTCTTAATAGTCCTATAATAAATCAAATACATACTGAATACTTTGATAAGGTATGGGAGCATCTACAATAAAAAATATTGAAAAATTAGGAAATAAATAAATTTGACTACATTTGAATTTGTATCACTATTATTAGCACAGTTAGGAATTTACCACTCTATTATGTCGCAATATATAAAAGATAGAAATAAGAGTATGGAAAAAATAGAAGTTACAATACAAACACATAAGCAAAAATTATCTGAAATGAAAGAAGATAAAAAACAACAAGGTGAAAAATTAACAGATGATAATCAACAAGAATTATCAAAATTGGAGGAAGAAACTGAAATTAATAAAGAAGAATATGGAAAAAAGACAAAACGACCCATTCAATTTATACATATAACTGTAATGATAGTAGCAGTATTCATTTCTTTTTCACCTTTATTTACTTTATCTCAGGTAGAGAATATTTTGAAATCCATACCTGCTTATGTATTCATAAAGCAATATATGCCTAATGGTATATTGTTGCTAAATGTAGGGATATTAGTATATTATAGGCATCAACTTAAAAAATTAAATGAAAATTTGATAAAAATTAAAGATGGATATAAGAAAATACTAGCCAATGAAAAAGATATTGAACAGACATATAAAAAGAACAAGAAATAAATTATGATAAATCATAGAGACTGTACCTGCTAATTTTCATGCTTTAATAAAAGTATTAGTGAATCCACAAAATATAATAATATTGTATCTAATTTATATTTTACCTATATTAATATTATACATAGTTCCTCACATATACTGTATTTTAAGAGGCTGGCATGGATAAGCAACAATGGTATACTTACTATATGAGTAAGTATGGTACTGCATCGTCCTCTAATACATTTTTATCAAACACATTGCCAGATGCTTTACACTTTATTGGTATTAAGGGAAGCGGGATGGCTGCTTTAGCGTTGTTATTGCATAAAAGAGGAGTAAGCATTAGTGGATCTGATATTGCAGATGAATTTTATACTGACTCTCTGTTACATGTGGAAAATATTCCGATATATACTGGTTTTTCTCGCTATAATATTCCTTCTCATACGAAAGCGGTAATTTATTCTGCTGCGTATAACTCAAATAACAATGAAGAATTAGCGTATGCGTTACAACAGTACCCTTGTTATAGTTATCCTGAATCTTTAGGGGCTTTTTCGCAAAGAGTGAAATCTTCATGGGCAGTGATAGGCACGCATGGAAAAACATCTACCACAGCATTGGTAGGAGTACTTTTACGTTCACAGTCATGTCTCGCTACGGTACTTACTGGGGCACGTGTGAAAGAGTTTAATAATTCTACTTTTTTTTCTGATGGAGATGAGGTATTTATAGCAGAGGTATGTGAGTATCGGGACCATTTTTTGCATTTTAGGGCTACTGGTGTTATTTTTTTGAATGCAGAATGGGATCATACTGATTATTTTAAGGATAAAGAGGCAGTTTACAATTCCTTTGCTACATTTATAGAAACCTTGCCATATAATGGGACAGTCATCGCCTGTATGAGTGATAGAGGAGTGCAATGCACACTTGAGAAAGTTGTAAAAAAGCGTAGCGATTTACGTATTATTCCTTATGCTTTTAATGGAGAGCATCAGAAAGAAGAGAATACTCATATACATATGTCTTATTTGAAAGACACGCCTATTGTAACTATGCATCATTACAAGCGTGACACAGTAGCAAAGAATCGTGTTCAATCGTTTCGGCTTGCAGTTTCTGCCTCTAAAGACATCAAGCAAGAACATCAAGATGATATTGTACAATATGGTAATGTGCAATCATTATGTGATCGTACATGGAATATGCAGAACCCTGTGTATCCTTTAGTAGGAAACGCTATGGCTGCATTAGTATGCCTGTCTTATTGTGTGCCTCATGTAAATAGTGACGCATTGTACGATGCTTTGTTACATTTTTCTTCGGTAAGCCGAAGAGCAGAGCTATTATATGAAAAGAATGGAATATATATTGTCGATGATTATGCACATCATCCCACCGCTATTGCAGCGACACTACAAAGTTTGATAGATCACTATACGCCACGACGCTGTATTGTTGATTTTATGTCTCATACATACACGAGAACTCAATCATTATGGAACGAATTTCAAACATGTTTTCAAAAAGCAGATATACTTATTATTAACGATATATATTCATCAGCAAGAGAGAGAGAAGAGTACTATAATAAAGCACAAAAAGATGTTTCTCTGCCTGTTATAAGTGGAGAGACATTGGCAAGACATATAGGAGAATATCAAAAAGGAGTAGTTTCAATACCAAGTTTTGAGGAAAGTGCAAGCTATATTTCTAGTATAATACAAGAAGGTGATTTGTGTATTACAATGGGAGCAGGTGATAATTTTAGAGTTGCTACTATGCTTATTGATATATTAAAACAAGGAGAGGTATAATAGAAAATATATTCACTTTTTTATAAGATTGATAAGAATAAGTATAATAGTATGAGTGCATTACAGGAAAAGCCAATAACAATAGTAAAAGAGAATCTTCGTATTGCTATATCAGGGCTAAGTGGTTGTGGTAACACCACTATTTGTAAAGAGCTTGCTCGTATATTACGCATAGAATGTATTAACTATACTTTTCGTAATCTGGCTAAAGAGCGTAATATGAGTATGCAAGAGATTGCTTGTTTATCTGAAAAAAGTGATGATGTGGATAGATTAGTCGATACATGTCAAAAAGAGTTGGTAGCCAATGCCCAGCGTTGTGTCATCGGTTCTCGGCTTGCTATATGGTTTATACATGATGTTAGTATAAAAATATATCTTAAGGTGAAAAAAGCGGTTCGCTATGCAAGAATACAGCAAAGAGAGAACAAAAGTATTGAACAAGTGATGCAGGAAACAAGTGCAAGAGATCATAGAGATACAGAACGGTACAAGAGAATTTACAATATTAATATAGATGATTATGAATCGGTAGCAGATACAATTATTCATAACAATGGAAAAGATAGTAACAGTACTATTACTACTATTCTTAGTATTTTAAAACAAAAAGAGCTGATTAGGTATTGATGCTTTACAAATGGAGTATTGTTGTAGTTTTTTTGCTCTTTTGTCGCATGTAATGCTTGAATCTGCAAAAATAGAAGAGGGGGGGAACTATATACATAGTAGCCATTGATAAATAATTAAGAATAAACATCGGATAATACATTATATAGTAGCATCCTATTTTTAGTCTTTTATATACAAATGAGGGTATCTATTATTAAAAAGCTAATTATACTCTCAGTCGCTGTTTAGAATTATCAGACTTATTTTTTTCTTTCTGTTGCTTTTTATATTCCTCTAACTCTTTAGGATGAGTAGTAGCTACCATCTTTACCAATTCTTCAAAACTCACAGGCAAAGGAAGAGGCGGCATTATATTTTCCTTCATATACTTATTATACTTTTTTTATATCTTGGAATGTTCTTATTTTGTCTAAGCCATGTTTACACGTAAAAGTGATAAATTGCTTTACTGTAGCCTTTGTCATATTGAGCCGAAAACTAAATTCATTGACATAGCGTTGTAAGTGCTTTTTACTTATACTATGGAATATCCCATACACTCCTCTTTTCAATAACGCCCAGAAGCTCTCTATTCCATTTGTATGTGCCATACCATCGACATACTGCTTTGCGCTATGATTTACTGTTTCGTGTGTATATCCATACCAATCAAGTCCTATATACCCTTTATGCTCATCTGTATAGATGGTAGTGTTCGGTTCTACTCTTTGTAATATCATTCTTTCTAAGGTATCCTGTGAGGTGTCTTGTACCACCTTTCCTTGTACAAAGCCCTCTCTTTCTTTTATTCCTACTACTATTGCCTTTAGCATAGCTCCTTCTTTTCCCTGTCGCTTTTTATCACTATGTTTGTTCTTTTCTTTCCCGCCTATATACGCCTCGTCTATTTCTACTGTCCCACTATGAGTAGTCTTAAAGCCATAGCATTCTCTTACTTTCTGGAGCATATACCACGCTGACTTCTGTGTAATGCCCAATTCTCTTGATAATTGTAAGCTTGCTATTCCTTTTTTATTTATTTTTATAAGATACATAGTATAGAGCCATGATTGCACACTTATTTTACTTGCTTGCATAATAGTGCCTGTTTTTACCGTAAATCGTTTTCTACAATCTTTACATCTATACGGCTGTTTTTGATGTATTCCTTCTCGTATGTTATTGCTCTTACAATAAGGACACTGTATATTCCCTTTTTTCCATCGTATCTGTTCAAATACCTTTATCGCTTGATCCTCTGTAGGAGCATAGCTACTAAAAAACTCTTTTACACTCATTTCTTTTTGTTGTTTCATAAGGATATAATAGCCCTTTTGTGAGTTATTGTCAAGTGTTTTGTCTTTATTTGTACTTTCAGGCTACAATGTATATAGTTCCCTGAAAATTCAAATTAGAAGCCGAACAGAAGTACCAAAAAATACCTCAAAAGGGGTTTTGTATCCTAATATCTTTCTGGGGGTATTATTGATTGTAGTAACAATCGCACAAAGATGTGCAGGAGAAATACAAGAAATATCAGTTCCTTTTTTAATATATCTGCGCAGTAATTTATTTGCATGTTCAATGCTTCCTTTCTGCCATGGGCAATGAGGATAGGTAAAATACATTGGTACAGAGCTATCTAAAAATGCCAGTGTATGATACGAAAATTCACTGCCATTATCAGTAGTAAACGAATGTATTTTATCTGGATACTGCTTTTTTATTTCCCAGAGGGTTTGTTTGGTATGTTCTTTGGTGGCACGAGGCAGTTGCTTTGCAAATAAAAAACGACTTTTTCGTTCAATAGTAGTTTGTATGACTGAGCTATTATCTTTGCCAACAATACAATCAGTTTCACAGTGGCCTATGGTAGTACGAGCAGTTATGTGTGCAGGGCGTTCATTGATTCGTGTCTTTTGTTGTTCAAAAGTACCTGTATTGTGCGGTATTCTGTGTATTTTGCGTGTTTTTCGCTTATAAGGAAGGGAGGTATACAGTGTTCCTCCTTCCTTTGCATTTCGTGCTATGAGTAGGTATATTGATTCGACACTTATTGCAAATGAGACATTTTCAAGCAATGCTCTTCCTTTCATGGCATCAGGCGATAAGCCTTGTTTGAGAGAGAGTGCTACTTGTGTTCGTATGTGTTCATTCTCTGTTACAGGGCGAGTGCGTGGGTATGTTTTGCGTTTTTGTGCTTTCATGTCAGCATATTCAGCATCATAGTATTTTGTATTCAACCGATTGCGTGTTATTTCATCTGCTATTGTTGATACCGATCTGTTGAGGGATCGTGCTATTCCACGTTTTGATTTTTTGCACTTAAGCATACGTGCTATTTCTGTGCGTTCATGGTATGATATATGAGTATAGCTCATAGGGTATCCTTCCTTTTTTTGTTTCTTATTATTAGGATATACCCTATGAGTTTTTTTATTTTTCTTACACTGTTCGGCTTCTGATTAGAATTTCCAGTAGTATAGACTTTCATAATATAGCAAAAGAGTTATATCGTATTCTAAAAGAAGGAGGAGTTATTGTTTGGGTAGTTGGTGATCAATCAAGTAAATTTAACGAATCAGGTACTTCTTTTATGCAAGCGCTCTATTTTAAGGAAATAGGATTTAATTTATTTGATACCATGATATATTTAAAAAAACCGAGAGGGGCTTGTGGTAATAATCAAACCTATTGGCAATCTTTTGAGTATATGTTTGTTTTTTCTAAAGGAAAACCAAAAACAATAAATCTGATAAAAGATAGAGAAAACAAAGATTCAAGAAATGGGGATAATGGAACTAAAAGATTGCATAATGGAACATTAAAAAACTTAAAAAGGGGAGGGTACGAAAAATTTGGTAGGAGGATAAATGTATGGGAATACAATGTTGGTAAAGGACATAGTACAAAGGATAGTATTGCCTTTAAGCATCCTGCTATATTTCCAGAATCGCTTGCAAGAGATCATATTATAAGCTGGAGTAATGAAGGAGATATAGTATATGATCCTTTTTTGGGAAGTGGTACTACTGCAAAAATGAGTTTATATGAAAATAGATTTTTTATAGGAAGTGAAATAAACGAAGAATATATTTTTATTGCAAAGGAAAGAATATGGCATTAAAAGATGGGTATAAAACAGGAATAGAAAAAGAGCCAGAATATAGAAAAATTTGTAATAGTTGTGGAATAGAAAAAGATAAGAGGGAATTTGATATAAATCAGGAAAATGGATAAAAGAAACTTTATTTTTCTTCTGCTTTATTGTAATTAGTCTTTGATTTGTAAATTTTACACATACCTCTTGACTTTGCTTGAAGAACATATTATTATAAAATGTAAAGCGTATATTTAATAATGGGATGTTGACAAGTGGTCTAAGTCGCCAGGTTTTGGTCCTGGTATTCGCAGGTTCGAATCCTGCCATCCCAGTTTTAATAAGATCACTCTTAATGTAATATTACATGAGTGATTATCACTATGTTACTATTAAGTATATTACATATGATATATATGTATAAAGGAGAAAGAATGTATGGAACATGTACTTCAAACTGAGAAAAGGGTAATGAGTTCAAAAAGTGCCTTAAAAAGAATTAGAAAAGAAGGGGGAATTCCTGCAATAGTATATGGAGCTGGTGCAGATTCTCTTGCGGTAACGGTAAATGCACGTGAATTTCGTAAATCATTTGCTAAGATAACAGAAAGTGCTATTATTCAGCTTACCATTGCAGGCGAAGAAAGTAAAGATGTTCTCATTAAAGATTATCAACACGATACTATCCGAGATGAGATTATTCATTTAGATTTTTATGAAATACAGAGAGGAAAAACGCTTAAAACGCTTGTTCCAATAGAGCTTAAAGGATATTCTGAAGGCTTAAAGTTTGGTGGAGTGCTTGAAACTTTCTTGCATGAAGTAGAAGTAGAGTCTCTGCCTAAAAATTTACCCGAGATAATTTTCTTAGAAATTAGTTCATTAGCAGTAGGAGAATCATTACATGTGAGTGATCTGCCTCAGATTGAGGGAGTGAAGTATCTTAATACTCCTGAGCAAGTAATTGTTCATATGGGGGTAAGCAAAAAAGAAGCAGCATTAGCAGAAGAGCAAGCAGATGGAGATACTGTAAACTCAGACGCTTAGCTTTATTGTATATAATGGGTAGTTGTAATGGATAATGACATTACACTGTTATTGCTATGTCGCTATGTCAAAATCTGTAGAAGCAAATAAAGATACATCTTGGGCTATTGTAGGCTTAGGAAATCCTGGAAAAGAATATGAAAAGACACGGCATAATGTAGGCTTTTGTGTCATAGATGCTATATGTTCTTATCTCTCTTTAGATGTATGCAAAGATAAGTATCTTGATGCCGATCTTGCCATCTATAATGGACAGTACGATAATGCTCCCTATAGAATTATTGTTGCAAAGCCGTTATGTTATATGAATAATTCGGGAGTGGTAGTGCAAAACATAATAGAACGTTTTGCTATTCCTATTCATCAATGCATTGTTATTACTGATAATGTGGATATGGGGGTAGCACAATTATGTTTTCGTGTGAAGAAAACAAAAGGCAGTACTCATAATGGTATTCGTTCAATACTTTCACATGTAACATCAGGGAATTTTCCGCGCCTGTATGTTGGGATAGGACTTAATCGACCACAACAATCTCTCTCATCGTATGTATTAGGAAAATGGCATTCTTCTGAAAATAAAGAATATGAAACTGCCTTTGCTATAGCAGCAAAACATCTCGTAAGCATTCCGTATACTGATGTATTACAGGTACAAAGAGAGCTTAATAATTATTAGAGAGAGTAATGGTATACATATGCCTGTGGCTGCATACACCTATGAGTGAAGTTATCCAAAAAGATATACACAAATTTTTTTATTCGTTAAGAAATACATACGCCCTTTCTCAGCCATATCCTGTGTTGGTAGCTTTGTCAGGAGGACAGGATAGTGTTGCCTTGCTGTTGCTTCTTAAACAATTAGAAGTAGAACATGCTCTGTGCACCGTTATGGCAGGGCATATAGTACATAATATGCAAAAAAAAGAAGAGCAAGATCATGAAATAGAAGTGGTAAACACGCTATGCTCTTTGTTGCATATTCCTCTGTTGAGAGAAAGTGGTATTGATAGAAAAAAAGACAAAGCTACTGTAGGTATAGCATCTGCTTTCTCAGAAAAATCAGAACAAACAGCATATAATGAAACTGATGCAAGAAATTTTCGCTATACTTGTTTACAAAGCATGGCAAGAACCCATGCCATTCCAGTGATTGCTACTGCTCATCACAAAGACGATACTATAGAAACCCTACTTATGCGTTTTCTGAAAGCAGAAGGGATATATGGTATGAGAGGAATACCTGCTATAAGTATACTGAGAGGGGATAGGTTTGCAGAAAAAAGTGATAGAGACAATATTATACACAAGCAAGAGAAAAAACAACAGTATAATAACATATTGCTTGTACGCCCCTTGCTTTCATTTAGTAAACATCAGCTTAGGGCGGTTGTATGTGCAAAAATGGCAGCATTAAAAGAAAAGAATACTGCAATATATCATTATGATAAAAGTAATGCAGATAACAGTATTCTGAGAAACAAAGTAAGGAATCTGCTTGTTCCTGTAATACGCAAGATAATGCCACACTTTGATACTGTAGCTCCAGTTGTGATGCAAGATATACAACAGATATTACAGGACACAGGGCATAGAGAGTATTATAATACCACTGCTATTCGCTCATCAATAGTGAACAATAGGACAATAAAGACAGAAGATTCCTCAATACTTGAAATGGAACGAACCCCATATCCTTGGTTTATTTCAAAAGAGTATATGCTTACTACAAATACAGTAGGTATGTGTACAGCAATGCCCACGATCACTGCTGAAAATACTTCTGTAGTCTTGCAATTATACAGAACATTCTTTCTTCGGTGTAGCTATACTCAAAAAATGCATATCTTGTTACTTGCTGCTAACTATCTTGGGATAAGACGTATTTCAAAACGTACATTACAGCAATGTATAGTAGCATTTACCTCAACAAAACATGATAAAACACCACAATTTTTTATGAAGAATACACTATTAACAATGAATGCTCGTTATATACAATGGCAAAAAAACTGTTCTCTATTTTCTGAGAGAGCCATTAGTGAAACGCAGCACCTATCTCATTATCCTGTGAAAGAAAGTGTACGGGTAGTATTTAACGAGGGAATGTGGAACATTGTTTCTTTAGGGGATGCAGAAAGAAAACATGCTCAATATAAGTGGGATATGGCTCATGGAATTGCATATACAGTATATTATAAAAATGTACTTATACTGACACAACTTAATAAATATGATACAATAGTAATAAACAATAATACGCTCACAATTAAAGATGTATTGAAAGACATTGTGTGGGTACATATAATTGCAATTAAGGAAGATAATGATATTATAATGGTTCCAGCAGAATACTTTCTTAAAAGGACACTTATAAGTGATAGTGTTCTCTCTAAAAAAGACAGAATGTCTTTAGTATGTACCAAACAAAACGATGATGGCTATGAACATGCACCGTATCTTAAAAGTTGTAAGGTAATTGTTTCATATCATTCATTACATATAATTCTATAATATATATAATATATATACACACTTATAGTAAGAATAAATGAGGATTAGTTATGATGAAAAAACATAGTTATAGTAGCTTTTTTAATACTTTTTTTCTTAATGGAGGGTTATTTCAATTTCCCGAAGATTTAGATAGTAAAGAAAAAGAATCTGCGTATCAGCAAGATGCACAAAGCAATAATAAAGAAGAGCATGAAACAAAAGAGGCTCAGAATAATACAAATACAGAAAATACCCATTCTAATGGTAATAATTATAATAACCAAAACAATGTCGGTAGGGATCCAAATAGAAAAACAAATAAGACACCTCGCTCAAATACATTTCTTTTAATGATATTGGCAGGAGTGATCATTATGGTATACATGGTATACAATAATACTTTTTCTGTTTCAAGACAAGAAATAAGTTATTCGCAGTTTTTACAATTTCTTGATGCTGGTAATATTTCGTCTGTAACAATTATAGAAGAGAAAGAAATTCAAGGGCAGCTTCGTGATACAGAGGCGTATTTTTCAGTAAAAATTCCGTATACTGATAGCACATTGCTTCAACGGCTCAATGAGGCAAATGTTATTTTTAAGGGAGCTAATAAGCCTGTGTCGTTGCTACAAATATTTTCAACTGTTCTGCCTTGGGCAGTCAGCTTATTGTTTATATTTTATTTATTGAGAAGTCTCCGTGGTTTTAGCAGTGGAGGAGGCATGCCTTTTGTAAGAGGAAAGGTGCGTTCTTATGTTCAAAATAATGATAAGAAGGTGCTTTTTAGTGATGTTGCTGGACAAGAAGAAGCAAAATACGAACTAAAAGAGGTGGTAGAATTTCTAAAAAATCCTGAAAAGTTTCAAAAGATTGGAGCAAGAATTCCACGTGGTGTTCTATTGGTAGGAAATCCCGGTACAGGAAAAACATTGCTTGCAAGAGCCTGTGCAGGAGAAGCTAATGTTAGTTTTTTCTATATGTCAGGGTCTGATTTTGTAGAGATGTTTGCTGGGGTTGGGGCAGGAAGAGTGAGGGAGCTTTTTGAACAAGGAAGAAAGAATTCTCCTTGTCTTATTTTTATTGATGAGCTTGATGCTGTTGGTCGTTCGCGTTCATCGGGCTATAGTGGTGGAGTAAATGACGAAAGAGAGCAAACGCTCAATCAGTTGCTTGTAGAAATGGATGGGTTTGAAATTAGAGATAGAATTATTGTGTTAGCTGCTACTAATAGACAAGATATTTTAGACAAAGCATTATTACGCCCTGGACGTTTTGATAGACAAGTAGTAGTAGATATGCCTGATTTACAGGAACGGGAAAAAATTCTTAAAATTCACTCAAAGAATGTAAATGTAAGTGATAATGTCGATTTTTCTCAGTTAGCACGTGCTACAGTAGGATGTTCTGGGGCAGATCTTGCTAACTTGATAAATGAAGCCGCTCTGTTTGCAGCACGAAGAGGCAAAGATATGGTGGAGCTTGAAGATTGTGAAGAAGCACGAGATAAGATTCTTATGGGAGCTGCTCGTAAAAGTAAAATTATTAGTCCCGAAGAAAAGCTGCGTACTGCTCGCCATGAGTCAGGGCATGCAATATTACATCTTTTGTTGGATCATGCTGATCCTTTGCACAAAGTAACCATTATTCCGCGTGGGCGTGCATTAGGGGTAGCATTTTCACTTCCTGAAAGTGATATGTACGGGGCAAATAAATCGTACCTTATAGACAGGATAGCATTATGTTATGGGGGGTATATTGCTGAAACTATGTATTACAAAGAGACATCGACTGGTGTTGAGAATGATTTACAGCAAGCGACACAAATTGCAACGAAAATGGTAAAAGATTGGGGTATGAGTGAGTTAGGTCCTATTTCTTACAGTGATGGCAATAAAAATACAGTATTTCCTTTTGATATAAATCATACTCCTAATTTTAGTGATGGAACTATTAATGCTATTGATAACTCTATAAAAAATATCTTGAAGAAAGGGTATGATAGAGCAGAGCGTCTACTTACTAAGCATAAAGATAAGCTAGAGTTACTGACTTTAGAATTGATGAAGCATGAAACATTATTAGGGGAGCAGGTACATTCTATTGTTGATATTCCTTTGAAACAATCAAAGGATGATACATCAAAAGAAAATACAGAATACAGTAATGATAAGGAAAATGATACTTATTCAGGAAATACTGTTTCTTCTATGCATAATGATGCTTCAACGAAGGATCATAAAGATCATAAGGATGAAAATACTCAATATGGAAATCCAAACATTACTCCTCCGTCAGTTGTATCGTAGTATTTTTCTGCCTTTTGTACGCCTTATCTCGTACTGTGCTCTTATTATCGTAGGGCTGTCTTATGTATCTTGTACTAGCTACCGCGAGCAAGAAATACCAGAAAAGCCCTATGTGGAAGTTATGCTTAAAGATTATAATACACAGGATATTACGGAGGTGGTAGAAAATGTTATTGAAGAAAATACAATCGCAAGTTTTGCGTTGATTGAAAAATTACACGATAATTCAGCTATTAACACGCAACAAAAGAAGACGCTATATACTAAATCAGTAGAAACGCTTCGCTATTCTTTTGATCAAGCTGTGCAACAAAAGCAGTACTCGGAGGCGTTGCTGCATTATGAAAATCTTAAGTATCTAGAGGAACATACCACACTTGATAGTGATACGATTGAAAATGTGTATTATCATTTGTTATTGAATGCTGGAGAAAAAAAACAGTATCCTTATTTTAATAGAATAGCTGAGACTGTGTATGCTAACTATGCAGAAGTGTTTTATCGTTCTGATGTGTTAGAGTACCTCTTTACTTCTTTATCTATGCTTCCTGATATTGATGCACTGTCTTTGTTTTGTGGAGACGAACGTATTGTCAATTATTTTAACACTACAAGCTCTAGTAGAGACGTGGAAAAAGATGAGACGGTTTCTGTTAATCCTTGTATCAAAGAAAATACTCCTAACTCTATTGAACAGCTTGTTGAGAGTACATTTCTTGTAAATATCGATAAAGGAGTAACTATTACTGAACAAGGACCTCAGCTTTTAGTTGAATTAGGAAGTGCTTTTTTTATATCGTATGAAGGACATGCTCTTACTAACTATCATGTAATTCAAAGTGAAGTTGATCCTACATATGAAGGTAAATCTGAATTATCAGTAAAATTGCAGCAAGATGATACAAAGTCAAGATTAGCACAAGTGATAAGTTATGATCCACTATTAGATATTGCCCTTATTAAAATAGCATATAAGCCAAAGTATGTTATTCCTATCTCTGTAGGGCAGGTAAATCAAGGTGACTCTGTTCTTGCTATAGGAAGCCCTTTAGGTCTTACAAATACTGTTAGTTCGGGTATTATTTCTGCAAAAGATAGACGCTTACTTGATGTAGGGGGAGTACTACAAATTGATGCATCAGTCAATCCAGGTAATTCGGGGGGGCCACTCTTAAACAAAGAAAATCAATTGATTGGTGTTGTGTATAGTAAATTGCAGAATTTTGAAAATCTTAATTTTGTTATTCCTTCTGCAATGGTAGATGCTGTGCTTCCTGATATGTTTAGACGAGAAAAAATTGAGCATAGCTGGATAGGTGTTGGAACAGTAAAGGTTGATGAAGGGTTAAAGGTATTATATATAGTACCAAATTCTCCTGCTGAGAAATCTAATATACAGATTGGGGATATTATTGTTGGTATAAATGGGATACATATAAACAAAATAAATAAGGTGCAGGAACAATTTTTAAGTGTGCCACACAATATGCTACAAAATTTACAAATTAAACGCGGTGATACTACATTGTTAGTAAATACATATACTGCAGAGAGAGAGGAAAATCCATTTTCGGTATTTATTCTTAATTCTGCTGTGTATAAAATATTTCCTATACTTATGGGGGCAAGCATAGAAGTTACAAAGTATGGATCAAGGCCAAGCTATAGAATACAGGAAGTATATGAAGATAGTTATGCTCAATTTTTAGGCTTAGTAAAAGGGGATATTATTACTGTATTGTATGTGCAAGAACAACGTGAGGCAAGATCTTTAGTGCTTGTTCTTAATATCTTGCAAAGAGAAAGAGGTTTTCTTACTGAAGGCATTCAGGTATTATTGCCGCTTAATACTCATAATTTTATTTAAGAAATATTTTTTATTATTATCTTTATACTTTTTATAAGTATTGTAGTCATACAAGTATAGTATATAATATATATGGAGAGAAATGTATGTTGAGAGGAAGGTATATTAGTGATACAGGTTGAATATATTAGAAATTTTTGTATTATTGCTCATATAGATCATGGAAAATCCACATTAGCTGATAGATTCTTACAGAAAGCAAAAATTATAGAAGAGAGGCTTTTTCATGAGCAGATGCTTGATTCAATGGATATTGAGCAAGAGCGGGGTATCACTATAAAATCACAAGCGGTACACTTCACACATCAGTTTGAAAATGAAATGTTTTACTTTAATCTTGTAGATACTCCAGGCCATGTTGATTTTAGTTATGAGGTTTCACGGGCTATATCATCTTGTGAAGGAGCTATATTATTGGTAGATGCTACTCAGGGAGTAGAAGCACAGACTCTGAGTAATTTTTATATTGCATTAGAGCATGAGCTTACCATTATTCCAGTGATAAATAAAATAGATTTACCTGCTGCAGATATTGATATGGTAAGTAATCAAATTGAACATGAATTAGGACTCGATAAGAGCAATATAATTGCTATTTCTGCAAAACAAGGGATAGGAATAGATGCTTTGTTTGATAGTATCCCTACACAAATTCCTGCACCAAAAGGGAGCAACAGGAAACCATTAAAAGCACAGGTTTTCGATAGTCATTATAATGCATATTTAGGGGTTATTTTGCATGTACGTATTGTGGAAGGAAGTATTAAAGTAGGCGATACTATTATCTCTATGGTGTCAAAGGCAGAATATAAGATTGAGACAGTAGGACATTTTGTCATACATATGCATCAAACAAAAGAGCTTTTTACTGGTGAAATTGGCTTTATTAGTGCAAATATCAAAAAAATAAGTGATGTGAGGGTAGGAGATACCATTACAGATGCATTAGATCCCTGTGATGCTCCTCTTGCAGGGTATAAAGAAGTGCAACCATATGTTTTTTCTTCTGTGTTTCCTATTGATTCTCAAGATCTCGAAGAGCTTGAGAAATCTATTGAAAAACTTTCTCTTAATGATGCATCGTTAGTGTTTGAGAAAGATAGTTCTGCTGCTTTAGGAACTGGCTTTCGTTGTGGATATTTAGGTTTATTACATTTAGAAATTATTCAAGAGCGCTTAGAGAGAGAGTTTGGACTTTCTATTATTCAAACAATTCCAACAGTAAAATATAAAATTGATACAAAAGAGGGGAGCAATATAGAGGTTTCACAACCAGAATATTTTCCTAAACAGGAAAATATAGCACAGTGCTATGAGCCTTATATTATTGCAAAGATTATATGTCCAAATGAATATATTGGAAATGTTCTTTCTTTGTGTAGTGAAAAAAGAGGGATTCAAAATCAGCTTAATTATCTTGATAAGCGTAGAATAGAGGTGGAGTATTCTATTCCGCTTGCTGAAATCTTGTATGAATTTTATGATTTATTAAAATCAGCAAGTAAAGGGTATGCTTCTTTTGATTATGAATTATCGGGGTATAAACCAGTACAGCTTGCAAAGTTAGATATACAGTTAAATGGAGAAAAAGTAGATGCTTTTTCACAGCTTATATATAAAGGGAATGCTGAGCGAAGAGCACGTATTATTTGTAAGAAATTAAAAGAAGAAATTCCTCGCCATCAGTTTCAGGTTGCTATTCAAGGAGTAATAGGAGCAAAGGTAGTAGCCCGAGAAACTATTTCGGCATATCGTAAAGATGTAACAGCAAAGTGTTATGGGGGAGATATTACCCGTAAACGTAAATTATTACAAAAGCAGAAAGAAGGAAAGAAACGTCTTAAGTCGGTAGGTAATGTTGATCTTCCACAGCGTATTTTTCTTTCTGTATTGAAAAGTGGAGATAATAAAACAAAGTAATAGTTATATATTGGTGCTTTTTATAATTTTTTCTAAATCATGTAATGCACGATGTATCATTATTGAAACATGAGTGTATATTGCATGAGTTTCCCAATAGTGAAAAGAGTGGCGGAGTTGATATGCATTAAAGAAAAGTGAATATGTGCACATATCAAGTCCATGTGTTTGCCAATCGTCTTGTGTAGGAAGTGCATGTTGTTTTTGTAACTCTTGTATTCTTTTTTGTAAATAGTGGTATTTTTTGTATTCGCAAGAGAGTATGTTTTTTATGATAGTACTTTGTGGTGCAGTACTAGCTTGTTTTCTTAGAGTAGTAAGATATAGGTCTTTGTTTTTGTTTGCTTTATTATTGTGAATATCTGTATCAAACTCTTTTAGGGTAATTTTTTTTACAGTGTTGAGCATACTGTATGTATGATTTAAGTCAAATATGGGAGTTGCATATTGCTTTGTTAAACTATACATAAGAGAATCAAGGTTGTGGGTATATCGTTGTAATACTGCATCATTAAAGCGATATGGCACAGAGCTACTTATTTTTCTTAAAGAAGGATTGTTTAATTGTGCATGTAATGTATCTGATTGTTTTGTTTTACTGTGTTGTGTAAGCCAGCGTATATAAGAAGCACTGTTTACTGAATGTGTTTTTCCAAGATAGTAGGAAAAATCCATGCCAATAAGATATATACGCTTAAAGGAGAGCAAAAACGCTATATATACTGATAAGAGTCCTACTGACCCTAAGGCTGGTATATTTATTGGCAATGCTTTGTTATAATGTGTAAAGAAGGATAAGGGAGCAAAATGGGTAGTTACAAAATATTTGTGAGAAAAAGATTGTATACTGGGGGGATATGCACTTGTGTCCGCGATAGCTATTGTTTTTGCATGAGGTTTCGGCAGAAAATCAAACATATTATACCATTGGCTTTCTAGTATTATACAGAAATCAGGAACAATATTATATGATTGTAAGGTAGGAAGGGCACTGTCTACTGTAATGATACATAGCTGTGCTTGCATTTTCTTAAGATATGTTAAATGCTTTCTGTCTAGTGATGGCCCTGCTCCTGTGATGACTACATCAAGATTTTGTAATTCTTGTTTTTGTGTGATAGCTGACATTGATTGTATGGTATTAAACGCTATGTTTTTCCAGCTGTTTCGTAACCATAGGTATCCCATTTTCTTTAATGTTGCTTGGTTTGACCAATATTGTAGTATTATTTGTTTGCATAGATGTTCTATTGTATTGATTTTCTCTGAGTATTGGTATGCATGCTTATGATAGTAAATGCTGTATTGTTCTTTTAGTGCAAATGTTTCACTAAGATGTTCAATGTGTTGTTGTAGCTGTTGTTCATTACTACAGCAACAAAATGTATGAAGGATAGGTGATTTTTTTTTGCAATATTCAAGTAAAGCAGTATCAAATTCAAGCAGTATAATAGGGGATGAATCTGGAATATGTTTCTTAAATTCTTCTAACCCGTCACCAAGCAAAGGAGATACGATAATTACAACGCTATGCTCATTTACTTTTTTGCTATGAGCAAGGAGGCGACGAATAATTCTGTCTTTTTGAGATTCATATTCTGTAAGAATAGATCTTATAGTATTGATATTGTTATTATCGTATATGTACTCTTTTTATATATAAGATATATGCTTTAATTTTGACTTACTACTGTATCAAAATTATCTACCCATTTTTTTTCATCAATCACAAAATCTTGTATTTGTTCTGTTTTATAGTTTCTCATAAATGCAGTAATTCTGTTTATGTCTTTTTCTTCGGGGACTGACTCTTCATCATTAGCAATAATGCTCTCTATATGAAAAATGTAGGTTTTATTGTCAAGCGTATAATATGTAGAAGTTTCACCTTCTTTGAGTGCAAATATATCTTGCAGTATAGCATCTTCTTTATTGAGTAACTGTAACGATTCTTCTGTCTCTTCTGCAGGAGCTTCTATGCTATCGTAGAGGGCAACATCATCAATATTAAGAGGAAACGCTGTAGTGCTTTGTACATCATAGTCATTATTGTTTGCCGCTTCGGTAAATGATGAAGAGTTAGTTTCACTGATAAAGGCTTTTGCTTCTTCTATTATTTTCTCTTCTAAGTATATAGGATCATAGGTATTTAAGTAGTTTTGTACTGCTTCAAGTTGTTCTGTGTTATTTGTATCTAGTTTCTGTTCTTCGCCATTTCGAATATAAAAAGCAAAATCACCACTGTTTGTACGGATAATATCGCTTATTGTTGTATCGTTTGGTAAATCTTGTATAGCTTGTAATGCTTCTGTACTTTCGTCTTCTTCTATCTTATATGCATATAAAAGCCCTCGTTCTCCTTCTTGTTCTTTTCCATCATCAATAGAATAGCTTGCAACTTCTTCTTCAAAAGTGCTTTCACTATTTTCTATACGTTGCTTAATGGTACGTGCTTCTTCTTCATCAGAGACAGTAAGAGACTTAAAATCGTATTGAGAAAATAAATCTCTGTTTTCTTCTGCGTACTTTGTAAGTATATTCTTATTTTGTACATCAGATTGGTTAAAAACAATAAACTCTACTGTACGTTTATTGTTGTTAATATAAGTAAGAAAATCTTGCTCTTTGCCACTAACAATTTCAGCAGAACGTAAATCATCACGGATGGTAGAAGATAATTCAGCTTGTTGCTGTACTTCTACTATTTTTTTTCGTGTATTAGCAGGAATAGATTTATAGAGCTCAATATCAAATGTGCCATCAGTTTGAAGATCAGGAAACTCACTGATTGTTTTGTTTATTTTTTTCTCACTTACATAATAATCATCTTTATTTGCAATATCAAGTAATGCATACATTTCAACTGTTTGTGTATAAGCGTTTCTCACTGCAAGCTGTACAATAGAATCATTTAATCCTTGATTACCAAAGCGTTGCTGTAAAAAATCTACTTGTGACTGTGCACTTCTGCCAAAATAATTGTCTGCATCATAATAAATATTTTTTCCTGCGTATGATCCATAATTATTTGCTCCTTGTTGCCCACTAAAAATTGTAATAATAGGTGTTCCAATAAAAGTGATAGCAATGAGTATGAGTACTGAGTAACTTGCTATTTTAATTGTTGTATTACTACGATTTTTTTTTGAATTTGATTTCTTTTCTCCATTTTTTTCCATATGTTTCCTCTCATTATTTTTACAAACTTTATTTATAGTATATAGTATTTGTGTTGAAGTTTCAAATGTAAGGAGGTATGTAATATATGATACAATATAATAATAGAAGGTAAATGAGTAGAAGAAAGTAAAGATACAAGTGTAGATAGTAACAGTATGTTATTTCATGGAGATTGTTTAATAGAGTTAGAAAAGATAGAGGATTGCTCAATAGATTTAGTATATCTTGATCCTCCATTTTTTACTCAGTCTCTACATACTCTTAAAAATAAAGAATGTACCGCTCAGTATTCATTTAATGATACATGGGATAATCTTGAATCTTATACTCATTACATTAAAAAGAGATTGGAATTATGTAAAGCTGTTTTGAAAGATACAGGGAGTATTTTTTTACATTGTGATCATTCTGCATCACATTATTTACGTATTGTACTTGATGAAGTGTTTGGATATGAGAACTTCCAAAGTGAAATAATTTGGTGTTATAAACGATGGTCAAATGCAAAGAAAGGGCTATTAAACTCTCATCAAGTTATATTCTTTTATAGCAAAACAAAAGATTTTAAGTTTAATACTATATATACAGATTATTCTCCTACTACAAATCTTGATCAAATATTTCAAAAAAGAATAAGGGGTAAGAATGGTAAAACTGTATATAAACAAGAAGATGGTCATGTAGAACTTCTACATGAAAAAAAAGGTGTTCCTTTATCAAATGTATGGGAAATTCCATACCTTAATCCAAAGGCAAAAGAAAGAGTAGGCTATCCTACACAGAAGCCTATTTTGTTGCTGGAAAAAATCATAAAAATTACAACAGATGAAGAAGATATAGTTTTAGATCCTTTTTGTGGCAGTGGTACGACTTTGGTGGCATCTCAACTTCTCAAAAGAAAATACATAGGCATGGATATATCGAAAGAAGCTATCCAGCTTTCAGAAACAAGATTAAAAAATCCAATTAAGACAGAATCTCATTTACTAAAAAATGGGAAAGAATCTTATATAACACAAGACAAAGATATTTTAAGTATCTTAGCAAAGATAGATGGTATTCCTGTGTGGAGAAATAAAGGTATTGATGGGTTTTTGAAAATACATAATTCGTTTAAGCCAATACCTATAAAAGTACAAAGAAAGAGTGAAACTTTTGAAATGGCAAAACATCTCCTCATACAAGCATGTCAAAAAAATGGTTATAGCCGAAAAGTTCTTATCACTATAGGAAAAGAACAGTCTATTTTTGATACCAAAATATCTGATAAGAATTTAATTATTGCAAATGGAGTTGATGATTTTCTTCAAAATAAAAAGGAGTTGTATGATATGTTTTTCAATTAAATGAATGATATATCTGTAAATTCAACAAAAAATCAATCAATCATACCAAAAAAACAATGCTTCTCATATAGCAATATTACACTTGAAAGATTTTTATTCCCATGTTTTTTATTTGTTCACAAAATTTTTGAGGGCTTTCTATAGAAGTAACTATGATATCAATATCTTCTATTGGACAGAATGTATAATTTGAAGTAATGTTGGGCTTTGAGCTATCTATAACGAAAATGACTTTTCCTATTGTGTTTTTTACCATAGTACTGTTTATTAAGACTTCGTTATAAAAGTATGAGGACGCTCCTTCCTGTATGGTGATGCCATTTGCTCCTAAGATGCAGTAATCTACTCTTATGTTTTCTATCATCTGTAATGAGACATCGCCATAGAATACTTTTGACACTGGATCTAATCTTCCTCCTAGGTAGTGTACTCTCATAGTACTGGGCAACACTGTTGACATAGCTACTGCATTATTGGTAAAAATATCAAGGTTATTTGCTTTTATTTCTTCTAAACAACAAGTAGTGGTACTGCCTCCATTTACAAAGATAGTAGAATTATCGTTTATGATTTCATTTATTTTTCTTGCGATTCGTTTTTTTTGCTGTATGTACTTTTGTTCTTTTATTTCGGTATGTCTTCCATCTGAGTTGTCTCCAAAAGGGAGAGTGGCTCCGCCATGTATTCGTGAAAGTAAGCCTTCTTCTTCAAGCTGCCTTAAATCTCTCCGAATAGTGATATGAGATACTTTTAATATAGTATATAATTCTTCAACACTGACTGTATGCTTACTGCGTATAAGTTGTAGTATAAATTCTTTTCTTGACATAGAGACTCATTATCAGATACTACAATTATATCATATACAGTATAAATAACTGTGAATATAAAAAAATAAAGAGAGGGGATATGTTATAAGACAGCAACAAAAAGTATACCAATGAAACATACTAATAGATGGCATCAATTTGTTGCCGAATATAATTATTATTTACTATACTCTATAGAGTTAGTTACCAGTATTTAGCAATTTCTTCCTTAAATGTTTTGCAAGCATGTATTGGATCGGACGCTTCATATAATGAACGACCTGATATAAAAGCCTTTACTGGTAAATCCTTAAAAAGAGCGATGTCTGAAGCTGTAAGCCCACCAGTTACCGATGTTTCCATTCCCATGTTACATAAAGTATCGATTTTCTGTAAATCATCGTTACTCCAGCTTTGTCCTGCTTTTTGAGCATCTCTTCCTCTATGATATACAACTTGTGTTATGCCAATGTCTAACCAGTCTTTTGCATCATCAAAATTCCAGTTTCCATATAATTCAATTTGAATATCACCTTTATATTTTTTTGCACAATCAAGTGCTGCTTTCATAGTGGGAAGGGGAGCTGCACATATTACTGTCAGCCATGTCGCTCCATGGGAGAAAGCTATTTCAGCAAAAATACCTCCTGCATCTGCAACTTTGTAATCTGCTAACAATATTTGATCGGGGCTGAGCTCACGAAGATAGCGAACTACCCTTGCTCCTTCTGCTGCACATAAGATAGTGCCTGCTTCTAATACATCTACATGATTTTTGATAAGAGCAGCTGTCTTTAATGCACTCTCTTTATCAGTATGATCTAAGGCTACCTGTAATAATGGTTGAGACATAGTATCACTCCTTGTGTAATTATTGCTGATTTACTAATGCCAGTATTTTAGCACCATAATCATCAATATTCATGATATTTTCTACAGAAATGAGAGTAGTTTTTTCAGGGATAGGCTTTAGCTCTTCTTCAAGATGTACAGAACAAATGACAATATCTTTTCCATTCATGCTCCCTTTTCCTTCATCTAAAGAACAGCTCTCTAATTCTGCGGAAATATTATTTTGCTTAAGAAATTGTTCAAGTTTGATTTTCATCATAACACTTGTCCCCATTCCTGCACCACATATAACTAAAATTTTCATACAATAACTCCTTACTTTTATTAGTATTTTTTTCTTTTTATCTGGAATGCCATATGCGTAGACATTCCAGATATATATCTATTATACAGGAATTTAGTTTCCTATACCTAGTCCACTTAATCCTTTTAGTATTCCTGTAAATCCCAACCATATAGTTTCAAAGTCAAGATTATTGATCCAACCAGGGAAATCTGCATATGCTAACCCTGTCCAATGTGCCATGAATGCACCCACTGTAATTTGAATAAAACCAGACAAGGTACAAAAGATGACTACCGCTCTTGCTCCACCAAACTTGTTAGCAAATACTGCTATAGTTGCATTATCAAAGAACATAGCTATAAATCCAGGAATAGCAAGGATAGGGGAGCTAAATAATATAAGCGTTCCAACTCCAATAAAACTTCCTAAAGCACCGAACAAAAACCCAAACAATATAGTCACGGGATGTGCAAAACCATAGATTGCAGCAGCATCAATCCCTACTGCTGCACCTGGAAGTAGCTTTTGTCGTATTCCTTCAAACGATGTTTGTATTTCTGTTACGAACATCTTTACCCCTAACATAATGAGAGAGAGTGCAACAGGAAACGCAAGTGTTGTGAGTATCACTCGAGTTACCCAGTTTTTGCCAGGTAATCCGTCCATAGTTTCTATTGTTGCTGGTCCCATAAGCAACATAATTGTACCAATAAAGATAAACATAATAATACCAGAAGATACAACTTTGTCTTGTAATATTTTAAGGCTTGAAGGTAATTTATCGGCATATTCTTCAATACTCTTTTTAGGATCTCCAACCACTGGACCAAGTTTATATGCTATCCAATCTCCAAACATTTGTTGATGACCGATAGTAAATCCTGCACCTCCAGTAATTTCATTCGTTGGTTTTAAGAGCATTGTTCCTGTGTATCCCCAGTATAATGCCAAAAAGAGTGATGATACTGCTACTGTTCCTACTACACCAAATCCAAGTATAGAGTAAGAAATCCATGTAGCAACAACTGAATGAATAAACATGAGGTGTCCTGTTACATATACAGAATTCATTTTTGTTATTTTTCGTAATGCTACGAACAGTACATTGAGTAGAAATGCAAACACAAGCGTATATCCTACCCATGAATACGCTGATGCACCTCCTCCAACATCTACTTTTTCCAGTGCAGAAGTAGCAGCAGGAAGCCCTCCTCCTTCTGGGGATAAAAAGACTCCTTGTACTCCGAATTTTTCTACAAAAGCATTAAGGATGGGGCGAAAATTGCGAACGAGTAGCCCTGTACCTGCTTGTAAAATTCTAAAGCCAACAATAGTTTTTATTACCCCTGCTACTATTTGAGCAACATTACGCCCAAGAGCGATATAGCCAACTAGGGTAATAAATCCTAGAAATATTGATGGTTCTCCTAAAAAACCTTCAAAAAATAAATCAATGATTTGATTCATAATACCTCCTGTATATTTTATATTAATTATTTTAGTATAACTAAATCATATAGTCAATATTTTTTTGTTCTTTTCTATTGATTTTTTTTAATAAATATGGTAATATATAATTGGAAAGAAACAAAACAAAATAAATAAATTATATGGAGGATTATATATGAGTAAGGTATCAGAAATTACTCGAGAATCATGGATATTAAGTACTTTTCCTGAATGGGGAACATGGTTAAATGAGGAGATTGAACAGGAAGAAGTGAAAAAAGGCACTGTTGCAATGTGGTGGTTAGGCTGTACTGGTATGTGGATAAAAACAGAAGGTAATACTAATCTCTGTATGGATCTATGGGTAAAAACAGGAAAGCGTACAAAAGCCAACCCTTTAATGAAAAAGCAACATCAGCATCAAAGAATGATTGGCTGTGTTGCTCTACAACCAAACTTAAGAAATGTTCCGTGTGTGATTGATCCTTTTGCTATCAAACAATTAGATGCGTTGTTGGCAACACATCATCATGGTGATCATATTGATGAAAATGTAGCTGCTGCGGTAATGCAGAATTGTGATGAAAATGTTCCTTTTATAGGACCGCAATCCTGTGTTGATCTATGGAAAAAATGGGGAGTGCCAGAAAGTAGATGCAAGGTTATGCATCCTGGAGACAGCATTACTATCAATGATGTTGAGATTATAGCATTAGAATCTTTTGATAGAACATGTTTAGTTACTGCTCCCGAAGGGGTTATATTAAAGGATAAAATGCCACAAAATATGAACGAGTTGGCAGTCAATTATATCTTCAAAACTCCTGGAGGAACTATCTATCATAGTGGTGACTCTCATTATTCTAATCATTTTGCAAAGCATGGAAATGATTATGATATTGATGTTGCGTTTGGTTCGTATGGGGAAAATCCTCGCGGTATGACTGATAAAATTACAAGTGTGGATATATTACGCATGGCAGAAAGCCTAAATACGAAAGTAGTCATTCCTATACACCATGATATTTGGACTAATTTTCAAGCTGATCCAAATGAAATTCTTATGTTATGGAAAATGAAAAAAGATAGGCTACAATATACATTTAAGCCTTTTATCTGGCAAGTAGGTGGCAAGTTTACATATCCAGATGATAAGGATGTTCTTGTATATAATTATAGACGTGGCTTTGAAGATGCCTTTGCTATTGAACCTGATTTACCATTTCCTTCTTTATTGTAATTTTATTATAAAGGGTAATATAGCATAAAAGTATGAACATTGGAATTTATGAGAAAGCACTCCCCGCTTCTTTGTCATGGAAAGAAAAATTTCTTCTTGCAAATGATGCGGGGTATAATTTCATAGAGATGTCAATAGATGAGAGTGATGAGAGATTATCACGTTTAGATTGGAATACAAAAGATATACATGCATTAAAGCGATGTATTGAAGATACTGCATTGTCTATTCCTACTATGTGTCTGAGTGGACACAGGCGATTTCCTCTGGGAAGCAGAGAGAAAAATATAAGAGAAAAAGCTATTGATATTTCAAAGAAAGCTATTGCACTGGCATATGAGTTAGGTATTCGTGTTATTCAGGTAGCGGGCTACGATGTATATTATGAAGAAAGCGGAAAGGATACTCATGAGTATTTTATTGAGGGGCTGTCTCGCTCGTTAGATATAGCAAGCCAAGCACAAGTATGCTTAGGGATTGAAATTATGGATCATCATTACATAAATTCAATTCGGAAGTTTAAGGATATTTTTGATATTATTCCCTCAGCATGGTTGAAAGTATATCCTGATATTGGAAATATATGGGCATGGCAGCCTAATTCTGTGCTTGAAGATTTACAGGTATGTCCCGAACTTATTGTAGGCATGCACTTAAAGGATATACTAACAGTCAAAAAAGATTTTGCAGGTCAATTTAGAGACTTAGTACTTGGAGAAGGCGAGGTTGATTTTGTAAAAGCATTTCAGTACCTTACTACTATTCGGTATAGAGGTCCTTTTTTGATTGAAATGTGGTTAAAAGAAGGAGAAGAATATCGTCTTTCACAGGTACGAGAATGGGTGATACAAAAAATGAAGGAGGCACACTATTATGTCTAGTATAGCACAAGAAATGCGAAAAAAGGTATATGAAGCAAATATGGCACTTCCAAAGCATGATCTTATAAAGTTTACATGGGGAAATGTAAGCGAGATAGATAGAGAACGCAATATTGTTGCAATTAAACCCAGTGGTGTCTCTTACGAAACACTCAGTGTAGATGATATAGTAGTGGTATCTCTGGATGGTGATATACTTGAAGGGAACTTGCGTCCATCTTCGGATACTCCTACTCACTTAGAATTATATAGATGTTTTAGGGACATAGGTGGCATAGTACATACTCACTCTCCTTGGGCTACTTCGTGGGCTCAAGCGGGTAAAGATATTCCTTGTTATGGCACAACACATGGAGATTATTTTTATGGCACTATCCCTTGTACTCGAACCTTACAAAAAGACGAGGTAGAGTCTCACTATGAATTACAGACAGGAAAAGTGATAGTAGAAACATTTGAACAAAAAAAGCTGCGTCCTTTAGAGATGCCAGGAGTGCTTGTAAAAAATCATGGGCCTTTTACGTGGGGTACAGATGCTGCTGATGCTGTGCATAATGCTGTGGTACTAGAAGAGCTTGCTTGTATGGCATTTCGGACTGTTCAATTATACCAAGATGTATCTTCTGTTCCTCAATATATTTTAGAGAAACATTATCAGAGAAAACATGGTAAAAATGCATATTATGGTCAGCATACAGAGTAAATAAGAACAATTTTTTATTGTAACAAATGAAACATTTTATGGAGGTATGAATGAGTGAGATCAAAAGATTTATACTCAGTGAACATGATGTTGCTATTGGTCTAAAGGCATCAAACAAGCAAGATGCAATAGAACAAATTGCAAACTTTTTAATTAAGAATGGAAAAGTTTCTGAAGGCTATAAAGTAGGAATGCTTCAGCGTGAAGATGAAGTATCTACCTATCTTATGAATGGTGTTGCTATTCCTCATGGTACTCGTAATGCCATGCAGCACATATTACAGGATGCAATGTTTATTGGACAATTTCCTGAGGGAGTAATATGGAATGATAAAGGCGATCGTGTCCATCTTGTATGTGGGATAGCTTCTGGTTCGGATGCTCATCTTGATGTTCTTACTCGCCTTACCATGATTATTGAAAACAAAGAAATTATTGATGTCTTATCCAAAACAAAAGATATACATGAAATAATAAAGACATTTTCCAAAGATATAGTACAGCCAAATAGTGAAAAAATAGAGATTAAAGGAGTGCATAAACGCTTACTATTTCTTGGTGAGAATGGTATGCATGCACGTCCTGCTACAAAATTAGCGAGTATGGCACAGTCTTATGATACTACTGATGTGTATATTCATACTAATAAAGCATCGGCATCATTAAAAAGCATGCCGTCAATCTTAAAATTGAATATTAGTTGCAATACTGAAATACTAATAAGTGCAGAGGGGGATCAGGCACAGGAAGCCTTTGATGCAATTATTTTGTATATAGAAAATGAGCTTAATCATGAGAAAGCAATAGAGATAGACAATACTGATGTTGCACTTTATGAAGCTATGGATATAGAAGCTGATAGTAAGTATATAGAGGGAATTAAAGCGTCTCCAGGGATAGCGGTTGCTCCTGTGTTTTTTCTTAAAGATGACGAGTTTACTATTGATAAAAAGAGTCCTCATGGACCTGCAGAGGAGGAGATTGAAAGATTACAGAAAGCACAAACAACGGCTATTGAACAACTAAAAGTGCTTAAAGAAGATTTATTGAAAAAGCAGTTAGAAGTTGAAGCTGATATTATAGATGGGCATATTATGATTATAAATGATGTTCCTATTGTGGATATGATGTTGGAATATATACATAAAGATTGCGATGCTTCTTATGCTGTAAGCGAAGTCTTATTACAGCAGGCACAAGTATTAGAAAAACTGGATGATTTAGTGTTGCAAGCACGTGCATATGATATGAAAGATGTACGAATACGCTTACTTCGAATTTTAGAGAACAGAGAACAGAAGAAATTACCGAGTGATACTCCTTTTATTTTGATTGCAAAGGAGCTTACTCCAACACAGACTGCCTCTCTTCATGATAGTTTTGTACAAGGTATTTGTACTAGTTTAGGGGGAGCTACTTCTCATATGGCTATATTAGCACGTGCACTTGGTATTCCTGCACTTGTTGGTATGGGAAGTGATATATTTGACTTACAGGAGGAACAGATAGTAATTTTAGACGCAGTTGCTGATCGCTTAATTACTAATCCTAGTGATGCTCTTGTTTTGAAAGCAAAAGAATATAGCAAGAAACAAAAGGCACAAAAACACAAGGAAGAGCAAGAAGCACATATGGAAGCAATAAGCGAAGATAAGCAACGTGTAGAAGTGTTTTGTAATATTGCTAATGTAACAGATTCTAGTTTAGTGCTAGAAAAGGGGGGGGAAGGGGTAGGCTTATTTAGGACAGAGTTTTTGTTTGTAAACAGTAGTAAAGAACCAACTGAGGATGAGCAATATAACGCGTATTCTCATGTGGCAAATGTATTAGAAAATATTCCTATCATAGTACGAGTGATGGATATTGGAGGCGATAAACCAGTAAGTTGGTTACAAATACCGAAAGAAGATAATCCTTTTTTAGGAATACGTGGAATACGCTTACTGCTAAGTAATATTACAATATTTAAGAAGCAATTAAGGGCAATATATAGAGCTGCATTGCAACAGTTTGAAAATAAGAATACTGTTACCTTTAGAATTATGTTTCCAATGATTTCTCGTACCGTTGAGTTCTTAAAAGCAAAAGAAATAGCGTTAGAAGTGCAGGAAGAGTTAAAAGCTCCTCCTGTTCAGCTGGGGATTATGATAGAAACTCCAGCATCAGCTCTTATGGCTGAATTTCTTGCAAAAGAAGTTGACTTTTTTTCAATAGGTACAAACGATTTGACACAGTATACGCTTGCTATGGATAGAGTACACCCAGAGCTTTCAAAGGAAGCTGATAGCTTACATCCTAGCATATTACGATTAATTGATACTACAGTCAAAGGTGCTAACATATATAATAAAGAGGTAGGTGTATGTGGTAATATGGCTGCAGATCCAGTAATGCTTACTGTACTCATTGCTTTGGGAGTACGAGAAGTATCGGTAAGCCCATCGGATGTTGCTTCAACAAAATATCTTATACGAAGATTACACACTGAGCAACTACGTACATTATATGACAGTATCATGAGAGTGGGAAGTGGCATAGAAGTACGCAAAATTTGTGAAGATTACTTTAAGAACATTATTGTTCCCAAATTAAAAAAGTAGCAGATGAAAAAGTAACAGATAAAAAAGTAGCAGATAAAAAAATAACAGATAAAAGAGTCACAGGCAAAATAATTTTCTGTGATATACTTGTAATAGTATATGCAAACCTATACTATCACACAAGTATCAAATATATTGGGTATTAAGCCGCATGTTATACGGTATTGGGAAAAGCATCTTTCCTACTTATTAGTAAAGAAAGATATGCATGGGAAAAGAGTGTATTCTAATCAGGAGCTGTATGTATTATACCGTCTGCAATTTCTGATATATAAAAAACGTTATACTCTTCAAGGGGCATCTAAAGCACTTATGCAAGAATTTTCCAGCAAACAAGGAAGTAGCATGCGAGTGTCATTTCTGTCTTTACTTGATAGATTGGAGAAGCAACGAGGAACTTTAGAGGCAGCAAAAAGTATCATTAGTTCTATCAAAAGGCAAGACGAAGGTTCTTTGTATGAAGAGTAAGGTAATATATTTTTTCTTTTTTGTATCTTCTCTCTTTTTTATGTATGATGTTCCTGTATTTGCATATGATCTTATTACCAGTGTAGAAGTACGTCAGTTTATTCTTAACAAAATATATCAAAAAGATATTTTTGAGAACTATACTAATACTACTTATATGCAAAATGATGGTAAGAAATTTTCTATTCTTATTGATGATACAGCACGAACCATTGATATTATTCCTGAACAGTATGGTGATTTTATACTGCATAGTCGTTCAAGTTGGACAATACGCATTGATGATGAATATAGTATTGAATATGTTCAAGTACATATTCTTGATAATGCTGAAAGTTATGTCTCTTTTTCTCCTGCTGATTTTGTAACTCATGTTTCGCTTGTGTTGAATGGCACAACACTATTTACAAACGTGAAAATCCCTTTTTTATTTAAGTATATTATGCAGTTGCCATTTAGTGATATTACTCGCAATACCCAAAAAATTATTGAATGGGATTGGTTATTTCCAGATGATGATAATTTTGAATTGTATGCAAGTAATCAGAGTTTTGCTGCATTTATACAACAAAACTTCGCTATAAAAGATTTTAAGAATAGAGAATACTTTTCTGATTTCAATAAGATTGCACAATGGTATAGTTATACGCTTATTGATTTTGTAAATAATGTATTATCTTTCTTAAAAGAATATGAAGTTTCTTTTTATCAATTTTATCCTCTTGAAGATAATAGAACAAGAATAAGTATAGAGTCTGATGATTTTATATATCGTTATGCAAATAATGTAGTCCAGTACTTGTATAATTTTCATAGTTTATATGCTAATTTTGAAAATAATATTCCTCAGTATATTTTCTTTACAGATATGTTAGAAGAGTTAGAGACACAATTATATATGTGGACAATTCGTTATCCTCAATTTTTTTATCTTGTCCTCATTGATGAACTGCAAAGTATTGAAGGTGATACAATAAAAAAGACAGTTGCATGGAGAATATATATACCATACATTACTCCTGCAGGAGAGTTTGATTTTTATAATACTCGTTTTGATGATATTGAATCTATGGTAATAGATGAACAGTTGTCTAATCGTCAATATAGCTATAGAGTGTTACCACTAAAAGTTCCGTTTTCTTATGATAAAAAATTCTAGTCGCTTTAAGGCAATTATATTTGATATTGACAATACTCTCTATTCCAATACAGTAATGTTATTGTGTGCTCCGTTTCGTTATATGTTCTCTTCTAAATGGATATACCATTATTATTGTATGCGAAGAAAATTACGTAAAACACTAGAAAATAATAATGAAACAAATCAAGAGTTTTTTGAAAAACTCTCTCTTGAATTATTTATTGAGCAGACTGGTGCATCAAAATGTTTATCGGAGTATATATTAGAACACAGAATAAAACATATGTGGATAAATGGCTTAAAAAGAACACCGCTTCGCATGGGAATGCGTACACTCATAGGTGATCTCTATCACCATAATTATAAACTCGGTATTATCTCTGATTTTATGGCATATGATAAGCTACAAAACTGGCAGCTGCTTCCTTATTTTCAAAGCGTTATTTCTTCTGAGCAATATGGGTATTTTAAGCCTCATCGTTTTTTATTTGATACAGCAGCTACACAATTAGGAGTTGCAAATGATGAATGCTTATATATCGGGAATCATATATTTTATGATGGGTATGGTGCTTTGCAGGCAAATATGAAGTGTTTGATATTTTCTTCACCTTTTAGTATTCAACAACACAAGAAGTATAAAAGTATTCATTTTATTCAATCAGTAAAAGATATTTATCGCTACTTAGAATTAAAATAAGCTATATATTTTTTGCTATAATAGAGTAACACAATAATAGTATGTTGTGTTATAATAAACATGATATAATACATAATAATAAAAGGAGATGTATATGGACGAAAGAATAAGTAGCATCAAAAAAATCGGGGGGGGGGGGGGTACACTCTCGATATAAGCAAAGCATAACTCTCGTTGCACTGTTTTTAGTGCTAGCAATAGTTACCCTCGTACTCGTAGGATGTTCGGAGGGCAGTAGCAGTTCCTCATCAGGCGGAGGAGGAACTTCACCAGTAACCCCGACACTTGCATCACTGTCCAATGTGCAGATACAACCAGCAGGCAATGATGGGACACTCTCATTACGCTGGCAAGCTCCCAGTGATGCCACACATGTAGTAGTAAAAGCTACATCTACAACGCCAGCCCAATCAATACAAGTGCGTGTTCCTGCCATAGAATATCGTGCATTGTTTCAACAAGGACAATCGTATAAACTCAAAGGCTTACAAGCACTTACTAACTACACTGTAGAGATAGAAGCCCAGAAAAACACGGAAGTATCACCAAAAACAACCCGCACTGTGACAACACTGATAGATACTACTACCCCACAAGACACATTGACACAAGTAGGCGTAGAAAAATCAGGTGATGGCATAAAGATAACATGGGACAAAGAACGACTTGCAGTAGGCAAGACAGACATAGCAGAAGCAACGATAGTGGTAAAAAGCACAACTGGTGGCACAGTGCTTGCACAAGCTACCGTACAGAACCTACAACAAGGGGAAGTTACGCTTCCAAACATCTCCACGCTTGCAGGCATATCCTATGATGTAGAAATACGCTACAAAGACAGAAATGACAACACAAGCAGTCCTACAACAGTACTGACTGGTGTGCAAGCATCAGCACTCTCACAAACAGTAACGCCACTACCAGAGGCAGAACTTACAGTAACAGCAAACGATAAAGACAATAGCCCTGCCGATGAAAGCCTGCTTATCAAGTGGGGAAACTTTACCTTTGGAACAGGCAGTACAGCAAAAAGCCTCTTAGTACGAGTAACAGCAACCGCAACAAACACAGTAGTAGCAGAGGAGACAATAAGCAAAGATACAAGTGCAACCAATGTCAGCGGAGCAACCGCACAAAACAAAGAATACGCCACTGTGTATGTCGCAAAAGATGGCATAGCACTCACAAAACTCTACGGTACACTTAGCTACAAAGTAGAAGTGTATGTCTCTCAAAACGGAAAGTACTCCACTGCAGTGTCAAAAGAATTAGCAACAACCGACAAAACAACAAAGCCCGTAAGCAATGTAAGTGCCGTAGGAGGAGCAACAAGCATAGTAGTAAGCTGGCAAGAGCCCAATGTACGAGACTACGCAGGAGTGACCATAACAGCAACAGAAAAAGATAGCCCAACAGCAGCAAAGACAGTAACAATAACAGACAGAACAGTACGCAACACGCAGATACCAGGCCTCAAAGCCACCACCGAGTACACAGTGGCAGTCGTATCAATGGACTATGCAGGCAACAAAGGAACAGAAGCAACAACCACAGTAGATACAGGAGCAGATAGCACAGCACCCGATCCAGTAACAAACATACAAGCAAGCTATCCCTTTGTATCAGCAACAAAAGTAGCAACACAGATAACATGGACAGCCCCCGATGCAACAAAAGCCAAGAACAAAGACATAAAAGAATACAGCATAAGCATACAAGAGCAAGGCACAAGTACTGCAGTACTGAACGAGCAGAAAATAGCCTATCCCACAACATCGCTCTCTGTCGAAGAACTCAGTCAAGGAAAAACATACACAGTAACAATACAAGCAATAGACTATGCAGGCAACAAAAGCACATCAACCCCAAAAGACATAACCACTCCCTCTCAGCTTACAGCACCCTCAGCAGAACTCTTTCAAAGCAAGCCCGCCCTCGTTACAACAGGAGCAATACAAATAAAAGCAACCTTTACGCAAGCACCTGGATCAAATAAGTACTACACCCTGCGTATGTACGATAGCACTACACTGGTAGCAGAAAAAAGCATAACAAGTACCGCAACCACCATTAGCTTTGGCATAGCAGATGGCATAGAAGTATCAGCAACACAAGCAAATGCAAAACAATATAGCTTTCGCTTTCTCACAGTAGAAAATAACAGAGTAAGCCCCCCAACAACACTCACAGACAAAGTAGCAGTATACGATGCAATATCCACTGTCCCTCCCGCACCAGAAAGCCTCACTCTGCTTATTGCAGAATCAACAGCAACAAGCGATACCGTACAGTACGAGTTTCAAGCAGGAACAATTACCGACAACCACAAAGCACCCAATGACAGCAAACTCACACAAGCAAACATACAGTACAAAGTATACATAGTAGCAGGAGACCAGAGTACTAAAACAATAGCAGAAATAAAAGCAATGACAGGAGTACAAATACAAGATATAGCAGGAAACAGCACTTTACGAGGAACATTTATAGGAACAAAAGGAGCAGAATACACCATAGGCATAGAAGCAATAAACAACCTGAACCCCTTTACAACAAAGAAAGCACAAAGCAAAGACCCCGCACTGATACAAACACTAGCACTCAGCACCATCCCCAGATCAAAAGCAACAGCCCCTAACTCGTCCTTAACAGGCAAGCTAGTAGTATCACAGTCAACAAACACAACAGGAACAATAAAGCTAGTACTCACGCAATTAAGCACAATAACAGGAGCAAAAAACAAAGATGGCACAACAGTAACCAGCAATGATGAGCTAGTGTACACAGTGTACGGCTTACAAAAAGACACAACCCCAACAGTAGCAGAAGTACAAAGAGGCAGAAGAGTAAGCATAGGCACAGCAAGGAACGGAGTGTACACAGTACCAGCCCTTAGCAGTATAGGCGTGACATCCTCAGCAGTAGCAATAAAAGGAGCAACAAAGTATCACTTTGTAGTAGAAGTAGCCATAAAAACAGATCCAAGCAAAAAAGCAGTATCGACAGTGGCAACAGTAACAACCGCATCACTAGCAACAGATCCCGCAGAAGTAAGCAACATACAAGTAAAAGGAGTAGAAGGAAGGAATGCAAAGCTATCGTGGACAGCCCCCAGCCTTACTGCAAGCCACACAACAGACACAGGCGATACCCTAGCAGTAGCACAAGTATCGTACAAAGTATACAAAGTAGCAAAAAGTGGCAGTACACAGAGGACAATAGCAGAGATAATAATAGCATCAGGAGGAAGCCCCACAACAACAGCAGCAGGAACAACCAACAGCACTCTGACCAGTGTGACAGTAGGCACAAGCTACGAAATAGTAGTGCAAGCAGTAAACAGCACCGATCCCAACAAAGAATCAACAGGTATCCGCAAGGAGTTTGTAGCAAAAGAAGCCTATGCAGCACCAGGAAAGCCCACCATACAAGCAAATGCACAAGGAGCTACCATAGTACTTACCATAACAGCCCCAACCGTAAAAGGAACAGCAGAAGACGGAACAACTCATCTCAGAGATAATCAAATAGACTACAAAGTATACTATATAGCCTCAAATACAAACATAAATGGAGCAACAATAAAAACACGGGCACAAGCAGCAAGCGATGCACAAGTAGGAGCAGAAAAAGACGATGTGCCAACAGGAGCAACAAGCTATACAATACGCAACCTACGATTGAATACAAAGTACTATATCACCGCAGTAGCAGTAAACAGCCTCAAAAAGACAAAAATATCAGCAGAAGCAACAGCAGTCTCTGCCAGCACCCCAACAGTAGTAATAGGAAATGCCACAAAGGTTTCAGCAACAGTAGGATCAACACCAACATCAGCACATACAACGAGAGTACTTACCAGCATTAGTCCTAGTGGGCTTACCTTTACCTGTGATGAAAGCACAATAGATAACGATAACAGCACCCTCAAACAAGAAACAGGCCTAACAGTAACATTTGCAAAAAATACCAATACAGTAACGATAACAGGCACAGCAAATAAATCAAACATACATGATACTGCTATAACTGAATATAGCTATGGAGTAGTGGAATGTACCATTACTGCGGGAGCAAACTCGGGACAAAAGGTACTTGCGACTATCAATGTAGAGACAGGGCTGGTGAAACTAGCAGGACAATCAGCGAGCTATTACAGACCAACAACAAAGTCAGCATTGCAAGCTATTATCACTGCAGAAAAAACAAGGCAAGGTTCGGGAGGGAACAACAACCCTAGCCCCAACCTCAACATGATAGACACCAGTGCTATTACTGATATGAGTGATTTATTTTTTAATGATAGTACATTTAATGGAGATATTACAAAATGGAATACCAGTAATGTAACGGATATGGGTGCTATGTTTGATTCTGCTACTGTCTTTAATCAAGATATAGGAAATTGGGATGTAGGTAAGGTTACTAATGTGGTTAATATGTTTACTTTAGCTTCTGCTTTTAATCAAGATATAGGAGATTGGGATATGAGTAAGGTTATTGGTATGAATAGTATGTTCAATAGAGCTTCTGCTTTTAATCAAGACATAGGAGATTGGGATGTACAGAGTGTTACTAATGTATACCATACATTTAAAAATGCTCGTAAATTTGATCAAGATTTATCATCGTGGAGATTATGTAAAGCAACAATAATTTTAAGTACTTTTTCTGGTTCAGCTATGTATGGAAAAACATCACAGTACCCAAAGGACAGTACTGATAAAACAGCATGTCCTTCATCATAGCATACATTCTGTCATAAAATACAAGCTTAGGCAAGAAAGGAAATGCTCCTTTCTTGCTATAGGGCATCAAGTATCAATAAGGAGGGAATTATATACAACAGCACATTAAATAGAGCGATAAATAGAAAATTATGAATCTCATTACTACACTTAATATCAAAATAGATTGTACTATTGTAATAAAAATATTGACACAGAGTGTTAAAAAAAATACAATAATATTATAATAAGTTTAATATGATTATTAAACTAGGGGGATATAATGAAAGAAATATGCATAAGATTTTTTGCTGCCGTTGATGAATATACTACCCGTTCGTTATTCAATGTTATTGATGATGTAATACAAAATGGCTATGAAAAAGTACATTTACTCATGTCTACGCCTGGTGGTTCTGTTTATCACGGATTAAGTTTATATAATTATCTTGTAAAAGCTCCTATAGAACTAATTACTTATAATTTTGGATCAGTGGATTCCATTGGTATTATTTTATACTGTGCTGGAAAAATTAGAAAATCAGTTGAACATGCTAGATTTTTGCTGCATCCTATAAATTCTCATTTGCAAGCAAACTCTTCAATGGATGAAAAAAATATTGATGAAATGCTAAAATCATTGAAAATTGATCAAGCAAACATATCAAAAATTATTTCACATACTATCAACACAAATGCAGAAGTAGGCAATAATACAGTAACAGAAGAAGAAATTAATAATATGATACACAATAGAACAACCCTTTTCCCTACACAAGCAAAAGAAAAAGGTTTAGTACATTCTATTTCTGACTTAGATGCACCAATAGATAAAGGTATTATCTCTATATTTAATCAGCCTCAGCAAAATCAAACCCATCCGTTAATATTTCCACAGAATTATCAGGATAATATTAGCGTTATGCAAAATAATTACTCAAGACCAAATAATAATTTTACACCAAAAACATTTTAAGTATACTGTACTATTGTATATAGTTTACCCATGAAATGCTTTTGCAAAAAATGAGATAAGCTATTATAATAAAAGAAGCCTTTATCATTATGTCTTTGCAACTGTTTAATTACTATAAGCGTACAGTAGAGTTATTTGTTCCTATTTCTCAGAATACAGTAGGTATGTATGTGTGTGGACCTACAGTCTATGGAAGTCCTCATTTAGGACATGCACGCTCTGCTATTGTGTTTGATACACTGTATCGGTATTTACAGTATTTAGGGTATACCGTTCGGTATGTAAGAAACATAACAGATGTTGGTCATTTAGAAGATGAAGTGCAAGAGCAAGGGCAAGATAAACTTATAAAGCAATCAGTGGTTGAAAAAAAAGAACCTATGGAGTTAGCACAGTTTTATACTGGCAAATATCATCAGGCATTACGGTATTTGAATGTACTCCATCCTTCTATAGAACCAATTGCCACTGGACATATCCCTGAACAATTAGAGAGTATTGAACAACTTATAGATTTAGGCTTTGCATATGAAAAACAAGGATCAGTATATTTTGATATACAACATTTTCTTATGAAACATGCCTATGTGTATGGAGCCTTATCGGGAGTATCGATTAAAGATATGCAAAATTCTACTGAAATATCTGCACAGCATAGTGAAAAAAAATCTCCCTTTGACTTTGCCTTATGGAAAAAAGCTGATATTATGCACCTCATGAAGTGGCGTTCAAAGTGGACTAATCATGGTTTTCCAGGGTGGCATACAGAATGTGCAGCAATGAGTAAAAAGTATCTTGGTATACCATTTGATATACATGGCGGAGGCTTAGATTTACAGTTTCCTCATCATGAAGCAGAAATTGCACAGACCTATGCATTGTACAATACATTGCAGGCAAACTATTGGGTATATAATAATCTTATTACTATCAACCATCAGAAAATGAGTAAAAGTCTTGGTAACTTTATTAATCTTGAGGATTGCTTTACTGGTAATAATGAACATATAAGCAAGGGATATGGCCCCAATGTATTACGATTTTTTCTTTTACGTTCGCATTATCGTAGTATTCTTGATGTTACTGATGATGCACTAAAAGGTACTGAGAAAGGTCTTAAAAAACTATTACATCTTTTATGTAATATAGAAATGAGAGTATTACAGTATGCTTTCTCATTGTATCAAAAATCAGAACAAGAAAAAATAGCACTCCCTTTTAGTGTAATAAGCAATAATCTACAATACTATGCTACTAATCTTTTCTTTGATGATATACATAAAATGCTTATAGCAGCGGTGCAATCTATTAAAGGGAAGAAAGAAAAAGCTACAGAGTATCTTGAAGAATTAGAGCATCATATGAATAATGATATGGATACTCCAGCGGTGATAGCAACATTATTTTCTATTGATAAGTATTTAGAAAAGCTGCTTGAAGAAGAAAAAGATGATATTGATTGTATGCTAGTATTTTACGTGTTCTGCACAGTGGTATTAGGATTACGGACACACCAAGAAGAAACACAGTTGTTTACTCGTTTAATAGATGCCATTGTGGACATGCGAACAATGGCAAGAAATGAGAAAAATTTTGCATTATCGGATCATTTAAGAGATATGCTTCTTTCAGCAAATATAGTTATTAAAGATAGAAAAGATGGTTCTAGTTATTGGGAGATGTAGTTATGTCAATAGAAGTATCACGTAAAACATTTCATTCTCTTGCGAATGAGCTAAATGATTTGCTATTATTGGATGCAAGCGATATGTTTCATGGGATTATTGCATATCAAAGCAAACTCAGTGTATTAACACAAGAAGAATGTAATGAGCATACCTATGTACATGGATGCATATCTAATGCCTATGTAGTAGTAGAAGAACACGATGAGAAAGCAACAATACGAGGAAAATCGGATGCTATGATTATTCAAGGGCTTATGGGAGTAATGGCGTTTGGTTTTTCTTTTTTAAGCATTGCCGAATTAGCACAGGAAGGACAAGCTCTAATACAAGAATTTACTCGCTCTATTGATTTACATATTATGCTTACTCCTACAAGAGCAAATGCCTTTGGCAATATAGTACAAAAAATTATAGATGAGGCACGATTACTTTCGAATGGATAAAATAAGTGCTTTTTTTGACTTTACAATTCTCTCTATAAGAGGGGAAGTATTTACTGTAGAGTTTTTTATCATACATTTAATCATTCCTCTTGTTCTGTTGCTTGTTCTTTCTAGATTGTTTAGGCATATCATTCTCTTAATAGCAGGCAACGATAATGGAAAAGCAAGTAGAGATTCTCATATATCCCATACGAAAGGCAAAGGCATCCGTACACGGTATGATATTGCACTAAAGGTAATACATACCATCACTTTGATAATAGTAATAGTTATTGTAGTACGTTTGTTGTTGTTATTGTTATCTCTACGAAATATTGTAGAAATATTTACTACTCCTTTTTTTACAAATGGTAATATTACTATTTCATTTCTCAATATTGTGCAAATTATTATTCTTTTGTATATAGCAAACTCCTTGTCTAAGATAGGCATGCAAGTATCACAACGTTATGTTATCCAGCATGTTACCATTAAGAATAAGAATTCACTAGGCATACTCATACGCTACGGTGTCTTTACCATAGTTATTTTTGTTGGGCTTCCTTTTATAGGAATTGATATAAGATCGCTTAATCTTGTATTTGGAGCATTGGGCTTTGGTATAGGGTTTGGGTTACAGGATGTTGTTGGTAATTTTATATCAGGCATTTCAATGAACACCTCTCGAGTCATCAATGAAGGCGATAGGGTATTAGTGATGGATATTGAAGGTACTGTTGAACATATAAACATGTTGCATACTGTTATTCGTAATCTTTCTGGAGACGAGCTTATCATTCCTAATAAATACCTTACCAACAATCCAGTACAAAATTATACGCATAGCGATAGAATTTTTTATATAAATTGTAAAGTACAAGTTAGCTATCAGTCTGATTTATACATGGTAGAAAAAGTGATGAAAGAAGCTGCAGAGACTATGCCATACAGAGAAACAGGGAAAGATATGTTTTTTAGAGTACAAAAATTTGCAGACTCAGGAATTAAAGTAGCAATATATGTATGTATTCGAGATGTAAAAGACAGGTATCAAGTAAGCTCAGATTTACACATAAAAGTATGGGAGCTATTTAAGAAATATGCTATT
Organism: Spirochaetia bacterium; assembly: GCA_965218205.1. Taxonomy (GTDB): domain Bacteria; phylum Spirochaetota; class Spirochaetia; order WTKD01; genus CBDDCA01. Next base: position 1,230,317 of record OZ244590.1, on the reverse strand, counting down.
GAGATTCCGTACCCTCAATTAGATATGTTACTAAAAAATAAAAATAATGTATTCGTTCAAGAAACTTCTCAAGAGATGACTACTGATGAATAATATTATCGCTAGTATAATACTGTTATCATCAATGTACGGTTTCCTCCGTAGTTACGATGTTCATTAAGATAGATTCCTTGCCAAGTACCAAGCACAAATGTTCCATTATGTACTGGTATGGATAATGACACCCCATACAAAGAAGATTTTATATGAGCAGGCATATCATCGCTGCCTTCATAGGTATGGGTAAAACCTGCAAAATGTTCAGGTATCATAGTATTGCTAAATGTTTCAAAATCTACACGTACTGATGGGTCTGCATTTTCATTGATACTTATGCTTGCACTTGTATGCATTAAAAATAAATGGGCAAGTCCGCTCTCAATGTTCTGTAGTGTTTTAGATTTGCTTTCAATCTCATTGCTAATGAGATGAAAGCCTCTCTTTTTTGCTTCTAGTACTATTCGTTCTTGTATAGCTGACATGATGCCTTCTCCATATAAGTATTACCCTTTTAGTTTATAGCGTATAGTAAAGCGCATTCGTACAGGAATAGGCACACCATCTTTTACACCAGGATTATATGTTGAATTTTCAATCATCTCTAATGCAGAAGTGTCAAAATTTTTCCCCCCACTTTTTTTGATACGAGCAGCTTGTAATATGCCATTTTCATCAATATCCACTTCTATAATAACGATACCTTCTTTTCCTGCACGTTTTTCAAGAGCAGGATAACGTTGTGGTGCTCTCTTCTTAAATGAAGGCCGAGTATCTACTTTATAAAAAGCAGCAAACTCCTTTGCTGTGCTAGTAATTTGCTGTACTACCTCTTCTACCGCTTCCTGTTCTTCTTCAGGTTCTTTTGTTACCTCCGTTACTGATGATATAACTTTTGGAGGAGGAGGTGCTTTCTTTACTTCTGGAGGGGGAGGAGGGGCAGTTTTTACTACAGGATTTACTAATTGAAATTCAAGCACTTCATATTGTTTTTCTTCTGTAAATTGACCTAATACTCCAAAGTTTAATGCCAATATATAGAAAATAACTATATGTGTTACAATAGAAATAATGTAAAAAAGTATTTTTTTCATAGCTATCCTGTATATTATTGTTCCTTTTCAATCATCATAAGTATTTTTTGCTTATTATTTTTTTGCAGTTCGTTTAAGGCTGTTGCAATAAGAAAAAATGGGGCTGTTTGATCCGCATAAATTCTATAAATAAATTCATTACTAAGCTCTGATAATAGAGAAGGAAACTCATTTAGATTAGTTTTTTTACTTTCAACAAAGAGTTCTCCATCACCTGTTACTTCAATAAGAATTACTTTATTTTCAGTTGCTAAAAACTCAGTAGTGTTTGCAATTTGTGGGGCAGTAATCTCAGGGTTGTACTCTAAGTTAGCAGTAACTATCAAAAATATCAGTAATAAGAAAGCAATATCACTTGTAGCAACAAGAGCAAAGGCTTTTCTTTTTTTTCGTTTTAATAATTGCATAGTCTACTCCTCATCTATAGTAGTAAGAAAATTCCCTTTTTTTGAGAAATTTATTGGTATTAAAAATGTCTCTATTCCTTGCGAAGTAATAGTAAAATCTTCCACTCCTGCCTGCTCAATAACAGAGAGGGCTTCCATAGCTTTACTATACGATATATCATCACCAATTTGTAAAATTACAGTAGGAGGAGTACCAATTTCTTGTATTTTCTCCTGTATTAAAGGGGTGATAATCTTCTTAAACTCTTCAAAGGGGTACTCTTTTGTATCTACAATAATGCTTTCTTCGCTGAGTAATCGTATTTGTCTTATCTGTAAAACTTTGTCTTCTAATTTTTTTTGTGGTTCAGAATCTTCGTTTGGTAAAAAAAGAACAAGCCCTTCATCATTGATAAATACTGCGGCAACAAGAAAAAAGATAATAAGTAAAAAACATATGTCAGTCATGGATCCCGAAAGGTCACCAAGCGATTTACGTCCTTCTTTAACGATTTTCATGAGCGTCTTCTTCTGCCTTAAATATCTTTTCTAGCTTTAACTCAATACTTTGAGTAAAATTTCCAAAAAGATACATTCCTACAGATTCGGCAAAAATACATATTACAGCAATGATAAGTCCAAAACCAGTAGTAATTAAGGCTTCTGAAATACCTGCCGCTACCAATTTAATGGAAACTTTATCTGCATTTGCTATAGATTGAAAAGCCCCTATCATTCCAGAAATAGTACCAATAAACCCAAGAAGAGGAGATACAGCTCCTACTGTGTTGAGTATTTGATATGGGCTTGTACGTTTTTCGCATACAGCTTGAAAGTTGCTTTCTGTTTCTTGTTTGCGATCTTTTGTATTTTTTTGCCAAAAACTTTCGCTGCTACCGGGAATTTTAGTACCTTCAATACCACGTGTTTCTATAAACCGTACGTATTGTTTCATTGTTCTTGTCCAAGCAATGCTACTTATCATACGCTCTAATATAAGCGTGATTGCTAATACTGAAGCAAGTAAGAGGGGGTACATAAATGGTCCCCCAGAAATAAAAAAATCTACTGCATTTTGCATAACTACTCCTAATTATTATTGATAATGTATAATAAAAAATATAAGTCTATTCTCGTACTATTGTATAGTTATCAGTAAAAAGTGTCAAGTGAAAGGCATATTTTACTAAAATGGTATAGTAATTAGTTTTTTGGAGTTTTAACCGTTTCGTGTGAACCCTTTTGATAAAATCAGTATACTGCAAAATTTCTATTATGCCAAGTGTGTAATGTTCGTTTAGTAAGGAAAGTATCAACAATAAGAGGTCGCAGAGTAAGTACACAAGGATCCAGAGAAGGACTTTTTTCTTTGAGCAACAAAGCAGGAGAGCCGTGTTTATAAGAGTTATGGCGTTGATGATTAAAGCTATATTGATACTCAGCACTTTTGAGTAAAAAAGTACTGAGAGTAGGGATTCTGCATTTTTGCATAGCATTCAGTTTCAATAAGTTTATGAGAAGCCTCGACATCAGAATTGTAAGTAGGAGAAGCATATGGGATAGTAGTATGGTGTGCCTCGTATGCTGCAAGAGAAGCAACAAAAGCAGACTGTTTAGTACTAAAAGCCCCTGAGATAAACTCAGAGCCATTATCAACAGTTTGAATAGTAATAGAGGAAGTATCAACGTGAAAAGAAGCAAGATGAGTAAGCAGATATTCAATAAACAAAGCGGTATGAGAAGAGCTTTTTTGAGTAGCAAAGCATATCCATAAAGCCCCTGTTGCGACATCGCGTGCGGTAATTTGATACTTTGGGAGGCAAAACTTGCGTAATGAGAAGTATAATTCAGGGATATCGGTAAGATATTTAATATCTACTTGTATTTTTTGACAAAACTGCAGCAGTTGTTTCCATAGGCGAGCCTCTTGTTTCTTTTCTGCTTTTCGCTTTTTATGTGTCTTAAAAAACCCCATCTTTCTCAGATGCTTAATGATAGTCTTTATGGAATAAGGAATGGCATACTCTCGTTGTATATGAGAGGCAATACATCGTTGATGATAGTGCTGTAATGTTTCGCATATCTCTTTGAGTTTTAACTGATAGTAAGGTATCATGGTATTAGGATGTTCTACTGAAGCAGGACGCCTATCATAGAGCATAGCTTTCGGCTTCTCTTTGTATTCTCGTACTATTGTATAGTTATCAGTAAAAGCGTACTTTATGTGTCAAGTGAAAGGCATATTTTACTAAAATGGTATAGTAATTAGTTTTTTATAGTAACTATATAAGAAAAATTACATTTTATGCACAGTAATACAGGCTATTTTTTTTTTTTTTTTCTAAAATTTTAGTCAAAACACACACATACTATTTATTTTTTATGTTATAATTGTAAATATTTGTTATAAAAATAGTTCTTAATAGAAATATCTATAAAAAAAAATAATATACTAGGAGGAATATAATGGTATATAAGAAATTAAGCATGTTTGTATGTTTCTTATTAATAGTAGGAAGCATTACTGTATTTTCTGAAGATTATTATGGGAGTATTATACAAAATGATGAACCTGTTGTTGAGGCAACAGTCATACTCGTTGAGTTAGACATCATTGAACTAAGTGATGAAGAGGGTAATTTTGCTTTTTTTGATGTAGAGCCAGGTGAATATACGCTTAAAGTTATCACTCTTGCTGCTGATGAAGCTGATTTTTCTTTTAGTGTTAATGCAGGACAAGATACCAGTGCTAATCCAACAGTATTTGAGATTGTAGTGGAGCAATCTTCACAGGCTGAGTTAGTAGAAGAGGAGATAATAGTTACTGCAGACAGAGATATACAACAAGAGCCAAACATTACAGAATACGGGGAATCTGAGGTAGAAAATGCCTCCCTTGAACGAGGTGACCCTTTTAGTATTATTACCTCTGAAGCAGGAGTGATGCAAGATGATATAGGAAATGCTTCTATGGCGAGAATCCTAGAGCCTGGTACAAATTCATTTTTTACATTAGGAACAAGTTATTCTGTGTTTGGAGGAGACAGTGCATGGAATCAGAACTATGTTGATTTTTTGCCTGTTCCGACTAATGCACATTATTCTAATAGTAGCCAGCCTATTATCTCTAAGGAAACGGTGGGATCTATTAAGACCATCAAGGGACCTCCTCCTGGAAGGTATGGACAATCACTTGGAGGAACAGTAATTGCATATCCTAAGGATGTACAGAATAATCGTCTCATGTTAGGGTTGAGTGCCACTGCCCCTTATATTGGGTATAGGCAGACAATAGGAAAGAATGCAACATTATTTGCGATAGCACGGCAATCTATTGAGAGGTATACTCTAATTCCACTTATTGAAGTGTTAGCTACTGATGATAGTGACATAAATGTTGATTGGTATACATATGGGGATTATTTCTTGTCTTTTACCTATAAAAATCAAAATGATGTAGTAAAAGTACTGGGGCTTGCCTACTATGATATAGTACAGCTGGATGTAAAAAATACTTCGCAAGACAATCCGTTTGAAGGAGAAAAGCAAGATTTTCCCTACTTTTTTGGAGGAGGAGTGCAATGGCGAAAAGTAGTTGCAGATAGAGGTTTACATGTTATAGATATTATTTCATACTATTCTGTAGTCTCATTAAATTCGCAATATACATTAAAAAAACTCTCAGATGATGCTATAAAACGCTTAAAAGAAAGAGGAGAGACGAAGGGAACTATTGGCTACGATTATGATGGAACATCAAAAGTATGGTACTCTGCGTTGAATGATTCTTTTTCATGGGCATTAACTGATAAGCATATAGTGAGTGCAGGCTCTAGTGTTGAGTATTCTGTCCTAGATGCTAGCTATGGAGATACTTATACATATGCTAATGTAAGTAGTCCTACAAATAAAGAAAATCAAGATAAAAACATTACAATAAACGAAGATTATTTACGATTATATCTATACGGTCAATATGACTATGAAGATTATTTTGATAGGGGAGATGTTAAATTTTCTATAAGTCCAGGCGTATCATGGGTTGCTCAATCAGCTAGCTCTTTGTATCCTTCGCTTCGAAGTGAGTATGCTACCACTTTTTCTGATATACACACTATTTCTTTTTCATTAGGATGGAGTCCTGCTTTTTTAGAAAAATTGCAGTACATAGACAGAAAGGTGTTAGAAAAAACAGTAGAGTATACAGACAGCAAAACATCGTATACAGATCCTAATTATGGCATTATGGCCTCTACAAAATACCTTATTGAACTTGGAAATCATCAGTTATCGCTTACTCCGTATTTTGGCTGGTACTATAATTTTCATGGAATATTTAGTCAGTTTAGATATAGAGATACAGATGCTACTCGAAACTACGCATATAAGCCTGTAAATTATGGCTATGGTACTGGAGCAACCACTCGTTGGAAGTATAGTAAAAATATTCAAACATTTGAGCTTTCCTATACACTAGGATTTTCTTATTTCTATACAAAAGACAATGAGTGGTTACCATCTAATGATGATACACGTCATACTATTGGAATGAAATACTCAGTAAGCCCCCATGAAGTGTTTACTTTTGCACTGTCTAGTTCTTTTGCAATAGACAAACCATTTACTCCTAACGAAGTAGTAAAAGATGATAAAGGAAATCTCATCAGGCAAGAAAGAGAAATTAATTCAGCAAGAGAGTACATTCCCGTGATGACCTTAGTGCCTTCTTTTACAGGGGTGTTTGTGGATAATAAATTTCTCACCTTTAACTATCGTTTTGCCTTAGGTAATTTGCTTGCTTTCTTAACATTTAAGAGAGATATAAAAGATGATAAGACAGAAGGAGCATCAGATAAAGATATTGATGGAAGAGAATATACATATAACATTGATGCTAATAGTTTTACGAAATATCTTGAATTTTCACTATACTTAACATTTAAGCTATAAATTGAGAGAGAGTGCATAAAAAAGAGCAACAGTCCTGTTGCTCTTTTTTATGTCTTGTAACTCTAGCTAAGCTTTAGAGTTTAGAGAGGGAGGCTTATGTTGTTAAAGTATTTCCTCGTATCATTACGATAGACCCTGTACGTATAATTTCAATGATACCAAATGAAGCAAGTAAATTTTCAAGTGGATCAAGTTCTAATTCTGTTCCTGAGAAACTGAGAGTGATAGATTCATGTGATATATCCACAATTTCGCACTTAAATGATTGTGCGATAAGCAGTATATCCTTTCTTGTGTTTTCATTGAAGTTGATTTTTATGAGTGCAAGTTCTTGCTTTACAGTATTGTCATATGTTCTATCAGAAGCATGAATAACATCAATGAGTTTGTTAAGCTGTTTGAGAATTTGGTTCATCACTTCTTTTTTTCCTTTTGCAGTAATAGTGATAACTGATTTTGTAGGATCATGGGTAGGATGAGTTACTAACCCATGTATGTTATACCCTCTTCGTGAAAATACAAGTGCTATACGAATAAGCACTCCAGGTTTATTCGATACTAAAACAGTAATAATTCTTCTTTCTTGTTGTTTATCCATTAAATTATGTACTCCCTACTGGTTTTTCTAATTTTTCTTTTGGTTGAGTTATAAGCATTTGTTCATAAGTGGCTCCCGCTGGTATCATAGGAAAAACATTTTCTTCTTTTTGTACTATTGCTTCTACTAAGCAAGGTCCGGGATATGCTAATACTTCTTTGATAGTTCGCTTTACATGTGCACTGTGCCGAATACGAAATGATTTTATGCCATAACTTGCTCCTAGTTTTGCAAAGTGAGGGTTTCCTTCCATATCTACACCACTTAATCTATTTTCATAAAATAAACTTTGCCATTGACGTACCATACCTAAGTAATTGTTATTGAGAATAAAGATTTTGACAGGGAGTTTGTGTACCGTAATGGTAGAGAGTTCATATAATGTCATTTGAAAGCCCCCATCACCTACAAAGGCAAATACAGACTTGTCTGGATAAGCAAACTGTGCTCCAATAGCTGCAGGAAGTCCGTATCCCATAGTGCCAGCTCCTCCAGAGCTAAGCCATTGGTATCCCTCATCTACGAGATAATATTGGGCTGCCCACATTTGATGTTGACCTACATCGGTGGAAACAATAGCTTTTCCTGCACTTTGCTTATACACTTCCTCTATGATATGAGTTGCTTTTAGGCTTCCTGTTTTTCGGTAATTCATAGGGTATTTCTTTTTCCACTTTTTGATTAGATTAAGCCACATAGTATTATTTTTCTTTTGAGCTATGCTTGCTATGCGTTCTACTGCTGTATTAGCATCTGCTTGTATTATGCAGTCCATCTGTAAAATTTTATTGAACTCAGAAGCATCAACATCAATGTGGATTTTTCGCGCTGTTTTACAAAACTCACTTGTTTTTCCTGTAATTCTATCATCCCATCGTGAACCTACAGACATAATAAGATCACACTGCGATACTGCAAGATTAGCGTATGCGGTGCCATGCATTCCTAGCATGCCTAAACTAAGCGGATGTGATTCTGGAAAAGCCCCTTTTCCTAGAAGGGTGGAGGTAACTGGAACTTGCATTTTTTCTGCAAGGTGGATAAGAGGTTTTTGTGCATGAGAAAGTACAGCACCATGTCCTGCTAATATCAAGGGGCGTGAAGATTGCTGTAGTAACTCAGCTGCATATTCTATAGTTTCTGTTGTAGGTTCAGGTACTGGACGAATGCCAGGCAACTCAATTTCCGTTTCAAAATTTGGCACAATAGTAGAGGAAGCAACATCTTTTGGTATATCAATAAGTACAGGACCAGGTCTTCCTTCAGTAGCAATATGGAATGCTTCTTTCATAATGCGTACTGTATCATTTGGTTCTTTTAGCATATAGGAATGCTTTACTACTGCATAGGTAATGCCCATAACATCTGCTTCTTGAAACGCATCGAGTCCTAAATTACTACGTATTTGTTGTCCACAGATAACGATAGTTGGCACTGAATCCATAAGAGCAGTAAGCAGGCCTGTTATAGTATTAGTAGCTCCAGGGCCTGAAGTTACCAGTACAACCGCTGGTTTTCCAGATGCTCGTGCATACCCATCAGCCATATGTACAGCCCCTTGTTCATGTCGAGTAAGGATAAATTTTATAGGGCTATCCACTAAGGCATCAAAAATTGGTATGGCTGCTCCGCCAGGAAGACCAAAGATATAATCAATACCAAGTTGTTGCAAAACATCTAACATTACTTCTGCAACAATATATTCTTTTTCTTTCATATCATATATATTATATATAAATAATAAAAAAGTCAAGGTTTTTTTATGTTTTTTTGTTATATTTTACAATTTTTTGAAATTTTGGGAAAAATAATTGATAAAAAATTAAGTTATAAGTATACTATAAAAAATGAGAACGAAAAAATTAGAAAAAAATATCTTTGAGGCTATTTTTTCAAAAGGAAGTACTACTTATTCTAAGTCGTCACTCTTTTTTTCTAAAGAAATATACGATAAAGTCATGATTTTTTATAGCTTTGTGCGTATTGTTGATAATTTTGTTGATTTACAACCCAAACAAGCTGAGGCGTTCTTTTTTTTAAAAAAAGCATTTTATGATCGAGTAAAAAGAGTGTCTATATCAGCACCAGTGATTATAGAGAGAATATGTACGCTTATTGAACAAGAGTCTATACCAATAGAGTATTTCGATGCTTTTTGGTGTGCAATGGAAGCCGATTTACAGGAAATATATATTATCACTACTATGGAAGACTGTAAAAAATATATGTATGGAAGTGCTGATATTATTGGACTTACTTTGTGTCATATTTGCCATATTTCTGATGAAGCAAAAGAGTATGCTGCTTTGCTTGGTTCTTGTATGCAGTATGTTAATTTTATTCGTGATATAGGAGAAGATTATAGTAAAAATAGGCAGTATATTCCAATAGGAGATTATACATTTCAAAACTTAAGCAAGCAAGAAGCTATGTCACATCCTCATATGTTTGAGCAATTTATTCGAAAAAACTTGGATATATATGCAGCTTGGTTACAAAAAGCACAAAAAGGATTGCATTATTTACCAAAGCGTATGCTTATTCCTATTGTTACTGCTGTACAAGGATATCATTACATAGCACAGAGAATCTATAAAAATCCATTTTTAGTATATGAAAAAAAGGTGCGTCCAAAGAAGCATTATATTCTTTTTAAGGGAATAATGAATTGCTTCTCCGTAAAGAAAAAATTGATACAACAGAGATTCACATTAGTACAGTAGTGGTAGGTGTATGTGATAGAAGTTTGTATACAATAAGAATATAAAAGTAAGAGGAAATATGAATACAGTAAACAATAATTTTTCTCATTTTCTTGTAAATGTCCGTCCTTTGATTGAAAAGGGGATTCATAGAACTATACATATGCTCTTTGAACGGAGTGTTGGAAAACATAGCTTTCACTATGCTCTAAAAGAACCTCTCACGCAGTATATGTTAGGAGGAAAGCTATTTCGAAGCAGTCTTATGCTATACATGTATAGATTATATGAACACTATGGTGCTAGCTCGTATTCAAAGCAAGAGAAAGATGGGAGTGTAGCTGACATGAAAGATACATCTATCTCTGTTGATTTTTCTGATGATATGATAGATATGGCATTGAGTGTAGAGTATTTACAAGCATTTCTTCTTATGCATGATGATATTATAGATGAAGATATATTGCGAAGAGGAAAAAAAAGTTTTCATATTACAGCAAAACATATTGTACAGAATAGCAAGGGTTTTGATGATACCACAGACAATGTGCTAGGGAAAGTAGGAGAGTCGCTTACTATTTGTCTAGGAGATATTTTATTTTCTTACGCAGTGGAACTGTTAGTAAAGCATGTGCCAAGCAATATGATGCGATTGATAATGTCCTATTACACTACTATTGTGTCTGAGGTAGGGGTTGCTCAAATGGACGATGTAGTATGGGGAGAAAGTACTATTGAGCCAGATACACATGCTATTCAAAACATGTATGCAAAGAAGACAGGAGTGTATACTTTTTCGTTGCCCATGATAATGGGGTTTTTATTAGCCGCTGATGATACCTATGATATTCAAAAGGAAATAGACAACTTATATGCACTGGGTATGCAGACAGGCACATTGTTTCAAATCAAAGACGATGCTATAGAGGTATTATATGATGCTAGTGTTACTGGAAAGACAGAAGCCTCAGATATTAAGCAAGGAAAAAAAACATTTGTACGCTCTCTTTTGTTTGAGCATGCAAAAAAACAAGGAAGAGAAAGGGAGCTTGTTCAAATAGTACAGAAAATACAGGAAGGGCAGTCATTACAAGGTGCAATGGTATCGTTTCGTAACTTTATTGCAGATATAGAGTTTGAAGCACTTTTAGATGTACATTTCATGCGTTTACAAAAGAGTATTACAGCACAGCTTGCAGAGTTGCATCTTGCTTCATATGCAAAAACACAGTATATCAATTTTGTAGAATTTCTTACAGCAAGACAACAATAAATTATGCATTTCTAATATATTATTCTGGAGCATGTTTATCTACATCAGATACTGGTATGTTAAAATCTTCGAGGGTTTTATCTCTTAGTAGCAATCCAAATATAGCTAGTATATCATCTTTCATTAGCCCTCTTGTAAAAGCTGCGTTTTTAACTTTAATTATTTCTTCAGAAGTGAGTTTGCTTTCTATGTTTTCTTCTGCGTATGCCATTGCTCTTGTTTGTATATCGTAAGCGTTTTTTTCTGAAAATTCTTTCTTAAATTCATCTTGAATAGTGGGAAGTATTCGCTCAAAAATTTTTTCGGCATGTATTTCTTTCATTATTTCACGTCCACTTTCTGTCAATGAAATAGGGCTTTGAGATTTTATGGGAAAATTTGGAATTACTCTTTGGTAAATGATATCAATCTTTGCAGACATTTTTTGTAAATCATCTATTTTTTTATCATGCTTATCTACATTTTTCTTCCATTCCTGTAAAGATGATATCCAAGAGCCAGACTTAAAAGTAATGATAAGAACTGCTATCAACAGTATTGCCAAAATTATCACACTGCCATTGAGTTGCTGTATTAAAGTGTTCCATAAACCCATCATATTCATAGTATGTAAGTATTTTTCATAATGTTATCCCTACATCAGTATAGTACATAGACTAAGATATTTCAATATCATATATATAAAATTTGGAAGCTCAGCCTTCTATTGATACAAGCGTTAGGAGAGCTTTTTTTGTATACACTGCAATAAAAAGAGTGTATGGAGTACAGGAGATTTTACTGCTTCAGGGTGAAAGGTACATAATAATTTACTGTCATGTTGTACGATAACGGGATCGTTATTATGCATAAACAGTGTTTTGCTGTTATCTCCTGCTCCTGTTGCTATAATACGAGGAGCTCGAATAAAAAGTCCTTCAATATTTCTAATTCCTAATGAAATTAGTGTATTATTTACACATATAGAAGTAGCGAAGAAGCTAAACGCCTGTCTTCCGTATGAATTTCTTTCTATGCTTATATCGCAAACAGCAAGCGGGCTTTGAAAATACTTGTTGCTATCATGTTTACTATCTAAATCTTCATTATTGCTGTGTTGTTCTGTGTGCTTTCTATTTCTTGTAAACACTGTTTTTGATAGCAAAATGCATCCTGCACAAGTGCCTAATGTAGGCATGTGTGACTGTATAAGAGAATACAAGTCATTTTGTATATTTTGTTCTTGAATAAGTCGTGCTATGGTACTGCTTTCTCCTCCAGGGAGAATGAGTCCATCTATACCAGCTATATCTTGTTTTTTGCTAATCAAACGGCTTTGTATATTTTTTTCTGTAAGGTACTGGTACTCTTGAGGATATTGTGTTTTATATGGATTGAATAGTACGCTTTTATTACTCTCTATGTATGATAATAACTCTGCGTGCTGTGAGAAATTACCCTGTAACGCTAGTATTCCTATAGTGATTGACAATTATAGTATTGCTGGATTACCAGCCTCTAGAAGCTAATTTCTGATGTTCTTCTAATGTTTTAGAAGAAATGCTTTCCATAGCAGTTCCTAAATCATAAGATATTTTTGCAAGTGTATCGGGATCGTCATAGTTAGCTACTGCTTGTACTATTGCCTTTGCCATACGAGAAGGTTGAGAAGACTTAAATACGCCAGAGCCTACAAATACTGCTTCAGCACCTAATAGACGCATAAGCGCTGCATCTGCTGGGGTAGCAACTCCTCCTGCAGAAAAATTAGGAACAGGGAGTTTTTTTGTTTTTGCCACTTCTTTGACTAATGTGTAAGGAGCTCCTAGCTCTTTTGCTGCATTCATTAACTCTTCTTCAGGAAGTACACTGAGACGAGCAATCTCATTGAGTAAGGTACGCATGTGTGTTACTGCTTCCACTATATCACCAGTACCAGCTTCTCCTTTTGTGCGAATGAGTACTGCTCCTTCTCCTATGCGACGCAGGGCTTCGCCAAGGTTACGGCAACCGCATACAAAGGGGATAGTAAACTGTTCTTTATCAATATGAAATTTATCATCTGCAGGAGTAAGCACTTCGCTTTCATCTATAAAATCTATTTCAAGTGCTTGTAATATGCGGGCTTCAGCTATATGTCCTATACGACATTTTGCCATAACTGGTATATCAACTGCTTTCTGTATAGATTCAATCATTTTTGGATCAGACATACGGGCAATGCCTCCTGCTTTTCGTATATCTGCAGGTACTCTTTCTAATGCCATCACTGCTTGTGCTCCAGCGTCAGTAGCTATCTTTGCTTGCTCAGCAGTTACTACATCCATAATAACGCCTCCTTTTAGCATTTCGGACAGGGAGCGTTTTATTTTCCATGTTTCATTTTGTAGAGAAGCCCATTCTCCATACTGAATGGCTGGTGTAGAAGCATGAGCTTGTGTAGTTTGTTTTTGAGTATTCATAGTCTAGCCTCTATTTTTACAGTTTACTATACTATAACAAGACATAACAAATTAGTCAATGAAAAGTAACACATATTTTGTAGAAAATAACAAGTATATACATCTCGGAGTTTCATTATTATAGCTATGCAGTTTCCTCATATGCACGATACTATTCAAGCCTCATTACAGCAAGTACTTGCTGACATAGAGACTATCTTAGAGAAACATAATCGCAAGAAAGAGTCTTTACAATTACTTGTGGTAAGTAAAACCCATCCTTTTGAAAACATTGTAGTGGCAAAGGATTGCGGTATGTTGCTTTTTGGTGAAAATAAAGTACAAGAGTTTATTAAAAAGAAGCAGGATTATGCCACTGCCTTTGCATGTGATACTGATCAGATAACGAAAGATATTGAAGTACATCTTATTGGTACGCTTCAAAGTAATAAAATAGGGAAAGCCTTACACCATTTTTCTTGTATTCAAAGCGTTGACTCTTTTGCTCTGTTAGAAAAAATAGCGACACATCTAAAACAACAGGAGCAAAAGCAGTATAATGAGAGTACTTCTGATGCAACATACACACAAGCAGTAATGCCATATCCTGTTTTTTTGCAAATCCGTTGTTCTCAGTATGATTATAAGCATGGGTTTGATACCATAGATGCATTGTTGTCTGCTGTTGAGTTTTGTATGCAACAAAAAGAGTATATTGATGTGCGAGGAGTTATGACTATTGCTCCGTTTTGTGACGATGAAAAAATAATACGCGAAGGATTTGCTCTTACGAGACAGTGGGCAGAACATGCATGGAAATACTTTGGTATTATGCGTTCTCCTGATATTTCTATGGGAATGAGTAATGACTACTGTTACGCTATTGCAGAAGGGAGTACTATGTTACGACTTGGTTCTAAAATATTTGGAGTGCGAAAATGAAACATATCCTTATTCAATGTATATCTACTAAACAAAAGATTGTTGTTTGTGTATTGCTTAGTATTGTGTGTATAGGAATGCCACTTGTTGCACAAGAAGGAACAAGAAATGAAAATGTCAAACCACGTGAAGATAGCAAAGATTTGCCTAATATTCTTGATCCTCCTAAAAAAACAAAGCCTGAACCTGTCCCTTATGAGCAAACAGAGGATGAATTTTCTCTTGGAGCATACTATACCTATCGTTTTTTTGCTATCACTGTTGGGAGCTTTCCTTTTTCTATATTGCTCTCTTCGGTGATATTTGATACCTACCGAACAATAGATTTTAGTATACAAAATAATTCTTTTCAATCAAAGTATCTTCCTTTGTTTTTTGGAGGTGCTGATAAACCTGTGTACACTTCTGATGAAGTTGTTTCTGTACTGTTTATTGGATTGGGAGTTTCTATATCTATAGCCCTTGCTGATTTAATTATTTCGCTTATCACAGATAATACTGATGCTGCCATTGATGAGTTATTTGAGAGTGTGCAGTAATATCTTTGGATAGCATGCAACATCAAAATATACAGAAAGAGGCTGTTATGTCACATATCTCACCATACATGGTACTGAAATGCTGTGTGTGTTTTGTGAATGATATACGTGTTGATACCTATATATCATTGTTGCCATTACAGCTAAGTCGTTCACAAATACGACAGCTTTGTTCAAACATAATAGTAAACAAAAAAAAGGTAAAATTTTCGTATATAGTACAGCATGGAGATTATGTGGAGGCTCATTTTGATCTTCCTGTGATAAAAAAGACATCAGAGAAAGAGGGGGCAGAACATAGGCATCTTTCTGCTATCACAGAAGCATATGCATTGGATATTATATATGAAGATTCGGTGGTAATGGTGCTAAATAAGGCAAGAGGCCAATTAGTACACTCAGGAAATGGACATAAAGATAGTATTACAATAGCTGATGCAGTAGTAAATAAACTATTAAGCTATCGGAAAGAAGATATGTTGCATGCTCGAGCAGGTATTGTTCATAGACTGGATAAAGATACCAGTGGTAGTTTGCTTATTGCAAAAACATCTGAGGCACATACGATACTGAGCAAACAGTTTCAAGAGCGTCTTGTAGAAAAAAAATATCTTGCCATAGTAAAAGGAATGCCTCCAAAGGAACAGGATACTGTTATTGTCAATATGGAGAGAAACAGAGTGCATAGAAAACGTTTTTGTGTAG
Organism: Spirochaetia bacterium; assembly: GCA_965218205.1. Taxonomy (GTDB): domain Bacteria; phylum Spirochaetota; class Spirochaetia; order WTKD01; genus CBDDCA01. The sequence goes on along the minus strand of OZ244590.1, from coordinate 1,214,672 downwards.
TACCACAAGGAGGGAGAGAAACAGTTACTCAGTACCAGATACTCTTTACTAACGGAAAATATACAGTGCTATTATGTATGCCTCGTACGGGCAGGACGCATCAGTTACGGGTAGTAGCACAGCATCTTGGATGTCCCATTATAGGAGATGAGCTGTATGCAAGAAAATCGCAGGAATTTCCTGCTGTAAAGTTGATGTTGCATGCATGGACAATATCTTTTTATCATCCTAGTGCTATCCTTACTCATCCGCACACACAACAGTATGTGCATAGCTCTTTTCATAAAGAAAGAGATCATGACAGGAGTAGTCCCAGCATGAGTGCTGGAGATGCTATGTTACGCACTATTGTTCAGAAGTTAGGGATACAAGCTACAACCTATACGAGTCCTGTACCTGCAGATATGCAACAGCTTTGTAAAACAATAGGATATACTGTATAATATGTATACAGAGTAGCTATGTGTCTTTTATGTTGAGAAAATATCTCTTGGTTGAGTAAAAGAAATAGGAAGAAATTCTAATAATTCTATTGGTCCAGTGGAAGGGAGGATAATAGTATCTTTCGGTATTTTTTGTAAGAAATTGAGAATAGTTTTAGAAATTTTATGATAATGTAATTGATTGTCTTGTTGTCTTTGTAAAATTTCTCCGCAAAATAAAAATGGTTTTTTATATGCTAAAAGACAATGATCTATGTCATATTTGCCTCTAATAAGTGTTACATTTGCAATATTCTGTTCTATTTTGCTTTGGCTTTCTTTTTGCTGTGTTTCTGTACTATGAATGTTGTAATCAAAGTATGCTTGGTTATGTGCTAAAAGCTGAAATGGAAACAGTTGAATCCACTGTTTTAAGTTTTCTAGTTTTGTTCTATGATGCCGAGTGAGAATATAATAATATTTTTTTGCCTGTAATGAATAAATGCAATCCACAATCTGTTGTTGAATATCAGGAGGATCTATTAAAAACACAGTATAAGAACAAGCACAGAAAAATATCCAAGTGTTATGTTTTTTGTGTATGTAACAGAATAGTTTGTCATATGTAGCATGTGAAGAACCAAGAGAAAGTGTGTTCATTTTCTGATATATATGATGGTGTGTAAGCATATCACTCATTAAAGTAGGCATCCTCATCGTTGCTATACTGTATCATAATATTACGAGTATGAGCTTTGTCCAAATAAAACATAGTTCCTTGTAAGTTGCAATCTTCAATATACAATGATGATATAGTGCCATCAATAAAACGAGAATAATTCAAAATGCTTTCTTGTATGGTGCAGTCTGTAAAAGCACAGTTAAACAATCCCATAGTTTCTAAAGAGCAATCAAAAAAACGACAGTCATAGAAATTGCAGTTATAAAATGTACACAGAGAAAAATTGCTTTCATTAAATTGTAACGATTCAAAGGTACAGTTGATAAAAAAATGGGCATTGCAATCAACATGTAAAGTGTCTCTTTGCATGTTAGAAAATACCTTATTGAGAATTTTATGCGATTGCCTAATAGTATGTAAGAAATTATTTGAGAAATCAGTAGATGCAGTCGTAGTATCCTTAGCATCAATATAAGAATAAAGCGAGAAAAAATGATAATCCACAAAATTAGTATACTACAAATATGGTACATGTGTCTTTTATAGATTCAGGAGTGGGAGGGTTAATATATTGTGATGCGTTTTTGCAAGCCTATCCTGATGTAGAAGTGAGTTATATTGCTGATACACAATTTTTTCCGTATGGAAACCATGAAGCAGAACATATACAACAGAGACTTCTTGCTTTGTGTCAGCGTGTTATTGATACATGTAAGTCTAGTATTATTGTGCTAGCGTGTAATACTGCCTCTGTATCTGCATTACAGGTATTACGTGCAGCATACTCCAAAAAGCTATCAGTCAACTTTGTTGGGGTTGTTCCTGCAATAAAGCCTGTATTCCATGCAAAAGGAAAACGTATGTACATGATGAGTACTACCGCTACAAAGAAAAACAAATATACAGATGCATTGCTCCAAGAATTTGCGGACGATATGCAAATATTTTTACGTGGTTTTCCCGAATTAGTAGAATCTATAGAAAAGATGGTGCTTTCTCATTCGGATGCGTATGGACAGTATGTAGCTTCTTTACTTGAGAAAATTGTCATGGAAATAAAAGAGCTTAACATAGATAGCGTTGTGCTTGCTTGTACTCATTTTTTGTTCATTAGAAAACAACTAGAACGCTTATTGCCAGAGGGTATTACGATATATCATTCATTGGAGGGAGTAGTAAAGCAAATTGGTACTATTCTGCATGCTATTGAACATAAAACAGAACAGAGAGAGGAAAGTACAGAGCAAGAAACAGCAAACCATATACGAACTGATACAGTGGATGCATGTGTTCCTACGCTGTATATTACTGATGTTGAGAGAGAAGAAGAATTTAAGCAGTATGTACAAATTTCCCAGTATCAATACGGGGGCATTATTGCTCATGGTATGTAATGCTTATGCAAAAAAAGTAATATAATGTACAAAATATGAAAAAGGAATAGTATGTCTGATGTTATTGGTGTTGTAGTACGTGGTACCCGAAATATTTTTCTTGTTCTCCCTATAGAAGCATATGAAATGTTTTTACAAAATGCTAGTTATCCTGACAAAATATATGAACAATGTATTGAATGTAGGATTAAAGGAAAGAGAGGGAATATTACAGAAAGCACACTGGAGCTTAATAATTTTCTTATGGCAGGAGACAGGGTATATTTTGAATATATTGACAATAAACACGGAGTTATTACGGGAAGCATACAAAGAAAAAATAGTTTACTCCGTGTGCGAAGAGATATGCATCACTGTATGGCAGTAAATAGTGATGCTATTATGGCAGTGTTTTCTGTGCAGGAGCCCGAATTTAATGCTGTTTTTTTTGATAAAATAGTATGTCTCTCTCTGTTGGAAACACTTCCTGCAATCATAGTGATAAACAAAATAGACTTACTTTTTGAAAAGTATCTGCACAGTAATAAAGAAACTATACAAGAGAACGCTCCTTGTACCCATGATTCTTTTTCGTTACAAGCTATGCTTCCAGAGCCTATTCGTTTGAGAGTAAGTATATTGTCGCAGTATATGCCTCACTTTTTTTCTTTTGTATATACTAGTACCCATACGAACAAACATACAGTATTACACAATTATACCCCCGCTCACCTTAAGCAGTATATCTATGGAAAAATGATCGCTGTGCTAGGTCGCTCTGGTGTAGGAAAATCTTCTTTGTTAAATGCACTGTACCCAAGGTTACAACGAAAAGTATTGTCTTTATCAGTAAAGTACAAAGAAGGGAGACACACTACTACCATGCCCGAGCTATGCTTTGGAGATGGATATGCTATTGTAGATACTCCTGGAATGCGAGATATGATACCATCACAACTGCCTCCCACTTCAGTCATTCTAGCATTCCCAGAATTTGAACAGTATGCCAAGCAGTGTAAGCTGCCAACCTGTAGTCATAGAGACGAACCGGGATGCATGCTGCTTCCTCAAGTAGGAACTATGATAGCAGAATCGCGGTATGAGAGTTATGTCAAACTTCGTGCTGAAATAGAGTTTCATGAAAATAAGCGTAAGAAATGGTACAGTAAGCCACAAGAGAAACATCAACGTAAAAAATGATATATACAAAAAGGATTGTTCCATAGATGCAAGCACACACACAGGTACTTGAAGTTCTTGACTATTACAAAGTTATTGAAGAAGTAACGCGGTATTGTGTTGCCTCTGATTCTCATCAACAATTTCTTGCACAACGCCCTATGTTCAATACTATAGCGGTGTCTGATGTACACAAAAAAGTGAGAAATTTTTCTGTTGCTACAAGTGTGAAAGAGTTGCCTACAACACATTCTTTTTCTTCGCTGTTTGTGTTTCTTGCTCACATAAAAAAACGTGAGCTCTATATTGAAGAAGCAATACAATTACGTATTGCACTGGAAACTATGTGGGCATATCATGCATGGGCCCATGCTAATGAGTACAGCTTTTTTGCTAAAACGCATTTTCCTAAAAGCCTATATGATACCTTTGTCTTTTATTTTGATAGCAAAGGGGCATTGCGTAGTGATAATATACCAGAATTGAGTATTATTGAAACAAAAAAATCTTCTCTTCAGAAACAACGTGTGAAAATTGCACAAACCTTTATGAGAGCAAATATGTCTATATGCCAAAGTGATCAGGCAACAATACGTGACAACAAACTGCTGATTCCTATAAAATCATCGTTTCGTTCACAGGTATCGGGAACTATTTACACTAATTCTGCTAGTTTTGAGACAGTATTTATTGAGCTACACAGCATGCAAAACCACAACAATGAGATTGAATATCTACATTACCAAGAACAAAAAATTGTCTACGATATATGCCGAAAAATAAGTGAAACATTAAGGCGACAGCTAAATACATTTCGTACATTTTATGAGCAGTTTCTTGATTTTGATATGATTCAGGCTCAATATATGTATGGAAAACGTATCAAAGGACAGTTAGTGCAGATACCTTCTATAGAAAAAAGCATTCAGCAGAAGCAGAGCTATCCTCATGCTCATGAAAGTACCAAAAAGCCAACACAAAATCAAGAAGCTTTTTCTGTAAAACTGTTAGGGGCTACCCACCCTTTACTTGCACAATCTGAGCCAATTGATATATATGTTCCCCATAACTGTAAACAGCTTGTTATTACTGGGGCAAATGGTGGCGGAAAAACATTTGCCCTTAAAGTACTTGGATTGCTTGCACTTATGAATCAAAGTGGTATTCCTATCCCCGTACAGCAATCATCAGAGTTACCTGTGTTTTCAAATATTGCAATGGTGATAGGGGATACTCAAAATATAGATACAGGACTTTCTACTTTTACTGCACATTTACAAGCTATTCAAAACGCTTTACATATGGTAAGTGATACAGAAAAAAAGACAGAAAATGAAAAGCAATCTGATAGTACCAAAAATGCTATTTCGCTAACACGTATCCAATCTGCTGCACCGTCATTACTCCTTATAGATGAAATATGCAGTGATACAGACGATAGAGAAGGAGGAGCGTTGGCATGGGCAATACTTGAGTATTTAGAGCAGCATGATATATATACAGTAGTGACTACTCACCTTGCTTTGCTAAAACAATATGCTATCAGTAAAGAAACGGTAGAAATAGCCTCAGTTGAAGAAGGAAGAGGAGATGATAAGCATACTATACGATATGGAGTAATAGGCACTAGCGAAGCCGAAAAATGCGCAAAGCAGGTGGGAATGATCTCTTCTATTGTACAGCGCCAGCAAGCGTTACTCAATGAATACGGGAAAGAGTATCAAGAGTATTTGCGGAAACTTCAGCAATACATTGTGCATTGGGAACAGAGAAATATGCAACTAGATATGCTAGAAAAAAAACTACAGCGTAAACAGAGAGAGCTATCGCAAAAAGAGGCTGTTGTTTATGAAAAAGAAGAGAGCTTATTGAAAGAGAACTATATACAAGGAACACAACTATTACAACAATTACGAAAATCGGTAGAACAGAGCCAGTCATTACAGAGTAATTTACAAAACACTTCAGCAGAATCTTCAAGCTCACAAAAAAAAGTGAAAGAGCTTCGGGAAGTAGCCAAGCATGCAAAGCTAGAACTTGGGAATATGCAAATACATTTGAAGCAGAGACAAGAAAAAAATTCTATCGTTTCTTTTGAATTAGGAACAGCAGTGTGCTTAAAGAAAAATAAAGCGAAAGGCACTGTGATAGAGGTGCTTGCAAATAACTATTATATTGTACATGTGGGTATTATCAAAATGAGAGTACATGCAAGTGAAATGTACATGCAAGAAGAAAATACAGAGAGAGCAGAAGAACCTCAGGTACATCATAGTCAGTTTATTATTGAACGAAGTACGATAGAGCAGCATTTTAAAAAAATACTGGATCTGCGTGGCAATAGAGCAGAAGAAGCTATACAGCGTTTAGAGAAAAATATTGATATGGCATTGTTACAAAAAGAAACATCGTTTTCAATCATTCATGGAAAAGGAGAAGGAGCATTACGTAAAGCCATACACGAGTATGTAGCACAGCATACTGCAGTACTTCGGAAAGAATTTGGAACACCTGAAGAGGGCGGAGAAGGACTTACTAAAATTTACATGGAATAACTATTGAATACTGATTATTGAACTGTACTTTTAATAGTACACGTAGTATGTCTACAGGCAATTGCTCTGCTCTTTCATCATGGTATACTGGATATTGTGGTGCAACTAGGTAAAGAGCATATCGTTTTTGTATTGTAAAAAAGGTATTCCTATAAGGAATACCTTTTTTATTTCTGTTCTGTGTTATCCTTTGTTGTTTTTGATGATTGAATTTCCAAAAAATCTCCCCTACCTCCTTGACTTTGATTGCTTTTTTTTCTATACTAAATATAAATAATAATTAAGTATACAAATAAGTCTTTATAAGCATATTTCAGAGGAGTATCTATGGATGTAAAACTAGATGAGATTATTGATAAAATAAAAACCGAAGGGGTAAACAAAGGAAAGGAAGAGGCTTCCTCGCTTGTTTCACAAGCAAAATCAGAAGCTCAGAGTATTATAGATGATGCTCGCACACAGGCAAAACAAATAATACAGCAAGCTGCACAACAATCAGAATCTATCGTAACACGAGGTACATCAGCACTGCAGCAGGCAAAGAGAGATTTGTTGCTTGTGGTAAAAGAACAGCTCGCGAGCATCATTGCCAGCTTTGCACAGAAAAATCTCGCAAAAGCCCTGAGTACCGAAGCTACAATTGAGCTTATTAAAGTAGCATTATCAAAGTGGAATTTTCAATCAAATAAATCGCTGTTTGTTCATGTATCAAAAGAAGATGCACAAAAAATAAGTGCAGCCGCTCTACACAGTGCAGGAACTATAGAGATCAAAGTAGACGAACAGCTATCAAAAGGCTTCCGTATTTCCAGTGATGAACAAGGATCTTTACAATATGATTTTAGTGAAACAGCAATAAACGAAGCTTTGACACATTTCTTAACACAAAATATTCAGGAGTTATTGCAGTAAAATGGTTGAAGCTGGATATATTCTTGCTAGTGTTCCTGATCTTTTATTTGATATTGACAGTGTTGTTCCCGAGCAGTACAGTATAGAAGACTTTATTGTAAGCTGTGAAATTATACTGTCAGAAGATGATGCTCGTAGTATACGCATAGCAATAGAAAACCCTGCAGAATCATCTCTTGCAATAGCACAGGAATGGCACAATTTTGTAGAGTCAATACAACATGAATCAGCACGGCTTCGATGGACAAAAGTAAAATCAGGGATATTTCCCCAAATAAAAGGGGGAGCAGTAAGTGCCGAAGCAATAAAGATGGCATCTTCCACAGCACAATCAGAAACACCACTTCAAGCACAACTAGTAGTGTTTTCTACGCTGTGGGATATACTAGAGGCACTTGATTCTCAATACCAGAGGAGCAAAGAGAATCTTGCTATTTATGCTTGGAAACTACAGCTCCTCTCAAAATTAGTACAATTTAGAAAAAAACGAGGAAAAAAAACATGGGGACAACTTGTAAGCAGTATAACACAAAAAGCTGGATTTTCCCCTACTGCAATTTCAGGAGGCATAGAGAATGAACACTAAAGGAAGTGTAATAGGTGTAAATGGTAACCTTGTAACAATAGAGGTACAAGAGAAAGTATCAATGAATGAAGTTGCCTATATTTCAACTTCTGAAGGAAAGAAGTTAAAAGCAGAAGTTATCCGTGTAAAAGGCACGACTGTTGAAGCACAGGTATTTGAATTTACAAAGGGCATTCAAGTCAATGATACAGTGGAATTTACCGACCTGCTCTTATCGGTAGAACTTGGTCCAGGATTATTAGGGAGAGTATACGATGGATTACAAAACCCACTCAATGAGCTAGCTGAGCAATGTGGCTTTTTTCTTGAACGAGGAGTATATCTGTCTCCATTGAGTAGAATAAAAAAATGGGAATTCACTCCTAACCCTGCTTTGCAAGAAAGGAAAATAGTAAGAGCAGGCGATCAGCTAGGATCAGTAGGAGAAGGAGTATTTACTCACAAAATATTTGTTCCCTTTGATGTATTAGGAGAATGGACACTCAATTCGCTGGTACAGAAAGGATTGTACACCCTAGATGATACAATAGCAAGCATTAGCTCTTCAGAAGGAAAACAACGCAAGCTGGGTATGAGTTTTCACTGGCCTGTAAAAGTTCCTATCAAACTATATAAAGAACGATTAGTGCCTAAAGACCCTATGGTAACGAAAGTGCGTATTATTGATACTTTTTTCCCTGTTGCATTAGGAGGCACTTACTGTGTGCCAGGCCCCTTTGGTGCAGGCAAAACTGTGCTACAGCAAATTACCAGTAGAAACGCAGAAGTCGATATAGTTATTGTGGCAGCTTGTGGAGAACGAGCAGGGGAAGTGGTGGAAACATTACGTGAGTTTCCTGAGCTGATAGATCCTAAAACAGGAAAAACACTCATGGAGCGAACTATCATTATTTGTAATACAAGCTCTATGCCTGTAGCTGCACGGGAAGCCTCAGTATATACAGCCGTTACATTTGCCGAATACTATCGTCAGATGGGCTTAAACACATTGCTCTTGGCTGATAGTACTTCTCGTTGGGCACAGGCAATGCGTGAAATGTCAGGGCGTTTAGAAGAAATACCGGGAGAAGAAGCGTTTCCTGCATATTTAGAGTCTGTTATTGCAGCGTTTTATGAAAGAGCAGGAAGAGTACGCTTAAACGATGATTCGTTTGGTTCTGTAACTATTGGGGGAGCTGTGAGTCCTGCAGGGGGTAATTTTGAAGAACCTGTTACACAAGCAACACTAAAAGTAGTGGGGGCATTTCATGGACTATCACGAGAGCGTTCTGATGCACGAAAATACCCCTCCATTCATCCCCTAGAAAGCTGGAGTAAATATACAGGCCCTATTTCTGCTGATATAGTATCCTTAGCGTATAATCGTTTGAGTCATGGAAATGAAGTAGGACAGATGATGAAGGTAGTTGGTGAAGAAGGAACAAGCATTGATGATTTTATTATATATCTAAAAGGTGAGTTTTTAGATAGAGTGTACTTACAACAGGATGCTTTTGATAAAGTAGACTGTTCAGTCAGTCTTGAGCGACAACAATATTCTTTTGACATGGTATTTAAGGTACTGTTTGGTACTTTGCGTTTTGAAAATAAAGATGAAGCACGAAGTTGGTTTGCCGTTCTTACTCAGAAATTTCTTGATTATAATGGGGCTGAATGGAATAGTAGTCAATTTACTGATCTTGTCAATGAAATAAAAAGGAAAATTGAAGAACGATTTGAAGGATATGAGCAACAGGTACAATCGATAATTTCAAAGCAGGATATGTCTGGCAATACCGCTAACAATACATCTAAAGAAGGAGTTTCAAATGCATAAGGTATACAATAAAATTGAATCAATCACTGGTAATGTTCTTAATGTGCGAGCAGAAGGAGTTTCTTATGGTGAGACTGCAGTAGTACAAACTCGTTTTGGAGAATCATTAGCAGAGGTTATTCGTCTTAATAAAGATATGGTGAGCTTGCAAGTGTTTGCGGGAGGCAGAGGAATATCTACCCAAGATTCTATTCGCTTTTTGGGAGAGCCTATGAAAGTTGCTTTTTCCGATAATTTGTTAGGAAGAATTTTTAATGGAAGAGGAGAACCACGCGATAAAGGCCCACATCTTCGTGATAATCTTATTGAAATTGGTGGTCCCTCAGTAAATCCTGCAAAAAGAATTATCCCTACTAAAATGGTACGAACGGGTATTCCTATGATTGATGTGTTTAATACTTTGGTAGAATCACAAAAAATACCTATTTTTTCCGTTTCGGGAGAGCCATATAATCAGCTTTTAGCACGTATTGCATTGCAATCAGAAGTTGATATGATTATTCTTGGAGGGATAGGGCTTAAGTATGATGATTATCTTTTCTTTCGTTCTGCTTTGGAAGAAGGGGGAGTGTTATCGCGTACTGTATTTTTTGTGCATACAGCATCCGATCCTATTGTAGAAGCACTTATGGTACCAGATGTGAGTTTAGCGGTAGCAGAACGATTTGCAGTTGCAGGAAAAAAAGTGCTGGTACTGTTGAGCGATCTTACTAACTTTGCAGATAGCTTAAAAGAAATTGCTATTACTCAAGAACAAGTGCCTTCTAATAGAGGGTATCCAGGAGATTTATACAGTCAGCTTGCGTCGCGTTATGAGAAAGCTGTAGATTTTGAAGGAGCAGGATCTATTACCATACTGAGTGTTACCACAATGCCAGGGGATGATGTTACTCATCCTATTCCTGATAATACAGGATATATTACCGAAGGTCAATATTATTTAAGAGGAGGACGTATTGAACCGTTTGGATCATTATCGCGCTTAAAGCAAATGGTAAATGGAAAAACACGTGAAGATCATCGTGCCATTATGGATGGACTTATTAAGCTATATGCAAGTTATAAATCAAGCCTTGAAAAACGTTCTATGGGATTTCGTATGTCTGATTGGGACAGCAAACTCATTAAGTTTGGGGAGCTGTTTGAGTTAGAACTCATGACACTTTCGGTAAATTTACCCTTAGAAAAAGCGTTAGATACTGGATGGAAAATCCTTGCTGCTTGTTTTGAAAAGCACGAAGTAGGATTAAAAAGCGATTTAGTACAAAAATTTTGGCAGACTACTGCTAACAATAAAGATGAGTCTTCTGATACAGTATCTGATACAATAGAAAAGGCTGTGTAGATAAGAATAGTAATGTAGCCATAGGTTTATAGCCAGTAGTATACGGTGGAGAAATAATGTCAAGTAGAGTAAAGCTTACAAAAAATGAACTCAAAAAGCAGAAGGATGACTTAAAGCGTTTTGATAGATACCTTCCAACTCTTAAATTAAAACAACAGCAATTACAAAGTATATTGCAAAAAATTCTGTATCAAATAAAGGTGCTGCAAGAAAAATATCGTGAGTATGTAAATGCAATAGATACGTGGGTTGCAGTATTTGGGGATAGTGATGCCAGTCTCATTGAACAGTACATTGAGCATACTAAACTTGAAGTAGAGATGCAGAACATAGCAGGAGTGGATGTTCCTATTTATAAGGAATTATTGGTTCAGTTGGTAGATTATGATATATATACTACTCCCTATTGGTTGGATGATGGTATCTCATCTCTTATTGATGTATTAAAAATTGCAGCTGAAATTGAAGTGTATCAGCAACAGTATGAGAAGATTGAAAAAGAACTTCGTATTACTATACAGAGAGTGAATCTATTTGAGAAAATAAAAATTCCAGAAACAAAGCATAATATTCGTGTTATTCAAATTTATCTCGGTGATCAGCAAACAGCAGGAGTAGTGCGAGGAAAAATAACGAAAGGAAGAATTGTAGAGGCGTAACGTATGATAGAGAAAATGAAAAAAGTCAGCATTATCTTCACTTCTCATGATGCAAATAGCTACTTATCTAAACTACAAGAGTACGGCTTAGTGGATATTGCATATAATACAATAAGCGATGCAACACATAGCAGTGTAGTAAAAAAATATAATGATGTATGTCAAGTACTTGATATACTTGAATCTACCGATGTACAAGAAAGCACAAGCGTAAAAGCACAGTTGCCATCATTAGATGACGGTGTTATTGAGCAGGTGTTACAGCATGCACAGGAGTTACATACACTGAAAGAGCAGTACGAGGAGCATAATAACACTATTGGAGAAATGCAGCCCTATGGGGAAGTTTCGGCAAAAGATATAGCATATCTGAGAGAAAATAATGTTTTTTGCAATGTGTATTGTTATTCTGCAACTGATAAACAAAATAAGAAGAGAGAAAAACACACTATGCACTATACTTGCTTTGATCTTTTTAAGAAAAAAGATTACATGTATTGTTTAGTAGTATCTACTGAAAAAGATGCTTTTTCTCCACCTTCTCAATGGAAAGAATGTATAATATCGGATTTTTCTCCTCATGAATTACATACTAAAATACTTGATATTTCTAATGCAATGAGAATTGTGCAAGAGAAGATTTTTGCGTATTCTGTGTATAAGCAAACATTGTTAGATATGAAAATAGCATTAGAAAATGAAATTTCTATTTTATCAGTACAAAATGAAGCAAAACAATATGATACTATTCTGGTAATTGAAGGGTTTATTCCTCAAGCAGAATGTGATTCTTTCTATTCTTTTTGTCGTAAGAATAAATTAGGGGTAGTCATTGATGAAGTAAAAGATGAAGATGATGTTCCTACGAAACAGAAAAATTTGCCGCCTATTAGAATTATGAAGCCTTTATTTAAGCTGATGGATACAGTGCCTGGATACAAAGAGTTTGACATTAGCGGTATGTTTCTGCTTGCTCTCACGCTTTTCTTTGGTATGATTATAGGGGATGCTGGATATGGGATAGTACTGTTAATAAGTTCTCTTATGGGCTTTCTTCTTATAAAACAGCGAAATGATATAACAAATCTCACCTTACTGTTTCTTTTATGGAACTCTTTTGCCACTATAGCATGGGGAGCAATGTCAGGAAATTGGTTTGGCTATGCTCCATTTGCAGAAACTGGTGTTTTGTCTTATCTTGTGATACCTGCTATAGCTATTACTAATCCAAGTAGTGCGCAAAATATATGGTATTTTGCTTTTACTGTTGGACTTATTCATTTATGTATTGCTCATTTTTGGGGCATTATTCGTGGTATACGCTTAAAAGACATATTTTTTGTTATAAATCATTTAGGATCTGGTGTTATGATATATGGTTTGTATCATCTAGTGCTTACTCTATTGCTTGGAGCAGAGGCTTTTCCTTTTCCTTCATATGCCCTTGTTTGTATTATCATTGGCTTTGTATTAGTAGTAATATCTGCAGATCAAAGTCCTAATCATAATTTTTTTGTAGGCATCGGTATTGGAATAGCGAAAATTTTATTACATGCCCTTGATAGTTTGGGGAATTTTGCGGATATTATTTCTTATATTCGTTTGTTTGCTGTAGGGTTAGCATCACTTTCAATTGCAAGTGCTTTCAATGATATGGCACAATCAATTATGAGTTCTGGTACTGTTATAGGATATGTTGGAGGGGTAGCAGTGCTTATATTTGCTCATACTTTCAATCTTGCAATGGGGTTATTAGCTATTATCATTCATGGTGTACGTTTAAATATACTTGAATTTGGTATGCACATTGGAATGGAATGGAGTGGAAGAGTTTATTCACCGTTTAGAAAAAAATAAAAAAATTAATCTGGAGGATATGAATGGATAATTTTGGTTTAGTAGGAGTTGCAGCAGCTCTTTGTTTAGCAGCAGCAGGTTCAGCATTAGGAATTGGTTCTGCTGGTGTATCTGCAGTAGGTGCTTGGAAACGTTGTTATTTGCAAAATGAAAAAATACCGTTTCTTCTTTTTGCTTTTATTGGTGCACCATTGACACAAACGTTTTATGGTCTTATTTTAATGAATGCATTAGTAGCCGCTGTTGGTTCTGTTGCATCAGGACAAATATTAGGAGCAGGACTTTTAGGAGGTTTGGCTATGGGATGTTCAGCATGGTATCAAGGAAAAGCCGCAGCTGCAGCATCAGATGCTTTTGCAAAAACAGGGAAAGGATTTACTAATTATATTATTGTGCTTGGATTGATTGAATCAGTTGCATTATTTGTAATGGTATTTCTGTTTTCAATAATTTCATAGCAGCAACATTTAGTTAATTGTGTGATAATATACCATATGTATTATCACATTGCAATATTTAGGGTTTGGGCAGTATGCTGTTAGTGCAGATAAAGAAATATATGTTGCTTATTGGTATAGCAATGATGTCTCTTACTGCCCAAAATTCTCTTTTTAGTCAGACAGAGGAGCATTGGGTTGAAAATTTGTTGCTAGAAGATCCACTTCTTTTTTTTCAAAAAGAGAATGGCACAATAAGTGTAATGGAGTATCAGCAAGCAAAGCAATTTCAGCAAGCAAATATTTATATTGAAAATAAAAATTTTCTTAAGGCTTTAGAGCTGTATGTATCAGCTTACCAAAAAAATAAAGAAAATAGTACTGCTCTGTTGGGAGTAGCTAATGTTTATTTTTTACTTGGTGATGTTATCAATGCAAAGAATTATTATACTATTTTGTATGATACTCTCCCTACCTTGCACTATGATGCTAGAAATATAGTACGCTATCGTTTAGCACTGCTTTATTTTTTTGAAGAAAATGAAGAGGCCTTTGTTGCTATATTACAAGAGATTGTTCAAGAAAAAGAAGCATTGTTTACAAATGATTTAGATGTATTAAAAAAAATCTTAGTAGAAGATGGATTAGACGATATACATGTATTTGTAAAGGTTGATTTTGATTCATCGTTCTATGCGTTTCGTGAACTTGGCATTTATTATATCAGTGCTGGTCAGCAGGACAAAGGTATTGAGCTGTTGTTATACGCTTTGTCTATGGCAATGACTCATATCAATAATTATCTCGCGTCAGTGTATCCTACCTATGAGTATACTGATATATCTCGTATGATTGACTTAGTGTATTCTTATCAAGAATCTCTTTTAGACTTGAATGTAATGGAATTTAATCGTATGTTGTTATCGTTATATAAGTACATAGAAGATATCAATACTGAGAATCTAATGTATGAGAAATGGTATGTATATTCTCTCATTACAATGTTTGATAGAAATGCTGAATTATTGACTGAAAATTTTTTGTTTGTGCCTTTTCTATTATAATTTTTTATGCTATAATAAATAATGTAATAAGGAGTGAGGAGTATATTTTACAAATAGTAGCTACAAACAAAATAGCTACAAAGCGTGAAAAAAATTGAGGAGGTGCACCTTGATTTTACAAAGAATAATTACAGTTACGCTGGCATGGATGCTAGTAGTGGCTACGCTTTTTGTGCTAGGATGTACAGAAACAGTAACTACCACAGATATACAGACTCCTAAGCCTCCCTTAAACCCCCCTCCTAAACCTACAGTCCCATCAGAAGATATATTTCAAAATAAACCTAGCTTAGACAAAACAGGAGCAGTACAAATAAAAGCAACCTTTAAGACAGCTCCTGGCGTAGGACGATATTATACCCTGCTTATGTACGATAGCAAAAACTTAATAGCAGACAAGAGCATAGCAGGAACAGACACTACTGTTAGCTATAGCAAAAACTCAATAGCAGACAAGAGCATAACAGGAACAGATACCACCATTAGCTTTGGTATAGCAGATGGTTTAGAAGTACCCAAGACAGAAGCAACAAAGAAGGACTATCGCTTTATCTTTCTGCAAATAGAAAATAATATAGTAAGATTCATAACCTCTCTTGCTGATACAGTGGCAGTATATGATGATACTTCAACTGCACCACCTGCTCCCAAGGATGCAAAGCTCTCTGTAGTGTCAGCAACACAAACAACAGCAACAGCAGTCTATGAGTTTAGTGCAGGCGACATTACTACTGACAACAAAGCTCCTAATGGAAGCAAACTTACACAGGCACAGATACAGTACAAAGTGTACATAGCAGAAGGAGATCACAGCACAAAAACAATAGATGTAATAAAAACTCTTGCAGGAGTAGAAACACAGAAACAAATACGGGAGCTAGCAGGAAAGAATACTACAAGGTACAGCGTATCATTTATAGGAAAAAGAGATGCAACCTATACTGTAGGAGTGGAAGCTATAAACAGCCTCAGTCCCGCCTATAGCATAGGAGCATCAGGAACAATAATAACAAAAGCACTCACTCCTCCACCAACAACACCAAAAATAACAACATATACTAGCAATAATGCAGTAGTATTTTCAGTGCCTAGCACAGGAGGCAATACAGGAAAAAAAGTCATAACAGTACAGGTAAATGCCTCAGCCATAGCAGGAATGCGTAAAGCAGATGGTACTCCTCTTGAAGCAACTGATCTTGCGTACTATGTGCTATATCTCAAGAAAGAAGACAGCACTGGAAAGCCTGACAGTGTATCAGCCCTATGGGCAGTAGAAAAAAGCCATTCAAAGGTAGCAGTGAGAGTAGCAAAATACACAAAAGCAACAGGAATGACAAATCAAGCGACTGTACAGATACCAATAGTAGACAGTACCAGTGGAAGCAATGCAGGAGCAACACCCATAGAAACAGCAAAAGATTACTATATAGGAGTGAGGATAGTAAACACAACATCCCCCGATTACGATGCATCAAATAGCGACAGGCTCTTTCCTGCAGGCTTTTACACCGATATAACGGAAATAAAGGAAGTCTATACTTCAAAGGCAGTAGCACCCAATAGATCATTGCTTACAGGAAAGCTGGTACTGTCACAATCAAGCACAGCAGGGAAAATAAACCTGAGGCTCACCCAGCTAAGCACATTTACGGGAGCAAAAGACTACGATGGCAAAGATATAACAGCAGATGCACAGCTTGTGTACACCGTGTACGGCTTACAGAAAGACACAATACCAACAGTAGCAGAAGTGCTTGCAGGAAGAAAAGTAAACATAGGCAGTGCAAGTAGCGGAGTGTACACAGTACCAGCCTTGATGAGTTTAGGCTTATCTTCAGACACTGCACCAGTGATAGCAATAAAAGGAGCGACAAAGTATCACTTTGTATTGGAGGTAGCAATAAAAGCAGATCTTAGCAAGAAAGTAGCATCTTCATCAGTGGCAAGCATAATAACCGTATCGCTAGCGACTGCTCCAGCAGAAGTAAGAAACATACAAACAAGAACAACCCCAATAGGCATGAGAGTATCATGGACAGCTCCTAGCCTCAGTGCAAATCACAAAGCAGATACAGGGGATGCCTTAATTACTGCACAAGTATCGTACAAGGTATACAGTATTGCCAAGAGTGGCAGTGCAAGAAGTGCGACAGCGATAAAACAAGCAGACTCAAGCCCCACAACAGTAGGAGCAGGAACAACCAACACTACCCTGACAGGCTTGATAAACGGAACAACCTACGAAATAGTTGTACAAGCAGTAAACAGCACCGATACGACAAAAACATCAACAGGAGAACGACATGAGTTTGAAATGTCAGCAGTGATTATAGGAAACACTATGGAGGTTTCAGCAGAAGTAGGTAAAGCCCCAAGATCAGCACATAGTACAAGAAGATTAGTAAGCAGTCCCAGTGGCGTTGCATTTACCTGTGATGCTAATATACGGGAAGGAGATAGCAAGAAAATTAAAGAAGAAACAGGCTTAGCACTACAGTTTGAACAGAGTAGTAAAACAATTACTATATCAGGCATAGCAAATAAATCTAATGTGCATGATCTTGCTATTACTAACTATAGCTATGATGTAGTACAGTGTACAATTACCGCTTCAAATAAAAGAGTACCAGCAAGCATTATCATAAAGACAGGACTAAAAGCAGCACCATCAGGAGAGACATCACCTACTTATTACAGACCAACGACAAAGAAGCAGCTTAAAGCTATTATCAGTGCAGAAAGAGGAGCAAGGAGGCAAAACACCAATAGTCCCAATCTCAACATGATAGATACCAGTGCTATCACTGATATGAGTAATTTATTTGATAACGATAGTACCTTTAATGGAGATATAACACAGTGGAATACCAGTAATGTAAGGAGTATGTTTTCAATGTTTACGAGAGCAAGTGCCTTTAATCAAGATATAGGAAATTGGAATGTGAGTAATGTAAGGGATATGTTTGCAATGTTTAATAGAGCAAATATCTTTGATCAAGACATAGGAAATTGGAATGTAAGGAATGTTAATAGTTTTGCTGTTGCGTTTGAGAAAGCCTCTGCATTTGATCAAGATTTATCATCATGGAGATTGTGTAAGGTATTTCTTAGCAGTTATGATTTCTCAAATTCAGCTATGGCAGGAAAAACAACACAGTACCCAAAAGACATAAATAGTAAAGAATGTAAATCATAGTAATATAGAGATGCATGCTATTTGCTTTATAGATATATAAAATACTATTATTTGCTATAATATTCATATATGATACTAAATAACATAAGGAGGCCTTTATGATACATAGAGATCTACAAAGCGTGAAAAAAATCGGGGGGGGGGGGGGGTACACTCTCGATATAAGCAAAGCATAACTCTCGTTGCACTGTTTTTAGTGCTAGCAATAACTACCCTCGTACTCGTAGCATGTTCGGAGGGCAGTAGCAGTTCCTCATCAGGCGGAGGGGGAGGGAAACAGGTAACCCCGACCCTTGCATCACTGTCCAATGTGCAGATACAGCCAGCAGGCAATGATGGGACGCTTGCTTTACGCTGGCAAGCCCCAAGCGATGCCACGCATGTAGTCGTAAACGCTACCTCTACCGCACCAGCCCAATCAATACAAGTGCGTGTTCCTGCCATAGAATATCAAACACTCTTTCAACAAGGACAATCGTACAAACTCAAAGGCTTGCAAGCACTCACTAACTACACTGTAGAGATTGAAGCCCAAAAGGACACAGAAGTATCACCAAAAACAACCCGCACCGTGACAACACTGATAGATACTACTACCCCACAGGACACATTGACACAGGTAGGAGTAGAAAAGTCGGGGGATGGCATAAAGATAACATGGGACAAAGAGCGACTAGCAGTAGGCAAGACAGACATAGCAGAAGCAACAATAGTGGTAAAAAGCACGGCTAATGATGGCACAGTGCTTGCACAAGCTACCGTGCAGAATCTACAGCAAGGAGAGGTTGTGCTTCCAAACATCTCTACGCTTGCAGGCATATCCTATGATGTAGAAATACGCTACAAAGACAGAAATGACAACACAAGCAGTCCTACAACAGTACTGACAGGCGTAAAAGCATCAGCACTCTCACAAACAGTAGCAGCACTACCAGAGGCAAATCTTACAGTAACAGCAAACGATAAAAGCAATAGCCCTGCCGATGAAAGCCTGCTTATCAAGTGGGGGAGCTTTGCCTTTGGAACAGGCAACACAGCAAAAAGCCTCTTAGTACGAGTAACAGCAACCGCAACACAGACGATAGTAGCAGAGGAGACAATAAGCAAAGATACCAGTGCAACCAATGTCAGCAGTGCAACTGCACAGACAAAAGAATATGCCACTGTGTATGTCGCAAAAGATGGCATAGCACTCACAAAACTCTACGGCACGCTTACGTACAAAGTAGAAGTGTATGTCTCTCAAAACGGAAAGTACTCCACTGCAGTGTCAAAAGAACAAGCAACAACCGACAAAACAACAAAGCCCGCGACCAATGTAAGTGCCGTAGGAGGAGCAACAAGCATAGTAGTCATCTGGCAAGCCCCCAATGTACGAGACTACGCAGGAGTGACTATAACAGCAACAGAGAAAGAGAGCGATACTCCAGCAAAGACAGTAACAATAACAGACAGAACACTACGCAACACACAGATACCAGGCCTCAAAGCTACCACCGAGTATACAGTGGCAGTCGTATCAATGGACAGTGCAGGCAACAAAGGAACAGAAGCAACAGCAACAGTAGATACAGGAGCAGATAGCACCGATCCCGATCCAGTAACAAACATACAAGCAAGCTATCCCTTTGTATCAGCAACAAAAGTAGCAACACAGATAACATGGACAGCACCCGATGCAACAAAAGCAAAGAACAAAGACATAAAAGAATACAGCATAAGCATACAAGAGAAAGGCACAACTACCACAGTACTGAACGAGAAAAAAATACCCTATCCCACAACATCGCTCTCTGTCGAAGCACTCAGTCAAGGCAAAACATACACAGTAACAATACAAGCAATAGACTATGCAGAAAACAAAAGCAATGCAAAAACACAAGACATAACAACACCCACCCCACTCACAGCCCCCTCAGCAGAACTCTTTCAAAGCAAGCCTGCCCTCGTTACAACAACAGGAGCAATACAAATAAAAGCAACCTTTACGCAAGCACCTGGATCAAATAAGTACTACACCCTGCGTATGTACGATAGCACTACACTGATAGCAGAAAAAAGCATAACAGGAATAGCTACCACCATTAGCTTTGGCATAGCAGATGGCATAGAAGTATCAGCAACACAAGCCAATGCAAAACAATATAGCTTTAGCTTTCTCACAGTAGAAAATAACAGAGTAAGCCCCCCAACAACACTCACTGACAAAGTAGCAGTATATGATGCAATATCCACTGTCCCCCCCGCACCAGAAACCCTCACTCTGCTTATTGCAGAATCAACAGCAACAAGCGATACCGTACAGTACGAGTTTCAAGCAGGAACAATTACCGACAACCACAAAGCACCCAATGACAGCAAACTCACACAAGCACAGATACAGTACAAAGTATACCTAGTAGCAGGAGACCAGAGTACTAAAACAATAGCCGAAATAAAAACAATAACAGGAGTACAAACACAAGACATAGCAGGAAGTAGCACTTTACGAGGAACATTTATAGGAACAAAAGGAGCAGTATACACCATAGGCATAGAAGCAATAAACAGCCTGAACCCCTCTACAACAAAGAAAGCACAAAGCAAGGACCCAGCACTGATACAAACACTAGAACTGAGCACCATCCCCAGATCAAAAGCAACAGCCCCTACCTCGTCCTTAGCAAACAAGCTGGTAGTATCACAATCAACAAACACAACAGGAACAATAAAGCTAGTACTCACACAATTAAGCACAATAACAGGAGCAAAAAACAAAGACGGCACAACAGTAACCAGCAATGATGAGCTAGTATACACAGTGTACGGCTTACAGAAAGACACAACCCCAACAGTAGCAGAAGTACAAAAAGGCAGAAAAGTAACTATAGGCAGTGCAAGGAACGGAGTGTACACAGTACCAGCGCTTAGCAGTTTAGGCGTGACATCCCCAACAGTAGCAATAAAAGGAGCGACAAAGTATCACTTTGTAGTAGAAGTAGCCATAAAAACAGACCCAAGCAAAAAAGCAGTATCGACAGTGGCAACAGTAACAACCGCATCACAAGCAACAGATCCCGCAGAAGTAAGCAACATACAAGTAAAAGGAGTAGAAGGAAGGAATGCAACGCTATCGTGGACAGCCCCCAGCCTTACTGCAAGCCACAAAACAGACACAGGAGACACCCTAGCAGTAGCACAAGTATCGTACAAAGTATACAAAGTAGCAAAAAATGGTAGTTCACAGAGGACAATAGCAGAGATAATAATAGCAGCAGGAGGAAGCCCCACAACAACAGCAGCAGGAACAACCAACAGCACTCTGACCAGTGTGACAGTAGGCACAAGCTACGAAATAGTAGTGCAAGCAGTAAACAGCACCGATCCTAACAAAGAATCAAGAGGTGTCCGCAAGGAGTTTATCGCAAAAGAAGCCTATGGAGCACCAGGAAAGCCCACCATACAAGCAAATGCACAAGGAGCAACCATAGTACTTACCATAACAGCCCCAACCGTGAAAGGAACAACAGAAGACGGAACAACTACTCTCAGAGATAATCAAATAGATTACAAAGTATACTATATAGCCTCAAATACAAGCATAAATGGAGCAACAGTAAAAACACAAGCACAAGCAGCAAGCGATGCACAAGTAGGAGCAGAAAAAGACGATGTACCAACAGGAGCAACAAGCTATACAATACGCAACCTACGATTGAATACAAAGTACTATATCACCGCAGTAGCAGTAAACAGCCTCAAAAAGACAAAGGTATCAGCAGAAGCAACAGCAGTCTCTGCCAGCACTCCAGTAGTAGTGATAGGAAATGCTACAAAAGTTTCAGCAACAGTAGGCTCAGCACCAACATCAGCACATACAACAAGAGTACTTACCAGCATTAGTCCTAGTGGACTATCATTTACCTGTGATGAAAGCACAGTAGATAACAGCA
Source organism: Spirochaetia bacterium (assembly GCA_965218205.1). Taxonomy (GTDB): domain Bacteria; phylum Spirochaetota; class Spirochaetia; order WTKD01; genus CBDDCA01. The sequence goes on along the minus strand of OZ244590.1, from coordinate 1,192,657 downwards.
CACTCAAACAAGAAACAGGCTTAACAGTAACATTTGCAAAAAATACCAATACAGTAACGATAGCAGGCACAGCAAATAAATCAAACATACATGATACTGCTATAACTGAGTATAGCTATGGAGTAGTGGAGTGTACCATTACTTCTGCGGGAGCAAACTCGGGACAAAAGGTACTTGCGACTATCAATGTAGAGACAGGGCTGGTAAAACTAGCAGGACAATCAGCTACCTATTACAGACCAACAACAAAAGCAGCACTGCAAGCTATTATCACTGCAGAAAAAACAAGACAAGGTTCAGGAGGTAACAACAACCCTAGCCCCAACCTCAACATGATAGATACCAGTGCTATTACTGATATGAATGCTTTATTTTATCAAGATAGTACTTTTAATGGAAATATAACACAGTGGAATACCAGTAATGTAACGAATATGCAAGCTCTATTTCAAGAAAGTGCTTTTAATAAAAATATAGGAGATTGGGATGTAAGCAAAGTTACTAATATGAGTTCTATGTTCAATAGAGCACGTGCTTTTAATAAAGATATAGGAGATTGGGATACGCGTAAGGTTACTAATATGGATCTTATGTTTAGAGACGCAAGTAAGTTTGATAAGGATATATCAGGTTGGAATGTAGGTAATGTTACAAGATTTAATTTTGTCTTTTATAACGCTTCTGAATTTAATCAAAATTTATCCTCGTGGAAAATTTGTAAAATATCAGTAAAGAATGGTGATTTCCAAAATTCAGCTATGGCAAAAAAAACAGATTGGTTTCCAAAGGATAGAGATGATCCAGAATGTACTTCATAATAGAGGTACATAAGAGACACATGCCTATAGCAAGAAAGGAAATGCTCCTTTTTTGCTATAGGAGATTATATAAAAAGAAATTCCTCTTATAAAAAATGTACTAATAGTATATAATTGATATAGATATGTACAAGAAAAGTAATATTACACTACATCGCTATTTTGGTACATATGGTGGTAGATATGTCCCTGAGATGTTAATACAACCATTAGATGAATTAGCTACTGCCTTTGTACAATGTATTGATACTACTCAATTTATTGACGAACTCAACGATGTACAAAAAAAATATAATGGCAGACCAAGTCCTCTCTACAAAGCAGATAATCTAACACACACTGTTATTAAAAAAGCAGGTTTACATAAAGACTCTAACATATTTCTAAAACTTGAGCATCTTAATCATACTGGTGCTCATAAAATGAATAATGCACTCGGGCAAGCCTTACTTGCAAAATATATGGGAAAAAATAAAATTGTAGCTGAAACTGGTGCAGGACAACACGGTCTTGCCACAGCTGCAGCATGTGCTAAATTAGGACTTGATTGCATTATATTTATGGGAGAAACTGATGTAAAACGACAACATCCTAATGTATACGCTATGAAATTGATGGGAGCAAAGGTTGTTTCTGTAAAAGAAGGAAACAGAACGCTCAAAGATGCGGTAAATGCTGCAATGAAATATTGGATAGAACATGTTTTTGATACTCATTATATACTTGGATCAGCACTTGGTCCATTTCCATATCCTAATATTGTTCAATTTTTTCAATCTATTATCAGCATAGAGTTGCAAGAGCAATTTCAGACATATTTTCAAGAACAACAGGCATCAATGAAAAAAAACAGCAGTACAGAAAAGCAGCATCCTTCTCTCTCTGGTACTTCTTCATCGGTAGCTCTTGATATGATAATAGCATGTGTAGGGGGAGGGTCAAACGCAATGGGTATATTTTCCAGTTTTTTTGAACATACTAATACCGCATTGCTTGGTGTTGAAGCTGGTGGATATGGCTTGTCTAGTAAGAAACATGCAGTACGTCTTCAAGGGAATGCGAGTATTGGCATTACTCAAGGGTATAAATCATATTTTTTACAGAACAAAGACGGGCAAATTGCAAATACACATTCAATTAGTGCAGGATTAGATTATTCGGGAATTTCCCCACAGCTTGCACATTATTATGATATAGGACGCGTTCATTTTACCTATGCAAGTGATGCCCAAGCTATACAAGGGTACAGCTTACTTTCAAAAACAGAAGGTATCATCCCTGCACTTGAAAGCTCTCATGCCATTGCAGTGTTACCAAAAATAGCATCACTGCTAAAGCAAAAAAAGATGAGCAACACCAACATAGCAAAAAAAGTAGCTGCTCAGCGTCCAGTAAACATAGTGGTGAATATATCAGGGAGAGGGGATAAAGACATATTTATTGCTGCACCACATATTGATAAGGAAGGGTGGCTTGCATATCTTACAGATCAAATAGCAAGACATACGGATGATAAAAAATAAAATGAAACACATAAAAAAGAAACATACACTAAGTACACAGCTATCTCAACATTCAAATAGTCCTACTACTCTCATGACACATGTTGTTGCTGGATACCCAAATTTTGACACTTCTTATCAGCTTATCAAAACTATGGTAGATGCAGGCGTTTCACATATTGAAATACAACTACCGTTTAGTGATCCTTTAGGAGACGGCAGTACCATTATGCAAGCAAACCAAACAGTATTAGAACAAGGAGTAAGCATACAACAGTGTTTTGATTTTATTGCTCACATTAGGGATGAAATTTCAATTCCATTGTTATTGATGACCTATGCAAATATTCCATACAGTTTTGGTATTAAAAAATTTTTACGTTGTTCAGAAGCATTGAACGTTGCAGGATGTATTATTCCTGATTTACCATTTGATGAAGAAGAGTTTTCTGCATTTACTTCTCATGATACTATCCCTATGATACCAGTAATTTCAGCAAATGTAGATACAACTCGTTTGAAAGCTATGGCAGATATTTGTAGCTACTTAGTCTATTGCACGCTTCGTATTGGCATTACTGGAACAAAGAAAACTATTGACTCTTCTGTACTGTCTTTTTTACAAAATATACGAAACTACTTTTCTGTTCCTATTATAGGAGGGTTTGGAATTTCAAGCATTAAGCACATTAAAGCACTCAAAGGGTATGTTGATATTCTTGTTATTGGAAGTCATATCATTAACATATTGCACCAAGATGGTATTTCAGGAGTACATACTTTTTTGCATGAAGCATTGCATAGTGTCTAAGATACTCATAAAATAGATAGAAAGAATGTAATATCTCTTACACACATGAAACAATTATTTTTCTTTATTGCTCAGTTTTTATTATTACTTTTTGGACTTGCTTTTATAGTATATACAATAAGTGTTATCTTGCCAGGCAATGCAGAAGAAATTCTTGCAGGTATGGAGTATACAAGCATCCAAACAGATGATACTACATTTTCTACCTATATGTACTCTTTTTTTTCATGGGTATGGTCGTTGTTGCATTTACAATTAGGAACATCAGTATATCTTGATATTCCTATTGTTGATCTTATTGTATCACATTGGGGTATTACGCTACTCTTAAATGGACTTTCTTGGATAATAGCATTATTTTTTTCACTTTCTATAGTAAAAATACTTTTTCAGTATCAGCATGTACATTTCATAAAGAAAATCTATACTGTATTAGAAACTATGCTATTGTCTTTTACCCCCCTCACGTTAAGTTTACTTATAATAATGTGTGTTACTTTTTTTTCTATTCCAATTCCTCTGTTTTATACTTCAAGTAATGTTTCTCTTGAGAGTGTGGTACGGTATATTGTTCCTCTCATAGTGTTAGTGTTGCTACAAATTCCTTTGTATGTGCGTTCTTTACTAAAAGCAGTAACTATGATTAGTAAGCTCCCTTTTGTACATTTTTCTTATAGTCTCGGGTATTCCCAATCACAGATATGGAAAAATGATATACTCCCAAACGCTCTATTATATACTATTGCCATTTCGTCAGTACAGATAAGTATATTGATGGGAGGCAGCATTCTCATAGAATTTACTTTTGCAATTCCTGGTCTTGGCACTTTACTTGTAAATGCAGTAAACTCCCGTGATTTGTTATTGATGAGAACTATTGTGTTAGTATACGGGGTAATTATAGGCACTGTGCATATAATCTTAAAATTACTCTATAAGCGTTATTATACAACTATTTCTTATGGTGATACGCTATGATGCTAGCTCACAATCTTACTGTACAAAAACAAGAAACATATGTTCTTAAGGATATTAGCATATCTTTGTCAGAAGGGGAAGTCCTTGCTGTAGTAGGACATTCGGGAGCAGGAAAAACTACTTTACTAAAAACGCTTGCAGGAATAATCAATTCTATTTCAGATACGTTAGAAATAAGTGGGATGCTACAATTTCCTTCTCCACGTTTTGGTATGATTTTTCAAGATTCAAAATCATGCTTAAATCCATTACGTACTGTATATTCTTCATTTAAGAAACTCCATACTATAGCTCCTCATATCCGTATAGATGATGAAGTAATACACAAATCTTTACGCAATGTTGATTTGCCAGCAACAAAAGAGCTACTATCTTCTTATCCACAACAGCTATCAGGAGGGATGGCACAGAGAATTATGCTAGCAATGGTATTAGCATGTGGGTATGACTGGATTCTTGCTGATGAGATTAGTTCTTCTCTTGATAGAAAGCATGAAATGGAAATACTACAGTTATTAAAAAAGCACACAAAAGCACTTGTTCTTGTAACACATAGAATGCACCTTATTAAACAATTTTGTTCAAAAATACTTGTTCTTCACAATGGAGAACAAGTAATAATGGGGACAACACAAGAAGTACTGACAAAAAAACATCCCTATATTCAATCTTTATTTTATAATTCATTGCAAAAATAATATATACATTATATGGAAGCATTATATGAAAGATAGTACTATTAACAGTATATATACAAATGATACTTCTCTTTCTTTTATAAGATTTGAGCATGTGTATTTTTCTTGGCATACTGTTTCTTCTTCCAAAAAGTATACTGCCTTAAAACATGCAATACTACAAAAAGACAATACTCATAGCAATACTAACAGTACGAAGCAAAGTGCATTACTGCAATCATTACTATTACATGATGTATCTATTGATATATCTCATCATGAGTTTGTGGGCATACAAGGATATTCTGGAGCAGGTAAGTCTACACTTGCAAAGCTACTAGCTGGCACTATCTCTCCTTTATCAGGAAATTTTTATTTTAAGAATAAAAAGCAACATTATTCTCATTATAAAAAAAGCATGTATTTACAATGTCAAATGGTATATCAGCAACCCCTTGCAAGTTTCAATCCCCGTCTTAGCATATATCAAAGTATGTACGATACTTTTACTGCATATAAAAAGACATACTATGAAACAATGTATACAGATAACAACACAACAAAAACAGAAATAAGTAAAAAAGCATTACGAGAAACGTTTCAGCATGAGTTATTTGAACTTTTACAAAAAGTAGGAATATCCAATGCTCTTTTGCACCGTTTGCCTCATCAGGTATCTGGAGGAGAACTACAACGATTATCGTTAGTACGGGTATTTATTGTAAAACCAAAGCTTATCATATTAGATGAACCAGTAAGCTTTTTAGATAGCAGACTACGAAAACAAATACTCGATATAGTACTCCATTTATTTTCTTGCTATAAAAGCTCAGTAGTGCTTATTTCTCATTTAGAAGAAGTACTCCGTTATACATGCTCTTCAATATATACTTTAGAAGCAGGAATGTTAAAAAAAATTAGTCCGTAAGGCGATGATAGAATATATGTAAATTAATTGTAGTAAGTAAAACAATAATGTATAAATATGCTATTATACTATACATGAGTAAAGAAGATACTTTAGAAAATTATAAATTTACTTCCATTTTGCTAAAAATTATAAAATTATTTTTTGTAAAAATAGGATGTTTTCACCATATTTGTAGTATTAAACAAGATATAGAACTTTAAAGGTATCTATCAACTCAATTAAAAAATTATGTCAGTAAAATCAAACATTAACGAGATTATTAGTATTAGAGAAAAATGGATTAAAAAAATAGAAAATCTAAAAGGTTCATTTAGTGATAACTCCGAATTTTTAGAAAGGGAATTAAATGCAGAAATTAATGAAAAAGGTATGGAGGCTCTAATTGCACACTTACATCTTTGTGGCAACATACCAGAATCTTATGGGCATGATACCACTGAAGAGAAATTATATTCAAAATATACAGATTGCTTATTAGCAAGTGCCTACAAAATGATGGGAATAAAAAGTCTTGTATTATCTGAGAGAGCAGATGTTGCAGATGTAGAAGGCTATACAGATAATTTTGAATTTGTCGCTGATGCTAAAGCATTTAGGCTAAGTAGAACTGCTAAAAATCAAAAAGATTTTAAGATTCAATCTATGGATAGATGGAAACATGGAAAACCATTTGCTATGGTAGTGAGTACAATATACCAAATGCCAAATAGAACTAGCCAGATTTATGAGCAAGCAATAACTAAAAATGTTTGTATTTTTACCTATTCTCATTTATCTTTATTAGTAAGATTCGCCTTTGAATCTGGAGCAAAAAAATCAAAAGAGTTGCTATATATAATATTTAAGACTATCCCTGCTTTAAATCCATCAAAAAATGCTGTTGACTATTGGTTAGGGGTAAATAAAACTATTCTTAATTATTCAAGCAATATAGCTAAATTATGGCAAGAAGAAAAAATAATGGCATCAAATACTATTAGTATTGCTAAGCAAGAAGCTCTTAAATATCTAAGCGAACAAAGAAAAAAGATTATGCAGCTAAGTCATGAAGAAGCATTAAAGCAGCTAGTCAATATAAGTAGAATAGAAAATAAAATTAAAATAATTAATAATGTCTCTAATAATGATCTACTTAATATAAAATAATATGCAAAAATATCTGAATCAAATAATTGAAGGAAATTGTACTAATTTAATGGGATTTTTTGATGACAATTTTGTTGATTTAACGATAACTTCACCTCCCTATGATAATTTACGTACTTATAAAGGGTATTCATTTCCATTTGAAAAAATAGCTAAACAATTGTTCCGTATAACTAAAATTGGAGGAATCTTAGTTTGGGTAGTTGGAGATGCAACAATTGCTGGCAGTGAAACTGGAAGTAGTTTTAAGCAAGCACTATATTTTAAAGAAATTGGTTTTAATCTTCATGATACAATGATATTTCAAAAAAAGAATCCAATCCCTCAGATATATAGAAAGAGATATAATAATGAGTTTGAATATATGTTTGTTTTTAGTAAAGGAACTGTTAAGACTCATAATCCAATAAAAATAGATTGTTTACACGCAGGTCTACAGTTAAATGGAACTACATATAAAAATTACTCAAAAGGAGAACAAAAGAGGGAAAAATTTGCTAATCCAGTACAAAAGCAAAAAATTAAAGGTAATATATGGACTTATGTTGTTGGTAAAAAAGCTGAGGATCAGGAAGCAAAAAAGCATTCTGCTCCTTTTCCTTGTGCATTAGTAAGAGATCATATCAATTCATGGACTAATAAAGGCGATTTAGTATTTGATCCAATGTGTGGTAGTGGAACTACTTGTGTTACAGCTTTAAAATTAGGAAGAAATTATATAGGTATTGATATATCAAAAGAATATTGTCAGTTATCAAGAAATAGAATTAAAAAATATAAAGAAGAAAATAGTGTATTGATGTTCTAAATACAAATTGTAATATCTCTAAAGCTATAAGATCTATAGACATCATATTTTTATTTATCATAAAATACAATGTATAGTGAAAAATACACCCATAATGAAGAAAAAGCATATAGATATTAAAATAACAACAGGAAGAATTTTTATAGAAAAACATATATTATTTCTCATTTAGAAGAAGTACTCCATTATACCTGCTCTTCAATATATACTTTAGAAGCAGGAATGTTAAAAAAAATTAGTCCGTAAGACATAGATGCATCAATGTATTTTTTTTATCGATACTATGGATATTTTTGTATACCATTACAAAAATGAAAGACATTATTTACATAATGTTGCTATACTAGACTAATATATGAAACTTAAACTAGATGAAAATGTTCAATTAATTTTAGATGCAGCAAGTGATGAAGCTATATACTATCAACATCAAAAAATTACCCCTGAGCATGTTCTGTATGTACTTCTTTATCAGCCTGCAATTCGAGCAATCTTTGATATGATGAATATTCGTATTGAAGATATGAAAAGAGAGCTAATAGACTATCTTTCTCATATTCCTGTGAGTGCTACTAAAAAAAACTCTTTGTTTAGAATTGCATATTCTTTAGAATACAGACAGCTTATAGAAAAATCGTTTCTATTTTGTGCAAGCGAACAAAGAGATATATTAGGTATTAAAGATTTACTTATTGCGTTGATTCAAATAGAGGATAGTCAAAAAATTTCATTTTTCAAAAATCAAAATATAAAAGAGGAAGATATTCTTGAAATAATGAAAGACGAAGATTTTATTCAAGATTTTTTTAATTATGATACCAATACAGAAACGAATAAGAAAATTAATTTTTCTGTACCATCCCTTGAGGGAGATGAAGATATTTCTTTCTTTGCTTCTCAAGAAGATGAAGAGCATGATGAACATAAAAATGAAAACACTTTACAAAAATATACAGTTGATATAAATACATTGGCAGAAAAAAATATGCTAGAACCTTTTATAGGGCAATTAGATTGCTTGAACGAGGTGACAGAAGTTTTATTAAGAAGACAAAAAAATAATGTTCTTTTAGTGGGTGAAGCTGGAGTAGGAAAAACATCATTGGTCTATGAATTTGCTCATCTTATACAGAAAAATGCAGTGCCTCATGAGCTCAGTAACACAAAGCTTTTGTCTCTTAATGTTACCGCATTAGTAGCAGGTACTCGATATAGAGGAGATTTTGAAGAGAGAGTAAAATTGATCATGCAGTCATTTTCAAAAGAAAAACAGTATATTCTATTGCTTGATGATATATATAGTGCTATGAACACAGGTTCTAGCACAGGAAACGGAAACGATTTTGGTGATCTTATAAAACCTGTGCTTGCAAATAATAAGATACGCTGTATAGGTACTTGTACATATGAAGAGCTAAAGCTCATAGAACGTGAAAAAAGTATATTTCGTCGCTTTCATGTAGTAGAGATGCAAGAGCCAAATAATAAAGAAGTAAAAACTATTTTATTACAATTAAAGGATACATTTGAAGCATTTTATAAAGTGAGTTATTCCCATACAGTGTTTGATTATATTATAGAGCTGAGTAAAAAGTATGTTACAGATAGAGCGTTTCCTGACAAAGCTATTGATATTCTTGATGCTATAGGCTCATCCATTAAGCTTAAAAATCATACCAATAATACAGAAAAAATAAAAGTCGTAAAGAAAGAAGATGTAGAATTAGTCATGAGTAAAATAACAAAGCGATCATTGACAAGCATTAAAAGAAATGAGCTACAAGAGCTTTTAGATTTGAAAGTAAAGTTAAAAAAAACTATTTTCGGACAAGACGAAGCTATCGATTCTTTCGTTAATGTAATACATCGTGCAAAAGCAGGACTGAGTGATGAGAATAAACCGCTTGCTTCGTTTTTGCTTGTAGGTCCAACAGGAGTAGGGAAAACAGAATTATGTAAACAAGTGGCATCTGAGCTTGCTATTACATTTCATCGTTTTGATATGAGTGAGTTTCAAGAGCAAAGCTCAGTATCAAAATTTATTGGTTCTCCTCCTGGGTATGTAGGACATACAAATGGGGGAGTACTGATAGACTGTATAAGACGCTCTCCATATTCTTTACTTCTTTTAGATGAGATTGAAAAAGCACACGCTGATGTATATAACCTTCTTCTGCAAATTATGGATTATGCTACTATTACTGATAGCATGGGAAGAAAGGCAGATTTTCGTAATATTCTATTGTGCATGACTTCAAATGCAGGAGCAGAACATGCTATTCAAGCAGAGGTTGGTTTTGAAGGAGAAAATTATCGTGGAAAGAATGCTATGCTTGATGCAACCTCACATATTTTCACCCCCGAATTTAGAAATAGACTTGATGAAGTCATTACATTTAATACATTACATACACAGCATATTCGACACATAGTGACAAGAGAATTACATATCATTTCTGTAAAACTAAAAAAGCTCCATATAACATTGCATTGGGATAATTCAGTAGTAGAATATTTAGCAAATAAAGGCTATTCTCCTATTTTTGGAGCAAGAAATGTAAAGAGAATGATGGCAAAGGAGGTACACGATATATTAACAGATACGGTGCTAAGAAAAATAGTACATAAAAATACTTCTCATCATCGTGTATTCCATAGTATTTTACTCACAGTTACCAATAAGCACATACATACAAAAATACAAGTACAGAGAAAGTTGAGCAAAAAGGAAACAGTAAAATGATGTTTTTATAAGAAGTGTAGCACTAGTATTGATATAGAGATTTTCTATGCTTATGAAGTGCCATACTTTCTTCCTCAGAAAGAATGCTGCTTATACTAAACTCTTGTGAATCAACAGTGATAACCTTTAGATCAGTTACCGTGTTATCATGTTTTGTAGATAATACCTGAAAGGAGGCGGTGCTCTCAGATTCTATATTTGGAGAGAGTATCATCCCCTTTGATTTATTAGCCAACGACACATAGGTACCAGGTGGTATAGTACTGATTACATTGACAATAACTTTTATAAAGTCAGGATTAAACTCTTTGTTTGCTTGTTGTGCAATGATTTTTATTGCTTGAGGAGGAGCATGCCTTTTTTTATTGTAGCCACCTACTAAAAACACATACGAGTTAATGATAAAAGAAAATTCATACAAATTGGATGGATGGATTAATGCTGAACTTCTTTTTTGTATTTTCTGTAAATGAACATATGGTATTTTAGAGTATAATATACCTTGTGTGAGAGAAAGAGGAAAGATTGAATGACTGAGTATTTTACTGCTCAGTTTAGGGATTGTTTTTCGTAATTGAGGAGTAAACAGCATACCTATTACTTCTTCTTTTTCTAATGTATTAAGTACAATAATAAGCCCTACATTTGCTAGCATAGAGGATATACTCACTTGCAGCTTTTTTTCGATACTGATAAATGTTTTACTTGTATCAAGTTCAAGCAATGAGGTAGTGAAAAGTAGGTTCTGTAAAAAAAAGTTAATAAGTTTACATTGCATGTGATTTTCTGTAACATAGAATTCATGGGCAGCTAAATATACAAGAGGTTCTTTTTTTATAAGCGGTAACACTTTATCATACATAAGATTAGTAATTTCTTTATAATCTACTGTTTGTAATAGAGAGATATTATGTACAATATTCTTGATCTGATGATACAGCTCTTCATATTTTATTTCATAGTTTGGGTATAAGGAGAGAAGCCGTACATATTTGCTATCTACTTTTTTTGTAGTATGCACAAAAGAGGGGGAAGGGGTATTTTTTTGTGCATCTTCTGAATTATTTGTTGCGATATGTATATCTGATGTTTCATATGTTTGATATGCTGCTATCTGATGTTCATTAAAAATTTGCTTAATTGTATTGTTAAACTGTGTTTCTGGAAGAAATAAAATAAAATCTTTATCTAAATATCCGAGAGAATCTATACTGCTATTTCTTTCAATTTGTGCTATTTTTTTTGTAAGCATGAATCTACCATTAGCATCGGCTATAAAATTGATTTCTTTAGTAATCAAAACAAGCATATATATATTTTATATTTTCATATAACAGTATATAATAAATATAAAAAGAATGGTATATACATGGATATTAAAAATATTTCTCATACAGTAAAGAAAGTACATTATGCTATCAGAGGCCCTATTCTACAAGAAGCCCTACGACTTGAAGAAGCAGGTGAAGAGGTATTGAAACTAAATATTGGTAATACATTTCCTTTTGGTATTGAGGCAGATACACATGTACTAGAGTATGTGCGTGATAATATAGCCCTTGCTCAAGGATATGTTGAAAGTAAGGGGCTTCTTACATCTCGTGAGGCAGTCGCGCACTATTATGCATATAATTATAATCTTGCTATTTCTCCCGATTCTATTTTTCTTGGAAACGGGGTAAGCGAGCTTATATCTCTGAGCATGAGTGCATTCATTAATCCAGGAGATGAAATTCTTGTGCCGTCCCCTGATTATCCCTTATGGTCAGCTATGATTCATCTTAATCATGGAACACCAGTATATTATTCCTGTGATATTGAAAATGATTGGATGCCACGAGTTGAGGATATAAAAAAGCTTATAAGTAACAAAACTCGTGCGATAGTCATTATTTCTCCCAATAATCCTACGGGAGCGGTATATTCTAAAACATTGCTACAACAGATAATCAATATTGCAATAGAACATCAGCTTCTCATTTTTTCAGATGAAATTTATGAGCGTATTGTATATGATACACAAGAGCCTTGTCCTATTGCAACATTGATGAATGATGTTCCCTGTATTTTTTTTAATGGCATATCAAAAACATACAGAGCTCCTGGATTTCGTTGTGGTTGGATGTGCATATACGATCCTAAAAATGTATTGATGTTACTCAAGGATGCGATAGAAAAACTATCCAGCTTACGTTTATGTAGTAATGTTATTGCACAGCTCAGTTTGCAAGCAGTATTTCAGCAACAAGAGCATATTGATGCATTGATGAAGCCTAAGGGGATATTTTACGAAAGAGTGCAAGCTGCTTGTACAGGACTTTCCTCCATAGCAGGAATACGATTTATGCCTCCTAAAGGGACAATGTATATTTTTCCGCAGCTTTTAGAGGAGCATGCTATACAAAATGGAGAACAGTTTGTTCTTGATTTTTTACGCGAAAAACATGTACTCTTAGTTCCTGCTTCTGGATTTAACTATCATAAAGAAAACTTTTTTCGTATTGTATGCTTAGCCCCAGAAGACACTATGAGGGAAGCTATGCTTCGTCTCAAAGATTTTTTACAAAGCTATAGACAACGATAGCAGAGGAATGATATATATGTATCTCGTACATAGTGGCTACTCCCTTTGTAATCTATTATGCTTTTTTGATATACTAATTATATGTCAATACGAGTAAGATACGCTCCTTCTCCTACAGGGTTTCAACATATCGGAGGATTGAGAACAGCACTCTTTAATTATCTCTTTGCACATTCACAAGGAGGTACATTTATATTGCGTGTTGAAGATACTGACGCAAGTCGTAGTAAGCAGGAATATTTAGATGATATGCTAGAGTCATTACAATGGCTTTCTATAGAACCTGATGAACATACAGACAAGGGCCCCTATGCTCCATACATTCAGTCACAACGAAAACAGAAATATCAGGAAATAGCTGAATATTTAGTTGATGAAGGCTTTGCGTATTATTGCTATACTTCTTCAATGCAAAGAGAAGGAGACTACGATCGCTCTTCGCGTAATTTGAGTACAGAAGAAATTACTGCATATAAGCAAAAGGGCATAGCTCCTGTTATTCGCCTTAAATTACCACTAGAAGGAGAACAGCAGTTTGATGATAGTATACTAGGATCTATTGTTCGTAAGTTTCAAGACATGATAGTTGATCCCATACTCTTAAAATCAGATAGAATGCCTACCTATCATCTTGCAAATGTGGTAGACGATCATGCTATGGATATTACTCATGTATTGCGTTCTCAAGAGTGGATTCCCACTACTCCTGTGCATGTGTACATGTATACTGTACTAGGATGGCAAGCTCCTGTATACGCTCATTTACCTATGGTACTAGGCGATGATGGGCAGAAGCTATCAAAACGAAACGGGTCAATAAGCATACGAGAATTGCGTGATATGGGCATTTTGCCTGAAGCTCTCATAAACTGCATTGCTCTTTTAGGGTGGAGCTTTGATGATTCGCGTGAATTTTTTAGCCTTACAGAGCTTACAAAACATTTCATGCAAGGAAACATACAGAAAAATCCTGCAAAGTTTAGTATGGAGAAATTACGCTGGTTTAATGCTCATTATATTAAGGCATGTTCTGATGAGCATCTCACTGATATGATAGTACCATTTTTAGAAAAAAAGTACAAGCTATCTATTTCAGCTTCGTTTAAGGAGATGTTACAAAAAAGTATTGTTCCTAGTATCAAAGAACGTATGGAGCTTCTCTCTGATGTAAATCATTTATTAAAGCCTTTGTTTGTTACTCCTGATATGGATGCATCCATTGCTTTAGTAGAACAAAAATCAGTATCACCATTCATTGATGGATTATGTTTAGTGCAAACTATACTACAGGACAACACATATAGCTCCTCTGAGGAGCTTGAAGAGAAGATACGCAGTGAGAGTAAGGCGAGAGGGATAAAGCTGGGAAACATGCTCATGCCTTTGCGTATAGCCCTTACTGGAAGTAAAATATCACCTCCCATAACCGCAATGACTGTTGCAATAGAACATGCTATGGGACATGATGAGGTATTACAAAGAGTGCATACATTTTTAGAATTTTTAGAACTATTAGAGAAACAAAAGGAGAAACATAATGGCTAGTACTATTGATCATATTGTGTCTTTGTGTAAAAGAAGAGGATTTATTTTTCAATCATCAGAAATATATAACGGACTTGCTTCTGCATGGGATTATGGCCCCTTAGGAGTAGAGCTCAAAAAAAATATTCAAAACTATTGGTGGAAATGCATGGTGCAGCAGAATGAAAATATTGTAGGACTTGATTCTGCAATCTTAATGCATCCAACTGTATGGAAAGCAAGTGGCCATGTAGACAATTTTATTGATGTTCTCGTAGAAGATACAGTAACAAAGGAAAGATATAGATACGATCATCTTACACAAGAACAAAGAGATACCAATACCAGTCCTAACGGTAACCCTTTGAGTAAACCGAAAAATTTTAATCTTATGTTTGCCACACAGCTTGGTTCAACAGAAGAGTCAAGAATGACTGTGTATCTTCGTCCAGAGACAGCACAGGGAATTTATGTAAACTTTAAGAATGTACAGCAATCAAGTCGTCTTAAAATTCCTTTTGGGATAGCACAGATAGGAAAAGCATTTCGTAATGAACTTGTATTTAAGAATTTTATCTTTCGTACCTGTGAGTTTGAACAGATGGAAATGCAGTTTTTTGTTTCTCCCGATACAGATGCTAAATGGTTTGAGTTTTGGATGGAAAAACGTATGCAATATTATCGTGATTTAGGCATTAAGGAATCATGTCTCAAATTTAATGAGCATGGTCCTGATGAGCTTGCTCATTATGCAAAAGCTGCCTTTGATATTTATTATAATTTTCCTTTTGGATGGAACGAAGTGGAAGGAGTGCATAACCGATCGGACTATGATCTTACTCAGCATTCTAAGTACTCAAAAAAAGACATATCATATCAAAACGAAGAAGGAGAGAAATACACTCCTTATATTATTGAAACATCTGCAGGGCTTACTCGTTCTGTGTTGCTTGTCTTATGCGATAGTTATGAAGAAGACAATGCAGATGGGGAAGTGAGGGTAGTGTTGAAAATGCACCCTACACTCAGCCCTTATCAGCTTGCAGTGCTGCCTTTGGTAAAGAAAGATGGCTTGCTAGAACTTTCAAGAGACATTTTTACTTCGCTACAAAATGAAGTGCCTGTATGCTTTGATGCAGGCGGATCTATTGGCAAACGGTATCGAAGGCAAGATGAAATAGGTACTCCACTGTGTATTACAGTGGATTATGAAACAAAGGATGATTCTAAAGTTACGATAAGAAATCGTGATACACTTACACAGGATAGAATAGCAATTTCTCATATCAGAGAATATCTTACAAACTATATTCATAATTACAAGCGAGTATAATATGACACTTTGGGAAGAACTGCAATGGCGTGGCTTCTATTATCAATGCACAAACGATACAGAGCTCCAATCACGTTTTGAAAAAGAAAAGATTACTGCATATGTAGGGGTAGATCCTACAGGAGACAGTTTACATATTGGGCATTTTGTGCCATTGTATCTTATGTGCCATTTCTATCGATATGGACATAGCCCTATTATTGTGCTTGGTACTGGTACCGCAAAAGTAGGGGATCCTTCTGGAAAAAGTAAAGCACGTCCTATTCTGTCTGCTGAAAAGCTAGAGAGCAATACTAACAAAATTAAAGAACAAGTACAATCAATTTTCTCTCGCTTAGATATACAAGCTCAGTTTGTCGATAATAGTGCATGGCTTGATAATTTACAATATATCAGTTTTATTCGTGATATAGGAAAACATTTTTCTGTAAATAGAATGCTGAGTTTTGAAACATACAAAAAGCGATTAGAAACAGGCTTGAGTTTTTTAGAGTTTAATTATCAACTATTACAGTCCTATGATTTTCTCCATTTGTTTCAAGAGCATCAATGTACACTGCAATTTGGAGGAGCTGATCAGTGGGCAAATATTGTGGCGGGATGCGAACTTATACGGAGAGTTCATGGAAAAGAATGCTTTGGCTATACCTTACCATTGGTAACGCGCTCTGATGGCATGAAGATGGGAAAATCAGAGGATGGTGCAGTATTCATTGATGATCGATTAACAAATACATTTGATTTTTATCAGTACTGGCGCAATGTTGATGACAGAGATTGTGTCCGATTCTTAAAACTTTATACATTTCTCCCAAAAGAGGAGATAGATTTTTGGAGTAGCTTAAAAGATCAAGAGCTAAACACAGCAAAGGAAGTGCTTGCCTATTATGTTACTGCAATTATGCATGGGGAAACTACTGCATGGAACATGCTCATGTCTGCTCGTGCAATGTTCTCGCAGGCAAAGATAAATGCAGTAATATATCGTATTCTTGCTCAGCATAAAGATGCTTTAAGCAAGGACACCATCACCTTGCTTGAAAGAATATGCAATAATGATTCTAGCAGTAGCATACAAACCCAAAGTGATATTCCTACAGTACAGTTACAGAGAGAGGATTTACAAAAAGGAATGTCTATCGTTGATATATTTTTATACAGTGGATTATGCTCCAGTAAAAGTGAAGTGCGGAGACTTATACAGCAAGGAGGAGCTCGATTGTTTGATGATGTAGTGGACACAAGTGACTTAATAGTCAATGAAGCATTCTTATCTCCGACCGATGATATTATTGTAAAGTCAGGGAAGAAAAAAATAGTGCGATTGCAGTTTTAAGCTATTTTTTTAAGATATTTATAGCATAAGCATAGTCTATACAAAAACAAACAGCTATTAAAGAAAAGGGTTACTCTGCGAAGAAATATCTTCATCTGAGGAATCGATAGTAGCAGTATTGTTAGAGTTGCTATTTGTAGGAAGTATCGTATTAGTGTCTTTTAATCTTCGTATACTGGGAACTTTTAATCGAAGATTGAGGCTTGTCGTGTTACGTGTGTTTGTGCTAAGAGTACCATAGGGATTCTGTTGCTGATATGCATCAGAAAAAAGGAGAGTATTTTGTGTAAGTTTTTGAATAGTGCTTTCAAACCTTCCTTTTGTAGCATAAGGAATATGTATATGCCACATTGAATGCTGTAGTTTTGCAGTAGATTCATCAAACTGCAGTGCTTTATACAAAGTATCATCTTTTTCTTTTGGTTCTGTTCCTACAATAAATACTTCTTGACGCACTTTATTTGATTGAGGTGTTGCAATGGTATTGTTATCAGGATTTATATTGACAGTAATAATGTTGCCTGGCTTTGTAAAATCTTTTTTAGGGAGATCTTTATTTATATCTTCCATGTATTTTCCCCAAACAGGGCCTGTAGTAATTGCACCAGTTTGATTTGTACCAAGTGATTGGCCTCCTCTATCAAAGCCAAACCATATGGCAGTGGTAAAATACGGAGTAAATCCTAAGGTCCATGCATCAGACCAATTTTGAGTAGTGCCTGTTTTTCCTGCAGTAGGTTGTGTGAAGCCCTTTGCTTGATACTTTGCATAGCGTAAAGTACCTTCGTTTACCGTACTTTCTAATATTGAAGTAATAATATATGCTGATTGAGGAGAAATAATTCGCTTACTCTTAGTGGCTGCACCTGTTTTTATTTTTTGCTCTACGTTTATGATAGTCTTGCCATCTTTGTTTTTTATATACTGTATAGCAATAGGGGGGAGTGATGATCCACCGTTTGCAAGAGTAACATAGGCATTTGCCATTGCAATGGGAGCTACACTTACTATTCCCAGTCCTACGGGATATTTATCTACAAGTCCATATGCTTCCCGTTCTTCCACTGGAATATTGAGAAGTCGCCCCGTTATATCCAATACTTTTTCAAACCCTACTTTTTGTAATACTTTTAACGATGGCACATTCATAGATTGTGACAAAGCCGATCGCACAGACACAGCCCCTTTCCATTCTCCTTTATAGTTACGAGGAGTATATGTTTCAGTTTCGTCATAAAAGAATACCACAGGACTATCCCATATGATACTTGAAGGACTGATAATTTTATGCTCTATTCCCGCTACATAATAGAGAGGCTTGAAGGAAGAACCAGGCTGTACAAACGCACTTGTTGCCCTATTAAATTGATTTGATGTTTCAAAATTACTCCCTCCAATCATAGCAAGAATATGCCCATTGTTATTGTCTATAGTGACCATAGCTCCTTCAACTGTCTCTTCGGAAAATTTTTGCTGTACATGTTCTTTCCCTTTTTTTATAACATTTGCAAGCAGTGAATTTGGAGACGGTTCAAACATACCATGTAACATAGAGAGGGTAGGTTGTAATGAATGAGAAAAATAATTCATAACACGTTGTTCCAACAAAGAACTACGATGAAAAAAATCGCCCGACCCATCAAAAAGAAGAGAACTAAGCGCTATGGTAGGCAGGATATTTTCTTGCTTTGAACTTGACGAGGTTTTATTTTTCTTATACATAGCGTTTGCTTTTTTCAATCCTTCATCAAAGTATTTTCTTGCTTTTCTTTGAAACGATAAATCTAAGGTAGTATAAATAGTTAAGCCTCCAAAATTTATATCGTTATCACTAAGCCCTAAATCTTCTTTCAATATTTTTCGTATATGCTCACTAAAATAAGGAGCTTTATCATCACGTTCTAAAAAAGCACTGCTATATCCTTCTCGCGTATAATCAAAATTATCCCAATAGAGTTGTATTTCTTTTTGCATAGTATCATCACCAATAAATTTAAGATCTACCATTTGTTGCAAGATAGTGTGTTGCCTTTCCCGTGCTATGTTAGGATTCTTAAATGGGGAATAATATGCAGGATTGGCAAGCTGAATCATCAACATTACTGCTTCGGCTGCATTTATCGATTTTGCATCATGACCAAAGAAAAATTGACTTGCAGTTTCTACTCCGTAATTTCCATGCCCAAAATACATTTTATTGAGATACTCTTCAATAATTTCTTGTTTTGACCAAGAAAGCTCTAATTGAAATGACCACCATAGTTCTTTTAATTTTCTTTTTATTGAAAATTCTCGTCTATCAGCGTATTTTACCCCTGCAACTTGTTGTGAAAGGGTACTTCCTCCTGACACAAAATTATCAAGTAAGATATTATATGCTGCACGAATAGTGCCTCTCACACTAAAGCCTGAATGTTGAAAGAATGTTTGATCTTCACGGGTAATAAGTGCTTGCATGAGTATCTTTGGTATCTCTTGAAAATGTACAATTTTTCTATTCTCTTGAGAGAAAAAGGTAGTGATGAGTGTTCCATTTCTATCAAGGACACGTGAAGGAAGCGATGTTTCACTTACAGTCGAACGGTTGATGATTCCTATTTTGTATGTTGCTCCTAATCCTACTCCCACAATAATGCCAAAGAATAAAGCACATGTACCATATAGTATTGATTTTGTGGTAAAAAATCGAGGCTTTTTTTTATTCTGTAGTTCTTTATCTTGTAGTTCTTTGTTTACGTGAGAATACTCTGCCATATACTATCATTATAGTATAAAAAGGCATCCTGTCTTCAATATTATAAGAGAAAAATACTATATGCAAATTCACATAACGGCTATATTGCTATACTATTAATTAGATGAGTAAACAAGAAAAAAAATCAGCATCTACTATGTCAAATAAAAAAACTCCCTCCTTACGCTTCAAGCAGGACGATGGCTCTGATTTTCCTGATTGGGAAGAGAGGAGGCTGGGGGAGGTAGCTGATATTTTTATGGGAAGTTCTCCTAAATCAGAACATTATAATGTTATTCAAAAAGGAGAGCCATTATTTCAAGGGAATGCTGATATAAAAAACAGAAGGACAGCCCCTCGTGTTTGGACAACAGAAATAACACAACGATGTTTTGTAAATGATATTTTAATGAGTGTACGAGCTCCTGTTGGAGATATAGCTCTAGCCGTACACAATGGTATTATAGGGCGTGGAATGTGTGCTATCCGTACTTCAAGTTATACATTTTTCTATTATGCGTTAATCAATGCTGAACATCAATGGAAAAAATATTCACAAGGGAGTACCTTTGAATCTGTGAACTCAAGAGATATTAAAGAGTTTCAAATAGGGTGTCCTTCCCTCCCTGAGCAACAAAAGATAGCGCCTTTTCTGGAGAGTGTAGACACAAAGATACAGCTCCTTGAAAGAAAAGTAGTACTGTTGCAGTCATACAAAAAGAGCGTCATGCAAAAACTCTTTTCACAGGAGCTACGCTTTAAGGACGAGCAAGGAAACGAGTATCCTGACTGGCAAGAGAGGAGCTTAAAATCAATACTAATTGACTCAAGACTAGGCGGAAATTATAGTAGCTCAGAAAAACCAAATGATACCCCTCTTATTAAAATGGGAAACTTGGATAGAGGAAAAATAATCTTAAATAAAATAGAGTATATCAATCCAACAAATGCTATTGATGAAAATGATAGAATACAATATGGTGATTTGTTTTTCAATACAAGAAATACCCGAGATTTAGTTGGAAAAGTTGCCATATGGAGAGATGAATTATCTAAAGCATATTATAATTCTAACCTTATGTGGATGAAGTACGATAATAATTTGTTTATGAACTATAGATTTAACTCTTATGAAGTTCTTAAAGCCTTAAGAAGAATTGCAACAGGCACAACGAGTGTTGCAGCAATATACACTAAAGATCTTCTAAAAATAACTGTAAGACTTCCTTCCCTCCCTGAACAACAAAAAATAGCCTCTTTTCTACAGAGCCTCGACACAAAAATATCGCTCACACAAAAACAAGTAGTTCTTACAAAGCAGTATAAGAAAGGCTTATTACAAAGAATGTTTGTATAAAAAGTTGCAATTAAAAAGACTAAGTACAGCATCCTGTTTTTCTTCTTTTGTCGCATTTAATACTTAAACTCGTGAATACGAAACAAACGATAAAAACTATTTTTATAATTAATGGTAATATATAAGAAACAAGTATCTCAGTAAAAAATAGAGAAAAATATAGACATAATTTACTATATACTCTATAATACTATTATATGGGTGAATAACTCAGCTGGTAGAGTGCCTGCCTTACAAGCAGGATGTCGTGGGTTCAAGTCCCTCTTCACCCAAATCCCAAATAACTTCATGTTACATCAGTCCTTTTACATATCTTCTTCAAATTTTTTATTACTGGTATTATTCTTTTTTAGTATTGTTATATTGTACTTAGGAAGTCTTTCTCTATTAAAAGGAAGTGTTCTTTTTGCAAAATTATTGCACATACGACAATATATTATTGGTCTTACAGTAGTTGCTTTAGCAACATCAATGCCAGAGTTTTTTGTTTCCATAAATGCAGCTTTTTCGAGGCTAACATATATACCAGTAGCAAATGTCATTGGAAGTAATATCTTTAATTCACTTTTAATTTACGGGATATATTTGCTCTTTTCTTCACATATATCTAGCATTTCAATTAAAAATCTTTTATTAGTAAGTATACTCAACAGTATTATTTATATAACCACAATAAAAAGTATCAATGCAATACCATGGTGGATAGGGGTGCTTTTTTTATTAGGCCTATTATTGTATTTTTATCATTTACTTATTGCAAACAAAGGCTCTCATAACAAGGCATGGCATAGTAACACAGAACATTCTGATAACAGTGAATTACCACACATTCCGCATACTCATACTATAGAGAAAGAAGAACAGCATATCTCTACAAAACATTCATCCTCACATAACAACATAATGCAAATATGTATTGCCGCTATTGGAGTAATAGGAGGAACTATTTTATTATATGTTGCATCCGAAATATTTTTATCCAGTATTATTGAGTTAGCAAAACGCTTTGGTATTAGTGAAAAAATAGTAGGACTTCTTATAGTATCATTAGGAACAAGTATTCCTGAACTCTTTATTACACTTGCTGCAATTATTCCTCTTGTTGTTATGTATTTTCGTAAGAACAAAAAGAGCAGTACTACAAACTTTTCTGATATTGGAGAAGGCAATATATTAGGAAGCAATATTATAAATATCCTGCTTATTATTGGAAGTACAGCCCTTATTTCACCTATAGAAAATATGCATCATTTCTCTTCTGAAAGCATATTGCTATTTATATCAAATGCAGCACTTTTATTGCTTATGATAAAAAAAGTATATATACAGAAAATAATTGCTCTTGTATTTATAAGTATATTTATACTATATGTATACATTCTCTATCATCAAATATAAGCAATAGTGACAACAAAACTATGTGTGCTGTAACTCTTGCAACACAGTAGACATATATTTAGTAAGGCAAGTGGTAGGGCTTACTCGTAAGGAACGCGCAATATCTATAAGCTCATAAAAACATTTTCCAATGTTTAACTGTATATCATCATCAATAGGGATATAGCTACCTTTATCAGGAAGGGAAGATTCTGCATCTGTCAGTGCTTCAAGACTTTGTTGTAGCTTTTGTAGTTTACTTGAAAAAGGTTGCTTTTGAGAAAGAGAAAGCTTCTCTGCTTTTTTTTGAATTTCTTTTACCCGCTCAAGTATATGCAAGTAAGGTTTATATTCATGTAATGTTTCTGGCTCCCGTTTTCCTTCCACATGATACTTAATATGCTGCCATTGAGCGTATAAATCATCTTTGTTCTCATTAAGTACCGTATGAGAAAAAACATGAGGATGCCTTCGTATCAATTTATTTCCTAACTGTACGAAAATAGCATTAAATGTACTCATATCAAAATGAGAGGAGGTATCATTATTATTTTTTGTGCTATTAGTATCTGTAAAAATAATCATCATCATAGTCAATACAAGCTGTACATCCCCAAACTCTTCTATAAGATCTTGCGTTTGTTTATTGTCATCTGTTATAACAGACGCATCCTTTTTTTTATGAGAATACATATGTATAGCATCAATAAGCTCTGACACTTCTTCCACCAAATTTACAATAATGCTCTCCATCGTTTGTGCTTTATCCCAGTTACATCCTTGTTCTGTGCGTAAAAACAGAAGCGTATTCACTACTTTTTCCCACGATTGTACTTCTGTACTTGTAAGAACATGAGGTATATCTTTTTCATCAATCATATGTATATTATAAAGGATATAGTATATTATTGCGATGAAGGTATTATGGTACTAAAAATAGTGTAAGAAATTTACATTAAAATGACAGTATGAGATATATGATAAGCAATAGTATTATTATGGTATAATATAAAACATTATATGACAGAGTTATTGACAATAAAAAAAGCAAGTACATGGGCAAGTGAATATCTCAATAAAAATGTTACTCCTTCAAATATATCGTACTTACTTCAATATGGCAAAATTAAGAAGTATGAAAAACAAGGAAAGGTAGTAGTCAATAAATATGATTTACTCTATTACTATGACAACTTTAAGAATCAAAGAGAAAACGATTGGAAAGAAAAGTTAGGGGAAGACATACACTTATCTTTGTCTTTTAATAACCTTACAGAAAAAGAGACTACAAAGCACATTCATAGATTACATCCATATAAAGGAAAATTTATCCCCCAATTAGTAGAATATTTTTTAGATGATCATATAGATACTATCAAGAAAGAAGTGTACTTTAAGAAGGGAGATATTGTTTTAGATCCATTTTCTGGAAGTGGTACAACAGTAATACAAGCAAATGAGCTGGGAATACATGCCGTAGGCATTGATATTTCTCTATTTAATACACTCATATCTAATGCAAAGATAGAAAAGGTACATTTTGATACTATACAAAAGGAGCTACAATACATAACTACTGCTCTTCAAAAGTTTATTGCAAATAATATAAATGTACAGTTTGAAAATGAGCTTCTTGCAGAGCTTTCTGAATTCAATAAAAAATATTTTCCTTCTCCAGAATACAAGATACAAGTAAGAAAGCATGAGATAAATGAAAAAGAATATGCTTCTGCAAAAGAAAGTGAGTTTGTGCTTATTTTTGACAGATTGCAAAAGAAATACCAGCTTACAATACAACAAGAAAAAGCAAATACATTTCTTGAAACATGGTACATACATCCAATAAGAAAAGAAATGGATTTTATATATGAGCATATCAAGAACATCAAGAGTCAAACTATCAAAAACATTATTACTATCATATTAAGTAGAACAATACGATCTTGTCGAGCTACTGCCCATGCTGATTTAACCACATTAAAAAAGCCTGTAATACAAACATATTATTGTAAAAAACATGGAAAAATATGCAAGCCTTTGTTTTCACTTCTTTCTTGGTGGAAAAGATATAGTGCTGATACAATACAGCGTCTTTTGGAGTTTGATGCATTACGTACAGATAGCTTGTACAGTTTTTTACAAGGGGATGCGAAAAGTATTGATATAGCATCACAATTACACAAAAACAATCCTACATTAGAAATTTTGTTACAAAAACATAAAATTAAAGGGATATTTTCAAGCCCTCCGTATGTAGGCTTAATCGATTATCATCAACAGCATGCATATGCATATGAGTTATTTGGGCTTAAACGTAATGATGAACTTGAAATAGGCCCTTTATATAAAGGACAAGGAAAAGATGCTCGTACATCATATGCTGAGGGGGTAGCAAGTGTTTTAAGTAATGCGAAAAGATACTTACAAAAAGACTATAATGTTTTTTTAGTAGCTAATGATAAATATAATCTATACCCAACTATTGCTGAAAAAGCAAATATGCAAATAGTAGATCAATATAAAAGGCCTGTCTTAAACAGAACAGAAAAAAATACATCTGCATATGCAGAAACTATTTTTCACCTAAAGGAGCAGTAATGATGCTTATATCACAGCAGATACAATCTATTGAAGAAATAATAAAAGTGAGCTTAAGAAAGAAATTTGCTAGCCATAATCCTGAACCAGCAATAATGCCGTTTCATACAAGGTTGCTAGGAAAAGATAGACTTGCCTTATATTCATTCATCCATTCACTTAATACAAATTTTGGTACTACCATTTTTGAGCCAATAGCAGTATCTCTTGCCTCAAATAGATTTAAAGTGGTAAAAACACAAGTAAAATCAGGAGCTAAAATAAGTAACTCTGCTCATTTTGAAATTCAAAAAACAATAGATAGCTTATCTTTCGCAATTATAGGGCCAAATAAACAGAGAGACATTGAAATTATTCGTAATGTTTGTCAAAGTGGAGAAATGAGAGAAGTAAAATTAACAAAAGTAGATCTTTATTTAGAAAGTATGGAAGGTGAGATATATCTCATTGATATTAAAACAGCAAAACCAAACAGAGGCTCTTTTAAGGAATTCAAAAGAACTCTTTTAGAGTGGACAGCTTCAGTATTAGCTGAAAAGCCTCAAGCAAAAGTACATACACTTATTGCTATTCCATATAATCCATATGATCCAAAGCCTTATGATAGATGGACAATGGCAGGAATGCTTGATATAAAACAAGAATTAAAAGTAGCTGAAGAATTTTGGGATTTTCTTGGTGGAAAAGGAGCATACCATACTTTACTTGACTGCTTTGAAAGAGTAGGAATACAAATGAGAAAAGAAATTGATGATTACTTTTTACAATACTTATAATCGTATAACATTGTTACATTTATTTACACTGTAATTGGTAGACAGAATTGCACTTATAGGAAGTAATAATTAGGGAGATTTTTATAGGTAAGTAGCAGAATATACTAATTAATATTAATCATTATTATGATTTAGGCTTGTAAGGAGGAAATGTAAAATTAAAATATTTATTTTTCTCATCATTCCTTGTTTCAAAAAAATCTATTTCTTTGTCCTTTAGTAGCTCATATAATAACTCTTTATCTTCCTCAGGCGTTTCTAATCCAAAAATAATTTTTTTAACAACAGCACAATCAACATCATCAACGTAACCATCAATGTATACTCCTGTTCCATGTTTCTGATCTTTTTTACATCCAAAAAGTATAAAGCGTTCTTCATGTTCATAGCTCCATCTTTTTTCTTTTATAGCAAAGAGATATGCTATACTTTTTGCTTTTGTATCATTACTATACTGTGCATCGGTATGCAGTATTGTTCCTTGTTCTAATAGCTCTTTCGTTATCTCATATTCTATACATATCCCTCTATGTCTATCAGCATAATGACTAAACAATAGTGTATTATTTATTACTTCATCGGGGGTATCTTTAGGTACTTTACCTTTTGGAGCAACAAAAGATAGTATATATGGTTCATAATCACCTCTAAATATATCCTTCATAAAATTGTCTTTGCGTGATTTATTAAGCATAGGACATTCCAATGGATCATTGAGTGATGAAATATCACTAAAATATATCTTTCCTTTTACTAGCATATCTATTGTTTCCTTATTGATAGGCTTAAATTTATATCCTATTCTAGTATTGTAATTCTCTTTTTGTTTCTCACATTCTACTTTGATTGCTTTTTTGATATCTGCTGTTGCTTCTTCATACTTTCCTTGCTCCTGTTTCGTATTTCCTCTATTGTAGTATGCTGTTGCATTTTGTGGATTTAGCTCTATTGCTTTGTCGTAATCTTTTATTGCTTCTTCATACTTTCCTTGCTCCTGTTTCGTATTTCCTCTATTGTAGTATGCTGTTGCATTTTGTGGATTTAGCTCTATTGCTTTGTCGTAATCTTTTATTGCTTCTTCATACTTTCCTTGCTCCTGTTTCGTATTTCCTCTGTTGTTGTATGCTGTTGCATATTGTGGATTTAGCTCTATTGCTTTGTCGTAATCTTTTATTGCTTCTTCATACTTTCCTTGCTCCTGTTTCGTATTTCCTCTGTTGTTGTATGCTGTTGCATCTTGTGGATTTAGCTCTATTGCTTTGTCGTAATCTTTTATTGCTTCTTCATACTTTCCTTGCTCCTGTTTCGTATTTCCTCTGTTGTTGTATGCTGTTGCATCTTGTGGATTTAGCTCTATTGCTTTGTCGTAATCTTTTATTGCTTCTTCATACTTTCCTTGCTCCTGTTTCGTATTTCCTCTGTTGTTGTATGCGTCTGCATCTTGTGGATTTAGCTCTATTGCTTTGTCGTAATCTTTTATTGCTTCTTCATACTTTCCTTGCTCCTGTTTCGTATTTCCTCTATTGTAGTATGCTGTTGCATCTTGTGGATTTAGCTCTATTGCTTTGTCGTAATCTTTTATTGCTTCTTCATACTTTCCTTGCTCCTGTTTCGTATTTCCTCTGTTGTTGTATGCTGTTGCATCTTGTGGATTTAGCTCTATTGCTTTGTCGTAATCTTTTATTGCTTCTTCATACTTTCCTTGCTCCTGTTTCGTATTTCCTCTGTTGTTGTATGCTGTTGCATCTTGTGGATTTAGCTCTATCGCTTTGTCGTAATCTTTTATTGCTTCTTCATACTTTCCTTGCTCCTGTTTCGTATTTCCTCTGTTGTTGTATGCTGTTGCATCTTGTGGATTTAGCTCTATTGCTTTGTCGTAATCTTTTATTGCTTCTTCATACTTTCCTTGCTCCTGTTTCGTATTTCCTCTGTTGTTGTATGCTGTTGCATCTTGTGGATTTAGCTCTATCGCTTTGTCGTAATCTTTTATTGCTTCTTCATACTTTCCTTGCTCCTTTTTTGTAATTCCTCTGTTGTAGTATGCTGTTGCATCTTGTGGATTTAGCTCTATCGCTTTGTCATAATCTTTTATTGCTTCTTCATACTTTCCTTTATTAAAATTATGCTTTGCACTTTCTTTTAGTATATTTATTACTGGATCTTGATCCATAATTCTCCTCCTATCTCTCCAATACAATTATACTACATATTCACATTGCACACTTCACACACAGTAGAGAAAATGGAAATT
Source organism: Spirochaetia bacterium (assembly GCA_965218205.1). Taxonomy (GTDB): domain Bacteria; phylum Spirochaetota; class Spirochaetia; order WTKD01; genus CBDDCA01. Next base: position 1,164,373 of record OZ244590.1, on the reverse strand, counting down.
CAAATGAGAAGGCTAGCTAGGGAGTGCTGCCGTAATCAAGAGTTACGTCTTCTGATATTGCTATGTTACCATATACTACTTGTACATTGGCAAGATTTATGCCATAAGGGATGACAGCAATAACAAGTTCTAATGTATCATTATTAAAAGAGGATATCATCTTTCTAACATCGTAATCAGAACTACTGAAAGATGTGTTAGTCTGTGTATCAAAAAACGGTTTAGTGGTAGTATTGAGGTTTCTATGAAGCACTTCTGTGCTGTTGTTTTGGTTAATAAGGAGGGCCTGATAGCCATAAAATTCTCCTGTTGTTCCAGCAGTGTATGAGTACTCACTTGGATTAGAAACACCAAAATCTAAGATTACTCGTTGGTTAGAGCTGTTTATAGCAACATTAGGGGTATCGGTAGTATCGTTAAACTTATTTTCATCTGCACTAAAGTTTACAACTTTTAGTTTAAGAAAATTTTTTGAAGTTAAGACAGAAGTGGAAGGAACTCTCGCAGAGGTATCTGTGATATAATTTTTATCCTCTGCTCTCTTGTCAATATCACTAGATTTATATAATTTATAGTATACTTCATATCCTATAAATTTTACAGAAGGTAATGCATCATTACTACTATTATGAACAATAGTTATCGTTTTAGCCCCTGCGTCTGTTATAACTTCTGCAGCATTAAATAAGATAATGGTAGGAACACCGCAAGACGAAATAATCAGAAAAAAAAGTACCAATAGTAACGGTATATTTTGAGATCTAAAAGGAAACAAAGAATACTTTCTTTTCATCTCTATTATACTACCATATTTATTGATTTTCGTCTATGCTGTTTTTATCTATATTTTCATTAGTGGCTTCGTCTGTGTTGTCTTCATTTATGGCTTCGTCTATAGCTTCATTAGTTTCATGTGTGGCTTCATCCGTATCTTCATCTACAAGTTTTTGTAAAAGAGCCAAGCGACTTTTAGCAATGCTTACCCATTTTGAGTCTTTCCAGTCTTCGTTCTCTACTATTAGTTGGTAATAGCCAATAGCTTCTATTGAAGTCTCATTTATTTGTTCATTTATTCTTGCTATATTAAACATAGCATGAGGAGCAATCAAATCGTTTGGATATTCATTGATAATACGTTGATATGTAGCAATCGCTTCCATAGGAGAATCTGCATTTTCCTGCATAGCGGCAACATTAAATAAAGCACGAGGGGTCAAATAGGTACGATACGCAATAGATCCATTTTGTACCGCAAGAGAAAAATATTGAAGTGCTGCCTCATTTTTCTTATCTATAGCATAGATAGTACCTATATTAAGAAACGATTTTTGTGCCACAGTTTCCCTAGGATATTTTTGTGTTATCTCCTTATAGCTTTGCACCAATGCATCCATTTTTTCCGCATCAATAGTATCACTATGATCTTCATACAAACTATAATCTTGAGTAAAATTTTCGTAATCTTCCTCAAGAGCTTCAAATGCTATAGTAGCCTCTATACTCTTTGTATTGCTTTGTTGTGTAATAAATAGCACGCTTATTCCTATAATAATAAGCACTATAAACGCAATAATAAACACCCACTTATACTTTGAGATAAAAAATTCAAGTGTATTGTGCGATTCGTAATTCATTGCCATTCTTTGTATTTCTCCAATCCTTCAAAAATGTAATTATATGTCATATGCTATTGCCATCATTCTTCGTTCGTTGCCATACTATTGCTATACTATTTTTTCATCCCCTGATTTTAAGTTATATATTTTCACTAACTTAGAAAGATATGAACGTTGAATCTTAAGAACTCTCGCTGATTTTGTATAACTCCAACCATTATGGAGTAATACTTGATAAATATACCTCCTCTTAAATTCATTTATTCCGTCCTGTAAGGTAACAAAAGTCTCTTTCTTTTTTATTCCATCAGCATCACTAACACCAAAATTATGGAGAGCAATATGATGAATCCGTAAAGTAGTTTCATCACAATTCAACACAGCCCTTTGTATAACATTATATAATTCAGCTACATTATTAGGCCATGAATAACTTTTTAGAATATAAAATACTTTTGGTTCAATACTGGTAATAACCTTTTTACTTTCATCTACACATTTCTTAAAAAAATACTCTGCTATTGGTACTATATCTTCTTTTCTAGCACTTAATGGTGAAATTGAAATATTAACAGAGTTCAGTAAATAAAATAAATCTTCTTGAAATTTATGCAATTCAACAAGCTCTTCAAGTTTTTGAGAAGTAGTAACAAGAATTCGAACATTGATTGATTTATTACTATCTGATCCATAGGGAGTTATATGACCAAATTTTATAAGGAGCATAATTTTTTCTTGAATAAACAACGGAAGATAGCCAATCTCTTGCAATATTATAGTACCTCCTGTAGTTAATTCAAAAATTCCTTGTATATCATTCCGTATTCCTAGCTTAGTATTTCTGCTTGCACCAAAAATATGTATGTACTGTTCTTGTTCATTTTTTATTAACGATAGATCTACACAGTTAATATACTCAATAGGTTTATCGTTTCTGTCACTAAGTCGATGAATCTGTGTTGCTAAGTTTGTTTTCCCTGTACCTCTTTCACCATAGATGAGTACTCGAGACTGTGAATCGGCAATCTTCTTTGCAAAAGCCAACTTTGTTTCTGACTCTTTGCTTCCATACACAAACAAAGGATGCAATAAATCAGTTAATTTTCTATTAGCAAAATCTAATTTTTTTCTAAGATTTGCTATTTTTATAGTATGCCTCAATGCCCGTTCAGCTGTTTGACAAAAGATGAGTAAAATTTGATAATCTTCATTAGTAAACTTTTCATCATTTTTCTTATTACATGCTTCTACTACTCCTATTACTTCCCCATTATGATCTAGCATAGGAAAAGCCATAAGATTTATTGTCTTAAAATTTAATATTTTATCTATCTCTGTATAATGCTTATCCTTTACCTCATTCATATCATTGATTATCATCCCTTTTTTATCACGAATAGCAGTATGAGCTATTCCTCTTCCATTAGGAACAACAAGCCCAAGAAGCTCATGAGTATTTTTACCACTCGCTAATCTAAAGGTAAGATTTTTTGTTTCATTATCATACAATAAAAAAGATGTTACTTCACAATTTGTAATCATCTCAATGGCATGAAGTAACCGTTGAAGGACAACTTCAAAATTATCGTAATTTTCAGTAACGGTAAGGTTTACATTGATAAGCTGATGTAATCTGTCAAGATTTAAATTTTGGAATTTACTCATATTACATTACAAAACTAGGTATTTTTATCACTTACAATTATATCACCAAGACTCATCGCACGTTCTGATTCTACATCATTTACCATGTGCTTTTCTAACTCTTGTTGATCTATCATTTCTTTTAGTGCTTGTACAGATAGTAATAATCTTTGTTCATTTTTTTGAATAGATACAATCACTGCTTGAATTGGCTTTCCAACCTTAAACTTTGGCCTCACATCCTCATAAGAACTATGCTCCTTCGTATCAAAAGTTTTATTTTTTGGAATAAGCCCTTCTACCCCACTAGGAAACCGCACAAACACACCAAAATCAGTAACAGAAGAAATAACTCCTTCTACAGATCTCCCTACTCCTAAAAAGTCGCTTTCCCAAGGATTTTCACTTAGCTGCTTAATGCCAAGATTGATATGAAAATTTTCTTTATCATGAGAAAGCACTATACATTCAACTTTTTGTCCTTGTTTATAATTATGTCGTTGCTTACTCCATGATATATTTTCACTATCAATAACACCTCTATACCCTTCTTCAAACTCCACTACAAGTCCCTGTGGCGTTACATGTTTAATAGGCAACTGTAATTTGTACCCTACAGGATACAAAGAATCAACTGTTTCCCATGGATTACGCTCTGCTTGCTTAAGCCCTAAAGAGATGCGTTTCTTTTCATTATCTATGTGAAGCACTTTACATTTTACAATACTTCCTTGCTTTAACAATTCGCTAGGATGTTTTATGTGCTTTAACCATGACATTTCAGATATATGAATAAAGCCTTCAATTTCTTGATCTATTGAGATAAAAGCTCCATAGCTGAGTACTTTCATAACTTTTCCAGGAACTATGGTCCCAACAGGATAGTTTGTTTGAATACTATCCCAAGGATCAGGCTGTAATGCCTTCAATGATAAGCCTATTTTTTTAGTTTCAGCATTGATAGAAATCAGCTTAAACTCATATTCCTCATTCTTTTTAAGTGCTTCGGTGGGACGTACGCTATGTTTCCAACTAATGTCAGATATATGTAATAAGGCATCAAATCCTCCCAGATCTATAAAAACGCCAAAAGAGGTAAATGTTTTTACAGTGCCTTTTACTATATCCCCTTCCTTATGCTGTGAAATAAACTCATTCTTTGCATTTTCATATCTTTCTACAAGCAATTTTTTACGGGAAAGAATAGGCTGCAATTTTTTATTTCTATACAGTTCAAGAATAAGAAATTCATATTCATTATTAACATAGTTATGTGCATGCTGTTCAGAAATATGAAATGTATCCATCTGTGAAATTGGAACAAATGCCTGTACTGAATTTGCTATCTGAGCAATAAAGCCATGTGCAAGAACACTCTTCACTGTAGCTTTCACTACCTTGTTATTCTGATACGATTCGCGTAATTCATTGATAGACTGTAATTCCTGTGCTTTTGTAAAAGAAACATTTAAATTATCAGTATTATTCTTCATTACATATACTTGAATGCTCTCCCCTACTATAGGGACAACATGAGCATTTTCAAACTCAGTAATTGAGATTCTTCCTTCGGTTTTTAAGCCAAGATCAAGAAATACATCACTCTCTGTAACTTTAATTATTTCACCATTCACTATATCTCCATGATGAATATTTTGTACATCATGCAATCGTTGAAAGCTGTTATCAATCATTTGATCAAAGTTGGCAGGGACATCAACTTCGACAGGGTTAGTAGTATTATTTATCTTTTGTTCACTCATACTTAATACTATATTAGTATACATTATTTCATAAATTTGTTCAAGTGTTTTGTCAGTTGAATCTATATAAAAAAGTTCACTATTATTACTTTTTAGACTATATTCTCCCTTATTTTTATCTAAAGTATCTCTTTTTACTAATGCTTGAGCAACAGTGTCATTATTTTGTGTTTTTGTAGCACTAGAGGAGTATTGATGCACCCTTCTTTGAATACGTGTATTGATATCTGCATCAAGATAAAATTTCCATTTAGTATCAGGAAAAATATGTGTGCCTGCATCTCGTCCTTCAATAATCCATTTTCCAGCTTTGAGATAATCACGAATATGGATATTGATTGCTTCTCTCAGTGGTATGTATGTTGAGAGCAACGATGCATATGTATCTATCTTTTGAGAAAAAAGATCGTCATGAGATACCGATGTATATGTTTTTTCTTTTATTTGTATTGGATGTAAAAATTGCATCGTATGATTTTTCCATTGCATAGCAGGAACATACATATTGATAATTGTATGAATATGAGAAAGATGTGCTTGTATATCTTTTGTTTGAGATAGTATATCAAGATCCGCTTCAGGCACAAAATGACAAAATAAGAACGCAGTGCAACGGTAAAAAGCACCAGAGTTAATGCTATTAAAAGAAAGACGCTCTTCAAATAATTGAGCAATACTACTTTTTCCTGATCCTGCTGGACCATCAATAGTTATGACTATATCGTTTACCATTTTGTATACCTATTTTGTATATCCATTCTAAGACCTATTGTATACATACAGTATAGCAAGATATGATATATGTTGTACAATGTAAAAAAGTTAAAGAGAGCAGAAATACTCCTGCTCTCCTTTCGTTTGCTTTTAGTTTGGAAATGTCCAAACATCACCCAAAGTAGATTTTCCTGTCCATCCTCCTAATAAAAAGATTTTATTCTTAAGTTTTACAACAGAAAAATTTGATCGTTTACCCCAAATAGCAGTGCCATCACTCGTGATAGTATTTTGCTGTTTCCATGTATTTCCATCCGTACTACTCCATACATCATTCAAATAACTAATGTTAATGTTGTTACTTTGTGCTCCTCCAAAAATCCATATCTTGTTATCAAACACTGCAGCAGAATGATCACTACGTGTACTCCACATAGGCTTTGACTTACTTGTATCATGTCTTTCCCACACCTCTCCATCAGCACTACTCCATACACCATTGATTAAACTATCATACCCCTTGACTTTTTCATCTCCCCCCAATACCCACATCTTATTATTAAATACTACAACATCCCCGTCACCAATCACTGACCATAATTTAGTGGCATCATTAGTAGAATCTTTTATAGTATGTTCTGTCCATATTTCCCCATCAGCACTACTCCATACATCACCATCGACACTGTCACCTGTACTCTCTGTTCCTCCTAAAATCCATATCCTATTCTTAAATACCGTAGCCATAGTACCACGTTCATCCCACATAGACTTTGATTTACTTGTATCATGCTTTGTCCATATCTCCCCATCAGCACTGCTCCACACCTCATTCTTAAGATTAAAAAAAGAACCATTTCCTAATATCCATATTTTATCCTTAAATACTACAGCACCATGATCAACACGTTCATCCCACATAGGCTTTGACTTACTTGTATCATGCTTTTTCCATGCCTTCCCATCAGCACTGCTCCATACCTCATTATCATCTCCTCCCAATACCCATATCTTATTCTTAAACATTACAGTAGCATGTCTACTACGTTTAGACCAAATAGGATTGCTGGTACTCAGCTGTTCCCATGCAGACACATCCCCTGTATCTGTCGTATATTCTCCTGTTTCTTGTCTTCCACTATTTCCATTTCTACTGGCTACTCCTAGCACAGTCCCTGCTGGGAATACTACTTTCCATGTTTCTTCTTTTGCTATGGTATTTTTAGGGGTAATCTGTATCTTCTTCTTATCTGTACTATCCACTGCTATAGTCCTGTCTGATGCTCCTAATGGACTAAAGATTCCTCCTTTTGCTTTTTTATATACCACGATACTATCTGGGGCTATGAGTTCTACATTCACCAAAAATGATACATCTAATACATTTTTCTTTGTTATCTGTGGTTTTGTTCCTTTACCCAATACAGGACCGGCTCCTATTGTTATGTCCTTATCTGTTGGGGCTATTGCTCCACTTACTCCATTCTCAGAGAACAAAGCTCCTGCCTCCAGCTCTATCCTATACATGTCTCCTGTTGTCGTAGACGGTACTGTTATTTTTAGCACTTTCGCATTATTCGTGTCTTTTACTATATTGCTCCCCAATACTACCAGGGTTGTATACGAACTTCCTCCTGATGCCTTCTTCTTCACTTTTATCTTGCTCTTATCTAGGAATGCTATATTCTTATCAAAGGTCACTACTATCACTGTTCCTGCTATATACGGAGCTTTATTGCTATCTAATACCGCTCCTATTATCTCTATATCTTTATTTATTGCTCCATTTCCTTCATTCCCAGAGAGCAAAGCTCCCTCTTCAAATGCTAAGCGATACGTCTCTTTATCCTTTGGGGTTGGCACTGTTATTTTTAGCACTTTCTCATCATTCGTATCTTTCACTATATTGCTCCCCGATACTACCACATCGGTAAATGTGCCTCCTCCTGCTGCCTTCTTCTTCACTTTTATCTTGCTCTTATCTAGGAAGGCTATATTCTTATCAAAGGTCACCGTTATCACTGTTCCTACTATATACGGAGCTTTATTGCTATCTAATACCGCTCCTCCTGTTATCTCTATGTCCTTATCTGTTGGCGCTATTGTTCTATTCCCTTCATTCTCAGAGAATAAGGCTCCTGCTTCAAACTCTAAGCGATAGGTGTCGTTCTTGTTTGGCGTTGGTACTGTTATTTTTAGCACTTTCGCATTGTTTGTGTCTTTTACTATACTATTATCTGGTACTGCGGTATCATCCAGTTCTGTAAACGTGCCTCCTGATGCTTTCTTCTGCACTTTTATCTTATCCTTATCCATGATTGTTATATTGCTATCAAAGGTCACTGTTATCACTGCTCCTACTATGTACGGATCTTCACTGCTATCCAGTCCTGGGCCTCCTGTTATCACTATGTCCTTATTCGTTGGTGGCACTATCGTGTCATTGAGTATATCTCCTGACACTTTCACTGCTCCTGCTTCTAGCTTTATCCTATAGGTGTCTCCTTTCGTGGGAGTCTGTGCCACAGTCAGCTTTAAGGCATTGTTTGATGATACTAAGCCTTTGTTCGCTGCTGGTAATTCACTGTCAGTTAAGTCAACAAAGGTACTTCCTCCTGATACTTGCTTCTTTAGTATTATCTTACTCTTGTCCTCTATACTCACCACCTTATCCAGCGGTATGATAAACTCTTTTCCTACTACATACATATCGTTGCTTCCATCCAGTACTGCTCCTCCTGTTACCGCTACATCCTTATCTGTTGGCGCTATTTCTGTATTTCCTTCATCGCTATCTTTCACTGCTCCTGCTTCTAGCTTTATTCGATACTTATCGTTATCTCTCACATTTCCTACTAACGTCAACTTCAGCTGCCTATCATTTCCACTGGCTCTTGTTTTATTGGCTTCTGGCAGTTCGCTTACACTCACTTCTTTATAGGCAACTTCGCTTGTGGTTTTCTTAAGTACTTTTATTTTCTTCTTCGATACTATTGTTATTGTTCTATCAAATGTTACTGTTAGCACTTTACTTGCTAAGGTAACATTTCCTGCGAGTACCGGGCCTCCTGTTATCACTATGTCCTTAGTGGTTGGTGCTAGCTCTGCATTTCCTTCACTCGCATCTTTTACTGCTCCTGCTTCTAATTTTATCCTATACGTGTCTCCTGTCTGTACTGTTCCTACTATCGTCAGCTCTAACTGCTTATTATCATTGCTGTTGATTACTTTATTTGCTGCGGGCAACGCAGTGGCATTCAATGCTACAAAGTTTACACTCCCTGATGCTTGCTTTAGTACTTGTATCTTGCTTTTATCTAAAAATGCTATTGCTTTTGTAAAGAACACTTGTATCTTTTTGCCTACGATATAGGGATTTTTGCTACTATCAAGTACCGGCCCTCCTGTTATTACTATGTCCTTATCGGTCGGTGCTATTGCCTCATTGTCTCTCCCATTCGCACTTACTGCTCCTGCTTCCAATTCTAGCCTATATGTGTCTCCTGTTGTCGTAGATGGTACTGTTATCTTTAGTATCTTTTTATCTGTGTCCAGTGCTTTATTACTTCCTGATACTGTCAGTTCTGTAAAGTCTGCTGCTCCTCTTGCTTTCTTCTTTATTTTTATCTTGCTCTTTGCTTCTATGCTCACCACTCTATCAAAGGTTACTCGTATCACTGTTCCTACTATATACGGGGGGATACTATTATTTAACACAGGATTCCCTGTTATCACTATGTCCTTATTGTCTGGTGCTAACTCTGCATTTCCTTCATCGCTATCTTTCACTGCTCCTGCTTCTAGCTTTATCCTATAGGTTTCTCCTGTCTGTACTGCTCCTACGAGTGTCAGCTCTAGTTGTTTCTTGTTGCTTCTATTGAGTACTTTATTTGCTTCGGGCAAGGTGCTTGTATTCAATGCACTAAAGGTTGAACCGCCTGATGCTTTCTTTAATACTTGTATCTTGCTTTTATCGAGTATCTCCACATTCCTATCAAAACTCACTGTTATTACTTTGCTTACTATGTACGGGGCTTTGTTGCTATCGAGTACCGGACCTCCTGTTATTGCTATGTCCTTATTGTCTGGTGCTATTTCTGTATTTCCTTCATCGCTATCTTTTACTGCTCCTGCTTCTAGCTTTATCCTATAGGTTTCTCCTGTCTGTACTGTCCCTACGATCGTCAGTGCTAGTTGTTTCTTGTTGCTCCCATTCAGTACTTTATTTGCTGCGGGTAAGGTGCTTGCATTCAATGCACTAAATCTTGATCCTCCTACTGCTTGCTTGAGTACTTGTATCTTGCTTTTATCGAGTATCTCCACATTCCTATCAAACATTACTGTTATCTCTTTGCCTACTATGTACGGGGCTTTGTTGCTATCAAGTACCGGGCCTCCTGTTATCAGTATGTCCTTAGTGGTTGGCTCTATTGTTCTATTCCCTTCCCCTGCATCTTTTACTGCTCCTGCTTCTAGCTTTATTCTATACGTTTCTCCTGTCTGTACTGTTCCTACGAGTGTCAGCTCTAGTTGTTTCTTGTTGCTCCCATTCAGTACTTTATTTGCTTCAGGCAACGCTGTCGCATTCAATTCACTAAAACTTGAGCCTCCTACTGCTTGCTTCAATACTTTTATCTTGCTCGCATCCAATATACTCACATTCTTATCAAAGGTTACTCGTATCTCTTTGCCTACTATGTACGGATCCTTGCTACTATCCAGTACTGGACCTCCTGTTATCTCTATGTCTCTATCTGTTGGAAATAGCTCTTCATTGGCTTTCTTATTGCCATTCTCTACTGCTCCTGCTTCTAGCTTTATCCTATACTTCTCTCCTGTCTGTGTCGCTGGCACTGTCACTTTTAGCTTTGTTGTATCATTGCTATCCAGAGCTACGCTACTCACCGACACTTCTGTAAAATTAGATGCTCCTCTTGCTTGCTTCAATACTTTTACCTTTCTCGCATCCAACAGTGATATTGCTCCTGCAAAACTCACTGTTATCTCTCTGCCTACTATGTACAGCCCCTCTGGAGATAACTCTGGCTTTTCCTCTATCTCTATGTCCTTATCGATCGGTGCAATCTCTGCATTTCCTTCATCGCTATCTCTCACTGCTCCTGCTTCTAGCTTTATTCTATACTTTTCTCCTGTCTGTACTGTTCCTACGATCGTCAGTGCTAACTGCTTCTTATTGCTTTCTTTCACTCCTTTATTTGCTTCGGGTAACGCTGTCGCATTCAATTCACTAAAGCTTGAGCCTCCTACTGCTTGCTTGAGTACTTTTATCTTGCTCGCATCGAGCAGTACCAGGTCTTTATCAAACACTACTGTTATCTCTTTGCCTACTATGTACGGATCTTTGTTGCTATCTAACACCGGGCCTCCGTTTATCTCTATGTCCTTATCTATCGGTGCTATCTGCACACTCTGCTGATTGCTTATAGCTGTCAACGCTCCTGCAGCAAAGTCTATTCGGTATACTTCTCCTTGTTGTGTATTCTGTACTAATTCTAGCTCTAAGCGTTTCTTGTGTTCTTCGTTTATCTGCTTGTTTATATCGGGCAACTCAGATACTGACAACTCGTCATAGTTTGCTCCGTTCTTTTTCTTCACTTGTAGCTTTGTCGCTTCTATACTTTTTAATGCTATCCCAAATTCTACTGTTATCTTTTTTCCTACTATATATACTGCTTGCTCCTGTAATGGATTTTGTTGATACTCTATCTCTCCTGTCTCCCACTTGGTCGCATTTCCTTCTGTTGCTCCTTTTATCCCGCCTTTCTCTATCAGTACCTTGTATTTCTCTTGGGCTTTTGCTGCTACTTGTAATTCTATCTCCAACTGACTCTTATCTGCTTCTTTTACCACTACTGATGCCACTTCTACCTCTGCATAGCCGTCTGCTCCTTGCTTTTGCACCTTTATCTTACTTGCATCCAGTACCTTCACTTCTTCATTAAATGTTATTATTATCTTTTTGCCTTCCGTAGGTTCTATGTACCATAGCCCTCGCTCTAACTCAGGCTCCTTGTTTATCGTTACTTGCTTCTGTTCTGCTTGCTCATTTGTCTTGCCTGCAGTACTCTTTACTCCTTCTGCTTGTATCTGCACTTCATAGGTCTCATCTTTCGCTACCTTCTTTGTGAATGTTATCTCTATCGTTTTCCCTTCCAGCTTTAGCGTATAGTCCTTTGTCAATGCGAGCTTAGTTGCTGTCCCTCCTTTTACTGTCTTGTTGACTACTATCTTGCTTCCTTCATACGACGCAAGCGGGGCAGAAAATAATACTACTAGCTTCTCTTCTTGCTTATACAATTCTTCCAACGAAAATACTGTCGGTTGTGGCTGTGGTGGTGTTGGCGTCGACGGTGCGCTACTGCTACTTTCAGGCTCCTCACAACTTCCCACTACCATCATCAATAGTATCGCTCCTAACACGATATACCTATGCTTTATTCCTCTTGCATGATTCTTGTTGCTTTTTTGATCCATATGATCCTCCATATTGTTTTATGTCATTAGTATGATAATTGCTCATCATCCTTATATTCCTTATTATAGCAGTATTTTCTTTTTTATGGCAATATTGTATACACTTTTATTATTTTACCCCCCCCCCCCCCCCGATTTTTTTTACACTTTTATATAACTCATTTATATAATGTATTATTACGAATCAAGAAGCCAATCTCGTTCTTTCTATGCTTCTCGTATCCCCTCGTGTCTCAGTATACGAACGAGACAATGTTTCTGATAGATATGGCCACTGGAAAGTAAATTTTGTTGGCTCTTCTTCAAAAGCTACTGTTTTTGTCGCACTTAATCCTTGAGCTTGCAGATACCATTTTTTTTAGCATATGTAACTCTTTAGAAGTCAAGGCTCTACAATCACCAACAGCAAGATTATTCAATGTAATGTTAGCAAACTGTGTTCTATGCAACATCAATATCTTTAATGAAAAATACTCTAACACTTGACGTATTTCTCTTTTTTTCCCTTCACATAACGTAAGTTTGACTGTATTATTGTGATGCTCATGATACGAATGCAGTGTATAGAGTATATTGTTGATACGTATTCCTCGTTTCCATGTATCAAGAATAGATTTTGAAACAGGAGTAGCTGTTTTTACAAGATATATTTTTTTTACCTGAAATTTAGGATGTGTGAGCTTATAGCATAACTCTCCATCATTGGTAAACAAAAGTAATCCTGTACTAAGATAATCAAGCCTTCCTATTGAAAAAAGATGCCCATTGTATACATGCTGCAAAAAAGCACGGCTTGTCTTTCTCTGTGAATGTTCTCGCTGTACTTGATTTGTAGACTCTACTTTTATTGGCTTATGAAAAACAAAGTATACTTTTTTTTCTACAAGCGTATATACTTGTTTATTATGCAATACACTATCTCTTTGAGGAAATACCCGATACGATGCGTCGTAGCAAACAGTATTGTTTACTGTAATACTGCCTTGTTCAATATACATCTTTGCTTTTCTTCGTGAACAAAGTCCTGCTTTAGAGAGAAAACTATCTAAACGCAGAGAATATGTAGTTATAGCTTCTGCTTCATTTGTATGCATATAGGATATACATTATTCTCCTTCTGTAGGTGTTTTCACAAACAACGCTCTGTCTTTTTCTTCTAACACAGGCAACTCGGTAATACTGCTGAGCTTAAAAATAGTAAGAAATTCAGGAGTAGTAATGTACTCGTTCGGTTGTCCTGGAATAGCACGTTTTCCTGCTATGACAATAATATTTTTCTCTAACAAATATGATATAGCATTACTAGAGTTTACTCCGCGAATTGAATTTATTTCTGATTTTGTAATAGGTTGAGAGTAGGCGATAATTGCCAATGTTTCTAATACTGTACGCGACAATCCTTCTTTTTTTATTCCTTCATAGGGAGTTATAACATCTTCAATGCCATTACGATTGATCATGAGCATCAAACTATTTTTATTCTGTTCTATATAAAATGCATGCCCATTTTTTTTGTATATATCAGTAAGTACTGATACTGCGTTGTCAAGCTCTTCTATACTACAAGAAAGTTTTTCTGCAAGTTCTTTTTTATGACTGTATTTGCCTTCTAAAAATAAAATAGCTTCCAGCTTTTTTATGAGTACCGTAGTACCTTTCTTAGTAATTCTTTCTTTTTTTTTCTTTTGTTCTTGAGTGTTCATTGCTTTTCTCTTTTTCTCTGTTTTTTATGGTAGTACCGTTTCTCTCTTTTGTAAGTATATAACACCATACGATTGTTTTTGTATTGCACGTATAACCTGTTGTTTTAGCAGTTCTAATACAGCAAGCAAGCTACATACTAATGAGAGTATACTTTTTGTACCAACAATATCACTAAAAGTAAATTGTTTGTGCTTTTCCATAAGTTCATATATAACAGTAATTTTTTGTTTTATTGTTACTTCTTCATGTAAGTCTATTATTCTTTCTACTTCCTTATTAGAATCAACTATCTTTAAGAAAGATTGAAGCAAACTTAATGGAGTCATCTCTTTCCACTCTAACTCAGTTGGAGCAGTAAGTGGCAGTATATCAGGCTCTTTTCGTAAAAGCAATGGCGGAGATTCATATAATTGTTTTTGTAATAAACCTGAGAGTTTCTTAAATTTTTGATATTCTATGAGCTTATCTACAAGTTCTGTACGTGGATCTTCCATTTCTTCTAAATCATCAACATGTTGAAGAGGAAGTAACATACGAGATTTTATGTATAACAATAATGTTGCCATTTTATAAAATTCAGTGAGATTTTCAAGATCTTTTTCTACTAACTCACGTAAAAATACAAGATACTGCTCTGTTATTTCAGCTATAGGAATATCATAGATATCAATTTTATTTTTTTGTACTAATAAAAGCAATATATCTAAAGGGCCATCAAAATGTTTTACAGAGACATGTATGTGACTCTGTACCAAACGCTCTTTATCAGAAATATGTTTCTGATCATCTGTGTGTTCTAAATGTGTATGTTCCATACTACTTATTATTTCTTCCTATGATGTATTTCAGCATCTTACTGTGATTCAGCGGTACTATCAACAGTTATTTCGTTTGTTTGTTCTTGTGCATTTTTACTTGTATCTGTACTTGTATCTTTTTTGGCATCTTCATTGGCTACTGTATCAGCATTACTGGCATCTGTTGCTGTTGTAGGTGTTTGTTCTTGCACATCTTTACTTGTGTCTTTACTGGTATCTTTTTTGACATCTTCGTTGGCCACTGTATCAGCATTGCTGGTATCTTTTGTTTTTGCAGGAAATAATTGTTCCTTTATTTTATTCTCCAAATTTTGTGCAATATCTTCATGATCTTTTAAGTACTGAATAGCATTTTCCTTCCCTTGCCCCATCTTTTCCTCTCCTAAAGAGTACCAGCTTCCTGTTTTTTTAGCAAAGTCCATTTCAATGGCAAGCTCTAATATATTTTCTTCACGAGACATGCCTTTTCCATAATAAATGGCAAAGGTAGCTACCTTAAAAGGAGGAGCAACTTTATTTTTTGCTACCTTTACTTTCACTTTGTTTCCTATATAATTTTCTGCTCCTTCGGTTATTTTATCAACTCTTCGTATGTCAAGACGCATAGAGGCATAAAATTTAAGAGCATTTCCTCCACTTGTAGTTTCGGGACTTCCAAACATAACCCCAATTTTCATACGTATTTGATTGATAAAAATTAAACAACAAGAACTTTTGTTTATGATACCAGTAAGTTTTCGTAAAGCCTGACTCATAAGGCGTGCTTGTGCACCTACTATGGAATCTCCCATAAGTCCTGCTATTTCTGCTTTTGGCGTAAGTGCAGCAACAGAGTCAATAACAATAATGTCAGTAGCACCAGAACGTACCAGTTGTTCGGCTATCTCTAAGGCTTGTTCTCCATTATCGGGCTGAGACACCCATAGTGAATCAATATCAACACCGAGATTTTTTGCATAATTTGGATCTAACGCATGCTCTGCATCAATAAATGCTGCAGTTCCCCCTCCTTTTTGTGCTTCTGCAATAGCATGCAATGCTAATGTAGTCTTTCCTGACGATTCAGGTCCGTATATCTCAATAATTCTGCCTCGAGGGTATCCCCCTACGCCTAACACTCTATCGAGGATAAGTGAGCCCGAAGGAATACATTGAATATCTTGAGAAACACTAGAATCACCGAGTTGAATAATAGCTCCTTTCCCAAATTGCTTTTCTATCATCTGACGAGCTGCCTCAAACGCTTTTTTTCGTTCATTGCTATCCTCTATTTTCGTATTTGCATTCAATTTCAATTTTTTGTCCATATAACCCTTCCTTAGTTATTTATTTTTTTTCTTATACATATTATACTATGTTTAGCATGAATTCACTTCAAATTTTATCTACAAAATCTATGGAAAATTACGCTAATGCAGTATTTGAAGAATTATGCCTTTTTCCAGAATTTTATGCAAGAGGGTATTCTAATCATAAACCGCATAGTGTTGGCATTACAACATTTGCTGATGGAGAAATAGAGGCTGTCCTTGACTTAACTATTAGAGGAAAAGACATATTCTTATTTGCCAATTCTGGGAGAAGCATGATTGATCACGATCCAGCAAAAGCTAAAATTCAACTGTACAACACAGTAGATGCTATTCGTAGATGTGATCCTGGACGCGTTATTTTGTTTGAGCCATATTGTTCCCCTGCACGCTCTGATAGAGCTATGGGAAGAAGCAGTGTTGCTTTATGGGTTCATTTTAAGATTCTTGCCAATTTAGGAGTAAACTATATTCTCACGTATCAATTACATTCAAACAAAAGTAAATCGATTGTGGATCCTACCATTTGCTCAATAGAGGACATTCCTGCCACATTACAACTTATGGAATTTATAGCAAGCAATTATGTAAAGACAAAACAAAAGTTAGATGAAGAAGTAAAGAATAATTGGCTTTTTTGTTCAGTAGATTCAAGTGGAGAATCTATGGCTCGTGATTTTGCTCTTGCGTTTCATACCGATTTTATAAATAGCTATAAACAAAGAGATTATACGCGTGTAAATACCATTGAGTCAGTCAATATTTTAAGTTCTACTGATCTGGGTGAAAAAGAAATATGGATAGTTGATGATATGATAGATACAGGAGGATCTGTTGAGGCAATTTTACGATCACTTGCAAAAAAGAAAGTAAAATCAGTGCATGTTGCGGTAATACATCCAGTGTTTTCACATCCTGCGTTAGAAAGATTTCAAACATTATATGAAGAAGGTTTATTTGAAGATATAGTAACGCTTGATACTATTCCACGAGCTAATCTTGAAAAGGAGTACCCTTTTATTAAAGTGGTACCTTCACAAAGAATGTCTGCTCAAATTGTTATGAGGTTGCATGAAGGAAAAAGCTTTTCTCCTTTTTTTGATAAGTTTGATATAGATCGCTATCTATCTCAATTATCATATCAATTATTTTAATTTTGCTGTTTTAATTTTGTATAGTATGTTCAGAAGTATTTTTTTAGCACCGAAAGAACAGTTTGTAAATGAGTCATAGCTTCTAAGGGAGTAATATCATGTAAATTTATCTCTTTTAATGCATCCAGCTGTTTCAGATACGATTCTATCTGATTATTTTGTTGAGATGCTTGAGATAATTGCGATTCTCGTACTGTTTCTTTTTGAGTATCATTTTCATTTGTATCCTGTTTGTTCATAAGTAAATTTTTTGCTCTTTGTATGATATTTGTATCAACCCCAGCAAGCTGAGCAACTTCTATCCCATAGGAGCTTTTTGCTATACCTTCTTTCAGTTTCCTTGTAAAGATTATTTGTTCACTATGAATACTAATACTCAGTGTGAGATATTGTATGTTAGTATGCTTTAATTGTGTTAAAGAGTGATAATGTGTAGCAAATATGGTAAAAATTTTTTGATTGATAAAATATTCAGCTATTGCTTGTGCAAGTGCTTTCCCATCATTGATGCTTGTTCCTCTGCCTATTTCATCCATTATCACTAAGCTTTTTGATGTAGCATTTTTAATGATATAGGCTGTTTCACTCATTTCTAATAAAAATGTTGAATCTCCTTTAATAAGATTATCTGACGCTCCTACCCTACAAAAGATTTTATCTCTGATACCAATTTCAGCATATTCTGCAGGAACATACGATCCTATCTGTGCCATAAGAACAATAAGTGCATTTTGTCGTAAAAAAGTAGATTTTCCTGCCATATTAGGGGCAGTCAATATAGCAAATGTATGTGCTTGCTCATCTAATTTAAGATTATTAGGGATAAACTGAGTAGTATGTGCATAATATTCAATAACAGGATGTCTTCCTTGTTTAATATATAATGTATTGTCTTTACACATTTTTGGGCGTGTATAATGATAATTACGGGCATTAGATGCAAAATTACATAACACATCAATTTCAGCAATATATGTCACCAGCTTTTGAATATCAGGAATGATTCTCGTAATGGCATCAAGCATTTTTCGAAAGAGTAATTGTTCTCTTTCAAGTCGCTGCTGTTCTGCTTGCAATATCTTTGATTCAAGTTCTGATAATTCAATAGTTTTATATCTATCTGCATTTGTAAGTGTCTGTCGAAGTATAAAGTAGTCTGGGAGCTTTCCTCTTAAGCTCGGTGAAATTTCAAAAAAGTACCCCACTACCTTATTAAATTTCAAACGTAAATTCTGTGAGGTAGTGTGATTTTCTTTCATAACATATTCATTCAGAATATCTGTTGCATTTTCATAGGTATGACGTAAATCATCTAAAGTAGTATCAACACCTTTACGAATAATATATTCTGTACCAAAATGTACTGGAGGATTATCACTGAGAAAATTATCCACATATGATATAAATTGTGCTATTTTTTCCTCATCAATGGCCTTATGTATATCATGTTCAATAATCCATTTATAATCATATTTTTTTAGTAATTGGACTATTTCTAAAGCATGTTTAGTACTGTGTAATAATGAAGCTATATTTCTTGCATGTGCTTTGTAAGTAGCTACACGGGTGAGTAAGCGAGGAATATCATGTATTTGGGATAATTTCTGTTGTATTTGTGCAAGCAATGACGAATGTTCAAGAAAAAAAGCAATAGTGTTATGACGATGGTCGATATATGTTTCATCAAGTAATGGATGAGCAAGCCATTGCGCTAAACAGCGATGCCCTATTTTAGTGATAGTTGAATCTAAAATATGTAAGAGAGAATGCTCTGCTTTTCGCTCTCGCATTGAATAAAAGAGTTCAAGATTATAGATAGCATCAGAATCAAGTTGCATATACTCTTGATCATTATGGATAATGATACTATGAATTCCTTTCATAACATAACTGTTGTTTACATAAATATACTGCATAATAGCAGAAATTACTAATAATAGCTTCTTATTTTCTCCTTCAAAAGATAAGGATTTCAGTGTTGCTAGTTTTAATGTATCACGTAGATAGCGTTCTCCTTCATCTTCAGAAAAAAACCAATCTTGTACAGAAGTAATGCACAATGAGTCTTGTTCTTGTTGTAATCGTAGTATACTTTTATGCTGTAACTGAGATTCAGCAACAAGTATTTCTTTTGGTTGAATTTGTACTACTAAAGAATACAGTTGCTCATAACTTTGACTCATATGCTTTACAGTAAAATCTCCAGTAGAAACATCAATCCAAGCACAAAGATACGTGTTTGATACAAGATATATAGCTAAAAGATAATTATGCTCTGCTTTTTCTAAATATTCACTATTACTAATGGTTCCTGGAGTAATTTTTTCTACCACTTCTCTTTTGACAAGATTTCCTTTTTGAGCAGGACTTGTTTGATCGCATAACGCTACCTTTTCTCCTTGTTTGAGTAAGCGTTTTACATATGCATCAATAGCATGTGCAGGAACCCCACACATAACTACATTATTTCTTTTAGTAAGGGTAATATCAAGTAATTTTGCTCCTCTAATTGCATCATCAAAAAATAATTCAAAAAAATCCCCTACTCGAAAAAATAAAAGATGATCTTTATATCGAGTTTTTTCTTTATGGTATTGCTGTAACATAGGAGTCAATTTTTTATGAGATTTTTTATCACTTGAATGTGTTGGATTATAATTTATAGACATTATTATAATTATCCCTTCTATTGCACAAATACATAGTTTCTTATGATTGTAGTTTTTCTATTACTTTTTCTGATATATCTACAACAGGAGCCCACCATTGAAGCCCTTCTGTTCCAGCATTTAAGACAACAGTAAACCCATTTTCTTGTGCAACAAACTCAATAGCTTTCTGTAATCTATCCAGAAAACTTTTAGATATAGGTAATTTACTTAACCGAATAAGCTCATCTTGCCTTCTATCACTGAGTACATTTATATAATTACTCAGATTAGTAATTTGAGTTTCATAGTCTGCTGCTTCATCATACAGTCCATTCTCTAAAGCATTTTTTCTTCTTTGTTTAATGATATTTAATCTTTCAATTTGTTCATCAATCTCCTGTTGATATTGTTCTTTTAAGACAATAAGACTATTATATCCTCTAGCTTCACTAGGAAACGCAGCATAGATTACTTTTATATCAATAACAGCTACCGTTGTAATGGATATTGAAGTATTATTTTTTTGCTCTTGAGATGAGAGCGAGTACACAGATATAAGACAAAAAAGAATGCTAAATAATATATTATATTTCATCATGATTAGATTATACTGTAATTTATTATCTATTTACAATCAATTTAATCAAAAATTGATATAGCAAAAATAAGATCTAATCCTCCTGTACCAGAGGAACTACTTGAAGAGGAAAGATTTCCTCTTTGCCATTTTAATTCATTATTTTGAATTAAAAAACGTTTTGCAATATATATCCTTAAAGGAAATTGGCGTAACACAAACCGAAACCCTGAACCAAGAGTAAAATAATAATTAGTATCTTCCTGATTGTAAATATCATTCAATTTCGTCCATAATGATGCAACTTCAAATATTTGGTCCCACCAAATAACTGTCTCATAGAGTGGCATACGAAGCTCAAACCAAGTATTCCATAATGCTTCACCATTATATATTCTATACCATCCTCTTGCATTTGATATACCATTAAGCCTTAGTTTTTGATTAAAAGTAGGTCCATCCGTTTCGTATGAGGTTCCTGGAGGATAATACCATTGAGGCAAGATAGTAGAAAAAGTAGTTTTAGTAGCAAATACCATTTTCCATGACCAATTTTCTGCTACTTGCCAATCAAATAGCGTAAAATGAGCTTCTGCTGAAGTACTTGTTTTTATGTAATGTGAATCTCCAAACAGAAGCCCCCCTACAAAGACAACATCCTGCTGCACTCTAAATCCGTTACTTGGCATAAAAAATATATCTCGATTATCAAAAAACAGACTGATGCCTATGCTATTATATACTTTCCATGTTTCTAAATTCTTTCTTGTTTGAACATTTGCTGCTCTATACGCAAACTTATCATAATATACATACGAAAAAGTAGGACCTGCACTTACTCTTGCTCCTACATCCCCAATAGGAGTATTATAGGTATACCCTGATCCAACACTAACCCCAATTTGGTAAATATCATAACTCATAAAAGAATTATTATTGACTGAATTAAGAAAAGAAGAAAAATACTTTCTATCAGTGATTAATCCTAACTCTTCCACTTCATCATCAGTAGGAGTGCCCTTAAAAGGATCACCTGCTTTGTATTTTGTTCCTTTGTATGTTTTATCAACAGGAAATACATATTTTCCAGTATAAGGATCGTAATTAACGGTGCTTGCACTTGCATTGAGGTACGGAGAAAGAATATCCTGTGGTACTTTATCAACAAGCTCATGGCTAAAACTCAGCGATGCACTTAATAGAAAATTTGTATTAAGAAAACGTGGCTCAATAAAAGAGCTTCTAATAGATTGCTCATAAAAAGAGGCGGTTACACTGTTATTCCAAATAAGCCCTCTTCCGAACAGATTATTCTGATTCCAGCTAAAGTAAAGACTGATAGGAAACTGAGATGCTCCCCCAAAAGTCATACCGAGACGAATATCGCGTGTACGATCTTCTTCTAAATTGAGAATTAAGTCTATAAGGCCAGGTGCCGAACCAGGTTTTGTTTCAGGGATAATAGTACGAAAATAACGAGTATTAAATAAATTATTACGAGCATTATTGACAAAACGTGCAGTAAAAAGATCGCCTTCTTCAAACCCTAGTTCACGTTCAATAACAAAATCTTTCGTATCAATGTTGCCTCGAATAATAATATTTTCTACGTGGCTTTGTCCTGCCTCGACAATTTGCAGTACATAGTTCATTTTACTTTCTACATCATCTCTATTTTCTTGAATACCGTACTGATTAAACATAAACCCTTCGTCAGAGTATTTCAATCGTACTCTATCATAGCCTCTTTGTATTTTTGATATATCAAGAACATCCCCTTCTTTCACAGAAAATAGCTTGCGTAATTCATCAGAAGCATAAATTGTATTGCCAGAAAAATCAACAGAGCCTAAGGTAAACCGTTTTCCTTCTTGAATAATAAATTGAAGTTCTACACTCGTATTTTCAGGAGCTTTTGGATCAGGATATTCCTCTATCAATACATCAAGTACTTTTGCATCAATAAACCCATTTTTTCCATATTCTTCTTCTATAAGTCGTCTATCATTTGTTGTTTGCTTTTCTGAGTATGTGCCTCTAGAAAAAATAGATTTCTTTTTTGAGCTAATAATACCTTCAAGTTTCTGTTGAGAAAATAGTTTATTTCCAATAAATTTTATTGAGGTAATAGATATTCTTTCATTTTCTGCTACATAAAAAGTAACAACAACTTGGTCAGGAACTGTTATGTCTGGGCTAAGCTCATATTCAACTTCTGTTTTAGGATAACCTTGTCCATAATAGTATTTCTTCAAAGCCTCGACATCTTCTTTGATTTTTCTTTCGTTGGCTATTTCATTTCTTCGTAACCTAATAGTTCCTAATAACGAGCTTACTCCTATTTTTTTATTACCAACAAATTTAATTCTGGAAATACTCGGGTATTCAACAAAAGTAAAAAACAGCACCAGCTCATCATTAGGTCCCCTTCTTGCTTCAGGAGTTAATTCCTGAAATAAATCAAGTTCATATAAAATACCTTGAATTTCCTGTAATATTTCATATGTAAATTGCTTTCCTATATAATCAGATAAAACATTGTTCATTGCCGAACGACTAATTATTTTTAGCCCTTGATATTGAAATGAGCTAATTTTTTTATCCAAAAACCAATTAGGATCTTCTGAGTTTGTAGTAACAGTGTCCTGAGCATATGCATTATTGAGTATGTACAATAAAAATATACCAATAGATATTGAGGTTATTACAGCATTTTTTTTAAGAATCAAACTAACTCCTTCTTTGTATTTTTTATAAAGATTTACTACCTTATTCTAACTATATCAAACAAATAATTTAATGTCAGTACCTTTTTTGCCAGGATAATGTAATAGTATTGAGAGGATATTGGGTTACAGTATTATTGTTGATAAAAGAAGCAAAATTGAATGACCAACCGACATTGACAATAGGAGTAGGAATTTCAACATTGAATTGAGGGGAAAAAGCAAAATTACCATACAGAGGATCAGATAAAGACAATGCTTGTCGTTCTCTTATTTCAAGAATAAAACTAACATACGCTAACTCTATGTATTTTCCAATTTCAATAGATGATCCATCTACTAAAGATGCCAATGTAGTATTTGCTAACAAGGTATTATTGTTTTGTATATCAGCAGTACTCGAATATTCTACTAAATTCTTAAAAATTTTCGTCTTAAACGAAAGATAATCAATATCCAATGCTGTTGTAAGTGTTTGTTCAAATTGAGATATACCTATATTGCTTAATTGATCTCCAAAACTTGCTAAGGTTTTATTTACATTATCAAAAGGATCATCAAAAGATTGGTTTACACTATTATTATCTTCAAAATTAGAAGTTCCTAGTACAATATTGAGATCAAAATTAGATAACGATGGAGTACTTGTTACAGTAAAATCAAGATCATCAAAGGCACTTCTTTGTGTGCTTAATTGTATAACATAACTTTGATTATTCAATCTTGCTTGGTATGTTGCTTCAAAATCTTCAATAATAGGGACAGCCTGTATTTTTTTATTAAACACTACCTTTCCTTTTATAATCTTAAATCCTTTGTTAAAATAATATATCAATCCACTTTGTAAGGTTATAGTACCTTGTAAATCAACAAGCTCTAACGAGCTATTATACAGAATATTCAATGTCTGATCTTTCTCTAAAATACTTTTAAGTAAAGGAAATGTAGGGCTTGGCCAGTAATAGACAACATTATTTTCAGAATGAACATTAATATCTATAGCTGTATGTGTGGTATTGCTCTCTGCTACTTCTTTACTTTCATCAATGATATAAAAAGAAGTGTTTTTAAGATAAATATCTCCTGTTATTTTTATCGCTTGTGGTTCTAAATGCAATGAAGCTGAACCTTTTGCAAACCCTGTAAGCATTACATTTGCAAGAGGTAATTCAGAGATTCTGAGGTAATTTTTAAGACTAAAAAAATTAAGCGTCAGATTTCCAAAAGAATAATCATTAAGATACCCAGTTCCACTGATAAGTACCGCTGCATCAGCAGTAGTCAATAGAGCATTTGAAATGCTTATATGATTATTGTTAATATTAATAGGGAAAGTATCAATAGAATATATATCTTCTGATTGTGGATAATATAGCTCAATAGCAGTCCCTTTTACTGAGGCATAGAATTGTGGCACATTCAATGTACCTCTCATAAAAAATGTTCCTTGTAGTTTCCCTTGAGATACAGTTAAAGGTAACATTTCTTGTATTGATGCTTCAGATACCAGCTTCGCAATATCAATATCAGTGATATCAAAACGCATTCTTACATCATCTTCAAATAGTGAGCCTGACACAAGCATATTCCATGCTAGAGTACGATTTCCAATCTTTCCATTGATAGCTCCATCAACAGTCCTTGTAAGATATAATTTGTTTTGTTGTTCTGTAAAAATAGACACATACTTACTTGATTTAAAAAATAGTGTATGCGTAAAATCTTGAGAAAATTTTCTTTCTGTCTCAAAAAAAGGAGTGATAATGATTTTTCCTTCTGCTATTGGTAAGCTCGTAGTTTTCTGTAATAACGCTCGTAAATCCATGAGCGAATTTTGTGTTGAAAGTGAAATACGTGTATGCACTGTAGGTATATTGGAAGATTCTTGTACAGATGAAATAAGTGCTTCTATTTCGGCTGTTTTCTTTGAAAATAACGCGCTGTGTAATTTGTACAATACATCATTTCTCTGAATGTACATATGTTGTAATTGAAGCTCATTATTCTTCATGCTCGCTTTACCATTTACTATATACCTATCATTGGAAGCTGCCATTGTTACATCAATATTTTCAATACTGAGAAATATATACGATAGATCAAGGTTAATGTCTAAGGTAGCATTTATTACTCCAACTACTTTTTTAGTAAAAAGAGAGGTAGTGAGATTATGTATATGAATACGTACAGTATTACTCAATGAGTTAAATGATCCGTATACTTTTCTTAGATCAGCATTGATATGAGCGGCATTATGATTAGTTTCGGTTATCTCAAAGCTAAATCCTTTGCCATTATCATCATGAACAAATATTCCTGTACCTCGAAATATATCATCTTCGGAAGCAAGAATTAAATTTTGTATTGTGCCAGTATGATTTTCATATAATACATCTGTCTGAAACACAATAAAGTTATCATTTGATACTGTTACTTGTGATTCAATACGAGAAACAGTATTTTGATGAAATACAATACTCATATCTCCATCCAATGTATTCTTAAATCCCGACAGAGTAAATTTATCAAAACTAATAAATATATTGCTAGTATCAGTTGTATCAAAATTAATGACTGCAGTGAAAATGTTATCAAGGTATACGGATATTGATTCTTTTGCAACAGTACCATGCAACACAAAAGTATCTTGAAATGTGGTAAACGCTACATTGTTATTATTCTCTGTTTCAAGCTGATTAACTTCATTCTCGTTTGTTATAGCACGTATATCTACTGTATCATTAAATGCTGGAAGGGTGTATTGAACTTGGGTGAGAATATGAAAATTGTTATTAGAAAATATTCTTTTTTCATCATCAGTAGTTTCAAATTGTACATTGAGAGAAGTGTTAAGTGCTAGCTCTCCTTTGGCTTGAAATCCTTCCTCTAGTGTGTATGTTCCTTCACTCTTAAAAGAGATTTCATCTTTTGTTTCATAGTATACATCTATGGTATAGTCAATTTTTTGTAATTTACTGTGCAGTGTAGTAATGTTGACAGTGCCATTAATGATAACATTCGAAAATATCTGAATAGTATCATTATTAAATAACCATCCATCCACAACTTTTAAGTTTAATGTATATATCTCTAAATATATATTTCTTTCTGTTGGCAACACATAAGAATCATTACGTATTGATGATACATTCTGTCTTGGTATAGTATATACCCTACTTTGAATAACAGGGGTTGTTTTTCCTTCTTCGTATACCTGTAAAACATCAGTAGTATAATTAAATGCTATAGTGAAGTTTGACTGAAGAATACTATGTAACCTAAAGTTATGAATATATGCTTTAGAAGTATTTGATACAGTGTCAAAAGAGAAATCAATAGACATATGAAGAGGTATACTTACAAAAGGAGAGTCAATGTAACTCTTTATTGTTCCATACGGCACCATAGTTTGTACATTCAAGTATCCGTCCCAATCAATAATTTGCTGACGATATGTTAATAAAAAGCTGTTTATATCTAATATTTGCTCATTGCCTTCAAGGTTAATATTAACATGCATATCACTTTTATTTTGCTCACTTTCCAATATAAACACATAGTCAGCTTTATTTGCCTTTGTATCAAAATTACCACTAAAATATCCATTTAATGTAGTGTCTAGTAAAGTATTGAATTGAGAAGGCACACGAAAACGAATAATATCCTTTAGTGATACTGAGGATATAGAGGAGGATATTTGCATGAGCGTATTTTCAATAGAACTGCTTACATTAAAAAGAAGCGTATCTTTTTGATGTACTCCTACAGAGATTCCTTGAGAAAAAGTATCAACAACAATACCTAAGGGCATAAGCGTAAGATAACGATTAAGCTGAATGTCAGAGGTTTGAAATGTGTGCTTGAATAACACTTTCTCTACATCATACATATAAGAGTTTCCACTTATAATTGTTTTATATTGATTTGCTAGAAAGTGTAATTGAGCTCTTATAAGATAATTATCTACTATTATTCCTGTATTTTCATTCAATCTTACATGTACTTTATCTGAAGCTAATTCTGTTTTTCCATTATTGAATTTATAAAGAAACGATGAATTATTTATATGCAAAGAAGCATTTTTTGGATAAAAGCGGCCACTAAACATACTGTCTATAATGGTATTGATAGTAGTAATATCTTCCTGAATTACTATGTTTACTTTTGGATCATCAACTTGTATATGTTGTATTGATTTTATAAGAACAAAATCTAAGGATTTATTATCTACATCTAGCCTTTGATGCATAGGAATATCATCAAAGGCACTAAACATTACTTTTACGATTGTTGCTACATTAAGCTGAATTTGTATATGTTTTGCAGAAAAAGGTTCTGAGCCATAATTTTCTGTAATAACACTAAGATCGTATATATGTACCGATGCATCAGGAGTAAACAGTATTTTATCCCACTGTAATGTAATATCAAATGTATTTTCAATATTTTTTACTGTATTTTTAACAAAAAACAAAGTAATATTAAATACAATCAGACACAGTACAAGGCCTACTAATATAATAAGTGACATAAAAAGAGGGATAATTTTATTGTGAGTCTTGCCTAATGTGTGATAATGTGGATGAAATAACCTCATAATCTTCTATAAGTAACCTATTATACTCTATTATTATATATTATATGACGATAAATAATATATAATAAAGTATAATGATTATAAGAAATAATACATTATATAACAGCTACCTTATATGTTTAACGGAAAAATAGAAAAAAATTTCATTGTTTTTGAAGGAATTGACGGAGCAGGAAAAAGCTCTTTGATTCATTCTGTGTGTCAGTCTTTAAGCAATAAAGATCATAAAGCGTTTAAGACTCATGAACCAAGTGCAGGCCCCATAGGCATGTTTATCCATGATATGTTATCTAAAAATGATAGCAGCCGTCCTATACATAGCAATTCTTATACTTACCTATTTGCAGCTGATAGACATGAACACTTGTATGGAGAGAATGGTATTTATACCCATCTAGACAATAATAGTATAGTATTGTGTGATAGATATTTGTTTTCATCGTATGTATATCAGGGAGTATCTGACGAAACACAAAAACTTGTTGAGCAATTAAACCAAGATTTTCCCTTGCCATCCATACTATTCTTTCTTAATATTACTCCAGAAGAATCAATGAAACGTTTAGAACACAGAAAACATAGTACACAACAAGAAATACACACTACTGTTGAAAATATCACTACCTTAAAAAAAGTGCATCAGCGGTATCATGCCGTTATACATCAATTATCACAGCAAAGTAATGTAAAACACTATTGTTTAGATGCAAATAAACCAATCAAAGAACTCACTGAACAATGTATGAATTATTTAGAGGATCATTTAGGAATATAGAAGGAGGCTATCTTTTTATTGTAAAGATACCATACTCATGTATTATAGTATGAAGAAATATTTCTTGTACCCAGTATTTATGTGCGTTTTGCTGTTCTCTGCTACCTATACTGTCTTTAGTTGGCCTGGATATAGATTACGATATAAAGAACAGTTATATGAGCTCTATCATCGACATCTTACTATGTATCCTGAACAATTTGCAGAAAATATCCATTGGCTAGAACAAGTATTACGTTCTGATTTTGCAAACCCACTCAATGCTCTTGCAAGAATAAACACAAAAAAAGAATGGGAATGGTATCGAAACCACTTTAACTTACATGTAAACCTTTTGCTTACCAAGTTATATTTAAGTTGGGGCAAAAAGTATGGAAGAGAAAAAGTATATTTTTATAATGCTCCATGGAAAGAAGAAAATATAGCGAGCTTAAAAAAAGCCATAGCTTTATTTGAATATGCAAATGTATATTGGCAAGAATCTTTACAATATGTAGAACAAATTGATGATATGAACGAGTTATTTCTTAGCTTAGAAGCCATTCAGTACTGGGAAGATGAATATATTAGAATAAAATTAAACACTTTAGATTATCATGCCATTATACAACGTGAATTACAAAAGGCAGAAAATGCTATCACAGAATTTGAAGCAATGGATAAGTCTACATACTAATAGACAATATTGTAAGTAGGTCTATATACTGATATGGAGATACAGGGATATTACAATAGAAACTGTGTTGTACTGAGAGACGGATCTATTTTTTGTAAAAAATCTATTGCTTTTTGCGTTGCTTGTCTTCCTTGTGCGGTACGTTTAACATAGCCCTGTATCACTAAGTATTGTTCCCAATAATCTTCCAGACTTTCTGGAGTCTCGTTTACTGATAACGCAAGTGTTTTTAATCCCACAGGCTTTCCTGCATATTCTTGTACCAATACCTTAATAATTTTTCTATCAATCTCTTCTAAGCCAAACTCATCAATACCAAGCTCTTGACACCCTGTTTCTACTACTATTGTATCTATTACGCCATTTCCTTTTACTTGTGCAAAATCTCTCATTCTCCTTAACAGTTTATTTGCCCAACGAGGAGTCCCGCGCCCTATTCTGCCTAAATAATCAGCAGCCTCTTTTTCAATAGGCATATTAAGAATACGAGAAGAACGAGAAATAATTTCTGAAAGATCTAAAGGAGAATAATACTGTAAACGCTCAGAAATACCAAAACGACTATGCAAAGGCAACGCTACTTTTCCTGGCTGTGTTGTAGCTCCCACTAAGGTAAATTTATTTAAGGGAATACGAACTGATCGTGCATCAACTCCAGAACCAATAATCCAATCTACCTTAAACTCTTCCATAGCAACATATAACACTTCTTCAATATTAGATTTTAGACGATGTATTTCATCAATAAACAATACTGAACCTTCTGATAAAGTCGATAAAATACCAATAAGATCCTTTGGTTTTTCAATGGCAGGAGCATTTGTAACGAATAAAGGCACTTGTAATTCGCTTGAAAGTATATTTGCAATAGTAGTTTTTCCTAATCCGGGAGGCCCACTGAGAAACACATGATCAAGTACTTCATTGCGCTCTTTCACTGCTTTTATATACAGAGCAAGATTTTTCTTTACCTGTGTTTGCCCTATAAAGCCATCAAAATTGAGTGGTCGTAGCTCTGTATCAAGAGTATCCTGTATTTTTTTTTCTTCTGTGTTCCAAAAACTGTTGTGCATAAACTAAAGAGTAAACACTCCTTTTTGTAAATAGACAATAAGTGCTTTTAAGATACCCGAAAGATTTTCAGCATGCAAGTCTATTTTTTGCATATCAATGGTATTTCTTAAAGCATCTTCAATCTGCTTTCTAGTATACCCCATTTCCATAAGCCCTTCAATGACTTGCTCGCGTAATTGATGCGTTGTGCCTCCATTGCCTGTAGAGGTTTCATTATCTCTATAAGACGCAATACTTATCCCTTCTAGTTTTAGAAGAATGCTTTGTGCTTTTTTTTGGCTTACTTTTGCTGTTTTCATGAGCATTGGTATATCTTTTTCTTTAATGTGAGTAATAATGCTACTAAAATGACCATTTGATAGAATTTTTATTGCTCCTTTTGCCCCTATACCACTTACACTAATTAAAGCAAGAAATACATCACGTTCTCGTATATCTGCAAAACCATACAGAATCATAGCATTATCAGTTACTTGTAGCCATGTATAGACACTTGCCTCCTCTGATTCCTTTTTAGCTAATAGCTCTAAGGTTGTTGTTGTCGCATATATCAACCAAGAAAGACCATGCATATCTATAATAACATACGACTGAGTTACTGATTGTATAATTCCCCTAATACTGTGTATCATACTCTATTTTATTGTATACTATATGTCTATTCTTTTTTTACTTTCTTCTCTATTTGCCTGTGTGAGAGGCAGGAACTACCTTTTTAAGCGTATTATTACTGTGTGTTCGAAAGATATGGGTTAATGCCACCGCAAGAGCATCAGCAGCATGATGAGGCGTAATGTTGTGTACTCGCAACGGTAATCGTACATAAGTGTTTACAGTATCTTTAGAAGCATTCGCGTTTCCTGTAATTTGCTTTTTTACATCTTTAGGAGTATAATGAGTTACTGATATATTATGCTTTGCTCCGTATAATAAAATGATGCCAAGTGCATGGGCAACTGGTAATGCACTAGTAACATTTTTTACAAAAAATTGATACTCATATGCAAGCTCCTGCACTTGATAGCGCCTCATCACTCTATCAAACTCAACATCCAATGTATACAGCCTATGGTGAAGCTCTCTATCAGAAGAAGTTTCTATAACCCCATGTGCAATATATTCAAACGAAGAAGCATGTGAAACATCGCTATATTGTATAATCCCCCATCCTAATGATGCTAGTCCTGGATCTATACCGATAACTGTTTTCAAAAAAACCTACTTACAAGCACTGATTAACTATCTTGTATCTCTAAATTATGCGATACCATTTGAACATCATCTAAATCTTCTAATATACCAACAAGTTTTAATGCCTTCTCTTGAATCTCATTTGATTGAGAAATATAATTTGATGGCAACAATGTAATTTCAGCATTCATAGGTGCTATATCTATAGTACGCAAAGCCTCTACTACTGCATTAAAATTTTCTGGTGGAGTAAGAATTTCTATTTCTGTATTGTTATTAAATACATCTTCAGCACCATGTTCCAGTGCTAAAGAAAATATTGTATCTTCATCAACTGTGTTTGCATCAACTATAATAATACCTTTACGAGAAAACAAATAAGAAACAGAGCCTGCTTCTCCAAGATTGCCTCCCGATTTTGTAAAAGTAGAACGTACTTCAGAACCTGTTCTATTTTTATTATCTGTCAAGCAAGATACAAGCATAGCAACTCCGCCAGGCCCATAGCCTTCATAGTGTACTTCTTCAAAATGAGTGCCATCTTGCCCCCCACTGCCTTTTTTTATTGCTCGCTCAACATTATCGTTAGGCATATTTTCTGATCTTGCTTTTATAATTGCCGAACGAAGACGATGATTAGTATTGGGATCTGCCCCTGCTTCTCTTACTGCTACCATAATTTCTTTAGAAATTTTACTAAATACTTTTCCTCTTGCAGCATCATTTGCCCCTTTTTTTCTTTTAATAGTTGACCATTTACTATGTCCTGACATACCTGTTTTTTACTCCTTGTTTTTTCAATAATACTATACATAGTATATCATAGACTTACACAATATATAACTCTCCTTTTTTGTAAAAGTTAGCTCCTTTGCTTTCGATAATTTAGTAGATACAGCATGAGTAATGCTGTGTCTCCTACGGTAATACTAAAATACCATGTATGTAACATCATATCAATATGGTAAAATACTACTAATGGAATGTAAGAACTCTAATAGTGGTACTTGCTGTTCGTCCGTCTGTTGCTGTAAAGGTTATTGTATATGTTTTAAATTTTTGAGCTTTTGTTGCTTTCCCTGATATTACACCAGTATTGGTATTAAATGAAATTCCAGTATCTCTTGTTAGGTTGGGATAAATATGAAATGTACCACCACTTACACTTGGTGTTACTACTGAACGTATACTAATAGCATAGAGACCATTTACCCTAAGTGTTAGTGAATCAGTTATAGTATTGCCTACCTTCAAAACTAAATTAAGAGATACAAGAGTAGTTACTTCTTCTCTTATTCCTGTAGAGAATTTTGTGGTATCAGTAGAATTGACTGCCTGTACTACTATTTCATAGGTAGTATTAGGCTTCAAAGATTTACCAGAAAGGGAAGTTACATTTGCACTTGTTAATCCTTTTGGGAGTGTTTGCAGCAAACCTATTGCTTTAATCTGTGCTACTGTTCGGCTTCTTGCTCCTTTTTCTAAAAAGTAAAGATTGTAGAATATATCTGCCTTTGTGAGTGCTTGTCCGTTTGCTTTCTTATGATTGCTTGTAAGCGTGGAGGGTGACCACGATATTTTTACACTTGTATCTAAAGGATTTCTTACAATATTGCCTACCTCTGGGGGGAGAGTTGCTGGGTTAGCAAGTACTTCTACTCTTACCCCTGTAGAAACTTTTGTAGTATCTATTGCATTGATTGCTTGTACTACTATTTCATAGGTGGTATTAAATATAAGATTACTTATATTTATACTTTTGCTTATCGTTCCTTTTGCTATTGCTGCTACTGCTATTGAGTTAGTATCTGCTGCTATAATCTCTTTTACTGTTCGGCTCTTTGCTCCTTTTGCTACACGATATACTTTGTAGGATACATCTGCCTGTGTTAGTTGTGTGCCGTCTGGTTTCTTGTGGCTAACGGTAAGATTTGGGACCTGCCATGATACCTTTACAGCTTTATCGGTAATACTTACTGCGGTAACACTGCGGGCATCTGCTGGGTTGGTTGCATAGGTCAAAGTAGTTACTTCTGTTTTTATTCCTGTAGAGACTTTTGTGGTATCAGTAGAATTTACTGCTTGTACTACTATTTCATAGGTGGTAGCAGGATTAAGATTATTTATAGTTGCACTTAGAATATTTATATCTAACGGGTTATTATCTGCTGCTATAATCTGTGCTACAGTTCGGGCATTCTGCCCTTTTTCTACACGATATACTTTGAAAACTACTTCATCATCCCTTAATTGTTGCCCGTTTGCTTTCTTGTGGCTAGCGGTAAGATTTGGTCCTGTCCATGAAATAGTTACCTTCCTATAGTAATTTTGTCCCACTCCTAATGAGGCAGCAGGAATATTTGGTGGTGCACTTGCTTGACTAGTAGTTACTTCTATTTTTACTCCTGTAGAGACTTTTGTGGTATCGGTAGAATTGACTGCCTGTACTACTATTTCATAGGTAGTACTTCCAGTAAGATTCTTTATACTTGCACTTGTTGTTCCTTTTGCTACTGTTATTGGGCTCTTATCTGCACTTATAATCTCTGCTGCTGTTCGGCTCTTTGCTCCCTTTGCTACATGATATACCTTGTAGGATACATCTGCCTGTGTTAGTCGTGTCCCGTCTGTTTTCTTGTGGCTAAGGGTAAGACTTGGGGCTTGCCATGATACCCCTATATTTGTACCAGTAGAACTTCCTGTAACACTGCGGGCATTTGCAGGGGCAGTTGCAGGATTAGTGGTAGCTACTTCTATTTTTACTCCTGTAGAGATTTTTGTGGTATCGGTAGAATTGACTGCTCGTACTACTATTTCATAGGTAGTACTTCCAGTAAGATTAGTTATACTTGTACTCGTTGTTCCTTTTGCTACTGTTATTGGGGTAGTATCTGCACTTATAATCTGTGCTACTGTTCGGGCATCACTTCCTTTTGCTACATGATATACTTTGTAGGATACATCTGCCTGTGTTAGTCGTGTTCCGTCTGCTTTCTTGTGGCTAGTGCTAAGATTTGGGGCTTGCCATGATACCTCTACACTTGTATCGGTAGGACTTCCTATAACACTGTGGGCATCTGCGGGGGCGGTTGCGGAGTCAGTGGTAGTTACTTCTATTCTTACTCCTGTAGAGGATTTTGCAGGATCGGTGGAATTGATTGCTTGTACTACTATTTCATAGGTGGTAACAAGGGTAAGATTAGTTATGTTTGCCTTTGTTGTTCCTTTTGCTACTGTTATTGGGGTAGTATCTGCACTTATAATCTGTGCTACTGTTCGGACATTGTTTCCCTTTGCTACATGATATACTTTGTAAGATACATCTGCCTGTGTTAATCGTGATCCGTCTGCTTCCTTGTGGCTAGCGGTAAGATTTGGGACTTGCCATGATACCCCTACACTTGTATCGGTAGGACTTCCTGTTACACTGCGGGCATCTGAAGGGGCGGTTGCTTGACTAGTTCTAGTAGTCAATTCTTCTTTTACTCCTGTAGAGACTTTTGTGGTATCCGTTGCATTGACTGCCTGTATTACTATTTCATAGGTAGTACCAGGCATAAGATTACTTATACTTGCCCTCGTTGTTCCTTTTGCTACTGCTAACGGGTTAGTATCTGCTGCTATAATCTGTGCTACTGTTCGGATCTGTACTCCCTTTGCTACATGATATACTTTGTAGGATACATCTGCCTGTGTTAGTTGTGTTCCATCTGCTTTCTTGTGGCTAATGCTAAGCCTGGGAGCTGCCCATATTATATTTGAAGAATTAAAACTAATAGTGCTTAAAATACGACTTACCTCTGCTGGTGCAGTTGCTTCACTAGTGGTAATTACTTCTATTCTTACTCCTGTAGAGACTTTTGTGGTATCCGTTGTATTGACTGCCTGTACTACTATTTCATAGGTTGTAATAGGCGTAAGATTACTTATGTTTGCCTTTGTTGTTCCTTTTGCTACTGCTAGCGGGCTATTATCTGCTTGTATAATCTCTGCTACTGTTCGGCTCTTTGCTCCTTTTGCTACATGATATACTTTGTAGGATACATCTGCCTGTGTTAATCGTGTTCCGTCTGCTTTTTTGTGACTAGCGGTAAAATTTGGCTCTTGCCATGATACTCCTACACTGGTATTGGTTGGGCTTCCTGTAACACTGCGGGCATCTGCAGGAGCGGTTGCAGGGTTAGTGGTAGCTACTTCTATTCGTATGCCTGTAGAGGCTTTTGTGGGGTCAGTGGAATTGACTGCTTGTACCACTATTTCATAAGTAGTACTGCCAGTAAGATTATTTATAGTTGTACTTGTTGTTCCCTTTGCTACTTCCAGCGGGGTCGTATCTACTTCTTTAATCTCTACTATTGTTCGGGCATTGCTTCCTTTTACTACTCGGTATACTTTGTAATATACATCTGCTGTTGTGAGGCTTTGCCCGTTTGCTTTCTTGTGACTGCTTGTAAGGTCTGGAGCTGTCCATGATATACCTACACTATTATCAGTTGGACTTCCTCTAACATTGCGGGCATCTGGCGATGCTGTTGCTTGATTAGTAGCAAGGGTAGTTACTTCTATTTTCAGTCCTGTAGAGACTTTTGTAATATCGGTAGAATTGACTGCTTGTACCACTACTTCATAAGTAGTATTTTTATTAAGATTAGTTATATTTACACTTGTCGTTCCTTTTGCCACTGCTAGCGGGTTATTATCTGCTTCTTTAATCTGTGCTACTGTTCGGGTCCCTGCTCCCTTTGCTACACGATATACCTTATAGGACACATCTGCCTTTGTGAGTGCTTGTCCGTCTGCTTTCTTGTGACTGCTTGTAAGATTTGGCTCTTGCCATGTTATCCTTGCACTTATATCGGTTGGACTTCCTGTAACACTGCGAGCGTCTGCGGGGGCGGTGGCGAGGTTATCGGTAGTTACTTCTATTTTCACTCCTGTAGAGACTTTTGTAGTATCGGTTGCATTGATTGCTTGTACTACTATTTCATAGGTGGTAGTATGTGTAAGATTAGTTATATTTATACTTGTCGTTCCTTTTGCTACTGCTAGCGGGTTATTATCTGCAGCTATAATCTCTGCTACATCTCGGGCATCGCTTCCTTTTGCTACTCGGTATACTTTGTAAGATACATCTGCTGTTGTGAGTCTTTGTCCGTTTGCTTTCGTGTGACTGCTTGTAAGATCTGGGGCTGTCCATGATATGCCTACACTGGTATCGGTTGGGCTTCCTGCGGTAACACTGCGGGCATCTGCAGGGGCGGTTGCTTGATTAGTAGCAAGGGTAGTTACTTCTATTTTTACTCCTGTAGAGACTTTTGTAGTATCGGTAGAATTGACTGCTTGTACTACTACTTCATAAGTAGTAGTTTTATTAAGATTAGTTATATTTACACTTGTCGTTCCTTTTACTACTGTTAGCGGGGTAGCATCTGCTTTTTTAATCTCTGCTACATCTCGGGCATCGCTTCCCTTTGCTACTCGGTATACTTTGTAAGATACATCTGCTATTGTAAGTCTTTGTCCGTCTGCTTTCTTGTGACTGCTTGTAAGGTCTGGGGCTTGCCATGATATGCCTACACTGGTATCGATTGGACTTCCTGTAACACTGCGGGCCTCTGCGGGGGCGGTGGCGAGGTTATCGGTAGTTACTTCTATTCGTATGCCTGTAGAGGCTTTTGTGGGGTCAGTGGAATTGACTGCTTGTACTACTACTTCATAGGTAGTAGTAGTGGTAAGATTAGTTATATTTACACTTGTTGTTCCCTTTGCTACTGCTATCGGGTTCTTATCTGCTTCTTTAATCTCTGCTACATCTCGGGCATTGCTTCCCTTTACTACTCGGTATACTTTGTAATATACATCTGCTGCTGTGAGGTTTTGTCCGTCTGCTTTCTTATGACTGCTTGTAAGGTCTGGTGCTGTCCATGATATGCCTACACTGGTATCGGTTGGGCTTCCTGCGGTAACACTGCGGGCGTCTGGCGGTGCTGTTGCTTGATTAGTAGCAAGGGTAGTTACTTCTATTTTTACTCCTGTAGAGGCTTTTGTAGTATCGGTTGCATTGACTGCTTGTACTACTACTTCATAAGTAGTACTTTTATTAAGATTAGTTATATTTATACTTGTTGTTCCTTCTGCTACTGCTAGCGGGGTCGTATCTGCTTCTTTAATCTGTGCTACTGTTCGGGTCCCTGCTCCCTTTGCTACACGATATACCTTATAGGACACATCTGCCTTTGTGAGTGCTTGTCCGTCTGCTTTCTTATGGCTGCTTGTAAGTGTTGGCTCTTGCCATGTTATTCTTGCACTTATATCGGTAGAGCTTCCTGTAACATTGCGGGCATCTGGCGGAGAGGTAGCTTGATTAGTGCTAAGGGTAGTCACTTCTGCTTTCGTTCCTGCAGAGACTTTTGTGGTATCGGTAGAATTGACTGCTTGTACTACTATTTCATAAGTGGTAGCAGGGGTAAGATTAGTTATATTTGTACTTGTTGTTCCCTTTGCTACTGCTATCGGGTTCTTATCTGCTGCTTTAATCTCTGCTACAGTTCTGTTACTGCCTCCCTTTGCTACACGATATACCTTGTAGGACACATCTGCCTTTGTGAGTGCTTGTCCATCTGCTTTCTTATGACTGCTTGTAAGCGTTGGGGCTTGCCATTTCAATATAATACTTCTATCGGTAGTAATACCTGTAACACCGCTTACCTCTAATGGTGTAGTCGCAGAGGAGAGGATAGTATTATCCCCACCGCCAGAGCTAGTTGAAGTATCAGCTTCACAGGCACTTATCAAAATAACAAAAACACTAAAAACACTAATATATATATAATTTCTTTTCATATTTTTTTCTCCTTTTTAAAATTTAACACTTAAGTTTTAAGCTTTAAATATTGATGATTAATTGTACAATAAAAAAAAGAAAAATGCAATAACAGAACACCTATTTTTGAAAAAATAGCCTGTTACCCTCAATTTTAAGTGCTGCTCACATAAAATATTTGAATGGAGCTGTACCAAAGGTATACACGAGATAGCAAAGCTCCTTGCTCAAATATGCTCAATTTGTAATAGTAATAACAGTTTTCTCATCTTATATAAACTTACTAAAGTGTAGGGATGATTGAAAAGATAAGAATAAAAAACATCTACATTAGTACTATGAAGATATTTTTTACTTTCTCATCCCTACACAATTTATACTATATCTTACTTCTTAAGGATATGTTACCTTCAGTTTAAGAGTGGTGCGTACTAATCGTCCATCTGCTGCAGTAAAGTATATTGTAAAGTCTCTTGTTGAAAAAGGTGTTGTAAGTGACTTTGTTGGTTTACCTGATATTGTGCCGTCACTGGTATTAAATGATACCCCAGTTAGCACATTGAGGTTGGGGCTTATAAAAAATGTACCTTTTACATTTGGGCTTATTTCTGCAACAAGATTTGCTGGTGATGATGTACTTATGGCTACAACCTTTCTGATATCTCCATCTTTTTTATAAACAAAATTAAGACTTCTAAGGGTAGTTATTTCTGCTCGTATGCCTGTAGAAATTTTTGTAGGATCTGTTGCATTGATTACTTGTATTACTATTTCATAGGTGGTATTAGGCTTGATAGAGAGAGAATATGCTAACTGTAGGTTACCTTTTGGAAGCATTAGAAGTTTACCTATCGCTTTAATCTGTGGTATTGTTCGGGCATCTTTTCCTTTTTCTACCCAGAAAACATAGTGAGATACATCTTCGCTTGTGAGATTATTTCCATCTGTTTTTTTATGGTTACTAGTAAATGGGATTGACCATGATAGTTCTAAAGTGGTATCGGTTGATTCATTTACAATATTGTTTACTTCTGGTGGTGTGGTTGCTGGGTTAATAAGCACTTCTCTTCTTATTCCTGTAGAGACTTTTGTAGTATCGGTGGCATTGACTGTCTGTACTACTATTTCATAGGTAGTATTAAATGTAAGATTAGTTATATTTGCATTTGTCGTTCCTCTTGCTACTGTTATCGGTTTAGTATCTGCTTTTATAATACTCGCTACTGTTCGGCTCTTTGCTCCCTTTGCTACACGATATACTTTGTAGGATACATCTGCCTGTGTTAGTTGTGTTCCATCTGCTTTCTTGTGAATGTTTGTAAGAGCTGGGGCTTGCCATGATACATATACAGTTTTATCGGTAATAACTGCTAAGGAAATATTGCGGATATCTGCTGGTTCAGTTGCAACGGATAAAGTAGTCACTTCTTCTCTTATTCCTGTAGAGATTTTTGTAGTATCGGTAGCATTGATTGTCTGTACTACTACTTCATAGGTTGTTCCAGGTGTAAGATTAGTTATACTTGTTCTTGTCGTTCCTCTTGCTACTGTTATCGGTTTAGCATCTGCTTTTATAATACTCGCTACTGTTCGGCTCTTTGCTCCCTTTGCTACACGATATACTTTGTAGGATACATCTGCCTGTGTTAGTTGTGTTCCATCTGCTTTCTTGTGAATGCTTGTAAGGGCTGGGGCTTGCCATGATATGCCTACACTGGTATCGGTTGGACTTCCTGCGGTAACACTGCGGGCGTCTGCTGGTTCAGTTGCAACGGATAAAGTAGTCACTTCTTCTCTTATTCCTGTAGAGACTTTTGTGAAATCAGTGGCATTGACTGCTTGTACTACTACTTCATAGGTTGTTCCAGGCGTAAGATTAGCTATATTTATACTTGTTGTTCCTTTTGCTACTTCAAGCGGTGTCGTGTCTGCTGCTTTAATCTCTGCTATCGTTCGGGCGTTATTTCCTTTTATCACCTGATACACTTTGTAAGACACATCTGCCTTTGTGAGTGCTTGTCCGTCTGTTTTCTTATGACTACTTGTAAGAGCTGGGGCTTGCCATGATACCGCTACACTGGTATTAGTTGGACTTCCTGCGGTAACACTGCGGGCGTCTGGTGGTGCTGTTGCTTGATTACCTGCAAGGGTAGTCAGTTCTCTTTTTACTCCTGTAGAAACTTTTGTTGGATCAGTGGAATTGACTGTCTGTACTACTATTTCATAAGTAGTATTTTTATTAAGATTAGTTATATTTACACTTGTTGTTCCTTTTGCTACTTCAAGCGGGTTCCCATCTGCTGCTTTAATCTGTGCTACATCTCGGGCATCTGCTCCCTTTACTACTCGGTATACTTTATAAGATATATCTGCTATTGCGAGTCTTTTTCCGTTTCTTTTCTTATGGCTATCTCTAGGCAAGGTTTCCAAGTATAGTGATATACTGTTATCAGTTATCTGTCTTTGTATTGAGGTTACGTTTGGCGGTGCGGTGGCATGATTAGCGACAAATACTATTGTTATTTCTCCTGGAGAGACCTTTGTGGTATCCGTTGCATTGATTACTTGTACTACTATTTCATAATAGATATTAGATTTAAGATTAGTATTTACACTTGTTGTTCCCTTTGCTACTACTAGCGGGTTCTTATCTTCTGCTATAATCTGTGCTATTGGTCTTTGGCGGACGCCTCTTTCTACCCTATACACCTTGTAAGATACATCTGCTTTTGTGAGTTGTGTTCCGTCTGCTTTCTTGTGACTGCTTGTAAACATGGGAGCTTGCCATGATATCGTTGCACTCCCATCATCGTTTAGCCCTGCCGCAACACTTCTTGCCTCTAGCGGTACAGTGGCGGAGTTAATGGTAGTTACTTCTATTCGTATGCCTGTAGAGACTTTTGTGGGATCAGTGGAATTGACTGCTTGTACTGCTATTTCATAGGTGGTACTTCTAGTAAGATTAGTTATATTTATACTTGTTATTCCCTTTGCTACTGCTAGTGGGTTAGTATCTGCTGCTTTAATCTCTGCTACTGGTCGTGCATTACTTCCTTTTGCTACACGATATACTTTATACGATACATCTGCCTGTGTTAGTTGTGTTCCGTCTTTCTTTTTATGGCTAGCGCTAAGATTTGGGGCTTGCCATGTTATTCTTGCACTGGTATCGGCTGAGCTTCCTGCAACACTGCTTGCTTCTGCTGGTGCAGTGGCGGGGTTCGTAGTAGTTACTTCTTCTCTCACTCCTGTAGAGACTTTTGTGGGATCAGTGGAATTGACTGCTTGTACTACTACTTCATAGGTGGTAGCAGTGGTAAGATTAGTTATATTTACCCTTGTTGTTCCCTTTGCTACTGCTAGTGGTTTATTATCTGCTGCTATAATCTGTGCTATTGTTCTGCTCTCTGCTCCCTTTTCTAAACGATATACTTTGTAAGATACATCTGCTGCTGTGAGGCTTTGCCCATCTGCTTTCTTATGGCTATTATTAAGTGTTGGCTCTTGCCATGATATGCCTACACTGGTATCGGTTGGACTTCCTATAACACTGCGGACATCTGCAGGGGCGGTTGCTTGATTATTCGCAAGAGTAGTTACTTCTATTTTTACTCCTGTAGAGACTTTTGTAGTATCGGTGGAATTGACTGCTTGTACTACTACTTCATAGGTGGTACTAGGGGCAAGACTGGTTATAGTTGTATTTGTTGTTCCCTTTGCTACTACTAGCGGGTTCTTATCTGCTGTTTTAATCTCTGCTATTGTTCGAGTATCTGCTCCTTTTGCTACACGATATACTTTGTAAGATACATCTGCTGTTGTGAGTCTTTGTCCGTCTGCTTTCTTGTGGCTAGTGCTAAGATTTGGGGCTTGCCATGATATGCCTACACTGGTATCGGTTGGGCTTCCTGTAACACTGCTTGCGTCTGCTGGTGCGGTGGCAAGGCTATCGGTAGTTACTTCTATTCGTATGCCTGTAGAGGCTTTTGTAGAGTCGGTGAAATTGATTGCTTGTACTACTATTTCATAGGTGGTATTAGGGGTAAGACTGGTTATAGTTGTACTTGTTGTTCCTTTTGCTACTGTTATTGGGGTAGTATCTGCTGTTTTAATCTCTGCTATTGTTCTGCTCTCTGCTCCTTTTGTTACACGATATACTTTGTAAGATACATCTGCTGCTGTGAGGCTTTGTCCATCTACTTTCTTGTGACTGCTTGTAAGATCTGGGGCTGTCCATGATATACCTACACTGGTATCGGTTGGACTTCCTGTAACACTGTGGGCATCTGGCGGTGCTGTTGCTTGATTAGTAGTAAGGGTAGTTACTTCTATTTTCACTCCTGTAGAGACTTTTGTAGGGTCGGTGGAATTGACTGCTTGTACTACTATTTCATAGGTGGTAGTATGCGTAAGATTAGTTATATTTATACTTGTCGTTCCTTTTGCTACTGCTAGCGGGTTCTTATCTGCTGCTATAATCTCTGCTACATCTCGGGCATCGCTTCCCTTTGCTACTCGGTATACTTTGTAAGATACATCTGCTATTGTAAGTCTTTGTCCGTCTGCTTTCTTGTGACTGCTTGTAAGGTCTGGGGCTTGCCATGATATGACTACACTGGTATCGGTTGGGCTTCCTGCGGTAACACTGCGGGCATCTGCAGGGGCGGTTGCGAGATTAGTAGCAAGGGTAGTTACTTCTATTTTTACTCCTGTAGAGACTTTTGTAGTATCGGTAGAATTGACTGCTTGTACTACTACTTCATAAGTAGTATTTTTATTAAGATTAGTTATATTTACACTTGTCGTTCCTTTTACTACTGTTAGCGGGGTAGCATCTGCTTTTTTAATCTCTGCTACATCTCGGGCATCGCTTCCCTTTGCTACTCGGTATACTTTGTAAGATACATCTGCTATTGTAAGTCTTTGTCCGTCTGCTTTCTTGTGACTGCTTGTAAGGTCTGGGGCTTGCCATGATATGCCTACACTGGTATCGGTTGGACTTCCTGTAACACTGCGGGCCTCTGCGGGGGCGGTAGCGGGGTTCGTGGTAGTTACTTCTATTCGTATGCCTGTAGCGACTTTTGTGGGGTCAGTGGAATTGACTGCTTGTACCACTACTTCATAAGTAGTACTGCCACTAAGATTATTTATAGTTGTACTTGTTGTTCCTTTTGCTACTTCTAGTGGCGTTGTGTCTGCTTCTTTAATCTCTGCTACATCTCGGGCATTACTTCCCTTTACTACTCGGTATACTTTGTAATATACATCTGCTGCTGTGAGGATTTGTCCGTCTGCTTTCTTATGACTGCTTGTAAGGTCTGGTGCTGTCCATGATATGCCTACACTGGTATCGGTTGGGCTTCCTGCGGTAACACTGCGGGCGTCTGGCGGTGCTGTTGCTTGATTAGTAGCAAGGGTAGTTACTTCTATTTTTACTCCTGTAGAGACTTTTGTAGTATCGGTAGAATTGACTGCTTGTACTACTACTTCATAAGTAGTACTTTTATTAAGATTAGTTATATTTATACTTGTTGTTCCTTCTGCTACTGCTAGCGGGGTCGTATCTGCTTCTTTAATCTGTGCTACTGTTCGGGTCCCTGCTCCCTTTGCTACACGATATACCTTATAGGACACATCTGCCTTTGTGAGTGCTTGTCCGTCTGCTTTCTTATGGCTAGTAGTAAGTGTTGGCTCTTGCCATGTTATTCTTGCACTTATATCGGTAGAGCTTCCTGTAACACTGCGGGCATCTGGCGGAGAGGTAGCTTGATTAGTGCTAAGGGTAGTCACTTCGACTTTCGTTCCTGCAGAGACTTTTGTGGTATCGGTAGAATTGACTGCTTGTACTACTATTTCATAAGTGGTAGCAGAGGTAAGATTAGTTATAGTTGTACTTGTTGTTCCCTTTGCTACTGCTATCGGGTTCTTATCTGCTGCTTTAATCTCTGCTACAGTTCTGTTACTGCCTCCCTTTGCTACACGATATA
This sequence comes from Spirochaetia bacterium, assembly GCA_965218205.1. Classification (GTDB taxonomy): domain Bacteria; phylum Spirochaetota; class Spirochaetia; order WTKD01; genus CBDDCA01. The sequence continues at coordinate 1,120,078 of OZ244590.1, read as the reverse complement.
TCTTATAGGACACATCTGCCTTTGTGAGTGCTTGTCCATCTGCTTTCTTATGACTGCTTGTAAGCGTTGGGGCTTGCCACTTCAATATAATACTTCTGTCGGTAGCAGTACCTGTAACACCGCTTACCTCTAATGGTGCAGTCGCAGAGGAGAGAATAACATCATCCCCACCGCCAGAGCTAGTTGAAGTATCAGCTTCACAGGCACTTATCAAAATAATAAAAACACTAAAAACACTAAAATATATATAATTTCTTTTCATATTTTACTCCTTTTTAATACTTAAGTTTTAAGTACAGATGATTAATTATAGAATAAAAAAAAGAAAAATGCAATAACAGAACATCTATTTTCTAAAAAAATAGCCTGTTACTCTCCATTTTAGGTTTTTAGGTGCTATTTACATAAAATATTTGAATTGAGTGTTACTAGAAGGTATACATAAGATTGAAAAACTCCTTTCTCAAATATGCTCAATTTATAATAATAATAACAGTTTTCTCATTTTACATAAATTTACTAAAGTGTAGGGATGATGAAAAGAAACAAGATAATAACAAGCATCTACATTAGTAATATAATGAAGGCTTTATATGTTCATCCCTACACAATTTTAATATACTTTAATTACCACTTTTGTACCATGTAGGCGGTGTAGTAATTGCAGAATTATCAAACATATCACTCATGGTAACACTTTCCTCTATGTGTTCCCCCCATGCTTCTAAATCTTTATTAAAACTACTATCCTTAAACATCTCGTTCATATTAGTTACATTGCTTACATCCCATTTTGATATATCCCCATTAAAAAGAGAAAAATGAAACATTCCATACATATTAGTTACGTTACTTACATCCCATTTTGATATATCCCCATTAAAGCGTCTTAAGGGTGTAATAATTGAAAATAGTATACTCATATCTGTAATATTACTTGTATCAATAATATTTAAGTCTGCGTCTAGGTCATCCCTTGCATCTATATTTGTGTAATCTCCGTCTTTGTGCGTATCAATTATACTTATAATTACATCAATTAACTCTTTTTTATTTTTTGGGCTGTGTTTATGCACTACAGTAATATCAAGAGTGATCTGTGCTGTTCTGCCGTCTGTTGCTGTAAAGGTTACTGTATAAGCAGTTTCGCTCTGGGCGTATTTTGCTACCCCTGATAGTGTACCGTTGCTGGTATTGAAAGAAATGCCTGTATTTTCTGTTAGGTTGGGACTTATTGAAAATGTACCACTGCTTACTACACTACTGGGCGTTACTTCCATAACAATAGGAGTAATTTCTGTTGTTCCGTCTTTTCCTTGTGCTGTTGCTGATACAGTAGAAACTATACTGCTGCTTCCTTGCTCCTTTGCTTTCATGCCAATAGAGGCAGGAGTAGTTACTTCTATTCGTATGCCTGTAGAGGTTTTTGTGGTATCGGTGAAATTGATTGCTTGTACTACTACTTCATAGGTGGTAGTAGGCTTAAGATTAGGTATAGTTATGCTTGTTGCTCCCTTTGCTACTGTTATTGGGTTCTTATCTGCTGCTTTAATCTCTGCTACAGTTCGGTCACTGCCTCCCTTTGCTACTCGATATACTTTATAAGATATATCTGCCTTTGTTAGTTGTGTTCCGTCTGGTTTCTTATGACTAGCGGTAAGCGTTGGAATTTGCCATGATATACTTGCATTTATATCGGTTGGGCTTCCTGTAACTGTAACATTGCTTGCCTCTGGCAATGCAGAGGAAGCATCACCTCCACTGCTAGCAGTGGTCGTAATATCATCTTCACAAGCACTTATCAAAATAATAAAAGCACTAAAAACAATAAAAATAATAAAGTATATATAATTTCTTTTCATATATTTCTCCTTTTTCAAATTTAACACTTGAATTTTGAACACATATGACTATATTATATAATTAAAAAAAAAAAAAATCAATACTATAACACCTATTTTCTTAAAAAATAGCCTATTATTCTCCATTTTAGGTGCTAATTACATAAAATATTTGAATTGAGTTTTGCCAAAGGTATATATGAGATAGAAAAACTCCAATTCTTATACTCTCATCCCTACACAATTTTATTATACTACTTTGTACTTTAGTACCATGAGGGAGGTGTTGTTACCCCACTTTTAGTAAACATCCCTATTTTTATTACCCTTCTGCTCCCTATATGCTTCCCCCATGCTTCTAAATCTCTATTAAAGGCGGTAGCTCCGCTAAACATAGCGATCATAAAGTTTACACGGCTTACATTCCAGTTTGATATATCACTATTAAAGGAGGTAGCTCCGCTAAACATTTCAGTCATGCCCGTTACATTGCTTACATCCCAGTTTGATATATCACTATTAAAGGAGGTAGCTCCTTGAAACATCCCACTCATATTGGTAACCTTCCCTACCTTCCAGTTTGACAGGTCACTATTAAAGTCGATAACTTTGTAAAACATCCCTCCCATATTTGTCACTTTGCTTACATCCCAGTTTGACAAATCACTAGTAAAGGCGGTCGCTTCTCTAAACATCCCGTTCATATCCGTTACTTTCCCTACCTTCCAGTCTGATATATCACTATTAAAGGCGGTTGCTTTTCTAAACATCCCGCTCATATTTGTCACTTTGCTTACATTCCATTTTGATATATTCCCATTAAAGTCGGTTGCTTCTCTAAACATACTGCTCATACTCTGTACGTTCTCTACCTTCCAGTTTGATATATCACTATTAAAGGCGGTCGCTTTATAAAACATACTGCTCATACTCTGTACGTTCTCTACCTTCCAGTTTGATATATCACTATTAAAGGCGGTTGCATCTCTAAACATATTGTCCATATTGGTAACCTTGTTTACATTCCAGTTTGATATATCACTATTAAAGGCAGTTGCTTTTCTAAATGTACTATCCATATTTGTAACCTTGCTTACATTCCAGTTTGATATATCCCCATTAAATGCAGTAGCAAAAGAAAACATTTGTCTCATATCGGTTACCTTCCCTACATTCCAGTTTGATATATCACTATTAAAGGTGGTTGCTCCTCTAAACATATAACTCATATCGGTTACATTGCTTACATTCCACTTTGATATATCCCCATTAAATTGGTGTAATTGTGTTTGGTAAATAAAAAGACTGCTCGTGTCTGTGATATTGCTTGTATCAATACTATTTAAGTCTGCGTCTAGATCATCACTGTTGTCAATTCTGCCGTTTTTATTCGTGTCGATTATAGTTTTAATTGCGGTAATTAACTCAGCTTTCGTTCTTGGGGTATACTTCCCCGCTACAGTAATAGCAATAGTGGTCTGTGCTTTCCTGCCGTCTCGTGCTGTAAAGGTTATTGTGTAAGTGGTTTCGCTCTGGGCGTATTTTGCTACCCCTGATAGTGTGCCGTTGCTGGTATTAAATGAAATGCCTGTATTTTCTGCAAGGTTAGGGCTGATTGAAAATGTACCCCCGTGTACTGCACTACTGGGAGTCACTTCTAGGATCATAACAATAGGAGTAATGGCTGTTGTGCTGTCTTTTCCTTGTGCGGTTGTTGATACAGTAGAAACTATACTACTGCTTCCCTGTTGTTGTGCTCTCATACCAATAGTAGTAAGGGTAGTTACTTCTATTCGTATGCCTGTAGAGACTTTTGTGGGGTCGGTGGCATTGACTGATTGTAGTACTATTTCATAAATTGTATTCGGCTTAAGGTTAGGTATTCGTATGCTTGTTGTTCCCTTTGCTACTGCTAACGGGTTCTTATCTGCTGTTGTAATTTCTGCTATTGTTCGGGCTTTGCTTCCCTTTGCTACCCGATACACTTTGTAAGATATATCTGCCGTTGTAAGCCTTTGTCTGCTTGCTTTCTTGTGTTCAGTAGTAAGTGTTGGAGCTTGCCATGATATACTTGCACTTGTATCGGTTGGGCTTCCTGTAACATTGCTTACTTCTGGTGTTGCAGTCGCAGAGGAAACATCACCCCCACTGCTAGCGATGGTCGCAACATCATCTTCACAAGCACTCATCAAAATAATAAAAGCACTAAAAACAATAAAGTATATATAATTTCTTTTCATATTCTACTCCTTTTTTTCAAATTTAACACTTAAATTTTGAACAAATATGACTATATTATATAATTAAAAAAAAAAAAAAATCAATACTATAACACCTATTTTCTTAAAAAATAGCCTGTTACTCTCCATTTTAGGTGCTATTTACATAAAATATTTGAATTGAGTTTTATAAAAGGTATGCATGATATAGTAAAAATACTCCCTTTTTTGTTTTTTTTGCTCTTTTTTGCTGTATCGCAGTACTAATGTACTTACAATGCTTTAATCTGCATGTGCAACATCTTAACAGAAAAAACTACACAAACCTATCTATAATAGAATGATTATGAATATACTCCTCTAAAGCATCAAGAAAATCAGTACAAAACTGAATGAGCGTAGCATCAACCCGTCTTGCTATCCCTTTAATGCTAGCGTGTATTTTGCCATCTCTTATATCAATATTATAAGTATAGTTATAATACACTACAGAATCTGTGTAGACACTGTCATTCACTATTTTTACATTGTAATTACCTATTATCTTGCCATCTTCTTTATCAAAAAACTCTACATTCACTTCGGCATCACTTATATGAAACAGTAAAAATTCATGAGTCAGTATGTATAGTTCATTTACTGATGCCCCTTCTTTCGTTATCAATCTTTGTTCTCCATAATCAATAGCTATATCAGATTCAGACAGAGACACACAACTAAATAAAAACGGTGCAAACATACACCATAACAACAAAATGTTTCTCATAGCATTACTCCTTTTTTATGTGGTAATCATATGATTATTATACGGAATTACAGTATCATTGTATATAATTAATTTACCTATTGTATTTACTAAAAATTTTTTTAATATTATAGTATACTATATAAAAAACATTATGAGGGTTATTATGAAAAATATTACTTTTTATGTAGTGTTATTCTCTCTTGTATCTACTGTATTATTTGCAGGAGGCAACAACGAGAATACATCAGATAGTACTGAAACATTAGTACTAGTACCAGAAACAGCAACAACAATCAACATGATTGGGTGGCGCTTTCCTGTTACCGAATTTTTTGCAGAAGAGCTTGAATCGTTCAACTCTGTAGATAAATTAACGGTAAGCACTCAGCTCTTAGATTCTCAAAGTGTGCGAGAACAAGTACGTTTGGCATTAGCAGGTGGCGGAAAATCTCCGTATGAGATCATACAAGGAGATGCAACATTTCTCACTGAGTTAGCAATAAATAAACAGATTCTTGCTCTTGATGATTACATTGAAAAATATAAAGATGTATATGATTTTGGTGATATTAGTGATACTCTCTATACTCTTACTTCTCCTGACGGAAAGATTTATGGTATTCCTTTTACTGCTAATTCTATGCATTATTTCTATAATATGGATATTTTTGAAGAATATAATATCAGTGTACCAGAAACATATGCTGATGTCATTGCGTCTGCAAAAAAACTAAAAGATGCCGATGTTGATCTTCCTTTTGCAATTAATCTCCATGCTGGATGGGCATGGCGTATTGAGTTTATCAATTTTCTCAATGCCTTTGAAGGACAATGGCTCAGTGATGAAGGAGAACCTCTTTTTAATAGCAAAGAAGGAGTTGCTGCATTAGAAATGATACTTGACATTGCTGATGCTACAATGGGAAAAGAAGGCCTTTCTTGGAGTATTGACGATGTAGAGATTGGACTTGAGACTGGTCGCCTTGCATCTGCAACAACATGGACTTCCCGTGCTGCAAATATGGACGATCCTACAAAATCTCAGTTTGTTGGGAGAATTGGCTTTGCTCCAGCACCACGTGTAAGTCCCTCAGGAAAAAGAGCTGCTCCTGCTACTGCTGATTACTATATGATTCCTGTAAACACAACGGTAGATCCAGAATATATTTTTCGTGTTATTGCAGAAGCCACAGATTTTGAATCACAAAAACGTGGGGCAGACTACTCTCTTATGACAAGAAACAAAGTATCAGAAGCAAGACAAGATGTACGCTATACTAAAGCAGCGTTACAATCAATTAGTGAAGGAGGTGCAGTGACAAGCACTCATGCTGGTAATCCTATTGCTATAGCAATAGCAGATAACTATCTTCCACAGGCAATTAACAGAAGAGATGATATTCAAGGACTACTCAACGAGATGGCTGATGCATATAGAAAAGAAGCTACCCAACAAGGGGTACTGTAACACATATTGTATTATAAGTGTATTGCCGTACATAATTGACAGTACACTTATATCCTTAGTACTAACTGTATGAGAGAACAATATACATATGCTAGCATAATACTATTATTGTGAAAAGAACAACTTTCCTAAAATTTATATCACCAAGCCTTATTGTTATGACTCTCATGATGATAATACCATTGTTCACTGCTATATGGCTAAGCTTTAACTACCTTACCTATGCTACACTTGATCAGCCTCAGTTTATAGGACTAAGAAACTACATAGAAATAATACAAGATCCAGACTTCTGGAGTTCTTTTCGATTTACTCTCCTCTTTATTTGTATTACTATCCCTTTTGAATTATTACTTGGTTTTTTTCTTGCCTTGTTGGTAGATCAAATAAAGAAAGGACGCGGATGGTATGTAGCAGCTATTCTTATTCCTTTTATTATTACTCCTGTTGTTGGTACTTTAATGTTTAGAAACATGTTTGATAGAGGAGGATTATATTATTTTCTGTTAGATTTCTTCAATTATGATTTTATTCTCACAACTAACACTGTACGTTTTCTTATTATTACGCATGGCATATGGTATGTTACCCCCTTTGCAATGATAACATTTTTTGCAGGACTGCAAACGCTTCCACGAGAAACAATGGAAGCTGCAAAAATAGATGGAGCAAATATTTTTAAGAAAATACAACATGTTGTTATTCCTCATCTTAGTCCTCTCATTGTATTTGTATCATTAGTCTCTATTATGGACGCGTATCGTATATTTGATAGCATTATAGTTATGTCACGGAGTAACCCTGCTTTTAAGGTAGATACTATTATGTACTATAATTTTAAGATAGCTACTGCTGTACAACGATTAGGAAAAGCAAATGCTGTGTCTATTATTACTGTCATAGGAATTTTAGTAGTACTTATACCATTTCTTGTTATTACCTATAAACAGCAAAAGGAGGAACGTTAAATCGATAAAGTAAAAAACATATATCTTCGTATCCTTATTCATCTCATATTAGTGATAGTATCTATACTGTGCTTGCTTCCTTTTTTATGGGCATTGCTCACTGCAATTAAATTTCCAGTAGAAGCAAATAAGATAGTGCCAAGTATATGGGGCTTTATGCCTACTCCATATAATTTTGCAAAACTCTGGCTTCTTGTACGTGGTTCTGCATACCAAGAACCTGTAGCCGAATTTATGCCTGTTGGGATAACAAGTATTATCTTACTGATAGCATGTATTATACTATATCAATATAACCGCAAAAAACAGATACTTTCAAATACAACTATGGGGATCATCATTACAAGTATCATCATTATCATGATTGCTATTACTCCTTTGTTTGTTACTGTATCAAAGTTTTATGGATACCTTATCAACAGTATTATTATCACAGTATTTACTTTGTGTATATCCATTACTATTGGATGTTTTGGAGGCTATGCACTTTCTCGCTACAAAGGAATAATGAGTACTATTATACTCATAGTAGCCTTGAGTTTTCGTGCCTTACCTCGCACTGCTTTTGGGCTTCCTTTCTATTATGTAGGACAGATTACAGGACTCTATGACACTCATCTTTTGATGATACTCGTGCTTGTTGCGGTAAATCAGCCTTTCACTATTTGGATGCTTCGTAGCTTTTTTATGGAAATACCAAAGGAAATTGAACAAGCAGCGTTAATTGATGGAGCGAGTAGATTTACTGCTTTTTGGAGAGTTATTATCCCTATATCGTGGCCTGGTATTATTACCACTAGCCTCTTTACCTTGCTTTTAGCCTATAATGAATTTTTACTTGGTCGTTTGCTTCTTCAATCAAACTGGACTCTCCCTGTAGCTATTGCATCATATACAAGCGGAGAAGATGCAGCATATCGTACTATTGCAGCAGCAGCATCAATTTCTATTACCATCCCTATTATTTTCATCATTATATTCTTTCAGAAATATCTTGTAAAAGGCCTCTCTGCAGGGGCAGTAAAAGGATGATTTATGTCTGTGAGTATTGAACATGCAAAACAATTAGTACTTTCGTACTATACAGAATTAGAAACAGCTACACAAGATACAGTGGCATCAATAGTTCAAAAATATGTATCACAAGCATATACATGGTATGGAGTGCATCCATTTAACAAGCAAAACGATAGACAACAGGTAATAGAACTATTCTGGCAGCCGTTCTATGCTTCTTGGTCTCATGTACAAAGGCGACAAGATGTTTTTATTGCAGGAAAAAACATATACGATAACAAAATATGGACTATCAGTATGGGACATTTTTTAGGAATACGACAAGCAGAGTGGCTAGGTATTCCGTCCAACAATGCAATGACCTTTCTTCGTTATGCTGAGTTTCATTGTGTTGAAAACGATAGTATTACCCAAAGTGCATTTTTCTGTGATATGATCGATGTTATGCAACAGTCAGGCATATACCCTCTTCCTATGCAAACGGGAGCTTCATTTCTCTATCCAGGTCCCCGTACCCATGATGGACTGCTTTACAAAACACAAGATCCAGAAGAAGGAGAAAAAACACTCAATCTTCTTAACACTATGATTGATGATTTAGATACACTCAATAAAACAGGAAATGATGAATGCAATCCTGATTATTTGGAGAGAACATGGCATAAAGATATGATATGGTACGGTCCAACAGGCATTGGAGCAACCTATACTATTCCTCTGTTTCAAAAACAACATCAATACCCTTTTCGCAAAAATCTAAAAGACAAAACATTTAATGGTCACGTATGTCGTTTTGCAGAAGGACAGTACGCAGGTTTCTTTGGCTGGCCTAACTTAACCAACACTCCTACTGGCGGGTTTCTAGGGCTTCCTGCTTCAAAGCCTGCTGATATGCGTGTTGTGGACATATACCGCAGAGAACATGATAAACTTGCAGAAAACTGGGTGTTTATTGATATTCCTTACTGGCTATTACAACAAGGGCTTGATGTCTTTGCTCGTTGTAAAGAATTGGTATAATATATATATGATTATACGAGAATATCTACATCAAAAGCGGCTAGGCTCTTACAGTACCCCTCCGGGCTTTAAGGATATATATACCAATTTTCCTCATTATATACTTGATATTACCGAACAGATTTGGGAAAAGAGAGCTATTTGGCTTTTATATGATACCTATGATAAAGATATTGCTATACATAGTGGAGCAAGAACTATACGTGGATTAGATCAAGTGATAGAAGGAACATTAAAAACACTGTATTCTTTTCCTGATAGAACAATGGGAGCAGAATCTGTTATATGGGCTCATTATCACGATAGTACTTGTGCTAGCAAAGAATCTCTCGCTAGTAGTGACGAGCAGCGTTTTTTTTCGTCCCATAGAATTTTCTCAACTGCTACAAATACTGGTGCTACTGTATATGGAAAGCCAACAGAAAAGCATATCCATTTTCGTACTATAGCAGATTGCCTTGCAAAAGATAATAGTATTTATGAAGAATGGCTTGTGCGCGATAACTTGTTTGTTGTACAACAACTTGGCTTTGATCCCATACATATGGCAACACAAGATACCCGCTACAATGCCATAGATGTACTTGCATATGACGATGGCTGTACCCCTATACAGTACAGCCAGTACACGACTCACGATACTGATGAGGCAACTATTGATTTTGTTATGTCTTTGTACAAAGCTATTAGTAACAACCAATCAATCGATTCTTTTTATCATGATGATGCTATAAGCAATGGCATATGCGATAGTTCCTATCGTTCTCCAGAACAAAGAAAGTATCTGTGGAGTACATTGCTCTCACCGTTTGAAGAGAAAGCCTTGAGTATACACCAAATTACTGCTACTTTCTATGGAGAAAAAACTGAAATAGCAATACGATGGCGACTAAAAGGCGTGCATGCTCATGATTCACAGGTATTTGGCACTGCAACAGATATGAGTACTAATACTCTAGGGATTCATCATATAGAAATTGTAAACAATAGCATTACTCAAGAATGGCTTGTGTACGATGCATTTGATACATTGTGTCAATTATACCGAAACAAAATATAAGGACAATACTATGAAACAACATATATTACATAACAAACAGACTGTGTATTCATGTATACAAGATATAAACCGTGCCTTAGAAAATGGCACATATACCGCAGAAACATTACAAGCATATATGGCACATGATAGTGAAAGCTACGCTACTGAGCCTTTTTCTCATGCTCCTCAAAAAGGCATAGAGGAACATATGACTCACTTTTGGCATACTCTCAGCTATTCATTTCCTGATCTAGAAATTCAGCCGTATCTTTTGTTTGGTGATGTATACAAAGATATGGAATGTGTATGTTGTGCAGGAAACATGATAGGTACATTTGCACGAGATTGGTTTACTGTTCCTGCTACTCAACAAGCAACATGGATTCGCTTTCATGCTCATTATATACTACAAAATGGGCGTATACAAAAAGCATGGTATTTTATTGACTCTCTTGCTATCATGAGACAAGCAGGGTTACAACTATTACCACAACGGGGAGCTGAGATTGTAACTGCAGCACCAATGACACAGGACGGCATTATCCTTTATGAAGTCAGCGAAAAAGAAAGCATGACTTCTCTTAATTTGGTAAATGCTATGCTTGATGGATTGCTTTCCTATGATGGAAACAGTCTTGATTCGATGGGGCAAGAGCGTTTCTGGGATACAAAAAACATGATGTGGTACGGCCCTTCTGGGATAGGCACTACACGCGGATTGAAGGGGTTTCAAAAGTATCATCAAGTTCCATTTCTCACTGCATTTCCTGATAGAGGTATACTCCCAAAAGCAGAGACTCCGTATACAGCACAGCTAGCAGAAGGAAACTATGTATGCGACTTTGGGTTTCCTTCTATGTATGCGTCTCATACTGGTGATGGATGGCTTGGATTGACTGCAAGCAATACAAAGATTACGCTGCGTGTTGTTGATATATGGAGACGAGAAGAAAATCGTCTTGTGGAAAATTGGGTGATGATAGATATACTTGATATACTAAAACAGTTTGGCTATGATATTTTTGCTCTCATAGAAAGAGAAATATCTATGAGAAAAAAATTAGAGAGGAAAAACAGCCCCAACTTGAAAGACAACATATCGAGCAGGAGCAGCAAAAAAATCAGAGCTACAAGGGTCCAAAACTCTAACATAAAAAATAAAAATATGCGATAATAGAAGTATGAAAGATGAAAAGAAAAAAACAGATGATGGGTCATTAAGCAAGCCAGTAACTCAGTACGATTTACTCGTAAAAAAAATGAATAATATTAACGGAAATTTCAAAACGGTTTACTGGATCATGGGCATTCACTTTGCTCTCACCATAGCAGGATTTACTTCAATATTCGCAATTCTTTTTAATATAGTGTCAAAAATCTAATAAACATCCTGGCCAGACTTGGGTCTATGATTTTGCTTATCCATGCCAGCCTCAAAAAAAATATCTATGAGAAAAAATAAATAAGCTTCCTTATCGTGCTGTCCATCCGCCATCTACTGTTATTGCAGTGCCTGTTACTAAACGAGAGGCATCAGAAGCTAAGTATACTACTGCTCCGTATATGTCCTGTAGTTCTCCTAAACGGTCAAAGACAATAGATTGGGTTATTTTTTTTCGTTTCTCTGCATCGACAAGCGTAGAGCGTGTAAGTTCTGTCTCAATAAAGGTAGGGCAAATAGTATTGATACGCATATTCCACTTTCCTATTTCTAAGGCTATGGCTTTACACATACCTTGCATGGCATGTTTACTTGCACAATATATGCTACGCTCATCGCCTCCTACAAATCCCATCTGTGAAGATATGTGAATAATCGATGCAGGAGATGACTGAGTAGTTCTTTTTTCTTTTTCTGTCTTTGCTGCTACAAAACATTGTGTTTGAAAAAAAGCACTTTTTACATTTGTGTCCATAAGCGTGTCATAGTCTTGTTCGCTCATTTCAAGCAAAGGCTTTGGTATATTAGTGCCTACACTATTGACAAAGATGTCTGCATCATTGTGGTTGGAAAAAAAATTTTTCATTGCAGCTATATCGTTACAATCAAGCTGATGAGGTTGTATCTGTACCCTATTCTGATGAACAGTCTGATGAGTAGATGTTTGTAGCATATCCTTTTGTAGACGCTGTTCTACCTCAATAAGTTTTTCTTTCTTTCTTCCTACTATAAGCACCGAAGCTCCAAAAGACAGTAGTGCTTGCACACAAGCATATCCAATAGACCCTGTTGCTCCTGTTACAATGGCTTTTTTCCCTTTTAAGCTAAATATTTGTTCTATCATAGTGTAAGCTATAGCTCCTTACTGTTATTTTTTGCATTATTTTTTTGTGGCAGGAGTACCATACGGAACATCTTTTTTGCCATATCTACGAAGTCGTATATTCGCTTGCTCTGCATGTCCTGCAAAGCCTTCCATATGGCAGATTCTTGAGCAGTACTCTCCAATATGTACTGTGGCTTCATCACTTGTCACTCGTTGATAACTGTGCGTTTTAATGAATTTTCCTACCCAGAGTCCTCCTGTGTAACGTCCTGCTTTACGGGTAGGCAAGGTATGATTAGTTCCTATCACCTTATCTCCATATGCAACATTAGTACGCTCACCAATAAAGAGTCCTCCATAGTTCACCATATGCTCCAAAAACCAATCATCACGATTGGTCATCACTTGCACATGTTCTGATGCAATACGCTCAGATTCAGCAAGCATTTCCTCGTATGTATCGCATACAATAATTTCGCCATAGTTTTGCCAAGCTATTTTTGCAACATCTGCAGTAGGAAGTATGGTCAATAAGCGATCGATTTCTTTTACTGTTTCTTCTGCTAGCTTTTTTGAGTTTGTCAGTAATATTGCAGGAGAAGTAGGACCATGCTCTGCTTGCCCTAATAAGTCAGTAGCACATAGCTCGGCATCAACTGTGTCATCTGCAATAACTAGGGTTTCGGTGGGGCCTGCTAGTAAGTCTATGCCAACTCTTCCAAAGAGCTGTCGTTTTGCTTCTGCTACAAAGGCATTTCCTGGACCTACAATCATGTCTACAGGTGCTATTTCTTCTGTACCTATTGCCATAGCTGCAACGGCCTGCACTCCCCCAAGAAGATATATCTCGTCTGCTCCTGATAAATGCATAGCAGCAATGACAAGAGGATGAGGCTTTCCGTTTTGCGGTGGTGCACACGCTACTATGCGTTTTACTCCAGCAACTTTAGCTGTGAGGATGCTCATAAAACAAGAAGCTATAAATGGGTGCGTTCCCCCTGGCACATAACATCCAACAGAATTTACAGGAATGTTTTTATGACCAAGAATAACTCCAGGATAAGGCTCTACCTCTATGTCCTTAAACATGGCTTTTTGTTGTTCTGCAAAGTACTTAATCTGATTGTACGCAAAGGTGATATCTTCCATGTCCTCTTTCGTTACCTGTGAAAGACAGTGTTGTATTTCCTGCTCACTCAGTCTAAACTGAGGCGGATTAAAGTTATCAAATTTCTGTGAAAGCTCTCTTACTGCATTATCTTTTCGTTGGGTAATGTCTTGTAAGATAGACTCTACTGTTTCTTTTACTTTTGTATCAACATGCCCTATATCACTTACTTGCAATGCTTTTTTTACATATTGAATCATACACATCCTCCGTAAATATATATACTATTATTATATCATGTATTGAAGTTATGGGGGGTGGAGGAGGTGGATGTTCTAATTGAAATATTTTTTTTCATTTAATGTATTTGTCATAATGGTTTTCATAACCTGCTACTTTAAAAACCTGTTTAAATGCCTTCTTAAACATTTCTATATCAAATTCTTTGCTGCCACTAATATTGGTTCTATCGGAGTGTGATTCTCTCTCTATGTATCTTCTAAAGGATTGATATTTAATATCTTCAAATTCTGGTTTTTGAAAAATATTATTTATACTTTCTGCTTTATCAACGAAACCAAAAAAATGTTCTATGATATTTCTCATAGCATTAGCTATTATAAACCTATCTGCTTCATTTTTTCTTTTCACTATATCCCAGTAAGAATCATATTCATTTTGGATTTCATTATGTTTCATTTCTTTAATCTTACTTATGCTATTTGATTTGGTAATTCTAAATAGCTTTTGTTTTTCTTCTTTTTCTTCTTTTTCTTCTTTTTCTTCTTTTTCTTTTTTATCTTTATATACTTTATCTACTAGTTCATGGAAAAAATACAGATTGTGCGTCAAAATAAAACATTGTACAATCCCGCTCTCTTCGTCATTGTTTTTTGTAAAATGCTTTTTAATAAGCTGTGCTATACTGAAGATAAATGTATGTGTTAAACTTGAAATAGGATCATCAATTACAATAATTTTTTCTTTAATGTCTTCTGGATTTTCTTTTCCAATACATAACTCTACAAAATACAGAAAGCTGATAACGGTTTTTTCTCCTTCACTTAGTGATTTAAATTTAGTTTCATCTTCTCCTGTTCTCTTAATCTTATAAGTTTTTTCATCATTCTTTACAATCTTAAAATCTTCTATTCCAAAATTTTTGCGTAAATGGTTATTAATTTTGTTAATTACAGTTTCTATATTGGTTGTTTTTTCTAAATTTTCTTTAATAATTCCATCTTGTTCGTTAATTTGTTTGTTTATAGCTTCAATTTGTTTGTCTATATTATCTAGCTCATTTTTTAATGTTCGTTTTTTATTATTATAGTCAGAAATATCTCTGTCATATTTTTTTCTTTGAATTTTCCAAAAATCGTCTTTTAATCCTTGAATTATCTTCTCTTTATTTGTTAATTTTATATTAAATGCTTCAATCTCTTTATTTCTATTTTGGATTATTTTATTAAAATCCTGTATTGCTTTTTTACTTGATTGTAAATTTACTGTCTGGCTTGGCTGACTTATTTTTTCCTCAATTTGCTTCAAATTATCATCTAAAATTTTAGTTACACTACTAAATGATTTTTCAATTTCTAAATTCTGATCGTCTTTGAAAAAATCTCTTTCATAACTATCTAATTTTAGATTATTCCTAAAATTTTGGTATTCGGTTTCTAAATCTTTTATTTGATTAATCTTTTCTTCATATGTCTTATCAAAATAGCTTTCAATCTCACTTACCAGTTCTTTAGTTATAGTCTTCTCTTGACAAAAAGGGCAATTCTCTCTTTCTTGCCATTTAGCATATTCCAAACCTTTTTTAACCCAATCAGCGTTTTTTAATTCTTTTATTAGACCAGAAACTACACTATTTTCATTACCTATAATTTCTTCTTGAAAAATCTGATTACCTTCTACATTATTGTCATAGGTGATTTCTTTTAATTTTTCTCTTGTAGTCGCTCCTTCACCTAATTCTGATAACTCTTCTTCTATACTTTCAATAGTTTTAGTTGGTTCTTCTGGCTCAGTAGCTAGCAAATGTTCAAATAATTTATCTTTTTTCTTCTTATATCCATCTAAACAGAAATCAAATACACCATGTTCATATTCTTTCTTTATTTCCCAAATATTTTCTATTGCTGTACTACGATTCTGTGATATTTCCTTTCCCTTATATTCTGAAGCATTTTCTTTCTCCTGTAATTTACTTTCCAGTTCTTTCTTTTTTTGTATTGCATCGTCTATATTTGTTAATGCTTCCTTATTATCTTTAGCTAAGGTAAAAATTCCTTTTTGTGTTTCACTTTCATAAAAATTCTCTTCTACAAATTTTTGGTTATATACTAATATCTTTTGCTTGTTTGCATCAAATCCTTTAGCCTTAAAACTTTGAGATTCATTATTTTCTATATCCTGTAAATAACTGGATAAAATTGTTTTACCTGTACCATTTTGTCCATAAATAAGATTTACTTTCTTGTCAGTCTCTAAAGAAGCTTCTTCTTTGTAGCTTGCTATATTATTTATCGTTATTTTTTTAATCATAATTCCTAGCAACTCCTCTGTACATTTATACAAAATGCTGTTTTTGTATCATGTTATTATTTTCATTTATACAAAATTGTAGTTTTACCGTTTCGTGTGAACCCTTTTGATAAAATCAGTATACTGCAAAATTTCTATTATGCCAAGTGTGTAATGTTCGTTTAGTAAGGAAAGTATCAACAATAAGAGGGCGCAGAGTAAGTACACAAGGATCCAGAGAAGGACTTTTTTCTTTGAGCAACAAAGCAGGAGAGCCGTGTTTATAAGAGTTATGGCGTTGATGATTAAAGCTATATTGATACTCAGCACTTTTGAGTAAAAAAGTACTGAGAGTAGGATTCTGCATTTTTGCATAGCATTCAGTTTCAATAAGTTTATGAGAAGCCTCGACATCAGAATTGTAAGTAGGAGAAGCATATGGGATAGTAGTATGGTGTGCCTCGTATGCTGCAAGAGAAGCAACAAAAGCAGATTGTTTAGTACTAAAAGCCCCTGAGATAAACTCAGAGCCATTATCAGTTTGAATAGTAATAGAGGAAGTATCAACGTGAAAAGAAGCAAGATGAGTAAGCAGATATTCAATAAACAAAGCGGTATGAGAAGAGCTTTTTTGAGTGGCAAAGCATATCCATAAAGCCCCTGTAGCAACATCGCGTGCGGTAATTTGATACTTTGGGAGGCAAAATTTGCGTAATGAGAAGTATAATTCAGGGATATCGGTAAGATATTTAATATCTACTTGTATTTTTTGACAAAACTGCAGCAGTTGCTTCCATAGGCGTGCCTCTTGTTTCTTTTCTGCTTTTTGCTTTTTATGTGTCTTAAAAAACCCCATCTTTCTCAGATGCTTAATGATAGTCTTTATGGAATAAGGAATGGCATACTCTCGTTTTATATGAGAGGCAATACATCGTTGATGATAGTGCTGTAATGTTTCGCATATCTCTTTGAGTTTTAACTGATAGTAAGGTATCATGGTATTAGGATGTTCTACTGAAGCAGGACGCCTATCATAGAGCATAGCTTTCGGCTTCTCTTTGTATCTTTGCAGCCATTTGCGTACGGTATTAGGAGATATATGAAAGATACGAGCAGTACTTTTGATACCGTGTTCTTTTGCAGAAAGTGCTATAGCTAAGCGTACTTTATGCAGTTCTTTTTGATTTCTTGTATTATAAAGTGTAGAGTATATCATGTACTCACCCCCTTTTTTTTTATTTTTGTTTGTTATTTCCATGATAGTATAATTACTATCATGGATTTTGGGGGGTCACACGAAACGGTAAAACTACATTTGAGATGGAAATTGCAATGGTTTTTTAGATGATATATGTATATGTATGCTTCTTTTTTTGGATGATAGTCAATTACTATTATGGATGTAGAGGCATACAAAGAGAGAAATACGGAGACTTAGTATTGTGAATTACACTAAAATTGAATCTTCCATTTTTTTACTGCTATGTCTGCTAGCCAATGCTGATAGTCTAAAATACTCTTATGATTCCAATCTTCATACTCACAAATTTTTTCTGAAATTTTTAATCCATTTGTTTTATAAATTTTCTTTTTTTCATGAAAAGAATTATTACCTGCTTTTTTATTATCTTTCTTTCTTAAGAGAGTAAGATTTCCCAATCTCCCGATATTCTGTGGTATTGAATTTGGAAATTGCTTACCCCAATAAGGATCATTGTTTAGTGCTTTTTTTGGTAATATATGCTCTAGTATATAATTTTCAGGATGTATTTTGTCACTGTCGCTTATATGGTTTTCTAAAGCCGAAAAGAGACAGGTGGCTCTTTTAGAATTTGTTATATCTTTATGAATGAAATGATCTTTAAACTGATCATCGTCAACATATGATTTTTTAAATTTCATTTTAATATCGTTTAATGATGGCTTTTTGGATATGCTGTGAGATAGCTTACTATAAAACGGCTCTAATTGATTAGGGGGCAAATTACAAATAACATTATATCGCATACAAAATGCTAATAAGTATTTACAAAACCCTTCAAATTCTTTTTGAAGATATGTTTTATAGGCTCTCAGCAAAGCTCCCAAAGGCTGTACAATATTAAATGTATCAAACATATGTATACATTCTTTTACTTCCTCAGTATATTCTTTCCACATATTATCTTTATAATTCTGTAATGATACATAGGCATCCACATCTTCATGTATGGCTATAATATAATTTTTTGCATCTTTTGGCTCTTTAATTTCATTTCTTATAGTTTTAAAAAGATCTGCTTTTTTATTAAATTTATGTAAACTATTCCATTGTACTCTCACAAAATTAGTAAAATCAGAATCTTCTAAAATTTCAATTATATCATGCCATTTATTTTCTAACTTCTCGATTAATGATTCTGGATGTTTATATTTATCAGCTACGGAAAAAAGATAGTTTTTTAATAAATCTGGTATAGATAACTCTACTCCTCTCGCATTTAAGGTTTCAAAAATTTTATACGCATTTACATAATCTCTAACAGTGATAACAGTAAATAATAAACCATCAAATACAATATCTAAAAAAGATCCTAATTTTTCTGGAGATAATTTTTCTTTTGATTCATCTTGAAATATTGCTGTTTCTTTTAATTTTTTTTCAAAAAATTCTTTTGCTTTTCTTAATAACTTATTTGAAGCTGTTAAGTTTCGATTTTCTAGATTATCGTTTAAGGAAACTAATTGTTCTTCATAATAGTCATTGTTATTTTTATTAAGTTTGAGTTTGTATTCTTCGGTAAGAGTACCCATTCTTCGATATATGATAATGTTTCTCTTAATATCATCAAAATAGTTGTCTTTTTCATTTTGTTTTTTTAAAATTTGCAAAACAGCCAGTGCTAAGAGTGTCAGTGTTGTAATACGCTGCTGACCATCAATGATCTCAAATTTATTAGCTTGAATTTCTTTTAATACCAAGTATCCCATATAGTGTTCTTCACGCTCTTTGTCATCAGTATTATTATACATAATTTCTAAATCATCCCATAAGTCTTCCAACTGTTCACTTTCCCAAGAATAGCTACGCTGATATTTTGGCACCTCATATTGCTTACTATTCCCTATTATTTCACTAAAATATTTATTGCTTGTAACTAAATTAATTTTCATGCTAACTCCTTTTACATTCTAATACACTATCTTTATAGTATCTCTATTTGCTATATTTAAGTTTAGCCAATGCTCTAAAGATATGTTACTATATCCATCAATGTAAATCATTTTATCTTTCATATCCTCTACTATACTACTGCTTATATTACCTAGCACAAATATCGTGTCATCGACACTGTATAGGATGTCTTTTTCTTTCTCTTCGATAGTACTGTGCAGAGGTTTGCCTGTAGCACATAGCATATTTATAAGTGTATGTATCGTGCTTGTACGGGCATGTTCTAATTGGAATATTTTGTTTTCATCTTCAATAAGCTGTGGTTTAGGGGTAAGAGAAAACACTCTATAGCCTATATCCAATGTATCTGCTTCTTTGTCTGCTTTTATTTTTTCTCCTGCACGATGTAAGCGTTCTATAGTAATGCTTGATATGACAGTTTCAAAGTTATTTTCTGTACAAAATGTATATGCTTCGCTATCTTCTCTTATGACTTCATCCCACTGCACTAAAATAAATTTTCTATTACCACCATCGTCAGCATTGAGTTGCATTACCGCATCGCCTGTAGTACCAGAGCCTGCGAAAAAGTCTAGGATGATGTCGTTTTTATTCGTAGCATGTTGTATCAAATTATAAATATATTCATAGCCCTTTGGATAAGAAAAATATTCAGCTAAATCTAAATCTAATAAATTTTTGGTAGCTGTTTGATTCATAAATTGATTATCTATAAAAGCCAAACTATCCAAAGTCCTTTGGGCTGTACGCAATTGGTTCTTATATCGTTTATAGATAAATCCTCGCTCATTGTTTTTATGCTCCTTTTTAAAAAGGATAGTACCATTTTCTATATACTTTTGAATGGTGTTTTGTGTCCATATCCAATACCTACCTTTAGGAGGTAAATCAATTTTTCCTGTGTAAGGGTTTCTAATCTCAAAATAGTTTGTAGCATTGCCACTTTTTGCTGAAGGATCAGCACTTACCCAATCACTATTAGGATCATTATCAGGATTTTTATAATTTGATAAATTTTTTTGTCTACCAAATAAATTAATTTCATTTTTACTTTTAGCATAAAGTAAACAATTTTCATGCTGGATATTTATACCTTCTTTTGCATCATTTGTAGTAGATTTTGTTTTACGAATTAGATCCATCACAAAATTCTCCTCACCAAAAATTTCATCACATAGAATTTTTAAGTTTGCTTGTTCGTTATCATCAATACTTATGAAAATAACGCCATCCTCTGTGAGTAATTCTCTTGCAAGTTTCAAGCGTGGGTACATAAAAGCAAGCCATCCGCTATGGCTTTTTGTTCCATATACATTGTGTAAAAAATTGGTAGTATTTTCATCTAAACCAAAATTCTCAATCAACTCCTCTTCACTTTTCTTGAAATTATCATTATAAATAAAATTTTCACTTTTAGTATTATATGGTGGATCAATATAGATCATTTTTATTTTCCCAAAGTAGTTTTGTTTAAGTATTTTCAATACTTCTATATTATCACCACGTATTACCACGTTTCCTGTAGTCTCAAATTGTTTGCTTTGCGTATGCTCTACTTGTAACTCATATTTCGTCTCACTGCTTGCTTTTGCTTTCGCAATGCCCTTGCCTGCAAAGGTAAGCTCATAGCCTTTGTTGTTGGCAGTAGTGTGTGAAATATCTATCACATCTTTCAGTGCTTCTGTGTTTAGCTGTCCATCAGAACTTACTATCTCTGGAATGAGTTTTTTCAGCTTCTCTATTGTTTCGTCTTTGTGCGTACTTTGTGTATGTGTGCTGTCTATGGTGTTTATTCCATGCTGCTGTGCTTGTGTTTTATCTATCATTGCTTATCCTCTCTATTTTATTTACATATATACTATGTTTTCGTTTATACAAAATGCCATTTCTACATAGTAATAGTATCATTTTCATCATATTTTGTTTTTCATAATTTTTTTCTTTTCCTTCTTTTAGTTTTTTCTACAAATTTATCAAATTCTGTCTTATGATTTTTCTCCTGAGTAGGTTTATATAAATTAAATTGTTCTATAGCAAAGTTTTTTGCTATATCTGCAGACACTTTTCCAAAATTTTGCAACACCTCATATTCATTAAGTTTTAAGAAATCATTTAATTTTTCTGCCCAATCTTTCATATACATAACTACTTTTCTTCTTGCTAACCCTTCTGCAAAATCTAAAAACTGATCTACCAATAAATTTAAGTTACTTATTTCTTCTTCTGTCATATAATTCTTAGCTACAACTACATCATATGTATATATTTTTCCTTCTGTTTTTTGTTGTTTCCAAGTTGTTAATCCCATATGTGGTAATTTATAATTTGCTCTTTCTTTAATAATTTCAGCTGCTGTCATACCAATTACAGCAAATTCTAATTTATTTTGAGCATGAGCATAGAAAGTACGTGTAATAGGAGAGTTAGGATCATAATCAGCACTACATATATGATATATTTCTATTATTTTTCTATAGACTCTTTTTTCTGATGCCCTAATATCTCTAATTCGTTCTAAAAGCTCATCAAAATAATCTTTATCAAATAAATTCTCTCCTTGCTTTAATCTATCATCATCAAGTACAAACCCTTTTATTGTGTACTCCTTTAGAGTTTCCCTTGCCCATATTCTAAATTTCGTTGCTTTATATGAGTTTATTCTAAACCCAAGTGATATTATTACATCAAGATTATAATGTTTCGTATTTCGTTTTATTTTTCTATTACCTTCTATTTGAACTTGTAAAATTTCTTTACAAGTTGAAATTTCCTCTAATTCTTGAGTTTCAAAAATATTTCTTAAATGAGTAGTAATATTTTGAGGAGTAACATCAAATAAAGTCGCTAATTGTTTTTGATTAAGCCATATAGTCTCATTTTCTTTATCTATCAATACCCTTACATTTATATTTCCATCATCACTTGCATAAACAATAAAGTCTTTTTCAGAATTACTTATTATTTCTAATGATTTATCAATCTTTTCTATAGGGGTATGTGCCTCTTTTTTATTTACAGCTTTTGCTATAAATGTATCAAATTCATCAGTTTTATTTTCTATTGGTTCTATTATCTTATCTTTCATGCTTTCCTTCTAATATCAGCAAAAGTGTTTATATGATCCTCCCGCTTAATAAATGTCTTTACAATACTATAAGACAGTTCTTTCACAGGATACGCTATAACTTGCTTATCCTCTCTATTTTTATTTACATATTGCTATGTTTTCGTTTATACAAAATGCCGTTTTTGTATCATGTTATTCCTTTCGTTTATACAAAATGCCGTTTTTGTATCATGTTATTCCTTTCGTTTATACAAAATGCTATTTTTGTATAATGTTATCACCTTCGTTTATACAAAATGCCGTTTTTGTATCATGTTATCACTTTCGTTTATACAAAATGCCGTTTTTGTATAATAATAGTATCATTTCCATCGCAAAATCTCAATCAATTCTGAGTTGAAATAATAATTGCTTTTTCCCATTTTGTATTTTTCTAATAAACCTATTGTAGCAATTTTATTTAAGTATTTACGAGCCGTCTGATAGCTAATATTCAAATCATCTGCAAAAAAATCTATTTTTGTATACGGGTGCTTGAATAAGCTATTTATCATATCTTGGGAATACATTTTAGGTAATTTTTTCCGTATTTCTTGCTTATATTTTTTCATTAATACATCTATCTCTTTAATCACTCCAATAGCTTCAATAGCAGTCACTTCAATGCCTGTGAGTAAGTATAAAATCATGCTTTCCCAATCGTTTTTCTCTCTTACGCCTTGTAACACCGTGTAATACTGCACTTTATGCTCAATGATGTAATTACTTAAATACAAAATAGGAGCATCTAACAACCTTTGCAACACAAGATATAAAATATTGATAATTCTTCCTACTCTCCCATTTCCATCATAAAAAGGATGTATGCTTTCAAATTGATAATGTATTATTGCCATTTTTATCAAAGGATCTATATTAGAAAAATCATTGTTATTGATAAATGTTGCTAAATTATTCATTAAATGTAAAATACTATCTCTGTCTTGTGGTGGGGTATATACTATGTTTCCATTATTATCTTTAAGGGTTGTGCCTACTTGTGCTCTAAATCCTGCGGTATTCTGTAATAATATTTCTTGAATATCCATAATAGTAGCATTAGTAAGTACTGCTTTTTTCCGTACAACATTAAATCCAAATAATATCCCTTGCACATAGTTTTCTACTTTTTTTGTAGAGAAATTTTTATACTCATCAAATAACTTTGCTTTGTAGAGATCATCCTGTGTTGTAATGATATTTTCAATAGCACTGCTCTCTTTTGCTTCTCTTAGTATCAGCGTTTCAATTAAAATAGTTTCATTGGGAATAATATGTGCCGTTCCCTTCAGTTCTGCTAAGGCTTGGTGAGCCTTAGTCGCTTGCTTTAGGGCTGTAATAGTCTCTACATTGTCAGGAGGTAAAAGCTGCGGTATAAAAGGAATGGTCTCTCTCATTGTTTATTTTCTATAATATCGCTGAGGCTTTGTGTGCTGATACGAGTTTTGTATTGTATGTCAATATCAGGTAATTGTTGCTGTAAGGTCTCAAAAAATTTCTTAGCATATGCTATTTTTTTCTTTTCTTCTGTAGGAATATCGCCCTCTCTTTTATATCCTTTTGTTTCCACTACCAAAAATAATTTTTTGCGATCTTTCGTTTCTATCAAATAGGCAAAATCAGGGTTATAGTTTTTATACGGAGTTGGAATAGAAATATGAGACAGTTTTGCAAACACTGTTATTGTTCGCTTATTTACATTGGAAGGTTCTTTTTGAAGCTCTTTTTCTATATCCGAATCATAGCAAATCGTATCATATAATAAATGTTCTGGCTCTGCTTCTAAAGTATGATATTTTCCAAGTAATGTGGAGTTAATATTTTGTATTGCATTTCCTTTTTTATCTTGCAGTTTATTAGGATAAATAGTTGTTTCATTAAAATTATACGATACCTGATTGATAATACTTGTATGAATAGTGTCTTTTAAGATATGTAAAAGATGTTCTTTTGCTTTTTGAGGATTACGCTTTATTTTCTGTATATCAATTTTATTGAACAGCTTTAGTAAAAAATGCAATGGTAGTTTTTCATCTTTCATAAAATAGGATATAAAATCGCTATATGTCTGTACTTTAAAAAAACTCACCTCTTCAAGCCTTTCTTCTTGTGTAGGTTCAATTTTATCTTTTTGAGTGTTGTATATTGCTTTATGTATTTTTATTGACACAGGCTCTATAGGCTCTTGATTAAACAACTCTGCTACTTGCTTTATAATGCTTTCCTCTTCAATGTCTTTGTACACGATGGTTGCTTTTTTATTGATTGTTTCCCATAGCATTTTGAAGCTCTCCCATTGTTTTGGCTTAATGGTTACTGCTTTAGGAGATTTATTTTTATCGGTGACAGGATAGGTGTTTTCTGTAAACTTATCTAGCATTTCTTGATAGCGTTCATCAGTTAAGCCTGGAATTGAAAGTTTATCTCTGTTATGTTTCAAAAACTCATACAACGATGATTGTATTTTCCATTGAGGATCAATAATACCATTACTTATCAAAGCTGTAAGCAAAAATTTTTGTTCCCTATCATTAAAGCCTAGCTGTTCTAATTTTTCTAAAGTAATGGTATCACCTACCAAAGAAAAACTTGCTTCTTGAATCTCGTTTTGAATTCCTTCTATAAAATCTTTTTCTTTTCCTGACACCACTATATCCAGCGTATTTATTTCATGAAATGCATCTTTGTCTTCATTTAGAAACAAATGTGTAAAGCGATGCCCTTTTTGATTGACTGCAATGCGTAAGCCTCTCCCTACTTGCTGTCTCCTACTGGTGTCTTTGCTGGTGGAAGATAGTTTACAAATAGTAAAAATATTGGGATTATCCCACCCTTCTTGCAAAGCCCATACGGAAAAAATAAAACGTAATGGAGTATCAAATGAAAGCAACTTTTCTTTTTCATTTAATATCATATTTACCCCATCAGCTTCCTTTTCATCCCTCGTTCCTTTATCTCCCGAAAAATAGCCTTCGTGTACCTGTAGTACGCCATCTTCCGAAATATCTTTCGATAGATATTGTTTATACATTTCGTTTTTTGTATCTCGAAAAATAACTTCCCTCTGCTTTCTGTACTCTTGCTCAAATATCTCTTTTATTCTTGGACTTTTATTTTCATTGCCTCTAAAATCTTCAATCTTGGGAATAAAAAAGAGCGAGAGCGTTTTTATTCCTTTCTCAAAAAATTTCTCTTCTTTTTCAAAATGATTTTCAATAGTCTTTTTCACCATGTGTCGAATTTCTATATCAGTTACATCGTAGCTTGTACTCATATCCAAAGTGGACGTATCACTTAGAAACACTTTCCCTTTGTTAATCTTTGTTGCAGAAATAGTATTATATTTTTTTATCCCTGTTTTTGCTCCAATATCATCCCCAATATCAATAGTTTCCTTACGTATAATTGAGTTTTCAGCATACATTACAGTAAAAGATTTTTTATTGGTATCAGTAACCTTTAGTTCACTTTGCTCACTATCAGAAATAATTGTATCTACTGCAATTCTCTTTACTAAGTATTGATTGAAAGCCGATATGCTATCCAAAGCATATACCACATTGCTTAAGTCTTGTTCTTTGTCTTTCGTATCTTTAGGAAATGTAGCACCAAAACGAATCTGCAGAGAATCGTTTAATGTTTCCAAGCCTTTTTGTGTTTTACTCCCCTTAAGAAGATGTGGCTCATCAATAATGATAATCGGTTGTTTTTCTCTAATGCCTTGCCATACAGAACCATGTTCAAACAGTCTTTCAGTGCTTTGATTAATTTTATTTTTATCAGAGTTAAAGGCACTATGAGTAGTAATCAAAATAGTGAGATCATCCGTTTTCAAAAAATCATGTTCAATCTTTCCCAGCCCTTCTTCTGGATAGTTAATGTACGATAAGTACTTTCCATATTCTTGAAAGAAATAATATTTTGTAAGTTCAATATTTTGAATAACACCAAGTTTAATAGCTCTTCGAGGAACAATAATAACAAACTTATTTTTATTAAAATATTTATGTATTTCAAAAATAGCTTTTAAGTACGTAAATGTCTTGCCTGTACCTGTTTCCATCAATACATCTAAACGGTTTCTCGTACTTTTTTTGAAACGAGTATATTGTTGCTCTTGCCACAGGGTATCTATTGCTGTAGACATATTATCAAAATTATTTTGATATACATCGCACTCTTTTAATACTGTAATAATATTATCAACACATTGGTCTTGATACAGTTGTTTTTCAAATTGCATTGCCATATTCTTCTCTTCCTCATTTTTATTATATACATAACTGTACATTCTAGCAAAAAGCATATACAAGCTGTTATATCATGTGTCCTATAGCGTTACACTAAGTATTACAAAACACTACATGCTCACCAGAAAAATATAGGAGTATGATATAATACAAATATCAATGATTATAATAAAAACTCAAGAGCAAATTCAAAATATTCGTGTAGCAGGTAATATCATAAAACATTGTTTCTCAGTACTCAATGAGTTTTTACTACAGCATTTAGATGGCTCTACAAGTACCCATGATATTGATAAGTTTATCCATGAAACCATAACCAAAGAAGGCGGTGAGCCTGCTTTTTTAGGACATCAAGGGTTTCCTGCGGTAGCCTGTATATCAATAAACGAAGAAATTATTCATGGGATACCTAAAAAGGATAAATTCATACATAAAAATGATATTATCAGTATTGACATTGGAGTAAAGTATCAAGGATACTATGCAGACAGTGCATTTTCTTTTTATTTTGGGCAGGATAAAAAAATACAACAATTTCTACACACAACAAAAGAATCATTACAAAAAGGAATTCAAGCAATTTCTCGTAACTCTTCTGTGCTTGATATATCTAAAACTATAGAAAGCTATGCAAATAAAGCATCTTTAGGCATTGTAAAAGAATATTGCGGGCATGGAGTTGGCGTTAATCTCCATGAATCTCCAGAAATTCCTAATTATGTTCATTCTGCATACCATAAGAAATTAAAAAAGAACATGGTCATTGCAATAGAACCAATGTTTACACTAGGAAGTGGAGAAATAAAGCTCGCTGACGATGCATTTACGGTAGTAAGCAAAGATAATACTCTTGCAGCACACTTTGAACATACCGTTTTAATTGATTCACATAATGCAGAAATTCTCACGTAATAAACACTATGATTAAAACATATATATTTTTCTTATCTTTAGTATATTCTTTTTTTTCTATTGCTGTCATACATGCACAGTTTGATACTGCTCTTTTATCTTCTGTGGTAGCCATTGAACAAAATCAGATAGAACTTGAAAATCCCTATAAAAGTACAGACAATTATGATTCTTTTTTTTCGTTCAGTAGCAAAAAATTTACAAAACCAAATAACATATCAACTCTTTATGGTGCTGGCATTATTATCAAAAAAGAACAAAATACCTATTATATCCTCAGTAATTATCACGTAGTGAAAGGTGCAGATGAATTATGGATTAGCTTCTATGACGGAACATTTATAAAAGGAACATTTTACAGTGCAGACAAAGACAATGATCTTGCCATTATATCCTTTGAAAGCGATCAAGAATACCCCATTGCTTCATTACAAAAAAACAGAAACATAACAATAGGCGAAACAGTATATGCAATCGGACATCCCTATGGCTTTCCTTTTACTGTAACCGAAGGCATTATCTCTGGACTTGATAGAAGTAGTGACACTATTCAAGGGCTCTTTATTCAAACTGATGCGACACTTAACCCTGGTAATAGCGGAGGCCCTATAGTAAACAAAAACGGAGAAGTTATTGGTATTAGCACTTGGGTGTTTTCTATTTTTGATGAACAAGAACTAGGATTAAACTTTGCTATTGATGTATTTAGTATCTCTCGTATTATCTCACAACTCATTGCAAAAAAAACTATCAAACATTCTTGGCTTGGTATTACCGTACAGCTTGCAGATATTTCCATGCTTCATACGCTTACCATTAACAACAGAAACGCTGTCATTATCAGTAATATATTTTCACATAACACACACATACTCAATACGCTACAAATTGGTGATGTTATCATTGCTATTGATAATCAGCCACTAAACACTGTATTGAGTGATAATTACAGCTCCATTTTCTCTATTATTGCAAACAAACATATCAATGCTCCTGTACACATTACTCTCATGAGAGACAACAAAACTATGCAAGTAACCACTACCACAGCACTGCGTCCACAACAGAAAACATTCAAGGATATACAAGCCTCGTTATGGCCTGGATATATCACCACCATAGTTCCCCAGCATGAAAAACAAACATACGGACTAGAGAGTACTGAGTTTGCACTATTTGTAGACGATGTATATGAATTTACTGCAGCAGAAGAAGCAGGCTTAGAATATCAAGACATTATCTTAGACATAAACAATCAGAACATACAAAGCTATTATAATTACTTTCGTATCATAAACAATGCTCTGCTACAAGGGCATGAGATACACTTAAAAATACTAAGAAATGGAAGCAACATAGAACATATTTTGTTTCTGCCTCCTATTCTTGAAAACAATATTATAGAACAATACCCTATTATTAATCCCACATAAATAAAATCACTCTTGAAACCAATCTATGCTTGCAGAACTCTCATAGCTCCCTCGCCACAACCCTTGAGAAGAAGTAAACACAAAAAAATTATCTGTTTTCTTGTCAAGAAAAAACCCTATCACTCCCGATTCATCAAGCACTCCTGAGGTATATTTATTACCACTCGGCTTACGTAACGAGGAAATGTCCCCTTTGTCAAGTTCATAATATCCTTCATCTCTTGCACTATCAATAACCGAAATGCCACTTGGCAGATATTTTGTACCAACAAGAAGCCCATTAAAGTTTGATGATTCAATTTCTAAAAACTGAGTAAACATTCTTTGTCGATAAAAAGAACGATCCCAATTAATGACATCCGAAGAACTCCAGAGATACTCATGATTTGCTATATATAACAATTTTCCATTACTGTAAATACTACCAATATATCCTGTTATCTTTTCTTTACTGTCCTTATCAATGATCTCCACCTCAGTAAGTTTTCCCGCAGCAAGTGTAAGAATTTGAGATTGTGTAGAAACATATACAGTCCCCTTAAAACTCACTACCGCAGTCATAATATCATTTCGATCTGTAGCTAATATAGTACGAGTATCAGACTGATAGTTCTCATAATAATCATAGCGTGATACACCAGTATAGGGAGCCTTTAATACCGTTGCGTATACATTATCTTTTCCTCTCACCACAAATATCTTAGCAAGCTGTTCTGTTCCAAAAGAGAGAGTCTTTATTACATCAAAATCAATACTAGAGCCATCTGCAGTAAGTTTTACCAATGCTGTTTGCGATATCTCTTTATGAAAATCTCGTACAAGTATAGCATATGCAGTAGAATCATCTACAGAGACAATTTGTGAAATACCATCAAAAACAGAAGTAAGATCTGCTCGACTCCAATCTTCACCATCTACCAACCGTTCATGCAAAGCACCGCCACTTGCTACATAATACTTATCACCAAAACGTATCATACCAGAGGGAGTGATAACATTTGAAAGGTTTGAAGTTTTTATCAACTCTTCTTTTTCTATCTCTGCATAAATAGCTTTTGAGTCTGAACATGCCATAAACAATAGAGATACCACCATACTTATACAGATGATACAGAGAAAAAGTACAATTCTATTTTTTTGAAACATACTAAAAAACATACGTAAACCCAACACCAGCTTCAAAAAAGTTTCCCATACGAGAATATTCATTTCCTAATGTAAACTGATAACTTTGCACATCAAATAAATAAGAACCAAAAATAGACACTATCCAGTTTTGATTGATTCGATACCCTGTACCAAATTTTGGTTTTAGTACAAAGCCTGACTTAAAAATACTATCGTACGAAACTAAACTAAACCCTATCCCCAATGACAGAGGAAACTCTATAGGATATGCTTGAAACACATACTTTACATGAGCGGTGATAGGAGCAATAAGTAAAAATCTATTATTAGGCGATAAAGCAAATGCTCCATCAATTTCCATCCCTACGGACAAAGCCTGCCACAAATAAATATCCCACTCAAGCCACGCTGATCCCCCTACCGTTAAACGAGTATCAGTAATATATTCACCAGTAAATTTTTGAAAAAACAATGGTACTAAGACATTAAGGCCAAGACTGATACTTCCTTGCCCAGCCTCATATTTTGGAATATATCTCTCACCAGTAATAATGCCTGGCAGTTCCTGTTCAGGCTCTTCTGGAGTTTCTTCTTGTGCAAAAGAAAAAGAGATACCTATCATATATATGATAGTAAATAAGACGATACTTTTTTTCAAATAGTGTAACATATACTCTTATATTAAGAGTAGCATTACATAATGTACTTGTCAACAATACTTACATGGGAAACTGCATACAATAATACACTAAAAAGACAATCAAGTAATAATAATGATAGTATTGTAAATGATTATCTTTCGATAGTAAAATAAGGGGCAGGCATGGATAATTTTAACGATGAAAAAACACATTCTATAATGAATATTTTGCTTATTATTGTATCAATAGTTATCAGTTGCCTAATTATTTGGAGCTTTATGTTCAATAACATCATAATAAACAAAAAAGATATATGCTATTATGAAAAGATAGACCAAATATCATTACATTTAATGATATTTGGTGTATTTATTACATTCTCTGCTGTTGTAGCTAGTATATTAGGATTTTTTGGATGGAGAGAACTTAAGAGTACAGCAAAAACTGCAGCAGAAAACACAGCTACATTAAGAACGGAAGAGATATATAGAGAATTAAATGTTAGTAAAATTGAAATGATAAGAAAGTTAGAATATGAAATCTCTCATATAAAAAAGGTTATTGACTTAGATGACAATATAAAAAAAGAGAAAAAAATAGATATAGATAAATAAATGGAATATACACAATTTTTAACATATTTAAGAGAAAACCATAAAAAGCCACCAATAAAATTATCAAAAATAGCAGTGTACTTGGGTTTAGACATATACGGTAGTAGAGAGTTTGGTAAAAATATATCAGGTAAAATATACATAAAAAACGGTAAATACAGAATAGTAGTAAATTTAGAGGCTCAAAAAGCAAGACAAAGATTTACAGTTGCACATGAAATAGCACATTTTATATTACATAAAGAACAAATAGGAGATGGAATAATCGAGGATGAATTATACAGAAGTAAATTATCTAATGAGCAAGAAAAGGAAGCAAATGAACTGGCTGCTGATATAATTATGCCCATGCCAATTCTTATGACAGAAGCAAGAAAATATAATTTTGATATATCAAAGTTAGCAAGATTATTTCAAGTATCCGAAATAGCAATGGCTATTAGATTAGGTTATGTTTCTTAATTCTTTACTGATATTTGAAAAAAATATATTTTGAGTGTACTATAATATTTCATTCATCTGGAGTATTTTTAGATTGTTCAAGCATACTTTGTAACAACTGTATATAACTATTAGTTGCCTGTAACTTTTGCAAAGAATCAATATATATCTCTGCTAAATCATAGTTTTTTTGAAAAGTAGCTATACGAATATACTGTATAAGATACTGAATTTGCAAGTGATTAGTAAGATAAGGAACAGTATCTTGAGAAATTTGTAAATATTGTAACGCTGTTGAAAAATTCCTATTCTCAATATTCCATATTGCTACATTAAATGCATTCCACCATGATGTATCTTCCAAGTGAAATAGCATTATCATATTTTCTTTTTCATCCTGTGCAAGATCCTTAAGAGAAGCTCTTTGCAAAAGATAATACATTTTATATGGAAACAATATATTTTCAAACTCAATATACTGAGAAAAGAATACTGAAACAGCATTTGAATCATAGTACTGTACTATCTTCCCTGCTCTTAATAGCAAAAGATCATAAAATAAATATTGATCATCTACAGAAAAAAAACTTTCCAGTTTTTGTTGAAGAAATACATTCTGATATGGTATATCATATCCTTCCAAAAGAATTTTTAAGTATTGTATATACGGAGACTCTAAGACATTTGTGCTAAAATGAAATGTGTTTAATACTTGCATCCCTTTCTCTGGATCTACAGTATATAAGTATAACATATACTGCAAAGTCAAAGGGACAGAGTTATATATCCTATGTGTTATTTGCAGAAAATAATCATTAAGTTTTTTTATATTATATTCCTTTGAAAAATTTCTACTCAACCAAAAATAAAGTTCCAAAGCAGTATCATCTAACTCGTATATACCATATGTATCTACCAATCTTTGTAAGTACAGTAATGCAGAATTCATGTCTTTAGCATATAAATCCAATGCAATAGCATAAAAAGAATTATGCGATATGCCAGTCAAAGACGATATGTTTCTATTCATAGTAAACGAAAGTAGCTGTGTACTTTTTTCTATCAGAGCCTTATGTTCCATTTTCCATGTATCATCAATGCTTGCTAAAAGAACTGATGCCATAGTGCTATCATTTTTTACACTGTAATATAGATATAAAATAAATTGAAACATATCTCTTTTGGTAAGATTATAGAGCAAATAATAATCATATATAGTTCGTGTATATTCTTGAGAAAAGTACAGAAATTGTAACAGCTCATCGTAATGCATGAAATGATTTTTCTCTAAAAAGTTGACATAAGAGTCTCCTATAGCAATATTAGTAAGAAAGAAAAACGGATCATCTTCATCAGCAAGTGTAGATACATATGCTTTTTTATATCGTACATACAGATAATACCGCACTAACGCAGGATACTGCTGATATATTTCAGCTACATTAAAAGTAAATGAAGAAAAAAGAGAAAAATCATTCGTATAGAGCTGTTGATTCAATGCTAAGGCTTGTAGCTCTATCGTAGTATACTCTTGCAATGCTGTTTCTAAGGTTTTTTGAAACACAGCATTCATATCGTAGGCATCTAGCCTTTTTAATAGCATAAGATATTGCAGTGCAGAATTTGCACGTAAAAGAAGCTCATCATGATTATCATATAAGTCTTTTGGAGTACTTGCTTTCTTTTGTATTTGTCCAATGAAATGCCTGTCACTACGAAAATATAACAGCATAAGAAACATACCTGTCACTATAACAACACAAAGAATAATCAATAAAAAAAAGAGCTTTCTTAAAGACATTCTCTTAGTAGCAATATTTGATCTGTCTGTACGATTATTTTTTTCCATTATACTAAATACATATCGTATGATTGCATATCTCTATCTTATCAGGTGCGACTAAGCTCATGTATCACTGCCTTATCAAGTAAAGCATGTACGAGCTTATATGCATTATCTTCGGCATATATCTTACTGAGAATAATAGCTTCATCAATAACTAAGGATTTTTTTTCAATAGCAGATACAATGTTTTTATCAGCATGCAGTTGAGAAAAGAAAAGCAGCTCTGCTATTGCAACACGCAGTATTGACACTACTGTTATTGATAGTACTTTAAAACTAATGCTATCGGTAAAATATTGGTTGATAGTTCTGTGAATAATAGAATCAATTATTGAAATATGAGCAACAGCAGAACAAAATATATCTACAGCCAATGTTTGTACTGAGGATGTATATGTTTCTGATAAAAAAGAATTAAGAACATACTGCTTCTTTTTTTCTGTATCTTTTAGAGCACTACATTCATACATATACATTGCCTGAAACGCCAGAACTCGTTGTTTATGAGCACCCAATTTTTTTACTTAAACTGATCATCAAGAATACGCACAGATGCCCTCTTACGTAATTCTTCTACCTCTTTTTGTATGAGATCTGCAAATTTTTCTTGACGATACTGAGTTTGTAATGTTGTAATAATTCTTTGCTTTACCGTGACTTTTTCTCCAGGCAAAATGGGATCTTCTAAGCCTAATAATTTTGCAGGACGTTTATCAGTAATTTTCACAATATGATACCCACTGTTTGAGGTAACCAAATCACTCACTTGATTGTCTTTGAGTGCAAAAACTATATCCAAAAAGCTAGCACCAAGAATCTCTTTTGTCTGCTCATCTCGTATAATATACCCCAAATCTCCTCCTTCAATAGCAGGATTTTCAAGTGATTTTTTTAACTCTTTGTCAAATACAGCCACATCATTATCGATAGTCTGTGCCATCTTTTGTGCTTCTTGTTTTAGTGTTTTTCTTTCTGCAGCATTCAATCCACGAAAATCCCAAAATAAATGTTCAGATCGTAACATGGAAGGGTTGATAAATCGTGTAGCATATTCATCATAGAGTTTTTGTATCTCTGCTTCTGTAGGTTCTCGTACTACTTGTAAATCTTTTTGATATTTTGTAGCAATATACTGTTCTTGTAAAATACGCTTACGAATTTGTTCTCTATAATCTGGCCATTGCAACCCTGTTTGTTTTACCATCAATGATTGAAAATCTTCATCGGAAATAGGAGTGCCATACGCCTCCTTTTGAAATTGTATAATATCATCTATCTGTTTAGCAGTTACAACTACCCCGCTTTTATTTGCTTCCTGTGTAATAAGTATATCATTGATAGCTGCTTCTAACACCTCTTTCTTTGTAATAGATGTTTCAGCAATTCCTGTAAGATTTTCTGCTTGTCTTTGCAATAAATCATACTGCATATCCACCGTCTTTAACGATACATTTTCTGTTTTATAAAGAGACACAACAGCAATGCTTTTATCCAATATCTGAGACCATAGCCCTATAGCATTACTTATCAATAACACGCATAGGAAAATATATTTTACAGAACCTGCAGACCTTACTCTAAAAGATAATAATCGTTCCATATTTACCACTATATACTAATACCCATATAAATACAAGCTATAATATACATTTATTTGTACTTTTACCCTCTCGTATGAACCTCCAAAATCCATGACAATATAGATACTACAGAGAAAAAAACAATATATGAATTTCTTACCGATAAAAAATTTGTAGCTCTTTCATTTTTTTTACTGCAGAGGGAGTAATTTCCCAATTAAGCACACAGGCAAACAAATCGTGTAATGCATCTTTTTGTTGTATGCTTTCTTTTGAGTACAGTAACATATGTTTTTCTAACAAACTTTGTATCTGCTCTATCAATACATTCATATAATCCTTAAAGTAATATATTCTCTGTTCTAATTGAAATATTTCTCTGTATAATACAATACATTTATCAATATCTCCATATGCAGCTCTCTCTTGATAGTACTCAGTCATAAGAGCAAGACAATCAATGTAATCAAAACGACCTAGTTCTGATTTTAAGAGCAGTTTCTTTTTCTCAAAAAGAATATTCTCATAGATCATTATGGCTCTCTTTCCTGACTTATGTACTAAATCATACATAAACAATTTTACACGATAAGAAAAAATATGCTGTCTTTCATTAAGAAATTCTTCGTAATTAAATTCTCTTTTTTTTCTTTGAACATACGATGGGGCTTTAAGCACATGCCTATCATATCGCTTACGTTTTATGGGGCTTGATAATACATTATACGCTTGAATTAACTGTAACAGTTCATTGTTCTGCGAGTGAGCAACAGCATCTTTAATAAACGAACTTTGAATATCACTCTGCAAATCAGGGTGAAGAAGTTTCAGTTTATTTCTAAACGATGCTTTAATCTCACTTATAGTTGAGGATGAATCAATATCTAAAATAGCATAATAGTCAATGAAATAGTCCATATATCATAAAAAGTATAACTACTAATACTCCTCATACATTTTTTAACGAGGTATCATCTATCTGTGCTTTCAAAATTAATTTTCTATAGAAGAAGTAGTGTCTGTATTATCTGTAGATGTATCGTCTATAAAAATAGTGGCTTCTGCTCCTGATTCCTTGTCTGTATCGGTAGTCTCTGCATTTATCTCTGTATCATCACTCACATCATTTGTTATCACTGCTTCGCTTTCTTCTCCGTCTGCATCGGTAGTAGTATCGGTGGCTTCATCCTTTGCCCACCATTCTACAAGTTGATTTTCGGAAGAATCTTCTACTTCACTTTCTATAGCTTGTAAACTTGTATCATTTTCTCTAAACAAAAACACTAAGACTAATGAAACACTTATAAACAATGTAGCTAAAATTCCCGTTGTTCTTGTAACGATATTTCCTTTCCTTGCACCATACTGTTGACTAGCACTGCTTCCTAATAGCATCCCTGCACCTTCTGCTCCATCATCTTGAGCTAACACAATTAATATCAACAATATTGACACTAACACCAGTATAACAATTAAAAAACCAATTAAAAACGCCATATTTTCACTTCCTATTTCTTCTAAATTATTAGCTGTAAATTATATCACTATCCTTTCATTATAGAACAAAACGCATCTTTTTTGAGTGACGCTCCGCCAATCAATGCTCCATCAATATGACTCATAGCAAGCAATTCACGTGCATTGCTATCATTGACTGATCCTCCATAGAGTATTGGAGTAGATGCAGCAAGAGAACTATCATATAAGGAGGCAAGTATGTTACGAACAATGCTATGTGTTTGATTTGCTACTTCATTCGTTGCTGTTTTGCCTGTCCCAATAGCCCACACTGGCTCATATGCAATCACTATGTTTAAGAGCTGAATTGCATCAACTGACTGTAAGCCTGATGACAACTGAGTTTGCAATACACTTTCTAGCTTGTTGCTTTCTCGTTCTTCAAGTGTTTCGCCTATGCACAATATTACTTTCAAGTCATGCTGTAATGCCAACAATACCTTTTCATTGATAAGCATATCATTTTCATAAAATAATGTTCTACGCTCAGAATGCCCAATAATAGTAGCTTGTACTCCAATATCACGAAGCATTGTAGGAGATATTTCTCCCGTAAAAGCCCCAGATTCTTTGTTTGAAACATTTTGTGCAGACACTATAATGCGTGTCCCTTCCACTGCTTTTACTATATCAGACAAATATACAAAAGGGGGAGCTATACAAACAGTAGTATCATCACTTACATGAGGCATAGTGTGCTTTACTGCTTCCACAAGAGAAAGAGCATCTGCTTTCTCTAAATTCATTTTCCAGTTTCCTGCAATAAATCGTTTCATTTTCGTTCCTTTCTCTGTTTATTTTTAGTATCTATCGTAATAACACTTGAATACCAGGCAGTTTTTTTCCTTCCAAAAATTCTAATGATGCACCTCCGCCAGTAGAGACATGTGTGTACTCTTTATATACATTAAATTTATTTGCTGCAGCAACAGAATCTCCTCCTCCAACTACGGTAAGCCCTTTATTGTCAGCAATAGCCTTTGCTATTTGCTGAGTACCATAGGAAAAAGCATCAAATTCAAATACTCCCATAGGACCATTCCAGATAATTGTTTTTGCTCCTTGTAGCATCTCAATACCTGCAGCAATAGTCTTTTTTCCAATATCCATAGCTATCTTTCCATCAGGAATATCAATAGCATCCACTGGCTGTGCATGTGCGTTTGCATCAAAAGTATCTGCTACAACATGATCCATAGGAAGCAATACTGTCTTGTTTTGTGCTTTTGCTTTCTCTAAAAATTGCTTTGCATGAGAAGTATAGTCTTCCTCATATAAACTTGCTCCAATGCTATATCCTTGTACTGCAAGAAAGGTGTATGCCATTCCTCCAGCAATAATAAAAGCATCGGTATGCGGCAAGAGATTTTCTAACACAGTAATTTTAGAGGAAACTTTAGAGCCACCAATGACTGCCACAAAAGGATGTTCGGGGGAAGACAATAGTTTTTGAAAAAAAGAATATTCTTTTGCCACTAAGTACCCTGCATACGAAGGAAGATACTTTGCTACTCCTGCTGTTGAAGCATGTGCTCTATGTACAGTACCGAATGCATCACTTATAAATATATCAACATAAGAGGCGAGTGTTTTAGAAAATGCTTCATCATTTTTTGTTTCTTCTGCATAAAAACGGATATTCTCTAGCAAGAGTATATCACCATCATTGAGGTTTTTTATTTTTTGATGTACAGAATCACCAATGACATCGTCTGCAAAAAAAACATTGGTATCAATGCTCTGTTCTTTTATTATAGCACATAGCTGTGTGTACACAGGAGAGAGACTGAACTCAGCTTTTTTTTCTCCCTTTGGTCGTCCTAAATGACTCATCAATACAATTTTTGCTGATGATTCTACCAGTTTTTTAATTGTAGGAATTGCGGCTCTTATGCGTGTATCATCGCTTACAACAGCATTACTCAATGGAACATTAAAATCTACCCGTACGAGTACTGTCTTAGATTGTAAAGAGGCAATTTCATCTATAGTTTTAATAGCACTATCTGACATATATGTAACGTGGCAATAGTTTAATTATTTGATATAAATTTTGCTAAATCAACTACTCGATTAGAATATCCCCATTCATTATCGTACCAAGAGAAAATCTTTATCATGTTTCCAATAACCATAGTACTCTGTGCATCAAAAACAGAAGATGCGGAATTATGAATAATATCAACAGAAACAATTGGATCTTCAGTATACTCAAGTATTCCTTTTAGCTCTCCTTCTGCTGCTTTTTTTATAGCAGCATTTACCTCTGCTGTGCTTGTTTCTTTTTCAACAAAGGCAACAAGATCAACAATAGAGCCTGTAGGAGTAGGAACTCTCATTGCAGTCCCATCAAGCTTTCCGTTAAGTTCGGGCAGTACTTTCCCTACTGCTCTTGCTGCTCCTGTAGTTGTAGGGATAATTGATACTCCCCCAGAACGTGCTCTCCGCAAATCTGAATGTGGTGCATCCAGTATTACTTGATCGTTGGTATAAGAATGCACTGTTGTCATAAATCCTTTTGTAATGCCAAACGCTTCATGTAATACTTTTGCTACTGGAGCAAGACAGTTTGTGGTACACGAAGCATTTGAGACACAATGGTGCTCGTTTGCGTTATAGCTTGCTTCATTTACTCCCATAACTATCATGTTATCTATGCTGTCTTTTGCAGGCACTGTGAGTATTACTTTTTTTGCTGGAAACTGCGTATTTTCAAGGTGATCACCGTAGCCTCCTTTTTCGGAGCTTCTCTGAGTAAAAATACCAGTTGATTCAATCACTACATCGGGCTTCTCTCCCCATGCTATGTTTTTTGGGTTTCTTTCTGCATGCACTTTGTATTCTTTTCCGTCTACGACAAGTGCATTATCAGTATATTCTACTGAACCAGGATATCTTCCTTGTGTGGAATCATACTTTAAGAGAGTAGCTAATGTTTTTGTATTTGTAATATCATTGATACCAATAACATCCACTTTTTTCTCAAGAGCTATCTTAAATACATTTCTTCCTATTCTTCCAAATCCATTTATTGCAATTTTCATTGTTTTCTCCTTGTTTCTTTTATTAAAAATTACTTATTTATTTTATTGTAGAAACTAATAGGCGAATTGTCAAGGGAGCTGAGGAGATTCTGTGTACTTTTAC
Organism: Spirochaetia bacterium; assembly: GCA_965218205.1. GTDB lineage: Bacteria > Spirochaetota > Spirochaetia > WTKD01 > CBDDCA01. Next base: position 1,080,060 of record OZ244590.1, on the reverse strand, counting down.
CATCTGGTGTGAACATCAAAAATTCATGATAGTAACTTTACACAAACATCTTTTGTAATAAGCCTTTCTTATACTGCTTTGTAAGCATTACTTGTTTCTGTGTGAGCGATATTTTTGTGTCAAGGCTCTGCAGAAAAGAGCCTATCTTTTGTTGTTCGGGGAGGGTGGGAAATGGAATAGTTATATTCTGGTATTCTGAAATCCAATACCGTTTATGTCCTTTTAGTGAAAAATTTATTTTTTGCATACATTCATATACTAATTTAATATTAGCTTGTATATTCTTTTTCAATTTCAATATTTTCATGGCAGATGACTTAACCTTAAAATCAAAATCTACAAACTTACTCACAGTAGTGAAATCATCAAAGATAATAACTGGATGATTTGTAAAAACCCCATACGTTTCATTAGTATATCCTAGTATAAAAGTTTTACCAGCTGTCAAAACAGGTATGCTATAATTATCATTATACTTTGAAGAATCAACAATATATTTTGTAGGTTGTTCATACTCTAAAATTTCCCCCAGCCTCCTCTCTTCCCAATCGGGGTACTCGTGTCCTTGCTCGTCCTTAAAGCGTAGCTCCTGTGAAAAAAGTTTTTGCATAATGCCTTTTTTGTACGACTGCAACAGTGTTACTTTTCTTTCAAGGAGCTGTATTTTTGTGTCTATACTCTGTAAGAAAGATGCTATCTTTTGTTGTTCGGGGAGGGTGGGATATTTGATATTATAAGCTGATATTTGTGGTACAGTAAGTTGAGGCACTCCTGTACTTTCATTATGTATTTTGAGTAAATTAATTGCTTCTGCAAAAAATTTTAAACTTATGTTACTTTGACTTCTAAGAACCAATAACCTTATAATAGGATAAAATTTTTCATATCTAACAATAGCTTTTCCCAAAGTACCTCGCCCTGTTACTGTTATACAATTTTCATTTTGTTTATAAGTACTTGCATAACTATGTAAGCCATTATCTTTCTCACTGTTAGCATATACTGGATACTTATATTTACTTGTTTGAGTAGGATTAGTGGCTGTTTGATCAATGTCACCTCCTGCAGTAATATCAAAAATCTCCCCCAGCCTTCTCTCTTCCCAATCGGGAAAATCAGATCCATCGTCCTGCTTGAAGCGGATGGGGAGGGATGCTAATTTTTTGTCTTGTTTACTCATCTAATAGTAGTATAGCAATATAGCCATTATGTAAATCTTCATCTTGTGAAAGCCTTGCATATCGCACTTAGTCCTTCAATTTGCATTTGCTCTTTTTTCTCTTATCTGGGCCAGCCTCCTAATCAATATATGTTATGTTGTAGATTGATCTTTCTCTACTCCTTGTAAAAATTTTTCTTCTCTTCTATATTTGTATGATTCTATTAAATTAGTGACTGTTTTACAACCAAATTTTTCTGCAAGATCATCTACACTTTTAATATACTTATCATATTTCTCAGATACTAACAGATCACCTAAATCTTCATGTGCTACATTATTGCGTATATGTTTTATCATATCACGATCATAATATAACTTATTTGTATCAATTAAATCAAGTATTCCACCATTATCATCTTTATCACTACTATCAAAGCTAATATAATCCAGTTGTTTGTTATTTACTTTCTCTAACAAGTTTTCTCTTTTTTCATAATCAATGCCTTCTATACTATTTTTTTCACAAAACAATATTGTATGCTCTATTTCAAAAAGCTTTTGTATTATTATAGTACTAAGTAATTTGAATTTTGGTAATAGTATCTGCATAAAATATTCAATATCATTTATTTTATCAGGCCTTTTATTTTTTAAAATTGCTTCATCATTGTTATTGATCAGCTTTATCCCTTTAATAAGATTTTTTGCTCCAAATATAAAACTTAGCTTTATGAGGTAGCGTAGTGGAATGGAATATCCTTGAGAGCCTCTATTTTCTTTTATTATTACTTCAGGAGATGGAAGAGATAAATCAAAATCTTTTCTTTTCTCTTCTAATTGACCATTCTTTTTCTTCTCTTTCTTTCCTAGTTCAACATACAATTTATTCCCTTTATTGATATCATCTATACATCTAGTTGCAATCTCTAATAATAACATATCATTTTCATAGTATTTCAAAGCATTATATAAAAACTTTTTCTCTTCTTTTGGTAGTTTCTTTATTTCTTCCTTTGTTTTATTCAGTTGTAAAGTATTTTTACTCTCATCCCTTTGTAAATATGCATGATAATTATTTGGATCAAAACTCACGGCTTTACTATTTTCTATATATTTATGATAAAATACTCTAATCTCTGTAGAGGGGAAATTTTTTACTCTCCTTTCCATCTTTTTTTGTTCCTCATAACTAAGACCCCAATGCTTAGAAAGCCATAAAGGCCATACAATATTAGGTTCTTCATTATTGTTTTTTTGCTTTACCCTGTCTCTTATTTCAGAAAAAGGATGTTTTTCTTTTTGAGTTTTTTTAAAGCGTAAAGAATGATTAGTAAATAATACTTTATTTGTAAGAGATTCATTTCCTTTGATACTATAGTACATCATATTTTTTTCATCTTCTTCTAATTTTTCTTTTGCTGCATTTACAACACATTCAAAGGTTTTTTCAATATCATGCTTAATATAATCTCTTAAATATTTACATTTATTTGGTATTTCCTTTTGCACTTCTTTTTGAAAATCAAGTGTACTATATATACTGTAATAGCATAGAGATTTGTTAATATTTTGATAGGTAACTTCATCTAATTTTAATTTATTTTTCTTGTCTTCTTTTTTAGTTTCCCATAAAGGTCGTTGAAATGCCCACAGTATGAAATATGCCTTATCATATTTGCTTGAGAAAGGATTTTCTAAAATTTTTTCATAATACTCTATTCTTTTCTTTATCTTTTTTCCTAACGATAAAGCTTTTGGTGCTTCCTTATTACTTCTTGGAAGACTTGATTTTAATGTTAATGAACTTTCTATTCCATCATCAAATAGAATTTTAGCTTCTTCATTAAATGTCTTTACAACTTCAATATCATTACGTATAGATGAAATAATATCTCGTTCTTCTTTACCTTCTAAGATCTTTTTTGCAAGTCTTCGTAAAAGTACCTTATGCATCTTAAAATACATATATGATTCTTTTTGTGATTCATTATTAATCTTAATTCTACACCAGTACATACCATTTATTTCAAAATACTCATCAATAAAACCTTTCTTTTTATTAGATTTTTCAAATTCTGGTATCTTAATATTTTTTGTTTTATCTTTTCCTCTTTTTTTATTCTCTATTTTTCGTTCTATTTGCTTTGTTTTAGCAAATTCCAATTTAGGAAGCTTTTTACCTAGCTCTATCCATTTGATAATAAGATTATCCGTCACATACTTATTTGTTGTTCTTTTGTCAAATTTTTTCTCTTTCTTTTTATTTGCATCTCTATTTTTCTGTGGTTGTTTATCATAATTTGGACTATGCTTTATGGGTTTTCGAATATAGTCAAGAATTTCCACAAAAAGATTCCATTGATTCTGTACTTCATGAGATTCTGCAATCTTAATTTTATCACTTTTTTTTCTGCTATATTTTTGTATCACTGATTCTAAAGCAATTACTACAACCTCAGAATTTGCTTTTTTTGGATTGGTAAAATAAAATTTATCTCGTAACTGATAAGCTCTATCTATTTCTAAGCTCATACAAAAAAACATAACTAAGCCAAAAAGAGTAAAATAATATCCATATTTATCCTTATCATCACTTTCATCAATAGGACACTTTTTAAAAAAGTACTCTCTATCTACCTCAAAAAAGCGTTCATCTATATGAAGAAATTCTTTATTGGATACTTTTATTCTATCTGTATATGCCTTCTTATACAATTTACATAGTACATCACATAACTCATAGTCTAATTCTATTTTTCTGTCTGTATGTTTAATATGATTAAGATAATTACGTATATCATGATAAGTAGCACATATTTTTTTAAAATTCTCATTTATCTTTTCCTCAATACCTTGTTTTGTAGCATTACCTTTATCTTCTATATGTAAAGATAATAATTCTTTTTTTAATGTTTGAAACAATATAGGGTTTTCCTCTGAGTATATTGTTGTAATATGTTCCGCTTCTATTGCCAAAATAGCTCTCTCCCAAAACCTAAGTTTATTCTGATTATGTAACACAAAATTAGCATCTGATATATTCTTCTTATCTTTATTCTTACTCATAAATAAAACCTCTCTTCAAATCTATACAGGATATAAATTAGATAATTCTAAATATAAAACCTTAATTTATTATAGAACATCTTTTATATTTATACAATAAGTCTTAAATAAAATTTTGTAGTTGTGCTTCGGCTGAAATCTACAGCTGTCTACAACTTTACTACCGAAATGGAAAATATCATCACAGTTGTGCTTCGGCTGAAATCTACAGCTGTCTACAACGAGGCTCAAAAATGAAAGAGCAAAATATTAGTTGTGCTTCGGCTGAAATCTACAGCTGTCTACAACAAAATTCTCATAATATACATTTTTTTTGTAGTTGTGCTTCGGCTGAAATCTACAGCTGTCTACAACATTCTCTCGAGGAACTTGTTGCTGAACTAGTTGTGCTTCGGCTGAAATCTACAGCTGTCTACAACAAAATCACTCAATGTATGAGGACTAGCTAAGTTGTGCTTCGGCTGAAATCTACAGCTGTCTACAACACAAATTAATTATTGTTGATGAATTCCAAAGTTGTGCTTCGGCTGAAATCTACAGCTGTCTACAACGTGAAGGATTATTATATGAATAAAGAACTGTTGTGCTTCGGCTGAAATCTACAGCTGTCTACAACCTTTTTGTTGATATGGAGTCAATACTCTCAGTTGTGCTTCGGCTGAAATCTACAGCTGTCTACAACAGAGATAGACTTTTGTGTTCAGTTAAATGAGTTGTGCTTCGGCTGAAATCTACAGCTGTCTACAACGCAGTGCTGGGTACTGTTGTGATGCGATTAGTTGTGCTTCGGCTGAAATCTACAGCTGTCTACAACAGAGATAGACTTTTGTGTTCAGTTAAATGAGTTGTGCTTCGGCTGAAATCTACAGCTGTCTACAACAAATTGTTCTGAGAAAAATAAAAGATTGATGTTGTGCTTCGGCTGAAATCTACAGCTGTCTACAACAAATTCAGATAAAATAATTGAAAATATGTTGTTGTGCTTCGGCTGAAATCTACAGCTGTCTACAACGTTTTTACTTTCTACGAGACAATTTTCATAGTTGTGCTTCGGCTGAAATCTACAGCTGTCTACAACATAATTTAGGTTTTGCCAATAGTGGAAATAGTTGTGCTTCGGCTGAAATCTACAGCTGTCTACAACGGAATATTAGATGCATATTCATTATTTAAAGTTGTGCTTCGGCTGAAATCTACAGCTGTCTACAACAAAATTCTGTATTGACTGATGTTATAATAAGTTGTGCTTCGGCTGAAATCTACAGCTGTCTACAACATATAGAGCTTGGTCTTTATTTTTGTTTATGTTGTGCTTCGGCTGAAATCTACAGCTGTCTACAACTGATATTGCCAATAAAGTAATACCCGATTTGTTGTGCTTCGGCTGAAATCTACAGCTGTCTACAACAAGTCCGTATAAACATTGATGATAGCTCCAGTTGTGCTTCGGCTGAAATCTACAGCTGTCTACAACAATTAATTTAATTCCATTAATGACACAATTGTTGTGCTTCGGCTGAAATCTACAGCTGTCTACAACCTTTCTCTTACTATCTTTGTGTGTTTTTCAGTTGTGCTTCGGCTGAAATCTACAGCTGTCTACAACAGTGCAGACAAGTACCACATGGCAGTAAAAGTTGTGCTTCGGCTGAAATCTACAGCTGTCTACAACGCTAAGCAAGGACTGTGTAAATGCATCTGTGTTGTGCTTCGGCTGAAATCTACAGCTGTCTACAACGAATATGAATTTAAAACTGTTGTTGAATGTGTTGTGCTTCGGCTGAAATCTACAGCTGTCTACAACAACTTATTTTAAAGTATATCAATACAAAAATCTATTACTATACCTTTCTTAAAAAAAGAGTAAAAATCATCTAAACCTATTTTTATTATAGCATTTTTTTTATTTTATGTGTAACTTTTCTGTAATATTTTTTCAATATATATTACATATATTCTACCCTCTAGTATTAAAAAAACCTCCCTCAAAATACATACACAACGCCATAACAACACTATGAATATACACTACAACACAACCCACTAATGAAGAATATTGACAATAAGCCCTCTAATCTCATCTAAGGCTTTCATGATACTCATTTGTTGCACTTGAGAGCTCATGACTATTTGTAATAACCTATCCAGCTTTTGATGTACAGTATGAATAAGAGTATACTTTCGTTCTTCAAAGGAGTTTCCAATGCGTTTACGAGAAACATACTGCTCTTTACGATGGAGCAGCGGAGTCACTGATGCAAGTAAGACTTGTACTTTTTTTCTGTATGCAAGCACTGCATCTATGCCAGGTTTTTCCAGCAATATCTCTCCTGCCTCATGTATATCATCCTGTAGCTCACTCAGCTTTGTTTCGTCTATAACACCATGTTCATCTACTAAATCCATGACTTCTGTGGCAGAAGTATTTTCTGTAAGAATAGTTTCAAAACTATTGGTGCTATTTTTCTTTCGTGCTGAGCTACTTTTAGAAGTATGAGCAGTAGGTTTTTTTATCTGTGATTTTTGGGAAGCAGTCCCTAAGAGACTTCCAAGCGTAGAATTTCTCTGATTATTAATTTTTTCCATATAACTTTAAGAAAACATTCGTTCTAAACGGCTATTACTGACTTTCCCAATAATACGCAATATGTCTTCTTTGTTATGTTTGTTGTCCGTGTTGCTGCGGTTTATTTGTTCAAGCCGTATCTCTTGCTCTTGTTCTTTGTTTCTACTGTTTGCTATGCGAAACCCTACGCAAAGCACTGCACCTGATTCTACAATCACTTGATTTGCTTCTATGTTACCAATAATGACTGCACTTGGCTGTACTATCAACAGTGCTGTTTTTTTTATATCTCCTTGAAACACACCAGCAATAATTATTTTTTTTGCACTTAATGTACCCTTTGCTTTTCCATCTAATCCAATTAAAATAGAATCTTGGCTCATTGCGTTGCCTGAATAATTTCCATCAATACGCAATAAATCAATAGAATTAATATTGCCAGAATATGAAGTACCAAACCCTATAATAGAGTTAATAACAGATGAACGTTCACTCATAGAAATGGGTATCAGCGTGTTCCTTTCGGTCTTGAATAATCTGTAAGGTAGCGTATATAACGACCAGGATCAATCAGTTCACTCCCGAGATAAATCTGAAAATCAAGGTGTGGTCCTGTAACAATCCCAGTAGATCCAACAGTACCAATAACTTGTCCTTGAGACACTACTTCCCCCTTCTTCACAATAGTAGACTTCATATGAGAGTAATGTGTCTTAAATCCAAAATTATGACTTATATATACATGGTTTCCATACCCTTCATCATAGCTTACAAACGTTACTACTCCATCAGCAGCAGCATATATGGGAGTTCCAGGGTTTGCGGCAAAATCTATCCCTTTATGAATATACCAATAGCCAAACACAGGGTGTATATTAGGTCCCCACTCCATACTTATATTTGCATTTCTTACTGGGATATAAATAGGAATCTCTTTTAAGAAATTCTGTTGATTATCCAAAATAGTATTTGCTTTCTCTAAAATAGGAATACTGTTACTTATTTTTTGTTGGAGAACAATAAGTGCTTCTGTGCTATCTGCTCCACTGCCCTCTTGACTAGAAAGAGATAGGACTTGAGACAAGTCGCCAGATAATAATTGCTCTTCATTTTCATTAGTCCCATTATAATTTATCAGCTTACTTGTTCTGCCTAATTCTGAAACAAACTGATTATTCAAATTTCTTGTCTTTTCTATTTCTGTAGAAAGTAATTCAATATCCCTATCCTGTTTTTTTAGAGTTTGAAGAGATGTACGATAATCCAAATTACTATTGGTAAAAGCAAATAATGAATATACTGCAAATACCACTAAGGCAATGCAAAAAAGTACTATCGTCACTAAAAGAAAGAGGTGTATCTCAATGGAATGGATATTCTTACCATTATGTGGCACCAATAAAAGAGTTAGCTTCTTTTTGTCTTTCGCACTTTGTACATCTTTATAATCTTTTAACATAATACTATAACACTATATCGTATCAATACCTATTTTCTTTACCTTAAATATTGTATTCACCATAATAACAGGGACCATACTTGATATAATTCTCTAATTTATATACAATAAGCATAAGTAGTAAAAGCAACTTATCTTATATAATTATAGCACTTCATCATAACTAAATGCAATAACTTTTAAGAATTGTTACTATAAATAAAATGTAGGAAAAATGTATGAAAATTTTTGATACCCATGCTCATCTAGGGCTCATTAACGATGACCCTATCTCTCAAGTTATTATTGCACAAGAAGCAAAATCGAAACATGTTGTTGGTATTATAAACATATGTAATAACTTGCAAGATTTTAAGCCTCTCTATGACAATCTTATTCTTGCTCAGAATGTTTATTTTAGTGTTGGCATATCTCCATCAGAAGTAACCCACACCCATTTTAAGTGGGAAGAAGAAGTGGAAAAACTTGCCATGTTAGACAAAGTAGTGGCTATTGGAGAAACAGGCTTAGATAGAAAATACGGAAATAAAAACCAACAGATAGAATTTTTTATACGCCATTTAGAGATAGCGGAAAAAATTCAATATCCCGTTATCATTCATAACAGAGAAGTAGGAAAAGAAATTATTGATGTGCTACGACAAATCAAGCCAAATATTCCCGTCATACTTCATTGTTATTCTGAAAATTGGGAGTACGCTCAAGAGATATTGTCTATCTTGCCTAACGCATATTTCTCTTTTACAGGAAGTGTAACATACCGCACAGCAAAACAACTACGCGAAACAGCCGCTAATATTCCTGATAAAAATATTCTTGTAGAGAGTGAAAGTCCTTTTATGATTCCAGCTGAACTAAAAGGAAAACGTAACAAACCTAGCTACATACATTACACTGTACAACAAATAGCTACTTTACGAGAACAAGAAGTTGAAGCTATGGCTGACATTCTATACACAAACGCATGCAATGTATTCAAAGTAGATCCTAGCGCATAACAGTTTATGGTTTCTCTATTACTCTGTAGCTACGAGAGGAAATTGTTTTCTGTACTCATAGCAAATAATGCCATTGCTGACACTCACATTTAAGGAATCGATAATGTTTGTTGTCGGTATATGTACAGTACAGTCACTATGCTGTTTTAATAAGCGAGATACTCCACTTCCTTCTGCTCCAAGTATAAAAGCACTCCTATCGGAAAACAGAGTATGATGTACCGCTTGTCCTTCTATATCAAGGGTATATATCCAAAACCCATGTTTTTTTAGCATATCTACACTTGCAGTAAGATTAGGCACAGAACATATTGGCACTGAAGAAATAGTACCTGCAGCACTACGGACAGTATATTCATTTATCGGAGCAGATCTTCGGTTAGGAACAACAATCAAATCAACCGAAAAAAGAGCAGCTGAACGAAATATAGCTCCAAAATTTTGTGCATCTTGAATATGATCCAAAATCAGCAGCAACATATTTTTATGATGCTTGTTAGTATCAAGCCAGCTTTTTACACTCTCCACTGAATGAGTAATAGAGGTCTGTACTTGTAACAATATATTCTGTCGTATATCATCTTGCTTAAAAAATACAATAGGCTTAATGGAAATACGACATTTTTTTTTCTGTTCAAGAGCCTTTAGTTTAGGGAGCAAACTATGTTGTGGGCTAACATATACAGTACCAAAATTACCATTTTGAATAGCAGAAAGCACCGCATTATTTCCTGAAATTTTCATTATTATTGCAACAACACAGTACTATCAAACACTCTGTCTATGTCTACTACCCCATCTCCATTTTTATCTCGCTGAAAACGTTGTACAAACTTTCCTTGTTTTACCTGTATCCATAAATCTGCATTTCCATCTTTATTATGGTCAATAATCTGAAAACTCACTTTTCCTTCCTCATCATAAAATGTATAATCATCAATGATACCATCATAGTCTAAGTCTAATACTTCCATTTTCTTTACATAACTTCCTGGATATACGAGGGTAGCAAAATCAGATTTTCCATCTAAGTTTCTATCAGCCACTATCCAAGGTAACGAATATTCCGCAATATTCTTGTTATATTCTCCTGCATATTCTTTTGGGACAAACGCTTGGCTTCCGACATTAGGGCCTTTAATATATTTTGGAGCATCTTTTTTTGTATTACTCTGAGAAAACAAAGGAAAAGTACAAACTATCAATAATATAGCTATGTTACTAAAAAATGTTACCTTCATACTCTTAATTTCGCCCTATTATGCAATATAAAAAGCTATTTTACATACTATGTATATTACCATGCATACTATTTAGTCATCATTTCTATGTAGTGGCTTTACGGTATCAGAGCTTAAAGAAAGCTCATGTTTTACCTCTTTTAATAACTCAATGGCTTTTTTGTTGACTTTTTTTAGTGGCATAATACGAAACACTACTATTAAATCTCCCGTATACCCCGACTCTGGTTCTACTCCTTGTCTCGAAATCGTAATATGAGACTTATCCTTTGTGCCTGCAGGAACAGTTATTGTCACTTTTTTTCCAGTAATACAATCAAGATATACTTCTCCTCCCAGTGTAGCAGTAATAAAATCAATAGGAACTTGAACAATCAAATTATTATGATCACGAACATAATAACTATGAGGAACAATCTTTATTGTCATGAGTATTTTGCCTGTTCTCCCTTGCCTTTCATGTCCTAAATCATCCATTTGTAAGGTATGATTTTCTGCTACTCCTCTTGGAATACGTATTTTTACAGTAGTTTTCTTTGTTACTAATTTTTTTCCTCGACAAGAAGAACATGGATTTTTTAATATTTTCCCTTCTCCATTACATCGAGTACAGGTTGAACTAAAAGAGAAGAAAGCACCTAAGGAACTTTGTGCAGTACCTCGTCCTCTACAAGTAGGACATTGCTGATACTCTGGATTTCCATTCGCTCCAGTCCCTTTACATTGAGAACATGATACGCTACGTTCATACGCTATCTTTTTCTCTACACCGCGTATAGAGTCTTCTAAGTTTAACTCAAGAATAAAATGAATATCAAGCTGACTCTGCGAAGAGCGAGATGATCTCCGCCCTCCCGAAAAAAAGCTCTCAAAGCCCCCAAAGTTACCAAAAATACTTTCAAAGCTACTGCCCGAAAATATGTCACCAAATTCCCGAAAAATGCTTGAAAAATCATGCTCTCCGCCCTGAAAAGATGCATTTACTCCTTCGTGTCCATATTGATTATAGATGCTTCTTTTCTCTTGATCTGAGAGAATTTCATAGGCTTCTGTTGCTTCCTTAAAAGCTGCTTCGGCTTCCGCATTCCCTTGATTTTTATCAGGATGATATTTAATAGCCAGCTTTCTATATGCTTTCTTAATATCTGACTCTGAAGCATCACGATCGACTCCTAATACTTCATAGTAATCTCTTTTTTGAGACATGATCCCCCCACATACTATTCATTACATGATCTATTATGAAATTACAAAAACTCTTATTTATTTTCTTCTTCATCAACCACTTCATAGTCAGCATTCTTGCTATTTGCATCAGTAGTAGTATTAGCATTTGTGGTATCTGATGCTCCTGATGCTTGCTGTTTTTCTTGTGCATCTTGATACATTTTTTCTGCAAGAACATGAGATACTTTTGCTAAGGCTTCTGTTTTTTCTTTAATTTCATCACTGTTATCTTTATTTTCCAACGCTTTTTTTAGATCTTCCAATGCTACTTCTATTTTTTGCTTATCATCAGCTCCTATTTTATCACCAAAGTCTTTCAAGGATTTCTCAGTAGAATAAAGAAGCTGCTCAGCATTATTTATTACTTCAATGGCTTCTTTTTGTTTTTTATCCTCTTCAGCATGTGTTTCTGCATCTTTTACCATTTTTTCTATTTCATCATCCGATAACCCCGAAGAAGTTTCAATACGAATTTTTTGTTCTTTGCCTGTTCCAAGATCTTTTGCAGATACATGTACAATACCATTTGCATCAATATCAAAAGTAACTTCTATCTGTGGTACTCCTCGTGGTGCTGGAGCTATACCAACAAGCTCAAATCGCCCTAAGGTTCTATTATGCGATGCTACTTGTCTTTCTCCTTGTAGTACATGTACTGTAACTGCTGTTTGATTATCTGCAGCAGTAGAAAATATTTGAGATTTCTTTGTAGGAATAGTAGTATTTCTTTCAATGAGCTTAGTAAATGCTCCTCCTAAAGTTTCTATTCCTAAAGACAAAGGAGTAACATCCAGTAACAACACATCTTTTACATCCCCTGCTAAAATGCCTCCTTGTATGGCAGCTCCCATAGCAACAACTTCATCAGGATTGACACTTTTGTTAGATTTTTTTTGAAATACTTCTTCTACTGCTTTTTGAACAAGCGGTATACGTGTTGATCCTCCTACTAATATTACTTCATTTATATCACTTGCATTTAGCCCTGCATCTTTTAGTGCTTGAATACAAGGCTGTTTTGATTTTTCTACTAAATCTATAATCAACTGTTCAAACTTTGCACGACTGAGTGTTAGCTGTAAGTGCTTTGGACCATTTGCATCAGCAGTAATAAACGGCAAGTTAATATCTACCGATTGAGTGCTTGAAAGCTCTTGTTTTGCTTTTTCTGCAGCTTCACGAAGACGCTGTAAGGCTATTTTATCCTGACTGAGATCTATCGCAGATTGAGACTTAAATTCAGCAATAAGCCAACTTACTACCGCATCATCAAAATTATCCCCTCCAAGATGGGTATCCCCATTTGTAGAACATACTTCAAATACACCGTCCCCTAGTTCAAGGATAGATATATCAAATGTTCCTCCTCCTAAGTCGTATACGGCTATTTTCTCATCATTTGATTTTTTATCTAAGCCGTACGCTAAGGCTGCTGCTGTTGGTTCATTTACTATTCGCTTTACATCAAGCCCTGCAATTTTACCTGCATCTTTTGTTGCTTGTCTCTGAGCATCATTAAAATATGCTGGCACAGTAATTACTGCTTCTGTTACTGTTTCTCCAAGATAATCTTCTGCTGTTTTTTTCATTTTTTGCAAAATGGCAGAAGAAATTTCAGGGGGAGTATAGCGTTTATCATCACATTCAATAATTACACTATTTTTATCTTTTGCTATCTTGTATGAAATACGCTTCATTTCTTCAGAAACTTCATCAAAGCTCCTACCCATAAAACGTTTAATAGAATATATTGTTTTTTCAGGGTTTGTAACTAATTGGTTTTTAGCTGATTGTCCAACAGAACGTTCAAGTGTATCTCCTTTTTTTGCAAAAGAAACAATAGAAGGTGTAGTTCGCTGTCCTTCTGAATTTTGTATTACAATAGGATCTCCTCCTTCTATTACTGCAACACAACTATTTGTAGTACCTAAATCAATCCCTATTATTTTTCCCATTTTCTCTCTCCTTTTTACTTATTATTTTATTTTTTTTTATTTATTATCTTTTGGCAATGCAACTTTGACCTTAGCGGGTCGAATAACCTTACCTAAATATGTGTAACCTTTCATAAACTCTTGCACCACTGTAGGATGATCTATTTTTTCGGAGTTTTCTTGCATAACAGCTTCATGCTCATCGGGGTTAAATTCTTTATGTAATGCATCTATGGTATTAAGTCCCCAATTATTTTTTAGAGTGGTCACTAAATGATTTTTTATCATTCCAAATCCATCAAAAATAGCACTTGTATCTGTGCCTTTCTTAGCTTCATTGTTTTCATTACTATTTATCATTTGTTTATGCGAATCAAACGCACGTTCAAAATTATCAATATGCTCAATAATATCCATTAGAATAGCTACCGTTTTATCTCTTACTCTATCTTCAAAAAGACGTGTTAATCGCTTCTTTGTGTTCTCCATATCAGCATGAAGACGAAGTAACTCTTCTTTTAAGCGAGCATTTTCATCTGCTTTATCTAAGACAGATTCTTTTTGCTGTATTTCTTGTACTGTTTCTTCTTTAATATCGGAAGCGTTTGGAATATCACTCACAGTAGCAGTAGTATCTTTATATGTCTCTTTTGTTTTTGTTGTTTTAGCGGCATCGGCATCTCTGGCAACATGTACTGTACTTTCCTTATTTGCTGCTTTATGTTTAGAGTGTGTACTGTTATTGTGTGTATTTTCATCTCCTACATGACCAGAAGACTTTTGCTGCGAAACATGCTTCATAAACCCTCACTTTGCTTTTCTTTATAGAATGGAGATACTATATTATTTTTTTCCATATCGTTTTTGTTTTTCTGTTTTTATCTTATTATACAACTATATAAAAAATTGTGCAATGTTTATGTAACGAAAATTGCAGATTAAAGGACTAAATGCGACAAAAGAGCAAAAAAAATACCCACAACACAAGATTTACTAGAATTTTAACTTGCAAATTATCTTTTTATGAATTACAAATATCAAAGTACGCTTTCCATTGAAGTATAGGTATAGTTCAACGCTTCACTAACAGCCTTATTTGTAACCGCACCATATGCAACATTTACTCCACGTTTGAGATGAACATCATCTTTACATGCTTGCTGCCATCCTTTATTTGCAATGGCAGTAATAACAGGCAAAGTAACATTCGTTAGTGCAAGAGTTGCTGTTACAGAAACATTGCCAGGTATGTTCGCTACACCATAGTGAATAATGTCATCTATTACAAATGTAGGATCTTCATGTGTTGTAATTTTTGACGTTTCAAAGCATCCGCCTTGATCGACTGCAACATCCACAAGAACAGATCTCGGCTTCATCTTTTTGAGCATTTCTCGTTTTATCAGCTTGGGTGCAGCAGCCCCAGGGATGAGCACTGCACCTATGACTAAATCTGCTTCTTGAATTGAACTTTCTATAGAGTCCTTGTTTGCATAGCGTATTTTCAACTGTCCTTTGTATAAAAAATCCGATTCTCTTAAATGTGCTACTTCACGATCCATCAAAATTACCTCAGCGCCAACACCTAATGCAATGCGTGCTGCATTTCTGCCAACGACACCGCCTCCCAGTATCACTACTTTTGCAGGATCAACACCTGGAACACCCGACAGAAGCACTCCAGAGCCTCCCTGTGCTTTCTCAAGATGATGCATTCCTACTTGAATAGACATGCGTCCTGCTATTTCTGACATAGGGGTAAGAATTGGCAAGCGCCCGTAGACATCAGTAATTGTTTCATAGGCAATAGCTATACAGTTACTCTCAACGAGCGCTTTTGTTTGAATAGGATCTGGGGCAAGGTGTAAAAATGTAAAGAGAATTTGATTTGGACGAAGCATTCCATATTCTGATGATTGCAATTCTTTGACTTTGACTATTATGTCAGCCTTTTGAAAGACATCGCTTGCTGTTGGTATAATTTTTGCTCCTGCATGCGTATAGTGAGAATCTTCAAAACCAATTCCTGTTCCTGCATTGCTTTCAACAATTACTTCGTGCCCATTATGAATAAGTTCTCTGACTCCTGCTGGAGTTATCCCAACACGATACTCATGATTTTTAATTTCTCTTACAGTACCAATTACCATAGAATATCCTTATTGCTTTTCTTTCTTAGACAATCTAAATACAACAGGACCTAATAAAATAAGTCCAATTAAGTTTGGTATGGACATAAGCCCATTTGCAGTATCTGCAACTCCCCAGATTTTATCAAGTGATGCCACCGAACCTACATATACACAAATAAGAAAAATATAGCGATAAATAGTAATCACTACAGATGAATTTTTGAATAGATATCCTATACATCGTTCTCCATACAATGCCCATCCTAAAATAGTTGTAAAAGCAAACAAAGACAAACAGACAGATACCAAAACTCCTCCTCCTGTAAATGCTGCACCAAAACTTGCTGTGGTAAGTGCTGCACCGTTGAGTTCTCCTCCTGGGCTATACATTCCAGATATAATAATTACAAGTCCTGTAAATGTACATACAATGATAGTGTCAATAAATACTCCAAGTACGCTTATCATACCTTGATGAACAGCATTCTTGGTGTTTGACGATGCATGTGCAATGGCTGCAGTACCTAATCCTGATTCGTTTGAAAATATACCGCGTCGAAATCCATACGATATGGCATATTTTACGATACTGCCCGCAGCACCTCCTGTGATTGCCCCTATTCCAAATGCACCTGCAAAAATAGATGAAAATGCTGCAGGAATATTTTTAGCAAATATTATCATAGTAATTATACCTCCAGATATGTACAATACTATCATAGCGGGAACCAGCTTATCTGCTACTTTTGCAATTCGTTTTACTCCACCAACAATTACCAATCCTGCTAAAATTGTAATAACGATACCAATGAAAGGTGCTATAGAAACACTTAAAGTTTCATTGATTGATGAAGCAATAGCATGTGATTGTATGGAACCACCTGTAAACAATGCACTAAATGCACCAAACACAGCATATGATACAGCAAGTATACTAGCAAAAATGGGAAAACGATTCTTTAAGCCATTTTTTATGTAATACATAGGACCGCCCACAAATTCCCCTTTTTTATTTACTTCTCGATAATGAACAGCAAGCGTCACTTCTGTATATTTTGTAGCCATTCCAATCAAAGCCATAACCCACATATAAAACAATGCACCAGGACCACCGAAATAAATAGCCGTTGCTACTCCAGCGATATTTCCAGTCCCAACTGTCGCAGCCATTGCAGTAAATAAGGCTGCTCGTGGCGATACTCCTTTCTCTGTATCTTCTGGTGCTTTTTTATTAGAAAAAGCATACGATATGGCTTGAAATAAATTTCTCCATGGGATAAATTTTAATCCTAACATAAGGAATATACCCGTAATAACAAGCAAACTTATTACAGGCCAACCCCAAACAAAATTATTGATATTAGAATTTAACTTCCATATAAAATCCATGATAACCTCCTCATGATTTTTTTAATTCTATACTATCTATAATATAAATTATTTAATTTTTATGCAAGTACTATTGCATTTATATTTGAAAAATTTTAATAAAAACCCGAACAGAAAGCAAAAATATAAAAAAACGAATAAGGAATATCCTAATAATTAAAAAAATCATTGAAAAACCTCTATGAGCTATACTTTTATGCCATACTATGAACACAAAGAGATAACACATTATTACTTACTGACAGTGGAAATGAGTTTTTATAGTATGTATTTGCGTTTTTGATACTTCTGAGAAAGATATTAGGATATAAACCTTTTTTTCTTGCCTAAAAAGATGTTTATGCCATTATGGCTACTTATCGCCTGATGAATACAAAGAAAATTCTCTTTTTATCAGTGCGTCATCATAAATAATGATACTATCTTTTAATACATTGATAACTTTTCGCTGTACAAGTCCTTTCAGTACTGTATTACACTCTTCAACAGATAAGCCTACCCATTTAGATACATCAGCAGAAATTGAATTGATTTTAAAACACGGTTTTCCTTCGTTTGTTTTTCCAGGTACTTTTAATGAGTTTAAGAATGCTAAAATACGCACTATAGGAGCTTTATATGAGAAAATTTTTATTCTTTGCTGTTGGATGAATATTCTGTTTGCAAATGTTTTTATCAGACGAATTAAAAAGTGAGAGTTTTGTAAAATAATTTCTTGGAAATTTTCAGCAGGAAATTTTATCAAAGAAAGTTCTCCTACAGCAATAGCGGTAGCAGAACGAGGACTAGATTCTATCACGGACATTTCACCAACAAAAGTACCGGGCTTCAATATATCTATAATAGATTCTTTTTTTTCAATAATTTTTACTAATTTTACACTTCCAGATTTAATATAGTAAAATGAATCGCCAGGTTCAAATTCACAAAATATTATTGAGCCATCACTGTATTGTTCTTCAAATCTATCTATTTTATCTGCCATAACTATCTCTATATTCTCTTTACACTGCTGCCTCAATTTTATTTTTCATATCTTCAATTTCCTTTGCTATTGCCTCAGAATGATTAGGATACATCCTTAAAAAAGTATCAATAACATGTTTCGCTTTCGCATACTCATAATTACGCGTATATACCTGTGCATAAGACAGTAATCCTTCTACTTCATTTATTTTTCCTTTTTTTTCTGTAAGGATTTCTTTTGCTTGCTTATGAGATTTTCGTAGCTCTTTTGATAGAAGCTGTAATAACTGCAATGATAAACTCGATTTTGTTGATATAAGTTTTTCAAATTCTTCTACAGTAAACAGCATGACTTCTACATCAGTTTCGGTAATAGCATCTTCTTGGTAAGGAAAATTGCCTAATGCTGCATATAACCCTACAAATTCACCTTTCTGATGCTTTTGTTGTATTTTAGAATGATTGAGTTCGCTTGATAAAAGAACAGTACCTTCACTAATAAGATAAATATAACTTGATTGATCCCAACGAAAATATAATGCTGAATTTTTACTTAACCGCATACTCTTAGGCATATACTTATTGTATGCTTTTTTAAAATAAAAATCAAGTATGTTATGCACGGTGTGCGGATTCAAGGACTAAATGCGACAGAAAAGGCTGGGTGTGTACAGGATGTAACGGAAAGCCCTACTCAAATATCAGTTTTCTCTCTCTGCTTCTGCTCCTACCCTTTGTAAGTGGCTTGGTATCTCTTCGTTAGATATTTTTTATTATAATAAATGCTTGAATAAAGGTTTTTTTAAATTAATTATTGAAAACTGTTTAAAATTGACTAAAATATTATTTGTATAAGTTAATTATTTTTTTTATAACTATACTCATATACTATTGTATATTTGGGAATGAACCTTTCTTTTATACGATATATGTTTTATTTTTATATATAAGGAGCTTTTGTATGAAAACACAAAATTCATATTTTATGTTTTATTTTTTAGTTATGTTTACTACATTGTTAGTATTTAGTTGTGCGGAAGATATTCCATTAAGTAATGATGAAAATACTGTACTGATTAGTGTTAATACTGTCCCTTCTACACGATTGGAGTTAGATAGCTTACTTGCTAGTAGATTTAAGAATGCAAAAGGGAAAGTAAATCTTAATGATATAGATACAAGTAACATTACTGATATGAGTAATCTTTTTGTAAAATACCCTAATTCTGATTATGATATATCAAACTGGAAGACAGAGAAAGTTACTGATATGTCAGGTATATTTGAAGGAGCAACACAGTTTAATGGTGATATATCAAAGTGGAATACTACTAAAGTTACTGACATGTCTTCTATGTTTAAGAGTGCAACAAAGTTTAATAGCGATATATCAAAATGGAATACTACTAAAGTTACTGATATGTCTTCTATGTTTAAGAGTGCAACAAAGTTTAATAGCGATATATCAAAATGGAAGACAGAAAAAGTTACTGATATGACAAGTATGTTTGAAGGGGCGAGTGTATTTAATCAGGATATTTCTAAATGGAATGTAAAAAAAGTACAGTCGGTAGCGTTTAAGAATATGTTCAAAAATGCTAAAAAGTTCAATCAGTCTTTAGACGCATGGGATATATCTCTTAATTCTGTAAAGAAACTATTAGAAATGGAAAAAACAGCTAAAGAAACTATGTTTGATGGTTCTTGTTTAGATCTTACTGTTACTCAAGGGTGTGCTAATAAACAATCTTTGCCTTCTTGGTATACAAAAAAGGTAGAATTTGGAAATACTGTTATTACAAAGTCAGTAGGAGAGGCATTTAGTGTTCCTATTATAAAATATCCTTCGTATGCTACAGGAACATATAGAATTGATACTTCTAAGAGTACATTGCCTGCGGGAGTAAGTTTGAATACTACTGATGGTATCTTTTTGGCTTCTCCTGGTGCTACAAAATCAATTACTTCAGGCACTTTGTCTATTGCTGTTATTTTTACAGGAACAGGCGATTTTGCATTAGCAGGAGATGTAAATAAAGATAGACCTTTTACAGTATCATTGTCTATTGTTGATTCTACTTCTGCTCCTAAATCAAAATCAGGATTGTTGAAGTTGATACGATCATTGGTAGATACTGATGGTGATGGCAATGCTGATGTAAACGATCCAGATTTAACTGGTATTGATACCAGTAATATTACGGATATGAGCGATCTTTTTTCAGATAGCCTTTTTAGTAATTTTAATGGTGATATTTCTACATGGGATGTAAGTAATGTCACTGATATGTCTGCTATGTTCTCAGGTGCTACAAAGTTTAATGGCACTCTATCAAATTGGAAAGTAGGAAAAGTTACTAATTTTAGTACTATGTTTGCAGGAGCAAGTAGTTTTAATCAAAATATATCTACGTGGGATGTGTCGAATGGGAGGTATATGCATTCTATGTTTTTGGACGCTACTGCATTTAATCAAGATATATCGACTTGGGCGGTAGATACAGTAGAGAATGTGTCACGTATGTTTCAAGGAGCAGTGGCATTTTCTGTAGACTTAGAAGGTTGGAAGGATCATTTTGGTAATAAGGCTATTGTTACTAGTAATATTTTTAAGGATGCTGCTAAGATAACCAGTGCTAATCTACCCTCTTGGAAATATGATGTTTCCGTAGTGTATCAAAAAAGTAGCGATACTACTGTTGTTGATGGCCCTTTTGTGTTGAATAAACTTACAACAAAATCTGCTACATTTGTAGTAAAAAATGAAGCAGTAACAACATATAGTATGAGTGGTACCTATCAAATATCTCCTAACATAACTACTGACACAGGCATGGCCTTTGATAGCTCTACAGGAGGAATAGCAGGTACTATTACTAAAGTGCTGTCTAAAAAGGAATATACGCTTACTTTCACTGGTACTAAAACAGTAACTAAATCTTTTTATCTTACCATTATAAGTGGGTATACTCATACTCCTGATACTTCTGCAAAATTATTGTCTGCTGTACAAGAGCTTACAAAGACAAACGATGATGATAGTAGTAATGATGTGTTGGATGCTGACCTTAATAGTATTGATACCAGTGCTATTACTGATATGAGTGAATTGTTTATTGCGGGACATAAATTGTCTGGGTTTAGTGGAGATATTTCAAATTGGAATACTTCCAGTGTTACTGATATGCATGACATGTTTAAGGGAAACACTGCGTTTACTGGTAATTTGTCATTATGGGATGTACGTAAAGTTACTGATATGTCCTCTCTGTTTGAGGGAGCTACTGCCTTTAATGCTGATATTTCTGATTGGGAACTCAGTGCAGTAACCGATATGAGTGATATGTTTAAGGGAGCTACTACATTTAATCAAGATTTAGAAGAATGGGACGACCATCTCGGCAGTAGTAGTGTCACAAAAACTGATATGTTTGCTAACACAAAAGTAGTAACACTTCCTACATGGTATTTTAGTATTACTGCAAGTGCTAATAGTATTAGCCATACTATTTATAGCACCTTGCCTCACTCTCCTTCTAATTCTAAAGAGATAACCTTTACAAAATCACCTGATATAGCGGGTACCTTTAAGATAGCTCCTACTACTTTTGCTACTGATACAGGGTTACAGTTTGATCCTGCAACAGGCAAAATATCGGGAACTCCGAATAAAATTGTATCTAATAAGGCGTATACAGTGCAATTTTCAAGTACTTCTCCTGCTCATACCTATGCTGATAGTGAGAGAAGTAAAACAGTTACTATTACTATTGATTATAAACACAAGCCTGATACTAAGAATACGTTATTACAAAATATAAGTGCAGAAATTACTGCACAAGGAAACACTGCTAATCTTAATATGATAGATACCAGTAGCATTACTGATATGAGAGATGTGTTTAAGGGTAATGCTACTTTTAATGGGGATATTTCAAAATGGAATACCAGTAAGGTTACTACTATGCAAAGTATGTTTGAGAATGCAAGTAAGTTTAATGGGAGCATAAATGATTGGGATGTGAGTGCTGTTACTACTATGAGTAACATGTTTAGTGGAGCTTCTGCTTTTAATCAATCGTTGAGTAAATGGGATGTCTCTAAAGTGTCACGGTTTAATGCTATGTTTAAGGATGCAGTAGCATTTGATGGGGATATTACTACTTGGAAAATAGGTGAGAACTTAGGGAGTACTCCAGGATTTATTATTCTTATTACTATGGAAGCTATGTTCAAAGGAGCAAGTGCATTTAATCAAAATATAGGGAGTTGGGACACAAGTGCAGTATCTATTATGAGCAGTATGTTTGAGGATGCAAGTAAGTTTCATCAAACTATTGGGAGTTGGGATACTGATGGTGTTACTCATATGGCAAAAATGTTTGATGGAGCTGCTGCATTTAATCAGAACATAGGGAGTTGGGATACAAGCAATGTTACTACTATGGCGTCTATGTTTGATGGAGCTACTGCGTTTAATCAAAACATAGGGAGTTGGAAAACAGGGAATGTTACTACTATGGCTCGTATGTTTAAGGGAGCTACTGCATTTAATCAAAACATAGGGAGTTGGGACACAAGCAAGGTTACTACTATGGCGTCTATGTTTGTTGGAGCTACTGCGTTTAATCAGAATATTGGTAACTGGAAAACAGGAGAAGTAACTGCTATGAATGATATGTTCCGTGATGCCAGTAATTTTAATCAGAATATATCAAGCTGGAATATAGGTAAGATTGTTACTATGGCTAATATGTTTGAAAGAGCAAGTAGATTCAATCAAAATCTTGAGACTTGGAATGTGAAACAGAGTGTTCCAAAAACGGGTATATTTAAGGATTCTGCGGTAGCTACACTTCCTACGTGGTACTTTAGTATCAATACAAATAAAACTACTCTTACTTCTTATATGTATGTTCCTCTGGCTAATAATGAGAGAATAGTACTTACTAAAACACCTACTATAGCAGGAACATTTAGTATTAGTCCTAATATTACCACTAATACAGGGTTGTCTTTTGATACTGCTACGGGTACAATTTCAGGTACTGCTACTAAAGTGACTGCTCGTACTTCTTATACTATAACTTTTACGAGTAAAACTGCTGATGATAGTGTTATTCATGAGTATACTGATTCTGATAGAACAATTACAGTAGCAGTTACTACTGATTACAAATACAAGCCTGATAATAAGAGCAAGTTATTACAAAATATAAGTGCAGAAATTACTGCACAAGGAAATACTGCTAATCTTAATATGATAGATACCAGTAGAATTACTGATATGAGTGAGTTGTTTAAGGATAATGCTACTTTTAACGGTGATATATCAAAGTGGAATACGAGTAATGTTACTACTATGAGTGGGTTATTTCGTGTAGCAAGGGCTTTTAATAACGATATAGGAGATTGGGATACCAGTAATGTAACTAATATGAGTTATATGTTCTATAGAGCTAGCGTTTTTAATCAGGATATAGGTGATTTTGTTACCAGTAAAGTAACTGATATGACTAATATGTTTGATGGAGCTGCAGTGTTTAATCAAGATATAGGAGATTGGGATACCAGCAAGGTTACTTCTATGAAAGCTATGTTTTTTAGTGCTAGTAAGTTTAATCAAGATATAGGAGATTGGGATACCAGTAATGTTACTACTATGCACAGTCTGTTTCGTAATGCTAGTGCGTTTGATCAGGATCTTGAGAATTGGGTTCTTAGTCGTTCTACCGACACTACGAATATATTCAAAGATGCGAAAATGCCAATGCTTCCTTCTTGGTACTTTAGTATTACTCCTAATAGGACTCTTGTTTCGGTAGAAAAAAATAGTGCTATTACCGCTCTTACTTTTACTAAAAGCCCTACTATTACAGGTATATTTGCTATTAGTCCTTCTACATTTGCTACTGATACAGGATTGACTTTTGACTCTGCAACAGGAAAAATATCAGGTACTCCTACAAAGACAGTGAATAAAGAGTATACAGTACAATTTACAAGTCAAGATTCGAGTAAGAATACTATACATACCTATACTGATGATAAAAGATCACATACTGTATTGGTAGTGGTTGTGGATGCGTATAAACATAGTCCTACTACTATTAATGCATTAAAAACCGCTATAAATACTGAAATTACTGCACAAGGAAATAATGCAGATTTGAACGTTATTGATGTAAGTGGAGTTACTGATATGGGTGATTTATTTAATGGTATTTTTTCTGCTCATACAGACTTTAATGGGGATATTAGTGGATGGGAAACAAGTAATGTTACTGATATGAAAGCGATGTTTAGAGGTTTAACAAAATTTAATGGGGATATTTCGTATTGGAATGTAAGTAAGGTTACTAATATGTTAGGTATGTTTAATGAGGCAAGTTCATTTAATCAAGATATAGGGAGTTGGAATGTAAGTGCAGTAAAAAATATGGGTCATATGTTTTGGGGAGCCACTAATTTTAATCAGGATATTGGAAATTGGAATACCAGCAATGTAGTTAGTATGTCAGGTATGTTTAAGGATGCAGAGGCATTTAATAAGGATATTGGTAGTTGGGATACTTCAGATATTACTTTTATGGATAATATGTTTAATGGTGCAACAGTGTTTAATCAAGATATAGGAGCTTGGAATACAAGTAAAGTTACTACTATGTTTCGGATGTTTCAGGGTGCAGCTGCTTTTAATAAAGATATAGCTGATTGGAATACAAGTAAAGTTATTCGTATGGATGATATGTTTGAAGAAGCAAGTAAATTTAATCAAGATATTGATAATTGGGGTAAAAATAATGGTCTTGCTAAAGTAATAAATTTTACAAGTATGTTTGAAAATGCTAGTGCATTTAATCAAGCATTAAGAAGTTGGAAAACTCCTGTGAAAGCAGTTACCACTAAGGCTAACATGTTTAAGGGTGCTGGAGGTATTCCCAGTTGGTATTAGGTGTATTTTATTTCTAGTAATGAAAAGAGCAAAGATATTTTTATATCTTTGCTCTTTTTTAGAGGATATTAGAATACAAAACCCTTTATAAGTTTTTTTTAGTACTTCTGTTGCCTTCTTTTTTGAATTTCCAAAGGAGCTTTTTTAAAAAATAGCCTGATACTCTCAATTTTAAGTGCTACTTAAGTAAAATATTTGCATAGAGGCTTACCAAAGGTATACATGAGATGGTAAAATTACAATAAAAACTGTCTTTGTGTTGTTATTTCATAACAGAAATATTATACTGTTGTACAATGTTCGCTATGTTTCTCATAAGCGTATGATCTTTTACTCCTGGAGTTTTTTCTATTCCTGAACTTATGTCAATACCATATGGGGCATGAATGAGTACCTCTTTGACATTTTCCTCCCTAATACCTCCAGCAATAAAATAGGGTATTGAGATAGCTGTATTTTTAAGCACATCCCAGTTAAATGATTCCCCTGTTCCTCCGTATGCAGTAGCAGAATAGGAATCAATAATAAGTGCATTTGAATGCAATATTTGTTGAGCACTCATAGCAGTGAGACTTCCTTTATTATGCTGTATATCTGATACCATGTTGACATCTCTGTTTTCTTCTTTATCTTTCTTATGAAGTATGGTTTCTAAAGCAACAATATCGTTATGTGCTTTCACTCGTATTGAAGACCAATACGGACATGTATATTGTGCATATTCTGTATATCCAGAATACAGCTGAACTATATCTAAATTAAGATGCGCTATAGCTGTTTGAATTTCATCAAAATGGGTATCAACAAATACCCCGACAACTTTTGGAAAAAATATTCCTTTTCTCTGTTTTCTTGCTTGTTCCAGTATAGATTTTGCCTGTTGTATAGAGAGAAAACGGGACGATTTTTTATAAAACATAAGTCCTATATAATCTACATTACATTCTGATGCACACAAAATATCATCGACTGTCTTTAAGCCACAGTATTTTACATGTACCTTATGCAATGATGTATTATCACTTTTTTTATTCATAACTAAGGCTAGGATGTCAACTCTCGAATGACAGTAGATATAGAGCCATGCTGTAATATGCCTTGCCCTACAAGAATTGCATGAGCTCCTGCATTTTTTACAAACATAGCATCTTGCTTACTAAATATTCCTGATTCTGCAACAATAGCTATGTTAGAAGGAATGTATGGTGCAATGCTTTCTGTTGTATATAAATCTACAGAAAAATTATGTAAATTTCTATTATTGATTCCCACAAGAGCATGTGCCTGTATTAGCTCTTCATTTGAAAATACAGAAAATACTCTCTCTAACTCTTGCTTTGTGTGTACTTCAATTAAAACTTGCATACCAAAGCCTCGTATATAATCAAATAACATTCTCAGCATAGAATCATCCAATGCTGCTACAATAAGTAGCATTATATCTGCCCCATATATATACGCTTGATACACTTGGTAACAATCTACTATAAAATCTTTACAGAGTAAAGGAAGCGAAACTTCTTTTCGTACCGAATATAAATCTTCGAGATTGCCCTTAAAGTAATGTTTTTCTGTTAATATCGATATTGCATGAGCTTTTGAAGTAACATACTGCTTAGCAATGTTTACAGGATCAAAGTCTTCACAGATTATGCCTTGCGAAGGTGATGCTTGTTTTATTTCAGCAATGAGTTTGAGTGGATCATTTCTATGAGTATCAATAGTCAGGCAAGACGGTATTCTATGCTTTGTACATAACT
Source organism: Spirochaetia bacterium (assembly GCA_965218205.1). Lineage (GTDB taxonomy): Bacteria > Spirochaetota > Spirochaetia > WTKD01 > CBDDCA01. Next base: position 1,053,205 of record OZ244590.1, on the reverse strand, counting down.
GATGTTGATAAAGAGCTTTCTCTCTATCAAAAATGTTCCACTTATGAGCTTCTTCTTGTATTTTCTTCTGTATAATGGCATCTAAGATTGTTGACATATGCTATACAAGATAAGTATACTACAATATACTAATATTTACTTTTAGTGTATATTATCATGAATGAGTAAGATACTGATGTATTTCTTCTGCTGCCTTGCGTCCTTCATGTATAGCCCATACTACTAAAGATTGTCCTCTGCGCATATCTCCTGCAGAAAACACTTTATCAAAAGAAGTGGCATACTTATTGAGTGATGTTTTTACATTCGTTCTTGTATCACGTTCAAGCGATAATGTATCAATGAGATAATCTTCAGGACCTAAAAATCCTAGTGCAAGCAACACAAGATCAACATCCCATATTTCTTCTGAGTGAGGAACTTCTACTGGTACAGGACGTGATGCCGAATCTTTTTTTTCCCACACAACTTTTACTGTACGCACCCCTGAGACAGTTTTTCCATCTTTACTAAGAAATTCTTTTGTGAGTATAGAAAATTCTCTTGGATCTTTCCCAAATTTTGTTTGTACTTCCACATGTCCATAATCATTTTTGAGTACTCGAGGATACAAAGGCCATGGATCTTGGGCACTTCTTTGCGGATGAGGCTTAGAGAGAAGTTCAAAATTAAATAGAGAAGTACATCCATGACGCATAGAAGTACCTATACAATCATTCCCTGTATCTCCCCCGCCTATAACAAGCACCTTTTTTCCTTCTGCACTGATAAATTTTCCATCCGATAAATTGCTGTCCAAAAGACTTTTTGTATTCAGTTTTAGAAAATCCATAGCGAAATGTATGCCTTCTAAATCACGACCAGGAATAGCAAGATCTCTCGGTTTTGTTGCTCCACAGGTAAGCAGCAGAGCATCATTGTTTTCTAATACTTGTTGAGCTTCAATATCTTTTCCTATATCCGTATTTAATGAAAAAATAACGCCTTCTTCTTGCATGATATTATTTCTTTTTTCTACTAATTCTTTGTTGAGCTTCATATTAGGAATACCATACATAAGTAAGCCACCAATTCTATCGTCTCTTTCATACAGGGTAACAGTATATCCAAGATGATTAAGCTGATCTGCTGCAGCCAATCCTGCAGGACCACTGCCTACTATAGCAATTTTTTTATTATTGCGAAATTTTGGAGGCTCAGGCTGTACCCATCCTTCTTCATAGGCTTTTTCGATAATGGTATACTCGTTGTCTTTAATGGTAACTGGCTCTTCGTTAATGCCTAACACACATGCTGTTTGACAAGGGGCAGGACATACACGTCCCGTAAATTCTGGAAAATTATTTGTTTTTCGCAATCTAATATATGCTTCTTTCCATTGCCCTTTGTATATAAGATGATTCCACTCAGGTATCAAATTGTCTACAGGACATCCATACGAAGAATGACAAAAAGGGATGCCACAGTCCATACAACGTGCCCCTTGTAGTTTCCGCTCATCTTCAGGAAAAGGGAGTAAGTATTCATCAAAATCTCTTATGCGTTCCTTTGGATCACGATATTGAATAGATTCTTTTTCATATTCCATAAAGCCTGTTGTTTTTCCCATTATATAGCTCCTTTTTTTGATTCAAGTAACATGTCTCTTTGATTGTCAATTATCGAAACAAATTCTTCAGTACCTACTTTCACAAAGTTTCGTATTTCAAGATCCCAGTTATGTAATAAATATTCGGCTCGTGAAGAAGCTGTTCTTTTATAATGTTCTTGCAACATTGATTGTATTTCCTCTACATCATACGCATTTGTTTTGTATATTTTTGCAAGAGGGTTATGTAAATTAGGTGATACAGTTTTTTCTATATCCCACACATACACTAATCCGCCACTCATACCTGAACAAAAATTTCTTCCTACTTCTCCAAGAATAAGAACACGTCCACCAGTCATATATTCACATGCATGTGCTCCTGCTCCTTCTACTACTGCATGTGCTCCACTATTTCGTATACAAAAACGCTCCGCTGCCTTTCCGTTAATAAATGCTTTTCCTAGCACTGCTCCGTAGAGTACTACATTTCCCACGATAATATTGTCTTCGGGAACAAAGGCTCTCTTTTCTTGAGGCACTATTTCTAAAATTCCTCCTGATAAGCCTTTTCCTACATAATCATTTGCATCACCGCTTAATCGTAATGTAACGCCATGTGCAAGAAAAGCACCAAAGCTCTGCCCTGCATGACCATCTACATGTACTTGAATACTATCTTCGCGCAGCCCCTTCAAGCCATATTTTTTTGCAATAGCATTACTCACAATAGTCCCTACTGCTCTATCAGTATTTTTTATACGGTACTCTTTTTTCTGAACTGCTTTGGTATCAATACTTTCTTGAAAATCAGCTAAAATTTGTCTATCCAGTACAGAATCTAATCCATGATCTTGACTTATACTACAATACTGCTGCAAACTTGCCTCGTCTCCAATTTCTTTTCCTAATAAAGGGTTGAGGTTTAAGGTACGAGATTTCCAATTTAAGACAGTTTCATCTACCTCAAGTAAATCTGTTCTTCCTATAAGATTCTCCACTTTTGTAATGCCAATGGAAGCCATGACTTCTCGTAAATTTTCTGCAATAAAGTGCATCATGCGTTCAATATATTCTGGTTTCCCTGTAAATTTATCTACGAGCTTTTCATCGTGAGTAGCAACACCGACTGGACATGTATTTAGTTCACATTTTCTCATCATAATACAGCCTAACGCAATAAGTGCAGAAGTAGCAAACCCAAACTCTTCTGCTCCAAGTATCGCTGCTATCGCAAGGTCACGGCCTGTTTTTAGTTGTCCATCTGTCTGTAATATAACTCTTGAACGTAAGCCATTGCGTACAAGCACCTGATGTGTTTCTGCTATCCCTAATTCCCAAGGAAGCCCTGCATGTTTAATACTCGTAAGAGGCGATGCCCCTGTACCTCCATCATGCCCAGATATGAGAATATGATCTGCTTTTCCTTTTGCTACCCCTGCTGCAATGACTCCTACTCCTGCTTTTGATACAAGCTTTACACTAATACGTGCATTTGGATTAGCATTTTTTAAGTCATAGATTAACTGTGCTAAATCTTCAATAGAATATATATCATGATGAGGTGGAGGACTAATAAGCCCAATGCCAGGTATAGAATGTCGTGTTTGTGCTATTTTAGTGAGTACTTTCTTTCCTGGAAGCTCACCTCCTTCACCAGGCTTTGCTCCCTGTGCCATCTTTATCTGTATTTCATCAGAGTTTGCAAGATATTCTATGGTAACCCCAAAACGCCCCGAAGCTACTTGTTTTATTGCAGAACGCTTACTATCTCCATTTGCCATAGGAACAAACCGTTCAGAAAGTTCTCCTCCTTCCCCTGTGTTAGACTTTGCTCCTATTCTGTTCATCCCAATCGCTATTGCTTCGTGTGCCTTTTGTGAGATTGAGCCATAACTCATTGCTCCTGTGGCAAAACGTTTTACAATTTCACTTACAGGCTCTACCTTTTCAATAGGCACGGGCTCTTGCTTTGAAAAACGAAATAAGCCTCGTATGGTAGCCTGTGATGCTGAACGTGTATTTTGTCTTTCTGCAAATGTATCAAAAAGCGTTTTATCGTTTGCACGTAAAGCGTGTTGAAAGAGAGCTACTGATTCGGGATCCCACATATGCTGTAATCCTTCTTCTCTCCATTGAAAGTTTCCTAAATTGATAATATTTGCCCCTACTACAGTAGTATCAATAGTACCACTGTAGCCTTTCTGATGTAGTTGCATATACTCTTTTGCAATTTCCTTAAAGCTAATGCCTTCAAGACGTGATACAGTGCCTTGAAAACAAGAGTCTATGACATCCTTTCCTAATCCGACTGCTTCAAAGATTTGTGAACCTCGATAGCTGTCAATGGTGGATATTCCCATTTTTGCTATTACTTTGCATACACCGTATTCAATGGCTTTCAAAAAACGGCTATCAATATCTTCCTTTGCTATGCTGGTATCAATAACATGTTCGCCATGCATTTTATACAGTAATTCAAATGCAAGATAGGGAAAGATAGCGTCTGCCCCATAGCCTATAAGAGTACAAAAATGATGCACCTCACGTGGCTCGCCAGAATCTATGACAATAGCTACATTTGAACGTAATTTTTTCTCAATAAGATGATGGTGTACTGCACTTACTGCCATAAGAGCACTCATGGCAACTCGATCTTTGCTTATACGCCTGTCACTTAAAATAATAACTTGCACATCGTCCGCTGCCACTTCTTCGGCTTTCTTCTTTACTGCTTCTACTGCTTTTTGTAATCCCTCTTCTCCATCAGCAATAGGATAGCTTATATCAATAGTACGCGATTTCCATCCTTTATAGTCCAAATGCTGTAGCTTAAAAAATTCTTTATGAGTAAGCACTGGATGTTCTATCCAAATTCTATTACATTGATGCTCGTCCATACTCAGTATATTACTCTCTTTTCCTATATACGATCCTATACTCATAATAACTCTCTCTCGTATTGAATCAATAGGAGGGTTGGTAACTTGGGCAAACCACTGCTTAAAATAATCGTAGAGTAATCGAGGTTGTTCTGATAAACAAGCAAGGGCAACATCATTTCCCATAGAACCTATAGGCTCTTTTGCAAGCTCTACCATTGGTTTTAGTAAAAACAAAGCATCTTCTTTTGTGTATCCATAACTCAGTGTTCTTCGCTCTATCTCTGCTTCTGAAATTGTCTCAATACTCTGTTCTTCTAAATCTTGCATTCGTATTTGCTGATTCTGTAGCCATGAGCTATATGGTTGTTGCGTTTCTAAATGCTTTTTAATATCTTCATCACTCACTATTGTATGGGTATGAGTATCAATGAGAAATACTTTGCCTGGTTGCAATCTATCTTTTTTTATGACTGTGTTTTGATCTATTTCAACAACACCAAACTCACTTGCCATAATAACAGTATCTTGATTGGTAACATAATACCTGCTTGGACGCAATCCGTTTCTGTCAATGACTGCTCCAACATAACGACCATCAGTAAATGTAATGCAAGCAGGACCATCCCATGGCTCCATAACACAGCTATATGCTTGATACATTGCCTTTCTTTCTTCTGTCATAAGATCATCATGCTGCCATGCTTCGGGTATCATCATACATGCAATCTTATCAAGAGAAAACCCATTGTTATAGAGAAACTCCATAGTACTATCAAATGCACCACTATCAGAAGTGTCTTGTGCTATAATAGGATATATATCAGACAACAACTCACCATAAGATGCACTTTCCATTATCTGCTGACGTGCATTCATTTTGTTTTGATTGCCCAGCAGAGTATTTATTTCTCCATTATGGCTCATCATACGAAAAGGCTGTGCTCTATCCCAGCTAGGAAAGGTATTGGTAGAAAAACGGGAATGTACAAGAGCAAGATATGCTTTACAGTGTTCATGTTGTAAATCAAGATAGTATTCTTGTAATTGCTCTGTAGTAAGCATTCCTTTGTATACAATAGTCTCAGAAGATAATGAACAAATATAGAATGATTTATGGGGATCATAATGAGAACCACGAATGCTATTGCTTGCTTTTTTTTGCAAAAGATACACTTTCTGTTGAAAATTAAGTTTTTGCAACTGAGAAGATATTTCTTTTTTAGCAACAAGGTAGACTTGCTCAACAACAGGTTCACAGGCTTTTGCCGATTTCCCTAACGAGCTATTATCTACTTCCAGTGTTCTCCATCCAATGATAGCAACTCCATATGTATTGGCAAGCATTGAAAAATGCTTTTTACATTCCTGCCTATGCTCCTTATTTTGTGGAAGAAAAATATTGCCTGTAGCATACCCTCCTGACTCAGTTGGCAGGCTCATTCCTAATGCTTTTGTTTTTTCCTGCAAGAGCTCGTGCGGGATAGAAATCATAATGCCAACTCCATCACCAGAGTTGACTTCTGCCCCTCTTGCTCCTCTATGATCCATACGCTTGAGCATAGTAAGAGCATCATGTACTAATGTATGCGAGGCTTGTTTTTTTAGATGAACAATAAATCCTGTTCCACAGCTGTCTTTTTCAAGACTAACATTGTGCAAATCCTTATCTTGTGGATATGCATATCGAGGTTCTGGTTGTTTCTTTTTTTGTTTTGTGCTATTATTCATACTGTATACTCCTAGAATTATAAGCATTTTTATTATACCATTAAATATTACATAGATGTAATTATTACATTATAAAACAGCAGAAAAATACAATTATGTAGTAATTTATAGTAAAAATACACAAATGTCTTATATAAAAGTGTGTCAAAGCAAGAAAGATTACATTTTATCTACATAGGGAATGACCAATAGATGCAGTGCATTTTTCATCACCTGTAAGAGTGCTGTGCATATTCTCAATCTCAATGACTGTGTGTCAGGGTTCTGTTCTTTCACAATGGGAACACTATGGTAATATCGTGCAAAATCGCTTGCAAGCTCGTACACATATTTCGCTAGGAGTGAAGGGTCGTGTTTTTCTATTACTTGCGTAATGATGGAGGCAAAATTATCCATCTTTATGATGAGCTTCCACTCTTCATCTTGCATGCTATAGTTTTGGGAGAGGCTTTGCATATCTTGGGGGGCGGGTGCTTCAGCAGTCTCTGTGTCTGTGCTGGAATTTTGACTGTGCTTTAGGTTGTGCTGGCGATTATACTCTCGTAAGAGTGAGGTGATTCTTGCACAAGTATATTGTAGATAGGGGCCTGTGTTTCCTTGAAACGATATAGAAGATGCAGGGTTAAACAATAGATCTTTTTTGGCATTTACATGAAGCAGGTAATAATGGATAGCTCCTAATGCTATGTTATGTACCACTGCTTCTACATCTTCAAACTCATCGTGCCTGTTGCGTTCATATATTTCTTCTTTGATAAGTGAAGACACAGTAGCAATAAGATCATCGGCATCAACGACCTTCCCTTCTCTTGATTTCATTTTTCCTTCGGGAAGATGTACCATACCATAGTGGAGATGCTGCATAGCATTATTACAGGCAGGAGCAAAGCCTAGTGTGCTGAGCAAATAAAATAATACTTGAAAATGATATGTTTGTTCATTTGCAACAACATACATGTGTGTGTCAAAGCTCCAATCTTCGTATCGTTGTAGGGCAGTGCCTACATCTTGGGTAATGTACACACTTGTACCATCGGAGCGTAACAGCACTTTTTCATCAAGGCCTATTTCCTTTAACGAGAGGCATATAGCTCCTTTCTCATCTTTATAAAAAAGTCCTTTTTTATACCCTTTAAGAATTTCTTCTTTTCCTCGCTGGTAGGTTTCACTTTCATAGTAAATTGTATCAAAATGAATATCAGTAGCTTTGTAGGTTTCAAATATGCCTTCCAACGCCCATGTATTCATCTGTTTCCACAATGCTCGGGTTTCAGGATCGTTTTGCTCCCACTGCTGTAGCATGGTATTTATTGCTTGCTCTGCTTTCTCAGGATGCTGTTCTGCCCACTTACTGTATTTTACATAGTAGCTTCCTACAAAATGATCTGGCTTTTGCTGTGCTTGTGCAGGGGTTTCTCCATGTGCAAACATCTGATACGAGAGCATGGATTTACAAATATGCACGCCTCTGTCATTGATAAGATTGACTCGCTGCACTTCTGCTCCAGAAAAGGCTAGTATACGACTTATAGATTCTCCTAGTACATTGTTACGCAAATGCCCTATGTGTAAGGGCTTATTGGTATTGGGGGCAGAATATTCTATCATTATGCGTTTGCCTTTTAGCATAGGTTCAGTGCTATGCTGTGCATCAATATAGGTGTGTGCTGTCGAATGGAGTGTCGCTCCGTACTGCTGTCCTTGTTGCTCAATATCCTGTAGTACCAGTGCAGTAATAGCTGTCCTTTGAAAAAATACATTGACATATGCCCCATCAGCTTGCACTTTCTGTAATAGCTGCAGGGAATTTTTTGGAGAATTATTATAGCTATTGCTATTTTGTGTGTCTTTTTGGCTCATAATATACTCAACAAGCTGTACGGCTATATCTTTTGGGCTTTTCTTTGCAATCTTTGCAAGAAAGAACATAGGAAAAGCCACGTCTCCTTTGTCTATGCTAGGGGGAATACCCATAATAGTAGAGAGCGTAGCGTTATCTACAGTGGCATTGCTTTCCTGTAGCAAGGGAGCATAGAGTGCCTGTATAGATTGCTCTAGTATATGTATTGCGAGAGCGTGAAATACCATTTATTTTATATTATAGTGTATTATGGCGTTATTGTTTAGTTTGGGTGTGAAAAATTTCCATTCTGCCAATGTTGTTGACATTTTGATATTACTATAGTATCATGTATACATGAGAAAAGAAATACAACAATTAGAGAGAGAAATACAACAATTAGAGAAAGAAATACAACAATTAGAATTAGAATCAGGATCAATAATTCTTCTTGAGGAATCTTATGGTAGTCATTCTGAGGAACATAAAAAATTACTAAACATGAAAGGTCAGCTTGAAAGGCTAAAGAGAGAATTAAACTTAATGAAGACTGGCTCTACAGATGATGATGCTAGACCTAAAAACAGAGATTGATAAAGCAATTACTGGGAATATCGCAGTAGTTATTAAGAAGAATATTGAATGTAGTATTTTAGATGACAATATATCCCAATAAATGGAAGCTATGGGAGATATTACAGACAGTATAGTACATACAATACCTATCCCTATAAAATTCGTATCTTTTATAATAATTTGTTTATTATTCTCTGCTTTCCTATGCAGTGTTACTAATCTTGCGTAAATAATATCATATTCAGATCCTTCATACCATTTAAAAATAACATAATCTTTAAGGGAATTATATGTGTATGGATAACTTTTTATGAATAGTACACACACAAATAATACTGATGATATAATATTCAAGATAGCAAACAATCCTACAACACTTCTCCAATTAGCTAAAATATCACTATCATCTTTTAAGAGATATACAAAAAATGCTGTACAAAGAGTAATATTCAGTGTAAGAAAATGTTTTGCTTTATTTTGTAACTCTGTAATAGTTTCATTTTGCTCATTAAGATAATTAACTACATCATTATAAATAAATTTTATTTTAGTATTTTCTTTATCTGTATTCTTATCTAAAAAATGATGCTCAATTTCTTCCCATACAGAATCAGATATATATCTATTTTTATTTTTCATATTAATCCATTATAGTATACTTTCCATTAGAGTGATTAGATTTGACTACTTTGTACACGATAATGATATAAACTCCCTGCTTCTCTAAATTGCTTACTCATTCCTTCAAAATCAGGAAAAATAGTATAATCATTTATAAAGAGCATATGCAATTCTTCTAACATTTTTTTCTTTGAACTGTAAGGAATACATATTTTTCTTAGGTATTTTTCTGTATATGGCTTCCCATCCTGAGTCTTTTGTTCCTCTAAAGACTTTATATCTGTTCCGTGTATTGTAAACACTGATGATTGATGTATCAATCTATCATTCTGGTATAATGGGATAAAACCAACTGGACATGTAAGAATATCAGAAAATAGCCCTTTAGGAGGCATTCTATTTTCTCCTCTCATTGAGTATAAGGTATCATAAACATGATTTACATCACTACCACTATCAATATCAGCCAATAAAGCACGTCCTAGCGTGGATACAGAACGTATAGAAAATATGTAAGAGTTTAAAATATTTTTATTATCATTTTTAACCCCTACCGCTATTTCATTTCGTAACTGTTTCAATACATTTTTTCCTTCTTTTGTTTCAATAAATTGTTCTATCTGTGAAGATTCTTTTTTTTCAGCAGAAGATATAATTTCTTCAATAGAGTCTAAGTCTTTCTCATGCTCTTTCTGCAAACTATCCATAATATCTTCCATATGTGCTTCAAATGACATTTTCCCTTTTTGTACACTATCTTGCATAAATTTTTCGAAATTTTTTTTATTTTGTCTTCTTACTTCACGTGATAATGATTCAAATTCCTTTTCCTTTTCTATTTGAAAACTTTCAGTTTGTTTTTCAAAATCTTTTTTCATCTTTTCTGTAATCTGTTCTTGCTTCTGTTTATTTTTTTCACCTGCTTTTTCCCACTCAGAAATTAATTTTTCCATATACCTATCTTGAAGCTTTTTTTCACCCTCTTTTCCCGAATCATCAAAAAATTTTTTTATCACCATTTCTTTTGCTTTATTATTTATTTCTTCCTCGTAGTGTCTCCAATAATTAAATACCCACACACAAGCATCATTTTCATTACTAGCACTTTCTTCCTTTAAAGCGAAATAAAGAGCTATGAGGGGGGAAAGAGACCAATCTAGCAACCGTGTAGGAATACCTTGATGTTGCATCTCTGCTAAAATTTCCATTCTATCCTTTTCAAAATCTAAATGTTTAATGTTTGTATATCTTGGTAAATGACATTTATACTCATCTAAAATGCTTTTCTCATCTCTTTTTTTCCGCCCTTCTCTAAAAATACTCGGCAAAAGTTTATAATCTTCATCTGCATGCCCTCTAAAAAATAGCATCTTTTTATATTCATCATCTTCATCGTGAGGAACAAAATCATCGTCTTTGTAAATTTCACTCACTTTTTCAACATATTCACTAACACTTTTTACTTCAATCTCTTCCATATTCTCATTATACCACACCATTAAATTATTTACACAATCATTTAATAACAAAAGCCTCCTCCCAACACTCCAAGCTGGTATTATACTACACTTATAATATATGAATATTCACAACATAGGCATTATTGCTCATATTGATGCGGGAAAGACTACTACTACCGAACGCATGTTATTTTTTGCAGGAAAGACGCACAAAATTGGCGAGGTTGATACTGGGACGGCTCAGATGGACTGGATGGAGCAGGAGCAGAATCGTGGTATTACCATCAGTTCTGCGTGTACTACTATTGATTGGCACGAGCATAGTATCAATATTATTGATACTCCTGGTCATGTAGACTTTACTATTGAGGTAGAGCGTTCACTTCGTGTGCTTGATGGAGCTGTTGGTATATTCTGTGCTGTCTCGGGAGTTGAGCCACAATCAGAAACGGTATGGCATCAGGCAGAACACTACCATGTAGCACGAATTGCATATATCAATAAAATAGACAGGCTTGGGGCAGATTTTTACGCAGTCCTTAAAGATATTCAAGCAAAACTCAGCAGTGAGGCTCTTCCTTTATACATTCCCATTGGGAGCGAAAAAGATTTTGAGGGCATTATAGACTTACTTAAAATGAAAGAGATACTCTGGGACAAAAACAGTGACGGAGTCATCTATAGCACACAGGATATTAGAGACAGCTATAAAGAACAAGCAGAAACATGGCACAATCACTTAAGAGAGAAAATTATAGAATACTCGGATGTGCTTACCGAAAAATTTCTTAACGAGGAGGCCATTAGCAATCAAGAGCTAACTCAAACCTTACGAAAAGCAGTGCAAGAGCATGCTCTGCTACCAGTGCTCTGTGGTTCTAGCTTACAAAATATTGGTGTTCAACCGCTCCTTGATGCTGTTGTCCAGTACCTGCCCTACCCACAAGAGACACCGCCCCCTCTTTTACATGCAATGTCTCCCAGCGGAAACGCTACTAAACCGTTGCAAGAGTATAAAAATGCCCTTCTTGGCTTTGTGTTTAAGTCTGTTGTCGATAAGGACTATGGGCTTATGCATTATGTTCGTATATACAAAGGCACACTTAAGAAAGGAAGCACTGTCATCAACACTAACACACAAAAAAAAGAACGTGTCTTGCGTATCTTAAAGATGCATGCCAATAAATCAACACAGTGCGAAGAGTTACATGCAGGAGAAATTGCAGTGCTTATTGGCCCTAAATCATTTATCACAGGACATAGCTTTAGCGATTCTACTCATGATGCATATATGCTAGAAGGCATTCAGAACATAGCTCCTGTTATCTCTACCACGCTTGAAGTGCAAACTCTCTCAGATAGAGAACAACTATTAGAAGTGTTGCAAAAATTAGAGATTGAAGATCCAAGTTTTCATCATAAAGAAGATGAAAATACGGGACAAATACTTATTTCTGGCATGGGAGAACTCCACTTAGAAGTATTAGCCACAAAAATACAAAATGATTATAAACTCCCTGTTCGTCAAGGGCATCCCACTGTCAATTACAAAGAAGCGGTTACTTCTCAATACAGTGAAGTGTACACACTAGATCATATTCCCGGACAAACAGATCTTAGCATTAAGGCAAGCATAGAACTCCAAGTAGGAGCAGCAGAACAAGAGGGCAATATCATAAGTAATGCAGTACCCAACTCTGTTGCTGATATTTGGCTACGATATGTCGAAAACAGCATTGAAGATTCAATGAAAAGCGGTGTGGCTTTTGGGTATCCTATGGTAAACACCCATGTGCATATTCTTGATATATCCTATGAAGGAAACGAAAGTATAGCCGAAATGTCACTTCGTTATTCTGCTGCACAGGCTTTTTATACTATTGCTCACAAAGCTACTGTAGTATGCATGGAACCTATTATGAAAGTAATTATTACTGTTCCTACTGATTTTGTAGGAGATGCAATGCAACCTCTCAATGTACGAAACAGCATTATTCACAATGTTGACACAAAGGGAAACATAAGTATTATTCATGCAGAGTCTGCCCTTAGTACATTATTTGGATTTTCAACAGTACTAAGAAACAGCACAGAAGGAAGAGGGAGATATAGCATGGAATTTTTACGGTATGCACAGAAAGAGAAGTAGCAACACAGTTTGCTATACTCTACTACACTCTTTGCAACACAAGAGACTGTACTGGATTGCCGAGCCTGTGGGCTCTTTGCTCAAATTTAGTTTGTTTTTCCCCACTGTAAAGTCTCTCCTTGTTTGCATCATAATCAAGCATAGTCCACTGTATACCATGTGTTTGTGCATATGCTGTGTTAATAGCATGTGCTATCGTACGCACTTCTTGGACATACTCTGGATTATCACTTATAAACCAAAATATTCCATTACGAGGAAGTAATAACTGATATACAAGCAACATAAACTGCTTGTTTACCATTCTTCGTTTATTGTGCTTTGTTTTATGCCAAGGATCAGGAAAGAATACATGTATAGCATCAATACTCTCATTTTCCACTTCGTTATATAATACTTTAATAGCGTCATCATGATATATAAGAATATTTTCTACAGTATGCGTCAATACTTCTTTTAATAAAGCACCTATGCCTGCAGCGTATACTTCAATACCGATAAACAAGGTATCTAAAAAAGCAGTGCTTGCATTGTAGAGCGTACTCCCATTTCCAAACCCAATGTCAAGAACACATGTTGTGTAAGACTGTTTCTTTCGCATGCTAATTTTTTTCTGTAAACTGTCAGCGTTAAGAAATGGCGAGGACATGCCATAGTCTTGCATCCCTCTATTGTATGCTTTTTTCTGTGCATCTGTTGTTCGGCTTGCACGTACTGCATAGGTTTTATTTGATTGTATTGCATAGTGAGACGATTCTTTTCTTTCAGAAAGAGCAGGGTACACATAGCTATAGTTCTCTGGGATATTCTTTCGCATTCTTTTTTCTATTATATATGTTTTTGTATTCTATAAAAAATAGCTACATATATGCTGATATATTTGCTCTTTCGTTAATCCATCACAAGGAAGCAACAATACATTAGGAAGCGTAGGATGTATTTTCATTTTTTTATCTTGCACATACTGTTGTATTTTAGCAGCAGGCAGCAAGGATAATTTTTGAAAATGTAACTCAATGTTGTGAGAGCGTTCACGCAACTGAGTAATTTTAAGTTTTTTACATATAATACGTAATGTTGACAAAGAAAGCAAACCTTGCATTTCAAGGGGGATAGCTCCATATTTATCGGTAATATCAGACAGTAACTGTTGATGTTCTTCTATCGTATTAGTACTTATAATTTGCTTATACAAGGACATTTTTAGCGAGGGTTCAGCGATATAGGTATCGGGGATAAAGCCTCCAAATTCTATTTCTAATACTGGTTCAATTTCTTCTTCGCTATCCTGATGCTTCATCTTTTTCATAGTTTTATCAAGCAACTGCATGTAATACTCATATCCAATAGCATGGATACTCCCGCTCTGTTCTTTCCCTAAAAGATTACCAGCCCCTCGCACTTCTAAATCTCTCATGGCAATATTGAAGCCCGATCCTAGCTCTGTGTTATCACTTATCACAGTTAAGCGTTTTAGAGCAAGATCCGATAGAGTGAGGTCATCGGGATATAACAGATACGCATACGATTGTCTATCGCTACGCCCCACTCTTCCTCTTAGCTGATACAGTTGAGAAATTCCATAAAAATCTGCCCTATCAATAATAATTGTATTCACTCGTGGTATATCAATACCATTTTCAATGATAGTAGTTGATACCAGTATATTGGCTGCCCCATGCGTAAACTGATACATTGTTTCTTCCAACGCAAGAGGGTTCATCTGCCCGCTTGCAGTCAGCACCGTTGCTTCAGGCACAAGCATTTCAAGTAACAGCTTCATTTTATCAAGTGTTTTTACTCTATTATGAAGCACAAACACTTGCCCATCCCTTTCAAGCTCCTTATAAATAGCTTGTTTTATTGTGTCTTCATTAAATTTTTCTATATGAGTTTGAATTGGCTTTCTTAGTTTTGGAGCTACATGCAGTGAAGATAAATCTCTTAGCTGCACAAGCGACTGATAGAGAGTACGAGGGATGGGAGTAGCACTCATGCTTAAACAGTCTACATTGTACTTTAGCTGTTTAATACGCTCCTTATCTTTCACACCAAAGCGATGCTCCTCATCTACAATCACTAAGCCTAATTTTGCAAACACTATGTCTTTCTGTATCACTCTATGCGTTCCAATAAGAAATTCAATATCAGCATTTTTTACTCTCTGTATCACTTGCTGTTGCTTTTGTTTAGAGACAAAGCGAGAAAGCATTTCTATTGTTACAGGAAAATTCTTAAAACGCTCTAAGGCTGTCTCATAATGCTGTTCTGCTAAAATCGTTGTTGGCACTAACATGACTACTTGCATACCGTTGCTTATTGCTCTAAACGCTGCACGAAAAGCAATTTCTGTTTTGCCAAACCCCACATCCCCTACAAGCAGTCTATCCATAGGCACAGATTTTTGCATATCCGCTTTAATTTCTTCCCATGCACTCGCCTGATCTTTTGTGTCTTCGTGTACAAAATCTTGTAAAAATTGTTCCTCCCAATCAATCTTTGAAAACCCTATTCCTTGTGAGCTACTGCGCTTTGCATATAACTCTAACAGCTCATGAGACATATCTTCGATTTTCTTTTGTACTGCTTTCTTTCTCTTTTGCCAGCTATCCGAACCCAGACTATCAAGCTGCACCTGCTCAGCATTTTGCCCAATATACCGTTGCACCATATTCATCTGCTCTATGGGAACAAACAGCTTTTCTTTTTTTGCATATTCAAGGTGTATATAATCTCGCTCTATTCCTCTAATAGTACGGCGCACTATCCCATTAAACGCACCTATGCCATAGAGAATATGCACCACATACTCACCTACCTGCATTTGATCCATAGAGAAAATTGCTTGAGTTGCTTGAGAATCAACATTTACCATCCGTTTTCCAAAAATATCAATTTCAGTAAATACCTGTAACTCATGCTCTGTAGTAGTATGGGTAAGAGAAAATCCATGAGAAAAATCTGCACAGATGATTGAGAAATTTTCTAAATCACTGAGCTTTTCTGTGCATAAATACCTCAATTGCTTTACTCTATCCTCGTTTTCAGCACATACAAATACTTTATTTGTGTCTTTATTACACATTTTTTGACAATACTTTATAAAATATGTCATGTTTGAAGCAAAATGCTTATTTGGTGCATCTGCAATACGTATGCTATCTTTTTGCTTTGCTGTGGCATACACCATGATTGAGCTATCTATAGCACACACATCATCTAAGAGAGAACGCAAACGTGAAGCACGTGGAATAGGATAGACGCGTCCAAAAGAAAGAAATGCTTGTTCAAGCTCATCCCAAAATCGTTGTTGTTCTCTCTGGTACATTTCATACTGTGTGTATACCACCAATGGAGCTTCATCAAAATACCGAGTAATGTGCGAATAAGTATCTTGCAAAAAAGGATAATAGAGATACTGCCTATCTTCATATCCTGTAGTTTCAATCTTTTCCACAAGCATATCAAGCGACTTTGTATTTATCTCTGGAAATGCCTGTTTTATGCATTGCTTGTACCTGTTTACATTTTCATCTTGTTGTATATGTTGCATATCGCGTTGCCACAAAAACTCTCTCTGAGGGTGAAGATGAATACTCGTTTTGCTATGAGTGCTTAACTGACTGCTCAGTGAAAATTCTCGAATTTGTTCTACAACATCATATGCTATGTTTATACGAATGCCTACCCCTTTTTTGTTATACATATCACTACAGATGTCTATCACTTCTCCTCGCACTGCAAACTCCCCAAAGCTCTCAACTTGCGAAACTCTTGTATATCCCCATGCATTCAATGTATCAATAAGTTCAGTACTATCTAAAGATTGTTCCTTTTGCACAAACAGTGACATGCTCTTTATATTTTCTTTTGAAGGGAGCATTTGAAAAAAAGATCGTACACTGCATAGCACTATAGATGGATTATTATGAGCAATGGCATGCAAACTTGTTGCACGCTCTGCCCAAATTGAGGAGTACTGAGCTATGCCACTGCCTATAGCTCCTTTCCATGATGGCAAAACAGACACTTCTTTTCCAAACAGATGAAAGTCTTGTGCCATTAAATATGCTTGTTCATCGGTAGGTGTTACTATAAGCATATTCTTATTAAAAAACTGCTGTGCTTGTTGTAGCCAATAAGAAAAATAACTACTATGAGCACTCTGCAAAGTTATACTCTTCTCCTCTTTTGTAAAAGAAGGAAAGGCATGTCTAATATGTTCAAGTGTCTCTTGTGCTTGCTTATTGAGCTCTGCTATAAAATGAGAAAAGTCCATCTAGTTTTATTGTAATACAAAGATATTTTTTAAGCTTATCTTAAGCTACGGCATAAATATACCGATATATATAACTGTATGAAATATACTGTTCTCATGCTATTTTTTGTAGTATTATTCCCTATAGTCGTGCATTCTCAACAACAAAAAAATAATATATCCATACAAATAGAGCCAGAAAAAGTAGTGTTCTTAGAAAATGAATCTAAAAAAATTACAGTAACATTGCATTCACCATTTCCACTAGATATAGAAATAGCACACAATAGAATGTACAATATCAAAGTGGAAGCATATGATAACTTAAAGCTCCCTGTTCCTTTTAGTACACAATTCTATTACTTACAATTACATAATACTACTCCTCCTTATACACATGGAGATACAGGATATACCACAGTATCCCTTAGCCAAGAAAAACAGTACTCCTTTGATATTATGCTTGATAATTACCTAGAGTTTCGCTCTACAGGAACATTTACCATTACAGTACGTTTTTTTCCTCATCCTTTCAATAATAAAAGCATACAAGCAGCATCTGATCCGATACTCATTTCAATAGTAAAAGATACCACATTCTTTGAAAACACTACTCAAACTGAATTTGGAAATGAGAATACACATGAAGGGAGAATATCACAAGCATTCTATTATCCTGAAGATGCAGTAAAAAAAGCATTGCAATCTGCTATAAGCACCAACTGGGATGAGTTTTTTAGTACTGTAGACCTGTATTCATTTTATCTCAATATAGTACAAGATACAAGGCAATTCAATACACTTGCATACCATCAGCAACGCAAGGAGCTTCTTTCATTTATCAAAAATATATCATATCAAGAAGATTATATGTTTCTCATAGACACAGCCTTTTCTATTGATGAAGTACAACGAACAAGCACAAAAGCAACAGTAGCAGCATTAGTATCAAAAGTATATGATAATCAAAGAAAAGAAATACGAAACTATACATTTTTTTTAGAAAAAAAAGCAAATAGCTGGAAAATTATCAATATAGATATTACTAACATCGGCATAGAGAGAATAACATCACTCCCAAAAAAAGATCCTCGTCATGCAAACTTAGATTATCTTATCCCTGCAGATTTTATTGAAGCTGAATAACGCTATTCCCATTCTATAGTAGCTGGTGGTTTATCTGATATATCATATACCACTCTGCTTACGCCCTGTACTGAATTTACTATTTTATTAGAAACATGAGCAAGAAATTTCTGTGGTAATGCAGCCCATCGTGCTGACATAAAGTCCACTGTCTCAACTGCTCGCAATGCAATGATATCTTCATACGATCTTCTGTCTCCCACTACCCCGACACTTTTTACGGGAATATATACAGCAAACGCTTGACTTACCGAGTGGTATAAATTATACGCATGAAGTTCCTCAATAAAAATAGAATCAGCAGCTTGCAATTTCTGAATTTTATGTTCATCTATTTTTCCAAGAATTCGTACCGCTAACCCTGGACCAGGAAAAGGATGCCTGTATAAAATACTGTCATCTAATCCTAATGCTTTCCCTAGCTTTTTTACTTCATCCTTAAACAGATTACTCAGTGGCTCCAATAATCGTAGAGAAAGCCTCTCTGGAAGCCCCCCTACATTATGATGAGATTTTATTACATGTGCTGTGTTTGCTTGAGAACGGGCAGACTCTATACAATCAGGGTATATTGTCCCTTGTGCAAGAAAATCTAAAGAAGGAATGCTTTTCGCTTCTTGCTCAAATACTTGTATAAACATTCTCCCAATTATTTTTCTTTTTTCTTCTGGATCACTACTGTGTTCTAGTGCTTGTAAAAACAAATGCTGTGCTTCTATTTTTTTGACAGTTAAGCCCATAGTATCAGATAGAGTATGTAGTACCATATGTGCTTCATTCTTGCGGAGCAAGCCGTTATCAACAAAAAAGCAATGCAATTTATTGCCCAACGCTTTATGGAGTAATAACGCAAGTACTGCAGAATCTACTCCACCAGAAATAGCTAAAAGCACCTGCTTATCCTGTACTGTGCGTTGAACATCAGTAATGTAATCATCAATCAATGTTGCGATATTCCATGTTCTTGAACAATGACACATATCAAACAAGAAGTACGCTAATATAGTTTCGCCATACTGTGTATGGCTGAGCTCGGGATGAAACTGTAATGCAAGAATTGCTTTTGTCTTATGCTGTATTGCTGCAATAACACCGTTCTCTGTACGAGCCAGTATAGTATATCCACTAGGAAGTGCATCAACACTATCTCCATGACTCATCCATACAGTAATGGACTGAGAAACATGATTGTGTTTCTGAACAATGCTTGAAAAAATCTTACTTTTCGTATCAAAAAAAATATCGGTTTTTCCATATTCCCCATTGTTTCCATCTGATGTATGAGGCGACTGTGTTGATACAGAAGATTGGACAGTACCATGCTCATGTAACACTAAGGCTTGCATACCATAACAAATACCAAGCAGTGGAAGTTCGTATTCAAATACATACTGTGGTATAGCAGGATGATCATGTTCAACAACAGAGCCAGGGCCTCCTGATAGAATAATCCCTCTTATTGTCATATTCTCCTTGATAACAAGCGAATGTATTTGTTCTTTGTTATATGTATAAGGAACAACAATAGAGAATATATTTTGTTCTCGCACTCGTCTTGCAATAAGCTGAGTATATTGAGAACCAAAATCAACAATAAGAATACTATCCTGTTTTGTTTGCATACTTTTTATACGATCTTATTACATATTATTATAGAAAATAGAAATACCATTTACCATTATGGGCAAAAAGAATCACGCACATAGTTTGGTGCTTCCTTTGTTATCTGTATATCATGAACATGACTTTCACGCATGCCTGCATTTGTTATTTCTACAAACTCAGCTTTTTCTTTCATCTCATAAATAGACTTACATCCTGTGTAACCTAAACTTTGTCGTACTCCCCCTACAAGCTGTTGTATAACCGATGAAATATTTCCCTTATACGGTACTCTTCCTTCTACTCCTTCAGGCACTGTTTTAGTACTTACAATTTTATCTTGAAAATAACGATTTCTATCACCCAGCTTATTCATAGCTCCTAAAGATCCCATACCTCGATATACCTTAAAATTTCTTCCATTAAATATTTCAATTTCTCCTGCAGATTCTTCTGTACCTGCAAACATACTCCCTAGCATCACGGTATCTGCTCCTGCTGCAAATGCTTTTGCAATATCCCCAGAATAACGAATTCCTCCATCAGCAATCAGAGGAATATTAGAATCTTTCATTTTCTCATAAATAGTAAGCAGAGCAGTAATCTGAGGCACTCCTATTCCTGCAATAATCCTTGTTGAGCATATGGAGCCAGGTCCCATACCAATTTTTATAGCATCAACCCCTGCTTTCTGCAACGCTATAGCAGCTTCAGGAGTAGAGACATTTCCTCCAATAATATCTACAGAACTAAAGCGATTACGCAAATATTGAATAGTTTCCAGCACTCCTTTTGAATGTCCATGAGCACTATCTACTACTAAAATATCAACTCCTGCCTCAACTAAGGCTTCTGCTCGTTCCTCTGTATCGGGTGAGGTCCCAAGAGCAGCCCCTACCCTTAACTTTCCTGCTTTATCTTTAGTGGCAAAAGGAAAATAAATAGATTTTTCAATATCCTTCATAGTAACCAGCCCTCGCAAAGTATCTTGAGAATTGCTATCAATAAGTATGATTTTTTCCAATCTATGTTTATACATTAAATGCTTTATATCATCCAAAGAAGTAGAACCTGTAGCAGTAATAAGCCGTTCTCTTTTTGTCATAATTGAAGCGATAGAAACTGAAAAATCTTGAGCATAGCGAATATCTCTGCTCGTTACAATGCCTTTTAGTACTCCATCATCGACAACAGGCATACCAGTAAAATGATGCCTCTGTATTATATCCATGAGATCTGACACCTTTTTATACGATGATATAGTAACTGGGTTTCTGACTACTCCTGAGATATACTTTTTTACTGCAGACACCATTGCAGATTGTTCTTGTATAGTATTATTTTTATGAATAATACCAATTCCTCCTTGTTCGGCAAGAGCGATTGCCATTTTAGTTTCTGTAACTGTGTCCATAGCTGCGGATATTAAAGGAATTTCTAAGGAAATATTTCTCGTTATCTGTGTTTTAAGGGAAATTTCGGAAGGAACAACATCGCTATATGATGGGAGCAGAAGAACATCATCAAATGTATATGCCTTGTATTTAATCTTACTCATCATACTATAAGTATAGTATACTACACTCTATCCTCTGTGCACAAACATAGCTCATGTTTTTTTCTAATAAACCGTGAAAATAAATGTATGACAAGAATCTGTGAACTTACAATCATTGTAAGTATTACAATCTGATACCTTACTGCAACAAAAGGAGATATGCCTGACAATATTTGTCCTGTCATAAGTCCTGGAAACGATACTAGCCCTACCGCAAAAAAATTATTTATTGCAGGAATAAGTGCAGCATGAAATGCAAATTTTTCAGCTTGATGTATTAATACACCATTATTTCTCTCTCTTTGAAATCTTTCAATAAAAAGACTAATACCATTTAATGAACTTGAGAATATCATTCCTGCTAAAGGTATCATTGAGGTAGGATAAAACCAGGGACGAATGCGTATAATTATTTGAGTCATAAAAAATACATGAAAACCGCCACCAATAAGAATAGCTAAAAAAGCAGAGGGAAATATATGCTTTTTCCCTTTATGAAGAGTTCTGATGGATATCCAGCTAGAAAACAATATCATGACTAATAGTACTATTATCACAAAAAACCCATTGTTTGAGGCAAAAATAAAGGTTAATGTAAACCCAACAATGATAAGCTGTACTATCATACGTAAAAAAGCATAGAGTGTATTACCAAATGCAACTTTTTTACGAAAGAGAATAGTAAGTGATATACTTATAGGAATAAACAATAAAAGTAATGTTGAAATGCTTATTGGAGAAACAGTAGTATTCATTATTTAAGTATACAGGATATTGTAGTATTAACAGTGTAAAAATAGTATTTTTTCAAATAGCATTACTTTGCATATTGCCTTTACTTATCATCTGCATGTTCTCTAAACACTGCAAGGCTTTTCCGCTATCAATAGATTTATTTGCTTTGTCAATGCCTTCTTCAATAGAAGAGCATAGTCCTGAGACATACAACAGTGCTGCTGCATTTATTATACCAATATCTCTTACTATACCTATGCTCTTTTGTCGCAGCACCTGTACTATTTTTTGTGCATTATCGGTAGCAGTTCCTCCTTGTATTTCCTGCTGTACTTTTTGTATATCACTCTCTTTTTGATAATGAAACCCATACTCTTTTGGCTGAATAGTGTAGCGTTTTATTTCAAGATTTTTTACTTCCATGACTTCTGTGTCTGCACTCACACTTATTTCATCGGTATTGTCATGAGACCATATCACCATTGCATGAGCAGTATGTAAACGGAGAAGAGCATGTGCCATAAGCTCCATTTTTTCACGACTGTATACTCCTAAAAGTATATTTGGAACAGATGCAGGATTGATAAGTGGTCCTAATATATTAAACAAAGTACGTATCTTTAATGCTTTACGAACAGGAGCAACATATTTCATTGCTGGATGATACAGAGGAGCAAACATAAACCCCATACCTGCCTTATCAATCATATGTGCTACTGTTTCTTTTGATGCCTGAATATTTATATCAAGAGCTTCAAGTACATCTGCACTTCCACATTTTGAAGATACTGCTCTGTTTCCATGCTTTGCAACCTTCGCTCCTGCCCCTGCTGCAATAAAACCACTGAGAGTAGAAATATTGATAGTATTACTTCCATCACCCCCTGTACCTACAATATCACATAATGTATCATATTTTGCTACCAGTGGCAAAGAAATAGCATGCTCTTTTGCACTCATTACTACCCCTGCAATCTCATCTGCACTTTCCTGCTTCATTCTCATAGCAGTAAGAAACATAGCTATTTCTTCAGGCGATAATGCACCACTTGCTATCTGATCCATAATAGCCTTTGCTTGAACGAGACTTATATTCTTTTGTTCAAGTATACTTTCAATACAATCTCTCAACATAGTAATAGTACTCCCTATTCTCTTTATTCCCGTTTTGTACAAAATAACTTTTTTTTAATTTAATAAATGTTTCGGTATACATATTTTCATCTCCCCGAACGATTAAATTTATTTATTCTATCTACTATTATTATAAATGCAGAAACACCTATTATGAATAATATAAGTGATATTTTGAATATATACCAAATAATTATGAATATCCATTTTATGGTATTCCATACTATTTCTTTCCAAGTCATATATTATGCCTCCATATACTCATGTACGCTTCATGTAGGATAAAGCATTATCAAGTATAGTAGTCCCATGCACTGACGCAATAGATTCAGGATGAAACTGCACTCCCTCAAAAGGCAACCGTGTATGCCGAATTCCCATAATCTCACCATCTTCGCTTACAGCACTTATTTCATACTCAGAAGACAATGTAGCTTTATCAATAACAAGAGAGTGGTATCGTGTTTGTACAATAGGATTTTCTATACCACTAAACACTCCTTTTCCATCATGTTCTATACTCGATACTTTGCCATGATACATTTTTTTTGCAGTAATGATATGTGCATCGTATGCTTGTGCTAAGGCTTGACATCCTAAACATACTCCAAACAAAGGTATTGGTGATTTCATAGTAGCATTATGCTGTATTAAACGAAGACATACTCCTGCTTCTGTAGGAGATTTAGGTCCAGGGGAAAGAATAATACATTCTGGATTCTGTGATACTATTTGCTCAATACTCTGCTCATCATTACGTATGACTCGTATATCTTTCTTTTTCCCTTGATAATAACTTACAATATTATAGGTAAACGAATCATAATTATCTATTACTATTATCATACAACCTCGCTATATGCATTATTATACTCTATTTATTCGCGTATATCCACAAAGCTCTGAAGCAAAGCACCAAGTTTTAGCTCTGTTTCCTGCCATTCCTTCTCTTCGTTGGAATCAGCTACAATACCTGCCCCTGCTTGCAAATATGCACGATTTTTATGAACTACAGTGGTACGTATAGCAATGCAAGAATCTATGTACTCATTAAACCCCATTACCATTATCATACCACCATATACATTTCGCATATACGATTCTATTCTTCCAATAATATTCATAGCTTCTATCTTAGGAGCTCCACTCAAAGTTCCAGCAGGAAAACTTGCTTTAATCAAATCAAAGCCATTACATTCAGGAAGTAGCTCTCCTTTCACATTTGACACAATATGGAACACATGGGAAAAAGCCTGTATCTGCATAAAATCAGGAACAGTAACTGTACCTGGAACCGCAATACGATGCAGATCATTTCTTGCAAGATCAACTAGCATAAGATGTTCAGCACGTTCTTTTTCATCAGAAATAAGAGTAGTACGTAACAGAGCTTCTTCTTTTTTTGTACTCCCTCTTTGAATAGTACCTGCAATTGGCTTAATGCTCATAGTTCTATTTTCATCAAGAGACACCATACTTTCGGGGGAACTTCCTATAATGGTAAAATCATCAAAGCGAAGAAAGAACATATAAGGAGATGGGTTTACATTACGCAGTCTCAAATAAAATAAGACTTCATCCTTATGTTGAAAATGAATAGAGATTTGACGAGAAGGCACTACTTGAATAATATCTCCTGCATAAATTCGTTCTACACAATATCGAACATTTTCTTTAAATGCATCTTCACTTGTATGATATTGTGGTTCTAACATATCCTCTAGTACACTCAGTCTTTCTAGCGTATTTAATTTTTTTATAGTATGTACACGTGCTGATCGTTCTCGAATACTTTTTTCATATTCCCACGCAATATAGGGTAATGGTGCTGTTACTTTTTCAATAATCTCTTCATGTTTTTTTGTAATAGCAGTAAAGGTATTTTCAAAAGATATACCACTTTGTTCAAGCTCCTGCTTTTCAATATAAGAAATAATCCAAAGCTGTCTTTTAAGATGATCTACTACAAGTAATTGCTGCGGAATAATAAAAATTCCTAGCGGCATATCCAATAAACTTTTCTTTTGTAAGTTCTCTATTGTTTCAAAGTATTGAATGCCTTCATATCCAAAGTAGCCTAAAAGCCCTCCCCAGAAAGGAGGTAATGTATAGTAGCTATCAGAATCAACATGAAATAATTTCATTTGTTCACTTATGTAATCAAGGGGATTTCTCATATGTTTTATTGCTATACGATCAAATTCCCCATTTATGCTATTTTTTTTCCAATCTTCCACGCTTGTTTCTTGTAGTATAAATTTTCTCTGTGCTTCTATTGCAATAAAAGAATATCGTCCCATCGATTCGGCACTTTCAGCCGATTCAAGCAAGAAGTTTCCTTTTACCTTAAGAAAAATAGAAAGAGAACTATCAAAGTTCATGGGTATAAGAGAAGCTACTGGCACAATAGTATGGGTACTAAGAAATTGTTTTGTCTCCTCTTGAGAATAAAACATAGACATTACTCATAGTATAAAGCAAATGCAAAAATATTGCACTGAGTCTTTGAGGTTGCACACGAGTTTCCGTTACACTTGACATATTTGTTTTTTCTATTTATAATAGAAAAAAAGATACAAAATGGTATTTTTATGGAAAGAAATATAACAATACAATCAGTAATTCTTCTTCTTATCTCATAAAGATAGAAGGAAGAAGGATAAAAAAGCCGTTCTTCATGGACGGCTTTTTTATTATTCATTGCATTGTTAAGGACACATACAATCTAAGGAGGTAGTATGGAACAAGTAAAAGTATTTGACACAACCTTGAGAGACGGAGAACAATCTCCCGGAGCCTCAATGGATATTGAACAAAAAGTAAAAATTGCTCATTCTCTTGCTGATATGGGCATTGATGTTATAGAAGCTGGTTTTCCTATATCTTCACCAAAACAATTCAATGCTACACAGCTTATTTCTCAACAGGTGAGAAATGCTACTATCACTGGTCTTGCAAGAGCAGTACAAAAAGACATTGATCAAGCAGCAAAGGCATTAGAACCAGCAGCAAAACCTCGTATTCATACTTTCCTTGCTAGCTCCCCCATTCATCGACAATATAAACTAAAAAAATCAAAAGAAGAAATAATTGATATTGCAACATGGGCAGTAGCATATGCAAAAAAACGCTGTGCAGAAGTAGAGTTTTCTCCCGAAGACGCATTGCGTACAGAAAAAGATTTTTTAGCACAAATAGTGCAAGCGGTAATTGAAGCTGGTGCAGATGTAGTAAATATTCCTGATACAGTAGGCTATGCTACCCCAACAGAAGTGTATGATTACATACATTACTTAAAAGAGCATGTAAAAAATATAGATGCTATCACTATTTCTATACACTGTCACGATGACTTAGGATTAGCAACAGCAAATACTCTTAGTGCTATTAAGGCTGGAGCTCGTCAAGCCGAAGTTACCGTAAACGGAATTGGAGAACGTGCAGGAAACGCTGCTATGGAAGAGGTGATAACTGGATTAGGTATTAGAAAAGACTATTGGGGAGTAGAAACACATGTCGATCATAAAAAAATCTTCTCTATATCAAAACTAGTAAGCTCTACTATTGGATTTCCTATTCCTCGAAATAAAGCTATTATAGGAGAAAATGCTTTCGCTCACGAGGCAGGCATTCACCAAGACGGAATACTAAAACATAGAAGTACATATGAAATTCTTACTCCTGACTATGTTGGACGCACAAGCAAAAATATTGTACTAGGAAGACATTCAGGATTACATGGGTTACGCAATAGATTACAATATCTTAATATTCATGTAGAAGAACAGCAGATACAAGAAATATATCAAAAATTCCTTGAAATAGCTGATAAGAAAAAAGAAATTTATGATACCGACCTTATTGTAATAGCAAGTAGCTTTATAGAAAATAATCAGAGTCAATTTTTCAAAATTGAAGATTTTTCTATGTTTCTTACACCAGGGACGGACCCTAAAGCAGTGGTGAGCATTAGCTACAAAGGAACTATAAAAAAAGCAGAAGCCTCAGGAGATGGTCCTATTGATGCTATCTTCAGTGCTATATCTTCTTTAGTGGAGTACACCATCGTTCTTGAAGAATATCATGTGACAGCAATTAGTCCAGGAACAAATGCACTTGGTGAAGCAGTAGCGGTAACAAGCATAAATAATCGTGAATGTATAGGACGAGCTTCTTCTACTAATATATTAGAAGCAAGTGTTCAAGCATTTATACATGCAATAAACCATTATGAATTACAACAAGAGTAACATAGCTTTTTAACATACGAGGATACTATATGCAGAGTAAAAATATAGAAATATATGACACCAGCCTACGTGATGGCATGCAAGGCATGCAAATCAATTATACTTTAGAAAATAAACTCAAAATAGCTCAAAAACTTGATGAATTTCAAGTAGATTACATTGAAGGAGGATTTCCTCTTTCCAGTGAAAAAGAAAATGAGTTTTTTATCCAAGTAAAAAAACTCAATTTACAACATGCAAAAATCGCTGCATTTGGTTCTACAGCAAAACCAAGTACGAATATATCATCTGATATAAAACATGATAATCATATAAATGCTCTTCTGAATGCCGAAACAGAAATAGTCACTATAGTGGCAAAGTCATCGATTGCACATGTGAACGATGTTATTCGTGCATCAAAAGAAGCCTATCTTGAAGCAACGTTTGAATCAGTACGAATACTCAAAGAGCATGGGAGAACGGTAATTCTTGATTTAGAGCATTTTTTTGATGGCTCTAAACTGGATAGTGAGTACTCTATTGAAGTACTTACAGTAGGAACTGAAGCAGGTGCTGATTTACTGGTACTCTGTGATACCAATGGAGGAACGCTTCCTCATGAAGTACAGTACATTATGAGCAATCTTCCAAAACAAACGATCGCACCACTTGGTGGGCATTTTCATGACGATTGCGGTGTTGCTACTGCAAATAGCCTCATATGTCTTGAAGAAGGAGCAATACATATACAAGGAACTATCAATGGCTGGGGAGAAAGATCGGGCAATGCAAACCTCTGCACTATAATACCTAATTTAGTGCTAAAAGATACTCGCTACACTGCTCATTGTGCAAGCGAAATAACTCATCTCACTTCATTATCACGCTTTGTAGCAGAACAAGCAAATATTATCTCTAATCCTCGCGATCCATTTGTAGGGCGTGCTTCATTTAGCCATAAAGCAGGACAACATGCAGATGTGGTATTAAAAAACAAAGAGCTTATGGAACATATCTCGCCTAAAAAAGTAGGAAATGAACGCCGTATCTTACTTTCTGAACTTGCAGGAAAATCCACCATAGTAGCATATTTACAAAAGCACGGTGAGTTTTCAAAAAATGATCCTATTGTACAAGGTATTATACAGGAATTAAAACAACGCGAACAAGATGGGTATGAATACGAAACGGCAGAGGCATCATTTGAGCTTATCATCCTAAGAGCGTTAAAAAAAATGAAATCAATGATACAATTAAAAAACTACCACATTGAACAGTTTAAGAGCTTTACTAATCCCGCCCAGACAGTGTGCAGAATTTTTGTACAGTATAAAGGAAAAGAACTTATGGGAGCTGCTACAGGAAATGGCCCTGTTGAAGCACTTGATACTGCGTTACGACATTCTTTGGATCATGATTTGCCTACCATTAACAGTATAAAACTTATTGATTATAGAGTACGAGTGATTGATCCTGAAAATAACACTTCCGCAAAAGTTCGTGTGTTTATATCTTTTTCGGATGGAACACATGACTGGGAAACCATTGGGGTAAACGAAAATATCATTGAAGCATCATGGGATGCCCTTATGGATGGAGTAGAATACTACTTTAATGCTCTACAAAATACCATACAATAAAACAAGTAAAAAACGATACAAGCATCTACTCCTATAGACTACTATCATAATGTAGTTTTCTTGCACTCACTTTGTTTTTCTTAAGAAATTCTATACCTTCAATAGCTGCATTTAATGCAGGGATGGTTGAAATATACGGTATTCTATAACGTAAAGCAGCATTACGTATATCTTTATCATCTAAGAAAGAATGAGCATCGACACTTTTTAAGATATTTATGATGAGATCTACATTTCCTTTTTGTAGTTCATCAATAATAGTTGATTCATTGCGTTTTGCTTCAAATACACGAGATATTACCTTACATGGTATATTATTTTCAAGAAATACTTTTGCTGTACCGGGAGTAGCAATAATATCAAATCCTAAATCAATACATTGCCGTGCTTGTTCCAATACACTATATTTGTACTTTCCTGCAATAGACATACACACAGTACCTGTTCGTGGCAAGTGAGTAGAAGCTACCATACTTGCCTTTGCAAAGGCTTCTCCAAAACTATCCCCCAATCC
Source organism: Spirochaetia bacterium (assembly GCA_965218205.1). Lineage (GTDB taxonomy): Bacteria > Spirochaetota > Spirochaetia > WTKD01 > CBDDCA01. Next base: position 1,023,539 of record OZ244590.1, on the reverse strand, counting down.
TATTGCTTCTCCTGTGGATCTCATCTCAGGACCTAATGCAGGATCAATATTATCAAATCTATCAAAACTAAAGACTGATTCTTTTATAGCATACCCTTCTACACTATATCCAACCGCAAGATTTTCGTAGCCTTCCATTACTCGTTCCTTAAATACTGGTTGTTCATCCAATTTCTCTCCTGTCCATATTGCAACTGCCATATCAACAATATCTACTCCTGATGTTTTTGAAATAAAAGGAACAGTACGTGAAGAACGTGGGTTAGCCTCCAACACATATAGCGTATCACCTACACTAGCAAATTGAATGTTCAATAATCCCTTAATTGATAGTTTTTTGACTATTGCAATACTTGCAGCATAGATTTTATGAGCTATCTCATCTTGCAATACCTTCGGCTCAAAGACACATGCAGAATCGCCAGAATGCACTCCAGCATGTTCAACATGTCGTAGTATTCCTGCAATGTACACAGATTCACTATCACTAACAATGTCCACATCATACTCTATTGCATTCTCTAAGTATTTATCAACAAGCAAATCATTGTCTTGTAAATGAGTACTATTATCAGAAATATATCGTTGTAGTTCTTCTTGAGAATATACAACTACCATAGATTGCCCTCCTAAAACATAGGAGGGACGAATAAGAACAGGAAACCCAATAGTATCTGCAGTACCTGCTACCTCTGTAATAGTATGTACTATAGCACCTGGGATAACATCTATATCAACATCCTTTTGTATTTCATACAATAAGTCAAGAAAGCGTTTTCTGCTTTCAACAATATCTATAGAATCAATACTCGTACCAATAGGCTCAATACCCTTTGACTGTAATTTTTTGATAATAGTAATAGGAGTTTGCCCTCCCAACTGTACTACCATATCTTTTGTGTTTTTCTCTTGTAACACATCGTATACATCTTCAGCAGAAAGAGGCTCAAAAAACAAACTATTAGATACATTATAATCTGTAGAGACTGTCTCAGGATTACTATTTATAATAGTTACCGAAACACCTCGTCTCTGAAACGCAAAAGCAGCTAAAGTACAACAAGCATCAAACTCTAAGCCTTGCCCAATTCTATTAGGACCACTACCAAGTATCACTATATTTTTATCACTATCAGGAACATACTCTGTGCTTCCAATATAGCTTCCATAATAGTAAGGAGTACTCGCCTTAAATTCAGCTGCACATGTATCCACACAACGATATACTTTTTTTATAGAATAAGCACGCAACATTTCTTCGATGCGTTCTATTTCTACTCCAAGTAATGTGGCAATTTTCTCATTAAGAAACCCCATGTATTTCGCTGTGCGTATTGTATCTATACATACTTGCGAAACATTACCACTCTGTATATCTTTTGACAATTCTTTTAATTTTTTTTCTACATTCGATATCCTTAACAGCTGATACAATACCCAAGGATGATACCCAGTAAGCTCACTTACACTTTGAATACATTCTTCTCCATCTCGTAACAATTTGGTATAGATGGCAAAAATACGCTTTGGATACAATGTCTGCAATTTTTCTTGTAACTCTTCATGAGACAGAGACTCCTCTTCTATACCATCATAGCCTATTTCTATTGCTCTTATTGCTTTATTCAATGCTTCACAAAAATTAGCACCAAAACTAAGGCTTTCTCCTATAGAACGCATTTGCGTATTTAATTCATGTATGGGAAATTTTTGTAACTCAAAACGAGGAATCTTTACAGCACAATAATCAAGGGCAGGCTCAAAAAATGAAGTGGAATTTTTAGTAATTTCATTTGTTATCTCATTCAAGGTATACCCTACCGCAAGTTTAGCGGCAGACCACGCAATAGGAAACCCCGTAACTTTGCTTGCTAAAGCAGAAGAACGCGATACTCTCGGATTCATTTCAATGACTAATAGTCGTTTTGTAGCTTGATTGTACGCAAACTGTACATTTGATCCTCCACATTCCACCCCAACTGCACGAAGAATATCAATAGAAGCACTTCGCAATACCTGATACTCAGCATCAGACAATGTCTGTACAGGTGCAACAGTAATACTATCACCAGTGTGTACCCCCATAGGATCGATATTCTCAATAGCACATACAACAAGAGCGTTGTCTTCTTTATCTCGCATCACTTCAAACTCAAACTCCTGATAGCCAAGAAGAGATTCTTCCACTAATGCAGTACCTACAGGCGAACGACGCAAGGCTTTTTCAAGTTTCTCTGAAAACTCTTTCTGATGATAAGCAATACTCCCCCCTTGTCCCCCTAATGTAAAACTAGGACGGATAATAACAGGAAAGCCTACCTTATCAATTACTTTTAGAGCTTCTCTTTCATACTTTACAAGTGCCGAAACAGGGCTTTGTAATCCTATAGTAGTCATAAGATTCTTAAATAAGCCTCTATCCTCAGCAAGAGAGATACTTTTTAGCCCTGCCCCTATCAACTCAACATTATAATCATTTTCAAGCTGTCCTTCTTCAAAAGACATAATAAGGTTAAGGGCATTTTGTCCCCCCATAGTAGGAAGAATAGCATCAGGTTTTTCTTTTTTTAATATATCTATAAGATATTCAGGTTCTAAAGGATCAAAATACACTATATGTGCATTTCCTGGTGTTGTCATAATAGTGGCAGGATTAGGATTATGAAGAACAACAGTATAGCCTTCTTCTTTTAATGCTCGTACTGCTTGATTTCCCGAATAATCAAATTCACATGCTTGTCCAATAATAATAGGACCAGAACCAATAATAAGTATTTTCTCTAAATCTTCTCTTTTAGGCATATATTATTTTTCCATCCTATTACAAAAATAAAATTCTATATTTCATTTTTATGTTTTTGCGTTTTAAGTAGTATTGCTTTTTGAATAAAAAAATCAAATATCCAACTTGCGTCTGTTGGTCCTGGACATGCTTCAGGATGAAATTGAACACTGTATACTTTTTTTTGCTGATTAAAAAAACCTTCCACGCTGTTATCGTTTATATTTCTAAACCATATATCCGATCCTTGTGGTAAACTTTTCTCATCAAGTGCAAAGCCATGATTTTGACTGGTTATATATAATTTCGAACTTAGCATATCTTGTACTGGATGATTTACCCCATGATGCCCAAACACCATTTTATATGTTTTTGCACCAAGGGATAGTCCTAATAATTGATTTCCTAAACAAATACCGCACAGCACTGTTTTTTCATGAAGATTGCAAATAACCTTTATTTGTTCATTCAACACAGCAGGATCACCAGGACCATTTGATATTAATACCATATCGGGATTTCTTGCAAGTATTTCTTCAGAGCTGGCATTATTTGGAGCAACGATAACCTTACAATTTTTTTCTCTCAAAAGATGTATAATATTGTTCTTTGTTCCACAATTATATACTATTACTGTGCATATTTCTTCTCCATGTGGACTATATTCTTGCCATTGAGTAGCAAGAGAAGAAACTAAATTTCGTCCTTCCATAGGAGGTAATTGAGATAACAACTGAGCAGCTCTTTGTATTTCGCCCGCATTGTTAGGATCTAAAGATACTATTGCTGCATTTTTTGCACCTTTGTCTCGTATATATTTTGTAAGCCCTCTTGTATCTACTTTTTCTAATCCAGGAACAGACTGTTCTAACATCCATGCTTCAAGCGTTTTTCTATTATTTATCACTGGGCCTCTATATAGTTCATGTACAACAAGTGCAGAAAGAGAAATATAGTTGGAATGTACTGTATTACTCGATTCTGACCATTCATCCTCTACCCCATAATTTCCTACAAGTGGATAGGTAGAACAAATAATTTGTCCTGTATACGAAGGATCAGTCATATACTCTACATATCCAGACATAGATGTAGTAAATATGAGTTCTCCTATTCCATGAAAATTTTGTTTTTTTATATTTTCTTCAAGCTTTTCCAATGTATATGCAGGATATGCAAAAGAAATTCCACGAAAAAACATGGTATCGTCAAGTAATAATATAGCTTCTCTTTGCATGAATACATACCTTCTTTTCTATTTATCCTATCACCACAATTACATTACTAAGGGATGAGAGTATAACATAAGCCTCAAAGTAATAATTGGCAACCTTTTAAGTAAGTCTCTATAGTAAGTATAGAGTAGCAGTATATACATGTCAAATTGTATACTTTAAAAGTGCCTGTTATGTTGATATATATATCTAATACATATGTTATAATTAAGTAAGATTATTGTGTTTTATTATGAGTGAAACTGTAAAATTTATTATAACAATTATTATAAGTAGCATCGGTGTACTGGTCCCAGTAATTTCTTATTTTATAATGACTGGGAAATATAAGGAAAAAATAGCTAATAATGAAAAAAATATTACTGAAATAAAAAATGATATGAAATCTCTTAATAATGACATAAAATCTCTCAATAATAAAATAGGAGATATTCCATGGAAAATACTAGAAGCAATAGGGACTATTTTGGGTTCAAAAGAAATAAAAGTAGCATCTTTTGTTCAAAGCAACAGCCCAATATCCTTGTCTGAGAAAGGTAATAATGTGGCAAAAGAAATTAATGCAGATAAAATCATAGAACATCATAAAGATGATTTGATAAAAAAGGTAAGAAATAAAAATCCTAAAACAGCATATGAGAAACAAAAGTATGCACAAGAAGTAATTAATGAATATCTTATAAATGAAATAATTACAGAAGAAGAAAAGATATCTTTAGAAAATTTTGCCTACGAAGAAGGATATGATGTAGAGGCAACAGACACTGCTATATAATTTAAGAGACTAAGCTGTGTAATAAAATTAGACTACATCAATTTGCTCTATCAATTAAAGAAATTAGTAAATACTTTTATCATCAACACAGATACAAAAAAATATTATAGTAACTATACTACTAAAAAATTAAACAAGGAGGTTTCAAAATGAAACTAACAAAATTATTATTTTTTACTCTTGTAATTAGTGTTACAAGTATTTTATTGGTAAGTTGTGAAAGTGACACAACATCAAGCTCAGGGTCAATTTTATCAAAATTACCAGAATTTACACTTTCTATAAATGAGACTATTAGCAGTATATCTACAATGACTTTTGATGGATATAATAAGTCAGATACATATACTACAGATAAACCTTTGCCTAGTGGACTTTCACTTAAGAAAGTAGATAATGGAGTGCAATTATCAGGTACGCCAGATAACAATAGAGATAGCAATTTTAATGACTTGACTAAAGATTTTGTTATTTACCTTATACGAAAAGGCAATGAACAAAAAGGACAGTTTAAGTTGAAATTACAGTATACAAGATCCTTTAGCACACCTGAAGAATTAGATAAGTACATAAAGAATATAATGGATACTAATGATGATAGTACTATTGATAATAATACTCCTAATTTACTCCATATTGATATTGGTAAAATGACATCCTTGAAAAATGTTTTATCATCAGACAACAAAAATAATATTTATGGAAATTTTAATGGAATTATCTCAGGTTGGGACACTAGCAATATAACAAATATGAAATCTTTATTTGGAGCATCCACTAAATTTAATGACGATATTAGTAAATGGAATGTAAATAAAGTAACTGACATGACTGATACTTTTGTAAGTACTTCTCCATTTAATAAAAACTTATCTAAATGGAATGTAGACAAAGTTATATATTGTAAAGATGCCTTTAAGACTAGCAGAAACAAATATACACCACCTACATGGAAGAATAGTTGTACTTCTAAAGAGAGTCCTAACTAAAACAGTAAACACTACCATTGATACATTTTGTACTTGTAGTATATCATGTTGTTTCATAGAGTGAGACAAGTTTTTTTGGGAATTTTTAGAAAAGTACAAGTACTGAGTAGAGCATCCAATAGAATGCTCCACTCATCCTCCTGTCTCTATTGCTCTTTATATTACATAGTATGCTATATATGACATACCTATACCTTCTTGCCATAGGTATGCTCTATGATGAACACGCTGCATCGCCTTTAACCTTTGGGTACTGTGCTGTTTTGCCAGCCATAGCTGAACCATTAAACATACTTCTTGCTTGAATTTGAAGTTTACACAATTTCCATGATGATAAATCTTGATCAAATTTAGTGGCATCCTCAAACATAGCACCAGCACTAATCAAACTACTCCCAATATTCCAATTTCCTATGTCTTGATTAAAAGCACTTGCTCGAAAAAACATAACACTCGCATCCTTTACATTACTCAAATTCCAGTTTCCTATGTTTTGATTAAAAGCACTTGCATCAACAAACATACTACCCATACTAGTAACTTTACTTGTATCCCAAGCTCCTATATCTTGATTAAAAGCCTTTGCTTTCCCAAACATACGGAACATATTCTCTATATTGCTGGTATTCCACTGTGTTATGTCTCCGTTAAAAGTCTTATCTTGATAAAATAATTGACTTATATCAGTAATAGCACTCGTATCTATCATGTTGAGGTTGGGGCTAGGGTTATTGTTTCCTCCTGAACCTTGTCTTGTTTTTTCTGCAGTGATAATAGCTTGCAGTGCTGTCTTTGTTGTTGGTCTGTAATAGCTCGCTACTTCGCTTGGGAGTTTCACCAGCCCTGTCTCTACATTGATAGTCGCAAGTACCTTTTGTCCCGAGTTTGCTCCCGCAGAGGTAATGGTACATTCCACTACTCCATAGTTATACTCAGTTATAGCAGTATCATGTATATTTGATTTATTTGCTGTGCCTGTTATCGTTACTGTATTGGTATTTTTTGCAAATGTTACTGTTAGGCCTGTTTCTTGTTTGAGGGTGCTGTTATCGTTATCTACTGTGCTTTCATCACAGGTAAATGATAGTCCACTAGGACTAATGCTGGTAAGTACTCTCGTTGTATTTTGTGCGAGTGCTGTGCCTACTGTTGCTGAAACCTTTGTAGTGTTTCCTATCACTACTGTTGGGGTGCTGGCAGAGACTGCTGTTGCTTCTGCTGATACCTTTGTCTTTTTGAGGCTGTTTACTGCTACTGCGGTGATATAGTACTTTGTATTCAATCGTAGGTTGCGTATTGTATAGCTTGTTGCTCCTGTTGGCACATCGTCTTTTTCTGCTCCTACTTGTGCATCGCTTGCTGCTTGTGCCTGTGTTTTTACTGTTGCTCCATTTATGTTTGTATTTGAGGCTATATAGTATACTTTGTAATCTATTTGATTATCTCTGAGAGTAGTTGTTCCGTCTTCTGCTGTTCCTTTTACGGTTGGGGCTGTTATGGTAAGTACTATGGTAGCTCCTTGTGCATTTGCTTGTATGGTGGGCTTTCCTGGTGCTCCATAGGCTTCTTTTGCGATAAACTCCTTGCGGACTCCTCTTGATTCTTTGTTGGGATCGGTGCTGTTTACTGCTTGTACTACTATTTCGTAAGTGGTGCCTACTGTCAATCCTGTCAGAGTGCTGTTGGTTGTTCCTGCTGCTGTTGTTGTGGGGCTTCCTCCTGCTGCTATTATTATCTCTGCTATTGTCCTTTGTGTACTGCCACTTTTTGCTACTTTGTATACTTTGTACGATACTTGTGCTACTGCTAGGGTATCTCCTGTGTCTGTTTTATGGCTTGCAGTAAGGCTGGGGGCTGTCCACGATAGCTTTGCATTCCTTCCTTCTACTCCTTTTACTTGTATGTTGCTTACTTCTGCGGGATCTGTCGCTTGTGATGCGGTTGTTACTGTTGCCACTGTCGATACTGCTTTTTTGCTTGGGTCTGTTTTTATGGCTACTTCTACTACAAAGTGATACTTTGTTGCTCCTTTTATTGCTACTGTTGGGGATGTCACGCCTATACTGCTAAGCGCTGGTACTGTGTACACTCCGTTCCTTGCTGTGCCTATAGTTACTTTTCTGCCTCTTTGTACTTCTGCTACTGTTGGGGTTGTGTCTTTCTGTAAGCCATACACGGTGTATACTAGCTCATCATTGCTGGTTACTGTTGTGCCGTCTTTGTTTTTTGCTCCTGTTATTGTGCTTAATTGTGTGAGTACTAGCTTTATTGTTCCTGTTGTGTTTGTTGATTGTGATACTACCAGCTTGTTTGCTAAGGACGAGGTAGAGGGGGCTGTTGCTTTTGATCTGGGGATGGTGCTCAGTTCTAGTGTTTGTATCAGTGCGGGGTCTTTGCTTTGTGCTTTCTTTGTGGTAGAGGGGTTCAGGCTGTTTATTGCTTCTATGCCTATGGTGTATACTGCTCCTTTTGTTCCTATAAATGTTCCTCGTAAAGTGCTACTTCCTGCTATACTTTGTGTTTGTACTCCTGTTATTGCTTTTATTTCTGCTATGCTTTTAGTACTCTGGTCTCCTGCTACTATGTATACTTTGTACTGTATGTTTGCTGGTTTGAGTTTGCTGTCATTGGGTGCTTTATGGTTGTCGGTAATTGTTCCTGCTTGAAACTCGTACTGTACGGTATCGCTTGTTGCTGTTGATTCTGCAATAAGCAGAGTGAGACTTTCTGGTGCGGGCGGGACAGTGGATATTACATCGTATACTGCTACTTTGTCTGTGAGTGTTGTTGGGGGGCTTACTCTGTTATTTTCTACTGTGAGAAACGTAAAGCTATATTGTTTTGCAGTTGCTTGTGTTGCTGATACTTCTATGCCATCTGCTATGCCAAAGCTAATGGTGGTAGCTATTCCTGTTATGCTTTTTTCTGCTACCAGTGTAGTGCTGTCGTACATACGCAGGGTGTAGTACTTATTTAATCCAGGTGCTTGCCTAAAGGTTGCTTTTATTTGTATTGCTCCTGTTGTAACGAGGGCGGGCTTGCTTTGAAAGAGTTCTGCTGAGGGTGCTGTGAGTGGGGTGGGTGTTGTTATGTCTTGTGTTTCTTGGCTACTTTTGTTTTCTGCATAGTCTATTGCTTGTATTGTTACTGTGTATGTTTTGCCTTGACTGAGTGCTTCGACAGAGAGCGATGTTGTGGGATAGGGTATTTTTTTCTCGTTCAGTACTGTGGTGTCTATGCCTTTCTCTTGTATGCTTATGCTGTATTCTTTTATGTCTTTGTTCTTGGCTTTTGTTGCATCGGGTGCTGTCCATGTTATCTGTGCACCTACTTTTGTTGCTGATACGAAGGGATAGCTTGCTTGTATGTTTGTTACTGGATCGGGAACGGTGCTATCTGTTACTGTATCTACTGTGGCTGTTGCTTCTGTTCCTTTGTTGCCTGCATAGTCCATCGATACTACTGCCACTGTATACTCGGTGGTGGCTTTGAGGCCTGGTATCTGTGTGTTGCGTACTGCTCTGTCTGTTATTGTTACTGTCTTTGCTACTTTATCGCTATCTTTCTCTGTTGCTGTTATAGTCACTCCTGCATAGTCTCGTACATTGGGTGCTTGCCAGCTTACTACTATGCTTGTTGCTCCTCCTACGGCACTTACATTGGTCGCGGGCTTTGTTGTTTTGTCGGTTGTTGCTTGTTCTTTTGACACTGCAGTGGAGTATTTTCCGTTTTGAGAGACATAGATTTCTACTTTGTATGTAAGTGTGCCGTAGAGTTTTGTGAGTGCTATGCCATCTTTTGCTACATACACAGTGGCGTATTCTTTGTTTTGTGCGGTTGCTCCGCTGACATTGGTTGCACTGGTATCTTTGTTTATTGTCTCCTCTGCTACTACTGTCTGTGTTGCAGTTGCTGTTACTCGTACTAAGAGGCTTTTTGCTGTGTTGCCTGTTCCAAAGGCAAAGCTCCCCCACTTAATAAGCAGGCTTTCATCGGCTGGGCTATTGTCTTTATCGTTTGCTGTTACTGTAAGTTCTGCCTCTGGTAGTGCTGCTACTGTTTGTGAGAGTGCTGATGCTTGCACGCCTGCTAGTACTGTTGCAGGACTGCTTGTGTTGTCATTTCTGTCTTTGTAGCGTATTTCTATATCATAGGATATGCCTGCAAGCGTGGAGATGTTTGGAAGCGTAACTTCCCCTTGTTGTAGGTTCTGCACGGTAGCTTGTGCAAGCACTGTAGCACCAGTCGTGCTTTTTACCACTATTGTTGCTTCTGCTATGTCTGTCTTGCCTACTGCTAGTCGCTCTTTGTCCCATGTTATCTTTATGCCATCCCCCGACTTCTCCAGTCCTACCTGTGTCAATGTGTCCTGTGGGGTAGTAGTATCTATTAGTGTTGTCACAGAGCGGGTTGTTTTTGGTGATACTTCCGTGTTTTTCTGGGCTTCTATCTCTACAGTGTAATTGGTGAGGGCTTGCAAGCCTTTGAGTTTATACGATTGTCCTTGTTGAAACAATGCACGATATTCTATTGCAGGAACACGCACTTGTATGACTTGTGCTGGTGCAGTAGAGGTAGCGTTTACTACTACATGCGTGGCATCGCTTGGGGCTTGCCAACGTAACGAGAGCGTCCCGTCATTGCCTGCTGGCTGTATCTGCACATTGGACAGTGATGCAAGGGTCGGGGTTACTGGTGAAGTTCCTCCTCCCCCTGATGAGGAACTGCTACTGCCCTCCGAACATCCTACGAGTACGAGGGTAACTATTGCTAGCACTAAAAACAGTGCAACGAGAGTTATGTTTTGCTTATATCGAGAGTGTACCCCCCCCCCCCCCCCGATTTTTTTCATGCTACTTATTCTTTCATCCATATACATCTCCTTTTATTATTATGTATTATATCATGTTTATTATAACACAATACACTATTATTGTGTTTTTATTTCTTTCTATGCAATACCATCTAACGACTCCAAAATTCTCCGTTATGTATATAATCATTTCTCCCATGATATGGCATACTATCTTCATCTACAATTACTCGAAACCCTTCCTTTTTCTTAAATAATTGTAATTCACTATTTCCTAGTACATGGCACAGATAATGAGGTATATATACAATGCCATAACTACTATTTATACAACGAAGAGATAATTCTTCCCATGCACTTATCTTTCTCCATTTCAAAAAATCTGTATATGTGCCTATTGCTGATGAAAAAAAAGAATGAGTGCTTTCTTTTTTTCCTTGCATCCATGATACTGTCTTTTTTCTTCCTTTATTATATTTTATACCTAAATAGGGAAGCATATAGTAACAACTATCAAGGTATCCCGAACTATATTTTTTCTCTTCTCTATAGAAATGCCAATATTGATACGATATGAACCCAAACTCCTGTGCTTTCTGTACGATAGATACTCTTTCTTTTGCATTACCAGCATCATACGATATAGATCCCCAATCAACAGAAATATGCTTTATCTTCGTATACATATCATACGATGCCAATGTTGAAAGAGCAGTGCTAACATTGTTTGCCGTTAGCTCCAAAGCGTAACTATATGTATGTACAGAAAACAATGTAAAAGCATTATGTATTGCACTCAAGTAATTATGCTGATACAGCCATCGAAACAACATGTCATACAAAATAAAACGAAAAAAGATATGTATATGATTTAACGATAGGTGTGAACAAAGCTCAATAATATGATATACACACTTTGTTTGTGCAAAAGCAGACATATGTTTTACAGCATGAGAAGAAAACTTGATTTCAACACTACATTCTTCTAATAAAGGACAGCTATTACAGAGAGATTGTAATATACCTTTCATAGCTTCTTGTATATCATGTGTGTATATATTATGCTCTATATGTTCTTGTATGTATATAAGAACATATATGTTTTGTACTTGAGAACACTGTGCACTCCAACGATTTACAAATGTATGAGCATCTTGTATAAGACACTCAAGCGAACGGGATGATAAAAATATTGGAATAAATAATGATTTCCACTTTCCCATCAGCGAAGTGAAGTATCTTTTGCTACTAATCCAATACGCTTCCAATAAGGCGCTAAAAGGAAAGCAGCCTTTCCTTTTATATCTGACACTTTCATTGCACCAAACATACGACTATCAACAGAATACTCTTTGTTTCCCATAACAAACACTTCATCGTCTGATAATGTTACATTTGTTATCATATCAAAAAATGGAATATCCCCACCTGCTTGCTCTGCTTCTTGCTTACTTTCAAAAACAGTTTTAGCAGAATAATATATTGTTTGAGATGATACTCCCACTACTTTCACAAACGTGTATTTCTGTTGCTTGATAATTCCTACAGTACATATCTCAAGAAAAGAGAACACTATTTTCTTTCCTATGTTTTGATTTTTATAATCCATAGATTCAATAAGTACAATATCTCCTTTCTGAGGTGGCGGGGATCTCATCATAGTAATGAAGCCAAATAATGAAAAAGTATAAGGTGAAGATAGAGTAAGTATTTTAGCATTCTTATCGTTAGAAAATAAAGGACTGCTCACTGTATTTTTTTGTTGCACTATTTGAACACCAAACTCAACAACTAAGATACGAGTAATGATAAGAAACAAATATACATATAGTATTCTTTTTAGAAAACTTTTTCTTTTTTGTACATAATATCTCGTTTCCATAGTATTACTCTATTCTTGAAAATCGAGAGAAAGGCCAATAAATAATAAAAGCCTCTCCTAATACATTACGTTGTGGGACAGCACCATAAAATCTACTATCAAGAGAATTATCTCTATTATCCCCCATAAAAAAATAGTAATCGTTAGGAACAGTCCATCCTTCAGAATACTTTGTATAGGAATATTTTTGATGATATACAGAAGGGTTTACTTCTCGATATAGTTTTGATACTACCTGCTCAAATTCTATACGAGGATAATTTTGTGAAAGAGAAATATTTTTATGCAGTAAAAATCTATCTTTTACATATGTTCGTACATCCTTTCTTAACTGCTTTTTATCAATACTCACTCCTTCTTTTTCATTATTAAGTATATACTGCGTATTGATATGCGAATGTTTATATGTATACAAAGTATTTCTCAAGGTAACTTCATCCTGCCATGTATGAGTACCTGCCAACTTAAAATATAAAGTGCCATTTTCTACTTTTAATTGATCTCCAGGCAATGCCATTAAACGTTTTATAAGAAATTGTACCTTTGGGTTTCCCTGCTTATCTCGGTTAATATCAACAAGAGACAGTGATACCATGTACAAAATTCGTTGCAGAACTTCAAATGTAGTCCCTTTGCTAATATAATCGGGACTTTCAAAAATAACCACTTCAAATCTTTCTGGAGAACGCAAACGAGGTAAACGAAAGATACCTGGTAAAAGCTCTGGACCATATTGTAGTTTATTTACAAATATTCTATCTTGTAGCAGTAAAGTGGGAATCATTGAACCAGATGGAATACGATACCCCTGTAAAATATATTGATTTAGTATAAGTACCACCCCAGCAGCCCATAAAAAAGAGTATAACCAATCTCGTAACACCCCACGCTTCTTTTGTTTTATCTTTGCAATACGCTTTTTTGTTTTTCTTCGAGAAAGAAACGCTTCTACTTTTACAACAAGAAATGTTGAAAATTGCTTTAATATATGTGTTTTTTTGTCTGCAACCGATGCCATTATTCTATGTTTTGTATTTATTTCCCTAATTTGTTATAGTATAACATATACAACTATGAATAACCATAAACATCTCAAAAAAAAATCGCCTTCTACTATGTATGAACCTATTCCTGAAGATACAGTAACACTAACACCTATCTTTGGTGTTCACCCTACTGTATACATTCCTCTTTGTTTTTTTATAGTATGCATAACCATACTATTTATAGCATTTATATTTATCTTTCATCCTACTACAAGTAAGATACATATTACTAGCACCCCTACCAATGCAGCAGTATACATAGATGAGTATTATCTTGGAGCTACACCTATTACAACACGCATAGAAAATATCAAGCACAGTATTCGTATAGAGAAATTAGGATTTACTACAAACACTATTCAATACAATAAGCGTACTCTATTCTCAAATATATTTCGTCATAGCATACAGAGTACACTTGCATTACAAGACAGAAAAGCAATAATAGAATACACTATCCCTCGTATAGCTTCGTATACAAATACCATATCGACAAGAAAATATACGATTCCTCCTCTCCTCAATACTACAATAGAAGAATTACTCCCTCTCCTAAGCACAAATAGAGACACAAGCAAAGAAAAAGCAGCGTATACTGATCCCATACTATCGCCCCCTGAGAGTAGCTATACATTACTATTACAGCTCATATATTTTTCACTTCCTTATCTACAAAACAAACATGTATATCAAAAAAATATTACAGATAGTATGGAACAACATCCTTCACTCAAACAAGCAGTGATAGAAAAAAATCCTCTTTCTGATATACAGGGAGCTTACAATATAAGCATGCAAGATATGGCAACAATGATAGAGTTGTATGTAGCAAACCCTATATCTGATTCTATTACACAAGCACAGCAGACAAACAGCAATCAAGCAATAAAATCAGAAAGAAATAGAGCAAAAAAAATATCTATTTTAGGTGATGAATTTATTTTCATTCCGTATAAACCCCTTGAATACACGCTTCATTCTCACTTAGAATACCAAGATATATACCAATCGTCTATAGATACGGCAAACTCTCAAGTGCTAGAATTTAAGGAAGCAGTAAAAAACAATCAGAAAAAAAGCCTATCCATTCAAAGTGGAAATTTTTATATGCAAAGTACAAAAGTTACCGTACAACAGTATATCGAATTTCTAAAAAACAATACTTTCTGGCAAACTGCTTCAACACAAACACTCAGTCCCGAACATAGTGATAATCATCTTAGCCTCTCTAATTATCATACCTATGAGGATGCTTCACCAGTAACACATATTACTTGGTATGATGCACATGCGTATACACAATGGTTTAATACAGTACTCAGAGAAAACAATATTCAATATAGAGCAAAACTCCCTAATGAATTTGAGTGGAGAGTAGCACAACAGTATATTGGATCAAATAACTATGATGTAGAAATTGATAGAGCTACCATTGATACGAGTCTTCTTTCTTTATACGATGATATATGGGAATGGACTGATAGCTGGTACAGTCCTCTCCCTCAATATAACGCAGACTATACCCCTGCCTTAGGAAGAGAAAAAATAGTATTAGGAGGAAACTACAGTAAGAACATAAAAACATACGAAGACTTAGATGCTTTCCTCAGTAGAAACAACGCAATGAGTCCTGATTGGGCAAGCGAGTATACTTCTTTTCGTATTATCCTCGTACCTCTTAAATAAAGATTGCTATGAAAAAAACTGAAATCATACCATTACTAAAAAACAAAAAAGCTACATTTTTATATTCCATCATCGAAACCTATGAATGCGGTATAGTTCTCTATGGCTTTGAAGTAAAATCTATAAAAAAGAAGCAATTCAATTTCACTGACTGTTATGCTCGTATCTCTAAGCATAACAGTGTTTTGTTATATCATATGCACATTTCTCCTTATGCCTTTGCTCCTTCCGAAACATACGATCCAATACGCATAAGAACCCTCTTACTCCATAAGCAAGAAATTCATAAAATACAGCGAAAAACAAATGAAAAAGGACTTACCCTTGTTCCTATAGAAGCATATACAAAAAATGGACTTATAAAAATTGCACTAGGATTAGCAAAAGGGAAAAAATTATTTCAAAAGAAAGAAAGTATAAAAGAACGCACCCTTAAACGTGAAGCACAACAAGCATCAGCAGATATGATGAGAGGAAAAAAATAATGAAGAATAACAACACAGCTCCCATAGATATGAGAGAAGCAGCTCAATTTGCTCAATCAACATTACAGTCTACTATAGACACTGTATTACACTACTTTCATACATTTCGCTCTTCAAATAAACATAAAGTAACATATAAAACAGATAACAGTCCCGTTACGATAGCTGATAAAGAAATAGAACAGACAATTCGAAATGCAATTTCCACACAATATCCACAGCACACCATTATAGGAGAAGAGTTTGGTACTGACACTACTACACAGACACAGTATGAAAAAAATCGTTATGCTTGGATTATTGATCCTATAGATGGAACACAAGCCTTTATTCATGGTGTTCCTCTTTTTACCACATTACTTGCTTTGTTTGATTTTGAAATAATGCAGCCCATCATTGGCTGTGTATCTATTCCCACATACAAAACAGTTATATGTGCTATAAAAGACAAAGGCATATGGGAAAACAATACATTGCTCACAACACATGTGTTATCCGCACAGAAAGAAACGCATAGTTCTCCACTGTACCTTTCTTACGATTGGGGGAAAGTGTATAAAAAAGCCCCAAAATTAGTACAACATATATTTACACATGACGCAAACATAATAACACGAACATGGGCAGATGCATTTGCATACTATCTTCTTATTACCGCTCACGCAGAGCTTGTTATTGATCCTAGTACTCATATATGGGATGTAGCAGCAATATATCCTCTTGTGAAAGAAGCAAAAGGAATTATATGCGATTGGCAAGGAAATGATATTCAATGGGATGAGTTTATTACCAGTAACAAAAAAGATATTATTGCATGTTCTACACAAACAGTACTAGAACATATTCTCAATTTCTTATAAAATATATGTGTATGTAGTATACTATAAAAAAAGGGGGTGAACAGGACTCGATTGGAAGAAGTATTAGTATCATGGCAAGTGGATTGGTAACCTAATTACCACACTGCAATAAATGCAGATAACAATTTAGCTTTAGCAGCATAGTACTATGTTGCTACAGAACCGTTGATGTTCCTAGACGGCTTTCTGTTCACTTAGGGACTCTACTCTCTCTGTATGTCAAAGACTGAGAGAGGACACTTTATTTGACTGAGCAAGAAAAAAATGTGTTTGCCATTTCGTTTTTTGCAAAAACCAACAGCAAACTAAACTTGTAGAGGTGCTACTTTGCCCTTTTAAGACGCGGGTTCAATTCCCGCCACCTCCATCTCTCTATTTATAAATTATCTGTAAATGTATGATAATCCTTAAATATCATTTGATCTCTATCCGCTCCTACAGAAACAGCGTCAATAGGTACTTCAAGATATGACTCTAAAAAAGAAATAAATGAAAGTGCATTATTAGGGAGATGTTCCCATTTCCGTATATTGCTTGTATCTACTTTCCATCCTGCAAAATTTCGCATAACAGGATGTATTGCTTCCATATCTGCTTTACTAGAAGGAGTATAGTCGTAAAAATCATTCTCAATTTCGTATCCTACGCATACTTTTATTGTGTCAAAAACATCCAAGACATCAACATGCGTCAATATCAAAGAGTTAATACACGATACTTTACAGGCATATTTTAAGCTGATTAAATCTAAATGTCCACATCGACGTAATCTTCCTGTAGTACTTCCTTTTTCATTTCCTCTCGTTTGAATGAGGCTAAGTAATTGCGCTTCATCTTTTCGGTATTCTGTAGGAAAAGGACCTTCTCCTACCCGTGTACTATAGGCCTTTGCTACTCCAATTATTTTCTTTGCTTGTTTGATAGGAAACCCCGTAGTAGTTACCCCATTTATACCAGTAGGTCCAGAAGTGACATACGGATATGTTCCGTAATCTGAATCAAGCAGTACTCCCTGTGCTCCTTCAAATAATATCTTGTCAGTAGTAGTAAAATTTTGTAAAATATAGTAATGATTTACTGCAATACTACTCAAAAAAGAAGCATACTTTTTTACAAAGGCTCTGTCTCTTTTAGATAGCATACGTATAATAGCAGGATCATGCATATCCGCTATACGAATACCCGTTCTCAGCATTTTTTTAGCATACGCAATACCAATACCTTTTTGGGTAGTTCCTATTTTATATACTCGTTTCTCTTCTAGCTTTTTATCTTCCTTTTTATACGATGGAAGTATAAGATGAGCTCTATCAGATATAAATATTCGACCTTTCCAATCAATATTAGCGTTGCTTAGCTGTTCTAACTCATAGAATAACTGCTCAGGATCGATAACCGTAGCAGGACCTAAGAGTACCTGTGTATTTTTATGTAAAATACCCGAAGGCAATAAATGAAATACATATTTCACCCCCTTGTTTACAATAGTGTGTCCAGCGTTTGCTCCGCCTGAAAAACGTATCACCCAGTTAAAATGTGAAGATAACACATCTACTATTTTGCCTTTCCCTTCGTCTCCCCATTGTGCTCCTAATACTATACTACTCATACCACCTCTATATATTTTTTATTGTACTTTACTTTAAGCATAGCATATTGTAGTATAATATTTAAATGGCACATACTCATGATACTATCCTAAAAGGCAAAGATGTAGCCGAACATATATATAAAGCCCTTCTTCCAAGACTTAGTCAGCTAAAAAACAAAGGTATTACTCCCTGTTTACGCGTAATATTAGTAGGAGACAATCCTGCTAGCAAAATATATGTACATATGAAAGCAAAAAAATGTAAAGAATTAGGCATTGATGGAGATGTAATATTACTTCCTGAAAGCACACAAACTTCCGAAATAGTAGAGCTCATTCATACACTTAATACAGATCCAAAGGTACATAGCATACTTGTACAATTACCACTTCCTGCTCATATTGATAGTGATGCCATTTTATCAGCTATACTTCCTACAAAAGATGTAGATGGCTTTCATGAAATAAACATTGGTAAATTACAAAAAAATGCCACTGATGTACCTATCCCTTGTACAGCAAATGCTGTTATTGAATTTTTTAAGTACTATAATATTAGCACTGAAGGAAAACATATTGCTATCATTGGAAGAAGCTCCATTGTAGGAAGGCCACTTTCAATTCTTCTTTCATTAAAACAAGCGTACGGAAACGCTACAGTAAGTCTGTGTCACTCTAAGACAAGTGAAAAAGATATTACCTCAATATGTTCAACGGCTCACATTGTCATTGTAGCCATAGGCATACCTTTCTTCTTAAAGGAACATATGGTAGCAAAAGATGCAGTAGTAATTGATGTTGGTATCAACAGAATACACCTAGATAAAGAAGGACAAGCACTGCACAACACAACAAAAGAGTATATACTAGTCGGTGATGCCGATTTTGACACACTACAACATAAATGCTCATACATAACCCCCGTGCCCGGAGGAGTAGGAGCAGTAACAATAGCTTCACTTATGAAAAATACAGTGCAATTAGCAGAACAAAATACAGCATATGACACACTTTAATCATTCATATCAAAATGAAATGTTACCACAAAAATCCCATAAACACAAAGGCCTTTGGTACACATTTCTTTTCTTTGTTTGTATCGTTCTCATTGTTATTAGTATTTTTACCATAAACACCCTGATAAAGAAAATAAACACAACAGAAAAAGAACTTGAACTCATTTTTAATACATTACATCAAATTATAAACTCTTCCTCTGCTGTTTCTAACGCTTTAGAGCTAGAACAGAATTTTTTGAATTACAACTCCAATCAAACAAAAACAACGAAGCAGTACTAGAAACTGATACCATTGAGCTCTTGGTAGATGAAATGTACAAATCATATCAAACAGAACTACACGAAGTAGTACTAGCAGATTTTTTAGAAACACCTTCATTTAAGACAATAAACAAAGAAATAGGCTTATCATTTTATCAAAAAAACAATAAAATAGTGTACCTTTTTAACAATAGCATTGTTGCCCTCTATACTCCCTTGTTTCATGCCAATACCAACACAATCACTGCATTTAATATACAAAGTGCATTTACAGACATAAAATATGTCCCATTACATTTTGATGAACTAAAAATCAGTATTAACAACATCAAAGAAACTATTGAACTACATTTACAATTATCTGATCAGTTTCTACAACAATTTAAGACAGCCCTTACAGAGCATACACTACAACAACGTATCAACAACTTTAACCTGTCAGTACAACACACTACTCCTTCACAGTATACTCATACAACAATACTATACAATTTCATCAATGAACCTATTGTCGAAATTGTGCTCAATACACTCTATTATACATTGATAGTAAATGGCATACCCTATTCTAAATCAGATACCCCAGAACAAAGGACTGCATATGTTACTTCTGTTATACTTGATAGCTCATATATTACCAAACAAGAAACTGCCAACTACAATTATCTCACCATACTTAAAACTATAGTTTCTGCAGAAAAAATACAAAATTCTTTGAAAAAACAACATGTATATATATTACAAGATTGGCGCACTGATAATGACTATTACTATTTTGATGTGAATACAGACATGAAGCATCCATATCCACAAAGTAAAATTGGAGCTATTGCCTTGCAACGTAGTAATGGACAACTATGGATGATGGATAAAGACGACGTTCCAATACGAAATATCTCTTTTTCTATAGAACAAGAAACAGCAATACAAAATAGTACTCTCCCAGAGGAAACAAAAAATATTCTTATTATTGGCACTCACAATAATCTTTCTGACACTTTAATGCTAGCACATATTCATCCAAAAAAAGGTATTAAACTTCTCAGTATCCCTAGGGATATTTATTTTATGGGCAACAAGCTAAATTGGTATTATAAATTTTATACCAAATCAAATTTTCTAAAAATTATAGAAAAAGTTATTGGATTAAAAATAGATCATTATGTAAGCATTGATATGTATGCATTCATTTCTGTCATTGACAAAATAGGAGGAATAAATATATATTTAGAAGAAGATTTAATAGATCCAAGTTATAGAATTAAAGAAAATGGAAAATGGTCCTATGTACATTATACACAAGGAGAATACCAACTCAATGGCATTGAAGCATTACGTATTGCACGTTCAAGAAACACAACCAATGATTTCAGCAGATCTAAGCGACAACAACTACTACTAGAAGGCATACGAAACAAAATAAGCAGCATGGATATATTTTCCTCTATGATCTCACTTATGCAAATAGTAGGCGACATAAAACCATATATAAGCACAAATCTCAGTATATTCGAAATTGCTAGCATTATCACAAAAAATAAAGATCTTCCATTACATAAAAAACTCACACTCAGTACTTCTAATATTTTATACCAAACATATACAAAACTTCTTGCTTCTCAAAATAGCGAAAATGATAATAAAGAAATACCTATTCCTTCTTCACAAACCATTTCTTCTAATAATTATGGAGCGTATATTTTGCTCCCAAAAAATAACGATTGGAATACATTACGTCTGTTTATTAAAAACTATATTTTAGAATAATTTTATACTATAATGGAGTTAGCATGACTATATTTATTTTTATCATAATTATTATTACATTAGCACTTTTATTTGCTATTATCAACTTTAAGTATACAACAACAATTTCTTTTTTATTCTATACTCTTCACAATGTACCGGGAGTGTTGCTTTTATACATTGGTATTATCATTGGAACAATTATAGCAGTGCCTTTTATTTTCTCATATTCAAGAAAATATGCCAGTAATATTCTAAACAAAAGCATAAAAAAAGAAACAAAACGACTCGTTCAAGAAGAAAAAAATCTGAAAAAAACAAATAAAAAAACAAAAAATACTGTCCCTACTGACAATAAGATCAACTAACATTTTTTTATATAGTGTATAAATCAATTCTATGTACCATTATTTTGTTATTGTTTCATACTACACTATTATTTAGTGCAGATGCTACAAGTGAATGGATAGAAAATAACCCCACCCCTAGTAAACAAGAACTATTATCCTTTGTAAGCACTCACTATCCTTCTATGGAAAGCATACAAGAGACCTATAATTTTTTCTACACTGTACTAGAACAATATCCCCCATCTCTCATTCATTATTCAATATATATCCATTTTGCTAAAATAGCAACATTACGCTATGATTTTCAAACTGCAGCACTTTTGTACTACTCTGCTTTTGAAATTACTCGCTTACCCAAACACTTACTGATGGCAAGTATACAAGAATATCAAACAGGAAATATCAATCTAGCAAAACGTAATATTGCACTATTACAAGAGAGATACAATATCTCCAATATTATCATACCACTCACTACCTTAAACATAGCAATCTATATTTATGAAAAAAAATATAGTACTGCATTAGAGTACATACACACTACCATAAAAAAAAATGAAGCTATTTTATTGCCAGCGTCAATATACTATTTTATGTATAAACTAGCACTAAAAATAAACAATCATAGCAGTAAAGAATATGCCCTTACGATACTACAAGACAAATATAAAACATCCATAGAATATCAATTACTACAAAACACAATCACTACACTACCAATCCCATCACATTTTTTTTCTTTTTTAGATTTAGAAATAAACAATTCCTTATCCTCATCAAGCAATGAAATAGCAGGAGACATACCTTTATCATCAGCACCTGAACTTGGGTATCAAGTGTCATCATTCCAAAATAAAGAAAAAGCAAACAATTATTATAATAAACTTACAGCACTTCTTCGTGACGCTATGTTTGAGGGAGCATACCCTATTATGAGTACATCAACAGTACAAAATACTATCTTTTATCAGATAATCATACCTCTTTCACAGAGTAAAGATGTACAGAGTCAAATAAAAGAATTACGAACCATTGGCATTGAAGGCTTTCTTAAATACAAGGATAATTAGCTATCGCTTTCACTTTTCTTAAGAAGAATATCATTAGCATTATCAAGTGGGTAGGCTTTACTACTTGTAATAACATAGGGCTGTAATAGCAGAGCAAAGGACGATTCTTCATCATTAAAATCTATTTCATGAACATTGGTAAATTTATAAAACCTATAAAGCTCATCATGCTTTAGCTCCATAAAAAACTCATTTGCTATATTGAAAATTCTATAGGTATACGAGTTATTGTTATTGACAACAAAAATGGAAACAGAATCTTGGGAGAACACATAGGCATTATCTGTATTACTATCTTCCTTATTTCCAATAACCCATTCTTGAATTTGCTTCAATTTCCTTGCTATACCATATTGTTCAAAAAGAGAAAATAGAGCATACTTTTCCTCAATAATATCATTTACATTCACTTGTGTAAAAACACCTCTAATAACTTCACTATATTCATCTTTTTCAAGTGCTATGCTTATTTGCTTTTCTGATAATACTTCTATTGATAAAGAAGCAAAAATATCTGGCAACACTATATTAGAAACTTGCACTTGTATGCCAATATTAGCACGAAACATCCTTGATGCTCTGTTACTCCATTGATAAAACCGCATAGAGTCATTCTTTATCACACTTAGCTCAGGAGCGTTATTAGAAAAATAGAGCATATGCATTTGCTCATTTCCAACACCACTGCTATGTTGAGTATCTTTTTCGTAGACCCATAACCCGTTCAGAAAAGTAAGCCATACTTGAGTATCTCGTGTATTCAATGTGTTTACACGCTCCTTTGCTTGATCTTCAAAAGAAAATACCTCATTGCGTAAAAGAGCAAAGTTAGAAATACCATCGTTCCATACATACGATTTTTTTTCAATTATCTCTTTTGTTTCATCAATTTGGTACACGATAATATTTACAGAAGAAAATGAATCTTGAGGTAATTGCAACTCAATATCTCCCCCTCCTACTCCTGATATAGTAAATATGTTTTGATAGTTTCTAAGATTATAGCTAGGAGCATCTAAATAAAATACAGTTAGCTGTTGCTGTAAGTTTTCGTTACTCCCTTCTATAATAATTTCTTTTCTTCCATCATCATTTATATCATAGATATGTAACGAAATAAAACTGTTTCTAATAATGGTGGTAGTTTCTTGCCACAGAAAAAAATATCTTTCAGTGTTTGTATTGAACTTAGCTATCAACACATTTACAGAGTTCTGCCTTTTTTTTGTAACAACCACTACCGCCTCTTCAATATCATCTACATCCAAGTTTGCCCACTTAACACCAATAATTGAATAATCTCTCGGCACCAAACTAGAGAATACTGTCTCGGAAGAAACTATTGCCTCAGAAGCCTCTTGAGGAACATTTTCATTTGATCTATGAATGGTAGATTCAATAATCGGTATATTGTCTGTACTTCGTGGAGTTATATCCTTCACTATATTGCTGTTCTTCTTTCTATTGTTTGAACAAGAAGCAGTCAACAATACCGAGAAAATGAGAAAGCAGTAAAAGAAACACCGTATATTTTTTCGCATAACAATAGTACATTTACTATAGTAGCACAAATACAGTTGTTGTTAGTGCGTATGTTTGTGGGGCTTTGTTGTGATACTCATTTGTCGGATTTATTTACTTGGCTCTTTAAACTGAATATCACTTGTACAACTATAACACACATACTCTCCAGTTTCATCTGGAAAATAAAGGAGTTGATTGCTACTTGTTGGTTTCAAAGATTTTTTTATGTTACCAATTTGTTCTTCACGTATTTTGCTGTCTTCTGATAGTTCATTTTCTTGTTCTGATAAATATTCTGCTTTATATTCTAAATCCTTTCTTTCTCGGCTCTTTCCACCCAACCACTCAGGCATATTCCTCTGCCAACCATTCATTGCCTTTACGCTTTCTTTAATCTCTTCTGTCATATCCTTTATTTTATTAGGTAGAACAAGAATTGTGTTCCAAATATTTTTATAAAAATTAATTTTTTGTTCAAAATCATCATTAGATATTTTTATATAATTAGGTTGTTCCTGCACATGTAACTTACTTAGCAAAAGTGATATTTGCATATCAACAATAGAAGCTGCTAACAAAATATTAGCATCTCTTTGTTGTCCGTTTACATAGTGTATAACATCCTCTGTATTCAATTTTTGACTACCATATAACCAATGATATTCCTCAAGCATAGGATTTATTTCATTCTCTAACAAACATAATCTTACCATCATATCATTTGTAAAATGATGATTTATTGCATACTGTTTCTCTAAAATAGAGATTCTTTTTATAGCACTTTCTAATTTACCAATCTCCTTTGCATTATCTTTTTTTTCCATTCTTGTAATTATGTTCTTAATAGAATCCAATTTTTCATTTACTACCTTAAAACTATTCTGAATACTTATAATTGCCATTGCCTGGAATGCAACCAAAGAAGCAGATATAGAAAAAGTTGCTAATTTAGCTGGAACAAAAGGAGCTTGTTTCATAATTTTTCCACCTGCTGACATAAACTGACTCCCAACTCCTCCTCCAATACGCATTAAATTTGAAGGATCAGTAGTAGCCATAAAAAGAGAAGAACCTAATTTTGCACTTGATCCAACATAAAACCCTGCTGCCGAAATTAACGGTAACATATAGGAAGAGGATACCTTTCTTATAGGGGATTCTTCTTCTAAAGTCATTAAGTTTAACCTCTCCAATAATTTTTCTTTTTGATCTCCTTCAATTTTTAAAAGAGTAACAGGCGAGTTTCCTTCTGTATTATTAAATGGCTTACAAATAATTCTATTTTCTTCTATGTCACCAGGCCACGCCATATTCTACCCTCCGAAAATATTAATAATGGGGCTAGCATGGATAATCAATATTAGATTAAACCATACTCTCTTACCCAATTACAAATTATATCATACTTTATAGTATAAATGCAAAAAAGGAAATCATGCTTCTGCGAGTTCAAGTATTAAATGCGACAAAGGAGCAAAAAAAGGAAACTAAAACACCACTGTGCTACCCTTTACTCCCCTTCTCACTTTTATGCAGTGTATCAAGCACTGTCTCATACGCATGTGAAAAAGCATTCCATACTTCTGCAGAATACTGATTGTGTACCTGCAAATCAAGAAACAGTTCGGCAGAATCATTGCAGGTCTGTGAAATAATCTCTTGTAAAGACAAAAATCCCTTAGTACTAACAGCACACGACTGTTGTGGAATATGTTTTAAGATACGACCTACAAGATGAGTAAGCCCCTGTGTGTACGCAATCTGTTTGTCATGTTCGGCAGGACTTAACTGTAAACAATGTAATCCTATAGCGGTAAAATATACTTCCCACGCTACAAGAAGATGATGAGTCATATGGACAGCACTAAGCACTATTTTTCTACTACGCTCATCCGCAAATGAATCTGGCCCAAACAGAGGATGAGTAGCCATAAAATATTGTGTTGCTTTGCGTGCAGCATTTATCCACTGTACGGGCTTTTCTTTTACCGAACATGTATCAAATACAATAACATTTTCATTACAATAGGAAAGAAGCTCTGTTGCTTGTGTCTCTAATACCGATATGGGCATACATAAAAATATAACATCAGCCAAAGCTAGCGTATCTTTTGTAGCAATACTTATCTCAGTAGTAACAGGGGCATGCAATTCTGTATAGGTAGCCTCATCTTCCTCTGTCGCTGTATATGTGTCACATATCTTCTGTACTGTAGTGTGCATCTCTTTTGAAAATGCAGGATCATATAACAAAAACTCAATATTGCTCACTGATGCATAAGCATTATGGGACACACTTGCATCTACAGTAGTAGCATCCCCTCTCTGTATAAGAGTACTTCCCATCTCATGCAACACCTTTCTGTGCTTGTACAATAGCTCAAACCAGAACATACCAAATCTCCCAAGTCCAGCAATACAACACTTTAAAGTACGGGTATCCCTCATATAATTATTATATAAAATATACTATAATAAAGTGATATATGACACAATTTAGCGAAAAAATAATACAAAAAGCCCAGTCAATGCAGAGGAGTCTTGTACTCCCTGAAAGTAGTGACGAACGTGTATTAAAAGCAGCTGCTCTGTTACAAAAAAAGAACATAGTCTCACATATCTGCCTCATAGGAAATAAAGACACCATTTCAAAAACAGTAGAGAGCTACTCAATTCACCTCAATGAACACAAGACAGAAATAATTGACAGTGCAACAGATACAAGACTAGAAGACTATGCTCATTTCTTTTATGAAAAAAGAAAACATAAAAATGTTGATGAAGAAACTGCATATGCTACCATGAAAAACCCTCTTTACTTTGCAACCGCACTCGTAGCAAAAGAAGAGTACCATGCAATGATTGCAGGGGCTATCACTTCGACTGCTGATGTGTTACGTGCAGCATTACAGGTAATTGGAGTAGCGTCTGGACTAAAACTTATTTCCTCTGCCTTTATTATTGAACATCCCAATACTCATTTAGGAGAACAAGGATGCCTTGTATTCTCAGATTGTGCAATTATCCCACATCCTAACTCAGAAGAATTAGTACAGATAGCTCTCGCTGCAATAGATACATGTAGGGTATATCTTGAAACAGAAGCAAAAATAGCGTTTCTGTCTTTTTCTACAAAAGGATCTGCTAAACATCCAGAAGTAGATGTCGTACAGAAAGCAGCCACAGAGATGCAGAAAAATCACCCAACATTACTCATTGACGGTGAGCTACAGATGGACGCTGCACTTCGTCCTGAGGTAGCACAGCTCAAAGCTCCTCATTCATCGGTAGCAGGACAAGCCAACACTCTTATTTTTCCTAATCTTGCCAGTGCAAACATAAGCTACAAAAGCACTCAAATCTTCGGCTCTGCTTCTGCCTACGGACCAATAATACAAGGGCTTGCTGCTCCCGTAAGCGATTTATCACGAGGCTGTACTACTGACGAAATTGTTATTAGCTCTGCAATGACGCTTATACAAGAAAGAAAAACATAAAAAAAGGAGAACATATGAATATTCTTATTGTAGGATATGGTCGTATGGGAAAAGAGATAGAGCAACAAGCTCTACAACATAATCATAGCATAGTCCACACAGTTGATCCGTACGCATCAGATGCCACCTGCACTCATCTAAACGCTATTAATTTTGAAAAAGAAACTATAGACATAGCTATCGAATTTTCAACGGCAAGCTCCATTGTAGAAAATGCTCATATATATACACAGAATACCATACCTGCAATTATTGGTACTACAGGATGGTCACAAGATATGTCTCACATTCAATCAATAGTACAACAATCTTCCATTGCGTATCTGTACGGTTCAAACTTTTCTATTGGTGCACATATATTTATGAAAACTTCTGAAATACTCGCTCAATTCTTAAACAATGTTCAAGAGTACGACATAACTATACAAGAAACACATCATGCACAAAAAATTGATCGCCCTTCTGGGACAGCACTTTCTACTGCAAAAAAAATACTTGATACACTAGATCGAAAAACTGCCATCACCATAGACATCCCTAACGGCACTCCTATCGATCCATCACAGCTTGCTATTGTTTCACAAAGAGTAGGAAGAGAGCCTGGTTACCACGAAGTAATTGCTGACAGTAGTTTTGATACACTTACACTCAGCCATAGAGCACGTACACGCTCAGGCTTTGCTTTAGGAGCAGTAAGAGCAGCAGAATGGCTATATACAAAAAAGCTATCGGGATTGATACCAGTAGAACAATTTATAGAAGATATACTCCGTGTTTCCCTCACTTAATACAGCTTAATACTGTATTTTTATAGGTCGCCCCAACCGTAACGATTTAGTCGCTGACTCTGCAATAATCTGTGTATGTAACCCATCCTTAAAATCAGGAATTGGTACTGAAGTCTTTTTTCCATGCAACACATGTACAAACATATCCAGTGCATTGTAGTAGGTATCTTTTATTCTTTCATACCAGCTATCATAAAAACCATCACTTTTGACATAGTTGCCTTCATACTGTGCAAAATGCCGATGCATTTGACGTTTAGACTCCAACATAGCTTTAGATCCCATAACCTCAATTCGCTCATCATATCCACAAGGAGAACGTCTGCTACAATCTATAAGTGCCAAAGCCCCTGATGACATACGAAGTGAAATAACAGCAGTATCTGTGTCTCCTGCAACTCCAATTTCCTTGTTTATCAAAGCATCTGCCATAACATATATTTCAACAGGATAATCATCACTCAGGTAACACAGTAAATCAAAAAAATGTATTGTTTGATCACGCATCTGTCCTCCAGATGTTTTCACATATTCCAACAAAGGAGGAGATTGATCGCGGGCTGTTATTTGAATAATCTCAATATTCCCTGCTTTTTTTTGCATGAGGGCTTGCTTTAACGCACTATGACTCGCATCAAACCTACGATTAAAATCTACCATATTAGGAACACCAGAATTTTCTACTATGTCACATATAGCACGAACTTTCTTTAATTGTAAATCAATAGGCTTCTCACATAATATCCCTTTGCCATATTTTACTGCTAGCTTACAAATATCTGCATGTGTATTTGTAGACGAAGCTATAAGCACAGCATCAACATCAGATTCCATAATCGTAGTAATATCAACAGCTTTTATGTTATATTGCTGTGCAAATTGCTTTGCTCGTTCAGCATCAACATCAAATACATACTTAAAATCCACCTCTGGATGACAAACAAGACTCTGAGCATGAATATTTCCAATAAAACCAGCACCTATGAGAGCAATTTTTTTCATATCGTTCCTTTTATCGCTTCTTAAAAATCTATCATCACTTTCACTATATCTTCTCTCCCTTCTGCAGCAAAGTGATATGCCTCAACCGAGTCTGCAAAAGAAAATGTTTTACTGATAAGGCTTGTTATTTGTACTTTTTTTGATGAAACTAATTGTAACGCACGCTTAAAACAATTTACATATCGAAATACAGTATCAATTTTTATCCCTCTTGTTTGTATAAGCGGAACATCAAGCGATACTGGAGAGCTTGGCATTCCCACAAGAATTGCACGAGATGCTTTTTTACACCGCCTAAATATATCAGGAAACAGTACTGTACTACCGCTTGCCTCAAACAATATATCCACTCCTTTTCCTTCTGTTTCTCTCTTTACTGTCTCACTAAGCTCAGTAGGAGTTGCTATTACTATTCCTTCAAACTGAGATGCAATGTTCAGTTTTATATCAGACAGATCAGAAATGATCACTTTACTACAGCCACTTGCAAGCGCACTCAATGCGACTAAAATTCCAATAGGGCCAGCTCCAGTAACAAGTGCTATATCGCCAGGACACACATGTGCTCTTTTTGCTGCTTCAACCCCTACTGCAAGTGGCTCAATCATTGCTCCTTCATGAAAGCTGACATTATCGGGCAGCTTAAAGGTCAATGCTTCTGGATGCACCACACTCTCCCTCATCACTCCATGCACAGGAGGAGTTGCCCAAAAACGTACCTCATCATCAAGATTATAGTTTCCTTCCAAAGATTCCGTTGACATATAATTCGGTATACCTGGTTCCATGCATACTCTCTCTCCTACCTTTACAGAACGCACCTGCTCTCCTACTTCAATGACCACTCCCGAAGCCTCATGTCCAAGTATCATTGGCTCTCGTACTATAAAATCACCAATCCTTCCCTCTTTGAAATAATGTACATCGCTCCCACATATGCCACAGGCCTTTATCTGAATTCTTACATCAGTAGCTCCAAGCGTTTCTTGTACATCAAAATCTCTCAACGATAATACATGTTGTTTTTCTAATACTAATGATTGCATATACTCCTCCTAGCAATTAAAATATGATATTATAAAGCTCCTGCTTCTTTATGTATCTGAATAAGTTCATCAACATTACTACTATCGTATAGTGGACATTTTATATCTATGTCTAATCTTTCAACTTTTCCTGTCAATAAATCATGAGCTGCCTGAAGATTTACTTCTGCTAACGTATACGCATTTTGTAAAGACGTAGAAGTAAACTTTCCCTCTTGTATAAGCAATGCAGCCTCAACTGTTCCATCAACTCCATACACTAATATATTCTCATACGCTTTATTATCCTTTATCACTTCAATAGCACCTGCTGCCATATTATCATTCATAGAAATGACAGCGTCAATTTTAGGATTTACTTGCACCCAATCTTCCATATATCGTATGGCTTCATCTTTATTCCAATTTGCAATTTGTTCCCCTACTATTGTCACATCATTTCTTTTGTCTAAAAACTCTCTTTGCCACGCTTCTCTTCTTTTAATAGCATGTGTATTTCCTGGAGGGCCATTAAGAATGACCACATTGGCATTTTGAGGAATCTGCTGCAGTGCCACTCTTGCATTGATAGCAGCTTGTTCATACGGATCAGCGTCCACCGTATTTGCTCCAGCAACATCAATTCGAGGGTTAGTCGTTATTACAGGAATATTAGCAGCGACAATTTTTTCAATATAGGGACGCTGAGCTTCAGTATTATTTGGCTGTACTATAATCAAATCATACTTATTAGTAAGTGCATTTTCAATAAACGCATTCTCTTTTGCGTCATCAGCTTGACTATCAAAAATATCAAGTTTTATATCAGGATATTCTTGCTTAGCAACACGCTCCAGTGAATTAACCAACCAAGCGGCAAACGAATCTTGTTGTGCTCTTGCAATAAAAGCTACACGATATGTTTTTTGCATAGCATCACTCTTAACAGATTGACGAGATGATTCCTGTGCTTCCTGTGCTTCCTGTGCTTCCTTTTTCTGTTTTGCATCATTACGAACACAAGATACAGAACTAATAGCAACTATCAGAAAGACCGCTACTATCACTACCATAGAAACTATATTTTTCATATAAACCTCCTTATACATGAAAATACTATATATAGTATATTATATTCTTAATTTACTTTATGAGCGTTACTATAATTATACCTGTTTTCCTAATTTTTTAGATACTCTTTTATTTTTTGCATATATATCATATATCACCGCTAATGCGATAATTGCTCCTTTTATTGTTTGCTGTAAATATGAGTCAATCCCTAATAAATTCATAATATTGTTTAAGAATCCAACTATAAATGCTCCTGCAAGTGTTCCAGAAGCAGACCCAATGCCTCCCGAAAAACTTGTTCCTCCAATAATAGCGGCAGTCAATGCTTCAAACTCATAGCCAACACCACCATTAGGGCTTCCTACATTTATTCTTGCCATAAATAACATACCAGCTATAGCAACAAAAACTCCATTTATAAGATATGCCATTATCTTAATTTTGCCTGTATTGATACCTGATACCCTTGCTGCATCTTCGTTTCCTCCTATTGCATACAGAGATCTCCCAAACCGTGTATGAGATAACATATACCATGTTAGTCCCATAATAGCTAGCATGACTATCACAGGAATAGGAATAATTCCAATACTTCCTTGTCCTAATACTGTATAATTACCAATTTGATATATATCTCTTCCTTTTGTAAAGAGTAAGGCAGCTCCTCTTGCCATAGTGAGCATAGCAAGTGTTGCAATAAAAGGCGGAGCATGAAATACCTGTACTAAGATACCATTCACAAAATTACACAGCACTCCTACCAATATCCCAACAAACACCGCTGATAGCAGTGTTCCTCCTTGTGTATACACATATACCGAGATAGTTCCTGACAAAGCAAGAACAGAACCGCAGGATAAATCAAGCATACCACCAATAATTAAAATAGTAGCTCCAAATGCCAATATTGTTGTCACTGATATTTGACGAGAAATATTAGTTAAGTTTCCTACTGTAAGAAAATTTTCATTCAAAAAAGTACAAAGTATAAACAGTACCAATAATACAATATAGATACTATACTCTCTGCTTATCTTTTGAACATATAAAACAAACTTTTTCATACATATTCCTCTACTGCAGTTCTCTCCAATCCTGTAGCATATTTCATAATAGTTTCAGAATTAAAATCATGTTTCTGTATTTGTCCAGTGATAGTTCCTTCATGAAGTATATAAATTCTATCACACATACCCATCAACTCTGGAAGTTCCGAAGAGATCATAAGTATGCCTTTCTTCTGCTGTACTAGTTCTTGCATCAATGTGTACATTTCATATTTTGCACCAACATCTATCCCTCTTGTAGGTTCATCCATGATAAAAATACTGGGATCTTGTAGCAACCACTTTGCAAACACTACTTTCTGTTGATTACCTCCACTGAGCACATCAACATTTACATCAATAGATGAGGTTTTGATATTCATTTTTTCACATAAATTATTCACATCTTTTTCTTCTGCTTTTTTATGAAGCCTCCCATGATGTATATACTGCTGTAAAGATGACAATGTGATATTCTCTTTTACACTTCTTATAGGAATAAGCCCAAACCGTCTTCTATCTTCAGAGAGCATAACTATGCCTCGTTCAATAGCATCAATAGGATTACGTATACTCACAGGCTGATTTCTCACATACACAGCACCATGAGCATATGCATCCAACCCAAAGAGAGCTCTAGCTACTTCTGTTCTGCCTGCTCCTATCAAACCAGCAAAGCCTATAATCTCACCTTCTCTTAACGAAAAAGAAACAGAGTGAAACGCCTCATTTGAAATATCCTTTACTTCCAAAAGCATATCCCCTTGCAACACTTCTTTTTTAGGATATTCACGTGATATCTCTCGTCCTACCATATGGGTAATAACACTATCCATTGTAAAGCTCGCTTTATTTCCACTTGAAACAAGAAACCCATCTCGTAATATACTAATATCGTCTGCAATTTGAAAAATTTCTTCCATCTTATGAGATACATATATAATACTCTTTCCTTGTGATGTAAGAGTGTCTATCTTCTTAAACAAAAGCTCCACCTCATTATTCGTAATAGCAGAAGTTGGCTCATCCATAATGATAATATCAGAATTACCAATAACAGTAGCTTTTATTATTTCAAGTAATTGAATAGTAGAAATAGAAATATCTTTTAATTTAGTGTCAAAAGAAAAAGGAATATGCTCATTTTTAAGAATTTGTTTTGCGTTCTCTTGTATTGCTTTCCAATCAATAGTCTTAAGAAATGTTGTAGGCCAATGCCCTAGATATAAAAATTCAGCAATAGTAATTTCTGGAATATAATTTAATTCTTGAAATATCATAGATATACGATATTTCTCTGCATCTATAGGAGTTCTGATAAAAATTTCTTTTCCATGTAAAAATATATTTCCCGAATCAGGACGATATACTCCACTCAGAATCTTCATAATAGTAGATTTTCCTGCACCATTCTCTCCACATACTACATGTACAGAGGCCTTACGAACAGTAAGCGTAACATTACTCAATGCGTTTATACCAGGAAATGTTTTACTAATATTTCTAAGCTCTAGCATTCACTATAATAAGTATATCACAAATAGCATTGCTTAAGTATATTCTTTTAAGAGCAGTATCAAACAAGAGAAAGAAATTAATGTAATCAACACCCAACGATACAATTTCTCTGGAATTTTATCTGATATTTTTCTTCCTAATACTGCTCCTACAATACACCAAGGCCAAAACCCTATAGCCAATAATACTGTTTCTAAAGTATATGCCTCCCACATAAAATAGAATATCCCTGTTTTTAGTATATTCATGCTAAGAAATACAAAAGCTCCTGTACCAATAATATACCGTTTTAAGAGCTTTCTTTTAAGCAGGTAGATAGCAATAACCGTACCTCCAAAATTAGCCAATGTAGAAGCAACTCCAGCAAACACACCATAGAACAGCAACACAAACGGAGAAGAAGATTCTGTATACACTATACCTTCTTTCTGTCGAGATTCTTGTAAAATAGTGATAATAAGCAAGTATATGATAATAGCTACAATTACAAGGGTAAGTACTTTCTCTGATACAAACATGCCAAATATACCAGATATAGCTACCCCAACTATAGCCCATGGAATAAATACAACAAAAATGGAAATATCTACAGATTTCCGATAATGAAATGCTGCATATATATCACCAATAATAAAAAATAACAAAGAAAAAGCAATAGTCTCTTTTACTCCAAAAAAGTACATAAGTACCAAAGAAGGAATAAGGTTGATGCCTTGAAACCCACTTTTAGACATACCTGAAATTACTGCACTCGCAGCTACCAGTACATAGAGCCATACATTTTGATAAAGTAAGAAAAAAGAATAATGATAAATAAATTATAATCCAGTGTGTTGATAAATAAACTCTCGACTACGCTTTGCAAACTCTAAAGGAGGAGCAAGTGAAGGGTCCTGCTCTGCTTCTATCACTATCCATCCTTTATAGCGTAATTTCGTTAACTCTTGTATAATTTGAGGAATACATTGTATATCACCATCAGAAGGGATAGTAAACAATCCTCTCTTTACTCCATCAAGAAACGATAAATGCTCGTCTTTTACTTTATCAAGAATGTTTTTTCTCACATCTTTCAAGTGTACATGACGCACACGATTCCCTATTTTCTGCAAACAGGCAAGAGGATCATCACCACTCGCATATATATGCCCACAATCATAATTGATAAACACAATATCTGGATCTGTACTATCGAGCAAAAGCTCTATCTCTTCCATAGTCTGTATACAAGTACCAAGATGAGGATGAAAACACAGCGATATACCATATTCTTCTTTTGAAATTTTTCCTAACTCTTCCAATCCTACAGTAATATCTCGCCATTGTTCTAAAGAGTTATTTGGCTTCGCTTCAAATAAAGGAAGATTTTTCCCTTGTATACTTGTACCAACCTCCCCTCCTCCTACTACAGTAACATCAAATACACGTAAAAATTCTAATAACGCAATAAACCGTTCTTTCACTATAGAAAGTGGCTCTGTACTCAAAGTAAAACTAAACCATTGATTACACACTTGAAGATTTCTTTCAGCAAGCATATCTTTTAATACATAAGGGTCACGTGGAAATTTATTCCCTACTTCACAGCCTTCAAACCTCGCTTCTTGCATTTCTTTAATACATGTCTCAAAGGAAATATGCCCACCAAGTTCAGGAAGATCATCATTTGACCAATTTATAGGAGCAATTCCTATTTTTACTTCTTTTATTTCTTTAGCCAAAAACATACTATAACTATACTCTATACTACCGAATACTATCACTAAAAAGGCATTTGTAACATATGAGCTCGAATTATCTTTACTAAATCATCATATCCATTTGCAAACTGTACAAGGGTTCGCACTGTTGCCCCATAACTATCAAAGTTATGATTCTTTATACCACCTACAGTATACGCTTTCTTAAATTCGGAAATTGCAGATAACTGCTTAAGATAGGTATGTGGTACTTCATCATCCATTCTTGCTGTTACTTGCACTTTGCTTGCATTAAAACGCTTTTGCCATCCACAAGGAATAGTCTGAATTACATCTCCACCAATAAATTGTGACCAATGGTGATGATTCCTATATGCTGCAGATAATAATTTTGTTGCATATCCTTTTTCTTGATAATACTTATATGCCTGCTTCATAGCTGCCACCCCACACCATTCAAGTGCCTCTGGATCTACAGTAAGATTTTTCTTTGCAACTACTATTTTCAACCAATCGTCCAATCTTCCCACCATCAATGTACATACTGGATGTATTTCACTATTACTCTTTTGTTCCTGTGCTCTCCGTGCAAAAGCCCGTTCCACTGCCTCAGCAACAGCAACAGCCTGTGAAACAGTAAAAGATACAGTAGCATTTATACTGACTCCTCTGTAAGTTACTTCCTCAATAGCTTCTATACCAGCGTTTGTAGCAGGCAATTTTACTTGCATATTTGGAGCAAGAGTATGAAAATGCAGTGCCTGTTCCACTAATTTTTGAGCATTTCTATAATACTTTGTATTAGTTTGTATAGAAAGACGTCCCACTCCCTTTTGAGGATCAAACATTTTCTCAAATTGCTTTGCTCCCAATTTTGCAGCATACTCAATCATATGCCATGTAATATCATCCTCTGTAGCAGAAGCATTATTCCTTATAGCTTTTGTAAGCTCACTTTTGTAACTAGCAAATTCAGTATCAAGCACAGTCTTTACTATTACTGGATTAGTCGTTGCTCCAGTAGCTCCTCTTGCTATAGCATACTTAAGTTCAGATAAAGAACAAGAATCATTCCAAAACTGTGTTGGAAAATTTTTTACCATTTGTGTCAATGGTTCATATGTAGATGCCATACACTCTCCTTCATTGTTTTTAATAGATTTATTTCTAACTCATCCAATCTTTTTTGTCTTCAGGATTCCATTTAGTAGTTACTTTTATTACATCACTCAGAAAATCTACAATAGGCTTTCCTGTAATACCGCCTTGCCCAAAACGAGAATCATTGATACCACCAAAAGAAAAGGGTTCTCGAGGAACAGGGATGCCAATATTTACCCCTATCATTCCTGCACTACATTGCTGTACTGCTTCTACTGCTTCTCTTCCATTTTGCGTAAATATTGAAACTGCATTTCCATACGGTGTTTTTCGCTGTATTGCACATGCTGATTCCTGTGAATCTGCTTCTAGTATTTCCAAAGTAGGACCAAAAATTTCTTCAAGAGGCATTTTATCTTCATTTCCCCGCCAATCAATAATAGAAGGACCAATATAATACCCATGCTCATGCCCTTCACTCTTTACCTTTCTTCCGTCCAATAGTATTTTTGCTCCAAGACTTTGTGCTTCATCAAGATACGCTGACACCTTCTCTATAGATTGTTTACTTATCATAGCACCAGTATCTCTTCCTGGAATAAGTTTCTCTGCTGCAGAAACAATAGCAGACAACTGCGTATCAAGTGTACCAATAGTAACAAGTACCGATGCTGCCATACAACGTTGACCGCACATGCCAGAAAATGCTGCTACAATGTCTTGTGCCGACTGCGGATGTGCATGCTCACTGAGTAAAATATAGTTCTTTGCACCGCCACAGCTTATGACTCGCTTTAGTGATTGAGAAGAACGCTGATACACAATTTTTGCTATAGGAGTTGATCCTACAAATGTTACACCATCAATTTTCGGATGATCACAAATAGCTTCGACTGTTTCTTTTGCTCCTACCATAACATTGAGTAATCCATCAGGAAGCCCTGCTTCTTTCCATAATTCAGCACTCTTTAGTGCAGACAAAGGGGTAAGCTCCGAAGGCTTTAGAATAACAGCATTGCCAAGAGCAAGGGCATTTGGCACTGTCCAATGTGGTACCATAATAGGAAAATTAAATGGAGTTATCGAAGCAACAACCCCAATCGGTACTCTATGAGTAGCACATACTACCCCTTTACTCACTTGTTGTACCTCACCAGATATTATTTGTGGCATTGATGCTGCAAACTCACATAACTCAATGGCCTTATCGGCACCAGCAAGTGCCTCTCCCATAGTTTTTCCATTTTCAATATGACATATTTCAGCTAGCTCTTCCCTATGTTTTTTTAATAGAAAAAGATAGTTATACATTACTTCAGCACGTTTTTTATGTGTTAATAGCGCCCATTTTTTTTGTGCATCTGACGCAACGGTAACAGCATCATCAATATCTTTTGAAGAAGAATAATGCCCCTTCGCTATTATTGACCCATCTACAGGGCTGTATAGCGTATGTACATCCGATGCACTAGCATCAATAAAAGAACCATTAACAAAATTTCTTATTTTATTTTTATCAAACATTTTTCAATTCCTCCTCTATAATAGATATTATGTAGATATTAGTTAAGGCTTTATTTTAATTTACTATGTTTACTAGTATATATAAAATATAAAATATAATCAAGCTATAGAATATGAAAATCACGAGTTCAAGGATTAAATGCGACAAAGGAGCAAAAAAGCCTTATTTTATATACAGTCCTATACACAGTCTCACATACAGTGAACACACAATTACATGCAAGTATGTATGCTTAAATATTATGAAGAAAGAAGATCGGGACGATATTTTTTAGTGCGTATGTATTTTTGTTCTTCACGCCACTGGGCAATTTTCTTATGATTTCCTGATAATAGTACTTCAGGCACTGACAGTCCCTTAAATTCAGCAGGACGAGTATATTGTGGATACTCTAGCAAATTTTCCCTGTAACTCTCATCTTGTACAGATTCTTCGCGTATTACTCCTTTTATTAAACGTAAGGTTGCATCAAGAATTACCATACTAGCAATCTCTCCAGAAGAAAGTACATATTCACCAATAGAGAAAACTTTGTCTACATATGCATCAATAATACGTTGATCAATGCCTTCATATTTTCCGCATATAAATACAAGTTCATTCTCCAATGCAAGAGATTGTGCATCACTCTGAGTAAAAAGAGGAGCTACAGGCGTAGGAAACACCACCAGTGGAGCATGTTGAGACATATCCTTATGATACCATTGCTTTGGGGGTAACACTGAATCAAGTGCAGCAGCAAGAGGCTCTGCTTTAAGAATCATGCCATACCCTCCTCCATACGGTTCATCATCACATGTTTTATGTGTATCATATGCAAAATCACGTAAATGGATAACATTGACCTCAATTATATTTGCTTCCTTTGCACGACCAATAATAGAGGTAGAAAAATAATGTTCTACTAGTTGTGGAAACAAACTAATAATATGGATTTTCATGCTATGTACACAACAATAGTTAGGTCATATCTACAAGAGCTGCATTGAGCAACTCTATACTTCCTGTATCTGTGTTAGGATTAGAAAAAAAATGCTCATTAAAGGGAATAAGCCCTTCTTTTTGATTATTCCAGCGTATACGCAATAGTGGTTGAAACGCATCATGAGACACTGCTTCAATTACCCCTACACACTTTCCATCACAGCATATTTGTAATGAAACCATATCTGCTATATACCATTCTTGATGATACAGTGGAGATGCTAGCTCTCTCTCTATCGACACATCCTGATTGCATAGATCCTTTGCTGTTTCAGGAGCATCAATATGTAATAGCTTACATCGTATTTTTTTGCCTTGTGCTTTTCTTTGATGTGAAGTAGGCGAGTCAAGTCCTACCCAGTACTCTACCTGTTTTTGCTCATATGAATTACCAAGATATACTGTCTTTACTTGCTTAAAATGTTCTGTTTCTCCAGAATAGGACAAAAAAACAATTTCTCCTTTTAGACCAAAAGGTTTAAGCAATCGTCCTGTGACAATATACTGTGTATGTATTGACGTATGTTTCATTGC
Source organism: Spirochaetia bacterium (assembly GCA_965218205.1). Taxonomy (GTDB): domain Bacteria; phylum Spirochaetota; class Spirochaetia; order WTKD01; genus CBDDCA01. The sequence continues at coordinate 983,631 of OZ244590.1, read as the reverse complement.
TACAAATACTACTTGTCTATTATTTACATATGAATATTTACACATGAATATTCATATATGAAAGCATATAAAAGCCAGTATATAAAAAGTATATGCCAGTATACAAAAGCCTTACTACACATGGTAATAGTGTAGTATAGACATGAGAAAGTGGTTATTGCAATCTCTTACAATGGTACTAATCTAATATATGAAGATTAACACGCTTTCCTGTTTTTGTTGCTATAGCACTTAAAAGAACACGAATTGAACGAGCAATTCTTCCTTGCTTTCCAATTACTTTCCCAATATCATTTTGTGCTATCTTAAGTTCAAGTATAATTGATTTCTCACCTTCTAATGCTTGAACCTCAACTGCCTCTGGTTCATCAACCAAAGCCTTTGCTACATACTCAACAAATTCCTTTTCCATATAGCCTCCTTTTAGCTTACATTATTTCTTTTAAATTTATTGATAATTTTAGAAACTGTATCTGTTTTTTGAGCTCCTTTTGATACCCAATAATCTACTTTCTCTAAATCAACACGTATCTGATCTTTTTCCTCTTTATTAAGGGGATGATAGAACCCAATCTCATCAATGGCACGACCATCTCTGTTAGTGCGTGCGTCCATTACTACAAGACGATATGATGCTTGCCGTTTCTTCCCAAATTTCTTTAAGCGTATCTTAACCACAACTCCTCCTTCATAGGATTTTATACTTTTTTACTACAGCACTTTAGTAGCTATTTATAATATAGTACACATTCTATAAATAGTAAACATTATTTTTCTTAATTTTTCATATTTTGTAGCATATTAGGATCTACATTTCCAAATAAAGAGGCTGCTTTTTTAGGGTCTTTTATCGTTTTTTTCATCATTTGCCTCATTTTTTCAAACTTCTTTAAGAGAGCATTCACTTTTGCCACTGTATTTCCACTTCCTTTTGCTATTCTGCTTCTTCTTGAAAAACCTAGTATTTTAGGGTTCTCTCGTTCACGCATGGTCATGGACAATAGTATTGCTTCTTCACGCCGTACTTGTTTTGTATCTATGTTTTGTAATTGATCAGCACTCATTCCTGGCATCATTGCTGCTATTTTATCCAACGATCCTATTTTAGTGATTTGTTGCATTTGTTCAAGATAATCTTGCAAAGTAAATGTTTTTTTTAGAATTTTCTTTTGTAATTTCTCTGCTTGTTCTTGATCTACTTGTCCTTGCACTTTTTCAACAAGACTTACAACATCTCCCATACCTAAGATTCGTGATGCCATTCTATCAGGATGAAAAGGCTCTAATGCTTCCATTGTTTCACCAGAACCAATGAAATGTACAGGAATTCCTATTGCTGTTTTTACGCTTAGCAATGCCCCTCCACGTGCATCAGAATCAACTTTTGTAAATATAAGTCCAGTAAGTTCTACTGCACTATGAAAATTTTTAGCTATATCTACTGCTGTCTGTCCCGTAAGAGCATCAAGCACTAATATTCTTGCACAGCTTTTTGTAACTTTCTGAATACTCCCTATTTCGTTCAATAATCCTTGATCAAGCTCGGTACGCCCAGCAGTGTCAATGATAAGCACCTCGTATCCTTGTTGTTTTGCATGCTGCTGTGCTTTCTGTACAATCTGCTCCAGTGATACAGTATGAGAAAGCCCTAATGTATCCCGTGTAATAACTGGGACTGCTATTTTTTCCCCCAACTGTTCTAGTTGCTGTATGGCTGCAGGGCGTGTGAGATCAAGAGCAAGCAACGCTACTGTTTTCTGAGCATTTTTGTAATACAGTGCTAATTTTGCACTGCTTGTAGTTTTTCCTGACCCTTGCAGTCCACACATAAGTAATGTTGCAGGGTTTCCTTGTAACTCTATATCCTGATGTTTTTCACCTAAAAACTGAACAAGATTATCATTCAATATTTTTATAAATTGCTGTCCAGGATTTAGTGAGCGTAATACTTCTGTTCCCAGAGCCTGCTCAACAGTTCTATTTACAAAGCGTCTTACCACACGAACATTGACATCAGCTTCAAGTAACGACTGCTTTACTTCTTCTATGCTGTCTTTTATATTTGACTCTGATACATGGCCTTTCCCAGTAACTTTTTTGACTATTGATTGAAATCCTCGTTGTAACGTATCTAACATACTATTACACTATAATATAATCTGCATAAAAATACAAGAATATGCCCACATAATTTGGAAATTCAAGAACTAATTGCAACAACAAAGGCTTCAGCAGAGATCAAAAATAAGTTTAGCATCAATATCACGCAGCAATTTTTATAATGAGTATTACACATACTGTATAGTATATTTTATCTCAGTCTCCTTACGCAGTGTAGCTCCTACCGAGCATAATTCATACACTGCTTTTTTTGCAAGATAATCAATAAGAGATTTTGAAACATGAGCTGCTATACCTTGCAATATGAAAACAATGTCAATACAAGAAAAAGGATGAGTGTTAGCTTCCTGCTTTCGTTGTCCTTCAACTTCTACAAGAATATCTTCGACTTCTATCCCTTGTTTATATAACATGCTTGCAAAATCAAAACTTGCACAGGAAGCAAGTGCAGATAATAGTAGCTCCATTGGACGAAATCCAGCTTCTTTTCCTCCCATTGAAGGAGGACCATCTATGTATACATAATTATCATTTGCTTTTGCTAAAAAACGTACCTTATCATCTATGCGTGTTAATACTACTTTCATACAAAGACATAAGATTACTATGATATATTAGATATATCACGCTCATACATATCATCTGGACGTGGACCTGAATGATAATCTCTATCCAATCCATCTATCCTTTTCATTTCTTCTGTACTCAATTCAAAATCAAAAATAGCTATATTTTCTTGTATACGCTCTTTTTTACTTGATTTTGGCAATACTCGTAAGCCATGCTGAATTGCCCATCGTAAAGAAATTTGAGCAAGACTCTTACTGTACTTATCTGCAATATCCTGTATAGGAGAAAGGGCATCAAGTTTGCCTTGAACAAGAGGTCCCCATGTTTCAACAATTATCCCAAGACTTTTACAATACTCACGCAAATCAGCACGAACAAGAAGAGGACTTAGCTCTATTTGATTTACTGCTGGTAAAGCAAGACCTTCTTTTTGTATTTGTTGCAGGTGCTTTTGTTCAAAATTGCTCACCCCTATATGTTTTACAACACCTTCTTCTTGTAACTCTAAAAAACTACGCCATGTATCTACAAGGTCAGGACGAGGCCAATGCACAAGCAAGACATCAATACTCTCTACCTGCAAAAAATCTCTGCTTCTCTTTGCTGCTGTTTTTACTTTAGGGACAGGAAGTTCGTCTATCCATACTTTCGTAGTCACCTGTACACTCCCCTCTAACCCTGCATCACGTATAGCTTTGCCCACATCCTTTTCATTATTATAATACTTCGCTGTGTCAATGCTTCTGTATCCAGCATCAAGTGCAAGACGAACTGTTTCATATGTTTGCTCTCCAGGAGAGAGAAGATATGTACCAAATGCAATAACATCAAGTGATACCCCTGTATAAGAATGTACTTGTTTCATTGTAACTCCTTAGCTATTATTTCTATAAGCAATAAAAATTATCGTATGTATATACGAATAATTATAAACTTTCTCTATTAAGTATAACAAAAAAACAATATTTCATCTCGTGTTACACTACTAATAACAAATAGTAAACTCATTATTATGCATATAAAAACTAAAATCTTTTAGTATATCCATCCCCAGTATAACATCGAAATTATTACTTTTCATGATAAATTGAGAAACCATATATTCTTTCCATCCTTTTATTGATAATAGTCTACGAGTCTCAACGATTTGTTCTTCTTCTACTTCTCTATTTACTGAAAATATTGGAATAAATAAATCTATCACATATGTTGGATTATGTGATATACCATTTACACCCTCTATTGGGCGAGAACCCATTTGTTGTAAATCTAATGTATCTACTACTTTTTCATTTATACAAGATGACTGTGCCCCTGTATCTACTAATGCAGTATAACTATTCTTGTCTTCTAATACCAGAGCGTTATGCTCTACATCATCACTTACTGAATCTGCTCCTTTAATAAGCACATGGATAATAATCTGTTTATTGTGTACATTCCCCTTAAAACACGGCATGAGAATAATACCCTAAATTTATTGATGACTGTATAATCTCTTGTATAGAATATAAGCCATCTTCTATTAAGGATGATGCTTGCCTCACATCACTTAAAGTACTATATACCCCTTTTACTTTTCCAGCTTTTAATAGAACATATCCGTTATTATGTTTTTTTAAAATCTCAGGTAATTTTTCTTGAAATACTTTGAGATTATTTTCAATTTCTTTCTTTATCTCTTCTTTAGAGGGGGGGGTAATATTATTAGAAGGCTGATTAGACATTTTTAACTCCTTATATATTTATAATCTACTTAAGAAATATGCTGAACACTATATAATAAAAAAAGCACAGCTATCCTTAAGAACAATCCCTACTACAGTAGTATACTAATATACTTGCATCGTGTCAAATTATCATTACTTGGAATTATGTTGAAAATTCAAGTATTAAATACAACAAAGAGAAAAAAAGCAAGGAAACATAAAAAAGGAAGTCTAGGATATACCCGACTTCCTTACTTTAGTAATCATCTAAATAACACATGCAAGCATGTTCATTTCTGTTGCAGTTCATACAATCGCGTGAATCTGACATTTCTTTACGAATGAATAAACTCTTTAGTCCTGTAAATAAATTCATACTTTCCTCCTTTATTTATTTTTAGCCTACTAATAGCTAGTTCCTTTCACCTATTAATATAGCTATAAAACCAAAAAAAGTCAAGTTTTTTTTTACTTTTTTTATCCTAATACCTTTATTTTTCTTACTTACTATACAAAATATGCTATTTTCTCTATATATTAGCAATTATTGTCAAACAATAGTGCTACAATTTAACAAAAATCTCTCCATCTTCTACTTTTACCTTGTATGTTTTAAGGTTTACAGTTGCGGGCAAATCAATTACCTGCCCTGTTTTAATATCAAAGCGCGAACCATGACTAGGACAGTATACTCTCCCATCCATAATAACTCCCTCACATAATGGAGAATATTCATGAGTACAGGAGTTATCAGTGGCATAGATACCGTCATCTAACTTAAATAAGGCGATTTCTTTTCTCCTATGTCTAAAACAATAGCTATACTTAAAATCACCTTCGTTACATGCTTTTACCCATCCCATATTAGTTATCGGTATTATTCATCTTATCACTTAAAGATTGCAGAATACTTTCATTAAGAGGAGAAAATGTAGTGTCTAACACAGATTCCATAAAAGATTCCACAAGTAAATCTTGTGCTTCTTGCTGTGACATACCCCTGCTTTGTAAATAAAATATATGATCTTCATTAAGCGATCCAGTAGTAGATCCATGACTACACCGAACTTCATTTGTATTGATATTAAGACAGGGAATAGAGTCCATCCGTGCATCTTCACTCAGTAATAAATTTTTGTTTGTCAAATAGGCATCTGTTTCTTCTGCATGATGATCAACATCAATAAGCCCTCTATATACAGTATGCGACTCATCCACCGCAACCCCATTATATATGACACAACTATAGGAGTTTTGTGCAATATGACTTTGATAGGTTCGTATATCAATAAGCTGATCTTGGTTTGCAAAATAACATCCATTCATATTGATATTTGCACGACTGCCTTCAATACGAACATAGCTTTTACTGTTTGCTATCATGCCTCCAAACTGAACACTTGTTTTTTGAACATTGCTATTGTCTTGGGCTACAGTAAAATGAGATGCCATAGTAATGGAATCTAAACTGCTACGTTGAAATTCACAGCAATGATATTCTGCATAAGCATTAACAGAGCTAATATATGCAGGCAAAAATACTCCGTCCCCCTCTATGACAAGAGAAGTGCTGATACTACTGTGCTTGCCTACCACAACAATAAACAAGGGAGCATATATTGTTTCTGTAGTGTCTCCTGACAGAACAAAGTCCAGAGGATGTTTTAGCGTTACTCCGTCAGGAACATGTATGAGTATACCTGCTTGTAAGTGCTTCATTCGCCATAGATCAAATTTATCCTGTGTATGCTCCAAAGCAATGCCCATCACGTTCAAGGCTTCTTCGCTACTGTGTAGATCAGCTATACTTTGCACTTGAAACATATCTTTTTCGGGATGAGAAGCAATCGTAGCCATGATGTTCTCTTGAATACTTGCAGTGAGGTCTGTATTATCTTTGTATTGTTCCAACAATGCAACAGGCATAGCAGAGGGGTCACTTCGCCTCCACTCTTCATCTCGTAAGGTTGGCCAAGCACTTGTAGTATAGCGTTGCTGTGCCTTATCTTTTAGTGAGGTACTGTTTGTTATATGTTCTTCTACTGTCATTATCCTACCGATCCTTCCATTTCAAGTTCTATAAGTCTATTTAGCTCCACTGCATATTCCATAGGAAGTTCTTTTACAAGCGGATCAAGAAAGCCGTTTACTATCATTGCTGCTGCTTCATCTTCATCAAAGCCACGACTCATAAGATAAAAAAGCTGATCTGCACTAATTTTACTTACTCGTGCTTCGTGTTCTACTGATACATGGGGGCTTAATATATCCATATATGGATATGTATTTGTGGCAGAGTCACCATCAATCAACAGGGCATCGCAGACGACATTTATTTTTGCATTTTTTACTTCTGGATCAACTTTGATGTGTCCTCGATAGGTAGCTATGCCCCCATCCTTGCTTATAGATTTTGATGTAATGCGACTTGATGTATTATTGGCTGCATGCACTATTTTGCCTCCAGTGTCTTGCTCTTGCCCTTTTCCTGCAAAAGCAATAGAAAGCACTTCTCCATGTGCACCTTCTCCCTTTAAGTATACTGAGGGATACTTCATGGTTCGCTGACTGCCTATGTTACCGTCTACCCATTCTACTGTAGCATTTTCATACGCTACGCCTCTTTTTGTAACAAGATTATACACATCACCTGACCAGTTTTGTATGGTACTATATCGTACGCGTGCACCTGGCAGTGCAATAATTTCTACTACCGCACTGTGCAGAGAATCGGTGGTATATACAGGAGCGGTACATCCTTCTACATAATGTACAAAGCTATCTTTATCTGCAATAATAAGAGTTCTTTCAAACTGCCCAAAGTTTTCGGTGTTGATTCTAAAGTATGCTTGCAGGGGAATATCCACTTTCACTCCTGGGGGTATGTACACAAAGCTCCCTCCACTCCATACGGCAGAATTAAGTGCTGCAAACTTGTTGTCATTGTATGGAATGATAGTACCAAAATACTTTTGCAATAACTCTGTATGCTCCTGTACTGCTGTCTCAGGGTCACAAAAAATGACTCCTTTTTCCTCAAGGTCCTTTGAGAGACTTTTATAGACAATTTCAGAGTCGTACTGAGCGCCTACGCCTGCGAGAAATTTTTTCTCTGCTTCTGGCACTCCGATTCTATCGTAGGTCTCTTTAATTTCGGCAGGCAGATCTTCCCAAGTTTTTGACTTTTCTTGTGTTGGTTTTGCATAGTAATAAATATCATCAAAGTTTAATTGTGATAAATCAGCTCCCCAGTCTATCATTTCTTTTTTATTAAATTCTTCCAATGAACGCAGACGAAATTCTAGCATCCATTGCGGTTCTTTTTTGTGTTCAGATATTGCACGCACTACTTCGGGACTGAGTCCCTTTGCTGTCTTAAATACAGAATGATCTTCATAGTGAAAGCCGTATTTATAATCGTTTACAAGATGCTCGGTATTTTCTTGTATCTGTGCTTGATTTTCTGCACTCATTGTACACCTCCTTCTTCTAACCAACGGTATCCTTGTCCTTCTAGTTTATCAAGTATGCTCAATTCCCCAACGCTTACGATTTTTCCTTTACTGAGTACATATACTTTATTGGAATTTTCAAGTTCATCTACAATACGTCTGTAATGGGTTACAAGCATAAGAGAAAATGCAGGGTTCTCCCTTCGTATGTCATTGATTGCTCCTGCAATGATGCGTATGGCATCTATGTCAAGCCCTGAGTCAATTTCATCCAAAATAGCAAAACGCGGTTTTAGTATTTTAAGCTGTAATACTTCCATACGTTTTTTCTCTCCTCCCGAAAATCCCTCATTGAGATATCTATTGATAAAGTCTTGGCTTAGTCCTAGTTCTTCGACTTCTTTTCGTAACAACGCTACAAAATTTTTCGGTACTTCACCATGCAATACTTCATACGATCTACGAAGAAACCGTCCTACTGTGAGTCCGGGAATTTCTACTGGATATTGAAAAGACATAAAGATGCCTTTACGTGCCCTTTCGTGTGGTTCTAGCTCAAGGATATTTTCTCCTTCGACAATAACTTCGCCACTGTCTACATCATAACTGGGATGCCCCATAATAACATTTGATACGGTAGATTTTCCTGACCCGTTAGGACCCATAACAATAGTAAGTTGTCCTTCTTCAAAACTCATACTTACATCATTGAGAATTTTCTTTCCTTCAATTGATACAGATAAATTTTTTACATCAACTTTCATAAACACTCCTTTTTATCAGCTTCATTGTATAGCTTTTACTGTTATAATTTTACGACAAGTACCTACGCTTGAATGTGTACTTATCCGTATGCTTAAATGGGAAAGCCCAGTTCTAATCGAGCGTCTTCGCTCATAAAGTCAGCGTTCCACATTGGAGTCCATACTAATGTCGATGTTACCTCTGCGTGAGGCATTACTGTATGACAAGCATCGTTTATGCTTTGTTCAATTTCATCGGCAAGTGGACAACCGGGAGTAGTGAGAGTAAACTCAACTTCAACTTGCTTTAGGTCTTCAGAAATTTCTACTCTATACACTAGTCCAAGATCAACAATATTTATGTGTATTTCAGGATCAATTACTTGCTTTAATGCTTCTATCATTTTTTCGCGATACTCGGTTGTTGACAGAGCGTCTGAGGGAGCAGCGTTTTCTTGGGATTCTTCTGTACTGGCATTGGCATGTATATTGTTTTCACTCATTATATTTGATTGTATATAATATACTCATATTTGTCTAGTGAAAAAGGGGAATTATATACATTGTTGCCCCAACAAAGTTAAAAATTTTTGTTTTTATCAAGCCTTTTATGTCGCACTTATTACTTAAATTTGTAGTAATGCTCTAATTTTTATTTATCACAAGAGTTTTATTATTTTTTTTACTATTGCAAGGTTGACATAACAGTTGTGCATTTGATAGCTCTGTTCTTCCTCCTATACTCCATGCTTCTATATGATCTACTTGTAACTCTTCTGCATAAAATTCTTTTTTACACATTTCACAAGAATATTTTTTATCTTTTGATGATGTTTTTTCTGCTAAAAGCGTTTCTTTATCATTTTGTGAAAATAATCGTTTAGTATCTACACTTATGTTGTTTACTATAGCATTGATAATATCTTCAATTTCTTTTCTTTTGTCTGTTAATTTTGCGGTATCACTTTTTAGGTATTCTTTTATCTTTTTGTTGATTTCAGATTTTTTATCTTCCCATATAGCTTTATCTTTAATATAGTTTTTAGCTAAATCAAAATATATATATCTAATAATTTTCCATTTTCAAATATGTCTGCTATAAATTTTATATATTTTGTTATTTTTTTCTGATCTTCTGCAAAAGAATTATTTTGATTTTCTTTTACATAATCTTCAATATCTTGTTGCTTCTTATCATCTAATCGCATTAACAATTTGAGAATAGTAATTTGATTTTTACCTCTTTTATTTATTTTTAATATTTTTCTAACAGATTTTTCATTACTTACAAAAGATGAAAGTCCTCTTAAATATTCACCATGATATAATCCATTTAAGACTTCATATTTTGATAAAGGTACGCCTAAAGTGTTAATTCTCTTAAAGATTTCTCTTTTAAGTTTTTCATTTCCTGTACATATAATTATAGCCAATTCTGTTTCATGTATCTTTTTCTGAGTTTCTTGTTCTACTTGTCTCCATAATTTTCCTTGATATTGTATATCATTTTGAAAAAATTTTTTTATTGCTTCTATTCTTTGTTTTCCATCTAATACTTCTAATATTTTCTCATTGTTTTCCCAAAAATAAAATGCAGGTAATGGTATTCCTTTCACTATGCTATCAATTACTAATTCTTGTTTTTCTATGTTATATACTATTTCTCTTTGTAGATCTATATCACTAATAATTTTTCCATCTCTTACTTGTTCGTAGAGTTCTTTAATCTTCATCTTTTTCCACCTCTTTGTTTCTTATCAGTATTCTTTCAAAAGGTGCTTTATCTGGTTTCCCATCTTTTTCTGTCCATAAAGTTGCTTTATCACCCTTAAATCTTTTTGTCTTTTCTGCTTGTACTCCTTTGTCTATTATCTCAAACTGTTCAGGATTATACTTACTTAAAAAAGTTACAGGAACTCCCATACTACCATTAAAATCATAAGGAATTTTTCTTGTTTCTGATACTTCAATACCATCATAATTATAATAATTAGGATATTTTTCGGGACTATATTTTTCTGTTAGTATCAATTTGTCATGCCTGTATGATACATCTAAATTAGTACACCATTTACATGCTCTTGGTACAGAGCCTTCTTTATCTTTTGAATATATAGTAGTTCCATCAGCTAATCTAAACCCAGATAGCTGAGAGGCATATCCTAACCATAATTGATTATTCTTAATATATTGGAAAACCTCTTTATATGTCAGAGCTGTTATAGGGCAAATAACAAGAAATTTTAGATTATTCTTAAACATTGTATCTATAAATTCTCTAAATTGACTGAAAGGAGGATTAGTTATTACTAAATCATACTTAGAATAATCTATATCTTGGAATCGTACTCCTTTTGGTTCTTTAGGATCATACCCACTGACAGATATAGATTGTATTTCATAATCTTCTGCGTGAGCTATTAAAAACTTTACAAAATTACACTTTACTAAATCTAAATCAAGAGTAATACATTCTTTTGTTTTTTTTATATCAATTTCTTTGATACTTCCTTTTTCACTAAATAAGTCAGTTCCTGTTACTTCATATTCACTTTTATATACAAGAATTTCATCGTGGCTTTGATCCCAATCACAAGGGCAAATTATTCTTTTTCCTTTCAGTTGATTTTTATATTGAGTTACTTCTGATGAAATATCTTCATAGAGAGTATAATATTCATCATCTTTTGTTTTATGTGCTTTAAATAATGTTTGCTTAGTACCCATTACATTTTTTACTACCTTTATATTGGCTATTTATAAACACTAGAAAGACTACTTTCATAAAGCTAACTACTTCAGTAGTTTTAGCACCATATTTATTAAATCTTTCTCACATACCTATATATAATAATAGTATATACTATAATCATTTTTTTTTATCCTTGCTGAAGCCTTTGCTGTCGCACTTAGTCCTTTAATCCGCATTTTCGTTACAGTGGGCTTGACATATAATTATCTCTTTGTTATGATATATACAATATTCCCCTGTAGCTCAGTTGGTAGAGCGGGTGGCTGTTAACCACCATGTCGTTGGTTCGAGTCCAGCCGGGGGAGTATTTTCATATTAGTTCGCATATGAGTGATGAAAACGAAAACAAAGATGAAGATAAAAACATTCATATATCAAAATATCTCACAGATCATTACTTTCAATTAGAAGCTCCTCTTTACGCAGTCATGCTCTCTGGTGAGTGGGGCTGTGGGAAGACTTTTTTTATGGAAAAAGTTATGAGGGAGTATGAAAAAAAGCTAGCAGAACAAGAAAAAGAAGAAAAGTTGATGAAATCAAAAAAACAAACAGTCTTTATAGAAAGACTCTTGATAATCAGCTTACTCTCTATAATTATAAGTAGCTTACTCCTTATAACAGATGGTTTACTCTTTATAGGTGATTTATTCCATATAAACAACTTACTCCTTATAGCAGGTGGCTTACTCTTCATAGGCAACTTACTCAAAAGTATAAAGTATGATACGAAACAAAAAAAGATGGCAGTGAAAATTCAATTTAGAAGCCGAACAGAGCAAGAAGAAAAGAAGATAAAGCAAGAGAAAATTGATCCATTTCTGTATATTAGCCTTTACGGAATGAAGGATACTACAGAGATAGATGCCGAAATTTTTCAGAAGATGTTGCGTCCATTTTTTCAAGAAGAAAATACAGGAAGTATCATAGCAGATGTTACACTAGGGACAATGAGAATTATCCCTTTTATTAATGATAATGTGTTTAATAAAGATTTTTCTAAAGCGATAAAAAAGATGAAAAGGAAATTTGGTAAAAATAAACAGAACAGTAAGATAATGATTTTTGATGATATTGAGCGTTGTCATATTCCTCATCAAGAGCTATTTGGGTACATTAACAGTTTTGTTGAACATCAAAAGCAAAAAGTAGTACTGCTTTCCCATGAAGAAAAGCTATTTGAGAGTATAGAAGAAGAACATGCAAAAAAATACAAAGAAAAAATTATTGGAGCAACTTTTAAGTTAAAGGCTAAAAGAGATGATGCTTTTATGTCATTTACTGAGTTAGTTGATGATGAAAAAACAAAGAGCATATTCAAAGAATACAAAAAACTAATTTTTGAAATATATGACAAAATTGGAGCTAATAACCTTAGAAGTCTACGACAAGCCATTGTTGATTTTCCTCATTTCTTAAAGCAATTTCCAGAAGGAATGACTGAATTCTTAGAACAGAGATATGATTCATTGCCTCATATTTACAAAGGAAATATTACAGAATTTGGGCATATTATTTGTGTGTATTTTTTTCTTTTTCTCAAAGAAAAAGATGGTGAGATGACTAAGGATAATTGGATTGAAAATATCAATGCTTTTCTTTATGGATCTGAAAATAAAAAATCACTTTTTTATTATGAATCACATATTATACATGATTTTAATTGGTATGATATGATCATATTACATAAATATCTCCCATCTGATTCTGAGGAATTACAGAGTATCTTTAAAAAGGTGCAAGAACAACAAGAAAGAGAATCAACAATATTTAGAAATTTACAAAAAGCACTAGTAGAATCAGACAGTAAAAAATTAAAGCTGCAGATTCAAAATGAAATCAAACAGTGTGTATCTGATATAGAAAAAGGTAAAATAAAAAACGCTAGGGAATTATTACACTCTTTTGAGATTATAGAAACTTTTTTATCAGAAAATGACACTATACAAGATATAGATATAAGTAGTATTATACCTACTATTACAGATACTATTAGAAATACATATATTCATCTGCCTCATGAAAATGATTCATCTCAAATGAATAACTTGAAATCCATAATAAAAGAAAGCAAAGATAATGCTACACTTGATAAATTTTATAGTTATTTTATAAACGACTTCAATGATTATCATTTCAAAAAGCTTTGTGCAATGATAAAACCTGAAGAAGAATTCTTTGACATACCAGTTTTCGCTTATATTACAAACCAAGAACATTGGGAAAAAGTTAGAGGTAGAAATAATAAATTTATAGATGATAGTTTAAAAAGCGATTATAATGAATCTATACAAACTCACTACAATAATGCTCATACTATTGACTATCACGTAACAAAAAATGGTAAGTTTACGCCTATGATACGTGACATGATATATAAGATATTCTATTCAATATATCATAAAATATCTCCACAAGAAATAGTAAATTTTACATCAGCATTAAAAATACGATACGGAATGAACCAGATTAATGAAAAAATGAAAGATTATCTTTTAGAAGAACAAACTTTTATTAAGAGAGCTCAAGAAGCTATTACAAAACTTATAAAAAACACTAGTGATAAAATACTCAATCAAGCAAATCAAGATTTAGAAAAAATCCAAGCAAAGTTCAAAGAAGCTATCGACAATAACCAGCAACAAACACCTACCCTCTCTCCCTCATGAGTGTATTGACAAAATCTCTGAGTATGGGGATGGCTTTGTGAACAAGACGGATGCCTGTTTTCTCAAACACCTGTAGCATATATTCTTTCTTTTCCAACGGGGAAATATTGCTTATGTTGTATATATCTTTTTGTTGACTGCTTTCGTAAGTACTGCCTTTTTGTGCTACTTGTTCTGCTGATACAGTGCCATCAATACGATAGTACTGTATGTTAGGGATAGATTGTATATTCTGCTGTAGCATAGCATTGTGCGATTGAATACTGAGATATGACATATGCTGTTCTATATCAAACACGGGGTATATTGGAGGAAACATTCCTGTGCCTAAGGATAGTACATAGTACTGCGTGTTTATGGCTTGCTCTTTCTGTGCATAATGATATGCCAGTAATGTGGGATTACGTGCAGTCAATGAAGCATTGATAAGCTGTGAGGACTTGAGAGTGGCATTTCCCTCATGTTCCTGCTTTGCTCCTTGTGGTATGTGTATGTGTTGTTCGGTGCTATGAAAGGCATAGCTTTCGGGGACAAAGAAATACTGGTTTGCAAGCACTAAGGCATCATACAGTGATAGTGTATAGTTTGTATCGCCTGAAAGCATGCAGGTACTGTAGGTAGTACTGTCCAGTACTGGCACACAGAGGGACGCACTGAGCATAGCAAGCAATCCTTTCTGTGCAAATATCTTTGCTAGCTCGTGCGTTAAGTAGCGTTGCTTTATTGAAAGAGTGGCTTCAATGTTCTGAGTGTTTCTAAAAAAATAATGCTCCAGAGGATCAAAATAATGCTCGCTCATGGCATGGACAGTATTGTATATTTTTGATTCTTTTCCGCGTAATTGTCCTTTTGCATCGTCCATACAAAAAAGCGTTGCTGCGGTAATTGAGCCTGAGCCAGTTCCGACAATCATGTCAAAGCACTGAGTCAATGACTTTGAAGAGCCTTGCATACGCAACTCTTCTTGTAGTTTTTCTAGTATAAGCACTGGCAAGAGAGAGCCAAAGCCACCAGAATCAATAGAGAGTATGAAATATTTCTTTTTTTTCTTAAACAGAAGTCTTACCCCACACTCTATCGAATAAATATATAGGTATTTTGTAATTTTTCTATGTGTTGCTGTGCTAGTTCATAGTACTGACTGAGAATATATTGCGTATGTATGATAGTATAAAAATCTATGGCTTTCCTAATATCAGCTATCTCAGTGGCAGTGTTTTCGTACATAGTGGCAAGCATATAGTAGGCTTCTGCTTCTTCGCTGTATTTTTTGTTACTATAGTTTTTATTGCTCTGTACCCACGATACTACCAATGCTTCTGCCTCTTGCTTGTTGCCCTTGTTCCACAGTGCTTTCATCTGTGTCTGTAGATCTTGCAAACTCATACTGCTGGTGCTAGCATCAGTACTCGTACTCATAGTGCTGTCTTGACTTTTGTTTTGACTATTGTTTTGACTGTCGGCTCTGTCTTGCTGTATTGATTGCTCACGGCTATCAATGGATAAGGCAATCTCGTCCGTAGCTGAGCTGGTCTGCTGAATGTCTTGCTGTTGTGTATTGTCTTGCTGTACAGATGTCGCCCTATTCTCTGTAGCAGACTCTATAGCAGACTGTTCTGCTTGTGTACGCACGGTGTCTTGTTGCACAGTAGCTTGCTCCTGTGCTTGTTCTGATACAAGCTCCTGCTCTTGCGTAGTCATATGGCTGTTACTGTCTGTGCTGTTACTCTGTGCATTAGCACTCTCAGTGCTGTCTCCCAGTATGATGCCTTGCTCTCTCCTAGTACTGCTTTGTGTATTTGGCTGTATGTTCGGCTGTGTACCCTGTTGTCTATCTAGTAATGACTCCACAAAAGAAACATAGCTTACTGTAATAGTGGCATCCGAAAATAATGCTACCTCCTGCACTGATTCTTGTGAATCTTGTGATGATGGCTCTGTACCCTGTATGCTATTATCAGGCGTGCTTGCACTTTGCGTATTCTTGTAGACATTCTTTGTATAAGGAGTATAAGGGCTTTTTACACGCTCATTATCGTTGCTTTCATTTGTACCTGTACTTTCTCCTGTTGTGTAAGCATTGATACCCATATCAGAAAAAATATCAGCATCAATATCTAGCCACTGTATTATAATGCTGTAGGTATACTGCTGTCCTGTCTGTAGATCATTGCGAGAAAAAACAAGCGTGTCTGTTGCCATCTCTGTACGCAACACTACAAAACGTGTACTCTGCTCTTTTTCTTCAATTTCTAACAGAGATATAATGGATGTGCTTCCTGTATTGGTGCTACTAAATTGAGACTTGCCTGCATCAAGAATCCAAGCATCGCCTTTTAAGGTGATAGAAATTTTTGAAAACATGGGAGCCGAAACTCTTTCTATTCCTACATTGAGTATCTCTGCATACACAGTAGCAGATAGTAGTGTATATATTATAACACTAATACAATAACACTTTCTCATAGAATAATACGCTATTTAACACAAACATAGCATTATAGTATATGCTGTAATATTAGGGAACACGAGAAAATATCTCGTCTTTTGTAGACTCATATTCTTCTTGTAAGTACTTCCCTATTTCTTCTTCGACATCTATATCCAATTCTTTAAGGATAGTATCTACATCCTTCCTATGCTGTTGTAAGTACTCAATAACACTGGCAGGAGGAGCATTGAGAATATCATAGTCAGAAGGAACATAATAGCGTGGCTCTAAGTCTGTGGTATTAGGAACAGCAGTATATTCTTTCTGCTGCTCAGACTGCTCAGAAATGGGTGCATTGCCACTGCTCTCCTTAGTAGAAAGTGTTTCATCATTTGAACATGAAAAGAACAACACAACGAGCGTACACATAATAGTAATTTCTCTTATATGAAAATTTTTAGTATGTCTTATAAAGTGCAATAGAACCCCTCCTATTTCTTTTTATCTTTCTTTTCGTCATCTACCCTTACATGTATTAAACTGCTCACTCCCATCTCTTCCATAGTAACGCCAATGATATTTTTTGCATGAACAATAGTTCGTTTATTATGAGAGATGATAAGAAACTGAATCTTCTGCACATAGTTTTTTAAGAGCATAACAAGCCTATCAATATTACTATCGTCCAAAGGAGCGTCAATTTCGTCTAGCACACAAAAAGGAGCGGGCTTTACCGTATACAAAGCAAATATAAGAATAATGGCAGTCATAGCCCGCTCCCCTCCTGATAGCTGAGATAACATCTGCGTTTTCTTGTTACCTGGCTGAGCAATAATCTCTAATCCTGATTGAAGAATATTTGCTTCATCACTAAACACAATATCTGCTTTTCCTCCCCCCATAACTTTACTAAATAAAGACGAAAATTCTTTCCTTACTTCATTATACGCTTTTTTCAATTTTTTTTCAGATTCAATGTGAATATCAGATAACACTGTTTGTAAATGCTCTTGCGATTTTTTCAAGTCATCAAGCTGTTTTTCTAAAAAATTTCTTCTTTCCTCTACTTCACTAAACTCTTCGGCAGCAAGCAAATTTACAGAACCTAGCTTTTGCAACTCCGATTTGTACTGCTCAATCTCCTTTGTTAATTGCTGACGTTCTTTTTTGATACCAGCTATATTTTCGCCTTTTGCCAAATATGAGTGTAGCTGTACTCCATGTGCAGAATAAAAATTTTCCTTTAATAACTGCATCTTCATGTCTACCCTATCCTTTTTAGATTGAGTATCATATACCATATCACGAAGGGAACTAATAAGCTCCTCTTGTTTTGATATTTTATTCTTAAACGCAATTAAATGCTCACTTTGACTGCCTATCTTAGATTGCACTATTTCTATTTGCTTGTTTGTTTGCTTCTCTGTTTCGGTAATGTTCTGAATCTTTTCTTTGTAGGTATCTTTTTCTACTAAGAGTGACTCTAACAATTCTTTTTCTCTTGTATGCTGACCTCGTATAGATTGTAAGAGAGAATCTCCTTGCTTAATATCTAAGCTGCTTCTCTGTATTTGCTCGTGAGAATATTTTTGTGCTTGCGTGTATGTTCCCAGTTTCACTTTGCAATCCTGAATGGTCTCTACGAGAGATGCACGCTCAGAGTCGAGCTTTATCAAACTTTCATTGATGAGACGCTGTTCATCAGCATTCTGTGCGAGATTGCTCTGCTCTCTGTGAATACTGTCATCAATAGTGTGCTTACGGGAAAGCACTCCCTCCTCTTTCACAAAATCATAGAGAAAGTTTGGCAGAACAGAACAGAATGCTAGAAAATCATCATGTGTTTTTTTTGTTTGTTCGTACACGGCACGCATCTCTTCTAAAAACACTGCTGTGTTCATGTTTTCCTTAACAAGAGAGCTGTCAGAAATCTTTTCTGTAAGGACCTGTGCTTTATGTACAAGACGCTGTAGTTGCACTTGTAACTCCTGCTGTTTCTTATCTTGCACAGAAAGAGAATGCCCTACTCTTGTGTGTTTGTCTAACTCTTCTGCTAAGGTGTCTACCACTTTACGAAGCTCTTTTTGTAACTTTGCAATGGCATCTCTGCTTTCGGCTTCTTTTTGTATGAGCGTTTCTTTTTTTACTTTTAGTGATTCTATTCTGTTTTTTGCATCACTCTCCCTTTGCTGTAATTGTTCAATTTGCTTTTTTGTGCTGTTTACAGAACGCTCTTGTTCCTTTACTTCTTTCTGATATGCTTCTAAGGAAGCATGCATATCTTTAATACGATTTTGTTGCAGCTGCATTTGTTGTTCAAAATGAATAATACGAACTTTATGATCTTCTTTGTTTTTTTCAAGAGAATTAATATGCCCCTGTAGTACCCTCTTTTCTGCCTGCATTTCCATAAGAACATTCTGATGCGAAATGATTGTTTTCTCTTGCTTTTTAAGTTCAGTGCCAATCTGCTCATCATTTTCAATGAGTGACTGCAGTACTTTCTCTGCTTCTTGCTTTTTCTGTTGTTTCTTTTGCATCCCTATTGCAATATTACTTGACTCTTTTTCTAAACTATGATATTGTTTACATGACATAGCAACATTACAGAGAAAAACACTCTCTTTTAGATGCTTGTGACGCTTTGCCTTTTCTACCTGTACTTTTAAGGTATCATAGCGTTGTACTACCTCATGAAATACCTGTTCAAGCTGTGTGATATTTGTTTCTACTTTCTCAAGACGCTGCATGCCTTCTTGACTGCTTATTCTAAATTTAGAAATGCCAGCAGCTTCTTCAAGAATTTTACGGCGATCTTCTGGCTTTGCTAACAAAATTTGATCAATTTTCCCTTGTTCAAGCACTAAGTATTCTGATACCGAAATGCCAGTATCATAAAATACAGCCCTCAATTCTTTCAAACTGACTTGTGTATCGTTTATGTAATATTCACTGTTTCCGTTTCGATACACTCTCCGCTTAATTGCTACTTCACTAAACTCTAAAGGCAACACATTATCGGTATTAGATACCACTAATGTTACTTGTGCTACACTCAGAGGCGCTCTGTCTTTGTTTCCATTAAAAATAACCGAAGCCATCTTGTCTGCTCGCATAGCTTTAGCATTCTGAGCTCCTAGGACCCAACGAATAGCATCAACGACATTACTTTTACCACAGCCGTTCGGACCAACAATTACTGAAATATCTTCTGAAAAGTCAATAGTACATTTTTCTGCAAAAGACTTAAAACCAAACAGTTCTATACGTTTTAAAAACACTTTATTATATACCCTTCCCGTTGTTTTACCATATAATGTGAATAAATGGTTATATTTGGAATAGATGAAGCTGGTAGAGGTGCTTTATGCGGCCCTGTTGCAGCTGCATGTGTAAGTTTTAGCTACAGCAACTTCACTTCTTATAGTATATTACAAGATTCAAAAAGAATCTCTGCAATACAACGAAAAAATGCCTCAATAGTCATAAA
Source organism: Spirochaetia bacterium (assembly GCA_965218205.1). Classification (GTDB taxonomy): domain Bacteria; phylum Spirochaetota; class Spirochaetia; order WTKD01; genus CBDDCA01. Next base: position 963,697 of record OZ244590.1, on the reverse strand, counting down.
GAAGCATGCATACTGGGGCTTTGGCTGGGCATATCCTCACGAAATTGATACTATCAATATTCATCACGCAAGCCTTTTAGCTATGCAACGAGCCTATACACAATGTACTATGTACATACAGCACTGTATACATACTACTCATTCCCATCCGCTACAGTCCTTTTATACAAACAACCAGCAACAAGATAAAGACAATATACGAGTGTTAGTAGACGGAAAATTCTGCCCACAGATACCAGTACAGTGTCAAGCTATTGTCAAAGGTGATACTAAAGTACCTGAAATTCAAGCAGCGTCCATACTTGCAAAAGTAGCCCGTGATGAACTTATGGAGCTTTTACACCAAGCATATCCACTATACCATATGAATATCCACAAAGGATACCCTACCGCAAAACACAAACAAGCAATACGACAACATGGCATGAGTAGTATTCATCGAAAAAGTTTTTCAATACGGTGAACGAGATATTGTTGAAATAGAAGAGAATAACAACGTAACTATAATTACACTATAGTAGTTATACTATAGCAAGCACTATGGTGCAACTAGCGAAAGCGAACATAGAGAAGCGGATTTTCATGCTTTCCATTCTTAAAGATAGCAAAATGTAAATGAGGGCCTGTACTATGCCCTGTGTTTCCCATAGATCCAATAACAGCACCACGACTTACCCTCTGTCCTCTGCGTACCTTCATATCATGTAAATGAGTATACAATGTTTTGTATCCATTAGGATGTGCAATCTCTATATGTTTCCCATATACTACATTAGTCCCAGATGCACTTACTACCCCTGTTGCTGCAGCAACGATAGGAGTTCCAATTCTATTAGCAATATCAATAGCTCCATGAAAATGGCGTCTCCCAGTGATAGGACTTACCCTGTAGCCATATCCAGAAGTCAATCTTCCTCTTGTAGGCAACTGAAATACTGTCCCTAAAACAAGCCCTAGATCAAACCAGTTCATCTTTGCATCGGGGATAAATAATTGTTTTCCAATAGTAAGAGTCTCATTTTGAAGATTGTTTATATCTACAATGGCATTTTCATTTACATTATATGTTTTAGCAATAGAGCCCAGCGTTTCGTTCCTTTTAATTTTGTGAATAATGCCATCTTGGGTGGGAACAAAGATTTTTTGACCAATTTGTATGGAGGTAGCATCTTGGATGGCATTTACACTTACAAGCGTATCTACATTACGACCAAATTCTATAGCTAATGCAAGCAATGTATCTCCACTCTGCAAGACATAGGAATCCATACTAAGCTCTTGTAACAGAGCAGTATCGAAAGCCTCTTGATTTTGTGATCCTTCATGGGAAGAGAGAGGGTTTATCATTACTGTAGTAATACCGTTGTATACTTTTTCGCTCGACATATAACCAAACCCACCATGAATAGTATTTATTGTACTCATTCCAAGATATAAAGACATAAAACTTAACAAAATAAACCATAATACTGTTACTGGTATTCTTGTAAGAAAAACAGACATTCTTGTAGCAAGGCTCATTATCTGTTTCCACATACGCACAACAGAAAATATATTCTTTTTAAGAGCAGTGTTTTTTTTAGAAGCTACATGATTGGCTTGAGCACGATATGTATCAGTTTCCATACGCTCATTATTGTTATGAAAATAGGAATTTACGGTATCTTGAATATCATTATCAAAGACATCATATTCTGCGGTAGCAACACCATAATAATAAAGAGAAGTTTCTATCGACTTATTTTTTGATACTTTTTGAGCTTTCATAATTATTTTTATTCTTTTTTTATTGTATACTACCGATATTTTCGACACAATCAATATAATTATTGAGTACTGTTTTACTATTGTCGATATTTTAAGGAGATGAAATATCTTGTCTGGATAGTAATTTTCTCTTTATTTCTCATGCTCCCAATAATAACTGCCTTAAAAATGGTATCTCTCACAAAAAATGCTCCCCAAAACAATAAAGAACAGCAACCACTGTATATGGAACGAGGTCCTATCTTTGATAGAAATGGCAATATTCTTGCTATGCAAGTAAAAAGCAAAAGCGTTGGACTACGGCTAATTGATACAGATAATCCAGAAGAAATACAAGAAACTCTTTCGGAGGTATTGCATATTCCTCTTGAAGAAATACAGCAAAAACTAATACAGCCTAACAAATATGTCAACATAAAAAAACACATTACTAGCAATGAATATACTACTATTACTGCTCTCAAGAAAGAAGGAAAATTAAACGGAGTGCAATTATCAGAAATGACATGGAGAAAATATCCAGGAAAAGAGTCGCTCGCACATCTTATTGGGTATTATGGAGAAGAAGGAAAGGGCTTAGATGGTATAGAGGCAAGTTTTGATACAGAATTACAAGCAACACAAGAAACACCATTAGGAAATTCTCTCTATCTTACTATTGACTCTATCTTACAAAGTAGCATAGAAGAAATTGTAAAAGAAACACTTATTGAAAGCAAGGCATCATTTATAAATACAATACTCATGAACGGAAAAACAGGGGAAATACTTGCTTTTGCTTCTCTCCCTAATTTTGATCTCAATACATACTATAAATATTCACAAGAACAACTGAGCAACAAACTGATACGATTTAATTATGAACCAGGAAGCGTCTTTAAGATATTTGCCATTGCGAGTTTACTTGATTATGGTGCAATCACCCCTTATTCACGCTTTGATGCCAGCGCTCCCTATATTAGTCAAAAATATGGATATACCATTCAAGATATTTGGTATCCGGGAGTCATTACAACATCAGAGATTATAAAATTTTCAAGCAATGTAGGAATAGCCCGTGCAAGTGAAACAATAACAAACAATACATTCCATACATATCTCACTGCATTTGGATTTGGACAAAAAACAGGAATACAGCTTCCTGGTGAAAATTACGGAATACTGAAAGATACAAAATACTGGTCGCAACGTTCAAAGCCAACCATTGCACTAGGACAAGAAATAGCAGTAACAGCATTGCAGTTAGTGACAGCCGCCACTACTCTTGTAAATAATGGGTATTTGCTTACTCCTCAAGTAATAAAAAAAATTATATCCTCAGAAGGAGATGTACTATACTCTTTTCAAAAAAAAGAAAAAAGACAAGTATTAAAGGCTGAGACTGCACAAACAGTGCTTCGTATGATGAACAATGCTACAAGTTCTGGAGGTACTGCCCATAGACTAAAAATAGACGGCATAGATATATCAGCAAAAACAGGCACTGCTCAGGTATTTGATATTGCACAAAAACAATACTCAGAAGATAATTTTATAGCTTCAACACTCAGTATCATTCCAACACAAGATCCTGAGCTTATTATTTATGCGGCTATCCATAATCCAACTTCAGGAGAAATATATGGGGGACGTACTACTGCTCCCATGATACGTAAAATGCTTAAGTTTATTCTTCCTTATCTGGGATACCTTGAAAATACAGAAGCAACAGAAAAAGTACAGACGGTAGCATATAGACAACGAAAAGAAAAAACAAACATACGCTTAGGATCTGTATATGAAAACTATAGAGGAAAAAGCAAACGAGAAATATGGTCTTTGTTTATAAATACGGATATACAACTACAATTACATGGAAACGGAACAGTGGTACATCAAGAACCTGCACCTAACACGAGTATTGAAAATAATAAAATACTACATCTCTATTTTGAGTAGCATAGCTCTTTGAAGTTACCTGTACTTTTACCATCTTGTGTGCCTCCAAAAATCCATACATGAGATAGCAAAACTCCTTTCTCAAATATACTCAATTTATAATAGTAATAACAGTTTTCCTGTCTTATATAAACTTACTAAAGTGTAGGGATGATTGAAAGAATAAGAATAATAAACATATTACATTGATACTATGAAAGATTTTATATTTCTCATCCCTACACAATGTTACTATTCTTTACTCTGTGCTTTTATACCATGTAGGCGGTGTAGTTACTTTAGAGTTTTCAAACATTCCGTCCATAGTAACACTTTCCCCGATATGTTCCCCCCATGCTTCTAAATCTCTATTAAAACTACTTGCCTCCTTGAACATATCGCTCATATTCGTTACTTTGCTTACATCCCATGTAGATATATCACTATTAAATGCAATTGCTCCTTCAAACATAAAACTCATATTGGTAACTTTCCCTACTTTCCAGTCTGATATATCACTATTAAAGGCAGTTGCTCCTTCAAACATCCCGCTCATATCGGTAACTTTCCCTACTTTCCAGTCTGATATATCACTATTAAAGGCGGTAGCTTTCCCAAACATTGCGAGCATATCGGTTACTTTGCTTACGTGCCAGTCTGATATATCGCTATTAAATGCAGTCGCTCCTCTAAACATCCAGCTCATACTTGTTACTTTGCTTACATCCCATTTTGATATATCACTATTAAATGCAGTAGCGTCTTGGAACATCCCGTACATATCAGTTACATTACTTACATCCCATTTTGATATATCCCCACTAAATTGGTGTAACTTTGTTATGGATTTTGCAAACAAGTACCGCATACTAGTAATACTACTTGTATCGATATTGTTTAAGTCTGCGTCTAGGTCATCCTTGTTGTCAATAGTGCCGTCTTTATTCGTGTCGATTATTGTTTTAATCGTTCTAATTAACTCGGTTCTATTTTTAGGGATATATTTACCTACTACAATAATATCAATAGTAGTCTGTACTGTTCTGCTGTCTGTTGCTGTAAAGGTTATTGTATAAGTAGTTTCACTCTGTATATATTTCGCTATCCCTGATATTGTGCCATTGCTGGTATTGAAAGAAATGCCTGTATTTTCCGTTAGGTTCGGGCTTATTGAAAATGTACCCTCGCTTACTACATCACTGGGCGTGACTTCCATTACAATAGGAGTAATGGTAGTTGTGCCATTTTTTCCTTGTGCTGTTGTAAATAAAGTAGTAAATGTAGTACTGCTTCCTTGTTGCTTTGCTTTCATGCTAATAGTGGCAAGGGTAGTTACTTCTATTCGTATGCCTGTAGAGACTTTTGTGGTATCGGTGGCATTGACTGCTTGTACTACTATTTCATAGGTAGTACTTCCAGTAAGATTATGTATAGTTATCCTTGTTGTTCCTTTTGCTACTTCAAGCGGTGTCGTGTCAGCTTCTTTAATCTGGGCTGTTGTTCTCTCATCGCTTCCTTTTACTACACGATACACTTTGTAAGATACATCTGCCTTTGTGAGTGCTTGTCCGTTTGCTTTCTTGTGATTATTAGTAAGCCTTGAGGGTAGCCATCTTATTAATGCACTGTCATCGGTCGATCTTCCTGTAACAACACGGGGCTCTGTTGGTGCAGTGGCTTGATTATTTGCAAGCGTGGGGCCTTCTATTCGTATGCCTGTAGAGGCTTTTGTGGGGTCGGTGGCATTGACTGCTTGTACTACTATTTCATAGGTGGTATTAGGTGTAAGATTAGTTATATTTGTGCTTGTTGTTCCTTTTGCTACTTCTATCGGGGTCGTGTCTGCTTCTTTAATCTGAGCTATTGTTCGCTCATCGCTTCCCTTTGCTACATGATATACTTTGTAAGATACCTCTGCCGTTGTGAGTCTTCCTCCGTTCGCTTTCTTGTGATCATTAGTAAGCATTGGGGCTGTCCATGATACCCTTGCACTTATATCGGTTGGGCTGCCTGTAATACTGCTTACCTCTGGCGGTGCAGTGGCGGGGTTTGTGGTAGCTACTTCTATTCGTATGCCTGTAGAGGCTTTTGTAGGGTCGGTGACATTGACTGCTTGTACTACTATTTCATAGGTGGTATTTCCAGTAAGATTATTTATACTTTTGCTTATTGTTCCATTTGCTACTTCAAGCGGGGCTACTTCAAGCGGTGTCGTGTCTGCTTCTTTAATCTGGGCTATGGTTCGGTCATCGCTTCCTTTTACTGCTCTATATACTTTGTAGTATATATATTCCTTTGTGAGTACTTGTCCGTTTGCTTTCTTGTAACTAGTATCAAGTGTAGGGGCTTGCCATGAAATTATTGTATTGCTAGCGGTGGTACTGCCTGCCGTAACACTTCGGGCATCTGGCGGTGCAGTTGCGTTATTATTTGCAAGAGTGGAGGCTTCTACTCGTATGCCTGTAGAGACTTTTGTAGTATCGGTGGCATTGACTGCTTGTACTACTATTTCATAGGTGGTACTTCTCGTAAGATTATTTATACTTGCTCTTATTGTTCTCTTTGCTACTGCTATTGAGGCTACTTCTAGCGGTGTCGTGTCTGCTGTTTTAATCTGTTCTATTGTTCGCTCATTGCTTCCTTTTGCTACATGATATACTTTGTAAGATACCTCTGCCGTTGTGAGTGCTTTGCCGTTTGCTTTCCTGTGACTATTATCAAGCGTGGGGGCTTGCCATATTATTCTTATACTGGTATCGGTAATACTTCCTCCCGCAACATAGACGGGGGTATCTGGCGGTGCGGTTGCGTGACTATTTGCAAGGGTAGTTATTTCTATTCTTACTCCTGTAGAGACTTTTGTGGTATCGGTGGCATTGACTGCTACTATTACTATCTCATATGTGGTACTTCTCGTAAGATTAGTTATATTTGTGCTTGTTGTTCCTTTTGCTACTGCTAGCGGTGTCGTGTCTGCTGTTTTAATCTGTTCTATTGTTCGCTCATCGCTTCCTTTTGCTACATGATATACTTTGTACGATACATCTGCCGTTGTGAGTGCTTGTCCGTTTGCTTTCTTGTGACTAGTAGTAAGTGCTGGGGCTGTCCACGATATTCTTGCACTTGTATCGGTGGGGCTTCCTGTAACATTACTTGCGTCTGCGGGAGCTGTTGCCTGATTAGTTGCAAGGGTCGTTACTTCTATTCGTATGCCTGTAGAGGCTTTTGTAGGGGCGGCGGCATTGACTGCTACTATTACTATCTCATATGTGGTACTTCTCGTAAGATTAGTTATATTTGTGCTTGTTGTTCCTTTTGCTACTGCTAGCGGTGTCGTATCTGCTGTTTTAATCTCTGCTATTGTTCGGCTCTTTGCTCCCTTTACTACACGATATACTTTGTACGATACATCTGCTGTTGTTAGTTTTGTTCCATCTGCTTTCTTGTGACTGCTTGTAAGCATTGGGGCTGTCCACGATATTCTTGCACTTGTATCGGTGGGGCTTCCTATAACATTACTTGCGTCTGCAGGAGCCGTTGCAGAAGACAGTACATCATCCTCACTACTAGAGCTATTTGAAGTATTAGCTTCACAAGCACTTATAAAAATAACAAAAATACATACAGCAACAAACCATATATGATTTTTTTTCATATATCGCTCCTTTTTCAAGATTAACACTTGAATTTTTCATAAATATAGCTATATTATACAATAAAAAAAAACTTATTTTTTTAAAAAATAGCCTTTATTCTCAATTTTAAGCACTGCTAAAGATTTTATATTTCTCATCCCTACACAATGTTACTATTCTTTACTCTGTACTTCTGTACCATGTAGGCGGTGTAGTTACTGCACTATCATCAAACATGAAGGACATAACTACATTTTTCCCTATATGTTCCCCCCATGCTTCTAAATCTTTATTAAATGCAGTTGCATTATTAAACATGGCAAACATATTGGTCACACTTTCTACATTCCAGTCTGATATATCCTTATTAAATGCAGAGGCGTTATTAAACATCCAACTCATATCCGTTACTTTGCTTACATTCCAGTCTGATATATCCCTATTAAATGCGGTTGCATTCAAAAACATCCTGTCCATAACTATTACTTTGCTTACATTCCAGTTTGATATATCCCCATTAAATGCAGAGGCTCTGCTAAACATTCCGTCCATATCCGTTACTTTGCCTACATTCCAGTCTGATATATCCCCATTAAAAGCGGTATTACTGGCAAACATTGCAAACATAGTAGTTACATTACTTACATTCCACTTTGATATATCCCCATTAAATACATGTAATTTTGTTCTCGTGCTAAATAATTGGGTCATATCTGTAATATTACTTGTATCAATAATGTTTAAGTCGGGGTCAATATCATCTATTTTCCCGTTGTCATCGGTGTCCATTATATCCTGTATCAATGTAATTAAATCGGCTCTATTTTTCGGACTATATTTATGCACTACAGTAATATCAATAGTAGTCCGTGCTGTTCTGCCGTCTGTTGCTGTAAAGGTTATTGTATAAGTAGTTTCACTCTGGGCGTATTTTGTTACCCCTGATAATGTGCCGTTTCTGGTATTGAAAGAAATGCCTGTATTTTCTGTTAGGTTCGGGCTTATTGAAAATGTACCCCCGCTTACTACACTATTGGGCGTTACTTCAATAACAATAGGAGTAATTTCTGTCGTTCCGTCTTTTCCTTGTGCTGTTGCTGACAAAGTAGTAACTGTAGTACTGCTTCCTTGTTGCTTTGCTCTCATGCTAATAGTGGCAAGGGTAGTCACTTCTGCTCTTACTCCTGTAGAGACTTTTGTGGTATCGGTGGAATTGACTGCTACTATTACTATCTCATATGTTGTACTGCCTGTTAGACTACTTATCGTTTTGCTTGTTGTTCCCTTTGCTACTTCAAGCGGTGTCGTGTCTGCTGTTTTAATCTGTGTTATTGTTCGCTCATCGCTTCCCTTTGCAACACGATATATTTTATAGGACACATCTGCCGTTGTGAGTGCTTGTCCGTTTGCTTTCCTGTGACTAGTAGTAAGGGCTGGGGCTATCCACGATACCCTTACACTCTCATCGGTAGGGCTTCCTGTAACAGTGCTTACTTCTGCGGGTGCGGTGGCGGGGTTCGTGGTAGTTACTTCTATTCGTACACCTGTAGAGACTTTTGTGGTATCGGTAGAATTGACTGCTTGTACTACTATTTCATAGGTGGTAGTAGGCTTAAGATTAGTTATATTTATTCTTGTTGTTCCTTTTGCTACTTCAAGCGGGGTCGTATCCGCTGTTTTAATCTGTGTTATTGTTCGATCATCGCTTCCCTTTGCAACACGATACACTTTGTACGATATATCTGCCTTTGTTAGTTGTGTTCCATCTGCTTTCTTATGATCGCTTGTAAATTTTGGGGGTAGCCATCTTATTAATGCACTGTCATCGGCTGGCCTTCCTGTAACAATACGGGCGTCTGGCGGTGCTGTTGCTTGATTATTTGCAAGGGTAGTTACTTCTATTCGTACGCCTGTAGAGGCTTTTGTCGTATCGGTAGAATTGACTGCTACTATTACTATCTCATATGTTGTACTGCCTGTTAGACTACTTATCGTTTTGCTTGTTGTTCCCTTTGTTACTTCAAGCGGGGTCGTGTCTGCTGTTTTAATTTCTGCTACACTTCGCTCATTGTCTCCTTTTGCTACACGATACACTTTGTACGATATATCTGCCGTTGTGAGTGCTTGTCCGTCTGCTTTCTTGTGATTAGTAGTAAGGGCTGGGGCTGTCCACGATAGCGTTGTACTGCTAGCGGTGGTACTGCCTGCGGTGATATTGCTTACTTCTGTTGGGGCATTTGCGTGATTAGTAGCAAGGGTAGTTACTTCTGCTCTTATTCCTATAGAGATTTTTGTGGGGTCGGTGGCATTGATTGCTTGTACTACTACTTCATAGGTAGTAGTAGGCTTAAGATTAGTTATACGTATACTTGTTGTTCCCTTTGCTACTGCTAGCGGGTTCGGGTCTGCTTTTTTAATTTCTCCTATATATCGGGCTTTGCTTCCCTTTGCTACACGATACACTTTGTACGATATATCTGCCGTTGTGAGTGCTTGTCCGTCTGCTTTCTTGTGACTAGTAGTAAGGGCTGGGGCTGTCCACGATACCCTTACACTTTCATCGGTGGGGCTTCCTGTAACAGTGCTTGCCTCTGGCGGTGCGGTGGCGGGGTTACTAACATTGCTACTTCCTACTTTGATGTCTTCACAAGTGAATAATGTAAACACAAGAACGATAAAAACTATATATGATACTTTTAATAATTTCATAACTGTCTCCCTTCAAAAATTATTCTTTTCTATAGTGCAGGGATGATAAAAAAGCTATACTTAATATCAGTATCCACATGGAGATAAATATAAAAATTCTACCATCCCTACACTATGTTATATTATACACAATACATTGTAATGTTACCTTCTTACTTTTAAGAGTATTTTACCCTGTGCCGTTCGTCCATCGTTTCCAGTAAAGGTTACTGTGTACTGTTTTCGGGCCTGAAAGCCTTTAATCGTTTTAGTGGGTTGTCCGTATATCCTGCCTGTTTTTGTATCAAAAGAGAGTCCAGTGTCTGCCGTGAGGTTGGGGCTTATTGAATATGTACCTCTTGTAAACGGGGTTTGTTCTACTATAATATTTGCAGTTTCAGGGTAATCTATCCATTGATAAACAGTTTCCTCTCCGTTTACTTTGAACACTAAATTATTAAGCGTTACTAAAGTAGTAGCTTCTATTCGTATGCCTGTAGAGACTTTTGTAGTATCGGTTTGATTGACTGCCTGTACTACTACTTCATAGGTGGTAGAAGGCTTAAGATTAGAAATAACTACCTGTGTAGCATTGAATACTATTTTAGGGGTTGGATCTCCCTCTTTAATTTGTTGTACTGTTTTCGGGCTGCCTTTCTTTTCTAAATAATATACATAGTAACCTATATCTGTTTTCGCTAGTTTCGTGCCGTCTGGTATCTTATGGCTATTAGTAGGAGTTGACGTTATCCATGATATTGTTACCGCTTTATTTGATGGGTGTCCCGTAAAACTTATCACTCTGCGGGCATCTGGCGGGGCTGTGGCGTTACTCTCTACAGTAAGCTCTTTTCTTATTCCTGTAGAGACTTTTTTTGTATCAGTACTATTTACCGCTACCACTACAATCTCATATGTTCCATATAACATAACATTATGCATAGTTACACGGGTTGTACTCTTTGCTACTAATAGCGGTCTTGTGTCTGCTAATTTTATCTGTGCTACTGTTCGGGGGCGGTCTCCTTTTGCTACCCGATACACTTTGTACGATACATCTGCACTGGTAAGATTTTGTCCGTTTGCTTTTTTGTGGCTAGTATCAAGCGTTGGGGCTGTCCATATAAGTGTTGTGCCAATATTGTAAGGATTTCTTTCTACAATAGTACTACTTACAATATTGCTTACTTCTGCGGGAGCATTTGCGGGGTTCGTGGTAGTTATTTCTATTCGTATGCCTGTAGATATTTTTGTTGTATCAGTACTATTTACCGCTGCTATTACAATCTCATATGTTGTACTGCCTGTTAGATTACTTATCGTTTTTCTTGTGGTATTCTTTGCTACTTCTAGCGGTGTCGTGTCTGCTGATTTTATCTGTGCTACACTTCGGGCATTATCTCCTTTTGCTACCCGATATACTTTGTAAGATACATCTGCCGTTGTAAGTCTTTGCCCGTTTGCTTTCTTGTAACTAGTATCAAGTGTAGGGGCTTGCCATGATACCCTTACACTGTCATCGGTAGGGCTTCCTGCCGTAACACTGCGGGGATTTGCGGGAGCATTTGCAGGGTTTGAGGTAGTTACTTCTATTCGTATGCCTGTAGATACTTTTGTAGTGTCCGTTGCATTCACTGATTGGACTACTATTTCATAGGTAGTACTTCCAGTAAGATTACTTATACTTTTGCTTGTTGTTCCTTTTGCTACTGCAAGCGGGGTTGTATCTACTGATTTTATTTGTGCTACTGTTCGATCATCGCTTCCCTTTGCTACTCGATACACTTTGTACGATACATCTGCACTGGTAAGATTTTGTCCGTTTGCTTGCTTGTGACTGCTTGTAAGATTTGGAGCAGTCCATGAAATTGTTGTACTGCTAGCGGTGGTGCTTCCTGCCGTAACACTGCGTGCCTCTGCGGGAGCATTTGCAGACGATAAAGTAGTAACCTCTTTTCTTATTCCTGTAGATACTTTGGTCGTATCAGTACTATTTACCGCTACTATTACTATCTCATATGTTGTACTGCCTGTTAGATTACTTATCGTTTTTCTTGTGGTATTCTTTGCTACTGCTAGCGGAGTCGTGTCTGCTGATTTTATCTGTGCTATTGTTCGGGGGCTGTCTCCTTTTGCTAATCGATACACTTTGTACGATACATCTGCACTGGTAAGCCTTCCTCCATCTGCTTTCTTGTGGCTAGTATCAAGCGTTGGGGCTGTCCACGATAGTGTTGTACTGCTAGCCGTTGTACTGCCTGCTACAATATTGCTTACTTCAGCGGGAGCATTTGCGTGGTTTGTAGTAGTTACTTCTATTCGTATGCCTGTAGAGACTTTTGTAGCATCAGTAGAATTGACTGCTTGTACTACTATTTCATAGGTTGTACTTCCTGTAAGGTTACTTATAGTCTTGCTTGTTGTATTCTTTGCTACTGCAAGCGGAGTCGTGTCCGCTGTTTTAATCTCTGCTATTGTGCGGGGGCTGTCTCCTTTTGCTACCCAATACACTTTGTACGATACATCTGCCGTTGTGAGTCTTCCTCCGTCTGCTTTCTTGTGATTATTAGTAAGGGCGGGGGCAGTCCACGATAGCGTTGTACTTGAGTCGGTAGTGCTTCCTGCGGTGATATTGCTTACTTCTGTTGGGGCATTTGCGGGGTTCGTGGTAGTAACTTCTTTTTTCACTCCTGTAGAGACTTTTGTGGTATCGGTGGAATTTACCGCTACTATTACAATCTCATATGTCGTACTTCCTGTAAGGTTTGTTATAGTCTTGCTTGTTGTATTCTTTGCTACTTCTAACGGGCTTGAGTCTGCTGTTTTAATCTCTGCTATTGTGCGAGGGCTGTCTCCTTTTGCTACCCGATACACTTTGTAAGATACATCTGCCGTTGTGAGTCTTCCTCCGTCTGCTTTCTTGTGGCTCGTAGTAAGGGCAGGGGCTGTCCACGATAGCGTTGTACTGCTAGCCGTTGTACTGCCTGCGGTGATATTGCTTACTTCTGTTGGAGCATTTGCAGGGTTCGTGGTAGTAACTTCTTTTTTCACTCCTGTAGAGACTTTTGTGGTATCAGTACTATTTACCGCTACTATTACTATCTCGTATGTCGTACTGCCTGTTAGACTACTTATCGTTTTTCTTGTGGTATTCTTTGCTACTTCTAACGGAGTCGTGTCCGCTGATTTTATCTGGGCTATTGTTCGCTCATCGCTTCCCTTTGCTACCCTATAGACTTTATACGATACATCTGCACTGGTAAGTCTTCCCCCATCTGCTTTCTTGTGGCTAGTAGTAAGGGCGGGGGCTGTCCACGATAGTGTTGTACTGCTAGCCGTTGTACTGCCTGCTACAATATTGCTTACTTCTGCAGGGGCATTTGCGGGGTTCGTGGTAGTCACTTCTGCTCTCACTCCTGTAGAGACTTTTGTGGTATCAGTACTATTTACCGCTACTATTACTATCTCGTATGTCGTACTGCCTGTAAGGTTAGTTATCGTTTTTCTTGTGGTATTCTTTGCTACTTCTAGCGGTGTCGTGTCTGCTGTTTTAATCTGGGCTACTGTTCGCTCATCGCTTCCTTTTGCTACTCGATATACTTTGTAAGATACATCTGCCGTTGTAAGTCTTTGCCCGTTTGCCTTCTTGTGATTATTAGTAAGGGCGGGGGCTGTCCACGATAGCGTTGTACTTGAGTCGGTTGTACTACCTGCTACAATAGTACTTACTTCTGTGGGGGCATTTGCGGGGTTTACAGTAGTCACTTCTTTTCGTATGCCTGTAGAGACTTTTGTGGTATCGGTGGAATTTACCGCTACTATTACTATCTCGTATGTTGTACTGCCTGTAAGGTTAGTTATCGTTTTTCTTGTGGTATTCTTTGCTACTTCTAACGGGCTTGTGTCTGCTGATTTTATCTGGGCTATTGTGCGAGGGCTGTCTCCTTTTGCTACCCGATACACTTTATACGATACATCTGCACTGGTAAGCCTTCCTCCATCTGCTTTCTTGTGACTATTATCAAGCGTTGGGGCTGTCCACGATAGTGTTGTACTTGAGGCGGTAGTGCTTCCTGCGGTAATATTGCTTACGTCTGTTGGGGCGGTGGCTATATTAGGTATATAATTAGTAGTTACTTCTTTTTTCACTCCTGTGGACTCTTTTGTTGTATCAGTACTATTTACCGCTACTATTACTATCTCATAGGCGGTATTATAATTAAGTTTTGTTATAGTTGTTCTTGTCGTTCCCTTTGCTACTGCTAGCGGAGTCGGGTCTGCTGTTTTAATCTGGGCTATTGTTCGCTCATCGCTTCCCTTTGCTACTCGGTATACTTTGTAAGACACATCTGCCGTTGTGAGTCTTTTTCCGTTTGCTTTCTTGTGATTATTAGTAAGGGCTGGGGCTGTCCACGATAGCGTTGTACTGCTAGCCGTTGTATTGCTTGCGGTAATATTGCTTACTTCTGTGGGGGCATTCGCTGGGTTTGAAGTAGTTACTTCTTTTTTCACTCCTATAGAGACTTTTGTGGTATCAGTACTATTTACCGCTACTATTACTATCTCATATGTTGTACTGCCTGTAAGGTTAATTATCGTTTTTCTTGTGGTATTCTTTGCTACTTCTAGCGGGTTTGAGTCTGCTGTTTTAATTTCTGCTATTGTTCGGGGGCTGTCTCCTTTTGCTACTCTATACACTTTGTACGATATATCTGCACTGGTAAGCCTTCCTCCATCTGCTTTCTTGTGGCTAGTATCAAGCGTTGGGGCTGTCCACGATAGTGTTGTACTGCTAGCCGTTGTACTGCCTGCGGTAACACTGCTTACTTCTGCAGGGGCATTTGCGGGGTTCGTGGTAGTCACTTCTGCTCTCACTCCTGTAGAGACTTTTGTTGTATCAGTACTATTTACCGCTACTATTACTATCTCGTATGTAGTACTGCCTGTAAGGTTAGTTATAGTCTTGCTTGTGGTATTCTTTGTTACTTCTAGCGGGCTTGAGTCTGCTGTTTTAATCTCTGCTATTGTGCGAGGGCTGTCTCCCTTTGCAACACGATACACTTTGTACGATACATCTGCTGTTGTGAGTGTTTCTCCGTTTGCTTTCTTGTGGCTAGTATCAAGCGTTGGGGCTTGCCATGATACCTCTACACTGTCATCGGATGAGCTTCCTCTAACATTGCTTGCGTCTGCGGGTGCGGTTGCTTGATTAGTTGCAAGGGTCGTTACTTCTATCTTTATTCCTGTAGAGACTTTTGTAGTATCAGTAGAATTGACTGCTTGTACTACTACTTCATAGGTAGCAGTAGGAGTAAGACTATTTATAGTTATACTTGTTGTTCCTTTTGCTACTTCCTGCGGGTTCGTATCTGCTTCTTTAATCTCTGCTACTGTTCGGGCATCGCTTCCCTTTGCTACTCGGTATACTTTGTAAGATACCTCTGCCTTCGTGAGTGCTGTGCCGTCTTTCTTTTTATGGCTAGTGTTAAGCGTTGGAGCTTGCCATGATATACTTGCACTTATATCGGTTGGATTTCCTGTAACATTACTTGCTTCTGCTGGTGCTGTTGCGTGATTAGTTGCAAGGGTCGTTACTTCTATCTTTATTCCTGTAGAGGCTTTTGTAGGGTCAGTAGAATTGACTGCTTGTACTACTACTTCATAAGTGGTAGTAGGCTTAAGATTATTGATATTCGTGGTTATTATTCCTTTTTTTACTTGTATGGGTGACTTATCTAAAGCCATAATATTCGCTATTATTCTGCTCTTTGCTCCCTTTTCTACCCGATATACTTTGTAGGATATATCTGCCTTTGTGAGTGATGTGCCATCTTTCTTTTTATGGCTAGCGCTAAGCGTCGGAGCTGTCCATTTCAATATAATACTTCTGTCGGTAGTATTACTAATAATATTTTTTACTTCTACAAAGGCATCCGCAGAGGGTAGTACATCATCCCCCGCTACAGAGCTAGTTGAAGTATTAGCTTCACAAGCACTTATCAAAATAACAAAAATACTAAAAATAATATAAATAATGAACCATGTATGATTTTTTTTCATATTTCGCTCCTTTTTCAAGATTAACACTTGAATTTTTTACAAATATGACTATATTATACAATGAAAAAAAAAAAAATGCAATAGTAAAACGTCTATTTTTTAAAAAATAGCCTTTTATTCTCAATTTTAAGCACTGCTTAAGTAAAATATTTGAATGGAGGTTTACTGGTCGCAATGTTCAAAGCCATGTACTTTTACCATCTTGCGTGCCTCCAAAAATCCATACATGAGATAGCAAAACTCCTTTCTCAAATATACTCAATTTATAATAGTAATAACAGTTTTCCTGTCTTATATAAACTTACTAAAGTGTAGGGATGATTAAAAGAATAAGAATAATAAACATCTTACATTGATACTATGAAAGATTTTATATTTCTCATCCCTACACAAGTTTACTATTCCTTACTTTTTACTTGAGTACCATGAGGGCGGTGTCGTTACTCCACTTCTTGCAAACATGTTGGTCTTTTTCACTGTTCTACCTCCTATATGGCTACCCCATTTATCTAAATTTCTCTTAAAGGCAGGAGCATACAAAAACATAAAACTCATATCCGTTACTTTCCCTACATTCCAGTTTGATATATCACTATTAAAGGCGGTCGCATAGCTAAACATTCCGTACATATTTGTAACTTCCCCTACATTCCAGTTTGATATATCACTATTAAAGGCGGTTGCTCTGCTAAACATATAACTCATATCCGTTACGTTACTTACATTCCAGTTTGAAATATTTTTATTAAAGGCGGCTGCTCTTGTAAACATACGGTTCATATCCGTTACACTGCCTACATTCCAGTTTGAAATATCTTTATTAAAGGCGGTTGCTTCTCTAAACATACGGTGCATATCCGTTACGTTGCCTACTTTCCAGTTTGATATATCCCCATTAAATGCGGTTGCTCCGTGAAACATATTGTTCATATCCGTTACATTACCTACTTTCCAGTTTGATATATCCCCATTAAATGCGGTTGCTCCTGTAAACATTCCGCTCATATCCGTTACACTGCTTACATTCCAGTTTGATATACCTCTATTAAACGAGGTTGCTCCTGCAAACATTCCTTTCATGGTTTTTACTTTGCCTACATTCCAGTTTGATATATCACTATTAAAGGCGGTTGCTCCTTGAAACATAGACTCCATAGTAGTAACTTTCCCTACTTTCCAGTTTGATATATCACTATTAAAGGCGGTTGCTCCGCTAAACATTCCGTACATATCCGTTACACTGCTTACATTCCAGTTTGATATATCTTTATTAAAGGCGGTTGCTTCTCTAAACATTCCGTACATATCCGTTACACTGCTTACATTCCAGTTTGATATATCACTATTAAAGGCGGTTGCTTTATAAAACATTGCTTTCATAGTTCTGACTTTGCCTACATTCCAATTTGATATATCTCCATTAAAGGCGGTTGCTCCGTGAAACATTAGTTGCATATCCGTTACATTGCTTACATTCCATTTTGATATATCTCCATTGAAACGGTGTAATTTTGTGCTTTCAGAAAACAGATTCCCCATATCTGTAATATTACTTGTATCAATAATGTTTAAGTCGGGGTCAATTTTATCGTCTGCCTCTCCGTCTTTATCGGTGTCCATTATTCCATTTATTAATTTAACTAGCTCGTATTGATTTTTTGGACTATGCTTCCCCACTATAGTAACATCAATAGAGGTCTGTACTGTTCTGCCGTCTTGTGTTGTAAATGTTATTGTATAATTAGTTTCATCCTGTATATACTTCGCTACCCCTGATATTGTGCCGTTGCTGGTATTAAATGAAATGCCTGTATTTTCTGTAAGGTTGGGGCTGATTGAAAATGTACCTCCGCTTACTACACTACTGGGCGTTACTTCCATTACAATAGGAGTAATTTCTGTTGTTCCGTCTTTTCCTTGTGCGGTTGCTGATAGAGTAGAAACTGTAGTACTCTTTCCTTGCTCCTTTGCTCTCATGCTAATAGTGGCAAGGGTAGTTACTTCTTTTCTTATTCCTGTAGAGACTTTTGTAGTATCGGTTGCATTGACTGATTGTATTACTATCTCATATGTTGTACTACCTGCAAGGTTACTTATAGTTGTTCTTGTTGTTCCCTTTGCTACTGCTAGCGGGTTCGTGTCTGCTGTTTTAATCTCTGCTATTGTGCGGGCATTGTCTCCCTTTGCTACCCGATATACTTTGTACGATATATCTGCACTGGTAAGCCTTCCTCCATCTGCTTTCTTGTGGCTAGTATCAAGCGTTGGGGCTTGCCATGATACCTCTACACTGTCATCGGCTGAGCTTCCTCTAACATTGCTTGCGTCTGCTGGTGCTGTTGCTTGATTAGTAGCAAGAGTAGTTACTTCTATTCGTATGCCGTTAGAGGCTTTTGTAGTATCAGTAGAATTGACTGCTTGTACTACTATTTCATAGGTGGTAGTATGTGTAAGATTAGTTATACTTATTCTTGTTGTTCCTTTTACTGTTATCGCTTTATTATCTGCTGTCTTAATCTCTGCTACTGTTCGGGCATCGCTTCCTTTTTCTACCCGATATACTTTGTAGGATATATCTGCCTTTGTGAGTGCTGTGCCGTCTTTCTTTTTATGGCTAGTGTTAAGCGTTGGAGCTTGCCATGATATACTTGCACTTATATCGGTTGGATTTCCCGTAACATTACTTGCTTCTGCTGGTGCTGTTGCGTGATTAGTTGCAAGGGTCGTTACTTCTATCTTTATTCCTGTAGAGGCTTTTGTAGGGTCAGTAGAATTGACTGCTTGTACTACTACTTCATAAGTGGTAGTAGGCTTAAGATTATTGATATTCGTGGTTATTATTCCTTTTTTTACTTGTATGGGTGACTTATCTAAAGCCATAATATTCGCTATTATTCTGCTCCTTGCTCCCTTTTCTACCCGATATACTTTGTAGGATATATCTGCCTTTGTAAGTGCTGTGCCGTCTTTCTTTTTATGGCTAGCGCTAAGCGTCGGAGCTGTCCATTTCAATATAATACTTCTGTCGGTAGTATTACTAATAATATTTTTTACTTCTACAAAGGCATCCGCAGAGGGTAGTACATCATCCCCCGCTACAGAGCTAGTTGAAGTATTAGCTTCACAAGCACTTATCAAAATAACAAAAATACTAAAAATAATATAAATAATGAACCATGTATGATTTTTTTTCATATTTCGCTCCTTTTTCAAGATTAACACTTGAATTTTTTACAAATATGACTATATCATACAATGAAAAAAAAAAAAATGCAATAGTAAAATGTCTATTTTTTAAAAAATAGCCTTTTATTCTCAATTTTAAGCACTGCTTAAGTAAAATATTTGATCCGATAAAATATCAGATAAAAGAAAAAAAGCTATTCTAAAAGATAGAGCAACAAAAAAGCAAGAGCATCTCATATCAAAATAAAAACTCTCAAATTAGATATACTAAAAAAATGGAAAAGGAATACAATGATACATACTGAGCATGTCTCTTATGATTGGATTACAGAGAAATTTAGTGTTTCCTTAGCAACTGTCAGAAATTGGGTAAAATGTGGATATTTACACTCTACAGGAAAAGGTTTGGTAAGTTATACATCCTTTTCTCATTTTCAAAATAATATCTTAGGCAAAGAAAAATTACATTCTCGTGCCAATAAATTACTATTAGATACACATAATCATGATGAATTAATTAAGAGTATTGCAGAAAAAAAATACGCAACTGAGCAACTAAGTTCTCTATATGAAAAGGGATTATCAAACTCTTATCGAAATAAAGAAGGAATATTTTACACTCCCGAGAATATCATTAAGGACTTTTTTGAAAAAATAACAGATGATATTAATGATAGTATGACTTTTTGTGATCCTTGTTGTGGCACAGGAAATTTTTTATTAGGGGCTATTGAAGCTGGGTTTGAACCTGAAAATATTTATGGTTTTGATACCGACAAAACAGCTCTGAACATAGCAAAAAAACGTATCTTTGAACGCACAGGACGTTATGCACACTTAAAACATATTGATACTTTAGAGCAGTATTATCTAGGAAAAACTGAAACATACAATGTGATAATGACCAATCCACCATGGGGAAAAAAATATTCAAAAAATATAAAATATAATTTTTCTCGTACTTTTCAAACAGGTAAAAGTATGGATAGCTCGGCTTTTTTTATAGCATTGTCTATTTTATGCACCAAAGAAAATGGCTTTATTGGGTTACTATTACCAGATTCTTGTTTTTCTGTGAGTGCTTTTGCTGACATTAGAACAAAAATAGTAGAGAAAGAAATACTTAGTTTAGTAGATTATAAAAAACCGTTTAAAGGATTGATGGCTTCTTCTGTTGGACTATTTCTAAAAAATAAAAAAAGCACATCAAATAATATAGTTTGTTGTTCAAAATATAATGATACAATCTCTCATACTCGACTACAACATTCATTTAAAAGAAATTGGGAACATATTTTCAATATTGATGTAACACAAGAGGAACAAAATACCATTGAATATTTATTATCCTTCAAGCATATAACATTAGCTAATAATGCTCGTTGGGGTTTAGGGATAGTAACTGGTAATAATTCCAAATTTTTTAGTAAAAAAGAAAAAGAGGGATATATGCCAATTTTATGTGGCAAAGATATTCATAATAAATGCATTGAAGATCCAAAATTATTTATCCCTAAGAATGTATCATTATATCAACAAGTGGCAGACAGAAACTTGTATACCGCTAACAGTAAATTGGTATATCGTTTTATTTCATCAAAATTAATTTTTGCACATGATACACAAGGACATTTTTTATTAAATAGTGCAAATTTAGTAATTCCTAACATGTATGTTCCAATCAAACACTCAATTTTAGCAGATTATTTGAGTTCTGATTTTATGAACTGGCTATATTCATCATTATTTAAGACTAACAAAGTACTGCGAAAAAATTTAGAATATTTACCAATATATCATGAAGTGTTACATAAAGAAACTATTTTTAACAAAGAAGTATTATATAACTATTTAGGGATAGAGGAAACAGAAAATGGAACTTTCAGATCATACTCTATAGCTTGAGTAAATCAATTTCATCACATGATAATGAGCTATAATTAATGTCTTGCAATGTTTGATTATCATGGTTTTTTTGTGTATTCTGTGTACGCAAAGATGCTTGCTGCGATTTTTTTTTCGCTATTATCATCCTCTCTTTAGACATACCATTATTACCAGTAGGAGTGATTACAGTGTGTGCTTTTTTTCTTTCAATAGTTTTGAGAACATGTAATAATACTTGATATTTCTCTTCACTTAAAAATGCAAGTTTTGCATGTACTTCTTTTCCTTGTTTATTTTCATGACGCAGTTTTTTTATACTCTCTTCTGCGAGGGTTATTTGTTCGTATGTAGCTTGATTAATATTCTTAATGAGATCTGATAATGTTTGTTCCACCTCCGATACTATTTTTTTTGAATGATGGGATCGTGCTATCAAAAATGATGATATTACAATATTAATGAGAATTGAAAAACAAATAATAACAAAGATGCTCAACCATGACATAACACTAACACGTAATATCCACAACAACACCTTTACTTGTGTCTTTCATTATCTCTCTTTTTTCATGAGATATATTTTTATGCTCAGTCGATTTTTTCTGTTTTTCTTCCTCATCATCAAGCACTTTCTGAGCATCAGAATCTTGATCGGTAGCAGTCACTGATGTTACTTGTTTGCTAGCAATCTCATCAATTTTTTTTTGAGATGCTTCCTGATTTCTTACTCCTTCTTTCTTTAGTTTGTCAACTTCAGACGCGACAGTATAGAGAGAAGATACATTATTTTGAATAACATCACTACTTAACACTGTTTAGCACCTGTTCAAGTTTAGCGGTATCACTTTTTATATTATAATCACGTACAGAAATTTTTTCATCATTCAAATAAAAGGCAACTTGTTGCAGATCATTTTTAGTGGTTATTCTCGCATTATCAATAGAGATGACAGTGCCTTCCTTAATATCCTGAATAACATGTAAATGAGCTATAGATTTTTCTTTTATAAGATACCCATTGAGAACTTTTAGTTTTTGCACAATACCTTTTAGTTCTCGCTGTATATTCTGTATACTCCTCACTGTTTTTTTTACCGCTTCATATTTCATATACAAGCCATCATCTTTATTTTTGTTACTATCTATTGAGGAAAATTTTCTTATGAGTGCATAATCTTCTTCTCCTAAAAAATGCTTCAAACTATTTAGCTCTTTTATTTTTTCTCTCTTAGTAAAAATAAGCTGTTCATATAACTTTCGTAGCTTAGGCATTGATTTAATCTCTAGTATACTGCTTTCTCCTAATTCAGAACCAATAGAACGAACAAAAATATCCATCCCTGCAGTAAGCGTACTGCTCATCACTTTCCCACGACCACTTACCACTACTATTCTCCCTTTCACTAATATTTGTGATGAAATAATAGATTGTTCAACAAAACAATCCTTATCTATACTAAGGTTAGCACTTTCAATAAATTTTGCAAACATACTTCCACCAACATATATTTGAGCACTTCCACGTCCTTTAATTCCATGCCCTACGGTAAGATTACCATCTACATGTATATTAGAATTTGAAATACCACCGTATACTTGTAAGCTCCCTCCTACCGTTATTTCAAAATCATCTGGAATATCTCCTTTAATAAGCACCGAACCCGGAAAATTAATATTACCAATCTCCAAAGAGAGACTAGAATCTATAACTAATAAATCTTCTACACTTACTTTCTTTCCTTGAATAAGCTTTACTGCACCATCTTTAAGTGCTATCACAGAATTTCCATCTGGACTTAATTGTGCATTTTTTCCAGAAGCTATAACAATATCATTCCCTGGTTCAGGAAAAATTTCATTGTTAGTCACTGTATAGCCTTCTGATCCATATGTTAAGGGTACTTTTTCGGCTATTATATCACCTTGCTTTACTAAAGTTAAGGTATGTGCTAAATCATACCTCTTTTGTGCTTCCTTTTTATCAGAAGAAGATGTGATCTTTATCCATGCATCTTCTCCATGATGCACCTCTTTTCCATACGCCACAGCAATAGCTTCATTATAACATGGCATATATTCTAATTGAGTAAGCATATTATCATCAATGCCATACCTCACCCCTTCTGTCTGAAGAATATTTCTCATTTTTTTTCTTGCAGGATCTGCCCCATTCACACCAGGAGGAATCATATATAAAAAAGCAATCATCTCATCTTCAGAAAAAGATACACTATACTTTACATCATTATTTACATCATAAGGATAGGTAGCTATAAATGACCATCTATTTTTTGCAGCAAGAACAATTTTTTTAATGAGAGAAACATCTATTGAAATTGTAGCGGGTATACGTTGATACACTTTATCCATTGCACTATCAACTGTAATATTCTTTCCTTCTCCTACTGCTGGTGCAACTAATAGGAGTATGTTTCCTGATTCATCAAAGCGAACAATAGCCATTCCATCTTTATTATCAACATTAGTACCAAAAAATTCCTGCCTCAAATAATTAACTTTAGGATAAGTAATTACTGAATACTGTTTTGTATTAGCAGAGTTTGTAATAGATTCAATTTCAAAATTAAGGTTTTCAATAGGCATATTAAAATAGCTACTTGCCTTTTCTTGTATCTCTTCAATAGATCCAGTTTGAATACGCAGTATAGGCTCTTCGCTTATTTTTTTAGGTAGCTTATTTTTTAGTTTATATACAAAATTTTTATAATCTACCATACCTTTTATTTTTCAAATACTCCTTTTTTATAACTATATAATTTCGTTTTGAGTTTATTGATAGCACGCCCATGTAATTGAGATACACGAGACTCTGTAACATTTAACACTTTTCCTATTTCTTTAAGCGTTAGCTCTTCAAAATAATACAACACTAGCACTTTTAGTTCTCGCTCTGGAAGTTCTTGAATTGCTAATTTTAATACACGGATAATATCTTTTTCTGCAAAGGCAAATTCAGGTGCATCTTCTATATTTGTTCCTACCTGATCAAAATAAGTAATCTGTTCACCATCATTATTAGTAAAAAGAACATCATTTAAGGATAAAATATATGCTTGACTAACATACGACATAATCTTATCGTACTGCTCTTTCTGAATTCCCATAGCTTCTAAAATTTCATCTTCAGTTGGCTGTCTTTCTAATTTATCCTGAAGTAATTGGGTTACCTCATCAAGCTCACGAATTTTTTGCCTAATAGTTCTTGGTAAAGGATCATGAGTTCGCAGATCATCTCTAATAGCTCCTTGTATTCTTGCTATAGCATAGGTCTTAAATAGCACATTCATAGTGACATCAAACTTTTCAATAGCATCAAATAAGCCAAATGTACCAGCACTTAATAAATCGTCAAACTCAACATTCTTTGGCATTTTTTGAAACATCTTACCTGCAACATATTTAACAAGCGGAGCATATTGTTCAACGAGAATATTGCGAATTTCTATATCGCCAGTTTCTTTAAATTGTTTCCATAGTTCTATTTCTTTATCGTCCACATTTCTATCCTATTCTTTTTTCAAAAAATGACTTATAGATTTTGCCATTTTATCTTTATTTTCAATGGCTTCTTTTTTAATCCCTTCTAACATTATGTCAGCACGAGTTTCATCAAAATCATCACTATTACTATTATACTCCAATTTTTCATTTTGGGTAGAAATAATTCTATCAAGTTGCCGATGTTCCATAGTTTCTTTGTCTTGCTCTCTATCTCCTTCTTCTTGAATATGATATGACATATCGTTTACTTCTGTGTCTTTTTGTAACATATCAGCGTCTTCATCGTCTTCTTCATTTACAGTATCAGTCTCTTCATTATCTGTAAACTCACTCTCTTCATCACCATTAGATACAGCGATAAACACATTTTCAAATTCAGGTACTAAAAGCAATAAAAACTTTATTACAAACAATAAAAATACAAACCCAAGTAAAAAAAACAGAGAAGCCCGTAATAGTAGAGATAAAAAACCTATCCCTGAAAATAAGCTAAGTAAAAATGAAATGAGAAAACAGAAAATAGCAAAAAAAAGTGGGATACGCAATTCTTCCATACGACTATTACGATGAACCTCCAATAAACCTTTCTAGTAAACCCCATAATCCTCTTTTATTCTTTATCTCTTGACGTATCAGCCTATGAGCAACAGCTTTTAAGTTCATGGCTGCCTTTGATTTAGGATTAAACACTACAAATGGCACCTGATGCATAACCGCTTTATTTACAGCAGAATCATCCAATATAGACCCTAAATATTTTACTTTTAATCCTAAAATGTTCTCACTTGCCTGTATAATTTTGTCAGCAACTTCTTTTCCTTCCTGATGTCCTTTTACTTTATTTACCAACAGATGAATGTTTATATTCTTAATATTAATATCAACAGCCAGCACTTTCATCATACCATATGCATCTGCCATAGCAGTAGGTTCTGGGGTAGTTACTATCAACATATCATCAGATACTTCAAGAAAAGTAGTAACATTTCTCCCTATACCTGCACTTGTGTCCACAATAATAATATGAGCAAACGATAATGTCATCATTTCTTTTACAAAATAATCTAACATTGCGTCAGTAATATTTGCTAATCCAGAAAACCCCATAGTCCCGCTTAGAAACTTAAATCCGTATCCAGAATCTGCTAATACATCTTTCATTTTTCTATGTTTTCGTGTCACGTCTATGAGATTATACTGAGGGAGTACCTTTAATAATATATTTACATTGGAAAGTCCTAAATCAGCATCAAATAAGATAACATCTTTTCCACTACTTGCCCCTTCAACAGCAAGATTAGTAGCAATATTAGATTTTCCAACCCCTCCTTTCCCACTGGCAATGGTGATAATACGAGTATTGTTCATGATATTTTTATCAAATTCTTCTCTTAATTTTTCAAGCTGTTGTTCCATATAGTTTGTTCCTTTCTATAATATTTAACAATAGTATAAATACTACTCTATGCCCAAGTATTGAAAACATTTCTCAATACTTGCAGCATCAAAATAGTTTGAAAATTCATGGCCATAACTTATATACGCTAAAGGAATATTTTTTTCAATACAAACACTTAAAAAAGAACCTAAAGTAGAGGTTTCATCAAATTTTGTAGCAATAATTCCTTTAATAGGATATGCAGAATATACATCAATAATATTGCGTAAATCAATGGCAGATATATTTGCAGACAACACTAAATAAAGCTCTAAATTATCCTTTAAGGCTTTTTTTAAGTTATGCTTATTGACAACAGAATCATAATCAAGAAAATCTTTATAGAACATAACATCATTACTATTGCGTATTGATTTTCCTCCAGTATCTATTAGCAGAACATTCGATCTCCTTTTTTTGCGCAGATGAGAATGAAATACAGAAGATTCATTCATTTTAAGAAAATTAATAGTATCTTTGAGTTCAGGAAATTTTCTATGTATCATATTGACAAAATTTTCAATTTGTTCAGAAGCTCCTACCTTAAAGAAGTCAAGTGTAATAATATCAATAGAACCATATACCCCTTTTTGAATAGACTTAAATAGCTGTACTGCAAGCTTCATAAGTGAAAATGATTTACCCATTCCTGTAGGGCCTATACAAGCCACAACTCTTGTGCTATCTACATTAAAATTAGCTTCTTCTAATAGAGGGATATTTTTATGCAAATAATACTTTAATTGATCGTGCATAAAATCAGAATCTTGAAGCTGAGGAATAGCAAATGTAGACATCATTTTCTCTTGAAAGTGTTCTAAAACAGAAGTTAAAAATCCCTTTTTTTCTAAAAATTGCAAACTACTATGCAATCCTTTCAAATCTTTTATATCAAAAGAGAAAGCTGTATCTTCTTTAGAAAGAGTACTAGGAGCTGCTTCTCTATCATGCATCTGCTTTACTTTCCCTAACAAAAGATTTGTTTCAACTCGTGCTCTATCTTCCTTTTTGCTAATACTACCAGTAACCTTTACAGAGGGAGACAGAAAAAATCGTAAAAACCCTCTATTTTTTTTCTCTACTCTCAGTATTTTTGCCTTTTCTCCATACATCTCCTTAATTTTTGTTTTAATATTAGATGATTGAGGAAAAGTTTCCTCAAAAATAAAATCATCTTCACTATCTATTATACGTGACATATATCCTCCTTATTTTTTTCTATACATTAAAGTATTCAAAATTTATACAAGCTCTTTTTCTTGTAATGATATTGCTCCTAATGTTTGTACCTGAGAGCTACTGGTAATTTCTAGCACAGATAACACAGGCACCACATATTGTTTACTATTCACTGTCATAGCTAACAGCTTATATATAACTGGTCTTACTAACTCACTTGTTACTAGTACAGGGGAGCTTCCATTATATTGAGAACCCGAAGAAAAAGCATTTGCAATAGCTTGTATTATTTTAGTTCGTAGTTGAGGTTCTATCATTAAAGCACCTCCGCCTTCTTCTGTGTCAGACAATATTCTTTCAATATCTGGATCAAGTGAATATACATATAAAAAACTATTGTTATCACTATACTGAGCTGTTATTTGACGTGCTAATGACTGACGTGCTTTTTCAACAAGAAAAGAAATATCTTTCGTTAAGACACCATAATCACTGAGAGTTTCCAAAATTGAACGCAAATTTCGAATTGAAATTTTTTCTTCTAACAGCCTTTGCAACACACGGTGTAACTGACCAATAGATAAATGCTGTGTTACATCGTTTACAATAGCAGGATACCTCTCCTTAAAATCATCAAGCATATTCGATACATCTTGCCTACTCAAAAGATCAGAGGCATTCGTCTCAATAACAGTAGCAATATGTGTTGAAATAACCGAGTTTGGATCAGCTATCATATACCCTAAACGTTCTGCTTCTGCCTTATCTTCCGCTGCTATCCAATATGCAGGCAACCCAAAAGCAGGATCTTTTCCTAATTCTCCCATAAGAGTATTCTCTGTATCTTGGGACACTTTCTCTGTTTGAATAGCCAACAATTTATTTACAAAAATAGTAGCACGAGCGTATTCGATACCACTAAACTTTATAGAATACTCATTTGGTTTTAAGAGATAATTATCAACAATACGAATAAGCGGTATGACAAACCCAAGTTTTACTCCTACCTCTCTTCGAATACTTGTAATTCTATTCAAAAGTTCTGCAGTACCAGTATCATCCTGAACAAGCGGAACAATATCATATCCAATTTCTAAAGCAATAGGATCTAGTGGTTCTAACTTTGGTTGTTCTACATGTCCTGTACTTGCTACTTCTTGGCTAGCTTGCTCAGATTGTTTCTCTCCTACTTTTCTTTTGTTTCTTCCTGAAAGATACGCAGCAAAAATAAGAACTGCAGCAAGGGGGAGCAATATATACCAAGGAAATCCTGGCAGAAATGCAAGAAAAGCAAGCAATGCACCTGCTACATAATATAGCTTTGTATCACTGGTAAGATCTTTGTATACTTCTTCACTAATACTGCCCGAAGAAGCTACCTTTGTAACAATAACCCCTGATGCTGTTGATATGAGTAACGCTGGTAATTGAGAAACTAAACCGTCCCCAATAGTTAATTGTATATAGTTTACTGCTGCAGTACTAATTTGTTCACCACGTACTAAAACCCCAACAATTAGCCCACCAGCTATGTTTATAAAGGTAATGATAAACCCCGCTATAATATTTCCAGAAATAAACTTAGACGCTCCATCCATTGATCCATAAAAATCACTTTCTCTTTGTAAATCCTTTCTTTTTTGAATAAGCTCCTCTTCACTTATAGCACCAGAGTTAAACTCAGCCTCTATTGCCATCTGCTTTCCAGGCATAGAATCAAGAGTAAAGCGTGCAGAAACTTCGGCAACCCGAGAGGCTCCCCGAGTAATAACAATGAACTGTACAATCATAATAATAATAAAGATAATTGGACCTATAACTAAGCCTTCAATACTACTTGTTCCGACAACAAAGGTACCAAAAGCCCGTACAATTTTTCCATCAAACAATTCTCCTTGCGATAAAATAAGACGCGTAGATGACACATTCAATGCCAAAGAAAATACAGTAGAAAAAAGCAACAATGTAGGAAACGATGAGATAGCTAAAGGCGAGGTAATATTGAGTATATTAAGAATAATGATAATACTTAGCAATAAATTTAATATCATAAAAAAATCAAGTAGAACAGTAGGCAAAGGAATAATCATCATCATGACAATAAGAATTCCTGCTACAAAACCATAGTCTCCTATTTTTTTAAAGAAATTACTCTGTATCCATTGTAATATTCTATTCATTAATTTGTACTCCCTTTAATGTATATACCTCTCTAAACACCAATACTACAGCACGAAAATACTTTTCAGGAATAACATCACCTATTTCAAGGTCAGCATACAATGCTCGTGCAAGAGGCTTATTTTCAATAATAGGGACATCGTACTCTGCAGCAAGTATCCGTATTCTTCTTGCTATACTGTCTACCCCTTTTGCCATTACTTGTGGAGCTTCCATAGTATTCATATCATATTTCAACGCTACAGCAAAATGAGTAGGGTTAGTAATTACTACATCTGATTGACTCAGTTGCTCTGGCATATTTCTGCTTAAATATTCTTGCATACGACTCTTTATTCTTTTTTTTATCTCTGGATCTCCTTCTGTTTCTTTAAATTCTTTCTTCAATTCTTCTTTTGTCATTTTTAGCTGATCCTTAAACATATAAGACTGAAAACGAAAATCTAAAATTCCTAATATAAGCAGAGCAATACCACTTTGAATAATAATCTGTGCAATAAGCTGCGAAATATATATTACATTATTTTGAAAAGAATTTGAGCTAAAGCCAATAAAATTACTAAAATGCATTCTAACATTAAGAAACACAATAAAAGAAATTAAAGCAATCTTAAACAAAGAAGTTCCTAAAACATACCATCCTTGCTTAGAAATAGATTTTTCTATCCATTTTGAAAGATTAAAATTTATTTTTGACCATTTTGGATTTATAGCTTTGACACTAAACAGTACACCAAACTGAATAATGTTACCAAAAATTGCTATACAAAATACAGCAAAAGCTATCGGCAACAAAAGACGAAACACATACTGTATCGACTGTGCAATTTCTGTAGTTACAACAACAGAAGAAGCATTACCTGTTTTTTGTACATAGAAACGAAATATATCTTGCAAAGTAGTAGCATAATACGAACTAAACCCCCATAAAATACCTAGCCCAGCTAATAAGACTAAGGCAGAAGGAATTTCATTTGACTTAGCAACTCTTCCTTCTTTTCTTGCTTCACGAATTTTTTGTTGAGTAGGATCAAAACTTCTCCCTTCATCTTCTGCTGCAAACCACTGTAAATGTATATGCAATGTATCAACATACGAGCCAAGAAAAGAATGATTATCAGTGTATATGTCTACTTTTTTCACTACCTTCTTACTCCTACCAAAAGTCGTAAATGTTCAAAAGTCCAATCAAATACTATTTCTATACCATGCACTATATTGGGAATAAAAATAATTAACATTATAAAACCAACTGCAATCTGAATAGGTATTCCAAGAATAAGTACATTCATCTGTGGGGCTACTTTCCCAACAAGACCAAGCCCAATATTTACTAAAAATAATGCAGCAAAAATAGGAAAAGCAATTAAAAAAGAACGCTGAAACACCGTAAAAAAGGCAGCAAAAATAAAAAGAAACGATTCTTGTCCCATAGCAAAAATCTTTTCTGCACTTAATGTATAAAAACTTTGAAGAATTCCATAGAAAAATATTTTCTGTAAAGTAAAAGATGATAAAAATACAATGAGTACCAAAAACGATATAAACTGCTGAATGATAACTGTTTCTGTTTGAGTAATTGGATTTACAATCTGTGCTGCACGAAGCCCCATCTGTGTTGTAAAAAACTCTGACAGTATGCTTAACATAAGAAATACAAGACGTACAAAAAAGCCAATAAGTGCACCAATAAGGGCTTCTCCAAAAATCATAAAAAGAAATGCATATGCCGTTTGAGGCACTTGCATAAGATCAGCAGGAATAAATTGCTGCAGTGAAAATACCGTAAGAAATGCCAGTACTATGCGAATAAAAACAGGAGATTGTTCTCCAGAGAGTACTGGAACAAAAGAGAGTATTACAAGTACTCTAATACTAAAGAGAATAATAAGAGTTATTTGATCACTTACAATATTTAACATACTACCTATGCACCTTTTATTCTCACGCTTATACTCGTATTAATTGTCCCCATAATTCTGAAGTAAAGTTTAACATACGATTAGCAAAAAATGGGCCAAGAAATAATAACAGTATTAAGATACCCAATATCTTTGGCACAAATGTCAATGTTTGTTCTTGAATAGATGTTATAGCTTGCAGTATAGAAATAATTAACCCTAATACTACCGATACCAGCAACACTGGACCAGAGAGAATAAGAATTTCTATCAAACTTGATTGTAATATAGATAAAAATTGTCCTAAATCCATCAGCGTCCTCCAAAACTAAAAATTAGTTGTTGCATAATTAGCTCCCACCCATTTACCAGCACAAATAATGCCAACTTAATCGGAAGAGAGACAAGAATAGGAGGCAACAATATCATCCCCATAGACATTGTCACAGATGCCACTACAATGTCAATAATGACAAAAGGAATAAACAGCAGGATACTCATCTTAAATGCAATAACTAACTCATGCAATACAAAAGCAGGAACTAACACATAACTAGGAACATCAGCCAAAGTCTGTGGAGCATCTAAACCTGACATCCTCATAAACAATCGTATATTGTTGGGATCATTTTGCATTTGTCTATACATAAACACTCGTAGTGGAGATATAAATTCTGGATATGCTTCCGAAAAACTGAGAGAACCTTCCGATAAAGGTTGTATTGCTTTTTCATTTATTTCTTGCATTACAGGCCACATGATAAAAAGTGTAAGAAAAATAGCTAAACCAATAAGTATTTGACGAGGAGGAATCTGCTGTGTTCCTAACGCTTGTTGAATAAAAGAAAGCACAATAACTATACGCAAAAAAGAGGTCATAAGAATCAAAATGGCAGGAGACAAAGACAGTACCGCAAGCAACAAGATAAGCTGCACTGAGAGAGCTACTTCTCCACCATCTTGAGCACCTCGAACATTTAAGTTTATAAAAGGGATAGTAAGTCCTTCTAGCTGCGATTCTTGTAATGTTTGTTCTGATAATTCTACTGCATCCTGTGAAAAAAGAGAAGGTATCACAAAAATAAAAAACAACAAGAGAAAGAAATATCTTTTATTTGCCATTTAATGTTTCTCCTCTCTTAGCATTTTTTTGAAGAGAATCAAGTGCGTTTGCAACAGAACCATTAGTACCAGAATGTATATCTTTTTTTATTCTTTTCTGATTTTTATCATTGTTTATGATATGTGTAAAAGCCTTCTTTAGTATTGAGAAGAAAGTCTTTGTTTCTGTTGATGATTGAGCCTCATTGACTGATAAAGATAATAATAACTCATCCTTTTCTTCTTTTTTTGAAAATTCTTTAATAGTTGAAATAGATTGTGATGTAGCTCCTAGTAAAAAATACGATGTTCCAGTTTTTACAATATACAGCATATTTCCTTGCTGTAAAGACTGTGTTGAAAGAATTTCAATACTTCCCGAATTGACTAACGATTTATTTTGAATTCTTTTTAATACCCAAATAATACAATACGCTATCGCAATAATAATAGCGAGAATAAAAAAAATACGAAGCATATCTAAAAATCCTATTGAAGAGACTGATATTTCTTCAGTTTCTTCAGGAGTTCCAAACGTCAACTGATTTTCTGTTTCTATTATTTGCGAAGAATTTAGCTCTTGATTATTTTCGCTCTCTATACTTTCTTCTACTACTTCTTGAGAAAGCAACACAGAGGTAAAAAAGCTGAGAAAAAATAAAAATGTAGTAAATGTATTAAAAGAAATTGTCCCCTCCCTTTCACAATTATTAATTCATTTCTTTCATCCTGTCTTTCGGTGATATTATTTCAATAATCCTTACTCCAAAATTCTCATCAATAACAACCACTTCTCCTTTTGCAATAAGTTTATTATTTATCTTTATATCAAGTGGTTCTCCAGCAAGTTTTCTTAGCTCAATAATAGAACCTCTATTCAATTCTAATATTTCCTCTAATCGCATACGAGCGTTCCCTAGCTCTACGGTGAGTTCCATACTCACCCCAAATAAAATATCCATCTCTTGCTTTACAGTACTTGTTGGTGCAGTACTTTCCCCTAAATCAGGTAAAGAAACATTTGATACACTCTGGCTATCCTTTAATAGCTCTTCACCAAGTGAAGCTATAGATTCAGAGTTTCCGTCCGAAGAGTTTCCTAAAAATGAAGAAAAAGTAGTATCAGAATCATCAGTATCAGAATTAAACAAAGAAGAAATATCTTCAATAGTATCAGATACATTATTTTCATCATTTAATTTACCATTAGTACCTGATGTATCTTCTTTGGCATGAGTAGGCTGTAATAAATTTAACACTGTTATATGAAAAAATTCATAAAAATGAACATTTCCTACTGTCCATGTAAAACGAATATAGCGTGAATTAGGATCAATTTCATGTATATCGCTTGTATAACGAACTTCATTTAAGTGAGCTTGAAACCCTCTGTTTAGTTCACTCGCTATATCTTGTAATACTAGTTCAGTAACCTCATAAATATGAGGACGTACTTCATCAAGAGAATTAGTAATATCATCTAATCCCGAATATTTCTTTGCAAGGTTAAACGCAACTTCAGAAGGATATACAAAATAATGCATACAGCTACCATTAT
This sequence comes from Spirochaetia bacterium, assembly GCA_965218205.1. Classification (GTDB taxonomy): domain Bacteria; phylum Spirochaetota; class Spirochaetia; order WTKD01; genus CBDDCA01. Next base: position 929,677 of record OZ244590.1, on the reverse strand, counting down.
TGGTAAAGTTGCTATCAACCACATAACTTTCCTGTTTCTCAGAAATTTGTAAACCATTTATTATCTCTGGTTCAGACACAGAACATTCTACTTCTTCATCAAGTTTACTAGAAAGAGTACCTTTTACATTAGACACAGAAGAAGTAATAGCTTCTTTTAATATTGAAAATTCCCCAGAACTCACTTCGTTCCGAGTACTACCAGCAGTAGATGAATCACCAAATAATGAATTCATTTCTTCTTGAGATAAAGATATTTTTTCACTCACTCTATGTCCTCCAATTTATTTTTTCCTTGATAAGGATATGTAGTATCTTCATATTTATCAGATTCTTTCAAATTATCAATAATTTTAACAGCTAAACGATTAGCTTTTTTTCCAGGAATAACACGAAATCTTTCAATATCACCAACAAAGAGAGAAATAGGATCAGTGTATTTAGCAGCATCTAACATTACAACATCCCCTTTTTTCAAAGATAAAATTTCATCTATATTAAGATTCACTTTTCCTATCACTGCTGTAATATCCATTTCTACTTCTGTCATGGTAGTCATCAATGTTTCTTTTACTTGCTCATCATGATCACCAGAAATATCTACTGCGTACCATGTTTGAGCTGATAATTTAGACACAATAGGTTCTATAGTAATATAAGGGATAGCAATATTGATAAGCCCATCAATATTATTGATTTTACAATTACATATGATAAGAAGCATCATTTCATTAGGAGGCACCACTTGTACAAGATTTGGGTTTGTTTCAATATTGAGTAAATGCGGGCGAAGGTTGATAATTTTTTTCCATGTTTCCCTAAAATACTCCAGCATGCCCTCTATAATATTTTCAGCCACTGCTTGTTCAATCTCTGTTAATTCTCTATTAAACAGTGAGCCTCCCTCACCACCAAATAATATCTCCATAATAGTAAAGGTAATAGAAGGAGTAATCTCAATCATAGCCGAACCAGAAAAAGGGCGCATATCAATGACTGCAAACAAAGTGGGGTTAGCAACTGTTTTTACAAATTCTTCATAGGTAATCTGACTTACTGAGGCAATTTGTACAGAAACAAGCGTTCGAAGTTGAGTACTAAAGTTATTAGTTACTAATCGAGCAAATGTCTCATGCATTATTTCAATAGTGCGTAACTGTTCTTTTGAGAAACGATCAGGGTGACGAAAATCATAGAGCTGTATTCTCTTTTGAATAATAGAGTCAGTGGCCTGAGAAGTCTGTTTTTCCTTCTCAAGTGCAGAGTCTATTTCTTCAATTGAAGATAAAAGCTGATCTACTTCGCTACGAGATAATATTTCTGTCAAAAATCCCCCCTTGACACTAGTATAACATCAAAGAGATTTTTAATCAATATTAAAACGATACAATTTGGAAATTATTAAATGCTACCTCACGAATCTTATTATTGAGTATTCTATTTATCAACTCTTTAAGTTCAATTTTCATTTTCACAAAATTGGTGTTGCCTTCAACTTCATTACTATATCTTGAAGAAAAATATAGTGTTACACGTTCACGAATCTGTACATTTTTTCTCAATAATTCCTGTGCAGCTAATTGATCATCAATAGGGTATCCTAAAAAAATATCTGTAATGAATACTTTTTTATTGACGTTATCACGTAAATTACCTCGAATTTCCCCTAATTGCTGAAACCAAGCCAGCTCTTCAGGAATATTTTGAGTAAGATCCATATTAAATGATGTAGCATTATTAGTTATTCTATACTGATCTTGGAGGGTTCTCACCGTTAATACAGTAATGGTGACAATAAAAATAGATAAAATAAGAAGAATAAGCAAATATCGTAATACAATCAATATAAACTTATACACTCCTCCTTTTTTGTTTTTTTCATCTTCTTCGCCTACTGTAGGCACATTCGTTACTTTTTGTTCTTCAGCCATATTATACCCCTCACATTATAACAATTATAAGTTTCCTTCATTAAGAAGAATAATATCTACTCTTCTATTAAATATACTATCATTTTCTTGATTAATAAATGGTTTTGTGTTTCCATAGCCTGACACATGGGCATTTCCTAATGGGACCAAATATTTTTCTAAAATCTGTATAATAGATACAGCTCTCGCAGACGATAATTCCCATACATCATCAAACTGTAATCCAAGTGGAAAATTAGTTTCATCGGCATGTCCTTCCACTCTAAAAAGCCCTCCTTCTTGGGCAAAATTTTGTAACACTTGGGCTATTTTTCTCAACAAATCTCCATAGTTTAGTACATTAACTTTTGCTGAATAACGCTCAAAGAAATAATCAGAAGCAAGAGATATTACTAAACCTCTCTCATTGCTTGATAACTGTACTGTATCTTGATCAAAATCTTCAAAAAATCCTGTAAGATCCTTTTCTACTGCATTAAGGGCAGTTTCAATAACATTTGACACTGAAGATTCCAATAGTATACTTTGACTCGTAAGAGGACCTTCTACAAGGGTAGTTCCTGTAAGCAACCTATCTAACCCTGGAAAATTAGAGAGAATTATCTTTAATTCATGTCCATCAATTTTTGCTGCAGTGAGAAGAATAATAAAAAAGGTAAGCAATAATGTTGTCATATCTCCAAACGTTACCATCCATAATGGAGCTTCAACACTAGCTCTTTTTGTTTGTCTTTTTCTTTGTACAGTTTCTTGTGTTAATTGAGGCATATATTATCGCTCCTCATCTATGTATACTTTTTCCTTTTCTTCATTGCTAAGAAAAGCATGCAATCTATCTTTCAATATACGAGGGTTATCTCCAGCTTGTATTCCAAGCACCCCTTCTAAAATTATATCGTAAACAAGAAATTCTTCTATATCATGTTCTATTAATCTGTTACGAATAGGAGCAAAAAATACATTTGCAAGCAAAGATCCGTACAATGTAGTAACAAGAGCAGTTTGCATACCCAAACCAATAGAAGCAGGATCTCCTCCAATATTACCTAAGAGTGCAACAAGACCAATAACAGTTCCAATCAGACCAAGTGCAGGAGAAATTTTTTCTAAAAACACAAATGTATTCTGTACTTTTTCATGTCGAGAATGAACCTCATCTTGCTCTATTAAAAGAGTACGTTTAATAATAGTAGGATCAGTTCCATCAATAACCATTTGTATTCCTTTACGCATATGCTGATTTTCTATATCAGCTAAATTATCTTCAAGAGCAAGTAATCCATCTCTTCTTGCTTTGTTAGAAAGGTTTACCAGTAAATCAATAGTTTCAATTTTATTAAAATCTGTATTTGACAGACATATACGAAGATATACATATATATTACGTATAAATCCTTTTGGAGCAGCTATCATCAGTGTTGTTATAATGCCTCCAAAAATAATAAAAAGAGAAGACATACTTATAAAAGGAAAAATTCCTACTCCGGCAAATAATATACCAACTATTATTACCCCCCACACCGACAATAAGCCCACTACAGTAAGTATATTTAATCTCATTCAAGCACCTCTTTCCCTTCATCCTCACTTATTTCTATACCAATAGATCGTCTATATTCTTTAATTTTGTGAATTAACGCTTGAGGACTTTCTTTTATAACCAAACTTTTATTTGATACTAACGTTATGGTGGTATCTGGCTTTGATTCCACAGTTTCAATGAGATGAGGATTAAGATAATAATAAGAATTATTCAATTTTGTAACTAACACCATATTTTATTACATATTTCACTATAAAAAATGTTATTTTTACTTTCTCAAACATACATCATACAATATATGCACTAAAAAATTTATTGTTTCAATGTCAGCAATTCTTGTATCATTTGATCAGAAGTACGGATAGTTCTACTATTAGCTTGAAACCCACGTTGTGTTACTATCATATCAGTAAATTCTTCTGCAATATCTACATTACTCATTTCAAGTTTTCCTGCTTGGATAAATCCTCTATCTACAGTTGCAGGCTCACCTATATTTGCTAAACCGCTGTTACTCGTTACAGTAAAATTTGTATCACCAGTTTTTTCTAGCCCTTCTGGATTTGCAAATGAAGCAAGAGCAATCTTAGCTAGCACTCGTCTCTGATCATTGCTAAATTTTCCAACAACATTCCCTAACTGATCTATAGAAAAATCTTGAAGATATCCCATAGTATATCCATCTTGTGAATATATTTTTGTAGAACTTTCAGAGGCAAACTGAGTAACACTATCCACAAATTGTCCAGCATTTCCTAAATCAATATTAAATTGCTGTGTTTGTGTAATCAAAGCTCCAGTTGCATCAGGAACAGGGTTTGCGTCTGGAACAGCAAATGTAACCGCTACCTCTAATCTATCTAAAAGATCAAGAGGGCCTGCTGCATCTTCCCCTACTGATTGTATTACCCCTTGGTTATCAAAAGTAACCTGAAAATTATTGGCAGGCAAAGCCTGTCCTCCTATTGCTAATGCAGGAAGAATAGGAAGATTATTTTCATTATTTGGATTTATCACAACATCAACATTCCATTGATTTACTGTAGTGTCATCTCTTGTAAAACTCATCTGTAATAAATGACCTACTCCAAAAGCATCATAAATAGTTTCTTCTACTACCCAAGTATTTTCTGCAATAGTGGTAGCGTCAGAACCAGGAGGAATAATCTGAGTGTTCTTATTTAAGTTAGAACGCAATAATACTTGCGTAGTAGCGTTTGCTGGATCTTTTGCTTGAATTGGAATTTGCACATCTTCAATTGAACCAGTCGTATTTATTACATAATCAGTATCAATTCTTTGAGCATTCCATCCTTGTACCCTCATACCATTTGCAGGGTTTACTAAACGCCCTTCTGAGTCAACATCAAAAGCACCTGCTCGAGTAAATAACTCTTCTTCACCAGAACGTAAAATAAAAAAACCGTTTCCAGTAATTGCAAGATCTCCTTTTACTCCCGTTGTTTGTAATGAACCTTCGGTAAATAACGTGTCAATAGAAGCTATTGACATACCAAGCCCCACTTGCTTTGGATTAACTCCTCCTAAACGTTGATTTGGAGCAGAAGGACTATCAAGATATTGCGAAAAAATATCCTGAAATGTAACACGACCTTTCTTAAATCCTATTGTATTCACATTCGATATATTATTTCCAATTACATCCATTTTTGTTTGATGATTCTGTAAACCAGAAACTCCTGAATAAAGAGACCTCATCATATTATTGTACCTCCATGTTGCCTACTCGGCTTATATTGTCTATAGCATAGTATGATCCTTCAACATTCACTTGAGGGCTAGAGCCCAATGTAACCTCATTTACTTTTCCTGACACCACATTAGTATTATTAGTAATTTCAACATCTTTTCCTATAAGAGATAAAACAAAAGCACTATTAAGATTACCTGCAAGATTTTCAAATCCTTTACTCATATTTGTCATTTGCTCAAGTGCAGAAAATTCAGCCATTTGCGATATAAATGCAGTATCTTCCATAGGCTTGCTTGGATCTTGATATTTTAATTGTGTTACCAATAATTGCAAAAAATCATCTTTTCCTAACACTTGCTGATTTTGAATAATATCCCTTGATTGATCTGTTCTTTGTTGTGCTGTTGCTTCAGTATTGTTTGACACTGAAGCTACACTTGATTGTGCAACTTGTAATTGGCTTATATTCATTGTAACTCCTATGCAATTAAATTGATACGGTCTGAAACTCCCACATATGCTCCTTCAAAAGCATCAGCTACATATCCAAGCAAATCTATTTCTTTGTCTTGTTGTAACTGCTTTGGCAATTCATCCTTATCGTTTGTATTATTTTCGGTATTTTTAGAATCAACTGAAACAGTAAAATTACCAATTTCATACCCTTCTTGTAAAAATTGTTTAGACAGCTGTTCAATACTTTTTAATACCAACTCTTTCACTGCATCGCTTTCTACCACCACTTTAGCACTAATACTATTTTTATCAAGTTTTATAGTATACTTAACATCACCTAATTCACGTGGTTGTAATGCAATTTTAATCTCTCCTGAAGCATTAGGATGTATAAGCAAGCGTGCTTGTTTCATAAAATCATTTTGAATAAAATTTTGTAACTGATTTTGTGCATTATGTAACAGAGATACTTTACGAGGAATTGACATACCTTGAGTTTCTAAGGATATCTGTTGATGAAGCATAGCATATTCTTGGGAAGAGGCACTTGCATTTTCATGAGAAAATACATTTTTGTTATCAGCACTAAGCGACTGTTTATACTTTTTTTTATGATAATTATTTTTTATTGTATGCTGTAACTGTGAAAAAAGAGAAGTTTCTTTTTCTGTTTTTTCAACAGAAGAAGCTTCTTCTGTTTGATGTAAGGAAGCATTATTTTTTTCTTTGCTAAGATTACTTTCTTTTATAAGAGTTTCAATAGTATCTTGTATTTGTTCTTTCTGAGACACAAAAGATGAAGGCAGATTTTCTTGAGATATTGCTCCTTTCTGTGCTGTTGCTTCTTTTGTTGTAAAATTATCAGCAGAACCATCAGTTTTTTTATCGTATTTTTTATGATATTTAGAAAGCATATCAAATACAATAGAAGATTCTTTTTCATTATCATGCTTAGATAATTGTAGAGTGCTTCTATGTTTTGGTTTCATCTTCTCTGTGCTTTCTTCATCAGATCCGTGTGTTGATGCATGTACGGACAACTTTTTTTCTTGTAATACATGAGAAAGAAATGCCTGTTCTACAAAGCCCACACTCTCTTCTTTCTCCTTCGTTGCTCCTTCATGTACTTTTTGCTTAGAAACACTATCAGTATCTTTTTGTTTCTCTGCAGTCTTTGTATGTATCTTTTTATGCACTTTTTTATATATGGGGGTATTATCTTCATAAGAAGAATGAGCTTCTTTATACGACTTATCTGTATTTTGCTGAACAGTACTTTGCTTTTCTTGTTGTTTGCTAGAATATTGATAGGTATTTTTCTTATCTGCAGTGTTCATAAGCTCTTTTTGAAATGATTGATAGGTATTTTCAAGAGGTGAACCTGCAGAATATACATCACTTCCTTTTCCATCTAACAGTGTATTAGCAGAATAAGTATTGCTTTCATGTGCAAACAATATTCCATTATTGTTCTGCAATGATATAGTTTGAATCATAGACATCCTTATCTATATGTTATTTTTGCTTGTATCTCAGCAACTTTCACAGGGTCCATCAGTGACAACCAAAATGGCACCAATGATTGGGTATTATTTTCATTTGCTATTTGATCTGCAATTAACAGAGTATCAATTAACTGTTGATCTTCATATCCTTCCAATATTCTAACAGCAGAACGCGGAGGCATATTTAAAAGAGCTTGTGTATTATACCGCACTCCCTCAGTTTTATTGTCGATTGTTTTTGCACGCTGGTTTAGACTTAATTCTTGATTATCTAACTCTTTTTCACGCACGCGTATTATCTCTTCTTTTTTCACTATTTCTTGCTCTCTTTGTAAAAGCGTTTGTTCAAAATCAACAAGATTTTGCTGTTGTGTTTGTATGGCTTCATATTGCTTCTCTAACCTAATTTTTTCAAGCAATAGAGTATCACTCACAGATTCAATTTCAAGTGTAGGAGTACTTTCATTTGTTATATTGTCAAAAAAATTGATAAATACCCTAGACGGTAAGACATTCACTAACTCTAACCAATAAAGAAGACTGCCTAACAACACACTAAAAATGAGCAACAAAACTAAAATAATACTTACTTTTTTTAGCATAGCATGATCTCCTGCAATTCAGCTATTTTTTCCTTATTTATTTTTTTCGTTTCCTTACTCTTAAAATTTCGATACAAAATTTGCATTGTCTCTAACTTATTTTTAGCAATACCATACTGTTTTTGAAATGGCTCTATCTCTTTTTTTATAGATTGTCTCTTTTCGTGTAATAGAACAATAGCATTACTATAACTTGATAGAGACGCCAAATTATATAGTAACTGAGAGGCATCAGAATCTTGCCTTGCTTCCTGTATTTTCTCCTTCCCTCCATTGTCTGCATCATATAATGGAGCAGTACTATGCAACATTTTCCGTTTTTGTTGCTCTAGCATTTGTATTTTTTCATCAACTTTTACTAAGGGCTGTCTTGCTTCAATCAATGACTTTCTTGCAATAAGCTCTTTATATTTACGAATAGTCATAATTCCGTTCAAAACAAACTTACTTCTTTTCATATAGTATTACCCCAAATGCTTTGCCAAAGCTACACATTCATTCTGAATTTCGGAACAATCAACACTTTCATCAATAGATTGTTGCACAAACGCGTTAAATACATCCATAACATCAAGAAAATTATCCAATGCAGTATTAGATCCTTTTTCGTATACTCCAGCATTTATAATATCCTTAGATTGCTCATATATCCCTAAATATTTTCGTATTTTATGTGCTGCTTCCTTATGATCACTACTCACTATATCATTTGCTACTCTACTCAACGAACTTGCTATATGGATAGCAGGATAATGATTTCTCTCTGCAAGCTCTCTTTGTAAGTGTATATGTCCATCAATAAGCCCTCTTACAACATCAGAAACAGGCTCATCAGCATCTCCTCCTTCTACCAAAATAGTAAATATACCTGTAATAGACCCAAAAGAAGAGGTGCCACAGCGCTCAAAGGTACTAGCAAGAAGAGGAAATATTGAAGGAGGATACCCACGTGAAGCAGGCAATTCCCCTCGCATAAGCCCAATCTCTCTTTGTGCATGTACTAATCGTGTAACAGAATCTAAATAAAAAGCAACATCTTTCCCTTTATCTCTAAAATATTCAGCTATTGATAGTGCATAGTTGACAGCTCTAATTCTCATTGGTGCTGATTCATGCGAAGACGCATTCACAATAATAGCTTTCTCCAATCCTCTCTCTCCCAAAGTATACTGAATAAGCTCTTTTACCTCCCTTCCGCGTTCCCCTACTAAACATACTATATTTACATCAGCTGAGGAGTTACGTATCATCATTCCTAACAATGTTGTTTTACCAACACCACTGCCAGAAAATATCCCTATCCGCTGCCCTTTTCCTATCGGGATAAAACTATCAATAGCTTTCACTCCAGTACATAATTGCTCATCAATTAAAGGTCGTTCCAATACACTAGGAATATACGTGTTAGATACACAATCATCAATATGAGCAATGCTTCCTTTTCCATCAATGGCATTTCCTAATGCATTTACAGTTCTCCCTATCAATGCATCACTTATAGCAGTACCATATGTTTTTTGCACCCATACCTTATCCCCAATATTAATTTTTTCTACTTTGCTAAAAGGAACTACTACCACTTCATTCTCTCTCATAGCTATAGTTTCAGCTAAAATACCATTCCCAACAATACAAATATCTCCTATAGTAGCTTGTATATTTTTCACTATAATAGAGTTTCCTTCCACCGAAACAACATGACCATACACATGAACAGGAGAAAAATATTCAATAGATTGTGCAATAGATCTTAGAAAAGTATTTTTAAAACTAGAATTTTGCATGTTTAATAGGACTTACTTCACGAATTTTATTAGTCATCTCAAGCAACTGAGTAGAGATTCTTGCATCAACTTCACCAAGCTCTGTTTCAATAACACAGCCTCCTGGATCAATTGTGCTATCTTCGACTACAGTGATTACTCCTTTAATTTTCAGTACTTTTTTCATTGAATTTACTTCATCACGTACTGCATCTAAATCAATAGTATTCACACGAACAAGGAAATGCTCCCTATCTTTCAACAAAGACAAAGACTGATGTATATTTTTAATTACAATGCTTCTATCTTTTTCACTCATCACTTTCACAATTTTCTGAACAATAAGTACTATGAGATCTGAAACTTCATGCTCAAACTCTTTAATAAGCTCCCTTCGTTTTTCAATAGCTTGATCAAGTATAGCATGTACCTGCTTCATCAACTGTACATACTCCCCTCTTATACGTTTCTGTGTTTCTTTTGTTACCGTTTCAACAATTTCTTGAAATACTTTCTGTCGAATTTCTTCCTTAGACTGCTCTAAATGGATATCTATAGCTTCTTGTTCCTGCTGCAGTTGCTTATATTTTATTTCATACTCTTGTGCAAGTGCATCCTGTTTTTGATTAAACTCATTCTGTAATACCTGTCCTTTTTCTTCATATTCTTGCTTTATTGCAGTAACTTCTAACTCATAGTTTTTGTGAGCAACATCCTTTATTTTTTGAACTTCTTCTTTTGCATTATCTACCAATAATTTTGCTTCTTTTTTAGCTGCTTCTATTACCTTTTGTTTCTTACTATCTTCATCTGAAGACAAAGTAGAATTTGTAGGAATATCTACTCCTTCAACATGAGAATAATCTAATCTAATAATCTTAGTTTGCCTTGAAGAAAGTTCTTCTGCACGTAATAATTTTTTTAACTTCACGAAACCTCCCTATACTTACCGAAACTAAACAAATGTTTCTTGTTCTCCTCTGGAGATAACTACTTCACCTTGATCTTCAAGACGTCTGATAATCGTAACTATCTTTTGTTGCACTTCCTCAACTTCTCGTAATCTCACTGGCCCCATATATTCTATTTCTTCTTTTATAAGCTCACCTGCTCTACTAGACATATTTGAGAACAATTTTTCTTTCACACGTTCATTAGTACCTTTTAATGCTTTTGCCAACTCCGAATTATCAATTTCTTGAATAACACGCTGAATTGATCTATCATCCAGCAATACTATATCATCAAATATAAACATACGCTTTTTGATTTCTTCGGCAAGCTCAGGGTCTGTATCTTCAATAGTCTCTATAATATTTTTTTCAACACCCCGCTCAACAACGTTAAGAATTTCGACCGCTGTATCAATACCACCAGCAACTAACACATCACTTCCAGACATTGCCATAATCTTTTGTTCTAACACTCTATCAACATCCCTTATCATATCAGGGCTAATCTGTCGGATAGTGGCAATACGCTTTGCTACTTCCGCTTGCTGCTGCGGAGGTAGTCCTGCCAGTACTTCTGATGCTTTTTTAGGCTCTAAGTACGATAACAATAAAGCTATAGTTTGAGGCATTTCTTTTTGAATTAAACTTTGTATTTGTGGAACATCTGCTTTTCTGAGAAGATCAAAAGGGCCTTTTTTAGAATAAATAATCCGATTTATAATCTCGGATGCACGTAAAGTCCCTAACGATGTTTCAAGTATAGATCGGGCATAATCAACGCCTCCAATATTTATATACTCATTAGCACTAAGAATATCATTAAATTCCTTTAATACGCTTAATTTTACATCATTACTAAATTTTCCTAGCTGAGAAATTTCAAGCACTAAACTCTCTACTTCTTTTGCTGACAGCTTCTTAAACAAATCACTTGCTATTTCATTCCCAAGAGATACCATGAGTATAGCAGCTTTCTGTTTCCCAGAAATATCTTTTTCTTCACTAATTTCTATTTTTTTCTCATCAGATGAAACAAAAATATCCGAGTCCATATCAAACTGAGCATCGTTATCAAATGTATCCATAGCTACTCCAATGTTATAGAAACAGGCCCATCAACCCATAAACGAACTAATTTTACTACTTCATCAGGCGACTGTTTAATTTTATTTGTAATTTCTTTTCTTAAAATATCTACTTCGGACTCAGGTTCTTCACCAACTTGAAATGATGAAATTTGTTCTTCCCTCAGTCTTCTGTATCTATTTGCTAACTCTTCTTCTTTTCTTAATCGATAGCTTTCAACAATCTGAGAAATGATTCTAAATATAATAAACGCAATAAATAAGCCCAACACTACAAAACCACTTATGCGCAATATACGATACAGTCTCATCTGAGCACGAATTTTTGCATCTTCAATAGCAAACAGAGCAGTTCTATCAAACTGAATATTTTCAACATTTACAATATCTTCTCTATCAGTAGAATATCCTACCGCTGCCTCTACAAGTAACTTTGCTTGACGTATCTGAGAATCTTCTAACGCTTCATACTGTCTTTGTATTGAACCATTTGAAGTGATCACTCTCTTTCCATTATCATCATATTCTGTATACCAGATACCATCAAGTGCAACACTAGCAGTGATACGAGTAATCTCAGGACGTTTCTCCTCTACTATTTTGCGCTGATTTATCTCATTATTAAAAGTATCAGTATCATGTGTCCATTCAGCCACTAAGCCATCTAAATCTTTATAACTAGGAGGGACCTGCCCTTCTACTCCAGGCGGACCTTCAGGATTAAAACCACTTCCTTTATATGTTTGATTAGCCGTTTGCTGTGCTCGTACAATACTGAGAACAACTTCCGATTCATCATATGGAGTTTCAGGATTATCTTTACGAACAACTATAGGAAAATTTTCTGTTGTCTCTTGAGATTTTTTTGCAAAATCCATATCAACATTAATGTTTACTATCTTCACTCTATCAGGAGTGTATATTCCCGATAATGCATCATATATAGCTTCTTTATATTCCTTTTCTATACCTGCCTTTATATCCAGCTGTCGCTTTGTAAGCTCAAGATCATCAAAAGCAGCAAAATCTTCAAAATTATTTAAGACTACTCCGCTTGAATCACTGATAGTTAAATTGTCTTCTGTTAATCCTTCAATAGCAAAGAGTATCAACTGCTCAATACCTTCTAGCTTCTTTCGTTCTTCTCTAATGGTAGAACTAGGCTTAATGGTAAGTATTACTGATGCTGATGGTGGATTCCTATCGCTTTCAAATAAAGTATCTTCAGGAATAACCAGTGTTACTTCAGCATTATCAATATCATCAAGCGATTCAATATGTTGCTTAATTTGTTTTGTAAGAGATCGTTGTAAATTAATATTTCTTTCAAAATCTGTTTGTGTCCAACGAGTAATATCAAATAATTCCCAAGGATCAGTATCTGAAGGCAAAAGATTTTCTCGAACAATAATATTTCTTAAATATCGTGCAGTACCAACATCTTTTACTTTAATACGATTATTACTATCAACAGTATATGGCACAGCTTCCTGATCAAGCCTAAATGTTATTTTCTGTAATTGAACAGAATCACTAATACCGTTAGTAAACAGATATACATCCGTATCACGAACACTGTATACAGAAATAAATATAACAAAAATTATTACAATACCAAAAAATGCAGTTGCTATTATTTTTTGTAATACAGATATTTTTGACCATAATGTTACTATGGACGTAAAAAATTTTTTAAAGAAATTTAGCATAGTCCCCTTTTAATGCCCCTCAAGAATTATATTACTAAAAAAAAGAAATAATGACAAGTCCCACTAATGCTAACAATTAGTAAAACATACTCTTTCCTATTTTATACAACGATACTATACACACAAAATAGATAGTACTATAGAAAGGAAAGAGAATGCATTGTCTTCTTTATCGTAATGCTATAATACTTCTGTATGCTTCTAAAGCTCTATCAACAATACTACGCGTTAATTGTACTGCCATACTCGCTTTTGCTGCTGCTATACTCACATCATGTTCATCTATTGAGGGATCTAATTGAGATTGCTGTGCAATGTCTACTGCATAGTGCTCTAATTCTGATGCCTTATCAATTCCTTTGAGTAAAATATTCTTAAAACTGCTTGAATCATTTTCTGACAGCTCTTTGCCACTATCTGTTGCACTTGAGAAATGTGCAGGATGCGTTTTTTGTAATGCGAGCTTATTTGTTATTATAGAATCTATAGGAGCAGGTACTCCTTTAGCTTGTATAAGTATTGTATTCATATATCCTCCCGTTGTTATAGTCTACAATAAAACCTATATTTTTACATTCATTCTAACTATTATACACTATAATTAGTATATACTAAGCAACCCCAATATTCAATGCCATCTCAAACATTGAAGTAGCACTATTTATCACTTCGACATTTGCTTGATATGCACGAGAAGCAGAAACAAGATCAGTAAACTCTTCTACTATGTTTACATTTGGCATCTCAACATAGCCTTTTCGTGGACCAGATATGATAGCATCTGGATGAGTAGGATCATACTTCAATCGTAATTGATTGTCGTAATCTTTTTCAATAGCAGCCACTCTTACCCCTTTTCCTGTACCTGGATCAAGCATCTTAGGAACAATACGAGATTTCCATTCTGGACCATCAGTAATAGGAGCAAAAACTACCCTGCTACGTCTATACGGCCCACCTTGTGTAGTACGAGTAGAATTTACATTGGCTATATTATTACTTATAACCGATTCACGTAAACGCTGGGCACTTAGCCCAGACGATGCTATATTTATGCTAGTAAACATTCCCATAAGGCCTACCTAATTGCTATATTTATTCGATTAAAAGCATTGGATACACTTCGCGTAATTAAATTATACGATAACTGAGTTTTTAATCTATTACTTACTTCTTGATCTATAGACACATTATTACCATTATTAAGTGCCTGTGTATTCCAATCAAGCGATCTACGCACTTTTACTTTCCTATAGTCCATAGGAGTAAAAAAATCATAATGAGAAGCATGTGTCTTTGCTGCCTTTAGCACAGGCTCATACTTTTCTGATGCTAATGCCTCTCTGAGACGATTTTCAAACGTTACTTCAGAACGCTTAAAATTAGGAGTTTCAGCATTTGCTATATTATTTGCAATAACCTCAAAGCGAAATTTTTTAGCACTGAGAGATCGTTGTGATATATCTAAAAATTTTCCAAACTGTGTATTTGTAAACATTGGTATCCTCGTTATTTATATTCGGAACAATACACAGGTAGCTAAGTCTTTTTTATCACTATGGAGATATTTTTCTCATAGTGTCATAGTGTTTGTACAATATCTATTTATCAAAATACTCAAATACCCATTTTTCCTTATCATACACATCACCTTGCACAGTAATAGCATACTTAAGCTCAAAATCAGTCAATGCCAAATTATAATCAGACTCTGATACAAAATGCTTGAGAGCTATCTCCTCCCGATTTGTCATTATAGGATCCTGTTGCAGTTCAGGAAAAGAATGCTCTGGTATACCACTTGCAAGGATAGAAGGAATATCTGCATTTGACATAAGCTGTTGAGAAATTTTTATGTTACCTCGCTCGTAAAAATCTTTGACCATCAATAACGCAAAAATATCCCCTTCTTTAGCATATATATCTCCTTTATCATTAGAAGAAAGAAAAGAACTTGAACCATGATCAGAGGCTATAACAATTTTTGTATTATCGTATATATTCACTTCTTTCATCCACTGTATCCATGTAATCATTGTCTCTAGTAAACATTTAAGATGAGAATAGCTGTACTTTGGAGAATAATAATCTGTATGTTCACCAGAAAGAATATCTGAGGCAATAGAAGTACAGTTCTCCTCTACAAAATATGGCATATGAGCAGATGACCAAAACATCTTAAAAGTAGGCTTAGGACTACTTACGGTACTTGTAGTGGCCATAGTGTTAAGAAAAGCAAAATCCCTCAAATATCTATATGCATATTTAGCAGATATAAATTTTTCTTTGTCTGCTTCATCATTGATAGATTCAAAAATACCTCCTTCTGTAGAATATATTCTTTGCTTCACATGAAAAGGCACAATCTTAAATAATGAAATCCCTATAATCTTATCAATATCCAATATTTGCTTAAAATTTTTCCAAAACTGTACCATTGTATGCAGCTCTGGAACATTGTTTTCATAATAAGGAAAATAATCATATGTAGTATTCACAGCAGTTACATTTTTTAATGTATTCAATCTTTCTACATCAACCCATTCTCCATCAATATAACTTATATCATATTCAGGGAGTTTTTGTGACCAATACGCTCTTGCTTGATATATATTCTCACTCATTGATCTATTGAATTTTCCTATATTGTCTGGAGCATAGCTATATCCTGCTATCATCGCATTCATACTATGATATGTCTGTTCAGAAATTGATACTGTGTTTTTATACCACGTAAATCCATCTAACCCAACATTCAGCTGTGGATACCTCTTTAATATCTCTTCCAAAAAATCTGCAGAAAATGCATCCAGAATCACATAGAGTATATTTTTCTCCTTAGAAAAAGAAGCGATATGAGTATGATAGCTTGGCAATACTGTTGCCCCGTCTATATCAACATTGCTTGCTATAGTATTATTGTATGCTACTGCTTTTTGTATCATAGTGCCACCTAAAAAGAGAACCATTATACTTAAAAAAATAACCAAATATCTTTTTATAGAGGAAAGATGATAATATATAATATATACAAGCACACATAAAGCTACTATTTCAAAAAAATTAGCAAGCATCTGCTCCGTAAGAAGAATATCATCATTGGAAAACCTTTGTCCTCGCAGCACTCCTATTCTTAAATCTAAGATAAACCCATACAATACACTCACTACAGTAAGAACAATCACCATCGTGGTGATACTATGAAACACACGAGTACTCACCCGAAAGCTACCATATCCTATCAGAAACAACACAGCATATACTATTACTGCTACTACTAACACAGAACTTACCAATACAGACACACTTGCCCCTAAATCTTCTGGATCTGTTATATATAAACTAAACGGAACTGCACATATCACTATAAATACAAAAAAGAAGAGCATAATCGCAAATAGCTTAAAGGTATAGGAAATGTTTGAAACAATAGGGATGGAGATATTGTGCCGTAACAGAGAATAGCTACTAAAAAGAACAGAGAGTAAGAGCAGTAGCGCTACTCCCTGAGCTACATTATTGAGAGTAACAGCATACTGAAATACCATTACAGAAGAGTTACCGAAACTTCCTATAAGTGATGTAGAATGGAGTTGCTGTAAAAGATATATCCCTCCTATCAACGAAGGAATAAAAAACAACAATGACAACATCACATCTAAATGCAACATTCTCTTTATTCCTGCACTTGCAATATAATAGAAATACATACAGACAGTACATACATATAACAGCCACAAAGCAGTGTAGAGAGAATACTGTGCACTGATAGAAGCTCTATCAACATACAAAGCATAATGAACGAGAAAATACCCCCCAAGAAACAGTAAAAACATAATGATCGAGACCATCTCTTTACTAGCACCAGCACGAGTAATAAATGCCATACTCTGTGAAGTACGTACACGAAGACTTTTTCTATTTATATATATGTATTTTACAAGAGAAAAACAATTGTTCATTGTCCAATATAATACTAACCCTGCAGGTGAATTATAGAGAACAATAAGAAAAAATAATGATAACCCACATAACTGTAGCAACTCATTTTTATTCCATTCTTTTATATAGAAAAATCCTGCAGTAACATTTATGATAGTCATAACAAAAGGAAGGAGATTAATCCCATACAATATCCCATCTGGAGTTCCTAAATCTTGGATAATACCAAAATGTACTCCTGACAAAGCCGTATACCGAGAAAGAAAATGATATGCAGCAAAGAAAAACGGTATCTGAATAAGAAACCCACATGCAGTACGCAACGAAAACAAAGGAGAATATTTATACACTTTATAGGCTGCACGAATGCTGTAATATCGTTCTACACCATGATAATGCTTTTTTATCGGCTGTATATCAACACTCATTCTTTTTTGATGAGCTTTCTCTTTTTCTCTCCATGAATCTGCAAGTGCATATATTGGCAATAATGCAGAACTCACTATTACACTGAGCAAAATAAGGGAAACACCATAATTATTGGTTATACCATAACTGATTTCCAGTATAACCTGTAGCACATATTCTATAGGATAAAATAGCGTATCTATCACGATAACTCCTGTAGTATTCCCTGTAACTGATCAGCAGCTACCTTTCCTGCTGAACCAAAATTATACACAGAACTTTCTCGTAACTTATAAATATTCTTTGTATATGTACTACTATTAGCTATAGTATCCCTTATAATACGAGGTAACATATGCATATCCTGTTCTGCTACCGTAGGACCTAATACATTTCTCTGTGTATACTCCCATACTTCCTGAAATGGAATAAGCCCTTCTCCATCATACCCTTTTTCACTATACATTGTGTTTTCTTGTATTGTCACTACAGGCTTCTGTTGTAAAAAAGCAAAATCAAATATGATACCTGATATATCTGAAAGAAGTACATCTGCTTGCTGTATGGCTTTTGTATTCTCTCTTTCCTCATCAATACTAACACAAGAATGTTGAGATAATGAAGAGGTAATCCTATCATATAATTGTGACTGAGATATTTTCATCTGCGGATGAGGTCTAAATATAATAGCAATATCAGGATCACCAAGCAATATCTCAAACAGTGTATACTCATATTTAGTAAGAATACTTGCTGCTCCCCATGTAGGAGCAAAAAGCACTGTTATCTTTTTATCATGGGATATTTTTCTCTGAAAATTCAAATGAGAAACAGGAGCAGATATATCATAATATGTACAACCTGTTTCAAACAATCTTTTTCGTGCTGTATTTCTTTTGTCTTCAATATCACGAAGATGTTGTATTTGATGAGGACCTGAACATAAAATAGAATCATAGAAATCAAAAGAAAATTTTTTATAGAGATACACATCAGTAGGAGCATGTATAATATGTGCATAATGTAAAACATGTTTAGAACGAGTAAACATATATACATCAAGCTGAGGAGTAGTAGACACCACTACAGGAACTTTTACTTGCTTCATATACATATATGCTTGCATACTAGAAGGCACTATTTTTACTATTACATTCTCTGATGCATACGCAAGAGCAGGATCATCTGGGTCGGGACTTATATATGCTATCTTTATATTTCTCTTATCAAGCTCTTCTATAACAGATACAAATATATGCCAATATTTCCCTCCTTCAGAATGAAATATAATAGTTACATCCTGCATATCAGCACCTATACTTATTTTTTTGCCACTAAAAAATAAGACAATCTTATAATACACATTCTTAAATGCATACAATAAAGTACTCAGTATGCCAATAAGAGCATACAGAAACATACTGCCTGAACCAGGATCGAGATACGCATGTGCATTAAAAGAAACTACACTTAATAATACTATAACATATATCAAAAATTTCATATGACTCCACAAGCTACTTATTACTACATAAACAGCATTATTTTCTTGTATCGCATAAAATTATGCAGGAGCTTGAATCATATTCATTTCTTCCATGTTACGTACCCAGAACAAAACTCCAAATACTATAGGAAACAATAACAAAATATCAATAACTATCAACAACAACAGTGATGGTACAGTAAAAAATCCAAGCATAACAATTACTACAGTAATACATGCAATAACATATTGTCCCACTACACGAAACCTCGCACATTTTACTGGCGATTGCACTGTCCCCATAAGAATAAAAATTCCCATCAATGTTACTGCAATAGCACTTGATAAGAGCATTCGTACAAAATTAGGCAAATCATCCTGTGGGTGTTTCATTATATACAATATCAAAGCACCAATGATAGCTATGCCCCCTGTTACAATCAAATGCGTGTATACCCAAATCAAAAAAAACTGTTTCTTAGGAAGACGGCTTGAAACAAAATCAAAATACAACCACCATAACCCAATAGCAATTAACATGCCTATGCCTCCTACAATACCTATGTACATAGTCCAAGCATGATGACTTGCAATTCCATTTACCACTCCTACAATTACTTCTCCAAGAACAATGATAGTAAATAAGCCAAATCGCTCAACAACTGACTCTGAAGGACTGTACACCACCTCACGTTGTGCTTGCATACCTTTATTGTATCTTGAAATTCCTGCAACTAAAATTGGCATTATCATATATAACAATATAGCTGCTATCCACACATAATACCGTAAGGGAGATTCTAAAAAGAGAGAAATAGCAAACAGTATGATATTCAAAAAAGTTGAAACCATATAAGGACGAGAAAGCACACGATGCTCTTCATCATGTACCCCAGTACGCCACCAAAGAAACAAAAAGATTACTTGCAGCGTAATACACGCTATAGTAAAATTATCAGCTTGCTCTCCAAAAGCATCGTGAGCAAACACTGCCATAGATGCTACTACTAGCATTTGTAAAAATGTAAACACACGAGTACGAATATCGTTATTCCCATGCAATTCATGATAAAAAGTACCGTTTATCCATGTCCACCAAACAAACATAAACAAAAATAAAAATTGAATAAACGCAGTAACAGTAATATCCTCAGCTAAGGCATGCGTTAATGCTGAAATTACAACAACATACACAAGATCATAAAATAACTCTAAAAAAGAAACTTTACGATTTTCAAGGCGATTGTGTACACTCCGTGGTACTTGCCACCACAAACGAAACGTACGTTTCAAAAAATCCATGCTAACACCTCATTATATAATAATTCCTTTTACAAACATTTATAAAATATACTTATAAAAATCAATATCTTCAAATATTCCTTTTAGCTGAGTCTGAACAAAATCAGTATCAATAACAAGAGAAGTATCAGCCATATCAGATGCATCAAACATAAGAGTTTCAAACAATTTCTCCATTACAGTGTATAAACGGCGAGCTCCAATATTTTCTGATTCTGTATTCATTTTATAAGCTATCTCAGCAACAGCTTGTATAGCAGAATCTTGCATAGTAATAAGCAATCCTTCAGTAGACAGTAATTTTGAATATTGATCAACTAATGAGTTTTCCGTGTCATGAAGTATACGAACAAAATCACTCTGATGTAATTCTTTTAGCTCAACACGAATAGGAAAACGCCCTTGCAACTCAGGAATGAGATCACTTGGTTTAGCAAGATGAAATGCTCCTGCTGCAAGAAATAATACATTACTTGTATCAATCAAACCATATCTTGTTTGCACCTGCGATCCTTCAACAATAGGAAGAATGTCTCTTTGCACCCCTTCTCTGCTTACACTTTCATTTCCTTTTACTGATTGAGAACTAATTATTTTATCAAACTCATCTATAAATATAATCCCCATTTCTTCAGCACGCCATTTAGCCATCTCTTGAATCTTATCTTCATCAGCAATTTTATTCATTTCTTCTTGCTCAAACACTTCTCGAGCCTTTGAAAGTTTTACTTTCTTTTTCTTGTTCTGACCAGAAAACATCTTAAATACATCAGGGGGAATATTTTGTTCTATTCCTACTATCCCTATTCCTTGTATCATATCATTGAGAGGATTGCTTGCAGGAAGCTGAATATCAAGCTCTTTGTCTTCAAAATCGCCATTTGCAATTTTTTTTGCTATTTCTTCTTCACTTAAAGACTCCAAATTGAACATATGTTTTCTTTGCAAAATTTCCTGTAATACACGCTTTTCTACCTGATTTTGTATTTTCGTCTTATTACTGCCTTGCATTTCCTTTTTGACTAAGCCGAGACTATTAGACATTAAATCTCTAATCATAGACTCAACATCACGTCCTACATACCCTACTTCGGTATATTTAGTAGCTTCCACTTTAATAAAAGGAGCTCCAATGAGACGCGATATACGCCTTGCAATCTCCGTTTTTCCTACCCCAGTAGGTCCTATCATAAGAAGATTTTTTGGACTTATACTTTCACGTAACTCTTGAGGCAACATCATTCTTCTATACCTATTTCGTAATGCTACCGCAATTGCTCTTTTTGCATCGGACTGACCGATAATAAATTTATCAAGGTACTCTACTATGACTCTTGGAGTCAGCTGTTCCATAAATTTTTTCATGCTATCTTGATGAGAATATTCAAACGCCATTATTTTATCACCTCTAATGTTATTGAATTATTAGTATATATGCATATATCTGCAGCTATTTCCATACTTTTCTGTACTATAGTTTCAGCATCCAGCTGAGTATTATCATACAAGCCTTTCGCTGCTGCATACGCAAAAGATCCTCCCGAGCCAATCGCAAGAATATCGTGTTCGGGCTCAATAACATCTCCCAAACCAGAAACCATAAGCATAGTGTCTTTATTGGCAACAACTAGCATCGCCTCTAAACGTCTCAGCACTTTGTCTGTTCTCCATTCTTTTGCAAGCTCTACTGCAGCTCGTCTAAGATCTGTTTTGTATTCACTTAGTTTAGCCTCAAAACGTTCAAACAAAGAAAAAGCATCGGCTGTACTTCCTGCAAACCCTACTAAAACATTATGTTCTTGTATCTTTCTAATTTTTTTAGCAGAATGCTTTACTACCGTATTTCCTAGCGTTACTTGACCGTCAGAAGCCATAGCCACAATATTATCCCGAAGCACGGCTAGTACTGTAGTGGCATGCATAGTATGTGCCTGTCCAGTAGTGCCATGTAAAGATTGTAAATATATATCATTCATATATTACTAGTATATCATAAAGAGAAATATGTACTTTTTATGAGCTTGCGGATTCAAGGACTAAATGCGACAGAAAAGGCCTCAGCAGGGGTCAAAAAATTAAAATTTTATGAACGATAGTTAGTTTTAAGACGATATTCCAAATTTAATAAATAACAAAAAAGTTACAATAGCAGTTATAATAGCAGAAATAATTGTCTTTATAAAAAACGTTAAAATCGGTAATATTACTTTTTTTGCTTTATTCCAAAACTTTTGATCTTCAAGCCACTTGCGTCCTTCTGGTGTTATGTACCCGAAATAGCCATCATCATCTTTAGCGCGTTCTCCCAAAAAGCGTCCATCTTTTATTAGCTCTCTCATAGTTATATCAAAGTATGTACCCAGCGAATAATGCTCTTCATAGAGTAAATCTTTATTTATTACTAATCCACTATCAACAGTTCCGCCAAGAGTACGAGAAGCTATATCTAAAATTAAAGGCTTAGTATATTCAACTATTTGATCAGTCTTTTTTGTAGCTATCAATTTTTCTACTTTTTTAGCTATTTTTTCTTGTCTCTTTTTATACTTACTACGGGAAAGTCTTTTATTCCATATCATTTTTAACCTCATATTCTTATTTAGTTAATTTATATTATACCGAGTATTTAAGTTCTAGTCTAATTTCTGGCTACTTTGTATATAATTCCCCTACGGACTCTCGTATGTATTTTTATTAAGACAATTATTGGCCCATTTAGGCAATAAAGATGAGTTAATTCTTGTGCTAAAAGCATATTTACAAGCGGTTACTTTCGCTACATTCCATTTAGAGAGATTCTTATCATACCCTGCAGACAAAGATAATATATTGGACATATCAGTTACTTTACTTACATCCCAATTTCCTATATCTCTATCAAAGCTAGTTGAATTTCTAAACATCCCTTTCATTATAGTTACGTTACTTACATCCCATCCTGATACTCTCCCATTAAAATTAGCAAAGAAAATCTCATCACTTTTTACAAAAGAACCTAATAATTCTTTCATACCAGTAATGTTACTCGTATCTATATGGAGCAGATTAGGGGTATTATTATCAGCAGAACCATCTCCATCTGTGTCTACTGCATCTCTTATCAATTTTTTTAATTCTGCCGTAGTAGTTGGAGTCTTAGTATACGATAATCTCATATCAAAAGAGGCTATTGCTTTACTATTTCTTTTGATAGTGTAGGTTATTACTTTTTTAGTTAAATCTTCAAACTTACTGTTTCGGTTATTATCTGGCGTGCCTGACAAAGATAGGCCTAGTGAAGATGATTTTTGTGTTATCCCACTCGGTAAGCTCGGTTCTATAGTATAGCTATCACCTGTTTTGTGTTCAGGCAACGCTACCTCTATGGCAGGACTGATACTCTTGTTAATTGGGAATACTAACGTAACAGTATCTGTACCAGATGCGGTGCTACTATCTGATTCTATTTCACAGCTTACTAGCATTGTAGACAATGCTATCACGATAAGTACCATTGATACTATGATTTTGAGGGGTTTGAGTTTCATTTTGAACCTTCCTTTTTACTGTCTTTTATAATGTATTATACATTATATATCATTATACATAGAGGCGTCACGAGTTCAAGTTGCAAATTCAAGTAAAAAATGAAAAAAGTTATCATAAAAAAATAGAAATTAGACCTTGAATATTTATAAAGTTAGCCTATATATACTATTATAATGAGATATATAATTTCTATGCATCCTCTTTATTACTCTTATGGTGGAAATTTATATACTTGATTCTCGTTTTGCTCTTGGATGTTTCTCTTTATATTGTGCAAAAAGCTGTTTTTTACTGATATGAGTATATATCTGCGTAGTGCTGATACTACTATGCCCTAGCATAGATTGTAATTCTCTAATGCCTAAGCCATTATCCAATAGATGAGTAGCAAAAGAATGTCGAAACGAATGGGAATGAAACTGTGGAATCCCTGTCTTTAAGAGCCTTTTTTCTAAGTTATACGCTACCCCTTTCCTGCCAAGCCTCCCTCCTTTTGCATTGATAAACAATGCGTCCTGTTGTATGTTTCTCTGTGATAAGTACTGCTCTCTTTCGCTAAGATACTGGACAAGGCGTACAGCACATGCCTTACTTATAAACACAAAACGCTGTTTGTTTCCTTTTCCTACAATGGGAATAGAAATATTACTGCCAGTAGCATCGTTACGAGCAAAAGAAGATGATGCTACACTGCTCTGTTGTACATTGGCTTGCTGTACCATAGACACTGAGTATACGGTGAGAGACAAAGCCTCTGATATTCTACATCCTGTAGAGTAAAGAAAAAAATACAATGCATTATCCCTTACATCAAAAAATGTATATGCTGGATACTCTATTATTTTCTCAATATGCTCTCGCGAAAATACCTTTGGTATGTGTCTTTTTTGCTTTAGAGAATGAAACTGCAAAAAAGGATTATGCGTACAATACCCATCCCGCTGTAACAGTGAGTAAAACCCTCTTAACGCAGCCATTTTTCTGTTGATACTGCTCTTGGCTATTTTTTTATCTGATAAAAATCGTAAGTAGCTTCGTAAGATTGTGCTATCCACGCTAAGTATGTCTTGCTTTTTGTCAATAAGCCATACAAGATGCTGAAGAACATCTGTTTTATATGCTACTAAGGTATGCTTGCTTAATTTTCTAATGGTATAGAGTTCGCTTATATATGTTCTCAGTAACGCTTCTATATGAGATGGTATAGGACTATTATGCTGTTCTAATGGCTGGGGCATCTTACTCATCTTACTATAGTAGTATCGACATAATGCTTGCCTATAATAAAACATATCTTGCATGACACTATAGTTACGTTAGCAACTGTAGTCTTCAACATTGACAAGCGAAAACTCATCTTCCCACGAACATACGGTAGCTCCATCTTGCCATAATCTAACACTTCCCATAAATGCATCTTGAATTCCTGCACGATGTACTAGTACTGTTCTATTTTGCTCTAACGCAAAATCTGCTGTTGCTAAAGCTCCCGATGAGTGGGGAGCTTGCACAATGATAGTATTCATTGACATTCCACTTATAATTCTATTTCTGCCAATAAAACGATATTTTGCTGTCTGCTTTCTTGGAGCTATTTCGCTAATGATTGCTCCTTTATTGTTAAGAATATCTATAGCTATACTTTTATGTGCTTTAGGATACACATAATCTATGCTTGTTCCTAACACTGCTATGCATGATCCGTGTTTTTCCAGTGCTGCTTTATGAGATGCAACATCAATACCATAGGCAAGCCCAGAGACAATGGTCATTCCTTTTTCTACACAATGATGAGCTAGCTGTTGCGATGCCCATGTACCAAAAGCATCGGGACTGCGTGTTCCTACTATTGAAATACAAGTATTTGATAATGCAGTTTTATTTCCTTTTCCATACAACAGCAACGGAGGATCAGGGATATGCCGTAATAATTCAGGGTAATCGGTATCGCTTATACAGCATAGCCATCCTCTTCCACTATTTGCCCACCATAGATCAAAATTAACTCTTTTTAAGATAGATTGAGAAAAGAAAGAAGATGTCGCTTTACTACTTCGTATTGCTCTTCCTATCTGTAGTTCCCAATCGTATTTTTCCCATGTTGCCATAGTTTGCAGTGTATGTTTTGTGTGATACATGCGTAGCTTCTCAATAGGCTTGAGAAACGGTATATGTTGTAAAAAGAGTGCTATTTGTATTTCTCTCATTTCATCATCTGCTTATATCTATGTTTCTTATAGAAACAGAAAGTGGCATATATACTATATACTACTTAGGATGATATTTTGAATGCGATTTTTTAAGAGAAGTATCAGAAATATTTGTATAAATACTCGTAGTGCTAATATCAGCATGTCCCAGTAGCTCTTGCACCGCCCGAAGATTCATGCCTGATTGTAACAGATGCGTCGCAAAAGAATGCCGTAGACTATGCACCTTAAAATGCTTTAGCTCTGGACCTAGCAATGCCTTAAATTTTTTCCAAATGCCTTTACGAGATATGGGTTCTCCACGATAATTTAAGAACACACTGGAATATTGTGTTCCAACTCGTATGAGCTTTGGGCGTCCTCTTTGTAGATACGACTGTAATACATCGTTTGCTTGTTCTCCCACAGGAACAATACGAATTTTATCTCCTTTGCCATGCACCACAATATACTCATCATCAAGAAACAAGGAAGATAATTGTAAATTCACCACTTCATGTATTCGTAATCCGCATGCATAGATCAACTCAAAAATGGCTTTGTCGCGTAGCCCTAGTACCGTAGAAGTATCAATGCTTTCTAACACGGTCTGTACTTGTTGTTCTGTCATAGCATTTGGGTATGTTATGGTAGTTTTTGCTTTTGATAAAAATTGTAATGGATTGTGATGCACATGTTGTTCTTTTATACAAAAAAGAAAAAAGCTGTTTAGAGTAGACACTATTTTATTTATTGTTTTTCCTGATAATTCTTTTTTAGTGTTTCTTTCAATAATGTAAGATTGAATAACATCAAGCGATACATTTTGTACATGCAGAGCATGTTGTTCAAGAAAATCACAAAAAAAACGAATCTCTTGTTTATATGTTTCTATTGTCAAAGGAAGATGCTGCTTTTCTATTACGAGAAAATCAACATACATATCAAATATATCGTAAACAGGAATGGGGGCAGTCAATGATTATGGAATGATATCAGAATACTGTTGTACTGGTGTTGTCTTTTTCATTGTGTCAAGTTCTTCCTGTAAAATTTCATTGACATCTCTCATGGGCTGATTTATCAACGAACGAAACACATCGCTGTCTATGTATTTTTGATCTGAGTCAGAGGTTTCGTACATGCCTTGTAAACTGATGTCTCTTTTTTCTCTATCGTAGGGATATGGAGGACTATTGTTATGTGCTGCTTGTTCTTCAGTGTACGCGTGTGAGTACACAGTATCATGTGCTGGAGCTACAGAGGTAGGCACATGATTGACAGTGGCATGTCTACTTGTATCATGTACGGACATGCTCCTTGCATCGCTCATGCTTCTGTTAGGATTGACTATTTTTTTTCCATGACTTTTTAAGCTGGATGCTGCAATGATGGTAACTTGCACTTTATGGTCCCAGGTAGATTCAAAACGATGTCCTGTTTTTATATTGCTTGGCTTAACAGAGGTACGTGAAATAATCATATCTGTGATAGCGGCATAATCATGCATAGGACAGCTCTTTCCTAGTACAACATTTACAATAATATTGTCCGCATACGAGAGTACCTGTGCGTTCTCTTCGGACAGCAATTTATTTGTAAGGGCTATTTCAGTGGCTCTGTGAGCATTGCCTCCATGACTTTCTTCAATATTCGATTCTCCAATGCCAACCGAAATAAGACCAGAATTTTGAATACAGCTTTTAATATCTGCAAAATCAATATTGACACGTCCTCTTGTTGTGAGAATATTAGTAATGGAGCTGACGGTATCTGATAAAATCTTATTGGCAGTATGAAAGCTATCTTCCACAAACACATCAGAGCGAGAAGCACTGGTAGTGATAAGGCTGTTATTAGGCACTATTATCAGTGCGTCTGTAAATTCTTCTAGTTCTTCCAAGCTGTTTTCGGCATTGCTTTGTCTTTTCTGTCCTTCGTAGAGAAATGGCATAGTAACAATAGAGACAACAAGTACGCCACTATCCCGTGCTATTTTTGCAAGTACAGGAATAGCTCCAGAGCCTGTTCCTCCTCCTAAGCCTGTGGCAAGAAATATCATGTCATAGTTTTTTAATACGCCACTAATATCCTCTTGCATCTCATACACAGCTTCGGCTCCCCGTTGTGGATCTCCTCCTACTCCGAGACCATTACAGGATTTAGAACCAAGCAATATGACATTACTCACGGGACAGTCGCTTAAGGTTTGGGCATCGGTATTTGCAGCCCACAGGTCTATGCCATCTAATTCTAAGTCTACCATACTGCTTACTGCATTTACCCCGCCTCCACCAACACCAATAACGGCTATCTTTGTGGGACTAAATGCACTCTCTATTCCCCCAATAACGCGTTTCTTATAAAATAACTCGGAGTTTGACACAGAGGTATCAATAGTGCTATTATTTACAATGGTATTAGCAGGAGCAGTTGCTCCTTGTGATGTGCCTGAGACACCATTTTCTCTTTCAGACATGTTTCCTGAAAAAGCTCCATGGGTATGGCTTGTATTTACTTCTCGACTATGTTGCTCATGTGCTGACGGCGTGCCTTCCTGCTCACCAATAGATTCTATACCGCGAATAATCATTACTGTCCCCCTTTATTATTCCCATAATAAGATAATACCATAGAATAAAAAATATGTAAAGCATGTTGTAACAAAAATGTAACGGAAACTGCTAAACGATATATAATTATGGTATGGATAATGATAAATATCAAAAACATTTACTAGAAATATACAAAATATACTTAAAAACAGCAGAGGATACTAGCGATAGAAGACTGCGAAGTAATAACTTTTATTTTTCTATTTGCTCCCTTATACTTACTTCTATTGGAGGGATTGTTATTTATGTATTGAAAAACAAAGGTAGTTTTACAAAAAAATTAACATTTCAATGCATATTTGAACTTCTATCTAATTCTAATAATACTCCTACATGGGAACAATTAGCAACTCTATCTATTATGGAGTTTTACCGTTTCGTGTGAACCCTTTTGATAAAATCAGTATACTGCAAAATTTCTATTATGCCAAGTGTGTAATGTTCGTTTAGTAAGGAAAGTATCAACAATAAGAGGTCGCAGAGTAAGTACACAAGGATCCAGAGAAGGACTTTTTTCTTTGAGCAACAAAGCAGGAGAGCCGTGTTTATAAGAGTTATGGCGTTGATGATTAAAGCTATATTGATACTCAGCACTTTTGAGTAAAAAAGTACTGAGAGTAGGATTCTGCATTTTTGCATAGCATTCAGTTTCAATAAGTTTATGAGAAGCCTCGACATCAGAATTGTAAGTAGGAGAAGCATATGGGATAGTAGTATGGTGTGCCTCGTATGCTGCAAGAGAAGCAACAAAAGCAGACTGTTTAGTACTAAAAGCCCCTGAGATAAACTCAGAGCCATTATCAGTTTGAATAGTAATAGAGGAAGTATCAACGTGAAAAGAAGCAAGATGAGTAAGCAGATATTCAATAAACAAAGCGGTATGAGAAGAGCTTTTTTGAGTAGCAAAGCATATCCATAAAGCCCCTGTTGCGACATCGCGTGCGGTAATTTGATACTTTGGGAGGCAAAACTTGCGTAATGAGAAGTATAATTCAGGGATATCGGTAAGATATTTAATATCTACTTGTATTTTTTGACAAAACTGCAGCAGTTGTTTCCATAGGCGAGCCTCTTGTTTCTTTTCTGCTTTTCGCTTTTTATGTGTCTTAAAAAACCCCATCTTTCTCAGATGCTTAATGATAGTCTTTATGGAATAAGGAATGGCATACTCTCGTTGTATATGAGAGGCAATACATCGTTGATGATAGTGCTGTAATGTTTCGCATATCTCTTTGAGTTTTAACTGATAGTAAGGTATCATGGTATTAGGATGTTCTACTGAAGCAGGACGCCTATCATAGAGCATAGCTTTCGGCTTCTCTTTGTATCTTTGCAGCCATTTGCGTACGGTATTAGGAGATATATGAAAGATACGAGCAGTACTTTTGATGCCGTGTTCTTTTGCAGAAAGTGCTATAGCTAAGCGTACTTTATGCAATTCTTTTTGATTTCTTGTATTATAAAGTGTAGAGTATATCATGTACTCACCCCCTTTTTTTTATTTTTGTTTGTTATTTCCATGATAGTATAATTACTGTCATGGATTTTGGGGGTTCATACGAGATGGTAAAAGTACACAACTCTATCTATTATTTTCGTAAGTATTCTTGGATTATGTGTTTCTATACTATGGCTTTGCAATGTACATTCATATAAGCGTTTAAATGATGCAAAATTTGCAGTTATAAAAAAGATAGAAAAAGAACAACTATTCTATGGCTTCTGCCATTTTAAATGCTTTAAAGAAGAATATGAAAAACTAAAAACCTATAAAGTATACCAAACAGTAATAAAAAAGAGAGAATATTTTACTGCTGAACTTTTTATTGGTTTTTTTCTGTCCTTATTGATTTCTTCTTTCTTATCTGACTTTAACTGGTGGTTTTTACTAATAATACTTGCACCTATAGTTGTTCATATTTTGTTTTTTCGTCTTGTGCCTGTCTTATGCAAATGTATAAATAAACAAAAAAAACAAAGACTTCAGTAGAGATATGCTATGAAAATACCAGCTTGATTAGTATATATACTGCGTACTCTCTACTGTTTAGCGGTAGGGAATACTGCTTGGAATTACTTTAATTTTTCTGTCTTTAGTCTTATCACACTTTCTTAGTAAATATTTTATTTCAAGCACTTTTGCTGGAGGAACTTTAGCTCCTACTATTATGCTATCCAATTTTGCTATGATATCCTCTTCTACATACATACGGTTTATTGCATCGTTTTCAGGATCTTTTTCATCATATTGTATACTATCAAGTGTAAGAAAACACACTAAGCGATATTCATTTTCATATTCATATCTCTTATCCTTAATAAGATACCTCAATCCAGATAATAATTCTAAAGTTTTTTTGTATATCTTCTCGTCTTCCTTTTTTTCTATCTCTTTAAGCCTATTTTGTATATCTCTGAGATAACCAACTATTTTTCCTTTGTCGCTATCCTTTAGAGGTTTTTTTACATCAGTATAATGAACCTTATAGAGTATTGGCTTCAAAAGAGGATTGTCATCTATATTTTGTATCTGGTGTATATTTTCCAATACTCTCTTAACTTCAGAACCATCAATATCCTGTGTATGATCTTGTTCTAATATATTCAAATTCTGTACAGGGTTACCAATATGTCTTGTTTCATCAGAGGCTATATCTGTTGTCTTAAATAATAGAGATATCCCTTTTGCATCATCTCCATACATGTGCCATATAGGAATAGTATCTAATTCTGAGAAGTCATCACCTGAGATGACACCTTTAGAAAAGCTCGCTATCATTACATAGAAAGGGATTTCTGTTTCATCGTCAATACTTAATTTCTTAAAGAGAATCTTTCCTTCAGTCGGATCATTTGAATACACAATATGGTACAATCGAAATATTGAAGCTACACTTTGGGAGGACAGATCTTCTTTTTGAGTGGGTGGTATGGGTAAAAGCTGTTTCAATACAGATAAACGAGTAGTATGCGAAAGATACTCTTCTTTATTGCTCTTCTTATTTACTTTTACTTTTAACTCATCTAATATCTTTACTACATTTTGAAATATACAAAATATATATTTTTTATTACAATATTTTTTATTATCACTAATATTAGATTCCTTATACTTTTCAGCTATACCTATTCGTAAGGCCTTATTCAAGTTCTCAATAAACTTTGATACCTTTGATACTTTTGAATCATCACTTTTAGTATATAATAAATATTTTAATATGGAATAATCGGCTTTTGCTGATGCAAAATCTTCTTTACACTTTTTCGCTTTATCATAATCATCTATCGCTTCCTCATAATTTCCTAACATAAAATTCGCAGTTCCTTTATAATAGTGTGCTTCTGCTTTTTTTCCATCTATACCTATCGCTTCATCGTAATCTTTTATCGCCTCCTCATAATTTCCTAGCATAAAATTTGTATAACCTTTATTGTAATATGCTTCTACATATTTTGGATTTTTCTTTATCGCTTTGTCATATTCTTTTATCGCTTTTTTATAATTTTTTTGTTTATATTTCGCATTTCCTCTGCTGTTGTATAATGTTGCATTTTTTTTATTTGTATTTATCGCTCTAGTGTAGTAATCCTCCGCCTTCTTATAATCTTCTTGCCTATATTGTGCATTTCCTCCGTTTATATATGCTGTTGTATATTTTGAATCTAAATCTATCGCTTTATCATAATCTTTTATCGCTTCTTTATAATTTTTTTGACTATATTTTGCATTGCCTCTGTTGTTGTATGCTGTTTCATTTTGTTCATCTAGCTTTATTGCTTTGTTATAATCTTTTATTGCTTCTTCATATTTTCCTTGACTATATTTTGCATTTCCTCTGTTGATGTATGCATTTACATATTTTGGATCTAGCTCTATCGCTGTAGTGTAATCAGCTATCGCTTCTTTATATTTTTTTCGTTTCCGTTTCGTAATTCCTCTGTTGATGTATGCATTTACATATTTTGGATCTTTCTCTATCGCTGTAGTGTAATAAGCTATCGCTTTTCTATACCTTCTTTGCCTATCTTCCATAAGTCCTCTATTACTGTATGCTATTGCATTTTGTGGATCTAGCTCTATTGCTTTGTCATAATCTTTTATTGCTTCTTCATATTTTCCTTGCCTATCTTTTGTGTTTCCTCTGTTGATGTATGCATTTACATATTTTGGATATAACTTTATCACTTTGTCGTAATCAGCTAGAGTATAAGGAGTTTTATATGGAACAAAAAAATGATATAACTTTATCGCTTTATCATAATCAGCTATCGCTTCTTCATACTTTCCTTGTCTATCTTTCGCTTTTCCTCTGTTAAAATACGCACTTGCTTTATCAGCTTCTGTTGCATCATCCCTACTAATAATCTTTGTACAAACCTCTATACATTTATCATATTTTTTATCCTTAAAAAATTGCTCTGCGTCTTTTTGTAATTGTCCTATGCTTTTACTTTCTGCCATATGTTTTCCTCCTATTTATACTATTACTATTGTATCACATCCACTATAGATATACTAAATTTCTTTACAATATAACAATAATACAAAAATCTGTATTCTACAGTTGACTTAATTTTTCAAAAGTTAGTATACTATAAAAAGTTATATAAACTAATATACATTAGGAGTAATATGCCAAAACAAAAAACAGTTAAAAGTGTAGCTAAACGATTCTCAAAGACTGCGTCTGGTAAAATTAAGTACAAAAGACAGGGATTACGACATATATTGACAAAGAAAAGTACGAAAAGAAAAAGAAATTTACGTAAGCCTAGTATTTTATCATCAAGTGAAACAAAGCGAGTTTCATTGATGCTTAATAATTAAAAAGCTACCAACATAACCAAACTTATTTAGTATCGGAGGAAGTACATGCCACGAGCAACAAACGGAAGTATTCGAAAAACTCATCGTAAAAAATTACAGAAATTAGCAAAGGGATATTGGGGAAGACGTAAAAACCTCTATCGTAGTACCAAAGACGCTGTGTCTAAGGCGTTATTATACGCATATCGAGATAGAAAAAACAAAAAACGAGAGTTCAGACGGCTATGGATAGCAAGAATTTCAGCAGCCGTTCGTGCAAAAGGACTTCGTTATTCAGACTTTATACATAGGCTAGCCCAAAAAAATATACAAATAAATCGTAAAGTACTCTCTAATCTTGCCGTTACAAATAGTAGTGAGTTCAACAAAATTATTGAACTCATAGCCTAACAATATTTTTATAGGAAAATTAAGGGGGAATTATGAGTCCTAAGCAAATTATCTTTAAGCTAGAAACAAAAGTGGAAGCTGCTATTGATCTTATTCAACAACTAAAACAAAGAATAACACAAATATCCTTAGAGAAAGAACAAATGCAGAAAAAGTTTCAAGAGTATGAAGAAACGATTCAGGGACAACTTGACGAATACGAAGAACGTGTACTAGAATTAGAAAAGCTAGTAGATTCTGCCCAAAAAGAGCAATCTAATCTCGAAAAAAGTGTCGTAAATGCCATAAGCAACTTTGAAACTATTGAAGAGCTTCAAAATGGCGTAGATTTTACAGGCACACAAACACAGCCCTCTGCTACCGTAGACAACAGTAACAATTCCAGTACAAAAGCGAAAGAAAGTCATACCCCTACCGATAACACAGTGCCAACATCTCGTAGCAATACGGATACGAATACTCCTACACAGAGTGCAGAGCATACTTCTACAAACAGTGCTGTTGCTTCAGGCTCATCACACGATGAAGGTGACACAATTTTTGTATCAGATGATACTATGAATGATTCACTTAATTCATCTATGGGCGATACCTCGCTAGATATTGGTGATTCTTTTCATGATGAAGATAATATGTTTCACAATGATAATGATATAAACATTGATGAAATTGATTTTGCAAGCGACTTTGATCCTCTCTCAGACAGAAAAGAGGAAGAACATACTAAACTAGAAATTCTCTAGCAATTTCACTGGAACAAGCATGAAAACAAGAGTTAATTTATTTGGAACTTCCTTTATCTTACATAGTGACGAAAGCAGTGCTTACATACAGCAATTATGTGAAATAATTGAAGCAAGAATGCAGAGCATACAAAGCGAAATTGATTGTTCTGATCCTCTTAAATTATCTATTATGGTATCTCTGCTCCTCTCCCATGAATTGCTTGATGAGAAAAAATTCAATGTAGAACTGAGCAATGATACTGCCTATTCTGCATCTAAACTCATCTCTCGCTTAGATGAAGCTATTGAGTCATAAATATCCGTATAG
Organism: Spirochaetia bacterium; assembly: GCA_965218205.1. Classification (GTDB taxonomy): domain Bacteria; phylum Spirochaetota; class Spirochaetia; order WTKD01; genus CBDDCA01. The sequence continues at coordinate 894,676 of OZ244590.1, read as the reverse complement.
ATAGTTACTAGAGAGTGCAGGCTCAATGTATTTACATTTCTTTTTTCAATCTTTATCCTAACTCTAATTGAGATATATCTGCCCGAATATTCTGTAATCCCTCATTATCCTGATTTGAGAGAATCTTTATAATACTTGCCCTATCCAAAAATAAACCTCTTTGTTTTGTACATCTTCTTATATCTTTTCTGTCTACTACTAAATCAGTAATAGCAAATGCTTTTATTGGAGGTATAGAAAAAATTATCAAAGTTCTCCAAAAATCAACATATACACTTTTACCGTCTTTCCAATTATTTCCTGTCTTACATTGAGCCAATACTATTATATTACTCCCTAAAGATTTTTCAATACATTTCCAAAATACAATATCACAAGCAGCATCTTTTCCTTTTTCGATTTCTTGTACAAATTCTTCATTCATTTTTTCTGCTATATCTTTAATTGAGGGGGTATTATGAGCATCAGTAATCTCATAATGTGAATCTTTTCCGAATAATACTTTTAATACCTCTCCAACAATTTTTTCAAAACAAAATTTATTTTTCCCTATAGCCTTCTCCTTTTCTTCTTCTGTTAATAAATGACATGCTAAGCAATATAGATATTCTTCTATTGCTTTAAAATCTTTATGGAGAGATATAGCCTTTGTTTCATCATCCCATGTAAAAACAGTTTCTCCGTAAATATCAAACAATTCCTTATATCTATTAATATCATCATCAACCTCACTATCAATACTATCATCTTCATTTCCTAAATCTCTCCAATAAGCTACTATATCTTGCTTAGATATTCTCTTTTTCTGTAATAATTCTTTTTCTAGTTTTGCTTTTGCTTTTGCATTGTTTTTCATGTTCATCCATTCATATAATTTTTTTATTTCCTCCTGAACTATAAAAATATAGTAGAGAAAGACTATTCATTATATTTTTTAGAGGCCAAGTTTCATCTATACTTATTTCATATGCCTCATCAATATCTTTATGTTCTAGTAAACGATTTATCCCTTCATCAGAAGAAAAAATTGTAGACAATGTATCAATATCACGAGATTCCCTTATTATACGTTTTGTATCGCTATTATAGTCAAATATGTATCTGAATAAATTACTTAATTTTTCTCGATTTTCAGAGGCAATGGGATTTTCAACTTCACTATCAGATAATTTTTGCCATGCTTGTAAACCGATATATGCTCTTATTTCTGGCTTACTTAGTGCTAATGTCAAAAAAGAGAAATTGTCTTTGGCACTCTTATCATCAAAATTATCATCATGTTCTTTCAATATTTCAATCAGTCGATAAGATACATACAATTTTATTGGTAAGTTCGTATCATTTCCTATCATATCTTGAATTTGTGATAATGTTTTACCTTTTTCTCTTTTTAAATGCACTATATACCTTGCACGATCATATATATCCCAACTTCTTACTCCAGCAAGATGATGCACTCCTAAGAATGACAAAATATCATCTCTCTTAGCATAAAATAGTACAGGAACACCATCTTCAAATTGTTTCTGTAAATCCTCTGTTATCTTTATATCAGGAAATTTTTTATCAATAAGCCCTCTTATAGCAGATAACCTTCTATTACCATCAACAACAATAAACTCATTATCAGATACTTTATATGTATCATATTCTTTCTGAGTGGAAATTTCTTTTTTTGGAATTACTGCCATAGGTTCAATTTCAAAATATCCATTCTCAACCATTGAAAGAGCTAATTCTTCAAGCCTAAAAGCTCTACTCATACATTCCCATATTTCATCTTGAGATTTAGTCTCAAAAGAAATAGGAAAACGTGGATTTTTTGCATCCAGAAATAATTTTTTAATATTTACTTTTATAATTTGTGTTTTAATTTCACTCATTAAATCTCCTAAAATAATTTCTTATATTTTAGCATTAGTATAAACATTATTTCTTATTTCTATTATTATAATAATCTAATTCTGATTTTAATGCTGATAATACTTCTTGAAATTCTTGTTTATGCATATAATATCCTTCATCATATGCTTTTTTTCCTATGTCATATGCTTTTTGTGCCATTTCATATGCCTTTGCTCTTGCTTTTTCGTATTCTTCTTGATTGTATATGCCTTCATATTTTTTGTTGTGCAATCGTTCAAATACTTCCTTTGCACTGTGATATTCTTCTATTACCTTTTTCAATTCTTCTTGATATGACATAGCCTTATTATACCATTTATTCTATTTTTGGAATTATGAAAATAGCATTTCAAATTAATCACGGGTTCTGCTATGCCAGTCCTTTATTTTTCTATAATTCAAAAATGCTCTATAATAGAAATATGGAATCTTATAAAAGAACAAAAATTATTGCAACATTAGGACCTGGATGTCATGATACCAACACTATCATGAACATGCTAAAAGCAGGAATGAATTGTGCACGTTTCAATTTCAGCCACGGTGATCACAAAGAACACTTGGAGCGACTTACATTACTGCAAGAAGCCGAAAAGAAAACTGGTATTGATTCAGTATATTTACTTGACACAAAAGGTCCCGAAGTACGTACTGGTATTGTAGAGGGCGAACCTATAGAGCTTAAAACAGGAAAGACAATCATGCTGTCAGGAAAACAAACCATAAGCACCGCAAAATGTATTGCCCTTTCGTATGCTCGTATACACAATGAAGTAAAAAAAGGGATGAATATAAAAATTGCAGATGGCTCTATACATCTTAGAATAAAAGATATACAAGAAGAAATTATTACAGCAGACATCATCGATGGAGGCTTGCTCGGCAGCAAAAAAAATGTCAATATTCCCGAAGCACATCTTCAATTACCAAGCATTTCAGCAAAAGATATTGAAGACATAAAGTTTGCGGTACAGCATGACTTTGATTACATTGCAGCATCTTTTATTAGAAGCTCCGAAGATATTCAAGAAATACGAGAAATACTGCTAGAGTATGGCAGTGATATACACATCATTGCAAAAATAGAAAACCAAGAAGGCCTTGATAACTTAAAAAGCATTATCCAAGTAGCTGATGGCATTATGATAGCACGAGGGGATCTTGCAGAACAAGTGCCTGCAGAGACTATCCCTCTGATACAAAAAGATATTATATCGCAATGCAACGCACTCAGAAAAATTGTTATCACTGCTACGCAGATGCTACAGTCTATGGAAAATTCAAATGCTCCTACACGGGCAGAGCTTACTGATGTAGCAAATGCTATTTTTGATGGAACTGATGCCATTATGCTTTCGGGAGAAACAGCAAAAGGAAAGTATCCTGTAGAAGCCATTACGGTAATGAACAATGTAGCCTTAGCAGTAGAAAAATCCAGTTTATTCAGTACTCATATTCGCCAAAAATTTACAGAAACACACACAAGCACTGGAGATTCTGCAAGCGAAACCTTTGTTTCTGCTGCACAGGTGGTGGCAGATAAATCAAACGCTACTATGTTTGCATGTCCAACATCTTCAGGAAACACCCCTAGAATTATGGCATGTACACGACCAAAACAGCCCATTATCGCCCCCACTACAAGTCATCGTATTTATAAAAAACTCAATCTGTTATGGGGAGTAAAGCCAATTTTAATTAGTAAACATGTCGCAAACAATACTCCCGAAGATGTTATCGAACAAATACGCGCCAAAAAGCTCATCAAGAAAAATGAAAAAATCGTTATTATTGGTGGCTTTCCCATGAATAAACCATTTCAGCTTAATACAGTACAAATACATTTTGAAGGAAAAATAATACTACGTGCTAGATTTGGTATAGGACCAGCCATACATGGAAAAATAGTACATGTACAAACCCCTCAGCAGCTCATTCAACACAAAGATGAAAATAGCAACAAAAATGAAAAATATATCTACTTCATTAAAAAATTGAATTTTCAAATAATTACAGTACTATCAGAAATTGCAGGGATAGTGATAGAAATGCCAGTAGAAGTTCCCATAGAGACATTACAAAAGTATGCTCCTAATACTGCTATATTAGTACAAACTAATAAATTAATATTTACTGATATTCCTGATGGCAAAGAAATTATTATATCGGGCAAAGAACTATATGCATATGAACCATGACAATACACAATTTTCAAGAAACCTTAACAGATGACAACAATACAGAATTAAATCTCTTTATGGATATATGTTACTTATTGGAAAGCAACATTAATCTTGAAGATACACTCAATCCTATTTTTATGATTGTCGCAGATTACTTTGAGATTGAAGATGGTGCTATCACCATATATGATCAACAAAAAGAAGAAATTTATATCGATTCTTCCTATGGGCTCTCAGCAGAAGAAAAAATGAAAGGACAATACAAAACAGGAGAAGGTATTATTGGACAGGTAGTACAATCAAAACAAGTAATGATTATCCCTGACATATCCCAAGAGAAACGCTTTTTAGAAAAAACAAAGCAACGCGGAAATCGGCTATCTCAACTTGCATTTATCTGTATCCCTATATTGTATCAACAAAAAATTCTTGGCACTATTAGCATTACTCCCCCAAAACAAAGTATGACAAAATTGCTTGGCATTGCTAATAAGCTAAAAGTACTCTCTTTCCTTATTGCTCCAGCAGTAGTGAGACGCCTTACAAAATTACAATCAATAGACGAAACTCCCTTTCTTACCCATGAAAACTCTCAATTAAGAATAGAAAATTTACTAGGCAATTCAGGCATAATAAAAGACTTTAAGATGGAAATATACAAAATAAGCAAACTTGATACTCATATTCTGATATACGGAGAAGAAGGCAGTGGCAAGACTTTTTTTGCACATGCTATCCATTACGCAAGTAATCGAAAAACACTCGCTCCTATCAGCTATTACTGTTATAAGTCCGATAACAAGCCTCCTAAAGAACTAGAGAAGGAATTTAATACAGCGTTACATCAAGCACAAAATTCAACCCTTATCATAGAAGAATTTACATTACTTCCCCTAGTATTACAAAAACATATTATACAAATTTTGTTCAATAAAGAATATGCTATTCATAATTCAATAGAACCGCTAAAAACTCGCTGTGTTTTTACTAGCTCCGATACTATCTCTGTCCTTAAAGACAATGCTTTGATTGATGAACAATTATATGCTTTGCTTATTCAAAACAAGGTTACTGTGCCTCCACTGAGAAAACGAAAAAATGATATTGTAATTTTTATGAACCATTTCTTAAACAATGAAAACAAACGATTCAAAAAAAATATCAAACGTATCTCTACCCCTGCTATCAATTTATTGACTTCGTACCATTGGCCTGGAAATGTAAGCGAGCTACAACAAGTCATCAACTATGCCTACAGATCCTGTGAAAGCGGAGTCATCCATGCTCACCTCCTTCCTCCTAGCTTACAAAGTGCAGAAAGCTCCAATACCAATACTACAGAAAGTTTTCATATAAAAATTTCCCAAGTAGAAACCGATTTAATTATTGATGCCTTAAAAAGCTCACGAGGAAACATAAAGCAAGCAGCCTTGCTTTTACAATTAACAGAACGCCAACTAGGATTGCGTATCAATAAATATGCTATAAACCCACGAAACTATAAATAAGCATTATATATAACTCCCTATATACAACACTACAAACTACAATAGCAACGCATACATTCCCTCTATACCATGTATGTATTATGCATCACTTATATATTGTCAGAGTATAGTTTACAATGGCAGGAGTGGAAGATAACAGTATAATTAAATATTCTCCTCTTTTACTGACAAATAACGGCAGAGATAAACGCTGTTTCTTTGCGACATCATACTGTACAATAGTCTGTTTTTCTTTAGTGGTAAAAGCAATGGTAATATCCCCATCAAGAGCATGTATATCAAGAGCTCGAAAATCTTTTTCGCCCATAGTAATGCTGTACTCCTTGTAATATTGCGATAGTAATTGCGTATCCGACTGTGAAATAGTACTACTCTCTTCAAGGACAATCTCATTATTACTGGTAGCAGCAAACAATGTATATGCACCACTTTGACTTCCATCAAAAGAACTTACAGTGATAAAATAATCATCTGTTTTAGGAGAGAGCAATGTAATGATTGATTCATCCCCTTGCCAGTCATCTGATATAATGCTCCTTCCATACGTATCAGACAGTTCAAGCAAAGGATCAAACACATCACTAAACAAACGGATGTATACCCGTACATCCTGTTGTAAAGCAATAGTATACTCTCTTGCTTTGCGTAATGCAAGAGAATGGTGTTCATCTATACGAGAACTACTATTGTAAGGAAACTGCTCTATCACATCAGGTTCTGCTTGCACCTCGTATACTTTCATAACATACGATCCATCAAATGTTTCTTCATCATAAGAAAAAAACGTTGTGTTAGCAAACGCTGTTAATTGTACAGTAGAGTCTTGCACGGGACTAAAAACAATCCCAGCTTGTTCCCCAAGATACAGATCGCGGTATACTGTTATGCCATCTACATTCAAACGAATGGCAGTATCTAATGTTGAAGATTGTACTACTGCCGCATAGCGTTTTTTAGCAACGACATCCCACGAAACAGTACTTCCTTTTAAGAGTACTGTATTTACCGTTTGTGAAAGAGAGTTTATAACTCCACTGCTACTAAAAAGAAACTGGCTATACGCAACAGGAGTACCCGTAGCATCCACTGGTACTGCTTCATCATACGATGATATGTCCTCTCTTGCTTGTTCCGAAATTACTGCTGTATCTTGATTTTGCGATGCTTGTTGTCCTACAACGCTGTAAAACACTGTGCATACAAGATACAGGGATATAAATGCTATGTTTGATATTTTCATACTGTTAGTTTTATGCCTATTTGTTTTTACAATAAATACTCATATACGGCTCTATTTTTAAGAAGAGATATTCATAGAAAGAAGTACCTCTTTCACTATAGTTTCCTCTACATATACTATTTCGGTCTCACCTTGCTGTTTTTGTAGTATAAAACGCAATCCTTTTTCATCTACTTTCTTATCGTGTTTCATGGCAGAGAGAATATCGTCCATACTAAATACAGTATACTCTTTCAGAAACCCTATAGCATCAAGCAGGGCATATATTCTGCTTGCATAGGCACTCTCTGTCATTGCTAGGCGTTCCCCTAGTTTCAAAGCACTTCGTATCCCTAGTCCTACTGCTTCTCCGTGTAACATATCCAAGCCTTTCTTTTGTGCATTACTCTCAATAGCATGAGCAAAGGTATGGCCTAAGTTAAGAAAAGAACGAATATTCTGTTCCTTAAAGTCAGTTTCTACTACCATTTTTTTGACTAAAACAGCTCGTTCAATAAGCTCAAGCAACACTGCACTATGAGATTCTTGTCGTAACAAAGAGCAAACATCTTTGGTATGTGTATGTTCTTTGTTATCATCAGAAAGTTCACTTTGAGATACCAGTGTTTCAAACATACTCAGAATAACAGGATCATACAACATCCCTGCTTTTATAATTTCTGCAATACCACTTATATAATGACGCTGTGGCAAAGCAGACAAAAATTCAGGACAGACAATAACTTGTTTAGGAGGATAAAAACTCCCAATAATATTTTTACGATGATAGGCATTTATTGCAGTCTTTCCTCCAATGGATGCATCTACCATAGCAAGCAAGGTCGTTGGTACTAGCACACAGTCCACCCCCCTCATGTACAGAGAAGCTGCAAAAGCAACGCTATCACAAATTGCTCCTCCTCCTACTGCAGTGACAGTACTTGTGCGTAACAGAGTGTATTGAAAAAAAGCGTCTGTTATCTCTCGTACTGATGACTGTGTTTTTACTAGCTCACCTCCATTCATCACAAGATGAGAGGAAGCATCCAATAACGATTGAAAAGAAAAATTATCCTGTATTGCCCTATCAAGTACCACCATATCAGTAGACACAAGCATAGAAAATAGCTCTTGCAACGATGATACAAAACAAATAGAGGAAGGGCTATGCCCTAACATAAGTTCAATATTTTTCTGTGATTGCATATGCTTATAATCCAGCCCTTACACTATGGACTTACTCTATTTCTATCGCGAGGAAACATTGATGCAAGTTTTACTGTGTCTATATTAAGAAATTTCTGTGTCAATCGTTCTAAGCCAATAGCCAAGCCTCCATGAGGAGGACATCCATACTTAAAAATGGAAAGATAATCTTGCAATGTATTTGCATCCATTCCAAAACGCTTTACATTTTCTAATAACATAGCATAATCATGAATACGTAATCCCCCTGAGGTAAGTTCTACTCCATTAAAGATAAAATCAAAACTCTTTGTTTTTGCATCATCGGGCATAGTATAAAAAGGACGCTTTCTTCTAGGATACCCGTAAATAAATACTGCAGCAATACCATGTTCTTTCTTTGCCCAATCCGAAATAGCTTTTTCTGCTGTCCCATCAATTTCCATAAGCTTTTTCCCTACCTGCTTCGATGCTATCTCTTTTACTTCATCATAGGACAAGGCAGGAGCTTTTTGAAAACTCTCAGGACTCGGAATAGTAACATCCCATAATTGTATCTGAGTAGCACAGGTACTTAAAAGGCGTTCTGCTATGAAACTCATAATGTCTCTCTCTATTGAAAACAATATATCAAGACTTTCTATAAACCCAATTTCTAAATCAAGAGAAACATACTCATTGAGATGCCTGTTTGTCTCATGTTTTTCTGCCCTATATGCAGCACCTACCTCAAACACTTTCTCTAAGCCTGTAGCTACTGCCGCTTGCTTATAAAACTGTGGGGACTGAGAAAGAAACACAGTGGTATTAAAATACTGTACTTCAAATAATCCCGTACCACCTTCTGTGCCACTATTGATAATTTTGCTTGTCTTTATCTCATAAAATCCTTTTTCACGTAAACACTGCGAAAATGCATAGATAATCTCCGATTGCACTTCAAAAACCGAACGCAACTTTGGGTTTCGCAGAGACAGATGCCGTTGATTTAGCAATACCTCAAGGCCGTATTTTTCATACTCTAAAGACACAGAAATAGGAAGCTCATCAGCAGGCTCTGAGAACAGTTTCATATCCTGTAACTGCAGTTCTACCCCTTCTGGAGCTTTCTCATTTTCTAACACAGTCCCCGTCATACGCACTACACTTTCCACCTTACAAGCAACAGTATCACTCACAACCTGCACAAAGCCCGTTCTATCGCGGACAATAATAAAGCTTATTGCTCCTAAATCACGTACCTTATGTACCCATCCTTCAATACATACCTGTGTACCTACATACTTATATAATTCATTACAATATACTCTTTCATTCATTCTTTTTATATTCTACAATGATAATATGATATGTGTCTGCTTAAATGCTACTACTTTTGAAAAAAATAATCATTTATTGCAAATAAATCAAAATTATGCTGATTTATTTGAGTTACGAGTCGATTTTCTTGATAAAAATGAGCTCCATTGGAACAATATAGAACAATGGAAACAACAGCTCTCATTGCCTGGCATATGTACCATTCGTGAACACTACGATGGCGGACATTGGAGTAATAGCGACAGTAATAACGATAGTAATAACAACAATAGCCCATTACACAAACAAGATATACTCATAAAGATAATACAAGCATCCTTATTTGAATATGTTGATATAGAATTACAAGACAGCACCAAGCAAGAAAATACCTCATTTATACTTGCTGCACATAAAACATCAATAGCACATAACAGCACTTGCCGTATTATTCTTTCACAGCATGTATTTACCCCTCACTCTACAAAAAAGCAAACGCATCATAAAAAAGACAATGCTTCTCCTACCTTTTTTGCCGAAGAGCTTATACACACTCTACGATATTACGCAAACAAATACCCTTTTGCTATTATCAAATACGCAATACACTGTAACAGTAGTGCAGATTTTCACCAATACCTCATAGCGAGTAATGAATTACAAAAAGACGCACACGAGTATATTCTCATCCCTATGGGAAGTTTTGGGCAAGCTGCTCGTATTCTCAGTTATCTTAGTTCATCACTGTGGACCTACTGTAGTCCAGATCTCCCTGACACTACAGACTCATCCTCAGCACTTACACAAACACTAGGACAAATCTCAGCATATCAGCTTGATACCATGTATCGTTATCACGAACTACAACTGAACACCAATAACAATATTCCTGTATTTGCAGTCATAGGCAACCCTGTACTCCATTCAAAATCCCCCCAGTATTTTAATGCCTTATTTCAAGAAAGAAATAAAAAAGCAGTGTATATTCATCTCCACAGCGATGCTATCACACACATACAGAGCATAGCAGAATATATGAACATACAAGGCTTATCGGTAACAGTACCTCATAAAAGTACTATTATCAGTACCTTAAAATATAGCAACCAAGTAGTGCAAGCATGTGCATCTTGCAACACAGTACTCTGCACAACAAAAGAGTGGAAAGGATACAATACTGATGTATTTGGGTTTTTACATCCATTACTGGAAACACTCCATATTCCCTATAAAGAACACACATCGCCTCTCAGTATTGACAATTACCATAATGTACTTAAAGATATATCCTGCCTCATTATAGGAGCAGGAGGATCAGCAAAATCAGTAGCCTATGCGTTACAGCTCTGTGGAGCAAATATCCTCATAGCCAACAGAAGCATTGATAACGCAAAAACAATAGCACAGCACTTCTCTCCCTATCCTATCTCTTATTGTTTATTACAAGAGTATGCAACAATGAAACAATGGAACGCAGATATTATTATACAAACTACGAGTGTTGGCATGACAGAAGATATATCCCCTCTGCCTGCATATCATTTTTCGGGCAAAGAAACTGTCTATGATATTATCTATACTCCCCCAGAAACAAAATTTCTCCGAGAAGCAAAACAACACGGTTGTTCTACTATGAATGGGAGCGCTATGTTTAGCGCACAAGCAAAAGAGCAGGCCTATTTATTTTTACAGCAAATAGACAAAAACAACAAAACGGGTACATAGAAGCAATGCAAAACATATAAACTTTTGTGTATGAAAGCCGATACTATATATATTACTACTTACAAGCATAATTAGTACAGGACATAGCATATGAATCAGAACCAAGAACAATACGAATTAGCAAAAATGTATAAAGAAATAGATTTAAAAACTGCGGATAGTGGCACTTTAATCATTACCATGTATGAAGAAACTATAACTTTTTTAGAACAAGCAGTAGCATTACTAGAAAAAGAAAAACATAGATCGTTTGATACAGTAAACAATCTCCTCACTAAATCTCAAGCACTTATTACCGAGCTTATGCTCTCTCTCAACAAAAATGCAAGTAGCTCATTGTATGATAACCTATATAATTTATATCTTTATTTTAATCAAGAGCTACGAGAAGCAAACTTTACTAAAGATAGCAAAAGAATCATTCCTATTATTCACTGCTTAAAAGAACTACTAGAAGCATGGAAAGAAGTAGTACGGACTACCAGCAAGACTATGCCAAATACAAGAAAAGGACTTAATATTTCACTATAGATATACAAGAAGATATGCAAGAAACTAAGGCCTATAGTATTAAAAAACAAATTGACTCTGTACATACCGCTATTGAATTATGTACACACATACAAACACACTTAACACATACCGACACAGAGACTATACATATGTCAGAAATAGACTACCATGTACAGCATCTTCTCAGTCTGTTATATACTATTGATGCAGTACATACCGCATATAACAATACATACTTCTCTCAATCAAAACTATACGAAATATACTTATACTTCATATATGAACTTAGCGATACATACGAAGCAACACTCACATTGTTTAGACAAAAAACAAAAGAAACAGCAAAAATACTGCACTGGCAACAGGTGTTTACACACACTATATTCAAAACTCCCACCGCAACTGCAGCAACACATTCACCACAACAGCTAGAATACGAAGAGTTGTGTATGTAGATACATTATAATATTTATCTTTTTTTGCTATTACTCGCCTTAAATGTATCGTGTATAGCACCTATCATTTGTGTTCTGATAGTAGCTAATTTCTTTAATTGCCCTTGATGTTTCTTATAATCAAATTTTTGCTGCATCTCTCTTAGTTTATCGCTTATGCTGATGTTACTGCCGCTTTTTTCTATCTCGCTTAATTTCACACCAAATCTCTCTAATGCATCTCCTAATGCCTCTAATGCCACCTCTTCAAATGCATCTTCTAATTTCGTCTCAGATACCACCTCTCCGAATGCCTCAGATGCATCTCCGAATGCCTCTAATGCTCCTTTAAATACCTGAAATGCCTTTCCGAATGCCTCAGATGCCTCTTCTAATTTCGCGTCAGATGCCACCTCTTCAAATACATCTAATGCCTCTCCTAATGCCTCAGATGCCCCTATTAATACTTCAAATGCCTCTTTTAATTTTATCTCAGATACCACCTCTCCGAATGCCTCTAACCCATGTCCGAATGCCTCTCCCCATTTCATCTTGAATGCTGATTCTAATACCTCTCCAACTTTCACCCCTGATGCCTCTCCAACTTTCACCTTGAATGCCTCAAATGTCTCTCTTAATTTCACTTGGTATACCTTGAATGCCTTACTTGCCTCTCCGAATTTCATCTTGAATGCCTTTAACCTCTTTCTAGCTAATTCCTCCTCATCCTCCTCTCCTAATGCTAGTACATCAAGCCCAATAGAGCGTAATTCTTCCTTATGCTCTTTGCTAAATTTGATACTTTCATTGATAGCCTTATCGTATATATCACAAACCTCCTCTACGCGAGCAATGAGTGTTTCTTTTTCATGCTTTGTACTGTTTTTGTTATACAATGTGAGAAAATCGTATATACTCATTTTTCTTGATGTTGTCTTCTCTTTGCCATTAAGAAAACTACAGGCTGAGATTCCCTCTATGGCAATATCTTCATCGTGGAGCATTTCTTCCACCTCATCAAGTATATCTTCAATTTCCTCAGAGGATTTTATATCAGCCTTGCTCATCACTACATAGATTGTTTTTTCTTTTAAATGTTCCCTTATAAATTCAAGATCTGTTTTTGGCACAGTACCTCTTTCAATATCAATACACCACAGTACTATATCAGATTGCTCCACAAACTCAGATGCTGTTTTTTTATCAGACTCATCATTTGAAATTCCAGGGGTATCAATAAAGCAAATATGCTCATATCTTTTTTCTGAAATGGTTATTGCCATAAACGCAAGAATATCTTTTAGATTAAACCCTAGTGAATTGATAAAATCATGGGATAATTTATTATATATTTCACTAGAGATAGGCGTATTTCCTCCCTTTGTGGAAAAAGCAGTAATAGTAGTATCAGCACTCTTTGATTGTTGAGATATGATATAGGTAGGAATTGCCGTTACAGGATTTACTCCCGTAGGGAGCTTAATGTTTGTATCAGGGATAATTCCATTTAAGAAACTAGATTTTCCACTGCTAAAGCCCCCTGCAACAGCAATACGTGTTTTTCCTATAATGGCAGAATAATTGCTCATAAGTTCTAGCTCTTTTTCAATGTTCTGTAATCTTAACACACATGCAGCCTCTTCTGCTACAGAAGATTCTTCATTAGCAAAGTTAAAAAAATCTTCACGTAATAACCGCTTAAATTCAATCAATCCAGCATTGCTAGGGAGTTCTGCACTAAGAATAGCACTTACTAAGTCTAGTTTATCCTTTGCTTGTGTATATTTCTCTTCTAGTCCTTGTAGTTTCTTATTGTCCATGTTTTATAATTCCTTTAAATTTTTTTCTATTGTGTCATATTGCGCTAATATCGCCTTTTTATTTTCTATATCTTTTTCAAAAGCAGTGATAGTCTCATCAATGTTTGCAAATATTTCTGTTCCAATTTCATATTTGGAAAGTGTATTTTTTAGTTGCTCTGTATATTGTTCTATTCTTTTAATGACAGAACTCTTAAATGTATTTATATAGTTGCTAGCTTCCTTCATATACTCCTTTGCTTCATATCCTTTAAGTATCTCTGATTGTTGTAGAGTAGAATTAAGACTATTATCTTCAAAAGATATATTAGGGTCTACAATTTTTGAGAAAATAACATGAAAACTACTTTTAATTGTCAAATCATTCAAGTATTTATCATCCACTACATCCCTAATAGAATATAAAATATCCTTTCGTATTTTACTCTTCCATGCTTTTATTTTCTCATTTGCTATATCTTCTATCTTTAATTTTATCTTTGATGTTATAGTTTCCAGCTTATCTCGTATATCTCCTGCTCGTACTGTTGTCACATCTCTATGATGATCTTTTTTCCACAACCACCATCCCGTAGTATATGTTTCAGTAACAGATCCTTCAGCATCTCCTACTCTTTTTGATGTGTCTCCAAATAGCACTTCTATTCCATCACTGAGTTTCTTCTTCATACACACATATAGATCGCGTACCGAACTATTAAATGTATCACTAAGCTGTCCTTCCCCTGTACTTTTGATTTTTTGTAGTTTTTCTTTTTTCTTTTTCAGCTCATCTATATCAGCTTCTTGAAGTTCTTGTATTTTTTTCTCTACTGCATCAAGGAGTGCTTGTTGATAGCTACTCAGTGCTTGTGATTTTGTATGTATATAATCTTTCTGCTTGTCTTCAAAAATCTTATCTTTTTGAGAGCGTACATATCGTATTTTTTCTTCCACTTTTGTAATGTTTGCAAGTACTTTTAGACTTTCTTCCGATGTAGTTTTGTCTCCATCAGAAAAATTATTTGGATAATGATGTTTGAGATTATTCCATACTGTTGTTTGTCCTTCATCCGTTATTGTGCCAGAGTCATACATACGCAAAAGAATGGATTGTGCTATCCCCGAACAGCATATAATACGCTCACGATTATCTTCAATGAGCTTATTCAATTTATCTCCTACCTCAGGGGAATGTTCTTTTAGTTTTGAAATTACCTCCTGCAATCTTGTAGCAAGTATGTTGCTAAGTCCATCAATAGCATCAATGACTGTAGCTTTTTTTTCGCTCCCAAATAGCTGTGTGTCAACCTGACTTGCTACCACATACAGCTCTCTCAGTCCCTCTTTTGTCGATATACGCTGTAATAATTCTATGTCTTGTTCGGTCATAAACTGCCCCGAAGGACTCACAATAAAAATAACATCACAGTACCGTAATAGCTCCCTTGTTCTTTCTTCTCTTGATACTACGGGATCATTCAATCCAGGCGTATCAACAATTTCTATGTCTTTGAGAAATTCATTCGGCAATGCCACACGGATACTTCTTGTAAATGGCATGTATGTTCCTTCAGCCGAGACATAGTCTATTAGCTCATTGGCTAGCTCCTTCATTGTATTTGATTCTAGCGTTGTTTTCTCTTCAAGGCGAGTTGGATCTACCCCTGACTTCTGCATACGCTTGTACTGATCATACGAGGCTTCTTCAATACTGCCTTTTAATTCTCGCTTTGCTCTGCGTTCTATCCTTTCTTTGTCAGCTGGCTCTTCTTTTTGCTTTTCTTTATGTTCCTGTTGGTATTGTTCTATTAAATCATTCATTCTTTTTTCGTATATGTCATGTTTCTTTTTAATATCTTCTCTATCCTCAGAACTAAAATATTCTATTTCTGCTGCATTCCTCTCACCATAGGACAGCACAGTGAGATTGGCAGTCATGGGAGTGGCTGCCTTTGGGAGAATATCCTTTCCTTCAAAGATAAGTGAATTTAATAATGAAGATTTTCCTGCCTTTACCCTGCCTATGATACCAATTTTTAATAGACGCCCTTTGTATTCAGTATCTTTCATAGCATCTTGTATTTTCGATGATTCTTCTATGCCACAGTCATCTGCTAGATATTCTGCATCCTTTCCAATAACAGTATGATTGCTATTAACAATAGCTTCAATACCTTTTAGCTTTGTCAATAATTCTTCTTTATTCATATATATACCTCTTTTAATAGTTAGTATTGTTTTTTCTTCTTGTTATCCGTATAATTTCTCGTTTGCAAGAGAGGTAATATGTGCCACACATTCTTTTTTTGTAGCTATTACCTGTTCAATATCCTGTATTTTTTTATTTTTTTCTTCCTCTGCTTTTTCAATCTCTTTGCTTTTTTGTTCCAACAATTCCTGATACTGAGTACCAATGCCTTGTATTACATTTTTTGTTTGCTCTTCCAATAACGATTCTACTTTAGTTGCTATTTCTCTTTTTATTGATGGAAATGTCTGTGTGAGCAATGTAGATCTGATTTGTTCTCTTTGTTTTTCTTCTCGCGATTTCTTAAAAAGACTATTCAATATATCTGGCAAAAATATAATTAAAATTTCTACTGCTGGAACAACAAATTTAGTTGTAAGTCCTAGAACAGTTGTAATAGATCTATACATTCTACCTTTAGCTTCTTGTTCTTGACGTTTAGCTACCATATTCGTCATGCCCTGTTCAATACCTGACATTCTCCCTTTTACTGTATCTGTAAGATTCTCAAGCAATGAAACATTAGAAGTATAGCCCGATACATTCGTCTCAATACCCCGTATGCTAAGTTGAAATGTATCAATAACACTATTGCTTATGGTAGTCATAACTTCTTTCACTTTTGAAATTAAGGAGGAACGTGCTACCTCCGATATTTGTCGTGACATCTCATCAGAGTTTCCTGACATTGCAATAGATACAAACTGCTCTACACTGCTTGAAAGATCAGAGCCTACTGCTTCAATAATCTGACGGGCATGTTGCTCTGTGTAGGCATTGCGAGCATCATTCATAAGCTGGTCACGTTTTTGTTCAATCTTTGCTACACTTTCTTTGAGTGCTGTAATGGCATCATCGTTCTGTTCTTTGCTTTTTGTGAGAGATGCTATTTCTGTATTGATGCTCCCTAAAGTATCTCTATATAATGCTTCGACTCCTGAGAAAAATACTTGCTTCTCAAGCTCAGAAATATGTATCTCTTGCATGACTGTACCAAGACTTTCGCCTCCATTGTCATCTATTGGCACAACAGAGATATGTTCGTCAAAATTATCTTCGAGCTGTTCTTGTATATTAGTGGCTATTTCCTTTGATTCCTCTGGAGAACGGAGATTACACTTGCTTAAAAATACTGAAAATTTTCTTTCAAACTCTTTAACATCCCTCAGCTGTATTTCCATAGATTTTTGAATAGTTCCCTCTTCAACACTGATAAGACAGATATAATGCACTCCTTTGTTGAGATATTCCATAATAGCCTGTTGGTGAAACTCATTGGCTGCACTAAAGCCTGGCATATCAACAAGGATTAACGGAGCAATATCACGTACAACATTACTATTGATAAAAAACGTAAGATACAAAAACTCTTTTGCTCTTTCCTTTATCTTTTCTATTTCGTCTATTGAAAATGTTGTGACTCCCCCATCTTTTTTGATAGCCTCTATTCTTTCATCACTTGCATATCTCAGCTCTGATGCCAGTGCTGTCTCAGGCGTAATGCCCACTGGCAGTATATCTCTCCCCATAAACGAGTTGAGGAGCGTACTTTTCCCAGAGCTAAACTGCCCTATCACTGGCAGCAATAGCTCTTTCGATTCTATGGACTGTTGTAAATCACGTACCTTTTGGGTATCATAATCAATCGTTTGTAATTCTTTTTCCATTTCTTGTAAAAAATGGAGATATGTTTTTCTCATATTATTATGCCTCTTTATATTTGTTTCTATAACTTACTTTATTGTAAAAGAAAAAAAAAAAAAAAAAATCAAGTAAAAATGAGAATTTTTTGCACTTTTAAGGCTTACATACATGTAAATTCAAACATTACATGCAAAAAAGGAGAACGCTGATGTAAGTATTGTTATTTTTTATCGTTTCTTAAAAAGCGATGTAATTTCTTCCCACAGATTATTGATGACGCTTATCTTATACATTTTTGCTATTATAAGCAGTGCTATCACCTCAATTAACCCTATAATAATAGATCCCACTATATTGAAATTAAAATTATGAAATATATAGATATTAAAAAGCAAAGCACTTCCAATCACAATAATACTTATATATGTTGAACTTAATGCAGCTAATTTTTGTCTTTCAGCTTCTAGTTGATTTACTTTTTCTCTTAATTTCTCTAACTCTTGTTCTCTATTATCGTCTTTATTTTTTTCTTGAACTTGTGGATCATTGTAATCATATTCTAATGTATCTTCTGATTCATTTTCTGACATATTTAGCAAAATCCTTCTTAATATCCTTTAGATCTAAAAGTATGCCTCTTACCCCAGGTTTATAGACACGACTCCAAGCAGCATTATCTATATGTGTCATACCAATTAACTTAGAATCAGATTTATCGGCTAATTGGTTTAGCACTGCCTCTTTTATATTTCTTACTTTCTTATCGTCAATTTCTAGTTCAGAAAAAATGTGAGTATTATCTATATCTCCACCAGCACTGCTTCTGTATTTATAAAAGACTTTAGGAAATACAGGACCATAATCCCATGCTTGTGGTCTTTCATTAAATAATTCCTTATCTGTTTCGCAATAATAGGTCCCATAGATAAAGTACATTAATTTTTGTAATTTTAGATTTGTGATACCAAAAGGAATATCTACCAATACCCTTTTTGAAAAATCAATGACATCATAAAGTCCTCTTTGCATTCTCACTCAGCCTCTGTTTTAAGTATATAGTATTTTATCTAATAATGATAGTATAATACATAAAAATATCTTATTTTTTATGTACATTTATATATTTTCTCATACTTTATTATCTAATTTAATCTTTGTGCATATTTTTTCAATACACTACTGCATCCCTAAATATGATCTACCTATTGGATATGTTACTATTACTTTACTACAAGTAACGCAACAGCCCCAGCTTTATACTTCGTTTCTTGAAAAAAAATAGTATGGACTATTCCTACACACATAAGAGCTGTCCATAAAGAAGAGCCTCCATACGAAAGCAACATCAGAGGAATGCCTGTTACTGGCATTAACCCCAATGTCATGCCAACATTCACCGTAAAATGAGTAAAGAAAATAGCAAATATACCAGCACAGCAGATAGCACTAAAAATACTAGAAGATTTATAGCCAATAATGAGTATTCTCCACATAATAGCAAAATACAACAACAATACAAACGATGCTCCTATAAATCCAAACTCTTCTCCTATAACCGAAAAAATAAAATCAGTTTGTGCCATTGGAAGATATTGTAATTTTGACTGATTACCTTCAAGAAAGCCTAGTCCCCACACACCTCCAGTTCCAATAGCATTTTTCGATTGTAAAATATGCCATCCAGTATTAAGAGGATCGGAGTTAGGGTTTATAAAAATAAGCAGCCGTTGTAACTGATACGGTTTCAGTATGCGTAAAGCAGCTACTGCCAAAACAGTCCCTACACTCAGCATTGACGATATATATAATGAAACATGAAAAAATTTCTTAAAATGGGAAAGGTTGACACCTACCAAACTCAAAAGAACTAAGGAGAGCAGTATTATGATATAAATAGTTATCATAGAAGTTGATTGACGAATAATATCTTCAGGACTGATAGAGGCAATATCAGAAGAATAAAAGAAAAACAACAAAATCAATGTAATAATACCCACAATCCCAACAAACACTACAAACATAATACGATGCCACTGTACCCCAGACACAAAAAAAATAGAAAGCAGTATAGGAATATATACCAAAGCAGTACCCATATCGGGCTGTAATAATATAAGTGCAAAAGGAAGAGCAACAAGACACAAAGCACGTACGATAAACCTTGCATTAAAATTATATTCTCCTCCATCTTCAGCAATCTTAGCCAGCATTAACACTACCGCAATTTTTGAAAATTCAGAAATTTGTATTCCAAAATTCCAAATACCAATCCATGATTTCGCTCCATTTCTTATCTGTCCAAAAAATAATGTTATAATAAGCAACAGAATACACACTATATAATATACAACAGCATATTTTTGAATATCTTTTAGCGAAATAAGATGTATACTCAAAAATAAACCAATACCAAGTACAATAAAAATAATTTGACGTATATAC
Source organism: Spirochaetia bacterium (assembly GCA_965218205.1). Taxonomy (GTDB): domain Bacteria; phylum Spirochaetota; class Spirochaetia; order WTKD01; genus CBDDCA01. The sequence goes on along the minus strand of OZ244590.1, from coordinate 874,569 downwards.
TCGTTTGATTTAATTTCATTATGTATATCAACTGAACTAGAATAAATTGCCAGCACCCCTACAATAAGCAAAATGACAACAGACAGAAGCATAACAACATCTATTTTTTTATTCATATAAATACCAGGTCCCTTTATCTTTCAATGATTTTAGAGCTTCCTCATAAGTACTATCAGTAAAGATAGCATGATAAATAATATTCGCTGCCTTAGGAGCCCACCATTCCCATTCATTTACTGCATCTATCCAAATAGCTAACACTATTTGATCTGCAACAGGAGCATCATAGGGAGCATAGGAAATAAACATTGAATTAAAATGAGGTTCACTTACATCTGCATACACCTGTCCTGTACCAGTCTTTGCAGCTATCGCAACTGCATCAGTAGTAATAACTTTCTCTGCAGTACCGTATTGTACTACTCCACGCATATCCTTTTTCATTCTCTTAAATACTTTTTTATCTACAGTATCTATAGTATAAAGAACTTTAGGCTCAATTTTTTTAATCACTGTACCAGAAATTTGCTCCCTTACTTCTTTAAGAAGATGTGGGGTATAAATAGTACCTTCATTCACAATTCCTGCAGTAAGGTTTGCAAGCTGTATAAGGGTAGTAGAAAGATACCCCTGCCCTATAGAGATATTTGCCGTATCACCAGCAAGCCAAGGCTTTCTATACCGTAAAAATTTCCAACGAGGACTAGGTATTGTTCCTTTCACTTCTCCTGGTAAATCTATGTTCGTTTTTTTTCCTAAGCCCATAAACGATGAATATCGCACTATATTTGAAATGCCTAGTTTATCCACTCCTATATTGTAATAAAATGTATTATTAGAATACGCAAGAGCATCAGAAATAGAAACCCAGCCACGTCCTAAACGATACCAATCAGTAAAAACTCTATCTCCAATAGTAATATACCCTTCATCATATATTGAATAATCCCATTGACGAGGATACTCTTGTAAAAATGCAAGTGCCATAAGCACCTTAAAGGTAGATGCAGGAGAAGTGCTTGCTTGAATGGCTCTATTAAAAAAAGGAGAATTTACATTTGATATAATGTCAGAAATAAGTTTCTTATCAGAGCTAAGAGAGAGAATATTAGGGTTAAAACGAGGATACGACACCATCGAAAGAATTTCTCCACTATGTGGTTTCAATATCACCGCTGCTCCTACCCTATCACCAATAGCTTTTTCTACAATCTCCTGAATATTTCTATCTATACTTAATATAAGATTATGTCCATGCTTTACTGTTTCTACAATCTCTTTTTCTTGTTCAATTTTTTCACCAAAGACATTGACTAACTCTTTTTTTTGCCCCGCTTGTCCTCGTAATTCCTTTTCATACTCTTTTTCAATCCCTGCTTTTCCTATTTCATCATAGACCGTGTACCCTTCATAGTTTAATAAACGTGTCTCTGCATCTGTTATTTTTCCTATAAAACCAATAATATGTGACATAGAACTATTATGAGGATAATATCTGTTTATTACTCTTTGCCATGTTACGCCCGGAAAATTACCTATTTTTTCTACTATATTTATTATTTCTTCATATTGTAAATTATCCAATAAAACCTGAGGCACAGGCTCTTTCTTTTTTTCATCCAGTACAGAATATATAAAATTTTCACTTACATTTAGTAAAAGAGAAAGATCTTCTACCAACTTTGCTCTCTCTTTCATTGGAAATTTTTTCGTATCCATAATAATACGATACGCGCTGACATTCATTGCAAGAGGTACATCCTTATTACGATCATAAATATTTCCTCGCAAAGAACGTAGCTGATTTTGTCGTGTAGCAAGTTTATCAATATAATCTCGATATTGCTGATTATCTACAATTTGATACCGATATAAAAAAGATAAAAACAAGAGAATTACACTACTAAAAAAAATTCCTAAATAAACAAACTTACTCTTCATATCTTGAATCCTTTTTAGAAAGAATAACTGACAAGAAGAAATAAAATATCATAATAATGACAATGTTTATACCAAATTTAACCAACATAGTAACGGAAAAAAAATATACAGGTAACGGAAATCCTAATATAAAATGCATAAGAATTTCAAAACAGATCCATGCTATATAAGACAATACAGCAATAACGATAAAAAAAGTATTATGAGAAAAAAGATTACTTATCCTAGAATAAAAATAAGAAAACAGCAGAAAATATAAAGAAGTAATACCTATTATCTGACCAGAATTATACTCTTGAATAAGAGAGAGAACAAAAGCAGCAATAAATATCCACAGGTTCTGTTCTTCATTAAAGTAAAGCAGTAATAATACATATATGTACAGTACATCAGGAAGAGAAAATGCAGAATGTACTTGCAAGGACAAAACCTGTTGAATAGAGAGCAATAGTATGCCTGGCACTATATGCTTAAACAATAACACAAAAATAAACATACTACTCTCTTTATTGCTTATATATAAACACTATATCAATAGATTTTATATCCACATACGGTTTCACTGTTGCTCTAATAAGAAGATCTTCTTTTCCATAACTGACATTTACTACTCGCCCTATAGGAATACCTGGAGGATAATTTTTTGAAAACTCATTGACTAACACCACCTCATCAACAAACAATTGTTCTATACCAGAAATAGCATCTAGCTCTAATGTCATAGTATTATCCCTCATACCATTCCCATACAATATACCTATTTGATTCGTAACATCAGTAATAACAGGAACAAAAAAATCTATATCATTGACCGAAACAAACAGAGAAGAACCATCATAGCTCTCTTTTATTTTTCCTAAAAATACTAATTTATTTTGATACATAGCAAGCACAGGATTATCATCATAGACTCCATCCTGTTGCCCTTTGTTTATCAAATATCGGTGAGGAAATGTAGTATCTTGAGAATAAAGAAATGCAGGAAGCAACTCATAGTCAGTATTGAGAGAAAATCCCAGCATCTGCTGTAAACGTGATATTTGATAATCAAGCGATACTGTAGAACGATAATTTTGTTCGTACTCTAAAATTTCCTTTTCTAATGTTTTAATACGTTCACGCAACACAAAATTGCTTGCTATAGATTCTCGAAAATTATTGAGCTTGAACACGATATACCCTATTCCTTCTTTTATTGCTACCGATGTATTAAGAGCATAGGAACTAAGATTATATAAAAGACGCGAGTTTATCTTATAATTGACAATAAAAAGAATTGAAATTACTAATAATATAATAAAGTAAAATACACGCTTTTGTAGAATTTGGAACATATAATTCAACAACAATACTAATACAATAACAACATTATTAATGTCTAAACAGTGCTTTTATTTTTCTCTCATGCTCAAAATATTTTCCTGCACCTTCAGCAACACAACGAAGAGGGTCTTTTGTAATAATTACTGGTATCCCAATACCTTCAGCGAGCTTGGCATCAATACCTCTTAACAAAGCCCCACCACCTGCTAACACAATACCTCTTTCAATAATATCTGATACCAGCTCATCAGGAGTTTGTGCTAAGGTTTTTTTCACTTCATCAATAATAATATTAAATGGCTCCATAAGAGCTTCGCTTATCTCACGACTGTTAATTTCTAATTTCTTTGGTAAGCCTGTCAAAGCATCTCTTCCTCGAATTTCCATCACATCGCTATTATCCTGCGGATCAAGTGTACCTATAGTTTTCTTTATTTTTTCTGCAGTCGGTTGTTTTATTGTTATGTTATGTTCATTACGAATTTTACGTATAATAGCCTCATCAAATTCATCTCCTCCTACCCGAATTGCATTAGATATTACCATGCCCCCTAAAGACAACACAGATATTTCAGTAGTTCCGCCCCCAATATCACAAATCATGTTCCCTTCAGGTTCATAAATAGGAAGATCTGCCCCTATTGCTGCAGCAAGTGATTCATGTATTACCCGTATCTGACGCGCACCTGCTCTTTCTGCACATTCGACTACTGCTCGTTTCTCTACATCGGTAATACAAGAAGGAACTCCAATAGCAATACGAGGACTGATGAAACGCCTATGTTGTAATACCTTTCCTAAAAAATGACGAATCATCCTCTCTGTCATCCCCAAATCTGCTATTACACCATCCCGTAATGGACATATGACATCATAGTAGCCAGGAGTCCTGTGTAACATTGATTGTGCTTCCTTTCCTACCGCAATAATCTTGTTAGTCTCAAGATGTACTACCACCACCGAAGGCTCATCAATTACAATGCCTTTATTATATACTGCAACCAATGTATTACAAGTACCTAAATCAATCCCAATATCAGAACGAATAAAATTAGAAAAAAAACCCATTGCTCCCTCTTTGTGCTTTTACTTAGCTATTATTATCTTTTAGTTTTATAATTACTTCCTCCCATGTAGGCCGTAATTTATATGCTTGCCTCCAATTAAAGCGTGCCTTTACCATTTTCCCCATTCTTTCATATACATTTCCTAGAAAAAAATAGGCTTGTGCAGACTGTACATTGGATTCTAAAATATTGAGCAATAATGCTTCTGCTTTATCAAGCTGATTGTTATTCATTAAATGTCTTGCTTCTATAATCGTTAATGCTTCAGTATCAGCTTGTGAAACTACAAATTGCTCTGCTTTTTTTATTGTATCAGAAATATTATTATCTTGCTTTGTTTCTAAATACAGATCCAGTAATATTTCAAAATATTCAAACTTTGGATTCTCTTGAATTGAACGTATAAGTATCGTTTCAAGCATCTCAATATCCCCTAGTTCCCTATAAGCAGCTATCAAATATTCATTCATATCTTCTAAATAAAACCCTTGTGCTTGTGCCATCTCAAAATAAGCTATAGATTTATTAAGATTATTTTTTGATAAAAAATAATACGCTTTTCCTAACACATAATATGCTTCAGCTATCCACTCATTTGAGCTATGTAAAGCAATCACTCTGCGTATATACCGAATAGCCTCCCATAATTTTTGATGATTAAGGGTAGTTAAATCATGGATGCTTTCTAAAAAAATAACATTAAAAAGAGAGAATCCTTTCAAAAGCATTACATAATCATCATCTAAAAATTGTGTTTGATATGTATCTACAAACTCTATGAGTCCTTCATAATCCTGTGCATTCCAATACTTATTGATAGTATGTAAATGTACCTCTCTTTCCCTACTTTGTATAAATAGACCACGAAACACAAAATATCCAATAAAGAGAATGCTTATAAGTAATACAATAATAAGAAATAAATGAGTTTTCCTCACATTCCCTCCCTAATTATACAGTATATATCTACACTCACTATTGATTATACACTATAAAGAAAATCTTAAAAAGTAAAAACAACTATAGGCAGTACATAAGCCGGATTCTGTAATGGGCACCATTTATCTTGATACAGTATTGTACTGTATTCTTGCAACTTACCTGTAAATAAAGACGAGAGATCCTTTACTTTCTAGTTTTGCTCCAGTCAAGGTTTACCATGCATTTTATATTGCTATAAAATCGGTAAGCTCTTACCTTACCTTTTCACCCTTACCTTTTGGCGGTATATTTTCTGTGGCACTTTCTCTAAGCTCACGCTCGCTGGGCATTACCCAGTGACTTTCTCTGTGGAGTCCGGACTTTCCTCTACAAATAATTGTAGCAGTACCCCTTACTACCTATAATTGTTCTCATCTTATTATACATACAAATACCAGCTATGTATATAGAGTATTACTCATCACTTAAATCTTCATCCTCTATATCGTCACCTAATTCATCCTCTATCTCATCATCGTCTAAATCATCCTCTATCTCATCTTCCATCTCTTCTAAATTTTGAGCAGGAATATACTCATCAGATCCTAGATCATCTTTTTGCATAAAACTATGATAGTCCTCTTCATCAAAATCATCAAGAGAAATATCTTGAGTATCAATAAGATCTTTCAACCCTGCAATCTCTATGTTCTCAACTTCTTCTTTATCGCTATCTCCATCATAAAATAAAATTTTAGAACAATAAGGACAAGTGACTACCCTCTGTTCTTCACATACTTCATTTACTATCTTAAGAGGAAGGAGCATATGACACCCATAACATACATTCTGCCGAATAGGAACAATACCATCACCTTCCCTCGACTTTAGAATGCGCTCAAACTTAAACACTAGATTATCTTCCATATACATTGTCACTTCTTGTTTCTTTGCTTCCAGTTCTTTCAGCTGCACTTCATACTTTATAATATCTTGTTCAATTTTATCCTTAATATTCATAAGAGAAAGCTCTTGTTCTTGCAACAATGTTTCTGCATTCGTAAACTCTTCTTGAAAATCATGTATCTTTTTCTCAGCTACTTGTATTTCTCTACGTAAGGTTTGCTCAGACTCATTATTATCCTTAATAGCCCTATCAATTTGTTCATAATCTCGCTGAGAACTTACGTTTCCCACTTCTTTTTCAAGTTTAGACGTTTTCTCTACCACTTTATCAAGCTCATCTCGCTTAACAATGATTTCTTTCTTTAAAGCATTTCGCTTATCATTAAACTCAAGGAAATTTTCTTTCATACGAATGACTATTTCATCTCTTCGTTCAATTTCCTTAGGAAGTTCCTGAAGCTGTTTTTCAACTTCAAATTTTTGGTTAAGAATCTCCTGAAATTTTCTTAATTGTTCTAATGTATTTTTTAGCACTCTTTCCTCCACTATAGTATCTCTCATAATCTATTATACACTATTTCTCATCTTCTTCAAGATAGTCACGTAATTTTAGTCTAAATCGCGAATTTTGAAGACGTTTCAATGCCTTTGATTCTATTTGCCGAATACGCTCACGCGTTACATTAAAATGCAACCCAACCTCTTCCAAAGTGAGAGGATATCCATCGTCCAACCCAAAACGCAAACGAATGACCTGTTGTTCACGATGAGGCAATGTTGACAGCACTTCCCGTAACTGTTCTTGCAATAAATAAAACGATGTAAGCTGATTTGGAGAATGAGTACTCTTATCTTCTACAAAATCACTCAACAACGAATCATCTTCTTCCCCAACAGGAGTCTCTAAAGAAATAGGCTCACGCGACACATTACGAACATTCTTCACTTTATTTTTTTCCCATCCTAAATTTTCTGCTATCTCTTCATCACTCACTTCCCTTCCTAATCCTTGCATGAGCTTTTTCTCTACCCGTGATACCTTGTTTATCTGTTCTATCATATGCACAGGAACACGAATAGTTCTCGCTTGATCAGAAATAGCTCTCGTTATTGCTTGTCGAATCCACCATGTTGCATAGGTAGAAAACTTAAAGCCTTTCAAGTATTCAAATTTTTCCACCGCTCTTACTAAACCAAGATTTCCTTCTTGTACAAGATCAAATAACATAAGTCCTCTATTTGTATATTTTTTTGCAATACTCACCACTAATCGCAAATTAGATTCAATAAGATTTTCCTTTACCTCTTGAAGATGAAGGTGTAATCTTGCAATTTTAGACAGCATATCCTTTATCTCTTGTAATGTCATATCATAATAGTATTCTACATGAGACAAGCGTTTATCAGCTTCCTTAAATTCTTGTATATACTTTTTTATATCAGAAATAGAAATCCCCAACTTTTGATATATTTCTTTTCTCTGCGTAGCGGTAATTAAATTACGTCCAAACTTTCGTACTTCCTTAGGGTCTCTTACTTGAAATAAATTACATATAGTTTGCTTTCGTTTTTTATATCCCTCAATAGTCTTTAAGATAGAGAAAAACACATCAGTTATCCGTTGTATTTCTGATGCATCAATTACAACCTTTTTAATCTTCTTAAATATACCTTCTCTCAGCTTAAGAATAGCAGGATCATCAAAAAAATTTTCCCCATTCATAAACGCTTTTTTCTTTAAGTGTAAATACTGTGTCAAAGGATTTTCAATCTGACTAATAATAGATCTATACAGCTGAGACAAACGCTTAATTTCTATATTAGAATCGAACTCTTCATTTTCAGATTTATGTAAGGTATCAGATTCGGTATCATTATCTTTTGTCTTTTTCATATTGAACATTATATTGTTTAGCTCTAACAAAAATAATCCTGATGTTTTTATGATACTTGCAATTTTTTGCTCACCTTCCCTCATTTCACGTGCAAGATTTATTTCATCCTCTGCACTTAATAATTTTTTTCTCCCTATTTCTCGCAAATACAGTCGAACAGGATCATTAATGGTATCCTCATTCTCATCTACATCACTTATCAAACCATCCTTTCCTTCTAAATCAATGTCCGTTACCGTAAAACCTCTTTTTTGTACATAACTCAAAATATTCTTAACATTTTTAGCGCTTATCATCTCATCACTACTCACCCCTTCTATGAGCTTATCAACGGATATTGGTGTCTTTACATTAGCGTCCAATAACAACTCATCAACACTATCTTGAATATCCTTTGGTAATTGTACGCTATAACTCGCCTCATCCATATCAGTCCCAAGCATATCCTCTGCCGAAGCTGCAACCTTCTTTTTGACAGCAGTAGACTCAGATGACTTCTTCTTTCTCTTAGGTACATTTTCCTTTTTCTGTACATCTTTCTGTACATCAACATTACTTAGCTTTACACTTACTTTTGCTTTCTTACCAACAGTAGTAGCATTTTTTTTGCTACTACGAGAAATTTTTGTTTCCTTATCTACTCCTTTTTTCTCTGTAGTACTACTCTTCTTTTTTACCTCTTTTTTAGGAACATTCTTTTTAGCACTCACTGCAATGTTCTTTTTTTCAGTAATACTGCTTTTTATTTTCTTATTTTCATCCATTTTTTGCTTCTTCTTTGTAATATTACTTTTTTTCTCTTTTTTTTCCATACGCTATCCTTTTTTATGTTTATAGTGCATATATATACCTATATTATTATAGTAAATCCATCTTTTTGCTGTTTTTTTAACTAGCTTTTTAGCTATTTTTTTAACTATCAGTACAATAAAAATTATACCGCAGAATATGTCTTTCCATCATCACTATTACTGCCATTTCCTTTATTTTTACTGAGGTGTAGCAGCATAGTATTGATATACTTTTTCTCTTCTAAAAGTTCCTTCATCTCCTTTCTCATTAACAAAACATTACCATCACCCAAAGCATTTTGTTGAACAAGCTGTTGCTCTTTTATTGCAAGCAACCTATTTATTTCATTGCTTCTATGACGATATTTTAATATTTTATGCTTATCTATAAACTCTGTTACTAACACATTAGCATACTTTGAAACTTCTCCGCTAAACACTAAGGTACGAATAGTAGTAGCCACATCTTGGTCAATCTGTTCCATTAACTCTGTAAAACTAAGAGTATCTGTTCTGTATAATTCTTCTATTTTCAGATACACATGCTTTGCATTACTATCAAGTAAATCATCTGCTGCTATCTCTCGTCTTATCACCTCATAATTTGTAAGATTATAACTTAATGCTGCTACAAACAATAATTCAGCTGTTTTTGAAACTTTTTTACTCGGCTTCTGCTGTGTTACCCCAGTAGAATCATGCTGTTCTTCATAATGAGTACTGTTTCCATCCCCCCTTTGTTTTGGCATATATTTCATAATCCCCTGTAATGTAGCTTTTGTTACTCCAAATAACTGTGTAACCTTTGCAAGATACATTTCCTTTCTATACCCTAGTGACACACCAGAAATATACGAACTTATCTCTAACAAAGCCTTTTCTCTATACTCTTGACTTTCGTTCTGTCCTAAAAGTAACCTATCAATATAATAATCAAAAAAATCCCTATCTTCAAGTACTTCATCTCTTACGCCTCCTTCTCCATACTCTTGTAGAATATCAGCCACATCTTTTTTTGGAAGCTCTACTGTACGAATAGCTCGAAACCCTATGCTCTCACATATAGTTGCTGCACGCAATGCAGCTTGTCTCCCTGCCTCATCGTTATCAAACACCAGTACGATGGTATCCGTAAACCTTCGTAGTATTCGTGCATGCTCAACAGTAAATGCAGTACCTAATGGAGCCACTGTATTAGTGATACCAGCTTGATGCATAGCAATAACGTCAAAATATCCCTCAACTACATAGAGTTTTTCAAAATTATATTTTCCTTGTGTAGCCTCATACAAACCATACACCATTTGTTTCTTCTCAAAAAAGCTACTTTGTGGAGAATTAAGATACTTAGGTCCCTCTCCTTCTAATAAACGCCCACCAAAAGCAACAACTTGTCCGTATAATTTCATAATAGGAAACACCAATCGCTGTGTAAAAAGACAGTATTGTGGAGATTTTTTACTAAATAACCCAGAAGATGCCATTTCATGATCACTAAACCCTTTTTGCTTCAAAAGCTGATAAGCCCAATCTCTTTTAGGTGGAACATATCCCAAACGAAAGCGTTGTATACTATCCTGATGTATGTTTCTTCTATGAAGATATTCTCTCACCGTATAAGCCTGTGGATCATGAGATAACAGAGCAACACTCTGCTCACTTATATACGATAGTATCTTAAGCACTCTCTCATAGACACTATTTTCATCTTGGGCTTTCCCTGTAGAAGCATGTTGCACATCAGGAATAACAACCCCTGCTTCTTTTGCTAGGATATGCACAGCATTTACAAAATTGACATTTTCAACAGATTTAATGAAAGTAAATACATTTCCTCCTTGCTGTGTACTAAAACAATAATACAATTTCTTTACAGGATCAACAGTAAACGATGGAGTCTTTTCTACTTTGAAAGGACTTAATCCCCAATATTTTCCTCCTCGTTTATGAAGTGCAACATAACGCCCAATGACTGATACTATGTCAATTTTTCTTTCAATCTCATCTATAATGTGCTTAGAAATAAAGCCTTTGTTTAATAATGAATTCATGATCAATCTAACTTCTCATTTTTTTCAATCAATGTCCCAAGGAATAGATGCTTCATCCTACTCTTCATTGTAAGCAATTCGTGTACCGTTATTTTCTTTGTAAGTAACTTTCCTATTCTTTTTTGCAAATTCCATAAACTACTCGGTAAATTTTCAAAAGAACAAAGAACAGCATACATTTCCTTCAATTCTTTTTCATCACATAAGAGAGTATACATATTTGACTCTAAAGAAGAATCTGATACTTTCAATTATACGGTAACCCACTGTCCTTCATGAGAAAGAAAAATTTTTGTCTGTGAAGATACCATTTTCTTATACCAAAGAGCAGTTTGATACCCTATATTAATTGCAAGCTCACTATCTTCTGGATCATAATGAAAAAGATATATTTTTTTTACTCCCCATTTTGTTGCAAAATTTACTCCTTCATAAATATTGGTGTGTCCCCACGATCTTTTCTGCAATGAATCAGCAAAATTAAGTGATGCATCAATAATCATACTATCAATAGTATCTAAAAATAAGGTTCTTTCTTCCGATGCAAAAAAATAGTCATCTATTATATTTACATCAGTAAAATAACAAAATGATTTACTTCCATCTTTCACTTTATATGCATAAGAAACACCAGGATGATTAAGCTCCATCCATGTTATATCTTTTCCTGCTATGTTTATACTCTTTTTATCATGTAATGAATGAAAATATACTTTTTTATTGTACCTTGTAATTATATCTAAATCAATAGGAAAAAAGGGCGGTTGTAGATAATCACGAACTATTTTTTCAAAATTTTCAACAGGACTATAAAAATGAATATCAATATCTTTTCTTTGTAAAAATTTTGTAAAAGGAATACCAATAATATGGTCATAATGAAAATGTGAAAAAAATATATGGACCGACTTTAAGTGCTTAGGAAGAACAATATTACTAGCACCACTTCCAAGATCAAAAATAAAGGATGTATCCTCATCATCACACTGTAATTCAACACAAGGAGTATTATTTCCATACCCTAGTATTGAATGCATTTTTTCACGCGAAGACACTGAGTAGAAATGCTTCTTTACTGACTCTAAATCATCACCAAGAGAAAGAAGCTCATGCTTATCAAGGGACAGAAAGAATCGTGCAAAATTATGCATATAGTCTTCAACTGTATTGATAACAGTGCGAGATCCTCTGACTCCTCTACAACAAAATTTCATACTTGTAACAAAAATAATATATTTTATTATACCTCTGGTATAATTTCATTATACACTATAGTACATATCTCTCATATATATACTACCACACATATTTAATGCTATCATTACAATCATATAAAATCAATAAATACTAAAAGAAAAACAGATAAAAACTAAGAGCTTACTATTAACGTAATACAAAACACGACTGCGATACTTATTTCCTTCTCTATTATAGATCTACACATTCCTTTCAATAATTCAAGCATTACGCAATATATTTGCAATACATTTTGGGGAGTGCAGGATTCGAACCTGCGAAGGCGACGCCAACAGATTTACAGTCTGCCCCCTTTGACCGCTCGGGAAACTCCCCTGTTTAGCCATCTGTCAGATTCGAACTGACGACCCCGAGATTACAAGTCACGTGCTCTAGCCAGCTGAGCTAAGATGGCGTATCTTTTTTATAGTAATATAAAAATCAATAAAAGTCAATAAAAAAAAGGGCTTTATTTGTAGTTTTACCGTTTCGTGTGACCCCCCAAAATCCATGATAGTAATTATACTATCATGGAAATAACAAACAAAAATAAAAAAAAAGGGGGTGAGTACATGATATACTCTACACTTTATAATACAAGAAATCAAAAAGAACTGCATAAAGTACGCTTAGCTATAGCACTTTCTGCAAAAGAACACGGTATCAAAAGTACTGCTCGTATCTTTCATATATCTCCTAATACCGTACGCAAATGGCTGCAAAGATACAAAGAGAAGCCGAAAGCTATGCTCTATGATAGGCGTCCTGCTTCAGTAGAACATCCTAATACCATGATACCTTACTATCAGTTAAAACTCAAAGAGATATGCGAAACATTACAGCACTATCATCAACGATGTATTGCCTCTCATATAAAACGAGAGTATGCCATTCCTTATTCCATAAAGACTATCATTAAGCATCTGAGAAAGATGGGGTTTTTTAAGACACATAAAAAGCAAAAAGCAGAAAAGAAACAAGAGGCACGCCTATGGAAGCAACTGCTGCAGTTTTGTCAAAAAATACAAGTAGATATTAAATATCTTACCGATATCCCTGAATTATACTTCTCATTACGCAAATTTTGCCTCCCAAAGTATCAAATTACCGCACGCGATGTTGCTACAGGGGCTTTATGGATATGCTTTGCCACTCAAAAAAGCTCTTCTCATACCGCTTTGTTTATTGAATATCTGCTTACTCATCTTGCTTCTTTTCACGTTGATACTTCCTCTATTACTATTCAAACTGATAATGGCTCTGAGTTTATCTCAGGGGCTTTTAGTACTAAACAATCTGCTTTTGTTGCTTCTCTTGCAGCATACGAGGCACACCATACTACTATCCCATATGCTTCTCCTACTTACAATTCTGATGTCGAGGCTTCTCATAAACTTATTGAAACTGAATGCTATGCAAAAATGCAGAATCCTACTCTCAGTACTTTTTTACTCAAAAGTGCTGAGTATCAATATAGCTTTAATCATCAACGCCATAACTCTTATAAACACGGCTCTCCTGCTTTGTTGCTCAAAGAAAAAAGTCCTTCTCTGGATCCTTGTGTACTTACTCTGCGCCCTCTTATTGTTGATACTTTCCTTACTAAACGAACATTACACACTTGGCATAATAGAAATTTTGCAGTATACTGATTTTATCAAAAGGGTTCACACGAAACGGTAAAACTACAAAAAAGGGCTTTATTTAGAAATTCAAATTCAAAAGTTCAAATCACAAGCTCAAGCATCTGGAAATTCAAGCATTAAATTGACAAATGAGCAAAAACAGAATAAATATACTATAATACAACTATGGATACTATTAAAAACCTAAATATACAAAATCTTTTACAACATATATTCGTGGCTGATTCATATACTATGCCTTTGCATTGGAACTATGATTTTAAAAACATAGATACTCTTATTGAAAATGGTTCTATTGATCTCTCTATGCTTAATTCAGGAAAATATAACACTTATTTTGCTAACAAAGAAAAAGGACAACAAAGCCATTACGGTGACATGCTTTTACATTTATATCATTATGGAAAAAACAATAGCTCTTTTTCTACTGATGAGTACAGCAAATCTTGGCAGCAGTTTGTAGAAAACTATGATGGACATAAAGATGGTAGCACAAAGAGTACACTTCAAAATTTACAAAAAAATATAACTCCATACTATACTACGAGTACCGATTTCTGTGGAGTACTGTGTGGGGTATCTCTTATCGTACAATCTCATGCTGACAACAGTGCAGAAGATATTATTACATCAATACAAAAAAGAAGTAATATGACCCATAATCATGCCCTTATTAGAGCAGGCATACAATGGCTTATACATGCTAGCATAGCAGTAGCAAACGAGTACAGTATAGAACAAACAATACAGTATGCCAATAGTAACACAAATGATACAGAACTGATTGATCTTATTAAAAAAGGACAGGCACTTGCGTCAACAGACAAAAGTACCCGTTTGTTAATAGAAGATGCTGGATTAGGATGTGATATTCGAAGTAATCTTCCTTACTGTATTCTTTTACTATTACGTGAAGAATTTGATTTCATGAAACTAATGCAAAGTAATATCATAGCAGGATCAGATTCAGCACCACGTGCTATGTTCCTTGCATATTTACTAGGTTCTAGACCACAAAATAAAGTACCAAAGGACTTGTTATCTCAACTAAAAGTGAGTATATAAACATTACTTTGCAAATTGCATAGAACAAGCATATTCACGATATACTATAACAACAAAGAGAATGGAAAGAAAATATACAGGTATCGTAATAAGATACCTGTACTAAATATTCAGGTGAATCTTATTCAGGTGAATCTTTACTGTGTTTTTGCTTTAGAACAATAAATTCGTCAATAACCCTATTAAAAGCGTCTCTAAACTCTTCTATATGCTCTTCATAGATAATAATTTCTTGTCTATCAAAACGACCATCAAATTTCTTCATGCTTTCGACAAGATTTAAGAAAAGATCGCCTTCTCTATTTTTTTTGACATTAAAAAAATATGTTCTACGACCATTTGAAGTACTATACTTATCTGAGTAAATTTCTCCCCGTAATTTCATATTTCCCCCTGCTTAATTTTTTTGCAATAATTTCAATACTATAGCGAGCGGCGGGAATCGAACCCGCATCCTCAGCTTGGAAGGCTGATATAATAGCCGCTATACGACGCTCGCACTTACTATTACTATATCATAGCATAGCCTTATGGTCAATACAATACATCCCTTTTGAGGTGTTTTTTGGTACTTCTGTTCGGCTTCTAATTTGAATTTTCATACCCCTTCTTACAATAGCACAAAAAAACAATTTGTACTACAATATATATCGTTATGAGTAACGAAATGCAACAAAACATATCACAAAACACATTGCAAGTAGAACAAGGCTACAGTATCAGTATAGAGTACTCCTTTGCTGATAAAGATAATACTATATTGGGAAGCTCTGAGCATAGTGGAGAATACACATTCCTCGCTGGCTTTGGTGATGCAATTCCCGGTTTAGAAAAAAATCTTGAAGGGGCAGTTGTGGGAGAGACACGTACCTTTAGCGTTCCTGCAGGCGAAGCATATGGAGAGAAGGACTCTGGTTTAGTACATGTGCTTCCTCGCAATTCTTTTCCTGCTGACTACCAAATTACAGTAGGAAACACTGTCTCTATCAACAATACGCAGATGACTATTACTGCAGTGGAAAATGATCTGGTAACAGTAGATGGCAATCATCCTTTAGCAGGAAAAGAGTTATTTTTTACTGCCACTATCACCAATATTACCATGCCTGATGAAAATCAAGGATGTGGCTGTGGTGGCTCATGTGGCTGTAAATCTTAAGGACACAATACACAATAGAGCAGATACACAGCTACACAAGTGCAGTGTATAATGTTGTATTCTTTATCCGTGTTGGACTCCCCTGCTGTAATACTGCCACAGTAACAATAGCTTTTGCATGTACTATTGATTCTAGATCATTAGCCTCCTGTTCTCTTTGCTGTGATGATCCTTTTAGTATCGTTTGATGAAAGAGGAGCTTAAAATTCCCTTTTGTTTCCACTTGAGTATCAACATAAAAATAGGATCGTGCATGTAAAGAACGCATATACTGTACTTCAATTTTTGCAACAACAGGATCTTCCCCTATAGCATGTAAATCTGTCAAAGAAAGCCCTTTATTCCAAAAAAGCTGATTTCTCGCATGTTCTAAATAGTTAAGGTACACTGCATTGTTCACTACTCCCTGTGCATCACATTCGTAATCTCGTACTTGCATCGCTACTCTATAGTGTAATAGGATATTGCTATTGTCTTTTCTTTGCATACCTCATTGTACTGTATTTTCTTATTTTTTACTGATTTTTTCAATCAAAAGCAAGAAATACATATATTACTCTATATAAGGAGGTTACATGAATAACTTAAATTCTGTACTATTAGAAGGACATCTTACTCAAGATCCTACACTAAAACAAATTGAATCAAAAAGTCTATGTACTTTTTCCATAGGCTGCAATAGATTCTATAAAAAAGATGATGTAAATATCCAAGAGACTTCATTTTTTCAAATTGAGTTCTGGGGAAAAACTGCTGAAAATTGTGCAAAATATTTACATAAAGGCAATGGCATTAGAATTGTTGGCAGGCTGAAACAGGAACGTTGGAAAGATGCCAATGATAATGCACGACAGACCATAAAAGTCATTGGGGAACACGCTGATTTTTTCCCTAAAAAAAAGCAAGGCAATAACAGCAAAGAACAAGAAAATCAAAACTTTGAAGCTGAGTCGCAAGTTCAAGGAAACACTGAAGTTGAGGAAGTATCTTTTTAAGAACTGACTCTAATAGCTGGAGAGCTGTTTTCTATAAAGACAGCTCTTCCTCTTTACAAAAAAGATACTGTATCTCCTACAATAAATGATACTTATTGATTTTATTATGAAGTGTCTTGCGTCCAATACCTAGTGCTTTCGCAGTTTCACTTTTATTACCATCAAAATAATCAAGCATCCGCTGTATATACAGCCTTTCTACTTCTTCAAGACGCATCCCTAACGAAAACTCTATATGACGAGCTCCTCTTTCTTCATGAATTTCATTAGGAAGATCCTCCACATTGATTATCTTAGAACGAGCAATAATAACAGCTCGTTCTACACAATTACGTAATTCACGTATGTTGCCTGGCCAGTGATACTTCGTAAAAATGAGAAGTACTTTTTTTGAAAATCCTTGTATATGCTGTTTATTGTATAACACTAAAAATTGCTGCAAAAAATGCTGTGCATATAACAGTACATCTTCAGGCCTGTCACTCAAAGAAGGCACTTCAATATGAATGACACTTAAACGATAGTATAGATCTTCTCTAAAATTACCGTTTTCAACTTCCTGTCGTAAATTTCTATTAGTCGCAGCAATAATCCTCACATCAACACTAATAGATTCTTCTCCTCCTACACGCTCAAAACTTTTTTCTTGCAATACCCGCAAAAGTTTCACTTGAAGATTTTTATCTATTTCCCCTATCTCATCTAAAAATATAGTTCCTCCGTCTGCAAGCTCAAAACGCCCTTTACGTTGTGCAATAGCACCAGTAAATGCTCCTTTTTCATGACCAAATAGCTCGCTCTCAAGCAAAGATTCGGATAATGCTGCACAATGCACGGAGACTATGGGCTTATTACTCCTATCGGATAACTTATGAATACGATTACAAAGAATCTCTTTCCCTACTCCACTTTCTCCTGTCAGTAAGACAACAGAATTAGTAGGTGCAATTAACTTTATATTATCCAATAACTGAAGCATTCTTTTATTCTTAGTAATAAAATGAAGTTGTTCACTTAACTGTGCTAATTCTTCATCTATCGCTCTATTTTTCAATGATACATTACGATTTTGCAAAGCACGACGAATAAGCTGTTGTAAATGCTGTATATTGATGGGCTTACTAATATAATCAAAAGCTCCCCTGTGCATTGCATCTACTGCATTCTTTACTGTTCCGTGTCCAGTAAACATAATAACTGGTATAGTAGAATAGTTTGTTATAATATGATGTAACAGTGCCTCTCCTGATACTGGAGACATTTTGACATCTGATAATACTAGATCAAACTCTTCCTCAGAAAGCTTTTGTATTGCTTCTTTTCCATTGGCAACCCCTTGCACCTCGTAATCACTACTCAATACCTCTATAAGGCCTGCTCTGAGATTCACTTCATCATCTGCTATAAGAATTCTAAATTTCATACATATGTTTCATAGGAGTAGCACATACTACTTACACCTACTCTTATTATAGCACTGTTTTGTGTATAATGTAGGCTAAAAAGATTCTTTCTGTAAAAAATATTTTGCATAGGCTGGAAATTCTAATACAAAACAAGCTCCTTTTTTATATTGCGTTTCAAGATATATCTTTCCTTTATGAAGCTCCATAATTTTTTCTACAATAGCTAATCCAATACCAGTACCATCGTCCTTTGTAGTAAAATAGGCATTAAAAATTTTATCTTTAATGCTTTTGTCTATCCCTCTCCCTGTATCTGCAACGCATACCTGTACTATATTATCTTTTACTCTGCTCCCTATGGTAATATCTTTTGAGGTCTTTTCATTTATATCTTCTTGTGTCATAGCATCCATTGCATTTTTTATCAAATTTAGCAATACATGCCGTATTGCCGATGGAGCAATAAGAACAAATGCTTTTCCATCACTTAGCTGCGTATAAACATGTATATTCTTTTGCTCACATTCAGGGACTATTAACTCTAACACTGATCGGATAAGACTATTAATATCTATCATATCCACCTCAAAGGACTCTTTCTTTGTATTATACAAAAAGAAACTTACAACATCATCCATAGATTGACATTCTTCTTCAATGATTTTTGTATATCGTGTAAGTTTTTCTGTTTCAATAGTAGGATTTTGTTTTGATATGCGATCAATTTCTTTCTGTATTAAGTGTAAATGCAGTCCAATAGCAGCAAGAGGGTTTCTTATCTCATGGGCAATGCCACTTGATATATCGGACATTGAAGATATCCTCCCTAAACGCACTATGTCTTCAATATACTGTTTTTCTGCAGTATAATCAGAAACAATGAGTATTGTCCCTGTAATTTTTTTTTCTTGTACAAATGGTAAAGTACGAAACCGTGTGTGATACACTTCGTCACTTTTAGAGTCATGTTTTACGAGTAATACTTCATCTACATCTTCATTATTTTTAAGTGCCTTTTGTATTTTATCAGATAACTGAGTATTGATAAGAACATCCCATATATATTTTCCTTTTATCCGTTTTACAAACCCGTAGCGATCTAATAAATGATTACTATAAAATAGTACCTTGCCCTCTATATCATAGATAATAAATAATTCTGGCAAAGACTGAAATAAACTATCAATATTACTCTGTTCACTCAGCACATTAGAGTATAGTTCTATAATCTGTTGATTATCTAATTTTGAAAGAGTACGTTTTGCTTTAGAGAGAAAATTTTTCATACCACTGAGCCAATGAATAGTAAAGAGATTCTAAAATATACTTTGGTGATACATGATACTTTTCTATTCTTATATATGTTTCTTCTACTGTTTTCCATATCAATGGCAATGCAGTTGCATATTTCTGCGAGGTAAATAGGTACTGATGAATTTTAGTACGTATCATTTCCAAAAAAAACAGAGCTAGTTTTGATTGCTTTGTATGAGTGGCACGAAGAAACTCTAACAATGTAGCATCAAAATGCTTGTGTTGTTGAAGGGCATGTAAATACCTATCAGCATACATAGATACATCATGATTTCCTTGTGATTGTGAAAAATGCTGCATAAAATCTCGTATTGTTTTAATAGGTACTTTTTTAGCAGCTAGCTGTTCCTGTGTTACTCCCAAAATTTGCTCAATTACCTGTAACTCTTGTGCTATAGATCGTTGAGGAACAGATATATGAAACAGTCGCGAACGTGTAGTCTCTAACAATGCATAGGGATTATCACTTAATACAAAAAAAATAGTATTTTGTGGACTCTCTTCCAATGTTTTTAAGAGCATATTTTCCACCATACTTGACATTTTATCAGCATATTCAAAAATTACTATTTTTAGATTACTACGCGAACTTACTTTAGCCCAAGAAATAATATTGCGAATACCTTTTACCGTGTACATTTGTTCAGGAAAAGACTGAATAAGTTTTAGTGCTGCCTTATATATATCAGTAAACACACTCACAGAGATCCGTTGCCATTCATCATTTTCCATTGTTTCGTATTTGTATAACTTATCAGCCAGAGCTGCACTTGCAGATTTTATTCCTGAGGACCAAACTTCTGTATCTTCCCATACAATAAAATCTGCTCTTGCAAGCAATTTTCTCAACACCTGCAACAAAGCCTGTCTTGTCTGCTCCTGTTTATTAGCAATAAAGGCATTAAATACTGCATCAAGCTCAATAGAAAAATTTCGGTTTCCTAACACTTTAATATCAGGATGATTCTGTTTTCTTGCTAGCATACAGCTATTACACATACACTGTGTTTGTGAAGATATTTCTTCGGTTGTTCTTTCACAAAGCAATAAACGTGAAAATTCAAGAGCAATACTACATTTGCCAGCATAACGATTTCCTGATATAAGAAATACAGAAGGGGTAGAGTTAGTATGCACAAACTCTGCACATTGTTTACATATTTCACTGTACCCTATAATAGATTCAAACATTGGAGATACCACTATATACTAGGAGTAGAAGGAATAACAGTACGTATGTACTGATGTACTACAGTGGACATATCACGCAAGTACATAAGGACAGAACTACTATTAAGAAATGAAGAAAATTCAAACACAGGTTGCACCTGTAAGAGAAAATCAATAAATACTACTACCACTATCCCCTGCAACAATCCCAATATAATCCCTGACACCCTATTTAATCCTGATAATATACTAGTATTTGTAATACGAGCTATCTGCATTTCAAAAATCTTAATGATAATATAAGATAGTAAAAAAATTACGACATATGAAATTATTTGAATAAGAAGTTCATTTATAGCAGTATTCTCTTTTACAAGTTGTATCAACATAGGAGCAAATATCATTGCAGCAAAATAACTTATGACATATGCAAGTAAAGAAAATATTCCTGACACAAAACCAAAAAATAGCCCTCTTATAGCAAAATAAAGACAAATAGCAATAATTAAAAAATTTATAACTTGACCCATTCTATATCGCCTTTATATATTATATGTATGCGAACCTATACTACATACCAATATATTTATTATACACAAGATACAATATAGTCTGCAATAATATCCACACTCTTATGAGAAGGGAGCAGTGCATGACATTCCATTGATAACTCTTTTTGTCTCTTTTCGTCATAGAGCAATAGCTGTATAGATTTCACTATATCTTGAGAAGACATATCTGTTCCAAGATCAATCATAGCTCCTTTTTTTGCAAAATACGCAGCATTTTCTACTTGATCCCCCCGTGAATGAGAGCGAGGTAAGGGTAGCAGTACTGTAGGACGTGATAACACTATGCATTCCCAAATTGCACCTGTCCCAGCACGGCTGAGCACAAGGTCTGCAGCTGCCAATATATGTGCATACTCTTTTGAAAAAAAGTCTTTCTGAATATAGTTATGGGAAGATATGTTTTCTTGTTGTGTATTGTCTTTTTGTATGTGAGAATCCTGTTGTTCAAGCTGCTTCCCTGTCTGATGAAATATAAGCACATCATCCGAAAGTGCTTTTCGTAGATGAACGACTACATCATTTATTTGTTTTGCTCCAAGACTTCCTCCTACACAAAAAACAATTCTCTTATGTTTCTGATACACAGAGGAAGTCTTGTTATGTACTCTTTTATCATATACATTGATATCGTATAATTGTTCAATAAGAACTGGGTTTGCTGCATATATTTGGGAACGTACAGGATACGCAGAATATATTTTTGGAACTTTGCTTTTTACCTTATCCATAGTTGCAGCATACGAAAAGAACAACACAGAAGAAAACGCTTTATTGAGCTTATTTGCTAAACTAAGACTAATATCAAGTATAACACTTGCTACAGGTATGCCTAAAGTCCATGCAGCAAATACAACAGGAAAAGAAGCAAACCCTCCTGTAGAGATAACATATCGTGCTTTATGTTTTTTCAGTAATCTCCGTGCTTGCACAATACCCATCATAATACGATATATATCACTTACATTTTTCAGTGACATATATCGCCTCAATTTTCCAGTTGCTATTGCATAAAAAGGAATTCCGTACTTAGTAACAAGTGATTTTTCAGGACCCTTGTGAGATCCTATCCATATACAATTACATATATCTCGTTCCTGTAAAGATTCCCATACTGCTAATCCAGGAAATACATGGCCTCCACTTCCTCCTCCTGCAAAAATAATATATTGAGAGCTATCCATATATTCTAGTATACTAATAATACAACATATTACACTAGTTTATAAGGCTAATGTATAAGATCAATATAAGCACAGTGTACAAGGATAGTAATAGTGAATTTTTTTATATATAATCATAGCAGTACCCTACGTTATGGAATGATAACGTGCTTTATACTTTTTGCTCATATCTTGGCATATGCAGAAGAAAAAATTCCTGCTCCAGAGTTTCCTCATTTTTTATACACTCAACCTTTCTCTATTCAGCTAGCTCCTGCTTCTGTACTCATTGATACAGTACAAGAGACAATAGAAGAGCAAACCCCTAACATAGGGAGCGAGCTACACTACTCTTTTACTATACCCAAAGAACATCTTGAAACAATGACAGATACTGAGATTGATTTACTCACATTAAAAACCTTACTTTCGATACGCTCTCAAAAAAATATAACATACTACTCTAACAGTCGTCAGACATATCGCACTTTTATTAAGGATATATATACTGCAGTATCAAAGGATGATAAAACTCCCATAGCAGACATAGTTCCTTCTACCCTTCAACCATCAATGAACACAACTATTTTTAAGTACGATAGCTCTTTTGGCAAAGGGCTGTTTAGTTATGACATTATGTATAAAGACTCACATGAATTTCTCATTTCAATTAAAAATTTAGAGCATGTTTTTTATAATATTTTTATTCTTATTGCATCACCAAAGACTTTATTGAACAATATTCTTATTCAAAGAAAAGAAAATACATTTACAATATATGCTGTTAGCTATAGTAATATTAGTATGCCTTTTGAAGGAATACGGTTACGAGCAACAAAAAGCCTTTTATATAGAATGTTTGCCCTTGTGAAATGGTTTGAAACAGAAATAACTGCTACCCTACAACAATCTTATACAGCTAATACAGAATACTAAATAGTATTACACTAGAGTAACAAATAATACCATCTTTCAAGTTTGAGTCTGTATAAGTTCCTCTTCTTAACACACATTTTTTTGATTACTGATATACTATTATAGGTGGATTTTAACTTAAGCGGATTATTTACTGATTTTTACACACTCACTATGATGCAAGGGTATTACAATGCTAAGCATGATTATAATGTGGTATGCGATATGTTTTTTCGTAGTGCTCCGCATGGAGGCTATATTGTTTTTTCAGGATTAGATCCCTTGCTTGATACTATTAGTAATTTGCATTTCAAAAAAGAAGATATAGATTTTTTACACAGCACAAAGCAGTTTACAAAAAGCTTTCTCGATCATCTTTCTCATTTTCGATTTAGAGGCACAATATATGCCGTACCAGAAGGAACTGTATGTTTCCCTAACGAACCGCTTATTCGTGTACATGCTCCTGTAGCAGAAGCTCAACTTATAGAAGGGCTAATTCTAAACTTCATTAACTACAGTAGTTATATTTCCACAAAAACCGCTCGTATGTCCTATGCAGCAAAAGGAAAAAAAATATTTGAGATGGGATTACGTAGAGCACCTGGACCAAGTGGTGCTATGTTAGCAAGCAGAGCTGCATATATTGGTGGAACAAGTGCTACATCTAATGTAGCTGCATGCAAAGAATTTAGTATTCCTTATATTGGAACTATGTCGCATTCTTGGATCATGAATTTTGAAAATGAAATAGAAGCCTTTAATACCTATGCTCGCATGTACCCCGATATGTCAGTATTTCTA
The DNA here is from genome assembly GCA_965218205.1 of Spirochaetia bacterium. Taxonomy (GTDB): domain Bacteria; phylum Spirochaetota; class Spirochaetia; order WTKD01; genus CBDDCA01. Next base: position 850,232 of record OZ244590.1, on the reverse strand, counting down.
TTAGATACCTACAATACCATTAGCAGTGGACTACCTGCAGCTATACAGGTAGGAAAAATGTTACAAAAACAAGGAAAAAATTTTGGGGTACGCCTTGATAGTGGTGACATAGACTATCTTTCACATGCTGTACGCAAAGGACTTAACAAAGCAGGATTAACAGAGGCATTTATTGTTGCTTCAAATAACTTAGACGAGTATATCATATCCGATCTTACCGCAAATAATTGCCCTGTCGATAGTTGGGGAATAGGAACAAAACTTGTGGCAAATAGTATTGAAGAAAGCCTTAGTGGAGTATACAAGCTAAGTGCAAAAGAAACAATAGATTCTGATACTGGTAACAAGCGTATACAACCATTATTAAAATTATCCAATAATATAGAAAAAAATTCACTTCCTGGCATCAAACAAATATACCGATGTTATCAACAAACAAATACTAATCGATCGTATGTTGCTGATGTAGTGGTACATGAACATACTACAGATGTCCCTACAAACACCTCTTTTTCGTTACAGACAGTATATCATCCGTATCTTGATACTCGTAAATTTCAACTTCCCAATAATATACAAGCCTTTCCACTCCTTGCGTGTGTTTTACACAAAGGACAGAAAAAACTACATACTAGTCTTAGCTCCATCAAACAACAAGTAGCAAACAATTTCATATGCCTTGACCACAGCTACAAGCGATTATTAAACCCTCATCTGTACAAGGTATCTATCAACAAAACATTAAAAGAGTTACGTGATATATTAATAGAAAAAAGAGAAAAAAGTTATAAGGAATTATAAATATGGGCATGCTAATTGGAGCCATACTTGGCTATTATATTTTTCGCAGTATTTTTGGTGTTTTTCTTGGAATGTTTCTTGGCAATCTATTCTTAAATGCAAGAGCAAGACGAGGATACTCAAGTATATTTAGTACATTTAATGGAAGTAGAATTCAAGAAATGCAAGAATTATACTTCTATACCTTTTTTACCCTGTTAGGAAAAATAGCAAAAGCAGATGGAACTATATCAAAACAGGAAGGAGACTATGTAGTTGATCTTATCAATAAACTAAATCTTAATACAGAGTACAAGAGTTCAGCAATACACTATTTTAATAATGCAAAAAACGAAACAAAAAGCATTGACGAGCTCGCACATGAATTTCACAATTTATTTCATAATGCCCCCCAAGTAGAAAGACAACTACTCTATCAGCTTGCAGGCATAGCATCAGCAGATGGAGTAATATCATCCGAAGAAGAAAGTATACTACAAAGTGTTGCAAGAATATTTTCAATAAGCATGAGTGAATTACATCATATGATGAATTCATTTCAAGCAAGCACTGAGCAGTCGTATCACATACTCGGTGTTAGCAAAGATGCAAGCGATATTGAAATCAAAAAAACATACAAGCGGCTAGTAAAAGAATATCATCCTGATATGCTAAAAAGCAAAGGAATGTCTCCTTCTATGATAGAACAGGCAAAGAAACGTTTTTTGGAAATACAAAACGCATGGGATAGCATACGAAAAGAACGTAATATTACATAGTACTTTTTACTCCAATAGTATTATCATGCAATAAGTACTTCTCGTTGTTTTCCTCCTTGTTGTGGACCAATAATCCCCTTGTATTCCATATCATCAATAAGCCTTGCTGCTCTATTATACCCTATCTTAAATCTCCGTTGTAAATGAGACGCAGAAGCCCTTCTGCTTTGTATAACCTCTTCTATTGCCTGATCCCATAATAAATCATCTACCCCTCCAATGCCTTCTCCTTCTTGTTTATCTTGTTCAAATAGAGATTCATCCATATATTGTGGACTTCCTCCTATTTGCTTTACTTGTTCTACCACCCGCTCTACTTCTCCCTCTTCAAGATATGCTCCTTGTAATCTATCAGGAAAAGGATGTTGTGCCGAAGAATAGAGCATATCTCCTTTTCCAAGCAATTTTTCTGCACCGTTTACATCAAGTATAATCCGAGAATCTATTTTACTGGCAACCATAAACGATATACGAGTAGGAACATTAGATTTAATAAGTCCAGTAATAACATCAGTCGATGGTCTCTGAGTAGCAATAACAAGATGTATCCCTATAGCTCTTGATTTAGCCGTAATGCGCGATACAAGCGTTTCTATTTCCTTACCGCTTGTCATCATTAAATCAGCAAATTCGTCTATGATAATAACTATATAGCTCATCTTTTGTGCATTAGGATTATGCATATAAATTTTCTTGTTATAGCTTTCTATTTCTCTTACATTATACTGTTCAAGCATAGCATATCTTCGTTCCATTTCCTCTACACACCAATGCAATACTTTTACTGACTTAACAGGATCACTTATTACGGGAGTAAGCAAGTGAGGAATATCATTATAAAAACTCAACTCAACAATCTTAGGATCAATAAGAATAAGTTTGACATTTTCAGGTTCACAACTATACAGGAGCGAACAAATAATAGAGTTAACACACACTGATTTACCGCTCCCAGTAGCACCAGCAATAAGCATATGAGGAGTTTTTGCAAGATCAACAACAACTGTTTTTGCAAGAATACTTTTACCAAGTGCTATTGGCAACACAAAATTTTTATTATGAAACTCACTTTGAGATATAAGTTCAGAAAAACTCACAATATCACTGTTTTTATTTGGGACCTCAATACCTACCGCTTCTTTCCCAGGAATAGGAGCCACAATACGTATACTTGGAGCCGCTAAACGCAATGCAATATTATCACTCAGCTCAACAATACGACGTACCCTCACTCCTGATGCAGGTACTATTTCAAACAATGTTACTACTGGTCCTCTACACACAGATACAACTTTTGCTTGAATACTAAACTCTTGTAATGTTACTTCAAGTCGTTGCGATATTTCTTGTAAAGCAGAAGTATCTAAAGATGATACTTGTATTGGAGGATTTAAGACTCCAGATATTGGAATAAAGTACTTCTTTTTACATTTCTTTAACTGTGAAGAGGAAGCGGCTGTTTTAGTGGTTTTTTTTTTCATATCTATAGGTGCATTTGAATCAGTCTCACTTGCATCTACAATATGTTCTTTTGTAAGCATAGTGCCACTCTTTCTGCTAAAAGACTCAGATATTGGTATGTCTCCCTTGTTAATAGTATCAGCACTAATATCAGCAAAAGTATCATTATCTCCTGTTTTGTTACTTTCTTCACTTTGTGTATGGGATATATGGGCATCTTCCGTAGCCTGCTGTGCATTCACTATAGTATTATTTTTCTGTAAAGAAGGAGACACTGATTGCTCTTTCGAAACATCAGCATTTTCTTGCTGTTGCATCTTTAGCTTTTTTTCCACTATCTCATCTAACTCTTTATGTATAGATTCTTTAGTATGCACTCCTTCATCTTCATATACATCCTGCTTTTTATGACTATCCTCTATTACAAATACAGGTGCTTGTTTATCTTGTTGCATACGAGAATTATCGGCATCAGATATAGATTCATCAAAATACCCATCAAAATCAGTATCATCTAGTGCATACTCTAACTCTTCAGTCTCAAACTCTTTCTGATAAGCAAGCATTTCATCATTTTCATCTAATTGTAAAAAAGCATTCTCATCATTATTGTTGTTTGCTTCTATAAGGGTATCTGTAGTATGTATATCAAAAATATCAACTTCATCATTACTAAACACTTCATTTTCATGAGATACACGATCCAGCACAGCAGTCCTTGACTCTCCTCTTGCTCCCTCTTGTGCATTACTATTGTCAGTGTCATGCTTCGACAACAGTCTACTACTGTTAGAGGCTATACTATTGCGTGGTTCACTTGCAGTAGTAATAGTATGCTTCTTTTCTTGCACAGAAGAATCTTTAGGAACATTAGTAAATCCTTCTACTCCTATAGGAATACGATCCTGTAAAAGCTCACGTTCGTATTCAGTATAATATAACTGTTTACGTACAGAGTTATCTTTATGAAAGAAAAGAATATACCGAGAATCATTTCTTGAAAGGGGTATTTCTTCATTTCTCTCTGTTTCTAGCCCTGTTGGATATGAAGCATATTGTAAATGCATATCCTTTTGTTCATTGCCTCTCTCTTGAGAAGCATCTATAGGAGAAACTTCTCTTTTAGTAAAGGCAACAGCAGGAGCTTCATTCTTAAGAGCGGTATCATGAACACTCTCATGATGATACATAGATTGTGAAGATACTGTTGTAGGACTATACTGCTGAGCAGTTATTTTTTGTGTAAGAATAGGATTTTTTTGGTATCGAGCATAAGGAGTGATATTTTCATTGTACTGTAACGAATTTTGTTGCACTATAGCTCTTGCACTTGATATATAATACAATAGAGACAGTGCTAATACAGTGCTTGTTCCTAACACTACCCAAAATACTCCCGCTCCACTTTGACCAAACAACTGTGTTACTGCCCAAAAAGGAGGCAATGTTGCTCCTGCACTCCACAAGAAAGTACGAAACGATAAGCTAAAGAAAAAGAAAGGAATCAATGCAAACAAGGGCCATGTCACTGAACGTAATACAGAATCTTTTCTCATGATAATATAGAATAGCCAAAAGAAAAAAAGAGGTACAGTGTAACCCATAAAGGAATAGCTAGACAGTAAAAAATTGCCTATACTATTTTTTACATCTTGTGTATTAACAACCAAAAAAGTGAGAACAATAGCACCAGCTATTAACATGATAGCTGATAAACAAATACGTACAGTTTTCATTATTTAGAATTTCGGTATATTGAAATGATTCTAAATAACAAATTCAAAAAATTACACTATAGGCATACAATAGAGCATTATACTTATATGTAAACCATATTAATCTTCACTTGGCGATAGTGTTGCAATAATAAGCCCTTGTGCTTCTTCAGAAATATATTTCGCAAAATCAGCAATTTTATCTACAGTAATATCTTCAATGAGTATATCAAGGATGTATCCCGGATACACATAATCTTTAACATATTGATCAGCATCTCTTTTGCTGAGAGCATAACTCAAATAGCTAATCATCAGTTTATTACTATCAAGTAAACTATATCTTTCTTCTATAATTGCTTTTTTTATGTTTTGCAACTCTGACAATGATATATTTCCTACGCTTATATCTTGTATAATATTAAATATTGCTTGCTCAATTCTTTGACGATTTTCTTTTTCATGTGATACTCGTACATATAACACTAATGTATCATCATCTTCACTATAATATGTACCAGCATAAGGAGAATAAGAAAGTCCTAAATCTTCCCGTATAAGATCATTAGTGCGAACATCTATAAGCAATCCTAATGCTCTTGCTAATACTTTTTTATCAAATAAGAGCATATCATTGTCCATTGGCACTATAAGCTGAGCTACAGTGGAGCTTTCCTCTATAGATTCAAATTCAAGCTCTATGTCTCGAAACCCCTCAAGAGAAAGCCCTGTAGGTTGCACTTTGTGTTCTATTTCATTTGTATCATAAGGAAGGTTTGCAATATATTTTACTATAGTATCCTTGAAGTCCACTTTATCTAAATTTCCTACAAAGAAAAATTTCCAATTCTTAAAACTACCATACATTTCTTTATTGAGAGACAATAATTTTTCTTGTGTTACCGAATTTACGGTAGATGCTTTTATACGTTCATAACGAGGATCATACGAATTAACAATTCTGTTTATTCTATCAGAAAAAACAGAATACGGGTCCTGCTCTTGTTTTAAGGCATTATTTACTTCATTTTGCCATATACGAATAGCTTTCTTATCAAATTTAGGGTACACAAGACTCTCGTATAGTATTTTCATCCCTTCTTCAAAATCAAATGTTTTAGAAAAACCATCTATCTTTAATTTATCAGAATATACACTATGACTTATGCTTAACTGTAATGTATCAGAATACCTTCTAAACTCTGTTGCATCAAAATTAGCAAGCCCTGAATTACCTGCAATGTCACGAGAAGACAAAGCTATCTTAGCATCTTCCAGATCAGAAAATCTATCAATTATTTTTTCAGCCGAAAAGTAAATAGAACTGTCCTCAATATCTGTATCTTTACTGTATACTGTTATCCCATTTTTGAGCTCCCATTTATACATATCAAGTTCTTGATAATAATGCTCTTTTACAATGGCATCTTCATTAGATTCTATTTGTAATACAGGACTAAACTGTAATGATGTCTGCCGTTGTTTTTCTTCAGGAGGAGTATATTGAGCAGTAATACCTTCAAAAAATATCTCTCTTATAGTATCTGCTTCTATATCTTCCTCCTTTTCAGAAAATAGCACCACTCTATCCTCACTCTCAAATATCTGTGAAACTACATACTGTACATGCTCTTTCTTAAAAGGCTCCAACAAATCACTTACCGAATCACTCAACCACTCATCATCTGCGATATACAGAAAATTTTTACTCACTACTGCTGCCTCAACCCCAAATACAAACTCAAAAGATCCGCTATCTTCTGAGTCTGCGTCAAGATAGAATTGTGAGATAAGTATATCTTTAGCACTCTGAATTTCGTCTTCACTAAAACCATAATCATATATTTTTACAAGAGCTTCGGTAAAAGCACTAATGCCTTCTTCTTTTCTTTCGGCATCAATGTAAGCATAAAATAAAACAACAGGAGCTGCCTTATTATTCAAATTAAAATCAAAATCAGACATATATGCTGATAGTACAGGAGAATTCTCTTCCTGTGTTAGCTCAGTCAATCGCTCATTCACACATTGATACAATAAAAAAAACAGTAGTGTTTTTTCAATATCTTTGATTGAAGAAGTAACAGGGATAGGAGGAAGTTTGAAAGCAATAATTAGTTCAGAATCAGTGGCTTGTTCACTGTGCATAGTAAATATATCTGCCATATCTTTACGAGAAAAACGTGGAACTTCAAACAAAGAGGGGCTTGGAGGTAAAAATTCTTCTTCTACTGTAACAGAAAACATCTGCTTTATAATGGGAAAATATACATCTAAGTCAATATCTCCGACTACCACCAGTGCTGCATTCTGAGGATGATACCAACGCTTATAAAATTTCTCAAAATCCTTTTTAGTAAATGCCTCTATATGTTCTTCTTTTCCTATAGGAAGACGCTGTGACAACACTGTATCTTTGTATATATTTGATACCAATAAATCAGATACATCTTGATTAAACCCGCGTCTTACACGTAACTCACTTAGCACTACCCCTCGCTCTTTCTCTATTTCTGCACTATCAAAAGTAATGTAAAATAGCCAATCTCGAATAATTTGCAACCCTGTCCTAAATGTTTCTGGATCCTCTGATGGTGATGGCAGTTCTAAATCATAACTCGTAGTATAAAAGCCTGTACTTGCATTGTAATGACCCCCTTCCCCAATGCCTTTCTCTCGCATAAAATCAATGGCTGTTGTTCCCGGAAAATTCTTTGTGCCATTAAATGCCATATGCTCTAAAAAGTGAGCTAAGCCTTGCTCATTCTCCTCTTCGTATGCTGAACCTGCTTCTACAATAAGTTTCACTATAACAGTGTCTTTCGGATTATCATTTTCACGCATAAAATAGCGTAATTTATTGTTAAATTCCCCTATGATAAAACCCGAATCAATCGGATACCCTATGTTTTTAGGAACTATACTCTTATCTTCATATTCATATGCCTGTAATGGCATTACAGAAGTAATAGTACTGATTATAACTAACAAACACACATAAATAAAAAAATGAAACGATATAGATTTTTGCATAACGTAACCTCTCATAACTTTTATGTATATATACAGCATAGTATACATACTCATACATATAATATCAGTTTATGCAATTTAAAGAAAGGAAAGAATAGCTGGGAGCTATATACAATGTTAACCTAGATAAAATTACAACTTAAATGTGATATTATTATGTAAGATAATATAATATGAAAAATAGAAAAAAAATTGATAAAGTAAAAATTTTAATTTTACAAGAAATTTATAATAGAGGATGCCCCACAGAGCTTACAGCAGATTTTTTGCCTAAAGGACTACAGAAATTTTTTAGTGATAGTGTTGACGAACTAATAAATTTTGAGTATATTGTAGCAAAAACAACATGGGCAGGAATTGCACTAATAAATGGTATTACAAAAGAAGGAATTGATTGGTTAGAAAATAAAAAATTTTCAAACAAAATAAAAAATTCTTATATCTGGGATAAGGTAATTAAACCAATTATAATATCCATTATAGTATTTATTATAGGTACTATTATTACTGAAATATTAGGAATATAACTTTTATATTACAAAGTTTCTAATATTTGAGTGTCTTTTTGTATTTGATTTTGTACTCTTTCAATTTCTTTATAAGTCTTTTGATACTTATTAGGTATTTCTTGTAATGATTGTAGGTATGATTTACTTTTTTCTAATCGATTGAGTACAATAGATTTTTGTGGAGTTACTAATGCTTTTGCTACCGCATGAAAACTAGCAGGAATAGGCTCTATTATTTTTTTAGTAGGTCTTGCCATATATTATTATTGTATCAGCATTTTATAACTTAGTTTTTTACCAATACCATTATGTACTGTTTGACTTATTATGTCATCTTCTATTCTTTTATTATAACGATACACAAACTCATTTATATATCGTTTTAGATGTTTACCGCTCCACCAATGGTATATACCAATATATCCTCTTTTTATGATAGCCCAGAAACTTTCTATGGTATTAGTATGAATATGGCCATCTCTGACAAATTCTTTCATACTATGATTAACTTTGAAATGAGATTGCCCTTCATATGCTTTACATTCATCAGAATAAAGCATGCTGTCTTTTTTTATATTATGCTCTCTAAATGTTTCTACAGTGTTATAAGATACTTCTTTTACAGGATACGCTACTACTTGCTTATCTTCTCTTGATATTGCTCCCATGACTGCAGTCTTACCTTCTGTTCCATGATACCCTTGCTTTTTACTACTATGCTTATTGCCTTCTTTTCCGCCTATAAATGTTTCATCCATTTCTATATTTCCACCAATAACAGTAGAAGTTTCGTACATTTTTCTTATTCTATGAGCAAGAAACCATGCCGTCTTCTGAGTACATCCTAATTTCTCTGATAATTCTACACTTGACATGCCTTTTTTACTAGAAGTAAGAAAATAGATAGCTAATAACCATGTTTGTAGTTTTACATTACTCTCTGCTAACACAGTACCAGTTTTAATACTAAACAATTTTCTGCACTTAGAACACTTAAAAGGAACTTTGCTTTTCATTACATACACTTTCTCACAATTACAATGCGGACATACTATATTCTCTTTAGATCCCCATCGTAAGCTAATAAAAAAATCTTCACAATCTTTCTCTGTTGAATAAGTAGCATAAAACTCTTTAATACTCATAGTTATTACTCCTTTTTAATTATATTATTATTATAACCCATTTTATGATGTTTGTCAATAGAAAATTATAAATAAACATCAAGAAATTAGGGAATTTTATTGATACATAGTACATATTTACAGTAGTATTATAAATTTTGGTATAATAAATAGTATGCTAAATATTAAATCAAGAACAATATTCAATAAGGATAATATAGAAATACTAAAAAATATAAATAGCAACAGCATAGATGTAATATATTTAGATCCTCCTTTCAATAAGAAAAAAAAATTTATTGCTCCAACAGGATCAAGTGCAACAGGAGCAGAATTTAGTGATATTTTCAAAGAAGAAGATATTAAAGATGAATGGATACGAATAATAGAAGGAATACATACTGAGTTATATGAGTTTTTAATTACAATAAAAAAATTTAAGGAGAAAAATAATTATAATTATTGCTATCTTGTTTATATGGCTATAAGACTAATTGAATGTCATAGGATATTAAAAGATACAGGAAATTTATTTTTACATTGTGATGCTACAATGGGTCATTACTTAAAAATTGTTTTAGATTGTATCTTCAAAGAAGAAAATTTTAAGAATGAGATTATATGGCATTATCATACAAGCGGAAATGCAAAACATTGGTATGTTAAAAATCATGATATTATACTATATTACACAAAAAGCAAAAATAATTATTTTAACATGCTTAAAGATAAAAGATATACAAAAGCTAAGTCAAGGAAAATGGGAATTCAAAATTTAGGAAAAGGAGAAAAAGAATTTTTTGAAGATGAGAAAGGTGTATATCAATTTACAAACATGGAAGATGTATGGAATATACCATACATCAATAGTCAAGCAAAAGAAAGGACAGGGTATCCTACACAAAAACCACTTGAATTATTAGAGAGAATAATAAAATCTTCTTGTCCTCAGGATGGTATTGTTTTAGATCCTTTTTGTGGATGTGCTACTACTTGTATAGCTTCAGAAAAATTAGATAGAAAATGGGTAGGTATAGATATATCATTCAAAGCATATGAGTTAGTGAAGAAAAGATTAGCAAATGAAGTTCCAACTGATATTTTTAGAAAAGATCCTATATTTACTACCGAATCACCTGTAAGAACAGATACAATACAAGATAATTTACCTTTAGGAAATGTATATATTATAAGTCATAGAAATTATAAGAAAGAATATAAAGTAGGTATAGCAAAAAATGTTAAATCAAGATTTTCAAGTTATCAAACAGCAGACCCTGATAGAAACTTTGCTCTTGAGTATCAAAAAGCTACTCCATACTTTATAGAAATTGAAAAATTTATACATAATAAATATCCAAATAAGTATGAATGGGTGCAAGGGAATATAGAAGATATAATCAATGATATAGAAAATTTTACTCCAGAACAAGCTGGAATCATTTTTTAATGTATTATATAAGTCTATAATCTACTTATACAACATTACAAAAATAAAATACATAACACTAAAAGTTTTTAGTTATTATTATATTAAATTTCTTTGGGGCTGACCCAGATAAGAGAAAAAAGGCTATTCTAAAAGAATAGGCATGAGAAAAACAAGATTATCACATATCATAGTAAAAAGAATAATAGAACATTATGTAGCAGGAACACCAGCAAGAAGTACAGCATTGCTTCTAGGAATAAATAAAAAAACAAGTATATCGTGGTATCATAAATTACGGTGTATTATAAGAGAAAAGCTCAGTGAATATGAAATAGCATTATCAGGAGAAATAGAAATAGATGAAAGTTATTTTGGAGGAAAACAAAAAGGAAAGCGAGGAAGAGGAGCAGGAGGAAAAACAATAGTGTTTGGATTGTATAAAAGGAAGAGCTATGTGCATGCACTAACAGTAAGTAATACAACAACTTGCACACTCTATAGTATCATAAAGAAAAAAGTAGCTCCTCAGAGTATTATCTATACAGATACCTATCCGAGTTATAATATATTGGATGTATCAGACTTTCAACACTATCGCATAAATCATGCAAAGGAATTTGCAAACAAGCAAAATCATATAAATGGAATAGAGAATTTTTGGAATCAATCAAAGAGGCATCTGAGAAGATACAATGGAATACCGAAAAACCATTTTGAGCTGTATCTTAAAGAATGTGAATTTCGGTTTAATTATAGACCAATAACAAACATGTATAAAGTGTTGTATAATTGGGTACAGGAGGCTGGGTTAGTCTAATTTTCATTAAATGGGTCAGCCCCATTATGAATAAACTAAATTTTTCCTTTATCATATAGTCTTGTTATAACATAAGCAACAACTTTATCCTCAACTCTTTTTACTTCAACATCAACTAAAAACCACATCTTAAAAAAATTGTCTTTATCCATAACAATATCTTGTTTAATATTTTCTTTATAAATAACACTTACAGTCTTAGTGCTTATTTCTTCTATAATTCCTCTGTCTATTTTTTTTGTTTTTGATGAGTTTTCTGCTTGTTTTAGCATAAGAATAACTCCTTTTATGCTTTCTTTTTTTTCATCTCTATTTAAGATTTGATTACATAAGTCATAAGCGACACTAGCTTCTACTCCATTAATATTCAAAGTATTATGTATTATATTGCTTTCTTTTGCTGTAATTTCTAATTTAGAGTTCATATCATTTTTATTATAGGTTAATGATTGCTTTATAGAAGAAATTGCTTTTTTTTCTACAGCATCAAATTTTTCTTTTAATAAGTTGTCTATTTGTTCTTTATAAAAAGAAACAAAAAACTTAAAAGTTGTATCTTTAAATATTTTTGTGACACCTTTTCTGATAAAGTCTACTATTTTTGATCCTTCTTTTAATTCTTCAATATACAATACATGTTCACATGTTTCTAAACCATTGTTTTTTGCCCATATTTTATAAATATTATTTATTCCAAGAACAGTATTAGTAAACTCTAATAATTCTATAGGCTTTGTATTTTCTATTTTGACAGATAATATTTCATTTTCCATATTTATTATTATATCATTTAGGGTACTATTGTATATAATTCCCTAACAAAATAATACTGCATGTATTATTTGTTTATGATATACTATAAAAAAAGAGGCAATACTAATAACAATAAAATTGATATTAGTGATGATACTGATTACAAAATTAAATAAAATTTTATTTAGTTTTGTAATCAATATTATTATTATGAATAAAAAAATATTTGTTACAAAACATTTTTTATATCAGTTTTTAAGCATAAATGATATAACTAAAAACACACAATTAAAATTAACTCTATTTTTTTATTATACTCATAATTTGATTAGTACTTATAAAAAGTTACTAAATAAGAACAAACTAAAAAGTTTATATTGTAGTTTCACAATATATTCAAATAATATTTATAATTTTCTCTATAATTCTATTTTTTTTATTAGATATAAGAAGAAAATCTCAATTAAATATATACTTTATATGTATTTATGCATGTAAAAACAAATTATAAGGAGGTAAGCATGGACACTTTAGCAACAGCTAATATAATAATAAGACATTTTATAGATAGACAAGATCATATCCGTAATATGAAATTACAGAAATTATTATATTTCTCATGTGGGTGGTATTCTGCGTATCACGATGATTGGCTTATTAATGATGATTTTTATGCATGGCCATATGGTCCTGTATGTCCTAGAGTATATCATGAACTATCTACTTTAGGTTCTCATTGTATAGAAGATGAAATAAAAACAGAAGGAACCATAAATAGTAAAGAGCATGAAAAAGAATATAATATCATAAATCAAGTTATAGAGAAATATGGAGTACATTCTGATTGGGAATTATCTGATATTACTCATAAAGCATCAACACCTTGGTCAAAAACAATAACAGAACACCATATAGGAGCAAAAATTGAACAATCTGAAATAAGAAACCATTATAAAAGTTTAATACCAAAGAATTAGTAACAATAAATATGTCACATACAAAAGATAAGGTAAAAGAAACAGTAGAGGTAGAATCTATAAGAGAAGGAAGTTTTAGTAATGATGATGAATATATACGTATTACAAAAGATAAATATGATGAATATAAAGATCTTAAAGCTGAAAATGAAAAATTAAAAAATAAAAGAACACAAGAAAGATTACAAATAATTAAACATTCTCTTTATTTTTTAATTTTTGTTATATTCTTAACTATTGTTACTTCTGTAATTGTTTTTTGGAAAGATACCAACAAATCACAAGAAATATCATATTTTTATAGTTCTCTTATATCACTATCTTTCACAGCTATTACAACTTTATTAGGAGTGATAATAGGCTCCAAGTTAGATTCTTAATTACTAATTTAGGTTAACATTGTATATAGTTCCCGAATAGCTTTTATTTGGAGTTTTACCTATTACGAGAAAATCTGCGGAATGCTGAGATAACAAGATATATCAGTGAGAGGTTTATTATATTTATAATAAACTCAATAACATCAAACAAGCCATTGCTGAAACATGGGAGTGTTTCGCGTATAGTATCAAGAGGATTCATTAAAGTGAGAAAAAGTATAACAAAATCTTTATTATTAGGTCTATAAAATATCAGAATCAAAAAACAGAATATAAATATTATCCATGAACAAACATTGAAACATTCTGCCCAAAAAGCAAATAACAAACATATAATACCTACTAAGATAATAATATGGTATAATACAGTTAAATTATATATAGGATTTATTTCATTACCATATAATATCCATAATATTATTGTAGTTACATAATTTATTTCAAAAATCCAACGTAAGCCTCGAAACCAATTTTGGCCATAATTAGTCATAACACGCTGTACATTAAGAGTAAACTCATCTAGTAGTTTATTCTCTTCTACATCATTTTCTAACTTCTTTCGATAAGACTCCATTTCTTTTACATAATAACTATGTGCTTCTAAATAGTCATTTTGTTTATACAGTTGATGCTTAATTGCTCGATATGTTTCCTTACTGTCATCTTCTGCTTTTATTCCAGATGGCAAATCACATATATTTTGTTCAAAAGTAGCATATTCAAAATTTGCCATCTTGTTAAACTTTGTCCCATAAAAATACATATTTTTTTTAGATAGAATACCATTAAAACGAACTAGTTGGATAAATGTTGCTTTTTTGAAATTTGCTTCTTCGTTAAATATTACTTTTTCAAAATTTGCTTCTTTGTTAAATATTGTTCCTATGAACATTGTTTCGTTAAATGTTGCTTTTGTAAAAAATGCTTTCCCATTAAATGTTGCTTTTGTAAAATTTGCTCCTTCGCTAAATGTTGCTTCCGTAAAATTTGCTCCTTCGCTAAATGTTGCTTCTGTAAAATTTGCTCCTTTGCTAAATTTACAATTACGAAATGTTACCTCTGCTAAAAAATCACAGTATGAGAAATCATATTCATATTCTACTTCTTTATATGCCTCATATAGTTCCTTTTCTAAATCCTTGTTTTTCTTATTGTCTATTTTTGCTCTTATTGATCCCTCTTTCTGATACAGCTCTATAAATTTTTTCCAAACTTTATATTTTTCCTTCTGTAATAATTTCCTGAGATTTTCATTTTCTAATTCCTTGTACAGCACGTCTTGTTCAGTAGTAATATCTTTTTTTGGCATTTCTTTCTGCATTATCTCATGGTATAGTTATCAATGCCTTTCTTGTTGCTCATATTCTTTAACTATCCTCAAAAGATATTCTTTTTTTGATGATGATATAAATTCGGTTTTCTCTGTCTCTTCTCCTATTTCTTCCCATTTTATTTCCTTGCCTGTCTCTTTTTCCTTTTTTTCCTTATATTTTATTAAAGATTCTCTTATAACTTGTTCTTCATATCCTTTGTCTATGATTGTGCTATATCCAGCTGTTGCAAAGATCCCTACCACCCCTAATGTAATAATACCACTAATCACACCAAAAGGCCCTGTGGCAGCTAATGCTGCTGTAATAGCGGCTGCTCCTGTTAATCCAGTTCCTGCAGCTACATAAAAAAATATCATTCCAGGTATCCCAAAATCTACTAATATCCCAGCAAATTTTTTAATCAACGCATCATCATCGTTGTCTTCTATATTATCAATCACATTATCGTCTCTATCTTCCATAGTATTCCTCCATATATTTATAGCTCATACATTTAAGTAAGATTAAATCAATCTTTCTAATTTAATTATATAACAATATAATATATATGTGTAATCTCTGCATCTCCCTTATATTGACTATATGGGCTATTTTTGAAATAATAAAAATAAGTGTATAGATGAAAAATAATCCCATTATTACAGAAAATTTAAATTTTATGATCATGGCACGAGCCATAGATCAAATTGAACAAGAATATACTGCAAGAGGAGAAGCTTTTTTTCATGTTTCTGGGGCAGGACATGAAGGAATTTCTGTATTAGCACCACTTCTTCAAAAAGATGATTGGCTTCATTGTCATTACAGAGATAAAGCCCTCTTGTTAGCAAGAGGACTCACTCCGCTTGACTACTTTCGAGCATTATTTAACAAAGACAGCTCTCACTCACATGGTCGGCAGATGAATGCTCATATGAGTGCTCCAGAATTGAATGTACTTAGCATTTCTGGGCCTGTTGGCAATAGTGCTCTTCATGCAGTAGGAGTTGCTGCCACACTCAAACAGAAAAGCAGTGATTCCATTGTAGTAAATCTTCTTGGAGAAGGAACAACATTTGAAGGTGAGTTTCTGGAGTCTTTAGCATTATCTATACGGGACTCTCTTCCTGTATTAGTAGTAGTTGAGGACAATAAATTTGCTATTTCTACTCCTACAGTTGGTAAAACATTCTATCAAGTAGGAAACAAAGAAATATCAGAATTTATGGGATGCGAAATTATCCGTATTGATGGAAGATACCCTCATACGGCATATCAAGTATTTCAACAAGCAGTGCAGTCAATTCGTAGCAATTCCATTCCTAAAATTGTAGTATTCTCTGTTGAAAGACTAAGTAATCATACAAACGCTGATAATCAACAAATATATCGTAATAAAGATGATATTGAACAAATATGGCAGCATTCAGATCCTATTATAAATCTGTTAGTGGAACTAGAAGACATAGATATACAAGAAGCACAAGAAAAATGCAATACAATGCAACAAGAAATGTATGCTACATTAAAGCCTCTTGCCATACAAGCACAACGTGAAGATGAGCCTATGCCAGTGTTCACTGCTATAAAAGAGCTTTCTATCACTCCTACAGTTGAGGAAAAGTACGAAGAAGGTTCACTTGTTATGCTTGAATCAATACGAGAAGTATTATGGCATTGGCTTGAAAAAGATCCATCCGTATTTCTCTATGGACAAGATATTGAAGACCCAAAAGGAGATGTATTTGGTTTAACAAAAGGATTATCAATTAACTTTTCAGGACGCGTAGTCAATAGCCCCTTAAGTGAATCTCTTATAGTAGGAGCCTCAATAGGAAGAGCATTAGCAGGACAAAGACCTGTAGCATTTTTACAATTTGCTGACTTCTTTCCTTTAGCGTTTAATCAAATTTATTCTGAACTTGGATCTATGTATTGGCGAAGTGGAGGAAATTGGGAAATACCTCTTATTATTATGGCATCTTGTGGAGGATACAAACCAGGATTAGGACCATTTCATGCTTCCTCTATGGAATCTTTTGCTGCTCATGTTCCTGGTATAGATGTATGTATACCATCAAATGCAAAAGATGCTGCAGGGTTGCTTAATGCTGCATTCATATCAAAGCGTCCTACTGTATATTTTTATCCAAAAAATTTGCTCAATGTACAACATAAGACCATTAGTAAATCTGGAGCTCGATCCTTAGTAATTGCTCCAGGAAAAGCAAGTATCATCAAACAAGGGGAGGATATCACCCTTGTTGCTTTTGGCAATACAGTTCCTCTTTGTATGCAAGTTGCTGAAACGCTCAGTAACTATGGAAAGCAAGCTGAAATAATAGACTTAAGGACAGTAAAGCCTATTGATGTCAATACTGTACTGCAATCTGTACAAAAAACAAGAAAATTACTCGTAACACATGAAGACTCAAAGCTCGTATCAGTAAGTTCGGAGCTTATAGCAAGTATCAGTGAGAAAGCAGAGGATATGTATGCATATTCACGCGTAACACGCTCAGATACCTATGTTCCATGTAATTTCTCTAATCAGTTAGAAGTTCTCCCTTCATATCGTTCAATACTCAATGAAGCAGTACGTATGTTAGAAGGAAGCATACACTGGCCCGAAGAAAACACTGATAAAAATACAGGGATAGTAGAAATTGAAGCAATAGGATCAAGCCCCTCAGATGAGGTATTTGTAGTTATTCAATGGAATAAAAAAGTTGGCGACTTTATAAAAGAAGGAGAACTGTTAGTCGAAGCCGAAGCCGATAAATCGACAGTAGATGTAAAATCTAGTGTCAGTGGTGAAATTATTGAGCTATTATATCAAGAAGGAGACTCTGTTTCTATTGGAACAGCCATTGCACGAATAAAAACAGATGATATAGTAGTCAAAGTTGTCACTCGTGAAGACAGAAGTAACCCTACCATTACATTTTCTTCTCCTACACAGGTAGCTACTCCTACTACAACAGTACATGTATATGGATCACATATACATACTGTACTAGGAAATAGAATAGTAAGCAACAAAGAAATAATAACATTATCTCCCGAATGGACAGAGGAAAAAATATTTGGAAGTACAGGAATACAACAAAGACACTGGGCTTCTGATGAACAAAATTTAGTATCAATGTGTACAGAGGCAGCACAAAAAACGCTTGACGAAGCTGAACTGAGTTTGCAGGATATTGATGGGATTATTTGTGCAACAGGAACTCATGAGTACCAAACTCCATCGCTGGCTACAATGGTACAGTATGAATTAGAAAAGCAAGGAAACTTTGAAACAGCACCTGACATATTTGCATACGATATCTCTGCTGCATGTTCAGGTTTTATATTTGCATTAAGCAATGTGTGCCAATATGTGTATAAGCATCCTAACAAGAAATTTTTGCTTATTACAGGAGAAATTCTTTCTAAGCGTATAGATTTATCAGATTATCAGACTGCACCTGTATTTTCTGATGCTGCGTCTGCCTCTATTATCAGTACAGAGAAAACGGAGCATTCAATAGAAATATTCAACCCTATTTTACAAACAGTGGGATCTCCTGCAGAATTGTTAATGGTTCCTGAAAATGGCTCTATCTCTATGAATGGACTTGAAGTATACAAGTTAGCAATTAAACATTTAAGTGATATTGCAAGAAAAGTATGTGATACATACAATACATCTTTTGAAGACATAGATATTATTATTCCTCATCAAGCAAACAAAAAAATAATAAATGTAATAGCGAAACGCTTACAATTACCTTTAGATAAATTTTATATTAACATTGATAAACATGGAAATAGTTCTTCGAACACTATTCCTATTTGCTTAAAAGAGTTAGAAAACACAGGTAATCTTAAAGGGAAAAAAATACTTATTGTTGCTTTTGGCGGAGGATTTACCTTTGGCGGAACATTGCTACAGTACTAAATTAATACTTTATCATTTTTTACTTATTTCCTTCTTATTAGTAATGTATTGTCATTATTTTTATCCTATTGTACCCTTACTATCGTAATGTAAATCACTACTCTCTTACCTATGGTATAATAAGCTTAAAGAACATAATGCTATTATTGTAAGTATATTGACATAACAGTAATAACTATGAAAATCATAATTTTACTAAAACATAAAGGAGTTTTTAATGAATTTTTCAACTATCACTTGGACACTTTTTATAGGAAGTGCCATTGCTCTGCTATATGCTATTATTCGTAGTAATTGGATTTTTAAGCAAAATAAAGGAACTGCTGAACTACAAAAAATTAGCTCGTATATCTCAAACGGAGCAATTACATTTCTGCATCAAGAATACAAAGTTTTGATTCCTTTTGTGCTTATTATGGCTACTATGCTTTATTTTTTCAATACTGGCATAAACAAATTTCAAGCATTTGCATTTCTATTGGGGGCATTTGCTTCGGGTACAGCTGGCTACATAGGCATGAAAGTTGCTACTGCCGCAAACTCTCGTACCACTGAGGCTGCAAAAAAAGGCATAAATCCTGCATTACGTATTGCATTTGCAGGAGGAAGTATTATGGGAATGAGTGTAGTAGGACTTTCTACTCTCGGGCTTTTCATTTTACTCTTTATATTACAACAAGTACTGAGTGTAACCATAATAAACATACAGGAGCATTATTTACCTATTATCACAGGTTTTTCTCTGGGAGCGAGTGCTATTGCTTTGTTTGCTCGTGTAGGAGGAGGCATTTTTACAAAAGCAGCTGATGTCGGTGCTGATTTAGTAGGAAAAGTAGAAAAAAATATTCCTGAAGATGATCCTCGAAACCCTGCCACAATAGCAGATAATGTTGGTGATAATGTAGGAGATGTTGCTGGCATGGGTGCTGATCTATTTGAATCATTTATTGGTTCAATTATTGGCTCTATGATATTAGCACTTGCAAGTCCTGTAGAAGAAGCATATCGTATGCAGCTTTTATTTATTCCATTGATACTAGTAGTAATTGGAGTTGTTGCCTCTATCGTTGGTATTTTATGTGTACGCACAAAACCAGGAAAATCTGCACAACGAGCATTAAATACAGGAACTTTTGTTGCTGCAGGTATTGTAATAGTATCATTCTATCCTATACTAAGTTTTCTATTAAAAGATTTTGAAGGTTCCAGCAACATACTCACAGTAAATACTATATACATTTCCACCATATTAGGGCTGGTAAGTGGTATTACTATAGGATTACTTACTGAGTACTATACTGGATTTGGAAAAAAGCCCGTAAAAAAAATAGTAGAGCAATCTGAAAGTGGATATGCTACAAACATAATATCAGGATTAGGAGTGGGAATGTTTTCTTGCTTACTCCCTATTTTAGTCATTGCAGCTACAGTAGGAATTAGTTACAGTTTTGCTGGTCTCTTTGGTATTGCCATTGCAGCATTAGGCATGCTAGTTACTATAGGCATTCAGTTAGCAGTTGATGCGTACGGCCCTATATCTGACAATGCTGGAGGATTAGCCGTTATGAGTAACTATCCGCCAGAAGTACGCGAAATAACTGATTCTCTTGACTCAGTAGGAAACACCACCGCTGCTATAGGAAAAGGCTTTGCTATTGGAAGTGCAGCACTTACTGCGTTTATTCTGTTTACTTCGTTCAAAGAGTCGGTAGGAATAGACAGTATTGATTTAACTGCAATACCAGTACTCATTGGACTCATGATTGGTGCAGTGATACCGTATACCTTTAGTGCTCTTACTATTGATGCAGTGAGCAAAGCAGCTGCTTCTATGATAAACGAAGTACGTAAACAGTTTAAGGAAAAGCCAGGTATATTACAAGGAAACGATACCCCTGATTATAATCGTTGTATTCATATTTCTACTAAGTCTGCCATTAAAGAAATGATACTCCCTGGATTAGGCTCTATCGCTATTCCCGTTATTATTGGTTTTTTTGGAGGCATAGAAATGCTATCAGGACTCATCGTAGGAACAACGGTAAGTGGCATTACCCTTGCTATTTTTATGGCAAACAGTGGCGGTGCATGGGATAACGCAAAAAAAATGATAGAAGAACGTAAAGAAAATGGGAAAGGGTCCGAGACACATAAAGCCTCAGTGGTAGGTGATACAGTAGGCGATCCACTCAAAGATACAGCAGGACCATCACTCAATATTCTTATTAAATTGATAACTATTATTGCTCTTATTATTGCTCCATTATTATAAGTAACACTATAAAAAAAAGCTACCGTATATAACGGTAGCTTTTTTTATGTTGTATTTTAATTTTCAATATCGTTATCGTTCAACAGTATAAAATCGCACTGAAGTATCATAGCCTGTAGCTACCGCTTTATCTCCATCAGCATTAAATTGTATATCATATACTCTTTTTGTTCCTGTTTGCTTTATGCTATACATCTCTTTGGTATCTATATCCCATGTAATAAGATTGCCATTACTATCACGGTTGAGTAGTGTCATATCAAGGTACTTCACTATATCCCATGTAATAATATTGCCATTCCTATCACCTGCTAATATAAATGCACTATCAGGAGAAAACGCAAGCGATTCTATAGCACCTTGTTCTTTAGTACTAAATGAAGCTATCTCGTTATAATTATCATTGATTCCCCATATTTTTACACTTTTGTCCCATCCTGCACTTGCGAGCATATCAGCATCTGCATTTATACGCAGTACATTGATACGTTGATTATGTGCCTTAAATCGAAATAGCTCTTTACTATTCGCTATGTCCCAAACAACAATATATCCATCTACCCCTGCTCCAGCAACAGTGTTTTGATTTATAAACTGTACTGCAGTGCTATATTTTGATGTCGCCTTAAACTGTGAAATTCGCTTTTTATTTTCGTATTCATATATATATACCATTCCATTTAGTGCAGCAGCTGCAATATAAGGGTTTACTCCTGTACTCACAGAAACATCTATCACATTTACTGGGGTAGCTATACTTTTTAGCAACGATCCCTTTGTATCCCATATCTTTATAGTTCTATCTAATCCAGCAGACACAAAAAAGTTTCCATTTGCATCAAATTCAATATCTACAACATCGCTCTTGTGTGCTTTACTAATCAGCTTAACAGTATCTCCGTTCAGCGATGATAATACAATATTATCGTTCCAGCTTCCTGTTACCACTGTACCATTATAAATAGCAAGCCCTTCTGCTCCTCTATTGTGAACAGTACTCTTTTTTACTTCTTGCAAAGAAAGGCTTGACATTACTTCTTCTACCACTTCCTCCTCTTGCGGTTCTTCTACTATCGGAGGCTCTTCTACTACTTCCTCCTCTTGCGGTTGCACACTTTCTTCTTGAGATGTACATCCCACAAATAATACCATCATAACAAATGACACAAAAAATATACTAAATAATATTTTTTTCATAATTTCCTCACTTATTTTTTTTATATTATTGCAATATATGCAATATGTATTCTATTTCTTATACTATCGGAACATAGCTAAAGAACTTTACTATAATAGTATAGTACTATTTTATTTATTTATTTTCAATACCTTACTTAATATAATAGACAAAAAAAATGTATTTGTAGTATACTAATAAATAAACTAAATAAACTACACATAGTAAATTAAGGAGGAGTTAATTATGAAAAAAATAATAGTAATTTTTATTATGATAAGTTTAATACTTCCCACTGTATTTTCAGCAGGAGAAGGAGAATCAGGTGCTGTGCTTATTGGGATTGCAATGCCCGAAACACATGTAGAAAGATGGCGTAGAGATGGAGAAGAGCTTAAACAAGCTGCCATAGAAAAAGGATATAGAGCAGAAGTTGCTTTTGCAGATGCTGATCAAAGTAAGCAAAACAAGCAAATTGAAGACTTTATAACAAAAGGAGCAAAGCTCATCATAGTAGGAGCAATCAACGAAGGAGCCGCAGAAGCTGTATCAAAAGCAAATGAAGAAGGAGTCATTATTATTGCCTACGATAGACTTATTACTGACTCAGATGACTATGAATATTACATAACATTTGATAACTTCAAAGTAGGCCAAATTCAAGGACAATCTATAGCAGATGCTCTCTCATTAGATTCAGCAAATGGAAAAAACATTGTCTACTTTGCAGGTTCCCCTACCGATAATAATGCCTACTTTTTCTTTGATGGAGCAATGGATATACTCAATCCGTATATACAAAGCGGTGCTTTAAATGTTGTAGGACCAGCTCCAACAAACTCTAAGGATGCTGCATTCACTCAAATTACTACAGAAGGATGGAAAGCAGAAGAAGCAAAAAAACGTATGGAAAACTTGCTTAACAGTGCAGCAAGTAATGTAGTGCTTGATGCAGTGCTAGCACCAAATGATCCTCTTGCCCGTGCAATTATTGAAGCTCTCTTAACTGACAACAATTACAGTACTACCCTGCCTATAGTTAGTGGACAAGATGGAGAAATATCTTCAATAAAAATGATTAAAGATGGAAAGCAATATATGTCCGTGTTCAAAGATACAAGAAATTTAGCAAAAGCTACTATTGAATTAGCAGACGCTATACTACAAAACCAACCCCCTTCTATCGCAGGAACTCGTATGGACAAAACAACCTACAATACAGGCAAAAAAACAGTGACTTCTTATTTACTTGAGCCAGTTGAAATTACCAAAGACAATTATGAAGAGGTGCTGATTGATTCTGGATATTATACTAAAGAACAAATAGAAAATTAGTTCTTATAAAAAAGTAACATGCTTCGGTATGTTACTTTTTTTATAACTATACTATGAGTTTACTAAGTATTTCTAATTTAACAAAAGATTTTCCTGGCGTAAGAGCATTAGATGATATAAATTTTACTATACAGAAAGGGAGTATACATTGTATATGTGGAGAAAATGGAGCAGGAAAATCTACTCTTATGAAAATAATATCTGGGGTATATCCTCATGAATCATATACAGGGACTATTACCTTTAAGGATAAAGTCTTAAAATATTCATCAGTAAAAGACAGTGAACATGATGGCATCGCTATCATACATCAAGAACTTGCTCTTAGCCCCTATCTTTCTATAGCAGAAAACATATTTTTAGGACACTACAAATCTACCTTTGGTATCATCAACTTCTTCAAACTAAGCACAGAAACGCAGAATCTTCTTAATAAGGTTGGGCTACAAGAGAACCCACAAACAATAGTAAATACATTAAGCGTTGGAAAACAACAATTAGTCGAAATAGCAAAGGCTCTTTCAAAAAAAGTAGAGCTGCTTATTTTAGATGAACCTACCTCATCTCTCAATGATCAAGAAAGTGAACAGCTACTTCAACTTATACTATTACTAAAAAAACAAGGCATAACTTGTGTTATGATATCACATAAACTAAACGAAGTACTAGAAATAGCTGATGATATTACCATACTTCGTGATGGAAAAACAATTAGCACACTTGAAGCCCATAAAACTCCCATAACCGAACAGATGATCATTAAAGATATGGTAGGAAGAGATATGACAGATCGATTTCCAAAAAGAAACTCTCATATCGGTGAAATACAGTTTGAAGTAAAAGATTGGTCTGTATATCATCCTTTAGATGCAGAAAAAAAAGCTATCTCAGATGTGCATTTTAACGTACGAAAAGGAGAGATACTGGGTATTTGCGGACTCATGGGATCAGGAAGAACGGAACTTATGATGAGTATTTTTGGTTCTATGTACGGTTCTAAACATACAGGAGATGTATATTTACATGGAAAGAAAATACACTGGAACACACCAAAAGAAGCTATTAGAGATGGGCTAGGATACATATCCGAAGATAGAAAAGAACTAGGACTTATTCTTATTCAAGATATAAAAAACAACATAACTAATTCGGGATTACACAAATGCTCAAAATTTGGCATAATAAACAGCAAAGAAGTAGAAGCCTCAAGTGTTCAGTATAAAGAAAAAATGAACATAAAAACTCCCAGTGTACATACCATAGTAAATACTCTCAGTGGCGGTAATCAACAAAAAGTAGTCATTAGTCGTTGTCTCTACACTAACCCAAATATTCTTATTATAGATGAGCCTACAAGAGGCATTGATATAGGAGCAAAATATGAAATATATTCTATACTCAACGATCTAGTAGCAATGGGAAAAAGCATTATCATGATTTCATCAGAACTAGAAGAAGTGCTTGGCATGTCTGACAGAATTTATGTTATGAATGAAGGAAAAATAAAAGGGGAGCTTGATATACAAGATGCAACCCAAGAAAAAATAATTAAAATAGCACTAGGATAAAACATATGGAAAAAAATAATTTTTTAAAAATAGCAAAAGATAATATTCGTAATTACTCTATGTTCTTAATGTTAGGATGTATATTTGTTATATTCACATTTATGACAAACGGCATTAATTTTAACGCAAGAAATATAACAAATATATTTATTCAAAATAGTTATATTCTTACCCTTGCAGTGGGAATGGTACTTGTTATCATTACTGGTAATATAGATTTATCAGTTGGATCGGTATGTGCTTTTATAGGAGCTATCAGTGCTATGGTGTATAATACAGGCGTTGGTATGCCTGTTACTATTTTAGCATCAATAGGCATAGGACTGATTATTGGAGCCACACAAGGATTTTGGATTGCATTTCTAAAAGTACCTGCTTTCATTGTAACTCTTGCAGGTATGCTTTTGTTTCGTGGGCTTACGTATATTATCACCCAAGTCAATCCTGTATCACTGATAGATGATAATTATAAAAAAATTGCTTCTGGATTTTCTTTTGTAAACAATGCAGAATTTCATCTCAATACGCTTATTGTTATGATGGTACTTTTAGTAGCATATGTGATATATGCCATACACCAATACAGAGCAAAAAAAGCACATAAATTTCATGTGTTGCCAGTACAGTTTCTCGTACTTAAACTACTTATACTAAGCATCACAATCATGATATTAGGATATAAGTTTGCTTCGTACAGAGGTATTCCTAATGTAGTCATTTTATTACTCATTGTTATTGTTTTATTTGTATTCATTACAAACAAGACAGTGTTTGGAAGAGAAGTGTATGCTGTGGGAGGAAATGCGAAAGCGGCAAAACTTTCTGGAGTCAATTCTGAACGAGTAGTATTTTTTGTATTTGCTATTATGGGAGCTTTATCAGGATTATCAGGGGTGATTTTTACAGGATACCTCAATTCTGCACTCCCTCAATCAGGACAATTATTTGAACTGGAAGCTATTGCTGCTGCTTTTATTGGAGGAGCATCTGCTGCTGGAGGTATAGGCACTATTATAGGAGCTATTACAGGAGGGCTTGTTATGGGAGTCATTAACAATGGTATGTCTTTGATTAACTTAGGAGCAGAATATCAGTATGTAGTAAAAGCCCTCGTGCTATTATTTGCTGTTTGGTATGATCAATATACAAGAAACAAAGGTAAAATATAGTATTATCAGTAATATAGTATAATAAAAAGATACGAGTCTCAACAATTAACAGTGCAAATAAGGAATTTTTATGGACGAATTTTTTAGCAATATACCAAAAATACAATATGAAGGTGCAAATACTGATAATCTATTAGCATTTAGGCATTACAATCCAACAGAAATAGTTGGCAATAAAACTATGCAAGAACATTTACGTTTCTCTTTTGCATATTGGCATAGCTTAACAGGACAAGGAAACGATCCTTTTGGAATGCCCACGATAAAACGCCCTTGGGATAGCATACAAAACCCCATAGAAAAAGCAAAGGCACGAGTATATGCTTTAGCTGAAATTACGACAAAACTTTCAATTCCTTTCTTTTGTTTTCATGACTTTGATATTGTAGATGAAGCTGATACACTTGTAGAGACAGAAAAACGCCTAGACAGTATAAGCGATATTCTCCATACTATAATGAAAGACACAGGATTACAGCTATTATGGGGTACGAGCAATTTATTTAGTCATCCACGCTTTATGAATGGAGCAGCAACAAGTCCACAAGCAGAAATATTTACCTATGCAGCAGCAAAAGTAAAAAAAGCAATAGATATCACTCACAAACTTGGCGGACTTAACTATGTGTTTTGGGGAGGAAGAGAAGGATACGAAACATTGCTAAACACTAATCTCAAAAGAGAGCTTGATAATCTTGCCACCTTTCTTAGCATGGCTCGTGATTATGCAAAAAGTATAGGGTTTACAGGACAGTTACTTATAGAACCAAAACCAAAAGAACCAACAAAACATCAATATGACTATGATGCAGCAAGCGTTATAGGTTTTCTGAAGCACTACAATCTTGATAAAGACTTTACGCTCAACTTAGAAGTAAATCATGCAACATTATCAGGACATACTATGCACCACGAAATGTACCTTGCACGAATACATGATATGTTAGGAAGCCTTGATGCAAATCAAGGTGACATGTTATTAGGCTGGGATACCGATCAATACGCAACTAATATATACACCAGTACCCTCATGATGATAGAGGTATTAAAAAACGGAGGAATAGCACCAGGTGGACTTAACTTTGATGCAAAATTACGTCGCCCTTCTACTGATAGCAATGATCTATTTTATGGTCATATCTCTAGCATGGACACATTTGCAATAGGCTTAAAAGCTGCACATTCTCTACTGTCCAGTAATGAAATTGAAAATTTTGTACAAGAGCGTTATGAAAGCTATAATAGTGATATTGGTAGCAGTATAGTCAATAATACTACAACATTAAAAGACTTGCACTCCTACGCATTACAACATGATACTCCCACAGCCCAATCAGGAAAACAAGAAATGTTAGAGATTATCCTCAACAAACATATTTTATCAGCACAACAATAATATTGCATAGTACTACATTATTACAACATAGCAAAGAACTCTCCCTTGCACTTGATGAACTTGAATATCCTAGTACTGTGTGTGTATACAATGTGTTCAATTACGCATGGGAAGGATGGAAAGCATATGTTTCAAACTTTGCACATACAACAAAACAGCAAAGAAAATATCTGTTATTAGGGATCAATCCTGGTCCTCATGGCATGGTACAAACAGGCATTCCTTTTGGCAACATCAGTGCAGTTACTCGTTATCTTCAATTACAATATACTGTAAAACAACCAGTACACATGCACACTAAACGACCAGTACAAGGACTTCAATATCATCGTGAAGAAAAAAGTGGCGAAAAAGTCTGGGGATGTATTCAAAGACTATTTCCTTCTCCTCAAGATTTTTTTGCACAGGCATTTGTTCTTAATTTTTGTCCTCTGGCTTTTTTTAATAAAAAAACTGCAAGTAATCTCACTCCTGACCATACACTCCTGAGAAAAGACAAGAGCATTAAAGAGGTAGAAATAGTATGTAAAGAACACTTACGTAACTATTGTAACATATTAGGCATTACTACAATACTTGCAATAGGAAGATATTCACATACTATAGCACAATCTTTATTAAATGTACTCAATATAAATGAACTTCACTATATTCCTCACCCTAGCCCTCTCAACCCTAAACATACAGAATTTGAAAGTACTCTAAACAGCTACTTTCAGTAAAGCCTTTCTTGTTTATACTGATTATCTGTATTGATTATCTGTACTGATTATTTATATTGGGCAGTTAGTAATACTGGCAAATGATCAGAGACTGCAGTATAGTTCTTAAAATGCATATAAAATTTATTTGGTGTTATACCTTGTTTACTGCTTACAATAGTAAAAGGAGCATTCCCTACAATAGTAAGCTCTATCTCTGAAAAAATAGTGGCAAAAGATGTATCGAAGAAAATATGATCTAACTGTGCCCATCCTTTGTAATAATATGTTCCATTGACTACTGCTTCTGTATCATAGTATGGTTTTGTATCTACAAGGCTTTCTATACTTTGCTGATACTTTTGATGATATGCATGTTGCAAATGAGTATATGCTTCTTCATCATTAAAGTCTCCTAGCAATACTGTTGGCATAGTTGTATCAAAATTATTGATGATGAGTGTATATTGAAACGATCGTATTTGACTTGAGCTAATAGTGGCATTACTGCTTCTTTTTGATTTTAGATGCACTACAAACACCTGTATTGTATTCACTGCATGTTGTGTCTGTTTCTTTTTTGAAGATAGCTCTAATGTTACCTCTAAGATCGGGCGCAATCCTCCAGAAAGTGAAGGTATCTGTACTTGATGTTCCTTGACTTCAAGTATCTTATATCGAGACAATAGAGCAATTTGCACAGCAGATTTTTTTGCTGTACTTACTGCTACATATGATAAACGAGGCAAATAGTATTTTTGTAAATCTTTCACTACTCTTTCATTCTCTACCTCTTGTAAGGCAATAATATCTAAAGAGAATGCTAATTTTTGTACTGCTTTCCCTACTGCACTCAGTCGATAGTGATATTGTGTATTGTTCCATCGAGGCGGACTATATTCTTGATATTCAGTACCATCGTTCTTGCCATCAAAAAGATTTTGTACATTGAAAGTCATAGCTTTTATATCTTTTGAAGATATAGTAACAACAAAAAAAGTGAGGAAGACAAAGGAAAAAAACCACTGTAATCTATACATAATTATTATTATACAAAAACTCTCTCTGTATCATAATACTTTTTTTTCTCACTTATGCTTGATTTTTTTGTATACTTATTATACTATATTTTTATATGCATAATCAAAGAAAATTACTATTATATATTAGTATGAGCCTAGATGGGTTTATAGCAACAAAAGACAACGATATTTCGTGGCTCTCTATTGTTGAGAAGGAAAATGAAGATTATGGATATAAAGCATTTACAGAAACAGTTGATACTTACATTGTAGGAAGAACTACCTACGAGACAATTCTCACGCTTACTGGAGGCAAGTTTCCTGCATCAAGCATGTTTGATTGCTATGTTATCACTCGACAAGAAAGAGAAAATGAGAACAATGTTACCTTTTATAATGGCAATGTAGAAACCTTAGTAAAAGAATTAAAAAGCAAAGAAGGAAAACATATCTACTGTGATGGAGGAAGCGAAATTGTAAGGCTACTTATGCAGAAAGATCTTATAGATACCTATCTTATTTCTGTTATCCCTATTATTTTAGGCGATGGAAAACGACTTTTTTTAGGGGATACCCCAACTATACCACTAGAAGCAGGAACAATACAACAATACGACACAGGACTCATACAGTTACAATATAATCGAAAAGTGTAATGGAATGTTTCTTTTTACTATCAAGAGATATAAAGACTTTCATGTAGAGAGGTAGCTTCGTATAATGATTGTTTGCCTAATAGTGCCATATATACCCTATCAATACCCATAGCTCCCCCTGAACATTGAGGCAGACGATCAGATCGCAAAAAGTTCTTATCCCAATCTGCTTGAATGTTTCTTGCTCCTCCTAGTGTGGCTTGTTCCTGCATAAAACTAAAAATACTATCAGGATCAGTTTCTTCATTAAAGCAGTTTGCAACTTCTATACCAGCAATATACAGCTCCCACCTATCACTGCAAGGGATGCCCCCTTGTTTTGCCGCTTTTGTTTTAGACAAAGTTTTGACTTTGCTGGGATAATCGTAGAGAAATATAATATGATCACGTGGCAACATAGGTTCCAGATACTGTACTAAGGCATAATGAAATATATCTTCCCAATCCATGCCAATATCCTTCATAGGATCTAAGCCAACACATACCATTGCTTCAACAGTACTTTTACACTGTAAAAAATCGTTATAATTAAATGCAGTATAGGAAAAAAATGCCTGTTCCAAAGACATGCTCAATACATGTTCAAGTAAATGTTGCATATATGCTATGCTCTCTTGAGTAAAAAGGTGCAATGTTTTATTTTTCTTTATCATACACTGTATACAATGCTGTAACATATCCACAGTTATATCTTGCATCTGTTGAGTACTTGTATGTAAACAATAATACTCTAACATCAAAAATTCTTTCTGATGAATAGGGCTTTTCTGCTCTGTTTTCCGAAAACTATGGGTTAGCTCATATACCCCTCCCATATATGTATTCATAGTCTCATCATGAGAGAGCTTTGCTATCATTTGTTTTAAGTATACTTCAGGAGATGGAGTAAGATAATGCATTTTTCCTTGTTCTTCTTCCTCTACTGCATACACATCTATATGTCGCTCAGGAATAAGAACAGGACTGAGAATAGGACTATGTACTTCTACAAGATTATAAGCGCTAAGAAAGGAACGTATACTTTCTATGTAGCAACTGTGCATAACAGCTTGCCGACAATCAGAGAAAAAAGAAGTGTCTTTCATTATACCTTATAATCATATACTATCTTATTTTTCATTGGTAGATGTATCTATTGGACATAGCCAATATACTTCGTACGGTTCTAAAGTAAGTTCTACTTCATCATTTGAATTTGAAGGAAGAAATACAATATCTCCCTTTAGTATATCTTTCATCCCGCTCTTAAAAGGAAACATATTTGATGGGAATGCTTGTATTTTTTCATCATTACTAAGGTTGACAATACATATTATTTTCTGTGCTTGATATTCTTTTAGAACAGCAAACAATCCATCTTGCACAACAGGAAAAGAAAATGATGCAAAAGGGTGAAATGCTACATTATGAGTACGTGCCTCTATCATATGTAAATAGCCTTTGAATACCATACTCCGAAAACTTTCCTCATTTGAAAGCTCTTGATTGACACTATTAACATCTAATTTTTCTCTATTGATAGCTCTGTTATACCCAAGATTCTCAACCCCTTCTTGCCAATTTTTACTCCCTAACAAACTATGAATATAGATTCCAGGAACTCCTGGCATACTAAGAAGCACCGACTGTGTAGCTAAAAAACTCATGGCTTGTTGCTCAACACTCTGTTCAGGATCTATTACCGCAGAGACATAACTGATATTCATCTCATAAGGGGTTTCTCCATTTTTCGTAGCTTTATACGATATTTTGCCTCCTCGCTCCTTTACCTTATTGATAAGTGCTTCTCGTTGTACATCACTGAGAATTCCATAGCTTGGGGTAATGCCTATCCCATCATGTGAAGCACAAAAGTTAAAAAAGCATGTATTATCGTGCTCCAGCACTAAACTGTTAGCCCATTTCTGTAATATTTCTGTCGAGGAAAATAATACGGAATAGAGCAGTAATGGGGGAAGCGTAAAATTATATACAAGATGTGCCTCATCACCTTCTCCAAAATAACTGACATTCTCTTTATGAGGAACATTTGTCTCAGTGATAAGCACACTCTGAGCAGCAAACACATCAAGCACAGCTCT
Organism: Spirochaetia bacterium; assembly: GCA_965218205.1. GTDB lineage: Bacteria > Spirochaetota > Spirochaetia > WTKD01 > CBDDCA01. The sequence goes on along the minus strand of OZ244590.1, from coordinate 817,839 downwards.
CATAAGTTTTACAAGCAAATGTGTCTTTTTACGATGTATGCACGAAGTACCAATCTCTTTCCATAGGTAAGCAACAGCATCGAGTCGAATAACAGAAGAACGATACTGTATAACATACGATAGCAGAACATCAAGCATATCAAAAAGCAGCAGAGGATTTTCATAGTTTAGATCAACTTGATCACTACTAAAGGTAGTCCACACATGTTGCACCCCTCTATCAGTTTCAAAATCACTCAGTATAAAATGCGGGCGTGGACGTACTACCTTCGAAAAATCTAACTGAGGATCAGCAGTAATAAAATACTCAGAATACGGCTCTTTGTTTGCGAGAAACTGAGTAAACCAAGCATGTTGGGTAGAACAATGGTTAAGCACAAGATCACTCATAAGAACAAAATCATCAGCTATATTAGTAATATGCTGCCAATCACCTAAATCATCCCGTACTGTCATATAATCAGAAATAGAAAAACCATCGTCAGATGTATACGGAAAATATGGGAGTATATGCACCCCTCGTATGAGATTTTCACATCTGCTCTGTAAAAATGTATGTAATGTTTCAAGTGGCATTTCATCACTTTTTGTTATACTATCCCCATAGCAAATCAACATACACAGCGTTTCATCAAGACACGATACAGTATCAGCAGTATCTTGGTATGTAGATTTATGTTTCCATCGCTCCCAAAACTGTTGAAAAGGAGCTTGCCACTGTATTGTATATGGAGTGTCAATATAAATAGTATAGAGTAATTGTTCTATATACAGCTTATCTGTAGAATCTTTTTTTGTATGTAGTCCCATATATTCATTATATTACAAAAAAGTACTCTATAAACACTGTCACTAATAATGGTATACTATATATAGCTATAATTAATACTATAGAACACAAAACATATGAAACAATATACACCATCGGTTATCAATATTATGCACTATCATCTCCATACTGGAGGAGTGACAAGTGTTATTACAAAAACAGTGCAAGCATTACTTGAAGCAAAACAATTCTCATATATAAAAAAAATAGTCCTGTTTACTGGTAGCAGAAAAAATATGCTAAAAATTCGTAAGCATTTTAATACTACAAAAGTAGAAGTACATTTTAAGAAAGAACTTGGGTACATTGAATGGTTACAAAAAGACAAAGAGAACAATACAGCATCAACAGAAATACAAACAGAACATACCACAGTAAGCAACACTGCACTCTTTAAGAGCAAAAAAGAAATAGTAGAGAAATTACTGCAGTTTTTCATTTCTCATAATAATGAAGAAACTCTTTGGTGGGTTCATAATTACCACTTGGGAAAAAATCCTCTCTTTACACTTGCATTATTACAATTTATAAAAAAATATGATCCTTACATGTTATTACAGATACATGATTTTCCTGAACAAACACGTTTTTCCGCTTTAGAACGACTTATACATGTACCAGGTGAAAATATATTGTACAATTTTAATGAGCATACCACTGTTGCAGTAATAAATGAGCATGACAAACATATCTTACAAAAAGCCTCTATTGATGCTCAGTTACTTCCCAACATCGTTACATATACTACTAGTACACAGCATACAAACACAACTGATGATTCCAACAGCTTAAAAAAATATATCACACGAAAAAAAAATTTTGCTCCTCAATATAACGAGGGTAACTATTTACTCTTTACATATCCTGTACGCTGCATAAGAAGAAAAAATGTTTTAGAAGCAATGCTCATCACAAAAATGTTTGAAGCTCGCTTTGCCATCCCTTGCGTAGTCAACATTACTCTGCCCGGAGAATCAGAGCAAGAACGCCCATACTCTAGTATTATAGAAAAACTGATACATACAGGAAAAGTGCCTGGAATATTCTCTTTAGGGACACAAAAAAAATGCCCCTTTAGCTTTCAAGAAATTTGTAGCTACAGCGATGCTATTATTTCAAGCTCTGTACTGGAAGGGTTTGGGTTTAGCTATTTAGATTCTGTATTGTATAACTCCCCTCTAGTTGCAAGAAGTATTTCACAAACAAAGCAATTTGAATATATCTTTTCTTTATATTGGCCATCAACATGGTATAAAAGTATTACTATCCCTCGCCATATCATTCAGTCATTACCTAGTATTATTTCTTATAATGTGTTACATTTTTCTTATAAAAATAAAATTGATATGCTTCCTGACATAGTTGATGAAGCTACAAAAGAATCTTTAATTGCCTCTATTGATAGTATACTAAAAAAGAATACCATAGATTTTTCATTTCTTAGTACTGCTATACAAGAATATCTTCTTAAGAACTTCGATACATTTAGAAGAGATATTACCTATGCAAACATAAAGCTATTACAAAAAATATATGATACCCTTGTATTATTTGATCCTAGCAGAAACATAATTGAAAAGTACAGAAACAATGCAACAGTATCTTCTCGAAATAAACATAACAAATCATTAGATTATTCACGTAATAGCAAACACAAAAACAATCCTAGCTTAAGAAAAATTGCATTGCAAGTAATTTCTAAACATTATGGAACACAAGCCTTTCTTCAGTCATTTGAAGCTATACTAAAACATATTAACTCTCCTAAAAAACATAAGAACAAAAAACCATATGCTATATTCTATAAAATTTTACACAAGCATCTTACTATCGAGAATCTTCGTCTATTGTATAATGATATATAGTATACAAAAAAATATGAGTATAGCTTATGAAATGTAGTCGCTGTCACAATAGTGAAGATAAAGTATTAGAAACGCGTGATTTAGCAAATGGAGCAATTATCCGTAGACGCAGAGCATGTCTTTCTTGTGGGCATCGTTTTACCTCTTATGAAAGAATAGACGAAAATCCCCTCATAGTAGTAAAGAAAAATCATGTAAGACAGGTCTTTGATAGAGAAAAATTACGACAGAGCATTGAACTAGCTATAAGAAAACGGCCTGTTCCTGTAGAAACAGTCATCTCACTACTAGACTCTATAGAAGAGATGGCACAAACACATGCAGGCAGTCAACATGAAATAGCATCGTCTTTTTTAGGAACAATACTCCTAGAAAAGTTACAAAAAATCGATATTGTTGCATATCTTCGATTTTTGTCAGTATATAAAAACTTTGAAAGTGTAGAGCAGTTTATTCAAGAAATATCCCACATAACACAAAATACTAGTACTCAAACTAACAATCAACAACAAGAAACATAAACAAATAGTACTTCATTATCATTTATTCTCAATGCTTCTAATGTTGCTTTTTATGTTATGTTTCTTTCCTTGTTCGGTAGTAGTGAGAAATTCTAATGTATTATACATCCCATATACGCTTTACAAGAGTATATAAAACTTTGCTTCTATGCTCCAGTGCATTTCTATCAAATGTATCAATAGGCTTAAATGGCTCTTCTAAAGTGTCATTCCACTTTGTAAAATCAAGGTTTGATTTATAACAATCTTGTGTTAAGGTTCTACATAGCATTAAACCATTACTATATGTTTTTAGCTTATTTTTATACTGTTCATTCCCAGAACTCTGATTATCTTTCCCTTTTAAGAGTAACAAAGCTCCTAAGCGATTTCTTTCTTCCCAAAAAACATTTTCATCTTCTGATTTAAAATATGCTTTATTTTCTTCATTATCAGCAAAAATATGCTCAATGTGATAATTACTGTTAGCACTTCTTGTTTTTGTAGAAAGATGAAAAATATCTGTTTGCATATTTATCTTTGAATTTTTGCAAATATATTCCTCAATTCTTGCTAATATATACCTAAGTATTTTTGCATTTAATGTATCATATCCTTGTTTCTTAAATACATGATAACTCAATACTGAATTTGATGTTTGGTATTTTTCTCTAATGCGTTCATATATTTTTTCATTAAAAATATCCCTATACACATTAACTTGCTTTCCTTTAACAGATTCATTAATACTATATGATATATTTTGAAAATTATTGCTATCATAAATATTATTTAAACTGAGTAATATAAAAAGCCTATCTACCTCTTTAGCTATAGCTTCAATTTTTTCTTGTTCTTGCTCATCATTAATTTCACAAGCTGCCATAATATTTTGATATTGACCCGATAAACCATTAATATCATGATTGTATATTAGGTATATGTTTTTATCTGTATTGTTTATGATCTTTTCATACAATGCAGTATAGTAGCTCATATTTTTTTCAATAAATTCTTTTATGTTGCCTTTATGATCTTCATCTGTTTTTCTAAATTTTAGCTTCTTAGCCATTTCATTATCTTCAAAAATATATCTATGGTAATCGTTATTAATTCTTTTTTCCACATCAGGATTTTTACTAGACATAAACTTTGCCTTGAGGTAATTCCTAAAAAAATCATCTTCCATATATTTTATTCTTGAAATAGCATCTTCCCAACAGTTATTATATTTTTCAGTATCTGATTTATCCAATGCTCCTAATAATTTTCCTTTGAGAATCTCAAAAGGTTTTAATGCTACCCCCCTATCATTAATAACTTCAAATATCATAGGGGTATCATCTTGTTTTATTTCTAATTCAACTAGTACCAAATTATATAAAAAATAATAAATAAAAGATTTTAGTTTTTTATCATCTAATGCTTTCTTATCAAAATAAGCTGAAATCTCTTTATATCTATCATGTACATTTTTACTAGTAATATCTGTAAGTTCAGATTCCTTTAAAGGTTTTCCATCCATTAAAGCATTCATCACTTTTTCTCTATTTTCATGGTCTATCCAAAAAATACGTCCTTTATCCATATCATCCCCTTTAATCAAATTTGATAGAACATTCCTTACTTTTTCCTCTTTTGTCGAATGATAAAGTTTGAGTGCAATAAGTGATAAAGTCGTTAATCTCTGTTGCCCATCAACAATAAATTGTTCACTTTCAATCTTATTTGTGATATAAGTACTCAAATAGTACCAATTATACTTACTCATTGTCTTAGATTCAATCTTTTTATCTTTATGTTCTTCATACGATAATTCAAATTGATGAAAAATATCATTCAGCAAAATTTCAACAGTTTGCTTATCCCAAACATATTCTCTTTGATAAAAATCAATACTATAAGTTTTTCCTAAACAGTCTCTGATACTTTGGTTTTGTGGATTTATGTCCATTATACTACTCCTTACATTCCATAACATTACATTTTCTAAAAATGTATTGCTACCTATACTATAACATAATTACTTATTTGAAGTATCGTACGCTACATAGCGTGCAATTTTTGCAGCAGAGGGAGTTCCTTGCTCGTATTTTGTGCTAAGATAGGTGCGCACTATACTTAGAGCAACTTCTCTCCCTGTTGTAAACGCTCCTATACACAATATGTTTGCATTATTACTAGTGACTGCTTTTGAAGCAGCATACACACTTGAAGCCAACGCTGCATATGCACCTTGTACTTTGTTTGCAGAAATAGATACTCCTATACCAGTACCACACAGCAATATCCCTCTATCAAACTCCCCTAACACAACTGACTGTGCAACTTCAATGGACACATTTGCATATATTGTATCATCACTGCCAAAATCTTTGTATTCATGATGAAGCTCTGTAATAATAGTAATAATTGACTGCTTTAATTCTTGAGCATTTGGATCACATCCTATCGCTATTTTCATATATCTTCTCCTTGTAATAATGTTAGTATCGTTTCTTTCATACTATGCAACAAAAGGTAACACGAAGTTGCCCCTGCATCTAACACTCCTCGTGAACGCTCTCCTAACCTACTTGCTCTTCCTATTTTTGCCACTAAATCTTCTGTCGACTTATAGCCTTTTTCTGCAGCAGCATCCATATCCTGTAAGGCTTCTACAAAACTTTTAGTATCAGACATTGCATGTTCATATGCTTGCAAGGCAGGAACAAGAGCATCCATAATTGTTTTATCACCGACTTTTGCTCCCCCTATCTCAGCAATCTCCTGATATGCTGACTGCAACATAGTAAAGAATACCTTTATATCAATATCCTCTTCTCCTTCACTGGCATTTTTCATAGCAATAAAAAACATGCCATATATTGGTCCCATAGAACCACCAATTTCAATCAGTAAAACATTCCCAAGTTTGTCCAACGCAGTACTCAAGCTATCATTTTCATCAAGACGATCTTTGCAGAGAGTAAATCCTTTGTTCATGTTTATACCATGATCACCATCCCCTATTTTCCCATCAATTTCACTCAAAAATTCCTTATTATCTTGTATACAAGCTATCATATTATGAACAATACCTGCCCCTTGAGCATTCTTAAATGATCTCATTTTTGACTCCTTTTTTATGTTTTTATTATTCCCATAATTGTATAGGACGTTCCACTATTTGCAATGTATGTCCTACTGGATCTTTGAAAAATACCGTTTTTCCATTTTTCATAAGCTGCTTTACAGCAGCATATTCTATGCCCTTATCATCAAAATACCTCAGTGTTTCGTCTAAGTTTGATACCTTAAAGCTAATATGTATTCCTGTTTCCTCAAACTTTTGCGGAACATCAAGCGGAAATATTTCTAGCTTAAAATCAATAGCAGGATGTCCTAAAAAATAAATAGGAATTTCATCAGAAGTTTGATATACAATTTGTAGCCCAAATATCTCACAATACCACTGTGCAAGTGCAGTAGTATCTTTTGCTCCAACACCAACATGTTCCAACTGGGAAGATATGCCTCTACTCATGCTTGTCGCTCCACAATCAAAGTTATTATTGAAAGTGCATGTTCACACGCTGAAGCAGATGCAATATTTTTTCCTGCTATATCAAACGCTGTTCCATGTGCAGGCGTACCAATAGGAATAGGAAACCCTGCATGAAGTGTCATGCCTTTATCAAAACCAAGCAATTTTAGTCCAATTTGAGCTTGATCGTGATACATACACACAATGGCATCTATCTTCTCTTTCTCCAAGCGTAAGAATAAAGTATCTGCAGGAAAAGGACCCACAGCATGTATCTGTTTTTGTTTTGCTCTTTCAATGGCAGGAGTAATATACTCTTGCTCTTCTGTACCAAATAAACCATTTTCTCCATTATGTGGATTTAAGCCCGATACCGCAATTTTTGCTCCTCCCCTACCAGCATTAACAAGCTGTGTATTAAGAAATTCTATTGCATATTCAATAGTATCAATGCTGAGCAAACTGCTTACCTGCTTTAGTGGAACATGTGACGTTACCCGCATTGTCCATATATCTCCAACAATATTAAGCTCTCCAGGAATAGTCGGAATTGAAAAAGTATCCTTAAAATATTCTAACTCACTTTCAAAAGGCAAACCAGCCTCATGCATAGCCTGTTTATTAAATGGTGCAAAGAGTATCCCATGTATCAACTCTTTTTTTGCCAACTCAATAGCATACTTAAGAGTAGTTACCACAGAAAGCCCTCCTTTGATATTCACCGTACCTATCTCATATTCGGTACTCGATATTGTAGCATAATCATGAAATACTATATCTTCCTCAGATATATTTTCATCTATACGCTCAATAATTGGCAATACAATACGTACTTTTACTATTTCAAAGGCCTGCTCTAATACCCTTTTGTCTCCAATAAGTACATATTGAATAGACGGATGAGGCTTAAGCGTAGATAGTACTTTTATAATGAGTTCTGGACCAATCCCCGTAGGATCTCCCAATAAAATAGCAATTCTCTTTTTTTTCATATATCTCCTTACTGCAATATAAGATTAGGTAACCATACCGATAAAAATGGCATATGAATAACTGCTGCTAATATTGCTATCATAGCACATATAAATGGCAAATTAGCTTTTGTAAGCTCCCATACATCCACCTTTGCGAGAGAACAAGTAATAAATAATGCTGACCCTACAGGCGGTGTCTGCTGTCCTATCCCCCAACAAATAATTACTGTCATGGCAAACTGTAGATGAGGAATATGAAATGATTCCATAAGAGGAATAAAAAGCGGCACAAGAATAACCAGCATAGCAGTACCATGAAGAAATGTACCAGCTACAATAAGAATACCAGAGACAATCCATAGAAACAATACTGGAGACTTAGTGATACTTAAAAAAGGTTCTACCAAAGTCTGTGGTATTGCTGCACGAGCAAATACCCATGCAACTATTTTTGCACTTGCTATAATCATCAATACCGAACCACTAAATATAACTGTCTCTTTCGCTGCTGTGTATATCTTATGTATATTTAACTGTCTTGTTATAGTCCCCAAAAACAATACATAGAATACTGCTACTGCTGCAGCTTCGGTAGGAGTAAATATTCCTCCCAATATACCCCCTAATATTATCACTGGTAACAACAAAGCAGGAATAGCAACAAAAAAGCTAACAAATACTTTTTTTATAGAAAAAGTATCTTCGCTCCCATAATTTTCTTTTATAGAAATAATGGTAGAAACTACAAGCAATGCAAGCCCAATTAAAATACCAGGTAAAATACCTGCAATAAATAATTTCGTCACTGATATGCCTTCTGCAACTGCATATAATATCATAGGAACACTAGGAGGAATAATAATGCCAATAGTAGAAGAAGATGCTGTTACAGCAGCAGCAAAATCTGCTTTATATCCTCTTTGCTTCATAGCAGGAATCACTACCGCTCCCACTGCTGCAGTATCAGCCACTGAAGTCCCAGATACTCCCGCAAACAACATACTTGTAACAATATTGATTGCAGAAAGCCCGCCTTTTAGATGCCCTACCAATGAAGCAGCAAAATCAAATATATGCTTTGATATATTTGTTAGATTCATAAGAGAGCCTGTAAAAATAAACAAAGGCACTGCTAACAAAGTAAAGCTATTTGCTCCATTATATAAATTTTGTACAATAATTGTGAGAGGAATATCGTTCAACACCAAAATAAGAAAACCAAAAGAAGCCAATCCTAATGAAAATACAATAGGAGTTCCAATAAAAATGTACATAAACAAAAGAAAAAATACGAGTACTGCAGTCATGCTTTCTCTTTCTCCTTTTTGAGAAATGTGGTACTAATGAGATCCCAAAAATTGACTACTGACTTACAGAGCATACATGTTCCAGCAATAGGAAATACTGAATATGCAAAAATTCCTAGACTGATGTTAATATAGGTAAACGATACATCATGAAATTTCAAAGAAAATCTAGTACCTTCAATGACAATAACAATAAGAAATATAATAATAGATATTTCACGTACAATTTCAAGTATTACACGATAGGGCTGAGCAATCTTTTTAATGAGAAGCATAAAACTCATGTGTTGATTTTCTCTTAATGCAACATAGCCTCCTAAGAAACTCAGCCATACAAGCATTAAACGAGTTGTTTCTTCTGGCCACGATAAAGGAGAAACAAATACATACCTAAATAATACCTGTATGAGTACTACAAGAGACATTCCTATTACAAGGAAAACAAGAAACAAATCAATAATCTTATTACAAATAGTAATAATCTTTCTTGCCACTGGACTGCTAGAATAAGTACTCATACATATAATGTAATATAATTTATTTCAGATATTTCTGTCCTAATGCCGAAATTTCATCTACTATTTCTTGTGCATCTGGATACATATTAGACGATACTATATTCCCCCACACTGATTTTCCTGCATCTACAAATGCACTTGTATCTACCTCATTTACTTCCATACCATCGCCTTGTAGTTTTCCTATTAATGTTTTATCTTGATCTTTTCCTACACTACGAGTATATTTTGCTGTTTCAACTGCTGCTTCCAGGAGGATATTTTGCATATCTTGAGATAATGCATCAAATTTTTCTTTATTCATCAAAAAGTGTGCTGCAGAATACACATGGTTTGATATAGAAAGATATGTTTGTACTTCGAAAAGAGAACCTTGGTTAATAACAGCAAGAGGATTTTCTTGACCATCTATTACTCCCTGCTGTAATGCTCCAAACACTTCCTTAAATGACATAGGAGTAGGATTTGCTCCAAAAGTCTTAAATGTCTCTAACCTTACCGCATTTTCTGGAGTGCGTAACTTTAAGCCACTTAAATCAGATGGTACAACAATAGGTCTCTTATTATTGGTAATTTGCCGAAACCCATTTTCCCAAAACGCTAGTTGCTTGATATTTTTCTTGTCTAAAGGAGCTGAAATTCTTTTTCCTAAATCACCATCTAACACCTCAGTGACATGCTCTCTATTGACAAATAAATACGGAGCATCCAATAACTTTGCATAATCATTGATACTTGATACAGGAGAACTTGAAACTCCCATATCAATAGTACCAAGCTCAATGCCTTCTTGTATCTCCCTATCTGCCCCTAACTGTCCTCCCGAAAAAATATCAATAGTTATCATACCATTAGTCCGAGATTCAACTAATTCCTTAAATTTGATAGCACCAATATGATACATACCATTCTCTTTATGATTATGAGCTAAAGTAAAAGACACAGCAGTATCTGAATCTTTTGTACCTTCACTTTCTCCTCCTGCCCATACTACCACACTTGCATATAGCAATGCTATACATATAAAAAATATACTTTTTTTCAACACAATATACCTCCTAATGTTCGTCTATTGCATGATCTTTCTTAAACTGCTCTTGCTCAAAAGGAGGCGAAACAGCAGCTACTACTTTGAGAACTTCTTCTCCTGTATTGATAAGCTGATGAACACACCCAGCAGGAACATAACACACATCTCCCGGAGAAAAATTTTCTTCTTCATCATCAACTCTGATTCTTCCTTTTCCTGAAACACAATAGAAGACTTCTTCTTGATCCTTATGAGAATGAGGATTACTTGTATAGCCTGGCTCTATAGAAGTAGTCCCTAACCACAACTGTGTACTACCTAAAGTCCACGGAGCAGAAATATGTCGTATAACACGCTTAAATGGTGCATCAATTACTTGTGCCTCAGCGTTACTCTCATGAATAATATTCATATAATAACCTCCTAATTATATTTGCGATATTATTGCTTTATTCTTTTTATAAATTCACTTAACTCTTCCTGAGCATTCTTTGATTCAATAATAGGCGTACCTATGAGTATGATACATGCTCCTCGTGCGACTGCCTCAATGGCTTGTTCCAATGTAAACACAACCACCGCTACTGGAATAGTTGCCACAGAGACTACTTCATCTAATCCTTTAAGAGGATCTTTTTCTCCTTGAGGATCACGAAATTCATCTATGCCAAGATGCACAAGAACATAATCTGCACCTAAGGCCTGTATTTGCTGTGTTTTCTTTGCCATGTTATCAATGGGAAACGAAAATAAATCTACCATTACTTTTACATTATGATTATGCCCAGCTTCTATGGCTTTTTTGAGACTATACTCATTTGTAATTGCCATTGTAGTAGCAATATGTGCTCCTCGTTGCCCTGTTGCCTCAAAATACTGAGCCACTCCATCAAGTGTCTTATAATCTACTAATACTTTTTGTGAATCAACAAGAGACACAAAAGAATCTATTGCAGATAATCCCTCAAATGTTATAAGCGATGTACCGACCTCTATCCAATCAGCCCCTGAGGCAAGTGCTATTTTTGCTTGACGAACACCTTCTTCTATAGTTTTGGTATCTATTGATACCTGAATAATAGGATATGAAACAGACATACTATACTACCTTTGAAATTGAGTAAGTCCCATACTCTCAGTTTCTATATCAACAAGAGACTTCATATCATCATCTACTTTCATAAGTGTCAATGTTGCCCCTTTCATTTCAAGAGAGGTAAAATAGTTTCCTACATATGAGGCATGTACCTGTATACCTTTCTTCTGTAGTACTTCTTCCACCTTATTATACAAAATATATTGTTCCATAAAGGTTGTTGCTCCCAATCCTGATAACAACACTACTACATCATCGCCTGATACAAAAGGTTTATCCTGCACCACTGTTTCTACCATTTCTGTGGCTATTTCATCTGCTGTTTTAAGATCCTCAACACGAATACCTGGTTCCCCATGATGTCCTATGCCAAACTCCATCTTCCCTTCCTCTATCGTAAAATTAGGCTTACCTACCTCAGGAATACTACAAGGAGCTAAACCAACTCCTATGCTTCGAGTATTATCTATTGCTTTTTGTGCTCCAGATATGACAGTGTCCAAATCTGAGCCTTGTGCAGCTAAAGCCGCAGCAACTTTCCACATCATGATTTCGCCTGCTACTCCCCGCCTTTTTTCCCTCTCATTAAGAGAGGCTGATGGTACATCATCATTTGCTACCACTGTTTTTACAGTAATTCCCTGTGCAGAAGCCATCTTGATGGCCATTTTCACATTCATATTATCACCTGCATAGTTACCATACAAACAGGCTACCCCTTTTCCACTATCAGCAGCCTTAAACGCATCTAAAAAAGCCTGTGCCGTAGGGGAAGAAAATATCTCACCTACCGCTACAGCATCTACCATATTACGCCCAATATATCCTATAAAAGCAGGTTTGTGTCCTGAACCTCCCCCTGTGACTATACCAACTTTATTGGCAATAGGAGCATCCTTATATTTAAGGACTCTTGGATTAGAAGTAGTGGACACTAGGGATCTATGATGCTTTACAAACCCTTTTAGCATATCATCCACAACTTGATTTGGTTTATTAACAAAACTTTGCATAATTTCCTCTCTCTGTACTTTATAGTTACTTTCTTTGGTTACTATTATAAAGTAAATAAAAAAATAATGTAACTGTGGATTTTGCACTTTGCGGATTCAAGGATTACATGCAATATGAAAAACTTGCACAAAAAAGGACTCACATAAGGCTATATTGCTATACTACTATTAGATGAGTAAGCAAGAAAAAAAATCAGCATCTACTATTCAAGTACCCTCCATACGCTTCAAGCAAGATGATGGCTCTGATTTTCCTGACTGGGAAGAAAAACGATTGGGGGAGGTGGCTGATATTGTACGAGGGGCTTCACCTCGACCTATATCTTCATCTGTTTGGTTTGATGATACTTCTAATGTTGGTTGGGTTAGAATTTCAGATGTTACTAAATCAAATGTTTTTTTAACAGAAACAGTACAAAAATTATCCTTATCTGGAATTAAAAAGAGTCGTTTTGTTCCCATAAACAGTGTAATAATGAGTATCTGTGCAACTATTGGTGTTCCTATTGTAACAAAAATAGATGTCTGTGTTCATGATGGATTTGTAGTATTTAGTAATCTAAAAATGCATAATATATTTACATTCTATCTCTTAAAATCAATAGAAAACAAATGGAAACAATATAGACAACCAGGAACACAATTTAATTTAAATACTGATATTGTTATGTCTGAAAAATTAAATTTTCCCACCCTCCCCGAACAACAAAAGATAAGCTCTTTCTTACAAAATGTAGACACAAAGATACAGCTCCTTGAAAGAAAAGTAACTCTGTTGCAGTCATACAAAAAAGGCATCATGCAAAAACTCTTTTCACAGGAGCTACGCTTTAAGGACGAGCAAGGAAACGAGTATCCCGATTGGCAAGAGAGGAGGCTGAGGGATATGGTAACTAAAGTATCCTCTGATATTACCCTAGATAGTTTGAAAGAATTAAGAGGAACATATGCTGTTTATGGAGCAACTGGAGAGATTAAAAGAATAGATTTTTTTAGAGAAACAGAACCCTATATAGCAATAGTAAAAGATGGTGCAGGAGTAGGAAGGGTACATCTTTGTTCACCTTATTCGTCTGTTTTAGGAACACTTGATATAATTAAACCAAAAAAAGAAAAAGTTACTGTATATTTTTTATACAGTGTATTACAAAGAATTGTATTTTCAAAATATATTATTGGGAGTACTATTCCTCATATATATTTTAAGGAATATTCTAACGAGAAAATAACACTCCCTCCCCTCCCCGAACAACAAAAGATAGGCTCTTTTCTGCAGAGTCTTGACACAAAAATATCGCTCACACAGAAGCAAGTAATGCTTACAAAGCAGTATAAGAAAGGCCTACTACAAAGAATGTTTGTGTAAATATGTAAGTTTCATACTCTGATTAGCTAAAACACTGGATCATTTTGTTCTTCAATTTGAGCATTTTTGCGAATTTCTTCTTTTTCAAACTCTCTTTGTTCCAAAATTTCTTGCACTTTATCATCAAGATTTTTTGCATCTTTATCAAACAACTCTATATTTCTATAATACGATAATCCTGTCCCAGCAGGAATCAGCTGCCCTAGTATAAGATTTTCTTTTAATCCATTAAGGTTATCCACTGCTCCTTCTATCGCTTTATTGGTAAGTACTTTTGTTGTTTCTTGAAAAGAGGCAGCAGAAAGGAAAGAATCAACATTGATGCTTGCTTTCTTTACTCCTAACAAACATGGTTTTGCAATAGCAGGTTGCCCACCTTTTTTAATAATAGCTTCATTCTCTTCACGAAACTTAAATCTATCAATAAGCTGCCCTTGAATAAGAGGAGTATCTCCCACCTGCACTACTTCTAACATACGCATCATTTGACGAATAATTACCCCGATATGCTTATCGTTTATATTCACCCCTTGCAATCGATATACTTCTTGAATTTCATTGATAAGGAACAACTGCAATACATGTTCTCCTAAAATATCTAACATATCATGTGGACTAATTTCCCCTTCACAAAGCAGTTCTCCTGCCTTTACTTGATCTCCTGCTCGCACTAGCATATGCCTTCCTAACGGTATTTGATGTTCATATTTTTTTGCAAAAATATCCTCAATAACTACTGTACGCCCCCTATCCTTTGATTGAACACTTTTTACTGTCCCATCAATTTTAGCTAACACTGCAGATATTTCTTTTGGATTATGAGCTTCAAAGAGCTTACTAATCTTAGGAAGTCCCCCTGTAATGTCACGTGTTTTTACACTTTCTTGAGGCATCTTAGCCATAATCTGTCCAATCTCTACCTCTTGCCCATTATCTATACTAAGATAAGAATTAAAAGGAAGCGAATATACTCCTAACTCTTCCCCATTCTGATCAAGCACAATAATACGAGGGTTAATAGAGGGCAAATTTGTTTCAATAATCTTTTTCTCACTACGCCCTGTCTCTTGGTTTATTTCCTCTCGCATAGTAGTACCTGGAATAATATCTTCATATTTTATAAATCCCTGAAACTCACTAATAATAGGTTCACTAAAAATATCAAACTCAGCAATTTTCTCTCTCTCTGCTACTATTTGATTTTCTTCTACTGTCAGTTTAGTTCCAGTACGAAGCTCAATTTCCTGCTCCACATTCACCAATAATAATATATCATCAATAACCCTTGCAATACAAGGCTTATCAGTATGTATATTTTCTTTATTTTTCAAGTCTGCAATAACAAAATCTTTAGGCACTTTTTGAGCATCTTTCACATGCAATTTCTTCACATCAGAAAGAGAATATTGATTAAAAATACGCGATACTTTCAAATACCCTTTCCGTGTCATCATGATGCTTCCATCACTTAAAGTTACCTTACTCCCACTGATGCTTCCTATTAGCACAGGATAACTAAGAATAATAGAATTATCTTGGTTTTCACTGGTAGCAACTCCCCCTACGTGAAATGTTCTCATAGTAAGCTGAGTCCCTGGCTGTCCAATAGATTGTGCAGCAATCACCCCTACCGCTTCACCAATACCAATGGTATGATTAGTTGCAAGATCGTATCCATAACATTTTTGACATACCCCATGCCTTGCTTCACAGGTAAGCACCGAACGAATAATTACCTGTTCTATCCCTATTTCTTCTATATATTTTGCCTTCTCTTCGGTTATTTCTGAGTTAATATCAAGCACCATTTCATTTGAAATAGGATGTATAACACGTTCAAGCGTATAACATCCTTTAATACGATCAGCAAGAGATTCGACTATCTCTTCCCCATCTTTAATCGCTCTTACCTCTATTCCGTTAATAGTACCACAATCTTCGGTAGACACTACTACATTTTGTGCAATATCCACAAGCCGTCTCGTAAGATACCCTGCATCCGCTGTTTTAAGAGCAGTATCTGCCAACCCCTTCCTCGCTCCATTGGTAGAAATAAAAAACTCTAATACACTTAAGCCTTCCTTAAAATTAGAACGAATAGGAAGTTCAATAATATCCCCCGAAGGCTTTGCCATAAGACCGCGCATTCCTCCAAGCTGTCGTATTTGATTTTTACTTCCTCTTGCTCCTGAATGTGCCATAACAAATATAGGATTATATCCATTCATATCCCTCTCAAGATTATCCATAAGATCATCAGTAAGCTGATTATTTGTTTTATTCCAAATTTCTACTACACGATTATAGCGCTCTTCGTTTGTAATAATTCCTGATTGATATTGATTTTGTATATTTGTAATTTCTTTATCTGCATTTTTAATAAGCTCTGGTTTATTATCAGGAATAATAATATCACCTACCCCAATAGTAGATCCAAACAAAGTAGAATACTTAAACCCTAGCTCTTTAAGAATATCAAGCATATCAACTAAAATAGCAGTACCATATTCATTGTATACAGTGCTGATAAGAGTACGGAGTGCTTTTTCATCAAAGGTCTTATTTTGAAATGGAATTTCATTTGGTAATGCAGAAGAAAAAATAATACGTCCAGGCGTAGTTTCAAGCAATTTTCCTCTATGTCGTACTACAATACATGCTTGATAATCTACATATCCAGATTCTAGTGCAAACATAACTTCTTGTGTATTTCTAAACCGCTTCCCTTCTCCCTTTGCTCCCTTACGTATTCCTGTAAGATAATAATTTCCTAATACCATGTCCTGTGAAGGAAAGACAATTGGCTCTCCATTAGCAGGATTGAGTAAATTTCGAGCAGATAACATAAGCCCCCAACATTCCGTTTGTGATGCCTGTGAAAGAGGTATGTGTATTGCCATTTGATCTCCATCAAAATCAGCATTATATGCATGACATACAAGCGGATGAAGTCGCAATGCTTTCCCTTCTACCAATATAGGCTCAAAGGCTTGAAACCCTAACCTATGCAGAGTAGGAGCCCGATTAAGCAGTACTGGATGTTCGCTTACCACCTCATCAAGTATTTCATACACTTCTTCCGCTTCTTGTTCAATAAGCGTTCTTGCACGTTTAACATTAAATACAACTCCTTTATCAATAAGTTTTTGCTCAATAAAGGGCTTAAACAGTTCCATTGCCATTTTTACAGGCACTCCGCACTGATGAATTTTTAGCTCGGGACCTACTACTACCACTGAACGTCCAGAATAATCAACTCGTTTCCCTAAAAGATTTTGTCGAAATCTTCCTTGCTTTCCTCGTAGCATATCAGCTAAACATTTCGATTTTCTTCCTGTTGTAAGTTTTGTATCTTTGGTATTATCAAACAGTACATCTACCGCTTGTTGCAACATTCGCTTTTCATTTTCTATCATAATCTGTGGAGCACGAATAGAAATCATTTTTCTTACACGATCATTTGTCCGAATAACACGGCGATACAAATCATTTAAGTCAGAGGTTGCAAAACGACCTCCATCCAATTGCACCATAGGGCGTAAATCAGGAGGAATAACTGGAATAACATCCATGATCATCCATGAAGGCTTATTTCCTGAATGACGAAATTGCTCAGCTATTTCAAGACGCCTTAGCAACTGAGAATTAGATTTACTATCCTTTTCTTTCATTTCTCGTCTAAGATCTTGAATAAGCTGTTCTAAATCTACCTGCATAAGAAGCTGTTTTATTGTTTCTGCTCCTTTGCCTACTGAAAATTCAAAATTTCGTTGCTCTAAATCTTCATATTCTCGTTTACTGATAACATCCATTTGCTTACGATCAGTATCCCCTGGATCTACCACTATATATTTATCATACAATAACACCGAACGTAAATTAGCACCAGAAATACCTAAAAAATCTCCCAGCTTAGAAGGCACAGATTTATATACCCATACATGAGCAACAGGAGAAACTAACTCTATACTTCCCATACGCTCACGCCTCAGTTTACTATGAGTTACCTCTACTCCACACCTATCACAAATAACGCCTTTATAACGACTTGACTTAAATTTTCCACATTGGCATTCCCAATCCTTTGTAGTACCAAATATTTTTTCACAAAAAAGTCCATCTTTCTCGGGCTTAAGAGTTCGATAGTTTATTGTTTCTTGTGTTTTTACCTCACCATAGCTCCACGAACGAATCTGTTCTGGAGACGCTAAGCTTAATTTTACATTATCTATATCTAAGTTTGCTGCTGAAAATTTTTGCATACATTGCACTCCTATTTTATTTTACTATGTATCTCTTATATGTTACTACTATAAACATAATCTCTAAAAACTCTGTTCCATTTTTTTGATAATTTCATCATCTCTTTCAGTCAAAGCCACTTGATTTCCTGACGGAGAAAATACAGTAATATTTAAGCCCAAGCCACGCAACTCGTGCATAAGAACCCGAAATGATTCTGGCACTCCCCCTTCAGTATAATTTTTTCCTTTCACGATAGATTCATAAATCTTCAATCGCCCTTGTAAATCATCAGATTTTACTGTCATAAATTCATTCAATGTATGGGAAGCACCATATGCTTCCAATGCCCATACTTCCATCTCCCCTAATCGCTGTCCACCAAACTGTGCTTTTCCTCCGAGTGGTTGCTGTGTAACAAGAGAGTAAGTACCAGTACAACGTGCATGCATTTTTTCATCAACAAGATGATGCAACTTTAACATATACAATACTCCGACTGTTACAGGATTTTGTAAGACTTCTCCTGTTTTTCCATCATACAAAGTAACCTTACTTGACTCTGGAATACCTGCCTCTTTTTTCAACTCATTGATTTTTTCACGTGAAGCTGATTCAAAAATAGGCGTAGTAACATACCTATCCAATTTATGCACTGCAAAGCCAAGCTCAGCTTCCAGTAATTGTCCAATATTCATACGTGAAGGCACTCCTAAGGGACTTAAACAAATATCAAGCGGGGTACCATCTTCCATATAAGGCATGTCTTCTACTGGAACAATCTTTGCAATTACTCCCTTGTTTCCGTGACGCCCTGCCATTTTATCCCCTTCTTTTAATCTTCGTTTTGCTGCAATAATAACTTTTACTACTTCTTGTACTCCTGGTGATAATCTATCTCCTGTTTCACGAGACAATCGCTTTACATCAATAACAGTACCATCAACACCATGAGGCAAACGCAAAGAAGTATCACGTACTTCTTTTCCTTTTTCACCAAATACATGTGTTATCAATCTTTTTTCTGGTTCTATTTCAGAATCAGCTTTTGGACTTATTTTTCCTACAAGAATATCATTTGCATATACTTTTGACCCTACAGTTATAATACCTGTATCATCAAGTTTACCCAAGATTCTTTCTGATACATTAGGAATATCATTTGTTATTATTTCTACCCCTTGTCTTGTTTCATGTACTTCAACCTGAAACTCTTTCAAGTGAATAGAAGTAAACGCATCTTCTTGAACAACACGTTCGGACACTACAATAGCATCCTCAAAATTATACCCATTCCATGGCAAAAATCCTACAAGCACATTACGACCTAAGGCTAACTCTCCCCCATCAGTAGAAGGACCATCAGAAATAATTTCTCCTTCTTTGATATTTTGATTTACTTTTACGACAGGCTTTTGAGAATAACATGTATCCTGATTTGTACGCTTATATTTAATAAGAGGATATGTATCAACATGCTCTTTTGCATTTTCATTTTTAGAAACTATTTCTATAACATCATTTGTAATTTTCTTAACTTGACCAGCTCTTTTTGCTATTTGTACTACTCCAGAATCATACGCTGCCTTAAGCTCCATACCTGTCCCTACCCTAGGAGCCTGTGGTTTTAGCAAAGGCACTGCTTGACGTTGCATATTTGATCCCATAAGGGCACGGTTTGCATCATCATGCTCAAGAAAAGGAATAAGCGAAGTAGACACAGACACTAACTGTTTAGGAGACACCTCCATAAACTGCACTTCATCAGGAGAAGCATTAAAATAATCTCCTTTACTTCGTGCTGGCACTAATTTGTGCTTAAAAGTACCATCTTTATTCAATATCGCATCAGACTGTACAATGATAGAATAATCTTCTTCCATTGCAGAAAGATATTCTATTTTATTAGTCACTTTTCCTTTTTCTACTTTTCGGTATGGAGTTTCTAAGAAACCATATTCATTGACCTGTGCATAGTTTGTCAGAGACATAATAAGCCCAATGTTAGGACCTTCGGGCGATTCAATAGGACACACTCTCCCATAATGAGAAAAATGAATATCACGAACATCAAACCCTGCTCTTTCTCTTGTAAGTCCTCCAGGCCCTAGTGCATTTAATCGCCTTTTATGAGTAAGCGTTGCCAAAGGATTTATTTCATCCATAAACTGACATAATTGCGATGAACCAAAAAATTCTTTGATTGCACTCAGTATAGGCTTTATGGTGAGCAGATCTTGTATTTTTAAGTCACTTCGCCTCTCTTTTATTGAAAGTTTTTCTTTTGCATTTCTTGAGACACGGATAAGTGCTTTCTTAAACTCAAGCCCTATCAGTTCTCCTACTGCCCTTACTCTTCTATTTCCTAAATGATCTATATCATCAACCTGCTCCTCTCCTTTATACAGCTTTATCAGATGCTTGAGAGTATGTACTAAATCCTCTTGCATGAGGGTAGTATCTTTAATGTCTTTTTTATAGTTCAGTTTTTTGTTTATCTTATAACGACCAACACTCCCTAAATCATAGCGTTTACTATCAAAAAACATACCGTGCAGTTCTTTTTGTGCAACCTCAGGCTCATTACGATCACTCATTTTTAAGGCTGCAATAAATACCTTACATACTCTTTCAAATTGAGGTTCTAGTTCCCCTGCTTCTTGGTGCAATGCCAGTTCTTGCTCAAAACAATTTAAGAGTAGCATATCCGTTGTCTGTGAAGAATCAATACCTTTAATAAGAGATATTTTTTTTATGCCTGACGCTAACATATCATCAATATCAGCAACAAGAATTTTTTCCCCTGCAAGTTTCTTAAAAAGAATAGTATCATCTTCATCTTTTACTACTATAGTTTTGTACAAAACTCGACCATCCAACTCTACAGCAGATACTTTTGTAATATCCACCATTTCACTATCAGAGTAAAAAGCACTCACAATACTCTCTCGAGTATCAAAGCCTACCATACGTAAAAACAGAGTAGCAAGCACCTTAGAGTATTTATCAATACGCACCCACACACATTTTTTTCTCACATCAATTTCAAACTCTATCCAAGAACCACGATACGGAATAATCCGAGCAGTAAGAGATTCACGTATTCTACTACTTCCTCCCCACTCAAATACTACCCCAGGACTTCTGTGTATTTGACTTACCATTACACGTTCTGCTCCATTGATAATAAAAGTTCCACGCTCAGTCATAAGAGGCATATCTCCTAAATAGAGTTCACGTTCACGTATCTCTCCTGTTTCTTTTGAAAATAAGCTTACACGAATGAGCAAGGGAGCTGCGTAACTTATTCCTTTTTCCATACATTCTTTTGGGGTATATACTACCTTATCAAACTCTAGAAAATAGGAATTATATTCTAGTATCAATGCTCCTTTATTACTTTCAATGGGAAATACTTCCTTAAAAATCTCTTCTAAGCCCTGATTTTTTAATTCTTCCCCTTTTTTAATACGGGATAACTGAATAAAATTTTCAAATGAATTGAGTTGTATTCCTATGAGGTTTGGGATGTCTATATCATAACGCCCATCAGTATCACTAAGATTTTGTCGTTCCACTGCATTTTTAGGTGCAATCATTATGCCTCCATATAGTAGATGTACCTCTTTTTTCTTTACAAGAAAAAAGAGGTATAAAAAATTGTAATATAAAGAATAGCTTGCTTATACTATTTCTACAGTAGCGCCAGCTTCTTCCACTTTCTTTTTGATATCCTCAGCTTCTGCTTTTGGAATACCACTTTTTATTTTTTGGTTCTCACCTTCAACAAGTTCTTTTGTTTCTTTAAGTCCGAGTCCAGTAATAGTTTTTACTACTTTAATTACTGGTATTTTCTGAGACACTGACTTAATAACTACATCAAAACTCGTTTTTTCTTCTGCATCAGCACCACCATCTCCGCCTCCTTGAGCTGGAGCAGCAGCAACTGCAACAGGGGCTGCAGCAGAAACACCAAATTTCTCTTCCATTGCTTTTACAAGCTCTGAAAGCTCTAATACTGACATATTGGAAATAGCTTCCAACAATTCATCTTTTGTTAACGCCATATTATCTTCTCCTTTTTTTCTTTATTCGACAATAGCAGGCTTACTATAGAAGACTAAAATCGAATTTTATTTTACTTTTTTGAATCTGCAACAGCTTGTACTGCTCTTGCAAAACTTGCTATAACCTCTTGTAATCCTGAAGCAAAGTTTCTCACTGGAGCTTGCATGGTCCCCATTACCATAGCAAGCATAACCTCTTTGCTTGGTAAATTTGATAATGTTTCTGATTGTTGTTTATCTAAGAATCCAGTATCTACATATGAACCACGTACTTCAATAGGATATTCTTTTTTGACATATCCAAATAATGTTTTAAGCACCTCACTTATATCTCCTTGTACATACACAACAGCATTTGGTCCTGTCATTTGCTCTATCACTTCTTGGGGATACTCTTTGTCTTTTAAGGCTATTTTTATAAATCTATTTTTATGAACATGCATTTCTGCCTCATGTTTCATAAGCTCTCTGCGTATTTCACTTATTTGTTCAACAGTGAGTCCTCTGTAATCACTAATAACAAAAGAATCTGAATTATCAAGATACTGTTTTATTTTCTCTACTTTCTCTTGTCTTTGCATTCTTCCTGGCTTCATTTTTCCTCCTAAATACTTTTTTACGTTATGTATACCAATATACTACTCATTTTTATACTATATTGATACTATTTTTATTCCTGGCCCCATAGTTGAAGCTATAGCTACAGAGATAATAAATTCTCCTTTTGCTTCTGCAGGCTTTTTTGCTTTTACTTCTTTCATAACAGCTTCAATATTCTCAGCAATGCTTTGTATTTCCATAGACGCTTTTCCTACTACAAGATGTATTACTCCTGTTTTATCGGCACGAATTTCAAGACGTCCTTTTTGTAGTTCCTTTACTGCCTGAGCAACATCAACGGTAACTGTTTTTGTTTTAGGGTTTGGCATAAGCCCTCTTCTTCCAAGTATGGGACCTAACCTCCCTACATCTTTCATCATATCGGGAGTAGCAATAACTACATCAAAATCCATCCATCCTCCCTGAATTTTCTGAATAAGATCAGCATCTCCCACATAGCTTGCCCCAGCTTCACTAGCTTCGCTTGCTTTATCGCCACGTGCAAACACAAGAATTTTCTGTTCCTTACTTACTTGATATGGCAATACCATAGTGTCACGTACACTCTGTCCTTTTTTGATATTTACCTTAATTGATATTTCAATGCTTTCGTCAAATTTTGCAGTAGCAGTTTCTTTTACTAACTTTGCTGCTTCATTACTTGTATATAGCTTATTTTTATCAACAAGCACATTAAGACTTTTTTTTCTTTTACTCACTTTTTTTGCTGACATATGCTACCCTTCCACCTTTACGCCCATACTACGCGCGGTTCCTGCAATAATTTTCATTGCCTGTTCAACACTGTTAGCACTGAGATCAGGGAGCTTTATATCAGCTATCTTACGTAATTGCTCTTGATTGATAGTTGCCACTTTTGTTGTATGAGGTACTGCTGACCCTTTTTCGAGTCCCAGTTCCTTTTTTATCAACACCGACGCAGGGGGTGTTTTTACTACAAAACTAAAAGAACGATCTTCATACACTGTTACTACAACAGGCACTTTCATTCCTTGTTCAACACTTTTTGTTCGCTCATTAAATTGAGTACAAAACTGAGGAGCTGCCACTCCTAAAGGGCCAAGTGCTGTTCCTACTGGTGGTGCTGGAGTTGCTTTTCCTGCAGCTACCTGAAACTTGACTTGACGAAATATTTCTTTAGCCATATTACCTCCATGTGGTACAATGTTTGTTTTTCACTAAATAGCAAAGCAATATGCCTTTCATTTAGTTATATACAAACTCCCACATTTTTATTTCTCTCTCCCATGCAAATTAGCATGTTTTATTTATATTTTTTCTACTTGATCGTATTCTAACTCTATGGGAGTTACACGACCAAATATTTCAACTTCTACTCGCAATAGCTCTGATTCTGGCACAACTTCTACTATTGTTCCATTAAAAGAACTAAATGCTCCCTTCACTATTTTAATTACTTCTCCTTTTGCATATAACTGCTTCACAGCCGATGTTGTTTTTGAAGCTCCTTTGCCGTAATCAAGCAAGCCTTTTGCTTCCTCTTCAGTGATAGGTTGCGGTTTATCTTCTTTTCCTGTTACACTTGCAAAACCAATAAATCCATCTATATTTCTAAGATACATAACCATAGAATGCCATCCAGCATCAGGAAAATCTATTTCCATAAGAAAATATCCTGGAATCAATCTTCTTTTTTGTTGATATTGCTTTCCTTTCCGTGACATAGATATAATTTCTACCGGTATATGAACACCTCCGACTTCAACAGGAAAATCTCCTGTTTCTTTCATTGATTGAATAAGATTGACTACTTTATTTTCTTGCCCAGAAACAGCTCGAGCTACATACCATTTTTTACTCATTATTTACAGTTCCACTTTATTATTTAATAGATTACTATATTATAAGCCAAAAAGAAAATTTAGGCTTGAGAATAAAAAATAATCTGCAAAACCTAAAATAATCGCCAATACTGTTACAGATATCACTACTACGCGTGTAGAAAGAATAACATCATCTTTTGTTGGCCAACTTGCCTTTTTTAACTCACTAATACATTCTTTAATAAATGTTTTTATTTTTTTCATACTTACACCTTACATTACTTTATTATTCAGGTCAGGTAGGATTCGAACCTACAACATACGGTTTTGGAGACCGTCGCTCTACCGTTGGAGCTACTGACCTAAAGCCCTCGATCGGACTTGAACCGATGACCCCATCCTTACCATGGATGTGCTCTACCAGCTGAGCTACAAGGGCAATTCATATATAAATTGCCACTATACTATTAATAGTATACAGTAATTGTTAAAAATATGTCAAGTTCACAGGAATTTTCACATGCTTGGAATTTTTGCTGCGGATTCAAGAACTAATTGCGACAAAGGAGCAAAAAATAAAAAAGAAGTGCTTTCTCGTATACTTTCACTACTACTTGTATTGCCTTAAGAGAGAATAAGCGTATGTTTTTTTTCTAAAAAAAGAATCTAATCCGTTGTCCACACTTGCTACTACTATCCCTTCTTTTCCAAAAAAATGTAATGTTGATTTCCATGTTTGCACTATAAATACCTTATTTTTCCATTGACTTTTGTTCTCAAACATATATTGTAATACCACATCAAGATGACTCCCTACAAAAAGTAGAAACACTACCGAACTACTGTTTAGATTAAAGGCATCTTGTATAGTTTGTTGTTCTTCTCCTAAATGCCGTGCTTTCCAAAATACCTCAGTCGAAATGGTAGGGACAATTTGATATAAATGCTGTAACACTATACGAATATTCTCAGATACCTGTATTGGATTTTTAAGATCAGCTAAAATAACTAATCGTTCTAATGTGTCATTATCAATAAACATGGCTGCTATATCCTTTGCCATAGCATGCAACGCGTATGTGTTATCAACTTGTAAATCTGTTGCTCTATTATTTCTTGGTTTTATAGAAAATACAAGGGGAGTACTTCTTTGTATAGCTTTTCTATAGTTGCGAAGCATGCTTACAAACTCAGGATTAAACTGAGACAATAAAGGAGATATAATTATATCTTTTGCATATAGTATATTGCCTATATCTCTATTATTCAGAGGCGTGTAACTTGCTAAAAATGTATCTTGTAAAGCAGTGGTATCATATGCAGTATCAAGCAAAGTAAATAATTGAGCGTTCATCCCTAAGCGCATTGCATTATAATAAAAAAGCTCAAAATTATTAAAATTAAGTGTATTAAAGATAGCAGGAAAAAAAGGATCGCTTACAAGTGCTACATCCATGCTATGAGCTATTCTCTTTTTGAAAGGACTAGCATTAGTATCTTGTTCATTCACAAGATCATCATCACTTGATATGGTACTTTGCTCCGCTGTATCTTGAGTACTTGTACTTTCCTGTGTATTTGCTTGTGCTTTCTGTTCTGGAGCATCCTCTGAACATGACAATACTACCAAAACATACAATAGAAAGAAGAGAGAAAGTTTATACATTGTTATATAGTTTACCTTTTGCATAATAACATAACGCTAAGCCACCCCAACCAGCTATTACAGAGAATAACGAATAGGCATAGGCAGCAAAATAAAATGAAAGATTGCTAAAATATATCACTACTACCGAATTTACAAACGAAGCTATGAAACATACAATGGTGGTACTCTTACATAGAGTAAGAAGAAGTGCATCACTAGAACCTTTAGGCTGAGCAGGAACAGTTGTATTATCTGCTATCTTACCAGTATGAAGAGTAATGTTCTGTAAAAGCATAAAACATATAAATAGCTGTATACTTGCCATTTTTACTAGTGGAATAATAAGCACATCGGCAAAACTAAAAAAAGAATATCCCATAACGATATTTGATATATTTATCATCAATTCTACAAAAATAACCACAATAATTATATCCTGCGATTTCCACCATACAAATGTACGAAGCAGAAAAAATAAAATAAGGACAAGAGCTATAGGTAACACAGCAATATGAATAAGAATAAAAGGAAGATTTTCAAAGAGCAGTAAGTAATCTATGTTTCTATACATATAACGAATAAGAATAAGCACAAAAGGACTTAATGGCAATACAAATATCGTACTTATGTAGAATATACGTATCATTTTATGAAAACATATAGTTCCTTTTGCATGTAAAAATAAGAGAATAAGTATTGGATATGCTACCATAAAAAACATACTTTTATTATTTTACTATAAGTACTCTAATTAGTGGTACAATATGAGACATTGCTTTCAATTATAGGCAAAAAAAGGAATACAAGAATATCTTGTATTCCTTTTTTATTTCCTATGTAAGATAATTTATCTTCCTAGAAGTTAGCTGAAACATTTTTTATCAGTAGATGAATCCAATGCTGTCGGGTATTGATCGTTTTTATTATACATAGGAGTATCCTTAAATACCTCCAAGCTCTCAAAAGTTTTCGATGTACATACATTCCAACTTGATAAATCCTTATCAAATACTTCTGCTCTGTTAAACATATCTTCAATATCTACCAATACATTCACCTTCCAAGATGATATATCATTATTAAATTTTTTAGTATTTCGAAACATAGCGTGCATATCCCTAACATTACTCACTTTCCAGCTTGCTATATTTTGATTAAATTCTGAAGCTCCCCTAAACATAGATTGCATATTAGTAACTTTACCCACATCCCATTGAGATATATCCTTATTAAATTTTTTAGCATTATAAAACAACTGCTCCATATTAGTAACTTTACCTACATCCCATTGAGATATATCCTTATTAAATACTGATAGCCCCCAAAAAAGCCCTAACATATTCGTAACTTCACTTGTATTCCAATTTGATACATCTCCATTAAATACAGCTTTTATAAGAGAGTTATATGTATAACTACGCTCATTTGAAAATAAATACCTCATATCAGTAATAGCACTGGTATCTATCATGTTAAGGTTAGGAGCATTTCCATGTGCCTTTACCTCTGCATCTATAATATCTCTCAACGCATTCTTTGTCGTTGGTCTATAATAATTAGCTGCTTTTCCTTGTACTGCCTGTAATCCTGTTTGTATTGTAATGCTACGCCTTTGCTGTCCTGTATGCGATCCTGTTCCTGTGCATACTACTGTGTACTTATACTCTTTAATAGCAGGATCATGCTCATTCGATTTGTTAGGAGTGCCAGTGATACCATCCTGTACAGAAAATTGCAAGCCTGTCTCTTTTCTTAGTGCATCAATGGTACAGCTCAATGTTGCATTGCTTGGATCTTTTGTTATCGTTATTGGCGTAATAGCAGTACCTACGGTATAGGTACTATTACTATTTTGCAACTCTATCGTAAAGGTTGCAGTAGTAACACTTTCTGCAGAAGTAGGAGCTGATCTATTGTTTACAATGCTATTTACTGCCTCTACGGTAATATAGTACTTCTGCCCTTTGTTGAGATTGCTTAGCACATATATTGCTTTTGATGTTACATCAGTTTTTACTCCTCCTACTTTTGTATCACTTGCTGATCCTGCTTGTGTTTTTACCCGTGCTGCTGTCAAGGGACTTGTCGATGCATAGTAGTATAATGTATAGTTTAGCTCATCTTCTGTCAATCCTGTACCGTCTATCTTTGTTCCCTTAAATATCGGTGCAGTAACATCTACCTCTATTGTATTGCCACTTGCTTCTAGTGCTACCGTAGGCGTATTAGGTGCTGCTCCTTGTGCTGTCTTAAATTCTGATTTCTTACCCTCTGACATTTTTGTGCTATCGGTACTGTTTACTGCTTGTACTACTACTTCGTAATTTACCCCTGCTTTAAGGCTTGTCAATCCTGCTGTCTTTACATTTGCTCCTATTGTCATAGGACTATTATCTGCTGATTTAATCTGTGCTACTGTTCTTGCTGTTGCTCCTTTTTCTGCATGATATACTTTATACGATACTTGACTGGCTTGCAATGCTGTTCCTGCATCATTCTTATAATTATTCCCTAATGTAGGAGCATCCCACTGCACTGTTGCTGTGCCATTTGCTCCTCCTGAAATTGAAGTAAACGTAATGGCATTTACCTCAGCAGGAACACGAGTATCTACAAGAATACTTTTCACCTCTGACACTACTCTGGCAGTAGTATCAGATTTCACTGCTATTTGAAATACAAAATGATACCGCTTTCCTTTAATAGAAGCTCCGCCCACTGTTGAAAGTGCATTTAGTGTATATCTTCCTCCTTTCACTGTAGATCCACTTAGTGCAGGGAGTGCTATTTCTGATCCCTTATCTATCACTTCTTGTGCGGCAGGCACTGTATCCTGTTGAAGACCAAACATCTTATACTCTAAACTTTCATTACTGAATATTTCTAATCCACTGCTTGCTCTTGTATATACTATACTACCCAATTCACCATGTGAAAATTCAGACAACTGCGTCAACACTAGCTTGATCGCTCCTATTGGGGATGACTGTGATACTGCTAACTTATTTGCAAGCAATGCCTTATAGGGAGCTTGTGCCCGTGACACATTGTTTGCTGAGGTAATGTTTTTTACATTGCTATATACTGTTTTTGTTGTATCTGATTTTATTTCTATCTCCAATACAAAATGATACTTTGTGTTTAGATCCACCAAAAACATATCTGTACTAACAGCATAAAGAGATTTTCCTTTCACTAAATCCACCAAAAACGCTATTTTTTTTCCTTGACGAACTGCTGCTGCTGTTGGTGTACTCCCTGTATCTTTTAGCAGATATACTTTATATCCAAGATCTCCATTTGCAGTTACAGATGTTCCATCAAATTTCTTTGCATCAGTAAATACAGTAGGCAGAGTAACTTCCACAATGATACCTCCTGTAGAATCTGCTGTTAGTATAAGGTTATCTGCTATTGCTGATTGATTTAGAGGGGCCGCTTGAGACACTGTTATCCTTTGTATCGTACTGTACACTCTTTTTACTGGCACTCTTGCTATTGCTACTTCTGCCACAAAATGATACTGCTTGCCTCCATCTATGTCTATTTGTGCTGAATCGCTTGGTAGCCCTAGCTTATCCAACGCTTCTACTGTGTACTTGCCTTCACTTACTATGCCTATGGCTACTTTTCTTCCATTGCTTACTATTTCTTGCACATTTGCGGGGTTCGTATCTTTCTGTAAGCCATACACGGTATATACAAGACTACTGTTATCTGTTATCGTTTGTCCTGTACTGTCTTTTGCATTGGTAAACTGTGTCAGTTGTGTTAGCTGTAGTTTTAGCTTTTCTACTGTGCTTGATTGTGCCACCGATAGTATATTGTTCACTAAGGATTGTTCTGGTACCACTGCTGGCGATACTGTAATGCTCTCTATATTGCTCAATACTTTTTTTGCTTTGTCTGTTGCCACTGCTACCTCTGCTACAAAATGATACTGCTTGCCTGATACAAGCGATACCTGTGAACCGCTTGGTAAACCGAGCTTGCTCAGCGCTTCTACTGTGTATACTCCTGCATTGTTTGCTCCACTGGCACTGCCTATGGCTATCTTTCTTCCAGTGCTTAGTATCTCTTGTGCATTCGCGGGGTTCGTATCTTTCTGTAAGCCGTACACTGTGTAGACCAGCCCTGTGTTATCGCTTATCGCTGATCCTGTGTCTGTTTTGAGTCCTGTAAAACTTGTCAATCTTCGTAGCGTGAGCTTTAAGGCTCCTTCACTATTTGATTGTCCCATAGAAAAATTACCAGACAATGCCCCTGCTGATGGTGCTACTGCTTTTGAGTCTGTCGTCACACTTTCTACATTGCCTACTACCTTCTTTGTTGTATCTGTTGCTACTGCTACCTCTACTACAAAATGATATTGCTTATTACCGAGTATCCCTACTTGTGCTGCAGAGTCTGTGGTAAGGCCTAACTTATCCAAGCTATTGACGGTGTACTTGCCTGCACTTACTATGCCTATGGCTACTTTCCTTCCTGCGAGTACTTCATTTTTCGTAGGGGTCGTATCTTTCTGTAAGCCGTACACGGTATAGCTCAGTCCTGTGTTATCGCTTATCGCTGCTCCTGTATCTGCTTTGAGTCCTGTAAAACTCGTCAGTACTGTCAGTTCAAGTGTTACTGCTCCTACTGTTGTCGACTTACTTACTGCTAAGATACCGTTCACTGAGGACTGCTGAGGGGCTACTGCTTTCGATTCTGTCTTTACTGTCTTTACAGTACTGTATACTTTCTTTGATGTATCTGTTTTTACTGCTACTTCTGCAACAAAATAGTAATCTCTGTTGCCTTGTATCGTTACTGCTGAAGGCCCTGAGCCAAGTGTTGTGAGTGTATTGACTGTATACTTTCCATCACCACTTACTACTCCTAATGCTACTTTCTTGTTATTGTTTACTACATCCTGTACACTGGGGGGACTTCCTGTCTTTTGTAGTCCATATACTGCATAGATCAGTCCTGCATTGCTGTTAATAGCTCCTCCTTCTTTATCTTTTGCATTCGTAAATGTTGTCAATACTGTTAGCTCTGCTTTTACTGCTCCTGTTGTTGTCGATTTCTCCACTGCTAATATATCGTTCACTAAGGACTGGGCAGGTGCTACTGCTTTTGATGACAGTACTACTGTCTTTATTGCTCCTACTACTTTCTTTGTTACATCTGTCTTTACTACTACTTCTACCACAAAATGATACTGCTTGCTTCCTATTATCGTTACTTGTGGAGTGGAATCTGTTCTCAGCCCTAATTTGTCTAAGCCAGAGACGGTATATTTGCTTGCACTTACGGTGCCTATGGCTACTTTTCTTCCATTGTTTACTACTTCTTGTGCATTTGCTGGGGTTGTATCTTTTTGCAAGCCATATACGGTATATACTAGCTCGTCATTACTGGTTATTGCTGTTCCTGTATCGTCTTTTGCTTGTGCACTTGAAAAGTTTGTCAATTCTGTTAGTTCCAAGTCTATCGTGCCTGTTGGTACTGGTTTTGTTTCGACTACTGTCAAGAGCGGGTTTATCGCACTTTGTAGCGGTGCTTTTGCTTGCGAGCCTGTTGTCACACTTTCTACTGCTCCGTATACTTTCTTGGTCGTATCTGTTTTTACTGCTACTTCTACCACAAAATGATACTGTGCTTTCCCTTTTATTGCTATTTGTACTTGTGGTGTTTCGCTTGTTAAGCCTAGTTTTTCTACCCCATCCTGGGTATACTTGCCATTCTTTGCACTGCCTATGGCTACTTTTCTTCCATTGCTTACTACTTCTTGTGCATTTGCTGGGGTTGTATTTTTCTGCAAGCCATATACGGTATATACCAGTCCATTATTATCTAGTATCGGATCTCCTGAGGCATCTACTGCATTGGTAAAGGTTGTCAATTCGGTCACTTCTATTTTTATTGTTCCTTCTCTTGTCTGCGACTTACTCACTGCTAATATATCGTTCACTAAGGACTGGGCAGGTGGCACTGCTTGTACTCCTTCCATTGTCAGCTTCTTTATTGTTCCTGCTGTGCCACTTGCCATTTTTGTGCTATTGAGTGTATTTATTGCTGCTACTCCTACGGTATAGGTCTTTTTGTCTTCTCCCGCAAAGGTGATACGGTGCTTGGTTGCACTACTGCTTCCTTGTACTGTACGGCTTCTTACTGTGCTTTCTGCTTTTATTTCATCGAGGGTGCTATGCTCTCCTTCTGCTATGTACACTCTATATGCTACTTGTGCTTGTGATAGCTCGGTCCCTGCTGGTGTTTTATACGATGCACCAAATGTTCCTATACTAAATTCATAGATTCCCTTGAATGATTGTGTTTCTTTCAAGGTTGCAACACGGGGTGCAGGCGGTGCTGTCGATACACTATCCCATACTTTGAGCTTTGTGGTCGCTATGTCTGTTGCAGGACTTACTTGCCCGCCTTTTATTTCTATGAGAAAAAATCCATATTCTTTTGCTGTTCCTTCTGTGCTTGCTACTTCTAAGCCATCTGCTATCCCAAAGTACACTTCTTTTGTAGTTCCTGTTATGCTCTTTTCTGCTACGACTGTTGCTCCTTCGTTCATCCTTACTCGATAATAGGTATTGCTTCCTGGCCCTGTCTTAAATGCTACCTTTGCTCTTATTTTCCCGCTCGTATCCAGCGTAATTCCTTCTACTCCCTCTTTTGAAGGGGCTGCCAGTGCTGCTGGTACTGTCACTTCTGCTGTTTTCTCACTCTCGTTGCCTGCATAGTCTTTACTCAGTATCTTTACTTCGTAGGTCTTCCCTGATTCTAAACTGGCTATTTCTTTATAGAATTTTGTCGCAGGATACTTCACTGCTGTTGGGGCTAGCACTTCGGTATTGGGTGCTTCTTTTTCTGCTACCCTTACGAGATATTCTTTTATGTCTTGATTTTTCGCAAGCGTAGTATTTGGTGCTACCCACTCTATACGCAACGCTTTCTTGCCTCCTGAGAGTACTACTGTACTGGTGATGCTTCCTACTGCATCAGGGGCTTCTGTGTCTGCATTTGTGAGCGTTGTCACTTGTTTGTCGACTGCTACCCCTTCGTTCTTGGCAGTATCAAGCGATACTACTGACACCTTGTACTTTGTTGCTGCTTCCAAGCCTGTTATTTCGGCATTCCTTATGCTACTGCTTGTAATCGTCTCTGTTTTTACTGCTGTTATCCCTTTGGTTACTGTTATCTTTACTCCTGCATAATCTCCTACTTGGGGGGCTTGCCAGCTTACTATCACTCTTGTTTGTCCTGCTACTACTCCCACATTTGTTACTGCTTCTGTCTGCGTATCGGTCGTTGTTCCTTCTTTCTCTACTGCCGTATAGTATCTCCCGTTCTTATAAGGGCGTACTATCGCTTTATAGCTCTGTACTCCGTAGAGATGTTTTACTGCTACCCCATTCTGTCCTACATACATGATGCCTTTTTCTTCTGTCGCATTTGCTACTTGGGCAACACTGTCTTTTGTTACACGAGCATCTGCTACTACTTGCCCCGTGCTTGTCTCTACTACTACCAACAGTTCTACTGCACCGCTTACATCGTAGCTTCCCCATGTAATAAGCAAACTCTCATCTGCTGCTGCTCCTGTTTTATCCTTTGCTTCCACTGTTACATTTGATGCTTGTAAGGCAGGCACTGCTTCTGTGAGCTTTGAGGGATCAATATCGGTCAATTCTTCTTTTACGCTTGCTTTGTTGCCATTGATGTCTTCATAGACTATCTTTACAGCGTAGCGTACATTACTGCTTGTCGCTACCGAAAAGGTAAGTTCTCCTCTCTCTATATTGCTGATTGCTTTTTTCGCTACTACTTCTCCCGATGCATTTTCTATTTGCACCTCTGCTTTGCTTATATCGGTTTTGCCTTTGCCAAGCCTCTTTGTGTCCCATACTACTTTGAGCTGGTTGTCTCCTGCTTTTTCTACTCCTACATGAAAAAAGCCATCTTGTGGCACAGTGGTATCGGCTGCCGTAATAATCTCTTGCGATACCTTTGACGATTTCTGACTCCCTGATTGGGCTTGCATCTCTATCGTATAGGCGGTATGCTCTTTCAAGCCTTTTAACTCGTATGGGAGTCCTCCCAAAAAGAGTTCTTTATATTCTTGTGCGGATACTGTTACGCTAAAAGACTGCCCTGTAGTGCCTACGGGACTTGCCGTGATGACCACACTTTCTGCTCCTGGTGCTTCCCAGCTGAGCTTTAGTGATCCATTATTTGCTACCGATGCTATTGATACATCCGATACCGAGCCGAGTGTTGTCGGTGTTGGTGGAGTAGGATCAGAGCCTCCTCCTGATGAACTGCTACTACTATCGGTACATGCTATGAGTATAGCAGCTATAATTACATATACGAGAAAAGAGAGTCTACCCCCCCCCCCCCCCCCCAATTTTTCGTGTCATATTATTTGTTATCATACATCACTCCTTATGATATAATTTCATTCTTATGAACTTTTACAGTCTATACATTATTTCTCATTTTGTCAATACATAAAAAGAAAAAAAAAAAAAAATACATTTTTTTTATTGCGTATCCCTTATATCTAAAAGTATTAGTACATAAGCATGAAACGAAAATCTAAAAATATCACTTTTTGAGATACTTCTTTTCCTATGAATTTTTGTACTGCTTTCCAATCACTCATGTGTGCAATAAAGCATATTATGATTTGTTTTTCTTATAAATACATTCTTTCATCTTTTCAATCCATGTGTAACATACTTCTTTATCATTATACCCATGATACATAAGAGAACGCAAAAACATTTTTACCTCTTTCAAATACAAAAGAGAATTTCTATTATCTATATACACTGTAAACTCGTGAGCATATGTGTGAGTACCCATTATATTAGAATGAAATACATTCAGGCAACTAAAATTAGTAAATATATGCTTATCGTTAAACGACAAAGAATCCACATAGTCCTGTAAATAAACAAGAAATCCCAAAAAAACAATCTAACTCCACATATATGGTACTATTATTCATTTGCTACTTTTCTAAGATATGAAGATTGTTGAACATTCTTATTTATACCCGTCTCTTTACTTAAATTTATATCAGCGACAAATTCCTGTATTTCTTTTCTTTCTTGTTCATGTATATTTATAGGAATTTCATGTTTACTATCTTGTGTATAAGAATATAATCTATACACTCTCCAATATTCATCCATAAAGTCTGATTGTATCATCTCTTCAAAGAAATTATTCTTATGATCAAATACATTCAATCGTATGCTTTCTGCTATTTTGTTTGCGGTTTCTTGTATCAAACTTGTAATTGTATCATCTCTTTTTGATTCATCATCACAACTTTTAACATAAAATTTACCCAATTCAAGACATGCACATTCATATGCATAATCATGTAAATTAGAATCAATTTTATGTACCATAAAATGCATTACTGGAGTTACATACTTTTCTTTTACTGCCTGTTGTTCAACTTCAATAATAATACGAAACTTTACTACCCCTAATATATCCTCCACAGAAGGGACATCAGGGTATAACTCTTCTAATAACATCATTTTCTCCCTCATATAGTAATACTAATAAATATCATTGATTCTTTCAATAAAAATAGGTATTTTTTACATGATTTTTTGCATAATTGTATATTATATTATACACAAAATAAGTTAAATAAAAAATATAACTATCATAATATCTAAATACCCCCTCTCCCTCCTTACACATTCTTTTAAGTGTAACACCTTACAATAGGGTATATATTTGCTACTCTTTTTTGGAAGTTGTTTTTTTTACAGAGCTTTTTGATACAGTTGTTTTCTTTGTACTTTTTGTATTACTTTTGCTGTCTTTTTTTATAGAATCTTTTTTCTTTGCTTTATCCGTAGGAAATAGTAATGGTACATCTTCTTTATTTTGGATAATTTGATATACTAAGCCATATTCCAATGCATCATATGCATGTAACCAATAATCTCTATCAATATCAATACCTACTTTAGAGATATCTTGTGTTGTTTGTGTAGCAATAATATCACTAATCAATTTTTTAATGTTATCTAACTCTTTTGCATGAATCTCTAAATCACTCACAGTCCCTCTCATCCCAGATAAAGGTTGATGGAGTAAAAAACGAGTGTGTGGCAAACAATATCGATATTCCTTATCGACAGCAAGATAGATAAGGGCTGCTGCACTTGCTACCAATCCTGCACCAATAATATATACAGGAGAGTTCAAAAAACGTATACAATCATAAATGAAAAAACCAGAATATACTTCTCCTCCAGGAGAATTGATAAATATTTTTATAGGATCATTGCTTATTTCATCATATAATAAAAGAATTTTATTCACCTTAGCTGCCAAATCTTTATCAATAGGATCAGCAATAAATACTATTCGACTCTTTCTTTCAATTTCTCCGAAAGCACCTTTTGTCTTTAATTCATTACGTTCCTTTTTATTTAATCTCATATATTCTATAATAGTACTTGTGTGCAAGCTATGCAAGACAAACAGAAAAGAGAACTATATATAATGTTATCCTAAATGAGAAAATTACCTCTTATGAGGTTTTTGGTACTTCTGTTATGACTTCTTATTTGAATTATCAAATAATTTAATTTATATTGACAATATGTCCGATTTTAAATATAATGTATATGGTTATGTTAGAAAACAATATAAATACAAATCCTATTACCAATGCCTTTCGTGTTAGTAACAGTATTGTGAAATTTTTTCATGATTTGTTTAGTGAAAAGAAAGAACAAAAAAAGATTGATGTACTTAGGACATTAAAGCTAATTTATATTTGCTTTGGAGTTATTAGCACTCTAAAAAAACAATATTTATTCTCAGAAAGAATAGAGGCATGGAAATTAGGACCTGTTGTTCCTGATGTATATGACTTACTTCGTAATGTTAGGAATCCAAAAAATTTCTTATTAGAGAGTAAAGAGTCTTATAGTATTAAAAACGAGAAAGAAGTAGAGGACAGTGAAATTACAAAAATTATACATAATATTTGTAATGTATATAAAGAAGTATCAATTACAAATTTGGTAAATCTTACCCATATAAAAGGATCTCCATGGTATGAAAGTTATACTGGATTACCTAATGTAGAAATACCTAAAAACCTTATAGTTAAATACTATGAAAATTTTGTTCTTAATTTGAAATAAAGTATTCGTGAAAGATAGCAAAAGTAAAAATGATAATGACTCTCAATATGTACAATCTTTACAAAAAAGCCTTGAAAATAAGAAAAAGATATATGATGAATTTTTTAAACATCAAGCAAATATAGAAGTAATAGAAAAATTAAAAAAATTAGATGATAAATACGCTTTTTTTGATACTGATACTGAGACTTCTACAAAACAAATTAATCTTTTAGCAACGTATACATTATGTCTAGATATTAGAAAAAGCACAGATTTAATGGTTGTTTGTAAAAGTATGAATGATTACTATTCTTTTATGGAAGATATTATAAGTACATCAAATGAAATAATAACAAGACATAACGGAATATACGATAAGTTTACAGGAGATGGTATTTTATGTCATTTTATAGAAGAAATAGATGAAAAATCATATTTAAGTTGTATGCAATGTGCAATAGAATTACACAAAAATTTTAAAAAATGGTATAAGAAATATACAAAAAATGAACAATTTAAGTTAGATATACTAAATATAGGAATAGGTATAGGCATTGATTATGGACAAGTATTTTTTAAAGTAAGAACAAATCAATTATTTGCTATTGGAGAAAGTGTCAATTATGCTTGTCGTTTATCTTCTGCTCCTGCAGGTAGAACTTATTTTAATACTAATGCTTATTTCAATATAATCAAAAAAGAATTTTATCTTTGTCATTTATTTACCAATAAAGAGATAAATATAAAAGGAAAAGAAAGTTCTATTATGGCTTATGAATTTAATAATTAACAAAAGGAGAAAGACAGAATTATCAAATGCACAACTACCTTTTCGTTCTTGTAATAGAAAAAAATAAAGCATTAAATTCTTATTGCAAATTTGAGAATTCAATGAGATCTCAAAAACTTCAACAGAATAAAATTTTTTGACGCTGTTTATAGTCCCCAATAAAAACATATGAATATACAACATACAAAACATCCTTCATTAACACAATGTGGGTTTATAGCAGTAATAGGTCGCCCATCGGCAGGTAAATCAACTCTCTTAAATACATTGTGTAAGCATGAGGCCTCAATAGTCTCTCAATACCCTCAAACTACCCGTACTATTATACGTATCATAGTCAATACAGAAAAAGTTCAATATATTTTTCTTGATAGTCCTGGTTATCATATTTCTGAAAAAAAATACAATAAGCACCTTAGTGCTCAAGTTACTACTGCTATTAAGCACTGTGATGTCATTCTCTCCCTTATAGACATAAGCCGAAAAATAGGGGATGAAGAAATGGCTCTTATACAGATACTAAACAAAGCTCCTCAACCGCTAGTTGTTGCATTTACAAAAATAGATCTAATACAAAAAGAACATGATTCACTATCACAATCAGAGCTCAATACTATTATACAAGAACATCCTGCTACAAAACAATTATCCCAGCGAGCTTCTCAAACAGAGTTTGTAGCAATTTCTTCATTGCAAAAATATGGCTTAGAAACATTGCTTACTACATTGGCAAAGTATCTTCCAAACGATACTTTTCATTATCCTATTGATTATTATACTGATCAAGAAGGTGAATTTCGCATTTGTGAACAAGTAAGGTCTGCAGCTATTCATTTTTTATCACAGGAACTTCCTCATGCAATAAATACAAAACTGGCAAAGAGTACTGTACTTACTACAAACAAAACAGGAAAGACAACAGCAATGGCAGTATTAGTAGAAATTATTGTTGATACAAAAAGTCAGCTTGCTATTGTTGTCGGAAAAAAAGGAAGCATGATAGCAAATATACGCAAACGAGCATCAAAAGCTATCAATGATATTTTTGATTTTTCTGTCAATCTTCAACTAAAGGTGAAAGTACAGAAAAATTGGCGTAACGCTACAGTAACATAAAAGAAACTATATACTCCTGTACTGTATATTACTTACTGGTTTTTGCCTCTATTGAGGCATAGTCTTAATGAAGCGTTTGTATTGTTCCTTCATTATCAATGCTTACTATTATTACTTTCTTTTTACTAAAAAACCCGTTTTCAATAACTCCAGGTATAGCATTTATAGCATCCTCAAAAAAAGAGACATCTACCGCTTTTGATAGCAATACATCAAAAATATAATTTCCTTCAGGAGTAATCCAAGGACCAATATTTTTTGCATCTTTTCGTAACACAATAGATGCTATAGGAAGCATTTTCTGTAATGCAGTATATACTCTGCTTTGAGCAAGAGGAATGCATTCAACAGCAAGAGGAAAACATATAGCTAAAGCATCCACTTTTTTATTTGCCTGTACTATCATAACTCCTTGTTTTGCACTGTATAAAGCAAGTTTTTCATATAAATGACATCCTCCTCCTCCTTTTAATACATACGCATTTGTATCAAACTCATCTGCCCCATCTATAACAATATCAAGTTCTGTCAACAATGGATGATCCATATTCATACAAGGTAACCCCAACGCCTGTGCTTCAAGCTGTGTACCAGGACCTGTACTGCAACAAAATATGTTGTGTAATTTTTTTTCCTTGTACATGGTAGCAATCTTACGTACTGCATAAATGGCAGTAGTCCCAGACCCTAAGCCTATTGCCATAGAGCTTTTTATATATGCATCAACAACATATTCCCCTACTTTTTGTTTTAATGAGACATCTTGATACGATATAGCACTGTCATTCATCATGCAAGATACTCCAAAATACGTTCTTTTCCAATTATACGTATAAAATTACCTAAACGTGGACCTTTTTCTTTTCCGATTAAACGCTTATATATATCCTTAAAAAATCCTATATTATCTAATTGGTGTTTGTGTATTGCTTCATATATGAGCTCATTTATCCCTTTATCATCTAAGCTATCCCATCGTTCTGCCAAGTTCTTTCTAAGATATATCCTTGCAGCAATAATTTTATTCCCTAAATCTTTATCTAATGAAATCTTTATTATGTCTTCATACCATACTCTTATATCTAAATTCTTTCCATATTCTTTTAAGAAATCCTCTATATCTTTATCGCTAAACTTTTCTAAAAATTTGCTTATCTCTGCTGTTGGGTATTTTTTTGATTCTTGTCGCAACTCTTTTATTGATACTTTTAATTTTTCAAAGACATCCTCTGATTTTGACTGCTCATGTAAGTCTTTAATAAATGACTGTAATTTTTCAATGAAAAGTTTAATCATCTTTTCATCATCGTCACTTATTTTTTCTAAAAAGTCACTTATTTTTTCTAAAAATTCGCTTATTTTTATTGCAGGATATTTTTTTGATTCTTGTCGCAACTCTTTTATTGATACTTTTAATTTTTCAAAGACATCCTCTGATTTTGACTGCTCACTTAAATCTTTAATGAATGATTGCAATTTTTCAATGAAAATTTTAATCAAAGGGTCCTTCAAACGAAACTTAAAATCTTCAGGAGCATAATGCCGTATCCAGTTCCATGCACAAGTCATTCTCAAAGTAAGATATTCACCGTGTTCTTGTATTTGGACATCGCTTAATTCCCCATTTTCTTGCAACCGAGAAATTACTGCTTCTTTATCTCCGTGATAAATTTGCAGTAAATTACAAAGATGACGAAACGGAATTTGAAAAGGCTGTACTTTACTTACATGATGTATCTGTGATAGTTCATACATACGTCTTCGTTTTGCTAATTTAGGATTAGCATTTGCATCATCTACAGTGCTTGCATAGTATTCTCTCTCCAATCTATCATAATCTTCGTATATCTTAATAACATCAACATCAAAAGAAATAGCAAACTCCGAATTAGGTCTTGTTCCTGCAAACAAAAATCGAACAAGCTGAGGGGTATATACTTTCAAAACATCTTCAAGGCCAATCACATCTCCACTGGAAGATGAAATTTTGCCTGTTCCTCCCTTTATACGAACAAAATCGTATTGAAAGGTTACAGGAGCTTCATAATGATACACTACATCTACAATTTCTCTTGCAGTATCAAAACTGCCTCCCTTTGAGTGATGATCTTTTCCTGCAGGCTCAAAATCTACTTGCTCTTGTTTCCATCTCATAGGCCAATCAATGCGCCATAACAATTTTACTAAAGAACTATCTCTAATATCAATAGTATCTTCTTTGTTAGTATCAAGACATACATAGCGTATATTCCACTCTCCATCCCAATGAAGAATCTTTGTGTTATCTCTATTGGTAAAAGCACTAAAAATACTAATCGGATACCAATCATCTCCTAAAGGGGTATCACGATGAGCATTGAGAATTTCAAGAATATCATTTCTATATTGCAGAGCAAGACGTATCCCTTCGGTATATGTTCCATTTCGATACTCTTTTGCCTGATATATGTATTCAGGAAAAATTCCTACGCGACCTAACAAGCTCTCAATAGCAAGCTCATTTCCTTTTGCATAATTGTTTGCACGATTCCATGGATCTGGAATATCAACAATAGGAACTCTCAGATATGCTTCATAATCACTTGCATTAGAAATATTCTTGGGTACTTTCCGAAACACATCAAAATCATCCCAAGAAAAAACATATCGAGTATTTTTGCCCATATCTTTAAGTGCTCGTATTACTAACTCAACTGATATAATTTCTCTAAAATTACCAATATGTACTGTGCCTGATGGAGTAATACCAGAAGCACATACATAACACTCTTTTTCACCTTTATCACGAATTACTTTTTCTGCATATATGTCAGCCCAATGCACTGCTTTACTCATATATATAGTATAGCAGATATGAGTAAGTATTTATATATTAAGAAATGCCATAAAACTGACGATAGTTACGAGTATGAAGATTATGCAGTATTTTCTATTTATTATTCTCAGTGTATTTGGAACTATGTATCATATACATGCCCAAAACTATGATGAGCCACCTGAATATGTGCCAAACAATTTTGATTTACTCTATGTCCATGATGGAGTGAATGTTCCAACAGATACCATACAACATGCAAAAACACAAATGTATGACGATCAAAAGAATAAAACATATGAATTAGAGGGCTACGCATCTTATTATGCCGAAAAATTTCATAACCGATTGACTGCAAATGGTGAGCGTTTTAATATGAATGAAATGACTGCTGCTCATAAGTCATTGCCTTTTGATAGTATTGTAAAAGTAACAAATAAAGCAAACAATACCTCAGTCATTGTCCGTATAAATGATAGAGGACCTTATATTGAAAACAGGGTTATTGATGTATCTAAACGGGCAGCAGAAGAATTAGGCATGATTGCATCGGGGCTTGCCCTAGTGAACATAGAAATTATAAGTTTAGGAGAAATAGAAAAGAAAAAACCAAGTGGTTTTAGCAATGCAGAACAATACTTTAAGAATGAAAATGACACAGTCAGTATACAAGTGGCAAGTTATAGTAAACGAACAAATGCACAACGGCTGATAAATAGATTATACGAACATGAAATATATGCCATCATTGAATACAATAATGGGTATTATCGAGTCATAGTTGACAAACTTAAAAAAGAAGGGTATCTTACTATATCAAGCGTACTCAAAGATCTCGGGTTTACAAAAACAATAGTGCGAGCGGATATTTACTAATACCATACCAATAATACTTCAAACATATATGATACTAGTTGGCATTTTAGCAGGGTTTATAGGAACACTCTTTGGATTAGGAGGCGGGGTTATTATGGTTCCTTTTCTCAGCATTGTATTTGATTTTAACATTCATACCGCTATCACATTATCGCTTATCTGTATTTTATGTCGCAGTCTTTTTTCTAACATTTTATTCTTAAGAGAAAACAAAACTAATATAAGTCTAGGCTTAGTACTTGCTATCACTGCTATTGTTGGCTCTTTTATAGGAGCAAATGTAAGCCTCATTACCTATACCATTGTTATCAAAATACTCTTTGCTTGTTCGGTATTTATTTTAAGCTTATATATGTTACGTATCACTCAGCCTACATTGAGTACCAATAAAAACAGCTTCTTCTTTCATGAGTATACTGAAAAACAAGAGGCAAATCAAAAAAATTCTCACAACAATAGCATACAATACGTGCCAATTC
Source organism: Spirochaetia bacterium (assembly GCA_965218205.1). Lineage (GTDB taxonomy): Bacteria > Spirochaetota > Spirochaetia > WTKD01 > CBDDCA01. Next base: position 774,209 of record OZ244590.1, on the reverse strand, counting down.
GGATAAAGACAGCAGTGGGTATTGCAAGTACTGCAGGATTTTTAGGAGGGATGCTTGGATTAGGAGGAGGAAGCGTACTTGTTCCCATTATGGTATTTATCTGTAAAGTTCCCATTAAAATAGCTATTGCTACAAGCTCATTTATTATTAGTTTTTCAACAGTACCTGCATTATTAGTGTATACTCAATCAATACAAATAGATATAGTAACTGCTATGTTACTCATTACAGGAGGATATATAGGAACATACATTGGAAAATATACTCTTTCAAGAATAAAAAATAAACAATTATCTTGGTTATTTATATTAGTGAACTTTATTATATCAGCTACTATGGTATACTCTGCATTAACAGAATAATCTATAATAATGTTCCCCATACAATAATGAAAAAAACAAAAATACAATATCGATATACTTACACAATACTTTATAGCCTACAATTACTTATTATAGGACTGTCCTTACTTATAGTCAGCATGAATATTTTTTTAACAACAGAAAATAGTACTATAAAAAACAGTATAGAATTCTTCCTTTCATGTATTGTCATAGGCTCTCCTTTTTTCACTTCATTGGGCTTACTCATTGACTTCCTTGTATTCAAAAAAAGAAAACATGTACTGTTAGTAAGTATTTTTATACTATTACTCTCTCTTTTCTTTGTGTTCTCTTTCTCCTAGTGTTTAATTGATGATATGACTACTTTACTTTTGCTATAGTATGCTTTTTCATCAAGATATAGGTGAAGGGTATTCCTAGTCCATTGATAAGAATACTTATAACAATGTCTGCTGTCCATTCATCATTATAAAAAAACATCGTTCTTAGTACAGGAAGATCCATAGCAATCAGAAACGAGAGTAAAAGAGAGCCTACCACCATTGCTAATATTGTCTTACTCATATGTCGGGACTTAAAATATATAGCACCAAAGAAAAAACATGTTAGCACAGTAGTATAATCAAGTACTGTTCGTATATCTATTACATCCAACAACTCATTTAGCTTTAACGGAAAACTGGGTATTGAAGCCAGAATGTACATATAGTTTATAACAAACGCTATAAAGACAAAACTCAAGAAGGATACTAACGTTTGAAATACATACACAAAACCAAATAATACAATAAATTTCACTTTTTGTGTTATAGGAAGCGGATGAAACAAAGCAATATTTCTTTTGCTATGAAGATGAAAAAATACTCTGCTTGTATGTCTTATGATAATTATCATAAGAGTTAGCAAAGCAAGGTTCGTAAACATATCTTCTATAAGGAGAGAAAGATTATACAAAATTGCATTATACAGAACTATATGAAGTAAGCTAAATCCTACAGCAATAAGCATAAACATAAGTATGCTTTGTAAAAATGGTATTCCATGAGTATGGGTTACGAGCTTACTATATCGAATAAATTGGCTAATACCGAGCCTATAAAAAAATGTGTTTTGTGTGTTCATATATCATCCTTTCATACTACTGTTTTATATAACAGTATTACGCACTCTCTTTATATACTTTCTGTATTATTTTTTTATGTAAGAATGTACGAAAGGCATACTTTGCAAACAAAATATGCCTCCAAGACTGAGGTACATACATATATCGCTTCTTATGCTCAATGGCATATATTATTTTTTTTATACAGTCATCTAAGGCTATACTTGATCCATGGTCCCTCTTATTATTTTTTCGAGTATGGCTAATAGATCCATCGCCTGCTAAGGCATTTTTTCTGATATTGGTATCACGAATCCATCCTAACTTTAATTCTACAATATCTATATTTGGTTCTTCTAGCTCAAGAGTCTCTAAGTAGGCTGAGACTGCATGCTTGGCAGCAGCATATGCTCCATGAAAAGGAACTCCTATAACCGATTGCACCGAATTTATCGATACAATCATCGCTTTACGTTCAATAAGTTCTGGCAACAAAGCCTGAGTAATTGACACAGATGTTATACAATTATGTTCATACATACTGCGATATAACTGTACAGTACTCTCTATCACTTTTGCATGCATGCTGGCACCTGCATTTAAGAGTAACACATCGGCATGAATATTTTTTTGTGCAAGAAATTGCATAAACGGATGAATGTGTTCTTCTTTACTAAGGTCTACAGTATATATATAATGCTGTACTTCCTTATGAGATCGCTTACTTCGTTTATAGCATTCGGCAAGACTGTGCTCTAGCTCAGCAGTATTACGTCCAATAAGGAGTAATTGAGCTCCTTTTTCTGCTAAAGCATAGGATAATGCCCTACCAATCCCTGAGCTTGCTCCTGTAACAAGTACCCATTTATTATCGCAAGAAAATTTCATATATTTGTTTGCTCATGTATAACAGGCTGTCCCAATGTACTAAGCATATTTTGTAATCCTTGCTCATTTAATGCCATAGTAAAAAATACTTCAAGATCAAACTCTTCTAGTTTATGTCTCTTATTTTCAAGAAGAGACGCGTATCCATCAAATACCTTACAAGTGTACAATGCATTTTTTTGTGTAGGAGTTCCATGTTTCTTTAAGATAAAATTTGTAAAAATCGTTTCCGTATCAACTGTAAATAAATGTTCTCCTTTATCAATAAAAATATAACTGCTTACTAAATTTTCTATATCTCTAATGTTATGGGTAGATATGAGTACAATCTGATTATTGCTATGAGCATTTTTATATATCACACTCTTGAGTGCAGTACGACTTGGAATATCAAGACCGTTTGTTGGCTCATCAAACAATAACACCTGCACCTTTGTTGCCAATGCAAATGCTATAAACACCTTTTTTCTCTGCCCTAACGAAAGTTTATGTAATAAGGAAGACAAGCTATCTTGTATATCTAAATCTTGTGCTAATGTTTGAAAATAATCTCTATCAAAGTTAGGGTAAAACATTGAATAATGATCAACAAATTTCTGTGCACTCATTGATATATCAAATATATCTTCTGGGAACACATAAAAATTTTGTAATACTTTAGGGTTTCGTATGGTAGCTGATATGCCATCAATAGTACAAGCCCCATTCTGAGGAAACAATAAACTGGAAATAATATAAAGTAGTGTAGTTTTTCCTGAACCGTTTTTTCCTAACAAACCGTATACATGTTCCTTTTGTAAAGCAACACTCAGCTTAGTAAGCCCTTTGTTAGATTTTTTATAGATATACTTTAGATTATCACATAGTACCATATAGGGTATTATAACATATATGGGAAAATATTATTCTAGTGTTCCAATCTTTTCTTCTATGAAAGAAGCAGTAACAGAGCTATTTACTCCATCAATGACAATACAAAGAAAATCTCCATTAAGTGTAAGAGATTGTGTTACCACACAAATACTGTTACTTCACGATGAAACAACACACTCTTCAAGCAATAGTGTTTTGAAACAAATAGTAAGTAAAGAATATCAAGGAAACCAAGCTATGGATAGATGTCAAGCAGAAGCGAGTGGACTTATGACTATAGCTTCAACACATAGTATTGCTACAGTGCATGTATATGGCATTGTAAGCAATAACAACAATAGCAGCACTTTATTGCTTGAGTATTGGGAACAACACAGAGCAACTCCTCATTTTTGGGAACATTTTGCACAGACACTTGCACATATGCATATGCATCCTTCTGTACTTGACAACAATACACAACATACAGAGCTGCCCTTATTTGGTTTTTTTCATGATAATTATCTAGGAGACACAGTACAGAAAAATACGCTCCATCATTCTTGGCTACACTTTTTTACTAACGAACGATTGCTCTTTCAATTACAATTAGCAATACATAATACACATATTACTCCTCATGATGCTAAAAAAATAGAACAACTGTGCAGTAAGCTCCCTCTTCTTATCCCTGATATATCAATGCCTTCTCTTCTTCATGGAGATTTATGGAGCGGAAACTATTTATGCGTGGAAAAAGAACAGGCTCTTCTCATAGACCCTGCTGTATACTATGGACATTACGAAGCAGACATTGCTATGACAGAACTTTTTGGATCTTGTGATGCTCAATTTTATAACACATATAATGACATACTTCCCTTAGACAAAGCATATCAAGAAAGAAAACATATCTATAATTTATATCATCTCCTCAATCACCTCAATCTCTTTGGTACTTCATATATTCCTTCAATTATGAATATCGTACAATACTTTTTATAATCCCTACCTACTAAAAACAGGCACTAAAGATAGGCATTAAAAAAATATATCACTGCATAAAAAAAGCACCTTACAAATTGTAAGGTGCTAACATATATAAAGAGGAGGTATTATATATATACTAATATAGTATATATGTACTTCATAAACATTACTCCAGTGTTACAGTTTTGTAATACTATAGCAATTATTGAGGCTTTTTATAGCGTATGCGTGACTGTAATCCGTATCTTTTTGCAAGGTCTTTTACGAGCAATATTGTCAAAAATAGCTCTTCTCGTGCTTGTATACTGATATTGATGGGATTACCAAGTAGCGATTCTAAATTGTTGAGACTAAAATTCACTGTTGCCTCTATAGCAGCATCATTCCCATTTGCAATAAATACAACAAGACGATCATCATATGTCTCAGTTCGTATACTGACCTCAGATTTTGAAAAAGAAGACTCAAGAGATTTTCTATAAGAATCATAATCTGATATTTTTATATTTTCCCCTCTTATTTCAGTAAATGCTTTTTTATTGGGAAAATACGCATAGTAGGTTCTTCCTACCAAAGGACTAATAGAAACGCCATCTTTTCCACTAAACATAAAAGGAATACTGTAAAACTTTCCCTCAGTATTAAATATACGAACATCAAAATGTAAGTGAGGTCCCGTTGAAACACCAGTAGAACCACTTAATCCTATCACATCTCCTACCTGCACTGTATCTCCTTTGTTCACCAATGCTCCATTATATTGAAGATGAACATAATTTGAAAAGCTGCCATCACTATGCTGTACTAATACATAGTTTGTATGATCTGCATATCTTGCAGAAGCTCCCCCTATATTAGAATCTTCTTTCAAAGAGACAACTATGCCTTCTCTTGCTGCATAAATCTCAGTTCCTTCATCCATGTTAAAATCAACGGCATAGGTATTTTGCCCTCTATGAGAAAAACTTCCATTCCATCCCTGCCCCACTCTATGAGCAGTCCCATGCTTAAATGGAAAATAGTACAAGTAATCATCAATAACAGTCGTACGTGGATCGGTAAACATAAAAGAATAACGTACCGAGTAAGAAAAACGTTGCTGTCCTTCTATTTGATGTAACTGTACAATAGCATCTGTTGTTCCAGACTCTAGCTTAATGATTGCGGGCAACTCTACCGATGCAGTGTAAGAAACAAGTGAAAAATCAATATGTATGTATACTGGAAATGGCTCTTTGTTATCTGCATTTACAGAGTATCCATTATTATCAGGGAGTGCAATAAACTCAATATCTGCATCTATATCAAGAGCATGTATATTTGCATGCACAAATATAAGTATGAAAAAAAGAAAAATTTCTATTACATGCCCTCTTAGTGCTTGTATGCATTGCAGTATTTTTATCATAGGAACTTTTAATGCCATATATTTTTTATTCTAAAAAATGGAGTGTATGTGTCTTATGCGTTGCATCTTTTTCATCGTTTTTATGTACAGTACGATAAAAACAGCTTTTTCTCTGCGTATGACATGCAGGCCCATTATTTTCTACACTTACAAAAAGAAGTAATGTGTCTTGATCACAGTCACAGCGTATAGAGTGTACCCGCAATATGTTACCACTTGTTTCCCCTTTATGCCACAATGCTTTTCGTGAACGACTGTAAAATACTGCTTCCTTACTATCAATGGTACACTGCAGTGCCTCTCTGTTCATATAAGCAAACATCAATACCATGCCTGTCGACTGTTCTTGCACAATCACTGGTATAAGTTTCTGTCCCTCTACTTCAAGAGAAAACTGTGGAAGAAACTGGCTACTCTCTTCAATAGTTTCTTGCCTTGTAGCCTCTGCCATATTTTTTGTTACTCTCTATTAGGGTTTCTTTGGTATCTCATCAGTATCATCTGCTTCTTCTCCCCATACACGATTCAAAAACTTATCTCTTCCTGAACCAGCACGATAAAATTTATAGCTCAATGCATTTGTTTTATAATAGTCTTGATGATATTCTTCTGCAACATAAAATATATCAAAGGGAATAATTTTAGTAACAATGGGACGATTAAACCATCCTGATTTTTGTAAAAACGCTTTTGATTCCTCAGCGAGTCGCTTTTCTTCTTCACTTGTATAAAAGATAGCAGTGGCATAATGATTTCCTCTATCAGCAAACTGTCCGCCTCCATCAGTAGGATCTATCTGTCTCCAAAATACCTGCAATAGCTCCTTGTAAGTAATTTTTTCTTCATCGTATACTACGACTACTGCTTCGTAGTGGCTTGTCCTTCCATTTGCTACTTGCTTATAGGTAGGGTTTAGCTCTTTTCCTCCTGTATATCCCGAAAGAACTTCACTTACTCCTTCTAGCTTTTCAAAGGGGGCTTCCATACACCAAAAACACCCTCCTGCAAAATATGCTTTTTTCATAGACGACTCCTCTTCTGCTCCATACACAGAACTTACCATTAAAAAAAACAGTACTACTATACTGATTTTTCCTTTTATACTATATCTATCATACATTATAGACTCCTTTTTTATTCCTGCTTAAAATGGCAATGTCGCTGCATCTATAGCAAATAGTAACACAGACACTCCCAACACTTTTACTGTACCATTCTTATCCTGTAACTCCAAATTAGTAAAATCATTGTTCCTAATTTTTGTTCTATCTATATCAATAAAATTTTGTACTAACTTATCAACAGAAGCACCAGAAACTTTTTTATCAAAACCAAATTTTTTAAGCTCAGCTCTTCCTGCTGCACTTTCCTTTTTATTTTTCTGTAAGCTCTCAACTGATGCATCTCTAAATTCTGCAAGACTTCCTGTATCTTTCTTAACTTCAAACACAAGGAAACGTGTATAATGCCTCCCTGAGTACGGGTTTGACAAAGGACCATCATATCGCTTTCGAATAGGAAGCGTTGTTAAATCTGTATCGTCAGTGTCATAGCATTCATTAAGATTATAAAATGACAATAACTCACTCGATGAGAGAGAATACACATTATGAGACAAGGTCCCTGCCGAAGGAGTAGGCGTACTGTCAAACAAGGGGTTATCCTCATCTGTCTTTTTATCAGTACCGTTTCCTCCATCTCCTTCGGGCAATTTTTTTACAGTAACAGGAATATTATACTGAAACCACAATGAAAAGTAAGGAGAGGCTGCTGTTTCATTTAAGTTGCCAACGGGATTTTTTTGAACAGGATCATAAGCAAGAACAACAAAAGTACTGGCATTGGATTTTTCTGTTTTTGTTGACCAATTTAATTCTGGCGAAACACTTTCTCCTAAGTACCCCGAACAATTACCAGAGCTATGCTTAAAGCCTTTCTCGTCTGGCAATATCCCTATAACTTCCCCATTATTCATACTTTTACTTGTTAACTCAAATGCACTTGGCGTTTTTATAAGAGGAATACCTGCAGTGTTTCCACTGAGAGAGGCATCTATAATTTTCTGAGCGTCTGGATTTATAATGCTAAAGGCATTTTTTCCTTCAACTCGAGTAGTATATTCTTCTTCACCATATCGTGCAATATCAATCTGAGCTTTCTTTACTAATGTAAGCTCCTGTGTCAATTTTCCTCCGCTGACTGTTATTGCCCCCGAAGCAGAGTCAATGCTCCATGTTCCTGCTTCAAGTCTTGTTACTGACACACGGTACTCTACAGGAAAATCTTGCTGAGTAGAAAAATTACTGGTATTGACATAATCGGCAACACCAGCTTCTTTAGTAGTACTATCTCCATCTACAATACTTGAAAAGAATATATCACTTGATCCTCGCTTATACATAAGTACTAGCCACTTGCTAGGATCACTCAATTTATTTTCCCATGTTACTTTTGGAATATCTAACTTATCACTAAAGCTAGTAGCTTCTAAAATTACGCTATTTGTAATAACATTACTTTTTTCCACACTACTCACATAAAACTTAATATCGTAATCGGTAGAATCAGTACTCTTAGGTGCAGCACAAGTATACAACAATGCACTCATGAGTATCAACAAAACAAAAACACAATACCGATACATTCCATACATGGATGCACGCCAATTTCTTTCTCTCTGTCTATCCCTTTTTTTCATCATATGTTTCTCTCCATTTCTTATCATATTTTTACATACCTTTCGTATACTAGATTTAGTGTATCATATATATATGTATAGGGTATGTAATGATACTGTAAATATCTATATATAATACCAACTTTTCCATTATTATGCTATAATACATTGGAGCTTTTTTTTGCGGATTCAAGGATTGACTACAAATAGGATATAATAGTATACTTGGGGTAGGAGGTTGATTATGGAAAAAGAATTAAAATTAGGAATATTATATCCTGTGAAACTTCGGGATATTTGGGAACATGAGGAACGTGACTTCACACCCTGGCTCGCAAAAGAGCTCGCAAAAAAAGAGAATCTTAAACGCTTGTTAGGTACTATTGGTGGCGATATTAACCTTGAGTCTGTAGAAAAAGTAGAAACAGAAAAAACCATTGGTCAATTTCGTGCTGATATAGTTTGTAAAAATGAAGATGACTCTTTAATTTTGATTGAGAATCAGTTTAAAAAAACAGATCATAAGCATCTTGGACAACTGACGACCTATGTTGCAAATCTTGATGCCACTACCATTATCTGGATAGCAGAAGAATTCACAGAAGAACACAGAAAAGCACTAGATTGGCTTAACAAAAATACTGATGTAAAATTTCGTTTTTTTGGCTTAGAGATTAAACTCTGGCGTATTGATGATTCTCTTCCTGCACCAAAATTTAACTTAATATCACTTAACTTAATATCACAGCCACCTGATTGGAGCTCAGTTATTTCCCGTACAAAGCTTAGACCGAAATACTACTCTGCTCTCTTTGAATATCTTAAGCAAAATTCAGAGATACCAAATTACCATCCAACAAAAGATGGCTATGTATGTGTTCCTCTAAAAAAGGATGTGAAATTATATATTTCTATTAATACGCGAACTAATAAATTAACCGCAAGAATATGTCTATTTGAGAAAATGAGGGAAAAATATGAAGATCTTAATCAGCAAAAAGATACTATTGAGGAATCATTTGGAGAAGATTTAGTATGGCAAGATGATAGAAAAACACAGTCTATTATAAAATTAAAATCAGAGAAAGATGCTAATATTGAAAATAAGAATAACTGGCCTGAATATCATGCGTGGTTCAAAGAAAAATTAGAAACTTTTATAAAAGTATTTCAACCAATTGTCGAAAAGTTTTAATTTAATTACAATAGTAAGTATACAAGGCAGTCATTCATGCCTTGTATACTTATAGTATTATTGTAAACGTGTTGGGGTACTAGAAACTGTATAGCTTCCGTCTATTATTTTTTGCTTCCATTCATCTATTACCATGAGTGTGTCATTGTCTAAATTTGGATTTTCTGCTGGAATACCAACACCATCCTGTGATAGATCAAAATATAACACTTCTTGTCCAGGAAAATTTCCTTCTGTTTCTTGCTTTGATACTGAATATGCAGCAACATCTACTCTCTTGATCATTGAAGTGAGAATCACTGACTGTTTACTTGCAGTATTGAAAATGCCTTCTTCGTATTGATCTCTATCTACCCCTATGACCCATGCAACAATTTTATTGTTTTGTATTGCTCTGTCTTTTGCTTCTTTTATAACACCATTTCCTGTTCCTCCAGCAGCATGAAAAATAACAGAAATACCACTATCATACATTTTTGTAGCAATAGTTTGTCCTATTTGAGGATTTGCAAAATCACCCGCGTATTCTACCACTACCGCAATACTACTGTCTACTGCCGCTACGCCTGCTTCAAACCCTGATTCAAAACGTTGAATGACATCGAAATCAATACCTCCAATAAAACCAACTTTCTTAGTACCATCTTTCTTTGCTTGTATTGCAGCTGCTACCCCTACAAGAAAAGAGCCTTCATGTTCGGAAAATACTGCACTTGCGACATTTTCTCTCTCTCCTACAACAGAGTCAATAATGAGAAAATGAGTATCGGGATAGTTACGTGACACTTCAGTAATAGAATCTATAAAAAGAAACCCTGGTGCGACAATAAGCTGATACCCTTCATCTGCTAATGTACTTAAGTTTGGAATATAATCAGCATCAGACTCCGATTGTAAATAAGTAACATTGAGTCCCCCTTGCATTGAAAAATCTTTCTCAAAGCGAAGAATTCCTTCCCATGTGCTTTGATTAAAAGACTTATCATCTATACCACCAATATCGGTAACAAGTCCTATACTGTAGCTTGCCGTAGAAGCACCTTCATTATCACCTCCAGCAAATGCAAGTGATGGTAATATACTCACTATTACAATAAATGAAAATAATGTTCTCATATAACCTCCTATATATTGAACAATTTATTTTTATTATACCACTTTTTTTATTTATAGCAAGCAAGGAAAATTTCCATTATTGTAAACGTGTTGGGGTACTAGAAATTGTATGACTTCCGTCTATTATTTTTTGTTTCCATTCATCTATTACCATGAGTGTATCATTATCTAAATTTGGATTTTCTGCTGGAATACCAACGCCATTCTGTGATAGATCAAAATATAATACTTCTTGTCCAGGAAAATTTCCTTCTGTTTCTTGCTTTAATACTGAATATGCAGCAACATCTACGCGTTTAATCATTGAAGTGAGAATCACTGACTGTTTACTTGCAGTATTGAAAATGCCTTGTTCGTATTGATCTCTATCTACCCCTATGACCCATGCAACAACTTTATTGTTTTGTATTGCTCTGTCTTTCGCTTCTTTTATAATACCATTTCCTGTTCCTCCAGCAGCATGAAAAATAACAGAAATACCACTATCATACATTTTTGTAGCAATAGTTTGTCCTATTTGAGGGTTTGAGAAATCACCTGCATATTCTACCACTACCGCAATACTACTGTCTACTGCCGCTACGCCTGCTTCAAACCCTGATTCAAAACGTTGAATAACATCGAAATCAATACCTCCAATGAATCCAACTTTCTTAGCTCCATCTTTTTTTGCTTGTATTGCAGCTGCTACCCCTACAAGAAAAGAGCCTTCATGTTCAGAAAATACTGCACTTGCGACATTTTCTCTCTCTCCGACAACAACGTCAACAGTGAGAAAATGAGTATCAGGATAATCACGTGACACTTCAGCAATAGAATCTGTAAAGAGAAACCCTGGTGCAATAATAAGCTGATATCCTTCATCTGCTAATGTACTTAAGTTTGGAATATAATCAGCATCAGATTCTGATTGCAGATAAGTAACATTAAGCTCTCCTTGATTTGAGAAATCTTTCTCAAAGCGAAGAATTCCTTCCCATGTACTTTGATTAAAGGCCCTATCATCTATACCGCTAGTATCAGTGACAAGTCCTATACTGTAGCTTGCTGTAGAAGCACCTTCATTATCACCTCCAGCAAATGTAAGTGATGGTAATATACTCACTATCACAATAAATGAAAATAATGTTCTCATATAACCTCCTATATATTGAAAAATTTATTTTTATTATCTCATTTTTTTTCATTTATAACAAGCAAGGAGAATTTCCAATTTGTATATCCTATAATATCTACCATTTGCTCTGTTTTTGTTATAATCTATCTATGGAAGAAGAAATTAACATAGATGAGAAACTCTTAGAAAAAGATCCTAAAATGCTAGAATTTATTTATGAGAATGCAATAAATCTTAATAATAATATCAGAACAATATCAGATAAAAATAGTTCAAAAGCCACAGTATTATTAACAGGATGTATAATACTAATAGTGGCAATCATGCCTATGATACAAGGAATATTATCTATAATACAGCAGATGGAGTCTGATAATATAGTTGACACCATTATAGCAAGTCTATTATTGTTATCTTTTATATTGTTTCTGGTATATGTTTTTGTTGCATTTTTAAAATTTCATGCAGTGCTGCAAAATAAGAATTTTATTTTTCCATATTTACCGCCCTTAGAATTTTTTAAAAATAAAGTAAGTACGACTAATATCACAAAAACAAAAATAGAAATAATAAAACTTTTACAATATATAATAAGTGAAAATCATAAAAAATCAGTAGAAAAAGCAAAAGCATTTACGAAAGGGATGAAAAGATTTAAAATAGGAGTTATAAGCCTGTTATTTTCATTCATAATGTTTTTGGTGTTACACTATAAAGCAGGTAACATACTATCTATGCCATAGCAATAGTATTACTAATACTTTTTTATAGTTATTCTATTATAAGTGTTTATTCTATTTCTTGCCTTTTTGCCCTTTACTGTTTTTGCGAAATAGTTCTACACTTTCTTGTGCTATCATGTATTTACTAACATCAAACGATGAAGTGTTACCACTAGACACATTTTTTTTCTCTGAATAACTATCTTTGCTTGTTTTATTACTCATGGTTTTATAATAACATATTTTATATTTTTTGTCTTTTCAAAATAAATTATAGAGCGTATTCTTTTTTTATTTATAGCAAGCAAGGAGAATTTCTCGTTTCCTATAACAATAGTATTTAAAAACAAAATATATTAATATATGCTATTCTAGTAATAGAAGTGGCGATAGAGGTATGCTTGTAAACAAAATAAATGTTACATCGCAATCAGATTCTCATAATCACGATACATACATAGTAAAAATGCTAGAAATTCGTAAAAGTTTTCCCGGCATCGTTGCAAATGATGGAGTTTCTTTACAAGTAGAAAAAAATAGCATTCATGCTCTTTTAGGAGAAAATGGATCGGGAAAAAGTACTCTCATGAGCATCCTGTTTGGACTTCTCAGTCCCGAAGAAGGAGAGATATACCTTCGTGGAGAAAAAGTTACCATTAGCAATCCATTGATAGCAAACAAACTAGGCATTGGCATGGTACATCAACATTTTCAGCTTATTGATACATTTACAGTAGCAGAAAATATTATACTTGGTATTGAACCAAAAAAATCGTTCAACAGACTTTTTCTAAAAGAAACGATAAAAAGAATTGAAAAAATATCAGAGACTTATAATCTCAGTATTGATCCACATGCTCTTATAAAGGACATACCAGTAAGTATGCAACAAAGAGTTGAAATATTAAAAATGCTGTACCGTAATGCAGAAGTTATGATATTTGATGAGCCTACTGCTGTTCTTGTTCCTAGTGAAATTGAAGAGCTTATGAATATTATGCAATCATTGATACAAGAAGGAAAATCTATTATCCTTATTACGCATAAGCTCAAAGAAATAAAACAGGTAGCTGCACATTGTACCATATTACGCAGAGGAAAATACATAGGAACTGTCAATGTAAAAGATACAAGCGAGCAACAGCTTGCAGAAATGATGGTAGGACGCAGCTTATCACAGGGCATACAAAAGAGCAGTATACCAGATAGCAGTACTGTACTAAAGATACAAAATCTAAGTGCAAAAAAGAATAATAAAACAGTCGTACATTCGGTGTCTTTAGAAGTAAAAAAAGGGGAAATTTTAGGAATAGCAGGAGTCGAAGGAAATGGACAAATTGAACTGTTTGAAACATTAGTAGGCACTCGAAAAATAGAAAACGGTGAGATACTACTTGATGAGACCAGTATAGAACACACAAATATTTATGAACGTATACAACAAGGCATAGGTATCATTCCTGAAGATCGCCAAAAAGACGGACTTATTCCTCACTTTACACTGTCCGAAAATATTATTCTAAAAAAATATCGTACAGCCCCCTACTCTAAATACAGCATACTCAACTTTAATGCTATCCATGCGTTGGCAGATACACTTATTCAAGATTTTGATATACGTTCTGGGCAAGGACGAAATAGTATCGTATCAGATATGTCAGGCGGAAACCAACAAAAAACAATTATAGCTCGTGAGATAGATTATTCACCAAAGCTACTGTTAGTGGTACAGCCAACACGAGGGCTTGATGTTGGTGCTATTGAGTATATTCATAGCAGGCTCATTGAAGAAAGAAACAAAGGCAAGGCAATACTTCTTATCTCTATGGAGTTAGACGAAATAACTAAACTCTCTGATAGAATTGCAGTCATGTATAATGGAAGTATAGTAAACATTCTTTCTTCTGAAAATATAGATCCAATAGAAATAGGACTTATGATGATAGGAAAAAATAAAAAATAATGAAAAGGCGACACCATTGAAAGAAAAAATACCATTGACAGCTTCAATAGCAAAACGTTTACTTGCAAAACAAAAAATATCCATCCCAATAATAGCAGTACTCTGTGGACTGCTAAGTGGTGTCTTTCTTATGATCATCACAGGGTACAATCCTGCAGATCTCTTTATTGCCATATTACGCGGAACATTTGGAATAAATCTACAGTCTAATTCAAGCAAAAATTTCTTTAATTCACGTTATATTGGTGAATATTTTGTGTATGTCATGCCAATTATTTTAACTGGATTATCAGTAGCCTTTGCACTAAGGGTAGGATTGTTTAATATTGGTGCAGAAGGACAGCTTATGATGGGAAGTTGGGCAGCCGTAAGCACAGGCTTACTGTTTCCTGAACTTCCAAAAATACTCCTTCTTCCTATGGTAATTATCGCAGGTCTCATTACAGGAGCATTGTGGGGAGCCATTCCCGGAATATTAAAGGCAAAATTTAATATTCACGAAGTAGTAGTTACTATTATGTTAAACTATGTTGCTTTGTATTTTACCAATTTTGGCTACTTACAGCTCCCCAGAAATAGCATGGTAAAAACAAACCCTTTACCAGAATCAGCATTATTACACAGTGATTTTCTTTCTTCTTTTACCCGTAACTCCCGTTTACACTGGGGGCTTATTGTAGTGATACTCGCTATTATAGCATTTTGGATTATTATCAACAAAACTACGTTTGGGTATGAATTAAAAGCTACAGGCTACAACCAAAAAGCTGCACACCTTGCTGGCATTAAAGTCAATACTAATATTGTCTTGTCTATGATGATATCTGGTGCTTTTGCAGGATTAGCGGGAGTGGTAATCTCCATTGGCACTTTTAGCTACGGTCGTGTGCTTGCTGGCTTTGAAAACTATGGCTTTGACGGAATTGGGGTTGCTCTCATAGGCAATAATGCTGCTATAGGAGTGATGCTAGCTGGGTTATTGTTTGGATCATTAAAATCAGCACAACCTATTATGCAAACGCGTAAAATACCACGCGATATTATCACCATAATAATTGCCACAATAATTATCATAGTAGCTATGCAACATGGCATTCGTATGTTTTTAAACTATTTACAAAAAAGAAAACATGTACAGAAAAAACAAACTCAAAATCAAAACGATACCTCTCCTACTATACATAACGAAAAGGAGGAATCTCAATGACAGTCATATATGCTATACTCACCCTTACTCTTATACTTTCGGCTCCTATCATTATTGCTGGATTGGGAGGACTCATTACTGAACGCAGTGGAGTAACAAATATAGCACTAGAAGGGCTTATGATGTTAGGGGGATTCACGGCTGCTACTACTGTAGTTTTTTTAGAACAAAACATTCCTACACTTGCTCCATGGATTTCTATTATTCTGGGAGCTATTATTGGGATGCTTTTCTCAGCGATACATGCCTTCATAAGCATACAACTAAAAGGAGACCAAATAGTATCAGGAGCAGGCATCAACTTTTTAGCAACTGGAGTCACTATTTATTTTTGTCAGATTATATTTAATCAACAAAGAACAGAAAATTTTACTCGTGGGTTTGTAAAATCTACATTCCCTATACTATCAGATATTCCTATTATTGGACCAATATTTTTTAGTAATATCTATAGCTCAGTATATGTTGCCCTTATACTTGTTGCTCTTGTTTGGTTTATTATCAACAAAACAGTCATTGGACTACGATTAAAAGCTGCAGGAGAACATCCAGGAGCATTAGAGAGTGCAGGAGTAAGTGTGTACACAATTCGATTTTTTTCTGTACTTAGCTCAGGATTTCTTGCAGGATTAGCTGGTGGTGTTATGGTGCTTACACAAGACACTCAATACACAGTACTCAGTATTCATGGAACAGGGTTTATTGCATTAGCTACTATGATATTTGGAAAATGGCGAGCATTAGGAGTACTTGGAGCAGGCCTCCTCTTTGGTTTTTTACAAGTAACAGCAATCTACTCTACGAGTATTCCTGCCCTCAGCTTTATTCCTAAAGAAATTTTTAAGACATTACCGTACATACTCACTATTGTAGCATTAGTACTATTTAGCAAAAATAACAATGCCCCAAAAGCACTTGCTATTCCTTACGACAAAGAAAAACGATAATACTAATCTTTTCGGAGTGTTCACTTAATGGGTTATAGGTATATTGAATTGTCTATTGTTTTTAGTGATATAAACTTTACTATTTATTTATCTTGATTTGTTGTGCTGTTTGTTGTAGTGGGATCATGTTTATCAATATCATCATGAGGTAATTGCATGTCTTCTAATATTCTATCCCTTAATAATATACCAAAGATAATATACATGCTTTCTATCGTAATACCTTCATCAAAAGCGATAGATTTCATATTCTCGTATTCATCCGCTTCAAAATACTTTTTTTCCTTTATAATTTCTCTTGAAAAATCAAAACAATTTTGTTGTATGTCATAAGCATTTATCGATTCCTCTTTGCATATATCCTTTTTGAAAGATTCATAATTTCTTTCTATTATAACATCAGCTTGTATTTTTCTTGAGATCTCCTTCCCTCTCTCGTTTAATGTAATTGGACTACTAATAGTAGTTAAATCAACTCCATCATTCTTAAAAAACAAACTAATAAATTTTTTAATAAAGTCCAGATTTGATGTATCAATAGAAATGTTTTTTATATTTACTTCAATATCCTTCATTCTTTTTTTAATCTGAAAAATTTCAGACAAGACAAAAAATATAAACAATGCTATCAAAATGCCAATAATTGTAAATATTATCACGCTAGGTGTAGACCAACCTTGATCATTAGGCAAACGATCTCTTATCTCATTTATAGCTGTGGATAAATCATTGATTGTTATTTCTGTTTCCATAATAATAAAATGGTATCTTTTGCAATAGCAAAAATAAAAAAATTATTGTGTGTCTTGCCTCTCCCTTAACACATCACCAATATAGTTACAGTGTTGTAAACAATACAATAACTATACATTCATTATAATATAATGATTACATTATCTCAACCTCTACATATCTGATTTTGGAATAATGTGCACTATAATAGCAGTATGCTAACAATCTCTTAATGCATTTGTCTAAAAAACTAATCATTTGATGATTCATCAGGCGGTATATTTTTCTCAAACTCATTTACTATATCAGATACCGTAATGCCTAATCCTACAGATACTTATAAATCACTTTGATAGTAGGATTCTTTTTTCCTCTTTCAATAGAAGACATATAAGTTCTATCTATTTCTGCCCTATGAGCAAGCGTATCCTGTGATAACCCGCTTCGCTTCCGTAAAGTTCGTATAGCATTTCCAAACAATTCGTTCACATCTGACATACTTTACATACAGGTTACTATATCTATATTCAAAAATAGAACGGACTATATACTACAAAATTTGCACAAATACCCACTACATATCTACAGAGAAAGAGAATACTAATGTAAAAAATAAGGCAATATTCTTACTTTTGACTCATAAGTGTACTATAATAGTACATAAGTTATATAAAATAACTTGTTATACTATACCATTATGAGCATCACCGCAAAAAAAAGTAAACCCCCTGTACTCCCCTCCTCTACTGCAATACAAGAGAACAAAGCTACAAATAAGAAGAAACATGTATTCATATGGATAAGCATACTGTCCTTGCTTATCCCTCTTGTTATCTTTATAACAGGTATATATTTTAAGACACATACTCTTAATACAAAAGACTTCTTTTATCACTCATATCAAAAGCATAAGAACAATGAAATAATTTCTATGTATCTTATAGAAAAAATAGCATCAAATATATATGAAAAACAAGATACTACAGATTCTCATACCTTTATTCAGCTACTCCAGAACCATATACACCACTCTCAACATACAATGCAAAATAACAATACTCTACAATCCTTGATGATGTATTACAAATACCTTCTTGGCTTAGAATTTTTAGCATTACATAATACTTCCTATGCACAATTTTACCTTAACGATATCATACATAACTATGATTTGCTCAAAACTTCATCATCAAAAAAAATGCAAAACATTCTATACAATAGTCTTACACAATTAAGTGCTATTGAACAAGACCCTTATACATATATTACCACAATAACCCTTCTTTTACAGCATTTCAATAATAGAATTCCAAATAAAGGGAACATCTATTATTTTCTTGGAAAACACTACGATGACACTGCACAATGGAACAAAGCATATACAGCATATCAAAACTATCTCTCCTATGACGAAAATAATCTCATACTTGAAGCAAAAGAAATGCGAGAAGATATTTTTCTGCGCATACGAAGAAGAGTACTTTCAAGACAGAAAAACAGCACCACTTGGGAAAATGCAAGTGCTGCTCGTACATCAATACTTCAAGCATTATACTCATACAATAGTGTACAAATTAAACGTCTACAATCCCCTATATTTTTTACTGCACATTGGTTTGAAACACTTACTGATTCTAATACATTTATTCCTAACTTTGATATTAAACCTATATTGACACGCTCAAATATTTCTGTAGCTAAAAATTTCAGTCCTTACTCTACCGAAAACACTAAGTTATGGAAAACAAGTGGATGGGGACGAGTCCCTGTTTGGTATTTTGTTATAAAAAAAATAGCCTTACCTGATCGCCCTGATATTAACGGAAAATGGGAGTGGGGAGGAATTTATTTTGGAGTAGGAAATGAACGCTATATTCCATCGTTATAGACATATGCACAAAATCATGCCTAAACATTGTATGCTGTGCTTGTACATTTTGCTCTTTATAGGCACTCAATTTTCTCTCACATTACATGCACAAACACTTGAAGCACAAGTTGAAACATGGAATACTACTAACCCTCATTCCATTGTTATCGACTCTATCCACTCAACCATAGACTGGACAACATTTATCATTACCTCAACAATAAAAGTAACATGGCCACAAAATGATTCTCCATACATTATGCCTACAAGAGCCTTAGATCATATAAAAACAATATTTCCATCCATTCTCACCTACTGTATTAAAAACATTCCCTCCATAAGCAATGTTACCTTACTAGAAACGATAGATACATTCTCTCTTAGTTCAGAAGTATTTACACAATTACTCAACAATTCTCTATTACAGCAATATCTTCCTGACAAAAACATTTTCAGTATAAACATTATTTATACTACAGAGCTACTTCCAACTATGTATCAATTTATTCTTCCTCAATATAACGAGCGTGAAATTCCTTCTACTATCAGTATTGAATATAAAAATGACATTCAGTATAGTGCTATTATTTTTTCTACCGAAAATGATATTGCCACTATAACCGATAAAAATACACTTATACGCTTTACGCCTAAATTATTACCACAGGTATATGGCTGGGATGGTACACTGATATATACCCCAGAATATTATAAGAAAGATGCCCCGCAATCGTTTCAGCGTACTTATTTCTATTTTGATATTGAAGACATCTCGACAATAGAGATAGGCAACAACCCGTATATTGTTATCCCTCAAACAATAAATAATGAACAAAGAGGAGATATAATAATATCTAAGACTGATACGCTTACTATACTTAATAATAACTCTTTAAGAGATGCAATACAACAAGGAAGAGTATTTTTTGCCCTTTCAAATAAAAATACTGATATACTACACTATTCAGTAAGCACTTACAATGATACTACACAATAACATTTCAAAATACTCTGCTCATTATTTGTTACTCCCATTCCTGTTTTTCTTTCTATTGTTTATGCAATCATGCAACAACAGTAGTTCAGAAAAGGATATGTTTGCGATTGTCATCAATCAACAAAATAGTAACAGCCCTATAGACTCAACAATATACAAAATAGTGCTCAATACAAGTGATAACAGCATTCCACACATATACCCTGCACAGCAACACAATACACAAACGTTATTACAAAAATCAGTACAGGAACACAGTATACTTCTCTATAAAAAAGATATGCTTCTTTTTCAGACATATGCAGAAGCAAATCAATTTCTCAGTTTCTTTTTACCATATGTTGGATCTTTCATCCATACAAATAAAAAAACTCCCTTACGAGAAGCCCCTTCTGTCAATGCAGTACTCACTAGCTATGCTCCTAACAATACCTCTTTATATGTTATATCGTCTCCTTACTTACACTATAACGAAGATACGCTATCCTCTTCTCCTCTTCCAGAAACAAAGCTATTCACTAAAGCGGTAGAGCTTTGGATAAAAGTACGATACATGCATGATAGCACCTACACTGATGCATGGACTCTTGTTACTCATACAACTGCACTTCAATATAAACAAGAAAATCCTCTTAGTAGTACTTCTGTATTCTCCGATATATCAAAAGAAGGTATTATTTGGAAATCACAAAAAAATATCACCGCAGATACCAACACCGCAACTATTCTCCCTTCTACTATTATGAATACTGGACTCTTTATCAATATGGACAATGTTCCGTACCCTCACCTAAGTTTACAAACACATCAGCAAACATATAGCACAGAAAGATATGCCTCCGCCCCCTCTCACTCTAGCACTGCATCATCAATTTCAAACATACAAGCTACTACTATAGCTTTATCACAAATATTGCCCTATACAAAAAACATATTTCTTGTCCCTTCTAAAAATATGCAAATTTCCATACTTCCATCAAAAGAAATTACGATACACTATCCTGATGCCAGTAACGAAAGATACTACCCTTTTTCTTCTCATGCACTACAAATGCTACAAGCAAAAAATTCTGCTAATACACTTACAGTAGAAAACACACTCTCACGTTATGCAACATGGTCAAACGCTTTATATGGAAAAATACACCTCTCTTTACAACAAAATCCTCGTGCTGTATTTATAGATTGGAAAATTCCCCTCCCTCTCCGCTCACAATATGCAATACATAGCACTCGTTCATTACAGTCAGTTATCATTACTAATACTATTCCCGATACTTCTCTTTCAGTACAGACCGAGAGAGTCATAGCACTTATACATCCTAATAAATCTCAATATATATTTTTTGCTCTTACTATACTTTCAGAGACAAAGTTTACATTACAACATATTATTCCCACTATTCCTCATGAAGAAGACAGCCTATCAACAGCACCGCATTCTCCCCCACTTGTCGATTATACAAAAGAATTTGGCACTGTTCTTAGGGTACAAGGTACTCTTAGCGGCCCTATCATGACTTTCAAAGCTATACAATAACATAACACTGCTTGCTATTACCACTACTCTAAATAAAAAAACTGCTATACTTGTAATATGAAAATTACAAGTTGGAATGTAAATGGAATTCGTGCTGCTTCAAAGAAAGGCTTTCTTGATTTTCTTGCACAAGATAGCCCTGATATACTCTGTATTCAAGAGACAAAAGCAGAGCCAGAACAATTAACAGAAGAGCTTATTTCTCCTCTTAATTATATGAGTTATTGGAGCTCAGCTATAAGAAAAGGATATAGTGGGACAGCTATATTTAGCAAAAAAAAGATAGATGTGCAGTACATGAACATACAGCAGTTTGATAATGAAGGAAGAGTGCTTGTTGCAGATATAGGATATGCCGTTCTTATCAATGCATACTTTCCTAATAGCCAAGACAAAGGAAAAAGGCTTGACTATAAACTAGAGTTTTGTGATGCTATGCTCAATTTTTGTAATTCTTTACAAAAATCTAAGCCTATCATTCTCTGTGGAGATTACAATATTGCCCACAAAGAAATAGATCTTGCCCGTCCTAAAGAAAATGAAACGAGTCCTGGGTATCTTCCTGAAGAGCGTGCATGGATGGATACTTTCACACAAGCAGGGTATGTCGATACATTTCGTGCTGCTAATAGTAATCCAGATAACTATACATGGTGGTCATATCGTGCAAAAGCACGAGAACGCAATGTAGGATGGAGAATTGATTATTTTTGCATAAGCCCGCTATTACAGAAAAAAGTAACACAGAGTAGCATACAATCTGATATATATGGTTCTGATCATTGTCCCATATCTTTAGAGTTACGCTAGCTACAGGACAGGCTTAATCTCATTTTGCCTGCCTCTATTGTTTGTTTGTATTTTTTGTACCAATACTTTTTACACAAACATTCTTTGTAGTAAACCTTTCTTATACTGCTTTGTAAGTGCTACTTGTTTCTGTGTGAGCGATATTTTTGTGTCGAGGCTCTGCAGAAAAGAGCCTATCTTTTGTTGTTCTTTTATTGATGCAGGAATTTTTATACAAATAGAACTCATAATATTATTCATTAATTTTGGATTACCCACATATGATACAAATTTCTTTGTTATTGCATTAAGAATTTCTGCAATACATACATTTGCATATCCTTCATTACTTTTTAATACTCCACATACATTAGTACAGTAAAATTTTCCTTGTCTATAATTCACATCTCCAGCATTAGCTCCATCTGTTGTCCATGTAATACAATTTTCAAATAAATATTTATTATAGTACCCCATTAAGCCTTTATTTTTTGTTTGTGAAGAAAAAACAGGATATGTATAGTATCTCGTTTTTATTGGGGATATATCTTTTTTTGATAAAACAAGACCTCGTGTTACATAAAATATCTCACCTATCTCCCTCTCTTGCCAATCGGGATACTCGTTTCCTTGCTCGTCCTTAAAGCGTAGCTCCTGTGAAAAGAGTTTTTGCATGACGCCCTTTTTGTATGACTGCAACAGCACTACTTTTCTTTCAAGGAGCTGTATCTTTGTGTCTACACTCTCCAAAAAAGATGCTATCTTTTGTTGTTCAAGGAGGCAAGGGAGTTTTATTTTCTCTTTAGAATATTCCTTAAAATATATATGAGGAATAACACTACCAATAATATATTTTGAAAATACAATTCTTTGTAATACACTGTATAAAAAATATACAGTAACTTTTTCTTTTTTTGGTTTAATTATATCGAGTGTTCCTAAAACAGAAGAATACGGTGAGCAAAGATGTATCTTTCCTACTGCACCATCTTTTACTATTGCTATATAGGGTTCTGTTTCTCTAAAAAAATCTACTCTTTTAATCTCTCCCGCTGCCCCATAAACAGCATATGCTCCTCTTAATTCTTTCAAACTATCTAGGGTAATATCAGAAGATACTTTAGTTACTACCTCCCCCAGCCTTCTCTCTTCCCAGTCAGGAAAATCAGAGCCATCGTCCCGCTTGAAGCGTATTTGTGGGGGGGGGGGGGGTAGGTGCTGAATTTTTGTCTTGCTTACTCATCATAATAGTAGTATAGCAATATAGCCATTATGTATGTCTTATTTTTGAAAGCCTTTTGTGTTCTATTTAATGCTTAAACTTGCAATGCATAAATTAATGTACACTGTTACTTAATTTATTTTTTTTGATATAGTACATATATGAGTGAAACACAACACATACTATATCCGAGAATAGATAAAAAAGAATTATCTTTTACGGGTATTCCTTTGTCCAGCAAGAGACATAAAATACATAGGTATCCTGCTATGCTTCATCCAAACTTGGTAGATAGTTTAATTGATGAATATGCACAAGAAGGAGATACAGTCTTTGATCCATGTTGTGGAAGCGGTGTTACACTCTTACAATCAAGTCTAAAACAACATACATCTATAGGATGTGATATAAATCCATTGGCATTATTGATAGCAAAAGTCAAGACTATAAACTACGATATTGCAGTGCTTGAAACAGAATTTGAAGCAATAGCTCAAGCAATTTTAAGTATAGCCCATACCGATATACCAGATATACATAACATAGATTATTGGTATATTCCTGCTGTAATTGAAGATTTAGGTAAAATTAGATATGTATTACAACATAATACATACCTATACAAAGATTTTTTTGTTGTCTGCTTTGCCTATATATGTAGGCATCAATCATTAACAAGAAATGGAGAATTTAAGCGATACCGAATATCAGAAAATAGTATAGAAAAGAAAGAGTATAATGCTATTAAAATGTTTCTCAAGCATACAAAAGACAGTATAGAAACATATAAACAGCTTTCCTATAAGTTAGTTGAAAGTACTCCTTTATTGCAAAATATGGAAAATCCTATGAGTAAAGATACTACTGTATCATATGATTTAGTTATAACTTCACCTCCTTATGGGGACAGTTTGACTACTGTAGCGTATGGACAATACTCCAGTTTTGGTATGGATTGGACATATGATTTGAATAGTTTTGGAAATATTAAGTACAAGGTAGATAAAGAATCTTTAGGAAAAAAAGAAACAATTATAACCGAATTAGAAGCATGTAAAGTACTTCATGATACTGTAGAATGTATCAAACATAGTAATCAAAAGAGAGCAGATGATGTATTATATTTTTATAATGGTTACTACAAAGTACTTAAAAATGTAGTAGCTAATTTATCACATAATGGAAAAGTATGTTTTGTGGTAGGCAATAGGACAGTAAAGGGTATACAGATACCAATGGATCAAATAACTGCCGATATGTTAGTTTCATTAGGACTTTCTTTTGAAGCTATCTATGTAAGAGAGATATTGAATAAAGTGATGCCTTCCAAAAATTCGCCCACAAACAAAGCAGGACAGACTAAAAATACTATGCTCAATGAGTATATAGTAGTATGTAATAAGTAAGTATATGAATATAGATACAATAAGAAATAAATTATCAGAAATTAAAAAACGAGGCTTTATAAAAACTCTAAGAAAAGGGGCTACTGGCATAGGCTATACATTAGAAACATTATTAGGGATAAAAGAAAATAATGTTAGTTCTCCTGATTTAGGAAAGATTGAGTTAAAGACACAAAGAGAAAATCATTCTGGCATGACTACATTGTTTACATTTAATAATAAATCTTGGAAAATACCACCATTAGAAGCTATAAAAAAATATGGAAGTTTCGATAAAAATGGCAGATTAGGAATGTATTACACAATGGGCATGAAACCTAATAGTGCAGGGTTATTCTTACTCGTTGATAAAGAAGAAGTATCTGTAAGACATATAGACGGTAATATTGTAGCAACTTGGAAACTAGAAGAAATAGAAAAAAGATTTAAGCTAAAAGTGACAAATCTATTGCTTGTGAAAGCTCAAAGTGAACTTAGAGACAATATAGAGTATTTTTATTACGACAGGGCAAGATTGCTATCTGGAGGAACATCAAAGTCAATACTGAAAAATCAGTTTGAAAATGAACAGCTTTTAGTGGATTTGAGATTACATGATAAAGGTACTAGTGCAAGAAATCATGGGACTGGTTTTCGTATCTATATGGACAATATAGAAAATATATACAAAACAGTACAAGAGTTTGAGTTCTAAATAGCAGTCAAAACTGAAAAACGATATATTTACATAACATGTATAATATTCTATAATATAAAAACAAACATATGGAGATCGTAGTTCAATTGGTAGAGCACCAGATTGTGGTTCTGGTTGTTGCGGGTTCAAGTCCCGTCGGTCTCCCTTGCCTTCGTAGCTCAGTTGGATAGAGCATCGGACTTCGAATCCGCAGGTCGCACGTTCGAGTCGTGTCGAAGGCGAATATATTTATCTCTATCATTATCTTGTGAACATGAATACTGTACAGATTCAAGGAGTACATACACATGGAATTTTTTACAAAAAAAGAAATTGACACATTTAGGGAAGTAGCAGGTAAGGACTACAATCCAGATGATCCACATCACAAAGAAAAAATACGTCCTGTCTTACGAGGCATACAGGAAAAAACAAATTATTGGGCAGACAAGATTGTTGAGAGCAATCCAGAACTTACCTATGAGAAACAAGGAAACTATAATAAACTATACAGCCATATTTATAAACCTTACGCATGGGCTAAAGTATACAAAAAAACTGACAAAGGAAAAGGAATCTTTTTTACAGTTGGGGTTGAGACTGATGCTTATGGATTTATGTACAAACTTGATCATCAATTTGATAAAAGTAGCCCTCTCTCAGAAGAGCAAAAAAAGCAATTCAAATCTTTCATAGATTCATTAGATATTTCTTATTATAGTGAGAAAGTTAAAATCAATCCTGATGACATTGAACAGTATACATGGAAAACACTCATTGATAAAACAAATGATTTTATACATGAATATTTACCACTATACTCCGCAATAATTGATGAGATATGGAATCAGCAAACTGATACAATAGCAAATGAGAATAACGCGTTTACTTTTAATCCAGACTCAACACCAAATAATAGCAATGATACAACAGGTACACCAACAACCTATACACAAGAAGCAAAATTAGTTGAAGTAAAACATTTACACAACATTATTTCCAGTGCATTATATGATGATTTATCAAAGAAATTTGGCGATAAACATGTTTCTCGTGAAAATGATACAGGCTTTGGTACTCGCGTTGATATTGTTGTGGAACTTGAAAATACATATACTTTTTACGAGATAAAAACATATATCCCTATAAAATGTTCAATTCGTGAAGCTATTGGTCAATTATTAGAATATAGCTATTGGCCAAACAGAAATAATGCAAAAGAATTAGTTATAGTTACCCCAAAATTAAGTGAGAGCAAGAGTGAAAACGGCATTACCTACATTAAGCATCTCCGAGAGACATTACACATACCAATATATATCATATATTACGATATAGAAAACAAAACTTTCTCTGAAAAATACTAACACTCACTTGCACTTTTGCAACTCTCTGACACACTCTTAGCACCATGATTGCTTTGTGCCACCATCGTATACCACAGCAAGCCCCCTATCAAGAAGCAATGATGCAAGAGACACATTATCTACCATAACAGAAGCCAGTATACGAAAATATTTACCACGCTCCACATTTACAAGATCAACAACAGTAGCATTCTCAAATAGCTCAATCACAAAATCTCGTGCAATATATGCAAGCCGTTTCTCTTGCTCGCATTTCCCTCGTATCTCAGGCGTATCAATCCCCCGAACTCTAATACCAATATCATCCCCAAACACTGCAGGCACACCAGCAATATCCACAAAAAAAGTATCGCCATCGTATACCCGCACAACACTCACATTAAGAAAATCCTCAGCAAATACAGGAAAAATAAACAACAAAAAGAGAAATGCTATACTCATGTACTTCATGGAGTAAGTATAGCAAAAGAATTAGAATATTGTAGAAAAAGCACATATAGACACATTTAATTAAATATGTACTATAATAAAGAAGAATAAATAAGTATGAAACCAACACAGCAATAGTGCAAATCAGCAAAATAAAAACAAAGGAACTTCAGGAACAAACAGACAAAACTCTCAAGCACAAGGTAATAGAGGAAAACAAAAAAATCCTAATCAAAAAGGAAAATAAACATACCTCTATAACATAAAGGTATACCATTACAACTCACACTGCTCTTTGTTGCAGTTACTCTTTGAACTCGTGTCGCCCTCCCCCCTTATCTTGCATCCTTTCCTATTCTTTGGTATACTTAAGTGTATTATAAAGACATATTGTAACAATCAATATAGTTATGGGCCGATAGCTCAGCTGGCAGAGCAGCAGACTCTTAATCTGCGGGTCGTGGGTTCGATCCCCACTCGGCTCTCAAAAGCGAAAGTGGTGGAATTGGTAGACACGCAAGATTTAGGATCTTGTGCCGAGAGGTGTAAGGGTTCGAGTCCCTTCTTTCGCAAAACGCCTTGTTATGAACAACTGCATATTAAATAAAAATATGCTATACTTAAGAGTATAGTTATAAGAATATGCTCATGCGAGACTAACGCGAGAATAGCTCAGTGGTAGAGCGCCACCTTGCCAAGGTGGATGTCGCGGGTTCAAATCCCGTTTCTCGCTTTTCTTATTACAACAAACATTATTTATAATTGGAGAAATATCATCGTGGATTCTAAAATACAAGAAAATACACAAAATAATATTCCTGCATCATCCCCTTATTCTCATACAGAAAAAAAACTCGAAAATGCACAAGTAGAACTTACCATCACTATCCCTAAAGATATAGTACAGAAAACATATAAAAAAATAATCAAAGAGCTACAAAAAGAAGCAAACATAAAAGGGTTTCGTAAAGGACATATCCCTGAATCAGTCTTACTCAATAAATTTTCCGACTATATACGTGCAAAATTCTTTGATTCTATAGCAAATGAAGCATTTACTGCCGTTATTCCCTCACTGAGCTATCCCCCACTGAGCTATGCAACTCCTAAAGCAGTCAATCTTGATGAAAAAACGCCTATTGTCCCTACCGAAGATTTTAGTTTCACCCTTATATATGATAGATACCCTGATATAGAGCTTGCTAGTACAGATACACTCACCCTTACCACACATAACATACAAATAAGTGAAGACGATATACAGAAAGAATTGAAAATATTACAAGAACAAAATACATTTTCGGTAGAAAAACAAGGAGCCGCAGAAGAAGGGAATATTGTTATTGGTAGCTATATTGAACTTGATGCAGAGAATACCCCCATAGAAGACACGAAAAATGAAAAGTATACAATCACCTTAGGAGCAAGCAAAGCACAGCATGAAAAGAATATAAGTGATGCTCTTATAGGAAAAAAAGTATCTGATACAATACATGTTCCCCAAGAATTTTCTGAAGAGTATGAAATTCCTTCGCTTGCAGGCAGATCGTTTACGGTTGAAATAACAGTACAGAATATACAAGAAAGAAAAAAACCTGATATTAATGACGAACTTGCTCAAGATATCAATGAAAAATACGAAACACTTGATGCACTAAAAAAAGATATTACTACACAATTACAGGAACGTGCAGAAACACTGCAATTTTCATCAAAACAGCAGACTATTCTTAGCTACTTAAAGAAAGAATCTACTATTGAAATACCTCAATCAGCGGTACAGTTACAGCTTAATTCTCATCTTAAGCGTTTTGCACAACAATCAGGCACTGATGTCGATACATTACTCTCTACACTGCAAAAAACAAAAGAAGAATTAACAGAAGTATGGCGTGCAGATGCTATTGTGCAAGTAACAGAGCAGTTTATCATAGCAAAAATGATAGAACAAGCAAAAGTAAAAACAAGTAGTGAAGAAGCCGAAGAAATCTTGCGTAAAGAAGCTGAAACACATGAACGTAATGCTGATGAAATTATTGATTACTACAAAAAGAATAATCTTATGCAACAAATACAATATGAACAGGATGAAAAAAAAGCATTTAACGCTGTCATACAACAATGCAAAGAAGAAAAAGGCACTTCTCTTTCACTGAGTGAATATATAGCATTACAAGAAAAAGAAGCAAAAGATGACCATGATAAATAATATAACTCCCCCCCATAATATGTTAGTTCCTATAGTAGTGGAACGAACTGGCGGACATGAACGATCATTTGATATATATTCACGATTACTAAAAGAAAGGATCATATTTATTGGTGGAGTTATTGATGATCATGTTGCTAATCTTGTTATAGCACAGCTACTATACCTTGAATCTGAGTCGTCTGAAAAAATTATCAATGTATATATCAATTCTCCCGGTGGTGCGGTAACTGCAGGGCTTGCAATATACGATACTTTGCAATACCTTAACAATCCTATACAAACAATATGTATGGGACAAGCAGTATCTATGGGAGCATTTCTGCTTGCTGCAGGAAAAACAGGATTACGAAAAGCACTTCCTTCTTCACGAGTAATGCTCCATCAACCATGGGGTGGAGTCGAAGGACAAGCATCAGATATACACCTACAGACGAAAGAGATGCTTCGTATCAAAGATCAAATTACAGAATATCTTGCATATCATACAAAAAAAGAGAAAGAAGTAATTTCTAAGGATATAGAACGTGATTATTACATGTCCGCACAGCAAGCACTAGAATATGGCATTATTGACGAAATTGTTAATAATCGTAACACTATTCAAGAGAAAAAGCAACAATAGCTCCCTATATAGTGAAAAAAACATTCAATAGTTATTATAATATACTTACCTAAGTCCCCTATTTATTATAGTATATAAGTAAGGAAACATATAATGGAAAAATCGACAAAACAAAAAAAATGTTCTTTTTGTGGTAACAAAGAAGATCTAAAACGAAGGCTTATTCAGGCCCCTAACGCAGTCATCTGTGAAGAATGTATTATATTTGGATATAATTTCTTTAGCACTCTTGATAAAGAAAAAAATAATGAGTTTAATTATAAAGATTACTCAAGCCCTCCTCCTCCTGAAAAAATAAAAAAATACCTTGATCAGTTTATTGTAGGACAAACTTATGCAAAAAAAGTACTCTCTGTAGCAGCCTATAATCATTATATGAGAATCTATCATAACAATAAGGTGAGACAAAGAGAACAAGAAGCAGCAGAAAAAACACACTCCTCTTCTACAAAAAAGAAAAAAAATAAATTTCCTTTGCATACACAGACAGACGATATACAGCTTGAAAAATCAAATATTCTCCTCATAGGCCCTACGGGAACAGGAAAAACACTTCTCGCAAAAACATTAGCTCAACTATTGCATGTTCCTTTTGCTATTGCTGATGCAACCTCACTGACTGAAGCAGGGTATGTCGGAGAAGACGTAGAAAATGTTTTGTTAAAGTTATATCAAGCAGCAGATAACAATATAGAACAGGCCTCGCATGGAATAATCTTTATAGACGAAATAGACAAAATTACACGTAAAACAAAAAATACCTCCATTACAAGAGATGTATCAGGCGAAGGCGTACAACATGCTCTACTGAAAATTATTGAGGGTACTGTTGCCTCTATTCCTCCACAGGGAGGAAGGAAACATCCTAACCAGAGTACTATCAAAATGGATACTTCCAATATATTGTTTATTTGTAGTGGTGCATTTGTTGGACTTGATGAAATAGTATCTGCACGCATATATGATACAAATGTAGGGTTTGAACGTGCTCAACAAAAAGAGCAAAAGAATATCCATTCTCCATTACAAGAAAAAACAATATTAGAAAACATTCATCCTGATGATTTAATTAACTTTGGACTTGTCCCCGAACTCATAGGAAGAGTGCCTATAGTAGCGACATTACAAGAACATACCATAGACACTTTGTATAAAATTCTTGTAGAACCAAAAAATTCAATTATCAAACAAATGCAAACAGTATTTGCGTATAACAACATTGAACTGATAGTACAAGAGTCGGCAAAACAAGCAATAGCAGAAAAAGCGTATACACAAAAAATTGGAGCTCGCGGTATTCGAGCTATTATTGAAAAAATATTGCTAAATGTCATGTTTACATCGCCCTCTCAAAATCAAATATGCAAAGTTACTATTACAAAAGAATGTATAGAACAAGAGCTAGAACCTCTTATAGAATATCTGACAATTAGTCCTACTGCTCGCTCACTAGGGTAATGCTTATACTATACATATGGATATAATCGTATGCAATCATTCTTACACATAACAAAAAACACAAAAGATTTTTTAGATGAAAATCTATATATAGCACACAATCTTGTAGACAACAAAAGAGAGAACACTGCTATTGATACGCAGCATTCTCCTTATAGTTTGAAACATAAAAATATAGTCTTATTATTTGAAAAGCTATCTACAAGAACACGTATTGCCTTTGAACTTGCTGGGGTTGAGTTAGGGGCTCATGTCAGCTTTCTTTCTTCTCAGACTACACAATTAGCAAATAACGAAAGTATGGAAGATACCGCACGATTATTGGGGGCTATGTATGATGCAATCGTATACCGTGGATATGAATATACAAGTTTGCATACCTTACATACATACTCCAATACTGCTATCATCAATGCTCTTACAAATGAAAACCATCCTAGTCAGGCTCTTAGTGACTTGTTTACTATACAACAGCATTTTGGAAGCAATACAAAACTTCGCCTTACTTTTATTGGAGATACTATCAATAATGTTGCAATATCACTTACAAAAATATGCCTCCTCTATGGCATACACATAACATTATGTGCTCCAAAAAAATACTTACCGTCACAACAATTACTTGATATGTATAGCTCTTTTGATCCTACACAAAAGTTCTTACATATGGAAACTAATCCACATATAGCAACAAAGCAGGCTGATATAGTATATACTGATGTTTGGGCATCAATGAACACATTACATGAACAAAACACACGTGAGCAAGATTTTAAGGACTATGCAGTAACTCCTACACTTATGGAACATACCAACAATGCAATATTTTTACACTGTCTTCCTGCAAAAAGAGAAAAAGAGGTAAGCAATGCAGTAATAGATTCCGATAATTCTCTAGTATGGGTACAAGCAAAAAATAAAAAAATAATAGCAAAATCACTTTTAATAACTTGTATCAGATAAAAAAACATAGTATAATTACATACAAACGGAGAAAAAAATGAAAAAAACTATTTCTTTACTTATATTAATTCCACTGTTATGGAGTGTAGCTTCTCTCCCTCTCTTTTCTCAAGAGTATGAAGAACCTCAAGAACCTAAAAGTGATATTTATTCAGTTGTTCGCCCTATCTATTCAATGTTTAAGACTAAATACGGGGTTATCGTATATTACGAAAGCTATCCTAGCACTGATAAGCCACGACCAAGTACTGATAAGCGAGCGTTTAGTACTCCATTATATATCCCACACGATTGGTTTCTTCCTCTTAACACCCGCCCCGAAGATACAACAGTTACTGAGATATATGCACAACTATCGCCTTTATACAAAAACCTCAATGCTCCTTATATTGAATTTTTTTATTATGATGGAAATCAAATAAAAGAAATAAAAGTACACCTTACAAAAAAAGATCTTAATGCTCCTTTAAGCTACCTCCCTCCAGAGCTTCGTTCACGTTTAGATGAGGAGATAAAGCAGGAATTTGAAAATCAAAAAACTAAAACTATAGAAGTTTATTAGTAGCTCCTCTCTATGAAACGCACTACGAACAAAGATACCTCACTAAAAAAAGTAAAGCAGTTTATTGATTCTTACGAACTATTTTACATCATCGGTCATGAAAAGCCTGATGGAGATTGTATTGGATCACAGTTGGCACTTGCTGGACTAGTAACACAGCTAGGAAAAAAAAGCATTTTGCTTTCTGCTGGTCCTTTTAATGATTTTGTTGTTCAAACATATCAATCTCTTTTTTATACTTCTCTTGATCATTGTCCACATGTTTCTGATACCATAAAAGCAGCTATACTCTGTGTTGACTGTTCATCTCCTGATAGAATGGGGAAAGTGTTTGATCCTATTTATCACCTTCCTGCAGCGGTTATAGATCATCATGCTTCTGGTGATAGTTATGGTAAGGTACGATACATAGACTTTACTGCCCCAGCCAATACATTGCTTGTATATCGTTTATTTAAGGAGTACGGAATTACCCCTCGCAAAGAAGATGCATATTTTTTATTTCTAGGCTTACTTACCGATACTGGTTTCTTTCGGTTTACAAGAGAAAACAACCCTGAACCGTTCCTTACTGCTGCCGAACTTACCACATTGGGAGTAAGTGCTGCAGAAATTTATCAGCAAATTGGCTACGGACATACGTTTCTCTCTCGAAAAATTATTGCAAAAGTATTAGAGCGCGCAAAAAGAGTAAACAATAATCGTATCATTATGAGCTATCTGAGCCACAATGATGCAGTACATTTAGACGATATTCCACAAACCTATGAAATTTATCAGCTCCTACAGGGTACACAAAAAGTAGAAATGGTAGTGTACATACAAGAAATAATAAATGATAACGGGAGCATCTCATGTAAAATAGGATTACGTTCACTAAACAAAGTAGATGTTGGAGCATTAGCAAAACATTACGGTGGCGGTGGACACAAAAATGCAGCAGGCTTTACTATAACAAAAACACTTGATGAAACATGGAACAATCTTATGGAGTTTTTTGATTCTTACAAAATATAATATCCTCTGCTTTATGACTTACACAAGAGTGCAATTATCTTAGATATAAAAAAAATACAACAAAAGAATAATGCAGCAAAAGAGCTTATTGGTATATTAAAAAGAAAACTACATATCAGAGAAATACTTAATACCAATACCGAAATTCCAATAGAAAATAGAAGTACTGTCCTATAACTTTTTGCAAACATTGCAGCAATAAGTGTAGGCAAAGTGACAATAGTAAGTAATAGTAAAATTCCCAGAATTTGAAGTAATAAAACAATACTTATTGTTATGACTACCATTTGTATCTTATGATACAACAGTGTATTGATTCCTCTTACTTTTAGAAAAATGTCATCGATTCCTAAATAGCTTAATTTGACATGAAATAACGAAAAGAAAAAAATACTCGCAATAGTGAGAATAATAAGCAGATACATATTATTTTGAGAAATTGTTATGATGTTTCCAAAAAGAAAAAAATCTAAATTAGTAAAATTAGGCGATATATATAAAAATATGACCCCTAAAGCCATACCAAAACTCCATAAAATGTTCATATGCTGTGCTTGTCGTAATTCACCATTTTCATTAAGAGGAAGTAGCAGCATAACAATAGAAGCTATTACAGCACTAAATATATATGGATTTATTTTAATAGAAGTGATATGTTGAATAAAAAAAGCTATAGCAATAGGACCAAGCAAAAAATGAGTAAGCCCCCCTATTACAGCAGAAAAATTTCTTCGATATATCACTACTCCCACTAAACTAGAAAGTACTCCAACAAGAAGACATAAAAAGAAGAACGGCAAAAGCCATAGTATTACTTTATTTGTAGTATCCATTACTTTCCTTCATGGGTAGAGCATAAATGTTCTACCATGATTGTATTATTTTGCTTTTCTAAAAACTCAAAAAATTTATGATCTTCTTGATTCTGATATGGGTTGGTAATACATATTATACGATCTGCAAGAGAAAAAATAAAATCAAAATTATGACTTGATATAAGAAATGTTATGTCTTTACTTAAGGTTTGGATAAGAGAGCTTAATGTATCACGAGATACAGCGTCAAGAAACTCTTCTGGTTCATCCATAATAACAATAGATGGTTGCGATGCTAGTACCCGTGCAAGCAGTACACGTTGAAATTGTCCACGAGAGATAGTATGTATATTTTTTTTCGCTATTGATTCTAGCTGTACCTGTTGTAAGCATTGTCTTATTATTGCTTTATCTTGTTTGTTAAAGAAAAATTTTTTAGGAGTAACTCTCCCCATACTCACCATCTCTTCTACCGAAAGAGGTATAGTATTAGCAATATGTACATCCTGCTGATGATACCCTATACGAACAGTATCAGTAGGGTACTGTATACTCCCTGATTGAGGAGTGAGGATTCCTGCTGCCAATTTAAGAAATGTAGATTTTCCTGATCCATTTACACCGACAACAAATACTATTTCATTAGCGTTAATACAAATATTACAAGCATTAAAAAGAGGAGGAGAATCTGTGTAAGAAAATGATACGCTCTTAAATTCTAACATATGCCTGATATATACTTTGCTATGCCTTTTTTAAGGCATACAGCATCATCATTATTATATCACAGCAAACAAGAATATTGTTATTTATTCACACTCATTTGTAAAGCAGATGAAATATCAAGCAAATTTTGAAAAACATCTTCTTTCAGAGGTTGTATCTCTATAGTTCTTAAATTAAACTTTTGTATAAGTCTTTGAAAATTGTCAATATTCATGGTAGATTGAGTAAACAAAACAGATATGTTATTTTTGGCAATGATATTTTCAATAGCAATTATATCACGCATTCCACGTTCTTTTCCAAGCCATTCTAAACTCACTTGAGTAAAGTCAAATTTCTTAGCGAGGTATCCCAACGAAGGATGCATAATAAGAATTTTTTGTTGCCGAAGTATATCCAGTGCCGCTAACTTTTCTTCAACAGCTTCTACTTTTTTCAAAAAAGCATCATAATTTTTTTCATACATCTCAGTATTTACTGGATAGTGCTGACTGAGTGTAACATACACTGTATGTGCAATAGTCTTAAGTATATCGGTATCTAACCATACGTGAATGTCATATGCTCCGTGTTCATGTCCTTCATGTTCACTTTCATCATGTTCATGTTCGTCCTCTTCATGTTCACTTTCATCATGTCCATGTTCGTCCTCTTCATGTTCACTTTCATCATGTTCATGTTCGTCCTCCTCATGTTCATCTTCTGAAGTAGGTATCACTGTATCATAAAATGGAACTAGTGCTACCTCAGATGCAAGTGGCACTATAGTGACAGGGCTGTTTTTTTGCTGCAATGTTGTTTGTATAACTTGCTCAAAATTAAAAAAGGGATAGGTAGTAGCATCCCCAAGACTAAAATATATATCAGTATTTTCTAATAAAAAAAGCTCCTTTGCACTCACATTGTATGCTTCGGGAGATTCTGTACTATTCACCAAAGAATATACTGTTACAGAAGTACCTGCAATACTTTCTACAATGTACTTTAGAGGAGCTATACTGACAATAACACTTTTTTCCTTATCATTACTTACTTCTTCTGTACCAGAAGAGACAAGACTCAGTCCAAAAACGATGAGCATGATAGTCATTATTATATGAGATATAGGTGTAGTATGTGTATTTTTGCGATATGAATAAAACATATGGTTGGTCCTTACTATTGTTTGATATTATTGTTTTGATAGCTACTATTTGATAGTATCAATTAACTTATAATACATAGTATACTACAAAAATAAAAATAGTGTATAATAGTTATATATAATATTCTCTATAAGTAAGTACATATACAACTATGTACTTACTTATTATATATATGTGCTATCTCATTATATGAAAAAAAGTAATGATAAACAAAATTATCGATATACCCTCCTTTCTCCACTTGATTCGCGGTATTACTTTAGCAATACCCCTTTGTTTGAATCACTTTCACAATACTTAAGTGAAGATGCTTCAGTACATTTTAATATACAAGTTGAGCTAGCATTACTCTTACATTTAGTAAAACCCCATTCAGTGTCATCTACGTTATTGAATAAAACGAAACATATTATATCGACAATAACTGCACAAGAAGTATATCATGAGGAAGAGAAAACAAAGCATCATATGCGTGCGTTAGTCAATGTAATAAAACAGAAAGTTCCTGTTGATATTAGAAAATATATCCATCTAGGAGCAACATCACATGACATTATTGAGACAAGCACTGCATTACGCATAAAAGCGGTAAGCTATCATGTACTTATACCATTACTTGCTCGTATTACCACTGCTCTCATACAGCTTGCTGATACTCATATAGATATAGCTCAGGTAGGGCGTACTCACGGACAGTTTGCGGTGCCTATTACTGTTGGACATTTTTTTGCAGAATACATAAGTAGGCTTGGGCAAAGTATTGAATCGTTACTCTTGTTAGTAAAAAAAGTGCCAGGAAAACTCTCAGGGGCAGTAGGTACTTACAATGCCTTATCTCTCATTGTCGATAACCCTTTACAGTTTGAGAAAGATGTATTAGCTTCGCTCGGATTGATGCCTTCAGAACATTCTACACAAATTTGTAGCCCCGAACCTTTATTGCGCTTGTTATTAGAATATAACATTGCTTTTGGTATTCTTGCAAACCTTGCTGATGATTTACGTAATTTACAACGAAGCGAAATTGCTGAGATGCAAGAATTTTTCTCCGATACACAAGTTGGTTCTTCTACTATGCCACAAAAGAAAAATCCATGGAATAGCGAACATATAAAAAGTTTATACAAAGCCTTTAGTCCTCGTGTTATGACATTTTTTATGGACCAAATTTCAGAACATCAACGCGATTTAAGCAACTCTGCATCTTCACGCTTTATTTCTGATTACCTGAGTGGCTTTGCTGCAGCAGCTAACCGTAGTCTTAGTGTGTTACAATCTCTTCACATTAATAAAGATCAAATGCAACACAATCTAAAACAAGCAGGAGATTCAATTTATGCCGAAGCTATCTACATACTCCTCTCTCTTGATGGATATAATGATGCACACGAAATAACAAGGCATATAAGCACCACATATACTCATTCATCATTGAGCGAAACATTAAAAAGCTCTTACCCTACATTATGGGAAAGTATTGCTACACAGCTAAAAAAGCACGATTTTCATGATCCTGATGCATTTTTTAATACTCCAGAACAGTATACAGGGTACAGTGTGCAAAGAACAAAAAAGATTATTTCAAAATACAAAAAATATATGACAAAAGTGCAGGAGCTATGTTCCCAATACCAAGAAAAAACATCCAAAGAAAAGGATACCTCTGTATGAAATATCAACTTCTTGCTATGATACTAGCACTCTATTATTTAGGTATGCCTGTGTACGCTTCAGGGTCCAATGAGTATGTAAGTATTATTTCAGGAAAAAGAGAATACTATCATAACAGAGCTTTAGAAAAAGAACTTTTATCGCAGGCATATAATAGCAATGTACAAATTATTTTTAATTATATTGAAGCAAAAGATACTGACAACAAAACAGTCAGTATTATCCAAGATAATGTAGAAAACAGCATTCCTATTAGTGTCTTTTCTCTAAAATCTAACGAACAACTACAAACTATAAACGATACCATTAAAGATCAAGGCACCTTAGAGCATTCCTTCATTGACTATACATTAGTTACTGCACCATTTTTTTCTTCGTTACTATTTATTGATGCCCTTCCTAACAAAACAATAGAAACTCCTGTTCCATGGGGGTTTATAGGCTACGATATTCCTGCTATAGTAGAGACGCAACTATCTTACCTACGAAAAACGAACACCAGCAATACTATACTCGTGCTTATTTCAAACAAAGATGCTATCTTTGAAAAAACATGGCTACAAACACTTGAAGACAGTATTTCTTCAGATGAAAAAATACTTGTTGAGTACTTAGAAAATGACACGAGAGAAGAAATTATGTATTTATTTGATAACAAAAAGTACAATGATAAAAATAATTTGGGTATTCTCACCTTATCTGATTATGTAGCAATTCTCACAGGAACGATAGTAAAGATGAAAAAAAATAGCAACAATAATTGCAAAATAATAGGATTTGGGGGTAGTCCTGAAGCAAAATTGGCAATTACTAAAAATATCATACATATGAGCATTATGCCAGATTATAAAGAGTATGGGGAAAAAATAATTGCACTTGCTAAGATATTACAAACAAGAAAACAAGAACTTATCACAAATAACTATCATCTTGACATGTTACAAGAAGCAAGTGACATCTCTTATGTCTCTGTTTCAACAATACCATAGTTTTTTACCACAGTTTTTTAAATAGTTTTTATATGCACATACATCCTATACATACAAGAGCATTTCTTCCTCCTAAAGATGATATATATACCCTGTTTGAAGAATACTGTACTCCGTTGCAATCAAAAGATATTGTCGTTATTAGCTCAAAAATAGTTGCTATACATCAAGGAAGAACAGTAGCAAAAGATTCTGTGCAGAACATAGCAGATTTACAAAAAAAAGAAGCAGAACACATCATAGTATCTAAAAAACAAAACTCCCCAAATGCTGTTCTGCTGAGTATAAAATACAATACATTCACGCCTATGTCAGGCATAGATGAAAGCAATGCTAATGGCTATTACATACTGTTACCTCAAGAGCCTTATAAAGAAGCATATGCTATTCAACAAACATTACGAAAAATGTACTCCATTGAAGAACTTGGCATTATTATTTCTGACAGTTTTCTTATTCCTATGCGGTATGGCTCCATAGGTATATCCATTGGTTTTTTTGGTATGTACCCCTTAAAAGATTATAGAAACACCTATGATATATTTGAGAGAGAACTAAAAATGTCACAATTAAATATCGTTGATAGTCTTTCTACTATGGCAAATTATTATATGGGAGAAGGCAACGAACAAATACCAATAGTAATACTACGCGATACAGAAAATATTGTTTTCTCCAATGCCATCATTTCACCAGATACCTTATGTATTCCTAAAGAACAAGATATATACTATCCTCTTTTAGAACCCTATACAAAATAATACTATACATATGAAAAAACGATATTTTGCACTTGTAGCAAGCAGTATAGACGGTAAAATTGCTCTCCATGAAAATCATTTTACTGATTGGACAAGCAAAGAAGATTATGCACATTTACAACACATGTTAGCTGATAGCGATTGCATATTAGTAGGCAACAATACCTATAAAGTAGCAAAAAAGCCGCTTTCAAAACGAAATTGTGTAGTGTTAAGCAGAAAATATACAGTAGGAATACAGCACGAAAAGAGCAATCTGTGTTTTTGTAACCCTGCGTATATTGATATAAAAACATATTTTGAACAGAGCAAATGGAACACTATCTGTATACTAGGCGGTACACAAACCTACCATCTAGCATTACAAAAACAAATGATAGAAGAGATATATCTTACTATTGAACCTATACTGTTTACACAAGGACTCAATTTATTTGATTCTCCTATAATAGAGGATAGTCATTTCTCAAAATACATTCAATGTACATTACAAAATTATACAAAACTCAATACACAAGGGAGCTTACTATTACAGTACACTATTGATTACCAGAGTAAAAGATAATATGTACAACATTTTGCTCTCAATCGCACTTACTATTTGAATTTTCATCCCATATTTCTATCCCTACACACTTATACTATATCTTATTACCTCTCTACTGATATTTCAAATTCAGTCTCTGCTCTCCTGCCGTCTCGTGCTGTAAATGTTACTGTAAAGACTCTGTCTATAACATGTCGTGAGTAACCTGATATTGTGCCGCTTCTAGTATTGAGATCCATGCCTCCAGTAACATAATATATATTGGGGCTTATTGAATATGTACCGCTTACATTCGGGGTTATTTCTGGCAATAATGTAATACCAACATGCAATTTCATTGTTTTAGAGGTAAACTTGTAGTTTGTGCCTCTTTCCTTATATATAAAATTAAGTGTTCGAAGGGTAGTAACTTCTATTCGTATGCCTGTAGAGACCTTTTGGGTATGGGTGGAATTGACTGCTTGTACTACTATTTCATAGGTAGTAGTGGGCTTAAGTCTAGTTATAGTTATACTTGTTGTTCCTTTTGCTACTGATAGCGGTTTCCTGTCTGCTTCTTTAATCTGTGCTATTGTTCGGGCATACCTTCCTTTTGCTACCCGATATACTTTGTACGATACATCTGCCGCTGTGAGTCTTTGTCCGTTTGCTTTCTTGTGGCTATTATTAAGGGCTGGCTCTTGCCATGATATGCCTACACTGATATCGGTAGGATTTCTTCCTGTAACACTACGGGCGTCTGCTGGGGGAGTTGAAACATATACAGTATTCACTTCTATTCGTATGCCTGTAGAGACTTTTGTAGTATCGGTGGCATTGATTGCTTGTACTACTATTTCATAGGTACGACCTTCAGTCAAATAATTCATAATTGCACTTGTTGTTCCTTTTGCTACTGTTAGCGGAAACTTATCTGCTCGTATTATCTCTGCTATTGTTCGGGGATTCCTTCCTCTTGGTAAATAATATACTATGTACGATACATCTGCCGCTGTGAGTCGCGTTCCATCTGCTTTCTTATGTGCAGATAACAGCAACGGAGCACTCCATGATACCCTTACAGATGTATCAGTGTTACTCTCCGCTGTAGCACGGTTTACATTTGATGGTGCGGTTGCAAAGGATTGAGTAGTACCTTGTATTCGTACACCTGTAGAGACTTTTGTAGTATCGGTGGCATTGACTGCTTGTACTACTATTTCATAGGTAGTATTATGCTTAAGATTATTTATAGTTATGCTTGTTGTTCCCTTTGCTACTGTTAGCGGATTCGTGTCTGCTGTTTTAATCTGTGCTATTTTTCGGGCATTTCTTCCTTTTGCTACTCGATATACTTTGTACGATACATCTGCCGTTGTGAGTTTTTGTCCGTTTGCTTTCTTATGGCTATCATTAAGTGTTGGGGCCTTCCATGAAATAATTGCAATGATATCCAAAAAATTTCCTATAACATTGCGGACATCTGCGGGGTCGGTTGCACTGCTAGTAGTAGTTACTTCTGCTTTTATTCCTGTAGAAGCTTTTGTGGGATCAGTGAAATTGACTGCTTGTACTACTATTTCATAGGTAGTATTAGGCTTAAGATTATTTATATTTGTGCTTGTTGTTCCCTTTGCTACTGTTAGCGGGTTTGAATCTGCTTCTTTAATCTGTGCTATTGTTCGGGCATTCCTTCCTTTTGCTACCCGATATACTTTGTACGATACATCTGCTTTTGTGAGTCTTTGTCCGTTTGCTTTCTTATGGCTATTAGTAAGTGTTGGCTCTTGCCATGATACCCCTACACTTGTATCAGTAGGACTTCCTGTAACACTTCCTACCTCTGCGGGTGCGGTGGCGGGGTTATCGGTAGCTACTTCTGCTTTTATTCCTGTAGAGACTTTTGTAGTATCGGTGGCATTGACTGCTTGTACTACTATTTCATAGGTGGTAGTAGGCTTAAGATGAGTTATACTTGTGCTTGTTGTTCCCTTTGCTACTGTTAGCGGGTTCGCATCTGCTTCTTTAATCT
Source organism: Spirochaetia bacterium (assembly GCA_965218205.1). Classification (GTDB taxonomy): domain Bacteria; phylum Spirochaetota; class Spirochaetia; order WTKD01; genus CBDDCA01. The sequence continues at coordinate 731,154 of OZ244590.1, read as the reverse complement.
GTGCTATTGTTCGAGCATTTACTCCTTTTGCTACTCGATACACTTTGTAAGATACATCTGTCTCTGTTAGTCTTTGTCCGTTTGCTTTCTTATGGCTATTAGTAAGTGTTGGCTCTTGCCATGATATATTTGCGCTTGTATCGGTAAATGTATCTATTGTAATGCTACTTACTTCTGCTGGTGCTGTTGCGTGATTAGTAGCAAGGGTAGTTACTTCTATTCGTATGCCTGTAGAGATTTTTGTGGTATCGGTAGCATTGATTGCTTGTACTACTATTTCATAGGTGTTACTTTCAGTAAGATTATTTATAGTTATGCTTGTTGTTCCTTTTGCCACTGCTAGCGGGTTTGTATCTGCTTCTTTAATCTGTGCTACTGTTCGGGCATTCCTTCCTTTTGCTATCCGATATACTTTATAAGATACATCTGTTGTTGTTAGTTTTTGTCCGTTTGCTTTCTTGTGACTGCTTGTAAGGGCTGGTGCTTGCCATGATACCTCTACACTGTCATCAGTTGGGCTTCCTCTCACACTGCGGGCATCTGCTGGTGCAGTGGCGGGGTTTGTGGTAGTTACTTCTATTCGTATGCCTGTAGAGGCTTTTGTAGTGTCGGTGGCATTGACTGCTTGTACTACTATTTCATAGGTGGTACTTCCAGTAAGATTAGTTATACTTGTGCTTGTTGTTTCCTTTACTACTGATAGCGGGTTTGTGTCCGTTTCTTTAATCTGTGCTACTGTTCGGGCATTCCTTCCCTTTGCTATCCGATATACTTTATACGATACATCTGACTTTGTTAGTCTTTGTCCATTTGCTTTCTTATGGCTATTAGTAAGTGTTGGCTCTTGCCATGATACCTCTACGCTGTCATCGGTTGGGCTTCCCCTCACACTGCGGGCATCTGCTGGTGCAGTGGCGAAGTTAGCAGTAGTTACTTCTACTCGTATGCCTGTAGAGACTTTTGCAGTATCGGTGGAATTGACTGCTTGTACTACTATTTCATAGGCTGTACTTCCAGTAAGATTATTTATACTTGTACTTGTTGTTCCTTTTGCTACTGATAGCGGTGTCGTGTCTGCTGTTTTAATCTGTGCTACTGTTCGGGCATCACTTCCCTTTACTACCCGATATACTTTATAAGATACATCTGCCGTTGTTAGTCTTTGTCCGTTTGCTTTCTTGTGACTGCTTGTAAGGGCTGGCTCTTGCCATGATACCTCTACGTTGTCATCGGTTGGGCTTCCCCTCACACTGCGAGCGTCTGGTGGTGCTGTTGCGTGATTATTTGCAAGAGTCGTTACTTCTATTCGTATGCCTGTAGAGACTTTTGCAGTATCAGTGGAATTGACTGCTTGTACTACTATTTCATAGGTGGTAGCAGGCTTAAGATTGGTTACAGTTGTGATTATCGTTCCCTTTGCTACTAATAGCGGGTTTGTGTCTGCTTCTTTAATCTGTGCTATTGTTCGGGCATCACTTCCCTTTGCTACCCGATATACTTTGTACGATACATCTGCCGCTGTGAGTCTTTGTCCGTTTGCTTTCTTGTGACTGCTTGTAAGGACTGGCTCTTGCCATTCTATTCTTACACTGATATCAATAGGATTTCCTATAACACTTCTTACCTCTGCTGGTGCGGTGGCGGGGTTATCGGTAGTTACTTCTATTCTTTTGCCTATAGAGGCTTTTGTGGGGTCAGTAGCATTGACTGCTTGTACTACTATTTCATAGACTGTACTTCCAGTAAGATTATTTATACTTGTGCTTGTTATTCCTTTTGCTACTGCTAGCGGTGTCCTATCTGCTGTTTTAATCTGTGCTACTGTTCGGGCATCACTTCCCTTTACTACTCGGTATACTTTGTAAGATATATCTGCCTTTGTAAGTGCTTTGCCGTCTTTTTTTTTATGGCTAGGAGTAAGCGTAGGAACTGTCCATGATAATATAATATTTCTGTTGATAATTTTATATGTAATACTGTTTACTTCTGCTGATGCAGTCGCAGAGGATATTACATCATCGCTTACTACAGAGCTAGATGAATTGTTGGCTTCACAACCACTTATCAAAATAACAAAAATATAAAAAGTAACAAACCATATATGATTTTTTTTCATATTTCGCTCCTTTTTCAAGATTAACACTTGAATTTTTTATAAATATGACTATAGTATATATTGAAAAAAAAAAAAAAAATGCAATAGTAAAATGTCTATTTTTTAAAAAATAGCCTGATATTCTCAATTTTAAGCACTGCTTAAGTAAAATATTTGAATGGAGGTTTACCAAAAGTATACACGAGATAAACTGGAGTGGAGACATTTGCTTTATTTTTATGTTACTACTATAATTTAAGCAGAAGGAGTAATATTTATGAGTGTTCCAATATTAACAGCTCTTATAGCAGCAGTACCGAGTACTATTTTAATTATCATTATGATAATAAATATGTTCTCTACTCAGTTTTATAGGAGTAGGGAGGAATCTTCATCAAATTATAGAGATATATTAAAAGAATTATCTAGTCTTAATATAAAAACAGCTACAATAGATGTTAGAATTGATCACTTATCGAAAAAGTTATCTAGCCTTAATGCAAAACAGCTGTGATAAAGGAAAAAGAGTAAGTCGTATTTAATACTTGAACTCGTGGTCTTGCTTCCTCTTTATTTGACAATATACTGTGTTACTTCTACAATAAAAGATATGATACAACATAATAACAATCGATTATTGTTACTTTTTGCTTTATTTATCGCCCTTATAGTTGGAATGAACCTACTTGGGCTTAAAATAATCAATTTCTTTTTTATTTCAACATCAGTTGGTATTTTTATGGCTCCCCTTACATTCCTCATTACCGATATTGTAGAAGAAGTATATGGAAAAACAATTATACGATCTTTTATTATAGGAGCAGCAATATCGTTAGTAATAGTGATGATATATGTACAGATTTTTGTAGTATTAGAACCAGCTGAACGCTTTACCTCTAAAATAGATGGGGCATATGGGACATATACAATGAATGAAGCATATACAAGCATATTTAAAAATTCACTTCGGCTTATTTTCGCAAGCCTCCTTGCGTTTCTTTTGTCACAATTACATGACATGCAGGCCTTTGATTTTTGGCGAAAAAAAACAAAAGGAAAAGCACTGTGGCTACGTAATAATCTTTCCACTATTGTGTCTCAGCTTATAGATACAAGCGTGTTTATGTTTGTTGCCTTTTACAAAATAACGCCTGCTTATACCGCAGGATTTATTATAAAGCTCATCATTCCCTATTTCTTTCTGAAACTTATATTTGCCATTCTTGACACTCCTTTTGTATATCTTGGAGTGAAATGGCTTAAAAATGGAGTAAAAACACAATAGTTATGAAACAATTTATAAAAAAACATTATAGAAAAATATTCTATATCATTATTGCCATTCTTGTTCTCTATATAGCATTTGGTGTTGTATTGTATTTACAAATATCTAATGTTCCTTCAGGATACTATATTCCAGACAATAGGCCTAGTAGTTTTGTTATAGCAGAAGATATTGCAGATACAGTGCTACTTGATACTGATACATACAGCATGTCTTCCTTTGAGGAAGTAGAGTTTCCAAGCCTTGATACTGACATTACATTATCAGCATGGTACATTCCCAGTAAAACAGACTCCTCTATTGCTATTATCATTGTACCGGGTTATAGAGAAAGCAAGGCAGGGTATCGACAGCTTATGATAGCAGGGTTATTACATGAGCATTATAATATGCTTATTCTTGATCTTCGAAATACAGGCTTTTCTTCTGTCACTACTGGTAGAACTACTATGGGCAACACCGAATACAGAGATGTCTTAGGAGCAAAACAATGGCTTCAAACAAAAGGCTTTACACAGATTGGGCTTATTGGCATTTCTATGGGAGCAGCTACTGCTGCTATAACATTTAGTTATGATCAATCTATACAAGCTACTTTGCTTGACGCTCCGTTTACTTCGGTACGTAGCATTATGCAAGAAGAACTCGCTCGATTGGGAATTCCACGATTTTTATGGTTCTCGGGGTATATCATAGGACGCATATTTTTTAGAACTAATTTACTAGAACATGACATTCAAGACATGCTTACTCAGAATACTAACGATAGATGGCTTATGTTCTATCATGCAATTGATGATCCACGAATAGATGTAAAGCATAGTAAAAAACCATACGAAGCATTACAACAAAAAAATGCTCCTTCTGTATACGCATGGTTTTATAATTCTAATGAACATTGTACAGAGATGGTACGTAATCCAAAAGAATATAAAAATAGAGCAGTTCAATTTTTTAATGCAGCTTTCAATGTTTCAAAATAACATATCCCTATAAAAAAAGTCATCTTATTTGATAAGATGACTTTGCTTTTTGTAAAAAAATACTGTATATCTACTGTGTTATAAGCTCAAGCTCAACATTTACCACAGAATCTACCTCTTGTTTATTGATGATGTTATATGCTGTATCGACAGACAAAGCACCAATAAGAGTTGGTTTTTGTGCTACAGTAGCGTTCATAGCCCCAGCACTTACTGCTGCTACCGCATCATCAGTAGCATCAAATCCTACCACTATTACCGAAGCCATTCCTGCTGCTTCCAGGGCTTTTACTGCCCCTAATGCCATCTCATCATTATGAGCAAATACTCCCACAATATCTTTATGTGTCTGTAGTATATTTTCCATAACAGAAAGCCCTTCTGCCCTATTAAAGTTAGCTGTTTGACGAGCAACAACATCAAGCGTATTGTCTACTACTTTGTTAAAACCCATTCCTCTGTCACGAGTAGCAGAAGCACCAGGCACTCCTTCTAGCTCAACAACTTTTACTCCTGAGCCTACCTGCTCTAGCAGATATTCGCCTGCAAGCATACCTCCAGCAACATTATCAGATGCTACATGAGAAGCAATAACTCCACCACTTGCACTTCTGTCAACGGTAATAACAGGAATGCCTGCCTTATTTGCTGACTTTATGGCAGAAACAACGGCATCAGAATCAGTAGGATTTACAAGTATTACTGCAACTTTTTTTCTTATGAGATCCTCAATATCATTAAGCTGCTTACTGGGATTATCCTGTGCGTCAAGCACTACAAGATCTAAGCCCAATTCTTGTGCTTTTTCTTTTGCACCTTGTTCTAAGGTTACAAAAAACGGATTGTTAAGTGTAGAAATAGAAAAGCCTACTGTGTTAGCAGCATTTTCTGATTCTCCACCAGCAAATAAGAGTGATGCACTCATTGATACAATGATTAAAAATAACATTATTTTTTTCATCATTTCCTCCTTTATATTTAATAAAATTTATTTTTTTCTTAAATCAAACAATACCGCTAATAAAATTACTAGCCCTTTCACTACTTGTTGATAAAACGAAGATACCCCAAGTAAATTAAGGCTATTGTTCAGTACTGCAATTACCAAAATACCCAGCAAAGTCCCTAAAATTTTTCCTCTCCCTCCAGCAAGGGTCGTGCCACCAATTACCACTGCGGCAATAGCTTCTAGCTCAAAGCCTGCACCCAATGTTGGCTGAGACGAACTTAAGCGTGAAATTAAAATCATTCCTGCTAAAGTAGACAACAATCCTGAGCTTGCATATACTACAATTTTAACACATTTTGTTTTAATTCCTGCTATATAGCTTGCTTTCTCATTTCCTCCTAGTGCATATATAGATCTTCCTAACACTGTTTTATGTAATACAAACCATAACACAATACAAAAGAAAAAAAGAATATAAACAGGAATGGGAATACCTACCCAATACCCTGTACCAAGATTTTCAAATAAAGTGCCAGAGTTTGCTATACTCACTGGCTTCCCTTGCGTAATCACAAGTGTAAGCCCTCTAAAAATAGTCATAGTGCTTAACGTTACAATAAAAGGCTGGAGCTTTGCATATGCTATCAATATGCCATTACACGCTCCTACCAATACTCCAATAAACAGCCCAATGATAAACACTATAGGAGGAGCAATGTTAGTTTGCAATAACAGTGCCGTAGAAGCACCAGAAAAAGCTAAAATTGATCCTACCGATAAATCTATGCCTGCAGTCAATACCACTAAGGTCATTCCAAAAGCAATAAGTCCATTGATAGAAGATTGACGTAATACATTGAGCAAATTTCCAATAGTCAAAAAATCTGGACTTAAAATACTCACAATCATTATGAGTAATACAAACACACATAACGAACTGTTTCTCTGGAAAAAAGAAAAAAAAGATTGTCGATTCATTCCTTGATTCATATACTGTTCCTTCCTATACTTTTTTTGAATTTGTTGAAAGATGCATAATAGTCTCCTGATGTAGTTCTTCTTTCTGTAATATTTTCATAAGAGAGCCTTCATGCATCACTGCTACTCTATCAGCTACTTGAATAATTTCCAGCAAATCGGAGGATACCATAATAATAGCAATTCCTTGTTCTCCCAAAGAACGCATAATAGCATAGATGTCCTGTTTAGAACCAACATCAATTCCTCTTGTTGGCTCATCTAATAAAAGTAATCGTAATGGATAATTAAGACAGCGAGATAGTAGTGCCTTTTGTTGGTTTCCTCCGCTTAAAGACAATATAGAGTTATGAGAGTTTGATACTTTTACCGACAGCTTATTTATAAGAGATTCCACAGTAGCATGTTCTTTTTTTTGTTGTATATATCCAAACTTTGATATTTCTGAAAAATTACTAATACTTATGTTCTTTATTACATTAAAATTGGCTAATACTCCCTCTAATTTTCTGTCTTCGGACAAAAACCCAATTCCTTGTTGTATTGAGTGAGAGGGACTACTGTATGTAATAGAGGTATTGTCAAACAAAATAGTACCACTATCAACATGCTCTGCACCAAAAATAGCTTTTAATACATCAGTACGCCCCGACCCAACTAATCCATAAAACCCAAGTATCTCCCCTGCATATGCATTAAAGGTTACATTCTTAAACTGTGTTTTTTTACTGATACCTTTCACCTGTAGTAATGGCTCTTTATCGTATATACTTGTATCAACATGTACAGTGCTACCATACTGCTCTTCAATTTTCCTTCCAATCATTCTGCTTATTACTTGATCAATAGTAGTGTCCTTTGTAGGAGTGCTTGTAATGTATGCTCCATCACGAAGTATTGTAATACTATCACACATACGAAATAATTCGTTCATACGATGAGACACATATATAAAGGATACTTTTTTCGTATGTTTAAGATGTAGCATAACTTCAAATAATTTTTCTATCTCTGCATTTGCCAACGAAGAAGTAGGCTCATCTAAAATAATAAGTGCAGGATTATCTGATAACAAGGCTTTTGCTATCTCTATAATTTGCTGATGTCCTAAGGAAAGCTGGTATGCTTTTTTTGTAATATCAATATCCAAGCCTAGTGTGTCAAAAATTTCATATGCTTTTCTGTACATTTTCTTTTCATTGAGTACGCCAAAAGAGTGCAATTCTTTTCCTAGAAACAAATTTTCTATTACCGATAACTCAGGCAATATGGTAAGCTCTTGGTGTATATGAATGATACCTGCTTTTTCTGCCTCTGTAGGATGATGAAACACACAAGGTTCTCCATTAACATATATCTCTCCTTCATCTTTAGGGAGCATACCTGAGATTATGTTCATGAGAGTAGATTTTCCTGCCCCATTTTCCCCAACAAGCCCATGTATCTCTGATTGTTGTACTGCAAACGATACCTTGTGCAGTACTTGTACTCCAAAAAAGGATTTAGATATATTATGTATACGGAGAATATTCATAGAGTGTATACTATATATAGTATCATATCTCAAGCAATTATGTATAATATGCTGAGAGCATAGGTATGTTTCTTTATTTCTATGAAATGAAAAAATAGTAAGGAATACAATACTACTACTTCCTTTTGATGAAGAGGTTTATTATGCAACAATTTTATGTTATCGGCAGTATCAACATGGATATTATTAGTACTGTTGGACATTTTCCTCTCCCTGGAGAGACAATTATAGGCTCAAACTTACTTACTCTCCCTGGGGGAAAAGGAGCTAATCAAGCAGTAGCATTAGCACGACTCAATACACAAGTAAGTATGTTTGGCAAAATAGGGAAAGATCAGTACGGAAACATGTATAAGGCTATATTTGCACAAGAGCATATAAAGAGTAGTTATATACAAGAACATGCCACTGAACCTACAGGGATAGCATTGATTGAAGTAGAAGAAGCGACAAGTCAAAACAGAATTGTAGTTATTCCAGGGGCAAATAACACAGTAGACTCAGAATACATAGACTACGCTTGCTCTATTATTCTGCAACACGCTCAAAAGAATACCACTGTACCACATTTTGTATTGCTTCAACTTGAAATTCCAATAGAGTCAATTTCCCTTGCGTTAGAAACACTAAAACAACAGGATAATATTATATGTATACTCGATCCTGCTCCTGTCCCTGAAGACAAACATTTTTCTGCTACTTTTTATAGCAATATAGACTATATTACCCCTAACGAAACAGAAATACAGCAGCTTACAGGGATTAGGGTAACAGCTCCTAAAGAGGCAGAACAGGCAGGCAAGAAACTCATTGACTTAGGTGTTAAAAATGTTATTATAAAATTTGGAAAAAATGGAGCGTTTCATATTGATGCTCACCATAGCACTTATGTGCCACAAAAACATACTTTTGCTGCTATTGATACCACTGCAGCAGGAGATTCCTTTAATGCAGGATTTGCCTATGCTTTGTCTCAATCAATGTCTATACAAACAAGCATAGAGTTTGCAAATACAGTAGCAGGTCTCTCTACTACCACAATGGGAGCACAAAAAAGCATGCCTACATTAGCACAGATAGCAGCAATTACAGGCTCAAGCACTCCATAAGAGAAAGAAAACAGATATCTATAGCAAGAAAGGAGCTATCCTTTCTTGCTATAGGCATGCGTCTCTCTATGCTACGATGTACATGCTGGATTCCCTTTAAAAATCTTTGGGTACTTTGTTGTTTTGCCAGCCATAGCTGAACCTAAGAAATCACTAGGATATATTCTTGTTAAATTACACAATTTCCATGATGATAAATCTTGATCAAATTTACTAGCACCAGAAAATAAGAACTGAGTACCAACCAAACCTCCATTAAAACGAACATTCCGTACATCCCAATCTCCTATGTCTTGATTAAAAGCACTTGCGGCCAAAAATATAGCATACATATACTTTACACTGCTCATATTCCATCTTCCTATATCTTGATTAAATTTACTGGCATTATTAAACATGGCTCTCATAATCGTTACATTGCTGGTATTCCACTGTGTAATGTCTCCATTAAAAGTACTATCATCCTGAAATAAACCAGACATATCAGTAATAGCACTCGTATCTATCATGTTGAGGTTGGGGCTAGGGTTGCTGTTCCCTCCTGAACCTTGTCTTGTTTTTTCTGCAGTGATAATAGCTTTGAGTGCTGATTTTGTTGTTGGTCTGTAATAGCTCGCTACTTCGCTTGCTAGTTTCACCAGCCCTGTCTCTACATTGATAGTCGCAAGTACCTTTTGTCCCGAGTTTGCTCCTGCAGAGGTAATGGTACATTCCACTACTCCATAGCTATACTCAGTTATAGCAGTATCATGTATATTTGATTTATTTGCTGTGCCTGTTATTGTTACTGTATTGGTATTTTTTGCAAATGTTACTGTTAGGCCTGTTTCTTGCTTGAGGGTGCTGTTATCTACTGTGCTTTCATCACAGGTAAATGATAGTCCACTGGGACTAATACTGGTAAGTACTCTCGTTGTATGTGCTGATGTTGGTGCTGAGCCTACTGTTGCTGAAACCTTTGTGGTATTTCCTATCGCTACTGTTGGGGTGCTGGCAGAGACTGCTGTTGCTTCTGCTGATATTTTTGTCTTTTTGAGACTGTTTACTGCTACTGCAGTGATATAGTACTTTGTATTCAATCGTAGGTTGCGTATTGTATAGCTTGTTGCTCCTGTTGGCACATCGTCTTTTTCTGCTCCTACTTGTGCATCGCTTGATCTTTGTGCTTGTGTTTTTACTGTTGCTCCATTTATGCTTGTATTTGAGGCTATATAGTATACTTTGTAGTCTATTTGATTATCTCTGAGAGTAGTTGTTCCGTCTTCTGCTGTTCCTTTTACGGTTGGGGCTGTTATGGTAAGTACTATGGTAGCTCCTTGTGCATTTGCTTGTATGGTGGGCTTTCCTGGTGCTCCATAGGCTTCTTTTGCGATAAACTCTTTGCGGACACCTGTTGACTCTTTGTTGGGATCGGTGCTGTTTACTGCTTGCACTACTATTTCATAGCTTGTGCCTACTGTCAATCCTGTCAGAGTGCTGTTGGTTGTTCCTGCTGCTGTTGTTGTGGGGCTTCCTCCTGCTGCTATTATTATCTCTGCTATTGTCCTCTGTGAACTACCATTTTTTGCTACTTTGTATACTTTGTACGATACTTGTGCTACTGCTAGGGTGTCTCCTGTGTCTGTTTTGTGGCTTGCAGTAAGGCTGGGGGCTGCCCACGATAGCGTTGCATTCCTTCCTTCTACTCCTTTTACTTGTATGTTGCTTACTTCTGCGGGATCTGTTGCTTGTGATGCGGTTGTTACTGTTGCCACTGTCGATACTGCTTTTTTGCTTGGGTCTGTTTTTATGGCTACTTCTACTACAAAGTGATACTTTGTCGCTCCTTTTATTGCTACTGTTGGGGATGTCACGCCTATACTGCTAAGCGCTGGTACTGTGTACACTCCGTTCCTTGCACTGCCTATAGTTACTTTTCTGCCTCTTTGTACTTCTGCTACTGTTGGGGTTGTGTCTTTCTGTAAGCCATACACGGTGTATACTAGCTCATCATTGCTGGTTACTGTTGTGCCGTCTTTGTTTTTTGCTCCTGTTATTGTGCGTAATTGCGTGAGTACTAGCTTTATTGTTCCTGTTGTGTTTGTTGACTGTGATACTACTAGTATGCCTGTTAAGGACGAGGTAGGTGCTGTTGCTTTTGATCTGGGGATGGTGCTGAGTGCTAGTGTTTGTATCAGTGCTGGGTCTTTGCTTTGTGCTTTCTTTGTTGTAAAGGGGTTCAGGCTGTTTATTGCTTCTATGCCTATGGTGTATACTGCTCCTTTTGTTCCTATAAATGTTCCTCGTAAAGTGCTGTTTCCTGCTATGTTTTGTGTTTGTACTCCTGTTATTGTTTTTATTTCGGCTATGCTTTTAGTACTCTGGTCTCCTGCTACTATGTATACTTTGTACTGTATGTGTGCTTGTGTGAGTTTGCTGTCATTGGGTGCTTTGTGATCATTGGTAATTGTTCCTTTTTGAAACTCGTACTGTACGGTATCGCTTGTTTCTGTTGATTCTGCAATAAGCAGTGTGAGGTTTTCTGGTGCGGGGGGGACAGTGGATATTGCATCGTATACTGCTACTTTGTCAGTAAGTGTTGTTGGGGGGCTTACTCTGTTATTTTCTACTGTGAGAAACGTAAAGCTATATTGTTTTGCGTTTGCTTGTGTTGCTGATACTTTTATGCCATCTGCTATGCCAAAGCTAATGGTGGTTGCTGGGTTTGTTATGCTTTTTTCTGCTACCAGTGTAGTGCTGTCGTACATACGCAGGGTGTAGTACTTATTTGATCTAGGTGCTTGCGTAAATGTTGCTTTTATTTGTATTGCTCCTGTTGTTGTAACGAGGGTAGGCTTGCTTTGAAAGAGTTCTGCTGAGGGGGCTGTGAGTGGGGTGGGTGTTGTTATGTCTTGTGTTTCTTGGCTACTTTTGTTTTCTGCATAGTCTATTGCTTGTATTGTTACTGTGTATGTTTTGCCTTGACTGAGTGCTTCGACAGAGAGCGATGTTGTGGGATAGGCTATTTTTTTCTCGCTGACTACTGCAGTAGTTGTGTCTTTCTCTTGTATGCTTATGCTGTATTCTTTTATGTCTTTGTTCTTTGCTTTTGTTGCATCGGGTGCTGTCCATGTTATCTGCGTGCCTACTTTTGTTGCTGATACGAAGGGATAGCTTGCTTGTATGTTTGTTACTGGATCGGGTGCTGTGCTATCTGCTCCTGTATCTACTGTGGCTGTTGCTTCTGTTCCTTTGTTGCCTGCACTGTCCATTGATACGACTGCTACTGTGTACTCGGTGGTGGCTTTGAGATCTGGTATCTGTGTGTTGCGTACTGTTCTCTCTGTTATTGTTACTGTCTTTGCTGGAGTATCGCTCTCTTTTTCTGTTGCTGTTATGGTCACTCCTGCGTAATCTCGTACATTGGGTGCTTGCCAGAGTACTACTATGCTTGTTGCTCCTCCTACGGCACTCACATTGCTTACGGGATCTGTGCTTTTGTCTGTTGTTGCTTGTTCTTTTGATACTGCAGTGGAGTACTTTCCGTTTTGAGAGACATACACTTCTACTTTGTAGCTAAGTGTGCCGTAGAGTTTTGTGAGTGCTATGCCATCTTTTGCTACATACACAGTGGCGTATTCTTTTGCCTGTGCAGTTGCACTGCTGACATTGGTTGCACTGGTATCTTTGTCTATTGTCTCTTCTGCTACTACGGTGTTTGTTGCGGTTGCTGTTACTCGTACTAAGAGGCTTTTTGCTGTGCTCCCTGTTCCAAAGGCAAAGTTTCCCCACGTAATAAGCAGGCTTTCATCGGCTGGGCTGTTGCTTTTATCGTTTGCTGTTACGCTAAGGTTTGCCTCTGGCAGTGCTGTTACTGTTTGTGAAAGCTGGGATGCTTGCACGCCTGTCAGTACTGTTGTAGGACTGCTTGTGTTGTCATTTCTGTCTTTGTAGCGTATTTCTACATCATAGGCTATGCCTGCAAGCGTGGAGATGTTTGGAAGCGTAACTTCTCCTTGTTGTAGGTTCTGTACGGTAGCTTGTGCAAGCACTGTAGCACCAGTTGTGCTTTTTACCACTATTGTTGCTTCTGCTATATCTGTCTTGCCTGATGCTAGTCGCTCTTTGTCCCATGTTATCTTTATACCATCCCCCGACTTCTCTACGCCTACCTGTGTCAATGTGTCCTGTGGGGTAGTGGTATCTATCAGTGTTGTCACGGTGCGGGTTGTTTTTGGTGATGCTTCTGTGTCTGAGCCTGATCTTGATTTGTGTGCTTCAATCTCTACAGTGTAGTTAGTGAGTGCTTGTAAGCCTTTGAGTTTGTACGATTGTCCTTGTTGAAACAATGCACGATATTCTATTGCAGGAACACGCACTTGTATGACTTGTGCTGGTGCAGTAGAGGTAGCGTTTACTACTACATGTGTAGCTTTGCTTGGGGCTTGCCAGCGTAACGAGAGTGTCCCGTCATTGCCTGCTGGCTGTATCTGCACATTGGACAGTGATGCAAGTGTCGGGGTTACTGGTGGTGTTACCCCTCCTCCCCCTGATGAGGAACTGCTACTTCCCTCCGAACATCCTACGAGTACGAGGGTAGTTATTGCTAGCACTAAAAACAGTGCAACGAGAGTTATGCTTTGCTTATAGAGAGAGTGTACCCCCCCCCCCCCCGATTTTTTTCATGCTGTATAGCTCTTTGCTTTTGTAGCTATCATTCATAGAAATACTCCTTATTATTTGTTTTATTGTATATAGCATTATACATAGTAATATTATAGTACAAAATAGTATTTTATATGTCTATAAAGAACATAGCAAGAAAGGAGCTATCCTTTCTTGCTATAGCCTTGTTTTCTAATACCATGCTTCTATACTGTGCTACGATGAGGGACATGCTGTTGTATCAGTGATATCCTTTGGATGCTTTGCTGTTTTACTCTCCATAGCTGAACCTTTAAAATCCTCAGCATTAGATTGCAATCTTGTTTTACACAATTTCCATGATGATAAATTTTGATCAAACACAGAGGCATCTGTAAACGCATAGACAAACTGAATAACATTACTCACATCCCAGCTTCCTATATCTTGATTAAAATCACTTGCTCCTCTAAACATATAAGCCATATTAGTAACCTTGCTCACATCCCAATTTCCTATGTCTTGATTAAAAGCAGTAGCCTTATCAAACATACGATACATACTAGTAACCTTGCTCACATCCCAATTTCCTATATCTTGATTAAAATCACTTGCCCCTGTAAACATAAAACCCATAATTTCAACATTGCTTACATCCCAGCTTCCTATATCTTGATTAAAATCACTTGCTCCATCAAACATAGATTCCATATTACTTACATTACTGGTATTCCATTGTGTTATGTCTCCATTAAAAGGACCATTATTCCGAAATAAATCACTCATATCATCAATAGCACTGGTATCTACCATGTTGAGATTAGGGCTATGAGTGTTTTGTCTCCCTACTCCTTCTTCTGCAGCGATAATAGCTTGCAATGCTTTCTTTGTTGTTGGTCTATAATAGGTAGGTGATGTCTCTCCTGATGGTGCTGCTTTTAGTCCTGTCTTTATGATAATGCTTGCTTTTACTTTTTTACTTGAAGCAGTAATTGTACATTGTACTACATCATAACTATAGCTTGTAATAGCAGTATCATGTACATTTGATTTGTTTGCTATGCCTGTTATGCTCACTGTCTTACTACTCTGTTCAAACGATACTGTGAGGCCTGTGTCTGTTTTAATTTTTTTGCTATCTGCCTCCAGTATATTTGCATCACAAGTAAAGTCAGAGTTACTGCTGAGTACTCTTGTAATATTTACTGCTGGCGTTTTGCCTACTTCTGCTGAAACTACCGTAGTGTTTCCTATAGACACTGTGCTTTGTGCTTGTTTAGAACTCCATTGTGCCTGAAACTCATAGCGTAGTCCAGTAGATGCTTTTGTGGCATCGGTGCTGTTTACTGCTTGTACAATTATCTCGTAGGTCGTTCCGTTTGTCAATCCTGTCAGGGTAGTGTTGGTTGTTCCTGCTGCTACTGTTTTTGGGCTTTTATCTGCTGTTTTTATTTGTGCCTCTGTCCTCTGTGTACTGCCACTTTTGGCAACACTATATACTTTGTACGATACTTGTGCTGCTCTGAGGGCGTCTCCTTTGTTTGTTTTGTGGCTTGCATTAAGGCTGGGAGCTGTCCACGATACTGATATTCCTGTGCCTGCTAAGGTTACTCCTGTTTGTATGTTTGTTACTTCTGCAGGGGCTGTCGCTAGTGATGTGATTGTTTTGCTTGCCACTGACTGATGAGAAGGACTACTACTCTCTTCGCATCCTATCAAAAAGAAGGTAGTCATTGCTAACACCAACATTAGTGTAATGCAAGCTATCCTGTGCATATCATATTGAGAGTGTACTCTCCCAATTTTTTCCATGCTGTGAAACTCTCTATGTATCATAAAGGCCTCCTTATTGTTATCTATTATCGTATACTTAATTATTGTATACCTATCAGCGTAGTTATTATACCACAAATACTATCATTTGTATATATTGTAAACTTAGGGTATATTATAATATAATGAAAGCATGGGAGTACTAAAAGTACCAGATTACCTCAACGATGACTCGCTTATCAAAACTATTCTCACAAAGAATAAAATAAACTCACACAAAGATTATATTTTTTTTACAAAACTTTGTTCGCTTAACTCTGCACAAATACCATTTGAAACTGCCATGCAACTTTCTGAAACAACAGGAGATGAGATAACATTTGTAAGCTATCTTGGTCGCTTTACTGACAAAAAATTGATGGTTATCAGATATGCTTTCAAGCCAGACGGATTGCGTCCTGACTATATTTTTATAAGTGATGAAAACTCATTTGAATTCACATACGAATATATAAATGAGTCTATCAATCAAGGGCTTTACGATAGCAATTATCCAATTCCATCCTTTAAGGAATTGACCTATAATAATATAAATATTCCAAAAAATCATATAGAAAATTTTAGCCCCGATTTTCTCCGTGATAAATTACATGGAAAAACAATTTCTTCCCCCACTATTTATTCCATTCCTATACACAAAGACCTTTTTTACTTTACAGATGAAAATATAGACAAAATTAGTGATTATGCCATTATAAAACTTCAAAATATATTCAAATCATCGTTTCAAGTAACAAATGAAATTCTTAAATTATTTAAACATGATACACAAGATTTTAGAACACACATAACAAGCAAAGAATATGGAGTATGGAATCCTATTATAAAAAAAATTGATAAAGAGATACCTGCTTTACGACTAAACAAAAAAGTATCAGAGAGTTATAATTTTCTTGATTTTATCATCATCCTAAAAAGTACAATAGATACACACCTAACATATATTGACGAAGTAACACACATAGAGAAAAATATAAATGATGCAAGAAAAGAGATTGAAGCATACTTTTTCAATTTACCGTATGGAGTAAACAAAGAAGAATTCACTATATTTTATAATGAATTACTTACAACATATAACTTAGAACAAGAAGAAGCAGAAAAAAAGATACTACAATCAATTATAATACAAGCAAGTGATTTTGAGCCTAGTCAGCAAATACATAGTATTATAGATTTTGATACATACCTTATTCACTCGTCCATGCTACCAAATTGCATTTCAACCAAATATTTCGCTGTTAATGACACAATATATACCATGTATTTAGATATTATGAAAAAATTTCTTTTACATAAACTAGCCCCTAAAGAACGGATCTTTTTTGATATAGAAGCACTTGAAAGCTCTGTGAGAAAACATGTACAAGAAATTGATGCTTTTATGTTTACCATACTTCAGTACCCTGTAGTTATTGCAAATATGATTATCAATAATCATAACAAACAAACCCTTAACAATAATCAGTTAGAATCTTCGCAGAGTATAGAAGATCAAAGCCTATTTAGTAAAATGTCCTTATCAAAGCAATTATCAACTTTTTTTAACCTTAGAACAAAAAAGCTCCTACAATGGCATGAGATATTCAATATCAATACAGTACAATTAGCAACTACAAGTTTTTCTAAGCTATCGTTTTTTCAAAAATTATATTTATTTATCACCAATAGATATAAACTCACTATGAAGAAAATTCAAAAGCTAAATAGTTCAATTGAGAGTGGAAGAGAATCAGCATTACATTTCACACATAAAACACAAAAATTTATACAAAAATAAATGTTTTCAGATATATCGCTCGTAATTGTTGGTGCGGGGCTACAAGGCATTACTCTCTATATAAACCTTCCGAAAAAAATACAAAACAGAACACTTATAATAGACAAAAACACAGAAGCATTATGTAATTTTTATCGTCAAGCACACAATGTCGGAATGAAATACCTGCGTTCTCCTGTAAGCCATTGCTTAAAAGAACCGCTTGTATCCTTGTTAGCATATTCTCATGCACACAATATTCACCCACAGCATTTTAATGGAAAATATCTCACGCCTTCTCTTGCACTGCTTGAGCAGTACATACATCATCTATTAAGAAAAACATCTATTGCTACACAGTTTTTTCAAACAACTCTAAAAAACATAACATATACAAATAATAAAACATGGATACTTGATACTAGCAACGGAACTATTAGCACAAAAAATTGTATTTTAGCATTAGGTATGGGCACAGTAAGCTTACCTGATACCATACAAATAAAAAGTGAACATTTTGCCTATACCAAAGATACACTGCAATCTATGCTTATCAAAAAACATGTGCTACATCCACAGTATACTCCCTCTCTTAAAAATACACACAGTCATCGCATAGCAGTCATAGGGGGAGGAATGAGCGGAACACAAACTGCTCTACGATATACAGATAAAGAGAAAACACACAGAAACAGTGTCTCGCTTATATCAGGCAAACATGCTTCTGTCCATTTTTTTGATAGTGATCCTGGATACATTGGTCCTAAATATCGTAATATTTTTTTACAAGAAACAGATTATCGTATACGAAGAAACATCATTGCAAAAGCAAGAAATGTTGGATCTATCAATCCGTATGTGCATGAAAAATTAGTCAATGCCATCAAACAAAAACAGATTGAACATATAAAAGAATATGCAAGATCTATCCGTATAAAAAACAATGGAGACACACACACTTATACAGTACAGCTATCAAATAATGATGAACAAGAATATGATGACATTATATTTGCCACTGGATTTGCAAAAAATGAAGTACCTCATAAATCATTAGTACAAAACATAGCCACTCAATATGGATGCAAAACAGACAACAACATGTGGCCTATTCCTGATAAGAACTTACTATGGCATCACGGATTATACTTAATGGGAGCTTTAGCCGAACTTGAGCTTGGGCCTGCTGCCCGTAATATTATTGG
Organism: Spirochaetia bacterium; assembly: GCA_965218205.1. Lineage (GTDB taxonomy): Bacteria > Spirochaetota > Spirochaetia > WTKD01 > CBDDCA01. The sequence continues at coordinate 712,801 of OZ244590.1, read as the reverse complement.
AGCACATTTAGCATGTAGAAATTTTAAGCATTCTTGGGAACAATGGGTATAAAAAGCATACATACTCTACTGTGATAGCAATGCTAAAAATTCCTCTTCTGATATGATAGCCACTCCCTTTTCTTTTGCATCTTTCATTTTTGATGAAGTACTTGTCTCGCTATTGGTAACAAGGTAGCTGAGATCTTCACTTACTGTATTTTTTACTATACCGCCTTGTTTTTTCACTAAATCTTGTAGCTGCTTACGAGGTGCACTCAAAGTTCCTGTAAAACAAAATGACATATTACTGATTGCAGTTTTTACTACTGTTGGAGTTTCAATATTCACTATCTGTGCTACATCTATAATCTCTTCTTTTAGGTACTGCATTGCCTCAATAATATTTTTGGCAAGCACCGCTCCTATGTTTTCTATACTTTCTAACTGTTCCACTGTTGCAGAAAACATATCGTCAATGCTATGAAAAATACCCGTACGCACTATACTTTCACTGGACAATAACGCTATGCCATCTATCCCTAACGATGCAATAAAATGTGCAAGAGAAACACTTTTTTTACTATGCATAGCATTGTACAGTTTTTCTGCAAGAGGCTTTGCTACACGATCCAATTTCATAAGAGCATCAACAGAAAGTCGATACAAATCTCCTATTTTATGTACTAACGATTGTTTCAATACCAATGTATGTACAAGAGTATCTCCCCAGTACGGTATTTCATGTATCTGTATCCAACGCTTAATACGAAACAAAAGCCTTTTTCTGCATTGCACATTAGGACAAAATACCGTAGTACCATCACTTTGTATAGTTGCTCCACACACTTCGCATATCGTGGGTAAAGTAATATCCATAAGCCCTTCAGCATTATGCACTACCTTTTCCACCTTTGGAATAATCTCCCCACGTTTTGCTACCATAACCTCACTGCCAATTTTTAAGCCTAGCTCTTTTATATGATCAGGATGTACTAGGTTAGCACGTTTCACTATTGTACCAGCAAGTGGTACAGGGTCTAACAATGCAATAGGAGTATACAGATGTCCCGATGCACTCCACTCAACCCCTCTTAGTTTTGTCACTTGCTGTTCAAGAGGAAATTTATACGCAAGCTGTCTATCAGGCAAAAGGCTACTCATATCTATTTTACTGTACTCACACATCTTTATCACCAAGCCATCAATATCGTAGCCTATGCTTTCCCTTGTTTGTATTGTTGAATTTCGTAAACTATCAATAGACGCTTCATCTTCGTACACCCAATACGGAACTACGATAAAGCCTAACGCCTTCAATAGCTCCAGCTTATCCTTTTCATTTGATAAAGAATACTGAGTAACAGCTTCCCATTGTTTCTGCTCTTCATCACTAAACCAAATATCATAACACATACACTGCAGCAACTCTACATACACACCATTTTTTTTCTTCATAATGCCATTTGCAGCATTACGACAGTTTGCCTTTGTGTTCTCTGAAGAAGAAAAATGCTTCTTAAATACTTGATGCGTCATTATCACTTCACAGCGAATTGCACAAGTCATATCATAGGCAAGAGAACGAAGTACTCCTTGCATATTACGAGCATTCATCAAAATATCATCGCCAATTTTCCCATCACCACGAGATACTGCTGCACTGAGTGTTCCTTTCTCATACTGAAGCTCTAAACTTGCACCATCAAGTTTATACTCTACAACATAGTGTGAACTTGGATGCTTTGCTACCCATGCCTTAAACTGATAAGAATCAGCTGCTTTCGACAAACTTCCCATTGGCATGATATGCTGTTTTTTAGGAAAAAATTTACTGCTATCTTTTCCTACTTGTTTTAGTATCGTATTGCTAGGATCAAGGCTACGCAACCTGTCCCACAAAGCATCAAAATCACTATCAGAAATTTCTGGGATTCCATTATAATACATCTCTTGATGTTTCTTTATCTGTACAACAAGAGTTTCAATCGTCTGTTGCTTCTCCTTATTTTGCTGTGTTTTGTCTTGCATAGAGTGGGTGTATTTTCCTTCTTATATTTTCATAATCTTCCCCTGCATGATAACTAGAACGTACAAGAGGAGCCGAGTCACAGTGCAAAAATCCCCGTGAGAGAGCTTCTTGTTTTAGCTCTTCAAATTCTTTCGGTGTCCAATATTTTTGTACTGGAAGATGTTGTTTTGTAGGCTGTAAATATTGTCCTAAATTGACTATTGAAACATGATGAGCTCTCAGATCATCAAGTGTCTGCACAATTTCTTCTCTTGTTTCACCAAGCCCTAGCATAATACTTGATTTTACAGGAATATCGGGCGACTTTGTATAGGAATATCCCAATACCTCAAGAGAACGCTGATAGGAAGAACGCGAACGAACAAGCGGAGTAAGACGTTCTACTGTTTCAACATTATGGCTCATAATATTTGGAAAAGACTCAAGTACTACATCTATGGAAGCATGTTTTCCCATAAAATCTGAAGTAAGCAACTCAACGCTACATTGAGGGGCTCTTTTTCGTATAGCGTGTACTGTGTTAGCTACTATTTTTGCTCCCCCATCAGGCAACTCATCTCTGTTTACCATTGTAATCACTACATGAGACAACTGAAGTGTTTTTACCGATTCTGCTACACGAATAGGCTCTAACTCATCTATACCTGATGGGAGGCCTGTTTTTACAGAACAAAAGCGACAACGGCGGGTACAGGTATCTCCTAAAATCATAAATGTAGCGGTACCATGCTGTCCCCAGCACTCATGAATATTAGGACAACGTGCTTCTTCGCATACCGTATTAAGCCTTTTTCCTTTTACAAGCGATTTTATAAAATGAAAATTCTTATTAGTACCTAATCCTACTTTTAACCAATCAGGTTTTTTTTGCAACTGCTTCACATATATATTATAATAAATAATTAAGATGTTATACAAAGAACTTTTACCTAAAATTGAAGAAGCTCTTCAAAAGCTCCCTGAGCTTACTAAAAAAGCCTCTGATTCTGATTTAATCAAAAATAAGAGTGAATACCGCAAGGTATTACAAGAATATACTCAGCTTAACGAATTACAATCAGTAAATCAAGAATACTTAAAAACAGAACAGGAACTACAAGAAGCACAGCTTATTCAAAATGCTGACGATGAAGAAATGGAAGCTCTTATTAAAGAAGAAATAATAGCACTGGAACAAAAAAAAGAAATGCTTTTTACAAAAATCCGTGAACTTGTCATACCTGTCAATCCCCTTGATAGCAAAGGAATTATTATAGAAATTCGTGCAGGCACAGGAGGAGAAGAAGCGGGGTTGTTTGTGGCAGATCTGTTTAGAATGTATTCACGATATGCTGAAATTCTTAAATGGAAACTCGAAATTATTGATAGCAATCCTACAGGCATTGGTGGTTACAAAGAGATTGTGTTTTCTATAAATAACTCAAGCTATGGAATATTTAAGTATGAAAGTGGAGTACATCGTGTACAACGTATTCCTAGCACCGAAAGTGGAGGGCGTATACACACCTCTGCAGTGACAGTAGCAGTACTTCCAGAAGTAGAAGAAGCCGAAGTTATCATAAAAAACGAAGATTTACGCATAGATGTCTATCGTTCATCAGGGCCGGGCGGACAAAGTGTAAACACTACCGACTCAGCAGTGCGAATTACCCATTTACCTACAAATATTGTCGTAAGCTGTCAAGACGAGAAAAGTCAACATAAAAACAAAGAAAAAGCAATGAGAGTGTTACGTGCGCGCATAACAGCCTTTGAAGAAGAAAAGAAACAATCAGAAATTGCAGCAAAAAGAAAACAACAAATTGGATCAGGAGACAGAAGTGAACGCATACGTACCTATAACTATCCTCAAAACAGAGTTACTGATCATCGTATTAACCTTACACTCTATCAGCTTGATAGAATGATGGAAGGAGATATACAAGAATTACTTACAAAGCTAAAAATAGAAATGCAGATAGAATAGTGTTTCTTATATTTTGGAGCTTGTAGTTGCACCTATCAACACTACAAAAAACAGTATACACTTGTCTCTATGGCTCACAAGCACTACAGAGAGAATATGCTTTGACTGAGCTCCCTTACGCAGATTGTATTGCACACGAAGTACAAACTATACTGTGTCATGCATTACACTGTGATATACGATACCTGCTCACTCATACTGATACACACATACACAAAGACAACAGAGAAACTGCATTGAATATATGCAATATACGTGCTACTGGATACCCCCTTGCATACGTATTAGGATACCGTTTTTTTTATGAACATACATTTATGGTAAACGAACATGTGCTTATTCCTCGTCCTGAAACAGAATTACTTGTAGAGCTCAGTCTTATGTTGATACAGGATATGGCCTTACAACAAAAAATACCTCACTGTCTCTTAGATTGTGGTACAGGCAGTGGTTGTATAGCACTCTCTCTTGCTGCTGCCCTACAGAAACAACATAACAGTACTTGGTATATTGCCATGAACGATATAGACACACAAGCGTTAGATGTAGCAAAAAATAATGCACACAGCATACTAAAAGCTCCCAATGCCACAGACAATACACCACAGCAACATGATATTTCACCGTACGCATATCAAGACAGTTTGCTCACAAAAGTTTTACAGAAACAAGAACTAGCATCTCATCCTCCTGGCATTATTGTAGCCAACCTTCCCTATGTGTGCCACCATGAACTGCCTTTTTCGTGCATACACAACGAACCAGCTATAGCGCTCAGTGATTATTCTATAGAGGGAATCAGCACTATACGACAGTTCATTATACAAGCCTCTTTGTTAGCCCACAACTGCATAATACTGCTTGAGTTTGATCCTCTACAAATTGATACTATCATGGCTTTGCTTGTACACAGTAATTTTACTTGCATACAATATCACAAAGATATACGCGATCAATTACGTTTTATGAGTGCAAGAAACTTTTAATACATAACACTCCTTATTGTTCTTTAAGTTCTATAGTAAGAAAGGATAGCTCCTTTCTTACTATAGGTGTGTGTCTCTTATGCTCCCACTATGTTCTACACTCTGGAGAACCCTTAAATTTTGGTCGCTTTGCTGTGTCTGTATCTAAAGGCATTCCTCTAAACATAATGCTATCGTATGATGTTTTACACACTCTCCACGATGATAAATCTTGATTAAATGCAGAAGCAAACAGAAATATACTGAGCATATCAGTAACATTTCCAACTTCCCAGCTACTTATGTTTTGATTAAACTTTGAAGTGAAACCAAATAGAGTATTCATACTAGTAACCTTACTCACATCCCAACTTCCTATGTTTTGATCAAAAACGGTTGCTGAATTAAACATACCAACCATATTTGTTACATTACTGGTATTCCACTGCGTTATGTCTCCATTAAAAGTACTATCTTGATAGAATAATCTACTCATATCAGTAATAGCACTGGTGTCTATCATGTTGAGGTTGGGGCTATTGGTGCCTTGTCTGCTTGCTCCTCTTTCTGCAGTGATAATAGCTTGCAGTGCTTTCTTTGTTGTTGGTCTGTAATAGCTCGCTACTTCGCTTGGGAGTTTCACTAGTCCTGTCTCTACATTGATAGTCGCAAGTACTTTTCCTCCTGAATAGACTCCCGAAGTAATGGTACACAGCACTACCCCATAGTTATACTCAGTGATAGCAGTATCATATATGTTTGATTTATTTGCTGTGCCTGTTATTGTTACTGTATTGGTATTTTTTGCAAATGTTACTGTTAGGCCTGTTTCTTGTTTGAGGGTGCTGTTATCGTTATCTATTGTGCTTTCATCACAGGTAAATGATAGTCCACTAGGACTAATGCTGGTAAGTACTCTCGTTGTATGTGCTGATGTTGGTGTTGAGCCTACTGTTGCTGAAACCTTTGTGGCATTTCCTATTACTACTGTTGGGGTGCTGGCAGAGACTGCTGTTGCTTCTGCTGATACCTTTGTCTTTTTGAGGCTGTTTACTGCTACTGCAGTGATATAGTACTTTGTATTCAATCGTAGGTTGCGTATTGTATAGCTTGTTGCTCCTGTTGGCACATCGTCTTTTTCTGCTCCTACTTGTGCATCGCTTGCTGCTTGTGCTCGTGTTTTTACTGTTGCTCCATTTATGTTTGTATTTGAGGCTATATAGTATACTTTGTAATCTATTTGATTATCTCTGAGAGTAGTTGTTCCGTCTTCTGCTGTTCCTTTTACAGTTGGGGCTGTTATGGTAAGTACTATGGTTGCTCCTCGTGCATTTGCTTGTATGGTGGGCTTTCCTGGTGCTCCATAGGCTTCTTTTGCGATAAACTCTTTGCGGACTCCTCTTGACTCTTTGTTGGGATCGGTGCTGTTTACTGCTTGTACTACTATTTCATAGCTTGTGCCTACTGTCAATCCTGTTAGAGTGCTGTTGGTTGTTCCTGCTGCTGTTGTTGTGGGGCTTCCTCCTGCTGCTATTATTATCTCTGCTATTGTCCTTTGTGTACTGCCACTTTTTGCTACTTTGTATACTTTGTACGATACTTGTGCTACTGCTAGGGTGTCTCCTGTGTCTGTTTTGTGGCTTGCAGTAAGGCTGGGGGCTGCCCACGATAGCGTTGCATTCCTTCCTTCTACTCCTTTTACTTGTATGTTGCTTACTTCTGCGGGATCTGTCGCTTTTGATACGGTTGTTACTGTTGCTACTGTCGATACTGCTTTTTTACTTGGGTCTGTTTTTATGGCTACTTCTACCACAAAGTGATACTTTGTCGCTCCTTTTATTGCTACTACTGGTGCTGTGTCTGATGACAAGCCTATACTGCTAAGGGCTGGTACTGTGTACACTCCGTTCCTTGCTGTGCCTATGCTTACTCTTCTGCCTCTTTGTACTTCTGCTACTGTTGGGGTTGTGTCTTTCTGTAAGCCGTACACGGTGTATATTAGCTCATCATTGCTGGTTACTGTTGTGCCGTCTTTGTTTTTTGCTCCTGTTATTGTGCTTAATTGTGTGAGTACTAGCTTTATTGTTCCTGTTGTGTTTGTTGACTGTGATACTACTAGTATGCCTGTTAAGGACGAGGTAGGGGCGGTTGCTTTTGATCTGGGGATGGTGCTGAGTTCTAGTGTTTGTATCAGTGCGGGGTCTTTGTTTTGTGCTTTCTTTGTGGTAGAGGGATTGAGGCTGTTTATTGCTTCTATGCCTATGGTGTATACTGCTCCTTTTGTTCCTATAAATGTTCCTCGTAAGGTGCTACTTCCTGCTATATCTTGTATTTGTACTCCTGTCATTGTTTTTATTTCTGCTATGCTTTTAGTACTCTGGTCTCCTGCTACTATGTATACTTTGTATTGTATCTGTGCTTGTGTGAGTGTTCTGTCATTGGGTGCTTTGTGATTGCTGGTAATTGTTCCTGCTTGAAACTCGTACTGTACGGTATCGCTTGTTGCTGTTGATTCTGCAATAAGCAGAGTGAGGCTTTCTGGTGCGGGCGGGACAGTGGATATTGCATCGTATACTGCTACTTTGTCAGTAAGTGTTGTTGGGGGGCTTACTCTGTTATTTTCTACTGTGAGAAAGGTAAAGCTATATTGTTTTGCATTGGCTTGTGTTGCTGATACTTCTATGCCATCTGCTATGCCAAAGCTAATGGTGGTTGCTGGGTTTGTTATGCTTTTTTCTGCTACCAGTGTTGTGCCATCTAACATACGCAGGGTGTAGTACTTATTTGAGCCAGTATTTGATCCAGGTGCTTGCGTAAAGGTTGCTTTTATTTGTATTGCTCCTGTTGTTGTAACGAGGGCGGGCTTGCTTTGAAAGAGTTCTGCTGAGGGTGCTGTGAGTGGGGTGGGTGTTGTTATGTCTTGTGTTTTTGCATTGCTTTTGTTTTCTGAGTAGTCTATTGCTTGTATTGTTACTGTGTATGTTTTGCCTTGACTGAGTTCTTCGACAGAGAGCGATGTTGTGGGATAGGCTATTTTTTTCTCGCTGACTACTGCAGTAGTTGTGTCTTTCTCTTGTATGCTTATGCTGTATTCTTTTATGTCTTTGTTCTTGGCTTTTGTTGCATCGGGTGCTGTCCATGTTATTTGTGTTGCTACTTTTGTTGCTGATACGAAGGGATAGCGTGCTTGTATGTTTGTTACTGCATCGGGAACGGTGCTATCTGCTCCTGTATCTACTGTGGTTGTTGCTTCTGTTCCTTTGTTGCCTGCATAGTCCTGTGATTGTACTGCTACTGTATACTCGGTGGTGGCTTTGAGGCCTGCTATCTGCGTGTTTCTTAGTGTTCTGTCTGTTATTGTTACTGTCTTTGCTACTTTATCACTGTCCTTTTCTGTTGCTGTTATAGTCACTCCTGCATAGTCTCGTACATTGGGTGCTTGCCAGATTACTACTATGCTTGTTGCTCCTCCTACGGCACTTACATTGGTCGCTGGTTGTGTTGTCTTGTCGGTTGTTGCTTGTTCTTTTGATACTGCAGTGGAGTACTTTCCGTTTTGAGAGACATATACTTCTACTTTGTAAGTAAGACTGCCGTAGAGTTTTGTGAGTGCTATGCCATCTTTTGCGACATACACAGTGGCGTATTCTTTTGCCTGTGCGGTTGCTCCGCTGACATTGGTTGCACTGGTATCTTTGCTTATTGTCTCCTCTGCTACTATCGTCTGTGTTGCGGTTGCTGTGACTCGTACTAAGAGGCTTTTTGCTGTACTCCCTGTTCCAAAGGCAAAGCTCCCCCATGTAATAAGCAGGCTTTCATCGGCAGGGCTATTGTCTTTATCGTTTGCTGTTACTGTAAGATCTGCCTCTGGTAGTGGCGTTACTGTTTGTGAGAGTGCTGATGCTTGCACGCCTGTCAGTACTGTTGTAGGACTGCTTGTGTTGTCATTTCTGTCTTTGTAGCGTATTTCTACATCATAGGATATGCCTGCAAGCGTGGAGATGTTTGGAAGCGTAACTTCCCCTTGCTGTAGGTTCTGTACAGTAGCTTGTGCAAGCACTGTGCCACCAGTCGTGCTTTTTACCACTATTGTTACTTCTGCTATATCTGTTCTGCCTACTGCAAGTCGTTCTTTATCCCATGTTATCTTTATGCCATCACCTGATTTTTCTACGCCTACTTGTGTCAATGTGTCTTGTGGGGTAGTAGTATCTATCAGTGTTGTCACAGTGCGGGTTGTTTTTGGTGATACTTCTGTGTCCTTTTGGGCTTCAATCTCTACAGTGTAGTTGGTGAGTGCTTGTAAGCCTTTGAGTTGGTACGATTGTCCTTGTTGAAACAATGCACGATATTCTATTGCAGGAACACGCACTTGTATGACTTGGGCTGGTGCTGTTGAAGTTGCAGTCACTACTACATGCGTGGCATCGCTTGGGGCTTGCCAGCGTAAAGCAAGCGTTCCGTCATTGCCTGCTGGCTGTATCTGCACATTGGAAAGTGATGCAAGGGTCGGGGTTACTGGTAAAGTTCCTCCTCCGCCTGATGAGGAACTGCTACTGCCCTCCGAACATCCTACGAGTACGAGGGTAACTATTGCTAGCACTAAAAACAGTGCAACGAGAGTTATGTTTTGCTTATATCGAGAGTGTACCCCCCCCCCCCCCCGATTTTTTTCACGCTGTATAGCTCTTTACTTTTGTAGCTATCGTTTATCCATACTTTCAACCATTTTTTCATAATGATCTCCTTATATTTTTACCTATTATTGTGTATAATTATTACTACACACAATGCACAAATATCATTATAGTACAAATACTATTTTTGTGTAGTATCTTGAAAAAAACGCGGATTCAAACACTAATTGCAATATCAAGGGCTTCAGCAAGCATTAAAAAATATATTCCCAAACACACAAAGTATGCTACACTAATATTAGTAATATTTATAAGGAGTATACTATGCAATGTTGTAATACTTGTCAATGTACAACAGGTGATGAAATATGCTGTTCATGTACCTGTAATGAAACTATAAATGATTGTTGTAATGAAATAAAACATAACAACTGTTCATGTACTTGTGATGAAACTACAGGCTACCATTGTACACCACATCACACAGCTAGCATTCATTGTAGTTGCAATTAGTATAAGCACATAACTTATACTATAAAATATATACCATATATAACTCAATACCTTACAAGAAAAAAACTGGTATATACATATTGGCTGTATGTTCTTTTTATAAATACAATAATATACACTATCATTTTAAGAAGTAATTCTATACAATAAAAATATGGAACATGATATTAATCCTATTATACAACAATCATTACAAGAGGCATTTGCCCTTGCAGAAGAGCTCCATCATGGAGAAGTAACTAGCTATCATCTTTTTGAAGAGCTTACAAAAAAACAAGCCATTATTACCTTGCTTGAACAAAGTTTAAAGCAAGCTCCCAGCACTACAGACAGTACTATAGAAAACCCTGTAGAGTTTCTCCGACAAAAAAATCAACAGAAGCTCAATACCTTTAGCAAAGTAAGTGACAGTAATGGAAATGTACATACTGAATTAAGCCGTGAAATACACACTATTATACGACAAGCCCCGCGCATTGCACAGCACATGAACAATGAGTTAGGTATTATCCATATTTTTCTCGCAACAATTAGGTTTGGCAAAGTAGGAACACTATTTGAAAAACAAAGTATAGCTCATATTGAGAAGACAGTGCAGAGTAACACAGAAAATACAAGCACAAGCAATACATCACAAGGAATACTAGAACAATATACTCGTGATATTGTACAAGAAGCACAGAAAGGAAAGATTGATCCTATTATTGGCAGAGATAATGAAATTAGACGTATTATACAAGTGCTATGTCGAAGAACAAAAAATAATCCAGTACTCGTAGGAGATCCTGGTGTAGGAAAAACTGCTATTGTAGAAGGGCTTGCCAACAGAATAGTAGATAAAGATGTTCCTGAAAGTATGCATAATAAACGAGTACTTGAACTTGATTTAGGGCAGCTTATTGCTGGTGCAAAATTTCGTGGAGAATTTGAAGAACGACTAAAAAATATCATTCAAACAGTCAAAGAAAGTAATGGCGAAATTATACTGTTTATCGATGAGCTTCATACAGTAGTTGGTGCTGGTGCTACAGAAGGAAGCATGGATGCATCAAATCTACTAAAGCCTATGCTTGCCCGAGGAGAATTAAGAACTATAGGAGCAACTACCTTTGATGAATATAAAAAATATATTGAAAAAGACAAAGCCTTAGAAAGAAGGTTTCAACAAGTATATGTACATGAACCAAGTATAGAAGATAGTATATCTATACTACGTGGATTGCGTGACAGATACGAAGTACATCATGGAGTACGCATCAAAGATGAAGCGTTGGTAGCAGCAGTTACTCTTTCGTTTCGATATATCGGTGGACGTTTCTTACCAGATAAGGCAATAGATTTAATTGATGAAGCTGCAAGTCGCTTAAAAACCGAAATTGAAAGTCAACCAACCGAACTTGATATACTTGAACGAAAAGTACGACAAGTAGAAATGGAAATAAGCTCAATATCAAAAGACAAAGATGAAGAATCAAAGAAGAGACAAAAAAAATTGCAAACATCTTTAGAACAGTTACAACAAGAAACACAGAACATGAAACAACGATGGAATGCAGAAAAAGAAAGCATTGATGCACTGCGCAATATAAAAGCAGAAATTGATACACTAAAGGCAGACCAACAACGTTTTGAACGTGAAGGAAACTACGAAAAAGCTGCAGAAATAAAGTACGGCATTATCCCCGAAAAAGAAAAAAAACTACAATCATATATTGAAAAACAGCAAAGCATCACGTATCAACACGCTCAACATACACTGCTGCGTGATGAAGTAACAGCAGAAGACATTGCCTATATAGTGTCAATTTCTACAGGAATACCAGTGACACGATTAAACAGCACAGAGAAAGAGACACTTTTACACCTAGAAGAGCATATTCAACAGCGTGTAAAAGGACAGGAAGCGGCAATACAGGCAGTAAGCAATGCAGTACGAAGAAATAAAAGCGGTTTATCAGATGAAGGAAAACCCATTGCCACATTACTGTTTCTCGGACCTACTGGAGTTGGAAAAACTGAGCTTGCAAAAGCATTGGCAGAATTTCTGTTTGATAGCGAACAAAATATCATACGCATTGATATGAGTGAATACATGGAATCACATTCAGTAGCACGCATGATAGGTGCTCCTCCTGGCTACATAGGACATGAAGATGGAGGGCAGCTTACTGAACAGATAAAACGAAATCCTTTTTCTGTTATATTATTTGATGAGTTTGAAAAAGCTCATCCTGAAGTACTTAATATTATGCTACAAATATTTGATGATGGAAGATTAACCGATAATAAAGGCACTCTCATTGATTTTTCAAATACTATTATAATACTTACAAGTAATATAGGAAGTAACTATATTTTAAGCAACGATATAGACAAACATGAAATACAAGAGCGTATACACAGTGAACTTGCCGCTATATGTAAACCTGAATTTCTCAATAGAATAGATGAAACTATTATATTTAACCGACTAGAGTTTCCTGTATTACATGAAATAGCAGAAAGAGAAATAGCATTACTTCGTAATAGAGTAGCGTCAAAAGGGTATACCCTTGAGATAAGCAAACAAGCATTAGGCTTTATTGTAGAGCAAGGCTACAGCAATACAATGGGAGCACGTCCTCTTAAGCGTGCAATAGAACAGTACTTAACAAACCCACTAGCAGTATATCTCTTAGAGCAAGATGAACAAAAAGGACAAAATAGTATAAAAATAGATTACTCAGACGGAAAAATACAAATACACAGTGCATCTGATTAAGAGAATATAGAAATAACACTACTTAGTATATAAAAAAGAGGAAACATATGTTTCCTCTTTTTTATGTAACAAAACAATATCAAAAATATGACATTAATTTTCTAGTAATTCAAACTCTACTCGTCTATTTTCCCATATAGTACTACTTGTTGGATTATCAACTTCAGGTTGAGAACCACCAACTGCACGAATATCTATACGATTTGCATCTATCCCTAAAATTTGTAACGCTTTGCTAATCTGATATGCTCTGTTTCGAGATAAAGGAATAAGCACTTCTATTTGTTCTCTCTCAGCGGCTGCTCCTTTTAATAAAGCTGCTGCATGGCCTACTATTGTCACATTATAGGTAGGATACGCTTTTAATAAACGAGCGATACTACGAACATACAGTAAGTTATCATATAACAAACCTTTCTCTGACAGAGAAAATATATCATCACTATACGCTGGAAAATAAATTTTAGGCATTTCATCACCAGGACTCAAAATAGCTCCTTGCTCATACACACCAGAGTCTACGACAAACGAAATAGTTTTCACCGTTTCGTTCCCAAAGCCATCTCTTCCAATAAGACGATAAATATAGTCTCCATCGACAACTATCTTATTATCCTTATCTTTCCCATCCCAGCTAAAATCAGCAATAGTATCAGGAAATGTTTGAGAATAAATAAGAGTATCAAATATATTTCGTATTTCAACTGTCCATGTAACTCCTTTCTCACTTCCTTGTTGCCTTACAGTGAGATACTTATCAGCTTCATTTTCACTCGTAGGGTTCATTACTACTGAGTCAGTAGAAAAACTACGTATGACTGGGGCCTGAGAATCGACAAGAATATTTTCTATACTGCTCTCTACCATATCTCCATTAAAGTATTCAATAGAAAGCACAAATGCATATTCTCCATCTGGAACAGGCTGTCCTGCATCATTTCTTGCATACCATTCAAACCCACTAAGACCATACGATAAACGAGAAGATCGCACTACTCTATTATTTTTTTCGTTTTTCACAAACATAGCAAACTTACTGATACCTATACGATCAAAATTAAATGTGAAATTGATAGGATCTGCAAAGGCAGATGCTTTTTTACGATCTACAGAAACTGATATTTCACGTGGCTTAGTATCTTTTATAGCTTTGAAAGGACCAATTCTGCCTTCATTTCCTGCTAGATCTGTAGAGAAAAAACTTATTTCATATAGTCCATCAGGCAACTCTCTGTCCATAAGTTCTATATTGGCAGGCACAGACATTTCAAATATATTGTCAACAAAGCCCACAGAGTCACTATACACAGTTTGCTCCCCTTGTACTACCTCTATGTCCCAATCAGCTGTATCTAAGCGTTTTACGCGTATATCAACAGTATTGCGTAACTCTCCTCCAAAATAAAACGGATCTCCACTCTTTACTGGCTGTGGACTTGTTTGCATAAAAAAAGTAGCAAAAGGCTCTTGTGTATCAATTACCACCTCTACCATATTTGTAGTAAAATTCACATTGTTATTCTCTAATACAAGATGCACATTATAAGTACCATCGGAAATAGGAATGCCATCTAACAATAAACCACTGAATATAATCTCAGTAGTACTCTCTTGTGGTATCCGTACTACCTCTTGATTCTTCATAGTTTGTACCACTAACTCTCTTATATCAAAATCTATCCCTAAACGTAAACTTGGAGGATAGCGAAAGGAGAGTGATAATGTATCTCTAGCTCCATCCGAGTTAGGAGAAAAATACTTATTAGCTGGCATTTCCAATAAAAAAGAACCTTCAGAACTTACAATAATCTGTGTTTCAACTTTATGCATTATCGAATTACCAGCCATATCCTCCGCTAGTATATTTAATACATAATCACCATCAGGCAAAGCATTATTGTCAGTGTCAAAGCCGTTCCATTCCCATTTTTTTGGCAGCGTAAAAGCTGTATCTCCCTGCTCACGTAACAACACATATGTTTGCCTTGAAGCACTATTTTCTGCCTCAATCTCCCACGATACTTCTGGACTTGTTTCTACATCCAGCATAAGCACTGTATCCTCATCACCAGGAACTATAACATTACCAGAGCTTATTCTTGAATAAAATACCTGCGGAGCAGTATTATCTATATGAATTGTATACGGCTGAGATATACTTTCAATATCTTTTTCATCCAAGATACCAACAGTATACACATATGTACCATCAGCTAAAAAATCCCCATTTTGAAACTTTCCATCAAAAACAAACGGGGGAATAGAGGTGGCTTTATCAAGCGGCTTATCTATTTCAAATAAAAATGTTCCATTTTGATCATATAAACGAAAGAAAAATTTCGTTATTTTTAAGCTACTAGGAATATCTACCTTACCATCAAAATCAATGGTGAGAGTATCAAATACTCCATCTTTATTTTTCGGTGAAAGAACATTTTGTTCTGGCACTCCCTTAAACGTTGCTTCTTCTACAGAACCAAAGCTAAACGCTATAGAACTAATTAGAGATGCCATCATAATGCAGATTGCTATCTTTTTCATATATACTCCTTTTAATTATCCTATTTAGAAATTATAGAAACTGATAATACCAGTTGTATGCTATCATCAATTACTCTTTGATACACAGTATCATCATAAGTAATTATATTATAAATCACTACCCCCCTATTATCGTTCATTTTTCTAAAAAAGGTTATATTATTTGTACTATTTTCCCTTATCATTATTATATCATAGTCCTTAATATAAGCAAATAGTAGGGTATCACTAAGGCGTATATTAAAAAAACTACTAAGGGTATCCTGAGTATCTACTAATTGCCCATAATAATCACTGTTAAGTGGAGCAAACATAGGGGATACTACAAAAGAACTGTCTGTACTATCTTCTCTAACATCACTGCCTTCTCCAACATCATCTTTATCCACAAGAGCTTCCAAAAGAACAGTAGAGAGTGTATTATACATAGCAACTATCTCTTCAAGACTACTCATTGAAAGAGTAGCTAAAAAACTATTTTCTCTCGTTGACTCTTCTATTACATCAGCAGGAAAAGTAAGCAATGCTAAAGCATTTGAAATTCTAACGGTTTCCTCTTCCTCAAAAATATGCCATTGTTTAGGATACTGAAAACTAAAATCAAAGTTTACGGCAACATAGGAACTAATATATTCATTATCTACTAAGTAGTCAGTAGCATCTTCTTTAGTGCTTGCACAGCTAAAAAGAAACATAGTATATAATAGGATAAAAGAGATAATAACATACTTATATAAAAAATATCGTAACATAGCCCCTTATTATTGTATCATGTTTACTATAATATGATGTAACTTATTTCATGCATATTTTGCAGATTCAAGGACTAATTGCGACAAGAGAGCAAAAATAAGCTATGCAAACCTCGTTCATCAAGCTATACAATATTTTATACCTAAGTATAGCCTTATGCTATACTATATATAAGGAGAACAATGCATATGCTTTCTAACAATATCGCCCCTATTCTTGATGCATTGCATCGTCCACTCCACGATATACGTATATCAGTAACAGATAGATGCAATTTTAATTGCACATACTGTATGCCTGATAAAAATATACAATTTCTTCCTAGAACGCAGCTACTTACATTTGAAGAAATTACTGATGTAATATCAGTAGTACAAAGTCTTGGAGTAAAAAAAGTAAAAATTACTGGAGGAGAACCAACATTACGACTCGGGTTAGACATCCTCATAAAAAAAATTAGAAACATTTCAGGAATAGAAGACATAGGCTTAATTACTAATGGTGCATTTCTCAAAACACTAGGAAAGCGTTTATATGATGCGGGATTAAAACGTATCAATATCAGCCTTGATTCATTAGATGAAAGAATATTTCAAACTATTGTCGGAAATACTCATTCTATACATCCAGTACTAGAAGGAATTGATTATGCAAAAAAAATTGGATTTTCTCCTATAAAGATAAACTGCGTAATTCAAAGAGGATTAAACGAAAAACAAGTCATACATATGGTGGAATATTTTAGACAGAGAGAAATAGATATTCGATTTATAGAATTTATGGATGTAGGATCCATTGCATGGCAAGAAGAACGGGTAGTATATTCTCATGAAATATTAGAAACATTACAGAAAACATACCCTCTCATTCCTATTGCTGGTTCTTATCAAGGAGAAGTTGCCACTCGTTATAAACATAAAAACAGTAATTCTGAGATAGGCTTTATCAGCTCTGTCTCTAACCCTTTTTGTAAAGACTGTAATAGACTACGGCTCACAGCAAATGGATTCTTATACGGCTGTCTGTTTGCCTCAAAAGGAAAAGATATAAAAAAAATACTAAGAGAGAATCATGAAAATACAAAGGAAGCACTAAAAACAGCAATAACAGAATTTTGGACTCAGAGAGATGACAGATACTCTGAACATCGCACATACAGTAGGAACACCGATACCGATAGAAAGAAAGATATGAATTTTATAGGAGGATAATATGCTATCGCATCTTAACAATAAAGACATGCCTCATATGGTAGATATATCTAAAAAAAACATATGTACAAGAAAAGCAGTAGCACAAACTACTGTAGAGTTAGATGAAACAATACGTGCGTATATACAAAACAATGATATACAGACACCGAAAGGAGCAGTTTTTGCTACTGCAATCATAGCAGGAATACAAGCAGTAAAATACACCGCATATCTCATACCCTTATGCCATCCCATCCCCATTAGCCATTGTACTATAGATATACAGAACACTCCACTAGGAGTAGATATAGTATGCTCTGTAACTTCATCATATGCCACTGGGGTAGAAATAGAAGCTATTACTGGAGCTTCTATAACCGCTATCACTATATATGATATGTGTAAAAGTATACACTCCAATATGCGAATCCTTGAAACAAAACTTATATCAAAGGAAAAAAATAATGATCGTACACGTTAAATACTTTGCATCACTTGCACAAATGCGAGGAGTAGAAGAAGAACATATAGAGATTAAAGACAGCTATACTGCACAAACATTATATAGTATGCTAAAAGAGACATACGCATTTCCTTTTGAAGAAAAAGATATTAAAGTAGCAATCAATCATGAATACAAAGATTTTTCATCTCAGCTTCAACATAACGATACTGTAGTTTTTATCTCTCCAGTGTCAGGAGGATAAACTATGCCTCATACCTCTCCGTCTATACAATTTATTCTCACAAAAGAAAAACTTACTGCAACAGAACACTTAGCTCCAAAAACAGACGAAGGGGCTCATGTATGCTTTCGAGGATATGTGCGAGATAACAACCCCTATAAAAACACAACTAATATAGTTGCCATCAAATACCATTGCTACACAGAGCTTGCACAGAAAGAAGGACTACGCATTTTGCAAGAAACCAGCAGTATCTATCATGCACATCGCATTTTCTGCATACACAGAATAGGAATAGTCTCTTTACAAGAAGCCTCTATTCATGTTGAAGTTGCCCATTCCCACAGACTTCAGGCCTTTCAAGCAACACAATATATCATGGACACCATAAAAAAAACCTTACCTATCTGGAAACAAGAAATTACTGTTAATGGAGAAAAAATATGGACATAGATACCAGTACATTTACCCAATACTATAAAAGACAAATACTCATAGAATCTTTTGGCATAGAAGAACAACAAAAAATAGCAAAACAATCATGCCTTATTATAGGTATGGGAGGACTTGGATGTCCCATAGGACTATATCTAGCAACCAGTGGTATCGGCAGCATAGGTGTTTGTGACTACGATGAAATTGAATTTAGCAACATAGGAAGACAAATTCTTTTCTCTCCTCAAGACATAGGTCAGAAAAAATCCTCTGTTGCACAAAAAATATTACAAAGCAAAAACCCATTTATCAATGTACAAGCACATAATACCATATTAAACGAATCAAATGCTCAAGAAATAATTTCTCAGTACGATCTAGTACTCGATTGTACTGACAACTTTCATAGTAAATATCTTATTCATGACAGCTGTCTGCAGCTAAAAAAAGATCTTGTTCAAGGCGCCTTATTTCAAACACAAGGAGCTATCCTAAGCCTTGCCTTTAGTAATACAACATTCAAAGGCTGTATGAGATGTATGTGGGAACAAGAACCTTCTGCTTTATGCGTAAAATCATGTGCAGAAGCAGGAATACTAAACCTCGTAGCTGGTACTGTTGCACTAAAACAGGCAACAACAGCATTACAATTTATAACAGGACAGTATCAAAATGCTGGTATATCAAGCCTATACAGCTATACTACACAAGAATGGATGAAGCTAACTCTCCCATATAATGAAAATTGTGCATATTGTACAAAAAATGAACAACAACACATAAGTAAAGAACCACTCATAATAACCACCATACCCGATGCCACTTGGTATATATTAGACACAAGAAATGAACAAGATCAAAACAATTTTTTTGGAAAATACCCATACCTCAATGTGAGTGCAGAACAAATAAACGATCCTTCTCTCCTTACTCAGACACTCAACAAAGATACCCACTATGTAACAATATGCTACGCTGGAATTAGAAGCCTTGATATAGCAAAAAAGCTACGTATACTCGGATATACCAATACACATTCTTATGCAGGAGGGTACAAAAAATTTCTTATCAATGAGCATATTCTTACTGATTAGCTTTCTTGTTAATGCACTCATAAGTTCTCTTATAGGGCTTGGAGGCGGAACTTTCTACCTTTTATTTCTTTCTCTTTTCTCTGTGAATCATGAAATTATTCCATTCATTGCCCTATTGTGTAACATAACAGTGAGCGGGACATCTGCAGGAATACAGCTTCTAAGAGGACAAAGAGAACATCTTTCCTTTCTCATATCTTTACTTATACCATCTATGATAAGCACCTACATAGGAGGACAATTTGTTATAAACGCTCGTAATTTTCGTCTTATTCTCAGCAGTGTCATACTTCTTATACTATGCTTTTTGCTCCTTATAAAAAAAACAACTGCTTCTCCTTCAATAAAGCTACAACAGAATAATAAAATTTTAGTGGTATCTCTCATAAGTTTTGGTATTGGATTCCTATCAGGCATGATTGGCATTGGTGGTGGTATTATTTTAGGACCAGTGTTACATATGCTAGGTATGTCTTACTTAGACATTCCGTTAATTACAGCAATCTATATTTTTGTAAACTCTATCATAGGAATAATTTCCCATACCATAAAATACACTAACAGTGGTATGTATACAACCAGTACCCTTGCTCTTGAATATTTAGGAAAACAGCTTATTCCATATCTTCCTCTTATTCTTGTATGCCTATGCTCTGCTATATTCTCTATTTATTTTAAGAAAAAACTAAAAAACGAGAGTACCATTAAAAACATATTATTCGTTATTATGCTATCTTTAACAATATACAATCTTATACAAACAGGAATATATTATTATGGATAACACATTTCTTCCTCTCTCTATAGCATGTCTTACTATATCGGATACACGAAATAAAGACAATGATATATCAGGAAAGGTAATAACAACACATATCAAAGAAGCTGGTCATATGCTATCAGATTATACAATTACAAAAGATAATATCTATGATATTCGTGCAGTTGTATCACAATGGATAGCAAACACAAACATACAAGTTATTATCACCACTGGAGGCACTGGCATTTTTGATACTGATGTAACACCAGAAGCATTGACAGTACTCTTTGATAAGCATATTGATGGGTTTGGAGAACTGTTTCGCTATGTCTCCTATAAAGAAATAGGAACATCGACAATGCAATCTCGTGTGTGTGCAGGCATAGCAAACAATACAATTATATTTGCACTTCCTGGTTCATCGAAAGCATGCAAAACAGGATGGACGCTTATTGAAGAACAGCTAGATAGAAGCAAAAAATCATGTAGCTTTGTAAATGTATTGCATCGCGACACACTCTTTAACGCATAACACATATGATTTCGGTTGAGCAAGCCAAAAAGATATTAAAAGAAGCCGAACAGCTATTTTCATCTCCTTTAGAAAGTGAGATTATTGCTTTGCAATCAGCCCATAAAAGAATACTTGCAAAAAATATTTATTCATCTTACGATTTTCCTGCCTTTCCTAACAGTGCTATGGATGGATTTGTGTTTCATAGAGATGATATTGTACATTACCATACACAGAAAAAACCTATTCCAATATATGGAGAAATTACAGCAGGAGATACGCCTATCTCATTTCCTCGCTTACAAACACTTAAGATATTTACAGGTGCTCCAATACCCGATGGAGCAAACTGTGTTGTTCCTGTCGAGCAATGTATTGTAAAAGACAATCACATTACCATTACACAAGAGCTATCCAGCATAAAAGAAGGGCAACACATACGTCCTAAAGGCCTAAATTTTACTAAAAATGAATGTGTACTTAGTCAAGGAACTGCCCTAAACAGTATGAATATGTCTGTACTTGCTTCTATTGGAATTTCGTCAGTAGAAGTATTCCGAAAAATTAAAATAGCCATTGGAGTAACAGGCAACGAGCTTACCTCATGCAGCAATACAACATTAGCAATAGGAAAAATATATGACTCAAATAGTGTGCTACTCTATCAACTATGCAAAGAACATGGATATGAAATAGTTATAGCAGATACCATACCAGACACTCTAGAAAGCACACAGAAATTTTTATTCCATGCAGTAAAACATGCTGATATAGTACTTACGACTGGAGGCATTTCTATGGGAGATAAAGATTACTTAAAGATACTACTAAACAAACTTAATGCTACCAATACATGCAGAAAATATTTTCAAGGAGTAGCCATAAAACCAGGAAAACCATTTACCTTTGCTCACATACAAACCACAAAACACAATAAAACAACACAGATCCCTCTCTTTTGTATGCCTGGCAACCCACTTTCTGCATATATCACCTATTTATACTTTGTAGTTCCTTATATACATGCAATCTCAGGAAACAATGATACATCAATAATGCGAGAACAAATTACTGCACCATGCCATTTCTCATCATATCCACGCACACGGTTTCTCTTTGGCATAAGAGACATCACAGAAAAAACAGTAGCGATACTAGAAGATCAAAGCTCTGCTTCAATAAAAAACCTAAACACAGCAAACGGAGCACTCATTATTCCTGCTAACACAGTGGTAGAAAAAAACGATCCTCTATATTTTTTTCCGTTCCGCTGTTCTTGTTAAACATACGTTGAACATAAAAAGATAAAACATATAGCCTATACTCCGTATAGCTGATACTCTTCATAGGTGTTCACATTTTTAAGAATATTTGAATCTATTGATACCTTAGCGACATACATTGTTTCCTTTTTCAGTAGTTTCTGCAACGAATACTGTTTTTTTAGATAATGTTCATTTATATGCGGTTGTATATCAGGCTCGTAGAGAGCAAATAAAGGCTCAAAATAGCTATCAGAAGTATATGGCACAGTTGCATATAAAGGAGCAGTAGTATGTTCTTTATACATAGCACGAGTATGCATCAGGTAATTGATAGCTTCTTGTGTTATATGAGGCATATCAATGGCTACCACAAACCAAGAAACCATGTACGCATGAAAAGCAGACACAATGCCTCCCATAGGACCACAGACTTCTTCTTGTATATCAGTAATATGTGGATACTCTAAGAGATAGTCTGCAACACCATGCTTTGCAACAGAAAAAAACACATGCTCAAAGCAGTTACATACCAGTGTATATACACGCTTATATTGGGCTTCTCCATAGTAACACAGAGAAGCCTTATCCTGCTTCATACGACTGCTCTTCCCTCCGCAGAGAATAAGAGCATGGTTTACCGTCATGATGCTTTTTGAATATTTACCGCCCCTGTCTTAAAAGATGGTTCACGTGAAAAAGGATCAAATGAAGATATAGTATGAATATTTGCCTCAGCATAATGCATAGGAATAAAAATATATCCCGGACGAGAAGAATCTCCCACTATTGCCTTAATAGTACATTCTCCACGACGAGACACAATAGTCACCATATCATTTGTCTTTACTCCTAATGCATCAGCATCTTGCTCATTGATTTCACAATACGGTTCTTTTAAGTCTTCTTTTTGTAACAAAGGAGCTTTTGCTGTACGTGTTTGTGTATGAAATTGAAACACAGAACCACGACCAGTCAATAAACGGAATGGATATACATCATCAATGCTTTCTTTTTCTTCAATTATATCCTCAAATATAAATTTTGCCTTTTTGTCTGGCGTATAAAATGTACCATCTTCAAAAAGCCTGCGTGCAGATGAAACAGTATCTCTATGAGCAGCTGTATAGGGCCATTGAATACCATTATGTTTTTTCAAATCTTCCCAGCTTTCAATACCAGTAATATCACATGGCATGCCTTTTGTAGCATCCTTTAACACAGAAAATACTTTTTCCATTGTATCAAAATTTTTAATAACATCATAACAGCCATAACTCTGTGCAACTCTGCGTACTATTTCAAAATCAGGAAGAGATTCTCCTAACGGTTCAATAGCAGCTTCAAATACTCCAAAACGACGCTCAGAATTGATAAAAAATCCCTCTTTTTCCAAAGAGCCCGAAGCAGGCAAGAGAATATCTGCATATTCTGCGGTTATAGTGTCTGACCATAAATCTTGAACAACAAGAAGCTCTAGATTTTTCAATGCTTTCTTAAGGGCATTCAAGTCCACCCAAGAATGCAATGGGTTTGTACATACAATCCATAATGCTTTTATAGTCCCATCCCCTACTCCTTCAATAATTTTATCATAGGGTTTTGTGGGCCCCGCAGGCAATATACTAGGATCTATACCCATGAGATCCCCGATAAGCTGTCTGTCATTCTCATTGGTAAAATCACGTCCTCCAAACAATCCAGTAGTATTACTATGAAGACGAGAGCCCATAGCATTTGCTTGTCCTGTAATTGAGTTTGCTCCTGTACCAGGACGACCTATATTTCCAGTCATCAAACAAATATTGATAATAGCTTGCACCGTGCGTACCGCTTGATGACTCTGATTTACTCCCATTGTCCACCAAAAAGAAACTTTCTTGCTTGTATGAATTGTTTTAGCAAATTTTCTTGCTTCCTCACTTGTAATACCTGTTGCAGCTTCCAGCTTATCCAACGTAAATGAAGCAACATGAGCCTTAAAATCTTCAAAACCATTGGTATTGCTTTGTATAAATTTTTCATCTATCCAATTATTGGCTATCAAAACATTAGCAACTGTATACAACAGTATCAAATCAGTCTTAGAAGTAACTGCTAAATGCTGTGTAGCAAAACTAGCGGTCTTTGTTTTACGAGGATCAATAACAATGAGTTCAGGATTATTCTTGTTCTTTCTAAAATGATTCCAAATAACAGGATGTGCTATTACTGGATTTGCACCAACTAACACAACACAATCTGATTCTGAAATATCTGCATAGGTAAAAGGAGGAGCATCAAACCCAAAGGCTTGCTTATATCCTACTACTGCACTTGCCATACATTGACGTGTATTTCCATCACCATGTATGCCCATACCAATACGCCCTACTGCTCCTAAAATTGCCATTTCCTGTGTTGGCATTTGTCCTGTACTAATAAATGCTCCCGAATCTCTTCCATATTTTTCTTGAATTTTCTTTAATCGCGAAGTAAAAGTATTGATTGCTGTGTCCCAACTTGCTTTTTGAAACACTCCTTTTTCGTCTTTTACAAGCGGATGTAACAAACGTTGATCATTTATCATAGCAGCAGCCAAATTAAACCCTTTTGGACAACATTTTTTTTCATTTACAACATGATCCGATGGGACCATCTTTACTATTGTATTGCCTTCAGTATGCACATCAAAATTGCATCCAACAGAACAATAACTACATGTTGTTTTTGTTATTTGTGGTGTCATAAAAAACTCCTTATATTTCTTATATTTAAGACATATCTTAAATATAAATGATAAAATTTACTTACTTGCTTTCGCAGGCTTAAGCAATGCTACTAACAATAATGAAAGAATACTCAATACAAAAAACACATAAAATCCTTGTAAAAATCCAGGATCTTTTTCTATCCCTGCTGTACGAAATAGAGAAAGTATCTTTGGTAATACATAACCACCAAGTGCACCAAGTCCTCCTACCCATCCAGCAGCTCCACCAATGGCATGAGGAACATAGGCAGGTACAAGTTTAAAAACACCAGCATTTACAATGCCCATTCCAAGTGTCATCAAAATAAGCCCTATAACACTCATACCTATAGAACTAAACAGGGCAAGAATCAAAGATCCAATGGCAGTTACTACTAAGAAAACAGTAACTGCTTTTCTTCCGCCAATTCTATCGGAAAAGCCACCTCCATATACACGTATTACCGAAGCACCAATAAGATATATCGCACCAAGTGTCCCTGACACCTGAGCACTTATCCCATAATAATCTTGAAAGAACACTCTAAACCATCCACCAAGAGCCAAGAAACCACCGAAAGATAAAAAATACACAAAGACTAACACCCATGTTTGCCATACTTTAGCAGAGGTCTTTAAGCTGGCAATAACAGTGCCTTTAGGAAATAAGCTCTGTCCTTTTTCCTTAGCTATAGATATAGCTTCTTCCTCACTAGCACCTTGCTGTTTTAGCTGAAAAAACCATGCGTTTTGTGCATAAATAGCGTATATAATAGTACCTACTATCAAAAATACTGTCCATGCAATATATGTTGTTTTCAATCCAAGATAAGGAAGAAAAATATTACTCACAAGTAACAAAGCAATTCCAGGAGCTAAGTTTCCAATCCCTGCGTAGTTTCCCAATGCTTTACCTTGCTGTGCTTGTGCAAACCAATACGAAGTCTGGCCTATTCCTACAGAAAATGTCGCTATACCACATCCAGCTAAAGCACCAGCACTCAACAGTATCCATAGATTTTCTCTTAAGTACTCTGCACTTTTTGTGTACAGTAATGTAGTAAAAACAACCATGCCTATAATTGCCAATCCCAAGAGAACAAGCATCGGTTTCTTGCCTCCTGTAGATTCAACCCATGCTGCAAATGGAATACGAAACAACGAACCTGTAAGAGCTGCTATGCCCAACAAATTTCCTGTCTGGACAGGATCAAGATTCAAATACTTGACAAGCGGTGTTGTAAGAGTAACCGCAGCAAAACCAATAAAGAATGCTAAAGTAGCACTCGTAAGCCCCGATTTAGGGCTGCCTTTTAATGTATAATTCATAGTATCCCTCCTAATAATATACAATCTATGTATATTATAGCATATTTTTAAGTATGTGTGCAAAAAGATGAAAACTTTACAGTACTATACCAATGTGTTACATTTACTAGATTCGTATCTTTCTATAAGTTATGTTCGCTATAGATATATGCTATAGATTAGTTTTGCGCTTATAAGAACTATGCATCGTGTAATTTTTATGCAAACCAGTAACTACCCACTGCAACATAATAGTATCATTACTATAGCACCAAGTTCCTATGTATATATCTTTTCCGCATACATGCCTTATATTGAAGCATCCATGTATAGAATCCAATGTATAAAATTCACGCCCATCGGAAAACATGACAGAAAACCTTTTGCTCATATCAATGGTATATATCTGATAAAAGGACATGCCATTCATTGTCCCTCTTTCTACCCATGAAGTCTTTGTAAGATTCATATGGCCATGAGCAATACTTTTTTTATGATTTCTATCAATAACGGTACGTTCTAAAGACCATGTACCAACAAGTGCTTCTTCTAATATATTATACAAATAAGGACAATACTATATTTTTCTATTAAACACAAAAATACTATTCTCTTATCTTTCTCCATACCAATGGAAACAAAAGAGCAGCAAACAACATCTTTATCACATCACCAATAATAAAAGGAGTGAAGCCTAAGGCAAAAATTGGCTTATCCCAACCAAGAATAATGCCTAACTGTATCAGCCCAGGAATGTAAAGAACAATAGTACCAATAAGCATAGCTACACATGTTTTTATAAACGAACGATCCCATCCTTTCTCCGATAGAAGACCAATGATATACGCAGCTAATACAAAGCCGATAAGATACCCTCCTGTTGGCCCAAGTATTGTTGCAATGCCAGATTTAAATCCTGCAAACACTGGAATGCCTATAATTCCTTCTCCTAAATACATAATAAGAGATAAAGCCCCATAGCGTGCACCCAGTACCATACCAATAGACAATACCGCAAAAGTCTGCCCTGTTATTGGAACTAACGTGAAAGGAAGAGGAATAGTAATTTGTGCACTTATAGCAATAACAATACTGCCTAAAAAAGCAAGCAAGATATTCTTAGTCTTTGTGTTAACAACAGAAATAGTAATATACGAGGATAAAACTTTCATAAAATACTCCTTAGATAATAATACAAGTATAGCATGTTATACGAAACTATTCAATACTTACTGTAAAAATACATTAGGCATACCTAGTATCATTAAGGCTGTAATATATTTAAGTTCGTAATAGTATCTTTACTTCTGAAAAAAGTCCCTTCATATACTTGTATAAATAACTCAACTACGGCATACACTTCTGCTTCAAATAAATGCCCTCCAAATACAGTACAATCTTTTGTTTTGTCTGTGAAATTTATATGACTATGTACAAATAATTTCTCGTCTTCTCCTTCATTCTTTACAATTCCCACATTTCCAATAATACTTGTAAGTTCATACCCACCTTCGTATTTTTTATTGGTATAAGATTTAGTTGGTCTATTGTATTCTCCTACATCTACATTGCAAATAGCCCCAATTCCTGAAAATGAAGCAGCTCGGATATTTTTACTCTGACAAAATGCTTCAATAGCAGCCTGTACCTTATCGCCTACATGCAATGCTAACATATAGGTTTCTTTAGGGATTAGTTTTTTTTCTACTTTCATATATTTATTGTAAAATGAATGAAAAAAAATTGCAATATCCCCATGATCACAGGCATGAGTTCAAGGATTAAATGCGACAAAGGAGCAGAAGAAAACATCATTTTTAATATATTGATACAATAAATATGTATACCTTATATTTTTCTAATAGGAGCTTTTATGAAAAAAATTATATTACTTATCTTTATACTAATAACAATATCATCACAATATATATTTTCTGAAACAAAATTTTTTATAGGAGGAACAACTACTTCTTTTTCTTTCTCATCCTTTGGTACTCATACAGGAAAATATAATGAGAAAATTACTCACTTAAATGC
This sequence comes from Spirochaetia bacterium, assembly GCA_965218205.1. Lineage (GTDB taxonomy): Bacteria > Spirochaetota > Spirochaetia > WTKD01 > CBDDCA01. The sequence continues at coordinate 684,631 of OZ244590.1, read as the reverse complement.
TAATGATGTAGAAACAAATACTTCCTCTACATACTCTCAGTCATCTGATATTTCTTTCATACTAGGAATCAATCTTGAAAAAGCGATTGATATATATCTTGGTATAGGGAATGGATTTTCTAACAATTTTACCCATCAATCAAATAAAACAAGAACTACATCATTTCAATATTTCTTAACAAATAACATAAATATTCGTTATAATTTTTCGGCACTGGAATGGCTGAGCTTTTATGTTGCTTCAGGAGCAGGATTAGATATATATCTTATTTCTCTTATGGAAGAAAACAACAATGATAAGTATGTAAGTTTTAGCTCTCCTCATCCATTAGATTATTATCTTACACTCAGTGGTGGGGTATCGTTTCATCTTGGTGCCAATCATAATCATCGCATAGGTATTGGACCAAAAGGTAAATTTTATATTTTAGAAAGAAAAAAATACAGTGCTACATTTACTACTGATAATGCAATAACCCGAGAAGTAACATTTGATACACGGAGTAGTTTTTTAATGGGAATAGAGTTTGAATATTCCTATACATTCTAACTCAAATCATACAATCAATGACTATCATTAAATAAGGCGTTGGGCGGATTCGAACCGCCGCATAAAGGTTTTGCAGACCTCTCCCTTAACCACTTGGGTACAACGCCATTTATATTTTTATTATTATTCCTAGAATGATACTACTCTATCATTATCGTCTAAATGTAATCTGTCAACTTAAAGAAAATCTTAATTTCACGCTCAGCATTCTTTTCAGAATCTGATGCATGGATAACATTCTCTTGCACGAACAAAGCAAAATCTCCACGAATAGTACCTGGCTTAGCTTCTAATGGATTAGTTGCTCCAATAAGGGTACGCACCATACTTACTGCTTCCTCTCCTTGCCAGACCATAGCAATCACTGGAGCTGACATATATTCAATTAAAGAGGAATAAAAAGGCTTATTCTTATGTTCTCGATATAAACTTTCAAGCTGTTTTTGTGTAGGAATACACGCTTTTAGTGCTTTTAGTATCAATCCTTTTTGCTCAAAACGCTGGATAATATTTCCTACTATTCGTTTTTCTTCAAACCCTGGTTTAATCATTGTAAAGACACTTTGTATAGACATATTCTTATTATACTTATTTATCACTCCTAGTGCAAGATATACATCATTTTTTTGTGGACTGTTACTCTCTCGTATGCTCTATAGAGATACTGCAGTAAAGTCCTTATTGCTCTTATGGTTCTATAGCAAGAAAGAGCTATCCTTTCTTGCTATAGGTATGTGTCTTTATGTATCTACTATGATGAACACGCTGCGTCACCTTTAACCTTTGGATACTTTGCTGTTTGGCCTTCCATAGCTGAGTCTTTAAAATCATTAGCATGTATGCTTGAATATTTACATAATTTCCATGACGACAAATCTTGATCAAATTTAGTAGCACCATTAAATAAATTAAGATATGAAATATTTTTAATACCAGTAACCTTACTCACATCCCAATCTCCTATATCTTGATTAAAAGAGCTGGCACTAGCAAACATACCAAACATACTAGTAACCTTACTCACATCCCAATCTCCTATATCTTGATTAAAAGTACTTACTCCATTGAACATAGAATTCATATTAGTAACTTTGCTTACATCCCAATCTCCTATATCTTGATTAAAAACAGAATTACTAGGAAAACTAGAAAACATACCGCCCATATCTGTTACATTACTGGTATTCCACCGTGTTATATCTCCATTAAAAGTATCAATAAACGAAAATAAAGCATTCATATTAGTAATGGCACTGGTGTCTATCATGTTGAGGTTGGGGCTATTGGTGTCTTGTCTGCTTGCTCCTCTTTCTACATTGATAATAGCTATGAGTGCGTTCTTTGTTGTTGGTCTGTAATAGCTCGCTACTTCGCTTGGGAGTTTCACCAGCCCTGTCTCTACATTGATAGTTGCAAGTACTTTTCCTCCTGAATAGGCTCCCGAAGTAATGGTACATTCCACTACTCCATAGCTATACTCAGTGATAGCAGTATCATGTATGTTTGATTTATTTGCTGTGCCTGTTATCGTTACTGTATTGGTATTTTTTGCAAATGTTACTGTTAGGCCTGTTTCTTGCTTGAGGGTGCTGTTATCGTTATCTATTGTGCTTTCATCACAGGTAAATGATAGTCCACTGGGACTGATGCTGGTAAGTACTCTCGTTGTATGTGCTGATGTTGGTGCTGAGCCTACTGTTGCTGAAACCTTTGTGGCATTTCCTATTACTACTGTTGGGGTGCTGGCAGATACTGCTGTTGCTTCTGCTGATACCTTTGTCTTTTTGAGGCTGTTTACTGCTACTGCGGTGATATAGTACTTTGTATTCAATCGTAGGTTGCGTATTGTATAGCTTGTTGCTCCTGTTGGCACATCGTCTTTTTCTGCTCCTACTTGTGCATCGCTTGCTGCTTGTGCTTGTGTTTTTACTGTTGCTCCATTTATGTTTGTATTTGAGGCTATATAGTATACTTTGTAGTCTATTTGATTATCTCTTAGATTAGTTGTTCCATCTTCTGCTGTTCCTTTTACGGTTGGGGCTGTTATGGTAAGCACTATGGTTGCTCCTAGTGCATTTGCTTGTATGGTGGGCTTTCCTGGTGCTCCATAGGCTTCTTTTGCGATAAACTCCTTGCGGACTCCTCTTGATTCTTTGTTGGGATCAGTGCTGTTTACTGCTTGCACTACTATTTCGTAAGTGGTGCCTACTGTCAATCCTGTCAGAGTGCTGTTGGTTGTTCCTGCTGCTGTTGTTGTGGGGCTTCCTCCTGCTGCTATTATTATCTCTGCTATTGTCCTCTGTGTACTGCCACTTTTTGCTACTTTGTATACTTTGTACGATACTTGTGCTACTGCTAGGGTGTCGCCTGTGTCTGTTTTGTGGCTTGCAGTAAGGCTGGGGGCTGTCCACGATAGCTTTGCATTCCTTCCTTCTACTCCTTTTACTTGTATGTTGCTTACTTCTGCGGGATCGGTCGCTTGTGATGCGGTTGTTACTGTTGCCACTGTCGATACTGCTTTTTTGCTTGGGTCTGTTTTTATGGCTACTTCTACTACAAAGTGATACTTTGTTGCTCCTTTTATTGCTACTGTTGAGGATGTCACGCCTATACTACTAAGCGCTGGTACTGTGTACACTCCGTTCCTTGCTGTGCCTATAGTTACTTTTCTGCCTCTTTGTACTTCTGCTACTGTTGGGGTTGTGTCTTTCTGTAAGCCGTACACGGTGTATACTAGCTCATCATTGCTGGTTACTGTTGTGCCGTCTTTGTTTTTTGCTCCTGTTATTGTGCGTAACTGCGTGAGTACTAGCTTTATTGTTCCTGTTGTGTTTGTTGATTGTGATACTACCAGCTTGCCTGTTAAGGACGAGGTAGGGGCTGTTGCTTTTGATCTGGGGATGGTGCTGAGTGCTAGTGTTTGTATCAGTGCGGGGTCTTTGTTTTGTGCTTTCTTTGTGGTAGAGGGATTGAGGCTGTTTATTGCTTCTATGCCTATGGTGTATACTGCTCCTTTTGTTCCTATAAATGTTCCTCGTAAGGTGCTGTTTCCTGCTATGTTTTGTGTTTGTACTCCTGTCATTGTTTTTATTTCAGCTATGCTTTTAGTACTCTGGTCTCCTGCTACTAGGTATACTTTATACTGTATGTTTGCTTGTGTGAGTTTGCTGTCATTGGGTGCTTTGTGGTTGCTGGTAATTGTTCCTGCTTCAAACTCGTACTGTACTGTATCGCTTGTTGCTGTTGATTCTGCAATAAGCAGAGTGAGACTTTCTGGTGCGGGCGGGACAGTGGATATTACATCGTATACTGCTACTTTGTCTGTGAGTGTTGTTGGGGGGCTTACTCTGTTATTTTCTACTGTGAGAAACATAAAGCTATATTGTTTTGCAGTTGCTTGTGTTGCTGATACTTCTATGCCATCTGCTATGCCAAAGCTAATGGTGGTAGCTGGGTTTGTTATGCTTTTTTCTGCTATCAGTGTAGTGCCATCTAACATACGCAGGGTGTAGTACTTATTTGATCCAGGTGCCTGCGTAAAGGTTGCTTTTATTTGCACTGCTCCTGTTGTAACGAGGGCGGGCTTGCTTTGAAAGAGTTCTGCTGAGGGTGCTGTGAGTGGGGTGGGTGTTGTTATGTCTTGTGTTGCTTGGCTACTTTTGTTTTCTGCATAATCTATTGCTTGTATTGTTACTGTGTATGTTTTGCCTTGACTGAGTTCTTCGACAGAGAGCGATGTTGTGGGATAGGGTATTTTCTTCTCGTTCAGTACTGTGGTACTTGTATCTTTCTCTTGTATGCTTATGCTGTATTCTTTTATGTCTTTGTTCTTGGCTTTTGTTGCATCGGGTGCTGTCCATGTTATCTGTGTTTCTACTTTTGTTGCTGATACGAAGGGATAGCTTGCTTGTATGTTTGTTACTGCATCGGGAACGGTGCTATCTGCTCCTGTATCTACTGTGGTTGTTGCTTCTGTTCCTTTGTTGCCTGCATAGTCCTGCGATTGTACTGCCACTGTATACTCGGTGGTGGCTTTGAGGTCTATTATTTGCGTGTTGCGTACTGCTCTGTCTGTTATTGTTACTGTCTTTGCTGGAGTATCGCTCTCTTTTTCTGTTGCTGTTATGGTCACTCCTGCATAGTCTCGTACATCGGGTGCTTGCCAGCTTACTACTATGCTTGTTGCTCCTCCTACGGCACTTACATTGGTCGCTGGTTGTGTTGTTTTGTCGGTTGTTGCTTGTTCTTTTGACACTGCAGTGGAGTACTTTCCGTTTTGAGAGACATACACTTCTACTTTGTAGCTAAGCGTGCCGTAGAGTGTTGTGAGTGCTATGCCATCTTTTGCCACATACACAGTGGCGTATTCTTTGTTTTGTGCAGTTGCACTGCTGACATTGGTTGCACTGGTATCTTTGCTTATTGTCTCCTCTGCTACTACTGTGTTTGTTGTGCTTGCTGTTACTCGTACTAAGAGGCTTTTTGCTGTGCTCCCTGTTCCAAAGGCAAAGCTCCCCCACTTGATAAGCAGGCTTTCATCGGCTGGGCTATTGTCTTTATCGTTTGCTGTTACTGTAAGATCTGCCTCTGGTAGTGCTGCTACTGTTTGTGAGAGTGCTGATGCTTGCACGCCTGTCAGTACTGTTGTAGGACTGCTTGTGTTGTCATTTCTGTCCTTGTAGCGTACTTCTACATCATAGGATATGCCTGCAAGCGTGGAGATGTTTGGAAGCACAACCTCTCCTTGCTGTAGGTTCTGCACGGTAGCTTGTGCAAGCACTGTAGCACCAGTCGTACTTTTTATCACTATTGTTGCTTCTGCTATGTCTGTCTTGCCTACTGCTAGTCGTTCTTTGTCCCATGTTATCTTTATGCCATCCCCCGACTTCTCCACTCCTACTTGTGTCAATGTGTCTTGTGGGATAGTAGTATCTATCAGTGTTGTCACGGTGCGGGTTGTTTTTGGTGATACTTCTGTGTCCTTTTGTGCTTCAATCTCTACAGTGTAGTTAGTGAGGGCTTGCAAGCCTTTGAGTTTGTACGATTGTCCTTGTTGAAAGAGTGTTTGATATTCTATGGCAGGAACACGCACTTGTATTGATTGGGCTGGTGCGGTAGAGGTAGCGTTTACGACTACATGCGTGGCATCGCTTGGGGCTTGCCAGCGTAACGAGAGCGTCCCGTCATTGCCTGCTGGCTGTATCTGCACATTGGACAGTGATGCAAGGGTCGGGGTTACTGGTGAAGTTCCTCCTCCGCCTGATGAGGAACTGCTACTGCCCTCCGAACATCCTACGAGTACGAGGGTAGTTATTGCTAGCACTAAAAACAGTGCAACGAGAGTTATGCTTTGCTTATATCGAGAGTGTACCCCCCCCCCCCCCCCCCGATTTTTTTGATGCTGTGTAGATCTCTATGTATCATAAAGTCCTCCTTATGTTATTATCGTGTATAGTATCATACAAAGTATATTATAGCACAAATACTATTATTGTGTTTATGATTTGCTTTCATCAATTTACATGCACTATAGTAACATGTGATAACAATGCTACATATATATATTCCCTTTCAAGGTATTTCATATCCTGCTATAATGCTATTAGAGTGCGTATATATGATTCCTAGTTTACTTCTCATTGTATTTATACTGTGGGGAGTACGATTATTTAAAATACATATTGTTATCTTTGGTATGTTACTGGGACTTGCTCTCGGAGCTATATTCGGATACTATATTGTAAAAATAACAGGCCTACCACTTGAAAACCAAAATACTCTTAGTACCATCGTAACAGTTGCAGGAGGAATAGTAGGGGTAGGATTAGTATTTCCATTCAAAAAAATCTTTGCTCGCATCAATGCAGGTATCTATCTAGGTATACTTGGGTCTATTGTAAGCATGTTACTCATTCTTCCCCATACAGTTACTTTTGTCTTTATAATATTGTTTCTTATCGGTTTTTTTATAGCATTTCGTTTTTACAATTATGCTGTCATTGTTATAATGGTAATCACTGGATTAGGCATTACTGTATTTTTACTCCAACTACAACTGCACTCCATAGTAAATAATATACATTTTCTTTTTCGCTTAAAAAATTACTTTATGAGTAACCCTATCAGTTCACTTCAATTTATACTCCTTCCAAACAAACAGTACATTACATATACAATCGTACTTTTACTTGGCTCAAGTATATACTCAATATTACTACAGAAACACTATGCACATACCGCATCTGATCCTATACATATTACCCATAAAAAAACACTGTTTAGAAACATCTGCTATTTTTTTACTGTCATTTTACTTATAGGAAGCATATTTGAAATACTATTTTACATCATTTCTTTCTATAATGTTAGTCTCAGTGAATCTATTGTTAATAGCACTAAACACAGTATATACAGACTTATACAAATGATATTTAAGAACACCCAAAATATGACAGGAGTTATTTCTCCACATATCGTAGGTATGGGAATAATCCATTTCCCTTTTGTTGCAATGTTACTCTACTTATTGCTCCCTTCATATAAAAGCCCAAAGACTTCTGTTCCTATAGTATATTCAAACACCCTAGTAAGAATACTATATAGCATAGCATGTTCAATTATTTTAATTCCATTCACATACTTTGTTATACAAACTATTGTCACTATTCCTTCAGCATTTACAGTACCATATACTGAGTTAGCCTATACAATAAGTAATTATTTTATACGTACTGTAAAAAATAGCACTCTGTTTTTCACTTTTTTCTTTCGTACTCCCTACAATACTAGCATTAGCACATTTATCATCACCAGCAAGTGGATATTTTCATTCATTATATTTCCTGTACTATTGTATCTCTTGGTATTCAAGCGAGAAAAAGCCTTTGCATATTCTTCAAAACTCAATCTATCAAAACCACAAAACAAACAAGAACAAAACACTACAAACAGTGTCCCCCCCTCTTACAAGACTACGCATACAACTGCATCACAACAACATACACATCCTCCTTCTATTACCAATGTACCCAATACTATACAAAAAAATACTTCTAAAACAAGTAACGATCCCACATCAAAAAAAAGAAACAACATAGACTATGTTACCTTACTTATTCAAAAAAAGTACACACAACAAAAACATTTATTACAGCTCATTACAGAAACTTTTTATAAAATACAGAAAGTACAAAAAGTCATTCCCAATACATACGGAATAAGAGGAGCTCATCTATTTTTACAATTCAAAGAAGGGCTTTCTATTTCTCATTTACAAACAAAGGGAGTTCTTGCTGTTCAGGTACTATCATACAATGCTACTACACAAGAAAGAAAGAATATCCCTCTCATTAAAGAAGCAATGCAACGCTCAAAAGCCTCTATGGGAATGGTAATCATCACTGCAAATTATAGCTACAAGGACATCATTACAATAAAAAAAGAAATTCAAACAATAGAAGAAACATTACAAAAACCAATTGTTTTAGTTGCAGGAAGAAATGTAGCACGCTTTGTTCTTACATTTGGAGGAGCATTCTTTTTAAGCAACTAAAATATAAACATAAAGAGACTATCATAGCTTTTGATATTGCTACATATACATATTATACTTATCTCCCCTTTGTAATATATATATTATAATCATAATCTGCACTATTTTCTTACAATAACATGGAATAAAAATATAATTTTAATAATTTTACCCTTTATTTCCTCCAATATCCTCATAAAAAAAACAAATTGTGATATACTGACAACATGTTTTTAAGAAATATAGTAATTACTACTGTCTTTACTGCTCTTATATATCTAATAGGGCTGATACCGAATATTCAATTACCGTTTATGAATGTACCTATTATATTACAGAACATAGGAGTATTCTTAGTTGCTTCCATACTAGGTCCCATAGGAGTATTCAGTGTAATTTTATTTCTTATACTTGTTGCTCTTGGGTTTCCCGTGTTATCAGGAGGGCGTGGAGGACTTTCTGTTTTTATTGATCCTACAACAGGCGGTCTTTTATTAGGATATATTTTAGCAGCACTTATTATTGGGATTTTAGTATATCATGTATGGCCTAACATTGGTTTTTCAAAATATTTTTTCTGTAACCTTATTGGATTAATGCTAATGTATGTTTCTGCTATTCTCTGGTACGCCTACAGTACTACAAATGCTGGCACTCCCACACCGTTTATAAATGCATTATTTGTATTTCTTGTATATATTCCAGGTGACATTATCAAAATTCTTATCACTTGTTATATTGCAGTAACTATAAAAAAATACTACCCTATGATTGAAAAAAGAAACATTGAGGACTATACTGACGAACATAGTAAACGTCAGCTTAGCATAGACAACTAGGCATGATATTTTCTTCCTGGTAAAAGAGAATAAAATACTGGAATAAAAAATAATGTTATAAACATGCAAGTACCTAATCCAACAGCAATGGTAATAGACATAGGACGCCATACAGGAGAATTTCCAGCAATTCCTAACGCAGTAGGCAACACTCCTGCTATAGTGGTAATATTTGTCAATACTATTGGCTTAAAACGCCTCACTGTAGCAATTTTAATTGCTTCTAAATAATGTGTTCCTCTTTCTACCAAACGATTGCTTGTATTTATCAATACAATAGCCCCATCCACAGTAATCCCCATAATAGCAAGAAAGGAATACAGTATGATAATAGAAAGAGAAGTCTGACTCATCAGTAGATATATACTAATACCCACTGCAGTAGAAAGAATTGTCATCATAATAAGAAATGGTTGCAAATAACTTTTGAAATCTAAGGTAAGCACTACATATATGATAACAATACCAATAAAAAAGAGTAATATAATATCACCTAACAAAGAAGAAAATTCTTCAAACTCTCCTTCAGATTTTAATGTAACTATAGCATCAGTATTTGAAATATACTCATCAAAATAATCCATAATTTCACTTTCAATTATTTGAATATCCTGCTGTTGTGTAACATCGGCCTGTATCCTCAGTATTCTTTTGCCATTTTCACGTTCTATATAGCTATCACCAAAAGTTTCTTCTAATTGAGCAATATCTGAAAATGACACAAACGTATTGTTTTGATTTATAAACTGTATATCATCAATAGTATCCTTACTCAATGTTTCGTTTCCAAAAAAACCAAAATACAGATCATAGCTTCTATTATCATCAGTAATAAGTGTACTTACAGGTTCATTTGCAAAGAAATACCGTAATTCTGTTCCTACCTGAGCAACACTAAGCCCATAGTCTTGTACAGCATCTTTATCTACTTGAACAATGTACTCCTTATTTTTTTCATTACGATTACTCCGAATATTCTGCACAGTATCATAACTGGATAATTTCTCCATCACTGCAGTGTACGCCTCTTCCAATGCTTCACTATCTGTACTCAACAGCTTAAACTCAATAGGAGCTGGTAAAGGAGGCCCTGTCCTTTGTTTACGAATACGCACCGACTTTGTTCCTTGAATAGAAGACAAAATCTCTTGTACACGAAGAGTTACAACATCTAAGCGCTGCGAAATTTCATTTACCGCTCCTGCAACCTGAACTTGAAACTGCATATCACTCGTAGTTTGTACTTTAATGCCTTCTACATAATCTGGATCAATATTTCCAATAATACTGATAACCCCTTCAATTAACCCTTCTGACTGTAAGAGCAACAATTCTTTTTCTATAGCAGTAAGCGTATTTGTAGTTTGTTCAAGCATATAGCCATGAGGCATTGCTACATCAATAAGCAGTACCTTATCTTCTTCAGTATCATACAAACTCACAGGAGTAAAGAAAAATACTGATATGCTCATCCCAATAATAACAATAAATCCTATACCTGATACAACACGATGTCTTATAAGTACAGAAAGTACTCTGCCTAGCACATTCTGACACCATACAATAAAAGCAAAATCTTTTTTAGCATCACTTCCTATGAGATTCATATACTGTGGAGGAACTACCAATAAAGCAGTCAAGACAGAAAAACTTAACACAACTATTATCGTAATAGGAACAGGATAGAGAAAATCTCCTATAATACCGGGCATAAAAGATAATGGAACAAACGCAGCTACAGTAGTAAAATAGGCAGTGAGTATTGGCCCTACCATTTCTCCTAACCCTAAAATAATAGCCTCTTTTTTATGTATATGACGGTGATTACGATTATACAAGATACTTTCCAGTACTACTATACTATGATCCACCACCATACCAAGCACCAATACAAGAGCAAATAACGTTGCTCCATTGAGTGTAATCCCCATCATCTTCAATACAAGAAAACTTGATGTAAATGTAAGAGGAATTTGTATACTCACTATCAATGCCGATTTTATCCCTAAAAAGATCCACATAATAACAAATACAAGAATAAGTCCTACAAAAGCATTACTGATAAGTGTATTCATTGTATTAGATATATAAGAAGTTGTATCAGCAAAATAAGAGAGAGAAATATCACTGCCTATGGTGTCTTTATATCGTGATAACTGTGTTTTTATAGTATCCACTAATTGTATTGAATCTGCATTTGTTTGCTTATGTATCTTAAAAACAGCAGCAGCTTTTCCATTGTAATGTACTAGCTCAGAGCTGTCATCAAATGCAAACTGTACTGTAGCAATATCCTTTACTCGTATGAGAACTGGAGCTTGACGCACAACAATATTTTCAATGTCTTGTATATTCTTCACCCAAGTATCAGTTTTTAGCTGAAAAGCAAACGATGTATCTTCATTATCGTTTATACCTGTTTCTACAGCACTCTGGTTCTTCAATACTCCAGCAGGAATAACTGCCATCTGTTTTTGAATAGCATTACGAACTTCGGCACTACTGATTCCACCATATTTTGTCATGTTTTCTCTATGCATTTGTACCTGCACTACTTTTGAATAGTAACCTTTAGTCGATACTTTTAGCACCCCTTCTGTATTTTGCAATGTATATAATAGCTCCTTAGCATGCTTCATCAACATCTCTTGAAAATAAGCATCTTGCGTATCATTTGATTGCAATATCACTGTAATGACACTAGAAAAATCTGCATAAGAAAAATCATCAACAAATAGCTGCCCTACATTAGGAGCAAAGTCTATTGATAACACAGTATTTTTTAAGCTATGTATCGCATCTTGAAATTCTGCTTTTGATATTTGCTGCTTATATGCTATATGAGTAAAATTGAAGCCAGGAGAAACAAATGAGTTTACCCTTTGAATATGTTCTAATCCTTTTAAGGCATTTTCCAATTTTGTAGTAACTTCCTCTTCTACTAACACTACATCTGCACCAGGATATGGCACAACAATATGTGCATAATACAACGGGATATTTGGATATTGTTCGCGAGGAAGAGTAAAAAAAACCCATATCCCCAAAAATGCACATGCTAATCGAACAATGGTAATAGCATGATAATATTGTAATGATATATTTCCTAGTGTTCGTGAAAAATTCACTATAAAAACTCCTTATCTCTTACTATGTATTTTCTATTACTCTTCTTTTAGGAGCATAGTATCAATATCATGCTGAAATTTTTCTGCCTTTACACGCAAATACTCACGGTTTTCAGAACTAACATTACGGGTCATTAAAGAGACACGTTCATGTACCTCTATACCATATTGAGATAACTGTGTAGCTTTATCAGGATTATTACTTAAAAGCCGAATACTGTTTATGCTTAAATCACGTAGAATAAGATAGGCAATGTAATAATCGCGTGCATCAGGTTCGTGGCCTAGCTTAGTATTTGCATCATAGGTATCATAGCCTTGTTGTTGCAAAGCGTAGGCTTTTATTTTTTCTACCAAACCAATACCACGTCCCTCTTGACGCAGGTACATAAAGATACCTTTTCCTTCTTTATTGATAGCTTCAAGTCCTAATGCTAACTGATCTGCACAGTCACACTTTTGAGAAAAAAATACATTCCCAGTAAGACATTCCGAATGTACACGACATAGCATATTACTAGACAGATCCCCTTTTACCAACACTAAGTGTTCTTGTGCTTCCGAATCTAAATAGGCATGGGCAATAAATGCTCCAAAGCTAGTCGGAAGTTCCACAAAAGAATGATCAATAATAGAGAGCGTATGTTTCATAGACAACTTAGTTTGCCCTTTCTACATATTCCATAGTTTCTGTATTAACAAGAATATGTTCATTTTCTTTGATAAATCCTGGTGCACGAAGAGTAAGCCCTGACTCGCATTCAATAGTTTTATTTACTGATGTAGCTGTATCTCCTTTCAATGCTTCGGGAGCATACACGACTTTCATCACTACTTTAGGAGGTAAAATAATATCAATAGGGTTTCCATCAAATAAGATAATCTGATACATCTCCCCTTCTTTCAAAAAATACACCTTATTTTCCAACCCTGTAAGAGATAATGCGTATTGCTCATATGTATCTTGTTCCATTACATATATCTGACTTTCGTCTTTATAGAGATACTGTGTATTTTTATACTCAATATTTGCTTCTTCTACAGTATCCTGTGTTTTCAGTGTTTCTCGTAATACCTGTCCATTATTAAGCCCTTTCAGTTTGCAACGCACAAAGGCTGCTCCTTTTCCTGGATTTACAAACTCACGTTCTACAACTGCAAACGGCTCTCCTTTTATAAGTACATACATCCCTTTTTCTATTTGCCCTGCTTTCATATTCCTCCTCAACAATCACTATATTTAGTGTACTATAATAAATACCCATGTTGCTAGTAGCAAACATATTAGAAATGTACTTTTACCATCTCGTATGATCCCCCAAAATCCATGCACAAGATGGCAAAACTCCTTTCTCAAATATGCTCAGTTTGTAATAGTAATAACAGTTTTCTCATCTTACATAAACTTACTAAAGTGTAGGGATGACTAATGAATAAAAAACAAGGTTTTATATTTCTCATCCCTACAACTTATACTATATCAGCTTATTACTCTCCTTACTAATTATCGAGTAGTCGTAAATTCTCTATATATACCTACCGAGACTTTTGTAGGGTCAGTGGAATTGACTGCTTGTATTACTATTGCATAGAAGGTATCAGGCTTAAGATTAGTTATATTTACACTTGTTCCCTTTGCTACTACTAGCGGGTTCTTATCTTCTGCTTTAACCTGTGCTATACTTTTTGCATGCTTTCCTCTTACTACCCGATATACTTTGTAAGATACATCTGCCGCTGTGAGTTGCGTTCCATCTGCTTTCCTGTGAAGGTGTGTAATCGGTGCAGCCTTCCATGATACCAGTGTACTGGTCCTGGCTGGACTTACTTTAACACTGCGCCATGAGGGGCTATCTGGTGGGGTTCCAGCGGATAAAGTAGTAACTTCTATTCGTGTGCCTGTAGAGACTCTTGTGGGGTCAGTTGCATTGACTGTTTGCACTACTATTTCATAGGTGGTATTTCCAAAAAGATTAGTTATATCTTTATTGAATATAGTACCTACTACAGAGGTTACACCTTCTGTTCCCTTTACTGCTATCGGACTCCTGTCTGCTGTTTTAATCTGTGCTATTGTTCGGGCATTACTTCCTTTTGCTACTCGATATATTTTGTAAGATACATCTGATGTTGTGAGTTGTGTTCCGTCTGCTTTCTTGTGGCTGCTTGTAAAGTCAAAGTTGTCAGGGGCATACCATGACATTCTTATATATGTAGAGAAAGATCGTGGTGTAATAAAGCCTGCCTCTGGTGGTGGTGTTGCAAGGGATAAGGTAGTAACTTCTTTTCTTATTCCTGTAGAGGTTTTTGTGGTATTGGTAGAATTAACTGCTTGTACTACTATTTCATAGGTGGTATAAGGGGTAAGATTGGCTATATTTATACTTGTTGTTCCCTTTGCTACTGTTAGCGGGGTCCTGTCTGCTGTTTTAATCTGTGCTATTGTTCGGGCATTACTTCCTTTTGCTACTTGATATACTTTGTAAGATATATCTGATGATGTGAGTTGTGTTCCGTCTGCTTTTTTGTGACTGATTGTAAGTGCTGGGGCTGTCCATGATATAGTTGTACTTGTACCAGTAGTACTTCCTGCGGTCACACTGCGAGGCTCTGCTGGTACGGAGGCTTGGTTCGTAGTAGTTATTTCTATTCGCATGCCTGTAGAGGTCTTTGTAAGATCAGTGGAATTGATTGCTTGTACTACTATTTCATAGGTGGTGGCAGGGCTAAGATTAGTTATATTTGTACTTGTTGTTCCCTTTGTTATTGCTATCGGGTTATTATCTGCTGTTTTAATCTCTGCTACTGTTCGGGCATTCCTTCCTTTTGCTACATAATATACTTTGTACGACACATCTGCCTTTGTGAGTCTTTGTCCGTTTGTCTTCTTGTGGCTCGCTCTAAGCGATATATCCCATGATAATCCCATACTTGTATCGGTAGAACTTCTTATAAAACTACTTGCCTCTGGTGGTGCGTTTGCAGGGTTAGTGGTAGTTTTTTCTATTCTTACTCCTGTAGAGACTTTTGTGGAGGCAGTGGAATTGACTGCTTGTAATACTATTTCATAGGTGGTACTTCCAGCAAGATTAGTTATACTTGTGCTTGTTGTTCCTTTTGCTACTGCTAGCGGGGTCAGGTCTGCTGCTTTAATCTCTGCTACTGTTCGGTTCTTTGCTCCCTTTACTACCCGATACACTTTGTAAGATACATCTGCCGCTGTAAGTGCTTGTCCGTCTGTTTTTTTGTGACTATCATCAAGTGTTGGAGCTATCCATAATACCGTTATACTGTCATCGGTTGGGCTTCCTGTAACACTACGGGCTTCTGCTGGTGGGGTAGCGTAATTAGTGGTAGTTACTTCTATTCGTTTGCCTGTAGAGACTTTTGTGGTATCCGTTGCATTGACTGATTGCACTACTATTTCATAAGTGGTATTTTCTGTAAGATTAGTTATAGTGATATTTGTTGTTCCCTTTGCTACTTCCTGCGGGTTCGGATCTGCTGCTTTAATCTGTGCTAGTGTTCGGGCGTTCTTTCCCTTTACTACTCGGTATACTTTATACGATATATCTGCCGTTGTGAGCCTTTGTCCGTTTCTCTTCTTATGGCTATCTGTAGGCAAGACTGTCAAGTATAGTATTACACTGGTATCGGTTTTGAGTATGTTTACACCACGTGTGTCTGGCGGTGCAGTGGCATGATTAGTGACAGTTACTTCTGCTCTTACTCCTGTAGAGACTTTTGTGGTATCGGTAGAATTGATTGCTTGTACTACTATTTCATAGGTAACATTAGGCTTAAGATTAGTTATATTTATACTTGTTGTTCCTTTTGCTACTGCTAGCGGGTTATTATCTGCTGTCTTAATCTCTGCTATTGTTCTTCGGCGGAAAAACGATATCTTTTCTACCCGATACACTTTGTAAGATACATCTGCTGTTGTGAGCCTTTGTCCGTTTGCTTTCTTGTGACTACTTGTAAGTGCTGGCTCTTGCCATGATACATCTACACTTCCATCATCGTTTAGGCCTCCTACAACAAAGCTTGCCTCTGGCGGTGCAGTTGCTGAGTTCGTGGTAGTCACTTCTATTCTCGCTCCTGGAGAGACTTTTGTTATATCTGTTGTATTAACTGCCTGTACTACTATTTCATAGGTGGTAATAGGTATAAGATTAGTTATACTTGTGCTTGTTGTTCCCTTTGCTACTGCTAGCGGGGTCAGGTCTGCTGCTTTAATCTCTGCTACTGTTCGATCATTCTTTCCTTTTGCTACCCAATATACTTTATACGATATATCTGCCGTTGCAAGCCTTTGTCCGTTTGCTTTCTTGTGACTGCTTGTAAGTGCTGGCTCTTGCCATGTTATTCTTGCACTCGTATCAGCTGGGCTTCCCCTAACATTGCGGGCATCCGCTGGTGCGGTGGCGGGGTTCGTAGTAGTTACTTCTATTCGTTTGCCTGTAGAGACTTTTGTGGTATCGGTGGAATTGACTGCTTGTACTACTATTTCATAGGTAGTACTTCCAATAAGATTATTTATAGTTGTGCTTGTTGTTCCTTTTCCTACTGATAGTGGGGTCACGTCTGCTGTTTTAATCTCTGCTATTGTTCGGGCATCACTTCCTTTTGCTACTCGGTATACTTTGTACGATACCTCTGCCGTTGTGAGTGCTTGTCCGTTTGCTTTCTTGTGACTATCATCAAGCGTTGGGGCTGTCCATGATACCCCTACACTGTCATCAGCTGGGCTTCCTCTAACACTGCGTGCCTCTGCTGGTGCGGTGGCTTGATTATTTGCAAGGGTAGAAACTTCCGTTCGTATGCCTGTAGAGACTTTTGTCATATCAGTAGAATTGACTGCTTGTACTACTATCTCATAGGTGGTAGTAGGCTTAAGATTAGTTATAGTGATATTTGTTGTACCCTTTGCTACTGCTAGCGGGATCTTGTCTGCTGTTTTAATCTCTGCTATTGTTCGGGCATCATTTCCCTTTGCTACTCGGTATACTTTGTACGATACCTCTGCCGTTGTGAGTGCTTGTCCGTTTGCTTTCTTGTGACTATCATCAAGCGTTGGGGCTGTCCATGATACCCCTACACTTGTATCGGTTGGGCTTCCTGCAACACTGCTTGCCTCTGCTGGTGCAGTGGCATGATTAGTTGCAAGGGTAGTTACTTCTATTCGTATGCCTGTAGAGACTTTTGTGGTATCGGTGGAATTGACTGCTTGTACTACTATTTCATAGGTGGTAGTAGGCTTAAGATTAGTTATAGTGATATTTGTTGTACCTTTTGCTACTGCTAGCGGGGTTGTATCTGCTGTTTTAATCTCTGCTATTGTTCGGGCATCACTTCCTTTTGCTACCCGATACACTTTGTACGATACATCTAATATTGTTAATCTTTGTCCGTTTGTTTTTTTGTGACTGCTTGTAAGTGCTGGAGCTTGCCATGATACCTCTACACTCGTATCGGTTGAGCTTCCTGCAACACTGCTTACCTCTGCTGGTGCGGTGGCGGGGTTCGTGGTAGTTACTTCTATTCGTTTGCCTGTAGAGACTTTTGTTGTATCGGTGGAATTGACTGCTTGTACTACTATTTCATAGGTGGTATTAGGAGTAAGATTAGTTATATTTGTGCTTCTTGCTCCCTTTGCTACTGCTATCGGATTATTATCCGCTGTTTTAATCTCTGCTATTGTTCGGGCATTGCTTCCCTTTGCTACCCGATATACTTTGTAAGACACATCTGCCTTTGTGAGTGCCTGTCCGTTTGCTTTCTTGTGACTATCATCAAGCGTTGGGACTTGCCATGTTATTCTTGCACTCGTATCGGTAGAGCTGCCTGCGGTAACACTGCCTGCCTCTGCTGGTGCGGTGGCGGGGTTCGTGGTAGTTACTTCTATTCTTACTCCTGTAGAGGCTTTTGTGGGGTCAGTAGAATTGACTGCTTGTACTACCATTTCATAGGTAGTACTCCCTGTAAGATTATTTATACTTGTGCTTGTTGTTCCCTTTGCTACTTCCTGCGGGTTATTATCTGCTGCTTTAATCTCTGCTACTGTTTTGCTCTTTGCTCCCTTTACTACTCGGTATACTTTGTAAAATACCTCTGCCGTTGTGAGTTGTGTTCCATTTGCTTTCTTGTGACTGCTTGTAAGATTTGGTGCTTGCCATGATACCGCTACACTGTCATCGGCTGGGCTTCCTGCAACACTGCTTGCCTCTGCTGGTGCTGTTGCGTGATTATTTGCAAGGGTAGTTACTTCTATTCGTTTGCCTGTAGAAACTTTTGTAGTATCGGTGGAATTGACTGCTTGTACTACTATTTCATAGGTGGTATTAAGCTTAAGATTGGTTATATTTGTACTTGTTGTTCCCTTTGCTACTGCTAGCGGGGTTGTGTCTGCTGTTTTAATCTCTGCTATTGTTCGGGCATCGCTTCCCTTTGCTACCCGATACACTTTGTAAGATACATCTGCCGTTGTGAGTCTTTGTCCGTTTGCTTTCTTATGATTGCTTGTAAGCGTTGGCGCTTGCCATGTTATTCTTGCACTCGTATCGGTTGGGCTTCCTGCAACACTGCTTGCCTCTGCTGGTGCGGTGGCGGGGTTCGTGGTAGTTACTTCTATTCGTTTGCCTGTGGAGGCTTTTGCAGAATCAGTGGAATTTACTGCTTGTACTACTATTTCATAGGTGGTACTTCCAGTAAGATTGTTTATAGTTGTGCTTGTTGTTCCCTTTGTTACTTCCAACGGGGTTATGTCTGCTGCTTTAATCTCTGCTATTGTTCTGCTCTCTGCTCCCTTTACTACTCGGTATACTTTGTAAAACACATCTGCCGTTGTGAGTGCTTGTCCATCTGCTTTCTTGTGACTGCTTGTAAGTGCTGGTTCTTGCCATGATACCGCTACACTGTCATCAGCTGAGCTTCCTCTAACACTGCGTGCCTCTGCTGGTGCAGTGGCTTGATTATTTACAAGGGTAGTTACTTCTATTCGTATACCTGTAGAGACTTTTGTGGTATCGGTGGAATTTACTGCTTGTACTACTATTTCATAGGTGGTATTAGGAGTAAGATTAGTTATATTTGCACTTGTTGTCGTTCCCTTTGCTACTTCCAGCGGGTTCGTGTCTGCAATTATAATATTCGCTACTGTTCGGGCGTCTATTCCCTTTGCTACATGATATACCTTATACGATAGATCTGCCGTTGTGAGTTGCGTTCCATCTGCTTTCTTGTGGCTATCATCAAGCGTTGGCTCTTGCCATGTTATTCTTGCACTCGTATCGGTTGGACTTCCCCTAACATTGCGGGCGTCTGCAGGGGTAGTTGATGGGTTTAGGACAGTCACTTCTACTCTCATTCCTGTAGAGACTTTTGTTGTGTCCGTTGCATTGACTGCCTGTACTACTATTTCATAGGTGGTATCAAGTTTACGATTATCTATATTTATCGTTGTTATTCCTTTTCTTACCTTTAGGGGTGCTTTATCTAATGCTATAATATTCGCTACTGTTCGGCTTTTTGCCCCCTTCTCTACTATAAAAACCTTATACGATATATCTGCCTTTGTGAGTGCTTTGCCATCTTTACTTTTATGGCTAGCACTAAGCGTGGGAGCTGTCCACGATAATACAATACTTCTGTTGATAGTTTTATATGTAATATCTTTTACTTCTGCTGATGCAGTCGCAGAGGATAGTACATCATCCCCACCACTTGAGCCAGTCGAAGTATTAGCTTCACAGGCACTTATCAAAATAATAAAAACACTAAAAATAATAAATTGTAATATAACAATATGATTTTTTTTCATACTTATCTCCTTTTTTAAGCTTAACGCTTAAGTTTTCATACTGATAAATTATTATACAAAGAAAAAAGAAAAATAGCAATACTAAAATACCTATTTTTTGTACTTTTACCATCTCGTATGAACCCCCAAAATCCATGACAGTAATTATACTATCATGGAAATAACAAACAAAAATAAAAAAAAAGGGGGTGAGTACATGATATACTCTACACTTTATAATACAAGAAATCAAAAAGAACTGCATAAAGTACGCTTAGCTATAGCACTTTCTGCAAAAGAACACGGTATCAAAAGTACTGCTCGTATCTTTCATATATCTCCTAATACCGTACGCAAATGGCTGCAAAGATACAAAGAGAAGCCGAAAGCTATGCTCTATGATAGGCGTCCTGCTTCAGTAGAACATCCTAATACCATGATACCTTACTATCAGTTAAAACTCAAAGAGATATGCGAAACATTACAGCACTATCATCAACGATGTATTGCCTCTCATATACAACGAGAGTATGCCATTCCTTATTCCATAAAGACTATCATTAAGCATCTGAGAAAGATGGGGTTTTTTAAGACACATAAAAAGCAAAAAGCAGAAAAGAAACAAGAGGCACGCCTATGGAAGCAACTGCTGCAGTTTTGTCAAAAAATACAAGTAGATATTAAATATCTTACCGATATCCCTGAATTATACTTCTCATTACGCAAGTTTTGCCTCCCAAAGTATCAAATTACCGCACGCGATGTCGCAACAGGGGCTTTATGGATATGCTTTGCTACTCAAAAAAGCTCTTCTCATACCGCTTTATTTATTGAATATCTGCTTACTCATCTTGCTTCTTTTCACGTTGATACTTCCTCTATTACTATTCAAACTGATAATGGCTCTGAGTTTATCTCAGGGGCTTTTAGTACTAAACAATCTGCTTTTGTTGCTTCTCTTGCAGCATACGAGGCACACCATACTACTATCCCATATGCTTCTCCTACTTACAATTCTGATGTCGAGGCTTCTCATAAGCTTATTGAAACTGAATGCTATGCAAAAATGCAGAATCCTACTCTCAGTACTTTTTTACTCAAAAGTGCTGAATATCAATATAGCTTTAATCATCAACGCCATAACTCTTATAAACACGGCTCTCCTGCTTTGTTGCTCAAAGAAAAAAGTCCTTCTCTGGATCCTTGTGTACTTACTCTGCGCCCTCTTATTGTTGATACTTTCCTTACTAAACGAACATTACACACTTGGCATAATAGAAATTTTGCAGTATACTGATTTTATCAAAAGGGTTCACACGAAACGGTAAAACTCCAAAAATACCTATTTTTTCTTAAAAAATAGCCTGTTACTCTCAGTGTTAAGTGCTACTTAAGTAAAATATTTGAATGCAGTTGCATCAAAAGGTATATACCAGATGGTAAAACTTTATTGTTTTGAAAAATATATTACTTAACATTATAATTAATACAACAGCACACTATTATGTGCTAATACAAAGGAGGAAACGATGGTAAAGATAGGAATAGTAGGATTAGGAAGATTAGGAAAGAATCATGCAATAAACATTAGTCGCACTAATAATTGTAGCTTAACTGCAGCTTGTAGTGTAATACAAGAAGAACTTGACTGGGCGAAACAACAATTTCCCACCATTACTCCCTATACATCTTATGACGAAATGTTAGAGAAAGCAGATATTGACGCTGTCTTCTTAGTGACTACTACTAAATTTCATGCAACACAAATTATGAAAGGATTTGAAGCAGGAAAGCATGTGTTCTGTGAAAAACCTCTCGCTATTGATGTAGCAACAGCTCGCTCTATTATGAATGCACTTGAAGCATATGAAAAGAAATATACTTTTATGCTTGGTTTTGTAAGACGCTTTGATCCTGCACACATGTATGCAAAAAAAAGAATTGATGAAGGTGTTATTGGAGAACCATTTATGGTATATTCTCAAACTGCTGATCATAATGATTTCGCTCCGTTTCAAGTAACATTTACTCCACAAGCAGGAGGAATATTTCATGACATGAATGTACACGATATAGATCTTGCTCGTTGGTTTTTATCTTCAGAAATACAAACAGTATATGCAACAGGAGGAGCTTTTGTACATAAAGAGTTTGAAACTATCAATGACGCAGATAACACTGTTGTAAACTGTCAATGTAACAACGGAAAGATAGCCATCATATCAGCAAGTCGTACTTCTTTTTATGGACATGATAGTCGCATAGAAATAATAGGAAGCAAAGGGAGGATACGTATAGGCTACACTCCTGCAAATGCCGACATAGACATACTTGATACACAAGGCATGAGAAAAGAATGCGTATACACATTTTATGATAGATTTGAGCAAGGATTTAAGAATGAAGTACAAATATTTGTAGACTGTATTATGCAAAACAAAGCATCTCCCGTTACAGCAAAAGATAGCCTCTTTCCTAGCATAGTAGCTGAGGCCTTTACCCTATCGTTTAAGGAAAAAAGAGTAGTATCAGTGGATGAAGTATAACAAAAGGTGTATAATCTTATTATGGATGATAAAGAAAAAAATAATGTATTGCCGTTAATAGTTACTGCTGCTGTAAGTTTTGTTGTAGGTTTTGCTGTAGGATCTAAAGCTCGGAACTGGTATAACAACCTTAGCAAAGAAAATAAAGAAAAGTTCGATACAACTATAATTGATATCATAGGAAAAGTTTTTAATGTAGCAATAAAGAAAGCAGAAAAATATTATAATACTCCCAAACACAAAAAGAATTTATTAAAAGCAGCATATAAAAACCGAGGAGATGGTTCATTTACAGATGAAAATATAAACCAGAACATGAAACCAGCATTGGAAGATTATGTAAGAAATAAAATGCAACCTTAATCACAGACATATATTTCTCTATCATCTGTCTAATAATTTTTTGTTATACTCATGTTTCATACTAATACTCACCCTCGCAAATAAAACCTATAAGCATATAACAAAAATATCGAATGTATAGTATAATATAGAGTGTATATATAACTTATATACAAAAGGAGTTTTTATGTATAGATTATCCCCACGAGCAAGTTTTTTAGAAGGATTTGCGAGAACTATTGATTTTGATAATAATTTACAGCAATATAATCACTCAGAATCATGGAAAGAGGCAGACGCACGAGCATTGTATTCAGATTTTTTAGCAGTAGGGAATGATTTTATAGAATTTTTAGAAGAAAATTATTCTTATGTCGAAGAAGAATAAAAAGAAGAGAAAACCTCATTTCATTGAAAAACGAAAAGCTGCAGTTAACAAAAGAGAAGTAGCAGAAGTTTCTCTTAGAATGCAACATATACGTATATCTAGCCCCATACCTCCACCAGAAATAATGGAAGGATACAATGCGTTGATGCCAGACGCAATGGAAAAATTCTTTGCATTAGCCGAAAAACAAAGCAATCATAGACAAGAAATAGAAAAAATAGAAGTAATAAATCAAAACAAAAGAGCAAATATAGGGCTTTGGGCAGGATGGTCAATTTCCATCTTGTTTGCTGTCATAGGTGCTTTTCTTGTGTATCATGATAAAAACATAGCAGGATTTACCTCATTTATATGTGCAATAATGCCGAGAATATATTCCTTTATAATAGCGAGACATAATAGAAAAAAACAAATAGAAGAGCATAAATAAAAAGTATACTGAGAAAAATAAGAATTATATTATTATGATATAATCAGAATATGAAAAAACTTTTTTCATACATTGGCAAATCTCTATTGTTTATAATAGTATTATTTTTTATATATGCTTTCTTTACTGGTTGGGTAAACATATGGATTAAAGACGGGCATGCAGGAGTATTATACTTTATATCCTCTTCAAAAGATGATAATGCATCCAAAGATGATGTCCCACAAGTTTCAGATTATACGTTAATAGAAAAAAGTAATTATTATTGGCAATGGAAGCGTATTATGCCCTTTCAAACTCAGTTACTACAAGTACCCCTTTTTCTTCAATCTATAACCATCCCCATACACTACTATCTCCCTAACGCACAATTATACAGTGAAAAAATATATGAATCAGAAGATATTTTCCTTAGCACTGGTGAAGTAACTATTGATTATCGTATAGATAGCAATCAAATACTATCATTTATCACAAACAATAAACTTATCGCCAGCGAAGATATTATACGCAGTATAGAGCGAAATATTGTAAACAATATAATACAAGCAAGTGTACAAAGCATCGAAAGTGACAATATCAATACTCTTAAAAATACATTATACGCTATAGCTTCACGATCCCCTATCACTAACACTGTTGTCAATGTTTCTTTCCAAAAAACTCCAGATTATGATATTTACACAGTAACTAAAACGCTCTACCATAACGAAATATCAAACAATATAAATACAACCGAAAATAAAAAGCAAAATTATAATCAAGAATATCTATTTTTATTGCGAAACCTATCTACTCTTATACAACAAACACCTGAGACATTAGAGCTGATAAAACTACTCCCTCCAGAAAAAATCATGTCCCTGTCGGATGAATAATAGGTAATTCATAGGATGCAGACGCACATATACCTAGACTATTGTAGGACACTCAATACTATTATTATGCTCCCATATTGCCATCATTGCCCCTTTCTGAAGGCATAGCATTACTGTATCTTCTTTGCATTCATTACTTAAACTGACAAAACCATTATGTAATGTAATTTCATCAAGCTCCCATTTTAGCCCCTTACTTTTTGCTTGTGTGCTACTATAAGGAAAAGGAAACACAGAAAATATACTCCCTTTTGTAACATTTATGGTATATTGTTTTTGTATTTCTGTGATACATTCAATATGATATTTCTCAGTAATGATACGTGTAGGAGCAAGTGTATCAAAAAATAGGTATAGTAGTCCAATAAAATGATCAACTCTCCCTACACTACTGCCTATAATACTTATGTCAGTACATCCCCTTTCTTTTGCATACTGTAAACAAAGTTCTGTATCTGTTTTGTCTTTATCTCTGTTAAAAGTATATACTTGTACAGTAGAAGGAATAGATGAAAACACATCCTGAGAAACAGAATCCATATCTCCCATAAATACATCAGGAACATAGCCTAATGAAGTACATAAAGTATATCCAGAATCTGCAGCAAGAACAAGATCTACATCCCATGTAATAACAGTATTTTTATGAGGACCTCCTCCTCCAGTAAAAATAAAACAAGATGCTGTCTCAGCACATAATGTATGGAAAGAAGATACTTTTTTCATCTTATTACTAAATAGTATACCATAATATACCGATATAGACTTATAGAGGGCAAGGAAGCCCTCGTATAAAAATTTTACCAAGGAAGGAGTATATTATGGTAATCAATCATAACCTTAGTGCAATGTTTGCGCAACGTGCACAAAAATTCAACAAAATCCATGTTGATCAAAATATGGAAAAATTATCATCTGGTCAAAGAATCAACCGAGCAGGTGATGATGCAGCTAATCTTGCTGTTTCTGAGAAGATGCGAGCTCAAATACGTGGTCTTCAAAGAGCAGAAAAAAACGCAGCAGATGGTATTTCACTTATTCAGACCGCTGAGGGATACCTTGATGAAACACATCAAGTACTACAGCGTATACGTGAGTTATCAGTACAAGCAGCAAATGGAACCTACTCAGTAGAAGATAGAGGGTACATCACTGTAGAATTTGATCAGCTTATTGACGAAGTTAATCGTGTTGCAAGAGATGCTCAGTTCAATGGACTTAACATCCTTACAGGACGATTTGCACAAGAAAACGGCTCTAATACAGTAAACTCTACTATGTTCCTCCATGTTGGAGCTAACACAGATCAGAGGTTTCAAGTATTTATTGGGACAATGACTTCACAAGGCTTAGGATTACAAGAAATTGGTCCTACAGCAGATGCTGCACCAAAACTCTCAATAGGTACACAAAATGAAGCAAACAGAGCTATCTCTAAAATTGATGACGCTATAGAAAAAGTATCTTCTCAAAGAGCTGATCTTGGAGCTTTTCAACAAAGATTACAGCTTACTCGTGTAGGCTTGTCTATTGGAGCTGAAAACTTACAGGCTGCAGAATCACGTATACGAGATACAGACATGGCATATCAAGCTGTACAGTTTACTAAGAACCAAATTCTATTGCAAGCATCGACTTCTATGATAACACAAGCTAATAGTCAAAGTGCATTAGTGTTACAAGTTTTACAGCAATAGTTAGTTCCTCTGCACATTTATCATCCCTTACAAAAGCGTTGTATGTTCTACAACGCTTTTTGTTTTACACATATCATTGTAAATATTCATTTCCATTAAAATAGTAGTATACAACAATAACTATCATGGAATACACGTATCCTCTTCATACATTTCCGTATATATCACATATAAAACAAATAGCAAGCCTGTTTAAGCAAAATGGATTCAAATTCTATGTTGTTGGAGGTGCAGTGAGAGACTTTCTTCTGCAGAGACAAGTAAAAGATATTGATTTTAGTACAGACGCAAGCCCTGACATAGTTATGAAAATGTTTCCTCGTTCCATTCCTACAGGCATTGCTCATGGTACTGTTACTATTTTATTTTACCACTTACATTTTGAAGTTACCAGTTTTAGAATTGACGGAGACTATTCAAACTATCGCTCACCAGATTCTATAGCATATACTACTTCTCTTGAAAAAGATCTTGAAAGAAGAGACTTTACCATAAATGCAATAGCACTTGACCCTTTACAAGAGCATATTATAGATATGCATAATGGGATAGAAGATCTGCAAAATAACATCATTCGTTGCGTAGGAAATGCCTCAAAACGTTTTCAAGAAGATGCCTTACGCATGTTACGAGCAATACGTTTTAGTTGTAATCTTAATTTTTCTATTGAAAATGAAAGTCGAAACGCTATAAAAACTCATGCTTCCTTAATTTCTCATATCTCAAAAGAAAGAATTTGGACTGAACTCAGTAATATGTTTAGCTCTCTTAATGTCTATACTGCAGTACAACTCCTTCATGAAAATAATTTATTCCACATAATTTTTTCCTTTGCTTTAAGAAAACAAGAGATGGATTACTGTAAAAAAATATACACATTTAGCAACATGCTCCCCTCTGTTTACAATAAGAATACCATACAGACACTTTCTTTACATATTGCTATCTGCTTTATAGCACATGGTATCACAACATATAAGGAATATACCGCTATTCTAAAAACCTTAAAACTCTCAAATGCACAATTACATCTTATACAGTGTATCATAAAAAATAGTCACTATACTATAATCAAAAAAAGAAATAATAAACAGATGAGAGTATGGTCAACATTCAAACAAAACTGTTTTATATATACACTGGGAATAGAACGAGCTCTTTTTGTTTTGTATTATTACTACCTCAATGCACTTGCTCAAAATATGCTACAGGAAGCACAAGGGATACAACAATACATGCAAACAATACAAGACACTCAAGACAAGAAACTCACAACACTAGCACAACTAGCAATCAATGGAAATGATATTATGAAACTTAATACTACTATCAAAGGAAGAAACATAGGACTATTATTACATACTGCTTTACGATATGTACTACAGTATCCTGAAAAAAATACAAAAACAATACTATTAGAATATATCAAAAAACGAGTTCCAAAACATAATTAGTATAGCTCTTTCTGTGTAAATTCACTTTCAAGATGTATATCTAAATCAGAACATACTTGTTTTGCCACTTGTTGTTCAGCACGCTTTTTATTTGTATCTACATAGGTACTTGAAATATACTTTCCATTCTCATAATGAAATTGCAAATGTACTTTGAAATAAAGCTCCCCTTTTTTCTCCTGTGTAGCCACACATATATACTGAGGGACAGAGTTATATTTTTTTTGTGTATATGTTTGTAAAATAGACTTATAATCTTTTAAGTGTTCTCCTTCTACTACTTCTTGTATAAAAGGAATAAACAAAGGTAAAAACACTTTCTTCATACGGGCGTAACCTCTATCAAGGTACAACGCTCCAATCAATGCTTCCACTACATTTGCAACGATACGGTTGTATTTATGTGATTCTTTTTGCAAATCATATACAGAAAATATATACTGCCTAACATGCAGAGCATTCCCTACACGACTGAGATAGGGCTGTGATACAACATAAGAACGTAGCTTTGAAAGAAATGCTTCAGTAGCATTAGGGTAATGAGCATAGACATACTCTGCCACCATCACACTCAATAAAGCATCACCTAAAAACTCAAGACGCTCATTATTATAACTCTGTAGAGGAACAACACTATTTTCTATTGTAAAGCCCGATGCGTATACATACGATTTATGCATTAACGCAAAATATACATATAAGAGATTTCGAAAAGGCAATCTTGCATGTTTACAAAAAGCCTTTAATTTATTTTTGGCTACTACATAATGCTGAGTCTTATGAACCTTTGCATATGTAGATTGGGATATTTTAGTATGAAAAAAAGCAAACAAAAGCTACATTCAATTAAGTATTGATACAATACCTACATACAATATTTTGAAAAGTACTTACTGTGCTGTACTTTTTATTGAACACTTTTTATTGAACATTTCTTATTGAAGTTTTTATTAACTTCTATTGTGTAGACTTCTACAGTTTAGCTTTTCAACGAATCAACATATTCAATAACTTTTCCTACAGTCTTCAAATCATTTGCTTTATCTTCGGAAATAGTTATATTAAAAGATTCTTCAAGTCCTTGAAGCAACTCATATGTATCAAGGCTATCACATCCTAAATCTTCAATAAAATTTGTTTCTTCAGTGATTTTACTTCCATCAACATCAAGTCGATCTACCATTATTGCTTTTACTTGTTCAAAAGTATTCATAGTTACTCCTATTCTTCCTCTTTAATAATTACTTGTTTTTCTCTATACATCCCTGATGTAGGATCCATTCTATGTCTTTGAATAAAATCTCCAGATTCACTTTTTCCATGCAATGTTGGGAGCTTAAGCTTTCCATTGATAGAATGCTTACGAGAAGTACGTGATTTTGAAGCTTTTTTCTTTGGTACTGCCATATTATCCTCTATATAAATATAATTAGTATATATATAGAATACCACATATATATAAAAATATCAAGTAGGGTATGTGACTTGACAAAGCTCTCTACTTACAGTTAAAATATATATAAGGAAGTTTTTATGGCAAAAAAGAGTAAAAATAATTTTATACGTATTCGTCTTAAAAGCAGTGAAAGTGGTCATTGTTACTATACAAAAAAGAACAAAAAGAATACCCCTGATAAGTTTGAATTTATGAAATACGATCCTTTTATACGAAAACATGCACTTTATAAAGAAGTTGGAAAAGCATAAATAACAATTATCAGTACAACTACCAGTAAAATTATAACAAAATAAGGCAGGAAAGCATATGGCAAGAAGATGTATGATTAGTGGAAAAAGTCCACTTACAGGCAATAATGTATCTCATTCACACAACAAAAGTAAACGAAGACAGTATCCAAATTTACAAAATAAAAAGATTTATATTCCAGAACTTAAAAAAAGTGTTCGCCTTAGGGTGTCTACATCTACTTTACGGAGTATAGATAAAATAGGCTTTCTCAATTTTGTGAAAAAATACGGCTTACACATTTAGTTTCATTTTAGAAATAACAGCTCACAGTACTCTCAAAAACGCTCCTATGGAGTAAGTAACATATCTTTCAATAATCTTGCCACTCCATCCTCATTATTACTGTAAGGCGTTCTTTTTAAGTGAGGAAGTAAATCGTCATTGGCATTTTTCATGATATAGCCATAGTCACACACATCAAACATAGATATATCATTATAAGAATCGCCTAACGCAAGCACATTTTTTGAGGTCAGATCGTATTTCTCTAGTAAATACTGGATAGCAAGTCCTTTTGATGCCTCATTACTAAATACCTCAAGATATTCCTTAGAACTAAATACTGCATGTATGCCTTCTATAGTATCAAGATGCCTCTTTATATCTTGTAATATACTATTATCCCAGCTTACAAACATTATCTTTGATACAGGGGCATTTTCTATCGATTTCCAACTAGAGATTGTAGTAAATGTAACACTTGTTCTACTAGCATACACCTTAGAGTATTCATTCTCTTTTAGAGTATAGAGCGTCTCTCCTTGATAGAGATGTATATGCACATTTGGAAACTGATTATCTCGTATATCAATAATCTTTTGAGCAACTGGCCATGCAAGATCAGTAGATACAATAAGCTCAATTTCCTTATCCATACTCTTCTTGCTATATATATGCACACCGTTCGTACATATAATATCCTTACATAGCTCTAATGGAACATGATTTTTCATAGCAGAAAAAGGACGGCCAGTAACTGGCACAAAATAAATTTCTTTCTCAAGAAGAGCCTTCCATACCTCTTTGGTATAGTCACTACACATATGATCATCTCTCAAAAGAGTACCATCAAGATCACATGCTATAAAACATATAGTATTGCTTGGTATTGCTACTGTATCTTGTGCTGATATTGTATTGTTCATTTTTATCCTATGAGTTACATTATAAACTCTCTATGTTTAGTATATAATACAATTATGAACAATGTAAACAAACAAATAAACACATGCACAAACCCTCTCTCTTTCCCTATTATAGACAGCCATTGTCATCTTACACTTACAGAAAAGTTTCACCCTACACTCCATAGAGACTTAGAATATCTTAGTTCAAAAGAAATGTACTTACTTGATATTGGTATTGAACCAAAAGATTTAGAGCAACGAAAACAGAAATTTTCTAAATATCAACACATATATTTTAGCGTAGGGCTACATCCAAACTATTGCGAACACTATACAGTACAAGAAATTGAACCTTTATTACATAAAGCTATCCCTACAGCAGATGCTATTGGAGAATGTGGACTCGACTGGTTTGCTCAAAGAGCAAGCAAAGAAAAACAAAAAGATATATTTCGCTTACATCTCAGTATGGCATTTGAATACAACAAACCGCTTATCATACACTCACGAGATTCATTAGAAGATATACTCTATGAGATTGATACTTTTTATAAAACACATGCTATTGATATACAAGATCCACAGTACTCCCAATATCCTATAGGAGTTATTCATTGTTTTAGCGGAACAAAAGAACAAGCACAACACTGTTTAGAACTTGGGTTTTATATATCTTTTACTGCTAATATAAGCTACAAAAAAAATATACTCTTACAAGAAGTTATCAAAACAATCCCTCCTAATACATTACTCTTAGAAACGGACGCTCCTTATTTAAGCCATCAAAAAATACGTTCAGAAAAGAATCATCCAAAAAATATGCCACTTCTGTACGAAACAGTAGCGGCATTACAATTAACAGATATACATAGCTTAATACAATGTACTAAACAAAATCTTCTTCATTTTTTACGATGCTAAATCACCATCCATCCGATATATCATCCTCACTCTTGTTAGCATCAATCATGGCATCTCGGATAACCCGTAAATCATCAAAGTAAACATAATAAGAACCTACAGTATCTTGAAAGTATGTATCTATTCTTAATCCTAAAAGATACATTCCATAAAAATTGCCTCTTCGTAAATCTTCTTGTGCAAACGATTCAGGAATAACTACTTCAAGCTTTTTCCATCCACTAAAATTTAATTGCCCTATAGGTAATGTTAGTATATTTCCATTCATATCAAGTACACGTGCAGATAATGTATGACGTTTATCTCTCCCAAGTACCCATAAAGATAATTTTTTAGCAATACCAGGAATAAACATAGCTTTCTGTAGCTCCATATCAATAACAGTTTCGCTTCTTCTATAAAATTCTGCCTTTACACCAAGCACATATTCATCACCAGGAAAAATATTTTTTTCTTCTTGTCCTAAATTTTGCTTTTTTTCTAGGGCTGGTCCACCAGAAATCCTACGAACTTTTGTTGTTCCTTCATCCTCAGAAATACTTATTCTCCATAGTGTAGGGTCCTCAAACGATGTTACAAGCATCTCTCTTAAAAGCTGACGCCCTGTATCTGCGGGTACTCTTGTTGTTGTCTGATTATCATTTTCAGTACTCTGAGAATATACACTTCCTATGAGCATAAAAATAAGCATGACTATTAGTATATTTTTCTTATGAAACATTATATTTCCTCCCTATCTGCCTATTGTTCATTACTATCTTCTTCATCATCACTGAAGAAACTATCTCTAATATTTGGTTTTGTAAGCTGATACCCATCATAATAATCAGAAGAATCTTCCTGAATAGGAACGGTAACAAAAAGAGAATCAAAGAATAAATCAAAATCATTTACTGCTTCCCCTGCTCCAGTTCTTATGATTATTTTGTTCAATCGTAAATAATAATCATTTTCCACCAAATCTCTTGTACTCACATATTTATAAAAAGGCACATCTCCTTCAAGTACTTTCCATCCTTTATAATTCAAATTTCCCACATTTACCAGAAAAACTTCACCATAGAAATTTTGAAATTCAATAGATACAAAGTAATCTCTAAGAACACCAAGGGCATATATACCAACACCTCCTACTGCTTCGCGTAAGTAGATACCTGGTATTGGATCACCTTTCTTAAATGATTCTCCATCCCTTGCATCTTGTTCATAGGTGAAAATACCTGGCTTAATTCCTTTTTTTTCTGGATCAGTATCAGTCGGAATTAAGTAAAGATAATTCGTGCCTTTTAAATTGAACGCGGATCTCACAACAAGTAACCTTTGCTCTTCTTCTTCATTGCTACCACGCATAATATGTGGTAAGAATAAAGGATTATATCCTGCAATATATTTCCATCGTGGATATGGCTTATCCTCAGTTTTTGTTATAAATCTACTTGCTTTTACTTCCCACTTGTATCCGCTTATAAGAGAATCTTCTTGTCCATCAAAACTTTCTAGCAAGCGTGAACTGGCAACATGAGAAAGAGAAGACTGAGCTCCAAGATACCCAATGAATACAACGAAAAAGAGCAATGACATTACTAATAATGTTATTGTTTTTTTATGAAACACTACAATTACACTCCTTTTTATATTTAATTTATCAGAAAAATTAGAATAATGCTTATATTTATACTATCATAAAATATGTCTTTTGTCAATTTTTCTCTATTACTTATATCGTCTTAAAAGAATAGAAATGTATGCTTTTTTCTAAAAATATCTTTATATCTATTCTATTTACTTACCGTATATACATGAAGAAAAAGGAATACAAGACATGCTTGTATTCCTTTTTTGTACAATGATGCTCCTAAATGAGATTAGAAACAAAGATCTGAATTAGTACTACTATGCAATTTCGTTGGATATTGTGCTGTTGTCCCTTCCATAGCTGATCCTGCAAACATAGCATCAAAAGTATCAGAAACTCTATAAGTACATATTCTCCATTTCGATAAATTTTGATCAAATACCGTTGCTTCTTTAAACATACCTTCATATGATATATTAGTTTGTATCGCCCAATCCGATATATCTTGATTAAATGCTTTTGCTAATCGGAACATGTTGCTCATTCGTGCAACATTATGCACTTTCCATTTTGATATATCTTGATTAAATTTTTCAGCAACAAAAAACATACTACTCATATCTTGAACATTACTTACATCCCAGTCCGATATATCTTTATTAAAATCTGCATTCCCATAAAACATTTGGTACATATCTCTCACATTACTTACATCCCAACCCGATATATCTTGATTGAACTTTGTATTTGCTTTAAATAAAGCTCTCATACTAATTACATTACTCGTATCCCACTGGGATATATCTCTATTAAGTACAAGTGCATCAGCCAACATATTTCTCATAGTAGTTACATTACTTGTATTCCAATTTGATATATTTCCATTAAATTTTGCTAGCTTAAGATATCCATATGAATAACTACCTTCATTATATAATAAATAACTCATATCAGTAATAGCACTGGTATCTATCATGTTAAGGTTAGGAGCATTTCCATGTGCCTTTATCTCTGCATCTATAATATCCCTCAACGCATTCTTTTTCGTTGGTCTATAATAATTAGCTGCTTTGCCTGCTACCTGTTGTAACCTTGTTTGTATTGTAATGCTATGCCTTTGCTGTCCTGTATGCGAACCTGTTCCTGTGCATACTAAAGTGTACTTATACTCTTTAATAGCAGGATCATGCTCATTCGATTTGTTAGGAGTGCCAGTGATACCATCCTGTACAGAAAATTGCAAGCCTGTCTCTTTTCTTAGTGCATCAATGGTACAGCTCAACGTTGCATTGCTTGGATCTTTTGTTATCGTTATTGGCGTAATAGCAGTACCTACGGTATAGGTACTATTACTATTTTGCAACTCTATCGTAAAGGTTGCAGTAGTAACACTTTCTGCAGAAGTAGGAGCTGATCTATTGTTTACAATGCTATTTACTGCCTCTACGGTAATATAGTACTTCTGCCCTTTGTTGAGATTGCTTAGCACATATGGTGCTTTTGATGTTACATCAGTTTTTACTCCTCCTACTTTTGCATCACTTGCTGATCCTGCTTGTGTTTTTACCTGTGCTGCTGTCAAGGTACTTGTCGATGCATGGTAGTATAATGTATAGTTTAGCTCATCTTCTGTCAATCCTGTACCGTCTGTCTTTGTTCCCTTAAATATCGGTGCAGTAACATCTACCTCTATTGCATTCCCATTTGCTTCTAGTGCTACAGTAGGCATATTAGGTGCTGCTCCTTGTGCTGTCTTAAATTCTGATCTCTTACCCTCTGACATTTTTGTGGCATCGGTACTGTTTACTGCTTGTACTACTACTTCGTAATTTACCCCTGCTTTAAGGCTTGTCAATCCTGCTGTCTTTATATTTGCTCCTATTGTCATAGGACTATTATCTGCTGATTTAATCTGTGCTACTGTTCTTGCTGTTGCTCCTTTTTCTGCATGATATACTTTATACGATACTTGACTGGCTTGCAATGCTGTTCCTGCATCATTCTTATAATTATTCCCTAATGTAGGAGCATCCCACTGCACTGTTGCTGTGCCATTTGCTCCCCCTGAAATTGAAGTAAACGTAATGGCATTTACCTCAGCAGGAACACGGGTATTTACAAGAATACTTTCCACATCTGACACTACTTTGGCAGTACGATCAGATTTCACTGCTATTTGAAATACAAAATGATACCGCTTTCCTTTAATAGCAGATCCGCCTACTGTTGAAAGTGCATTTAGTGTATATCTTCCTCCTTTCACTGCAGAGCCACTTAGTGTAGGAAGTGCTATTTCTGATCCCTTATCTATCACTTCTTTTGCAGTAGGCACTGTATCCTGTTGAATACCAAATACTGTATATACTAATTTTTTATTATCGTCTATATTGATCCCATCACTTGTTTGTGTGTCCACTCTGTCCAAACCTAAACCATGTGAAAATTCAGACAACTGCGTCAACACCAGCTTTATTGCTCCTATTGGGCTTGATTGTGATACTGCTAATTTATTATCAAGCAACACTTTAGGAGGAGCTATTGCTTCTGATACTTTTTTTGTTGAGGTAGCAGCTTTTACACTACTATATACTGTTTTTGTTGTATCTGATTTTATTACTACCTCTACCACAAAATGATACTTTGTTTCTGATTTTACATTAAAAATAGAAGTATTAGAAAATAAAGATACTCCTTGAACCAATCGAAACAAAGATATCTTAGTTCCTCCTGTACGTACTTCTGCTGCTGTTGGTATATTTCCTGTATCTTCTAGCAGATATGCGTTATACTCAAGATCTGCATTTGCAGTAATATTTGATCCATCAAATTTCTTTGCTCCCGTAAATGTTGTAAGCAAAGTAACATTAATGACAATACCCCCAACATTTATACTAGGATCCGATTTTACTGTTAGAATATCTGTCACTAACGATTGTTGAGGAGCTACCGCTTGAGACACTGTTATCCTTTGTATCGTACTATACACTCTTTTTACTGGCACTCTTGCTATTGCTACTTCTGCCACAAAATGATACTGCTTGCCTCCATCTATGTCTATTTGTGCTGAATCGCTTGGTAGCCCTAGCTTATCCAACGCTTCTACTGTGTACTTGCCTTCACTTACTATGCCTATGGCTACTTTTCTTCCATTGCTTACTATTTCTTGCACATTTGCGGGGTTCGTATCTTTCTGTAAGCCGTACACGGTATATACAAGACTACTGTTATCTGTTATCGTTTGTCCTGTACTGTCTTTTGCATTGGTAAACTGTGTCAGTTGTGTTAGCTGTAGTTTTAG
Organism: Spirochaetia bacterium; assembly: GCA_965218205.1. Classification (GTDB taxonomy): domain Bacteria; phylum Spirochaetota; class Spirochaetia; order WTKD01; genus CBDDCA01. The sequence goes on along the minus strand of OZ244590.1, from coordinate 648,375 downwards.
CTTTTCTACTGTGCTTGATTGTGCCACCGATAGTATATTGTTCACTAAGGATTGTTCTGGTACCACTGCTGGCGATACTGTAATGCTCTCTATATTGCTCAATACTTTTTTTGCTTTGTCTGTTGCCACTGCTACCTCTGCTACAAAATGATACTGCTTGCCTGATACAAGCGATACCTGTGAACCGCTTGGTAAGCCGAGCTTGCTCAGCGCTTCTACTGTGTATACTCCTGCATTGTTTGCTCCACTGGCACTGCCTATGGCTATCTTTCTTCCAGTGCTTAGTATCTCTTGTGCATTCGCGGGGTTCGTATCTTTCTGTAAGCCGTACACTGTGTAGACCAGCCCTGTGTTATCGCTTATCGCTGCTCCTGTGTCTGTTTTGAGTCCTGTAAAACTTGTCAATCTTCGTAATGTGAGCTTTAAGGCTCCTGCACTATTTGATTGTCCCATAGCAAAATTACCAGACAATGCCCCTGCTGATGGTGCTACTGCTTTTGAGTCTGTCGTCACACTTTCTACATTGCCTACTACCTTCTTTGTTGTATCTGTTGCTACTGCTACCTCTACTACAAAATGATATTGCTTATTGCCGAGTATCCCTACTTGTGCTGCAGAGTCTGTAGTAAGGCCTAACTTATCCAAGCTATTGACGGTGTACTTGCCTGCACTTACTGTGCCTATGGCTACTTTCCTTCCTGCGAGTACTTCATTTTTCGTAGGGGTCGTATCTTTCTGTAAGCCGTACACGGTATAGCTCAGCCCTGTGTTATCGCTTATCGCTGCTCCTGTATCTGCTTTGAGTCCTGTAAAACTCGTCAGTACTGTCAGTTCAAGTGTTACTGCTCCTACTGTTGTCGACTTACTTACTGCTAAGATACCGTTCACTGAGGACTGCTGAGGGGCTACTGCTTTCGATTCTGTCTTTACTGTCTTTACAGTACTGTATACTTTCTTTGATGTATCTGTTTTTACTGCTACTTCTGCAACAAAATAGTAATCTCTGTTGCCTTGTATCGTTACTGCTGAAGGCCCTGAGCCAAGTGTTGTGAGTGTATTGACTGTATACTTTCCACCACTTACTAATCCTAATGCTACTTTCTTGTTATTGTTTACTACATCCTGTACACTGGGGGGACTTCCTGTCTTTTGTAGTCCATATACTGCATAGCTCAGTCCTGCATTGCTGTTAATAGCTCCTCCTTCTTTGTCTTTTGCATTCGTAAATGTTGTCAATACTGTTAGTTCTGCTTTTACTGCTCCTGTTGTTGTCGATTTCTCCACTGCTAATATATCGTTCACTAAGGACTGGGCAGGCGCTACTGCTTTTGATGACAGTACTACTGTCTTTATTGCTCCTACTACTTTCTTTGTTACATCTGTCTTTACTACTACTTCTACCACAAAATGATACTGCTTGCTTCCTATTATCGTTACTTGTGGAGTGGAATCTGTTCTCAGCCCTAATTTGTCTAAGCCAGAGACGGTATACTTGCTTGCACTTACGGTGCCTATGGCTATTTTTCTTCCATTGTTTACTACTTCTTGTGCATTTGCTGGGGTTGTATCTTTTTGCAAGCCATATACGGTATATACTAGCTCGTCATTACTGGTTATTGCTGTTCCTGTATCGTCTTTTGCTTGTGCGCTTGAAAAGTTTGTCAATTCTGTTAGTTCCAAGTCTATCGTGCCTGTTGGTACTGGTTTTGTTTCGACTACTGTCAAGAGCGGGTTTATCGCACTTTGTAGCGGTGCTTTTGCTTGCGAGCCTGTTGTCACACTTTCTACTGCTCCGTATACTTTCTTGGTCGTATCTGTTTTTACTGCTACTTCTACCACAAAATGATACTGTGCTTTCCCTTTTATTGCTATTTGTGCTTGTGGTGTTTCGCTTGTTAAGCCTAGTTTTTCTACCCCATCCTTTGTATACTTGCCATTCTTTGCACTGCCTATGGCTACTTTTCTTCCATTGCTTACTACTTCTTGTGCATTTGCTGGGTTTGTATTTTTCTGCAAGCCATATACGGTATATACCAGTCCATCATTATCTAGTATCGGATCTCCTGAGGCATCTACTGCATTGGTAAAGGTTGTCAATTCGGTCACTTCTATTTTTATTGTTCCTTCTCTTGTCTGCGACTTACTCACTGCTAATATATCGTTCACTAAGGACTGGGCAGGAGGTACTGCTTGCACTCCTTCCATTGTCAGCTTCTTTATTGTTCCTGCTGTGCCACTTGCCATTTTTGTGCTATTGAGTGTATTTATTGCTGCTACTCCTACCGTATAGGTCTTTGTGTCTTCTCCTGCAAAGGTGATACGGTGCTTGGTTGCACTATTGCTTCCTTGTACTGTACGGCTTCTTACTGTGCTTTCTGCTTTTATTTCATTGAGGGTGCTATGCTCTCCTTCTGCTATGTACACTCTATATGCTACTTGTGCTTGCGATAGCTCGGTCCCTGCTGGTGTTTTATACGATGCTCCAAATGTTCCTATACTAAACTCGTAGACTCCCTTGAATGATTGTGTTTCTTTCAAGGTTGCAACACGGGGTGCAGGCGGTGCTGTCGATACACTATCCCATACTTTGAGCTTTGTGGTCGCTATGTCTGTTGCAGGACTTACTTGCCCGCCTTTTATTTCTATGAGAAAAAATCCGTATTCTTTTGCTGTTCCTTCTGTGTTTGCTACTTCTAAGCCATCTGCTATCCCAAAGTATATTTCTTTTGTGCTGCCTGTTATGCTCTTTTCTGCTACGACTGTTGCTCCTTCGTTCATCCTTACTCGATAATAGATACTACTTCCAGGTCCTGTCTTAAATGCTACCTTTGCTCTTATTTTCCCGCTCGTATCCAGCGTAATGCCTTCTACTCCCTCTTTTGAGGGGGCTGCCAGTGCTGCTGGTACTGTCACTTCTGCTGTTTTTTCACTCTCGTTTCCTGCATAGTCTTTACTCAGTATCTTTACTTCGTAGGTCTTCCCTGATTCTAAACTGGCTATTTCTTTATAGAATTTTGTCGCAGGATACTTCACTGCTGTTGGGGCTAGCACTTCGGTATTGGGTGCTTCTTTTTCTGCTACCCTTACGAGATATTCTTTTATGTCTTGATTTTTCGCAAGCGTAGTATTTGGTGCTACCCACTCTATACGCAACGCTTTCTTGCCTCCTGAGAGTACTACTGTACTGGTGATACTTCCTACTGCATCAGGGGCTTCGGTATCTGCATTTGTGAGCGTTGTCACTTGTTTGTCGACTGCTGTTCCTTCGTTCTTGGCAGTATCAAGCGATACTACTGACACCTTGTACTTTGTTGCTGCTTCCAAGCCTGTTATTTCGGCATTCCTTATGCTACTGCTTGTAATCGTCTCTGTTTTTACTGCTGTTATCCCTTTGGTTACTGTTATCTTTACTCCTGCATAATCTCCTACTTGGGGGGCTTGCCAGCTTACTATCACTCTTGTTTGTCCTGCTACTACTCCCACATTTGTTACTGCTTCTGTCTGCGTATCGGTCGTTGTTCCTTCTTTCTCTACTGCCGTATAGTATCTCCCGTTCTTATAAGGGCGTACTATCGCTTTATAGCTCTGTACTCCGTAGAGATGTTTTACTGCTACCCCATTCTGTCCTACATACATGATGCCTTTTTCTTCTGTCGCATTTGCTACTTGGGCAACACTGTCTTTTGTCACACGAGCATCTGCTACTACTTGCCCCGTGCTTGTCTCTACTACTACCAACAGTTCTACTGCTCCGCTTACATCATAGCTTCCCCATGTAATAAGCAGACTCTCATCTGCTGCTGCTCCTGTTTTATCCTTTGCTTCCACTGTTACATTTGATGCTTGTAAGGCAGGCACTGCTTCTGTGAGCTTTGAGGGATCAATATCGGTCAATTCTTCTTTTACGCTTGCTTTGTTGCCATTGATGTCTTCATAGACTATCTTTACAGCGTAGCGTACATTACTGCTTGTCGCTACCGAAAAGGTAAGTTCTCCTCTCTCTATATTGCTGATTGCTTTTTTCGCTACTACTTCTCCCGATGCATTTTCTATTTGCACCTCTGCTTTGCTTATATCGGTTTTGCCTTTGCCAAGCCTCTTTGTGTCCCATACTACTTTGAGCTGGTTGTCTCCTGCTTTTTCTACTCCTACATGAAAAAAGCCATCTTGTGGCACAGTGGTATCGGCTGACGTAATAATTTCTTGCGATACCTTTGACGATTTCTGACTCCCTGATTGGGCTTGCATCTCTATCGTATAGGCGGTATGCTCTTTCAAGCCTTTTAACTCATATGGGAGCCCTCCCAAAAAGAGTTCTTTATATTCTTGTGCGGGTACTGTTACGCTAAAGGACTGCCCTGTAGTGCCTACGGGACTTGCAGTGATGACCACACTTTCTGCTCCTGGTGCTTCCCAGCTGAGCTTTAGTGATCCATTATTTGCTACCGATGCTATTGATACATCTGATACCGAGCCGAGTGTTGTCGGTGTTGGTGGAGTAGGATCAGAGCCTCCTCCTGATGAACTGCTACTACTATCGGTACATGCTATGAGTATAGCAGCTATAATTACATATACGAGAAAAGAGAGTCTACCCCCCCCCCCCCCCAATTTTTCGTGTCATATTATTTGTTATCATACATCACTCCTTATGATATAATTTCATTCTTATGAACTTTTAAAGTCTATACATTATTTCTCATTTTGTCAATACATAAAAAGAAAAAAAAAAAAAAAAAAATACATTTTTTTTATTGCGTATCCCTTATATCTAAAAGTACCTACATATAAGTATAGTACTAAAAAAATAAAAGTACTATACTAAAAAAAGAATAAAAAATAAACATATATAATAAGGAGTTATTATGAAAGAAACATTGGCATATATATCTTTCTTTGGCAAAGGTATATCCGAAGGAGATTCATCAATGAAAGAAATACTAGGAGGAAAAGGAGCTAATCTTGCCGAAATAGCAGGCTTAAACATACCAGTCCCTCCTGGATTTACGATTACTACCGAAGCTTGTGCAAAATACAATGAAACAAAAAAGTTTCCATCAGGACTAAAAGAGAGTACTAAAAAAGCAATCACTCGACTTGAAACTATACTTTCAAAAAAACTAGGTGATTCTAAAAATCCATTATTAGTATCAGTTCGTTCTGGAGCGGCAGTATCAATGCCTGGCATGATGGATACTATTCTAAACCTAGGGCTAAATGATACATCTGTTATAGGACTAGCACAATCTTCTCAAAATGAACGTTTTGCATGGGATGCCTATAGAAGACTCATCAATATGTTTGGTAATGTTGTATATAACATGAACCATCATGATTTTGAACAAGCTCTCACAAAAGTAAAAAATGAGTACAATGTAGAACTAGACACTGAGCTTAATGCAGAAGCATTAAAAAAAGTGGTACTTGCATATAAAGCCCTTTTTAAGAAACATGCAAAAAAAGATTTTCCTCAAAATGCACATACACAATTACAAGAAGCTATTTTAGCAGTATTTAGTTCATGGAACAACGAACGTGCTATAACATATAGAAAACTAAATAAAATTTCTGGATTATTAGGAACAGCAGTAAATGTACAATCTATGGTATTTGGAAATTTTGGGCTTGATTCTGGTACTGGCGTTGCTTTTACTCGTGATGCATCAACAGGAGAAAAAGTATTTTACGGTGAATATCTTATGAACGCTCAAGGAGAAGATGTAGTAGCAGGAATACGAACACCAAAGAAAATACATACTCTAAAAAAACAACAACCAAAAATATATTCTCAGTTAGTAGCAATAAAAGATAAGTTAGAAAAGCATTATCGTGATATGCAAGACATAGAATTTACCATAGAACAAGGAAAATTGTATATTTTACAAACAAGAAGCGGAAAACGTACTGGTGCAGCAGCAATAAAAATTGCTGTAGATATGGTAAAAGAAAAACTCATTACTAAAGAGGAAGCATTACTTCGTGTTGATGGAGAACTATTTCAACAGGTATTTCATCCCCGTATTGATGATAAAGCAAAAAAGACATTATCTGTACTAGCAAAAGGAATCAATGCATCTCCAGGAGCGGCAGTCGGCAAGATAGTTCTCTCTTCAGAAGAAGCACAAGCCGCTGCCCAAAAAGGCATTAAAACAATATTAGTACGCGAACAAACATCCCCTGAGGACATTGGAGGAATGAGTGTAGTACAAGGCATCCTCACAAGTACTGGAGGAATGACAAGTCATGCTGCAGTCGTAGCAAGAGGAATGGGAACTCCCTGTATTGTCGGTTGTTCTACACTACACATAAAAGATAGAAGTGTAATTATAGCAGATAAAGAATATCCAGTAGGAACAGTACTCACCTTAGATGGTTCTACAGGAGAAATATATGATACTGCACTTCCACTCATTGAAGCAAGTATTAACAATGATATAAAAGCATTTCTTAGCTATGCCGATCAAATACGATCAGCTGCAAAACGCCCTAAAGATTATCCTTCAAGTTTTAATATTCGAGCAAACGCTGACACTCCAGAAGATGCCTTAAAAGCACGAAATTGGGGAGCACAAGGAGTCGGATTATGTAGAACAGAACACATGTTTTTTGACGAAGATAGAATACGCATTTTTCGAGAAATGATACTTGCTGATGATCAAGAAAGCAGAAAAAAAGCATTAGATAAACTCCTTCCTTTACAAAAAAAAGACTTTGAAGGTATTCTCACTGCAATGAAAGGATTACCAGTAACTATTAGGCTTCTTGATCCGCCTTTACATGAATTTTTACCACAAGAAGCAAAACAGCAATCTGAGCTAGCATCTATGCTTAACATCTCTATTACCGAAATACAACACAGAATACAAAGACTTCATGAAAGCAACCCTATGATGGGATTGCGTGGATGTAGACTAGGGATTATATATCCTGAAGTATACGAAATGCAAATTAGAGCAATCATCAATGCCGAAGTATCATGTCTTAAAAAAGGCATCAAAGTAAAACCTGAAATTATGATACCGTTAGTAGGCTCATATACCGAATTAGCACGCCTTAGAGAACTTGCAAAATCTATAATAAAAGAAGAAAAGCAAAAAAACAAACTCAGTATTAGTTCAAAAATAGGCACTATGATAGAAATTCCTCGAGCAGCCATCACTGCAGATCAAATTGCTCAATATGCAGATTTCTTCTCTTTTGGCACAAACGACTTAACACAACTCACCTATGGCTTTTCAAGAGAAGACACATCTTCTTTCTTTCCTAATTACCTTGATGAAAAAATATTAGAAAATGATCCATTCCAAATACTAGATACTACAGGAGTAGGCTTTCTGGTAAAACATGCTACTATTGCAGGAAGAACAACAAAACCAAACCTTTCTCTCGGCATTTGTGGTGAACACGGAGGAGAACCCCACTCCATCAACTTTGCGTATCAATGTGGATTAAACTATGTATCCTGTTCTCCATTAAGAGTACCTGTTGCACGCCTTGCTGCAGCTCAAGCAGTAATAAAATCAAGCAATCATCAAAAAGCTACTTCTATCAAAAAAACTCCTAAAACAACAAAAAAGAGTACGTAGGTATTAGCGTTGCTAATACAATAAATAAGGTACAATAATAAAAAGATGCCATAAAAAAGTGCCATAAAAAAGTGATGGTACATACCATCACTTTTTTATTCTTTTATCCTTATATCAATAATATACAATTATATAGATATATTACTCATACTTTCATTTACAAGTGTATCGCATAACTCATTATACTCATTATTATCATGACCTTTCACCCACACCCATCGTATAATCATTTGTTCATTGAGCATATGTAGTTGCTCCCATAATTGTTTATTCAATACAGGTTTGCGATTGCTTGCTTTCCAATTATTACGTAACCATTTATCAAGCCATTCAGTAATGCCTTTTTGTACATATTGAGAATCAGTGTACACTGTAATCATACTTATGGGACGCACTCTTTCTATCCATAACAGAGATTTTATTGCAGCAATAAGCTCCATTCTATTATTAGTAGTGTCAGAAACAGCTTCACTCTCAGCATAGGTATACTTTGGAACATAAAAAGCCCATGCTCCTAGCCCAGGGTTTCCTCGACACCCTCCATCAGTATAAATATCTAATTTATCATTCATTATAATTTTTATCCTTTTCTTTTTTATTTCCTTTACTATTTTCTATTATGGAAGTGGTAGAAATACCACAGAAAAATCATTATCCAAATATTTTTCCTTAAAAGATTTTATCTTAAAATTTTTTGATTGCAAATATGTAATAAGTGTTTCAGGATAATGATAATTAAAAATAGAATATTTATACTTTGAATCTGTATGCAAAAAATTACACACAACCCCTTTTTTAGCACTCTTGCACATTATTGAAAGAGCAAATTCAATAACAGCATACTTAGCAATTACCTTTTCTTCTGGATCCTTAAAATATCTACTCACATCTAAATTCCATACACCAGAAAGAAACACTACATCATAAGAATTAGGCAATATGGTAACATCACTCTTTAGTATATCAAAAACAGAAAAGTATGCATCTGGAAAACGTTTTTTTACTTTTTTAATATACTGTGGATTACTATCAATACCTGTATATTGATATTGTAGTTTTTTTTGACACATATACTCAAAAAGAGCAGCATACCCACATCCCACATCAATTACAGTATCGCCTATCTTTAGTTCTAGCTCTTTTTGAGCCAACTCTACCAGTACTTCAAACCGCTTAAATTGTGATTCACGACTCATCCATCCTAAAAGCTCATCACTATCATCCTTGTCTGTATTAGAATAAAATACAGAGGTCACCTTTTTATAAACTTCTAAAACTTTTTGAACCAATGAGGTAAGCAAAATATCACTTATTCTCCCTTTGAAGAAACATCTCCATCTTTGCTAGTATTATCTCCCTGTACTGTATCATTTGCTGACACAGGTTGTGCTTCTTCTTTATTTTGTACACTCACAGTTTCATTATCAGCATGAGAAGAATCAACTGTCTCTTGACTAGCTTGTACAGCAGGCGATTGATTACTAACAGTATTTTTACTACCAGATTTTCCTTTTTTCCTTTTACTATCCTTTTTTAGAACAGCACTATCATTTTCTGATTCATTTGTAGAAACAACAAGTGATATATACACCATCTCACTTGCGTCACCATATCTTTGACCGAGCTTTACAATGCGTGTATATCCCCCTTTTCTATCAACAAAAAGAGGGGCTATTGAAGTAAATAATTTTGCATGCACTTCTTTGTCTTGCACCCATTTTGCAACTAACCTACGATTAGCAACTGAATCTACTCGTGCTCGTGTTATCATTCGTTCTGCAATTCGTTGTAATACCTTACTCTTCGCTAGTGTAGTTTTAATCCTTTCATATCGAAATAATGCTACCAACATATTTCGAATCATAGCTTTTCTATGAGCTGGTGTTTTGCTTAGTTTTTTTAATTGTATTCGATGATTCATAATTACTCCAATCTATTCATTTTTATTTAATTCTTCTGGCAAAGACATTCCTAAAGATAAATCCATATCCTGTAATTTTTGTCTTATTTCATCCATCGATTTTGCACCAAAATTTGGTAAATTAGCTATCTCTCTTTCTGTTAGTGAAACTAACTCATAGATTTTCTTAATATTAGCAGCACGTAAACAATTAGATGATCGAGACGATAACTCTAACTCATCAACAGAAAGTTCTAACAATTTTTTCATATCATTCATCTCTTGTTCAACTTCACTATCATGCTGTTCAATAAGAGATTCATCAAAATTGATAAGAATTGTTAAATGATCTTTAAGAATTTTAGCAGCATAAGAAAGAGCATCTGCTGGAGACAAAGTTCCATTAGTTTCAATATTGAGTATTACCTTTTCATAATCATTACGATACCCTATCCTTATGTTTTGCACTTTTAAGACAACATTTACTATAGGAGAAAAAATAACATCAAGAGCAATCGTTCCATGCTCTTGTATATCATTAGCAAGCAATTCAGCAGGAAGATATCCTCTACCATACTCAATATCTAATTCAATTTCAATATGTACATCTTGTGAAGCATGAAATAAAACTTGCTGCTCGTTTAAGATTTGAATATTTTGTTGTTCAAACTCTGTTGCAGTAAAAGCTTTCTTTCCTTTAAATTCTGCCTTAATAGTACTCTGTAACTGAGTATCATCAATAACACGAAATTTCAATAGCTTTAATGCATCAATAATAGCAACAGTATCTTCTTCAACACCATCAATATTTTCAAATTCACTGCTTACAATATGCTGGCTACCATCATTAAAGACACTTATTCTTATAGCACTTATAGCATATCCTTTAATAGAAGACAGCAAGGTTCTTCTTAGTGAATTTCCTATTGTTTGACCTACTCCTCTCTCAAAAGGAGAAATTTCAAACACTCCTTTATTTTTCTCTTCAGACACCTTATTAAATGTAATTGAGGTAGGTAACTTAAAACCTTTAAGTAAATGTTTAACTGACATATTTTCTCATTTTCTCCCTTATAGTTTATGGACGTCGTACCTTACTTGGTCTACAACCATTATGAGGAATGGGGGTTATATCATGAATAGACAGTACAGATAACCCTAGATTCACTACGGTACGAATCGCAGATTCTCTTCCTGTACCAGGTCCTTTCACATATACATCAACACGCTCAAGACCACATATTTCCAATGCTTTCTTTAATGCTGTCTCAGATGTCACTTGTGCAGCATAAGGAGTTGATTTTTTTACTCCCTTAAAACCAAGTGATCCTGCACTAGACCAACATATAACTTCACCATTTTCATCTGTTATAGTTACTATAGTATTATTAAAGGTAGCTTGAATATATATTCTACCATTTACAATATTTTTTTTAACTTTTTTAGCCATGAATTACTATCCTCCTCCTATTTCTTTTTACCAGCAACAGTCTTCTTCTTACCTTTCCTTGTACGTGCATTCGTCTGAGTTCTCTGCCCTCTTACTGGCAAACCCTTTCTATGGCGTAATCCTTTATAGGTAGCTATATCCATAATACGTTTAATATTCAAATTAACCTGTGTTCGCAATCTCCCTTCAACAATACATTCATTTTCAATATACTGACGAAGTTTAGTAATTTCCTCCGAACTTAAATCATTTGGTTTTACATTGATATCTATTGAAAGATCCTTACATATCTTTTCAGCAGTAGATCTTCCTATACCATAAATATAGGTAAGAGAGATATGTAAATGTTTATTGGGTAAATCTATTCCTGCTATTCTTGCCATATTACTACTACCTCTGTTTTTGCTTATGCTTAGGATTAGAACAAATTACTCTAAGCACCCTTTTTCTTCTTATAACTTTACAGTTATCACAAATTGGTTTAACACTTACTCTTACTTTCATAAGTCCTCCATTACAGTGTTCTGGAACGTATATGTCCCTTAGTTGTGGTTTGTCCCTGATAATGCATTTTTTGACTGGCATCAATTTGAGACATAAGATCTAAATCTACACCAACAAGTATCAGCATTGATGTGCCTCCAAGTAAATAAGTCACTTGTTGAGGAAGCCCCAATACTATTTGTACAATAGTAGGCATTATAGCAATAAGTGCCAAAAATAAAGAACCAGGTAAAATAATTCTATTTAATATCTTTAAAAAATACTCTTCCATATTTTCACTTCTAATTCCGGGAATAGTCCCACCATTTTCCCGTATATTTCTTGCAATTTCAATAGGATTTAAGGTAACTTGCGTATAAAAATAAGCAAAAAATATTATAAGGAGCGTAAACACAATTATATAAAAGGGACCTGTAGGGCGCAACCAATATAGTAAAGTAACAACAAACTCAGACTGAGACCCTAATCCTTGCAATATCTGTAAAGGGAATGTCATCAAAGACGATGCAAAAATGACAGGAATAACCCCCGAAGGGTTGAGCTTAAAAGGGATATATACATTTTGTGCACCATACATTTTTCTTCCTACTACGCGCTTTGCATAAAAAACAGGAATTCTTCGTTGTCCTTGCTGTTCAATTACTACCAAAGCCACCACAACAACAAATACAATAAACACTATAATGATATAAATTGCATTTAGCTGTCCTTCCTGCACCAAACGAAGCAAAGTAAACACTGCACGTGGCATCTGTGCTAAAATACCAGCAAAAATTATAAGAGAAACACCGTTTCCTATCCCTCGTTGATTTATCTGTTCTCCTAACCAGAGCAAAAATACAGTACCAGTAGTTACCGTAAGCATAGCAAGAGGAGCATAATATAAAAATGATAAATTTATTGCATCAGGAATAGTTCGGGCATACTGAGTAACAACATATGATTGAACAAGACATACAATTACCGTAAAATTTCTTGTATACTTATGTATTCGCTTACGTCCTCCTTCTTCTTGAGATATCTTTTTAAGAGGAGGAAGTATTACCGTAAGCAACTGCATAATAATAGAAGTAGTAATATACGGCACAACCCCTAACATAAAAATAGAAAAGCGAGAAAAAGCTCCTCCAGCAAAAAAATCAAGGTAGTTTACTAAATTTACTCCTACAGAATTACTATTTTGATTTTGAAGAAAGTATGAGTTCAATGCATCTAAATTTATTCCAGGAATAGGAATGGCAGCACCTAAACGAAAAATGAGCAAACAGAAAGCAGTAAACAATACTCTCTGACGTAACTCTTGAATAGTAAAAATTGACCTAAGATTCATTGTTTAGAACCTCATTTTTACTGTCAACAGTATTTTCATTTCTTTCTTTTTTATGAGAATTAGCTACATTTCCACCTACTGCCTGTATCTTTTTTTGTGCTCCTTTTGATACAAGAATAGTCTCATCTACACTGATAGATTTAGATATAGCACCATTTGAAAGTATTTTTACATATATATCTTTAGAAGCAATAAGCCCTTTTTTATGTAAACTAATAATTGAAACAGTATCTCCATTATCAAAATGAGCCTCTACACTATTCAGTGAGATAATAACTGGTTCCATCTTAAAAAGGGCATTAGAAAAACCTCTACGAGGCAAACGTCTATATAAGGGCATTTGTCCTCCTTCAAAACCAAGTCGAACTCCTCCCCCTGAACGTGCTTTTTGTCCTTTTGTTCCTCTTCCTGCAGTACATCCTGTTCGAGATCCTGCTCCTCTCCCTAATCTTTTACGAGAACGAACCGTTCCTTTAGGAACACTAATCATTTGAAATCTCCTTCACTGAAATTAAGTGCTTAACAGTTTGTATCATCCCTTGTATAGATGCTGTGTTTTTATGAATAACACTACTATGCATCTTTCGTAATCCAAGTGCAATCAAGGTTGCTCTCTGATTTGGTTTACGCCCAATATCACTTCTTATCTTAGTTATTTGTACAGTATTTTGTGTTGCATTTTCCATCATAAACTCCTGACAATATCAATTAACTCCAAAAATTTTGTAATGTTTTTCCTCTATCAGAGGCTGCTTTACTTGCAGTTAACATTTGCTCAAACGCATCAAAGGTAGCTTTTACCATATTTATACTATTTCGCGATCCTAAAGATTTTGCTAAAATATCATGATACCCTGCCATCTCTAAAACAATACGCACAGGACCGCCTGCAATAATACCAGTACCAGGTGCCGCTGGACGAAAAATAATCTTAGCTTTCGATGATTTTCCTTCTACCCAATGAGGGATAGTTGTTTTATACATAGGCACCTTCACAAGAGTTCTCCTTGCTTTATTCACTGCCTTTCTTATAGCTTCAGAAACATCTGTTGCTTTTCCAAACCCATATCCAACCAAACCTTTTTTATTTCCTACAATAACAAGTGCAGAAAATGAAAACCGTCTTCCTCCCTTTAATACTTTTGCAAGACGTCTAATACCTATGAGGTTTTCTGTAAATTCTGGCTGAGTAGTATCTTTATTTTTAGGGGTAAATGCCACTACAATATCTCCTATATTTTTATTTCATTTGATCTTAATGTATCTACAAACGATCTAATAACACCATGAAATTTAAGACCATTTCTATCAAACACTAAACTATTGACATTAGCTTCTTTAAGTCTTTGAGCAAAAAGTTGAGCAAGACTCTTTACCGATTCTACAGTTACATTTTTTCTTTCCATTTCTTTTTCAATACTAGAGATGGCACACACTGTGCGTTGCTTATTATCATCAATAGCTTGTGCAAAAATATTTCTATTAGATCTATATATAGTTAAGCGTAATTTTTGTTCGGTACCATGTATTTTGGCACGTATTTTTCTTTTACGTTTTATTTTACGCTGTAACTTTGGAACAATTTTTTTATTTAATAATTTTATCATATATACATATCCTCACACACAGTACCCACATATAGAGAGTACTATTTATTTTTTTCCTGTTTTACCTTCTTTTCTACGTATAATTTCATCACTGTACTTAATACCTTTTCCTTTATACGGCTCTGGTTTACGCAAACTACGTATCTCAGCACTTACCTGACCAACTTTCTGTTTACTTATACCCTCAACAATCACAGTATCTTGCTTTGGTGTTTGTATACTAATTCCTTCAGGCACAAAATACTCAAAAGATGTTGAATACCCAACATTAAAAGTAACAGATGCTCCTTTTGATTCAGCACGATACCCCACTCCTACAAGAGTAAGTGTTTTACTAAACCCTTGTGAAACTCCTATAACCATATTATACACTAATTGTCTATACAACCCGTACATTTGCTTTGCTCTCTTCTCTTGATTAGTAGGAACAATAGTACATTTTTTATCATCTATCTCACAACGAATTTCAGGAACACATTTTTCCTGTAATGTTCCTTTTGGACCATTTACTGTAATCATAGTATCACTTACTTCTATTGTAACACCACTTGGAATTTCAATAGGAATTTTTCCTATACGTGACATAATTCCTCCTCTGTAATATGAGAAATAATACAAATAGCACTCTCTACCAGATGGAACATATAAGTTCACCTCCAACTTTCATTTCACGTGCTTGCTTATCGGTTAATACACCCTTTGAAGTTGAAATAATAACAGTGCCGAAACCATTTCTTACTCGTTGTATATTTCTATATTTTGAATAAATCCTTCGCCCTGGTTTTGATATTTTCTTTATTTCATGAACAACAGGCTTCATAGATTCATCATATTTCAATGTAATCGTCATCGTTTTTATTGATTGAGAATTATCAACTTCATAGTCCTCAATATACCCTTCTAACTGCATAACTCGAACTATTTCTTGATTAATCTTTGAGTTTTTCACCACTAACTGTTCATGCTGTGCCATGTATGCATTTCTAATCTTAGTTAACATATCTGCTATTGGATCTGATACTGCCATTTCCCCCTCCTACCAACTTGATTTTCTCACTCCAGGTATATACCCTTCGCTTGCATATTTTCTAAAGCATATTCTACAAAGTTCAAACCTTCTCATAAAACCTCTTGGTCTCCCACATAACTTACATCGATTTACACGTCTTGTAGAAAATTTAGGAGATTTTTCTGCTTTAACAATCATTGATTTTTTTGCCATAAATTTATATATCCTTTTTATTTACATACCTACACTTACTTCATAAAAGGAAGCTGTAATTTCTCTAATAAAGCAATAGCTTCTTCATCTGTTTTTGCAGTAGTGCAAAAAGTAATATTTAAGCCTATAACCTTATCTATTTTATCATAATCTATCTCTGGAAAAATAATATGTTCTTGTATTCCCAAAGAATATGAACCGTGACCATCAAAACTATTTTTCTTAATACCTCTAAAATCACGAACACGAGGAAGCGCAATATGTATTAAACGAAAGAGAAATTCATACATTCTTTTTCTTCGCAATGTTACTTTCGCTCCAATTGGCATACCCTCACGCAGCTTAAAATTTGCAATAGATTTTTTTGCTTTTGTAATTACTGCCTTTTGTCCTGTAATGATACTTATTTCCTGCATAACATTTTCTACTCGCTTCTTATTTTGTATAACATCACCAACTCCAGAACTGACAACTATTTTTGTGAGTTTTGGTACTTGCATAGGAGTAGTATAATTAAATTGCTTCATGAGTTCAGGGACAATAGTATCTTTATATAATTCATTTAATAGTATTGCCATTATAATACTTCCCTTGTTTTTTTAGAAATTCTTTCTTTTTTACCATTTTCAATTCTTATTCCTGCTCTCGTTTTCTTTCCCTTTGACACTAACATAACATTAGAAATATGCAAAGGAGCTTCAATAGAAATAATCCCTCCTTTCTCTTGCTGTGATTTAGGTTTTACTGCTTTTTTAATAAGGTTTAACCCTTGCACAATAATTTTATCCTTACCAACACTCACAACTTTCCCTGTTTTTTTCTTATCTTTTCCTTGAGTAACCATTACTGTATCATTCTTTTTAATATAAGACATTATAATACCTCCGGAGCAAGTGATATAATTTTCATCTGACCTCTATCACGTAATTCTCTTGCAACAGGACCAAACACACGTTTTCCACGCGGATTAAAAGAAGCATCAAGAATAACACATGCATTATCATCAAAACGAATATATGTTCCATCACTGCGTCTTGTTTCTTTACTTGTTCTTACAATCACTGCTTTTTGTACACTGCCTTTTTTTACTTGAGATGTTGGTATTGCACCTTTTACTGCTACAGTAATAATGTCTCCAAGATGTGCAATATAGTGTTTTGTACCCCCTAATACTTTGATACATTCTACTACTTTTGCACCACTATTATCTGCTACTGTAAGCACTGTTCCTGCCTGAATCATAATTTCTCCTTAGCTTAAAATACTATTGTGCACGCGAAATAATAGAAAGCATTGCCCATTTTTTATGCTTACTTATAGGACGAGACTCTATTACTCTCACAATATCTCCAATATTTGCTTCATTATTTTTGTCATGTGCAACTACTTTTTTTGTTACTCCAATAAACTTTTTATATAGCGGATGCATCTTTCTATTTTTAATTGCTACCACAATGGTTTTATCCATTTTATTACTAACAACTTCTCCTTGAAATATTTTTTTATTTTCTGCTGCCATATCTTTCTCCTCTTACTCTTGTGTTCCTTGATCATCACTTTGTGCATTTTGTACATCTTGAGAATGATCAAAATTATACATTCTTGTCAAAACTCTCGCTAATTGACGTCTTATAGTACGTAACTCAAGAGGATTATTTATTTGTCCCATAACTTTTTTTATACGCAACTCATGATTTTTTTTTCGCAACTCATCACGTTTCAGCACTAATTCTTCAAAAGTCATTTCAGCAAAACTATTTTTCATCTTATCCTCTCTTTGCAAACTTTGCTTTTAATGGAAGTTTACCAATAGCACTGCGTATAGCTATTACAGCTACTTCCTCTGATACACCAGCAATTTCAAATAACACTTGTCCACGCTTAACGCATGCTACCCATTGATCTAAATTACCTTTTCCACTCCCCATTCTTGTCTCTGCAGGCTTACGAGTATACGGATAATCAGGAAAAATTCTAATCCATACTTTTCCTCCCCGTTTCATCTTTCGCGAAAGAGCAATTCTTGTTGCTTCAATTTGACGAGAAGTTACATAGTTATGTGTTAACGCAATAACTCCGTACTCTCCAAAAGCAATACTGTTTCCTCTCGTAGCTTCACGAAGAAGACGTGTTCGAACTTGTCGCATCTGCTTTCTATGTTTTACTCGCTTAGGACTGAGCATAGCTATTTTCCTCCCTCTTTCGTTTGTGCAGAATATTCATAATATAAAGAACGTGAGTTACCAGATGATTTCATTACTTTTCCAGCATCAAGACGCTGTTCTTTTCTATAAATCTCTCCCTTAAATATCCATATCTTTACTCCTATAGCTCCATAAGTAGTCATTGATTCAGTAAACCCATAATCAATATCTGCTCTCAGAGTATGTAATGGAATACGCCCTTCCTTAACAGTTCTATGCTGAGTCATCTCAGCTCCATTCAAACGACCAGATAATTTTATCTTTACTCCTTGCACTCCTGCTTTCATAGCACTTGCTAAGGCCATTTTTAGAGTACGTCTCCATGCAGTTCGCTGCTTTAATTGTCGTGCTATATGTAATGCCATAAGCTGTGCATTAGACTCAGGCTTATTTATCATGCGTATCTTAAGCAATATCTTATGAGAAGAATACTTTGATAATTTAGCTGTAAGTTTTTCTATATTTGCACCCTTTACTCCAATAAGTACTCCTGGCTTTGAAGTATACACAATTAGAGTTATTCTTTGAGGATACCGTATAATTTCTACATCAGAAATATCCGCATTAGTCAATTCAGGCAATTTTGCCATAGCTTTTCGTATAGCAAGATCTTCATGCAACTTTGCAAGATATTCTTTTCCAGACGCATACCAATTTGAGCGCCATAATTTATTAATACCTATTCTTAATCCATAAGGATTTACTTTTTGACCCAAATGTTACTCCTTCCCTTTTAAGCTATCTTCTAATTCAACTGTTATGTGACTCATTCTTTTTAATAGAACATCAGCACGCCCTCTTGCTCTTGGCCACATACGTTTCATTCGTGGTCCCTCGTTTACCACTATATTTTTAACAAATAAATGAGATTCATCTAACTGTGAATCTTGAGACAAAGCATTAGCTGCCGAAGACTGTGCTACTTTTTTAATCATTTTTGCTGCAGCATGTGGCATAACTTGAAGATAAGCCATCAATTCTGTATACGGTCTTTTTTTAAGAGTATTTGCTACCCTTCTTGCCTTAAAAGGAGAAATACGTGCATATCTATGAATACTTTTATATATCATATACTACCTCTTAACCTTTTTATCAGAACCAGCATGCCCATAAAATATTCTCGTAGGAGAAAATTCCCCTAACTTATGTCCTACATGTTGTTCAGTAACATACACAGGAATAAATTTTTTTCCATTATATACCGAAATTGTAAATCCAACCATATTTGGTATAATAGTAGATTCTCTTGAATAAGTTTTTATTACTACTTTTTTATCAGAACTTTTTGCATGTTCTACTTTTTTCAATAAACTACTTCGTACAAAAGGTCCTTTTTTTACTGATCTTGACACTATATACCTCTTACTTTTTCTTCTTTACAAGAAATTTACTTGAAATTTTATTTTTCTTTCTTGTTTTATATCCTTTAGTAGGCATTCCCCAAGGAGACACAGGATGTCGTCCTCCAGATGTTCGCCCTTCACCTCCCCCATGTGGATGATCATGAGGATTCATAGCAACACCTCGCACTTTAGGACGTCTTCCTAAAATACGAGCCATCCCTGCTTTCCCAAGACTAACATTGGTAGTTTCTTCTCCTCCAACGGCACCAATAGTTGCTTTGCAACGTCCAAGCACCATCCTTATTTCTCCTGAAGGTAACTTGAGATTAACGTACTTTCCTTCTTTTGAAGAAACTATTGCATAATTCCCAGCAGAACGTGCCATAACCCCTCCTTTTCCAAGAGTAAGTTCTATATTATGCACAGCATTACCTAAAGGAATATTTTCAAGAGGAAGACAAGTGCCAATTTTTGGTTCAGCTTTTTCTGCACTGATAACTATATCTCCTACTTGTATGCCTTTTGGAGCTAAAATATACCTTTTTTCACCATCTACATAATGCACTAAACATATATCAGCACTTCTATTAGGATCGTATTCAATACTGGCAATTTTTCCTGGTATGTTTATTTTATCCCTCTTAAAATCAATATATCGATACAATTTTTTTGTGCCACCTCCTCTACGGCGCACAGAAATAGACCCAGAACCAGCTCTTCCACTTATACGTTTTTTTCCTTTTGTAAGCGATTTAAGTGCATTCGATTCTGTGAGATGATCATACGTTCGAGAAACTCTAAATCGTAATCCCGGAGTAATTGGCTTTCTTGATCTAACACCCATATTTATACACCTTCAAATATTGAAATACTATCACCTTGCTTTAGAGTGATAATTGCCTTTTTATAACTACTTGTATTTCCTACAAACTTTCCTTGTCGTTTCTTTTTACTATTTACATTTATTACTCTACATGATAAAGGTATCACTTGATAGAGAGTTTTAATTGCTTCTACAATCTCTTTTTTATTTGCTTGCTTTAGCACCTTAAATATATACTTGTTTTGCTCTTTACTTATATTTGATTTCTCAGTAAGAAGAGGAGTAATAATAATTTTCTCAGGATACTTTTGCATATCTTTTCTCCTTATCTAAAAAATCATTTAATTTTATAATAGCATCTTTTGTTATCAAAATTAATTTACTGTAAAGCAATGATTTTATTTCCAACTTATTAAAAGTAAA
Source organism: Spirochaetia bacterium (assembly GCA_965218205.1). Classification (GTDB taxonomy): domain Bacteria; phylum Spirochaetota; class Spirochaetia; order WTKD01; genus CBDDCA01. Next base: position 627,983 of record OZ244590.1, on the reverse strand, counting down.
CACTTTTATCCATGGAATATTTCTTGCAACCTTTTTAAGCTGTGCATTATCATCGGAAATGATAAATATCATAGGCGTTTTTTCTACATTAAAAGATATAATTCTTTCATAAAATTCTTTCGTTTTTGTATTTAGTAATTGCTCATTAAAATCAATAACTCGCAACTGTTTATCCTGAATTTTTTTTGAAAACAAACTACGATACGCTACATTACGAATTTTTTTTGGCAAAGTAACACTATAATCACGAGGCTGTGGACCAAAAACAGTTCCTCCGCCTACCCATATTGGTGAACGCCTACTTCCTGCACGAGCTCGCCCTGTGCCTTTTTGTCGCCAAGGCTTTCGATTTGAATAATTTACATCACTACGCCCTTTCGTTGCAGCTGTTCCTTGTCGAGCATTTGCTAATTGATTTTTCAAAGCATAGTATATAGAGCCTTCACTAATTTTAGAAGCAAACACTGTATCGTTTAGCTCTACTGACTCCACTATTACTCCATTACTACTTATCACTTCAAGATTCATTCATTACTCCACTTCTTTGTTATTGCCTATACTGTTATTTTCTATACTGTTATGTTCTATACTATGCACCACTTTCTTCACTGATGGTCTAATACGAATAGGTGCATTTACTGCTCCTGGCACAGAACCTTGTATCAATAAACGATTATATTCTTTATCAATACTAATTACTCGCATATTCTGAAGAGTAACCGTATTATTACCCATTCTCCCTGCACCTTTCGTTCCTTTTCTTTTTCGAGATGGATCGGCAGATTGTCCTGAAGAACCTATGTGTCTATGAAATTTAGAACCATGCCCTGCTGGACCTCCATGTGCACCATGTCGTTTCATTACTCCTTGATAACCTCTTCCTTTTGCACGTCCACTAACATCTACATATGTCACGTACTCAAAAATTTCAACTCCAATTTCATCACCAATGTTCTTATCTTCAAAGCCTTTGCTTTCAAATAATACAGAACGACTTTCAATTTCGTCAGAAAAATACCCTAGCTGTGGTTTGTTTAGCAATGCTGCTTTTTTCTTAAAAGCAGAAAGAATTTTAGCAGAATATCCATTTTTTTCTTCTGTACGTTCACTTACTACCACATTTGGCTCAACACTAATGATAGTTACAGGTATGACTTTTCCTTTATCATCAAATATCTGTGTCATTCCTATTTTTTTTGCATACAACTCTTTCATATTACTCATAGACATACCTTATGTATTGATGATATGATGCACATACATACCATCCTCTATCCTTTTAGTTTACTGTTTTACCTGCACTTCTACCCCAGCAGGTATATCCAATTTCTGCAAAGCATTCATTACCTCAGGACTTGGATCCATTACATCAATGAGACGAGTAAAAGTTCTCATCTCAAACTGCTCACGAGATTTTTTATTTACATGAGGTGAGCGCAATACTGTAAATTTCTCTATTTTTGTTGGAAGAGGAATAGGCCCAACAACTCCAGCTCCTAATTTTTTTACTGACTCAACTATACTTTTTGCACCTATATCTGCCAATTTCGAATCAAATGATTTCAGCTTTACTCTAAAACGTTGATTATCCATATCCTCTTCCTTATTGTGTATTACTATCTTTATACATATTTATATATAACTTGTGCATGCTTCTATAAAGAGCATGCACAATATTTTCTTATTCAAGAATATCAGTTACTTGACCACTTGCTACTGTTCTTCCGCCTTCACGAATTGCAAAACGCAGCCCTTTGTCCATAGCAATAGGCTTAATAAGCGTTACTTCAATTTCAGTATTATCACCAGGCAATACTATTTCCGTTCCACCAGAAAGAACTATCTCTCCTGTTACGTCAGTAGTTCTAAAATAAAATTGTGGACGATACCCGCTTGTAAAATTAGTATGCCTTCCTCCTTCTTCTTTACTGAGAACATAGATTTGCCCCTTAAATTTTGTATGAGGAGTGATAGAACCTGGTTTAGCAACAACTTGCCCTCGTTCTACTTCATCTTTATCAACACCACGAAGCAGTAATCCTACATTATCACCTGCTTGCCCTTCATCAAGAATCTTATTAAACATTTCAACACCAGTACATACTGCTTTACGTGTTTCGCGTATACCTACAATTTCAATTTCATCACTTGTATTGATCTTTCCAAGTTCAACTCTTCCTGTAACTACAGTACCACGTCCTTGAATAGAGAATATGTCCTCTATAGGCATAAGAAATGGCTTTTCTACATCTCTTTCAGGAACAGGAAAATATTCATCCATAGCTTTAAGCAAATCATCTATTGCTTTTGTCTTAGATTCATCTTCCATATTTTCCATTGCTTGAAACGCACTTCCTTTAATAATTGGAATTTCATCACCTGGAAAATCATATGAACTTAGTATTTCTCTAATTTCTTCTTCTACCAATTCTACCATTTCCTCATCATCAACAAGGTCTGTTTTGTTCAAAAACACAATAATCTTAGGTACACCTACTTGTCGTGCAAGAAGAATATGCTCTCTTGTTTGAGACATTGCTCCATCTGGTGCAGATACTACAAGTACAGCACCATCCATCTGAGCTGCCCCAGTAATCATATTTTTAATATAGTCTGCGTGACCTGGACAGTCTACGTGAGCATAATGACGGTTTGGGGTTTCATACTCTATGTGTCGAGTATTTATAGTGATACCTCTTGCTTTTTCTTCAGGTGCATTATCAATATCTTCATATTTCAATGCTTTCGATCCCATTGCTTTTGCACTATACATGGAAATTGCTGCAGTCAGGGTAGTTTTTCCATGATCTACATGCCCAATAGTACCTACATTTACGTGAGGTTTATTACGTTCAAATTTTGCTTTTTCTGCCATATGCAGCCTCCTTAAGTTTTTAATTGCTTTAATAGCAAAATAAATTCAAAAAAAACAATACGGCTTCTCTTTTGTCAGAAATACAAAATCGAGACATTGAAAAAACCGTTATCTGATACCATAACATACGACTAAGCATCAGAACCTGCTTTTAATAATAACATATCATTACTATTACAAACTATAATAGTAATGCAATAACTTATTATAGCATACACAGTATACTATGACAAGTTCTTTATAATTTATAAGTATAGCATATAACAATCATAGCAATGGCTACACTACCAACGATAGTGCGAAAATGCCTTATTTGCTTCTGCTGTTCTATGCGTTTCTTCTTTCTTCTTAAATGCTACACCAGTGGAATTAAATGCATCTAAAAGCTCGTTGCCCAGCTTTTGTGCCATAGATTTACCACTGCGTTTTCTTGCTCCCATAATAATCCAACGAAGAGCAAGGGCTTGTTTTCTATTAGCACTTATTTCCATAGGAATTTGGTAGGTAGCTCCTCCCACTCTCCTTGATTTCACTTCTAACTCAGGCTTAATGTTATCAATGGCCTTATGAAATGTTTCAAGAGGGTTAGCATCAATTTTTGTTTTCAAAAAATCAAGCGAATCATACACAATGCGTATTGATGTTGCTTTCTTTCCTTGCCACATAAGTGTATTGATAAGTTTAGACAAAACTGCGTCTTTATACTTATAATCGGCTTCATACGATATTGGTGCTTTACTGTATTTTTTACTCATATTTTTTGTCCATTTTTTTTATGTGCAATTACGCCTTTGGTTTTTTCGTTCCATATTTTGAACGTCCACGATTTCTTTTTTCTACTCCAAGAAGATCTTTTGCTCCTCTTACTATATGATAACGAACCCCTGGTAAATCTTTTACTCTCCCTCCACGAATAAGCACAACAGAGTGCTCTTGAAGATTATGCCCTTCGCCTGGAACATAGCCTGTTACTTCTATACCGTTAGTAAGGCGAATACGCGCTACTTTCCGCAGTGCAGAGTTAGGTTTTTTAGGAGTGACTGTCATAACACGAGTACAGACTCCCCGCTTTTGAGGACATTCCTGCAATGCAGGAGATTTCGTCTTTTTAGTAGTTTTCTTTCTTCCTTGTCGAACCAATTGATTGATTGTTGGCATGTATCTTATATTCCTTTTATGATATTCCTTTATTGTATTTTATCTAAAACTTTTTATACTTTGCTTTAGATTTCTCTATTGTACTATGTTCTAGAAAAATTGTAAAGTGTTTTTAGAAAAAAATTGTAGTTTTACCATCTCGTATGAACCCCCAAAATCCATGACAGTAATTATACTGTACTATTATCGAAATAATAGGAAAAATGAGTAATTAAAATTTCAATGTAACGCTTAAAATCGCAATCAAGTGGTGGAAAATATGGTATCATAGAAGTATGAACGATACAGAAAATACTGATTATATATCAATTGATGCACCAGCAACTCACTATGATATGCTTTTAGAAAAAATGAACAGTATGACAGAAAAGATGAATAGTATTCACACAAGTATGGTAGAAAGAATAGATAGCGTAAACATCAGCATGACAGAAAGAATGAATAGTATGGCAGAAAGAATAGATAGCGTAAACACCAGCATGACAGAAAAAATAAATAGCGTAAATACCAGCATGACAGAAAGAATAAATAGCGTAAATACCAGTATGACAGAAAGAATAAATAGTGTAAATACCAGTATGACAGAAAAAATAAATAGTGTAAATTCAAATATCAAAACTATATATTGGATATTAGGCATACACTTTGCTATTACATTGACAGGATTTTCGCTCATCTTTTCCCAACTGTTTAGTTTTTAATGCTGTTGAGATTGATATATTACTTTAGAAGAACAAATCAATTAAGATGTTATAGGGAACTATATACAATACTAACCTAGATACAGTACAAATTAAGTATAATACATATTTATACTACAAAGTTTCTTATATCTGAGTATTTTCTTTATGTTACAAAAAACATTACTTTTTTTGGTATCTTTTAAAAGAAATGAGGTAGCTTTTTAAGGTATATTTCTTTTATACTCTTCATACAACTCTTTAAGTTTCTTTTCAAAACTATCTTGTTCAATATCTTTATTAAAGTGATGGCATATTTTCTCAAAAATTTGAAAAAAGTTTAGTGTATCAATTTTCTTGCTATTTAATTCCATGTATAACTGTTTTTTTGAATTTAATGGATCTTTAGGCTTATAATGTTCCAAAACAGCTATTGAATGATCGGAATTAATTACCCAAGTAGCTCCAGCCTCTAAACAAGCAAACCAACTACTTTCAAACTCTTTACTTAGAATAAAGAAAATATAAGGCTTCTTTATCCAATCTTGAATAAAAAATTCTCTAATATAGTCAAATATATTTACCCCTGTAGGCAGTCGAGCTTTGACATCTGTGGCAGAATTAGTATACAGTATTTCATCTGCACTAAAACCACAATACTTAAATATTTTATAAATAAATTCTGCTTCTTTTTGGTTCTCTGAAGAATGACTAATTAAAATTTTTTTGCTTGATGGTTTTGGTATCACTGTTTTTAAAAAATTTTCTTTAAATTTTTGTTTTAATCCATCATCTTCTTTGTATTTAAGAAATGTATGTATAGCCTTTTGTTTTTCTAGACGTAAGTTTGAAAATTCAGGTATAACTTCTTCTATGGTTTTTTTATGTTTTGAGCTTCGCCATTCATCCCAATCTGCTAAGATTTCTGATTGTATTTTTTTTAATTCTTCTAAAAAAGATTGGTATCTTTTATCATCTTTCAAAATACCTTCACGATTGCTAGTGAATATATCTTTTCCTTCATCAAAATTATCTACATGAATTTCTCCATAAAGATAACTTTCTACTACCCTTTGTGAAGAAATATCGTTAAATATATTTTCTTGTCGTAATCTCCCATTCACAAATAAGTGTAAACCTGCCTTAAATTCTCCTCCTGTTCCATGAATTTTTAAGTCGCGGGGTTTTTCTACAGAAGCTACATATCCTTTAATATGTGATTCTGCTTGTTTTCCTTCTTTATTTTTCTTTAAAGACTTAAATGGTTTTAATAATTTCTTTGTTATTGATGTTTCTAAATTATATGTCCATAAAAACTCAGTTGTCTCATTTAATTGTTGTAAATTATCTCTAGAAATTGTGTTTTCATTCACTTCTATTATAAATTTTTCATTCCCAGAAGAAAATGAAAAATTGAACAATATAGCAAGATATGTTTTTATGATTTCAGGATCATTTATAGATGGCTTAATTTTTTCAAATTCAATGATAGTACCATGTTCTTCATGCGTGAATTTTTCTTCATGTATGCTACCAAGCTCATATCTTTGATCTTCTTTAATTTTAAAATCTAATTCTGTATTCTCTATATATCCTCCTATTTGTCCATACTCTCTCTTTTTTGAATATATAGTTATTTTCTCAGACACTGAAAGCAAGGCAAGTTTTCCTATACCTTTCCTTCCTAGAATTTTGCGTTTAGAACAATTAGATGCATCTTCTCTTCTTGAGTATCCTATTCTTAGAAACTTGTTTGTAAAATCATTATCATTCATACCTATACCGTTATCTTTGATAATCATAGATTCATTTTTTCTATCAATAGTAATTTCTACAAGCGTAGCTTCTGCATCCCATGCATTTGAGACTGCTTCTGCAATAACTGTTGCAAAATTTCTATATAACCCCCTTCCTAAATGATTTAATACTTCTAAAGAAAAATTAAATGTATACGGTGCTTTTTTATTCATAATTGCCTTCTTTTTATATGTTCTATTATCTGCTTTCCGATTACTTCTCCTAGTTTTGGAGGAACAGCATTGCCTATATGACGCCCAATCTGTATAAGTGAAATATTAGAGCCAAAATCATAATCATGCGGAAATGTTTGTAAAAGCGCTCCTTCACGTAAAGAGAGTGCTCTATCTTGTTCTGGATGTCCAAATCTTCCTGATCCATAATTATAGAATTGTGTAGTAATTGTAGGGGCAACTTTATTCCATTCCATTCGACCATACACTGAAGTATATGTTTTTCCTGTCTCTTTTTTGTAACAATTTGGGAGTAATGTTTTATCCCAATCTTTCCATGTTCCCCCTGGCCTTGATTGTTGTAATCTTTTCATATTTTTTTCAGACAATCCTTTTGAATAATGCAGAGGATCTGCAGCATGTCTTTCCCCTGATTTTATTTGAGGAAGATCTTTAATACAAGATTCTACAGTACAATATGTATTTTTGTTATGAGTTTTTGTTGGTATTTCAATTTTACCTATTTTAGATTTAGAACCTAACAGTACTAATCTTGATCTTCTTTGTGGAATACCATAATCTGGACAATAAACAATTTCTTGATTTATCTCATATCCCATCTCTTCAACATCCTTTAAGAATTTTCTAAATATATCAGCTTTAGTAAAACCTCTTACATTTTCAACAGAAATAATATCAGGTTGTATAATTTTCATTGCCTGTGTAAAGTAATCAATCAAATGCCATCTGTCGTCTTTTACTTTCTGTTTGTATTTAAAGCTGTGAGAGGAAAAAGGTTGACAAGGAGCACAACCTACAAGTATTTTGAGGCTATTTTTTGAATATAAATTTTTTAAGTCTTGAAAATTACATGTAGCAATGTCTGAATGGATAAATTTTGCTTTATTATTTTTTGTATAAGAATATTGACATGATGCATCATTATCAATCCCAGCAAGCACTTGTATACCAGCTTTACATAATCCGTAAGTAAGCCCTCCAATACCACAAAATAAATCAATCGCTTCAATTTTCATTTAGAAAAAATTTTATTACTCCTTTTTTGTATTATAGTATATATTTAATTGAAATATATTGGTAATATTACTTATATCCACTTTGATGATGTTTAAGCAAAATCAGAAAAGAAACAGTATGCGAAAAAATTATCACTAAAATATTTTTTTACAGAGCAAATATGTATAAACCAACAAATAATAGATGGTGCTAGATTTGATTTACCACCTACAATACCTACTATTGATTTTAATTAATTCTCTTTTATACAGATTTCTCTTTTTACACAAACATCCTCTGCAGTAAGCCTTTCTCATACAGCTTTGTAAGTGCTACTTGTTTCTGTGTGAGCGATATTTTTGTGTCAAGGCTCTGCAGAAAAGATGCTATCTTTTGTTGTTCGGGGAAGGAAGGGAGATTTATTGTAATACTCAGTAGTGTTTTTTCATGTATACATACTTCCTGTACCGCTTGCTAATGCTTCAAATTTTTTGTAATAATTTTTTCTACTAAAAAAACTAATCAAATATTTTGGATTCACTTTCTTGGTATTAATTTTTAATGAAGGAACATCACTTGATGATACATACCCATCAAATTCATCTAGAACTTTTCCAAAAGCTCCATTCAAAAAGTTTTGTTTGTCATAAATAAACTCACTTTTATTTCTGATGTAATAGCTTGATCCTAGTGACAATGTATCTGTATTACTATTTTTACAAATTCCTTTAAGATGTAACTTAACAGTTAGTATTTTTTCTTTACTGATTGTAGTAGGTTTAATTTTTTTTTAGGAAAATCTAAAACTTCCCCCAGCTTCCTCTCTTGCCAATCGGGAAAATCAGAGCCATCGTCCTGCGTGAAGCGTATTTGTGGGGGGTAGATGCTGATTTTTTGTCTTGCTTACTCATCTAATATAGTATAGCAATATAGCCATTATGTGAGTTCTTTTTTGTGAAAGCCTTGCATTTCGCACTTGATTCTGGAATCTGCATTATTTTATATAAAAACTTTAGGAAAATATTTATATAATATGCTAAAGAAATGAAAAATAATACCGAAATACCTTGATTTTTTTTTAATTTTTATCTAAACTTATAGTAAAAACAGACAGTAAAAAATATGCTTAGGAGGCAAACATGGTTATCAATCATAATTTAAGTGCAGATTTTGCAACCAGAGTGAATAATATGAAAAATACATCTATTCGCTCAAGTATTCAAAAGTTATCTTCTGGATTAAAAATAAATAATGCAGGAGACGATGCAGCAGGACTTGCAATATCTGAGAAAATGAGAGCCCAGATTAGAGGAATGCAAAGGGCTTCTAGTAATGTGCAAGAAGCATACTCATTTATAGAAACTGCAGAGGGATACCTTGCTGAATCAAATGATGCTCTATTGCGTATTCGTGAGCTGGCTATTCAAGCTGCGAATGGCATCAATTCTGATGACGATATTGAACTTATCAATGCTGAAATTGGTCAACTTGTGCAAGAAATAGATAGGGTTGCAAGAGATGCTCGGTTTAATGAAAAACCTCTTTTTATTGATGGAGGTAGCTCAATAAGCTTCCATGTGGGACCTAATCCAGATCAAACTATCGCAGCTACTATTGGAGATACGTCAGCTACAGCATTAGGACTCCTTGAAGAAGGAGAACAAATACCTTCATTAAGCATATTGGATACTGAAGATGCAAATCTTGTTATTGGGAGAGCTGATAGTGCATTACAGACAATTTCTACACAAAGAGCTAATTTAGGAGCTATTCAAAGCAGATTTAGTTATTTACAACAAGGACTTGAAATAGGAATAGAAAACTTACAAGCTGCAGAATCGAGTATCAGAGATACTGATATAGCAACAGAAGTTTCTACACTGGTAAAAAATCAAATACTCGCTCAATCTAGTCTTGCTATGCTTGCTCAAGCAAACACAAATTCTCAATCTATTATCAGCTTATTAAACTAAACGAGCCTTTTCAACAATGAAAACAAAAATGTAATCACATATATATGTGATTACATTTTTTATATTAAGTAGTACTATATTGTTCCGACTATCATAATAGTATGGATATACCAGGATTACCTTCTAATAATTCGGGAAACATTGATACCCAAAAACTCATTCAGGATCTACTGGATGCAGAAAGAATACCTATCACTAATCTTGAAGAAGAAATTGAAGAGGATAAAAATAGAATTAGCCTCTGGCAAGATGTGGAAGATGCTATGGAAAAACTTCAGTCTTCTGCAAGAGATATATATAAGCTAGACAATTCTTTCGATACATTTTCAGTAAGCAGTGATACCCCAAGTGTTATATATGCTTCTGCTCGAAGAGGGGCACTTACGGGAGAATTTCTTATAAAGGTAGTACAAACAGCAAGTGCTGATAGATGGATAAGTGGATATGTGTCAGACGATTACATAGTAAAAGCAGGAACCTATACCTTAGCTATAGGGAAAGAACGCATTAGTGTAGAAACTAATGCGACAAATATCAGTAGTTTTGTAGAAAAACTGAATAAAAAAGCAAAAAATCTATTACAGGCAAAACTACTTCGAAAAGGAAGCCAAGAAAAAGAGCAAGTCCTATTGTTAGAGAGCTTGAAGATAGGAAAGAATCAAAAATTACGTTTATCAAAAAATTTTGAAGCTCTGGCATTAGATATACAGCTTATTGAACATAAAAACGATATTTACTCTCATACCGTTGCACTTACGAGTAAGCATATAGAGAATGTCAAAAGTAATGTAAATCTTTTTTTCGATGCTACTATAAAAAAGACAGACATAGCTATACCTGCACAAACAGCACAGCTTCGCTTACATCCAGGAGCGTTGGGGACAGTTCGTGTTTCTGGTATACCACAAAATTTACTCAACTCAACAAAGGCGGTGCTAAAGCTATCGTTTATCTTTGATACTATACAAGACAATGCTACTGCAACTACTATACAGGCTAGCCAAAATAATACAGCGTCTCTTTCTGAGTCATCTATACAAGAACAATCAAGCATTCCTACTGCTACTCTTGAAGATATATCAATACCGTTTAGTACAGTGAATAATCTGCTTGATACAGCAAAGACAAGCACTACACTCCCTGTACTGATAAGCGATAAGACATCTTCTCATCCTAATGCAGTATTTCTTTCTATTGATACTACCCGTATATCAAAGAATAGTATTATCTCAACAGAGATTGATATTGCACAAATACGACACAATGATGAAATTGTGTTTACGGTTATAAATCCTCTTACAAACTATGATCTACAATATATTGATGCTAGTGTATTTGAAGAATCAAGCTCTCGTACGCTTGTTCCAAAAAATCCAGTAAGTAATGCTCAAAATGCTATCATTGAGTACAATGGCATTGAGGTAGAGCGTGATAGTAATGATATTCTGGATGTGATACCAGGATTAACATTGCATCTTAAAAAAAAGTCTGATGAAGAGGTTACTATTAGTGTCACCAATAATGTGGAAGATGTAAAAAATGATATTATCTATTTTATTGGACGATATAATCAACTTATGAGAAAACTTAATATTTATTCAAGTTCTCGCCCTGAAGTATTAAATGATATTACTTTTGAAACACAAGAAGAGAGAGATACAGCATTGGATAATTTAGGAAAACTTTCAAGTAATTTTGGAATTTCTCGCGTTATTACAAACCTAGAGCGTATTACCACTCAGCAATATTCTAATCCTATTGAGATACGCTTTGCGTCTTTGCGTGCTATTGGAATAGAACGCAATTTTGGAAGCAGTCAATCAGTAGCAGGAAATAGGTATCTTAATATAGATGAGCTACAGCTTAGTAATTCTCTTGAAAATAGTTTTGATGGAGTAAAGTATTTATTTGCGGTAGATCAAAATAGCGATTTTAGGATCGATTATGGGATAGCGTATCTCATGTATGATGAACTGGAAAAATACTTGCAAACAAATGGAATAATACGACAAAGAGTAAATGCTCTTAATCGTGGTATACAGACAAAAGAAAGAAATGTTAGCAATGCTTTAGCAAACTTAGACAGAACAGAGAAAAATTTACGACGAAAATATGGCTTAATGGAACAGTCCTTACAAGAGTTAGAATCAACCCAAAATACCCTTAATTTATTTAATAATAATAATCGCTAAATTGTACTTGCGATGTATATACTTTCACATAAAAGCACGATAGATACTACAATAAACATACATGCAACTTTTTATAAACGATGAAAAGATTGATATTCAATTAGGAGAAGAACTCTATTTGTCCGATGTTCTTGACTCTATTGAGTCTCAAATACAACATGCTGGCGGAATTATCTCGGCTATACTTGTAAATGATAAGAGTATTGATTTTTCCAATGATGCATGGAAGCAGATTGCGGTGCATTCTATCAATACTCTTCATATAGAAGCAGATGCTCCTGAGCTTACACGACAGAAACTTTTCGATTCATTTTTACAGTACCTCTACAATATACAATCATTTGCTTTACAAAAGGAAGATACTGAAGAACAAGCAAAGCAGAGAAAAATCTTTTTAGAGAACAATACCTTAGCACAGGAGCTAGAACAGCTTATATCTGGCATTGATATGCTTATGATAGAAAACATTACACAGCATTCTATACGTACATCGTTACAAAAGGCTTTTTCTCTGCTTGGATTATTTCAATCTCCGCCTCAAATACAGTATAATGAAGAGGCTTGTACTATACTAGAACAAAGTATAGAGCATATCAAAAAATATAGAAATGGTCCTTTTTCTTCAATACAGCAATGGAATGAGGCAGTGCATTCTATACTGCAACAAGCTGATGCTATAAAACAGCTCTCGTCTATTGTGCATAGTGCTGATGCTATGACTATCGGTAATACTGTTATATCGCATATTGAATCTATAGATAAGTATCTTTCTGTTATACAATATCCTCCCGAACATTGTCCTAATACACAGGCATACGATCGGCTTTACAGTGAACATACTCAAAGTCTTGATACTATATTCAAAGAATTAGAGCCAGCAATACAACATACTGATTGGGTTACGGTTGCAGATATTATGGAGTATGAAGTAGCAGCATTGCTAGAAACATATGCAAAAACACTGCTCCATGATTACGGCAATGAACCATAAGGACAGCCCTGTTACTCATAGCACTACCACTACAGAGAATGGATTATTTTCTCATCCTCAATTAACGCACAATAAGTATAGCGTACAATGTAACTCTGTACAAGAGACAAAAGAAACTGCATTGCAATGGCTACAAACACATATCGCATATGTCAAGACAACATCAGTAGTACTTTTGTATGGAGAAATTGGTGCTGGAAAATCATTATTTGTACGATTTTGTTTAGAACATTTAGGCGGTCTTGATTTGCATGGTCAATTTAGTAGTCCTAGTTTTTCTTTAGTACATGAATATGAGCTAGCTCCTCATACGATGAATGCTGAACATACTAGTCTCTCTGTTGCAGATACAATACATAGCATACAGCATATTGATTTATATCGATTACATCATCAAGATGAATTATACGATATTGACATTTTTTCTGTAGAACATGCTCTCTATTTTGTTGAATGGCCTCACAAAATACCGTATGATTTTTTTCTGCAACTACAAGTCCCTATTTCTGCACTCTATTTTACATTGCTTGATGAGACTGTCCGTACCATTACATTTGCTGATGATTCCACACATACTAAAAAACTAATACAATAAAAACAATGAAACACATGCATACTAATATCTTTGATATGCTGTATATTGATAGTAGCTTACACACGAGTATGAGTCTTCGCTGGGAAAGAAGAGAGCGCATGCCACATACACAGGATAGTCATGCTTACCACAATAACTATCGTATACTACAACAGGCAAGCACAACGCTTTCTACCTATGATATAAAACAAAGCCGTTCTGAAAAACTTCCTCTTCTCTGTGATGAGCTTAGGGCACACTGTGAAGGTACATATGAGACACTGCAAGCGGTGTGTGTATGCATAGGTCCTGGTTCATTTACTGGCACACGATCTTCTCTTGCTTTTGCAAAGGGACTCTGCTGTGGCAATGGCATTACTCAACTGATTACTCTTACTTCATTTGATATTATTGCACAGGCATATTGTTCATATCGTCCACTCATTGCTCTCTGCGATGCTCGTGGGCATCGGTATGTAGCTCAAACATTTATACGACATACTGAAACTGAAACAAAACAAAACAATACTCATAGTGCCTCTTCTATAGATGCTACCGATTACATACAAGAGCGGGAACTGTTAGATATTCATACTTTGCATACAACGATACAGTCGTTAAGACAATTTTTACAACAGTCTTTGCAACAGCAAGATCCTATTGTATATATTGCAGGTGAACCTGCAGAATCTCTCCATACACAACTACACGAGCAGTACAGCCACTATTATACAATGAGCTACGATACTACCGATACCGCTTCATTATTGCGACTTCCTCATATGCATTGGAATGAGATACAGTGTATGCATGCTATGTCTATTGTTTCGTTTCGAAAATTTTTGCATGAAGATTTTAGCTCTATGGATAGCATTCCACTCTATGGAAAGCATTACATATAACTATATTGGTAGTGCATATGTATTAAAGGCTATCCTTTGTGTTTTTATTGAGCTTTTTTTGAATTTTTGATCCTAATTGAGATGCGATTGCATTGCCTGTATGTGCTTTTGCTTTCTCAACTGCAACTATATTTTCTGCTTGGATATGCTCCCATAACTCCTCACGATACACTTTAACGTGAGATGGTGCTTCAATCCCTACTTTTACTCCATCAGAGCGAACATCCACAATTTTTATCTTAATGTCGCCATTTATAACTATAACCTCGTCTTTTTTACGAGTCAATATAAGCATATTTATAGTATAGTATAAACATTAGCTTTCTGTTATGATATGAGTATGGAAGATAAAATAGCCCCTTTGCTTGATAAAAAAACAAAAACTTTGCTTAAAAAAATAAAACTTGAAGATGAACAAACTAATATTGATAAATTACAAGGAATAAAAGAAGAACTTCTTAAAGATTACTTAAAAGGTAATAATAACAATAATAAAGATGATTATATTAAAAATTTATATGTACCTTCTAATAACTCAAAGGAGTCTTTTTTATCACAATATCAATCCATAGTAAAACAAATTGATAATATAACTACGAACAAAGACAATGTATTTAAAAATATAATGGAAAATTATAAACCTAATCCAGAATACCATTCTAGTGAATATCATAGATCTAAAAAATATTTAAAGAACCTTACTAAAGAAATGATTTTTGACATTTCTGATTTTTTTTATAAATTCTTAAGAAAAGAATGTCCATATATCGGTGGAAAACGTTTCCGTAATAACTATATAGAAAGTATCAGCTTTTTTTGGGCTGCAAAGCATGCTCCTTTCCACCATGATCCCTTAGGAGAAGCTATTGATTTACAAAGAGATTTTTATATAGCAGAAATGCCTGCATTTATTAGGCAAGCTATAGAAACGAAAGTAAGACACCAGATACTAGGGATACAATATATTAAGAAAAATAATAAAGTTACATTTATACAAATTTCTAAACTCATTGACTTTTTGGAAGAGTACGGAAAGAAATATTTTGATTTTCCAATATCTATTAAGCATTTAGGATATATCAATACTTGGACTAATTATTTTATTCATACTGGCATAATACCATATCTCTGGCAAAGTCTTGAGGCAATAGAGATACTAGAACCTCTATTCTCAATAGAAAAACAAGACGGAAGATTGAATTTAGATGGATTTGATTATAGAAAACCTGACTTTAATACTAATAGATTAAAAGAAGGTTTAGAAGATCACTTCAAAAAGAAATACACTTTCCATATTAAATAACTATAAGAGCTCAATAATAAGGGAATAGCAATAAAGAGCCTACTACATAAAATACACCAGATATTATGAAAGCAGAACCTAAAAAATAATCTCTTACTCTATCCTTATGATTCTCTTCTAAAATTTGCTCAGCACTTAATATTTCATCAGCATTAATTTCTATATCATAATTGTTTTCAGTAGTGGTACAACTTGATAGTGATACTATCAATATCAATAAAAATATCGTTCTAAACTTCATATACTTATTATATATGTTTTTTTAATTGATGGGAGAGGGTATTTCTTTCCCAGAATACCTCGTCTACATATCCTTGTATTGTATTATCCTGTATAGTGTCCAATCTTTTTTGCGATATGCAGGCATAGTGCTCCGCTATATCTACTCCTATGTATGTTCTATTCAATTTTTTTGCTACTACACAGGTAGTGCCTGATCCTACAAAAGGATCAAATACTATATCACCTTCATTACTGCTTGCTAGTATTAGCTTTGCCATGAGCTTCTCAGGTTTCTGTGTGGGATGCTCTGTGTTTTCTGGCATAGACCAATACGGGATGGTAATATCGTCCCAAAAATTTGATGGATAGGTATCTCTAAATCTCCCTGTTTCTGTTTCTTTCCAATCTTTAGGAATGCCTTTTTCTTTGTATGGAGCTATTACTTTTTTTCTTGTTTTTACTTTTTCCACATTAAAAGTAAATTCTTTTGACATTGTACAGAACCATATATCTTCATGGGCATTTTTCCAGTTACTTTTTGATCCTCTTCCTTTTTCTCTTTGCCATGTTATTCTATTTTGTATATGAAAATAAGTACGTGCTATTAAGTGCAAAGAAGAGGACGAGTACCAGTCTCCATGTATATATATACTTGCGGTATCTTTTAATGTATGAACAATACTTTTGAGAAGTCTATCAATATACTGTGAGTATGTTTCTATGCTTGCTTTCTTAAAACTAATGTTTTCAAACTGTTTGTTGAGGTTATACGGAGGGTCTAGTATGAGCAAATCTACACAGTTACTTGGCAAATACTTTGCTATTTCAAATATATCTCCAAGTATAATTTTATTACCTATACTTTCAATAGCTACTTTGTCTTTTATATGTGTTACTAATTTCTTGTATAAGTAAGGCTTCTCATGATCTTCTATTACCAGAGTTTTGTTCCGCTTGCTTCTTTCCATGCTAGCTACTGCTTACTGTATCTTCCTTGTCACTAAAAGATATATCATACAAAATACATTTTTACAAAGAAATATCTTCTCCTGTATCTAAGGCATGCTTTGTTCCCCATCCACTGTTAATACATTGTTTTGCAACATTATTGTTTGGGTTGATAAGAATAGGTCCTAATAAATTACATGTTATGTGTTGTAAATCTTGTTGTAATGTTAATATAGCATATACTAGTACATGCTCTTTTTCATCTTTGATATGTAACACTTCAAAATCGTACGATTGCAATGAAAGTCTATAATCTTTTCGTACATCAAAAGGATTTACAAGATAAAACAATAAATCATGTTCTTCTACTGAACGTAATACCGCAATGGGATTTTCTTTGTATTGTTCAAGACAAAATTGTTTGTACTGATCTAAGCCAATTAATCCATACGGAAAATCAATGCGAGTAACAGCTTCAATTTTTAGCTCCTCTTCATTCTGCTTTTCTATAACAGCGGTAGCTGTTTCCCTTTCCTTTACTGCTACAACTTCTCTTGTAGTAGTATCAACTGATGAATGAAAACTATTACTATTTTGTTCTCCTTGTAATGTTTGCATATAGCTCATATATTCTCCTTTTCTTTATATATCAAAATATTTTTATTACTAATATGTTTTTTTCTCATTGTTGCGTATCCTTACTCATTATTAAATTATCGGAGATAATTTAATAATGAAGTATTCATAATCTGATTACTCACTGCAAAGGTAGCTTGCTGTACTTGCTGTAACTCTTTTAGGCGTACAATAATATCTGAAAAATCAATAGCTAACTCTTCATTTATTTGAGCACTAATGTTTATAGTATCGCTTCTCTCCATTTTTTCAAATACAATGTCTAAGCGTTCTGTAACAGCTCCTACTTTTGCAAGATTTTCAAGGGTTGATTCAAGTGCTCTGTCAATAGCTCCCAAAATTTTCCCTCCGACCAATTCATGATTACCATTAAAGAGTGCATCGCGCAACTCAATGATACTTGCAAATACAGTTTCCTCATACGAGCTTGCTGAAGGAGCTACATTATTAGGAGGGCTGTTATCGGTGGTTATCCCTATGTCCTGTAAAAAAGTACCTGCAACATCCTTAAGCCATAACTGCTCATTATTCGATCCTTCTATTACCAACTCTCCTGTAATGGGAGCACGTGATGCCCTAATCATAGCATCGGAGTTATTTATCTTTTCAATAATGCTATGTATAGTATCTCCTTGTGACAATGCTATTTCTTCGCCATTTGCATACATAACAGAATCTTCTTGCAAGATAAAATTACCTACATCCCGATTACTATATATACGCGGATTGCCTGTCCACATAAGTCTGCTTCCTGCCACACCATTACTTATGGTATTGTTGTCTGATATTCTCACTTGTACAGCAGTATCAGAACCAAGATACTCAACTGATGAAATTAAAGCTCTTCCTTTATCGGTAATGTTGGTACGTAATGCATAAAAAGGAGGACGTGATGTTTTTGTTCCCCCAAACATATAGTTTCCATCTGAATCTTGCTGATTTGCTGCTTGATACAACGCTTCTATAATTTCGTTTACTTCGACTGCCATGTTATGCGTATCAAAATCGTCAAAGGTTCCATTTGCTCCTTGTACTGCTAGTTCCCGAACATGTTGCAACAAGGTAACCATTTGCCGCATAGTTCCTTCACTTAACTGTAGATCATCGTATACACGGCGATTATGGGTAATAAATACTTTTGTACGTGTTAGCTGCGATTCATAACGACTTCCTAATGCGGCAGAAACAGGATCTTGTCGTAGTTTTTGAACTCTTTTCTGAGAACTTAACTGATTGTTATAGGTTATCGCTTCGCTTTTTTGATCATAGATTGCTGTACGTATGTTACTATGTGTTTGATAAAAACCTATTCTTCCTACCATATTGCTACTCCTTATGTAATTTCATTTTAAATTGCTAATAAAGCCTCATATATTCTATCAAGGTTAGATAAAAATTTTGCCACTCCCTGATATGCAGTTTGAAATTTTACAAGATTTTGTAGCTCCTCGTCTAAGTCAACTCCACTTACCTCACTTTGCCGTGCCTGTAAATCTTGTAAAATACGTGCTTGTGTTTTTGATAATACTTCTGCTTCTTGTCCTTTTGCTCCTATAAGTGCTATACTATGTGAAAAGAA
The DNA here is from genome assembly GCA_965218205.1 of Spirochaetia bacterium. GTDB lineage: Bacteria > Spirochaetota > Spirochaetia > WTKD01 > CBDDCA01. The sequence continues at coordinate 608,963 of OZ244590.1, read as the reverse complement.
ATTATCGTAAGACTCTACATTACTAAGCCCTAGCTGTTTTGTACGTAATGCTGCAATATCAAGTGCGGCACTATTGTTGCCACTATCTAGCTGATCATTGATATTAGGATATGCTGTAGCTACGCGTCTTACATCATTTGCAATGGCTGGATTTAGCTCTAAAGAGCTTGCTGGATTAAGAAAAGGAGCTACCGAAACATTATCGAGACTTTGTAATGCATCAACTGCATTTGCAGTTTGCCAATTAAATGATCCTGCTGCACCTGATTGTAATAGCATCCCAGAATACCCTACTAAAAACTGCCCACTATCTTCTAAATAACGAATTACAAAATCAACATTTGCCTTATCATTTGCAGCAGTTGCTTCAAAGCTTAGCTGTCCTTGTGTATTGAGTGACGCTACCACTTCGGCTCCACTTGTATTGATACGAGTAATAATATCTTCTACTGTGTCAGTGCCATTATATGGTATCTGTATAGTACTGTCTCCTTCTCTGCCTGATACAGTTAAAGTGCCAGAAAAACCAATTTGCTGATTTAGTGCGAGTGTATTAGTACCAGCAACACTGTAAATACGTGATTGATCAAATGTACCATCTAAATCAACATCATAGTTTCCCAGTGCATTAAGAACAGTAGGTCTTTCAGTAAAAAAATTCAATCCTGTTTCATTTGTTAAACTTATTCCTTGTCTATGAATCTCATTTGTGTTATGAATTAAAGAAATAGAAAAAGTATTAAGAGTTTGTATTTCTTGGCGAACATCATCATCGCGTAATTGTAGCAAAGCAGAGAGTTTTCCTCCACTTCTATCGACTAAGTCGCCACTGTCTTGCCAGTACACTTGATACTCTACCCCTGTACCTATCCCTGTGGCATTTTCACTAAAGGAAAAAGAACGTGCTTTTTTTCCTTGCACCAATATTTTGCCGTTTGTGTGTACCATAAACTCATCAGAGTCTTTATTGCTTGTTGTTATATTTACTAAGCCTCCTAACTCTTGTAAAAACATATCACGCCTATCAAGAAGATCATTTGGCTCTATTTGAAGAGACCTTGCTTGTTGGATAGAAGAGTTAAGTGTTGCTATTTCTTTTGCAAGCTCATTTATTTTTGATACAGTAAAGTCTATTTCAACATGCAATGCATCTTGTACTGCATCAAGCTGTTGTGATCGTTCACGTATCATAGCAGTAAGAGTTTGTGTTCTTTCTACTAATTGTAAACGCACTGACATTTCCTGAGGGTAGAGAGATAATTCTTCCCATGATGACCAGTATCTATCAAACGCTCCACGCAAAGAACTGTTATTGTCTACCTCATTTTGAATATCTTCAAGTCTCCCTATATACTTACTACGTGTGTCCCAAAATCCTTGTTTATGACTTTGTGCTATAATTTGTTCTTCTATCTGCAGATCTTTCTGGCGACGTATTGACTGTATATTGACCCCTTGCCCTATTTGCCCTGCAAGCTCTGCACGAGTTGCTCCAGGCATATATCGTGGCACTTCACTTGCAAGCGTTACTCGTTGACGAGAGTAACCTGGAGTATTAATATTACTAAGATTATGTCCTGTTGTTCTTAATTGCTGGGCATGAGCTAAAATCCCACGTCTTGCAATTTCCACTCCGCTAAATGTAGATTGCATAATCTCCTCCTTGAGTTAAGCATTTTTACACACCAGTAAACCACTAGTATCACCATTCTTTTTATCTTGTACATAATACTTTTTGTTCGTATATAATTCTTCATATACTCTATCAAAAAAATCTCGATATTCTGTAATTTTATGTTCATAGTATGTTTCTATACCAGAAGCAATACTTTTGATTTCTTCATACAGATGAATGCATTTTTGGGCAATAGCAACAATATCAATGCTACACTGTGCTCCTACTCTTTTTGATATATCAGTAATAGGCATTACTGAATTTTCTATAGAGACAGTGTTATCACTATTTTGTAATAAAGATTCACTTATTTTTTTCTGAGTTGCATGCAATTGTTGCCGAGCATGAGCAATATGCTCACTACACATACTACTCTGTAGAGACTTTGCTATATCTTCTCCTGTTATCATAGAAGAAAATAATATACCATACTCTTGTTTCGATTTTTTTAATATATCATAAAGAAATTGAAGTTCTTGCTCAAATTTTTGTAAGAGTATTGTATCCATACTCTCTTTATCGGAAAGAGAGAAAATAACAATAGTTTTTTTTATATATTACAACGAATATATGTATCTATAAAAGTAGGAGCGTAGGAAAAATTGCATGTAATACACCAAATACAAGCATAAGTATTCCAATAATAGCCATATTTGTTTTAATAAATTCTTGAATCCAATTAAAAAACTTATTTTGCCCTTTATATTCCATGTTTGTTTTACTGTATATCAGTGCTATACCCCCAATAAAAGACAACAATGCAGGAATGATGTCTCCAACAACAGGAGTATCAAGAGGTTTAATAATGGCAATAATACCAAAAATAAGAGTAATACTCCCTATGATAAGCCCGAGCGGCTTATGCGAAATAAATTTTTCAGTTACAATCTTATCTAGTTTAATAAACGCTCCAAAGCGTTCATACGATAGAAATACTCCACATAATAGTAAAAATACTGTTGAAAAAAAGAAAATTTGATAGTCCATATTGTTACCTCAATCTAATTACTTATTTTATTCTTTATTGTAGTATATTATTATAAATGATACAAGTAGAATATCACTAATTTTGCGGATTCAAGGACTAAATGCAACACGAAAGGATTTCACAAAATAGGACTCACATAATGGCTATATTGCTATACTATATTAGATGAGTAAGCAAGACAAAAAATCAGCGCCTACTATTCAAGTACCCTCCATACGCTTCAAGCAAGATGATGGCTCTGATTTTCCCGATTGGGAAGAGAGGAGGCTGGGGGAGGTGGCTGATATTATAGGTGGAGGTACTCCAGATACTAGTAATAAAAAATTTTGGGAAAAAGGAAATATTACTTGGTTTATTCCAAGTGAAATAAAACAGAAGTATATTCAAAATAGTATGAGAAAAATTACAGAGGAAGGAGTGAAAGCATCTTCTGTTACGATTTTGCCAGCAGGCACATTACTTTTGACTACTAGAGCCACTATTGGTGATGTAGGAATTGCAACTAGAGAATGTACTACCAATCAAGGCTTTCAAAATCTTATTATTAAAAAAGGATATGATAATGAATTTATATATTATTGGATATTGAACAATAGAAATACATTTATAAAATTAGCATCAGGATCTACATTTTTAGAAATTAGTAAAAAATCAATACAAAACATTACAATAACGCTTCCTTCCCTCCCCGAGCAACAAAAGATAGCATCTTTTTTGGAGAGTGTAGACACAAAGGTACAGCTCCTTGAAAAAAAAGTAGTACTGTTGCAGTCATACAAAAAGGGCGTCATGCAAAAACTCTTTTCACAGGAGCTACGCTTTAAGGACGAGCAAGGACACGAGTACCCCGATTGGGAGGAGAGGGAGATAGGTGAGATATTTTATGTAACACGAGGTCTTGTTTTATCAAAAAAAGATATATCCCCAATAAAAACGAGATACTATACATACCCTGTTTTTTCTTCACAAACAAAAAATAAAGGCTTAATGGGGTACTATAATAAATATTTATTTGAAAGTTGTATTACATGGACAACAGATGGATATGCTGGAAACGTGAATTATAGAGAAGGAAAATTTTACTGTACCAATGTATGTGGAGTATTAAAAAATGATGAAGGGTATGCAAATGCATGTATTGCAGAAATACTTAATAGAATAACAAAGAGATTTGTAGCATATGCAGGTATTCCAAAATTGATGAATGATGTAATGAGTTCTATTCGTATAAAAATTCCTGCATCAATAAAAGAACAACAAAAAATAAGCTCTTTTTTGCAGAGCCTTGACACAAAAATATCACTCACACAGAAACAAGTAGATATTACAAAGCTGTATAAGAAAGGTTTACTACAAAGAATGTTTGTGTAAAGTTGCTATAATAGTAAAACTCCAAATCACAGCTAATAGTTGGAGTTGACATGTGTAACCATCTGTATTACAATATGAGTATGTTTAGGAGAAATTTTTTCGTTTGAAGCATCAAAAGACACGAATTAATTCCGATATACGATCGGACACTGTTTTACTAATTGAAGAAAATGGTGCTTCCCTTGGGATTATCCCTATTGAACAAGCATTGTCCATTGCAAGAGATAGACAACTAGATTTAGTAGAGGTTGCTAAAAATGCAAACCCTCCCGTCTGTAAAGTACTTGATTTCGGTAAATATAAATACGAGCTCAATAAAAGACAAAAAACAATCAATAAAAACAAGAAAAAACAGACACAAAAAGAAATTCGTATGCAACCTAAAATAAGCGATCATGATCTTAATTTCAAGGTACGTCATATTGATCAGTTTCTTAATGAAGGAAATAAAGTAAAAGTAGCTATTCGCTTTCGAGGACGTGAATTAGCATACACTCAAATTGGAAATGGTATACTCAATCAAATTAGAGAAATGCTAACCTGTACTTTTGTTACTGATAAAGAGCCTTCTATGGAAGGAAATTTTATGACTATGCTACTATCCCCTAGTAGTAAATCAGGAAACAAACAAGCTACACAAAGTACTGATAGTAATACATAACAGTATTTATTACTATCATATATATTAGTCGGTCCCTAATGAAAAAAATTTCCTAAAAGATTTACCCATCTTACTTATCCATGTCCATTTACTTGATTGCTTTTCTCTATTTTTAGAAAAAGACTTTTCTGAAATAGGAAAATATCCTTCTCTGTTTGCCTTATTTTGATAATAGCGCTGAAACCCATTTACACATAAACCAATAGCTACTCCATAGTTAGGACTACGATATGTTTGAATTGGACCTCCCCAATTACTTGGCTGAGCAAGACGTACCCTAGTATGCATACGCAACTCTACCAATGAAGTAATACCTCGTAAACGAGCTCCTCCTCCTGTAATCACCACTGGATACGATTCTATCTTCTCTTTTATTTGTAACATTTGATATGCAAGCACAAATATATCCAGCATCCTCGCATAAGAAATTCGATATATCAGTTCTGTATCAATTAACCTTGATGCTCCATCTTCGGTTCGTACTTCTTCATGATTGTTTAGTTCAGACAGATACATACGATCTAAACAGGAATAATTTTGCACTATCTGCCTTGCTAAAGTCATGCTTATGTTTAGCTCATTTTGTATATCTTTACTAATATCATCAATACCATAAGGTACTACTATCACTGCTTTAGGACTACCATGTTCATACCATGCTGCAGAGACACTTTGTGCTCCAATATCAAACAATACCACCCCTTGCTCTTTTTCGTCTTCAGTTAGCATATGTTCACTTGCAGCAAGTGACGCAACACAAAGAGAATCTAAATTAAGAGCAAGGGTATTTATACATCGTTTATACTTATTGATTTCTTCTATGGCAGTGCTTATGAGTAACAACTCAGCTTCTACACTTGTGCCTATACACCCTACAGGATTTCGTTGTACATAACGACCATCTACTGTATACTGACGCAATATTGCATCAATGTACTCACGACCGTCCTCAATAGAGGCATTACTTGCCATCAAACGTGCAGTAAGCAAATCTTTATCATTTACTTCTCTTTTTCTTCTGCTAAAAGGATTCTTTACCTTGTTAATTTTTGATTGAATAAATCTATTCTTCATAGCAAAAGTAGTAAATACATATTGATCATCTAATGAAGATACATGAGAATGTATAGTTTCATTTAGCACAGATGCCAGTTTATCAGCATCTACTATAGTTCCTTTCTCTACTAAGCCTTGTGTAAAACAGGAAAAAGACTCCAAAATCTCTAGGGTTTGTGCCTCTAAAGATTGTATTCGAGAAAGAACTATTTTTGTTTCAAAACTTCCTATATCAACACCAAGAAAATACTCATAGCTCTGCATTTTAGCCATCTTTTTCCAATCTCCCTACTATACTCCCTTCAATTATTTCAAAGGAGATAAATCGCTGTACTTTCGCTATATTTGCTACTTTGCTTAAAAAATAATACATTTTTCTCAACATATCTGCATCAATGTGTAAATCACTGGTAATATATTGGGCATAATCAGTAAAATGAATATCAACTAATGTAAGGGTATCTTCTCGTTTGATAGCAAACTCAGACACTTTTGTAAACAACGATGGATTATCTTTTTTTATTATATCAATTTGCTGTATAAATGATAAAAGCCATGAAGGGAGTACTACCCCTGGCGTAGGATTTTTAATAACAACTCCCGAAAGGATAGGAACATCTACTATACCGTTTTGTACCCCTACCTGAATACATTTTCCTTCTCTATCAAAATAGGAAGGAGTTGTTTTGTTGTCAACAGTAGCCAAGATACTCACAATAGGCCTTGCACGCGTGAGAGTAATAACTAATGTTGAAAATAGCGTTTTCTTTACTTTTGCAGTATAAATAAGCGGGCTTGCTTCTAATGCATGTACTATATTTTTCTTATTTATATCTATATATTTCTGTGGTAATTGTACGTCAGTAATGTTTTGTATATCTTCTGTGGATAACTCTATATCTCCTTCTACATACATTTTAGTAATTTTTTGATTATATACATACACTAACAATAGTATACTGAGAACAACAATAATACAAAGTAGTACTACAAATCGTTTGGCTATCGGATATTTTTTCTGTATATGTGTCATGGTGCTGTATTCTCCTGTAAAGTACTAGTACTGCTATCGGATATTTTTGCTGCTTTCAGTAAAAAAGCATAGGTTACGAGGGTAGTGATTAACGAAGTTCCTCCCGAAGAAAAGAAAGGCAGATTAAGTCCTGCAGTAGGCACAAATCCTAATACTACCATTATATGACCTAATGCTGATATAACAAGATTGAAAAGACATCCTATGCTTACATAATAGTAGAATCTATTGCACTCAAAAAGTATAATACATATCTTTAAGCAATAATAGCACAACATTAAATAGAGACCAATGACAATACCTACTCCTAAAATACCAAACTCATGTAATATAATTGAAAATACAAAATCATTATTAAAGTAAGGCAATATCAAAACATCTAACATGGAACTTCCTAAGCCATTCCCTAAAATACCGCCTTTGCGAATTAAGTCATACGATTGTTCTACTTGAAAATTTATACCTTGTGCATCAGAGTTAGGATTGAAATAGGAAAAAATGCGTAATGATCTAGTTTTATCATTAAAAACAAGAATAATGAACAGTATGATAATACCTAAAAGTATTGATACCTTCCATCGTTTATGAATATCAGAAACAAATATGAGAGCTGATACTATTGAAAAAAATATGAGCAAAGAGGAAAAATCTCCTTGTAAATAGAGTCCTCCTCCATACATCACTATTGCATACATAAACAACAAAAATAGCTTTCTTGTACTACGACTCCGTTGTATTGTGCCCATAGTGTGTACAATAGTATTGTATTGTGAAAGTAAATATGCCATATACAGAATAAGCACTATGCGTACAAAATCACCAGTTTGAATTGATACTCCCGCAACACGTATCCATCGTTTTACTCCATTTATTTCAGGAGCAAAAAAATAAGTATACACCATAGCAAGCAATGCCATCACTGACACAAAAGGAATGCTGTTTTTTATCTTTTTTGTAGATATCTTTTGTATCCATATAAGCCCTATAATACCAAGAATTGCTGCAACAAGCTGTTTTGAAAATAAAGTCAATATGCCTACTGTTGGATAATCATATGCTCCTCCAACATTTCTTCCATTTTGAATAGAAAAACTATACGAAACAGAAAATGATAATGCAAGCCCTACTCCAAGAAAGATAATAAGCATGAGTTGAAATTTTTGTGCGTATACTCCATTTTGTATTGACCACATACTTTTGTCTTGCTGTGAGGAATAATGTTGTACTTTGTTATCGTTATATATCATAGTTGCCTTGTATAGATTTACCGTATTTTGAGTGTTGATAATGCTATTATCAAAAAAATTGTTCCTAATATCCAAAAGCGTACTACTATTTTACTTTCAGACCAACCACTAAGTTCAAAATGATGATGAAGTGGAGCCATCTTAAACACTCGTTTTTTTCTCAGTTTATAGCTTAGCACTTGTATTATGACCGAAGTTGTTTCAATAACAAGCACCCCACCAAGTAATAATAGTAATAATTCTTGTTTTATCACAATTACTATCAGACTTATGAGTCCTCCTAGTACTAAACTTCCTGTATCTCCCATAATAATAGATGCAGGATATGCATTATGCCATAAAAACCCTAGCATTGCTCCAATGATAGCGAGACTTACGATAGTAAATTCACCAGCATGCTCTACAAAATGAACTTGCAAATATTCGGAATAATCTACACGCCCTATCACATAAGAAAGCACTGCTAATCCAACCGTTATAAATATTACTACCCCTGCAGCTAACCCATCCAATCCATCAGTAATATTAACCGAATTACTTGTGCTAATAATTATCAAGACTACAAAAGGAATATAGAAATACCCTATATTTATATATATGTCCTTAAAGAAAGGAAAATAAACATAGCTGTTTTCTTTTCCACTCACCAACAAAAGTACTATTGCTGTTACTATCCCTATACATATTTGTCCTACCAGTTTTGTTATTGCTTGTAGCCCTCTTTTTTTCGTTACTGTTAGCTTAAGGTAATCATCAATGAACCCAAGTATGCCAAAACAGACAAGAACAAACAAAGTAAGCCATGTATAAGGCAACGCAACATCCATCCATAAAAGAATACTCATACCTATTGCAATATTAATTGCTACTCCTCCCAAAGTAGGAGTGCCTTTTTTCTTCTTATGTGTTTCAGGACCATCACTTCGAATTACTTCACCAAAATGATATTTTCTTTGTAAAGAAATAAGAAAACGAGATAATACTGTACATACTATAAATGCAGTAATGGCTGCATACGCAGAACGGAATGTTATATATTGAAATATATTAAAAAAAGAAACATTTTCAAATAAGGGAAACAATAGTATTTTTATCAAAATAACTCCTTAACATGCTACAGTTATAACACATTATTTTTAATAAGCTCATGTAATGCATATGAATTACTACCCTTTAAGATAACCGCAGTTTGATGTTTAGGCAATGATTGTATTATTGAGCGTATAAAGTCCTTTGCTTCATGAACAGTACTATAGCAATGCTCAAGAGCCATATGTGAAAATTGATATTCTTTCCCTATCCACACAACATGGGTAAGAGCAAGTGATTGAACAAAATGTACTAACTGTATATGAAGATCATTACTAAAAGTTCCTAATTCTTTCATACCTCCTAGTATTGCTATTGTATAGGTATAGGATAAACTGACAAACCACTGTAAAGTGCATTGCATTGCTTCATAATTTGCATTATAAGAATCATCTATAATAAGAGGTTCTTTACTCCTAATTTCAAACCTCTGTTTTTCATGCTGTACCCCTTTTAGTGATACAATACTCTCACTAAGAGAAAATCCCAGATATTCTGCAACTTGCAAACTTGTATAAATATTAGCTATATTACTTGCACCAATAAAAGTATCGAGTACTATATGGATATTCTTATCAGCTGACTGCTTCTCTCCATCACTTGTAGTACAAGTAATGTCTATACCCTGTAGCTGCATATCTTTAATATGTAATTCTGCAGGCATAGATTTTTTTCCAAATAAAGTATAAGAAATGCCTTGTGTGTCAGCCATAGCTTGTAACTGTTTGTCTTCTTCTGGCAAAAATAACATTTTTGTTTTATGACGATGCTTTGCTATCTTTAGTTTTTCTGCTTGTAATTCTTGCTTACTTGCATAGCCTCCTAAATGAGCAGTACCAACATTGGTAAGTACTGCAATGTCAGGAGTTATCATATCCACCAACATATCCATTTCTCCTGTGGTGGAAATTCCATATTCCAATACAGCGTACCGAACATTATCCCATGACGCATTTAACACACTTATCGCTAAGCCTTGTACAGTATTTAAGTTCTTAAGAGAGTATACAGTGGGATGAAAATGCTGTAATATATGCACAAGCATGTCTTTTGTGGTAGTCTTTCCCATACTTCCACTAATTGCAATAACGGTAACAGTATCTCTCTGTCTATTGATAGTATCTGTAGTAAGCAACATGAGTGCTTTCGTACTATCTCTTACTACTATAAGAGTAACATTGGGAGACAAGAGAGATTGCACAAACTCTTGAAATGCAGTGTCCTGCACAGTATTCCTAGACATATTTTCAAAATGGACATCATACTCTGTAGCATAGTGTACTATTTCCTGAGAAACAGTATTATTATTTTGTATGTGCTGATATAAAAACTGTCTAAAAGCAACAAGATCAATGACTGCAACAGATGCATGACTATCCATCACTTCCTGTATATAAGTACCTCCGTTAGTATAGTCTCCTGCTAAGCCAAAAAAAAGAGTATGTGCAGAAACATTTCTTGAATCAATACTAACACAGTTCCAAGAGGCCTCTTTGTTTCCGTATACTGCATATGCTAATTTTTGCTCACAAAAAACATCAATAAGCTCCTGTGCTGTACATAACACATTTCCTTTTGCATGAGACATAGTATTCTGTAATGGCTGTTTTTCTTCTTGTGTATTCATACTCTCACTTACATACTCTTCATTGTATCCATACTATTCTGTAGCATAGCTTGGGACTTCCTCTATATCAAGAACTATTGTTTTTTCTGGAGTAATCTCTGACATAGAAAGTGCTTCTTTTAGCTTAAACAGATAATGAGGACTTTTATAGTATTCTATTGTTGCAATTTTCCTTTTATTCTCATCAATAAACTGTAGTTGTTTTTCGGCTAAATCTTTTTTTTGTAAGTAGAAATCAAAATATGCTCCTGATACTACTAATTTAACAATCATAATAAATAGAGTTATAAGAACAAGTACTACTAATTTTCTCATACAATTTTTTCTAACACCCGTAATTTTGCACTTCTACTAGCTTTATTTGCATTTACTTCATCGGTACTAGGAACAAGAGGCTTTTTATGCAACGCTACTCCACTATTAGAATATATATTATTGATGTTCGGAAAAAATTCGCTTATCTTTAGCTTCCCTTGAACAATACGAGAAAAATGCTTTACTATTCTATCCTCTAGGGAATGAAATGATATAACTGCCATTCTTCCTCCTTTCGCAAGGAGAGACCACGCTACAGGTAAGGCACGCTGTATTCGTACTAGCTCATTGTTCACTTCTATACGCAACGCTTGAAAGAGTCGAGAAAGTATACTTCTGTCCTGCATTTTTTTTCCTAACTGTAAAGCATGGCATATATCACTCACGCTTTGTATGTGCTGTTCTTTTCTATACGACTGTATTCTTCTTGCCCATTTTACTGCTTGACGTTCTTCCCCGTACATACGAAATACGGTACTTAACTCATGCTCTGTGTAGGTATTTACAATATCAAACGCTTTCGTTGTTTCTTTATTATTAAGACGCATGTCCAAAAATTCATCGCCTTGCCAGCTAAACCCTCGCTGAGAATGTATAAAATGGTACATTGAAACACCTAAATCAAAAAGAATTGCCTGCACTGTAATATTTTTCTGTTGCAAGTGAGAGAATAAATCATCAAACCACATATTATAAAACTGTACACAATGTGTATACTCTATAAGATTTTTTTGTGCCATAGCAAGCATTTCAGAGTCTACATCGTTTGCTATGAGTGTAAAACAAGTATCTGCTATAGATGAGGCACAGTGTTCTTGAGGAGAACAATTATCACATGATGATAATAAACGAAGCGAATGACCACCAAGACCAACAGTGGCATCAACACATATATTCTTTGTAGTATGCATTGATAAACAAGGAAACAAATATTCTGCAACCTCTGCGTCCATAACCGGAGTGTGGAGATGGACAGTACCACTGTTTAGAATTTGATGGACCCTCCCAGTTCCCTTATCGCTTCAACTTTCAACGGTTCTTGTTTTTCCATATAATGTTCATAATTACTTGGCTCCCATAGCTCAAAGTACTGCACCATTCCCACCATGATAGCCTTGTCTTTTATTCCAATCCTATCCAATAATTGCTGATTTATACTCAACCTTCTTGTTTTTTCCTCTATTTCCTGTTCAAAAGAAAAAGATACAAAATATCGCATAAGAGCCTTATTAGTAGACTCATCAAGAGGAGAAGAGTTACTCGTTATACGCTGTACTAACTGTTGCCAATACTGTCGTGGAGTGATCCAGATACAGCTTCCTTCACAGCCTAAATTAACAAATACTCCCCTATCATCCATATGGCTTATTTGCTTAGACGGAAACGAGAATCTCCCTTTATCATCAATAGTAACAAGATAACTCCCACTAAATATATTCATACTATCACCATATAGCCATCATAATAACTTTACTGTTCTCTTTCCTATTGCATTGCCTTCTTGGTAAATAATACCACTATATTCCATTTTAGTCAACTATTATTCCATTTTTTTCCACATTTTTTATATTTGCTTCTCTTTTTCTTCCTTTATAATTTCAAAAAAACAGTCTAAAAAATAGTATACTTATAGTATGAGTGAAATTGTATTCGGTGGACTAGAAACAGGGGGAACTAAACTTATATGTGCAGTTGGTACAAGCGATAGTAATTTACAGCATATCACACGAATAGAAAATACTACCTTTGATGAAACAATGTCAAAAGTAATCAATTACTTTGATACAATGAAAAAAAAATATAGTATTCCTGCTATAGGAATAGCTAGTTTTGGTCCTATAGACTTGCATACAAATTCAAAAACATATGGGTATATTACCAATACCCCTAAATTAGAATGGCAAAACAAAGATCTATTAGGAACTATACGCTCTCGTTTAGGGGTAAAAGCAACACTTGATATTGATGTCAATGGAGCTGCACTGGCAGAAGGAGAATGGGGAAATGCACAAGGACTTTCAAACTATATTTATATTACCGTTGGAACAGGAGTAGGATTAGGAGTAGTCATAAACAATCAGCCTCTTCACGGACTTATCCATCCTGAAGGAGGACATATGTTGCTTCCGTTGCACCCAAAAGATCCTAGCAATGGGATTTGCCCATTTCATAGCTCCTGTCTTGAAGGATTAGCCAGTGCCCCTGCTATCAAAAAACGCTGGAACAAAGATGCTTCAGAGCTGCCAGACGAACATTTTGCATGGAAACTAGAATCGTATTATCTTGCACAAGCCATTTGTAATTTTATACTATGCTTATCACCTCAACGTATTATTCTAGGCGGAGGTGTTATGAAACGAAGAGGACTTATTGAAAAAATACGCAATACAGTTATACGCTCCCTTGCTAATTATGTACAACACGATGCAATTCTTAGCAACATTGAAACATATATTGTAACTCCAAAATTAGAATACTGCGGTGTTTTAGGAGGAATTTTTCTTGCTAAAAAAATATACAGTACTACGCAATCATGATAACACATATATACATGAAGTCTATAGTATACAAAAATATAAAAAAGAATCAATAAACATATACACATAAAATTTTCTCAAAAATTATTCGATATTTATTATAAAAACTCAATCAATGCATTTCTATTTCTGTATTATTTTTAAGTAGTAATTAATATATAAAGTAAAGTATTGTTAATAGCTAACACGCAAAACACTATTGGTGTTTTGTATTTTTTCTTGGAGGTATTTGCTATGGGACAATATCAGGATACTCTGTGTATAACCCATTTATTTCTACAATATTCTGAAAAACACAAAGAGAATATACCAGATGCACAATTTTATTATGACGAATTATTTAGTGCAATTAGACAACATATTTATACATATCCACAAAGGCTTAACTCACATAACACACTTGAAATAAGTAGTGAATTTCTTATATTCATGGAAAATAAAATTAACTCTTATATTAGTAATTTTGAATATACAGGAGTCCCTTTTGAATACTACTTAAATACTATCTTAAAATTTCAATTCTATAGTTTCTTAAAACAATATAAACAAGAAATACAAGAATATAAGTTTTTTGAAAATGCTTCTGTGTACAATATTTTGGATATACCAACATATACTAATGAACAATCTATAAAATATGAAAAGCCAGAAATGTCACTTCCTTTCGCAATTAAAACACTTAATGATATTGTAAAAAATTCAAAACACAGCAAAGCTTTCAAGAAACGTCTATGGTGGTTTACATTAAAATATATGCATATTCTAAAAGAAAGCAATATTGCTATGCTATTACAGACCTGTGAAGAAAGTATGTCAAAATTTTTATTCTTTAAGTCACTGTTAAAAAAGCACATCACAGCGTATGAAGAAAAGATACATAAAATTAGAATACAAAAAAATCTCTATTTTTCTAAATGTAGAAAAATAGAACTTCGATTAGAAGAGACATTAACAAACAAAGAATATGAAAAACTACAGAATCTTTTACAAAAATATAAAGCACGGTATCAAACAATATTTGAAAAATATGAAAGATATAGCGTACAGGCACTCATCTCTAATGAAGAGCTCTCTCAGTTATTACATGTACCAAAAGGAACAATCGATTCTGGGCTTTATTTCTTTCATATCAAATGTAAGGAGCAATATAAAAACCATGCCTATACACTAAAATAATTGCATTTTTCTTATCATAATAGTGCATAATCATATATACTATATTTAATAGTAACATTACTAAAAACAATATGTATGATAGTTACTATAATAACTAATACATTAACGGGCTGTAGCGCAGTTGGTTAGCGCACTAGTCTGGGGGACTAGGGGTCGCTGGTTCGAGTCCAGTCAGCCCGATTACTTTTATCCTCGTATCAGATTAAAGGAGTATAATCATTACATGAAACTTGAATACCTTTTGTTTAATATAGTAATCGTTATTTTCCCACTCATATCTTCAATAGTTATCAGTACTCCAAAAACACAAGAAGCAAAACAAAAACGGAAAATACTATTGCTTCTCTTTATAAGTTGTTTCATAACCGCTATTCCTTTTATTATTTGGGATGTATATGTTACGGACTTACACTGGTATTTTAATAAACAATACATATCAGGATTACATATTTTCAATCTTCCAATAGAAGAAATTCTTTTTTTCTTTACTATTCCCTATGCTACAGGGAGCTTATGGTTGCTACTGTTTAACTCGCATACACATAATAGAATTATACACAGTTTTATACAAGACGGATACATGCATAGAGCAAAGGCTGTACATACCATGCGTTGGATATATCCTTTGAGTATTGTTTTCCTATTTGTAGCGTTCTGGCTTCTTACCCATACCTCAAATAGTATAAACATAAACAATCATATTGAAAACGATACTGTACATTTTGGCTATACTAAATTGACCGTAATTGCACTCTGTCTTGCTATACTCTTTGATTATGCATTGGGCAGTAGATTGCTCCAGCAAGTACGCTTTTACCCATTTATAGTACTATACGCTGCTCTTAATTTTGTATTCAATGGGTATCTTACTGGACGCCCCATTGTATTATACAAAGAAGGGCAATATTTAGGCATTCGGCTTGGAACTACTCCTATAGAAGATTTTTTCTATGGATTAGCTTTGTTTATATTTGTATTATCTTTACTGCATCACTTTACTGCAACAAAATCTGCTGAATCGCTGTTAAAAAAAATAATTCGATTTCGATTAAAAAATTACAAAATACAATATAACACTGTTGATTATTCACTCCCTCTCTATGTATCAGAGAGTGTTGCCAACAAAAACAAAAAAATAAAAGTAGCAGTAATAGGGGGAGGACTTGCAGGAATATCTTCTGCAATTATGCTAGCAGAACGAGGTTTCGAAGTACATCTTTTTGAAAAAAATACGCATCTTGGAGGAAAATGCGGAGCATGGAAAAAAAATATAACAGGAATAGAAAGTAGTACCATTGATCATGGCTTCCATGGTTTTTTTCCTTGCTACTACAACTTACTTGATTTTTTAAGAACACATAACATACTACAAAAACATACTAAACGCATAGACAGATACACTATAGTAAACAAAGATAAAAACATTACTCATCTTGATAATACTTCTACTACTCCTATATACAACCTATTTGATTTACATAAAAAAAAGGTATTCAATCTCTTTCGTACATTTTTTACTCCTTCTAATCTTAAACTTATAGCAACACTTAATTTTGATACACATAACACTATTAAAAAGTATGATGATATTTCATTTCTTGATTTTAGAAAGCAAGCTCACTTACATACAGATTTATCTTTTATTTTAACAATATTTGCTCGTGCTTTTTTTGCAAGCGAAGACAAACTTTCAACGGCACAGCTCCTTAAGAATTTTCATATATATTACTTAAGCAATAACGAGGGATTATTATATCATTATATATACCCCAATTATATAGATGGTTTTCTTACACCATTACAAGAGCTAATGGAACAGTATTCCATTACTATCCACAACAATACCCCTATTCATACTATTACAAGAGAACAAAGTGATAATACCGTGCATACATTCAATATAGAAGATGAAAATTACAGTGTATACAAACAGTATGATGAAGTTATTATTGCAAGCGATATACATGCCACTAAAAAAATTGTAGAAAATAGCCCTTGTTTTACTACTCCCTTACACAATCATACAGAAACAAATAATGCTACTGCTCAGATACAATCTCAAACAGTTACACAACAACTACAACATATTCCCATCAACCAAAGATACTCTGTGTATCGCATTTGGATAAAAAATTGTACTATCCCTTTTGATAGATATTCTTTATTCACCAGTTTTGAGCGAATACACATATTAGATACAATCGCACAAGTAGATTTTTATGACAATGCTAGCAAAGTATGGGCAAAAGAGAATAACGGACATGTATTAGAGTTACATTGTTATGCTGTACCAGACTCTCTGCATGATGAACAAAGCATAAAAAAAGCGTTCTTACAAGATTTAGCATATTATTTTTCTCAATTTACTCCTGATGCTTTAGTACATGAGGATTTACAGATAAACGATAATTTTACCCCATTTACTGTTGGACTTGATTCATATAAACCCACAACTGATTCTGGTATTAAGGGCTGTTATTTTGCAGGAGATTGGGTATCACTCCCTGTACCATGTAGCCTACTAGAAGCCGCTCATACAAGTGCCAGATTTGCAGCAAATAAGATAGTATCAAAATACGATTTACAAGAATTTCCTATACATTCCGTTCCATTAAAAGGACTTATATAAGAAAAATAACAATGGGCCCACTAGGACTTGAACCTAGGACACACGGATTATGAGTCCGTTGCTCTAACCAACTGAGCTATAGGCCCTTTAGCTTTATTGTATAGTAACTCATAAATAAAAGCAATGCCAATGTAATGTAAATTGCGGATTCAAGGACTA
This sequence comes from Spirochaetia bacterium, assembly GCA_965218205.1. GTDB lineage: Bacteria > Spirochaetota > Spirochaetia > WTKD01 > CBDDCA01. Next base: position 591,400 of record OZ244590.1, on the reverse strand, counting down.
AATGCGACAGCAAAGGCTTTAGCAGTAATCCAATAGAAAAAGAGAGTGGCTATGCACTCTCTTTTATATGTACTACCTACGATGAGGTACATGCTGAACTACCAGCAAGCTTTGGGTACTGTGCTGTTTTGCCAGCCATAGCTGAACCAAAGAAATCATCAGAATATAGTCTTGGTACATTACACAATTTCCATGATGATAAATCTTGATCAAATTTAGAAGCATTACGAAATACATAAAGCGAAATTTGAATTGCTGGTGCAGGCTTAACTTTCTGTACATCCCAATTACTTATGTCTTGATTAAAAGCAGTAGCAGAAGAAAACATAAAATTTATATGCATTAAATTGCTCACATTCCAATTTCCTATGTCTTGATTAAAAGCACTTGCTCCACTAAACATACTGTCCGCATGAGTTACTTTCCCCACATCCCAAGCACCTATATCTTGATTAAAAGCACTAGCATCAGCAAACATACCAGACATATCCGTTACATTACTGGTATTCCACCGTGTTATGTCTCCATTAAAAGTACTATCATTATTGAATAAATTTTTCATATCAATAATAGCACTGGTATCTATCATGTTGAGGTTGGGGCTAGGGTTACTATTCCCTCCCGAACCTTGCCTTGTTTTTTCTGCAGTGATAATAGCTTGTAGTGCTTTCTTTGTTGTTGGTCTGTAATAGCTAGCTTCTTCTCCTGATGGTGGGGTTCTTAGCTCTGTCTGTATAACGATAGTGGCTGGCACTTTTTTATTTGAAGCGGTAATGGTACAGCTTACTACATCATAGCTATACTCAGTAATATTAGGGTCACGTACATTGGACTTATTTGCTATACCTGTTATGGTAACTGTTTCGCTATTCTGTGCAAACGATACTGCTAGCCCTGTTTCATCTTTGATTTTCTTTGCATCTGCCTCCAGTATGGTGGCATCACAGGTAAAGGCATTGCCATCAGGAACGCTGATAAATGTTCTTTTAATATTTATTGCTGGCGTTTTGCCTACTTCTGCTGATACTACTAGAGTGTTTCCTATAAATATTGTCATTTCAAACTCCTCACGGACTCCTGTTGATGCTTTTGTAGGATCAGTACTGTTTACTGCTTGTACTACTATTTCATAGATCGCTCCTCCTGTTAATCCTGTCAAAATAGTGTTTGTTGTTCCTGCTGCTATGTTTTTTGTTGTTGTCGCATCTCTTATTATTGCTGCTTCATTTCTTGCACTGCCTCCTTTGACAACGCTGTATACTTTGTACGATACCTGTGCTGTTGTTAGGGTAGCTCCTTTGTTTGTTTTGTGGCTTGAAGTAAGATTGGGAGCTGTCCACGATACTCTCATGTTACCTGTTGGGGTTACTCTTGTTTGTATGTTCGTTACATCTGCGGGGACTGTCGCTTGTGATGCGGTTGTTACTGTTGCCACTGTCGATACTACTTTCTTGCTTGAGTCTGTTTTTACTGCTACTTCTACCACAAAATGATACTTTGTCGCTCCTTTTATTGCTACTACTGGTGCTGTGTCTGCAGACAAGCCTAAACTGCTAAGCGCTGGTACTGTGTACACTCTGCTTGTTGCACTGCCTATGTTTATCTTTCGGCCTGCTAGTACTTCTGCTACTGTAGCTGTGCCGTCTTTCTGTAAGCCGTACACGGTGTATACTAACTTGTCATTTGCTGTTATGCTTGTGCCATCGTAGTCTTTTGCTCCTGTAAATGTGCTTAGCTCGGTGAGTACCAGCTTTATTGTTCCTGCTGTGCTTGTTGACGGTGATACTACTAGCTTGTTTGCTAGTAATGACTGATTGGGTGCTACTGCTTTGGAGGTATAGACTTCCTTTATTTCTGCTACATCGGTGTAAAAGCCTGCAGGAAAGAGATTGGTTGATACATTGTAATCGGGGCTTGTTGTGTTTACTATCCTCACTCCTATGTAGTAGTCTTTTGCTGTTTCTATGGGCGTTGCTCCTGCATTGCTTCCGCTGGTGCTGTCTACTATTGCTATGGATAGTGTGTTTTGAGTTGTTCCTGTTGCTTTTGTGTACTTTGCTACTTTTACTGCTACTTTTGATTGGCTTTTTTCCACTGCCCATAATGCTGATACACTGGCAGGCTTTCTAGTTGTGTCTTCTTTCTTGAGGTATAGCACATAGTAGGCAAGGTCTGTCGCTTCAAGGGCATTGCCATTTGCTTTGCTCACTCCTGCTATATCTGAGGCATTAAGCTGTACTGTTATGACTTTTTTTCCACTATTGCCTCCTGCCGTAGGCACTGCAAATACTACTGCGTTGTTTGTAGTATAGGTTGTTACTTTTGGTGCGTTTGGGGGTGTAGTAAGTGTTGCTGTTTTTATTGTTGCTGATGTTCCTATGCTATAGGCGGGATTGAGGCTGTTTATTGCTTCTACTCCTGCGGTATAGTCTGCTCCTTTTGTTCCTATAAATGTTGCTTTTAACTCTGCACTGTTTCCTGCTAGCTCTCTTGTTTGTACTCCTGCAAGGGCTTTTATTGCGTCTAGTGTTTTTGTGCTGTGGTCTCCTGCTACTATGTATACTTTGTATTGTATCTGTACAGGCGTGAGTTTGTTTCCATTAGGGGCTTTGTGGGTATTGGCAATAGTACCTGCACTAAATGTATAGACTGCTGTTGCAGTTGTTTGGGTTACTGATTCTACGGAGAGCTTTGCATCCTTTGGCTCTGGCGGTGCTGTTGAGGTGCTATCGTATACTGCTACTGCATCAGCGAGAGGGGTTACTGGGCTTACTCTGTTATTTGCTATTTGTAAAAAATCAAAGCGATAGTTCTTGGCATTTGCTTGGTACTTGGGTACTTCTAAGCCATCTGCTATACCAAAGCTAATGGTGGTTGTTGGGTTTGTTATGCTTTTTTCTGCTATTACGGTAGCTCCTTCTTTCATACGCAGGGTGTAGTATTGTCCTATGCCCGGTGCTTGCTTAAATGTTGCTTTTATTTGTATGACTTCTGTTTTGTCTAGTGTAGGCTTGCTTCGAAAGAGTTCTGCTGAGGGTGCTGTAAGCTGAGAGGGGGTGGTTATGTCTTTTGGGGTTGATGTGCTTTTGTTGCCTGCATAGTCTATTGCTTGTATTGTTACTGTGTATGTTTTGCCTTGTGTGAGTTCTTCGACAGAGAGTGATGTTGTGGGATAGGGTATTTTTTTCTCATTGACTACTGCAGTACTTGTGCCTTTCTCTTGTATGCTTACGCTGTACTCTTTTATGTCTTTGTTGTTGCTTGTGGGCTCTGTCCATGTTATCTGTGTTTCTACTTTTGTTGCTGATACGAAGGGATAGCTTGCTTGTATGTTTGTTACTGGATCGGGGTCAGTGCTATCTGCTACGGTACTTACTGTGGCATTTTCTGCTGTTCCTTTGTTGCCTGCATAGTCCTGCGATTGTACTGCCACTGTGTACTCGGTGGTAGCTTTGAGGCCTATTATCTGCGTGTTGCGTACTGCTCTGTCTGTTATTGTTACTGTCTTTGCTGGAGTATCGCTATCTTTTTCTGTTGCTGTTATAGTCACTCCTGCGTAATCTCGTACATTGGGCTCTTGCCAGCTTACTACTATGCTTGTTGCTCCTCCTACGGCACTTACATTACTTACAGGCTCTGTGCTTTTGTCGGTTGTTGCTAATTCTTTTGACACTGCAGTGGAGTACTTTCCGTTCTGAGAGACATACACTTCTACTTTGTAGCTAAGCGTGCCGTAGAGTTTTGTGAGTGCTATGCCATCTTTTGCGACATACACAGTGGCGTATTCTTTTGCCTGTGCAGTTGCACTGCTGACACTGGTTGCACTGGTATCTTTGCTTATTGTCTCTTCTGCTACTACGGTATTTGTTGCGGTTGCTGTGACTCGTACTAAAAGGCTTTTTGCTGTGTTGCCTGTTCCAAAGGTAAAGCTCCCCCATGTAACAAGCAGGCTTTCATCGGCTGGGCTATTGTCTTTATCGTTTGCTGTTACTGTAAGGTCTGCCTCTGGCAGTGCTGCTACTGTTTGTGAGAGGGCTGAGGGCACTATGCCTCTGAGTGCTTGCTTTGCCGTGCTTTTGTTACCATTGCTATCTTTGTATACTACCACTATATCATAGCTGATGCCGTCTATGGTGGGCACAGCAATGCTCAGCTCTCCTTGTGTTACATCTTGTACTGATACTTCTGTCTTTACCCCTGTAGTCTTTTCTATCACCTGTATTGTGGCTTCTGCTATGTCTGTCTTGCCTAACGATAGTAGTGCTTTGTCCCATGTGAGCTTTATGCCATTTGTTGCCTGTTCTACTGCTACTTTGTTGAAGGTATCTTTAGGTTTCGTTGTATCTGTTAGTGTTGTCACAGAGCGTGTTGTTTTTGGTGATACTTCTGTGTCCTTTTGGGCTTCTATCTCTACAGTGTAGTTAGTGAGTGCTTGTAAGCCTTTGAGTTTATACGATTGTCCTTGTTGAAACAATGCACGATATTCTATTGCAGGAACACGCACTTGTATTGATTGTGGTGGTGCAGTTGATGTAGCTGTTACTACTACATGCGTAGCATCGCTTGGGGCTTGCCAGCGTAACGAGAGCGTCCCGTCATTGCCTGCTGGCTGTATCTGCACATTGGACACTGATGCAAGTGTCGGGGTTACTGGTGTCCCTCCTTCGCCTGAGGAACTGCTACTGCCCTCCGAACATCCTACGAGTACGAGGATAGTTAGTGCTAGCACTAAAAACAGTGCAACGAGAGTTATGTTTTGCTTATATCGAGAGTGTACCCCCCCCCCCCCCCGATTTTTTTCATGGCTTGTAGCTCTCTACTCAGCCATCCTTTTTTCAACTGTTTTTTCATAAAGTTCTCCTTTATTAATTATTATCCATATTGTGTGTTTATCATTACACAATGAACAACTATCATTATAGTACAAATACTATTTTTTAGTATCTTGCAAAAAAACTGAAATACAGAAAAATACACATACACTATAGTAATATATACTAATAATGCTATAATAGACAAGTTACAATTTGAATTTCTAGCATACTTACTAAAAATACTATTTTCTGATATATTAAATAATAGATATGTTCAAACATATAAAATGACTAAAGAGCATATACATAAATGACGAAAGATACTGGTATCTTATATATGCATAAAAAAATATCTGCTAAAACATTTTTTTTACTCATCAGTAGTTATAGTCTTCTGTTATTTCTTGTAAATTGTAGTTCTGTAAACAATACCGCAAGAAACCCTGTATTTGAATGGAAATATAAAACTAATTTTCATATCATATCCTCTCCTGCAGTAGATTCTGATGGAAATATATACTTTGGTTCACAAGATAAGCATATATACGCCCTCAATCAAAATGGCAAACTCATCTGGAAAAAACAACTGGGGAGTAAAGTCAATTCTTCCCCCACTCTTATTGCAGGAAAACTATATGTCGGAAGTCAAGATACCTATCTTTATATATTAAATATGTCAAATGGTGATATATTAAAAAGGTATAAAACGAATGATTCTATACATGCCTCTACCGCTATTGATGAGTTTGGAAATATATACTTTGGTTCTTATGATGGCTTCTTTTATGCCTTAAATCCAGATACAACACTCAAATGGAAATTTAAAACAAATGGCATTATTGATTCAAGCCCTGCAATAGATGATAAAGGCATTATTTATATCGCCTCTACAGATGGTAATGTATATGCGTTCAACTCATCAAGTAATGTACCACTGTGGACTTTCTCTACTCAAGATAAAATAACAGCATCTCCTGCCATTGGACAAGATAACATCGTATATATTGGCTCTTTTGATGGGCATGTATACGCCATATATCCTGATGGTACAGAAAAATGGAAATTCAAGACAGACAATAAAATAACATCTTCAGCTGCAATTACATCTGATAACACTATTGTGTTTGGTTCTCTTGACAAACACCTATACGCAATTTCAGAAGATGGCACATTGTTATGGAAAAGAGAATTGAGAGGACAGATTAGTTCTTCTCCTGCAATAACGAAAGGAAATTTCATTTTCATTGGTTCTTATGATTACCATGTATACATGATAAGAGCAGAAGATGGCTCTATTAATTGGACTTACAACTTAAACGATTTTATTATCTCCTCTCCTACAATAACAAAAAATGGAAATTTATATGTTACTTCTATGGATTACTCAATGTACGCATTTAAGATATATTCTAAAGGGTATACAGCAAGTCCCTGGCCTGGCTTTGGAGCAGGAAATATGCATACAGGAGTAGTACAAAAAAACTTAGCAGAGAACATTGCCCCTTTATTTCAAATTGCAAAAACCGATACAGTAAAGATAAAATCACAGAACACAGAAAAGAACGCAACAGATACTGTTTCAAACAATTATCCACGATCAAAAGTTATATCAAGCATTAAAGCCGAATCACAAAGTTTTGTATACACATATAATTTAGATTTGCAAAGTACGAGTATTGAACTTACAACTATTGATACTACAAATGGAAAAATACTTGACAATAAAATTATTGACACCCCTCTTAGTAATTTAACATCCCCTTTAGTGTTCAAAGACATAAATACTATCACTGTAGGAGATAAAAACATATTTCTTGGCTTATCATCGTTAGAACCAAAAGGTATTTCTGCATCTAGCATAAATACAAATGGAGAAATTATACAGCAGTCTTATATTGATGATACGCTTTTGTACGAGATAAATGATCCTATTGATATGGCAAATATCACAATAGACGGAACAACATATGTCTATGTATTAGGACATGATGATAATGGATTAAGTGCGTTTCAGGTACTTGAAGATACTGACACTACATTACTCAATATTTTTAATATTGATAATGTAGAAAACTACAACTACGCCCTTGATAGCCCTACCCAAATTATTACTACCACCATATATAATACTCCGTTTCTCTTTGTTTCTAGTGCGGTAGAAAGTGGAATATCACTCTTTAGAATAAATACTAATGGTACATTGACCTATACAGACTCAGTGTTTGATATACAAAACAAAGATTTCTATATAAGAGATATTAACTCAATGGCACTTCTTTCAGGGGCAGGAACTACCTATCTGGTAACTGCAAGTGATGTTGAAAATGGCATCAGTATTTTTTCCATTTCAAGCACTGGAATATTAGCCTCTACTACCCATATTAACTTTAACGAACATAATTTTGATATACAACAGTTAGGATATATTTCCTCTCTCAATATTGACAACACCTACTACCTTGTAGTGTACGAGCAATCACAAATTTCTAGCAATATTTTTACTATCAATAACGAAAATAATATATCACAATTTATCAATGACAGAACATTTCAAGCTGCTCTTAATGACACGACTACTATAACCGATATATCCACCAACACATCAGATACATTATTAGTGTTTGCAAAAGAAAAAGAAATTGGACTCTACAAAATAGTACGATAACCTAATGAGATGCTTTTAATAGAGCATTAGCAAAGTTATACAATTTCTTTATTATAATGAGTATTTTATCTCCGTACTCTGGGTCTTTTGCCCATCTTCCACTTAAACCAAGTACTGTAGGCGAACTTCCAATCAATCCCAATCTTTCTAAAATAGGGTATCGTGGATCTACTAATTTACCAACAAGTAAGTCGCGAGTAGCATATCCTCTTAAGTGCTGTATATGAGCACGTATCCCAATTAACTCAGAAGGAAACCAATGTCCCTCCGTAAATTGATTTATAGCACCAATACCAGCAAAATTAAACTGCTCTTTTTGTACTGTACCAGTAAAGCGCAAAAAATTCGTCTCAAGTAGCATCTGTGCTATAGCAATATCATAATTAACATTTTCTCTATTTGATTCTTGAACATAATACGATACTATTTTCTCTACATATTCCACGTTTAATGTAGGAACATTATATAAAATAAAAGCAACAATCTCCTTTATATTAACTTTTCCTTCTCCAATAATAGACATATCCGATTGAGGAATAGGAATTTGCTCCACAGAAGCTCCGTCATCATCCAGCTCTACCTCTGCTTTTGTATCTTTTTCTGCTACAACAGGCTTAGTGATAGGAGGGTACGAAAAAATAATCTCTACTCTTCTATTTTTCCATCGTTGTTGTTCACTAGAAGCGAGCTGTTCACTTCCTCCCAATGCTTCTACTTGTATTCTTGAACTATTTACTCCCCTTTTAGCCAGTTCTTGCAACACATAACTGGATCGTCTTTCGGACAATCTTACTAAGTTTCTCTTTCCATCAACACTATTGATGTCGCTTTCATTAACAACGGCCGCATGTCCTCTTATGCGTATATTTGCAGAAGCAAACTCTCCTTTTGCTTGTGTTGCAATGAAATCAAGCACAGCATCAGGATCTTTATTTTGAAATATATCATTACTGATATTGGTGGTATTACCATCAAAAAATAAGGTAGGAGCGTTTTGTTCACTCATACCCAAAAGAATGGCAAATTGTTTAATCTCTGTTTTTATCAGTTTTTCATAATCATTAAAGAAAGAAATACTCACTACATAGTTTACTGCAGAAAATACAGTTATATTGGGATCAAACTCCCATACATATCCACTTTGTAGCCATTGTTCCCCTTCATCCTGAAAAATAACTCTCCCATTAAACTCAGAGATACTCAATTCCCATTTATTGTATATATCAGGAGTAGCGGTTAAAAATCGATACGGAAACCCGAATGTTTGTTCACCAGTTCTTACAGTAATACCAGCGGTGGGAGCAGTAAATTGCTGAGCAAATATACCAAAACACACATTAAAAAGCAGAATAATTATATATATTTTTTTCATATGATTTCACCTAATTTATGGAGAGTGTTACTAGCTTTAATATATCGGCTAAAATTATAATTTCTTTATACTCGCTTGCCTCTTCTTTAGACAATTCTTTAGAAGATGGAAAAACAAAATTGCTAATGACCATTATCAGAAACAGTTGTCAAAGCAGCATCTGCAGAGTTATAAAAATACATGTTTCTTAAGACATCAAGAATATATTTTCCATAGTAAGGACTATCGCTCCATTTGTTTGAAAGTTCTGACACTTGTGTAGCACTGCCTATCAATTTCTTTTTCTTTAGTATTTCAAAACGTGGATCTACATGAGGGCTAGAAACGGGATACTCACTTGCATAACTTTTTAAGTGTTGCACATGTGCATATACTCCTGCTTCTATGGTAGAAAATCTATGGAGAAACCAAATGGATATATCTGCTCCCCCTATACTTGCAAAATTATTGTACTGTTTAGGATACCCATGAGAAAACAATAAAAAATTAGTATGATATACCATCTGGGCAATAGCGACATCATGATTTACCCCTTCTCTCTCAGAGGCTTCCATATACGCATTAACAATAGTTTGTAGATAGGAATTTTCAAGACTAGGATTTTTTTCTAAAATATACTGTATGATCCATTCAGATTCTAAGTGCCCTTGTCCCATAATAGATATATCAGAAAAATTATAATTCTCTGTTGCATAGGAGCTAATAGGCATATAGACAGTTATCAGTATTAAAAAAAATCTTTTATACACTACCATATCTTTATTATACCAAATTCATACGATAGTTTACTGTCATCGTAATGATATTTGAGGGGAGGGGAGGTAAGGGTAGCTATATCCTACACAGAAAGCATGTAATGATACTGATACTATAAGAGTATTATCAAAAATAGTAAAGATGAAATAATACCTGTTGTAACTCCTACTATAAGGTATTTCCATACTTTAATAAGTAATTTCCTCTTTTTGTTTTTTTCATCATTGTTATGTATTATCTCTTTTTGTAATTCTTTTATTATTTCTATTTTTGCTTTTATACTCCCCTCTCTATATAGTTCATTTTCTAAAAATCTTTCAGGAGGAAAGTATGGAAAACTATTATTTTCTGTTGTTACTACCTTATACACTGTGTGAACCGTTCCAATAGTAGATACAATAAACCCTATACCAAATAGTGCCAATAAAGAGAGTGTTATACCATCCTCTATATTTTCTATAGATTTTATTTCTTCTCTGTTAAATACTAATATCACTACTATTAGTAATATAAATACTATTATAAAACCTATTGCTTTACATTTATCCAAGATTTTTGATTTTTTATCTCTAATAATATCAATAAATAAAAATACATAAAGCAATAAACTCCATATAAGAAGAAATATAGTGATATCCATAATCAAATCATGTGTAAATTCTATAGGTATTATTCTGAGTATTATATATGTCATCCCTGATACTATCGCTATCATTAGTACTATAAACTTTCCTAACAAAAACCGAGCCTGTGAGCTATACTTATCTAAGTCTTCTCTTATATTATTGATATGTCCTACTGCATTATCGTACATAAAATCTAGCATTGCAGGATCTTTTTCTAAACACTTTTCGTCTATATTATCCCAATCTATTTTAGTTTCTTTTTCTTCTTACATAGATATAGTATAAATAAAAAAAAAAAAATGTAATAGCAAAACATCTATTTTCACGAGTTCAAGGAGGAAAAAAAATAGTAATCGACACTAAAAATACAAAAATATAGTATAATATATCTATGAATAGTGAGGTGAACAAAGATGGATGATAAAAAAACTAAAAATACTCTTAGTGTTAGCAAATATATGATAGCAAAAGAAAACGCAAAAGAAAATACACAAATAAAAATACCAAATTTTTTGAGAATTATAGTACCAAAAGTAATAACCGCATTGTATACATGGCTTAAGAGAAAAAAATAATACCTACAATATAATGACAGAAAGCATTCAATAATACTTAACTAGAGTATTATCAAAAGAAATACGAATGAGCAGAGTCCTACTATTACCCCAAAAAGCAAAAACCTCCTTCCTTGAACAAGCAAACTATCCTTTTTATTTGTAATACCATCGGCCTCAGTTATTATGTTTTTTTGTAATATTTTTATCATTTCTATTTTTGTCTTTATACTTCCCTTTCTATATAATTCATTCTTCAATAATTCTTCAGGATTAAAGTACGGAAAACCCTTACTTTCTATTGTTAATATAGTATAAAATTTCCACATTGACATTAGTATATATCTACAAGAATAAAAAAAACATGATAGAAATAATGCAAACCATACTCTCTTTAGATTATCTAAATAAAATGCTTTATTTTGTTGTATTAGTTGCATCATGAATTCCATTGCTAGTATCTTACCTATTATCCATTTAATTCCCGATATTCCCAATATTCCCAATATTAGACAAATCAAAAAAACTATTGCTGCCACTATAAATCTCGAAAAGTCTTTATCCGAAATTGTTTCTTCTTTATCTTTTAGTGAAGATCTAATATAAGTAATAAAAAGAACAATATAAGGTACAAAACGAAATATAATATCAAGTACAACAAATAATCCAATTACAAAGAATATATTACTCCAATTAAATTTTAGACATGTCCATATATCCTTTATTTTTTGTGTCATATCTATTATCTCTGGTATCATCATCGCTATTAGTAGCATGCACCCTGTTAATAAAAATATAGCTTTTGAATTATGCTTATCTGAGACTTTTCCTATACTATTAGTAAGTTTTACTGCATCATAGTGCATAAGGTTCAGTAACTCAGGATCTTTTTCTAAACACTTCTCGTCTATATTATCCCAATCTACTTCAATCTCTTTTTCTTCTTCCATAGATACAGTATAACAAATATAATATATAAGGAGCAAAAAAAAGAGCAAACATATCTTTCTATATTTACTATAATAAAGAAATAAAGATCCATATGCTAGCAGAAAAAGTGCTTATCTGTGCCGTAGTAAAAGATGTTGCTGCACAAATAAAAAATAATATTAAATGTGCAATAAAAACAGGGCTTCACTTCTCTCAATACCATATTATTATTTATGAAAATAATTCGCAGGACAACACAAAACATATTCTTAAGCAATACACAAATAAACATATCAGTATTATAAGTGAAGATATAACAGACACCGAACTTTTACAACTGCAAGAACAGTATAATGATTTCCATAAAGGAAAACCAACAAGAATTGAACAAATATGCTTCGCACGTAATAGAGTATTACAAGAAATCAATCTTCCTAAATATAATCATTTTACTCATGTAATTTGGATTGATATGGATGCAAAAAGCTGGTCTATAGAAGGAATACTCAGCTCTTTTGATAAAAAGAACATTTGGGATGTAGTATATGGAAATAGCTATCCATATTACGATTACTTTGCTTTACGTTTACAGCACAATTCTTTCCTTAGTTTAGGGCCAGAAATTATGGGCGAGAGATGGTGGAAAGAATTGGATATAACAAAATTGGTATGTAACAAAACCTCCCCATTTCATCCACGTATACAAACAGCAGAAACCATTATGAATAATAAAAAGATAAATCAAATAAAAAAACAGAAAAAAATATCTTCTGTTCTGCTAGAAAAAAACACACAAAAACAAGATCTTATCCCTGTACTCTCTGCATTTAACGGAATAGGAATATTTAAGAAAGATATTTTTAAGCAATTTTCATATCATTACCTTATCACTGATGATGTAAAGCATATATATCGAAATTACATTCATTCAGAAACATATAAAAAATATCAATACAATATTGAACATCACGATACCCATGCCTCTAAAAGCGAAAAAGATACAAAAAGTAACATTGTATGGAAATATCGAGAATCAGATAAACCTATAGTATGTGAACATGTCGCTCTTAATTTTTCCCTTATCAAACATCATTACAAAATATATATCAATCCACATATGACATATACCAAATATACATCCTTAAAAACTAGAGTGCATAACAGCTTTCTATTACTCACTGTACTGCTAAGAAAGGGCATAGTATGTATAAAAATACTCTTTTCTATTTTTAAGAAAAAAAAATAAATATATACAAATATACATATATTGCTATATTTTACCACTTACTATATACTGTTGTTATGGAGAAAAGTAATAAAAAACATGCTCTCATAGAACTAGTAGGAGCAACTTGTACATCATGTGCTATTGGAATTGAACATATGGCACAAAGGCTTCCTGGCATTGAAGATGTCTGGGTAGATAAACAAGCAAGCTGTATCCATATTGATTACGATGGTAATCTTGAAGAATTAGAAAAAATTTGTCATTTTGTTCACACTATTGGATACCAAGCAAATATAATACAAACAAGCTAAACTCTGAAATTATTCTTCAACTGCTATATCACTCTTAACAATGTATGCCTTTTTTATACAAGGAGAATCTATCATCTTACATAAGATGATAGATTCTCCCCTTGTAAAGACGACTATATATCTTACCCTACCGAGATGCAGGAGGCCCTGTGTATGTCCCTCCTGCCCAATCTGGCAACTTACTATTTTTCTCTAAAGCAGTCCCCTTAAAGGCATTTGAGGTAGTAGGGCTTGATCCTAAATGAACATTCCATTCATATATATCCTGATTAAAATCGTTAGCTCCTTCTAATATACTCGTAATATCATTTGTTCCTTCTATTGCCCAGCCTGATATATCTTGATTAAACGCTATTGCTAGCTTAAACATCTCTCTGATATCCGTAACTTTCCTTACATCCCACTTTGTTATATCTCCATTAAATACAATATTTCTCCAAAACATACCCTTCATATTTGTTACTTTACTTATATCCCAGCCTGATATATCTCCATTAAATTTCGAAGTACTAAACATCTTTTCCATATCAGTAACATTTCCTACCTGCCAATACAATATGCCTCCATTTTTGCCTGTAAACACAGACTTTTCAAACATAGACTCCATATCCGTTACTTTACTTACATCCCAGCCTGATATATCCCCATTAAATGCACCTGCTGGTCCCACACCTGATTGACCAAACATACGTTTCATATTTGTAACGTTTCCTACTTTCCAATCCGAAATATCTTGGTTAAACACTACTGCGGTGAAAAACATAGCCTCCATATTCGTTACTTTACTTACATCCCAGAGCGATATATCCCCATTAAATGCATTTGCTCTTGCAAACATATAACTCATATCTGTCACTTTACTTACATTCCATTGTGATACATCTCCATTAAACTGTGAGTTTTCAAACATACGACTCATATTTGTCACCTTACTTGTATCCCAGCCTGATATATCCCCATTAAAAGATCTCAGTTCACTATCATTAAATACTCTGCTCATATCTGTTATATTGCCTGTATAAATGACATTCAAATCTGCATTGTTATTATCAGGACTATTATCGCCATTGGTATCCATCACTGTTTTTATATTTGCTATTAACCCTACTTTGTTTGTTGGATAATACTTATACTTATTCACTTGTATAGTAAATTCTTTTGTGGCCTTTTTTCCTACATACACACCATTTCCAGTAAAAGTAATAGTATATTTTTTAGGCAACAATAATTTTATAGAAGTTCCACTTATAGTACCATTTGTTGCATCAAAGGCCAATCCTGTATCTGCAGTAAAGGTACTTGGCTCTATACTATATGTTCCTGTCGCATTAAAGATACTAGCACCAGTATTGCTTAGCGTAATACTAACATTCTTCTGCCCTACTACTAGGGCAAATAATGATGAAACAGCTCCTTTATATGTCTGAGACAATGTATATATCCAACCTGGTATTTTTTCATCAGAGAGAATATATCCATTATTATTTTGATTACTAAATATATTCGTTGTCGTCACTCCTCTTCCTGCCATATGTTCTCCCCATGCGTCTAAATTTTTATCAAACGCGGTTGCTTCTCGAAACATTGATTGCATATTAGTTACTCTATCAACTGCCCAGCCTGATATATTGTTATTAAACGCATCTGCTTTATAAAACATAGCATTCATATTGGTAACTTTACTTACATCCCAGCTTGATATATTGCCATTAAATTTCGATTCCTTAAACATATTAGACATATTCGTAACTTTACTTACATCCCAACTTGATATATCTCCATCAAAATTTCTCAATGCACTATCATAAAATACTCCACTCATATCTGTTATATCCCCTGTATATATGACATTCAAATCTGCATTATTATTATTAGGACTTCCATCATTATTGGTATCCATCACATCCTTTATTGCTATCAGTAATTGTGATCTACTATTAGGATAATAACTATATGTATTGGCAAGCTGTGCTATCTCTATAGTAAACTCCTTAGATGCAACTTTTCCTCTATATGTACCATTTCCTGTAAACTTGATAGCATATGTTTTACGAGACAATGCTTTGTTAGGGCTACCACTTATTGTTCCATTTTGTGCATTAAGCTGTAATCCTGTGTCTGCAGTAAAGGTACTTGGCTCTATACTATATGTTCCTGTCGCATCAAAAGTGCTAACACCAGTATTATTCAATGTAATATTCGTGTTTCTTTGTCCTACTCCTATTTTGAATGAAGAAACAACAGCTCCTAGATATGTCTGAGTTACTGTATATATCCAACCTGGCATTTTTTCTTTAGAGAGAATGTATCCAGTATTACTTTGATTACTCAATACATCTGTTATATTTACTGTCCTTCCTGCTATATGCTCTCCCCATGCGTCTAAATTTTGATTAAACGCTGCTGCTCCTCGAAACATTGAACGCATATTAGTTACCCTATCAACTGCCCACCTTGATATATCTTGATTAAAAGTGATTGTATAACCAAACATTGATTGCATGCTGGTAACTTTACTTACATCCCAGCTTGATATATCTCCATTAAATGAATCTGCACCAGCAAACATATTTTCCATATCTATAACATTTCCTACATCCCAGCTTGATATATCCCTATTAAATAAATCTGCACCAGCAAACATACTATTCATGTTTGTAACATTCCCTACATCCCAGAGCGATATATCCCCATTAAATGAATCTGCATCAAAAAACATGCTTTCCATATTTTTGACATTCCCCACATCCCAGCTTGATATATCTCCATTAAAATTATTTAATGCTCTAGTATTAAATATTCTACTCATATCTGTCATATCCCCTGTATAAATACTATTTAAGTCTGCCGTATCACCATCAGGGTTTCCATCACCATCCCCATCTGCAGCCATCACTGTTTTTATATTTGCTATTAACTCTGCTCTCGTTACTGGAAAATACCTGTATGTATAAGTACCACTTTTATCATCCACTTGCATAGCAAACAGAATTGTAGCTCTTTTTCCAGCATAGGCACCACTCCCTGTAAACGTAATAGTATAGTTTTTACGAGACAATGCTATCGTTGATGTACCACTGATAGATCCACTACTTGTATCAAATACTAATCCTGTATCGGCAGTAAAGGTACTTGGTTCTATACTATATGTTCCTGTTGCATTAAAAGTACTCACTCCAGTATTATTCAGTGTAATACTTACCTGACGCCCTTTCAATAAAAGAAATAAGTGAGAACTGCTCCCTTGATAGGTCTGAGAAAGTATATACCTCCATGTTGGTATCTTTACATCAGGTAAAATGAGTCCATCCCCTGCTATATTCTTAAATATATTGGCTGTATTTACTGTTCTTCCTGCCATATGTTCTCCCCATAGCTCCAAATCTTGATCAAACGCTGCTGCTCCAGTAAACATATTCCGCATATTAGTTACACTATCAACTGCCCAGCTTGATATATCTTGATTAAAGGCTGTTGCTCCATAGAACATATAGCTCATATTAGTAAGATTGCTTACATTCCAGCTTGATATATCCTGATTAAACGCTGTTGCATTACCAAACATACCAGCCATATTTGATACTTTCCTTACATCCCAACTTGTTATATCTCCATTAAACTTACTTGCATTAAACATATCTCGCATATTTGTAACCTTACTTACGTCCCAACCTGATATATCGCCATTAAAATTTCTTAAGGCAGCATCCTTAAATACTACACTCATATCTGTTATATCCCCTGTATAAATACTATTTAAGTCTGCTGTATTACCATCAGGGTTTCCATCTCCATCCCCATCTGCAGCCATCACCGTTTTTATCACTGTTATCAACTCTGCTTTATCTGTAGGATGATAACTATACTTCCCTGCTGCTATGGTCATACTAAATGGGATCTTATAGCTCTTTCCTGCATAGTCTCCTGTTCCATGAAAGGTAAGTGTATATGTTTTTTTACTTTGCATTTTATTTGGATTCCCACTTATCGTTCCTGTATTTGTGTCTAATGTGAGTCCTATATCTGTCTGTATGTTAGGGCTTATAGTATAGTTTCCCGTTGCCGTAGCAGGATACTTTTTCTTTACTGTTATCGTGCCATTATCTTCTATGGCAGTTCCTACCACTCCATCTATAGTATTGCTTTCATTTCCATCAACAGTAAGGACAAAATTATAGAGCCATGTGGGTATCTTGCTTTCGGAAAATATTAAACCACTATCATCTGATGTATTGAATATTCCTCTTGTGCTCACTGTTCGTCCGATCATATGCTCTCCCCATGCATCCAAATTTTTATCAAACGCTGTTGCTCCTCGAAACATGCTATTTACATTGATAACACTTTCTACATCCCAATCTGATATATCCTGATTAAAGGCCTCTGCTTCACCAAACATCCAATCCATAGTGACCACTTTACTGACATTCCAAGCTGATATATCCTGATCAAATACTGTGTTTTTATAGAACATCAATCTCATACTAGTAACATTAAGAACATCCCATCCAGTTATATCCTTGTTATATGATGTTTCTCGGAACATTTCGTTCATAGTGGTAACATTCCTTAGATCCCAGCCTGATATATCACCAGCATATGATGATTTCCTAAACATATCATTCATATTTTTTACATTCCCTACATTCCAATTTGTTATGTCTCCATTTTCTCCTGTAAACTTCGATTCCTCAAACATGCTGTTCATGTTTGTTACCTTCTTTACATCCCAGCTTGATATATCACCATTAAAATCTCTCAAGTCACTATCATAAAATACCCCACTCATATCTGTTATGTACCCTGTATATATGACATTCAAATCAGCACTGTTATTATTAGGACTTCCATCATTGTTAGTATCCATCACTGTTTTTATATTTGCTATTAGCTGTGCTTTTGTCTTAGGAAAATACGTCTTACTGCTTACATCACGTATTGTTATACTGAGCGTAGTACTTTTTCGTTTCCTTGCATAATCACCATTTCCTACAAAGGTTATGGTATACTCTTTTGTAAGCAATGCTTTCGTAGAGCTACCACTTATCGTTCCTGTATTTGCATCAAATGCCAGCCCTGTATCTGTTACAAATGTATCGGGAGCTATACTGTATGTTCCTGTTGCTACTGTTGGAGTTCTTTCAATAGACAAAGCAATACCTGTATCATGAGTAGTAAATTCTCTCTTATTTACAGTAATGTTATTGTCTCGATACCTAAGCGTATAGAGCCATGTAGGGATATGTACATCAGATAGTTGAGAACCTCTGAATATATTGGTGGTATTTATGGTTCTTCCTGATAAATGCTCTCCCCATGCTTCTAAATCTTGATCAAATGCTGTTGCTCTTTGAAACATTGACTGTATAATAGTAACATTATCAACTGCCCACTCTGATATATTTCCATTAAATTGCGATTCGTAAAACATATAAGGCATACTCATCACTTTACTTACATCCCAGCCTGATATATTGCCAGTAAATTGCGAGTTACGAAACATATTATTCATATACCTTACATTGCTTACATCCCAACCCGATATATCTCCAGTAAATTTCGATTCCTTAAACATATCTCCCATATTCGTAACTTTACTTACCTTCCAGCTTGATATATCCCCATTAAATTGTGATTTACGAAACATAAAGCTCATATCTATAACATTCCCTACATCCCATTTTGATATATCCCCAGTAAATTGCGAAACAGCAAACATAGCACTCATATCTGTGACATTCTTCACATCCCAGCCTGATATATCGCCATTAAATTGCGATTCCTCAAACATACTAGACATATTTACAACATTACTCACATCCCATTTTGATATATCGCCAGTAAACTCCGACTCATAAAACATAACATCCATATCTTTGACATTACTCACATCCCAGTTTGATATATCGCTATTAAATAATTTCGTATTAAAAAACATACCAACCATACCTGTAACATTCCCTACATCCCATTTTGATATATCGCCAGTAAATTGCGATCCACGAAACATATTATCCATCACAGTTACTTTACTTACATTCCAACTTGATATATCACCATTAAATTTCGAAGCATAAAACATATTAGTCATATCCTTTACATTACTTACATCCCATTTTGATATATCGCCATTAAAATTTCTCAATGCAAACTCACTAAAAACCCCACTCATATCCGTAACATTTCCTGTAAAAATTACATTCAAATCTGCTTTGTTATCATCTAGCCCCCCATCATCATTGAGATCCATTTCATCTTTTATTGCTGCTATCAGTTCTTTTTTATTTGTAGGAAAATATGCGTACTTTCCTTGATTTGCCTTTACCTCTAATGACAATGGTACAGTAATACTCTTACCTTGAAACTTAGCATCCCCAGTGAAAGTAATCGTATATGTTTTTTTTGCTACTTCTTTTGTTGTTACTCCTCTTATTGTGCCATCTTTTGTACTAAATGATAATCCTGTATCTGTTTCAAATGTATTTGGCTCTATACTATACGCTCCTGTTGCAGTTGATGGAATTTGCTTTTGAACACTCACTACTATGCTTTGCCCTAGAAATGTAATAGTATTTCCATGTAACTTAAACTTATAGAGCCATGTAGGTATGTTATTATCAGATACATTAGCATTAATAAATATATTTGATGTATTTACTGTTCTTCCTGTTATATGCTCTCCCCATGCTTCTAAATCTTGATCAAATGCTGTTGCTCTAGCAAACATATTCTGCATAGTAGTTACACTATCAACTGCCCATATTGATATATCTTTATTAAACACTTTTGCATCTCTAAACATACTATACATATTTACAACATTACTGACATCCCAACTTGATATATCCCCATTAAATTGCGATTTCTCAAACATATACCCCATATCTGTCACTTTACTGACATCCCAACTTGATATATCCCTATTAAATTGCGAAGAATAAAACATTGCACGCATATTAGTAACATTCCCTACCTCCCATCTTGCTATTCCTCCATTCTCTCCTGTATACTTTGATTCAGAAAACATTTCTCGCATATTCTTTACATTACTGACATCCCACATCGAGATATTCCCATTAAACTCTTTTAATATTCCATCGTTAAATACATAACTCATATCAGTAATAGCACTTACATCAATACCGTTAAGATCTGCGGTAACATTATCAAGAAGGCCGTTCCCATCAATATCTAATATCACTTTCAAGAGTGCTATGAGCTCTTCTTTTGACTTAGGAGTTGTTGAGTAATCTTTCACTGACACTGATAGCTTTGTTTTTATATTTTTATTTTCTTCTTTATCAAAATGTCCTGTTCCTGTAAAAGTAATGGTAAATTTCTTTGGAGAACCCGCTGTTATTGTCTTAATATCTCCTGCCTTTGCTGTTATTGTCCCTGTACTTTTATTAAAACTCATTCCTGTTGGAAGGGCATCTCCTGCTACCACTGGTGTCAATGTAAATGTTCCTGTTGTTGTTACTGGCCACCGAGTGATAGATATATTGACTGCCTGTCCTACTATTGCCACTACTATTTTTGGTTCTAATAGCACTTCTAATGTCAACCATCTTGGATTCTCAGTAACTCCTGAATTCTTAAATACATCGTTACTCACTTTACTTACCGCAGGTGCTACTGCCCATACTTTAAGATCTTGAGTAAATGCAGACGCTCCTTCAAACATACTGTTAATCTGTGTTACCTTGCTTACATCCCAGCCTGATATATCGCTATTAAATGCTGTGGCTCCCTTAAACATATTACTCATATTTGTTACTTTGCTTACATCCCAGTTTGATATTCCTCCACGAAACCCTGTTACTCCTTCAAACATACCACTCATATTTGTAACACTACTTACATTCCATTTTGATATATTTCCATTAAAGGTAGGATACTGCATAAACAAATTACTCATATCAGTAACCTTACTTGTATCTATATCATTTAAGTCTGCACTTTTATCCTTCCCTACCCTATCAGATATAAGCTGTAATAATTGTGCTCTTGTAGTAGGCTGTAAATCTCCTCCCCCACCTCCAGGAGGAGTAGGGGTATCTCCGCCAGAAGATGATCCTCCTGTTGGTTCTTCACAGCTAATCAATACTGCTAACAGCATTACGCACGCAATAATTCCTATATAAAAACTATTATTTTTCATACTTGTCTCCTTATGTATCTCACATTATATTATTATTGCTTATTATACACTATATTCAATAATATAGTTTTGATGATTCTTGCTCTTTTTTTACTTCTTTGTCGCATTCAGTCCTTGAACTCGTGTAAATATGCCTTCATTAGTAAAAAAGTACTTTCTGAGATCTATTATTTATTTTTGATTTTCTATTGATATACCAAATTTTTGTTATATTTTTTTGTAGTGGAGCTTGTTGATAGAAATTTCGTTGCTTTTTTAGTGACTCTTTTATCATATTGGCTTATATGGAAAGTATCATTATCTCTTATCCCTAACATAATATTACTTCCTTCTTTTATCTCTGCTTTCAAAATTGAGGAAGCAACACAATCTTCTATCTCCCGTATCCCTTTTGCAATACTTCTTGCTCCGTATTCTTTTTGATAATATTTATTGAGTAAAAGCTGTTCCACACTTTTCTCTATTTGCACTTCTATTTTATGCTTTTTTAGATCAGTTTCCAATGCATGCAACATAGTACGTATAATAATCTGTACTTGTTCCTTTTGTAAAAGATTAAATACTACAATATCATTAAATCTATTTATGAGTTCAGGACGAAATAATTTTTTCACTTCCTGCATTGCAAGAATTTCTACATTTTTATTATCAATAGTTTTGTCTGAGAATCCTACTAATTGAGATTGAAGTATCTCTTTAGAACCTACATTAGAAGTAAATATAATGATACTATGCCGAAAATCAGCATATTCACCTCTTTGTCCTTGCAATGTTCCTTCTTCTAGAATTTGTAAAAAAATATCATAAATTCTTGGATGAGCTTTTTCTATTTCGTCAAATAAAAGCACTTGGTGAGGACGTCTTCGTACACTCTTAATAAGAATACCACTTTCTTCATACCCTACATAGCCCGGGGGAGACCCAATTAAACGATTGATACTGTTTGATTCTGAATAATCTCCCATATCAAAACGAGTGAGTGCTTCTTCTACACCGTATAATTGCTGTGCAAGTTGCCTTGCAGTGAAGGTTTTTCCTACGCCAGAAGGACCAAGAAATATAAAAGATCCCATAGGTTGACGTGATGAACGCAAGCCTAAAATCCCCCGACTAACACTAGCAGTAACGGCTTGTATTGCCTCATCTTGACCAATAATAGTTTGTTTCAATCTTTCTTCAAAATTGTTTAGTAAGGTAATATTTTTACTCTGTAAGTTTTCTTGATTTATCCCTGTTATTTTGGAAACAATTTCACGAACAATCTTTGGGTTTATACGTGTTTGCTTATAAGTAAAAGCATGAATAAGTTTTTTTTGTAACTCTCTTCTTTTTTGAGTAGTAGCATAAAATTTATCTATATTTAAGGTGTAGTCATCGCTCCCTGTATCAGAAGAATCAGCGATGCTATCGTTTGTCTCTTTATTTTCTTGTTGATTATCTTTCTGCTGCACCTTGTTATGTTTTTGTGTCTTTCGGATGGTGCTAATAAGAGAATTTTCTTCTTTTATGAGTTCTTTTAATTCTTTCGGTGCTTGCACTTTATTCAACGATGTATATGAACCAATCTCATCTAAAAGATCGATGGCTTTATCGGGAAGTTTTCTATCAAAAAAATAGTTTGATGATAGCTTTACAATTTCATGAATTGCATCTGAGCTAAAACGAACATTATGCTTTTCTTCATAGACATTTTTTATTTGCTGTAACGCTAACACAGTGGCTTGCTGAGACATTTCTTGTATTTCTATCAGTTGCAAACGTCTTTGAAATGCTTTATCTACTTCAATATGTTTACGGTACTCTTCAAAAGTAGTAGCTCCTATGCAGGAAATAGTTCCTCGTGCTAAGGCAGGCTTTAGTATTCCTGCTGCGTCCATAGTGAGTCCTGACGCAAGCCCAGTGCCAACAATATGGTGAAATTCATCAATAAAGAGAAAAATTTTTCGTTTTTTAGATTGTTGCACTACCTCATTTACTATATTCATCAGACGTTCTTCAAAATCTCCTCGATACCGTGTGCCTGCAGTAAGAGAAGTTAAATTTAGCTCTAATATACGTGAATCTAACAGAGGTAAAGGGGCATCCCCTATAGCAATTCTTCTTGCTAGTTCTTCGACAATAGCAGTTTTTCCCACTCCTGCATCTCCTACAAGCAATGGATTATTTTTCTGTTTTCTCAAAAGAACTCGAAATACTTTTTCTATTTCTTCATCTCTTCCATGTATAATATATGTTTTGTCTTCATAAAACTTTTTAGTTAAATCAATACAATATTTTTGCAACTCATCTGTTTTTTTCGACTGATATCCAGACACTTTTTCTATAGTTTGTTTAGAATACTGTTGTTCATTGTCCTGAGAAGAAACCTTACTTTTATTCAAAGATAATGTAAACTCATCAGAATCAGACTTTTCTTGACTAGTACTAGTATAGGCGTCTTCTGCATCTGAAGCTATTTGCTTGTTAGGGCTATCCTCTTGTACTTCATTTCGTTTTTCCTTAAGAAACTTATGATAATGCTTTCGAAAATCGTCCAAAGCAAGATGATGTCTCATCAAAATGACATTTGCAATAGACTGCTCATCTGCACAACAAGCAAGAAACAATGAAAACGTGTCAAGTATATTTTGATTATAGTTACGAGCTTCATCAATAGCTTGTAAAATAATTTTCTTTGTTCTTTGAGATATTGCTGGTTCAATAAGCACATTATAGTACACTAAAATATTCTTGCTTGATATAGCTTCTTCATCACTTATTTTATCCATATGACTTTCAAGAATACATTGAAAATGTACCATATCAATAATCTCATCCAACATAGCAAATACCTTTTCACCAGCATCTTTTAGTAAGGCTATGAGAATATGCTCAGGCTGTACCACTTTGTGTTGAAAACGCTGCATTTCTATAAGAGCTAAATTATTGATAATTCTATTACTGTTTTCTGAAAGACCTTGAAACATCCTTGTTTCCTATGTTATCCTTATGTTTTTAAATTATATATTTACTCTATTAGTATCGACAAAATAAAACAAAACTTTAAATTTTATCTTCTGTCAATTTACAGTAATAGAAATGCTTGTGGTGTAGTTTTTGTTCGGCTTCTAGTTTGAATTTTTAATCCCGAATAAATTGACTACACATCAATAATAATTTTACAGTATAATATATATAGATATTGGTTCGATCGTGTAATTATGTTGTGCCTCCTTTAAAGATTTTACATTTGGATCAATTAAGTATTAATTGATCCATTTTCTACTTCCTATAATATGTTCTGTCTACCAATCACAGAGGAAAAGTAGTATACTACAGGTATGAAAAAAATATTTAATGTTATTATACTTGCTTGGTATAAGATAAAATCAAAATTAATTACCATATTTCGAAATAATTCACATTGCTTATCTACAGATACAACAGAACAATTAAAAAAATTGCCTCATAGTTGTGCATTAACAGCATTATCTCAAGTAATGCCACACCTTTCTTATGATAAAATTAGTGAAGCCTTTTATAATTGTTGTGATAAATGGCCTAGAGCTGGAGTGAGACATAAAGAATTCAATATAGTTTTAAGATACTTACATATTTTTGATAATTTTATTTACACTGACCATAGTAAAAATAATATAACAATTTCTCATTTTTTAGAAAAAAAAGAGGTTCATATATTGCTTATACATGGACATTATACTGTATTGTATCGTGGAAAAATATATGATAGTCATAGATATGATAATATGTCAGGTATTACTAATATTAAAGTTTATTGCTCTTGGTTATATTATATGGGGAAATAATTTTTGTATTTTTTCCCCATAATTTTTGATCTCTCTATATGGTCATTGTTGTCTTCATTATTTATATGATACATCATGAAAGTAAATCCAGCAGAAACAGCTTCTGAAACAATAGACATATACGATCCGTTATTCTCCCCATATCCTTTCAATTCTTTTTCATTATCTGGAGTTCTAGTCATCCAACCGAAAGCATATCGAGAAATTCCTTCATTCACTTCCACTCCTATGACTAAATATTTTCTACTATATGTATTCAATAACTTTTCACATTCTATTCTTGTTTTATTTTCATCCACTGCAATAAGAGTTATATCTGAATTTTTCACTATATCTCTAACTTCTTGCCTATCTTTGTCTCCTTCTATCTCTATTCCAAAATGTCTATCAATAGCTTTAACATGTATTTCATTATTAATAGACTTTAGTCTATCTTTCAGTGCTATAACTTTGTATTCTCCAATATCACTGAGTATAAATGGTGTTCTGTTGAGATTTTTAAGCTCAACTTTATCACCATCTATTAATGAAATATTAGTAGCTCCAGTCCTAACAAGCATTTCTGCAAACAGTGAACCCACCCCACCACAACCTACTATACAAAATCTTCTTTCTTGTATATTTTCTAATAATGCATCACCTATAGCAAATTTAGTACTTGTAGTTAGATTATTAATCATTTTTTGTTCCTCTTTCTTCTAAAACAAATTTGTATAATCCATCACATAAATCTAAAATTTTAGATAAGGGATACATACTTGTAGCAACTGAATAAGGATAATATCTTACTTCTTCATATAAGAATTCAACATATGGAGGATAGCATTTTGGTTTATTTGGATCATCAATATTACCATCTTTAAGAGAAAGCCAACATTTAGGATTAAATCTATCTGATTCAACAGATAGAGCTATTGATAGATCTATTTCATATTTATCTTCATCATAATAGGAAAAGTAATAGTTTTTAATAGCAATAATTAATCCTGTATCATTAGGAACACAACGAGATGGAACACATTTATAATCAAATGGTTTTAGTATATCCTTAAGTTCTTTATGCATATTTTCAAAACCTATGATCCCGGTGGAATGGTTGGCTGTTCTTCTGTATTATCTTGCTCTTTAGCTTCCTTTGCTGGATCATCATCTGGATTTTCAAATACAATTTCAGCATCAATTATTACTTCCTTCACATGTTCTATCTCTTCTTCTACTCTTTTCTCAGATTCAAAATCTTCTCCACCAATGGCCATAATTTCATGATTTCCAGATTTTAATCTCCAATACCATTTTTCATTTCCGCCTTGAAAATATTCAAACCTATACCCATTATCACTATCATTTTCGCTTTCATCTAAAAATACTGGTGTATCACCACTTACATTACTTTGGATTGTTTTTATTGATCTTCTAATACTATTTTTTAGAAAAGGTTCTTCACTTCTAGCTATATTATTATTGTCAGCATCTACCAATCTCCATCGCCAACATTCTTCTCCACTATCATTACCTCTATATATTTCAAATTTTCCAAATACAATTTCAGCATTAATTATTACTTCCTTCACGTATTCTATTTCTTCTTCTACTCTTTTCTCAGATTCAAAACCTTCTCCACCAATGGCCATAATTTCATGATTTCCAGATTTTAATCTCCAATACCATTTTTCATTTCCGCCTTGAAAATATTCAAACCTATACCCATTATCACTATCATTTTCGCTTTCATCTAAAAATACTGGTGTATCACCACTTACATTACTTTGGATTGTTTTTATTGATCTTCTAATACTATTTTTTAGAAAAGGTTCTTCACTTCTAGCTATATTATTATTGTCAGCATCTACCAATCTCCATCGCCAACATTCTTCTCCACTATCATTACCTCTATATATTTCAAATTTTCCAAATACAATTTCAGCATTAATTATTACTTCCTTCACGTATTCTATTTCTTCTTCTACTCTTTTCTCAGATTCAAAACCTTCTCCACCAATGGCCATAATTTCATGATTTCCAGATTTTAATCTCCAATACCATTTTTCATTTCCGCCTTGAAAATATTCAAACCTATACCCATTATCACTATCATTTTCGCTTTCATCTAAAAATACTGGTGTATCACCACTTACATTACTTTGGATTGTTTTTATTGATCTTCTAATACTATTTTTTAGAAAAGGTTCTTCACTTCTAGCTATATTATTATTGTCAGCATCTACCAATCTCCATCGCCAACATTCTTCTCCACTATCATTACCTCTATATATTTCAAATTTTGACATACTATTCCTCCTTTATGATTTAAATATTTTTTCAATGTACTCACTTATTATACACCATAATTTATTAAAGATTTATATTGATAAGTAAACTTAAATTATACAAATCTCCTTAATAATTATACAATATTTCGTATATGTTTGTTCTATTATACTACAATTAAGTCTACATTTACATTCTTTAATAATATCATTCAAAGTATTTTTCTGCATTAATTATTATTAGTATCTGTGTGAGATTCATCCTCTTTTTTATATTCATTTTTTAGAATATCTGATGCTATTCTTCCTTGAAATCGATACTCGTTATCTTCTTGAATAAAACCAATAATATCATCATACATAGTTCTATGTTCAATGCCATAAAGTAGTTTTAACTGTTGCATAATTAACCTTTTATCATGTTTTTTTATTACTATTTTGTGAACAACAATTCCTTCTTCAACTCTTATTTCATCATTGTATTTTTTTTCTTGTATAACCTGTTTATCAATATAACCCTTCTTAGGGTATACAAATATACTTCTTTGGCTTAGTACTCTCTTGTGACTACTACTACTTTTTGAAGGTCTAATGATACTAATATCTTCTAATTTTCGTTTTTTATCATAATTGACATCTGATATTTCTATAGTGGGATTCACAGGTAAGCATAATATTTCTCCATTTTTATCCATATCTTTTGTACCATCACAAGCAAAAAAAAGAGCAATAAATATATTGTTAGTAAAATCTATACAATTTGTATATCCTTTAAAATGTTGTATATCGGTCAGAATAGTTATATTATCAGCACCACTATCATATAATTTTCGTCTTCTTACTCTATCAAGCATAGCTTCTTCGTGTTTAATAATGCATAATGGATCATATTGAAAATATTCTTTTTTATAATGATGTTTCAGTTCACGATATAAGCTAGAGTTTACACCATCATTATCTTTTTTGCTGTATTCTTCATTTGTTCCTCTAAAAATAAATCTTGTATCGTTCTTTGAATATTGCCGTTGAAGCCATTCCAAAATTTTTATAACTTTTTCTTTTCTTGCTTCTATTTCTTTTACTATTCTTTCATTTTCTGTATTCATATATAGTTCTATTATATTAGATATAAAACTTTTATATTCAAGTAATTAAGCATAGACACAATATGAAAAATAAGTATCTAATAGTTTATCTCATGACGAGAAAGATTATGGGGTAAACCAACAAGTTGTACATCAAATTTCAAAGAGGGTGTTATCTTACTTTCAGCATTATGTATTCTAAAAGATACTTGCCATCCCTTATCAAAAGAGTATAATATCGTTGTTTTTGTAGCACTCCGATTATTTTCTATGGTAGTAGGCATGGGTAATTTTCTCCCCCACATAAGATTTCCTTGTATATTGAATGATTGTATGACTGCTGTGCCATTTATTTTTGCAACTTTATAAAAATCATAGTACCCAAGTAAGTAATGTAATAACTTTTTAGGCATAGTATTATCTAATGCATGTATACGTTGTAGTTCTGTATTAAATGCATGCAAGAGAGGAATATAAAACCCCTTTTGAGGTATTTTTTGGTACTTCTGTTCGGCTTCTGATTAGAATTTCCACACTCACACTTGCAAGTAAGACAAAGTATAAAAAAAATACTATTATATATACATATGATAAAAGAATTTATTGAGACTCAAACAATCAAAAAGAATGCGTTTTTTCTTGCAGAAAAGATTTATGATGATGGTTTTATTCCTTCTGTAATCTATGTGAGCTTACGTGGAGGAGCTATACTAGGAAATATTATTAGTGAGTATTTTAAGCTGTCAGCACATCCTTCTTTTCCTCCAATTTATGGAGCTGTTGTTATTCATTCATATGCTACTGTACAAAAGACAACAAACATTACTATTGATGGATGGACATATCCTCCGAGTAAACTACGAAGACATGATAAGGTACTTCTTGTCGATGATATATTTGATTCGGGCAGAACTATCAATAAATTATGCGAAATTTTAGAGGAACAAGGAGTAAGAAGAGAAAATTTGAAAATTGCAGTGCATGATTACAAAATTCGTAAATTTATTTCAACTCAACATCCATTTGTTCCTGATTATTATTGCAGAAAAATTGAAATTCCTACACAAGAAGAAGATACTTGGATACATTATCTTAGTCATGAAATAGACGGCTTAAATACACAAGAGATTGAAACACACTACGATAGAACCTTACAAGCACCTATAAAAAAACTCATAGAAAGAAGAGCGAAAAAATTACAAGAGCATTCTTGACAAAACAATAGATAGCCCAATATCCAAAGTACAGTACCCTGTCCTAGCATCTACAGTACACAAGCACTCTCCTATGTCTAGTTATCTTGCACATGCAATGATTCATATATCTTTGCATATTCAATAATATCAGGCCTATATTCAAAATGGATAGTATCATAATTTGCCCATTTTCCTCCCCATATGAACCCATGCTCTTCAAATAGAGAAACTATTTTGTCGGGAATAAGCCACATATTTTTTAAGGGCATCTTATTCCATTTGTTTGGATAAATGACTTTTGACCATTGCCAATATACCACTTTTCTATCGTATGTTGTATGGAGAAAATCTAACGCTAAACCAAAAGAATGCATACTGATATTTTCGCTTTTTGTTACTTTTCTCCTACTATAACTTGATATTTGATGCACTGAGTTAAGAAAGTCTTGTACTATAGTATCTGTTTTTGCTACTGTATGTATTCTTTGTTCTATGCTCGCTAAAGCCTCAACAATAAGTGCATGAACAGTAATTCTTTCTCCAAGAAAAGAGATAGTCTAAATAAGAGGTATCTTGTAACAAACAAAAATTTTGCTACTGTATGTATTCTTTGTTCTATGCTCGCTAAAGCCTCAACAATAAGTGCATGAACAGTAATTCTTTCTCCAAGAAAAGAGATAGTCTGTAAATAAGAGGTATCTTGATTATGAGTGAGTGCATTTTGCAAATCTGTTGAACGTTGCAACACATAGGTATTTGTATCACTCCTAATAATAGAATCATATATATCAGAAATGGGAGCTAAGGGGTATGTGTACATCACAGAATGATACGCATCTTTATTTTGCAACTGCGACAAAAATAACATTTTTCCATCGGCATAATATACTTTCCTGTCATTGATATGAAAAACAAAATCAGCCTTATTGATATCCCAATAATATTTTTGTATAACATCTGAATACCCAAGAATAATTGCAATAATCTGGTAGAGAGATTGCTCATCTTTAATATAATAAAGATGAGCAGCTTGCGTATCAGACAAATTTTTCTTTTCAATGATGCTATACATAGCATTTGTATTATTTACAAACTCATTATTTTGCTCATTTTGTTCGACTCCTAAAGGAGATACACGATAGAACTGAGAAATCAAAAACATAAAAAAGAAGACACACAGTACTGCAATAGAAAACAATACCAGATAGAGTAACACTTTAGAAAATCTATATAACACTTATGCCTTATACTCTCCGAAAATATATGGTATTACGATCTTTCTTGATATAAGAAATCTATCACCTGCATAGTATCTATTGCATCATCTAATGAAATAGGAACTTTAGTATCTTTCATGATTGCATCTGAAAATGCTTCTGCCTGTAATGTATATTGATTACAAGGATCAAAAGTAATAGCTTCCTTTGTACTATTAGATACAATGACTATACAGGCTCGATCTATAGGGTTTGGATTAAATGGAATCTCAACATCAATATAGCCTTTAGTACCAAAAATTTTTACATTTTGATAGGGAGTCATTTGTGTAGAACAACTAACACTGGCAGTAGCATTTTGAAACTCTAAAATCTTGCTTCTTTTCACGCAGTACACATAGTATCTGTCTTGAAGATTTTATCAACTAAAAATGTTCCTATTGCTTTTTTAGGATTCTCTTTTAGTATAGTGCGTGCTACAGAGATACCATAACAGCCTATATCATATAAAGCACCTCCGCCATACTCTTTCTTATTACGAATATTTTCGGGAGCATCATTATAATAAGAAAATACTGTTTCTATATGTTTTACTTTCCCTATCCTCCCTTCCTCTACTAGCGCAAGGACTTTTATCCACTGTGGATGAAAACGATACATAAATGCTTCCATTACTTTAAGAGAGGGATGTTGTTTTGCCTGTGCTACAAGAGGCTGTATGTTTTTTACATTTAGTCCAAGAGGTTTTTCGCATAATACATGCTTTCCATGTTCTATTGCTTTCATACTCCAATCTACATGCATATGGTTGGGCAAAGGATTGTATATTGCATCAATGTTTTTATCTTGCAATAACTCCTCGTAGCTCTCGTATACTTTAGAGATACCATGCTTCTTTGCATATTGTAACAAATCTGTATTCTTTCCACGACTTGCAATAGCGTATACATTACAGTTTCTTCCATTTTGTATCGCGGGAATAACATGTTCCTTTGCTATCTTTGCAAAACCAATAACACCAAACGTAACAGAATTCATATAATTACCTTTATGTCTTCTTATTCAAAACTTCCTACTTACAGTATAATGAAAAACAATATAAATTGTTATTATTTATACATCAATATATTTTCATAATTTTTGTCAGTTACAATGACAGGATCAAGATATATTGTTCGTACTTTCTTCTTGCCATTATATACTAATTCTTGATGAGCTGCTTTCTTCTTATTAAACAATGCAATGGCAACTTCTGTAGAAGTATGTGCTAACTCATCAGTATCTTCCAATACACTCACAATCTGTTGTTGCTTTTGAAAACGACTATATGTTCTGCCAGAACTTCCTACACCAGCAAACAGCACATTGGTTTTTGACTGTTCTTCAAAATATATATCGACTGTGTCAAGTATATAGGGTACATCGCTTATTACTATCACATTACTTGTTATATACGGATACAGTATACTTTTAATTTGTTTTTGTATACTATTATTCAATGTCTGTTGTACCATATATGGATCTACTAACACTTTTTCTTCCACTATGCCTTCTAATATTTGTTCGGCTGTTCCGTTACCGTCAGAAATAAACAAGATATTTTCATAATCGCGAAATACTTTTATATGCTTGGCAAGTATGCTGCCAACACCAAAATAATTATAGCCAATAAAATACTCTACGGTATTTGTATTAAGCGGTAATATCTTTATTGATACTACTTTTAGTGGAAGATACCTTGATTTATTAAGCACTCTCCCAACACTTATATCATCAACAGGAGCAATAATAAGAACTTTCATATCTTGTAAAAGTGCATCATTTAATTGTTCTTCTTGCAACACAACATCCATATCAGAATAAAAAAATCTAAGCTGTGTATTATCAGTAATATCAGTATTTGTAAAGCTATCCTTTAACTGTACCCACAATCTTTCTCTTTGACTAGGGAGCAATACTCCAATAGTATCGGGACCTTCTGTACGTTCTCTATTTGCACGTGCAAATACAGGCAGAGTATCACCTACTATGGCTACTATACAAAAAAAGACAATCAATCGTATATATTTTTTATTCATATATTTGTTTCCTACTAAAACCAAAAAAACAGTGTACTATTCCATTAGTATAGTACTTTCTCCCCTACTATATGAAATATCATAGAAACAATACAATACCTCCTTGTAAAATAGTAATGTATAAATAATACAGTATAATAATACAGTATACTAAATATATGAGTACATTTTTCCTTTGCTGTGACATTGGTGGAACAAATACGAGTATTGGGCTTATACAAAAAGATGAACATGCATGTGTTACATTAGTAGATATTCAAGGCTACAAATCTCAAGAAATTGCAGATCTTACTGTTATATTACAAAACACTATAACTTTGTTTAAGAACAAACATAGCATAAAAAAAACACCTCCACTGTGCATCAGTGCTGCAGGACCTACCGATGGAGAAACATGTGCTTTATCCAACTTAAAAAACTGGACTATCAATAGAAAAGAAATAGAACATTCACTCCATACTCCTGTTTTCTTAATCAATGATTTTTCTGCTATTGCGTACAGCCTCATGGTATTACAGACAAAACAAGTAGTACAAATTTCTTATCCTGCCACACAAAAAACACATCCGCATGCTTCTATAACAGACACAACAAATACAACAAAACTTGTTATTGGCGCAGGCACAGGATTAGGAGTTGCTATGCTCCATATTAGAAATAAACAAGTATCACTCATTCCTACCGAAGGAGGATGGAGACATTTTAGCTCCAGCGATCCAGTAACATTTCTGTACTACCAATACCTCTCTAAAAATATAAGTATTCCTTGCTATTGGGAAGAAGCTATCAGTGGTAAATATGGCATTCCTTCTATTTGTAATTTTTTTGCAAACACTCAGTGTAGCAGTACTCATAATCTTTTACCTACTCTACAAGAACAAAAAAGCCTACAACAACTCATTACCATAACTGATCCAAAAGAACTTGCTCCTACTATTAGCATTAACGCTTCTCGTGGGGACAGTGCTTGTAAAAAGATAATGGATTTTTGGACGATATTGTATGCGAAATTTTGCAATGAATCTGCAACTATGTGTTTACCACAAGGAGGCTTATACATTGCAGGAGGAATTGCAGCTAAAAACCTCTCTTTTTTCACTAACAACAATTTATTTTATACACACTTTGTTCAACATAACAATCAAGAAATAGAGAGACTACTCAAAAAAATACCTACTTATGTCATTACCGATTATTACTCTTCACTGTATGGAGACGCATATTTCCTTGATACACAATTATAATATCATACTCTCTCAGTAGAGCATAAACAGTATACTAAAGGATATTGTAATAGAGTTGCTTTTAATGAACAATCATATTTTTTGGAGTACCGTTAAGATATGCTTGAAAATTATCTTTTACTAACTGCACAAGACGAACTCGTGTTTGTTTTGATAACCACGCTATATGAGGAGTTATAACACAATTTTTTTTCCCTAATAATGGACAATCTTTTTCCATAGGTTCTTTACATACCACATCAACCGCTAAGCCTGCTATTTTGCCACTATCAAGAGCCTCCGCTACATCATGTTCATTGCATATAGGTCCTCGTGCGGTATTGATAATCATAACTCCATCTTTCATCTTTGATATACTCGTAGCATTTATAAGCTCCCGTGTATGTTCATTTAATGGACAATGAATACTGATAATATCAGATGAGTGCAAAAAACTGTCAAAATCAAGAAAAGGATAGGCATAACCCGATTTTTGTGTACGAGTAAATACAGCAACATGCATTCCCATACTTTCGGCAATTTTCGCTACCCTTGCTCCAATATCTCCCAGTCCTATTATCCCAAATGTTTTGTCCAATAATTCTATTTGAGGACTTTTTTGAAAACAAAATTTCTTTGTAGCAATCCATTCACCGTCTTGTACCGCACGATTATGCATTGAAACATGATGGCATAATTCTAATAATAGTGCAAAAGTAAACTGTGCTACTGCATAGGTACTATAATTTGGTACATTGCTGACAACAATATTATGTTTCTTTACTTCTTCAATATCTATATGATTGTACCCTGTTGATAACAATCCTATATATTTTATGTTTGTGTGCTGCAACACATATTTATCAATAACAACTTTACCCGAAAAAATATACTCTGCATCTCCTATACGATGAATTACTTCTTCTGGACTTGTTGAATCGTATACCACGAGTTCACCAAACTCAGATAAAATATCCCAGCTCACATCATTTTGACTTACATGCTCACCATCCAATATTACAAGTTTCATAGATATTCACCATCACTATGAGAAAGAGAATGAATCATTTCGGAATAATAATGTATCTCCTCCTTTGTAGTAATTTCATCAATAAAGGCATTGAAAAGTTCCACTACATTACGGTTAGCAACATATAACCTTTCTTGAATGATACCACACATAATTCTATACACATGCAATCCTATATCAGGAAACTTTGTACATAAATTATCAAACATGAGCTTTGTTATCCGTAACCCTACTATTTCGGACATACTGGTAATAGTGCCAGAACGAGTGAGCTCTGCACATAACGCACTTTCTCCAACAAGACCATACCTATGCTTTTCTTTATTTGCTGAAATAATCGCTACAACAAAGTCATCACCCGAAATACTTTTGCGCTTCACTTCTACTACACCATCAATTAAAATAAACGCATCTTTAGCAACATCACCTTCCTTATATAAAACAGTATTCTTTTTTAACTTTATTGCTTTCAAATACAAAAAAAAATCAACAAGCCCCATATGATTTTGAAGCCCCTTAAAAATTGCAATACTATTAATTAATTGCTTAATATCTCTTTTATTTACTTTCTTATTGAACATGCTCTTTCCTTAGTATAATTATTGAACTATTTTCTACTATAACATAATCATCAGGTGGCAAAATAATAGGATGATAAGGACGCAAGGTCTTTACTCGTTTTAAGTCCGAAATCATTTGAACAAAATTAGCTGTTTTCTGTGCATCTCTTATTGCTTGCTCTGATATTTGTGCTTTTTGTCCTGTGTTCTCTAGTACCCCTAACAACAAAGAGTCAGGATACATCTGAGAAAAATGTTGCTTAAAATCCTTAAAATTTTTTGAAACAAAACTATTTTTAATTTTTTCAATTTGCAACGAAGAACCAGAGTGAGAAAATCCAAAAAGCTCTTGCATTACATTACTCATACCATTACTGCTTGCAGCTTTTGATAACATCTCTGTATGTAAATCTTTAGAATAAATTATCTCATCGCACCCTACTCTTTGCAAATATGCTTCAAATTCTTTCTCTAGTAGCTGAGCACATACATACATATTTTTATTGACTGTTTTTAATGCAATAACGGTCATAACAATACGTGAATCAACATCAGATCCAACTCCACCTATACTTCTATCCGAAAGAACCATTGCTTTTTTTGCAAACTTTGCATTTGCTCTTTTTAGTACACTTGTATCATAACTATGTCCTCTTATGTATGTAATTCCATACAGAGCTTTTTTATAAAACACCTCATCTACCTGCTCCTGAGGAACATCAGCTACTATCACAATTTTTTCTGCATCAAATTGCCTTTCATTTAGTATGTATAGCAAAAATGATACCATCTGTTCTCGCCATCCACAAATAATAAGATGATTTTTTTGAGATTTCAATTTCACTCTTCCACTCCTTTCTTGAGATACTCTATCTATATATGATGTAGTAAGGCTACCAGTAAACAACGCTGTTAATAGAATGCCTGAAAAAATAAGAAATATAATCATTATTTTTCCTAGCACACTAGTAGGAATAATATCTCCATACCCTGTGGTAGTAATAGAAACAATACTAAACCACATAGCATCAAATAAAGACATTATATTTTCATTATTCTTTTGTTCTATATAGAAAACAACTGAGCTTCCTATGATAACAATACATGCATATATAAAAAATAATCGTAATAAAAGATTTTTTTTAATTCTAAGGATAATATTTTTCATGTTTACGTTCAAAGAGCGATACAATAGTTATTGCAAAATTAGTTGTCAATGCACTACGCATAGGCTTAAACAATATGTCAAAGCCAAAAACAATAATCATGGCAGGCTGTAATGGTATTCCAAATAATAAAAAATATATTCCT
This sequence comes from Spirochaetia bacterium, assembly GCA_965218205.1. Taxonomy (GTDB): domain Bacteria; phylum Spirochaetota; class Spirochaetia; order WTKD01; genus CBDDCA01. The sequence goes on along the minus strand of OZ244590.1, from coordinate 554,210 downwards.
AATAGAGGAAGCAACAACATACTTTGATCAGTAGTAGGAACAAATGAAAATAATGTTGCAATACACGATAATACAATAAAATCCATAGGGAATAAAGGAAAAGAAAAAATATGAGATAACACAAATACAATGAATACAAAATATATTACATTCCCCATACGAGCAAAGAAAAAATATAATGGCATAAATGATTTAATTCCAATCAAGTTTCCTTTCATATACAGAGCAGTATTTTGTACTGAACTATACATAGCTACTATACTGCTACCACTACTCAATGATATAAACATAGGATATGCCAATACATGTAATGCTGTCTTTATGCTACATTTTGTTTTAATAATAATAAGAATAAAATTTATAATAATCAAGAAAAGCCCTATCATATAATATATATATACATACTGCATAAGGGCATATGCTATATTTTTATTGATAAGCTCTTTTATCATATAAGGAAGAAACAGCACTATCCAAAGAGGTATCCATTGCAGCATAATTTCCACCGCTCTAAACGCACTAATAGCAATAAATTGTACATTGTGCATAAAAGCATCCAGAATGACTTTTATATTCCTATTAGCATGTTCGTGTTGGGGGTTTCGCATAAAAAGAGTAACAGTTCCTAACAAAAGAAAAAGAACAGACACTATACATAAAAATATAAATAGCAACAAAGGCATATAGCTACGATTATTATTTTCATATATTTCTTTCAATACCATATTATTGTTCATAAATATAGTATCAAAAGAGGCATAGTTTGACTCAATATCTAAGATTTCACTTATACTTTCTTCTTCAAGAAATGTCTCATACATAACACTTTGTTCGGCAATTTCTTCTACAAGCAATGTTTCCTGGTATGTTTTAGGAACAAAAAACACTAGTATAAGTAAAACCATAAACGAAAGTAACAGCATAATCACAACGCTAATAGCAAAATGAAACCACATACGAGACAATAATTTTTTGTGAGAAAATATTCCATTAAAGGTTATAATAACATTAGTAAAAAATATAATAGCAACTATAATTTGAAATATACTTACAATAAAAACAGTAAAAAACTGCACAAAAGGATGACGCATAATTGAATCTACCCATTCTATATTTGCAAAAAATGCTAAGTAGGATCCAACTAAAAAAAATATAAAAGTAATAATAGGATGTATTTTTATATATAATAGATTATTATTTTTCACGCTCTTTTCCTTATGGACTCATGCTCTCGTACTGCCCTACACTCTGTAATGCTGAGTTGATAATAACAAGTAAATCACTATCATTTACATACATATTTCTTTGTAATACATACTCATCCTTAAGAAACAATGGTTTATAGTACATGAGAATACGTGGACTTTTCTGTATAATAGAGTGAGCATCAACTTCATTTAAGAATGCACTCTGTATATATCGACTTTGTAATTGATCTAGTACATCTTCAAGAGTATATATAGAAATAATACTTTTATCAAAATCACTCTTTACTAACTTTTCGTATAGACTTACAGTATACACAGCAACATTTTCATTTTTTGGTATATTTGAGAATATGCTCCCTTGCTTATACTGAACGAAAGCAACAGTGTTCATCGTTACATACGCATTGCTTGATAACACTATATGCGGTATAGTTTCTTCTGCCATCTTTGAATAGATAACAATATCTACTGTGTTATTCTCTAGCAAAGCAAATAATTCTTGAGAATCTTGTGCAGTTTGGTTTATATCACATACGACATTATTTCCCAGCAATACTCTTACTTTTTCTATCACTTTTCCATCAATTCCCAAAAAAGAACATTGATAAGATATATCTTTTGTTACACTACTGTTAGAGAAAGTATTTTGTATAAATAATTCCGAATCTTGTACCAGCACCGCAATTCGTAATGTATCATTTTGAAGTACAAATTCCGATGAAATAGAGTATGTATTTCCATCATTTGCATATGTTATATATCCAAAAAACACATATACAACACAAAAATACACAAAAGGTGAGATGATACCATTACGCAAAACGCTACAAAAAATACGATATTTATAAAAATACAAAGACATATATCTTTCTCAATACTTATGGTATAATGCCATAAGAAATATTTTGATGTATGCTATGAGATAATTCACATACAATACTACTATATATAAGTATCTACAAAATTCTCTCATTTCTTTATTGATATTTTTACAATAAATACAACATAAATAACAAAAACTATACTATAATATATTCGTATGAACAATAAAATAAAATACTCTTATATCTTTCTTACGATAATCATAGCATTCAGTATCACTAGCTGTTTCTTTTCTCTTGAAACAGAAAAAACAGTACTAAAGCAAAAGATAACAGTACAAGCAGATGATACAGAGAAAACCGTTATCAATGGTAAGACATTGACATCAACGGCATTAAGTGGTGTTACGGGGCAAAAATTAAACGCATCAAACAAACAGCACATATTTACTCTTCACAAATTGCCTGTACTGACAAAAAAATCATCAGTAAAATATTCTCAAGTACATTTAGAGTTAGATGGATACACATACACTGATCTTGATAATAAAGATTTTTTTCTCATCATAAGCAACGCTAGCAGTTCTACCGATACAGATGTACAGATAAGTGATTCCTTAAATACTATAGTGATACCAGATGACAGTTTTGATAGCATTATACAAGAACAAGCACAAGAACAAGAATTATTGTCATACAGCAGTACAGCTTCTCTTATAAACAATTATATGGATTTTGATAATTCTGTTGTAGGAAAAACACAACGCTCAATGATGTTCTTACAAGCTGCAAAAAAAGACAAAAACAAAAAAACACAGACTACATTATTTAAGAAAATAGAAACAACAATACAAGGAAAAACTATTAGAATACTCATTTGGATAGACAATACCGCAGATAAAAGTAGAGCAGATAGGATACTTACATTATTTGAACGCGATTTTCTTACCGATAATAACGGCACTTCTCTATACGAAATGCTGTACACACTTAATGGAAACAACCACTTCTGGGGAATACATCAAGCAAATAATGTGGCAAAACCAGAATCAGCACTTCATATTGGATTTGGGAAACTCAACAATAATGAAAATGAAAACACATTAGGATTTATCTCTCCTCACCAATTTTTTACAGCCAATATTTCAAAAAGTATAGAAAAAGAATCAGTTATTGAACCTACTGTATATTTACACAGTGATTTCCTTAAAAGTGAATCACCATTATGGTTATACAGATTTTATTCAACTTTTTTACATGAGTTACAACATATAAGCCATCTCTATAACAGAAATATATCAAAATACCCTGGCGATAACATATCCACACAAACATATATGGGAGACAGCTGGTTTAATGAATTTATAGCAATCATGACTGAACATGTATTTTTATATACTATATTAGAGAAATTAGAAAGAAAAGATGATGTATTAGATTATGCCGTTCTTGACGGAATAAGAAAAGGGTATTATCAGTTTAATTATAACCTATTTAAGTATCAGCTCTTACAAAAAGAAACATTAGAATCAAAAGTATATGATTTACATCAAATATTTTCCTCATATATTCTGGCAAATTATGGTGCAGATATAATATCAAACCTTATGCATAACAATAGTGTCAGCGACTTTAAGGTTAATGAAGAAGCTATATTTGATGCTATTAGCAACGCTGCTTTTAGTGAAACATTCTATAAAAACTATCAACTACATCATCAACCTCAATCCTTTGATGAAGTTATAAACGATTTCTATGTATCTAATTTATTATCTGAAGTTCCATTTCCTACTAATCAAAATGATACTTGGATTAGTGCAGGACCAACAAAGATGTATGTATACAGCGATAATAACTTAAGCAAAGCAGAAATTAGAAATGGCAACGAATCAGTTGCTATTATCTCTGAGTTACCAATAAACAATAGCAATATAAAATCAATATTTAATAACAACAATAGAAAATTTGTAACATATAATACTGCATTTAGCCCATACCAACCAGAGCAAAGATCCACTACATATACAAATATTGCAAAAAATGATAAAGAGATACATTTTCCACAATTCTGGCTAAAGGGAGGTGGAGCAATACTCTCCTCAAAATCTACTATGAATCAACAAAGATCTGATAAGATATCAGGAACTCTTCAACAAGGACTAGGCGTATTTCTTTATTTAGGAGGAAAATCTGCAAAAAACAAAAATGCTCCCAGCATTAGCTTTCCTAAGTTATTGAGTACAAATAAAGATGTAAACCTTTCTCTGGATATACAAATACCTACTGGCTCTGCTGCAACATTAGTTATTCTTGAATAAAGCATACAATATGATAATTATCATATCAATCTTTGCTAAGCATTTTTTCTATATTTTTCATTGATTTTTCTACGGTATTTAAGCGATATTCCATAGTATTAAGCACCCAAAACATAAAATGGTTATGTTTATGCTGAGAATATATCATTAACATTATTTTTGCAGACACAAGAAAAATTGCAAGTTCAAGTGATATAAAATCAGGAAGAATCTTAAAAACAGCTTGTAAAAACAGTAAAGATAACAATAAAATAGCAAACACCATATTTGTAATAAGATCTTTAGAAGAAAATTTTGCTCCTCCAAGCTCTCCCATATCTTTCCTTATTTTTTCTTTTTCTGCTTCATAGTATTTAATCTCCTCTCGCAACCGCTCCTTCTTATTGTGCATTTCTATATCATTTTCTTCTTGTTCTTTATGTTTAGTTTTCATATCTTTTTAGATCCTCCTTTATGATATAATTGTACAAGAAAGGAGAAAATATGACAGAACAAAAAAAAGCATACACATGCATAAAATGTGGCTCAACCGATTATACACAAGGAGAAGCACGAACTACTGGTGGTTTTCTTTCAAAACTAGTGGATGTACAAACCAACAAATTTTTCACTATAGAATGCAATAATTGTGGGTACACCGAATTTTACAAAAGAAAATCTTCAATGGGTGGAAACATCGTAGATTTTCTCTTTGGAGGATAAGCTACTAATCCCTACATCATCACTATCAAATACAATTTTAGTGGCGAAGGGACTTGAACCCCCGACAGAACGGATATGAGCCGTTTGCTCTACCAACTGAGCTACGCCACCATGTATGATACTCGTAAATACTATATTAGTAATATAATAAACAGCATCTATGCAATATAAGACTATTATAGCATAAATATATTTATATGTATAATAAAAAAATCTACTTATCCTTGCGTACTCAAATGAATACTATCTTGCATAAAAACATACTTATATTTTGTACAAATATAACAAAAAAATTAGAAATACACATTTTACTACACTCACAGACAATATCTTACCATAAAACAATACACCATACAGCATATGATTTAATAAAAAAAAACAAAATACAAACTCCTCTGCTTGTACAACAATGTCAGATATATGCACACAATAGCAATGGCAACAATACAGCTTTACCACAAAACAAAAAAACAGACGAAGACTCTTCCTTTACTTCACAGAATACACAAACATGTATCCATACCCTTATTCAATTAAATAAGACAACAGATACCCTCTTATTACAAACTATGCAGAAAAGAGATATTCAAACTCATACTATAAAGAACAGTCTAAAAGAACATAACAGAGGAAATATACCTATCCTATTTCATAACAATGAAGATACACATTTAGTTGAATTCATAAGAATACTAAAAGCCACTATTGACGGGTATATAACAAATAATACACGCACTATCACCCAATGCTCTGACATACTACATCAAAAATTACTAGAGATACAATTACCTCACGATAGCCTCATACACCATTTCTATCTATTATTACTACAAATGCTACAGTCTCTATAAGCTAGTACAACATTTTTTACTCATTGCTATTAATGTGTTACTATTCAAAAATACAATGCAAGCAAAATATTCAGCTTTAGCAGAGGAGAAAATAAGGAGCTATATCTCAATACGATAATAGCTCCTCCATATATAAGAGTATACTTATACTCTATCGAGAAGATGGTCCTGTATAGGATCCTCCTGCCCAATCTGGTATTTTGTTTGAAGCTACACCAGAATTTGTGAATGCACGGGTAGTATTGATATTGTTTGTGTCAATATGATCTTTCCATTCATAGATATCCTTATTAAAGGCACTTGCTCCATAAAACATATAGCTCATATTAGTAAGACTACTTACATCCCAACCTGATATATCTTGATTAAAGGCAGTTGCATTACCAAACATACCAGCTGTATCGGCAACTGCACTTACATTCCATCTTGATATATCCTCATTAAATTTTGTATTACTATTAAACATATCCCTCATATCGGTAACTGCACTTACATTCCAGCCCGATATATCTCCATTAAATGGTGAAGTATGAAACATCCCTCTCATATCGGTAACTGCACTTACATTCCATCTTGATATATCTTCATTAAATTGCGAAGTATAAAACATCTCTCTCATATTTGTAACTGCACTTACATTCCATAGTGATATATCCTCATTAAACTGCGATTCATAAAACATTCTATACATATTTTTAACTGCACTTACATTCCATCTTGATATATCGCCATTAAATTGCGAAGTATGAAACATCCTATCCATAGTTGTAACTGCACTCACATCCCAGCCTGATATATCCCCATTAAATTGCGATCCATAAAACATACCATACATATTTTTAACTGTACTTATATTCCATTGTGATATATCCTCATTAAATTGCGAATTATAAAACATCCGTTGCATATCTATTACTGTACTCACATCCCAACTTGATATACTTTTATTAAATTGCGATCCAAAAAACATACTAGCCATCCTCTTAACATTACTTACATCCCAGCCCGATATATCCCCATTAAATGTTGTATTAAAAAACATATTACTCATATCTGTTACATTTCTGACATCCCAGCCTGATATATCCTTATTAAATGATGATGAATTAAATATACCTTCCATATCCGTAACATTACTTACATCCCAATCCGATATATCCCCATTAAATTGAGATTGATAAAACATGGCTCTCATGGTGGTAACATTACTTACATCCCAAAGCGATATATCTCCAGTAAAGCTTCTCAATGCAGTATCATTAAATACAAAACTCATATCTGTAATATTTCCTGTATATATGAAGTTCAAATCTGCACTGTTATCATTAGGACTCCCATCATCGTTGGTATCCATCACATCCTTTATCGCTGCTATCAATTCTACTTTATTCATAGGGTAATACTTATATATTCTCGCAAGCTGTACTACCTCTATACTAAACTCTTTTGCTACTCTTTTTCCTGAATATACACCATTCCCTGTAAACACGATAGTATATGTTGTACGAGACAATGCTTTAGTAGGAATACCACTTATCGTTCCATTTTGTGAACTCAACTGTAACCCTGTGTCTGCAGTAAATGTATCTGGCTCTATACTATATGCTCCCGTTGCATTAAATGTTGAAATTCCAGTATTACTGAGCGTAATACTCACATCAGGCTGCCCTACTCCTACTGTTACTGCTGAGATACTGTTTCCTAAATATATCTGTGATACTGTGTACATCCAGCTTGGTATGTTTTCATCAGACACATTAGCACTCGTAAGTATATTTCCTATAGCTACTGTTCTTCCTGCTATATGATTCCCCCATGCTTCTAAATCTTGAGCAAACGCTGTTGCTCCCTGAAACATTGACTGCATAGTAGTTACACTATCAATTGCCCAGCCCGATATATCATTATTAAATGCTGTTGCTCCTTGAAACATTGACTGCATAGTAGTTACATTATCAACTGCCCATCCCGCTATATTTTGATTAAAGGCGGTTGCTCCATAAAACATCTCTCGCATATTTGTAACATTACTTACATCCCAACCTGATATATCTTTATTAAATTGCGATTCTTTAAACATTTCTTGCATATTGACAACATTACTTACATCCCAGCTTGATATTGTTCCATTAAAACTTTTCAAGGCATTATCATTGAATACCCCACTCATATCTGTTATATATCCTGTATATATTCCACTTAAGTCTGCTGCATTTCCATTTGATGCTACCACTGTTTTTATATTTGCTATCAAAGCATTCTTTGTTTTTGGGTAGTATGTATACGCATCACTGCTGTCATGTATGTATATGGTAAATTCTTTTGTAAGTCTTTTTCCTACGTAACTGCCAGTTCCTGTAAACACAATTATATATTTTCTAAACGAAAGTGCTTTTGTAGGACTACCACTTATCGCTCCATTCACTGCACTAAATGTCAGGCCTGTGTCTGTAGTAAAGGTACTTGGCACTATACTATAGCCCCCTGTTGCATTAAAAGTACTCACTCCAGTATTAGTCAATGGAATACTAATGTTACTTTGCCCTTTTACCATAGTAAATACTGAAGTAACATTGCCTTCATAGCTCTGTGATATGCTATACATCCAACTCGGTATGTTTGCACCAGAGACACCAGCATTCGTAAATACATTTCCCATAGTCACTGTTCTTCCTGCTATATGCTCTGCCCATGCTTCTAAATCTTGAGCAAACGCTGTTGCTTCGCGAAACATCTGTTCTATAGTACTTACAGTATCAACTTCCCAACCCGCTATATCTTGATTAAAGGCTTCTGCATTATAAAACATAGATGCCATAGTGGTCACATTGTTCACATGCCAGCTTGATATATCTTGATCAAACACAGTATTATCCTTAAACATACTACTCATATCGGTAACTTTGTTTACCTCCCAATTTGATATATCTTGATTAAATGCACTCGTATTAAACATATCAGACATATCGGTCACTTTCTTTACCTCCCAGCCTGATATATCGCCATTAAATTGACTCTCCTTAAACAGCTCACTCATGTTGCTAACATTACTTACATCCCAGTCCGATATAGTTCCATTAAAACTTTTTAAGGCATCATCATTAAATACTCCACTCATATCCGTAATAGCTCCCGTATATATACTATTCAAATTGACACTGTTATCATTAGGACTCCCATCATCATTAGTATCCATCACATCCTTTATCGCTGCTATCAGCTCTGCTTTATTAGTAGGAGAATGGCTATACTTTCCTGCTGCTACTGTTATGCTCAATGGTATCTTTAAGCTCTTGCCTGCATAGTCTCCTGTTCCACTAAAGAGCAGTGTATAGCTTTGTGTACTTTGTGTTTTAGTTGGACTCCCACTTATCGCTCCTGTACTGGCATCTAAAGTCAACCCTATATCTGTTATACTCGGAGAGATAGTATAGCTTCCCACTGCCGTAGTAGGATACTTCTTGCTTACTGTTATTACCCCACTTGCTTCTATGGCTTTGCCTACAAAGCCACTTATAGTACTGCTTTCGTTTCCACCAACAGTAAGTACAAAATCGTAGAGCCATGTAGGGATATTGCCTTCAGAGAGTATTACTCCACTATTGTCTGCTGTATTGAATATTTTATCTGTATTTACCGTTCTTCCTGCCATATGCTCTGCCCATGCGTCTAAATCTTGAACAAACGCTGTTGCTCCTTGGAACATTGACTGCATAGTAGTTACATTATCAACTACCCATCTTGATATATCTTGATTAAAGGCAGTTGCTTCTTGAAACATCTGTCTCATAGTATCAACCTTGCTTACATTCCAATAGGATATATCCTGATTAAACGCTGTATTCTTATAGAACATTGACTCCATATTTGCAACACTGCGAACATCCCATAGAGTTATATTTTTGTTATACGATGTTTCTCGAAACATCTCATTCATACTTGTTACATTACTTACATCCCAGCCCGATATATCTCCAGCATATGATGATTTCTTAAACATATCATTCATATTTATTACATTCCCTACATCCCAACTTGTTATATCTCCATTTTCCCCTGTAAACTTTGATTCTTCAAACATACTGTTCATATTTGTTACATTACTTACATCCCAGCCCGATATATCCCCATTAAAATCTCTCAAGCTACTATCATGAAATATCTTACTCATATTTGTTATATGCCCTGTATTTATTACATTTAAGTTTGCTGTATTCCCATTAGGATTCCCATCCCCATCATCATCTGCTGCCATTACCGTTTTTATATCTGCTATCAATTTTGCCTTTGTTTTAGGAAAATATAGATTACTGCTCGTATCCTGTATCGTTAGAGTGAGAGTAATACTTTTTTGTTTGCCAGCATAGTTTCCATTTCCTACAAAGGTTATGGTATATTCTTTTGTAGCCAATGCTACCGTAGGATCACCACTTATCTTTCCATTTGCTGCATTAAATGTCAACCCTGTATCTGATTCAAATGTGTCTGGCACTATACTATAGGTTCCTGTTGCCTCTTTTGGTGTTCTGTTCATAGAAAGAACAATATTTTTATCATCCGGAGTAAATACTCTCTTACTTACTACTGTACCTCTCGTATCTTTGTACTCAAGAGTATATATCCATAATGGAATTTTTTCATCGGGTAAATGAGAAAATATGCCTTTTACATTCAGTGGTTTTCCTGATACTGTTAGTTCTGGGATATGCTCTCCCCATGCTTCTAAATCTTGATTAAACGATGTTGCTCCATTAAACATATCCTCCATCGTAAAGACTTTCCCAACATCCCACCTTGATATATCCTGATTAAAGGCTGTTGCCCCTTGAAACATATTCTCCATATTTTGAACATTGCTTACATTCCATTCTGATATATCACTATTAAACTGTGAGTCACGAAACATATTAGTCATATCTATTACATTACTTACATTCCAGAGCGATATATCCCCAGTAAATTGTGATGTATTAAACATACCATCCATATCTGTTACATTACTCACATTCCAGAGCGATATATCCCTATTAAATTGCGAGTTACGAAACATATCATACATAAAGGAAACATTACTGACATCCCATTTTGATATATCTCCATTAAATTGTGAACCACGAAACATAGATTGCATCCTATCCACACTACTGACATCCCATTTTGATATATCACTATTAAATTGTGAACCACGAAACATATTATTCATTAATATCACATTACTAACATCCCAATCCGATATATTCTCATCAAACTTTGTACCAAAAAACATATTAGTCATGTCTGTTACATTACTTACATTCCAGAGCGATATATCCCCAGTAAATTGTGATGTATTAAACATACCTTCCATATCTGTTACATTACTCACATTCCAGAGCGATATATCCCCATTAAATTGCGATTGATAAAACATGGCTCTCATGGTGGTAACATTACTTACATCCCAAAGCGATATATCCCCATTAAAACTTCTCAAGGCACTGTCATTAAATACAAAACTCATATCCGTAATATTCCCTGTATAGATGACATTCAAATCTGCTTTATTATTATCTGGCGTTCCATCACCATTTATATCCATTACCTTTTTTATTGCCGCTATCAACTCTGTTTTATTACTAGGAAAATATGCGTATTTCCCTTGGTTTGCCTTTACCTCTAACGAAAATGGGATAGCAAAACTCTTGCCTTGAAACTTAGCATCTCCAGTAAAAGTAATGGTATATGCTTTTTTACTCAATTCTTGTGTTGCTATTCCTTTTATTGTTCCCTCTTTTGCATCAAATGATAATCCTGTATCTGCTGTAAGGGTATTGGGAGCTATACTATATTGCCCTGTCGCATTCAATGGAAATTGCTTTTTAATCCTCACTACTGTGCTTTGCTGTTGTAATACAGTAAGAGTGTTTATGCTTACTCCTTGCCATACTACATCAAACACATATGCCCATGTAGGTATCTTTTCATCAGATACATTAGAACTACCAAATATACTTGCTATGTTTACTTTCCTTCCTGCTATATGCTCTGCCCATGCATTCAAATCTTGATCAAACGCTGTTGAATTTTGAAACATTGATTGCATAGTAGTTACGCTATCAACTGCCCAATTTGATATATCCTGATTAAATACACTTGTGTAAGCAAACATACCTTCCATATTTGTAACATTACTTACATCCCAGCCTGATATATCTCCAGTAAATTTCGGACCAGCAAACATCCAATACATATTTGTAACATTACTCACATCCCAATTTGATATATCTCCAGTAAATTGCGAATCACGAAACATACTTTCCATATTTGTAACATTACTTACATCCCAACTTGATATATCTCCATTAAACTGCGATCTACGAAACATATTATTCATTAATATCACATTACTTACATCCCAACCTGATATATCTCCATTAAACTTTGAATCTTGAAACATACGGAGCATATATCTTGCATTACTTACATCCCATTTCGATATATCGCCATTAAAATCTCTCAACATACTATCATTAAATACACTACTCAGGCTAGTAATAGCACTTACATCAATATGATTGAGATCTGCTGTAGCATTATCAATAATGCCATTTCCATCCGCATCTAAGATAACTCTTAATATTGCTTTTAGATCTTCTCTTGTCTTAGGTTGTGTCGAATAATGCTTCACTGATACCGATAGGGGTGCTTTCAAATTTTTATTTTCTACTTTATCAAATTCTCCTGAGCCATTAAAAGTAACAGTAAACCTATGTGGACTTCCCTTTGTTAGCGTCTTAAGTTCTCCTGCATTTGCTGTTATTGTTCCTGTTGTACTATTAAACTTCATCCCTGTTGGAAGTGCATCTCTCCCTGCTAACACTGGGAGCAATGTAAATGTTCCTGTTGTTGTTACTGGCCACCGAGTGATAGACACATTCACTGCTCGCCCTACTATTGCCACTACTACTTTTGGCTCTAACAGCACCTCTAATGTAAGCCATCTTGGATCCTCAGTAATCCCCGAGTTCTTAAATACATCTGTACTCTCTTTACTTATCGCAGGGGCTACTGCCCATGATTTTAAGTCCCGAGTAAAGGCAGTCGCTCCTTCAAACATGCTATCAATCTGTGTTACATTGCTTACATTCCAGCCTGATATATCACTATTAAATGATGTAGCTCCCTTAAACATATTACTCATGTTTGTTACTTTGCTTACATCCCAGTTTGATACCCCTCCACGAAACCCTGTTACTCCTTCAAACATACCACTCATATTTGTTACGTGACTCACATCCCACTTTGACACATTGCCACTAAAGGTAGGAAATTGCACAAACAAATTACTCATATCAGTAACTTTACTTATATCTATATCGTTTAAGTCTGCTGCCATATCTTTACTTAATCGCTCAGATATAAGCTGTAATAACTGCGACTTTGAGCTAGGCTGTACCTTTCCTCCCCCTCCAGGAGAAGGCGAAGAACCTCCACCAGAAGATCCTCCCTTAGGATCTTCACAACCCAATAATACTGATAGTATCAATACTATTAGTAGTATAAAACCATTGTTATGTATAAAAAAATTATTTTTTCTCATATTTTCTCCTTTTCACATTTACCTCTTGGATTTACATACCCAATCACTTTATTATTTATAATAAACTACATCACATAATATAGCAATATCTATATTGTAGGAGATTTAAGGACTAAATGTAACACCAAAGGCTTCAGCAGAGGAAAAAATAAATACAATAAGAGCTATATCTCACATACGACAATAGCTCCTCCATATATAAGAGTATATCTATACTCTATCGAGAAGATGGTCCTGTATAGGATCCTCCTGCCCAATCTGGTATCTTGTTTGAAGCTACAGCAGAATTTGTGAACGCACGGGTAGTATTGATATTGTTTGTGTCAATATGATCTTTCCATTCATAGATATCCTTATTAAAGGCACTTGATCCATAAAACATATAGCTCATATTAGTAAGACTACTTACATCCCAACCTGATATATCTTGATTAAAGGCAGTTGCATTACCAAACATACCAGCCATATTGCTAACTCTACTTACATTCCATCTTGATATATCGCCATTAAATTTCGTATTATTAAACATATCTCGCATATCTCCCACATTACTTACATTCCACCCCGATATATCTCCAGTAAAGTTTCTCAAGGCATTATTATTAAATACCTCACTCATATCTGTTATGTATCTCGTATATATTCCATTCAAGTCTGCATTATTTCCATTTGATGCCACCACTGCTTTTATATTTGCTATCAAAGCATTCTTTGTTTTTGGGTAATATGTATACGCAGCACTGCTGTCATGTATGTGTATGGTAAATTCTTTTGTAAGCCTTTTTTTTGCATAATCACCAGTTCCTGTAAACACAATTATATATTTTCTCAGTGCAAGTGCTTTTGTAGGGCTACCGCTTATCGCTCCACTCACTACACTAAATGTCAAGCCTGTGTCTGCAGCAAAAGTACTTGGCACTATACTATATGCCCCTGTTGCATTAAATGTTGAAACTCCAGTATTAGTCAATGGAATACTAATGTTACTTTGTGCTTTTACCATAGTAAATAATGAAGTAACATTGCCTTCATAGGTCTGTGATATGCTATACATCCAACTCGGTATTTTTGCACCAGAGACATTAGCATTTGTAAATACATTTCCCATAGCCACTGTTCTTCCTGCTATATGCTCTGCCCATGCTTCTAAATCTTGAGCAAACGCTGTTGCTTCGCGAAACATCTGTTCTATAGTAGTTACAGTATCAACTTCCCAGCCCGCTATATCTTGATTAAAGGCTTCTGCATTATAAAACATAGATGCCATAGTGGTCACATTGTTCACATGCCAGCTTGATATATCTTGATCAAACACAGTATTATCCTTAAACATACTACTCATATCGGTAACTTTGTTTACCTCCCAATTTGATATATCGCCATTAAATTGACTTTCCTTAAACAGCTCACTCATGTTGCTAACATTACTTACATCCCAGTCCGATATAGTTCCATTAAAACTTCTCAAAGCATTATCATTAAATACTCCACTCATATCCGTAATAGCTCCCGTATATATGCTATTCAAATCAGCACTGTTATTATCAGGGTTGTCATCATCATCCGTATCCATCACATCCTTTATCGCTGCTATCAGCTCTGCTTTATTAGTAGGAGAATGGCTATACTTTCCTGCTACTACTGTTATGCTCAATGGTATCTTATAGCTCTTGCCTACATAGTCTCCTGTTCCACTAAAGAGCAGTGTGTAGCTTTTTGTGCTTTGTACTTTAGTTGGACTCCCGCTTATAGCTCCTGTACTAGCATCTAAGCTAAGTCCTATATCTGTTATGCTCGGAGAGATAGTATAGCTTCCCGTTGCTGTAGTAGGATACTTCTTGCTTACTGTTATTACCCCATTTGCTTCTATGGCTTTGCCTACAAAGCCACGTATAGTACTGCTTTCAGTTCCACCAACAGTAAGCACAAAATCGTAGAGCCATGTAGGGATATTGTCTTCAGAGAGTATTACTCCACTATTGTCTGCTGTATTGAATATTTTATCTGTATTTACCGTTCTTCCTGCTATATGCTCTGCCCATGCTTCTAAATCCTTATCAAAGGCAGTTGCCGCTTGAAACATTGACTGCATAGTAGTTACATTATCAACTGCCCAGCTTGATATATCTTGATTAAATGCTCCTGTTTCACTAAACATCTGTTTCATAGTGGTTACCTTGCTCACATTCCAATAGGATATATTTTGATTAAATGCTGTATTCTTATAGAACATTGACTCCATATCTGCAACACTGCGAACATCCCATAGAGTTATGTCCTTGTTATATGCTGTTTCTCGAAACATCTCATTCATAGTTGTGACATTCCTTACATCCCATTCACTTATATCTCCAGCATATGACGATTTCTTAAACATATCATTCATGTCTGTAACATTCCTTACATCCCAACTTGTTATATCTCCATTTTCTCCTGTAAACTTTGATTCTTCAAACATACTGTCCATCGTAGTTACATTACTTACATCCCAGAGCGATATATTGCCATTAAAATTTCTCAAGGCACTCTCATTAAATATCCCGCTCATATCTGTTATATACCCTGTATAGATGACATTTAAATCGGCACTGTTATCATCAGGGCTACCATCCCCATCAGCATCTACTGTCATCACCGTTTTTATATTTGCTATCAAAGCTACTTTTGTCTTAGGAAAATATGTTTGACTACTCGTATCCTGTATCGTTAGAGTGAGAGTGGTACTTTTTTGTTTGCCAGCATACCCTCCATTTCCTGTAAAGGTTATGGTATACTCTTTTTGAGCTAATACCACCGAAGGAGAACCACTTATCTCTCCAGTTGCCGTATCAAATGTCAACCCTGTATCTGTAGTAAATGTATCTGGTACTATACTATATGTTCCTGTTGCTGCTTTCGGTGTTTTGTCAATAGACAAAACAACATTTTTATCTTTCGTAGTAAACACTTTCTTATTTACTGTAACGCCTGTATCTTTATACCTAAGAGTATATACCCACGATGGAATTTTTTCATCAGGTAAATGAGAAAATATACCTCTTACACTCAGTGGTTTTCCTACTATTGTTAGTTCTGGGATATGCTCTCCCCACGCTTCTAAATCTTTATCAAACGATGTTGCTCCATAAAACATATACTCCATAGTATGGACCTTCGCAACTTTCCAATTTGATATATCCTGATTAAACGATGTTGCTTCATCAAACATACCTTCCATATTTGTTACATCACTTACATTCCAGCCCGATATATCACTATTAAATTTAGCAGCTGCATAAAACATATGTCTCATCCAGACCACGCTACTTACATTCCATCTTGATATATCTCCATTAAATTGAGAGTAAGAAAACATACTCGCCATATCTTCTACATCACTCACATCCCAATCTGATATATCCCCATTAAATTGAGAGTAAGAAAACATATCATTCATAGTTTTTACATTACTCACATTCCAATCCGATATATCCCCATTAAACTGCGAATCACTAAACATAAAATTCATACTAAAAACACTACTTACATTCCATCTTGATATATCTCCATTAAATTGAGAGTAAGAAAACATGGCACGCATGGTTGTAACATTACTCACATCCCAAAGCGATATATCCCCATTAAACTGAGAGTAAGAAAACATGGCACGCATGGTTGTAACATTACTCACATCCCAAAGCGATATATCCCCATTAAAATCTCTCAAGGCACTATCATTAAATACATAACTCATATCTGTAATATTCCCTGTATAAATAACATTCAAATCTGCTCTATTATCATTTGGTGTTCCATCACCATTTATATCCATTACCTCTTTTATTGCTTGTATCAACTCTTTTTTATTACTAGGAAAATATGCGTACTTCTCTCGATTTGCCTTTACCTCTAATGAAAATGGCAATGTAATATTCTTGCCTTGAAACTTAGCATCTCCAGTAAAAGTAATCGTATATGCTTTTTTTGCTACTTCTTTTGTTGCTATCCCTTTTATTGTCCCTTCTTGTGCATCAAATGATAATCCTGTATCTGCGGTAAATGTATTGGGTTCTATACTATAGATTCCTGTTGCACTTGATGGAATTTGCTTTTTAATCCTCACTATTATATTTTGATACTGCAGTACAGTAAGTTCTTTTATGCTTGCTCCTTGATATAACACATCAAACGCATATGCCCATGTAGGTATCTTTTCGTCAGATACTTTAGAACGAGTAAACATATTTGATATACTTAATGTCTTTTCTGCTATATGCTCTCCCCATGCTTCCAAATCTTGATCAAACGATGTTGCTCCCTTAAACATATCGTACATAACAATTAAAGTATCAACTGCCCATCCTGTTATATCTTGATTAAAGGCTGTTGCTTCTTCAAACATATCGTGCATACGCTGAACACTACTTACGTCCCAACTTGATATATCTCCATTAAATTGACTCTGCTTAAACATATTGCTCATATTTTTTACATTACTTACATCCCATTTCGATATATCCCCATTAAACCTCGATCCTTGAAACATCTTATACATATATCTTACATTACTTACATCCCATTTTGATATATCCCCATTAAAATGTTTCAACATATTATCATTAAATAAAAAGCTCAAGCTAGTAATAGCACTTACATCAATGCCATTGAGATCTGCTGTAGCATTATCAATAATGCCATTCCCATCGGCATCCAAGATAACTCTTAATATCGCTTTTAGTTCTCCTCTTGTCTTAGGCTGTGTTGAATAATTCTTCACTGCCACTGATAAAGTCGTTTTTAGATTTTCATTCTCTGTTTTCTTAAAATCACCTGTTCCGTTAAAGGTAATGGTAAACTGATGCGGGCTTCCCTTTGTTATCGTCTTAAGGTCTCCTGCTTTTGCTGTTATTGTTCCTGTACTTGTATCAAAATTCATCCCTTTTGGGAGTGCATCTCTTCCTGCCAATACTGGTGTCAATGTAAATGTCCCTGTTGTTGTTATTGGCCACCGAGTAATAGACACATTTACTGCTCGTCCTACTATTGTCACTATTACTTCTGGTTCTAACAGAACTTCTAATGTCAGCCATCTCGGATACTCAGTAATTCCCGAATTCTTAAATACATCTTTACTCTCTTTACTTACCGCAGGGGCTATTTTCCATGATTTCAAATCCTGAGTAAAGGCAGCTGCTCCTTCAAACATGCTGTCAATCTGTGTTACATTGCTTACATCCCAGAGCGATATATCACTATTAAATGCTGTGACTCCCTTAAACATATTACTCATGTTTGTTACTTTGC
The DNA here is from genome assembly GCA_965218205.1 of Spirochaetia bacterium. Lineage (GTDB taxonomy): Bacteria > Spirochaetota > Spirochaetia > WTKD01 > CBDDCA01. The sequence continues at coordinate 535,448 of OZ244590.1, read as the reverse complement.
GTACATCCCATTTTGATATGTTTCCACGAAACCCTGTTACTCCTTCAAACATACCACTCATATTTGTTACGTGGCTTACATTCCATTTAGACACATTGCCACTAAAGGTAGGAAACTGGACAAACAAATTACTCATATCAGTAACTTTACTTATATCTACATCATTTAAGTCTGCTGCCTTGTCTTTACTTAATCGCTCAGATATAAGCTGTAATAACTGCGACTTTGAGCTAGGCTGTACCCTTCCTCCCCCTCCAGGAGTAGGAGAAGAACCTCCAACAGAGGATACTCCCTCTGTATCTTCACAACTCAATAATACTACTAGCATCAATACTGTTAGTAGTATAAAACTAAAACCATTGCTATGCATAAAAAAATTATTTTTTCTCATAATTTCCTCCTGGTTTTTTTAAATTATATTAATCCTTGCTTATAATAAACGATATTACATAATATTGCAATACCTTTTTTATGTTTTTGCGGATTCAAGGACTAAATGCGACAGAAAAGACTTTAGCTATTACATGTACACTATTGTCAATACACAATATGTTGTACAATAATTACTATGGATTGGAAAAACGAACATCCTATATACGAATATTCACATTTAGACGATTCTGTGCCTCATTCTCCATGGGAGCTATGGGAACTATGGCAGCAAGAAGCAAAAAAAGTACTACAATATACCAATGAAATTGTACTATCTACAGCAAGTAAAAATGCAGTACCCAGTGCTCGTATGTTACTCCTAAAATACGCCAGTAAAGAAAAAGGATTTTGCTTTTTTAGTAATAAAAAAAGCAAAAAAGGTAACGATATACATCAAAACCCTCAAGGGCACATACTATGGTATTGTAGTCCATTACAGAGACAAGTACGTATTGATGGCATAATATCAGAATTACCCCGCAAAGAAGCTGAAACATATGCCATAAGCCGTCCACGTAAAAGTCAAATCAGCGCGTATATATCACAACAAAGTCAGCCTGTAAAGTCAAAGCAAGCTCTTCTTGAGGCATATCATCAATGTGAAAAAGAGCTACAAGGCAAAAAAATTCCAATATCAGAAAATTGGACAGGATATAGCCTACAACCTACCATGTTTGAGTTTTGGCAAGGAAATAGCAATCGATTACACGATCGAATTGTATATACTAGAGATACACAAAAAGAAAAACAAACATGGAACATATCTCGTCTCTATCCATAACACTAATGGGCTAAATACCACTGTTTTTTTTCACTTACCAGTAACCCTTCTTTCTCTAAACATGCTAAGCATTCTTCTGCTTCATTGATAAATTGCTCTTTGTTTTCTATATTTCTTTTATATACAAGATCTTGAAAAAGATAATGATACAGATCATCCTCATTTAACATCCCATGTTTTGCAAGTATACGAACTATTGCTCCTCGTATTTGTCGCTTAGATCCTTCAAACATTGATTGCTTTTTATATATGTTACTTTTCCGATTAGGATTACTTACCTCAAATTTAAGCCAATACCCATAATCCATAAGCGCCCAATACCATAGACGAGGATTTGCTGTATCCATAGTGTTTTCTACATAATAGCGAACATCATGTTCTTGTACTTCATCTTGTTGAGAAAAAAAAGTATGTATAATAGCTCTTCTAATGTTAGTTTCTATCACAACACAAGGGATATTAAACGCAAATACCATTATTGCAGATGAAGTATATTCTCCAATACCTGGTAATAACTGCAATGTTTCTTTACTATCAGGGATTACACCGTTGTGGTCACTCAATACAAGTTTTGCACAATTATGTAAAAAACGCGCTCTCCTATTATAGCCTAAGCCTTGCCATTCTTTCAGTACAGCAGATAGTGGAGCTAAAGCAAGTGCTTCTACAGTACTCCACTTATCGACAAAAGACATAAAATAGGAAAGAACACGTGAAACTTGTGTTTGTTGTAACATACATTCAGATACTAGCACATGATAAGGAGTAGGATGTTCTCGCCAGGGCATAGTTTCTCTTGGTCTATTATAGAAACTATGCATAACAATGTCTCTAAATTGTTCTATTGATATATCAGATACTTTACCATGTAAAGACAAAAATTTAGCCAAAGCTCCCTGTTCCTTGTTTTTTTGCTCGCTCTTCAGTTTTCCTTCTAATTTTATTCCATACTCCACTCAATCCCATAGCTTTTTTCATTCCTGTAACCGTATCCTGCCCTATCTTTTGCACTCTTTTTGTTCCTTCATATAAAATACTCTGTGCTAATCCTGCCTGTAATTCATAGGTAGAACGTTTTTCACGAATTGGATTCAAAAAATCATTAAGCGCAATAGCAAGTGCTTTTTTTACTTCTACATCACCAACAGTCCCTTTTGTATACCGCTCCTTAAAATCATTCACTTGCTGAACATCAGTATTAAACAAATCATGATATATAAATACTGGATTACCTTCTACAACACCAGGAATATCAGCACGAATTCTATTAGGATCAGTATACATACCCATAACTTTCTTTGTTACTGTTTTTTCATCATCAGAAAGATAGATTGCATTATTAAGTGATTTAGACATTTTTGATTGACCATCAGTACCAACAAGTGCTTTTTCTTCTCCAATCAATATTTCAGGTATAGGAAAAAAATCACAATCATAATTCGTATTAAAACGTTTTGCTAACTCACGCGTAAGCTCAATATGAGCTTCATTATCCTTGCCTACAGGCACAATATTTGCACGTGGAAGCAATATATCAGCAGATTGTAATACTGGATATGACAATAAACCAAGACTCATCTCTTTCATATTTGCAGCCTGAGCCATATCTTTTAAGCTAGGCAAACGTTGCAAACGAGGAACTGTGATCATCATTGATAATAAAAGCGTTATCTCAGCAACTTCTGGAACTTGTGATTGCAAATAGAATGTTATAACACTAGGATCTAAGCCAACCGAAAGATAATCAAAAACAATATCTTCAACATTTTTAGAAATACAAGAAATATCATCTTTTGTATGACGAGTAGTAAGCATATGATAATCAGCAAGGAGAACATACGCTTGATACTCATGCTGTAAACGAACTCTTTCTTTCAGTGATCCAATATAATGACCTAAATGTAATTTTCCAGTGGGTCTATCACCAGTCAAAAGAATTTTTTTCATACTACTTCGTATATCCATGAATACTTGGATGTACCTACTTATAAAAAGTAAGGCAAAACATCATTCCAGCTTTTTATTTTCATCCTTTTTGTTCATTTTTGATACTGTAGAGCCACTCCCTAAAATAACCGATATTTTGTTCAAATAAGGAATATAGTCACATACAGTACGAATCAACACAAGGAGAGGAACTGATAATAACATACCCATTATTCCCCATACATATCCCCAATACACAAGTCCAACAAAAATAATCAAAGCACTGAGATTAAGGTTATCACCTGTAATTTTTGGATCTATTACATTCCCTATAATAACTTGTGTGAGTAAAATAACAATAGTAATGATAATAACTTCAGACCAAGATGGATAAAATTGCAGAATACTAAAGAGTATACTCACTATTGATATAATAAGAGATCCTACTGATGGAATAAAATTAAATAAAAAGGTCAAAAATCCCCATAATAAAGGAAAATTAACCCCTATCATTCCAAAAGCAAAATAAATAATAACACCAGTACAAAAACTTATCAATGCTTTTAATAGGATAAATTTGCTAACACCATCACTTATTCTCTCTAAAAAAGAATCAAAGCTTTTTTCTTTTTTTTCATCAGACAGAATACGTTTCGATTTTGCTTTTATCCACGAAAGTTCAATAATAGTAAACATTAATGTTATCGTAACTAAAAGATAATTTTTACTTATGTTTATGGCTCCTGCAGAAAACGAAAGGGCAGTATCCCTTAAAAAAGAAAATGCTCCACCTTGTAATTGGTTTATAATATCTAAATTTACTTTATCCAGAGAGATATTAGAAAAAACAGTATTTATAATGGTAGTAACTCTATTACGATAAAAATCAAAATAATCACTAACAGAAGACAAAGAAGCGTACAGTAAAATAATAAGTAAAACACTGATAACTAAAAATGCTATGATCGTACATAAAAGAGAAAGAACAGAAGGAAAGTGCCATTTATCACGAAAAAACTTATCGAGAGGAAAAAACACTACTCCTAATAACAATCCCACAAATACCGTCACAGAAATACTGCTTGTTTGTTTTAGAAAAAAAGTAATGAACATAAACACTATAACAATAATTGATATTCGAGAAATAAAATTTAATTTACTTGTCAAACTACTTTCTGATTTTTCAAAAGATGATTCTTGCATATTATTTATTGTATCATATAAGTATATTTATATGTGTATTGCCCATCCCTCAGCAAGTCGAGCAGATTCCATAATTCCTTCTGACATAGTAGGATGAGCATGTACCAAAGTTGCTAACTCATTAGCTGTTAGTTCACCTTCACTAGCTGTCAATAAATTATGTATAATTTCCGTTGCATTTAATCCTAATACATGAGCCCCTATTATCTCACCACTTTTTTTATCACTTAATATTTTAACAAAGCCATCTGTTTTACCAACTGCCACCGCTTTTCCTATCCCAATAAATGGAAACTTTGCAGACACAAAATCTTTTCCTTGTTCTTTCGCTTGTTGTTCATTTAACCCAAAACTTGCCACTTGAGGATTACAATACACAGCAGAGGGAATTTTTAGAGATTCAAGTCCATGCACTGACATACCCGAAATATGTTCAACTGCAATCTCAGATTCTTTACTTGCAACATGAGCAAGAAGAGGTGTGCCACTGACAACATCTCCTACTGCATAAATACCAGGGATACTTGTCTCATAATGATCAGATACACTGATAAACCCTCGCTCAGATTTCACTCCTAATGTTTCTAATCCTAACCCTTCACTGTTAGGGCTTCTCCCTATAGATACCAGTACTTTATCTGCACTGAGCGTATCTTTTTTTCCATCAGCACTTTCAATTTCAAGCTCTACAGAATCTTTATGCTTATGTAATGCATTTGCTTTTGTGCCAAGAAAAAACTGAATTCCTTTTTTCTTCAAAATAGTCGCTAAGGTGTTTGAAATATCACTATCCTCTAAAGGCAAAATAGTAGGCAGCATTTCAACAACACTTACCTCTACACCAAACGAATTAAGAATATACGCAAACTCTATACCAATAACTCCTCCACCAAGAATAAGCATTTTTTTAGGTAGCTGAGACAGAGAAAGAATACCTGTTGAAGATAATACTAGCTTTTCATCAAACTCCATACCAGGAACTTCTTTTGGGCGTGATCCTGTTGCAATAACAATAGAGTTTGCATTCACGGTTTGTTTTGAACCATCCTTTTGTGTAACCTCTATAGATTTAGGAGTTTTAATAGATGCAGTACCTTTTACTACTTCTATTTTATTTTTTTTCAATAAGCCATTTACTCCTCTCGTAAGTTTCTCTGCTGCCTCACGAGATTTTTTATATACTTGAGCATACTCAAAGTTACTCGCATCAATGCTTACTCCCATATTTTGCAATAAAGGTATTTCATTAAACACTTCTGCTTGATGAATCAATGCTTTTGATGGAATACAGCCCCAATTAAGACATACCCCTCCAACATTGTCTTTTTCTATAAGAACAGTTTTGTTTCCTAACTGTGCTGCTCTAATTGCACCAACATATCCACCAGGACCTGCACCTATTATAGCTATATCATAATTTATATCACTCATCTAAACTCCTATGTATACATACATTAAAAATACAAAGCTAATGTAGGATTTTCAATTATTTCTCGAAGATCCTTCATAAATACTGCAGCAACTGACCCATCAATCACCCTGTGATCACTGCTTAAAGAACAGATCATTTTAGACTGCACTTCTATTTGCCCATTATCATTTACGACTGGCACTTTTTTACTCATTCCCACAGCAAGAATACAGGCAGCAGGAGGGTTTATAATAGCGGTAAATTCCTCTATGCCAAATGATCCTAAATTACTTATTGTAAATGTTGCATTCGTATACTCTTCGGGCATAATTGACTGTTGTTTTACTTTTTGTATTAACTGCTGTAACTCGCTATCAATAAGCTCAACACTCTTAGATTGACAATCACGAACAACGGGAGTAATCAACCCATTTCCTAAGTCTACTGCTAAGGCTATATCAATACTGCTATGGTGTACAATACTTGCTCCTTGTCCTGTTTCATACCAAGAAGAGTTAATAACTGGATTTTTTCGTATTGCTGAAGCTACTAGCTTTATAATAAATGCATTAAGCGATACCTTTTCATCTAACAAAGAGTTGATTTTTGTACGCATAGTTACTAACGCATCTGTTTGCATACTTGTTTTTACATAAAAATGAGGCGAAGTAAACTTAGATTCACTTAATTTTTTTGCAATTACCGCACGTACTCCTTCTACAGGAATATGAGTATCATATTGACTTATAGAATGTTGCACAGGCTTTTTCACTTTTTGTTTCACTTGCTCTGACTGAACACTGCCTTCTGTAGCTACAACACGACTTTGTCCTGTACTAGCAAAGTGTTCAACATCTGCTCGTTTAATTCTTCCGTTTGCCCCTGTACCTTGAATAAGGCTAATATCAATTCCTTTTTCTTGTGCAAAATGTCTTGCTAATGGAGTGGCTTTTATCACATCATTATTCACTGGTACTGCTTTCTGTACTGTTGCTGACTGAGGAGTATTTGTAGCAACAGGTTTTTGTGTTGCCACTGAAGGAGCTGGAGCTGCAGGCACAGTTGCAGTAGGTTTTGGCACTTGTGCTGTAGCGGTACTCTCTGAGCTTTCTGCTACTTGGTTTGCCGCTGGTGTTGCCTCTGGTTTTGCAGAGCTAGACTCAGAAGCTATAATATCACTGATATCCTCCCCTTCTTTTCCTACTATCGCGATAGTCTGTCCTACCGTTGCGGATCCTCCTTCGGGGACTATAATCTTTAATACTTTCCCCTCATTAAGCGATTCATATTCCATAGTAGACTTATCAGTCTCCACCTCACAAATCACTTGTCCTTGAGATATATCATCTCCCTCTTTTATGCTCCATGTATGTATCTTTCCATCTTCCATTGTTGGAGACAATGCTATCATTACTATTTTTTCTGCCATAATTATTCCCCTTTAGTAATCTAATACTTTTTTCACTGCTTCTACAATTTTAGCTGCAGAAGGTTGAACTGCAAGTTCTAATGTATGATTATATGGCATGGGAACATCCAGAGAACTTACCAGCTCTACAGGTGCTTCCAGCTCATCATAAAATTCTTTAAAAATTTCATATGCAATATGAGATCCCACACTACATATAGGCCACGATTCATCTACCACTACTGCTCTTCTTGTGTTCATTATGGATGCATAAATTGTTGCAGTATCCAGAGGACGCAAAGAACGTAAATCTACTACTTCTGCAGATATGCCTTCTTCGGCAAGCTGCTTAGCTGCATCTAAAGCATAATATACAGGTTTTCCATGCACAATAATACTGATATCAGAGCCTGCCACTTTTACGTCTGCACTCCCAATAGGGATAGTATACTCTTCTTCGGGTAACTCACCTTTCCAATTATACGCTAGCTCTGATTCAAGCACTACTACTGGATTATCATCCCGTATTGCACTTTTTAATAAACCATAGCCATCTGCAGGAGTTGAAATTGCTACAACTTTAAGTCCTGGTATATGAGCAAAAAAACTTTGTAATGCTTGAGAATGCTGTGAAGACAAATATTCTGCAGGACCATTAGGACCTCGAAATACTATAGGACAATGTAGCTGCCCTCCTGACATATGTCGCATTTTCGCTGCATTATTTATTACTTGATCTAGTGCAAGCAAAGAAAAATTAAAAGTCATCCACTCCACTACTGGACGTAATCCTGCCAACGCAGCCCCTACACCAAGTCCAGTAAACCCTAACTCTGCTATTGGCGTATCTATAAGTCTTTTTTTTCCATATTTATCAAGAAGCCCTTTGGTTATTTTATATGCTCCATTATACTCAGCAACCTCTTCTCCTAAAATAAAGACATTATCATCACGTGCTAACTCTTCATCTAACGCTCTATTAAGGGCTTCTCTCATTGTAACTTCTGCCATATATCTTCTCCCTATACCAATATATCTTCAAACATTGTTTCAAGTGGTGGTTCAGGACTATCTTCTGCAAACTGCTCTGATCTCTTCACTTCTTCTTTCACTCTCTCAATAATGCTATCAAACTCTTCTTCACTCATTAGTTTTTGTTCTAACAATTCTGCTCGCATAGTTTTAATAGGATCTTTACTTTTGAATTCTTCTACTTCTTCTTTTATTCGATACTTTGCAGGATCACTCATAGAATGCCCATAATAACGATATGTTTCAACTTCAATAACATAGGGGACTGTATTGTTACGACAATGTTCTACCACTTGTTTTACATCTTCATATACTGAGAAAAAATTCATTCCATCTACCTTTATACCCTCAACTCCATAATGTTCTCCAGATTTTGAGAAATCTAAAGCTGAAGCTCGAGAAACAGCAGTTCCCATACCATAGAAATTGTTCTCAATCACATAGATACATGGCAATTTCCATAACTGAGCTAAATTGATAGATTCATGAAACGCTCCTTGATTGATAGCACCATCTCCAAAGAGACATACCACTACACCGTCTATACCTTTGTACTTATTGGCAAACGCTAGTCCTGTACCAACAGGAATTTGCCCCCCAACGATACCGTTTCCTCCAAAAAAATTATTTTTGACATCAAAGATATGCATTGATCCCCCTTTCCCCCGAGAACAGCCAGTAATTTTTCCATACATTTCTGCCATTATACTATCAGGAGACAGTCCACATGCAATTGCATGCCCATGATCTCTATACGATGTCAATACATAATCCTTTGAAAGATCAAGTGCTTTTACAAAGCCTAAACTTACCGCTTCCTGCCCAGCACATAGATGACAAAATCCCCCTATTTTCTTTAAGCGATATGCGAATCCTGCCTTATCTTCAAAATGCCGAATAAGCTGCATTTGATACAAAATATCAAGAAGCTCATCACGAGAAAACCCTTTATACTTCTTATCTTTTCCTTCTGTACTGTTCAATGTTTTACTTTTTTCTCCAAACTTTGACGGTACCTTGCTTATGGTTTTACTTGGCAAAATTACCTCCTTATTTCAACAAATTTAGGATAAAATACTCTTGTAATGAAGTAGAATCATCCATAAAAAAAATGATTTTATACAGTATACCAGATATTTTATTTATATTCAAATACTTTTATACCATTTTTTCCATGTAATCAAGATAACTATCATTATCATTATATAGTTAATTCATGTTATGTATGAGCTAAGTTATATGCTGTGTTGTATGCTTGTACATATTTTTGAGCAATTTCTCTTCCATCGAAGATATTTTTATACTTTTTGAGCCGTTTTACATATGTTTTATACAATGCATCATCTTTTACTAAACGAACTAACTCATTAGCAAGCGAAGTAGTATTATTTTGTTCAAAATAATGTGCTAAATCATTTGCTAGTTGTGTCATTGAAACATGATCTGCAAGTAAAGCAGGGGTTTGACAACAAATAGCTTCAGTAACTGTCATAGACCATGTTTCTGATAAAGATGCAGTACAAAATAAATACGCCTTTGATATAATTCCACTCTTTAGCATAACATCATGGGCAATAGCACCTAAAAAATGTACCGATTCTTGTATTCCTAATGTATGGCTTAACGCTCGTAACTCATCCCATTGAGGACCATCACCTATTATTAGCAGGTGTATATCCTTTAGTGCTTCGTCCATTTTTGCTTTCGCAAAGCCCTGTAACAATATATCAATAGATTTCTCAATTCCTAAACGACCAACATATACAATATATTTTGTTGTACTAGTAACACTTTTAGGCAATATACTTTTCAATAGCTTTTTATCGGGGGTAGCTTGTAAAAGAGAGAGATCCACTCCATTATGAATATGCATTGTCACTTTTTTTGGAAATTTTTGTGCTAATTGTTTAGACAATACTATAGAAGGAGAAGTGAGTACATGCGAATCATAAAAATAATGTCCTAATGCTAGCCTCGTCCAAAACAAATATCGGACATATACATGTAGTATACTCATAGGAATATGATAGAATGTACGGATATACTGCAAGTACTCATCTGTATGCAAATTTGTATGATAACTATGTACTCGTGCAATAGTATGTTTTTTTGCAACACGGAACAATGCTTTTCCAATAGTCCATGGAGCAGTAATATGTACTATGTCAACATTATGCTTACAAAGTATCTCCTCTACAAGAGGATGCCGTACATTAATTTTTCGCAAATCAGGATAATAAGGCAAACTCTTACTAGGAATATAGTATACAGGAATACCTTGTACCATATTTTGTGTCTCTGAACGTACTTGTGGGGTAAAGATAATAGGGTTATGCCCCATATCCCTTAAATTAGTAAGCAAATTCATTGATGTGGTAATAATTCCATTTACAGAAGGATAAAAAAATTCGGTACCATATGCAATAGTATATTTTCTTTGTTTTTTCATATTTCTCCTGACAATAAATAGTATATGTACTCCCTATTTTTTTATTAAAAGCACATTAAAAGTATTTTCTTTAATAATTATACCAAATATAGTATTCTATATATAGGTACTATTATATGAAAAGCATAAGAAAACAAATAGTTACTTTCATTACCCTCTCACGTATTCCTGTTGCATTTATTTTCTTTTACATTATTGAAAGCAATACATTTTCTCTTATTTCTGTTCTGTTTGCATGTTTTATATATATAGAGTTAAGTGATTTACTAGATGGTTTCTTAGCAAGAAAATTGCACGCAGTGAGTGATTTAGGAAAAGTGCTTGACCCTGCAGCTGATGTAACAAGCCATTTTTTATGCATACTTGCATTTAGTAATCATCACATGATTCCTAAAATAGTATTGCTTGTGTTTGTATTACGAGAATATTGGATACTCTTATTAAGAAGCCAGCTTATTCGACAAAATATTGTCCTTGCTGCAGGTATATTAGGAAAAATAAAAACAGTTCTCTACGCTATAGCAATCATCAGCACACTCATATTTTTTCCCAGTACACCATTGGCAACATATTTGCTTTTCTATAAACCCATACTCAACGCTATATGGTATACAGCAACAATAGTGTCTATTATATCAGCGTTACACTATGCCATTAATGCGTATACAAAAATGCAGAAAAAAACAAATAGTAGTAAACCTTCTACCAATATCAAACAAAGCTCCTATTCTGAACAAGCAGACAACACACCTATAGCTTCCACTGTACCAGTTTCTCATACAGAAACTAATACTGATAAAGAATAACATAGTGTATTTTGTCTATTCCTGCTATACAACACATCATTGATATAACAATAGCACCTTCTCAGTCTATCACAAGTGATATACAACAATGTTTAGTTCGTTGTAAACAATCACAAAAAAGCTACTTATCCAACTGGAAATACAAAGTATGGACAGAAGAAGATTTTAAGAAACTGACCAGTACGAAAGAATGGTACATTCCCTCTGCGAAAAAATTACTTACTATGGGTGCTTGGGCAATTATCAGTGATATACTTCGTCTGTATGCTTTATATACCTACGGTGGCGTATACCTTGATTGGGATGTAGAACTCATACAAGCGATACCTGCATATATGCTTACGGGCAATACAATAATTGGCTTTGAACCTTACACATATGCAGGGAGGGCTACTGTACAAGTAGGAGCTCATATGCTATTGAGCAAAAAAATGCAAAATATTTGGAAATATTGCTACAAAAAAATACAAGACACATTATGGACAGAACAATTTAATATATTACCTACATTACTTACACAGAGCCTTGAACTCCATTTCAATCTGCCTTTACTTCGTAATCAACATGGATATTATTACCTACATGAATCTAAGCATACAACATGCAAACATGTACAAAACAGTATTATGCTACAGCCACAAGAGATACTATATCCAGATATCGCATCATATATTCCTTTTGCACATCCAAGAACACGCTATACTGTTGCTATCCATTGGGAACATTCTCAAATGGTAAAAAGGCATGCAAAACAACGAAGCTGGACTTCGTATTTGCATGCCTTACAATCATCTCTTAAAACAACATAGTACTTAGCATACTATCTTATTTTGTTGTTGTTGTTGCTGTTCCAGTTGTTACTTCTTTTATACCTGACAAGGGAGAAACATTAGTACCGAACAAATTACCTAGTGTAGCTACCTTAATGACAACATAAAATTTAGTATTATCCTTAAGATATGTACTTGTGAACATTGATTCTTCATCCTTAGGAAATGCAATAGAAACTCCTCCATCTATTTCCTTCGCTAAAGCTTCAGCATTCGTTAAAGGGTTAGCACTAGCACTGTCTACAACTGCTTGAGCATTCCCTTCGGGATCAACAGCACTCACATAGATAAGATAAATAATATCATTCACAGTGTTTACTTTTGAATTTGTTTTTCCTTTCTCTGTTGGAGCAGTGATAGTTATTGTTATCGAATCGCCATCTGCAGTTACCGACTTAATGGTAGCTGCCCCTGGTGCCTTATCATTCCCAGAAGGAGTGGAAGTAGGAGACTTACCTGTAGTAGCTTCCTTACTACTAGTAGGCTCTGATTCTAATAGATCTACTTTACCATTTACTGCAACTACTGCTATATAATACTTAGTCTCTGCTGACAGAGACAAGATAGTACCAGTAGAAGTGCCAGTTTTTTGTCCTGCTACTATTAATTTTCCTGCTTGCTTTTTATTTTTATCAGCACTTGATTTTGCAAAGCTTATTAAATCCAACACATTACCATGTTTATGAACACTGTAATATACATGATAAATAATATCCTCATTTTTTAGCTCTTCTCCGTCAATAGAAGTACCTTTTATCGTAGGGGGAGTAATTGTTACTTGAATATTAGTAACAGCTGGTTTTACCTCAAAACTTGGTGTCCCTGGTGCAATGGCAGAATTTGATCCGAATTCAAGATCACAGCCAATAAAAAACAATGTGAGTAATATTCCTCCGTAGAAAAATAACACTCCTTTTCTTTGAAATTGAAATAATGTATTTATTTTCATAAATCACTCCTTATATATTTTAGTTACTTACTTATCAAGGAAATAAATAAGTATTATTATCATATCACATATATTTTTTATTGTGTTTTTGCCGTTGCAGTTCTTACCTGTTTTATATCTGATAGAGGAGATAGGATAGACTGTTGTCTGCTATCCAATTCCAATACTAGTACCTGAACAACAATATAAAATATAGTATTATCTTTAAGGTGTATAATCCTACTAGATTCTTCCTCAGAAAAAATAGGAAAAAATCCTCCATAAATCCCACCATCTCTTTCTTTTGCTAAAAATTCAGCATTCGTTATAGGGTTAGTTTTAGCATCGTCTACAACAGCTTGAGCATTCCCTTTAGGATCAACAGTACTCACATAGATTAGATACGAAAGATCATTCAAAGTGTTTGCTTTTGAGCCTGTTGTCCCTTTTTCTGTTGGAGCAGTAATAGTTATTCTTATTGAATCGCCATCTGGAGTTAAAGATTTAATGGTAGCTGCCCCTGGTGCCTTATCATTCCCAGAAGGAACAGAAGAAGTAGAAGACTTACCTGTAGTGGCTTCCATACTATTAGTAGGTTCTGATTCTAATAGCTGTATTTTACTATTTACTGCGACTACTGTTATATAATACTTAGTCTCTTCTGACAGAGAAGAGATAGTACCAGTAGAAGTGCCACTTTGTCCTGCTACTACTACTTTTCCTGCTTGCTTTTTATCAGTACTTGATTTTGCAAAGCGTATTAAGTCAAACACAGTACCGTGTTTACGAGCACTGTAATATACATGATAAATAATATCCTCATTTTTTAGCTCTTCTCCTGCAATAGAATTCCCCTTCATCGCGGAAGGAGTAATCATCACCCTAATATCAGTCCCTGCTGATTTTACACTAATAGTTGGTGTCCCTGGTGCAATGGCAGCATTTGACGCAAATTCAAGATCACAGCCAATAAAAAACAATGTGAGTAATATTCCTCCATAGAAGAATAACACTCCTTTTCTTTGAGATTGAAACAATGTATTTATTTTCATAAATCACTCCTTATGTATTTTAGTTACTTATCAAGGAAATAACTAATTACTATAAATTAGTATATCACATATATATTTTTTATTTTTTCTTATTGTGTTTTTGCTGTTGCAGTTGTTACCTCTTTTATATCTGATAGAGGAGAAGAAATGTTGCTAACAAACAAATCTGCTACTACCTTAGTTACAACATAAAATTTAGTGTTATCCTTAAGATGTGTAAATGTCCAACTCCCTTCTTCAGTAGTAGGGAATAATCCATAAATCCCCCCACTTCTTTCTTTTGCTAACACTTCAGCAGTAGTGGAAGGGTTAGCATTATCTTCAACTGTTTGAGCATTCCCTTTGGGATCAACAGCACTTATATAGACTAAATATGTAAGATTATTGAGAGTATTTTCTTTTGAACCTGTTGTTCCTTTCTCTGTTGGAGCTGTAATAGTTATTTTTATTGAATCGCCATCTACAGTTAAAGTCTTAATGGTAGCTGCCCCTGGTGCCTTATCATTCCCAGAAGGAGTGGAAGTAGAAGGCTTACCTGTAGTAGCTTCCTTACTACTAGTAGGCTCTGATTCTAATAGCGGTACTACACTATTTACTGCAACAACTACTATATAATACTTAGTTTCTGCTGACAAAGAGGAGATAATACCAGTAGAAGAGCCACTTTGTTTTCCTGCCACCGCTACTGTTCCTGCTTGCTTTTTATCAGTACTCGATTTTGCAAAGCGTATTAAATCTGACACAGTACCGTGTTTACGAGCACTGTAATATATATTATAAACAATGTTATCACTACCCAGAACATTTCCTTCAACAGAAGTTCCTTTTACCGTAGGAGGAGTAATTGTCACTTGAATATCAGTCCCTGCTGATTTTACACTAGCACTTGGCGTCCCTGGTGCAATGGCAGAGTTTGATCCGAATTCAAGCTCACAGCCAATAAAAAACAATGTGAATAATATTCCTCCATAGAAGAATAATACTCCTTTTCTTTGAGATTGAAACAATGTATTTATTTTCATAAATCACTCCTTCTAATTATTTACTTATTAATAATAAGTATTACAACTTTAATTGTATCAGATAAGTATTTTTTGTCAATATAAATTATAGTTTTTTTTGTACTTTTACCGTTTCGCACAATTCCCTACCCATGTATATACATTAACAAAAACATACAGGCTTTTTTATCCCTGTATACTTTTGCTCTAGTATAACAGTATCGCCCTGTATCGAAAATAGAGCTACTGTATCATCATCCTGATGACCTACAACAAGTACTGCATAGGTATTATTTTCATCTTGATATATCTTAAAATGTCTCGGAGTCTTGCCTTCAACAGAGACAGTGCGTACAAAATTCAATGTAGTATCCTTTTCTACTTTGTATATTGAAAGAGAATCATCCCCACGGTTTGCCATGTACACATACCCATCATGATATGCAACTTCTGATGCAGAAGTTCTTGGATACGGAGACTCTTCATGAGAAAATGTTTTTACATCTTGGGTAAAATGCAATGTTGCATCACTATGAGAGGCTTCATACGCATACACACTCACAGATGAGGATAATTCACATGATACATACAGGTATGTTCCTGTAGTATCCCATGCCATATGCCTTGGACCATTTCCTTTTGGCACTGCTATTGTATGTACAAACGTGAGTGGGGACTCATTACTCAATGATGTGCATATCCTATACTGATAGATACAATCACATCCTAGATCACTTACAAAAAGATATTTTCCATCTTTAGAACTTATTGATGCATGTATGTGTGGCTTTTCTTGACGTTCAGGATGCACGCTACTTCCTGTGTAAAAGACTGTCTGCACAAGGCTTTGTACTTTGCCTTTTTCATCTAATAAAAATACTGATATATTTCCATTGTTATGAGGACTAACTACACTTCCATAATGAGAGACAAAAAGATATCTCTCATTGTTTGATAACGATATATGACAGGCATTGTCTCCTTCTGTTGAAAATACTGAATGTGTTACATATTGTTCTTTTTCTTTTTTAAGGCATACAATGGCACTGTATGTTTTGTTTTCATCCATAGACATTTCATTGACTGTATACAAGTATTCTTTCGTACTATGTTGTATGAGAAACGATGGATTTTTTCCTGCTTTTACAGATAATGCAAACGATACATTTTTTTGCTGTACATCAAGCTCCCCTGTATAGACAGAACATGATCCTGTATCTATATAGGTTCCTATAAATATCTCTTTTACAATATGTTGCATACTACTTATCTCTTGCTCTTTATGTGTTACATGTACTATACACTTTTATTGCGTATCCTGAGATAATAAACGGTCTTTCATAGATTGCATAGCAGGAGTGATGCCATAGGGCAACAATCCTTTAGAAAGCCCTCCATCTATATACATTGTTTCCCCTGTCATATACGAAGACATATCAGACGCTAAATACACACAGGTTGAAAACACTTCTTTTACATTGCCTATTTTTCCACTTCCTATCCAAGAACAGAGCTTTCCGTACCCAATCTCTTCTATTGTAGGCTTATTCATATCAGTCAAAATCGCTCCTGGAGCAACTGCATTTACCCGTATGGTATATGGAGCCCATTCCATTGCCAAGACCTTAGTAAACATATGCATAGCGGCCTTTGACATACAGTATGCTATATTATTAGGATACGGAAGTAATTGATGTACCGATGAAATATTTATAACTGAAGCAGCAGCATTTTTCTCTATAATAGGAAATAGCCCCTTGGCAAGCTGAAGAGGACTTCTTACATTGACATGCTGCACTTTGTCATAGTCTTCCATAGCCAATTCTTCACATGGACTCATTGCATCAATACCTGCATTGTTAATTAAAACATGCAGAGTAATATTCATAGCAAGAAGCTCTGCAATGATATGCTCTACTTCTTCATGTACAGAAAGATCTGCCACAATGAAAGGACATCCAAGCTCTTCTGCAAGTTCCTGTACTAATTGTGGCTCTTTTCCATGTATGATAACATTTGCTCCTAGCTCAGTAAAGCCTTTTGCTAGTGCTTTGCCTATTCCTTTTGATGAACCAGTTATAAAGATATTCTTATTCTTAAAATGCACAGAGAATACATTTTTTTCTATTGTATAATTCATACAACATTCCTTTCTTTCTATTTTATGAAATTACTGCTTTTCTATTTATTTCGTTTAGTAGCACTGCAATTAAAATAATAGAGCCACGTACAACATATTGCCAGTATTCATTGATATTGAGTAATGTCATTCCATTAAACATCACCCCAAGAAACAATACTCCTATAAAAGTACCCCATACTTTTCCTACACCACCAAACAAACTCGTACCTCCAATAATAACGGAAGCAATAACATCCAGCTCCCATCCTCGTGCTGTTCCTGCATTTCCAGACAAAATTTGTGAGCTTACAAGAATGCCACTAAATGCTGCAAGTGTCGAAGTGATAACAAATATCTGCGTTTTTATCTTCCATATCTTTATTCCTGAAACACGTGCAGACTTAATATTACCTCCCACTGCATATATAGATCGTCCAAACACAGTGTAATTCAACAGAAAATGAATAATAATAAGTATTACTATAAATATAATTGCAGGCAACGGCACTCCCAATATACGACCACTTCCTAGAAATCCAAACCAATGCGGGTATGGAGCAATAGGAAACCCTCCTGTAACTAAATTTGCAAAACCAAAGAGAATGGTCAATAACGCTAGTGAAATAATAAATGATGGTATATTATATTTCTTTCTTATGTACCCCATAAATAACCCTTGTAGGACACCAAAGAGCAGTACAATGGCAATGGCAAGTACTACAGAAAAAACATCTCCAAGCACATCTCTTGTCGTCTGTACAATAAATGCACATAAGCAACCTGCAAAAGCAACCACAGAGCCGATGGAAAGATCAATTTCTCCTGATATGATTACCATAGTCATGCCAAATGCTATTATGCCCTGTGTTGAAACATTTCGTAATACATTAAAAAAGTTCCCAAAACTAAAAAAACCGGGAGCAGTAAACGATAAAAAAATAATCAATACCAATAAAATAATTTCTAAGGTAAAGTGTCTCATATGAGATACATTGAAATGCTTGTTCATATATTCCTCTTTAATTTGTCATACATTTTTCATATAATTGATTGATAGTAATATCATCTGGATACACTTCTTCTGATATTACCCCATCTCGCAACACTAATATTCTATCGCATACTTCATGAAGCTCCTCTAATTCTGAAGACACCATAATAGTGGATACTCCTTTCTTTTTTTGTTCCCATATAATAGAAAATATCTGCTGTTTCGCTTCTATATCTATGCCTCGTGAAGGTTCATCAAAAAGCATAATACGTGGTTCTGCATTAAGCCAATTTCCTACCACAACTTTTTGTTGGTTTCCTCCACTCAATGTAGATACAGGATACTCGCTACTTGATAATTTTATCGATAATGTATTAATTTGATTTGAAACAAAAGGTTGCTCTCTTTTTTTTGTTATAAAATATTTTTTATATGATATTTTGTCTTTCATAGCGGCATGAATAAGGTTTCTATGCGAACTTAAAAGCTGTACAAGGCCTTCTTCTTTTCTGTCTTCTGATACAAAACTTAGCCCTAGCTGTTTCATGTAAACAGGGCTAATATTGTTTCTTTCTTCTCCAAATACTGTGATCGTTCCTGAATGAAAGGGGTCTAGCCCATAAATGCTTCGCATAATCTCAGTTCTTCCTGATCCTAGTAATCCTGCAATGCCTAGCACTTCACTATCATACAAAGAAAAACTCACTCCTTTCAATATGGGATCTCGTACTATATCTTTGACTTTCAATACAACTTTTTTGTTTGTACTATTGTTTTCAATATGGTTTGTATCATGTACAGAGGATCTTTCTTTTGTTAAAGCAGTTACTTTTCCAAACATCATTTTCAACACTTCTTTGTGTGTCGCTTGTTGTATAGAAAGCGATCCTATGAAATCTCCATCACGCAATACATTTACTGTGTCTGCTATTTGTGATAATTCCTGTAATCTATGAGAAATATAAATCATAGTTACTCCATGATTTTTTAAGTTTCTCATGATAGAAAAAAGTTTATCTACTTCTCGCAACGCTAAGGCACTTGTTGGTTCATCTAAAATAAGCAATGAAGGATTATGCACAAGTGCTTTTGCTATTTCTACTTGCTGTTTCTGTCCTATACTGAGCGAAGAAACTACTGCTCTTGGCGGTATGTGTATTCCAATTTTATCCAGTATACTTGATGCGGCTGACTCTGTTGCTTTCCAATCTATCGTACCCCAAAACTTTTTCACCTTAAAATCACCTAAAAAAATATTTTCAGCTACCGTTAAAGATGAAACAAGACTCAACTCCTGATGTACTACCGATATTCCTTGTTTTTGAGCTTCTTGCGGTGTCTTAAAATACACTTCTTTCCCTTGCAAATAGAGAGTGCCACTTGTTGCTTCAGTAATGCCTGCTATAATATTTGCAAAGGTGCTTTTTCCCGAACCATTTTTTCCGAGCAAAGCATGTATTTTGCCTTGCTCAAAACTACAGCTAATGGTATTTAAGGCTACCGTCCCTGGATACTCTTTTCTTATGTTTGTTACTGCTAAAAAAGCATTGCTCATATACTATTGATATGATTGTAAGTCTGCCTGATATTGTTTTATTCCTGCTGGATCATCCCTTGAAAGCAAGTAAGGAGCAACCTCAATTTTCTCTTCCACTGGCTCTCCGCTTAGACTCTTAATTGCTGTTTCTGCTGCTATTTTTCCAATAGTAAACGCATCCTGTGCTACAGAAAATTGTAACACATTATCTTCTGCAAGCAACATTTGAGCAACTTGATCGCTTCCTGCAACTCCAAATACAAATACTTTCCCTTCTAACCCTGCATTCCTTACTGCTTGTACTGCCCCTATCAGCCCCCCATCGTTTGCTGCCCCAATGATATTGATATTTGGATTAGCGGTTAGCATATCACCTACTACTCGCACTGCCATTTCTGCAAGCCAAGCATCCTGCTCTGCTACTAAATCATAGTTTGGCATATCTTTGATTTGATCCAAGAAACCGCTTGTTCTTGCTTCTGCAGACTCTGCTAACTGTGATCGATAACTTACAGTTGCAACATGTATCTCTTGTCCTGCCATATTTTTTTCTATAAACTCTCGTGCTGCTACCCCAGTTGCTTTTCCTACACTTGAATCACTTGTACCTACATGGGACACAGCAGGCACTCCTGCATAGGTATTAAAATATACAATTTTGATACCTGCATCAGCTGCCCTTTGTAATGCTGCATCTGATGTTCCTTCATTTCCAATAGGGGTAATGACAATAGCATCTACCTTTCTTGCAATATAGGTATCAATAAGACTTGCTTCCTTGTCAATTTTATTATCAGAATTACCTAGTAATACTGTTACATTATGCTCTTTCCCTGCTGCTTGCATTCCTAACTGTACTGTCTTCATAAACAAATCGTTTTGAAAAACAATACCTGCAATCGTAAAAGAATCATCATCTCCTTCTCCTTTTGCAAAACCAATTATAGACAATATAGCCATAAAACATACAATCAATACATTCCTTTTCATATTTACCTCCAATAAATACTTTAATATGTTATTTAATAATAGTATAAGAGAATTATATAAACATGTCAAACACGCTCATCTGCAATGAGTAATATGCATATGAGTATACAAAGTTATTTTTTATGTAAGCATATCTGTTATAAAACAATACTGCTTTATTGCTATTTTAAGGCCATACTACTACTATAAGTATAGGCTTGTATATGAATATAGGATTTGGATTATATTATCACATGTTACATGATACATACTTTAAGTTTGCAAAACAATGCGGAGCTACTCACATTGTAGTGCATCTTACTGATTATTTTTATCAAGGTACGCAACAAGATGATAATCAACCTGTTGGCAATAACGATGGATGGGGAACAGGAGGCAGTAACCCACATGTATGGGAATACGAATACTTAGCAACACTGAAAGAAACGCTTGCTCGCTATGACTTACAGTTAGAAGCAATAGAAAATTTCGATCCTGTTGATTGGTATGCTGTGCTTTTAGATTTACCACAAAAGCAGGCACAGATGAATTGGCTCAAGCAGATCATTAGAAATGTAGGAAAAGCAGGCATTCCTCTTTTTGGATACAACTTTAGCTTAGCAGGAGTAAGTAGTAGATACATACAAGATATCGCAAGAGGGGGAGCAAAGAGCGTGGGTATGAGTGGTATAGATGACTCTCCTATCCCAAAAGGGATGATATGGAATATGATATATGATAGGCAAGCGTTAGGAACTGGGTATCACCCTCGTATAGAACAAGAAGAGTTATGGGAACGACTAGCCTGGTTTCTAAACGAGCTTGTCCCTGTAGCAGAAGAGAGTAATGTATGTCTTGCAGCACATCCAGATGATCCTCCAGTAGAACGAGTACGACAGCAACCACGTTTGGTGCATAAAGCAGGACAATATCAGCGTTTGCTTGATATAAAGAAAAGTACGAGTAATACACTAGAATGTTGTTTAGGAACATTACAGGAAATGTCAGATATGCGTGACAGATCAGGAAGGCAGAGAGATATATACTATTGGATAGAACATTATGTTTCACAACATGCAATAGGCTATATACATTTTAGAAATGTGAAAGGCAAAGCCCCTCACTATGTAGAAACTTTTATTGACGAAGGTGATATTGATATGAGAAAGATATTATCAATATTAAGACAATATAATTACAATGGGATACTTATTCCAGATCATACTCCACAGATGACCTGTGATGCTCCGTGGCATGCAGGCATGGCATATGCAGTAGGGTATATCAAGGCTTTGTTAGAAGCATAGAAAAAAGGAGATGTATGAACAACGAAACTATTGAATGGAACAACGATACAGAGCTTTTTGCACTTATAAAGAAATATCTTTATACTCCAGTAGTAGGAGATATACTTGATACATATGAATGTTTTCATCAATTTTTACCACCAACGGTTCGTCCTCTATTGCCAGAGATGAAAGTGGTAGGACGAGCTATGCCAGTACTTATGATGGATGTGTACGGAACACAAGAAAAGCCTTTCGGAAAAATGATGGAAGCCCTTGATGATCTTCAAAAAGGCGAAGTCTACATTGCAAGTGGCACATATCATCGATGTGCTAACTGGGGAGAAATAATGACTGCTGCAGCTCTTGCACGTAAATCTACAGGAGCAGTGGTATATGGGTATCACCGTGATACCCCACAAGTGCTAGAACAAAATTTTCCTGTTTTTAGCTGTGGAGCATATGCACAAGACTCAGCTCCCAGAATGAAAGTAGTCGATTTTAGAGTTCCCATAGAAATGGAAGCAGTATCTATTAAAGAGGGAGATATTGTCTTTGGAGACAGAGACGGAGTGCTGATTATTCCAAAAGCATGGGAAAAGGATATTATTAGCCGTGCACTTGAAAAAGCCCGAACAGAGAAAGTAGTACGCAGAGAAATAGAGGAAGGCAACACAGTAACGGCTACCTTTCATAAATACGGTATACTGTAGTACATTACTCAAAAAAGATAGCGAGAAAAAAACAATATGAATGAAAGATTAGGTATTATGAGGATAGAGGATATGGATTTGTATATGTTTTATCATCCACCTGTATCATATCAGGCATAATACTCTTCTCCATATGTATGGGCATTATTGGTTTTTGTATTATTCTCCCTTGATATTGTTTCTTTAAGTCTGCATAATGAAACCTCTTTTTTTTAGGACATCCCAACGGAAAAAGCACTAATACTTTTACTTTTGATTTTTCTAAAATATTTGTAACAACAGGCTTAAAATCTGTATCATTGCTGACAATTATTATTAAATCAGGGCTTTCAATGTGTAAGTCAGATATTACATTTACCCCTAAGGCAACATCCGTTCCTTTTTCTTCATGAATTGGAATAATATTTTTTTTACGACATTCTTCTTCGGGACATGTAAATGATCTGTCTTTGCGTGAGTACCTACCGTTAATCACCGTTACTTTACAATATCTTTCCAATACTTCCATGTATTGTATATGACGCTCTTGTTGTCCTATATCCCTATGTTTTGGAAAGGCAGTAAAATATTTTATATTTACACAGTTATATTCTTTTGAAATAAGTAGAGAAATTAATTTTGGTATATCACACCATTTTAATATATTCTTTTCGTATTCTCTAATATAACACATACTAGATTTAGAAGCCTTATCTTTTTCATACTCATGTTCTATATAATTTTTAAGATAATGATAAAGATTAAAGCCGTCTATATATGCAAAAGCCTTCATAAAAAGATTGCCCCGTAGCATGCTACAGGGCGATGTATTTCTCATACACCAGTCTGTAACTATGATATAGACATTTGACACTTTTTGTCAAGCACTTTTTGGAGTTTTTTGGAGTTTTACCATCTCGTGTGACCCCCCAAAATCCATGATAGTAATTATACTATCATGGAAATAACAAACAAAAATAAAAAAAAAAAGGGGGTGAGTACATGATATACTCTACACTTTATAATACAAGAAATCAAAAAGAACTGCATAAAGTACGCTTAGCTATAGCACTTTCTGCAAAAGAACACGGTATTAAAAGTACTGCTCGTATCTTTCATATATCTCCTAATACCGTACGCAAGTGGTTGCAAAGATACAAAGAGAAGCCGAAAGCTATGCTCTATGATAGGCGTCCTGCTTCAGTAGAACATCCTAATACCATGATACCTTACTATCAGT
This sequence comes from Spirochaetia bacterium, assembly GCA_965218205.1. Lineage (GTDB taxonomy): Bacteria > Spirochaetota > Spirochaetia > WTKD01 > CBDDCA01. The sequence continues at coordinate 511,352 of OZ244590.1, read as the reverse complement.
TAAAACTCAAAGAGATATGCGAAACATTACAGCACTATCATCAACGATGTATTGCCTCTCATATACAACGAGAGTATGCCATTCCTTATTCCATAAAGACTATCATTAAGCATCTGAGAAAGATGGGGTTTTTTAAGACACATAAAAAGCAAAAAGCAGAAAAGAAACAAGAGGCACGCCTATGGAAGCAACTGCTGCAGTTTTGTCAAAAAATACAAGTAGATATTAAATATCTTACCGATATCCCTGAATTATACTTCTCATTACGCAAGTTTTGCCTCCCAAAGTATCAAATTACCGCACGCGATGTTGCTACAGGGGCTTTATGGATATGCTTTGCCACTCAAAAAAGCTCTTCTCATACCGCTTTGTTTATTGAATATCTGCTTACTCATCTTGCTTCTTTTCACGTTGATACTTCCTCTATTACTATTCAAACTGATAATGGCTCTGAGTTTATATCAGGGGCTTTTAGTACTAAACAATCTGCTTTTGTTGCTTCTCTTGCAGCGTATGAGGCACGCCATACTACTATCCCATACGCTTCTCCTACTTACAATTCTGATGTCGAGGCTTCTCATAAACTTATTGAAACTGAATGCTATGCAAAAATGCAGAATCCTACTCTCAGTACTTTTTTACTCAAAAGTGCTGAGTATCAATATAGCTTTAATCATCAACGCCATAACTCTTATAAACACGGCTCTCCTGCTTTGTTGCTCAAAGAAAAAAGTCCTTCTCTGGATCCTTGTGTACTTACTCTGCGCCCTCTTATTGTTGATACTTTCCTTACTAAACGAACATTACACACTTGGCATAATAGAAATTTTGCAGTATACTGATTTTATCAAAAGGGTTCACACGAAACGGTAAAACTCCAAATCTCCTTGCCTAATATATTGAAAATAATTTCATATTAGGTTACAATACTAAATGTACATTGATAAAATAACAAGGAGAAATTATGTTTAAACTATTTATGAGCGTGTCATTATCATTGACACTAATAATATCTGTAATGTCCTGTGCAAGTAATTCAAAAACAGTAACTCGTACTTCTACAGACACAATAACCGATTTTAGCGGAAAATGGAACGATACCGATAGTCGTCTTGTCTCTGAGGCAATGATTGATGATATGCTAAAAGCTGCGTGGATCAGTCGTTTTAAGGCTGAAAATAACAAGGACCCTGTTGTCATTACGGGATATATTCGCAACAGAAGTTCCGAACATATAGAAACAACTGCTTTTATTAAAGACATAGAAAGAGCTTTTATAAATTCTGGACAAGTTACTATTGTAGCAAATGCAAATGAACGAGCACAAATCCGAACAGAAAAAGAAGATCAGCAAACACAAGCCTCTTTTGAAACAATAAAAAGATTAGGAGAAGAAACTGGTGCTGATTTTATGCTCATCGGGACAATTATTTCACAAACAGACGCAGTAGACAATTCAACTGCAGTGACCTATCAAGTGGATCTTGAGCTAATAAATATAGAAAATACACAAAAATCATGGATAGGCACAAAAAAGATTAAGAAAGTCATAGATCAAGAAGCATATACATTTTAATATTGCCATGCATAGCAAAAAAAAGAATAGTAAAAAAAGTTCTGCATCACTCATTACAGTGTTGCTATTTCCACTTATTGTCATACTCTTTAGTGTTAGTGTTGCATCCTGTGCAAGCACAAATAATACTGCTTCCTCTTCTAGCGACACTGCACAGGATAGCCCTCAGACAACCACAGGAACATTGCCTACAGTGTTCCTAAACCCAAACGAAACATACAATAATGCCCTATACCTTGTTGCTGTAGGCAGTGGAGACAGTTTAGAGCAAGCACGACAATCTGCATTATCAACGCTTTTACAACAAATTGAAGTGAGCATTGATACCAGCTTTGAGACAAACGAAAGCTATCAAGAATCATCTGGTTCTGCAGCAGACATTAGCACACAAATATTTGATTCTTCTAAAAGTTCAAGTACAGGCACACTCATAGCGGTAGAGTATGGAGAAAGCCATCAAGACAATTTAGGAAGATTATATGCTATTGCATATATCAACAGACAGAAAGTAGCCAACATTTATCGTGATAGAATTGAAAAAACAGAAAAAGAAATAGAACAGTTATTACAAAATGCTGCTACAAAAGAAAAGCTAGATAAATATGCTCAATATCTAAAAGCATTGAATCTTTCTAAAAAAAATCAAGCACTTGTACAGCAACTAGAGGTCATTTCTCCCATATCAGCAACAACACAAAAAAACAGCCCTACTACCATCAATGGCTTGCTACGTTCTGCTGCACAATCTTTGCAATTTTCCATTGAGACAAACATAGACAATGATGTAGCTGACATTGATTTACAGAATAAACTGACTTCTGCAGTGTCTGAACTCTTGAGCAATTTGCAATTTCAAATTGTAACAAGTGGAGAAACATATAGAGCTACTGCTTCTGTAAATTGGAGTGAAGAAACAAATGATTATCCAACTATTTTTTGGAATATTAACTTTACTATATCTGAAGTGGTAGATGCAGACAATGGAGTTACCATTATTAGTAAAAACAAAAGAGGACGATCAAAGGGTATAAATACGGACGCTGCACGCAGACTTGCTATTAACGATATTTCTACAGTACTCAACAAAACATTTATTGAGTACATTAAAACTACTATACCTTAGTTGCTATCAGTAGAGTTGCTATCTGCAAGTATTTGTGGTGGAGATCTCCCTTCTTCAACAAAAATAAGTGCTAAAGAATTCATACAATAGCGAAGTCCAGTAGGTCTTGGTCCATCTTGAAATACATGCCCTAAATGAGAACCACTTTTAGAATCTATAACCTCAATACGGATAATACCAAAACGTTTATCCACCCGATACCGTACCGCATCATCATGAATTGGTCTTATAAAACTTGGCCATCCAGTACCAGAATCAAACTTATCTTCTGAAGAAAAGAGTGGCTGTCCTGTTGCAGCAGAATAGTATGTACCTTTTTTATAAAATTTATCATATTCACCACTAAAGGCTCTTTCTGTTCCTTCTTCTCGAAGAATATGAAATTGCTGAGGACTGAGTATTTCCTTCCATTCTTCTTTGCTCATTTGGACAGGAAAAGTTGCTTCTTTTGAAACAAAAAGCTCCTCTTTTATCCAATCAAGTGCTTCTGGATATGCTCCTCGCTCCACACTTTTTATAGCTTGAGAAACTAAATCCTCCTTATTAGATGAAAAAAAACTAGAAAACATAATAGCCATCCCTATCAGTAAAAATATATATAAAAATTTTGAAAGTCTCATACTATATATTATAATCATTTTGTGCTATATATCAATATATGATATCAAAAAATTTTGAATATGCTACAAAAGAACTTATCTGTTCTGCATCGGGATGGAGAAAAAAATTTCTTCTCACTAATAACTATTTACAAGACTATGATGCTTTATTTTTTTATTACGCAATACAGAGCTTTATCTATCTGCAAGAAAAAGAACAAGCAAGGCTCATGCACAATACGGGCAATAGCCACAATATAACAGCACTTACGTTTGCAGTTGCCCTCGATACCAGAGCAGCAAGTAAAGAGCTTGCCACCATAGCAATGTATGCTGTACAACAGTATCAGTCAACAGCAACACAGCGTTCTGTACGTCATAGTAGCCAGATGCTTGGCATAGTACCAATTCCTGCAGCACTTGCCTATACTAGCGTGCATGCAGATGCACTTATATTTATAACAGCAAGCCATAATCCTAAAGAATACAGTGGCATAAAATTTTGTCAAGGAAATGGGCAAGTACTTGTACCAGAAAAAAATAAAAAACTTGTATCTTTATGTATGAATACGGCAAAAAAGGCATTGCATAACACCATACGCAATGAACAAAAAGAACTGTTATCCCTCATACGATCAAATTTAGTTACAACAGAGTATAAGAAAACAGATCATACTCTGTCAACTACTCCTACAGACGCTACTAGCGATACCATGAATATGCATACTATACATACTATGATAACAAAAGAATATGCTACCGTACTGGAAAAAGCGGTACTTCGTAATAGCTCTCATCAGTCATATGCACATATTCAAAAACTTTTTATACAAAAAATAAAAGCATACAAAAAGAATGTACAAATTCATCCTGCTCTGATATGGGATGTAAATGGGGGAGCTCGTTGTTGGAAAGGAGACACTACAATTTTTAAGCAATACAGAATACCAGTACAGAGAATAAATACTAAACCAGGAGTATTTACCCATGAAATTGTCCCTGAAGGGACTGCTTTAGAACAGGCATCGTACACTTTGCATGCTTATAATACAAAGAGAGCTACTTCTTCTATAAGAAATAAGAACATGTATTTATTTGCAATGGTTAGCGACTGTGATGGAGATAGAGGAAATACCATACTGTATGATTTTGAAAAGCAATCATGTCATACTTTATCAGCTCAAGAAATTTTTGCTCTTATTCTGACAATAGAGCTAGCATGGGAGCGTTTTATTCAAAACAATAGTGCTTCTGATACTAACTCTAATACTATAGCTCAAAAAAAACATGCACAGCAAAAATTAGCGATAGTGATAAATGATGCAAGTTCTGTGAGAATAGATGCTATTGCACAGCAATACTCAGTTCCTGTATTTCGAAGTGAAGTGGGAGAAGCAAATATAGTATCGCTTGCTTTAGAATTAAGAAAAAAGAACTTCACTATTCCAGTGTCAGGAGAGGCTTCTAATGGAGGTATCATTATGCACCCTTCTTTTGTACGCGATCCTCTGCATACCAGTTTTAGTCTCTTAAAAGCAGTATTATTTTTTGAAGAATTATTTCCTCATCTTAATGCTTCCAAAGTACCACATAAGACAGGTCACATAAACAACACTATAAACCCTCTTATACTTCTTGCTCGCTCTTTGCCAAAATCGGCTAGTACTTCTACTGAGGATGCATTAGCAAAGCTCACTATTCCTACAATATCCATGTCACAGGTATTTTACCGCATTATACATAACAGCAAACCGCTTATCAAAACTATCAGTACTCTTTTTAAGAATAAAGGAATAGCACTTGATTCTCATGCTTTTATTGCTCATTCAGGAAAAAAACACACTGTTATACAGACTGATACTCTTACAGAGAACAATACACTCAATGGGGGACTTTCTCTCTATTTCTATGCAAAGCAACACAGTCCTATAGCTATGCTGTGGTTACGAAAAAGTGCTACAGAACCAGTGGTACGTATTATTGCTGATGTTGTAGGAAGCCACGCTGTCTCTCTGGAACGAGCATTATTAAAGCTATGGAGAACATACATAGTCTCCATTCTTACATAAACAAACAAGGCTATTGCTAGGAGATTTGTGTTAGAGCTTGCTTAAAATCATCAATAATATCGTCACTATGTTCAATGCCAACAGATACTCTGATAAGTTCGGGAGAAATGCCTGTTGCTTTCATTTCGTCTTTACTTAACTGATTGTGAGTAGTAGAGGCAGGATGTATGGCAAGTGTTTTTGCATCGCCTACATTGGCAAGATGGCTTGCAAGCTGTAATGCTTCGACCATGCTTTTTCCTGCAGTTTCTCCTCCTTGTAATCCAAAAGCAAGCATACTTCCAAACAAGCCTTTTCGAAAATATTTCTTTGCACTTTCATATGAAGCATGAGATTGTAGTCCAGGATATGATACCCATGCTACTTTTTCATGTGTTTCTAAATACTGTGCTAACTCTAAGGCATTTTCACAATGTTTTTCAATTCGTAGAGATAGGGTTTCAAGCCCTAATAGCATAAGAAACGCATTAAATGGACTGAGTGAAGGGCCGTAGTGTTTTAGTGCTTCTCTGCGTAAAAAGCTAACAAGCACAGTATTTTTTCCTGTATGAGGCCCGTATTCATCCCAAAATACTATATCTTTATTCATAGGAGATGGTTTTGAAAAATTAGGAAATTTATCGCTGTTCCAATTAAAATTACCAGCATCTATGACTATCCCTGCCAATGCAGTGCCATGCCCTCCTATCCATTTTGTAGCAGAATGTACCACTACATTTGCTCCCCAATCAATGGGTCGACAAATATACCCGCCTCCACCAAAGGTATTGTCAATTACCAGAGGAATACCATGCTTTGCTGATACTGTAGCAATAGCCTCTATATCTGGTATACTCAGATTAGGGTTACCAAGTGTTTCAATAAAAATACAACGAGTATTACCGTCTATATGTTTTTCATATTCTTCTGCTTGTGTTGAATCAACAAAACGCCCTTCTATGCCAAAACGTTTAAGGGAATATTTTAGCTGTATAGTTGTTCCACCATACAAATGTGATGTAGACACAATATTATGCCCTACCCCCGCTATTGCGGTAAACGCAAGCATGAGAGCAGACATACCAGTACTTGTTGCAATAGCATCAGTACCGCCTTCTAGCATTGCCATACGTTGTTCAAACACCTCAGTGGTAGGGTTTTTTTGTCGCGAATAGGTATAGCCTTCTTGTTTCTGCTCAAAAAGATTGGCTGCGTGTTCAGTGCTATCAAATACATATGATGTTGTCATATAAATAGGCACTGCACGGGCATTTCTATCCTTATGTGGAAAAAGCCCTGCATGTAACTGCTGAGTTTGAAAATGACATTTTGCTAAATGTTTCTTATTATCATGGTAAGACATACCTATATATTACCATATGTTAATATAAAAAACAAGAAAAATTACAAAATGCCATTTTCTCCAATCAATATAGCATGCACTCTCTTTTCTCTCTACTATCTCTACGATGAGGTACATGCTGAACTACCAGCAACCTTTGGGTACTGTGCTGTTTTGCCAGCCATAGCTGAACCAACAAACATCTCTCCTGCTTTAATTGGAATTTTACACAATTTCCATGATGATAAATCTTGATCAAAATTAGTGGCACCCTCAAATAAAGAACTTGATAAAATAACATTTCCTACATTCCAATTTCCTATGTCTTGATTAAAAGTACTTGCTTTATAAAACATAAGAGACATACGAGTAACATTGCTCATATCCCATCCCGATATATCTTGATTAAAAGCAGCAGCTTCTTGAAACATATTGTTCATACCAGTAGTTTTACTTGTATCCCAAGCTCCTATATTTTGATTAAAAGCCTTTGCTCTCGTAAACATACGGAAAAAATTCTCTACATTGCTGGTATTCCACTGTGTTATGTCTCCATTAAAAGTACTATCATCCTTGAATAATTCACTCATATCATCAATAGCACTGGTATCTATCATGTTGAGGTTGGGGCTAGGGTTACTATTCCCTCCTGAATCTTGCCTTGTTTTTTCTGCAGTGATAATAGCTTTGAGTGCTGACTTTGTTGTTGGTCTGTAATAGCTCGCTACTTCGCTTGGGAGTTTCACCAGCCCTGTCTCTACATTGATAGTTGCAAGTACTTTTCCTCCTGAATAGACTCCCGAAGTAATGGTACACAGCACTACCCCATAGTTATACTCAGTTATAGCAGTATCATATATGTTTGATTTATTTGCTGTGCCTGTTATTGTTACTGTATTGGTATTTTTTGCAAATGTTACTGTTAGGCCTGTTTCTTGTTTGAGGGTGCTGTTGTCGTTATCTATTGTGCTTTCATCACAGGTAAATGATAGTCCACTAGGACTAATGCTGGTAAGTACTCTCGTTGTATGTGCTGATGTTGGTGCTGAGCCTACTGTTGTTGAAACCTTTGTGGCATTTCCTATCACTACTGTTGGCGTGCTGGCAGAGACTGCTGTTGCTTCTGCTGATACCTTTGTCTTTTTGAGGCTGTTTACTGCTACTGCGGTGATATAGTACTTTGTACTCAATCGTAGGTTGCGTATTGTATAGCTTGTTGCTCCTGTTGGCACATCGTCTTTTTCTGCTCCTACTTGTGCATCGCTTGCTGCTTGTGCTCGTGTTTTTACTGTTGCTCCATTTATGCTTGTATTTGAGGCTATATAGTATACTTTGTAGTCTATTTGATTATCTCTTAAATCAGTTCCCTCTGCTGTTGTTCCTTTTACGGTTGGGGCTGTTATGGTAAGTACTATGGTAGCTCCTTGTACATTTGCTTGTATGGTGGGCTTTCCTGGTGCTGCATAGGCTTCTTTTGCTACAAACTCCTTGCGGACTCCTGTTGACTCTTTGTTGGGATCGGTGCTGTTTACTGCTTGCACTACTATTTCGTAAGTGTTGCCTACTGTCAATCCTGTCAGAGTGCTGTTGGTTGTTCCTGCTGCTACTGTTGTGGGGCTTGAGTCTGCATTTTTTATTGCTGTTACGCTTTTTGCACTACCACTTTTTGCTACTTTGTATACCTTGTACGATACTTGTGCTACTGCTAGAGTGTCTCCTTTGTTTGTTTTGTGGCTTGCAGTAAGGCTGGAGGCTGTCCATGATACTGTTGCATTGCCTCCTTCTACTCCATCTACTTGTATGTTGCTTACTTCTGCGGGGGCTGTCGCTTGTGATGCGGTTGTTACTGTTGCCACTGTCGATACTACTTTTTTGCTTGGGTCTGTTTTTACTGCTACTTCTACCACAAAATGATACTTTGTCGCTCCTTTTATTGCTACTACTGGTGCTGTGTCTGCAGACAAGCCTAAACTGCTAAGCGCTGGTACTGTGTACACTCTGCTACTTACACTGCCTATGTTTATCTTTCTGCCTGCAAGTACTTCTGCTACTGTAGGGGTTGTGTCTTTCTGTAAGCCGTATACGGTGTATACTAACTTGTCATTTGCTGTTATGCTTGTGCCATCGTAGTCTTTTGCTCCTGTAAATGTGCTTAACTGCGTGAGTACTAGCTTTATTGTTCCTGCTGTGCTTGTTGACGGTGACACTACTAGCTTTCCTGTCAGTAATGACTGATTTGGAGATACTGCTTTGGAAGTATAGACTTCCTTTATTTCTGCTACATCGGTGTAAAAGCCTGCTGGAAAGAGATTGGTTGATTCATTGTAATTGGGGCTTGTTGTGTTTACTATCCTCACTCCTATGTAGTAGTCTTTTGCTGTTTCTATGGGCGTTGCTCCTGCATTGCTTCCACTGGTGCTGTCTACTATTGCTATGGATATTGTGTCTTGAGTTGTTCCTGTTGCTTTTGTGTATTTTGCCACTTTTACTGCTACTTTTGATTGGCTTTTTTCCACTGCCCATAATGCTGATACACTGGCAGGCTTTCCAGTGGTATCTTCTTTCTTGAGGTATAGCACATAGTACGCAAGATCTCTTGCTTCAAGGGCATTGCCATTTGCTTTGCTCACTCCCGCTATGTTTGAGGCATTGAGCTGTACTGTTATAACTTTTTTTCCGCTGTTGCCTCCTGAGGCAGGCACTGCAAATACCACTGCGTTGTTTGTAGTGTAGGTTGTTACTTTTGGTGCGTTTGGGGGAGCAGTAAGTGTTGCTGTTTTTATTGTTGCTGATGTTCCTATGCTATAGGCGGGATTGAGGCTGTTTATTGCTTCTACTCCTGCGGTATATTCTGCTCCCTTTGTTCCTATAAATGTTGCTTTTAATTCTGCACTGTTTCCTGCTAGCTCTCTTGTTTGTACTCCTGCAAGGGCTTTTATTGCGTCTAGTGTCTTTTTGCTATGGTCTCCTGCTACTATGTATACTTTGTATTGTATCTGTACTTGTGTGAGTGGTTTTCCATTGGGTGCTTTGTGGGCATTGGTAATAGTACCTGCACTAAATGTATAGACTGCTGTTGCGGTTGTTGATGTTACTGACTCTACGGAGAGTGTTGCATCTTTGGGATCTGGCGGTGCTGTCGAGGTGCTATCGTATACTGCTACTGCATCAGCGAGAGGGGTTACGGGGCTTACTCTGTTATTTGCTATCTGTAAAAAATCAAAGCGATAGTTCTTGGCATTTGCTTGGTACTTGGGTACTTCTAAGCCATCTGCTATACCAAAGCTAATGGTGGTTGCTGGGTTTGTTATGCTTTTTTCTGCTATTACGGTAGCTCCTTCTTTCATACGCAAGGTATAGTATCGTCCTATGCCCGGTGCTTGCGTAAAGGTTGCTTTTATTTGTATTGCTCCTGTTGTTGTAACGAGGGCGGGCTTGCTTTGAAAGAGTTCTGCTGAGGGTGCTGTGAGTGGGGTGGGTGTTGTTATGTCTTGTGTTGCTTGGCTACTTTTGTTTTCTGCATAGTCTATTGCTTGTATTGTTACTGTGTAGGTTTTGCCTTGTGTGAGTTCTTCGACAGAGAGCGATGTTGTGGGATAGGGTATTTTTTTCTCGTTGACTACTGCAGTACTTGTGCCTTTCTCTTGTATGCTTACGCTGTACTCTTTTATGTCTTTGTTGTTGCTTGTGGGCTCTGTCCATGTTATCTGTGTTTCTACTTTTGTTGCTGATACAAAGGGATAGCTTGCTTGTATGTTTGTTACTGCATCGGGGGCGGTGCTATCTGCTACGGTACTTACTGTGGCATTTTCTGCTGTTCCTTTGTTGCCTGCATAGTCCTGCGATTGTACTGCCACTGTGTACTCGGTAGTAGCTTTGAGGCCTATTATTTGCGTGTTGCGTACTGCTCTGTCTGTTATTGTTACTGTCTTTGCTGGTGTTTTGCTGTCCTTTTCTGTTGCTGTTATGGTCACTCCTGCGTAATCTCGTACATCGGGGGCTTGCCAGCTTACTACTATGCTTATTGCTCCTCCTACGGCACTTACATTGGTCGCGGGCTTTGTTGTTTTGTCGGTTGTTGCTTGTTCTTTTGACACTGCAGTGGAGTATTTTCCGTTTTGAGAGACATACACTTCTACTTTGTAAGTAAGCGTGCCGTAGAGTGTTGTGAGTGCTATGCCATCTTTTGCGACATACACAGTAGCGTATTCTTTTGCCTGTGCAGTTGCTCCGCTGACATTGGTTGCACTGGTATCTTTGCTTATTGTCTCTTCTGCTACTACTGTCTTTGTTGCGGTTGCTGTTACTCGTACTTGTAGGCTTTTGTTAGTAAAGGTAAAGCTCCCCCACTTGATAAGCAGGCTTTCATCGGCTGGGCTATTGTCTTTATTGTTTGCTGTTACTGTAAGATTTGCCTCTGGCAGTGCTGCTACTGTTTGTGAGAGGGCTGATGGCACTATGCCTCTGAGTGCTTGCTTTGCCGTGCTTTTGTTACCATTGCTATCTTTGTACACTACCACTATATCATAGCTGATGCCGTCTATGGTGGGGACAGCAATGCTCACCTCTCCTTGTGTTACATCTTGTACTGATACTTCTGTCTTTACCCCTGTAGTTTTCTCTATCACTTGTATTGTGGCTTCTGCTATGTCTGTTTTGCCTGACGAGAGTAATGCTTTGTCCCATGTTAGTTTTATGCCATTTGTTGCTGATTCTACTGCTACCTGTGTAAAGGTGTCTTGTGGTGCAGTTTCATCACTCAGTGTTGTTACAGAGCGGGTTGTTTTTGGTGATACTTCCGAGTCCTTTTGTGCTTCAATCTCTACAGTATAGTCGGTAGTAGCATGTAAGCCTCTGAGTGTGTAGGGTCTGTTTTGTTGGAACAATGCACGATATTCTATTGCAGGAACACGCACTTGTATGACTTGTGCTGGTGTCGTAGAGGTAGCTGTTACGACTACATGTGTAGCATCGCTTGGGGCTTGCCAGCGTAACGAGAGCGTCCCGTCATTGCTTGCTGCTTGTATCTGCACATTAGACACTGATGCAAGTGTAGGGGTTACTGGTGTCCCTCCTCCTCCTGATGAGGAACTGCTACTTTTTTGTGCATTTTGTATCGCCCACAAAAAGAAAAAAAAAAAAAAATACACAGAAATATAGAAAAATATTATTATAGTACAGAATATGTATTTATTTCCATACTCAATACCAAAATTCTTTTACTATATTTCTAAATTTAAGATGTTGTTTGCTCGGTTTTTTAAATAATAACTTTACCGCAGATAAAAAATATCGTATATCAATACATATACACTTTAAGAAGTTTATCAGCTTGTTACCTATTGATTCTCGCATACATATTCCGTACATTTCTAATTTATTTTTTTGAGAAAAAGAGACACGTTTACTAGGGATTTTTCTTACTCTATAATATGCACTTAGTTCTATCTTATAATTATTTTTATACCCACGTAGCCCAAAATCAAATAACTGTACCCATGGATCTAGTATAGTACTATCTATTCCTCCGATACTTAAAAAATATTCACGGTTATAAATTCCTATAAAATCATGAGGAAACAAAGTATAAGGAAAATGAGGGTTAGTATTATTTTTTGCTATTTTGATTCCACTAAAAGTCAACTGAGGAGTGTACACCGAAAAAATACGATGTGCAGTCTCATCCTCAAGAGCAGGTACTGTACACAGAGAATAATTAAAAATATCTCGTTCTAATGCCTTTACTGACATACCGTAGGGATCAATATCAGTCCAAGAAATAAATATTTTATCACTCATGCAAGAGGTAAATGTTTTATTTATCACATTAGCAATAGGGCTTGTATCTTCTGCATATTCATCCTGCACTAAATGTAGAAATTGTATTGTAGGAAATTGATCGACTAAATTCTTATCAAACTGCGTTCCATCCGAATTTGCTACCACAATATTTTTTGTACCAAAAGACATATATGTTTGTATACTGGCACTTATATTTAGGTCTACATTTTTCACATCATGTAACAATAGGATATGAACCTGCATTGATTTAGCAGAATTCTTTACCCCATCCTGTGCTATATAAAATACCGGATCTATAAAATTCCGTTTTTTAGGCATTGAATGTATAGTATTCATCACAATTTTTACATATCTCCTTATATTTTTCTTTTACTTGCTCACTAAAAAGTAATTCTCTTTTTTTCTGAATAGTACTTACACTATCAACGATAATATTTCCAAAAACAGTTTCTTTATATATGTCTTGGGTACATAACTGTACATCCCCGTTTAATCTAATAAGCATATCACGCTCTAAATGACGACATGCAAACCTGTTATGAGGACTTAGATCCACTACCTTTCTCTCTTCCAACACTCCACAATAACTATTGTATTTTTGTACCACTAATTGATACCCTTCTCGTTTACAAAACATATGTAAAGGAGCTATTTCTTCCTCATTTATATCCATTCTTGTAGCTTGTAAATAAATGGCATCTTTACTTGTCTTTTGTGAAAGAAACTGTAAAAATTCAAAGACCTTTGTGTTTGTTTTATCTTTATGAATTTGAGCATACAACTGTTCATCTAAACTATCTATTTGTATTATCCATTGCAATTTTTTCACCCATGCCTCATTCCACCATTGCTCTTGCATGTTCCAATCTCTTCCTTTTGTTTCCACATATACAGTATCAAACATTTCAGAAGCAAGAGATACTATGTTTCCAATCTCTGGATGCACTGCTACTTCACCAGCATACCCTAAGGCAAGAGTGGCTTGTGGAGAATATTCTGATAACTTCTTTAGAATATCACCATATGATGCCATATCCATATATGATACTGTATCATTATTTGTTTCCACAAAAGGAGAATAAATACATGCTTCATTATAATTACTTATCTGCATATAATAAAAACTTGAAGGTCCAATAAATAACTCACTGTGCTGTTTGTATACATCTGGCAAATCATCAATAGTACGCATTCCAGATTCCCATAAGCGTTTGGCTATAATATAGTTCCTTTTTGAATTTGCACTCAGTTCAAGACGATACAAACGCATATCTTCTGGAGCTAATTCTGTTTGTATATCAAAGTCATGTATACGTTTCTCTAAAAGAGTAAAAAGACTATTTCTTTGTACGGGAGCATGCTGTAAAGGTGAGTCCTGTGTAAGTATTTCATCCATAAGATGTATGCCTTCCAGAGATATACATTCAGGGCTCAGTCCTTTTGGGTATCCTTCTGTATATGTATAATGTGCCTTAAAATAATTATGAGCGTCAAGGTTTTTTTTGAAAATGGCACTATCTTGAAATACATTATCTACACAAGTAATACAAAAACTCGTATTGTATTGCATATGTTGTACCGACATATCCTCCTTAGCTCCATGTTCATCGACAGCCGTGTTTTTGATACTATGCTTTAATGCTCCCAATAAAGCACTCAATGTATTAGGAATATGTACACTATTCACCCAATGAGGAAGAGATATGGGCTTTGAGCCTTCAATGGCTATGATAGAACAGCCGCTGATACTCCTTTCTGTACTTGTATGTAACAAATCATGAAAGAGATCTACCGTATGTGTGAGAGCACTACTCCCATCATTAAAGATAGTATCAACATAATTAGCGTCTGTATGGAGTATTCCTACTAAATGTATACTCATCTCATAGAATATCGGTATATATGGCTTGAATAATTACTGTAAAACAAATAAAGTAAGAATATGGCTGTACTGAGTGTAAGTGAATTAAGCGAACAAATACGCGAAGCTTTGATTACAAAATTTCCTCAAGCTATTTCAGTTGAAGGGGAAATAAGTAATTTTTCAGCATCACAAAATGGGCACTGGTACTTCACCTTAAAAGATGAAACAAGCCAAGTAGCAGTAGTAATGTTCAAAGGAAGTAATATGTCCGCTTCTTTTTTTCCTGCAAATGGCATGCAAATACAAATACAAGGCTCTATTTCATTTTACAGTGGAAGAGGGCAATGTCAGATAATTTGTACTCACATTCAAAAACAAGGAATAGGAAGCATTCTTGCTATGCTAGAAAAAAGAAAAGCAAAACTCTATGCAGAAGGCATGTTTGAACAAAAACATAAGAAAAATATCCCTTCTTTCCCTACTTGCATAGGTATTTTAACCAGCAGCAAAGGAGCTGCGATACAAGACATTTATAAAACTTTTACATCTCATGGAATAGCCCCTAAAATTGTATTTTTTCATACTGCCGTTCAAGGAGACAGTGCAGCAGAGAGTATCATTCATCAACTACACAACGCAATGGCAAATAAGCATATGTTTGATGTGCTTATCATTACTCGAGGAGGGGGTTCTACCGAAGATTTACTAGCGTATTCTGATGAGCAGTTAGTACGAAGCATCTATGCTTGTCCAATACCAATAATTACTGCAATAGGACATGAAATTGACACATCTCTCTGTGACTTGGTAGCCGATACTAGTGTTCCAACTCCAACGGCAAGCGCACACTTTATTGCCGAAAAAATGTTACATGCAAAAAACACTGTGCACAACAATAAAGAGTACATTACTCACTTTGCATTACAAAAATTACAATCCATTAAACAAATAATAAAAAATAGCACTATCACAAACGCTATGAGAGAATTTTCATTTCAAGTATCAAATGTGAGACAGCACTTAGATTTTACAAGCGATAAAATGCGTAGCATTATCACACAAAAAATTACTGCTATACAACAAAAAATACAATACAGTAAAGAATATTTTACAAAAACGTCCCCTTCTGCTATCCTTAAGAAAGGATATACTCTCATACATAAGTATGATAATGCATCGCCAGTACGCACCAATGACAATACCTCACAGAAGGACACAGCAACATTAGTTACAAGAGCAAAAACATTACAACAAGGCGATGCTATTACCATTACTTTTTACGATGAAAAGAAATATGCAATAATTAAAAAACAGACACATACATAAGTGAACATATATGAGACAAAAAAAACAAACATTCCAAGAAAAACTAAAAACGCTTGAAACAATACAACAAGCAATACAAGACAATGAAGATGGAAATCTTGAAGCACTTGTAGAATTATACGAGAAAGGACTCACCCTTGCTACAGAGCTAGAAAAAGAAATAGAAAAATATGAAAAAAAGATACTTGATATAGTCTCATCACAAGAACATCAAGAGGAAATAGATGACAATAGCTCTCAAAATGATACACAACACGCTGTATCTCATACAAAAGTTCCCTCACAAAAAACTTCAGTACAGAAAAAAAAAGACAGCACTGGTAAAAGCATCACATTGTTTGATGAACAATCACAACAATAAACATAGCTCCATAACAAAGCTATCTGATCTCTTTACTGATCTCTTTATTGGGGCAACAACAGTTTTGTCTCAGGATAAATTCCAAAAGAAGGAAACATTCCTCTCTGTATCTCTATAGCGTACTTTGCTTTTCCTGCTGACACAACAGTGTCCAGAGAGAAAGGTGTCATATGTTCTATGTTTAGGACTGTTCCCGAAGCATCTATAAAAGCAATGGATAATGGGATAGAAGTATCTTTCATCCAAAAAGATAGCTCTTGTTCTTGTGGAAACATAAATAGCATTCCTGCGTTCTCATCTAACCGTTTACGAAACATAAGCCCTTTTTGACGCTGTTCAGCTGTTTTTGCTATCTCTAATAGTAATGATTTTCCATTAGGTGTTTCTAACACAAATTCCGTAGCAGTTTCGTCCTTGCAGCTTCCCACAAAAATAATAAGAATACTAAAAAAAAGATAAAAAATCTTCACGATACTGTTCCCTCGCCTGTTGTTCTATAGTATTATATTGATCTTGTTGTGGACGAATAAAACTATTCATAATATACTTTACAGTTAAAGGTCTTTCAATAATAAGCGTGGTACTCTCATTATTCCATTGTGCCTTATTTGGAGTTATCACATTTGCATTACCATATTTTTTATTGTGTAGCTCAAAGAGAGAAAAATAATCAATACTGTTGGTATTCAAGGACATACTCAAAACAACAAGTCTATCATCATCATTAAACTGAAAAAATGCTTCCTGTATAAAACGATACCCTGTAGCATCATCTTTCACTCCATCAGCTCGTATCACTTTTTGCTCACTCTCAGGAACAACAAAAATTTCGGGTTCTTCAAGCACTACCAATAAAGGCTCGTTTTGTAGTATCGCTACTACCTCATCAAAAGTAAATCCTAACTCAACATTAAAAAATCCATTTGCAAGCGGAGTAGTGTCATCTGTACTTTGTGTATCGTTAGTAGGCAAAGTATCATCAGCACTGTAAACAACAGAAGGATACACCATATTGAGAACATATATCAATGATACAATGAGTACACATTGCCTACTTAAAGAGTTGAACATAGGTTATATACCACATTAACGCAATATTAATGCCAACTATCAGTATAATAAATTTTGACAATGGAGACAAGGTCTTTATCTTACCAAAAATTCCAGATGCTTCTTTTGGTTTAGATTTTTGTTCATTATATCTACTTTGATTTTTTATTGGTTTAGAACATTTTGGACACCCATTCTCAAACGACTTAATAGCACCAATAAACCCACAAGCAGGACAACGCGTATTTGAAAAAGCCAAGCCACACTTAGGACATGAAGTTGTTCCTTTGTCTACAATAGTATTACAAAAATCGCAAATAAAATGCATATGGACTCCTTTATTACCCAATAATTGAACTTGGATCAATATATTGATTATTTTGCCAAACACTAAAATAAAGAATTGCTTTTTTTAATGTCGGCATTACACCAAGATTTCCAATTTCTTGTCCTTCTGCTACAGTATCTCCTTGCTTAACATACAACTGCTTTTGTCCACCATACAGATAGATCACTCCATCATTCCCTCTGATAACCACAACATTATTAAAAGAAGAATGTAATGCTGCATACATTACTTTTCCACTCTTAAGTGCTCTCACACTTGTATTTTCACTCCCTTCTATTACTACTCCTGGCAGAGACCCTTTCGTCTCATACAAACGACCAGAAACAGGCCAATCCTTTGATACCACCCTACTGCTGTTCTCACTGGTATTAGCAACCATCGCCAATAGCTCAATAACATTTGGAGAATCTTCTTTCTGCGGAATAAAAGAAGTGTAGGGACTGCTGGACTCAGCATCAAAGTCAATATCATCATTTGATACTATTGTTCTATCGTTTCTTTCTAAACGATCTATAAGATCATCATCTAAGGACTGTGCAGGAATTTTTATCTTTTGATCTATATGTAGCACCTCAGAGCGTAAATTATTGGCATTCTTTAAGGTCGAAATTTTGACATTAAAACGCTTTGAAATCTTAAATAGCGTATCTCCTTTTGTAACAATATAGGTATAGTATGGCTCTTGTTTATTATCCTGCGTGTACCGTATAGATGCAGTACCATCATTTTTTTGAGGAATAAAAATAACAGTTCCTACCTGTATGGCTGTTATATCTGAAATGGTATTGTTATCAATAATATCTTGTAACGGTACTTCATACTCTTTTGAAATTTTATATAATGTATCACCTTTTTGCACCGTATGACGAATATCTGCATATACCGCTTTATGAACAAATAACAAAGAATAACATACAACAACTAATAGAATACAGGCCTTATATCTATAGGATAGCATAGTTACTTTAAGTTCGACATATTTTATACTTTTCTTTATTCTAAAAATAAAAAGATAGCAATGTCGTATGAGTAAAAGAGTAGCTGCGGTATCTATGTAGAGATATTTTTTGTCTCAAAAAACATCTTATCTATTTCATAAAATTCTCGTAACTCTTGTGTCATAAGGTGAACAATAAAGTCCTTAAAATCAAGGAGCACCCACCCTCCTGTATTTGATAACTGAGAACGATTAATACAATATTCAATGTAGGCATCCAGCGATAGCTCCTGCAATAATTGAGGAAGCATCTGTATAATCCCTCTTCTTTGAATATCGGAAATAGTGGTAGCAATAATAACATAATCAGTATAGGAAAAAATAGGAGTAACCTTATACACAGAGATATTTTGACAAAGCTCCTCTTTCAATTTTTTAGCAAGTTCAATCATATTTTTTTCCATGAGACTATTTTCGCCCATATCTTCATCATTCTGAAATTGTTTTTCCATCAAAATCTTCTCCTAAAATTAATGTTACTTCTGCCCCTATATCATCAAGAACTGCAATATCTGTTAATATTGACTCTACCCCTACTACTTTCGCCACTTTCTTTGCTTTTTGCTTGTTACCAGTACGATCAAGGACAACAGAATACTGTATATCACTACTGATGGCATTTCCTACTCCTAGTATAGAGAACATTGTGTCTTGCTCGTAGAGTTCTTGTGTTGCACCAGCTAAGCCATTAAGTACTGTCCCATTGAGGATAGTAAGACTAACAGCCTCATTTGAATTTGAACGTTTTTTCTGATTGATAAAATCTTGTAGCAAAGAAAAAACTGAAAATATACTATTTACACTATTATCTATAAAAAGAATAGAATAGTTTGTATCTCCTATAGTTACTGTATCTATGTCTCCTTGTAAAATCTGAAAATATATATTCTCTTCTTCAAAATTCTGTGCTAACAAAAAGATGCTTTGTAAATTATCTACACTTACATTTGTATCAACCACAGAAGCTAGTTTTTTCATAATCACTGTATTTTCTATACTCTCTTTCTGACTCTTTAGAGTTTCTATCAATGCCATAATAAATGACTGTCTACGTGAAGAAAGCACATAATCATTTTTTGTTTGAATTAATGTTCGTCTTTCAATATCCGAAAGAAACGAAGATATATCTATCCCATCAAGCAACATTGTTTCATCAATCACAGTATATAGAGAAGAAGATTCTTCTCTTTCGTTATCTGATCCTAAAGAAAGCAAATCCCCATTCACTGGAATTTGAATGCCTCCAATAATATCCACAAACCCTTCAAGCATAGAAGACGAAACAAAAAAGTACGACAGATCTTCTATACGTGATACAGTTTTTACTACTTCAATATACCTCTCATTTCCAAAAGTATGATGATAATACGACAGTGGAAATATCGTTTCTTTTTCGCTATCAAACACTCCTACATTGGCAGGAATTTCCAAAATCCCCACCTTCTTTGTCTTGGGAGAGTACATTATAATGAAACTTATGACAGAATTTTGCTGATAACTATCTTTAAACTCAAAAGAAAACAAAAAACTCACTTGTTCTTCTCTTAAGATAGCTTGGCTGATTGTATCTGCCTTAAAATTCTGATAAATAGTATAGGCAATTACTATAAACAAAGACAGTATAATAATCCCTAATATAATGGATAGTACCTTAAAATTTTTCATATATCTTTTATGCTGTTACTTCATTATACAGATAAGTCATAAGTACAACAATAGTGCTTGTAGGGAGGTGGAAATTCCAAAATGACATGGCTCTTATCTCTAATTTTTTTATAACACTAATATTACTATCATACAGTACTTAATCTTACTTTGCAGTAATTTCTTGTATCAGTTCCACAATTTTATCGCCTTTAAATTGAGTCTTAAAATGAATTTTTATACTGCCATTAAAAAATTGCTCTGCATGTTTTATTTTCCGTTCTTCCTCTTTCCTTAAATTATCTTTTCCTTCCACACCTTTAGTTTCTACAATAAAATGAAGTTTCTTTGCTCCGTTCTCAAAGTGTAGTACATAGGCAAAATCAGGTGAGTAACTTCTACCACCAGCAACCGGAATTTTGATAGAGTTTTTAGGAATTTTTGTAAATACAAGGACTTCTTTTATTGTTTCCTTCATCTCTATATTTTCCTTCTCTAATTCTGAATCAGAGAATAATGTATCTAAAAAATAACTATCAGCAACTTTAGAATCTGAGTAAACCCCACCAACCTCCGAAGCAACAATATTACTTAAAACATTACCAGAGCTATCTGTAAATTTAGTTGGATGAATGCTATTTGAAACTTTTTTATACTCAATATTAAATCTAACAAAGGCTTCATACATTAAATAGTTTTCAAAGTTTTGCTTTATAACACGTATAGTGGATGTATTGAGATATTTGTTTATATCAATGTTTGAAGCTACCAGTGCATTACATAATGTATAGTGCATTGTCTTAAGGTTGATGTGTAAGGCATCTGAAAGTCTCTTGATAAAATCGCTATAGCTCATTGTTGAAATTGGGGTAATGGTATCATCCAATACAGAGACTTCCTCTTTTGAAACAGCTAAGTTATCTTCAATTTCAATGGCCAATTTACGCTGTTTAGTTCCTCCAGTAGAAAAATTTTTCGCCTGCTCCTTAAAAAATTCAGATAATAATGCCTTAAAAGAAGATTCATTTTCAAACTTATATTCTAAAATTACTTTTTCATTTAATTTCTCCCATAAGTCTTTTAGCTCCTGATATTTTTCTGTTCTTATAGATACTTGTTTTTTATAAGTTTTTGATTTACGAACTTTATTAGAATCAACTCCCTTAAATATCTTTGGAAACTTTTGCTTTATATAGTTCCATCCTCCTTCTGTCAATTCATTGGAATGTTCAATAATACTGTCATCCTGTAAATCTGTAAGTAATTTATTTTTTTCCTCTCCATAGACTTCACATATCTTGTTTATAACATCATCAGTAAGTTTTTTTGGTTCTTTCTCAACGGATATAAAACCAGATTTCTCATTAATTTCTTTCACCAGACTATCAACAAAATCACTTTCGGTAAAATCAACAAAATAGTTAAGATAAAACTCATCGTCTTTTACTCTATTACCATATTCATTGACTGGCAAACGTAATCCTCGCCCCACCTCCTGCAACTTTGAAATTTCACTCCCGCTGCTTCTTAGTTTGCAAATTTGGAATACATTCGGATTATCCCAGCCTTCTCTTAATGTCCACTTAGAAAAAATAAATCGTCTTGGATTTTCTAAATCAAGCATCGCTTGTTTATCGTGCAGTATTTCATTCACTTCTTGCTCAATGTCTTCATCTTTATCAGCGTTGTCTCTTGAAAAATACCCTGCGTGCGTTTTAGAAATATCTTGTAATGTTTTTTCTAAATATCGTTTATAAAATGTATTGGTCTGCGTTTGCAGTAATCTTTTGGTTTCTGTTTTAATAGCACTTTCCAAGCATTGCCTAATACTTCCATCTTCATTGCGATATTCTGCTATATTGTCAATAAAAAACAAGGTTAATGGTTTTATCCGTACCTCTCGTGTTATATATTCTTGCTCTTTTTCAAAATGATGCTTTACTGCTTTTTGAATCATGATTTCTTGCAAGGTTTGGGCATAAGAATAAGGGTTTATTGTATCTCCTTTTTTTAACTCCAAACCGTTGGATAAAACTACTTTTGTTTTATTGAGATTTTCAATACATAAATCGGTCATTGCAGCATGCAGCTGTTGCAAACTATCTTTTTTAATCAGCTTGACAGTTGACTTTTTAGAGTTTTCGCTTAACTCAAATGTTGCTTCCTTACCATCTGTGTTTACAAGTTTTACAAGTACATTTTTACCCTCTTCAAATTCGGTAATATGGCCAATAACCCCTTTCACAAGATTTTTATTAAAAGCATCAACAGCTGATAGGGTATATACTACATTTTCCTTTTCCTTAAATGTTGCACCATACCGTAAAATAAACTGAGCTTTCATTTTTTTGATATTGTCCCAAGTCTTATTCTCTTTAGAAAACTTGTGTGGCTCATCAATAATCAAAAAAGGCTTTACAGAAGCAATGGCATCAAAGGCTACAGTGCATGTATCAAAAAGGCTTCTATCAAAACTTTTTATCATGGTATCAGAGTTAATCATACCTGCATTGATAATCATCACTTGAATACTATTTTTTTCAAAGTCACCCGATGTAACAAAACTACTTACTGCAGTTGGCATAAACGATTTCTTACTCTTACTCCCCTTCTTGCTCTCTACAATATGAAGTTTGAGAGTTTTGCCATATTGTTGCCTAAAATGTCCTCTTGCACTGTCAGATTTCAAAAAATCAACAGCACCAGCCTTGATGGACAAAGTGGGAACAACAATCACAAACTTGAAAATCCCAAAATGTTTATTTAGTTCAAAAATAGTTTTGGTATAGGTATAGGTTTTACCTGTACCCGTTTCCATCATAATATCAACAATATTGCTCTGACTATTTTTTATTTCATCAATACCATTTTTTCTTTGAATTTCTGTTATGTTCTTACTGTATTGAGATCCATTTTCTCTGTCTACAATAGGATTAATACAATTTTTGTATGCTCCTTGTTGCCTGCTATGTTGAAGATGCTCAAACACAGCGATAGTACTATTGACTGCTTGCGTTTGGTGGCTTAGATTCTTTTCAAAGTTGAAGTGTAGCATGGTTTAGCGTTTGTTCTCTATAATGTTTTGTATTATCTCAAAAAGAGGCACAAAATTTTTAAATTGATCTTTAGTAAATTCTTTACTTTTTTCTGCAAATTTGCTTTTATCTCCAGTAAAATCTATAATTTTCCCACCGCCAGCACTTGATTGTTTCTTAAAACAGTTGCTTTTTATTTTTCCATAAAATAAATGTTCAATAGCTAACGATGCTTTATCTCCAAAAGATTCCTTGTCATTATCAAAAACTTGCTTCTTTATTTCATCATTTTCTGGACAAGGTAATAACATTGCATATACTGAGTAATCTTTGTGTTTTTTGACATATTTATATTCCTTATGATTAGAAAATTCTTTTACTAAGCCATTCCATGCATTATATCCAGCTTTATCAAAATCAAATAATGCTATTATTATTTGATCTGTTTTATCATACTTATAAATACCTGAATCTTTTCTTCTTAATAAAGAACCTAAATGACCAGCATCAAAACCATTTTCAATAGAAAAATTTTTTTCCTTCTTTGGATACAATTTTTCCCAAGCGTTTTCTAATATAGTCTGATCGGTAGGTCCTTCTGTAAATAAAACAGGGAACTTAGTATTGGCAATAGTATGAGCAATACTTAAATTTGCTTTACTTTCACCTAAAACAACAAAACCTTCACTTAAAATTTCAATAGCTTTCTCTTTAGATTGCTCTTCTATTTTTTGACTATTCTCTATTACAAAAATACCATCAGTTTCTTCATTACAAAAAGCAACTGTTGAAGGAGTATGAGTTACAAAGATTATTTTTATTTCTTTTGCGACAATACTTTCCTTTAGTGCATTTATTAAATTCTTACACATAGAAGGGTGAAGCGTAGCGTCAATTTCATCAAAAAGTAGTATTTTTGGCAAAGCTCCTCTTTGAGCTTTTAATAAAAATAATGCTAATGTCAATAATACTTTTTCTCCTGATGAAAAATTTTCTATTTCAATAAATTCGTCAGTAGATCCGTCAGTGTTTATCCGAGTAAATTTTACTTTCATTGATTCATTAGGTAGCTCTGTTGGTATTTTTACTCTATAATTAAAATTGAAATTTTCACTGTGAAATTTTTCTAAAATATCGTTAATAAAAATCCAAGGAAATATACCATATTTATCTTGGTACTCCTTTTCTATTTCTTCTACAGTTTTCTGTTTATTAGCTTCATCTTTTTGAATTTGTTCTTCTTGAAATCGAATTTTTGCATCTTGTACAATTTTAAATATTTCCCCAAACCCTTTTTTTATAAAATTAGGATCTTTATAATCTATAATTGCATTTTCTATCTCTATTCCACTTAAACTATATATATCTTTTTTATCACTAAAATATACTCTTATATGCTCATTCGTTTTTTTTAGATCATCGAATCCTTTTTTTATTTCATCTAAATAATACTTAAATCTTTTCTTAAACTTTTCAAAAGATTTTGATTGTTCTGTTGTTGAAAATTTCTCTTTTTCTATTTTTATAGATTCAATGTTTTCTATAGTTAACAATTTACCAAACAAAAAATAATCACGAGATACCTTAAAATAATCCTGTAGAAGAGGAAAAATGTGGGATGCCCCATTACTATACGTGATTACAGTACGATCAAATATACTTAGAATCTCTTCTTTTTCATTAGTAACAAAATCTTGGGGTACTGACTGTTCATTTTGTAGTGTAAAATTTTTATAATCAAACAATGCTATGTCTTCGGTATTTACTTCTTCGTTGTCTATTTCAACAGAAATAACATTTTCTTTGATTGCTTGTAAAAAATGTGTTTTTCCACTTCCAATCACTCCTGTAATAATATTAAAATCCTTAAATTCTGGGATCTTAAAAGATTTTTTTATTGACAAATAGGAGTCTACACCTGTTTTGTTAAATTTCATTCTCATATGTTTACCTTAATACCTTGTTATAAATTCAATATCTATGCTTTTTTTATTTGCATAGCTTTTTATGTTTTCTGCAATTTCTCTGAGATGTTTGCTTTCAAAATGATAGCCAAAGGCAATGATTGATCTTGGATTAAACATTTTATCTGCATCAATTTTCTCAAGTAAGTTTTTGAGATTTGCTGTTGAAAACCCTGTGTGCATCAAGTACAGCTTGCCATTTACATAATACCCCGTATAGCCACCCAGATCGTAGCTTTCGTACTTTTCAGTTAATGCAGAGCCATCATAGGTTTTCCAAGTGATGAGCAACAGTTTCAAGTCGTCTTTCGTTAGTGTAGTTTCATCAAACAATGTTGTTTCATCGTCTAATATATCTGATTCAAAATTATAATCTTCCCAAATAGGAGTAGTTTCAAAAATCTTAAAGCCAAAATCTTGCTCTGTGAGTTCTTTTTGCTCTTTTGCCTGCTTGTTATCTGCTTGTATTTTCTTTGCTGATCTGAGTAGTCTTTCTTTGGTAATTTCAAAAATCGTTGGGCTTTCTACATGTAGCTCATCTTTCACAAAGCTATACGCTGTTCTGCTTTTCTCTTTATCGCTATACGCTGTTTTGCTTTTCTCTTTATCAATAACTTCGGGCAACTGCACCAAAATATAGTTTCGACTGCCACCATCTTCCACATTGAGTTGCATTATCGCATCACCTGTAGTACCAGAGCCTGCAAAGAAGTCTAGGATGAGATCGTTATCATTCATACACATTTTTATTATATGCTTTATTAAGCATGTTGATTTAGGATTAAACTCTTTCCCTATACCAGCATATGTGAGTGTAGCATCTAATTCCTTTTGTGCAGAACGTGTCGTTCCTACTTCATCCAATATATTTTTAGGAATAATTTCTTCATTTGTTGGAAAGATTTTTAATCTAGGAACGGCATCATAGCGAGGGGCGGCCCCAAAGTATATACGATTTTCAGATAAGTATTCTTCCATTTCTTCATATGTACACTGCCACTGTCTTTCCCACACTTTACCAGACGGAGAAGTAATTTTGAAATAGTTTTTATGTGCTTTATTGCTTCTTCCTTCCTTAAAGGAAATACTCCCAGAAAACCATTCTCCTCTTTCATCATTATCTCCATTATGGGATGCATAATTTTTTGATATACATGTAGTCCATGAATCAAGCTTATTCACTTCTTTAGCATAACAGAGTACATATTGTTGAAGAGTTCTACTATGATTATCTTTTTTTCCTTTTCCATGTAACCACAAGAAATTATTTATAAAATTCTCCTCACCAAAAATCTCATCGCACAACAGTTTCAAATTTGCTTGTTCGTTATCATCAATAGAGATAAAAATCACTCCATCCTCTTTGAGTAATTGCTTGGCAATGTACAATCTCGGGTACATAAAAGTAAGCCATGCACTGTGAGAGTTACTTTTGCTTTGAGTAAATTCTAGTATTCGCTTTGCTTTGTCTTCATCAATTCCAACTAATTCTTGTAACTCTTTCACTGTAAATTTTCGATCATCAGCATATACAAACCCATCACTCCCTGTATTGTACGGAGGATCAATATAAATCATTTTCACCTTTTCATAATAGGCATTTGAAAGATGCTTCAACACCTCCAAATTATCGCCTTTAATCAGCACATTTTGAGAGTCTTTGTTTTGTGCTTGTTGGTTATGTGCCTCATCCTCTTTTAATAGCGTTGTCGCTTCATCGCTGGCTAGCAACCTTGCATAAGACTTACCCAGCCAATCTAATCCGTACCCTTCCTTATAAAAATTGATCTCATTTTCAGAAAGCATTTGCTTAAATTTCTCAATATCAAAATTTCCATCCTTGTCAAAACATTGCCCAAAGTACTTTTTTAGCACCTGCATATTTTGATTTTGTGCTTTTATATGCTTAGTTACATTTTGCTCAATATTCATAGTTACTCTCTTTTATCACCCATCTAAATTATACTAAAAAACACCTTTTTTTAACATATCATGCCCTGTACGGCTACAAGCTCAAGCTATAATTTCCCCTTGAAATCATGGACTAGAATTATATAAATAGTGTATTATATTTAAATACATACCAAAATAATTGAATAGTAAGTACAATGTAAGATATAATAAGTACATAGTACATACATGAAAGAAAATAATATACTATCACTCATCATATAAGGAATGAAAAGAGCATGAAATCAAACACTAGACAAAATGGAATATATTATACCTCTCTTTTTAATCCTTTTGATAACGCTATTTTCAAAGATTGGATAAATACCCATACCATACAAAAAGAAACAATACTAGAACCTTTTGCAGGCAATAACTCAATTATACATATGCTACAAGAAATAGGAATGGCGTCTCATTATACTTCTTACGATATATATCCACAATCAAAAGAGGTGCAGAAACGAGATACTATACAATCGTACCCAAAAGGATATAAAGTATGTATAACAAATCCACCATGGCTATATAAATCATCTGCCCAAAGAAGAAAACTATACTACCCTGATACCCACTATGATAATATATACAAACTATGCCTTTCGCTTGCTTTAGATAACAACGAATATGTAGGAGCGTTAATTCCTGCCTCGTTTATACAATCGCAACTTTTCACCGATAGATTAGAGATACTCATATGTATCAATAGACTATTATTTGAGAACACAGAAAACCCTGTTTGCCTTGCTCTTTTTAGTAATAGAAAAACAAAAGATATTGAAATATACAGCGATGATAGGCGTGTAGGAAAATATACTGAACTAAAAAAATGCTTACCAAATACTCATAGTAGTACCAGTAATCTTACATTCAACGATCCCAGTGGTGACTTAGGATTGATTGCCATAGATAATAACAGAGAGCCTTCTATCAGATTTTGTCATGGAGAACAATTAAACAAATATACCATATCTCACAGTTCAAGATCAATCACACGAATACAAGGCATTGATGTTTCTGAACCCATGCTAAAAAGATTGAATGATTGTATTGATGATATAAGAGAAAAAACAGATGATATTTTTCTCACTGCTTTCAAAGGCTTAAGAAAAGATGGAAAATACAGACGAAGAATAGAATACTCTTTAGCAAGAGATATAATACAATATGCACAATAAAGAAGATATTTATAGTAATGCAATTAGAAATATAACAACACAAAATATGAGAGAAGTAGTAGCTCTCTTAGAGCAAGAAGATTCTAGTTTAATAACCAAGATACGAAATGCATCAAAAAAATATGGAATACCTGAACAACAAATTAGAGAAAATATTAAAAATGAATTACCTATAGCATTAGCTTTTTTTTCTAAAGATCCGAAAAAACAAAATGTATATGAAAAAATTGCCGCAAACTATATAAAAAAAATACAAGGAGTAACCAATTTTCAAAACTTACCAAACAATAAATTTTTTGTAGTAAATGGAAAAATAGTAACTAAAGAACATAAACAATTATCAAATGCTAAAACAATAGATTTCTATTTTGAATATAACAGTAAAAAAATATATGCTTCTCATAAATATACTAAAGACAAAGGAGGAGCTCAAGATCATCAATATAAAGATTTGCAGAATTTCATCAATAATGTTAGAGATAATACAGACAGAGAAACCATTTTTATCGCTATTGCAGATGGAGATTATTATAATACAAAAGATAATAGAGCGGATTTAACTAAAATTAAAAACCTAAAAGCTAAATGTACAAAAACTGTAAAAGTATGTACCATATACGATTTACAAAAAGAACTACAAACTCTGTAATATATATTAATAGCACAGTCCCTAGTCCTGTACTAATGCAGTACAGTATGTATACATATCCCGTGTAGTAGGATGTGTAGTATTATATTTTTCTGAAAGAAAATCAATAAGAACAACACACTGTTTTGCTACACTCAAAGCACTAAGAGTATGAAGAAATAACTCGTTCATCCCCCTATCTTTCGAAGTAGCATCAGCAATAAATAATAGCAACAACAAATCGTTTGGCATTTTCCAGCCCAATGTATGATGTGCAATAGCAAAATATATGTTCTGCACACATTCCTGCATAGTAGCATACGAATGCACAGGAGTAATGTACTGCTCTAAAGGGTACTCTTGCTGTAATACTGCTACCGCTGCTTTTCCATGCAGAAAAAGAGGATGCTCCTGCTCATACAATTCAATAGCAAAACCCGACTGTTCTGCCAACAACAGCAGCTGCTCTCCACTATGCTCTCTACAAATATCATGGGCTATCCCTGCAATCCATGCATGTTCACATGCAACTGCAACTTCATCATGTGCCAACGCTAGCTCGATACTGCGAGTTGCCACACATACGCTATGCTCCATACGCAAAGGCGACACTGTCTTTTCCACTAAAGCATATAGCTTTGCATGCTTTCGTGTATATTCTTGCACTCGCTCTTTTATGTTGCTCCTTGTGTCATCAGACAGTACAGAACTATTTTTTGTAACACCACTATCGACACACTGCTTCATTATACCCCTTATGTATTATCTCTCTACATGCTATGCTGACACATATCCTTATCAATACAGATTATGTTCTTGTATATAACGATACACTGTTGCAGGCAGTAATTTCTTAAGCTCAGACACATGCTTCTTATCTTTTTCGTGCAATACCGATCGAATGTCAGATGAGCTTAGATCACTTATAGGAAAGTCTTCTAAAACATGTACAGTATTTTTTTTTATAGTAGGGGGAACATGCAGCTCATACTGTTTACGCGGAATAACTAACAGAGTAACCCACTCTAGCATTTCCTGTATATGTTTCCATTTATCCAACGAATTAAGCGTATCAGCACCAATAACTAAGTGCAAGGGAATAGCAGGATGATATGTATTCTTTATATACTTTATAGTAATATGGGTATATGAAATAGAATCTTCTGACCTAAGCTCAAAGTCATCAATAAGTATGTACGGACAATTATTCACCGCAGCATGAATCATAGCAATACGACTATCACTCTCTACTGTCATCCTATGACTCTTAAAAGGATTCTGCTTTGTGGGAATAAGAACAATATACTCTACATTACAATGTGCATGTACATAATGTGCAATAGCAAGATGGGTAGCATGAAATGGATCAAAGCTCCCTCCAAAAAGAGCCAGCGTACTATGAGCAACAGAGACTACTTGCTTTTTATTATCTACTATTCTATACATTACTCCATTCCCTTATAGAGAAACATTCTCTGCAGTATCTAAATGAAGAAGCTGTTCTTTTAGCTCTTCCATTCCCATAAAATGAAGAGCCGATACTCCAAACAATCCATAAAACAAAGATTTTGAGAACTGATGTACCGAAGATACAGAAGATATATCCTTATCTGTGGGAGTCATCTCTTCTCCTCCCTGTTGTCGTATATGCTGTTCAAGTTGATATAGCACTCTTTGATAATCAAAAGAAACATTATCATCATGCACACAATCAATTTTATTACACACTATTAAAAATGATTTAGTAGCAAAGGATGGATCATAGCACAATACTTCATGCTGTAATATCTTAAAATTATCGTACAGCATTTCAACTGCATCCTGTACCGTATCTTTGCTTGTATTACTTTCATTACTGACAATTTTTTCTTGAACAAGAGAAATATCAAGCACATAACAAATGGTAGTTGCTTTTCGTATATGTCGTAAAAAACTTGTACCTAAACCGTATCCTTTTGCTGCTCCTGATAAAATTCCCGGAATATCCACAAGCACTGCTTCGGTATATGCATTACGCAAAGTACCTAAATTAGGGATAAGCGTGGTAAACGGATAATTTGCAATTTTAGGATCAGCATTTGTTAACGATTTCAACAATGTTGACTTTCCAACATTTGGTTCTCCTACAAAACAAACATCTGCAGAAAGCTCCAGCTCTGCTCGTACACGCAACTCGCTTCCGTCCATTCCTGACTGTGCATACTGTGGAGCTTGTCGAACAGAACTCTTAAAATGCACATTCCCTTTCCCGCCTTTCCCGCCTTTCAATATACAGTATTCTTTCACACTGTTATCAAAGCGTAGCAACTCAACCCCCGATACTGTCTTGATAACCGTACCAAAAGGAACTTCAATAATTAAATCTTCCCCATCCGCTCCATGTTTTTTTCTTCCTTGTCCTGGATACCCATTTCTTGCAACATACTGAGACTTAAAACGCAATTTTCTTAATGTTCGTTCATGAGGGGTAGAACAAAAAATGACATCGCCCCCCTTTCCGCCATCTCCACCATCTGGTCCCCCCTTTGGGACATACTTTTCTCTTCTAAAACTTGCAGCCCCTGCACCACCTTTGCCTGACTTGAGAACAATTTCAATAATATCAATAAAATGAGTACTCACTTGGGTACTTTCTAAAAGTGCTTTTCTGCAAGTGCCTTTCTACAAAAGAACAGTATGCATAACAGCTACAGAGAATAGCTATTGAGGCAACACCGAAACAATTTTTTTTCCCAGTTTTGTTCCAAACTGTAACATTCCCTCACATTTAGCATAGAGAGTATCATCACGGCCCTTCCCTACATTTATACCAGGATGAAACCGAGTTCCTCTTTGACGGATAATAATTTCACCACCAGCAATTATCTGTCCTCCAAAACGTTTTACTCCCAATCTCTTTGATACCGAATCGCGTCCATTTTTAGTACTTCCGCCACCTTTTTTATGTGCCATATTTACTCCTTTATAATAACAAAACTATTTTTTAACATACATTTATATATAGTATTATACTACATCTATAGTACATTGTAATGCAGATGGAGTATTTTGTGCAATAAGCTGTATTCCTACTACAAAACTTTTCATAGCACCAAATACTTCAATATAATGATGAAGAGTATGTAACGATACAGAATGTATCATAGCTTGATAATCAACTTTGCATTCAAAATTTCCCTCTTGTTCTGCTTTTAAGGAGACCATATCCCGTATATTATGCCCCACTACTGCAGACAACACTTTACACAACATACTCACTGATGCACAAGCTGCTATCAATTTACATTCCTCATTGTTATAAGAACGAGAAAGATGCTGCATAGCATGTCCCGATACAACAGCAGAAACAATCATTACAGGTTCTTGCTGTACTAACGATTGAACACAATATTCGTTTTTTTGTGTAACCTTATCATCCAACAATAACTGTGAAACTCTATGATAAAAATCATTAAAAAACGAAGTAGATTGAAGTACAGAAATACCTACTTGTATCATAATAACGAGATTACAATAACTATTGTACTATAGATTTGTACTGTAAATGTGTGCTATAAATTTATACTGTAAATAATTTTTATATCACTACACAATACATGTGTATTTCTCCAAAAGAAATACATACACTTATGCACTAATTTCTGTAACTTTTAAGAGAGTACTGGGAACTCTAAATCCCCATGATTTTTTATATTGCTTGCGTCTCTTATAAATGCGAGCAAATTGTTTTTTTCCTCTATTTTGAGCAAAAATTTCAACTTTCACTTTTGCATCAACATATGGAGTTCCAATTTTAACTTCATTATCCTTGTTGTACATCAATACCGAAGAGTATTCCAATGTATCACCAACATTCCCTTTTATAGACGGTGCCTTCACTATACTATCAGGTTCTACCCGCAACTGAGAACCAGAAATTTCAACTATTGCAAACATAATATCATCCTTGTAAAGAAAACTATACTTTCCCTTTAGTATATCTTATTATAAGAAAGATACAATAGTCAAGTGTACAGTACTATTTTCTTCCATTAACAGTCATTCTTACTTTATCTATATCTCTTAAAAGATATAAAAAGCCTATAAATATAGTTTCATTTATAGGCCCTTATAATGAAATACAGTAAAATCAATACCTAGTACTAATTATTGTATTTAATAGCAGTTCCTGTTACTACATATCTCTTTTGAAAGAAAATATACCAAAAATATGATGTATATCTTTCAGAAACAGCAACATTAATAATGTCATCAGCATTGTATTGTTCTTTTAGCGTATCAAGAACATCCAGATCATCTCCCCAAGAAAATACCCCCAATACTATATTGCTTGAAAATTCTCTTTCAACCTCAGCCAGTACAGTATAATCACTTTTCACAGGATTAGATGTTCCTGGCTCGTAATTATTTATTGAAGCACAAGAGAAAAGCAATAACGTAAACAATATGCCAAACATGCTTACAAATACAGTAATTATTTTGTTCATAATAAACTCCTTTTTATTCTATTATGGTAGAAACTTACTTCATTGTCAATAAAACTCCAACTCCAATACTATAACTTATAACTCCCTTTAGTACCAGATTATGCATATTATAGTATAATAAATGTAATGAAAAAATTCTCTATTCCTTTTTCCCCCCCTTCTATTGGGAGGAAAGAGATTGCTGCAGTACAGAGAGTCATGAAAAATAATTGGCTCACAAGTGGTCCAGAAACAATCGCATTTGAACAAGAATTTGCCGCATACATTAGAAATCACCCTGCCGAAACGAACAAAGCACCACTCCAAGCAAGAGCTGTCGTAAACTGTACTGCAGGACTACACCTAGCCTTAATGGCATTACGTATTCCTCAATCAAAAAAAGTACTTGTTAGCCCATATACATTTGTGTCAAGCATCTCTGTTATTCTTATGAGTGGATTAGAATTTGATTTTTATGATATAGGCAAGACGAGTCTCTATCCTGACATTAACGATTTTAAGAAAAAAGCAGAACAATCACACTATGCTGCAGTGATATTTATTCAAATTACAGGATTTGTTACCGAACAGTATCAAGAGCTTATTGATATTGCACGATTTTATAAACTCGCTATTATTGAAGATACCGCTCATTCTTTTCCTGCCTATAACCAACATGGCTTTCTGGGAACAATGGGAGATATTGGTGTGTATTCTTTTTATGCAAATAAAACTATTACAACAGGAGAAGGAGGTATGATTGTAAGCAGAGACACAGAACTCATAAACACTATAACATTGCTTCGTAATAATGGTATCAATAAGAATCCATGGGACAGAAACAAGAACAATGTAGCATTGTATGATGTTGAAGCGTTAGGATATAAATACAACCTCACAGATATGCAATCAGCAATCGGAAGAGTACAACTAAAAAAAGCACAAAAATTACAAAAAAAACGTTTGCTCCTAGCCCAAGAATATATACGATTACTAAAAAACAAATCATATATCACATTACCAGAGACCTCTTCACAGCCATATGCACACTCTTGGCATATTTTCTGTATACAGTTTGTACACCCTAGCATCACTCGCGATAGCTTTGTACAACAACTTTCTAACTATGGCATTCAAAGCTCTATTCACTACCGACCTATACACATGATGAGCTATTACAAAAAAAGATATTCTTTTCATGACACAGATTTTCCTAATGCACTTTCACGTTTTGCCTCTACACTAAGTTTACCTTTATTTACAGATATGAAATTAAAAGATGTACAAAAAGTATGTGAAATAATAGAAAAAATAGTAGAAAAATAAGTATTGTGATTGAAATTCCCTGCCTACAAGAAAGTGAGCAGACAATTTACCTTGCTATTCCTTTAGCTTTGAACACCTCTACAACAACAATCAATGAATATCATCAACAGAAAATACAAGTACGATCAAGTGACTGTCTTATCATTTCTCATAACGAAATGCCTACCACAAAATTTCAATACTATAATACTGCTATCCCCCTGTTGTATAATGATAGCGAAACTGTTCCTACAACAACGAAACATAAGCAACATATACTACCGCAGAGCAATAGTACACTCATTCCCTTTACTTCACTCCTCGTAGGACCATCTTATACATGTCACGCATTGATGCAAAATTATTTTCAGTGGGCAATACTGCAACCCTATGTATTTAGCTCTCCTGCTATCACAAAGATGCATAACAAAAAACATACATACACGCATACAAAACAGAATACTACAAAAAACATACATAACACTAGCAAAGTATGGAGAGCAACCTCTATTCCAAAAATATGGGCGCAAGCCACCCTCTCTCATGTAAAAACAACATGTATGCTAGGAGATGCACTGCAAAATGAATTAAGAAACATATTCAGTTATCCTATCACGGTAACTCCTGTATCACCATCAAATCATAGTACTCATAACGAAATGCTCGCTTGGCTTTTTACTATCTATGCCGTTACCATTGCACGAAAAATTTTTAGAACAGTATTATGTGATTCAAGCACTATTGAACATCAATTTCAGATATGGCAGCTACAGAAAAAAAATGCATTTCATCCATTAAATAAAATTATACATTTTCAAAAAAAAGCCAGTATGTCATACAGCTCGTTATCTCTAAAACAACATACAATAGACAGCTCACTCACAGCTACAAAAAAAAGCAAAACAGTAGCATCTCAAATCAACACAGAACAACAAGTACTCAATACATCAGAGTACCATAAGAGAAAAGTCATATATAATACTATTCAGCATCCAGCATACAAAAAATACATTGGATTTTCTTCTCAGCATATTACTACATCACTTACAATAGCACAAAAATATTTTCATCCACATCAAACCATTGTAAGCATAGAGAAAACTGATACAAACATAACTATCTCAGTCCCTGTATTACCTTGCATACAAACTCAGGCAGATATAAAAAGCCTTGTTGCCCATATTTTCAATTACACAACAAACACAATAATACTTCATACAGTAGCACTTAATACTAAAGTAAACCCACTCTACTTACATCTCCACGACTACGATATTATAACTGCCCTTGTATTTCTCATCTGTCAAAAATTAACAAAAAGCACAAGAGCAACAACAAACCTTACATTACAAGATGTCCTAAAACTTTCACTAAACAATTCCATTGCCATATGTATAGAGTTAGATACCTCACTCTATAGTAAAAAGATAAATATATCTTCAATCTATGCTGCAATACATACAGGATATGTAATACATGAAAAAAAATTTTTAGGATTAGTAGAATACAACATAATTGATGCTCTCTATTCTTTACTAGGAGTATCAAGCCTATTTAATAGAGAAAAACTACACTGGCATATAGAATTACTCCATAACAAAGAAAATGCTAACATATTCAAAATGCATACATCCACCGCTTCATTACCATACAATTTTCACGCTTTAATACAACAAGCACTAGAAAATGCATTTGAAAAAAATAGTACAGTAGCCCTCAGTTTTCCTACATTGGAGCATATATGAGCATCACAATAACATTACACATAAACAATATGGAACGCACTGTTACTCTAGAAGAAGATATTTCTCTCGCTGTACTTCTTGCACGACTTATCCCACAACATTACCAACACATAGACACGCCATTGTACCCACTTCCCTTATGGGTATTACTAAATTCACAAAATATGATTCCAGCAAACAATATCTCAGCATCACGGTTACATCATAAAAGCATTGTCACTTTTCCTTTTGCTTATAACTATAAAGCATTTCGGTATCTCACAAACATACTATGTACACACGGCATCATTATCAATACTGATACCATAGCCCTATGTACATTTACTCTGTACATATGGTTTGTACAAAAAATCAACAATCCATTAGAAAGAGCGTTTACCCTCACGCAGTTATACCCTCACCTATTTAAGCAACCACATAGTTTTGCCCATGCTTTTAGACAGATAATAAAAGATAATATATTAGAATATCCTAATGTATCATCTCCTCATTTTGAACCTACAATAAAGGGAACACACAAAGAATATGAATAAACAACATTCTACAATACTATCAATAAAAAATATTCATCGCCTTAAACATACACTTAAAACACTAAAGCATGTAGCCCCTCTCTCGCAATATCCCAGTAACTACTTTAATGCCGAAAAACAAAGCATGTCTTTTGTTTCTCTCGAAAAGATAAAAGAATTTTATTCGGTAGTAGTATCACATGTTTCTCTTATTGCTGGATTACATACCAGTGTACAAAAAATTATCAATATTCATTCTCACTACCCATTACCGTACATTATCATTGACAGTATCAAAAAATTTATTCCTTATGAATCATTTCAATCGGTTCGCCTACTTGACATCATCAGCACTAATCAGCAATATATTCTATTACGCCTTGTCCTTTCTTTACTGAAAACAAAAGTCCTTATAGTAAAACACAATACACAGTATTGGATGCATTTTGAAGAATACATGAAAAATGAAATACATTCATACCAATCTATTCCTTTAAGTTTACGCTTTAATTTAGACATTCATACTCATCATGTTATAACAGTGAGAGATGTACAAAGCTATAGAGACCCTTCTTTTGCAATCATAGGGATAGTCCAGCTTAATGCCGAAAAAAATAAAATCATTGATGTCTCTGTATACATATACAAAAACAAAGAATACTATGATATTTCTCAACAGCTCACTGCATTTAAGCAACGCTCTTATCCACTTAATGTACACGAGCTTCATAGCTCTGCAATGAAACAAACACTTTCGCTTCCTTTCTTAAGTAAAATAGAACATGGATATTTCTTAGAAAGTTTGATTATGCTCTTACATCCTAATATTGTATAAATGCATGTACTGTTACAGTTTGACAATTTTAGTATCTTTAACTATAGTAAAAATACATGTATAAGAAAAAAATTTTCTCCATAATTACTATACCATATGTTCTGCTCATACTCATCAGCATACTAGGTTGTGCCTCTCAAGAAAAAGAAAAAATAAGAAACACAGAATCAACAAGTATTCAGCTTCTTCTTACAAGAAATCTCATGTTTTATCAAAATTACAACGCTGCAATAGAAATGTTTACCTATATTAGAGATGAAAACCCTGACAACATTGCTCTTAAAGTAGAAACAGAATATGAAATAGCATTCTGTTATTGGAAAAAAAGAAATTTACAACAAGCACAACAAAAATTTGAAGAGCTTATTGCTTTTTATGACACAAATGATTTTGAAGAAGAAATTCCTACGTGGCCATACTTTCTTAGCAAAAAAATTCTTGCAGACAAAATTCTCCCTGAAATAGACAAAACTACCTCATCTCAATAACACTATCACTCGTGTTCTTGCACACTATCCATCTTTCTCTGCACTAACACATCAAATAATTCATCCTCTTCCTTTTTCTGCATTACTGGAACTAATTCGGCATTACGCAAATAATATATATAACAACATATATCTGTGTCCTCTACTGCAGGAAACATTTTTTTTGCAGCAAGCTCATAAGAAGAAAGCTGTAAAAAATGCCTCTCAGGATACCGATATGAATCAACCTTAAAGTCCACTATATATACTTTTCCTTTATCATATACAAGAAAATCAATAATGCCGTTTAACCATACACCATGTTTTTTATTCCATAACAAAAACGGACTCTCAGTTTTCTTTATTGCATCACTTGAAAATTCCCTATAAAAAGATGATGTTACAAACTTACGCATAAGCTCTTTTGCCGTGTCAATAAATAGCTTTTGTTCATCATCGCGTAGGGTAGCAAGCACACGAGCAAGTTTTCGATTAGCTTGTTCGGGCTTTATATGTCTTTCTGAGATATACTCGCTTATCAAGGCATGACAGTACACACCAAAATCAGAGTATATCTTGTATTTTTTCAGTATTGCTTCACACGGCAAGTCTGGCAGATGAAGACTTTTATCATAGTCTTTTTGCTTTGTATAATAGGGAGACTTCGATGTTACAAACTCAATAACTCTCGTCTTCTCTGTAGACACCTCACTTTCTTGTAATGCAGTATCAATGCTCTTTTTCGTACTTGTTGTATGAACATACTGATTACTCAGAAGCTCCTTTGCTTGTGCCTCTATTTCAGACAGCATACTATTATTGACCAACATATGTATACTATCAAAAGCACGATTATCAGCATGATCAGAACCATGAGTACGGGTATGAGAGCTACTCGTAAATGGCAATGGAGTAAGCACAGTCTGTAAATAGTCAAGAAATGTACTGTGTTTTACTGTACCTTCATCAAAAAAAGATGGCTTTGCATATGCTCCACTGAGAAACAAACGCTCTTTTGCACGTGTCATAGCAACATACAATATACGCAATGGCTCGCCAGCTTGTCTATCCTCGTCAAAGAGGAGAAAAGCAGTATTCATAATATCATTATCGTTCTGAGAAGTATCGTTAGTACGCAAAAGCTTATGCGTACTAACGATACTCTTCTTATGTTCACTTGAGGACACATTCGAAGCAGATGATACAGAAGAAAGCGTCTGAGGTAAACGCATAACTGCCTGCTGTGCATGAATGTTCACCTTATGCTTTGAAGGAGGAAAAATCTTGCTTCCCAGTCCCATAACAAATACCACAGGAAACTCTAATCCTTTTGAAGCATGAATGGTCATAATTTGCACCCCTGATCCTTGTGTGCTCACATCACTGATAGGAATAGTATGGGAAGAAACACCATTATATACATCCAAGTTATTTCGTAGCATAGTATGAGTATGTACTATTCCTCCTCCCTCCTGCTGTTGCTGTAAAAAAGAACGCAACACATAATAAGTATCAAGAAAACTATGATAGTTTGGATATGCTAATATTGTGTACCTATATCCACACCGTAACCAAAAATCATCTAATATATCAACTGCCACTCCACCCTTTAGCAATTTCTTAGCTTCATTATATCGTTCACGTAAAACATGTACATGCTGTATTGCTTGGGCATACTGCAAATCTTCCTGTAACTCCTGTGGTATTGTAAACATATCATTGTTCTCTAACAACAGAGATAGCACCACAGAATCAGATATATTAGCAAGAGGACTTCGCAACACCGCTGCATATGCACTTCTATCTTCAGGGTATAACAATAAGCTAAACCACGCATAAAAATCAAACCCTATATCCATACGCAGCCCCATACCAGC
The DNA here is from genome assembly GCA_965218205.1 of Spirochaetia bacterium. GTDB lineage: Bacteria > Spirochaetota > Spirochaetia > WTKD01 > CBDDCA01. The sequence continues at coordinate 471,309 of OZ244590.1, read as the reverse complement.
TTCATTGATACTATAAGGAATACTGAGTATAGTAAAATATTTTAACAAATAAGGAAACATATTTTTGTTTTTACTCAACACCGCAATATCCTCATATGCGTATTTTTTTTCTTTCCATAACGATTGTATATTTCGAGCAATATCGTATGCTTCTAGCTCTTTAGAGGAAAGTGTATGAGATGCTTCCTCTTCTTCTCGATACAATGTCAATACTACAGGATACTCCTCAGGCACTATAGTTTCATTGTGACTCTCTGAGTGAGCATGAACATCCTGTGATACCACCGAAGCAAGCTGTGTTTGATACTGCACAGAACTAGGATTAAAGTGCCTTTGTAATTGTAGATCTTTATTATTGAACAAACTATCAAAAACTACATTAAAAAAATGAATAAGCAGATGATTACTGCGATGATTATGACGTAAATACAATGTTTCTTGCATTTCATTGTTCATAGCAGTAAAACTTTGCACTTCTGCTCCCCTAAAAGAATAAATGGACTGTTGAGGATCTCCCACAAAATAAAACTTTTGTTCTTCAAGAAACATCTCATCCTTTTGAGTATGTATTGACTGTGTTTTCTCTGAACCTCGTTTAGAAAGATTATACAAAAATGACTTTTGTTGAAAATTATTATCTTGAGCTTCATCCACAATAATAAAACGATACGAAGAAGCAAACCATTGTTGTACATCAGGATAATCGTCCAATACCGTACTCGCAAGGTTGGCAATATCAGAAAATGAAAATAGTACATTTTGTTTTCTATACACAATCCAGTCCTGTGCTAGCTGCTGTATCACTGTATACAACAGTGTATACACATGTGGCACATGCACCTCATGTTTAAGAAGATCCTCTATACGCTTCGATTCAAATATCAGCTCCTTACATGCCTTAAACATATCCTTTTCTTTTGCTGACACCAGCTTACCAAAGTTTCCTCTAAAATCTATGTTCCCTAACTGTTCCACAACAAACGATGCATCTACCTCCGACCACTCTTTTTGTGATACAGCCTCATATATTGAGAAAAAAGCATTCACTCTCTTCTTCACTGGCTCAGCATCATCTTCTTCTATCACTCTCTTGAAAACATCGTTAAGATAAGAAATTTTTTCTATAATGTCTGCATGAAAACCATGCAACATATGTTGCACTCTGTTTTTGCATTGCTCAAAAATAGCATTAACATCAAAAAATTTCTCTCTATGTTCTGCATTAAGATTTTGCAAAGCAGGAAATATATAATCAGAAATAACCTCATCAATATCCATTATAGATACAATCTCAACAATAGCCTCACTGTTCTTTTTTTGTTTGAAAATCCATCGAAACACAAAATCTCGTAACTCTTTGTTATAATGAGCACTATAATGAATTCTTCCCATATATCCTAATCTGTTTGCTGCAATATTAGCAATACGTAAACAAAAAGAATCAATAGTTGAAATCTGAGCATCTATATAATGCGATAATTGCTCTTCAAGAAAATCTACATCTTCTTTTGAAAGAGCAACTCCTATATGAGAACGAGTCTCTATAGCTTGTAGTATTTGCTTTCGAATACGAGCATGCATCTCAGCACTTGCCTTTATCGTAAATGTAAGTACTAATATCTGCGACAACGGAACTTTTTTTGAAAGCATAAGATATACCACGCGCATAGCCAACACTGTTGTTTTTCCACTTCCTGCGCCAGCTACCACTACCGCATTGTCCACCACCCTAGCAGCTTTTTTTTGTTCCTCTGTAAGCTGTAGCGTTTTCTTTTGTGTAGCTACACTATCGTTACTATTTTGCATATCACTTTGCATTGCAACACTATTATGACACATATCAATCTCTGTTCCTATATATGAAACATTGTTCTCGTAAAATTAAAGACACAATAAAATTTTCTACTATACTCTCTTTCTTATTTTTTACATCAGTATCATCAGTATCTGTATCTACAAACAAACGAGAAAAATCCAACTGATACACAGAAGACAAGGCATGCAATAAATTCTCTTCTATAGTAGAAAGAAACATATGTATCTTCTCTGTACGCTTTCGCATAGCCATTTGTGTACGAGGGGATGGCATATATTCTAAAGCCTCTCCTCCCCCAATATCACTATTATATTTTTGTAATGTTTGCTCTATATAATCAAGCATGTGCAAAGAACTACTTTCATGTAATGCTTGAGGCACAGGAAACACTGTATTATACAGAGACATATCTTTGTAGCTATCAGCAATATAATACAACGCTCCTTTTACATATCCCACCATTCCATCAGCAGTAGAAGGCTTCTCATCCTTTCCTTGAGCAGTAGCATCATTGTCTTCTTTCACACTTGCTCTCTGATAAAACAAAAAATGAGTATGCTTACTTACAAGTACATGATAGGCCCACAGCTGGGTAAAATAACGTTCAAGCATTTGAGCATTGGTACTTTTACGCAATTTATAATCAAAAAAACTATAGTATCCCTCTTCTTTATGAGAAAAACATAGATCAGGTTTGCCCTGTAATACAAAAGGAGGAAATTGTGTATCATTCCACATAATTTCAGAAAAATCAAAATCAATAGACTCTTCAATGATATGTATTGATGATTTCTGAGTATAGAGAGTATACAACAACACTGACATAAAACGATAGAGTAACACTTCATCAAAGGCATGCTCTATTGACTGTTGCATAAAGAAATACAACGATTCGTTCACTAAGCGTTGCATAAACAAAGCCTTGCCTTCTGCAACAATATCAGGCACTAACGATAAAAGCACATCAAGCTGTGACTGAGAATCAATAGCTCCAGAATCCCCCATCGTCTGTATATGCTTTGCTACCATTGATGCCATATGTGCAAATGTCTCATGAATAAGCGAACTAAAAAGCATTCTCTCAGAATATAAAAAAATATTTTGTGAAAACAACTCTCGTATCTGAAAAACATTGTTCAACATATACACCATTGGATTTTCAAGAACAAGCGATAAATTGCTAGGATGTATATGCGAATGAAGCATATTTTTTTTATGAACATTCTTATTCCTAAGATTTCTTTGATATTTCTCTCGCACCTTTGTGTCAATAGCATGGGTAAAGAAAGAAACATTTTTTGTAGCACTCTGAATATGTTGCTGATACTCCAGTCCTTGTTTTTGTACGAACGATATTGTACAAAAAGATGTTTCTGTTTCTGCAATAGCTCTCTGTCTCTCCCTATTATTGTGTGTATGTATAGTACTACACAACTGTTCCCAGTACTGTTGTTCTTTTTGAAAAGTATCCACAACAAACGCAGGTTCTATATTGTTCCAAAATGCAGGATCAGGCTGTACTCCGTCTGGACTCTGTGCAGAAAAGCTAAACGCAACAGTATCAGAACAATAATCAAGACTAGACTGTATATACTGATTTCGTTTCTCATAGCGCTGTTGTAACGCATCACTCATATAACGCTTACTCAGCATCTCATGAAAGAATGTAGGCTTTGACAGCACTCTTGCAAGCGCGTTCTGATTACACCCAATATAGTATTGATACGCATATTCACAATACAGAGAATGAGGAAACACAGACAGAGCAACAGCAGATTGCGTATGATTATCGCTATCATGTCTCCTATACTGAGTAAGGTGAGCACGTAACACATGAAATGGAGACTTTGCAATCTCTTTCTCAAAATTATCATATGTTTGTTGCATATGCTTACTGAGAACAACATAATCATCCAGTGTTTCATATAACTGCTTTAGCCATACAATGCCCTCTAATGAGTCCTGACACATATATGTATCAATAAGATCATGCACACTCTCTCTCAATTCTACAAAACTGCTTGCCTGTACAATAGTACGAAACATATGTTGAATGCTAAAAAAATACTCGTATAGAGTAAGGGTATGTACTGCTCCTTGCTCTTTCCTATGTTCCATAGCCTCCAATTCATCTGTGCTTTTATCTGTACTATATGTATGGCTATGTGATGTATGGCTATGTGTATGCTGTTCATTGTTTTCATTCTGAATATCATTTTTTTTAACTTCACGAGCAAGCACTTTTTTCCATAACGATAAATCATTACTATCGTTTGGGATTTTTTCATATCCAAGCTGAACAATACGAACATGCATAGCTCGTTGTTTCCATGGAATACGAGGATCCATAAACAAATTTTGCAATGTATGTACAGTACATCCTTTGGAATACAGTTGCCATATATGTTCTAACAGAGGAAAATGTTGCATCATATGTATATCCTGTAATACGATACCATATTGTTTTGCAGTACTATATAAATCTTCTATTATTGTTGGATTATTATCACACAATGTTATTGCAATAGAATGAGCCTCAACAGAAGTAAGTTTCTCTTGAATACTTTTACAAACATAGTGGAGTTCTTGTCTTGTATACATACATTTCTTTATTGTTTTTTGAGAATATGCCGATACACTCATAGTTTGCATGTACTCCATGTAATCAGAAAAACTACATTGTATACAGGAAGCATCATTACTCTTATGTTCTGTATGAGCAGATACCACATTGTCGCTTTGTTTTCTATTTGATATATCCTGAAAAAAACACATACTATTCATCACTTTATTCTGATATAAATACAAAAAACGAGATTGTTGTTCATTGCTCAGCAACTGTGGAAACAAAAACACAAACATATCATCAATACAGATATGTTGTTTTACGAGCAATGTAGGCAACACTAATGTATCTATACAGTTACTCTTGGAAAGTATCTGTATATACGATGTGTAAAACATCTCCATACAATGCACAAAAAAATCATTATCGCTACAAGTATGTAGTATAAGATGATATGCTTGTAATAAAGCCTCAAACTTCAGCACATAGTTTTGTGAAAATTCCTCTAAAGAAATGCTATTATCAGCACTATCAATCTGTTCAAGTCTAAAGAGCATATTCTGTACTTCTTTTTTCTGAAGCACCATACTTAAAAGTATATGCCGTTCCTTACGAGACAGAGAATACATTGATTTACATTGTTGTATATCAAGAGAAGAAAGATATTTGCGAGACAGAAAATCAAATACCGATGAACTATTCATACAGTATTCTAAAGATACAATATCTACATGCTCACTTAACTGACGACACCAAAAATTTCGCAATTCCTCTGTTGGAAAGACAATATATCGCTTATGGTAAATAGAATCAATAAGATATTGAAGTATGTTACTATGCACTATCTAAAGTATACACTAATACTCTCTTTCCTACATAGTGCATAGCATTACATACATTATATTCTTTCTTTAATACCAACTTGGCAATTCAGTAACACCAGAACCTTGAAACATATTATATTTGTTTACATTGTTTCCCACATCCCAACCTGATATATCACCATTAAATGCATCTGCATTATAAAACATATTACTCATATTTTTAACATTACTCACATCCCAACCTGATATATCTCCATTAAAATCATTCCTATTTGCAAATAAATCACTCATATCCTTTATAGCACTTGTATCTATTTCGTTTAAATTTGCAGTATTTCCCTCTCTCTTTATTACCGTTTCAATAGCTTCCTTTAATGTATCTTTATTGTATGGAACATATCGTATATCGTATGCTACTGATATTTTAGTAGCCCAACTTGGCAGTTCAGTAACACCAGAATATGAAAACATCTTATATTGATCTGCATTTTCTTCTACATTCCATCTTTCAAGATATTGATTAAAGTTTTTTGCTCTATAAAACATCCAACTCATATCCATAACATTTCTCACATCCCAGCCTGATATATCACCATTAAATACTTTTACGCTTGCAAACATCCAACTCATATCCGTAACATTTCTCACATCCCAATCTGATATATCCCCATTAAACGCATCTGCATAGTGAAACATACCACTCATATCCGTAACATTTCTCACATTCCACTCTGATATGTCGCTATTAAACGCATCTGTAAGACCAAACATACCGCTCATATCCGTAACATTTTTCACATCCCACTTCGATATATCTCCATTAAATGACGAATCATAAAACATCTTACTCATATCTGTTACATTACTCACGTTCCACTCTGATACATCCCCATTAAAATCACTTATATTTGCAAATAAATCACTCATGTTGGTGATAGCACTTGTATCTATAGTATTTAAGTTTGCTTCGTTCCCTTGCTTCCGTATTTCTGCTGCAATGACTTTATATAACTCAGCTTTGTTTTGCGGACTGTAATTATACGATCCTGACGTTGTAGTAGCCCAACGTGGCAATGGATTTACCCCAGACCCTTCAAACATCTTATATTTGTTTACATTGTTTCTCACATTCCATCTTTCAAGATTTTTATCAAAAACCTTTGCATTATAAAACATCCTGTTCATATCTTTTACTTTACTTACATCCCAGCCTGATATGTCACCATTAAATGTATCTGAGTCATAAAACATACTACTCATGTCCCTAACATTTCCTACATCCCAGCCTGATATGTTGCCAGTAAAGCTCGATCTATAGTAAGTTTCACTCCCAAACATCCAACTCATATCTATAACATTACGCACATCCCACTGTGATATATCACTATTAAATACCGATGTTCCATAAAACATACCGTTCATATAAGTGACGTTACTCACATCCCATTCTGATACATCTTGATTAAATGCTGCTGAAAACTTAAACATAGAAGATATATTTTTTACATTCCCCACTTTCCATTTCGATATATCTTGGTTAAAACTTATAGCAGAATCAAACATTCTGCTCATATCTGTTACTTTGCTTACATTCCATTTCGATATATCACTATTAAACGCATAGGCATACTCAAACATACGAGACATATTTGTAACCTTGCTTACATCCCATTTTGATATGTCTCCATTAAAATTTCCTGCTTGAGCAAACATTTTATACATATTTGTAACATTGCTTACATCCCACTCTGATATATCTCCGTTAAAACTTCTTCTACTTGCAAATAAACCACTCATATCAGTGATAGCACTTGTATTGATATTATTGAGATTTGCTTTATTTCCTTTTATTCCTATTTCTATATCTATGACTCTTTTTAAGTCACTCTTGGTTTTTGGACGATAACTAATATTCTTATTGTATAATGACAATAACTCATCACAATTCATAAGAGACAGTAACACTACTATCATACAAACAAAAAAGAAAGCCTTCTTTGTATTTTGAGCTGTATTTTGAACATTAAAAAAATGACGCATAGTATTCTCCTTTATTTTTATATAAAAACATTCAACTATATTGTATCATAAAACATATATAACAACAATACCTAATTTGCCCAGCTTGGTGGTGTGGTTACCCCAGAACCTGAAAACATCCCATGTTTATCTACACTGCTCCCAACATTCCAGCGTGTTAGATCTTGAGTAAATTTTGGTGCAGTATGAAACATAACACTCATGTCCGTAACATTGCTTACATCCCAGCCCGATATATCTTGATTAAACTGAGAAGTAGTAAAAAACATCCCTGACATATCAGTAACTGCACTTACTGTCCATGTCGATATATTGCCATTAAACGCTGTATGGGCAAACATATAGGACATATTTGTTACTTTACTCACATCCCACGAAGATAAATTTTGATCAAAAACACTTGCGTTATTAAACATACTATACATATTTTTAACCTTCCCTACTTTCCATCCCGATATATTTTGATTAAACACAGATGCTTCATTAAACATACTTGCCATATTTTCAACATTACTCACTTTCCATCCCGATATGTCTTGATTAAACTTTGATGCAGCATTAAACATTCTTTCCATAGTCGTAACTTTGCTTACATCCCATTTCGATATATCTCCATTAAATGCACTTGCATTATTAAACATATAAGACATATTGGTAACATTACGTACATTCCATTTTGATATATCTCCATTAAAAGTTGTTTTTCCTGCAAATACAACATGCATATTAGTTATGGCACTTGTATCTATATTATTGAGATTTGCTGTATTCCCTTGCTTTCTTATTTCTACTGCAATGGCATTCTGTAACTCATTTTTTGTTGTTGGTCTGTGGACATATGTTACTGATGGTGCAGTAGCCCAACTTGGCGGTGAACTTACTCCAGAATCTTGAAACATATTCCCTCTGTCTACACTCTGGTGTACATTCCAGCTTGATAGATCTTGATTAAATCTTGTTGCAAAATAAAACATTTTATTCATATCTGTTACTTTGCTTATGTCCCAGCCCGATATATCTTGATTAAATTTTGATGCTTGATTAAACATACTTTTCATAATGGTAACCTTCCCTACTTTCCATTTCGATATATTACTATTAAACACCTGTGCATTATAAAACATCATGTGCATATTCGTAACGCTACTCACATCCCAATCCGATATATCTTGATTAAACACTGTTGCATACTTAAACATAAAGGACATGTCTCTTACTTTTCCTACTTTCCATTTCGATATATTTTGGTTAAAACTTGTAGCTGCATCAAACATAACACTCATATTTGTTACTTTACTCACATCCCAATCCGATATGTCACTATTAAATGCCCATGCTTGCTCAAACATTCTTTCCATAGTCGTAACTTTGCTTACATTCCATTTTGATATATTTCCATTAAAAGTCTTGTTCCTTGCAAACAAACTACTCATATCAGTGATAGCACTTGTATCTATATTATTTAAGTTTGCTGTGTTCCCTTGCTTTTTTATTTCTGCTGCAATGGCGTTCTGTAACTCAGCTTTTGTTGTTGGTCTATGATCGTATGTTACTGATGGTGCAGTAGCCCAGCTTGGCGGTGAACTTACCCCAGAATCCTTAAACATATCCTCCCTGTCCACACTCGGATGTACATTCCAGCTTGATAGATCTTGATTAAATGCTGCTGCTTCATTAAACATACTTCTCATATTAGTAACATTCCCTACTTTCCATGACGATATATTTTGATTAAACACCCTTGCATTATAAAACATCATGTTCATATTCGTAACGCTACTCACATCCCAATCCGATATATCTTGATTAAACACTGTTGCATACTTAAACATAAAGGACATGTCTCTTACTTTTCCTACTTTCCATTCGGATATATCTTGGTTAAAACTCGTAGCTGCATCAAACATAACCCCCATATTTGTTACTTTACTCACATCCCAGCCCGATATGTCACTATTAAATGCATGTGCTTGCTCAAACATATGCTCCATATTTGTAACCTTGCTTACATTCCATGTCGATAGATCTCCACTAAATGCGTTTGCATGAGCAAATATATAAGACATATTGGTAACCCTACCTACATTCCATTTTGATACATTTCCATTAAAGGTCTTTTTATTTGCAAACAAACTACTCATATCGGTGATAGCACTTGTATCTATATTATTGAGATTTGCTGTGTTCCCTTGCTTTCTTATTTCTGCTGCTATAGCTTTCTCTAACTCAGCTTTTGTTGTTGGTCTGTGATCGTATGTTACTGATGATGCAGTAGCCCAGCTTGGCGGTGAACTTACTCCAGAATCCTTAAACATATCCTCCCTGTTCACACTCGGATGTACATTCCAGCTTGATAGATCTTGATTAAATGCTGCTGCTTCATTAAACATACTTCTCATATTAGTAACACTCCCTACTTTCCATGACGATATATTTTGATTAAACACCCGTGCATTATAAAACATCATGTTCATATTCGTAACGCTACTCACATCCCAATCCGATATATCTTGATTAAACACTGTTGCATACTTAAACATAAAGGACATGTCTCTTACTTTTCCTACTTTCCATTCGGATATATCTTGGTTAAAACTCGTAGCTGCATCAAACATAACCCCCATATTTGTTACTTTACTCACATCCCAGCCCGATATGTCACTATTAAATGCGTGTGCTTGCTCAAACATACGCTCCATATTTGTAACCTTGCTTACATCCCACTTTGATAGATCCCCCTTAAATGCACTCGCATTATGAAACATACGCTCCATATTTGTAACCTTGCTTACTTTCCACTTTGACACATCCCCATTAAAGGTCTTTTTATTTGCAAATAAACTACTCATATCGGTGATAGCACTTGTATCTATATTATTTAAGTTTGCTGTGTTCCCTTGCTTTTTTATTTCTGATTCTATAGTTTTCAACAAATCAGCTTTTGTTTTTGGACTATAGCTAATACCTTTACTTATTAATGACAATGCCTCATCACAATTTACGAGAGACAACATCATTATTGTCACACTAATAAAAAAGAAAGCCTTTTTTATACCTTGAATATTAAAAAAAGAATACATAGCATACTCCTTATAATTATATTTATTGCTACTATAATAAATAATAGTACCTCACCAATATCAGATTATACATAAAAAAAAAAAAAAATGCAACTATATTTTGCAAAATTTAAGCATTAAATACAATAAAGAAGCAAAAAAGAGCAAAAAAACATAAAAGAATGATTCTTTGTATAACAAATCATATACTGCAAATCCAATACTTATCAATACCAGATTATGTAATATGTATGTATTTCTTGCAAAAGCCTTGATGTCGCATCGCTTCTTTAATCTATAGCTAATTTGCCCAGCTTGGTGGTGAAGTCACCCCAGATCCTTCAAACATACTTCTCTTTGTCACACTTGCTCCAACATTCCAGCGTGTTAGATCTTGAGTAAATCTTATTGCAGTATGAAACATAGCATTCATATTCGTAACATTGCTTACATCCCAGCCCGATATATCTTGATTAAACTGAGAAGTAGTAAAAAACATCCCTGACATATCAGTAACTGCACTTACTGTCCATGTCGATATATTGCCATTAAACGCTGTATGGGCAAACATATAGGACATATTTGTTACTTTACTCACATCCCACGAAGATAAATTTTGATCAAAAACACTTGCATTATTAAACATACTATACATATTTTTAACCTTCCCTACTTTCCATCCCGATATATCTTGATTAAACTTTGATGCTTCATTAAACATACTTGCCATATTTTCAACATTACTCACTTTCCATCCCGATATGTCTTGATTAAACTTTGATGCAGCATTAAACATTCTGTCCATATTCGTAACTTTGCTTACATCCCATTTCGATATATCTCCATTAAATGCACTTGCATTATTAAACATATAGGACATATTGGTAACATTACTTACATTCCATTTTGATATATCTCCATTAAAAGTTGTTTTTCCTGCAAATAAAGTACTCATATTAGTGATAGCACTTGTATTTATATTATTGAGATTGGCTGCATTCCCCTGCTTCTTTATTTCTGCTGCTACAGCTTTCTCTAGCTCAGCTTTTGTTGTTGGACTATAATCTATTTTTGGGTTATTATCAGGATTCGTTGGCGAGGACTCATCATTTGTTGGCGAAGGATCATTACAATTTATGAAAGACAATAGTATTATCATCACACTAACAAAAAAGAAAATTTTTCTTATACCTTGAATATTAAAAAAATGGTACATATATATCTCCTTATATCTTTTATTTTATATAGCTCTTAGCTATTATACCATGAAAAAAATAGTATCTCTACTGTGCCCAGCTTGGCACTGAGGTCACTCCAGAATCCTTAAATATATCCGCTTTCTTTACACTGCTTCCAACATTCCATGCTGCAAGATTTTGATTAAATTTTTTCGCAGCATTAAACATGCTGCTCATGTCTGTTACTTTGCTCACGTTCCATCCCGATATGTTGCTATTAAATACAGATGCTGTATTAAACATACTTATCATAATAGTAACCTTATCCACCTTCCATTTCGATATATCACTATTAAACACATGTGCATTATAAAACATCATGTTCATATTGGTAACATTACTCACATCCCAGTCCGATAGATCTTGATTAAACATTGTCGCATACTTAAACATAAAGGACATGTCTCTTACTTTTCCTACTTTCCATTTGGATATATCTTGGTTAAAACTTGTAGCTGCATCAAACATAACACTCATATTTGTTACTTTACTTACATCCCAGCCCGATATGTCACTATTAAATGCCCATGCTTGCTCAAACATTCTCTCCATAGTCGTAACTTTGCTTACATCCCACTTTGATAGATCTCCATTAAATTTTTCCGCCCGCATAAACATGCTTGACATATTTGTAACATTACTCACATTCCACAATGATACATTTCCATTAAAATTCTTTTTATTTGCAAACAGATCACTCATATCGGTAATGCCACTCGTATCTATACTATTTAGGTTTGCTGTGTTCCCTTGCTTCGTTATTTCTTCTTCTATAGCTTTCATCAAATCAGCTTTTGTCTGTGGGATATGCCCCTCAAGTGCTTCGTCACAGTTTACAAGAGACAATACAATAACTATCACACTAATAAAAAAGAAAGCCTTTTTTATTTGAACAGTAAAAAAATGATGCATAATATACTCCTTTATTTTTTATAAAATACCGTTTCTATTATACCACAAAAGACAATAATAGCAATACCCCCTAGCCCCAACTTGGCGGTGATATTACTCCAGATTTTTGAAACATATCCTTTTTGTATACACTTACTCCTACATTCCAATTTTCAAGGTTTTGATTAAATGCTCCTGCAGACTCAAACATATATCCCATATTTGTCACTTTACTCACATCCCAGCCTGATATATCTTGATTAAACTTCATAGCAATACTAAACATACCATTCATCTCAGTAACATTGCTTACATCCCAGCCTGATATATCTTGATTAAACTTCATAGCAATGCTAAACATACCATTCATCTCAGTAACATTACTCACATCCCAGCCCGATATATCACTATTAAAGGCTACTGCTAAAAAAAACATTCCTGTCATATCTGTTACATTACTCACATCCCAACCCGATATATCTCTGTTAAATACAGATGCTTCAGCAAACATATTTCTCATATTTGTTACATTACTCACATCCCAGCCTGATACATCTCCATTAAATACAGATGCTCCAGCAAACATCCTACTCATATCTGTTACATTACTCACATCCCACCCCGACATATCTCCATTAAAATCCTCCTTCTCTGCAAACAAATTACTCATATCGGTGATAGCACTCGTATTTATGCTATTTAAGTTTGCTTCATTCCCTTGCTTCTGTATTTCTGCTTCAATAACCTTTACTAACTCAGCTTTCGTCTGTGGACTGAAATCAGTATGTTTTGACACTGACTCACTGGACACACAATTTATCAAAAGTAATGAAATCATTATCATACAAATAAAAAAAGCTCTTTGTTTCCCTTGAATAGTAAAAAAATAATACATAGTATTCTCCTTGATTTTTGATATATAGAATATCGTCTTATTTTGAAATTCCTTAACACTTTACTAAAAAAACATATACGCTATTGCCTATAGACTTTGCTATAGTGTATGACAATACATACTCCGTTTATTTTTGCTTATCTTTTTTACTAAAAAGCATATCTGCCATAGCTTTAGCAGAACAGGTACGACTTGAGTAGGCACATATATAACATTTTGCGTTATGATACTGCATAAGCTCATACGCACTCCGTAATCCTATAATCATAAGACTATCGTTATAGTGTGCTACTAACGTTTGCACTAACGCTTGTTGTTCTTCTTTTGCAAAGTCTTCTCCAGGTAAGGGATAATCTTCGGTTACCGCAATAATAATATCGTATGATAGCATCTCATTGGAACGATGTACATTCTCATACGCATTCTCATACACATTCTCATACGCATCCTCATACAATAGCACAGTGCTACGCGGACGATACTGTAAGAATGTTTCTGAAAATGTATCAAACGCACTTTTTCTTTGGTTAGGACCAATACCTCGCACATTTACACTATTACTATAACTCGTAAGAGGAGTACAGTTAAGTACAGCAATAGCTCTCTCTTGCGTATCATCTTGTAATACCGATACCAAAGCATTCTCATCTCGTATGATACGCACAGAAGAACGTGCAATACGCAATTCTTCTTTTTTATGAAATGCAAACTGTTCTCCTTGTATATTACTTGTATCATATACTTTTGCTTTTTTTGCTTTTCTTGCCTGAGCTAATTGCATTCGTTTCTGTATAACCCGACATACTTTTTCTTTTAATACATCTTTCGCTATTTTTCCATCTTTCACTGCTTTTACAATACTCTCTATGGCTTGTATCTGTCTTTCTAAATAGGCATCATCATGATCATAATGTTCCTCCGAAAGCATAATAAGATCAGCTCCCGCTAAAAACGCTTGCAATGAGGCTTGATGAGGCTCATAATATTTTCGTATTGCTCCCATGTTCATACTGTCTGTAATAATAAGTCCCTTAAAATTCATTTTCTTACGCAACAAATCACTCAGTATTTTCTTTGATAAGGTAGCAGGAACATCTGCATCTAACTGAGGAAAAAGCATATGAGCAGTCATTATCATATCAACTCCAGCATCAATAGCAGCTTGAAAAGGAAGTAATTCTTGTTGTAACAGCGTTTCCAGAGACTTATCTACCGTTGGTATATCCCTATGAGTATCAACATAGGTATCTCCATGACCAGGAAAATGCTTTGCGGTACTCAGGACACCCTGTGTATTGATAGCTTTTACTGCTGTAGCTACATGCTTTGCTACTACGGTTGCTTTTTCTCCAAAAGAGCGCGTTCCTATAATAGGATTACGTGGATTAAGGTTAATATCTGCACAAGGACCAAGAATAGCCTGATACCCAACCGCCCCCATCTCTTTCGCAAAGATACTATACATCATGGCAGTATGCTCTGTATGTTCTGTAAGTCCCAGTGCTAAATTTCCTGGACCTATAGTAGCTTCAGGAATAAGCGTTCCCCATGCCCCTTCTTGATCAACACCAAGAATAAGAGGTAAGTGTATCTTTGTCTTTGCCACTAACACATCTAAAGCCTGTGTCAACTGTATTGCCTCAGCAAATGTTTCTGCATTATCTTGACTAATATAACATCCAGCAACACCATATGTTTCAATAATCTCTGCCAATGTATGAGAATTTTTTCCTGGAAAGGCAAGTATAAATAACTGTCCTACCTGTTCTTCAATACTTAATGTATCAAATAGACTTGCTATTTCTGTTTGTGTATTCATGTTACCCCTTCTTTTCACTTTTCATCATAAAAATAACTGATGCAATAATAATAGAGCCTCGCAATATAAGCTGATGATCAACAGATAGATCCATAAGTATCAATCCATTGTTTATCATTCCCATAATAAAAGCACCAATAACCGAGCCAAAAATACGCCCTTTTCCACCAAATAAACTTGTTCCTCCTATGATAACTGCAGCGATAACAATGAGCAGATCATTTTCTCCCAGAGTATAACGTGCTCCTTGCAAACGCCCTATATACAAAATGCCCGCAAAAGACGCTAAGGCAGCATTCAATACAAGCACAGTCATTTTAATATACTGTATATTTATACCAGAATACCGTGCTGCTGTCAGATTTCCTCCTGTTGCTAACACCTGTCGCCCAAAGACAGTCCTATGCAAAAGAAATACGCCTGACGCTGTTATCACTATCATCCATAGAAACAACACAGGAATACCAAGTATATCCCCTGACCCAAAGAGATACACAAACACTTCATTATCTACTGGAATTGAACGAAGCTGTGTTATCCAACGAGCAATACCGAGAATAATACTAGAAGTACCTAAGGTTACAAGAAAACTAGGAATACCCACATATCCTACTAACACTCCATTCAAAATACCCGCAAGAATACCAATACACAACCCTGCCATAATTGATAAAAACACACTCCCGCTCCACCGCAACACCAATGCTGCAGTAACTGCAGATAACGCTACTATCGCCCCAAAAGAAAGATCTATTTCTGCAGCCGAAAGCACAAAGGTCATCCCTACTGCCATAATCGATATCATAGCCACCTGACGTGCTATATTCATAAGATTGCCAACACTAAGAAACCCTCTATTAAAAAGTGTAAGAGAAAAAAACAAAAATATAATCGCAAATACCATATAAATAATATACTGGCTCATGTCGATACGACTATGCAATGATTTTTGTCTTGATGTAGTATGCATATTCACTCGTAGTAATCTCCTTTCTCTATTATTGTAATTGTCTTATTGTACTTGAACAAGTAAATCAGATTCATGTAAAGAATCGTTACTGAGCTCTTTTGTAATAGTTCCTTTTTTTACTATATATGTTCTATCACAAAAATGTACAATTTCACTAAACTCCGAAGAAATAAAAAATACAATATTCCCTTGCTGAGCATAGTCTTTAATAATGTTCATAATCTCTCTCTTTGCATGAATATCCACTCCAAATGTAGGATCGTCAAGCAAAAGTATTTTTGGAGCAACAGTAAGACATTTTCCTATTACTACTTTTTGTTGATTTCCTCCTGACAACAACCGCACCAACTGCTTTCTTCCTGTTGTCTTTATTTGCAAAGAAGAAATCATAGAGTCAGCTATCTTTGCCCTTTTTTCCATATCAAGCATTCCTTTGACAGAAGATTTTTGTAAACTTGCTAAAGACATATTTTCTTCTATATCAAAATCCATCACTAAACCCTGTGTCCTTCTTTCTTCTGGCACTAATACAATACCTTGCTTAATTGCATGACTAGGAGTTTGCACTGATACCTTGCTTCCATGTATCCGTATGTCTCCCGAAACTATAGGATCAAGTCCATACATAAGCTCAAATAATTCTGTACGTCCACTCCCTAACAAGCCTGCTATTCCAATAATTTCACCCGCATATGCTTTTAAGCTCATAGGACCTACTTTTTTACTTAATACAGACTCAAGTTCTATATACGGATGTTCTTCTTGAACATTTTTTGACACAGACTTTGCTACTGTTACTACCGATTCTTGTTCTCCTAGCATGTCTTTGACAATAGACTCTATAGTAGAATGCTCTGTAGCAGTAGTAGAAATGACCTTTCCATCTCTTAGTACGGTAACGCTGTCACATAATTGCATGACATCTTCTAAGTAATGAGTAATATAAATAATAGCATGTCCTTGTACACGCAATCGTTCTATAGTTTCAAATAACCTTTTAATTTCAAAATCACTAAGAGACGCGGTTGGTTCATCAAACACTATAATGTTCGGATTTCCTGCAATAGCCTTTGCAATTTCTACAAGCTGAGATTCTCCAGCACTGAGTTCACTTACATAGCTATCCAAAGATAAAGAAGAAATACCTACTTGCTCAAGTAATTCTTTTGCAACTTTTCTTGCTTTTTTGTCTTGTAATATTCCCCATACCTTGTAGGGATGATAGGATAGAAATATATTTTGTAATACAGTAAGACTGGGTACCAAGCTCAAATCTTGATACACCATAGCAACCTTTTCTTGAGATACAGTCTTACTCGATCCTAGTGTTACTGGCTCTCCGTCAATAGTGATACTTCCACTATCAGGAATGTACACTCCAGTGAGAGCCTTCATAAAAGAAGATTTCCCTGCCCCATTCTTTCCTACTATTGCATGTATTTCATTATGCTTAAGAAAAAATGAAGCATGGGATAATACAGTCACAGCACTGAAACTAATAGTTATATCTTTTAGTTCCAATACATAAGGATTGTGCTTCATGAAATAGCAGTACCCTAATGCTTTAACTAATTGTTTTCAAGTGCATTTTTTACTTCTATTGGCAACTCTCTGCGTAATGATTCTTTCCATCCAGCTTCTAAATTATCTCTTGTAATCTTAATTGCAGGCACTGTAATAAATGGTGGAGGAGTGTTACCTAACACTTGTAGCACAGCAGCGTTGGTAAGTGTTACTCCCAACTCATAGGGAAGATCAGCAACAAAGCCACTCATATTTCCTCCTTTTGCCATATCCAACGCAGTGGTAGCACCAATATCCATAGTAAACACTTTAATATTCTTCTTATTATTAGCACGCACTGCAGCAAGAACATCTTCTGCTATATTATTCCAAGGCACATAGATAGCATCAATATCAGGATACCGTGTAATCATGGCAGACGCAATTACCTCACCGTCCGCAGGATTTGCTATCCCTTTTTCTGAAACTATCTCAATATTAGGAGAATTTTGTAACAGTACTGTTTTTACAGCACTGTCTCGTTGATTAGTCACATAATACGCTGCATCATGATACATAAACCCAACTTTTCCCGAACCAGAAAGCTGAGTGTCAATAAGCTCAGCAATAGATTTTCCCATATTAAAAAGATCATCGGTCACTATAGCTGCATAATCTTTGCCATGAACAAAGCCTTCGGGTAAATTACTCAATAAAGATATTACTACTCCTTGCTCTATTGCTGGACGTAAAGCTGCAGCTCCTGATACAGGATCTAGTACAAGCGTAATAATAATATCAGGATTAAGCGTAAGAGCGTTCTCAATATCAGTCTTCTGTTTATTAGCATCAAACTCAGCATCGGTAACAAGTACAATCTCAGCTCCTATTTTTTCTGCGGTATCTGTTACTCCCGCAATAACCGAATTAGTAAAATCTGCACTTGCATGCGTGAGCAATGCTATTTTTAGGTTTCGTGAACGTGCCATTTCAATATCACTTTCACTTAACTGCACTTCCTTATAATCAGTAGGGGCATTGCCTGCAGGACCAGTTGTCTGCGTAACCAATGCTTTCTCTATCATTTCGGCTTTTTGCTTTTTTTGTTCCTCTTGTCCTCCACTAAACAACAGTGCAGAACTTATGCTTATTACAACAAAAACACATAACAATTTTTTCATACTATACCTTCCTTTTATCTATATGTTCTGATACCATACTATTTATATTTGATACCATATTTAGATACTATATTTTATTCTACTTTCATTGTATATCAGCAGAGTAAAAAATGTCAAAAATACTTACTCTCTACAATGAAACTTTATAAGAAAGTGGTGCTTAAAATGGTGTTTGATACCCTGCATAATCTTGTACATATTGCAAAATATATGTTCCACTTTCATCCTGCGGATTTTGATGATCCACGAGTAATGCTACTACTCCTTGTGCTCCACGTAAATGTGCCCCTGCTAACAAACCCGATACAGTAATTGTTACCGAATTAGCACGTCCTCCTGGAGGAGGGTTTACTGGTGGCGTAAGACCATCCCATGTAACAGTACTGCCAAGATACTCTGAAAGACTTTTTCCTCTTGCTTTTAAGCCACTTACAATCCCTTCGTACTTATTTTCAAAATGATCTTTGATAATGTATATTTGTTTATTGGGATCCTTAAAATCGGCAACAGAGTTTATGCCATTCTTCCCTAAAAACAAGCCATCCTTAAAATGAACAGTATCAGTTACTACTGTGGGAGTAGACACTAAATGAGGATCATCAGTAAAGAACTGAGTAACTCCATTTTCCCAATAATGATTTGGTACATCTACATAATGCGATGGATAATAGACTCCATCTACAAGATACTGATCATACTTATAATACCCTAACGCAACAAGATCAGATTCCTGAAATTGAAACCCAACAAAGCCCAAGTAGTTAATAACTGAGGCTTGAATTTTTTTCCAATCGGGATTAGGCTCTGAAGGACTATATAGATCAGCAATGCCTATTATACGAAAATAAGTTTCTACTGTTAGATTATTGAGTTGGATAGGATCTCCTGTTGAAGGATCACGAACAACTCTTCCTGGATACAATACTAAAGGATACGAACCTGCAACAGGCTTGTTCCAATTTTCATTATACCACTGTTGTTTTGCTGGATCTATAGAAGATTCAAATTTCCAAACATCATTGATAAAATCATCATATGTCTTTTGTTGTACTAAAACAGTATTACTCGTAGTTTGCCCAAGAGCATCTGTATTGGTAGTGAAAGAATGCTGTACAGTATCTTGATCACAAGCGATAACTATCAAAAAAAATAGCAGTAACATACAAAGTGTACTTCTTCTCTCTATCATAAAAGCCTCCAAACTCATTAGATTATTCTTTCTTACACACTCACTAATAGCATTTTCTATGAGTGTTCATTCCATATATTTCTCTTACCAAGACATTCCGCAGCCTGCTCCATTTATACCGCCTATTCCCATCATACTGCCCATTATGCTCCCCATAAAGAACATTCTGAGAACGAAAGAAGCTGGTATTACAATAGCCATCACTATGAGAGCCGCTTTTGCATAATTAGCTTTGATAGTATGTGTTCCTCCCCCAAATCCCCACACAAATAGCATGACAATATTTACAATAGGTATAACAGAAATCAATACAGTTACTACCCATTCTTTTACACTCATAACATAACTATTGTTAGTGCTATCATTCATATCATTATTATTACTTATAGTATTATCACTCATTTTTTTTACTCCTTACATGTAGAAGTATACCATAATAATAAAAAAAAGTTGGAAAATAATAAAAAAAATGAAGGATTTTCTAAAATTTTCAAATTTAAGTATTGAAGGATGAGATTTTTGATTTCGCACTTAGTTCTTGAATCTGCAGATTTGGAATTTTACCATCTCGTATATCCTCGTAGATAAACTCAGTAACAATGAAAATTTTAGGGGCTGGCATGGATAACTGAAAAATGAGATAATTCAGAAAGAAATGCCAAGAAAGAGAAAATTAGAATATAAGAAAAAAGAAAAACTATTAGAACACTTTATAGCAGGAACACCAGCAAGAAGTAGTGCTTCGTTATGTGAAGTAAGTAGAGAAACAGCTACAAAATGGTATCATATGTTTCGAGTAGTGATAGCAAAAAAACTCACAGAATATGAAGTATTGATGGAAGGAGAAATAGAAATAGATGAAAGTTATTTCGGAGGGAAAAGAAAAGGGAAACGAGGAAGAGGGGCAGGAGGAAAAACAATAGTATTTGGATTATATAAAAGAAATAGCTATGTGCATACAGTAACAGTAAGTAATACAAAGACTTACACGCTGTATGATATTATAAAGAAGAAAGTAGCTCCTCAGAGTATTATCTATACAGATACTTATCCGAGTTATAATATACTTGATGTATCAGACTTTCAGCACTATCGCATAAATCATGCAAAGGAATTTGCACAGAAGCAAAATCATATAAATGGGATAGAAAATTTTTGGAATCAATCAAAGAGGCATCTGAGAAGATATAATGGAGTACCGAAAAAATATTTTGAGCTATACTTAAAAGAATGTGAATTTCGGTTTAATTATAGACCGATAGCAAACATGTATAAAGTGTTGTATAATTGGATAAAGGAGGCTGGGTTAGTCTAATTTTGCTTATCCATGCCAGCCCCAAATTTTATTATGATAAAGTATGTAATTTCCGTGAATATGGTATTAAATCTCTTTCTTCTTTGTTCAATTAGTAACTAAATTTCTAATTCATCACCATTTTCCAAATCTTTTAATAGCTGTATCATAAACAATTATGCATTCATTATAATTATGTTTTTTATTACTAAAATGATATAGCATTTCCATAACTCTTGACTTGATCATATTAAACCTAACTTGTTGATAATGTGTTTCACTATCATTTCGCATCTCTAATTCCCCTACATTATTGTTTTGGTACTTAAAAAGAACTTTCTGTTCTGCATGTTGCCCTGGCGATCTCATTTGTGAATTTTCTACAGTGAAATTATCCCCTAGATATGAAATTACATCTTTAGAATAAAATATATGATATTTATCGTTATCTAAAACAGTTAAATAATCAACTTCTCCACCATTAAATATTGATTTACTTAAAAATGCTCTTAACAATGCTTTTCTTTGAAATCTATCTTTTAGTTCTCTCATAGGGGTTTTTAATCTCTCCTTTGAGGCATTTTCGTTCTTTTTATACTCCTCAAATGATGGAGGAAAAGCATCTATACAATGAATAAGTAATCCTCCAACACCATTTAATGCTTGAAATCCATCATCATTAATAAATCTATTTCTTCCATAAAGAAAAATTTGCCATTTTTTTTCCCCACTTTTTACAGAATGTGCATCACCAGAAGGATCTATTACATCTTTCTTTGCTTTTAAATCATTTTTATAATCCTCCTTCATACCTATTAACAGTGCAAAATTTGTAGCATCATTATGTCCAGATTGCCTAATAACCCTAGCTTTATCTGAAACTAAACCTCTTTTTTTATTCATGAGGCATCCTCCATATCAATAATTCATGTGATTGTTTAACATGACTTCCATTATTCAAGCTTTGTCTATTTACACCAATTCTAGTATCTCCTTGCCCAAAAGTATATTGCCACTTAGGATTAGACATACTACAATCAGCATACCATTTTCTTATTATTGGGCAATCATTATATGAAAGAATAAATCCTCCTTTATGTTTTAATAATAAATCTCTTAATAATTCATGGTTAAAATATTTATGATGTATAGGAAAATTACGATGTGGATACATTCCAACAAACATTTTACTATCTTCTCCTAAATAATACGGAGGATCAGCATATATAAAATCTTTAGAAAATTGCTGTATAGTTTCCTCAAAGGATTGACATTTTACTGATAAATTTGGAACATCAAAATTTTGTACTTTTTCAATCATAGCTGAATAACGTTCTTTTTGTAAATATACACTTGAAGGAGATCCTAAAAAATGGGGTCCATAACTAGTATTATGATTAAAATAGTAACAAGAAGCTAAATCAGATTTTGATAATTTAATCTTCTTATCCCAATGTGATTTTAAAATTGCTTTTATATTAGCATACTCTTTTGTACTAGGGTCAAATTTTTTAAGATTATTAGCTAGTAATCTAGGTTGATTTACTTGAAAATCCCAATAATTAACCAGTATGTCAAAAATATCAAATGCTTTTACTTCTAATTTCAATTCCTTAGCACAAGCTATTTCTATTGCTCCTCCTCCAATAAATGGAGAAATTATTTTTTTTACATTATCTGGAATAAGTTCTATAACCATCCCTACAGCTAAACTTTTTCCACCAGCATACCTTAAAGGAGATCCTAAATATCTCTTATACTTGTTTTTTCCATCATTTGTTTTTAATTGATTAAGAAAAGTATATTTATTTTCTCTATTTTGTACATTAGGATTAAAATATGATTTTTTATTCTTATAAATTGTAGTGAATGCATTATTACTCATTGCTATAAATCTCCATATTTACAATTACTAAATAATAAAAAAGCTCTTCCTTGTTATGTATTGATTTAGATGTTTACTTCTGTCCATTCTGTACATCTTTTTTATACCTCTCTCTATTTATTTTCTTTTTACTCATAATAATATTTGAAGCTGACTTATTTAATGAAAATTAAACTAACACAGCTTCCTTTACCCAATTATACAATACTTTATATATGTTTGTTATTGATCTGCAAGTTGAAGCATTAAAGATAGCAAAGGAGAAAAAACAGAAAGAATAAAAGCTGTAACCTTTGATTTCGTACTTAGTTCTTGAATCTACAGATGAACATATACATATCATAATAAAAAAAGAATAATACTGACTTTTATACCTGTGCTTAGGATAGATTTGATTTACATTGCAATATAGATAAAGCAATATGATCAAGCCTCACGGAAAATTAGTACTAGTAGGCTGAACATGTTACCATGCGTACACCTCTAGCCTATCAACCAGATAGTCTCTCTGGTTCCTTTAGGGACAATAATGTCCAGGGATGATTAATCTTGAGGGGGGCTTCCCGCTTAGATGCTTTCAGCGGTTATCCCTTCCGAACATAGCTACTCAGCACTTACCGTTGGCACGATAACTGATACACTAGAGGTTCGTCCACTTTGGTCCTCTCGTACTAAAAGCAGCTCCTCTCAATCATCCAAACGCCAGTGGTAGATAGAAACCGAACTGTCTCGCGACGTTCTGAACCCAACTCACGTACCGCTTTAATTGGCGAACAGCCAAACCCTTGGGACCTGCTACAGCCCCGGGATGCGATGAGTCGACATCGAGGTATCAAACTCTGCCGTCGATATGAACTCTTGGGCAGAATAAATCTGTTATCCCCGGAGTACCTTTTATCCGATAAGTGACGACGCTTCCACGCGCAATCGCCAGATCACTAAGGCCTACTTTCGTACCTGCTCGACTTGTAGGTCTCGCAGTCAAGCTCTCTTATGCCTTTACACTTACACGATGATTTCCATCCACCGTAAGAGAACCTTCGCGCACCTCCGTTACTCTTTGGGAGGTGACCGCCCCAGTCAAACCGCCTACCAGACATTGTCTACAAACCTGATTCAAGGCCTGTATTAGAAACCCAACTTAGTAAGGGTGGTATTTCACTAATGACTCTGCAACACCTAGCGGCATTGCTTCACAGTCTCCCACCTATACTACACATACTAAGCAAAACTTCAATGTCAAGCTACAGTAAAGGTTCACGGGGTCTTTTCGTCCCACCACTGGTAACCGGCATCTTCACCGGTAGTTCAATTTCACCGAGTCCCACGTTGAGACAGCACCCAGATCGTTACACCATTCGTGCGGGTCGGAACTTACCCGACAAGGAATTTCGCTACCTTAGGACCGTCATAGTTACGGCCGCCGTTTACCGGGGCTTCAATTATCAGCTTCGCTAATGCTAACCGACTCTATTAACCTTCCGGCACCGGGCAGGTGTCAGTCCCTATACATCATCTTACGATTTAGCAGAGACCTGTGTTTTTGGTAAACAGTCGCCTGGGCCATTTCATTGCAACCTACGAATAGGCCACACTTCTTCCGAAGTTACGTGTGCATTTTGCCGAGTTCCTTAACGTGGGTTCTCTCGAGCGCCTTAGAATACTCATCCTTCCTACCTGTGTCGGTTTGCGGTACGGTCCCTCTATCTTCAATCTTTAGAAGGTATTTCTTGTCACCTTGACTACATTCACTTCGCTTCCCCGTAGGGTTGCTCGCATTAACAGCTCATCTAAAGCTACGGATTTACCTATAGCTCCAATAACTTACTGCTTTGACCGGGACAACCGTCGCCCGGCTGAATTTCGCCTCATGCGTCTCTCCATCCGTCCAATAGAGAGGTGCTGGAATATTAACCAGCTTCCCATCGACTACGTCTTTCGACCTCGCCTTAGGGGCCGACTAACCCTGGGAAGACGACCTTTACCCAGGAAACCTTAGGTTTTCGGCGAAGAGGAATCTCACCTCTTTTTTCGTTACTCATGCCTGCATCCTCACTTCTGTTACCTCCAGCATACCTCACAGTATACCTTCCAGCATCCAGAACGCTCGCCTACCATTGCACAGAATGCAATCCGCAGTTTCGGTGTAGTACTTAGACCCGTTACATTATCGGCGCGGAATGACTTGACCAGTGAGCTATTACGCACTCTTTCAAGGAATGGCTGCTTCTAAGCCAACCTCCTGGCTGTCTTTGCCACTCTACTACCTTACCCCACTTAGTACTACTTTGGGACCTTAACTAACGATCTGGGTTGTTTCCCTCTCGTCCATGGAGCTTGTCCCCCATAGACTGACTCCTGTGAAACATTTTATGATATTCGGAGTTTATTTGAGTTTGGTACCCCGCGAAGGGCCCTAGCTCAACCAGTGCTCTACCTCCATAAAACTATAACACAAGGCTAGCCCTAAAGCTATTTCGGCGAGAACCAGCTATTTCCGGGTTTGATTAGCCTTTCACTCCTATTCACAGTTCATCCCTGCCTGTTTAAACAGACTAGGGTTCGGCCCTCCACAAGGTATTACCCTTGCTTCAGCCTGACCATAAATAGATCACCCGGTTTCGGGTCTACTGCACAATACTAAACGCCCTATTCAGACTTGGTTTCCCTATGACTTCGAGACTACAATCTCTTAATCTTGCATCATACAGTAACTCGCAGGCTCATTATACAAAAGGCACGCCATCACCTCATAAGAGGCTTTGACTGCTTGTAAGTTCACGGTTTCAGGTTCTATTTCACTCCCCTTCCGGGGTTCTTTTCACTTTTCCCTCACGGTACTTGTTCACTATCGGTGGCTGTCTTGTATTTAGCCTTGGAAAGTGGTCTTCCCAGATTCAGACAGGATTTCACGTGTCCCGCCCTACTCAGGTGCCAACTCAGAGATATTACTATTTCATTTACAGGACTATCACCTTCTATGGTGGCTCTTTCCAGTAGCCTTCTATTATAGTAATACTTTGTAACTCTGCAATGCAGTGTAAGCAACATTATGTTGGTCCTACAACCCCGTTAAAGCAACACCTTACAGTTTTCACTCCAACGGTTTAGGCTCTTCCCTCTTCGCTCGCCGCTACTAGGGGAATCTCGATTGATTTCTCTTCCTCTAGGTACTTAGATGGTTCAGTTCCCTAGGTATCGCTTCATATTCCTATGTATTCAAAATATGATGACAGATATTTAATCTGACGGGTTATCCCATTCGGTAATCTCCGGATCAAAGGATGTTTACTCCTACCCGAAGCTTTTCGCAGTTAACCACGACCTTCTTCGCCATACAGCCCCAAAGCATCCACCGTGAACTCTTAGTTACTTGATCATATTGATTTATCAATATTACTCATGCTTTTTGTATCCTAAGAAAAATTTGCATGTAATATACACACAAATTACACAATTTTTGTAAAATTGCCAGTATTATCCTTCTCTTATATGATTAAGAAACAGCATACAATAGTATTATTTTCCTGAAAATTAACAAGAAATATAATTTCTATTTTCCTATGCCGTAATATCTATTTTTACACAAAAATACATTTTTGTCAAGTAAATTTCGGTGATTTTCAATTATTTCTTAAAATTATAGAGATTTTTTCAATTTTCTATCAATTTCTCATATTTTTGCACTACTTTTTGTATAAATTTTGGTATGCGAGCGTGAGGCTCAGGCGCAATAGTAGCGTTTACTTGTATCAAAGGGCTGACCATAGTATCATAAAATTCTTGTTCATTCTGCTGAGGATTGAGAGCCCGTAGCGCTGAAATTGCTGCTCCTACTGCTGCACCACTGTCATTGACTACTACCACTTCTTTATTGAACAATGCTGCTACACGTTTACTTATTTCTAATGATTGTGTAGCTCCTCCTGTAATATATAATTGTTTTGAGTGAGATATAATATCTTTTGTATAATATGCCATAATGGCAAGCGTGGTGTCTATAATGGCAGGATACATATGCATGGTGTCTTGTGATTGCATGTCCCTGTCAAAATCTAAGTCAAACTCTCTGTCAAACGATGGTGATGGCGGAAACGATTCTTCAAATAACTGCCAGTGCATAGAATATGCTCCGATAGGGGTTTGATACAATATCTTTTCATACTTTTGTAATGATAAAGCAGGATTCTCTGCTCTTACTTTATCCCACAATAATGCCCCATTTGTGCGACAACAGAAGAGAAATGGTCTTCCTATGCCATCATACATCTTGTTAAGAGATAGCATAGCTTTGTTCTGCACTGTTGCAGACGACATACATACAAAACTTGTTCCTAAACTTAATAGATCACTTGGAATTACTACTTTGCTTTGTGGGTTGTCTCCGCTGCCTATGGTAACTTTACAGTCTGGATGAAATGCATATTTCTGTACGAAATAAGGGGCTATAGTGCCTGCAATAGAGAGTGGCGATTGGAGAGAGCCTATTTTATTGAGTAAGTCCTGTGTAAGATGAGTAGGGGGCTGTATTTCTTTTTCGTTGCCAAGATTATGACATACTGCTTCTACTAATGATGGAGACCATTGTTTATGCTGATAATCCATAAGGGACATACCGCTGCCATTTCCCCAATCAATAGGAACATGTGCATTAGCACTTAGTACTCCAGAAATAAAATTACTGATAAGCTGTATTGCATATGTATTTTGATATGCTTGCCAGTGCTGTTTTGCTATATAGCGAATAATAGCACCTGTAAATCGAGCAGGACTGTTTGAGCCAGAAAGAGCCATCATTGTTTGTGCATCGCCTACATAGTCCCGTATTTCATCGGCTTCTGTACGAGACACAGAGGTCATCCAAATAGGGGCATGTGGATAGCTAAAGCTCTCCCTAAATATATCAGATAATGTATGTTGTGGACTAGACGAGGGCTGTGATAATTGCGAAAATGCCTGTTGCACAGATTTTCCTAAATACACATGCCCGTGCTGTTGTGCAGATACTGCAATAGAAGCAATATCTTGCATACGTGCCTGATATGTTTGCATTATTCTGTGTATCTCTGCTAGCACAGTATCCAATGCATCTAAAAATAAAAGTGGAGGCTGTTCTACTAACCCTGGTACAGTATCAGGAAGTGCTTTTGTTTGTGGTTCTAGGGGGTACTGTGAGAAATGTTCATGAGAGGTATAGGAAAGAGAGCATTCTTGCACTATTACTTTCTCTCTAAAATCAAGAACAACTGCAGTGATACTTTGTGTGCTTATGTCTATCCCTAATGTGTATTTCATGATAGCTTTCTATATATTATATAGTATACACATATTATTTTTTTGTGATTTCCTCCCTCATCACGAGTTCAAGGATTAAATGCGACAAAGGAGCAAAAAAGAGAACAGAAATACTCCTGCTCTCTTTTTGCATGATTTTAGTTTGACAATATAAAAACATCATTGTTGACTTCGGAGCCAGATTGTTTAATACTGATTCCTCCTAACAAAAAGATTTTATTCTTGAATACCACAGAAGCATATCTATTTACCTTATCTATGAGAGTATTATTATGCTTGTTCCACGCTTCTCCATCAGCACTACTCCACACATCATCTACAGGTCCAGTTCCACCTGTTATACCTCCAAAAACCCATATCCTACTATTAAATACCACAGAAGAAAAACTACCACGATTACCCCAAATTGAACTTGTAGTATGCCTTTTCCATATATTTCCATCAGCACTGCTCCATATATTATTAACACTAGTAACAGCCTTGTTATCTCCTCCTACAGCCCATATCTTATTATTAAATACTACGCCACCAAAACCAATTGTTTCCCATAATTTATCGGGATTTTTGGTAGAATCGCTTATAGTATGCTTTGTCCATGCAATCCCATCAGCACTGCTCCATACATCGCTAAGATAATTACCAAGAGGTCTGCTCTCTCCTCCTATAATCCATACCTTATTACTAAATACTACAGCTTTCGTAAAACGTGCACTCCAAATAGTTTTTGTTCCATCTGTGTTACTCACTGTATGCTTTTCCCACACCTCTCCATCAGTACTGCTCCACACATCATTAAACATAGGCTGACCAAAGAGGAAGCCATCTCCTCCTCCTATAACCCATATCTTATTGTTAAGCTCTACAGCAGAAAGACCATTGCGCGCACTCCAAATAGTTTTTTTTGTAGTATCCTTGTTACTCGTAGTATGCTTTTTCCATACCTTCCCATCAGCACTGCTCCATACCTCATTATTACTTTTACTTGTATCTTTATTATATCCTCCCAGTACCCATATTCTATCCTTAAACACTACAGAAGCAAAATCACTGCGTGCACTCCAAATATCCTTCTGATTTGGATCTTCATTGCTGGTAACCAGTTGCTTCCATGTGTACAAATTATATATATCGTCTATTGTATATTCCCCTGTAGTTTGACTATTACGATTTCCATTTCTACTTGTTACTCCTAACACTGTTCCTGCTGCAAACACTGCTTTCCATGTCTCGTCTTGTGCTAAGTCACTTTTAGTGAGCGTAATCTGTATCTTCTTCTTATCTGTACTATCCACTGCTATAGTCCTGTCTGACGCTCCTAATGGACTAAAACTTACTCCTCCTTTTGCTTTTTTAGATACCACGATACTATCTGGGGCTATGAGTTCTACCTCTACAGGAAACGATACTTCTAACACATTTTTCCCTGCTACCTTCAGTTTTGTTCCTTTACTCAATGCAGGACCAGCTCCTATTGTTATATTCTTATCTGTTGGTGCTATCGTTCTATTCCCTTCATTCCCAGAGAGCAAGGCCCCTGCCTCCAGCTCTATCTTATACATGTCTCTTGTTTGTGGTGTTGGCACTGTTATTTTTAGCACTTTCTCATCATTCGTATCTTTCACTATATTGCTCCCCGATACTACCACATCTGTAAATGTGCCTCCTCCTGCTGCCTGCTTCTTCACTTTTATCTTGCTCTTATCTAGGAATGCTATATTCTTATCAAAGGTCACTGTTATCACTGTTCCTACTATATACGGAGCTTTATTGCTATCTAATACCGCTCCTCCTGTTATCTCTATGTCCTTATCTATTGGATCTATTGTTCTATTCCCTTCATTCTCAGAGAATAAGGCTCCTGCTTCAAACTCTAAGCGATAGGTGTCGTTCTTGTTTGGCGTTGGTACTGTTATTTTTAGCACTTTTGCATTATTCGAGTCTTTCACTATACTATTATCTGGTACTGCGGTATCATCCAGTTCTGTAAATGTGCCTCCTGATGCTTTCTTATGCACTTTTATCTTATCCTTATCCATGATTGTTATATTGCTATCAAAGGTCACTGTTATCACTGCTCCTACTATGTACGGATCTTCACTGCTATCCAGTACCGGGCCTCCTGTTATCACTATGTCCTTATTCGTTGGCACTATCGTATCATTGAGTATATCTCCTGACACTTTCACTGCTCCTGCTTCTAGCTTTATCCTATAGGTGTCTCCTTTCGTGGGAGTCTGTGCCACAGTCAGCTTTAAGGCATTGTTTGATGATACTAAGCTTTTGTTCGCTGCTGGTAATTCGCTGTCAGTTAAGTCAACAAAGGTACTTCCTCCTACTGCTTGCTTCTTTAGTATTATCTTACTCTTGTCCTCTATACTCACCACCTTATCCAGCGGTATGATAAACTCGTTTCCTACTACATACATATCGTTGCTTCCATCCAGTACTGCTCCTCCTGTTACTGCTACATCCTTATCTGTTGGTGCTATTTCTGTATTTCCTTCATCGCTATCTTTCACTGCTCCTGCTTCTAGCTTTATTCGATACTTGTC
The DNA here is from genome assembly GCA_965218205.1 of Spirochaetia bacterium. Lineage (GTDB taxonomy): Bacteria > Spirochaetota > Spirochaetia > WTKD01 > CBDDCA01. Next base: position 440,292 of record OZ244590.1, on the reverse strand, counting down.
GTTATCTCTCACATTTCCTACTAACGTCAACTTCAGCTGCCTATCATTTCCACTGGCTCTTGTTTTATTGGCTTCTGGCAGTTCGCTTACACTCACTTCTTTATAGGCAACTTCGCTTGTGGTTTTCTTGAGTACTTTTATTTTCTTCTTCGATACTATTGTTATTGTTCTATCAAATGTTACTGTTAGCACTTTACTTGCTAAGGTAACATTTCCTGCGAGTACTGGTCCTCCTGTTATCACTATATCCTTCCCTGTTGGCGCTAGCTCTGCATTTCCTTCACTTGCATCTTTTACTGCTCCTGCTTCTAACTTTACCCTATATGTTTCTCCTGTCTGTACTGTTCCTACTATCGTCAGCTCTAACTGCTTATTATCATTGCTGTTGATTACTTTATTTGCTGCGGGCAACGCAGTGGCATTCAATGCTACAAAGTTTACACTCCCTGATGCTTGCTTGAGTACTTGTATCTTGCTCTTATCTAAAAATGCTATTGCTTTTGTAAAGAACACTTGTATCTTTTTGCCTACGATATACGGATTTTTGCTGCTATCCAGTACCGGCCCTCCTGTTATTACTATGTCCTTATCGGTCGGTGCTATTGCCTCATTGTCTCTCCCATTCGCACTTACTGCTCCTGCTTCCAATTCTAGCCTATACGTGTCTCCTGTTGTCGTAGATGGTACTGTTATTTTTAGTATCTTTTTATCTGTGTCCAGTGCTTTATTACTTCCTAATACTGTCAGTTCTGTAAAGTCTGCTGCTCCTCTTGCTTTCTTCTTTATTTTTATCTTGCTCTTGTCTTCTATGCTCACCACTCTATCAAAGGTTACTCGTATCACTGTTCCTACTATATACGGGGGGATACTATTATTTAACACAGGATTCCCTGTTATCACTATATCCTTATCGGTCGGTGCTAACTCTGCATTTCCTTCATCGCTATCTTTTACTGCTCCTGCTTCTAGCTTTATCCTATAGGTTTCTCCTGTCTGTACTGCTCCTACGAGTGTCAGCTCTAGTTGTTTCTTGTTGCTCCCATTCAGTACTTTATTTGCTTCAGGCAAGGTGCTTGCATTCAATGCACTAAAGTCTGTGCCTCCTACTGCTTTCTTTAATACTTGTATCTTGCTTTTATCCAGTATCTCCACATTCCTATCAAAACTCACTGTTATTACTTTGCTTACTATGTATGGGGCTTTGTTGCTATCAAGTACCGGGCCTCCTGTTATTGCTATGTCCTTATTGTCTGGTGCTATTTCTGTATTTCCTTCATCGCTATCTTTTACTGCTCCTGCTTCTAGCTTTATCCTATAGGTTTCTCCTGTCTGTACTGTTCCTACGATCGTCAGTGCTAGTTGTTTCTTGTTGCTCCCATTCAGTACTTTATTTGCTTCAGGCAACGCTTCTGAGCTGCCTACTGATTGCTTGAGTACTTGTATCTTGCTTTTATCCAGTATCTCCACATTCCTATCAAACATTACTGTTATCTCTTTGCCTACTATGTACGGGGCTTTATTGGCATCGAGTACCGGGCCTCCTGTTATCATTATGTCCTTAGTGGTTGGCTCTATTATTCTATTCCCTTCCCCTGCATCTTTTACTGCTCCTGCTTCTAGCTTTATCCTATACGTTTCTCCTGTCTGTACTGTTCCTACGATCGTCAGATCTAGCTGTTTCTTGTTGCTCCCATTCAGTACTTTATTTGCTTCAGGCAACGCTGTCACATTCAACTCACTAAAACTTGAGCCTCCTACTGCTTGCTTCAATACTTTTATCTTGCTCGCATCCAATATACTCACATTCTTATCAAAGGTTACTCGTATCTCTTTGCCTACTATGTACGGACCATTGCTACTATCCAGTACTGGACCTCCTGTTATCTCTATGTCTCTATCTGTTGGAAATAGCTCTTCATTGGCTTTCTTATTGCCATTCTCTACTGCTCCTGCTTCTAGCTTTATCCTATACTTCTCTCCTTTCTGTGTCGCTGGCACTGTCACTTTTAGCTTTGTTGTATCATTGCTATCCAGAGCTACGCTACTCACCGACACTTCTGTAAAATTAGATGCTCCTCTTGCTTGCTTCAATACTTTTACTTTTCTCGCATCCAGCAGTGATATTGCTCCTGCAAAACTCACTGTTATCTCTCTGCCTACTATGTACAGCCCCTCTGAAGATAACTCTGGCTTTTCCTCTATCTCTATGTCCTTATCGATCGGTGAAATCTCTGCATTTCCTTCATCGCTATCTCGCACTGCTCCTGCTTCTAGCTTTATTCGATACTTTTCTCCTGTCTGTACTGTTCCTACGATCGTCAGTGCTAACTGCTTCTTATTGCTTTCTTTCACTCCTTTATTTGCTTCGGGTAACGCTGTCGCATTCAATTCACTAAAGCTTGAGCCTCCTACTGCTTGCTTGAGTACTTGTATCTTGCTCGCATTGAGCAGTACCAGGTCTTTATCAAACACTACTGTTATCTCTTTGCCTACTATGTACGGATCTTTGTTGCTATCTAACACCGGGCCTCCGTTTATCTCTATGTCCTTATCTATCGGTGAAATCTGCCCACTCTGCTGGTTGCTTATAGCTGTCAACGCTCCTGCAGCAAAGTCTATTCGGTATACTTCTCCTTGTTGTGTATTCTGTACTAATTCTAGCTCTAAGCGTTTCTTGTGCTCTTCGTTTATCTGCTTGTTTATATCGGGCAACTCAGATACTGACAACTCTTCATAGTTTGCTCCGTTCTTTTTCTTCACTTTTATTTTTGTCGCTTCTATACTTTTTAATGCTATCCCAAATTCTACTGTTATCTTTTTTCCTACTATATATACTGCTTGCTCCTGTAATGGATTTTGTTGATACTCTATCTCTCCTGTCTCCCACTTGGTCGCATTTCCTTCTGTTGCTCCTTTTATCCCGCCTTTCTCTATCAGTACCTTGTATTTCTCTTGGGCTTTTGCTGCTACTTGTAATTCTATCTCCAACTGACTCTTATCTGCTTCTTTTACCACTACTGATGCCACTTCTACCTCTGCATAGCCACCTGCTCCTTGCTTTTGCACCTTTATCTTACTTGCATCCAGTACCTTCACTTCTTCATTAAATGTTATTATTATCTTTTTGCCTTCCGTAGGTTCTATGTACCATAGCCCTCGCTCTAACTCAGGCTCCTTGTTTATCGTTACTTGCTTCTGTTCTGCTTGCTCATTTGTCTTGCCTGCGGTACTCTTTACTCCTTCTGCTTGTATCTGCACTTCATAGGTCTCATCTTTCGCTACCTTCTTTGTGAATGTTATCTCTATCGTTTTCCCTTCCAGCTTGAGCGTATAGTCCTTTGTCAATGCGAGCTTAGTTGCTGTCCCTCCTTTTACTGTCTTGTTGACTACTATCTTGCTTCCTTCATACGACGCAAGCGGGGCAGAAAATAATACTACTAGCTTCTCTTCTTGCTTATACAATTCTTCCAACGATACTATTGTCGGTTGTGGCGGTGGTGGCGTCGACGGTGCGCTACTGCTACTTTCAGGCTCCTCACAACTTCCCACTACCATCATCAATAGTATCGCTCCTAACACGATATACCTATGCTTTATTTGTCCTATCTTTCTCTTATTGCTTTTTTGATCCATATGATCCTCCATATTGTTTTATGTCATTAGTATGATAATTGCTCATCATCCTTATCTTCCTTATTATAGCAGTATTTTCTTTTTTATGGCAATATTGTATACACTTTTATTATTTTACCCCCCCCCCCCCCCGATTTTTCTATACTTTTATACAATCCATTATTGCAATTTTTTCTCAGATTTGCAAATCTTTGAGTAAAAATGCCAGTGTATTATATCCATTATTTTTTAATGAGATTAGTAATGAGTTATTCAGTAATAACTTCCATACAAAAGGAGGACATAGTGTGTACTACGCATTTGCTAAACAAACATTTACACAATGATCAATCCATTTTCTTTTTTGTTTTCGTTTTAGATTATGAGTATCGTATAATACAAGAGACTGTACATCACTAACATTACAATGCAAAAGTAGTCTTTTCTGTAATAACGATACAGCATCTGCTACTTTATTGCTTGTTTGATGTTCATCGGTACTCATAACCACTATTACGGTAAGCTGTGACAGTAACCCTCTTTTTTCTTTTAACTCAAATTCCTTGCCTGCATATTCAAAAGCAATACCTGGTGCAAACACACGCTGCAACCATCCAACTAATAGTGCAGGAGGAAACCCAAACCAATCAGGAAAAAACAACATAAGAGTTGAAGCAGAACGTAAGATTTGCTGATGTCTTACTGTTGCTTCATCAAAGGTCATTCTACGATAAATTTCCTGTTGAGAGACAAGAGGATTGTACTGTATTTCATCAAGGTATATGTATGTTACTGGCTTTGAATGTTTCTGAAGTACATCGTAGCATAATTGGGCAACATGTACTGTTAAACTATCAGGGTTAGGATTTGCACTTACCAACACGGTGTACTTCATACTTCATTATACTCTACACAATAAAAAGGAGAGCAGAAATACTCCTGCTCTCCTTTCGTTTACTTTTAGTTTGGAAATGTCCAAACATCACTAAAAGCAGATTTTCCCGACCATCCTCCTAATAAAAAGATTTTGTTCTTAAATTTTACAACAGAAAAACTTGATCGTTTACCCCAAATAGCAGTGCCATCACTCGTGATAGTATTTTGCTGTTTCCATGTATTTCCATCCGTACTACTCCATACATCATTCAAATAACTAATGTTGTTACTTTGTACTCCTCCAAAAATCCATATCTTGTTATCAAACACTGCAGCAGAATGATCACTACGTACAATCCACATAGCACTCGACTTACTTGTATCATGTCTTTCCCACACCTCTCCATCAGCACTGCTCCACACACCATTGATTAACTGTTGATCTTGACCTTTGCCTTTACGTCCTCCCAGTACCCACATCTTATTATTAAACACTACAGCATCCCCGTCACCAATCACTGTCCATAATTTAGTGGCATCATTAGTAGAATCTTTTATAGCATGTTTTGTCCATATCTCCCCATCAGCACTACTCCATACATCACCATCAATACCGTTACCTACAGAATCTGTTCCTCCTAAAATCCATATCTTCTTGTTAAATACCGTAGCCTTGATACCACGGGCATCCCACATAGGCTTTGACTTACTTGTATCATGCTTTGTCCATATCTCCCCATCAGCACTGCTCCATACCTCATTATTACTACTAGAAAAAGAACCATTTCCTAATACCCATATTTTATCCTTAAATACTACAGCACCATGATTATTACTTCTACCCCACATAGGCTTTGACTTACTTGTATCATGCTTTTTCCATGCCTTTCCATCAGCACTGCTCCACACCTCATTATTATTACCATCGCTCGCGTTAGCTCCTCCCAATACCCATATCTTATTCTTAAACATTACAGTAGCATGTTCAGCACGTTTAGACCAAATAGGATTGCTGGTACTCAGCTGTTCCCATGCAGACACATCTCCTGTATCTGTCGTATATTCTCCTGTTTCCTGTCTTCCACTATTTCCATTTCTACTGGCTACTCCTAGCACTGTCCCTGCTGGGAATGCTACTTTCCATGTTTCTTCTTTTGCTATGGTATTTTTAGGGGTAATCTGTATCTTCTTCTTATCTGTACTATCCACTGCTATAGTCCTGTCTGATGCTCCTAATGTCACAAAACTTCCTCCTCCCTTTGCTTTTTTATATACCACGATACTATCTGGGGCTATGAGTTCTACCTCTACAGGAAACGATACATCTAATACATTTTTCTTTGTTATCTGTGGTTTTGTTCCTTTACCCAATACAGGACCAGCTCCTATTGTTATGTCTTTATCTTTCGGGGCTATTGCTCCGCTTCCTTCATTCTCAGAGAGCAAGGCTCCTGCCTCCAGCTCTATCTTATACATGTCTCTTGTTTGTGGTGTTGGTACTGTTATTTTTAGCACTTTCTCATCATTCGTGTCTTTTACTATACTATTATCTGGTACTGCGGTATCATCCAGTTCTGTAAATGTGCCTCCTGATACTTTCTTATGCACTTTTATCTTGCTCTTATCTAGGAAGGCTATATTCTTATCAAAGCTCACTACTATCACTGTTCCTACTATATACGGAGCTTTATTGCTATCTAATACCACTCCTCCTGTTATCACTATGTCCTTATTCGTTGGTGGCACTATCGTATCATTGAGTATATCTCCTGACACTTTCACTGCTCCTGCTTCTAGCTTTATCCTATAGGTGTCTCCTTTCGTGGGAGTTTGTGCCACAGTCAGCTTTAAGGCATTGTTTGATGATACTAAGCTTTTGTTCGCTGCTGGTAATTCACTGTCAGTTAAGTCAACAAAGGTACTGCCTCCTACTGCTTGCTTCTTCAGTTTTATCTTACTCTTGTCCTCTATACTCACCACCTTATCCAGCGGTATGATAAACTCGTTTCCTACTACATACATATCGTTGCTTCCATCCAGTACTGCTCCTCCTGTTACCGCTACATCCTTATCTGTTGGTGCTATTTCTGTATTTCCTTCATCGCTATCTTTCACTGCTCCTGCTTCTAGCTTTATTCGATACTTATCGTTATTTCTTAAATTTCCTACTAACGTCAACTTCAGCTGCCTATCATTTCCACTGGCTCTCGTTTTATTGGCTTCTGGCAGTTCGCTTACACTCACTTCTTTATAGGCAACTTCGCTTGTGGTTTTTTTGAGTACTTTTATTTTCTTCTTCGACACTATTGTTATTGTTCTATCAAATGTTACTGTCAGCACTTTACTTGCTAAGGTAACATTTCCTGCGAGTACCGGGCCTCCTGTTATCACTATGTCCTTATTCGTTGGCACTATCGTATCATTGAGTATATCTCCTGACACTTTCACTGCTCCTGCTTCTAGCTTTATCCTATAGGTGTCTCCTTTCGTGGGAGTTTGTGCCACAGTCAGCTTTAAGGCATTGTTTGATGATACTAAGCTTTTGTTCGCTGCTGGTAATTCACTGTCAGTTAAGTCAACAAAGGTACTTCCTCCTGATACTTGCTTCTTCAGTATTATCTTACTCTTGTCCTCTATACTCACCACCTTATCCAGCGGTATGATAAACTCGTTTCCTACTACATACATAGCTTTGCTCCCATCCAGTACTGCTCCTCCTGTTACCGCTACATCCTTATCTGTTGGTGCTATTTCTGTATTTCCTTCATCGCTATCTTTTACTGCTCCTGCTTCTAGCTTTATTCGATACTTATCGTTATCTCTCATATTTCCTACTAACGTCAACTGTAACTGTCTATCATTTCCACTGGCTCTTGTTTTATTGGCTTCTGGCAGTTCGCTTACACTCACTTCTTTATAGGCAACTTCGCTTGTGGTTTTCTTGAGTACTTTTATTTTCTTCTTCGATACTATTGTTATTGTTCTATCAAATGTTACTGTTAGCACTTTACTTGCTAAGGTAACATTTCCTGCGAGTACCGGGCCTCCTGTTATCATTATGTCCTTATTCGTTGGCGCTAGCTCTGCATTTCCTTCACTTGCATCTTTTACTGCTCCTGCTTCTAACTTTATCCTATACGTGTCTCCTGTCTGTACTGTTCCTACTATCGTCAGCTCTAACTGCTTATTATCATTGCTGTTGATTACTTTATTTGCTGCGGGCAACGCAGTGGCATTCAATGCTACAAAGTTTACACTCCCTGATGCTTGCTTTAGTACTTGTATCTTGCTCTTATCTAAAAATGCTATTGCTTTTGTAAAGAACACTTGTATCTTTTTGCCTACGATATAGGGATTTTTGCTACTATCAAGTACCGGCCCTCCTGTTATTACTATGTCCTTATCGGTCGGTGCTATTGCCTCATTGTCTCTCCCATTCGCACTTACTGCTCCTGCTTCCAATTCTAGCCTATATGTGTCTCCTGTTGTCGTAGATGGTACTGTTATCTTTAGTATCTTTTTATCTGTGTCCAGTGCTTTATTACTTCCTGATACTGTCAGTTCTGTAAAGTCTGCTGCTCCTCTTGCTTTCTTCTTTATTTTTATCTTGCTCTTTGCTTCTATGCTCACCACTCTATCAAAGGTTACTCGTATCACTGTTCCTACTATATACGGGGGGATACTATTATTTAACACAGGATTCCCTGTTATCACTATGTCCTTATTGTCTGGTGCTAACTCTGCATTTCCTTCATCGCTATCTTTTACTGCTCCTGCTTCTAGCTTTATCCTATAGGTTTCTCCTGTCTGTACTGCTCCTACGAGTGTCAGCTCTAGCTGTTTCTTGTTGCTTCTATTGAGTACTTTATTTGCTTCGGGCAAGGCACTTGTATTCAATGCACTAAAGTCTGAACCGCCTGATGCTTTCTTTAATACTTGTATCTTGCTCGTATCCAGTATCTCCACATTCCTATCAAAACTCACTGTTATTACTTTGCTTACTATGTATGGGGCTTTGTTGCTATCGAGTACCGGACCTCCTGTTATTGCTATGTCCTTATTGTCTGGTGCTATTTCTGTATTTCCTTCATCGCTATCTTTTACTGCTCCTGCTTCTAGCTTTATCCTATAGGTTTCTCCTGTCTGTACTGTCCCTACGATCGTCAGTGCTAGTTGTTTCTTGTTGCTCCCATTCAGTACTTTATTTGCTGCGGGCAAGGTGCTTGCATTCAATGCACTAAATCTTGAGCCTCCTACTGCTTGCTTGAGTACTTGTATCTTGCTTTTATCCAGTATCTCCACATTCCTATCAAACATTACTGTTATCTCTTTGCCTACTATGTACGGGGCTTTATTGGTATCAAGTACTGGGCCTCCTGTTATCATTATGTCCTTAGTGGTTGGCTCTATTGTTCTATTCCCTTCCCCTGCATCTTTTACTGCTCCTGCTTCTAGCTTTATCCTATACGTTTCTCCTGTCTGTACTGTTCCTACGAGTGTCAGCTCTAGCTGTTTCTTGTTGCTCCCATTCAGTACTTTATTTGCTTCAGGCAACGCTGTCACATTCAACTCACTAAAACTTGACCCTCCTACTGCTTGCTTCAATACTTTTATCTTGCTCGCATCCAGTATCTCCACATTCTTATCAAAGGTTACTCGTATCTCTTTGCCTACTATGTACGGATCCTTGCTACTATCCAGTACTGGACCTCCTGTTATCTCTATGTCTCTATCCGTTGGAAATAGCTCTTCATTGGCTTTCTTATTGCCATTCTCTACTGCTCCTGCTTCTAGCTTTATCCTATACTTCTCTCCTGTCTGTGTCGCTGGCACTGTCACTGTTAGCTTTGTTGTATCATTGCTATCCAGAGCTACGCTACTCACCGACACTTCTGTAAAGTGAGAGGCTCCTCTTGCTTGCTTCAATACTTTTACCTTGCTCGCATCCAGCAGTGATATTGCTCCTGCAAAACTCACTGTTATCTCTCTGCCTACTATGTACGGATCCTCTGTGGATAGCTCTGGCTTTTCCTCTATCTCTATGTCCTTATCGATCGGTGCAATCTCTGCATTTCCTTCATCGCTATCTCGCACTGCTCCTGCTTCTAGCTTTATTCTATACTTCTCTCCTGTCTGTACTGTTCCTACGAGCGTCAGTGCTAACTGCTTCTTATTGCTTTCTTTCACTCCTTTATTTGCTTCGGGCAAGGTGCTTGCATTCAATGCACTAAAGTCTGTGCCTCCTACTGATTGCTTGAGTACTTGTATCTTGCTCGCATCGAGCAGTACCAGGTCTTTATCAAACACTACTGTTATCTCTTTGCCTACTATGTACGGATCTTTGTTGCTATCGAGCACCGGGCCTCCGTTTATCTCTATGTCCTTATCTATCGGTGAAATCTGCACACTCTGCTGATTGCTTATATCTGTCAACGCTCCTGCAGCAAAGTCTATTCGGTATACTTCTCCTTGTTGTGTATTCTGTACTAATTCTAGCTCTAAGCGTTTCTTGTGCTCTTCGTTTATCTGCTTGTTTATATCGGGCAACTCAGATACTGACAACTCTTCATAGTTTGCTCCGTTCTTTTTCCTCACTTGTATCTTTGTTGTTTCTATACTTTTTAACGCTATCCCAAATTCTACTGTTATCTTTTTTCCTACTATATATACTGCTTGCTCCTGTAATGGATTTTGTTGATACTCTATCTCTCCTGTCTCCCACTTGGTCGCATTTCCTTCTGTTGCTCCTTTTATCCCGCCTTTCTCTATCAGTACCTTGTATTTCTCTTGGGCTTTTGCTGCTACTTGTAATTCTATCTCCAACTGACTCTTATCTGCTTCTTTTACCACTACTGATACCACTTCTACCTCTGCATAGCCACCTGATCCTTGCTTTTGCACCTTTATCTTACTTGCATCCAGTACCTTCACTTCTTCATTAAATGTTATTATTATCTTCTTGCCTCCCGTAGGTTCTATGTACCATAGCCCTCGCTCTAACTCAGGCTCCTTGTTTATCGTTACTTGCTTCTGTTCTGCTTGCTCATTTGTCTTGCCTGCAGTACTCTTTACTCCTTCTGCTTGTATCTGTACTTCATAGATCTCATCTTTCGCTACCTTCTTTGTGAATGTTATCTCTATCGTTTTCCCTTCCAGCTTGAGCGTATAGTCCTTTGTCAATGCGAGCTTAGTTGCTGTCCCTCCTTTTACTGTCTTGTTGACTACTATCTTGCTTCCTTCATACGACGCAAGCGGGGCAGAAAATAATACTACTAGCTTCTCTTCTTGCTTATACAATTCTTCCAACGAAAATACTGTCGGTTGTGGCTGCGGTGGTGGTGGCGTCGACGGTGCGCTACTGCTACTTTCAGGCTCCTCACAACTTCCCATTACCATCATCAATAGTATCGCTCCTAACACGATATACCTATGCTTTATTTGTCCTATCTTTCTCTTATTGCTTTTTTGATCCATATGGTCCTCCATATTGTTTATGTATGCGTATGATAATTGCTCATCATCCTTATCTTCCTTATTATAGCAGTATTTTCTTTTTTATGGCAATATTGTATACACTTTTATTATTTTACCCCCCCCCCCCCCGATTTTTTTTACACTTTTATATAACTCATTTATATAATGTATTTTTGCAATTTTTCAGACTTGTATACACAATTATAATAATTTCGTAAGAATCATCAAAATTTTTCTAAAAGTATTATAGTAATAAAAGAGATACTATCATACATATGTATCTTGGGAGGTACTATGAAATACATTACACTATTTACTCAGAAAAAACATATATATAATAAAAAATACATATGTTCTCATCATTATAATATTTCTCTAATACTGTATATTTTGTTCATACTTATCAGTAACGTACTATTTTCTTGCACAAAAAACCAAGAAGTGAGCAGAGCAGAAGCACTTAATCTACAACAAGCATATGCATCACGTATATTAAACAAAACGGTAACAAAGCCCGGTCCTCCACAATATTCTGTTGGCTTCTATGGAGGAAATTATAGTTCTACCATAACAAGCGATATAAAAAGTTTTAATATGATAGTGATATTTGATGCAACTACAAGTTCGTTGGTACAAAACTTTTTTCCCTATCTCTTTGAATATGATGCATACAAAAAACAATTCACTCCTCATCTTGCAAAAAAATTCACAGTAGAATATGACCAAGAAAAAGATATAAGTTATGTATATGTTACTCTTCGAGAAAATGTATTTTGGACAACTATACAAGAGAAAAAAGCACAATGTACGAGTGATGATGTTATATATTGGTACAATGAAGTAGTAGGAGATAAACGATTACAAATGTCTGCATATACTGGACAATTTATCACCTTAGCAGACGGAAGCAAAAAGCGAATTGAAATAGAAAAAATTGACACCTATACATTTCGTTTTATTATACCACGTATTGTAGCAAACCCATTGCTCATGGTAAATATGAATTTTGGTCCAAAATATATATATGAGAAAGCAAAAAAAGAAGAAGGCATACAAGGACTCATAAATGCACTAAGCATTGATACTCCTCCAAGCGAAGTTCCTTCAATAGGGCCATATGTATTAACCGAATATGTACCAGCACAACGTATTATTCTTACAAAAAACCCTCATTACTGGAAACTGGATAGTGAAGATAATGCTCTTGCGTATATAGAGAAAAAAGTAATCTCTATTGCAGCTGAAAATACATCACTGCTTATGCTAAAAAACAAAGAAATTTCGGGACGCACACTAAGCAATAGCGAGCTTGACGAACTTATTACTATAGAAACCCCTCATTTTACTATTTATAACGCAGGGACTGGACTAGGATCCATGTTTTTCTCTTTTAATCAAAATACAGATGTTGAAGATGAACATAAACTACGTTGGTTTACAAGCAAAAAATTTAGACAGGCAATGAGTTCTGCAGTTCCCCGTCAACGTATTGTAAATGAAGTGCACAGAGGATTAGGAGAGCCAGCTCTTCATTTCTATGCAAAAGCAAACCCTTTTTTCAACTCATCAATACAACTAAAATATACATATAATCTTGATAGAGCAAAATCGTTACTGGCAGAAGACGGTTTTTATCTAAAAGAAGCGGTGCTATACGATAAACACCATGTTCCAGTAGAATTTGAAATTATGATGAGTGCTGAGAATAAAGATGGGGTTGATGCTACCACTATTTTTTCACAAGAACTTGAAAAACTTGGCATAACAGTTACTATTCGTCCTCTTGATTTTCAAAATTTAGTAGAACGACTTAGCACAAGCTACGATTGGGATGCAGTATGGATAGGCTTAGGTGCAAACTATTGGCCAACTGGAGGCATCAATGTATGGCCAAGCAACGGGAGATTACATCTTTGGCATCCTTTACAAGAAACTCCTGCTACACTCTGGGAGGCTGAGATAGACAAACTGTACTCTATGGGAAAGTATACTATCAATCATGAGAAAAGGCAAGAGATATATGATACATTACAGGCTATTATGCTCGAAGAATTACCGATAATCTATACAGTGCATGTAAATAGCTTTACTGCTATTGATACTAATGTAAAAAATGTATTTATTGACAATTTACAGGGTTCTGATAGCATATACCACTTCTTTCAAGAGCAATAAATATACAATACAATAAGTGTATGCAAAAAAATAGACACAGTGCAAAAAATATACATATGCATCCTTTGTATAGCTTTATAGTAAAACGTACCTTTACTATTTTCACTATGCTTTTTGTTCTCGGTTTGTTACTATTTGGACTTATAGCCTTAGCTCCAGGCAATATTGTCGATAATTATGTGATACAACAAATTTTTTCTTCTGAAGGAGTAGGAAGCGAAGAACAGTTTAGTGAAGAAGCAATAGCAGCAGCAAAAGCTCGTTTAGGACTAGACAAACCATTTTATGTACAGTATGTTCGATGGCTCAAACAGGTATTTATTGATAGAGATTTAGGACGTAGCTTTATCAGTAGAGCTCCTATTTTGTTTCTTGTACAACAGAGAATGATAAACACACTTGTACTCAACACGCTCTCACTTATTGTATTGACCGTACTCTCTTTTTCCATTAGCATTGTCCTTTCTGCATTTAGTACTAGTAAATATGATTTTTTTATTGCATTTACTGCTATATTGCTCAGCTCAATACCAGGCATACTTATACTTACATTGCTACAATTATTTGCAGCAAGCACAGGACTGTTTCCTATTACTGGATACCCTCCGTTTTCTTTTGTAGAAGCTCCTCTACAGTTTATTTTTTCTTATAGCTATCATATTTTTATTCCACTGCTGGGGAGCTTTTTAATCGGTATAGGAAGCACATTACGAATGGTGAGAGCTACTATGCTTGATCAACTGGGAAAGCCTTTTATTCGCGTCTTACGAAGTCGTGGAATTAGCGAAAAGCGTATCCTTTTTCATCATGCATTTATGAACACTGTAAACCCTTATATTACTAATAGTGCAACATTACTCGCTTCATTGTTCTCAGGTTCTCTTATTTTAGAAATAATTTTTTCGTATCCAGGAATGGGGAGTCTCATGTTCGAAGCAGTACGACAAGAAGATATTCATCTTGTTGTGACAAATATATTGTTTATAAGTACACTTATTCTTATAGGAATTCTTATATCAGACATTGTATTAGCGATTATTGATCCTCGTATTCGTTACACAAAAGATACATAATATGCAATTATTACAGACCTATCGTGCAAAATTTTCTGTTATTACTCTCTCATTTCTCTATGTTGGACTTATTTTCTGTAATTTTCTTAGCCCTTATTCTCCTCACAGATCTTTTGAAGGATTTTTATATCATCCCCCAAATATTACACTATATTCTCAAGAATTAGGGTTTGGATTACAAGTACAACGGTATATTGTCGTTGATACATTATCTCAAAAGAGACTTCCCTTAAAAGGCGAATATGAAAAAATACATTTCTTTCGTAGCGGCCATCAGTACAAATTACTAGGGATTTTTCCTAGTAATATACATTTATTTCAAGGGCAACAGTATCCTGTCTTTATTATGGGATCAGATGCACTAGGAAGAGATATATTTTCTCGTATACTCTATGGGTCTCGTGTATCTCTTACCATTGGTATTTTAGCATTGTTAATTTCTATTCCATGGGGATGCCTCTTAGGAGGAATAGCAGGATACTACGGAGGTATATGGGACTGGATTATCATGCGCTTTGCAGAACTTATTATGCTAATACCAAGTTTATACTTACTTCTATTTCTCCGTTCAATATTTCTCCCTAACACTACGCCTGCACAAGCGTATATTATTATTACTATCATATTTTCATTCTTTTCTTTTCCGAGCTTAGCAAGAATGATACGTGGTATGGTATACAGTTTACGGCAAGAAGATTTTATTAAATCTGCACAGCTTGATGCCGTTCCTGATATAGTAATTATTGTTCGCCATATTCTCCCATATGTTTCAAGTATAGTACTCATCAGTGCTTCTTTCTCTATTCCTGCTACTATATTATCTGAAGTAGTACTAGGATATTTAGGCTTAGGCATTACCGAACCTTCGGTAAGCTGGGGAGCACTTCTTAACAGAGATGTGTTACGTATCAGTACTATACAAAAGTATCCTTGGCTACTTTACCCTGGACTATTTTTGACACTGGCAAGTATTTCATTTAATTTTCTAGGAGAGCGGTTACGAGACATGCTTGATCCCTATCATTCAGGAGTGAGAAGTGATTCCTAACACCAATACATTACTCAGCATTAAAAATTTGACAGTTTCATTTAAGAAAAAAAAGAGTTCCCATACTGTTGTGCATAACTTTTCTTTATCAGTACCATACAATCATATAGTTGGCATTGTAGGAGAAAGCGGTTCTGGAAAAAGTATAAGTATGCTTGCATTATTGGGACTGTTGCCCAACCATGCTTCCAAAACAGTAAGCGCTATCCATTGGAAACAAAAAGACATAACATCATTATCAAAACAAGAGCTTCGTGCATATTGTGGTAAAGATTTTGCTTATATCTATCAAGAACCTTCTCAGGCATATGATCCTCTCTATACTATTTATAAAACATTTAGAGAATGCTATCTTGCCCACAGCCCCACTGTAAGTAATGATACTATACACAAGAATACCATAGCACTATTACAAGAGGTGGGAATAGAGCAAGCAGAAGAAAGATTACATAGCTATTTTCATCAATTTTCTGGAGGAATGATTCAAAGAGTACAGATTGCACTTGCTTTAGTACACAATCCTTCGTTGCTTATTGCAGATGAGATAACTACTGCCCTTGATGTTACTACACAAAAGAAAATTATAGAACTTCTATTGTACACAAAAAAACAACACACTATGTCTATGATATTTATATCTCATGATATAGCACTCATAGCAAGCATAGCAGACAGCATTGTAGTAATGAACAATGGCTCTATTGCTGAGTATGGCACAACCCAACAAATAATCAAGCAACCACAACATGCATACACACAGCAACTACTTTCGTCTACTATTAGTTTTGGTGAACGATACGAAAAAGCATCCCAGCATACTCATAAAACGGATGGCACAAAACAATGAAAATAACACTCCCATCTAAAACAGTGCTGTATAAAGGAGAACATGTAACAAAAGAGTATAAACTCCATAGCTCCTATTTTTCTTCTCAAAAAAGAACAGTGACAGCTTTACAAAATATAGAGTTTGAAATTCCTCAACAATCTCTCTTTGGTATCGTAGGACAGTCAGGAAGTGGTAAAAGCACACTCATGCGTTTACTGGTTGGATTGGAAACACCTACACAAGGCAACATACATTTTTTTGATACTAATACAAACAATACTATAATAGACAATACACAAGAAACCTGTCTTTCGGCATTTACAAAACAACAATTACAACTCTATCAAACAAAAGTCAAAATGATTTTTCAAGATCCTGCACGTTCTCTTAATCATCGATTGTCTGTAGAGACAATACTATTAGATAGCTTACGTTACTCTCCTTTTTTTACTCAGCTATGTAAACAAGAAAAATTATTCACTTGGAAAACAAAAAAACAGTTAGCATTTGATATTATATACAATACCTTACAATTAGTAGATTTTGATGTACCAAATATACAGCATATGGTAAAGCGATACCCAAGTGATTTTTCAGGAGGACAAAGACAACGCATAGCCATTGCTCGAGCACTTATTCATAACCCTCATGTCATTATTTGCGATGAGATAACATCTTCATTAGATGCACAAACACGTAAAACCATAGCCAACATGTTAGTTGAATTACACCAAACAAAAGGAATAACAATATTGTTTATCACTCACGATCTTGCACTTGTAACATATTTATGCGACATTGTTATGGTAATGAAAGATGGTACTATTGTAGACACAGTAGAGTATACTGATATTCTCTCGGGAACAATTTCAGATGATACAAAAGAATTACTTAACGCTCTCCCTCCAAAGATATAATATACCCATACCTTTTTGTATAATCACCATTTCATAATTTACAATTTATAGTATACTAAATGAGTGAAAAATAAAAATATTCCTATCATAATAAGTCTTGGAGGTTCTATAGTAAACCCAAATGTATCACATACTAATACAATAGACAAGCATTTTATTACAGATTTTCATGCTACCATCCTCAAATTGATAAAAACATCCTTGCGTTTCATTATAATCGTAGGAGGAGGAAATACAGCAAGGGTATATCAACAATCGTTTTGTTCAATACAAGAAACGCTTACAGAAAATGCTACTAGTACATCAAACGATAATGCCACCGATAGAATAGGTATTATGGCAACACACTTAAATGCACAACTGATAAGAGAACTTTTTGCTGATTATGCTGAAGATACTGTAGTAAAAGACCCTAGCGTTACTATATCATTTAATGCACCGCTACTTATTGCAGCAGGATGGAAACCAGGGTTTTCAACAGATTACATAGCAGTAACATTAGCACAGCAATTTAATGCACATACGATTATTAACCTTAGTAATATAGAAAAAATTTATACTGCTGATCCTAACAAATACACAGATGCTGTTGCACTTGATGAAATTAGCTGGAAAGATTTTATAAAAATGATAGGAACTCAGTGGTCGCCAGGACTCCATGTTCCTTTTGATCCTATAGCAGCAACATTAGCCCAAACACTAAATATAGAGGTAATATGTGCAAACGGTAAAAACATAAACAATTTTTGTAATATCATAGAAGAAAAGCCATTTATAGGCACAAAAATTTATAACTATTAAAAGGAGAAAAATATATGAGTACTTCACGCAATACTATCAATATTACTGGTACAAACCAGTTTAGGAATATAACATTAAAGCAGCTTCAGAAATCTCGAAAAAAACTTGTTTCTGCATTAAAAGGAAAATGGAATCCTCTTTTATCTGGGGCTTTACTATACTTTTTACCCTTTATACTGCTTACAACATACGGAGGAAAAGCCTGTCCTTTCATTGAAGGAACACCTTTTAATACTATCATGTTGTATATTTTTATATCTATTTTTCCATTGTATATTATACGATCTTCCATTTTATTATCGTATGGAAACAAAAAGGTACTTGAATGGTCAGATAAAAAATATATGTTATTTGAAGCATCATTTTTCATCATATGGGTAGGAATACTTGCATTGTTTGCAATGTATCTGTTTCAGTTTTCTTCAGAAAGTTTTATCAAACTAACAGTAGGCTCAGGATTATTATCGGTATTTTCCATTATCGATCTATTTCTTATACGAAGAAAGCATTTGTTACTGCTTACTGATAATGATACTATGTCAATGGACAAAGAAAAAATACTAAAAAAATACAGTTATTTTTTATCCTTAAAGCTAAAATTTATTATCTCAACAGTATTGGTATTATTACTTGTTGGTCTTGCATTTTCTCTCATTAATTTTAAGAATTATGAATGGCTCATAGCAAATATCAATATTATTCCTCATGACGAAGGGCTTCTTTCTGTATTTAAGGAAACTGTATTTGTCATTGGTGTTTTTATGGGACAGTTAGTAGTAACTGTTATTTTATACTCAAATAATATTATTATATGTTTTACCATGCTCAATCGTGTTATCGGAGATCTATTTGAAGGAAAGTTTGATAACCAACTACTCACATTGTCAAACGATGAATTTGGAATGATGGGAGAAAACTTAAACATTATCTCTGATGAGTTAAAAGAAAAACAAAAAATTAAAAATGCTTTTGGAAAATTAGTAAGCCCTCGTGTTGCAGAACTTATGCTCAATGACAAAGAGTTACAGCTTGGCGGACGCGAAAAAGAAATAGTAATGCTTTTTTCTGATGTGAGAAACTATACAAACTCTAGTCAACATAGCAGTCCTACAGAGATAATTTCAAAGCTAAACAATTATTTTACTAATATGGTGCAATTAGTAGAACAATACGATGGTATTGTCGATAAATTTATGGGAGATGGTCTTATGGCTATTTATGGATATGATGATCATGTGAGAGGAGTAAACAATGCCGTTATATCAGCCTTTGAAATGCTCAAAACAGTAAAGAAAGAAGGTTCAATTAAAATTGGGGTTGGGGTACATGTAGGAAATGCTATCTTAGGAATGATAGGATCCCCTCAACGATTAGACTTTACTGCTATTGGCTCAAATGTTAATCTGGCAGCACGTCTAGAAGCAGCGACAAAAGATAATGGCGTGGATATATTTCTCTCCGAACAGACCTATGATCTTTTACAACAAAAAGTTAAAAATTTAGGATGGCGACAATTTTCCATTAAAGTAAAGGGAATAGAACACAAACTTACGGCATATGGATTAAAAGTACTATAATAGCCACCTATAATACTAAAAAGAAAGGGACTAACATAGCTAGTCCCTTTCTTTTTTAATGTTTTTTGTGTATGACTGTCTATACTATAGCAACTATAACAACTGATCTGCTAATTTCTCTAATGATTCAACTTCCTTATGCCATTCATGGAAACCAGAAAAACTCCCTATAATATATCCTTCAGGAGAGATAATAAATACACTTGGTGTTCCTGTAATTTTTAATGGGGTTGCCTTAATAACTGCTCCCTTCGAATCTGCTACTACTGTATAAGATATATCAAACTCCTCAATATAGTCTAATGCTTCTTGTTCAACTATATCAATAGAAACTCCTAAAAAGTCTATCTTTGGGTTATCAGCTAAGGCGTTTGCTAACTCAACAACATAAGGAGCTTCTTGTCGACAATATCCACAACGAGAATTCCACACACTGAGAAAGAGTGTTCTTCCTCTATAATCACGAAGAGCTATATCTTCTCCATCAAACGTTGGTAATGTAATATTAGGGGCTCTTGTTTTTTGTGGTTTGCCTCCCATATCTTTTATCAAGGAAGTGACATCATCCATATCTTTTCCATCGTTATCTTCATCATCACTATGATCTTCAGCATATCCAGGCTTTCCGTCCTCTCCGTCTTGTCCATCCTGCCCTCTTGCATATACACTTTGATCTACAAGAAAAAAATACATTCCTGTAATCAGAACAAATATTCCCATTGCCATTATTTTTTTATTCATATGATTTCCTCCATATTTTGAATATATTACTGCAATTAGTATAGTATAGCAAGCGTTTTTGTACAAGTATCTGTTAATGAGCTATCCCCAAAATACTGTATTGCACCAGGAAACACATATGCTGTTTCTTTCGCCCATGTTTCTCTGTGCTTGACAAAATAAAGAAAGGACTTTGATTGCATTTCAACTAAGGCTTTTTTTATTACAGGAACATCTTTTCCTTTTCGTTTTTCTATATTCATCATCATAGTCAGAGGGACAGCATATGGTTGCCATTTATCGACAGATTGCTTTAGATTTTTGATTGACGAAATATAGCCTGTACAATTATTAGCGATAAGAATAAAAGCATTATAGCCCAGTGAATAACAATAGTCTGCATCAAAATTACTAGGAAACGCACAACGTGCTTCATATCCAAAAAAATGACTTTGTGCAGAAAATTTAGTGGTAAAAGTGTTTCGCTTCTTTAGTTCATTTGCTACCATCTCAATAAGCATGCGTTCAGTTTCAATAAGCGTTACTTGTAAATTACCATGATCATCTCTATCCAACAATAACTGATGTTGAATGCTCGTAGGCAAAGACAAAAATGTTTTTTGTAGATTACTTGAGAGAGAAGATACCGCAAGACTCACTCTTTCTTCTACAGACACTGTATCATCCACATTACTGAGAATATCATTTAATTGAGCAATAAGCTGTTTTACTTCGGGAATAAACTCTATCAATCCTTCTGGAATAAGTACTACACCAAAATCAAGACCAAGTTTTGCTCGTGTAGCTACTATGTCGGCTACTGTTTTTACAATAGATTGCAAAGATTGTTTCTTTGCTAGTACTTCTTCAGAAATGATAGCTACATTAGGCTGAGTTTGTAAAGCACATTCCAGTGTTATATGACTAGCAGAACGTCCCATAAGCCGAATAAAATGCCAGTATTTTTTTGAGCTATTTGCATCCCTTGCAATGTTGCCAATAAGCTCAGAATATGTTTTTACTGCAGTATCAAAGCCAAAAGATGTTTCTATATACTTATTTCGTAAATCACCGTCTATTGTTTTAGGAATGCCTATCACTTGTGTTTTACAATTTTGTTGCACAAAATATTCTGCTAACAATACTGCGTTTGTATTACTGTCGTCTCCTCCTATTACAACGAGTGCATCAAGAGAATGCTTTTTTACTGTTTCTAAAGCAGCGGCAAATTGTTCGGGACTTTCAATTTTTGTACGTCCTGATCCTATAATGTCAAAACCACCTGTATTACGATACTTTCCTACTGTATTTGCATTTAACAATACATAATCATTTTTTACTAGCCCCCCTGGTCCTTTTTTAAAACCAATAAGCTGAGAGGAAGCATTTGCTAACTTTAAGGCATCAAATACCCCAGCTATTACATTATGTCCTCCAGGAGCAGGCCCTCCAGAGAGAATAACTCCTACTTTTCTTTTCTTTTTTGCTTCGGGGTTATCTGCTTGTACCACTTTGTAAAGAGGTTGCCCATATGTATTGGGAAATATTTTCTTGAGTTTATCAGAATCGCTTACTGCTGAACTTGTTTTTTGAACAACAGAAAGAGATATATGTGCTGGATTATTTGCAAATAGTGAAGGCATCTTAGGCTTATATTGCAAACGTAATGTATGAAGATTTGAATGTGCCATAATTCCGTCCTTTATAATAACTATATAATCAAAACGATATATAGCATAGTATAGCATACTTTTAACTAAAATGCATCTTTATATGCTAAGGGGGTCTTTAGGATAATAATAAAATCTTTCCAGATACTGCGATGCTTAATATACTCTAACTCAATCTCTATGCGCTTTTTATATTCTAAATTAGAGCGTCCTGATGTTTGTACAGGGCCAGTAATACCTGGCTTAATAGAGAGCAATTCCTTTTTTAATTGAGTAGCATCCATTTCAATATTTTCTGCAATATGGTCAATTTCATGATCCAACATAGGTCTTGGACCTACAATATTCATATCTCCTTTTAATACATTGAAAAACTGAGGAAGCTCATCAAAGCTGAGTTTCCGTAATATTTTTCCACACCAAGTAATGCGTGAATCTAATTTCACAGGTATCTTAAATCTATTTTTCTTATAAAGCTCATATAACTTCTTATCTTTCTTTAACATTTCTTCTGCATTTTTCTTCATAGTCCTAAATTTAAGGAGCTTAAACTCTTTGCCAAACATACCTACTCTTTTGTGATGAAAAATAACAGGAAAACCTGATGTAGTAACTACAAGGATTGCACAAAATAAATACAAAGGGGAAAATAAAAGAATAAAAAATAAAGCCAGTACCTTATTAAAAAATGAATTCATAACTAACTATACGCATATGCAGTACTATTGCTAGTATACCATAGTATTGTAATTGGAGCAATGTTTATGGTTGGGATTGGAAATTCTAATCAGAAGCCGAACAGTACTCGAAAAATAAAAAAACTCATAGGGTATATCCTAATAATAAGAAAAAAAAGAGGAAGCACACGAGACGATAAAATTGCATGTATTTCTAAAATTGAAATTTTATGCTAATTGCTATACTATAAGTATATGAAAGATACAGCATTAGTCCCTAACCCTAATATCAATAACCTTCCACGAAGATTGTTAATATTTCCTCTTGAAAGAAAACCTTTGTTTCCTGGCATGATAAGTCAGCTCACAGTAGAAAAAGAAGAATACATGAAAATCATAGGTCTCTCTATGAAAAGAGAGCATTATATAGGACTACTCCTTACAAAAGAATCAGATGTAGAATCAGAAATAGAAAATAAATACCGATTTTCTAATTTATATCGTGTAGGAACAGTGGCAAAAATACATAAAAAAATCAATCTTCCTGATGGAGGGTACAATGTATTTATCACTGTACAAGACAGATTTAAGATAGTAAACGAACAAACATTTATTCCTCCTTTACAAGCTACGGTAGAATATATACCTGACACTATAGAACACAACAAAGAGCTTACTGCATTAACACGTAGCTTAATAAGTGAAATGAAACCTATTATTGAAAATAATCCTATCTACTCTGAAGAGATTCGTCTTAATATGGTAAATATTGATCATCCAGGACAAATTGCCGATTTTATTACTTCCATCCTCGACTTAAAAAAAGAAGAACAACAAAGGATATTAGAAACATCAAATATTCATAATCGTATTATTCAAGTCCTCACCTATATAAACAGAGAACAAGAACTTCTTTTTCTTCAAAAGAAAATTCGTAAAAACATAACAGATAATGTAGAAAAACAACGCAAAGAACACTTTTTACGTGAAATGATGCAAGAAATTCAAAAAGAACTGGGAGAGCCTACGGACAGTAAAAGTATTGTCATTGAAGAAATGCGTACACAACTTAAGGCACTTACTCTTCCAGAAGAAACACGCGAGCAAATTGAAAAAGAAGTTATAAAGTTTACAAACTTAGAACCTCATCACCCAGAATATACTATGTTACATTCATACCTAGAACGCGTTCTCTCTTTGCCATGGAATGAATCGCCTCCAAGAAATATAGAATTAGCTCATACTTTGACAATGCTTCATAAAGATCATTATGGACTCGATAAAGTAAAAAACCGTATTATTGAATTTTTAGCAATAAGCAAAATAAAAAAAGCAAAAACACGTTCAATTTTGTGTTTAGTAGGACCACCTGGAGTAGGAAAAACATCAATAGCACGATCCATTGCAAACAGCCTCAAAAAGAAACTCTATCATTTTTCCGTTGGAGGCATGAGAGACGAAGCGGAAATTCGAGGACATAGACGTACCTATATCGGTGCTATGCCCGGAAAAATAATTCAAGGCTTACTAGAAGTAAAAGAAAAAGATCCTATTTTTGTCATTGATGAAATTGATAAAATTAGTGCTACTTATATGGGAGATCCTTCTTCTGCACTTCTTGAAATTTTAGATCCAGTACAAAATACTCATTTTAGAGATTTTTATATAGACCTCCCCTTTGATCTGTCTAAAATATTTTTTATTACTACTGCAAATACCACAAGCAGTATTCCACCTGCATTACTAGACAGAATGGAGCTTATTCATCTATCAGGGTATATAGATAGAGAAAAAATTGAAATTGCAAAAAAATACATTATCCCTAAATCGCTGCAAGATCATGGCTTACAAAAAAATACTATCTCATTTGAAACTCAAGCATTAAAACAAATAGCAGAGCAATATGCAAGAGAATCAGGCATGCGAAAATTTGAACAGCAAATAAACAAGATAGTACGAAAAATAATCACACAGTATCTAAAAGAAAAAGAGCAAAAACAAAATACAGAAAAATTGAAACAAGCGAAAGAAGCACAAAAAAAAGATACACAAAAGAAAGACGAACAAACAAAGAGTTCACAAAAGCCTAGCAACACTGAAACTACTGAAGGCATAACAATAGATATTAAAGATGCCTACTGGCCAAAGAAAGTGCTAGGAGATTCTCTCAAAGAATATCTTGGTATTCCTCCGTTTCAAGAAAATGTTGTAAAACGTGCAAGTACTCCCGGCACCTCTATTGGGCTAGCATGGACTTCAATGGGAGGAGATGTGCTAATAATAGAAGCTCAAAAATACACAGGAAAAGGAGTTGTAAAATTAACTGGTACCTTAGGAGATGTTATGAAAGAATCAGCACACATTGCTCTTTCACTCATAAAATCAAAACATAGTATTGAAGATTTTTCTATTGACCCTAGTATTTTTACTACGCATGATTTTCATATTCACTTTCCTGAAGGAGCTACTCCAAAAGATGGCCCTTCTGCAGGTATCACTATAGCGTCCGCACTGTTATCTCTTGTTACTAATACCACTATCATGAGTAATTATGCTATGACAGGAGAGCTTTCCTTAGTGGGCAATGTACTTCCTATTGGAGG
Organism: Spirochaetia bacterium; assembly: GCA_965218205.1. Classification (GTDB taxonomy): domain Bacteria; phylum Spirochaetota; class Spirochaetia; order WTKD01; genus CBDDCA01. The sequence continues at coordinate 415,240 of OZ244590.1, read as the reverse complement.
ATTACGCGAAAAAATTGTTGCTGCAAATAGAAACAAAATTAAACATATTATCATTCCACAAAGTAACCTTAACGATTTAGAAGAAATTCCTTCTTATGTACACTCAGGAATAACTATTCATCCTGTTACTACTATTCAAGAGGTATTTGGAATTTTGTTTCCTACTATTAAAAAGCGATCTAATGCTCATACAAAAACGCTATCAAAAAAAGCTAAGAATACATAAATGGACAATATTCATACTACTCAAAAAATAAGATTGATGACTCCCACAGCTTTTTGTATAGCATGTTCACTTATATGAAAAAATTTTTTTATCATTATACATTGCTTATTCCCATACTCCTTATTGTTATTCTGTATTATGTTATACAAATGATAGATCCAAAATTTAGAGAGTATGTAGAAAACAATACGACTCCTTCAGAAACAGCATCAGAGTCAGTAAATGTTGCTCAGCAAACAGAAAATAAGCAAGCTACACATACTATCACAGAGCTTAAAACAGCACTCACATATATTATACAATCACTTCCTCACCCATTTGAAGATTCGTTATTACAAAGCATACTTGAATCGCCTATTGAGTTTATACAAGACATACAGCTTGTATATAAACATAGCAGCCCTGCACAGCTTATCTTAGTGGACAAAACGCATCCCTTAGATGCTACATATGCCCCTGCAGATATTGTACACTTACAGGACTATGATGATACACTTGTCCTCAATAAAGATACGCTGCAAGTGAGCAAGAGCATTATTGATGATTTACTTACCATGCATGCAGCAGCACAAAAAGATTCTGTGCTACTGGATATAAGCTCTAGTTATCGGAGTTATTCCTACCAAGAAAATCTATTCAATTATTATACAAGAGAACTTGGATTAGAAGAGGCTTCACGACAATCAGCAAAACCTGGTACCAGTCAACATCAACTAGGAACTACTATTGATTTTGGTTGTATCTGCCCTGATTTTGCACAGACAAAAGCAGGCCTATGGTTATCAGAAAACGCATGGAAATATGGCTTTAGCTTGTCCTATCCACCCAACATGGAACATATTACAGGATACATATACGAAAGCTGGCATTATAGACATATAGGCATTGCAGCAAGCTCTTTTGAACATAAGTATTTTAACAACACAGGGCAACAGTATATGCTAGAATTATTAGCAAAAAAAGAAGCATTACAAGCACTCATTACCCACTATTTATAAACTATCAGCAATGAAAGGCAACTCGTACTCATAAATATACTATAATAAACAGGGTATGAAAAAAATACTGTATACACTTATAGTTTCTGTTATAGTATTTATCAGCTGCGAGCCTGGTACAGACAGTAGCCTCTATCAAGCACCAAAGACTGTAGATGGCTACTTTGCGTATAAAGAAAATCAAAAGTATAGTAATGTACTCATTGATTGTATTATCGTAGCACGCGGTTCTTGTTCACTTAATACACTTCCTTTTATTGGATTAGAAAATGCAACTCCCAGCAAAGACGATATTATGAATCGTCTCATTGTGTCTCATGCTTGGATAGGAAAACGTTTTTCAGAATTTTTAGATCATTACCCAAAAGAAGCACTTCCTCTTTTTAATACTGTTACTGCAATAGTGGTAGGAAGCAATGTACGACCATCTCATTATATAAGAGAAAATTCTGTCATTTTCCTTGACCCAAAAGATCTATGGCTAACAAAAACAGAGTATGACTCTATATCAAAAAAACAAGATTATCGTACTCATCTCGGAGGTGTACTGAGTTTTAATTTTTTACGTCGACCAATAAAAAATGATAAGCTAGCTTATACAGATTCTTCATTAACATACACAAAAGAGAGAACCATACAGGACATACTATTTCGTTTCAGTTATGTAGTATTTCATGAACTTGCACATGCCATTGATTATTTTCATCACTCTACTATATCACAGTACAAAAGAAATATTCCATTTTCATCGTTACCTGTAAGAGATAAACAATCAAAAATACTAAACAACACAAATAAAAATTTCTCTATTAGCTCTAGGAAATTAAAAATTCTTGCGGCAAAAAAATACATTTTTAGAACACAAGAACACGACACAACAACAGCAAAAGAAGCAGCTACCGAATTTTCGATGGATATAGCAACTGATCTTTATAGCTATGTTAATAATGTTGAAGATTTCTCAATGTTGTTTACTGTGGTAGCATCAAAAAAATTCTTTAATGTCGAATATGAAATCGCTTTCACCAACAATCCTGGAAGTTCTAAAAACTGTAAAGACTATATCATAGCACAAGGATGGCGAAATAGACTTGCCAACCCTGCTGTCAAAACACGAGCCTTAACAGTAGCAAAAAATGTAATGCCTTCAATAGACTGGGATGTTTTTTTTAGCACACAGCTAGGCACAGAAGAAGCACTTACTCAGGGAAAAAACTGGTGTTTTAATACACAATAAACTGCTCCCTATTGCTTTATACATACCGTTCACTTTTTGCCTTAAATTGCTTCATACATGTCACTAACGCTTCAACATCATCTCTACTTACAGCATTGTATAACGATGCCCTGCATCCTCCAACCGAACGATGCCCCTTTAGTCCATACATTTTGTTTTGTTCTGCATATGCAAGAAACTGCTGTTCTAAGCTATCGTCTGGTAATGTAAAAACAACATTCATTGTAGAACGATATGGTTTTTGTACTGCACAATGATAAAACCCATCACTCTCGTCTATATACTTATACAGCATAGCAGCTTTTTCTTTGTTTCTCTTTTCTACTTCCGATATTCCTCCCAACGATACGATATGTTCTAATACAAGCGATAATATCCATATTGCACCTACTGGAGGCGTATTGTACAAGGATCGCGACTTATAATGAGTATCATAGGATAAGTATGCAGGAAGCACTTTATGAGCACTTGCTTTGAGTACATCGTTACTTACCACTACTACGGTAACTCCTGCTACTCCAAGATTTTTTTGAGCTCCAGCATACACTATGTCATAGCAGTTTGCGTCTATATGTCTACTGAGTATATCACTAGACATATCAGCAACAAGAGTACTGCTCTTTTGCTGTAAGGCACGGGATAAGGCTAGATTTTCCTGCCACTGAATACCATGTATTGTTTCATTGCTTGTAATATGAATATAAGCATATGTATCATCACGTATCTGTGAAGAGAGCTGTTCAACGGCAGGTAGCTGTGTAAATCTATGCTCCTCTCCAGAATAGAGAATATCTACAGAAGGGTGAACTTTCTTTGCTTCCTTATATGCTTTTTGCCCCCATGCTCCTGTTACAACATATCCTGCACTCATCAAAGCTGTTTCTGATTTCTCTGTGCTTGTATCATTGAAGCCTGATACTGTGTTGAGGGGTATCATTGAAAATTGCAGACTCGCTCCTCCCCCTAGCAATAAAACATGATGTTCATTGTCTAATCCAAGCAAAGAATGCAATAACTCTATTGCTTTCGTATGCACTGTTTCATACACCTTTCCTCTATGACTCATTTCTAATAAGGAGTAGCCATGCGATTCAAAATCTACAAAATGCGTCTTTGCATACTCAAGCACCTCTGTATATACCTTTGAAGGTCCTGCAGAAAAATTATGTATCATTTCATACTGTATTATAAAATATACTAAAAAAAAAGTAAAGCTATAGAAAACCACGAATTCAAGGATTAAATGCAACAAAGGAGCAAAAAAAGAACAAGGAAATATAATCAAACTATAATATATATTGAAATACTGTAATGCTTTTTTAGTGTTCTTTGTTTCAGTTATCCCATTGACTGAGTTTGTGCTTCGACAAAGTTCCCGAGCTTTTTATATTTTTCATACAGTGATTCGTATTGCTGTATGTACTCTTTACGAGGATGAAAAATATGTTCAAAACCAGCTCCCATATGCTTCTGTGCCTCTTCTATAGTAGCATGGATACCACCTGCAACAGAAGCAAACATAGCCGCTCCTAATGCACATACTTGATCTGCAGCAGAAACATATACGCTACGCTGTAACACATCTGCAAGTACTTGCATAACATAATTGCTTTTACGAGCTACTCCTCCTACTGCAATAACCCGTTGTATGTTGATGCCTTCCTCTATAAATCTGTCCTGTATACTTCTAGCTCCAAAAGCTGTTGATTCTACCAGAGCATGATATATTTTGTATGCATTTGTTCCCATAGTAATACCTGACATAGCACTCGTAAGGTACTGATTAGCATACGGTGTTCTCCGACCATTTATCCAATCTAACACACACAGTGATGAAGAGGGTGGATAGCTTTCACATACACTACTGAGATGTGCTATCATCTTTTCTGATAACTCTTGTATAAGTGCTTTCTTTTGCTGTTCATCAAGCACAGTGCTAGTACCAATAAGTGCCAGTGTAGGTTCTAGGAGCATATCCTTAAACCAAGCATACAGATCACCAAATGCAGATTGCCCTGCTTCCATACCAATATATCCCGGTACTATTGAACCATCAACTTGTCCACAAATTCCTTGCACTAACTTGTTTTCCATTATGGAGTACGGAGCAAGTACCATATCACAGGTACTCGTACCAATAACCTTGACCATATCAAGGCTTTGTATTTCTCCTCCTACAGCACCAAAATGAGCATCAAGAGCTGCTCCTGATACCACAACATGCGTAGGCAATCCTAAACGCTTTGCCCATTCTGGACTAAGATGCCCTACCACTTTCTCTGCAGTATCGGTAGTATGATATAAGCGGGAACGAAGACCTGCTAACAATGGATCAAGAGCAACAAGAAAATCTTCTGAAGGTAAGCCATTAAATGATGTATGCCACATAGCCTTATGTCCTGCAGTACAACGAAAACGTCTCATCACTGTAGGATCTGTTTTTCCTGTAAGTAATGCAGGCATCCAATCACTATGTTCTACCCAAGAAAATGCAGCGTTATGTACTTCTTTGTCTATTCGTATTATATGTAGTATCTTAGACCAAAACCACTCAGAAGAGTATGTCCCTCCTACAAAAGTAGTAAAATCTTCAAACGCGGCACTGTGTGCAAGTGTATTTATTTCTGTAGCTTCTGCAATAGCAGTATGATCTTTCCATAAAATAAACATAGCATTAGGGTTGTTTTCAAACTCTTTGCTAAGGGCAAGCGGAGCACCTGTCTTATCAACAGCACAAGGAGTTGAACCAGTAGTATCTATGGCTAGCGCACAAATATCTTCAATGCTCTCTGCATCAAGAGTATGTATCGCCCCTTTAATACTTTCCTCTAGACTTTCAATATAATCTAAAGGGTGTTGTCTAAACTGGTTAATCTGATTATTGCAGTATAATCCTTGTTTCCAGCGCTTAAATTGAGATATACCTTCGCTTAATAGTGTTCCATTTGTAGAATCAACTATTATACAACGAACTGAGTCTGTACCAAAATCAATGCCAATTACATTTTTCTTTTTCATGTTCCCTACATACTTCTCTTGGGGCTGGCCCATTTAATGAAAATTAGACTAACTCAGCCTCCTTTATCCAATTATACAACATTTTACACATGTTTGCTATCGATCTATAATTAAACCTGCATATTCAAGGACTAATTGCGACAGCAAAGGCTTCAGCAGTAATCCAATAGCCAGTTTTTGAGCTATGATTTCATTATAGACATGTTACCTCCGTTGTGTTGTATGTTACATAATGAACGCAGTGCAGAGCTAGACAAGCAAAGTCTTGCAATTAAAGAAATACTTACCTTCATTCCACAAATAGTAGATTAGAAAAAAACACTGCCTTTACCTTTGCTGTAAAGACTACCTATAAAGCTAAAAGAGAGTGCTATGCACTCTCTTTTTATATGCTAATTCCTACATTCTGGAGATCTAGAATCTTTGGGAAACTGTGCTGTTTTACTAGCCATAGCTGTATTGCCGAAATCACTGGAATATAATCTCATTTTACATAATCGCCACGACGATAAATCTTTATCAAATTTTAAAGCATTAAAAAATAAATACTGCTTTGCAATACCCTGAGGAGAAGTAACCTTACTCACATCCCAATCTCCTATGTCTTGATTAAATACACTCGCACCAGCAAATATAAGACTCATGCTAGTAACCTTACTCACATCCCAATCTCCTATATCTTGATTAAATGCATTTGCTTGATAAAATACACTTAGCATATTCGTTACATTACTGGTATTCCACTGTGTTATGTCTCCATTAAAAGTACTATCATCTTCAAATAAATTACTCATGTCAGTAATAGCACTGGTGTCTATCATGTTGAGGTTGGGGCTATTGGTGTTTTGTCTGCTTGCTCCTCTTTCTGCAGTGATAATAGCTTGCAGTGCTTTCTTTGTCGTTGGTCTGTAATAGGTAGCTGATTGTCCTGCTAGTTTCACCAGCCCTGTCTCTACATTGATAGTCGCAAGTACCTTTTGTCCCGAGTTTGATCCTGCAGAAGTAATGGTACATTCCACTACTCCATAGCTATACTCAGTTATAGCAGTATCATGTATGTTTGATTTATTTGCTGTGCCTGTTATTGTTACTGTATTGGTATTTTTTGCAAATGTTACTGTTAAGCCTGTTTCTTGTTTGAGGGTGCTGTTATCTACTGTGCTTTCATCACAGGTAAATGATAGTCCACTAGGACTAATGCTGGTAAGTACTCTCGTTGTATTTTGTGCGAGTGCTGTGCCTACTGTTGCTGAAACTTTTGTAGCATTTCCTATTACTACTGTTGGGGTGCTGGCAGAGACTGCTGTTGCTTCTGCTGATATTTTTGTCTTTTTGAGGCTGTTTACTGCTACTGCGGTGATATAGTACTTTGTATTCAATCGTAGGTTGCGTATTGTATAGCTTGTTGCTCCTGTTGGTACATCGTCTTTTTCTGCTCCTACTTGTGCATTGCTTTCTGCTTGTGCTTGTGTTTTTACTGTTGCTCCATTTATGTTTGTATTTGAGGCTATATAGTATACTTTGTAATCTATTTGATTATCTCTTAAATCAGTTCCTTCTGCTGTCGTTCCTTTTACGGTTGGAGCTGTTATGGTAAGTACTATGGTAGTTCCTTGTGCATTTGCTTGTATGGTGGGCTTTCCTGGTGCTCCATAGGCTTCTTTTGCGATAAACTCCTTACGGACACCTCTTGATTCTTTGTTGGTATCGGTGCTGTTTACTGCTTGTACTACTATTTCGTAAGTGGTGCCTACTGTCAATCCTGTCAGAGTGCTGTTGGTTGTTCCTGCTGCTGTTGTTGTAGGGCTTCCTCCTGCTGCTATTATTATCTCTGCTATTGTCCTTTGTGTATTGCCACTTTTTGCTACTTTGTATACTTTGTACGATACTTGTGCTACTGCTAGGGTATCGCCTGTGTCTGTTTTGTGGCTTGCAGTAAGGCTGGGGGCTGTCCACGATAGCTTTGCATTCCTTCCTTCTACTCCTTTTACTTGTATGTTGCTTACTTCTGCGGGATCTGTCGCTTGTGATGCGGTTGTTACTGTTGCCACTGTCGATACTGCTTTTTTGCTTGGGTCTGTTTTTATGGCTACTTCTACTACAAAGTGATACTTTGTTGCTCCTTTTATTGCTACTGTTGGGGTTGTCACGCCTATACTGCTAAGCGCTGGTACTGTGTACACTCCGTTCCTTGCTGTGCCTATAGTTACTTTTCTGCCTCTTTGTACTTCTGCTACTGTTGGGGTTGTGTCTTTCTGTAAGCCGTACACTGTGTATACTAGCTCATCATTGCTGGTTACTGTTGTGCCGTCTTTGTTTTTTGCTCCTGTTATTGTGCTTAATTGCGTGAGTACTAGCTTTATTGTTCCTGTTGTGTTTGTTGATTGTGATACTACTAGCTTGCCTGTTAAGGACGAGGTAGGGGCTGTTGCTTTTGAGGTGGGGATGGTGCTCAGTTCTAGCTTTTGTATCAGTGCGGGGTCTTTGCTTTGTGCTTTCTTTGTTGTAAAGGGGTTCAGGTTGTTTATTGCTTCTATGCCTATGGTGTATTCTGCTCCTTTTGTTCCTATAAATGTTCCTCGTAAAGTGCTACTTCCTGCTATATCTTGTATTTGTACTCCTGTCATTGCTTTTATTTCTGCTATTGTTTTAGTACTCTGGTCTCCTGCTACTAGGTATACTTTGTATTGTATGTGTGCTTGTGTGAGTTTTCTGTCATTGGGTGCTTTGTGGTCATTGGTAATTGTTCCTGCTTGAAACTCGTACTGTACGGTATCGCTTGTTGCTGTTGATTCTGCAATAAGCAGAGTGAGGCTTTCTGGTGCGGGCGGGACAGTGGATCTTTCATCGTATACTGCTACTTTGTCTGTGAGTGTTGTTGGGGGGCTTACTCTGTTATTTTCTACTGTGAGAAACGTAAAGCTATATTGTTTTGCATTTGCTTGTGTTGCTGATACTTCTATGCCATCTGCTATGCCAAAGCTAATGGTGGTTGCTGGGTTTGTTATGCTTTTTTCTGCTACCAGTGTTGTGCCATCTAACATACGCAGGGTGTAGTACTTATTTGGTCCAGGTGCTTGCGTAAAGGTTGCTTTTATTTGTATTGCTCCTGTTGTAACGAGGGTGGGCTTGCTTTGAAAGAGTTCTGCTGAGGGTGCTGTGAGTGGGGTGGGTGTTGTTATGTCTTGTGTTGCTTGGCTACTTTTGTTTTCTGAGTAATCTATTGCTTGTATTGTTACTGTGTATGTTTTTCCTTGACTGAGTTCTTCGACAGAGAGCGATGTTGTGGGATAGGGTATTTTTTTCTCGTTCAGTACTGTGGTATCTGCATCTTTCTCTTGTATGCTTATGCTGTACTCTTTTATGTCTTTGTTCTTGGCTTTTGTTGCATCGGGTGCTGTCCATGTTATCTGTGTGCCTACTTTTGTTGCTGATACAAAGGGATAGCTTGCTTGTATGTTTGTTACTGCATCGGGAACGGTGCTATCTGCTCCTGTATCTACTGTGGTTGTTGCTTCTGTTCCTTTGTTGCCTGCATAGTCCTGCGATTGTACTGCTACTGTATACTCGGTGGTGGCTTTGAGGCCTAGTATCTGCGTGTTGCGTACTGCTCTGTCTGTTATTGTTACTGTCTTTGCTGGAGTATCGCTCTCTTTCTCTGTTGCTGTTATAGTCACTCCTGCATAGTCTCGTACATTGGGCTCTTGCCAGATGACTACTATGCTTGTTGCTCCTCCTACGGCACTTACATTGGTCGCTGGTTGTGTTGTCTTGTCGGTTGTTGCTTGTTCTTTTGACACTGCAGTGGAGTACTTTCCGTTTTGAGAGACATACACTTCTACTTTGTACATAAGTGTGCCGTAGAGTGTTGTGAGTGCTATGCCATCTTTTGCGACATATACAGTGGCGTATTCTTTTGCCTGTGCAGTTGCACTACTGACATTGGTTGCACTTGTATCTTTGTCTATTGTCTCCTCTGCTACTATCGTCTGTGTTGCGGTTGCTGTTACTCGTACTAAGAGGCTTTTTGCTGTACTCCCTGTGCCAAAGGCAAAGCTCCCCCACTTGATAAGCAGACTTTCATCGGCTGGGCTATTGTCTTTATCGTTTGCTGTTACGCTAAGGTTTGCCTCTGGCAGTGCTGCTACTGTTTGTGAAAGTGCTGATGCTTGCACGCCTGTCAGTACTGTTGTAGGACTGCTTGTGTTGTCATTTCTGTCTTTGTAGCGTATTTCTACATCATAGGATATGCCTGCAAGCGTGGAGACATTTGGAAGTATAACTTCTCCTTGTTGTAGGTTCTGCACGGTAGTCTTTGCAAGCACTGTAGCACCAGTTGTGCTTTTTACCACTATTGTTGCTTCTGCTATGTCTGTCCTGCCTGCTGCAAGTCGCTCTTTGTCCCATGTTATCTTTATGCCATCCCCCGACTTCTCTACTCCTACTTGTGTCAATGTGTCTTGTGGGGTAGTAGTATCTACCAGTGTTGTTACAGAGCGGGTTGTTTTTGGTGATACTTCTGATTCTGATTTTCTGGCTTCTATCTCTACAGTATAGTTAGTGAGTGCTTGCAAGCCTTTGAGTTTATACGATTGTCCTTGTTGAAACAATGCACGATATTCTATTGCAGGAACACGCACTTGTATTGATTGGGCTGGTGCAGTAGATGTTGCAGTTACTACTACATGCGTAGCTTCGCTTGGGGCTTGCCAGCGTAATGAGAGCGTCCCGTCATTGCCTGCTGGCTGTATCTGCACATTGGACACTGATGCAAGGGTCGGGGTTACTGGTGGAGTTACCCCTCCTCCTGATGAGGAACTGCTACTGCCCTCCGAACATCCTACAAGTACGAGGGTAACTATTGCTAGCACTAAAAACAGTGCAACTAGAGTTATGTTTGGCTTATATCGAGAGTGTACCCCCCCCCCCCGATTTTTTTCACGCTGTATAGCTCCTTGCTTTTGTAGCTATCGTTCATAGAAATACTCCTTACTATTTGTTTTATTGTATATAGCATTATACACAATAGAATTATAGCACAAAATAGTATTTTATATTGGAAATTCTAATCAGAAGCCGAACAGTGCAAAAAAAATAAAAAAAACTCATAGGGTATATCCTAATAATAAGAAACAAAAAAAGGAACCCCTATGAGCTATACTCATATATCATACCATGAACGCACAGAAATAGCACGCATGCTTAAGTGCAAAAAGTCAAAACGTGAAATAGCACGATCCCTCAACAGATCGGTATCAACGATAGCAGACGAAATAAAACGCAATCGATTAAATACAAAATACTATGACGCTGAATATGCTGACATGCTATCACAGAAACGCAAACTATATCCACGCACTCGCCCTGTAACAGAGAATGAACACATACGAACACAAGTAGCAATCTATCTCAAACAAGGCTTATCGCCTGATGCCATGAAAGGAAGAGCACAGCTTGAAAATATCTCATTTGCAATAAGTGTTGAATCAATATACATACTCATAGCACGAGATGCAAAGGAAGGAGGAACACTGTATACATACCTTCCTTATCAGCGAAAAACACGCAAAATACACAGAATACCGCACAATACAGGTACTTTTGAACAACAAAAGACACGAATCGATGAACGCCCTGCACAAATAAATGCTCGTACTACTATAGGCCACTGCGAAACTGATTGTATTGTTGGCAAAGAGAGCAGCTCAGCCATACAAACTACTATTGAACGAAAAAGTCGTTTTTTATTTGCAAAGCAACTGCCTCGTGCTACCAAAGAACATACCAAACAAACCCTCTGGGAACTAAAAAAGCAGTATCCAGATAAGATACATTCATTTACTACTGATAATGGCAGTGAATTTTCGTATCATACACTTGCATTTTTAGATAGCTTTGTGCCAATGTATTTTACCTATCCTCATTGTCCATGGCAAAAAGGAAGTATTGAGCATGCAAATAAATTACTGCGCAGATATATTAAAAAAGGAACTGATATTTCTTGTATTTCTCCTGCACATCTTTGTGCGATTGTTGCTACAATCAATAATACCCCCAGAAAGATATTAGGATATAAAACCCCTTTTGAGGTATTTTTTGGTACTTCTGTTCGGCTTCTAATTTGAATTTTCAGCTGGTAAAGGCTAGCTCTTGCCATGATATGCCTATACTGGTAGCGGTGGGGCTTCCTGTAATACTGCGTGCCTCTGGCGGTGCAGTGGCTGTGCCACTTACTTCTAACTTTACCTTTAGATCTTCACAATTAAACAGTGAAAACACAAGAACGATAAAATATATATGATACCTTCAATAATTTCATTTTTTGCTCCTCTACTAATTATTAGTTTTCTCTTACTTTGTACCTTTATACCATGAGGGTGGCGTTGTTACTCCACTCTTATAAAACATATCTCCCTTAAATACTCTTTTTTTTCCTATGTGCTTCCCCCATGCTTCTAGGTCTCTCTTAAAGGCGGTTGCAGAATAAAACATCTTGCTCATATCGGTTACGTTGCTTACATTCCAGTTTGATAGATCACTATTAAAGGCGGTTGCATAATAAAACATCTCTCTCATATTTGTAACCTTGCTTACATTCCAGTTTGATAGATCACTATTAAAGGCGGTTGCTAGGCTAAACATCTTGCTCATATCGGTTACGTTGCTTACATTCCACTTTGATATATCACTATTAAAGGCGGTTGCATAATAAAACATCTCTCTCATATTTGTAACCTTGCTTACATTCCAGTTTGATAGATCACTATTAAAGGCTTTTGCTACGCTAAACATATAGCTCATATTGGTTACGTTGCTTACATTCCACTTTGATATATCACTATTAAAGGCGGTTGCATAATAAAACATAAAGCTCATATTGGTTACGTTGCTTACATTCCAGTTTGATAGATCACTATTAAAGGCGGTTGCAGAATAAAACATAGCGATCATATTGGTTACGTTGCTTACATTCCAGTTTGATAGATCACTATTAAAGGCTTCTGCTTCGTTAAACATAGCTCTCATATTTGTAACCTTGCTTACATTCCAGTTTGATAGATCACTATTAAAGGCGATTGCTTGTCTAAACATAGCGCTCATATCGGTTACGTTGCTTACATTCCAGTTTGATAGATCACTATTAAAGGCTTCTGCTCCATTAAACATACTGCCCATATCGGTTACGTTGCTTACATTCCAGTTTGATATATCCCCATCAAATAAATCTAATTTTGTTTTTTCAGTAAAAAGACTGCTCATGTCTGTAATATTGCTTGTATCAATACTGTTTAAGTTTGCGTCTAGATCATCGCTGAGGTAGTCAATTCTGCCGTTTTTATCCGTGTCAATTATAGTTTTAATTGCGGTAATTAGTTCGGATCTATTCATAGGAGTATATTTATATTGTGCAGTTACTTCTATTCGTATACCTGTAGAGACTTTTGTAGTGTCCGTTGCGTTCACTGATTGTACTACTATTTCATAGGTTGTACTTCTTGTAAGGTTAGGTATATTTGTGTAGGTTGTTCCTTTTGCTACTTCTATCGGTTTCGTGTCTGCTGTTTTAATCTCTGCTATAGTTCGGGCATTGCTTCCTTTTGCTACTCTATATACTTTGTATGATACATCTGCCACTGTGAGTCTTTGTCCGTTTGCTTTCTTGTGTATGCTTGTAAGGGCTGGGGCTTGCCATGATACCGCTACACTGGTATCGGTGGGGCTTCCTGTAATACCGCGTGCCTCTGCTGGTGCGGTGGCGGAGTTATTAGTAGTTACTTCTATTCGTATGCCTGTAGAGACTTTTGTAGTGTCCGTTGCGTTCACTGATTGTACTACTATTTCATAGGGAGTATTTGCTGTAAGGTTATTTATAGTTATTCTTGTTGTTCCCTTTGTTACTGCTAGCGGGCTGTTATCTACTATTTTAATCTGGGTTACTGTTCGGCTCTTTGCTCCCTTTGCTACCCTATAGACTTTATACGATACTTCTGCACTGGTAAGAGTTTGTCCGTTTGCTTTCTTATGTTCGCTTGTAAGTGTTGGGGCTGTCCACGATAGTGTTGTACTGCTAGCCGTTACACTGCCTGCTACAATATTGCTTACTTCAGCGGGTGCGGTGGCTTGATTAGTGGTAAGGGTAGTTACTTCTATTCGTTTGCCTGTAGAGACTTTTGTAGTGTTCGTTGCATTCACTACTTGTACTACTATTTCATAGGTGGTATTAGGGGTAAGGTTATGTATATTTGTGTTTGTTGTTCCCTTTGCTGTTTCTAGCGGGCTTGTATCTGCTCCTTTAATCTCTGCTATTGTGCGGGCTTTGTCTCCCTTTGCTACTGCGTATATTCTATACGATACTTCTGCACTGGTAAGAGTTTGTCCGTTTGCTTGCTTGTGTGTGCTGGTAAGGGCTGGCTCTTGCCATGATATGCCTATACTGGTATCGGTGGCTCTTCCTGTAATACCGCGTGCCTCTGGCGGTGCGGTGGCTGTGCCACTTACTTCTACCTTTACCTTTAGATATTCACAATTCAATAAAGACAACACAAGAACGATAAAAAATAAATACAATATATTTATATATTTCATACATACCTCTTTATAATTTTATTATGCTTCATATACATACCTCTCTTTTAATACTTTCTATGTAATTATAAAATATTTGTACTCTCCTATATATATATTTTAGTCCGCTTTTATACATAATTCCCTTTCTTTTAGTTGTTGTACGCTTTTACTTTCTGCCATATATTCTTCATTAAATAGGTCAGCCTCTATATTTATGCTCGTAAGGGATCTACCCATTTGCATTTTTTTTCGTACTTACTGAAATCAGCTAATAAATTGTAAGGTTTGAAGATTTTTTTGGAATCGTATTCTATTTCTAAGGTAGCTAACATGAGTTTATAAATATGACTTGGAACAAATGTCTTTATTTTAAAACCTTCTTCTATATTAAAATAAAAAGACTTATTGTTTCTAGGATTTGTAAACCGTAATTGATAAGGATTAGTAGTAAAATCAGTTTTTACATCTAACGGAATACCATTGAATTGATAACCTAGAGTATTTATACCTGATGACATCTTATTTTTAGCTCCATATACCTCTTTTAATTCATAATAAAATTTTTTTAAAGAATATAAAGTAAATTCATTGCTCATACATTCATTATAATATATATGCAAGTACTTTTGAGGTGTTTTTTGGTACTTCTGTTCAGCTTCTAATTTGAATTTCCATTTTGAAAGATACTTTCTCCTGCTTTAAAGTCTCTACAAATATCTATAAGCACTTTTATTACTACCTTCATGTGCATATTCAAGGACTAATTGCGACAGCAAAGGCTTTGGCAGGGGTCAAAAAAATCTCACAATTCATTTGTACAAAAATAAAAAATAGTTTATGCTTTGTATATGGAAGAATTAATAAAACAAGTTGAAACACTAAAGCAAGATATTACTACTCAATGGAGGCGGCTTTGACTTACAAGACACTTATTCTCACATTACAAGCCTAGAACAAGAAAGTCAAAATCCAACTTTTTGGGAAAATATTGCTCAAGCAACACAAGTACTTAAACAGATAACCAGCCTCAAAAACTCAGTATCTCAATGGGAAAAAATTCTACAGGATACAGAAAATTTAGAGACTCTCTGTGAACTTGCAAAAGAAAGTGACGATAGTAATGAATATAGCAACGAAATACAACAAGAATATGAACAGTTACTTCACGATTTTCAGCAACTAAAAATTTATACATTTTTTAGCAATGAAATAGACATTAACAATTCATATCTGAGTGTTCAAACAGGAGCAGGAGGAACAGAGTCTTGCGATTGGGTAAAACTATTATATCGTCTTTACATTCGATGGTGCGAAAAGAAACAATTTAGCGTAAAAGAGCTTGATATTCAATCTTCAGAAGGAGGAATAAAGTCTGTGTTATTAGAAATTAAAGGAGAATACGCGTACGGACAGCTAAAAGCAGAAACAGGAATACACCGCTTAGTGCGTCTCTCTCCTTTTGATAGTAGCAATCGTAGGCATACCACCTTTGCGTCTGTGCATGCCCTTCCGATACTCAACGATACCACTACTATTGAAATAAAACCAGAAGAAATAAGAGTAGACACCTATCGCTCCAGTGGAGCAGGAGGACAGCATGTGAACAAAACAGATTCTGCTGTGCGTATTACTCATATTGAAACAGGAATTGTTGTACAATGTCAAAATGAACGATCACAAATTAAAAATAAACAAACTGCACTCAAAATTCTACGAAGCAGACTATTTGATCATTATGAACAAAAAAAACAAGAAGAAAGAAATGCTCTATCTCCTAAAAAATTAAATATTTCATGGGGAAGCCAAATCCGTTCGTATGTGTTTCATCCATATAATTTAGTAAAAGATCACCGAACAAACAGAGAGACAAGTGACATACAAAAAGTTATGGATGGAGAAATAGATCATTTTATAGAAGCATACTTAGAAAGTATAGTTGAGAAAGCATAGTTTATAAAATGACAATTTAAGCGTTATAGTTTAAAAGCATAGTTTAAAATATAATTTATAAAGTATAGTATAACAGCATGTATACACGATATATTGGTACAATCTTATTATTCATAGGTCTCACCCAGCTTACAGGGTATGTATATTCTCAAGAAAATAAAGAACGACTGCTTAGCACGTGGAATGTTGCTATTGTAGGAATAGTCAGTGAAGACTTTGACTCTCTGGACTCTCTGACTAAAACTACAAGTCTCTCAGTTATCCCGCTGCTCCAAACACTTGTGCGTGAAGTAAAAGAAAGACAATTATCAACAAAGGAGCTATACTTAGCACGCGAATTTTTACGCGAACGATCGTTAGAGGTACTAGGAATAGAACTTATAAAAAAACAAGATGAACTAAATAATAAAAATCTAAAAGAAGAAGAAAATTTAGACATATGGAACAACAGACGTTTAGAAGAAAAAAAAATCAATGAGATGAAAACGAGAATACAAAAAATCCGTGATATTAAAAATGAAGATATACCCGTAAAGAGTACTCTACCAATAAAACTTATTGAAAACAATACAAGCTACAACATTCAATCGACAACAAGCCTTAACAGAATAGCAATAACAGCAAAAGCACAAGAATTACTTTACTACACTGTTGAAACACTCAATCGTTTTGTAGTAATATCCCTGTATACATATCATTCTTTATTTAATGAGTCCACAAAAATTTTACAAACAATAGTAGAGCCTACCGATATACAACAACTATTCACCAGCATAGGACCAACAGTACGAACAGCCGTTTTAGGTGTCCCAGCTGGATCACTGAGTATTAAAGCAGTTACCGAAAACTCTCAAATACTCAACGATGCAAAAATTTTACTGGATGGAAACCTCATCGGGTTTGGTGAAGTATATCTTTCTACCATCATATCTGGTACACATGCAATACAGGTAGTACATAACAATCAACAACGAGACGAAGTACTCATAGTACAAGAGTTAGAACCTATATCTCGCACCTTTTTATTCTCTACCACTAACAACGATACTATTACTATACTCACCGAACCATCAGACGCAAAAGTATATATCAACTCAGAATGGGTAGGCAATAGTCCTGTTACCATTTTACGCCCTTCATTCTCAAAACAAATGGAAATTACATTCCCAGAACATGCAACAAAAAGACTTACCCTTAACCACCTTACTCCTTCAGTAGTACGTTTAGCATTGGAACAAACAAATGCCATCCCTTTAGAAGAAAGATTAAAAAAAGAACGTAACGATTTTTACACTGCATTTACAATAATGGGAGCATCACTCATCCCTCCTTTGATTTTATACGGATTGTACATAAATGAAGCCAATACCCTACAGAGTGCTGGCAACGATATACATTCCGCTTCATATCAAGAATCTATTACAAGAAGAGACACGTATTTTTATGCAACATTAGGAACTTCAGCGCTTTCTGTAGCGGCAATGGTTTGGTTATCATTTGAGATTGCTGATTATGTTCGTGTTGGTAACGAATTTCACACAAGATAGGAGTATAGCTATGGGATTTTTTTCTAAAATTATTTCTCTCTTTCAAAGCTCAGAAACAAAGAAAAACATAGAAGATATAGAAGACACATTATTAGAAGCAGGGCTTGCCCCTACTCTCACATATGAGCTTGTTGACCAACTGAGTAACACCGTATTAGGCAAAGATCCTCAAGAAAAAATTACTCAAGTAGTAAAAAATTTCATGAGACCCATACTAAAAGAATATTCACTATCAGAATCTGTTCATGACAATCATCTTGAAGTGGTGCTTATGGTAGGAATAAACGGGGTAGGAAAAACCACCACTACAGCAAAACTTGCATATACCTATATGCACCACTATTCACTTACTCCCCAATCTTTATTATTTTGTGCAGCAGACACATTTAGAGCAGGAGCCATAGAACAACTACATACTCACGCTAACAATCTCAATATCAATATTATAAAACAGACACAAGGAGCCGATCCTTCAGCGGTAATTTTTGATGGAATCACCCATGCAAAAGCAAAAAATATAAAAAAAATACTCATTGACACTGCAGGACGTATGCACACAAGAGATGATCTCATGCAACAGTTAGAAAAAAATTATCGTGTATGTCTCAAATTAGTCCCCGAAGAACACATAAGAGTATTTATCACGCTTGATGGAAACAGTGGACTCAACACTGTTACACAGACAGAAGACTTTATGTCCTGCCTCCCTATACAAGCTACCATTCTCACAAAATATGATGGAAGCACAAAAGGAGGTGCCTTACCAAGCATTAGCTACAAAACAAAGCTCCCTTGTGCATTTCTTGGGACGGGGGAAAAATACCAAGACTTACAAGCATTCAATAAAGAGGATTTTTTACATGACTTTGTTTCACAATAAAATACCAAAAATATATATGAACAGACAGAACAAACGCAAGCATACAGCCATACAAACACCTTCTCATATACTGCGTTTTATAACACTGATATTGCTCTGTATGACTTTCCTACCATATAATACACTCTCTGCAAAAAATACTATCTATCCATTTAAAAACATCGTAGGACCATTCTTTATAAATGAATATTTTTTACAGTACCCATATGTTCCATTTGCTCCACAAACCTATGAAATTTGGTTAGAAGAAACAAAATCAATTACACAATATTTAGGATTTAATGCCATAGATGCCCGTGTTAAATACCTAGACGAACAAGACACTACCTATTTTGAATATATATTTACAGATCCAAACACTAATGTAGCAACAAAAGGAAAATTATTTTTACGAATCACTGGAGGACTTAGCTACCAAATACTCGATGTACGCTTTGTTCCTTACTTTGATCTCAGGAAAGTAAGCCCTCAAAACAATACAACAACAGAAGCACTCCCTCCCGATAAAGAAGCCTTTGAATCGTTACTCCCCTCTTCTTTAGAAATAACAGAAACGGTAGAGCCCCCCCCTATAGAGCAACAAGCACAACAGGAGATACCCGAAGAAGATTATGAAAATCCTGATCCTATACAATATCCTCAAATTATCCCGTCTATAGAAGATACCAAAAACAGTATTCCTCTTTTCATAGACATAGCCATTCTTGATGAAAACAAAAGAAAAGAAAATCAATTTCGATTCAATACTACAAGAAAAAAGCTGTTTACAGAACAATATGTATACACAAGTAAAGGAGCATTACAACGCCTTATACGAAATCATGTCAATGGCACTATTGAACGTTTTATCTACTATTTCTCAACTGGTGGATTAAAAGAAGTATTTTATCAAGATAAAGATGGATCATCCTATGTACTTCGCTATACATTAGGAGGAGATTTATCAGAAAAACAAATTCGCAATCGAATTGGCAAAATAGAATACGATGAACGTAATCAGTATACAAAAAAAGGCACTCTTATTTCAAAGATTGAAGTAGAGTATACACAGAAATTATACACAGAAAATAATTACCGTAATGGTAAAATAACATTAAAAAAAGTATACTCTATTAGAGACTCTGATACTATACCCACAGATACCCAAACGATAGACCCTAACACCACTATAACAGTTGCTCAAGACTCAGTACTAGGGCCATTACCAAAAGAACAAGAGCTTGATTTATTGTATGAAGAAAATTTTCGTTACAATGAGAGAGGAGAAACTACAGGAGTAAGAAATAGAGATATACTAAACGAGCGCATCACTATCTCTCAGTATAATGATGAAGGAGTACTGACAAAAGAAAAATACTACTTGAATGGCGAATTAGAATACGAAGTTGTGTACAGTAATAACGAAGAAAAACAAGAAATTTTCTATTTTAAGAATGAACCAATATTAAAAATATATTATCAAGAAAATAGTAAAATAAAAGAAGAAGTACTTAAAAATGGAAGAGTAGCTGAAATTCGCCAGTAAAAGTACGAACTATAATATATGACATTTTTTTTAGCTTTTCGCTCTATTTTTCGAATAAGAAAACAGAATATCTCACTTATTTTAACGATCATAGGTATAGCAATAGGAATATTTAGTATTATTTCCATATCAGGCATCATGAACGGCATGCAGGCATTACTTATAGAAAAACTCATACTTGTTGAAACATACGATTACCGAGGTTCTATCGTTATAGATGACAGCAAAAATATAGCAGATATAACAAAAGAAATTTTAAGCATAGAAGGAGTAACATATGCCACTGCATTTATAGATCAATTTGCTATTTTAGAACATCAAGGACGCTCTCATGTAGTAAATATTCGTGCCGCTGATTTTAACTCATTTTTGAAAGACAAAGAATTATTTACTAAAATGAAACTCTTACATAACAAATACCCTCAATACGCCTACGAAGAAACATCCTCTGCTCTTATAGGATATACTATTTCAAAACAACTTATTATCCAACGTGATGACAAAGTCAATATCACAGTTCCTGGAGAAACACTTGGATTTGTTCCCGTACAATTTGATATACTTATTTCCGATATTTTTTCAATAACACAAAAATATAACGCACATTGGATATTTCTTCCATTACAATACTACCTTACACAACAAAAACAATCACCAACTACAGTCAGCTTTGGTATACGAGCAAAGAAAAACAATACTGTACGAAACAATCTTGAGACGGTACTGAGCAACATTAGTACTTGGGAAGAAAGCAATAACTCATTTTATATTGCACTAAGAACAGAAAAAATTATGCTATTTCTCATGTTAGCGGCAATTTTCTGTGTTATTATTTTACATTTTCGATTTTCTATGTTACGAAGAATTAACCGAAAACGAGAAGAAATTGTAGCATTAAGAACTATTGGGAGTAATAGAAAACACATACAAAACTGGTTTATAGGAGAAACAGTTGTTGTTGGTATTCTAGGGTGTACAATAGGAATCTTCTTAGGATTATTGTTTCTCCACTATTTCTCTTATATTTCTCAATGGTTAGCTCAAGCCTTTCGTTTATACATAGATGTCGATACCAGCACTATTGTCGTATCCAGTATAACAGATATAATATACACAACAGTATTTACACTCTTCTTGTTATTTCTTACAAGTATTAGTATAGTAAAATCAGTAAACAAAATATCTCCTTCACAAATAATTCGCTATGAATAAATACAATCTTCAAACATCACACAATAATTCTCCTGAGACAATTCTTAAATTGCTTGCAGTGAAAAAATCATTTCAAAAAGAAAAATTAACGATTACCGTTATTGACAAAATATCCACAAGACTATTTACAGGAACAAAAACAATCATTACTGGAGAAAGTGGATCAGGAAAAACAACACTATTGAGTACTATAGCAGGGCTAGACACCATTGATGAAGGACAAATAATCATCAACGATACCATTATCAGTGATTTAGATGAAAAAAAGAAAGCCGCTTTTCGACTTAAACATATTGGTTTTGTTTTTCAATATCACTATCTTTTATCGGATCTTACTGCTCTTGAAAATGTTATGATACCCCTCCTTATGTTAGGAGAAAAAAAAGACAAAGCTATCCCCATTGCAAACGAAATGTTATATAAAATTGGCATCAAACAGAGAGCAAATCACTATCCTTCCCAACTATCTGGAGGAGAATGTCAACGAACTTCAATAGCACGTGCCTTAATAACAAATCCTACCTTAGTACTTGCAGATGAACCAACAGGAGCATTAGATTCAAAAAACTCAACAATGATACGTGATATTCTCAGTGAACTTGTCAGTTTCCAAAATACAACATTAATTGTAGCAACACATGACAAAGATTTTCTTTCTATTGCAGACATTCACTGTCATATGCTTGATGGAAAACTAAATGGAAAAATAATCAATAAAAAATTTATGCCATGAAATATTCATTTTTCAAAAAAATATGGGCTACCTCATTTACAAAAAACAGTTCAGTATGGATCATTATTGCTATAGCGATCATTCCACTTGTAATGGTACAGCAAATAGCTGATAGCATGATAGAAGGAATCTCTCGCAGAATTATCGAAACAGACAGTGCTCATGTACGAGTAAAAGTAAACACCACAGAGCCTTCCACCGTAACTACCCTTACCCGTACACTGCAACAAGAACCATATATAACATTTGCGTATCAAGAACTAAAAGGAGTAGGAATACTACAGAATAACAATAAAAAAATAGGAGTTACTTTTCGTGGAGTAACAGAACGTTTTTTTGAAGAACAAGGAATACACACCTATCTTACACTCATAGAAGGCAGCACACATTTAGAAGAGAAAAACTCTATTATCATTGGCAGTGCCATTTCAAAACAACTACAAGTATCTGTAGGCGATACAGTACTTTTTTTAACTTCTAACTTTAAGGGAGAAGATCGACTTCCAAGAATCTCTCGTGCTAAAATAACGGGCATAGTAAGCACAGGATACGAAGAACTCGACAAAAGCTGGGTGTTCATGAAAAGTGATACGCTACAATCTTTATTGCTCACTCAAGAACAAGTATGGGACATTGGTATCAAAGTAGAAGATCCATTTATCTTTAGAAATTCATTGGTACAAAAAAGCAAATATCACAGAGACAGAGGAGAAAGAATGTTACAGGAAATAGAAAGACTTGTCTCGGACAATGGTACTACCTATACTTGGTTTGAATTAAACCAAAGTAAATTTTCTCTCTTTTTAAGCACAAAATCTCTCTTATTTATTGCTATGCTCATTGCAGTACTATTGGCAGTCATCACATTATCATCAGCAATAGGAATGAGGGTCATAGATTTAGAAATTGAAATTGCCACATTAAAAGCTATTGGTGCTAATCCTGCAAAAATAGAACAACAAATTATACTACAAGGCCTCATCAACAGTTTTGTAGGGGCTATCGTGGGCTGTATCATTGGCACTTTTCTTGCCTCTCAAGTAAACTACCTTGTAAAAATCATAGATATAAGTATCAACGGTATTAGAACATTACTTGGATTTGATCATCCTATTTCCATACTAAACCCTGAGTTCTATCTTACAGAAATTGAGTTTAAGCTGTATCCTGCAAATCTCATTACTATCATCACACTGGTATTAGTACTTTCTGTATTTGCCTCATGGATTCCTGCAAGAAATGTACGCAATATTCCCAGTCTAAAATTATTACGAAGACATTAGACAATTATCGCTTTATTCCGTATTGTGGATAGAATTTTTTCACACTCTATACTGTATTTTTTATTTTCTTTTGAGAATATACTACTTCTTCAATGATTTTAATCCCCACTAAACGAAACAAAAAGCTAGACAATAATATAAAAAATACACTATAATAGTCAATGGTACGCTATGAATAGTAATATTCGTTTTCTCTCTACTGCATCCTTTACCCCATTGAGAAAGGTATCTAATAATGATATTGCACAAGAAATAGATACTTCCGATGAATGGATACAAGAACATACTGGCATTAAAACACGATATATAGCAGATTCTAATACTGCAGCCTCAGACCTTGCATATCATGCCACATTAAAAGCAATACAACATGCAAATATCAGCAAAGATGATATTCAAATGATCGTAGTCGCTACTTCTACTCCTGATTATTTAAGTTTTCCTGCAACAGCATGCGTGTTACAACACAAACTTGACATTGAACACTGCTTTTCTTTTGATATTACTGCTGCTTGCTCTGGGTTTATTTTTGGGTGTTCTACTGCAATAGATGCTATTTCTTCTGGAATGGTAGATACTGCACTCGTTGTCGGAACTGAAATTTTTTCTTCCATTATTGATTGGAAAGATAGAACAACATGCATTCTGTTTGGTGATGGTGCAGGAGCATCAATCATAAGCTCTAAATTCTCTGGGTCTAGTAATATTATCTCTCGTCATCTTATGACAGCTCCCCAAGAGTACTCTTCTCTCATACGAGAACAAGGGGGAAGTGCTCATAGAAATATTCATCAAGGAGCTACAACACCATCAGCTCTCTCTATGGACGGCAGAAAAGTGTACCAAATCGCACTTAAAATGTTAGAAACCACTATCCATAGCATTATAGAGAAAAGCCATCTTACTCTTAACACTATAGATTATATTATTCCTCACCAAGCAAACTTAAAAATGCTACAAAAAGGTATGCAAAAAATTGGCTTTCCTATGGAAAAAGTAATTATCAATATAGACAAATATGCAAACACATCTGCTGCATCTATTCCTATTGCATTATCAGGAGCCTTAGATCAAGACACAATAAAACGAGGCATGAAAATACTGTTAGTAGGCTTTGGTGCAGGACTTACTTGTGGAGGTATATTATTAGAATGGTAACAAAAAAAAGAGGTAAACAAACATGAGCATAGCTAAAGTATTAGTAACGGGTGGAGCAGGGTATATTGGTACCCATGTGGTATATTCTTTACTCAAACATAATTATCAAGTAATGGTATATGATAATTTATCAAATGGAATAAAAACATCTCTCCTAAACAAAACAAAATTTGTAAAAGAAGATATATGTGATACAAATGCTATACACAAAGCAATAAAATCATTTAATCCTGATGCTATTATTCATCTTGCTGCCTTAAAATCAGTAAGCACTTCATTTAGTCATATACAAGAGTACACTAATACAAATATACTAGGAACTATAAACATCCTCAATGCAATGTTGCAACATGGCATTTCATATTTTGTATTTTCTTCTAGTGCTGCAGTATTTGGTACTCCACATTATCTCCCTATTGATGAAGAACACGTAAAGTTTCCTGTTAACTATTATGGAGAAACAAAACTCATCATTGAAAAACTTCTTTATTGGTATTCAAAAAGCGAAAATCCTCCATTTTATTACTCTGCATTACGTTATTTTAATGCAGCAGGGCATGAACCAAAGGTAGATTGGGGCATCATAGAACAAAAACCTGAAAATCTTATTCCTGTTATTCTTGAAACTGCCCTAAAAAAAAGAAAAAAATTTAATATATTTGGCAACGATTATAATACTCCTGATGGAACTTGTATCAGAGACTACATTCACGTAAGTGATCTTGCACAAGCACATGTTCTCTCTCTGCAATATTTGGAAGAGAAACAAAAATCAATAGAACTCAACTTAGGAACAGGAAAAGGATTTTCAACAAAAGAAGTATATGATATGACAGTAAAAGTATCACAGAGAAATATCCCTATGAATTTTAGTGAACGTCGTAAAGGCGATGTAGAATCGTTATACGCAAAATCAGTATTAGCAAAAAAAATGTTACATTGGACACCGCAATATGATATTGAGGATATTATTCTTCATGCTTGGGATGTGTATGAGAAGCATTCATAAACTTTTGCACAAAAAAAGGGCATGGCTGTCCCGAACTTCTTAATACTACTTCCGAAGGAAATTCTTTGCACTTGAAATTAAACTTTGCACAACTACGAGGAAATGCTTTATCCCAAGTTACCCTAAAATACATACACTGTAAGCAATTTGGCTTTTGTGAATTCACATAATCAATTATAATATAGAAAGGAAAACTATATGAACGAAATAGCAATAACATTAAATAAAACATTAGAAAACCATGTATCAAGTAAGCTACTTTCTTCACTGGGAAAACGTATGTATTTTCCCCAAGGCATTGTAGCTCAAACAGAACAATCTAAGCAAGCAAGTATAAAAGCCACTGCAGGCATGGCATTACAACATATGTCTCCTATTATGCTTAGTACTATAAAAGAAAAAATACCATCAATGGAGGCAAAAGATATTGTTGCGTACGCCCCTGTGGCAGGCATTTCAGAACTGCGCAATAGCTGGCAACAACATCAATTAACACTAAACCCTGCTCTCAATACATCGCATATAAGCCTTCCTATTGTAAGCTCAGGACTTACTCATAGTATTCATATAGCATCTTCCTTATTTATCAATAGAAATGATACAGTTATAACACAGGAGTATATTTGGGACAATTATGAGCATATTGTAGAAACATATAGAGAAGCAACCATACAACGCTGTACTATGTTTGACTCACAAGGGCATTTTCAAGCAAATACTTTCAAACATACCTTAGAACAAGTAGCACAAA
The DNA here is from genome assembly GCA_965218205.1 of Spirochaetia bacterium. GTDB lineage: Bacteria > Spirochaetota > Spirochaetia > WTKD01 > CBDDCA01. Next base: position 389,145 of record OZ244590.1, on the reverse strand, counting down.
AACAACAAAAGATTATACTTATGCTAAATTTTCCAAACAACCCTACTGGTCAATGTCTATTACAAAAAGATACAGAAAAAATATGTACTACTATAGCAGAATTTGCAAAACAAGGAATACCAATAGTTATTCTCTGTGACGACGCATATTTTTCTATGTTCTATGACGATGATACTATGAAAACATCATTGTTTTCTCATCTAGCATCTCTTCATGAAAACATCTTGGCAATAAAGATAGACGGTGCAACAAAAGAATTATTAGTATGGGGATTTCGAGTTGGCTTTATCACATTTGGTAACCCACAGCTTAGCGATGCTATCATCCATGCTCTTGAACAAAAAGTCATGGGGCTTATCAGATCTACCATTACCAGTGCTTCTCGTTTGTCACAAAGTCTTGTTCTGGATATACTAAAAAATCAGAATACTCCCCAAGAACTTGCCACCGTGTTTAATGATCTAAAATCAAAATATACTATTGTAAAATCAACACTACAAGAACTTACCGAAAAATATCCCTCTTCTCCTATAACACCATTACATTTTAATGGAGGATATTTTATGAGCTTTAATTGTAATACTATTTCTGCAAAAAAATTGCGTACAACATTACTAGAAAAAGAAAAAATAGCACTTATTCAAATTGATAACCTATTACGTTTTACCTTTGCTTCAGTAGAAGAAGAAGATATTCCTCATGTACTGCATAAAGTATACGAACAAGCACAGCAATCAATTATATAATTCTTTACTGATAGCAAATAACATAGTAGCTATGCAACTGAAACACACAGCATTTTACATACAATCACATTGTAAAGCATGGTATATACCTATGCTTGTTGCTATACTGCTTTTATTCTCCTGTGGTGGTACAACTTACAGGAACAACGAAAAAAATACAGTACAGATACTGTATGATATTCCTGAAGCAGTGTTTGCAATCAATTTATATATGTCTCAATATCCAAATAAAAACATTATTCCCATTCAACTCTCAAATAATACACAACTATCAAATGCAGATGTACTTATTCTTAAACAATCAACCATAGATAACACCCCTTTCACATTAAACACAATAACAGAGAAATATACTACTGAGTCCACAATAAAAAAAACAGCAGAAAATATGCATCTCATATCTTTTTCGATACCGTTACTCATAGTAAAAAAATCATCCTTAAAAAACCCTCCTTCTACAGCGAGAATTTCTCTTAGCACTTTACAAACACTCACAAAACAACATACTATAGTATCAACTAAGGCATTACCAACTTTTGGATTTGTTCCAGAAATGACAGACATCTTTAAGCAACTGTTTCAATCTCAAGAAGCGTATAATAATTGGATAGAACAAAGTTTTGAAGACTATCAAGAATATATCTCATTATATCGTAAACACTTTACTCCTGTTTCATATATAGCCCAATTACAAAACGACAATATTATATACAAATTAGTCACAAGTAATTTTTTCTTCAACCTTCCTTTAGATATTCAAGATACATTTTATTATTTCTTATTTACCTTACATAATGGACAAATTCAAACAGTATCAAGCTCTTATATAGGAATAGGAAAAAATTCTCAACATAAAAATGAAGCAAAATTCTTTATCAACTGGCTTTTTCAAACAACAACACAAAAAATACTTCTTAAAACACAAAAAGAATTTTTTCCTAACAAAAAACATCAAAGATTATTAGGAAACACTTTCTCTACTAACTGGGATATGAATATACAAATATTTTCAGAACATAGCTGGCTTTGGAATAACCAGCCACTATTACAACAATTACAGTTCTAAGCAATAAAAAAGCCTCTTATACAGAGGCTTTTTTATGCTATCAATGATTATATTATACACTTGCTACTTCGGACTTTAGCTTTGACAGACTATCTTTCGCATCACCAAAAAGCATACGCGTATTCTCTTTATAAAAAAGAGGATTGTCTACTCCAGCATATCCTGTTCTCATACTACGCTTAAAAACAATAACAGTCTTAGCTTGTTCTACATCAAGAATAGGCATACCATATATAGGACTGCCAGGATTTTCTTTTGCTGCGGGATTTACAACATCATTTGCCCCTATTACAAGAATAACATCCGTACTAGGAAACTGTTCATTTGCAGGTTCCAGTTCAAGAAGTTTTTCATATGATACCTGTGCTTCAGCAAGCAGTACATTCATGTGACCTGGCATACGTCCAGCTACCGGATGAATTGCATATGCCACTTGCACCCCTTCTGCTTCTAACTGTTTTTCAAGCTCATGACAAGCATGTTGTGCTTGTGCTACCGCTAAACCATATCCAGGGACAATCATAACTTTACCAGAATACTTAAGCTGTACAGCAAGATCTGCAAATGAAACTTCACGAACCACCTTATTTTCATCCCCATCAACAGCAAGTGCAGTAGCTCCTAACCCACCAATCAGTACATTGATAAGGGAACGATTCATAGCTTTGCACATTAAAATAGTGAGAATGGTACCTGATGCTCCTACCAACAGTCCCCCAACAATCATAAATGTGTTATTGTAGAGTAAGCCTGAAATAGTTGCCGCCACACCACTAAAAGAATTAAGCAATGATATTACTACTGGCATATCCCCACCACCTATTGGAGTAACAAAAGTAAACCCATATACACATGAAATAAGTATAAGTAAGCCAATTATTCCAAGACTGAGTACTGAGGCGGTCATCACATAATACCCTACCACAATGGTCACAATAAGTAAGACAAGATTAATAATTTGAGGAAATGGCAATTTTATTGCATCCCTTAAAAAACCAGAAAGTTTCCCCCATGCTACTATTGATCCTATCAATGTAATAGCACCAACAAATACAGCAAAAATACCAGTGAGTACAAGCAAAGGATTAGCTGCAACAGGAGTGCCTACTAGTTTATATAGCTCTGTATATCCAATAAGCATAGAACATCCACCACCAAAGCCATTAAACAAAGATACCATTTCTGGCATTGCAGTTAATTTTACCTTCACTGACGCATATATTCCAATAATAGCTCCTGCTATAAGAGCGATAAAAATTATAGCATAAACAAAAACCACATTACTATTAGCATTGCTAAGCGGAGAAAATAATATTGTTACAATACCTATCACCATACCAATTGCCCCAATAAAGTTTCCATTTCGAGCAGTATCAGGGTGAGACATTCTTTTTATGCCATAAATAAAAAAGATAGTTCCAATTAAATATAAGAGTTCTACTATAGTATCAGAATAATTCATTTTAAGAATCCCCCTTCTCTTTCTTAAATTTTTCAAGCATACGATTTGTAACGGCAAAACCACCAGCTACATTGATAGCTCCTAAAAACACAGCAAGTGCTCCTAAAAAGATAGTAAGCACATCCCCAGTGCTTGCAGTACGTACAAGATAGATACCACCAATAACAGTTACTCCACTAATTGCATTTGCTCCAGACATAAGAGGAGTATGAAGTAGTGTAGGAACACGTCCTATTATTTCCATTCCTACAAAAGATGCAAAAATTAGCATAGTTATCTGTGTTAAATACTGTGAAAGATACCCTAAAATTCCTTCAATAATAGTCATATTACTTCTCCTTATATAAAAGTTGTCCTTTATGAACAATACAGCTTTTTTCAACTACTTCATGAGTAAGAGTTGTAGGCTCAAGCTTCCCTTTCTCATCCAGCATAAATTTTATAAAATTAAAAACATTCTTACTGTATAGTACCGATGCATGAGAAGCTACTTGCTCAGAAAGATCAGAATCACCAATAATAGTAATACCTTTATGCTTAATAGTCTTGTTATCTTTACTCAGTTCACAGTTTCCTCCCGTAGATGATGCTAAATCAACAATTACTCCTCCAGGCTTCATAGATTCTACCATTGCCTTCGTAATAATTTTAGGAGCAGGCTTTCCTCGTAACTGTGCGGTTGCAATAACAACATCAGAACGTGCTACACTTGCAGCAATCGCTTCTTTCTGTTTCTTCTTATATTCTTCTGTCTGCTCTACAGCATACCCCCCAGCAGATGTATCGTCAGTTGCCCCTTCTACTTCAACAAATTTTGCACCCAAACTCTTTACTTCATCCTTTGCTGCAGCTCTTGTATCAGAGGCTTCTACTACAGCACCTAAACGACGTGCAGTAGCAATTGCTTGCAACCCTGCTACCCCTGCCCCAATTACTAATACTTTCGCAGGAGGAATACTTCCAGCTGCAGTAGTGAGCATTGGATAATACCGCGTAAGCGTATTAGCTGCTATTAGTACCGCTTTATATCCTGCTATTGATGCCAAAGAAGACAATACGTCAGAAGATTGTGCGACTGTAATTCGTGGAATCATATCTAAACTAAATAGAGTATGATTTTTCTTTACATATCCCTTTACCTTACTTTTATTGTCATAAGGGGCATAGCGAGAAATTAAAACAGCATCTGCCTTAAGTTTTAATTGATCAACTGATGATATCGGATTGAGTGAAACAATAATATCAGACTTACTTAGCAAAACAGGCTTAGTAACCACTTTTGCTTTTTGTTTAGTATACATATCATCTGGAAAACCAGCTGCAGTACCTGCATCCTTTACGAGCTGTAACGTAAGCCCTAATTTTTGCAGATCTTTGATACTGTCTGGAACTATTGCAACACGCGAATCAGATTCTTTTAAAATACCAATTGTTAGTGCCATAAATACCTACCATTTATAATTTAATTTTCTTAGTAATAGTATACCATGAAATTACTTATTAATGCAATTTAATTTCTTGGAAAATTGTACTTTTACCATAAAAAAAGAACAAAAATTCACATGATACAAAAGAAAACAGAGTATGCTATCTTATATTACTACTTTGTAGCATGTAATGCTTGAATTTCCACTTGAACTTGTGTAATACATACTATCCCTTATGCTTACACGATACGACAGTATAGTCCAAGAATATACTGTTCTGGCACTTTCCCCATTATCGCTGAGCTAATAGCTTGTTCACTATTTGCAAATACTTCTACATACTGTGGCAAAGTAGTATTTTTTATGATATATTCTCTGGTATGTTCATTGACATATTTTAAGATAACAATGCCTGATGCAATAAGAGACTTAGCTACAAGAGGAAATTTTTTCTGTATCCACAGTGGATTAATTGAAACATACAGAGGATCACAAGAAATACTTTTGTACGCAAACTGTCTCATGTACCAGCCTATTGGCACCGAAGGGCTTTTATTGTATATAAATACGCTATTTGTCTGTACCAAACTTTTCGGTATCAACCAAACACACAAGAAAAAAAAGACATATATGCCATAGTATATAATGAGTATTTTTTTACTCACGACTTAAAAAATAATATTGCTGACGCAGATCCAGTGTTTCTAAATAATCTTTGTTTCCCAAAAACCATAGAGGAATACCAACAAGAACAAACAATGCACTCACTCCCATAACAGAATAGCCAGTAATTACAAGCTCTTTTCTATAGGGATTATTATTTTCATCATCAATAGATAATGCATAGCTTGCAAGTACTCCTCCTACCACTGAAAGCACTACCCCAGAGATAGATAGCCCTCCTCCCCAGTCCATCTGTATTTTGTGCTGTTCAATATATTTCTCAAAATCTCCAAGTTCATCGGATGTTTCTGAAAACACACTGTGTGAAATAAGCATAACACATACAAAAATGAAACAGTATTTTTTACTCATTGTATACCTCCTTATTTATTAAAACTCATTCAAATGCTGGTAATTCAATATCATAATGTACAAAGACAAATGATTCGGTGCCTGGATCAACTGTCAAAGTTGGCTGTCTATCCAACAGCTTGTTTGCTAACTCTGTAGCAGTAGAAACAATTTCTCCTCCTGCATTACTGGTAGCATCTGACAATGATGTATTGCCAGTACTCCTCTGTGCTTGTGCAGAAGTGTATTCTATCCCCAGCTTAAACAATGAAGAAAGCACTGTTATAGCCATACTTTCGGCAATAGTCGTCTTTACTCTTGAGATAATACCCGAAGCTCCCTGTACATCCACTCCTTGCATACCCTGTAATGCCACACTCACTCCGTCAGGACGAGTTAATGTTTCCCATACCACTAACACCCTCAACTGTCCCCAAGAAATTTCAGAATCATAACTTCCTACAAGCAAAGAGCCTTTTGGAATGAGCAAATTATATCCACTAAATGTATCGTATACATTTTCTACTACTCTTGCACTAATATACCCAGGTAAATCACTGTTAATTTTTGTAAGCAACACTATAGGAATAACACTCCCCGAAACAAGCACATAGTCAGTATTTAGCTGTATGTAATCAGATCGTGTTTGTAAATCAGCTTTGCTCTGTTGTTTTTGACGCAAAAAATCTTGCTTGTTTTTTTGTGAATTTTGCATATCATAGGAGGTTCTATTGTCAGGTAGCTGTAAAGCTCCTTGTGCAAGACTTCCGCCTCCAGAACTTATTGCATTTGCTAGCTGAGACGCTCCTCCAAGAACAGCACCAGTATCAATAGACATGTTTCCTTGAGACACAAACAGTGCAGATTTACGCCCTCTTTGTACATGAGAAGGAGTATCTGCACTAACAGCACTTGTAGAGGAATCTCCTCCATTAAAACTGCTCTCCAAATACTCCTTGATATAAGCAAGCCTATCACCATACGATGAAGTGGAATTATATCTATTGCTATAGTCATTAGTACTTGCATATCCACTTCCTGTATCAAAGTCACTGGGAGCTTGTGCGTACTCACTGCTGTTAGATTTTTGCACTTCTGCTTGCGATAGGGAGTTTGCTACTCCACTAGTTGAAGGAGTACTAGCATATGTCCCTAAACTTGAAGAGTATGCAGCTATCCCATTAGTTGAAGCATCGTCACTTTGCACATCTGCAGTAGTAAGCGATGCATCCTTGTAATCTTCATCGACAATAGTAAGATCTTGCGGAATAATGACAGAAAATATTTTTTGTTCTTCTGCTGATGCTACATCCTTCTTTATCTTTCCTGCTTGACTTACTCCAATAACAATAGACATGCCTATTAAAAAGAAAAAGATAAAAAAAGTAGCACGTAACACTTTTAGTTTTGTCTTTATTTTCTTAGGTTTCATTGTTCCATTCCTTTCACAATAAGAATACTATCTTCTTTCTTTGATCCCAAACGTAGTTCTGCTTTTTGAAAAAGAGAATCTACAATATAATAATCACCTATCACACGATAGTTTACAAGCGTACTTTTTCCTAGTGCATTGATAGTAAATAATGCTGGAGCCTTTGCTACATGGTATTTACTAAAAAACTGAATAAATGTTCTTTCTCCATTATCAAACACCTTATTAGGTTTCCACGATGGCTCCTTTCCATAACTTATAATGCGATAATTAAAATTTAGATCTTTGAGCAGCATTGGTTCTTCTAAAAGTTGTTTCTTTTTCTGTGTTGATTTTAGTATCTCCATAGGATACCTCCATTCAACTGCCACCATAAATGTTTTTTTATTACTCTCTAAACTTAAATAGTATGTTCTCTTGGTAGTGTTAATAACCATGTTAGTAGTCAAATTAGATAACAGTGGCTTTATATACACAAGAGGTCTATCTACGGCAGTATCAATTTCAATCATCCAGTTGGCAGAATCTCCTACTACAATTTCCCCATCAATAAGTTCTTTTTTATCAAAACGTAATACTGTTACACGCTGTGGAGTAGTATAAATACTGTAAATATATTTATCATAATAGTTGTATAGTACAAGACTATTTTGTATTGTAGATTGTACTGGCTCTTGAAGTGCCTTTGCATTTGCATTTTCTATAAGCTGTTTTGGATTGTCCTTGACATCGGAATCAGGGGATGTGTCATTTGTCTGAAAAAGCTGCATCTGAATAATAGGATCTTGCATAGCTACACACTGCTCTTGTGTACTACAATCATCTTGATATAGCAAAGAAGCCTCTTCATCAAAAGCATCAAGCTCCTCTTGCGTTGGTGCATCAGTACCATTAACACTATTTTCTCCATCCTCTGTGTTACTTACACAAGCAATGGTGATGATACTAAGAAACAATACTATTACTTTCATTCTACCTCCACTTTTGTCCAATTAAAAGCATCAATGAAAAACCCTAATGGATTATACTTTATAAGTACAGGATCATTTACAGGACGAAGCTCAATCTTAAATAGCCCTCTCCAAGAAGATCTATCAATTATTTTTCCATTTTTATCCCAAATAGTCTCTATCCAATTTACCTGTCGAGAATACTGTGAATGTTCTAATACTGATGTTATTTTTATATCTACCCTCTCGGTCTTAAACCGCGTAAGAGGGTCTATATCTCTCGCATATGTTGTAAGAATTTCTGATCCAGCAGGAGTAAGAAAATAGTAAGCATTCTTCCAGTTTCGTTTTACTACCACTATATCACTTGAAAGGGAACGTACATATTCCAAAAAACGAAACAAATAATGTCGTACATGCTTTTCAGTTATTTGAAAACGCTGTTCATATACTGAGCCAAGATACTCTGCTGAGCCGTTTTTATCAACTTCTATAATATGAGGAACAACACGAGGAGCATCTAACAAACTGATAATGCCAAAACTCAAAGCTCCTGTAATACAAAGCAAAAATAAAGTGCTTGCACTCCAAAAGCGTACTTGCATCTGAGCTTGTCCCAGACGCTTATCCCATTGTTGTTTTGCTAATTTATACGGTGTATCAATTTCCATACATACATAAGTACATATTTTTTTGATATTTGATTGATAGTTTTCACAAAATAATGCATATAAAATCTTATAGTATCATATTATTTTTCAATATAATAATCCTATAGAAAATAGAGATGAGAAAAGTACATGCTCCGTTAAATAACCTCATTACATAACCTCCATCACATACCTATAGCTGAGAGGTACAGAAAAGAGTACGATGTACTGCTATATCATAGAGATTTATTGTATTGCAGCAAATGTATCCGTAAGCAATGCTACAAACTCATCAAGAGATATTTCTTTTTTTGCAAACTGTTCATAGAGAGGCCCTATATTTTGTCTAAAATCACTAGGAAGATCAAACTGATTCCATGTATATGTTTTTCCTTGTGCTTGCCACTGTAAAAGCGATGCAGACAGTGGTGCCGATGGCTTTAATGTTATATTCTTAAATGCAGGAATGGCTTTTATTTGATTTACTATATAATCATGCCCTTGTTCACTTTCAGCCATAAATCGTAAAAATGCTTTTGCTCCTTCTACATTTCCTTCTTTATTTATTACATACCATGAGGGAGGGTTTACAAATACCCCATCAGTATCTTTCATAGAAGAACCATGTGGAGCATACGCTCTAGGAAATGTTACATTAGCATTTGCAAGGTTAGGTTCAATCCAATTTCCTTGATGTATAAACACTGCCTTTTGTGTAGCAAACGCATTTACTTGAGCATCATAGTCGCCAGTAACAAGCACTCGAGGATCAGAATAATCAAACAGTAACTGTACCCATTGCGCGTACTCTCTTAAGCGTTCTTCGTCCACTTTTCCTTCAAGAGCAAGATCCAGTATAGAACTATCGTCTCTTGCAAGTCCATTAGAAAGATATGAATTTATATTATGAATGGAAACCCAGTGCATACCAGATCCTACAGTCATAGAGACAACACTCTCTATACCCAAAGCATCTTTCATAGAATCCAATAGTTCAAATGCATTTTTATATGCAGTATAATTGGTAAGCGTCTTAGGATCAATGCCTGCCTTATCAAGTAAGTTTTTGTTATATCCCATACCCCATCCTTCTATAGCAACAGGAAATCCAACAACTCTATTATCAACCATAAACGCAAGATCAGTAAATGATACCCACGACTCTTGAGAAAGATCTGCTATATATTCCGACCATGTTTGATAATCTTCAGGACCTTCAATAACAAAAATATCGGGGGCTTCCCCTGCATTGATAGAAGCTCGTAACTGAGTTGCAGGGGTACAAGAGTCCCCACCACATGTCTTGACAATAAGCTCAATACCACTTTCCTCTTGAAATGCTTGCCCTAACTCTTTTAGCTGAGCATCAATTTCAACTTTGATATTCATCATAGTGACACTATTACTAGATGCTTCATTAGAAGCTCCTGCCCATACCATTACAGTACTGCAGAAAAAACCAATCATAAAAAATAATACTAAAAAATGTTTCATATATATACCTCTCAAATTAAATAATTAATGTGCCTTATAATACCGCTTGCTACTGTATCAAAAATTCTGGAAGCCAAAGTGTTAAAAAAGGCAGCAAACAAATTAGCAATAACACTACGATATTTCCTACGAGTATAGGAAGTGCTCCCTTAAATATCTTGAATATGGATAGACCAGAGATTGCTGAGGCAACATTAAGACAAGTGCCAACGGGAGGAGTTACTGCTCCCACCGCTAATCCTGCTATAAGTAATACTCCAAACTGTATAGGAGATACTCCTAGCTGTAAACATACTGGTAAAAATACAGGAGTAAAAATAATAATGGCAGGGGTAACATCAATAAAAGTGCCTGCCATCAAAATAATCACCATCATACAAATAAGTGTCAAAGGAGCACTCAATCCCAAACTTACAATGTATGCTCCTAGCTTTGCAGGAATCATTTCAATAGAGAGTATCCATACATATAGTTGAGAACTCGCAATGATAATCATAATTGAGCTACTCACTTTTATTGCTTGACTAAACAAAGCTGGTATAGCTCTAATTTTAATTGATTTGTAAATAAAATATCCAATAATAAGAGCGTACATCACCCCAAAAGAAGCAGCCTCATTTGATGTTGCTATTGCTAATATCACCGAACCAATAACAATGACAGGCATAAGCAAAGCCAGCATCGATTCTCTTAAAAGATGAAAAAATTCAGCTACATTCTTAAAATGCATCTTTTCAACAGGATATTTGTTTCTATACGATAGTATGAGATTCATAACAATTTGAAATAGCCCTATCAGTACCCCTGGTATCAGAGCACCTATAAACAGTTTTCCTATTGATTGACTTGAGCTAATTGCATATATTACCATAGGCACACTTGGCGGAATTATCATTCCCATAGTAGAAGACGCTACCGTAATTCCAGAAGCATATGATTTTGGATACCCTCTCTCTTCCATTGCAGGAATCAAAATAGCTCCCACTGATGCCGTGTCTGAGGTAGATGATCCAGATATACCCCCAAAAATCATACTCGATATAATATTGATAGTACCTAATCCTCCACGTTGTCGCCATACAAAAATACCACTAAAATTTATGATCTTTTTAGTTAATCCTGCCTCATTCATTATCTGCCCCATTGCAATAAACAAAGGTAATGCAATAAGACCATAATTATTAAAGCCGTTATAAATTTTTTGTGGAACAATAGAAATAAATTCAGGGTTAAATAAAAACAAATATACTAAAGAAGAAAGTCCTAAACATACTCCTATAGGCATGCCTATTATGAGAAAAAACAGTAAAGAAATAACCAGCACACTCATATACTACAGTCCTGTATACTCAGCTACTTGTTCTTGCGGTAAGTAATTTTTATGAGACAGAATAAGTATAATATTTCGTATAATATAAATAATAGTGATACCTGCATACACAAAGATTGCTGATTCTTGTACCCAATAAGGAATGCCTAAAATAGTAGTTTTTGATCCTCCCGTTACTCTTATCCAATCAATAGCATAATAGATGATCATTACATGAAAAAAGATATTACAGAAATACGCAAAGATAATCACAATTTTAGACAACGAAGGCGGCAGTTTTTCTAAGAAAAATGATATTCTTATATGACTTCTATCCCTATAAAGCAAAGATGCTCCAATAGCAGTACCATATATAAACAACACAGTAGATACTTCTGCCCCTCCAAATAGAGAGGCACTAAATATATATCGTAACAACACCAATAAAAATACTATGATAAATATAGTAATAAAGCATACTGTCATTACAAAATTAATCAGTTTTGTAAAGAGCATCTCACATTTTTTAATAACCTCTGTTATATTCATATCATCTATTTATTTCTTGTTAATTTTTAATGGCTTCTTGGGCTCTTTTTATGTCTGCTTGAGAAAAATATCCTTTTGCTACTAATTTATTCCATACAGGTTGTAGCATTTTTTTATACTCTTCCCTAATATCACCTTCCACCATATTTACATTAGCAATCTGTGCCTTCAAGTTCTCAAGAGCAACTTCCTCTCCTGCAATTCTTAGTTCATCACTTTTTATCATTGTGTCTCTTGCAACCTCGTCAAATATATCTTTTAGGTCCGAAGGAAGAGCATTATACCACGCTTTGTTCACCATAAATGGATCTGCACCATTAACATAATTGATAACAGTAAGATAATCAGTAACCTCTGCTACTTTCCATGTATCTAAATCTCCATTACTACTACATGCTCCATCAATAACACCAGAACTCAATGCTAAATATACTTCTGAACTTGGCATTTCTTGTGGGTTTGCACCTAAGGCTTTATAGAATTCAATAATAGGAAATTGAGAGGGACTTCTAAAACTAATTCCCTTAAAATCACTAGGATTTTCTAAGGCACGTTTTGTATTTACAATATTTCTAAAACCAGAACTTCCTACTGCAGGAACATAAACGGCACCACTTTCAGATGCTTTCTTATTTACCTCTTTCATAAAATCGCTATTATTCAATTTTATAACTTCCTGTGCATCCGCAAATAAAAATGGTAAATTATATAAAAAATACTGCGGATTCAATAAATCATAATACGCTCCTCTATATCCATGTATGATACCTGTTGAGAGTTGATCAAACTGCTCTTTTTCGTTCCCTAACACTCCACTATGATATATTTCAACCATAATTCTTCCATCTGTTTTTTCTTCTAACTGTTCCTTAAAGTACATCATAGATTGAGTTCTTGGATGTGCTTCTGTCTGAGCATTTGAATACTTAAACACATAGCTGTCTTTATCACCTGATTCTGATCCACCATTTGCATATAGAGATATAGCCATTGCTATACATATCATAAAAACTAATAATACCTTTTTCATATAACCTCCTTTAGGTTTACTTGTTTATCCTCGTTATCTTTCACAAAATATTTTCTTAAAAACTTCTATAGATTCATTAAATCCATCAATATAATCTCCTCCATGCGGTCTATATACACTTTCAAAACTGACAACACCACTATAAGAATCTTTTCTTAAGGCATCAGCCAATGGCTCTAAATAGTGAGCCATATCCCCCTGCCCAAGCGGACAACATCGTACTGTAGCATGTGGAATATTTACTTGAACATCTTTTATGTGAATATGCCCTAGAACATCCTTGATTTCCTGATATGCATCAGGAAAAGGAACATCATTACAAAAAAGTGAGTTAGCAGGATCCCACATCACTTTGAGATTATTTGTTCCTAAATCTGTAATTAACTTTTTTGCCAAATATCCCGAAGTTACCATAGCGTTATTGCCTGTTTCAACCGCTAATGTCACCCCATGTTCCTCTGCATACCGTACAGGAACTTCCATTAATTGCAATAACTTATTCCACGATGTATTATTACCAGCATTCCATTCATCAGCTCCATCGTAGCCATGAATAATCATTGTCTTAGCAAAACTCATAGTTCTAATTATTGGACACGAAAGAATATCTGCAAAATGGATCAGCTTTTTAAGATGCTCCATCTGTATACGCATAAAATCAGAATCAACCTCTACCGTTGCCACATTAGGTCCCTGAAACAAATGCCTCGTTAATGAACATACTTGCATATCAAAAGAATCCACCAATTTCTTTAGTGCATATATTTCTTCTTCTCTTTGATTTCCTATTTCACCATCTGGTTTGCTCCCAATAAACTGTAGTTCAACCTGAGTGAGCTCATGTTGTTGCATTATTTCCAGAGCTTTCTCTATGTTGTAATCTATTCCGTTTGTTATTACCCCTAACTTCATTACCACTTACCCTCAGCTTTTGTAATTTGTTCTAAAAATTTTACAATAATCCAGTTATCTCCTTGAGGAAACATGGCACGGGCTGATTCAAACAACTGAAATGCGGTATTAGCAGTAAATGCAGGCACTTGCATTTCTCTTGCTAACTGTGTCGATATTCCTAAATCTTTATGCATTGTATCAATATGACTCCCTGAGTTTTCAAACATTCTATCATTGATAAGTTTCATACAATTTTCCAGCATGGGAGATCGTACCGCACTAGTAGTAAACACATCAAACATCACCTTACCAGATACACCAGCTTTTGTACCTAATGCCATCGCCTCAAATATACCAGCATAGCTTACTCCAATTAACACTTGAAGAGCAGCTTTTACTGTCTGTCCTAATCCTGCTTCTTCGCCTACACAGTGAATCGTACTTGATATAGCTTCTAAGAACTCCCTATTCTCTTCTATTACTTCTGACTTTGCTGCCACCATGAGCGTCAAAGTTCCGTCCCTTGCACCGTTTAAGCCTCCACTCACAGGAGAATCAATAATCTTAATAGCACGAGACTGCACTTTTTCTGCCACGGACATAACTACTGAAGGCTCAATAGTTGCAGTGATAATTATAGTCTGATGCGATTGCATAACCTGTACTAGCTCATCAACTATAGCATGAACCTGTTGTTTGTTCATCACCATAATAAAAACAGTATCACACTTTGTAGCTAACTCTTGTACTGTTGAAGCAACAATACCTCCGTATGATTGAAATTCTGCAATACGTTCCGCTGATATATCAAACCCATATGTTTCAAAATTAGCATTACATAAATTCTTAGCAATTCCTCCTCCCATATTCCCAAGTCCAATTACACCTACCTTCTTCATATAAGCATTAGCACTCCTTTTTATATATATTTACTTAATAATACAATGGATACATAATAACATCAATGCTAAGAGCATATATACAATATATGCTATAATAACCATATAATGGTTACTCATAGATGCCGTACTTACTATACATACTAGCAATGCCTTGAAGAAATTAAAAAAAGAAATTATTGTTCAAGAAATATTTGCTATTCTCACTAAAAAATGCTTAGAGTCTAATATTGGTGATACTGATAATGTGTACCTATCATTTGAGACAATTATAGAGCATCTCAATAGCAAATATAATATTGATTATCATTCCGAAGCACATCTTTACCATCAATTAAAAAATTATGAAAAAGAGCATTCCATATATCTCTTTAGGAGAAAAGAAAATCATGGCATTATAGTATTGCTTCATCAATACACTACTTTCAAGAAACGCCTTTACTTGAACAAAAATATAAAAATTTTTCTTGCCAATGGATGTTTTGATATTATACAACAACTAAAAAATACACAAGATTTCCATATCTACCTTGGAACAGGCACCGAATGCTATTATGTAGCAAAACTTTTATTTGAAAAATGGGACACAGGCATCCTCCACATATACACACAAAATTTAGGCATTATACAATTATACTGTGAATCTGATTACAAACTCAACCATATTACCATACATACAAAAAACGGTACTATTGATAAAACTACTTTTACTCTCATAGATGAACAAAAAGATTATTTCTTAAGTACAAACTTTGATGCAATCATACAATCTCCAACATATATTATTGATACTGTCGGGTATGTTATATCCCGTTTAGAAAGAAATATCAAAAAGAATGTCGCAAAAAAATCAAAAGGAAAAAAGATTATTCTTCTCACTTTATTTGAATTTCTTACTCCTGATACATCAGAAAAAAATGATTTACATGCATTTTGTAACATTGCAGAATATGACTATGCTATCACTCCACCAAAAAATATCAATCAACAAATTCACGATATTTATATTAAAAATCTTCCTCTTGAAGAATATATAAATTACTTTTCATATACAATATATAAAATAAAGAAATAATATCACAACATATTCTTTCTCCTTATTCAATACATACATATACTCTCCTCTTTACTTTCCTTTATTCTGTAATATAGGGATATTATTTTCTTTGCTTACCGAATGAGAAGAACCTCGTGATGTTGCAGAAGGTAACGATTTTTTTGCCTGTGCCCCAAGTGTATTCACAAACGACTTGCCTCCCATTACTCCCGAGTATCCTGTAACTGTAGACATCACAAGGCTTGTCATCTGTTGTAGAAGAGCTGAACCTGTAGATATGCCTGGCATAAACGCTTGAATAATCGTTCCTGATTGCAGTATTAAGTACAATCCTAACACTATATGGATAATCATATACAACAGCAACGAAAAAGTGATCTGATCAGCAACGATAGATTCAGTGATGATTTTCTTAAAACTTTCAATAACAAGTCCAGTAACCAACGATATACTGAGTATCCGTATTCCTTGAAAAAAAGTAACCGAAAGAGCTTTACTTCCAAGAAACCGTGTATGATCATAAATATTAAAAGGAATGAGCAATATTGCAAGTACCATGATAAAATAAAATTCTATTTTAACAAGACATAACAAGATAACAATAACACCAATACTTATAGCAAAACAGAGTAAAGCAATAACCAATAATGACAATGGCACTATCACTGTCATGATATTCCATATACTAATATCCACTATTTCTTTAATTTCTGCAATAAAATGAACAAATACTGTTCTATAGGCAAAATCAAAAAGTTCAAAAGGATTCTGTAAATAATTAAAGTTATAAGAATGTATATTTCCACTCATTTGCTGTAATGTATCAGTAAAGATAAGTGCAAGCGAATCTAAATTCTGTGCTATATAAATCCAAGCTCCCAAGAAGAGTATTTTCTTTACAATGCTTGCAAGTGTCACATATTCACCGAGCATCATTTTAATGCCAATAAATATGATTTCAAATAAAAGACATGCCCATAATATTACATTTGCCATATCATGGGCATTTGTAAAATATGACTGCAATGTATCTGTATAAAATTCAAGCGAATCATAGAGCTTATCAAGCCCCAAATGTTGTATAGCACTATTTCCTTGTTCCATATGTATTTATTGAATTCCCCAAAAAGCCTCTGCTTTCTCTTTTGTAAGCACTCGTTCTGCTTCACGCAACTGTGCTTCAAGTGCTTCACCTTTTTGTAACACTCTTGTTTCATATACCATTTGAGATAACTGCTTATTTGCCTCTAGTAAACTAACATTTAATAATTGAATCTGTTCCGTCACAGAATCTTCTATTTCTACTTTTTCTTGTATCCATTTATACATGTCATGTTGCTGTACTATTGGCTGAGTGATATTCTCCGCTATCTTCGCTGTTTGTAAATCGTGTATCACAGCACGCATATTTTCTAAACTCTTCTGTTTTAAGGCAGAAGAAATATCACTTTGTATAATAGCAATATTATCTTGTAAAAATGAATCTAACTCAAGCATTTTTACAACTTCTTTTACTATAGTATCTTTTAGTGAATGCATACTTTCTTCTATTGTATCTTTTAGAATACCAGTTTCAAATTGCTTATATGTGTTGGTAAGCAATTCAAACTCTTTATTGAGATTCTCTATCTGTAACACTTGATTATTTATCATAGTAATGAGATATGCAATCTCATTACCAATACTTTGTGACCAAGCTCCGTATGTGCTGGTACAAAATAACAATATGCTTATTATATACTTGTATTTCATATACTATCCTTATAATTACTATGTATCAATAGATGATGATAACAGACTAAGCATTTCATCATTAATATCCAATGAAAATAACGCACGCTTATTTGATGAGCATATATAATACTCTTTCTTAGGAACTGCTCCTGCTATTGTGCTTATTTCAGTCTCGTTTAAGCCAAACTTTGTATACATGCTTCGCATCTGATTATTGGTAGCAGATATATCTGGCAAGAAAATCTTGCTATGACATGCACTCATGATAGTATCTATAAGCTGAGAATTAACAACATCTGCCAATTCCTGTGTAGCAAGAATAACAAACACATGTTTTTTACGCAATGTTTTTAGCCATGTACGAAACCGTTCAGCAAAATATGCATTCTTTAAGAACAACCATCCTTCATCAATTATGAGCAAAGTAGGATGTTCATCAAAATGCATCTCAATACTGTAAAACAAAAATAACAACGCTGGTATCAATGCTTTTTCTCCCATATCCATGAGAATACTCATTTCAATAAACAACCATCGTGCATTATAGTCATCGTTCATAACACCATCAAACACTGTACCATAGATGCCGTCTTTTGTATATTTTTCAAATATTCTTTTTATTGAAGAAAATTGGAGCAAATCCTTAAATGTGGACATAGTCCTTTGCTGTCTCTCAACAGTACCAAGAATTTCTAAAGAACGCTTTAAGTCATCAATTTCATCCACTGATACCTCATGATTATTTACATAGAGTAATTGCTCACAAAACTGCAAGCCCCAATTTCTTTCTTTAGCAATATCCATATAACAAAAGGGTTGAAAACTCATAGTGCTATCTTTTGCTCCGGGAACATATATTTCTCCGTTTACATTCTTACTTATTTGAAGTGCAGAAAAATCTTTATCAAAAATAATTACCTGTGCATGACTATATCGTAAAAACTGCAACGCTAACATACCCAACAAAGTAGATTTTCCAGCACCTGTGGGACCTACAATTAAACTATGTCCTACATCTTGTACATTTAAGTTTAGATAGAACACATTTTGTTGTGAGTTTGCAATCATATGTGCATGAGAATTATCTGCTATCTTTTGCATAAAATCATTGTCTTTGTTACCATTCCAAAGCGATGATAGTGGTAATAAATGAGCAAAATTAACTGTATGCATCAAAAATTTTCTTGTATTTGCATATACTTGTCCTGGCAAAGACGATAACCATGCCTCCATTACATTTATACTTTCTTCTCTCACTATAAACCCTTTTTTCTGAAATACTTGCTTTATTCCATCTACTTTCTTTTCCAGCATATCTTTCTCTGTATCCCTTACAATTATTACACTCGTAAGCAATCCAAAATGTACAGTCCCTTCTCCTAAAAGCTGTAATGCTTCATCTGCATTCATTGCTTTTGTGACTGCTTCGGTATTCTCTAATGCTCCTTCTCCACTTTGCTGTTCTTGTATAACCTGCATAGTACTTTTTCTCTGTGAATAATACTTTCTACGCACTTGCTTAATCTTTGCCAATGTATGCTCTTCATCCATACATATGAACCTTTGCTGCCACCGAAAATCAATATCCATAGTTTGTAGTTCATCCAGTATATTAGCATGAGTAAAGTGAGGAAAATCATTTACTGATATAACAGAATAAAATGTATCTCCTATAAGAAAATTTTCTTCAATACTTACTGATTCATCTACAAGATACTCGTCAATATCAATCCCTTCTGGTGGCACCAATACCTTATGGTGAGTATTTGAAATAC
Organism: Spirochaetia bacterium; assembly: GCA_965218205.1. Classification (GTDB taxonomy): domain Bacteria; phylum Spirochaetota; class Spirochaetia; order WTKD01; genus CBDDCA01. The sequence goes on along the minus strand of OZ244590.1, from coordinate 369,657 downwards.
ATGAATGAAGATATGTAAGCAAAGAAGAATCACGTAAAAGCGTTATAGATGAAAAACAGTCTTGCAGTAAGCCTTTCATCTCATACACTTGTTTTAGAAACTCCTGTAAAGAATCTTCTAAGGAAAAGGAATCGGCATTAAAATACTGAGATATCTTTTTTCTATTCTGTTGTTGATAACAAAAAGTAATATAGTATTCCATACAATACAAAGGATTGTTTTCAAAATACTTTTTTCTTTCGTGTTCCATTGTTTGTGCCACAGCAACATCCCAACTATCTTGAAATTCTAGTACTGTTTTTTCTCTCCTAGATTCAAAGAACACAGACCATCCTATACCAAAACGTATCATTACATTATTGATTGCTGCTACAACACCATCCACTTGTTCACTTGTACAATAGCTAAGATTCATAGGATGCACCACAAACGTACTTTGAAATACACAGTCTTTCTGCATAACTACTTCAGGAGCAACCAAACAGCACCATGGTATAAAATCATGAAGATAATGCTGTTTGTGGGCATGTTTCAATCTTAAATTTAGCATACAAAATAATTAGGATACCTAATTGCTTTCATGGCAACATCAAAAAAATGAATATCTGATTTTGTAAAAGCAATACAGATAGTATGTAAAACAATGCCTAAGGGAAATACCCACCACTGTCCTGCAGCTAAAACACTTACCAACACAGAGAACCAAATAAAATAACATGCCTTCTCATGTATCCCTGCAATAATTACAGGGTACAATAAGGATTTATATACACGTGTCATATTCACCTCTCATATCTACGGTAACAGCAACCCTGCACCAGAATTAAACAACAAAGACAATACACGAGGAGCATTCATCGCTATCCCTATGCCCATGACTATAAAAAATATCTTTTGCTTTGAAGCTCCTCCATCTGAAGCAGCTAACATTATTCCTGCACCTGCAATCAAAATGATGCCAATAATCATAACCGTCTTCCCAGTAAGAGCTTTCTGTATTTTTTCAAGAGGAGAATCCCATGGCATTTCCTCTCCTGAACCAGAAACCGCCCACACAGACGCTAATGATAGAAACAATAAAACAAAGCAACATAGTATTGTTTTTTTCATATAACCTCCTTAGTTATAAATGATTGATTTGAATATTCCAATATTTCTTTTATTTCAAGTACCTTTCGTGTAGATTTTCTTCTTCCAACATATACGCAAATATCTATAATCTCTGCAATTAAGGCTCTTGGTGCTTCCTCTATCCTTTCTTCTATCAGTTGTGCAAGTCGTTCAAGAGCAGAAACCGCAGAGTTTGCATGTAATGTGCTAATTCCTCCATTATGCCCTGTATTCCATGCTTTCAATAAATCTAACGCTGCCGAATCTCGTAATTCTCCAATAATAATTCTATCTGGACGCATTCGTAACACATCTTTAATAGCATTTGTATAGGAATACTCTTTACTTGTTAAAAGACGAAACCCGTTTGCTGGATTACAATATAGCTCTGGGGTATCTTCAATAACCACTATACGCTCTTCCTCAAGCACACTATCAGAAAGTAATGCATTTACAAGTGTAGTTTTTCCTGAACCTGTGCCTCCTGCTATCAAAATATTCTTTTTAAGAGCCACACTGTTTTGTAAATACTGCTTCTGTGCATCACTCATAGTATTACATGCCACTAAATCATCAATACTCATGGTGTACTTTCGTTGCTTTCTAATACAAAAAACAGGAAATTCTGATGCAGGAGGGATAATACCTTGAAAGCGAAACCCATAAGGACCTACTTTTGCAGAAACAGAAGGAGATTGAGTGTTTACATAAAAATTGTTATTACTGGCAATCACTCGTATAATAGATTCAATTTGCATACCAGAAAGATATGTTTCTGTTTCTTGCAATATATTTTCTTTTTCAACAAGCACAGCACCTTTTTTATTCACCATAATCTCAGTGATAACATCGTCTACAAGGTACTGTGTTATTGGCTGTAAAACTACATCTTGAAAATTATTATTCTGTATTTCACCCATCAATTAGTAGTACTATATCTACAGAGTTTTGCTTGAAGAAATTATACTAATTTTCTATATAATTACAGATTACTGTTCTAAACAAGATATGAAGGACAATGCTCTATCCTACTTGTGAGTACATAGCATATCTTTTTGATTGTATTTGTGATATACAGATAAGTAAAGAAAACATGAGTACAAACAAAGCAAGTAATCCGTATCCCAATATGCTAAAATAAGCTATTGATATAATCTGTGATACATACAATATGAGAGATACCATAAACACCGAAAAAGGAATAATTGACATACTGATACAGATAATCCCAAAAGATGCCTGTTTTCTTTTTTCTTCTCGTTTTTGAGCTTGTATTAAAACAGAATAAGCAAATATCATTGCTCCATATCCACCAAAAATAAAAAGAGCAACAGAAAACAGTATGAGTATACCATTTACAAACAGCACATTGATAGGAAAATAATATTTTTTCCAAACAGGATAGATACGCACTTGTGCCCACAAATTTACTTTAAAAGGATCAACCATAAGATACGCTATATCTTCAACAGATACAGCACTAGGCATATACCATATATTCTGTGTATATTCTCCCTCCACTATCTGTGGATGATATATTACCATTGAGTTTTCTTCTATAGCATAAATATGTATCTTATTCTTTGTAAGTTTAGCATATGGAGTTTTTATATGCCATTGTAATGTTTCATGATCATCTAATTGAAGTAATTCAATATCCTTAAAATAAACAGAACCTGCAGACACAGACACATTCTGAGCAGAAATTATCAATTTCCCTTCTTCATTTTCATCTATAAAATGAAGCGGTTTCTTATGTCTTCTTTCAAGCATATCAACAAGAAATACTTTACGTGCTTCTCCTGCAAAAAAAGTAAAGGCATCCAAAGTTTCCTTATACTTCGCTAACAACCCTTCAATATCTGCATGAGAAGAATAAATATTCTGTAAAGCTACTAATGTTCTATATCCTGCAAGAATATCCAATTCCAGACTATCAGAAGAATAGAGAACATCACGCAAATATACTAGATGCGATTCAAGCTCAATAAGAGATCTTTGTTCTTTATTAAAAAAATTGTCAATATATCCTTGAATACGATTACGTATAAGCTCTGTTTCACTATTTATTCCAAAAATAGTAATATAACGAAAGAGTAGATACTGTGCAGCATAGTACTTTTCTGCCACTATAAGATCATCAATAGCCCTTGCCATTTCTCCTGCATCCAAATTATAAAAATTAAGTACTGTCAACTGCTCTACTCTTTCTATGCTTTCATTGATAGTATCACTAAACGATTGTATATACTGTGTATCTTTACGAGAAATACTAATTTTCGAAACACTATCAGATAATAATCTCGTATCTTCAGGAAAAAAATTTTCAATAACATCTACATAAAAATTAGCTTCGTTACTCTCCCTACCCTCATGTGCAACAACATATGCGTCATATACTTTTTGTAAAAGCTCGTATCGTTCTTGATGAGATATATCATTATTCTTGTTACCTCTCAATAGAGGAACTAATACAAATAATAACAAGATGGTACCGCTTATTAATATATGAATAGTTGATACAAAGAGAAAAGAGGATTTGTTTTTTAATAAAAAGATAAAGATATAATATATTAAAAATGTATACAAAGGAGCAACAAAATAATTGATAAGTATCCTGCCTTGTTGCTGTTCCCCATATATGCTCATAACCACATATACCCAAAAGGCAGAGAAAATAAACACAAATATATACTTGACTATTTTCATATAGCTACCCCCTCCTCCTACGGTAAGACAGAGAAAGAGTAACTATCAAAACAATATTTGTTACTAAAAAAAACGCTGTGCCTCCTACTAGCCACCAAAACCCCTGTGTACTGTGATGAAAAGCATAAAAGAGAAAGAGTAGCCAGACAAAAATAAAGGACAATCTTACAAAATATAATTCTATACCATATCCTACCAAAAATAACGACACATACCCAAGTAATATCAAACACAAAAATAATAGCAACTGAACATAGGCATTACTACTATATGACTTTGTGAGAATATTTTTATGCACTAACAGCTTAGGGAGAACACTGTTACCAAAAAACGATACGCTAGATACATCTTGCCATTGCAAAAAAATACCCTCTTTATGTGTTTCTGCATCTTCATCCTGTACTTCACTCAATACGATGGAATCATCAAACAACACCTTATACAGAGTACCATCCAATCGTTGTCCAAAATAAGCAAATCGTGAAGCATATTCCTTTTTGTCATCAGAAGATGATACAGGAACAAACAGCTCAATATTATCACTTGGACGCACCCTTTCTATTATTGCAGCACTCTCTGTATCTACCACTTGTGATATATCCATGCTTGGAGAACGGACAACACTCACCCAATAAAAAACACAAAGAAACATCACAACAAAGCATAAAAATATATACGGTAGCTCTTTTCTCACTGCAGATACCCTAAAAGAAGAACATGCTACTGAAATAGCAATAATAATGCCCATTACATATAACAATGAATTCCAAAAAAGAATATGAATAAATGGAGGCACTATGGTAAATCGTGTTATTATAAAAAACAACAGAAACCATAAAAACAATAGAATTGGAAACAGAACAGTTGATCTTACATTCATTTTTTATTGACTACTTACTGTATCGTCTTACTACTAGCATTACATAACATACAATTTAATTACAATTATAAATATATAGCATTTATTTAATAAACTATTATATAGCAAGTATTTACATTTTTATCTTATCAGTATTCTACGAAAGAATACAATATATATTACAATTAAATTACAATTTATAGAGATAGTATGCAATTATTACTTAAAATTAACAATGTGGTACTCTTTTTTTATTGTTTACTCCTATTTGGTATGATTATACTTATTGATTATTATATCTTCTGGGTTACTATTAACTACATAAAAATACAATATTTACTTCTCAGCTTAGCGTTGCTATCAGGAATACTCACTCTCATCGTATTAAATAGTATTATGGATCTCATTAAAACAATAAAAAAGAACGCTACCTTAGGTATTATGTCCTATACACTATTTTCTTTATTACTCGTTACAATAGTACTAGGAATATTTCTTGTCATTCCAGGATTTGTAAGCACTAGCATAGCACTCATTCTCTATATACCCCCTGTACGAAAAGGAATAGCATTTGTACTGTATAAACTGCATAAAAACAAAATTATATCACTGTTTTCTATTTTCTTATACGAACATATGTAACATGCTATAAATCTCCTTTTTCTATAAGCCCTACAGTTTGGTTGAGTACAGTATCAGTTTCTAAATTATATACAGTGATAACATCATTAAAAACATTTGCCTGTCGTACTAATAAACTAGTAATGGCTCTAAAATCTTGAAATTCCATATTCATTTCTTTCAATCGTTGCCTAAACTCTTCAATCTCTCTTTCTCCAATCTTTCCTAGTTTTTCTTCTACAAATTTTCGTACTAAATCATCATCAGCAATCTGAGAGATCCATATTCGTTCTTGCATGTTACTCCCAAAGCTAATTCCTTCTATTTCTACATCTGGAGCTATCCCAACCTCATTTATATAGTTATCACCAGGAGTGTAATATTCTGCAATGGTCAATGTAATAAACCCTTCACCAAAAGGCTGTACCGTCTGCACTAAGCCTTTGCCGAATGTATCTTTTCCTACAAGCGTGGCTCTTCCATTGTATTTAAGTGCTCCTGCTAAAATTTCTGATGCCGAAGCGGATCCTCCATTGACTAACACAACAATTTTTTTATCATAGGGAACTATTGACTCATTACGAGCAAAATACTGATGACGATTATTTTCTATTCTTGAATCAGTACCTACTATCAACTCTCCCTTATTAAGAAAAAAATCAGCAATTTTTAATACTGCAGCAAGAGAGCCACCTGGATTGTTTCGTAAATCAATAATTAAATGCTGATACTGCTCTTTCTCTAATTCTTGCAATACAGACTTAAATCTTTCGGGGGTATTATCATTAAATGACAACAATGAAATATACGCAATATCATCAGTTATTTTTGCATGTTTAAGATAAATTACTTTTATGATGTCCCGCACAATAGTAATTGGAACTATTAAATTGTCTCGTTTTATTGTAATATCTACACTTGATCCAGGTTCTCCTCGCATGATATGTATAGCATCATTTGCACTCATTTCTGCAGTACTCATATCATCAACAGAAATAATTAAGTCTCCTGTTTGAATGCCTGCAAAATACGCAGGTGTCCCTTCTATGGGAGCAATGACCTGAATATAATGTATTCCACTTTCTACATCAAGACCTTCATCTATGGTAATACCAAGCCCTCCAAACTCCCCTGTTATAGATTCTTGGTATTTCTCACTCTCCTCTTTTGTTACATAGGTTGAATACGGATCACCAAGATTCTCTAACATACCTTTCAATGTACCATCTAAGGATTCTGTGCTATTAGGATTTACATAGTAATTTTTTTCTATAAAATCATACAGCTGTGTAAGCTTATCAATAAATTTCTTTCGCTCTAACTTTTTATTAACTTCAGTATTTTCTGACTCAGAACTCTTAGCAAACACTCCTTTTGAAAACAAAAACGGTTCACTCGTTAGAAAAAATACTAATAACAAATACAGGAGTATCTTATATTTTTTTGATATAATCTTCATTCCTTCTCCTAAAGACATCTTTGCATAAAAAACTGTATATAGAATATGCATAGTTATTACACATTATTGTATAATTATATCATGTTATATATTAATTATCCACAATGGCTCAGCCCTGAAGTTATTCCCGGAATACCTATCCGATGGTATAGCTTAGCGTATATTTTTGGATCTCTTATTACATATATGCTTGTTGCAAATATCAGTAAAAGATCAGATAAAAATCTCCACGAACATTTACCGAATCTATTTATGTGGATGATACTCTCTATGTTTATTGGAGCTCGACTATTTTCAAAATTAGTATATAGTAGAGATCTATCAATATTACTTAGCCCTTGGGAAATGTTTTGGCCTTTTGAAAATGGAAGGTTTGTAGGCATACAAGGATTAAGCTATCATGGTGCATTGATAGGAACTATCATTGGAGGATGCATATATACAAAATTAAACCATTTACATTTTAGAAAAACAGCAGATCTTATTACTGTTTGTGTTCCACTAGGATATACCTTAGGTCGCTTAGGAAATTTTGCAAACGGAGAATTATATGGAAGAGTAACAACAAGTGCATGGGGAATGATATTCCCGTACGCTGACCCTCTCCCTTATGGAGACGAAAAAGTAAAACAAATTGCAAACTCCTTAAACATAGAACCCAATGCACAAGGGCTTGTAAACCTCCCACGACATCCATCGCAACTATACGAAGCTTTTTTAGAAGGAATAGTCTGTTTTGCTATTCTCTATACTCTGTATAGAATCATTGTTAACACAAAATACTATTTTCCTGGTCTATTTGTCTGTCTCTATGTTATACTCTATTCTATTGCTCGATTCTTTGTTGAATACTTTCGACAACCAGACGAAGGACTTGATTTTGTCGTAAGTTTTTCTGAAACTTCACAGCCACGTTGGATTTTACTCAATTTCAATGAGTTTAGTACGGGACAAATTCTTTCTCTCATAGCTATCATCATTGCATTACTAGGACTTATTGCATTCTATATGTTTGAAAAGCATGCAAAACAACATACAATACCACCGCGACCACTGCCTCCTAAGTCCCCTAAAAAACATCGTAAACATGCGTCAAAAAGATAAACTTCAAACACTGCCTACAGACACCGTACCTATTCAGCATTATTCTTCTCCACAATACCGCCCTTTACCATCATCAGAACCAGTGTTACAATTACTCATGAAAGTATCAAAGCACCATTCCCATAATGAAAAAAATAGTGAAAAAAAAAGCAACAGATCATTTCATTCGCTTACTCCTCCTCTCGCACTCCCTGATCTTACTCAAAAGCCTATACTTAAAAACATACAAAAATATATGAAATTATACTTTTTTTTCTGCCCTGCATGTTTTTCTTTTGACACCATTGATACAAAAAAACAGTTCTGTTACTGTCAAAGCTGTGCTAGCATATGGGATATATTTTCCTCTGTGCATCATCCTCCTCAAGAAACAGATACCAGCGTAGTATATGAAGCACTACAGACATGGTATGTGTGGCAATATGCCTGCTTACTCACATTCATTGATAATAGAATACCCACCAATGAATGCATCATCATGATGAACGATGTATCCGTTCAAATATCCACAACACACTCAAAGCAGAGCAGCACAGAAAAGCATGCACAGATACAGTTATACCCCAATAGCCTTATATGGCAACCCCGCCATAATGTAAGCAACATACTGTATCATACATCTGCAAGCAAACAATACATATCAAACATATCACTACAAGATATACATGCTATTGATTATAGCAACGAAATTCCTTTACGTACAGTACCTATACATACACACAATAATGTACTGACTGTTCATAGAACAAAACACAATAGTATACTTTCGTATTTCTTTGCCTTACACTATCTTGTCAATACTATACATACATAACTATGCACACTTAATCATTACTGGCTATTTATCCAATCAAAAAACCCTACCATTCTACTTGTAAAACTATTATTGATAATGCCTCCAAAGAAAATCCCAAAGCCACTTATTCTCACTGCCCCTAGCCCATAGATAAGCACCCCTTCACTTGTCCTTGCAATTTGACTTGTTATAAACATATCACGTGGTATGACTGCAGCAAAACCACGATAACTTATATAGGTAAGATTTTCTCCTATAAAGGAAAGATCATTAGCATTATATACATACTCATATTGAGAAACTACATCTCCAAAAGGCGGCATATCCTGTAAAATAAATGTAGATTCTTCTGTTGCTGTATATGGAAATGAACGAATAAGAGGAAGAGGAGAAATAATAATCCTCTCTTCTTTACTTATAATTCTATGAGAAGTATTAAAAAGAGGATGCACATTTTTATCTTTAAGGTTTGTATATCGTATTTCTGAAAAAAGCGTAATATTCCGTAATAGATTATAATAATGCATGATGATACTATCTTGCTGTGAAGAAAGCGATATAGTATCAGAAGGAGCATTCTCTTGTTTTGATTGCATAGCATCAATCTTCTTTTGTAGCGTATCATTAGGAATAAAGAAAAGTATTTCATACAAAATAGTAGGATTTGTCTTTTTTACATAGCTCCGTATTGTATCTGCATGTTTTACATGAGGCAGAAATTGTAATTCTTTATTTGATAATGATTTAGATGCTCGGCTTACTGGAGTACCATCTAATAGAGTAGCTCTCTCCTGCACAGAAAGCTGTGGCAACACTCGTTCAAACTCATATACTTGGCTATATATGTATCCATGTACTATAACAAAAATAAAAATGATACTCAATACTCTCATATTAATAAGTATATACAGAAACAATAAATAAATATTGTATAATATAAATTATTATATGAATAACAGAAAGATCCTTAAACTATGCCTTGCTCTTATTGACTACTTTCTTCTTTCTCTTTCAATGTACATTGTATTACAAATACGACTTCCAAACGCTTCTTATTATATTGATTTGCATTACACTATTTTCTTTCCTTTGTTTAGCTTTTGGGTACTCATTTTTTATCTCTTTGAATTATATACCATTGGTTTGCCACAACAAATTACGCGCTTATATTTTGCACTCATTGTATGTGTTTTGCTAAGCTCTCTTCTTTTTTATCTTTTTAGTCTTTCCTTTATTATCACTCCAAAAACAAACCTTGCATTGATTGCTGTATTGTTCACCTTTTTTCATTATCTTTTTCGCCAATTATTTGAATACATTTATGTCAGATTTTTCAAAGGCCATACAATAATAGTAACAGTATCAGACATTGTTTCTTTAACATTAGTAGAAAAATTACAAAGTAATCATTACATGAAATACAATATTATCTCAGTTATCACTACACAAGAGTTTTATGATTCGGTATGTCAAGTAATCAACAAAGAAAAAGTCTTTACCGATATAGCCATTTTTGAAAAAGAAATAAAAAAATATCCAGAACTAAAGAGCATTATAGTAACTGGTCACTGGTTTGTACACTTATCAAATATATTATATGAAGCGCTTCATCATTCTATCAATATAGTAAATGCAACAAATTTCTTTGAACAACTGTTTCATTCCATTCCTATTAGAGGAGCAAACCACTACTGGATTATGAATAACTTAAATAGCATTTCGCAAGGAGCGTATTCTTTTTTGAAGAGAGTACTGGACATCATTGGAACATGCCTCCTTATTCCTCTTTTTGCCCTCCCTATGATAGCAGTAGCTATAACAATAAAACTGTTTGGAGGCAAAGGTGTCATACTTGATTCTCATACACAAATAGGGCAGCATCTGAAATTATTTCATCGATATAAATTTAGAATCACAAAAACCAATAAGCAAAAAAAAGCACATCATACACATATCGATATAAAAAGTACCTCTGCTTTCGAAGCATACATACATGAAATATTAGAAGAAGACAATAAACATACTACAAAATTAGGAAAATTTTTAAGAGCCACTCGACTAGACGAATTACCTCAACTTTTTAATATATTAAAAGGTGATATGAGTTTTATTGGGCCTCAACCAGAATCAGTGGAAATTGCAGAGTTACTTGCAAAAAAGCTCCCGCATTATCAATTACGCTATCTCACTAAACCAGGACTGTTAGGGTGGGCACAAGTGAATGCTCACTTTAAGCATTCGGTGAATGACTTTGAAAGAAAACTCTGCTATGACTTGTTCTACATAAAACATATGAATATTGTCACCGATACCAGCATAGCAATAAAAACACTACGTACTCTTGTTACTACATTTGGAAAATAATACAACAATAGTTTTTTTACACATGAATATACTTTTACATATAGAACAATAGAAAAAGAGAAAGAGGGATAAGATATAAAGAAAATATCCAAAGTATTCCTTTCTTTACTATGTACCGTAACGTATATAACATAAGCAGTCCAGATACAAATGCCGTTATCATTCCAATAACTATGTGCCACAGAGAAAATACTGTGCCTACCTCTTGTAATTCATCAAGACTAAACAGAAAAGAAGCAAGAATCGTTGGTATCAATATAAGAAACGAAAAATACATTGCATCATGTTTCTTTGCTCCTAACAGTAAGGCTACAGATATAGTAATACCTGAACGCGAAATACCAGGTAATGCAGCAAACCCTTGTACGATACCTACTATGATAGCTATCTGCATCGTAATACTTCCTATGCTGTATGAGGTATTGTCCTCTTGAGGATAATTACTGCTAAGATACGATGAAGCAGTACTATTTCTCACGGACTGTACACTATCGTTTCGTTTATATCTATTTACAAAATAAAAATATATGTTTGGTAAGATCAGTATGATAGCAGTCAACAAAAAACTCCCTCCTATCATAAGGCGTTCATGTTCTATAAACCATGTACTATCAAAGATCGCAAACTTTATATACAATGCAACAGGAGCAGTAAAAAAGGTACTTATGACCATCATACCAATAATTTGCATATCCTTTTTACAATTACTATCTGCTTTTCCACTAAACAAATGAAAAAGAGACTGTATCAAAGACCATACAATAGTACGAGTAAAAAACAATACTGCAAATAATGTAGCAATATGCAGTATAATATCAAACACAAAGGGCACAGGCTCATCAGAAAAGAGGAGTGCAAATACACGTAAATGTCCAGAACTTGAAACAGGAAGAAATTCTGTTATCCCTTGTAAAAATCCCATAAGTGGTGCTAGCATATTCTCCTCCTACTATTTTTTTACTGTACTAACATATGCTATTATATCTTTTGGATCCACATCATAGTAAAGTATGCCATATATCATAGCAGAACTTAGTACTTTTCGTACATAACGCCTCGTTTCTCTAAATGGCACCCTCGCAGAAAACAAAAACAAATTACTGGTATCAAATGCCTTTTCCCATTTCCATACATTTCCAATTCCTCCATTGTATGCAAGTATAGCTTTCATAGGATTTTTTAGCACTCGTATTAAGTACATAAAATACTCGTACCCTAAAGTGAGATTATCTTGGGGACTCAGCAAAGAAAATGAGCCATAGTCAATACGCGTTGCAATATCTTCTGCAGTAGCAAACAGTAGCTGTGTCAACCCTACTGCGTTTGCTGACGATCGTATAGTAGGAGAATAACTGCTTTCCTCACGCATAAGACCAAACAATAATGAACGTTCAATAGTATTTTCAGTAAGAGAATGTATAATCTCTTTATATGCTTGGGGATATATAAGGCGCAGATCCTCCACATGAGCAAAAACATGAGGAGTAAAATAAGCAGCCTTATTTGCTAACACATACGCTTTATAGTACTCATTATTACGTTCCATAACAGCATAGACTTGCTGTATCTTTTCAAATGATACAAGGCTGATATTAGCCAAGATCACAGAATGGGCATAATCAAACAAACCAAATTTGATATATCCTTCTACTAAGAGATCAATAGTCTGTGTATCAGAAGTCTGCGAAGCATCTTCATGTTCTTCTTCTGCAGTAGCAAACCAAGTTTCAAAAAATACATCTGCATCAATACTTTCATTTTCTGGTGTAAGAAAAAAATCATAGGTAAAAATACTCTTATAAATATCACTCTCAGGCACCGATAACGTAGGCACATCTTTCTCTGCAATGCGTAACATACTACGCCAATGTGATAGCTCTAACTGTATGGCAGGCTCTTGAAATACATTGCTCAATCTTTTTAGATCCCTTTCTAACTGAGCATATTTATGTTGACGAAGCATCTCGTATAAGTATTCTTCCAATGTTGCCGCAAATAATTCAGAGCGTAATGTTAAAGAAGAAAACTGCAAGTACCTATCAACAAAACGATGAGGTTCTCTCTTAATTGTGATATATAAAAAAGTACGAAAAGAGAGAACATACAGAGTTACATTATTATGCACTATGGTATCAGTATCTTCGGAAAGAGACGAAAAAAGCCTCTCGTAATATTTTGCACTTGTATCATACTCACCCTGTAAGTACCGCACATATGCAAGATACGCAAGCACATACATTGTATGTTGTTCTGTTATATCAGTATTGTTTAATGCACGCAGTAAATACCTGTGCAACTGCTGTAGCCCTTGCTTTGATTTTCGTGCAAGAGAAAGAACTTCGGACAAAGTCTTTTGATGTAACAGGTATGTTGCTGGCAAACCAAGATATGCTTCTAACGCGGCATTTGTATCATCCAACAACAAAATCTTTGCTTTAATAAGCTGGTATATCTCATCAGATATGCTTATAGTTTCTGGTACTCTCTCCAAGAAAAATGGAATAGAATGCACAAACGAATATGCCCTGCTTTCAAGCAGTAATGTTTCTATACTCGTAATTGAATCTTGCTTGTTATCAAAACTATCAAGAAGGTGCTTCCAAAACTGCAGAGCAAAGCGTGCTTCTAACACAGTCACTCTCTCTCTCGGAGTACGCTTCCATGTTGCTCCTTGTGCTTTCTGTACTAGCTGTGCTAACACATCGTATTCACGCAAAGACCACATACTCGTGGCATAGTAATAAAACAACTCAGGATCTGATGCAAAAAAATCTAAGGAATTAAGACTCTCATAAAAATCAAACAAAGGACCGTACTCAAAAGTACTGCTATATAGTGACCCTACAAGACGTGCAGATTCCTTTTTCCATGGATCAGCAGAAGTCCGTGCCGAACGCTTAAATGCAATAACCGCTTTTTGTCTATCATCCTGAAAATACCACAATAAGCCTGCATAATACAATGTACCATATTGAGAATCATTTGCTATTCTCAAATTTTTTTCTGAAATAGAATGTAATATTCCTACATTCCCTGATTGAATTGCCTCTGAGTTATTTTCAATCTCTTTAGCAATGTCACCATATCCAGCACAAGAAGTATAGATAATCAATAATGTTGTAATGAAGATACTGTGCAACAACAGAGTCCGATACTTGATAAATACGAAAAAAGACATATATATACTATAATATATTATATGAAAATAGGTATTGTAGGTACTGGATATGTAGGACTGATTAGCTCGGTATGTTTCTCAGACATAGGGCATACTGTTATCTCATATGACATAAACGAAACAACCATTAGTACCCTACAACAAGGAAAAGTCCCCATCTACGAAAAAGACATTGAACAGAAACTAGCACATAATTTACAAAGAAAAACAATAACATTTACCACTGACATTACAGAACTCAGCGACTGCAAAATAGTACTCGTAGCAGTAGGAACTCCCTCGCTTCCTAATGGAGATGCCGATCTATCACAAGTATCTGCTGCCATACAAGATATTGTGTCTGTCATACCCCCTACCACATTGCTCGCCTTACGTTCCACCATTCCTATTGGAACAACAAGCTCCATTCGCAAGACCTTAACAGAACAAGGAAAACAAGATCAATTACTCGGCTTTTGTCCCGAATTTTTACGCGAAGGAAGAGGCATTGAAGATTTTCTACATCCTAGTCTCCTTGTGTTTGCAAGTGATAATAACAAGGGCTTAGAGTTACTCCAAAAAATGTACCAACCTATCATAGAAGAACAATCTAGCTCAATAAAACTCATACATACCCATAGCTTTGAAACTGCCGAACTCATAAAGTATAGCATCAATTCTTTTCTTGCAACAAAAATAACATTTATAAATCAGATAGCCCAGTTTGCCTTAAAAACACATGCTGATATAGACAAAATCATAGAAGCAATGGCTTCTGACAACAGAATCAACAAAGAATTTCTCACTCCTGGACCGGGGTTTGGAGGCAGTTGTTTTCCAAAAGATACCATAGCACTCTTTCAACGAGGACTTGATTATCATGTCAATCTCAGCCTCATACAAGAGGTAAATGCAGCAAACCGAAAACACAAAAATTTCATTGCAACATGGGTAATGAACACGCTTACTACACATTATCGTACACAGAAACAACAACATCGTATAGGAGTATGGGGGCTTACCTTTAAGGCAAATACAGATGATGTACGAGAATCAGCATCAGTAAACATCATTCAATATTTACTAGAGGAAAATTTTATTATACATGCACATGATCCTAAAGGCATACCTAACTTTCAGCGTTTTCTTACTCACAACAACCTCTCTTATAGCACAGATGCTTTATCTATGATACCCAATGTTGATGTGCTTATCATTCTTACAGAGTGGGAAGAATACAGACAACATGCCTCACACAATATAGCCGAACACTTTGCAAATACCATCGTATTTGATACGCGTGGCATTTGCTCTGCCTCATTGTTTTCCCAAGCAAATATTCCCTTGTATAAGTTTGGGGTGTAGGTTTGTGCTATGACAGTAGAAGATATAGCAAACGCTTTAAGTGAAATAAGAGCCATTCAAGAAACTTACTCTGGTACTACCCTCATTGTCGCTCTTTTCATTACTGCATTGATAGTGTCTTTTTTGACTTATATATTTTTTAAGATAAATGGAGTTTTACCATCTCGTGTGACCCCCCAAAATCCATGATAGTAATTATACTATCATGGAAATAACAAATAAAAACAAAAAAAAGGGGGTGAGTACATGATATACTCTACACTTTATAATACAAGAAATCAAAAAGAACTGCATAAAGTACGCTTAGCTATAGCACTTTCTGCAAAAGAACACGGTATCAAAAGTACTGCTCGTATCTTTCATATATCTCCTAATACCGTACGCAAATGGCTGCAAAGATACAAAGAGAAGCCGAAAGCTATGCTCTATGATAGGCGTCCTGCTTCAGTAGAACATCCTAATACCATGATACCTTACTATCAGTTAAAACTCAAAGAGATATGCGAAACATTACAGCACTATCATCAACGATGTATTGCCTCTCATATAAAACGAGAGTATGCCATTCCTTATTCCATAAAGACTATCATTAAGCATCTGAGAAAGATGGGGTTTTTTAAGACACATAAAAAGCAAAAAGCAGAAAAGAAACAAGAGGCACGCCTATGGAAGCAACTGCTGCAGTTTTGTCAAAAAATACAAGTAGATATTAAATATCTTACCGATATCCCTGAATTATACTTCTCATTACGCAAGTTTTGCCTCCCAAAGTATCAAATTACCGCACGCGATGTCGCAACAGGGGCTTTATGGATATGCTTTGCTACTCAAAAAAGCTCTTCTCATACCGCTTTGTTTATTGAATATCTGCTTACTCATCTTGCTTCTTTTCACGTTGATACTTCCTCTATTACTATTCAAACTGATAATGGCTCTGAGTTTATCTCAGGGGCTTTTAGTACAAAACAGTCTGCTTTTGTTACTTCTCTTGCAGCATACGAGGCACACCATACTACTATCCCATATGCTTCTCCTACTTACAATTCTGATGTCGAGGCTTCTCATAAACTTATTGAAACTGAATGCTATGCAAAAATGCAGAATCCTACTCTCAGTACTTTTTTACTCAAAAGTGCTGAGTATCAATATAGCTTTAATCATCAACGCCATAACTCTTATAAACACGGCTCTCCTGCTTTGTTGCTCAAAGAAAAAAGTCCTTCTCTGGATCCTTGTGTACTTACTCTGCGCCCTCTTATTGTTGATACTTTCCTTACTAAACGAACATTACACACTTGGCATAATAGAAATTTTGCAGTATACTGATTTTATCAAAAGGGTTCACACGAAACGGTAAAACTACATTTTTTAAGATAAAAAGCATTGATACAAAGACAGATAACATTGAACAAAACCTTACAGATGATATAAAAAATATACGAGAAGACATTAAAAGTATGAGAGATACCATAGATACACTAAAAAATGCCATTATAACCAATACATATGCTAGTAGTAATAGCCCCATCACCTTAAACAGAAAAGAATTGAAGCTGCCTCATAAACATAGCAATACTCCTACAAAGAAATAATTTTTCTTTTTAGTTATTTTTTTTCGTTAGGTTTTGAATGTGTAGAGCTAGAAAATATACGTGATAGGTACTGCCTAAAGCGAGTAACACAAGGTAAATAAGATAGCAAAACAGGTATTAGAGGAAGAATCTGAGGATATTTTTTATGAACCCATATAGAAAGAACAATAAATAAACCAATCAATAAAATTGTAATACCACAACAAAGTATGTTTTGTTTTATTTTTTTCCTTTTTTCTTCTCTATTCTTCTGTTGTTCTATCTTTTCTCTTAATTGATTAATCTCTTCTTTTGATTGCTTATCTTTTTCTTTAAATTTTTCTAATTCTTTATCTTTTTCTGCTTCTTCTTTTTCTTTCTCTTTAAAATGAGACTTTAATTTTTCTATCGATGTATCCGAAATTTTTCCCTCATCACTTATACTTACTAAGTTATCATATATCATACACCACTCTAATATGATATATGTACCATACATTACCTACTTACTGTTTGTTATTTTGCATTCCATATCTTTATTGTTTTACCTGAACTCCACTCGCAAGGTAGAGCTTACATACCTACATTTTTTAGCCTCTGCAAAAGCCTTTGCTGTCGCATTTATTGAATTTGCACATTGAATATTGTATCTATAATCTTCTCTTAAATAAAATTGAAAATAGTTATTAGTGTTGCTAGTGATGTAAATCCTATACCTATGATGACTAACAATGTATTATGTTTCTTTTCTATCTTGTCATTTAATTTTTCTATCTTTTCATCTAATGTATTTACAGATGCCCTTAGCTGTATGGTGTCTTTTTGCAAGTGTTCAATATCACTCTCTACTTTCCCTATCTTTTCATCTAATGTATTTACAGATGCCTTTAGCTGTATGGTGTCTTTCTGCAAATGTTCAATATCACTCTCTACTTTCCCTATCTTTTCATCTAATGTATTTACAGATGCCTTTAGCTGTATGGTGTCTTTCTGCAAATGTTCAATATCACTTGCCATTTTCCCTATCTTTTCATACATATAGTAATCAGTGCCTATTATAGAAGCGTTACTTTCCGTTGCCATATTCTCCATTATAGCACATTTTTCCGTAGAGAGTTTAGGACATGATATAAAGAAATATATTTTTGAATCTGATTATGTTTGTTATTGTACCTGACTAGAAAATACAAAAGAATATGTATATATACAATCACCTGTTTACTTGTTTGTTATTTTGTATTCCATATCTTTATCGTACCATCAGCCCTCCATTCACAAGGTAGTTTCCATCAGGACTATATACTACTGAATTTACAGTATTATCATGCTATAATGTACGGCAAGAACTCTTATGATTATAATATTTCCTATCACGGGAGTAATTTCTCTTTTTGTCTCTTGTAAATACTCATATATAATTATCAATTTTATTGTTCTGTTCCATATATTCCTATATTTGTAAGCCTTTCACTTTATCCGTTTCTATGCCTATGGTTTTCAAGTATTCAGTAACTTTATATGCTATTTCATTCAGTAAGGTGCTGGTATATTCTCGTACAACATGGCTCTCGGTGTATTGTTCTTGTGAAGTACCCCGCTTGTATACCTTTGCAATGTAATAATAGTACTGTTGTGTCTCTGTTGTATTTGCATATGATCGTTTAGAGCATTCTACCTTTATGTAATTGTTTATAAGTATTTTCATCTAGTAGTTACTTCTATTCGTATGCCTGTAGAGACTTTTGTGGTATCGGTTGCATTCACTGATTGGACT
Organism: Spirochaetia bacterium; assembly: GCA_965218205.1. Classification (GTDB taxonomy): domain Bacteria; phylum Spirochaetota; class Spirochaetia; order WTKD01; genus CBDDCA01. Next base: position 350,768 of record OZ244590.1, on the reverse strand, counting down.
ACTATTTCATAGGTAGTATTTCCTGTAAGGTTATTTATATTTGTGCTTGTTATTCCTGTTGCTATTTCTAGCGGTGTTGTGTCAGCTGTCTTAATCTGGGCTATTGTTCGGGCATTGCTTCCTTTTGCTACTCTGTATACTTTGTGTGATACGTCTGCTGCGGTAAGTCTTTGTCCATTTGCGTTGTTTTTGTTATAGAAAAACATCGATCCCGTTTGGGCTAGCCATGATAGATGTATACTGGTAGCGTTGGAGCTGCTTCCTGTAACACTGAGTACCTCTGGCGGTGCAGTTGCTAGGGTATTGGTAGTTACTTCTATTCGTGTGCCTGTAGATACTTTTGTAGTATCCGTTGCATTCACTGATTGTACTACTATTTCATAGGTTGTATTGCCTGCAAGGTTACTTATATTTGTACTTGTTGTTCCTGTTGCTGTTTCTAGCGGGCTTATGTCTGCTCCTTTAATCTCTGCTATTGTTCGGGCATTGTTTCCTTTTGCTACTCTATATACTATATAAAATACTTCTGCACTGGTAAGCCTTTGTCCGTTTGCTTGCTTGTGGCTTGCGGTAAGCGTTGGGGCTTGCCATGATATGCCTATACTGGTATCGGTAGGGCTTCCTGTAATACTGCTTGCCTCTGGCGGTGCGGTGGCTTGATTAGTAGCAAGGGTAGTTACTTCTATTCGTGTGCCTGTAGATACTTTTGTAGTATCGGTTGCGTTCACTGATTGTACTACTATTTCATAGTGAGTACTGCCTGTAAGGTTATGTATAGTGGTGCGGGTTATTCCCTTGCTTACTACTAGCGGGCTTTCAATTACCTTTTTAATCTGTTCTATTGTTCGGGCTTTGTCTCCCTTTTCTAATATGTATATTCTATACGATACGTCTGCACTGGTAACAGTGTGTCCGTTTACTTGCTTTTGTTCAGTAATAACGGCTGGCTCTTGCCACGATATGCCTATACTGGTATCGGTGGGGCTTCCTGTAATACTGCTTGCCTCTATTTCTAAAAAACTCATATATACTCCTTTTTTATTTTATGTAGTGTAAGGATGAAAAAAAACATATCCTTACACAATTATTATTGTGCTACTTTGTACTTTAGTACCATGAGGGCGGTGTTGTTACCCCACTCTTATAAAACATGTAACTTATTATTACCTTTCTATTTTTTATATGTTTCCTCCATGCTTCTAAATCTCTATTAAAGGTGGTTGCTTTATAAAACATCCTGCTCATATCGGTAACCTTGCTTACATTCCAGTTTGATATATTTCCATTAAAGGCGGTTGCACCATAAAACATATGGCTCATATTGGTTACATTGCTTACATTCCAGTTTGATATATTTCCATTAAAGGCGGTTGCTTCATAAAACATCCAGCCCATATTCGTTACACTGCTTACATTCCAGTTTGATATATCACTATTAAAGACGGTTGCTCCTGCAAACATTCCGCTCATATTGGTAACCTTCCCTACATTCCAGTTTGATATATCTCCATTAAAGGCGGTCGCTCCGCTAAACATATAACTCATATCGGTAACCTTGCTTACATTCCAGTTTGATATATCACTATTAAAGACGGTTGCATTGCTAAACATCCTGCTCATATTGGTTACATTGCTTACATTCCAGTTTGATAGATCACTAGTAAAGGCGTCTGCTCCAGCAAACATATCGCTCATACTTTCAACCTTGCTTACATCCCAGTTTGATATATCTCCATTAAAGGCGGTCGCTCCGCTAAACATCACTCCCATATCCTTTACATTGCTTACATCCCAGTTTGATATATCTCCATTAAAGGCGGTTGCTTTATAAAACATCCAGCCCATATTCGTTACACTGCTTACATTCCAGTTTGATATATTTCCATTAAAGGCGGTTGCTTCATAAAACATATCTCTCATACCTTCAACCTTGCTTACATTCCAGTTTGATATATCTCCATTAAAGGCGGTCGCTCCGTGAAACATACCGCTCATACTTTCAACCTTGCTTACATTCCAGTTTGATATATCTCCATTAAATGCGGTCGCTCCTTGAAACATCCCGCTCATATCCATTACTTTCCCTACATTCCAGTTTGATATATCCCCATTAAATGCAGTCGCATAGCTAAACATACCGCTCATATGGGTAACCTTGCTTACATTCCATTTTGATATATCACTATTAAAGGCTTTTGCTCCGTGAAACATCCCTTCCATATTCGTTACACTGCTTACATTCCAGTTTGATAGATCACTATTAAAGGCGCGTGCTCCTCTAAACATCTCGCTCATATCGGTAACCTTGCTTACATTCCAGTTTGATATATCACTATTAAAGGCGTCTGCTTGATAAAACATCTCACTCATATTTGTAACCTTGCTTACATTCCAGTTTGATATATCACTATTAAAGGCGTCTGCTTGATAAAACATCTCACTCATATTTGTAACCTTGCTTACATTCCAGTTTGATATATCTCCATTAAATCTATTTAATGGATAACCAAAAAGATAGCTCATATCTGTAATATTGCTTGTATCGATACTATTTAAGTCTGCGTCTAGATCATCGCTGTTGTCAATTCTGCCGTCTTTATTGGTGTCGATTATGGTTTTAATGGTGGTAATTAACTCGGTTTTATTCATAGGAGTATATGTATACGGTGTAGTAGTTACTTCTAGGCGTATACCTGTAGAGGCTTTTGTAGTATCTGTTGCGTTCACTGATTGTACTACTATTTCATAGGTTATACTGACTATAAGGTTAGGTATAGTTGTACTTGTTGTTCCCTTTGCTACTTCTAGCGGGCTTGCGTCTGCTGTCTTAATCTCTGCTATTGTGCGGGCGTTGTCTCCCTTTGCTACTCTATACACTGTATACGATACTTCTGCACTGGTAAGCCTTTGTCCGTTTGCTTGCTTGTGACTGTTGGTAAGCGTTGGGGCTTGCCATGATATGCCTATACTGGTAGCGGTAGGACTCCTTGTAATACTGCGTGCCTCTGCTGGTGCAGTGGCTTGATTAGTGGCAAGGGTAGTTACTTCTTTTTTCATTCCTGTAGAGACTTTTGTTGTATCAGTACTATTTACCGCTACTATTACTATCTCGTATGTTGTATTTCTTGTAAGGTTAGTTATAGTCTTGCTTGTTGTTCCCTTTCTTACTGCTAGCGGGCTTGCGTCTGCTGTTTTAATCTCTGCTATTGTTCGGCTCTTTGCTCCCTTTACTATTCTGTATACTTTGTACGATATATCTGCACTTGTAAGCCTTCCCCCGTTTGCTTGCTTGTGACTGCTGGTAAGCATTGGGGCTGTCCACGATAATGTCGTACTGCTAGTCGTTACACTGCCTGCTACAATATTCCTTACTTCAGCGGGAGCATTTGCGGGGTTTGTAGTAGTTACTTCTTTTTTCATTCCTGTAGAGACTTTTGTTGTATCAGTACTATTTACCGCTACTATTACTATCTCGTATGTTGTACTTCTTGTAAGATTAGTTATATTTATCCATGTTGTTCCCTTTCTTACTGCTAGCGGGCTTGCGTCTGCTGTTTTAATCTCTGCTATTGTTCGGGCGTTGTCTCCCTTTACTATTCTGTATACTTTGTAAGATACCTCTGCCGTTGTAAGCCTTTGTCCGTTTGCTTGCTTGTGTGTGATTGTAAGCGTTGGGGCTTGCCATGATATGCCTATACTGGTAGCGGTAGGACTCCCTCTAATACTGCGTGCCTCTGGCGGTGCGGTGGCTAGATTAGTAGCAAAAGTAGTTACTTCTATTCGTATGCCTGTAGAGACTTTTGTTGTATCAGTACTATTTACCGCTACTATTACTATCTCGTATGTTGTACTTCTTGTAAGGTTCGTTATAGTCTTGCTTGTTGTTCCCTTTCTTACTGCTAGCGGGCTTGCGTCTGCTGTTTTAATCTCTGCTATTGTTCGGGCGTTGTCTCCCTTTCCTACTCTGTATATTGTATATGATACATCTGATGCGGTAAGCCTTTGTCCGTTTGCTTGCTTGTGACTGCTGGTAAGCATTGGGGCTGTCCACGATAATGTCGTACTGCTAGTCGTTACACTGCCTGCTACAATATTCCTTACTTCAGCGGGAGCATTTGCGGGGTTTGTAGTAGTTACTTCTTTTTTTATTCCTGCAGAGACTTTTGTTGTGTCCGTTGCATTCACTGATTGGACTACTATTTCATAGGTTGTACTTCCTATAAGGTTATTTATACTTGTGCTTGTTGTTCCCTTTGCTACTTCAAGCGGTGTCGTGTCTGCTGTTTTTATCTGGGCTATTGTTCTAGGGCTGTCTCCCTTTTCTACTCTGTATATTGTATATGATACATCTGATGCGGTAAGCCTTTGTCCGTTTGCTTGCTTGTGACTGCTGGTAAGCATTGGGGCTGTCCACGATAATGTCGTACTGCTAGTCGTTACACTAACTGCTCCAATATTCCTTACTTCAGCGGGAGCATTTGCGGGGTTTAGAGTAGTTACTTCTTTTTTTATTCCTGTAGAGACTTTTGTTGTATCAGTACTATTGACTGCCTGTACTACTATTTCATAGGTTGTACTTCCTATAAGGTTATTTATAATTGTGTTTGTTGTTCCTTTTGTTGTTTCTAGCGGGCTTGTATCTGCTGTCTTAATCTGTGCTACTGTTCTAGGGCTGTTTCTTTTTGCTACTCTGTATACTTTGTATGATACGTCTGATGCGGTAAGCCTTTGTCCGTCTGCGTTCTTGTGTGTGCTGGTAAGCGTTGGGGCTTGCCATGATAGTCTTGTACTTGTTCCTGTCGTGCTTACTACGATAACATGGCGGGCGTCTGGCGGGGCTGTGGCTTGACTCTTGGTAGTTACTTCTATTCGTATGCCTGTAGAGACTTTTGTTGTGTCCGTTGCATTCACTGATTGGACTACTATTTCATAGGCGGTATTTCCTGTAAGATTTCTTATACTTGTGCTTGTTGTTCCCTTTGCTACTTCAATCGGTTTCGTGTCTGCTGTTTTAATCTGTGCTACAGTTCGGGCATGCTTTCCCTTTGCTACCCTGTATATTTTATACGATACGTCTGATGCGGTAAGTCTTTGTCCGTTTGCTGTTTTATGTTCGCTTGTAAGCGTGGGAGCTTGCCATGATATGCCTATACTGGTAGCGGTGAGGCTTCCTGTAATACTGCGTGCCTCTGCTGGTGCGGTGGCTAAGGTATCGGTAGTTGCTTCTATTCGTGTGCCTATAGAGACTTTTGTAGTGTCGGTTGCATTCACTGATTGTACTACTATTTCATAGTGAGTATTTACTGTAAGGTTAGGTATAGTTGTACGGGTTATTCCCTTTGCTACTTCAATCGGTTTCGTGTCTGCTCCTTTAATCTCTGCTATTGTTCGGGCATCACTTCCCTTTGCTACTCGATATACTATATAAAATACTTCTGCACTGGTAAGCCTTTGTCCGTTTGCTTGCTTGTGGCTAGCGGTAAGCGTTGGGGCTTGCCATGATATGCCTATACTGGTAGCGGTAGGGCTTCCTGCGGTAACATTGCGGGCGTCTAGTGGTGCGGTAGCTTGATTAGTGGTAAGAGTAGTTACTTCTATTCGTATGCCTGTAGAGACTTTTGTAGTGTCGGTTGCGTTCACTGATTGTACTACTATTTCATAGTGAGTACTGCCTGTAAGGTTACGTATAGTGGTGCGGGTTGTTCCCTTTGCTACTTCAATCGGTTTCGTGTCTGCTCCTTTAATCTCTGCTATTGTTCGGGCATTGTCTCCTTTTGCTACTCTGTATATTTTATACGATACTTCTGCACTGGTAAGATTTTGTCCGTTTGCTTGCTTGTGTTCGCTTGTAAGCGTTGGGGCTTGCCATGATATGCCTATACTGGTATCGGTAGGACTTCCTGTAATACCGCTTGCCTCTGCTGGTGCTGTTGCTTGATTAGTAGCAAGGGTAGTTACTTCTATTCGTATGCCTGTAGATACTTTTGTAGGATCGGTTGCATTCACTGATTGTACTACTATTTCATAGGTAGTACTGACTGTAAGGTTATGTATTCTTGTGCTTGTTGTTCCCTTTGCTATTTCTAGCGGGCTTGTATCTGCTGTTGTAATCTGGGCTACTGTTCGGGCATTGTCTCCTTTTGCTACTCTGTATATTTTATACGATACTTCTGCACTGGTAAGCCTTTGTCCGTTTGCTTGCTTGTGATTATTAGTAAGGGCTGGCTCTTGCCATGATATGCCTATACTGGTATCGGTAGGACTTCCTGTAATACTGCGGGCCTCTGCTGGTGCAGTGGCTTGATTAGTAGTAAGGGTAGTTACTTCTATTCGTGTGCCTGTAGAGACTTTTGTAGTATCGGTTGCGTTCACTGATTGTACTACTATTTCATAGGTTGTACTGACTGTAAGGTTATGTATTCTTGTGCTTGTTGTTCCCTTTGCTATTTCTAGCGGGCTTGTATCTGCTTCTTTAATCTGTGCTATTGTTCTGCTCTTTGCTCCCTTTGCTACTCTGTATATTTTATACGATACTTCTGCCGTTGTAAGATTTTTTCCGTTTGCTTGCTTGTGTGTGATTGTAAGCGTTGGGGCTTGCCATGATATGCCTATACTGGTAGCGATGGGGCTTCCTGTAATACTGCGTGCCTCTGGCGGTGCAGTGGCTTGATTAGTGGTAAGGGTAGTTACTTCTATTCGTGTACCTGTAGAGACTTTTGTAGTATCGGTTGCATTCACTGATTGTACTACTATTTCATAGGTTGTACTGACTGTAAGGTTATGTATTCTTGTGCTTGTTGTTCCCTTTGCTATTTCTAGCGGGCTTGTATCTGCTTCTTTAATCTGTGCTATTGTTCTGCTCTTTGCTCCCTTTGCTACTCTGTATATTGTATACGATACATCTGATGCGGTAAGCCTTTGTCCGTTTGCTTGCTTGTGAATGCTGGTAAGGGCTGGCTCTTGCCATGATATGCCTATACTGGTATCGGTAGGACTTCCTACAACACTGCGGGACTCTGGCGGTGCGGTGGCTGTGCCACTTATTTCTAACTTTACCTTTAAGTCTTCGCAAGACAATAAAGACAACACAAGAAATATAAAAAATAAGGGGCTGGCATGGATAACTGAAAAATGAGATAATTCAGAAAGAAATGCCAAGAAAGAGAAAATTAGAATATAAGAAAAAAGAAAAACTATTAGAACACTTTATAGCAGGAACACCAGCAAGAAGTAGTGCTTCGTTATGTGAAGTAAGTAGAGAAACAGCTACAAAATGGTATCATATGTTTCGAGTAGTGATAGCAAAAAAACTCACAGAATATGAAGTATTGATGGAAGGAGAAATAGAAATAGATGAAAGTTATTTCGGAGGGAAAAGAAAAGGGAAACGAGGAAGAGGGGCAGGAGGAAAAACAATAGTATTTGGATTATATAAAAGAAATAGCTATGTGCATACAGTAACAGTAAGTAATACAAAGACTTACACGCTGTATGATATTATAAAGAAGAAAGTAGCTCCTCAGAGTATTATCTATACAGATACTTATCCGAGTTATAATATACTTGATGTATCAGACTTTCAGCACTATCGCATAAATCATGCAAAGGAATTTGCACAGAAGCAAAATCATATAAATGGGATAGAAAATTTTTGGAATCAATCAAAGAGGCATCTGAGAAGATATAATGGAGTACCGAAAAAATATTTTGAGCTATACTTAAAAGAATGTGAATTTCGGTTTAATTATAGACCGATAGCAAACATGTATAAAGTGTTGTATAATTGGATAAAGGAGGCTGGGTTAGTCTAATTTTGCTTATCCATGCCAGCCCCAAAAATAAATACAATATACTTATATATTTCATACATACCTCCTTCACAAGTTCAAGTATTAAATTTGCACATTGAATATTTTACCTATAATATTAGAATTTCCATCTTTTCTTAAATAAAATTGAAAATAGTTATCAGTGTTGCTAGTGATGTAAATCCTATGCCTATGATAACTAACAATGTGTTATGTTTCTTTTCTATCTTTTCATCCAATGTATTTACAGATGCCTTTAGCTGTATGGTGTCTTTCTGCAAATGTTCAATATCACTCTCTACTTTCCCTATCTTTTCATCTAATGTATTTACAGATGCCTTTAGCTGTATGGTGTCTTTCTGCAAGTGTTCAATATCACTTGCCATTTTCCCTATCTTTTCATACATATAGTAATCAGTGCCTATTATAGAAGCGTTACTTTCCGTTGCCATGCCTCTATTATAGCATATTTCTCTGCGGAGAGTATGGAAAGTGAGGAAACTACATACTATTTATTTCTATTGATGAAATATTAAACATCAAGTGTTATTAGGATCATGCTTATCAACTTCAGTAGTAGCAATATCTAAGGCAGACAATACTTCTTCTCTTAAGTATAATCCCAAAATAGAGTAGACATCTTCGGGCAGAAGGCCTTCATTATATGCTTCTTTATGAAAGATTTCTAACTCATCTTTCGATATGTATTTTTTTAAATCATTTTTAGCCCATTCTATAGCACTTTGTTGAATTTCAAAAGCATTTTTTCCTTTACTTTTTTCTATAAAATCTTTAATAAAATTATCTTTAATACGATTAAATATTTCTTCTCCATGAATCTTTTTTGAAATTTCCTCCCCTTTAGGAGTCAATGACATTGGACTACCAGATCTTATTGTAGAGTTTGGATTTACAATGTTATAAATCAGATCTACTTTTGTACTCACAGAAATTAGTAAGCCATGATCTTTTTCTATGTTCTCTATTCGTTTCTCATGGGAAAGAAATTCTTTTAACCACATACCCAATTTAATCAAACACAATCCTACAAAGATGAGTAACAAGACAAATACGCTATTATTACTAAGATATTGTATAAGTGTACCAAAAATCTTTTCCATCAAAACCACTGCCTCCTAACACTATTATAGTCAATCTATAATATTTATGTTAATATAAAAATCATCAGTTCCTAACACTATTACAGTACATTTTCAATACCTTTGTATCACAAAAAAATAATATCCTATACAAATGAAGAAAGTTTTTGAAACTGTAAATACACTTTATCACCAGCTTTATATTTATATTGTTCCCATTCATTTTCTGAAATACTTGCTTCAATAATTTTTGTATGCACTTTCTCTTTATCAGTGTCTGCATCATTGTGTTCCGTTTCTTCGTGCATATCTACTTTAATATCAAGGTGTACTGTGTTTGCTATAAAACTTACTCGTATGATAGTACCTTGTAACTCTTTTTCAAGCGAAGCATTTTTTGCATGTACCGCTGTAAGAGGGTACACTTGTATTTCATGAGGACGTACATATATTTGCTGTACTTCTGAATCTATAAATTCTTCCTGTGCCGATGGAGTAAAATGCACAAGATTGTGTTGCTTAAATCGTCCATGAAATACATTTACTACTCCTAAAAACTCGTATACAAAAGAGTTTACTGGCGAGGTATAAATATCACGTGGAGATCCTACTTGTTCAAGTATGCCTTGATTAAACAAGGCTACTTCATCTGATATTTCAAGCGCTTCCTCTTGATCATGTGTTACCAAAATAGTGGTGATGTGTATCTCTTCATGCAAATTACGAAGCCAACGTCGTAATTCTCTACGAACAGTTGCATCAAGTGCCCCAAACGGCTCGTCCAGTAATAGTATTTTAGGCCGAATAGCAAGCACGCGTGCAAGTGCTATACGCTGTTGCTGTCCTCCTGATAATTGACTTGGATATTTCTTACTCTGATTATCAAGCTGTACTAGACTCAGTACCTCATGTACTCGTTCAAAAAGTGCCTCTTTTGATAAACGCTCTTTTTTAGGTTTTACTGTCAACCCAAAAGCCACATTATCAAATACAGTCATATGTTGAAACAAAGCATAATGCTGAAAAACAAACCCCACATTACGTATCTTTGATTTTTGATAGGTAATGTCATCGCCATTAAGAAATAACTTTCCAGAACTAGGGTATTCTAATCCAGATATAATACGTAACAAAGTAGTTTTACCACAACCAGATGGTCCTAAAAACGAAGTAAGTTTTCCTTCTTTTATCTTAATAGAAATATCTTGCAGAGCAACATGTTCCCCAAAAGATTTGCTAATATTCTGTAACTCTAATCTCATACAAACTTCCTTTTCTTTTCTATTATCTGTTTTGAAACAAGCGTTACTATAGACAATAAGACAAATAATGTTGCCGATACAAATGCCTGTGAAGAAAGATATTCATTATAAAATATGTGTACTTGCAAAGGGAGAGTCACTGTTTTTCTACGAATAAAGCCCGACACTACCGAAGCTGCTCCAAACTCACCTGCTCCTCGTGCTAATGCCAAAATCATACCATAGAGAAGCGCCCATTTCACTCGCGGTAATGTAATACGAAACAAAATATGAAACATATTTGCCCCAAGCATATATCCCATTTCCTCTTGTTGTTTCCCTAGTTCTTGCATAGCAGGAATAAGGGTACGTGCCACATAAGGAAGTGTAATGCTTACATTTGTAAGAATAAGTGCAGGAAAAGAAAATATAACCACAAATCCAGCATTTTCAAGATAGCTTCCAATAACACCGTATTTCCCATACAGTATCATAAACATGAGACCAATAATAACTGGTGACACAGAGAGAGGTAAATCAATAAGACTTACTAATACTCGCTTTCCCTTAAAGTCAAAATACGCTATACACCAGGCAGCACAAAAGCCAAAAATTCCTGATATACATACCGATATTAATGTTACCACTATTGAAAGCTGTAACGCTATTCGAACATTACTACTGAGAATGGTGCTAACAAAAAACGATATTCCTTTTGAAAAAGCCTCAAAGCCTAGTGCAATAAGAGGAAGCACCAACAATAATACTACAGTGAACATAGTAATAAAAATGGCTATTACTCTTGTATATTGAAATTTATTATTCATACTCATCCTTTCTTATACTCCTTAACGCTTATGATTCTTTTGCATACTACTTTGTAACATATTGATAGAAAATAAGACAATAAAAGAAATAAATAATAATACAGTAGAAACTGCCATTGCTCCTTCTAAGTCATATTGATCTATTTTATTATAAATATAACGTGATATAACCTCACTCTTGAGAGGAATATTACCAGCTACAAAAATAACAGTACCATACTCTCCAATTGATCGAGCAAAAGAAAGAATAAAACCTGTAATGATTCCTGGCATAAGTGCAGGCAGCTGTACACGAAAAAAAATATGTATTGGTTTTGCCCCCAATAGCTTTGCAGCTTGCTCTTCATTTCTATCAAGCTGTTGAATAAGAGGTTGTACCGAACGTACACAAAAAGGCAATGTTACAAATAACAAGCCAATAAAAATTCCAAACTGATTGTATACTAACTGTATTCCAAAAAAATGAAACACGCTCCCTATCATCCCGTTTTTTCCAAATACAGTTGCAAGAGCTATCCCTCCTACTGCACCTGGCAAAGCAAACGGTAAATCAATAATAGCATCTACTACACTACTGCCTAAAAATTTATATCGTACAATAGACCACGCAATAACAAACCCCAGTAAAGCATTTATTACTGCAACAAAAAAAGCATATCGCAAAGTAATAAAAAAAGCAGCTATAGCAGCAGGTCGACTTAGTAATTGTACTACCTGTGAAAAAGATAGGGTAAATGTACCTCCTATTATTGCCGAAATAGGAAAAAGCACAAAAAACCCTAACGTACTAAGCGTAATCCCCATACTCAAAGAAAATCCAGGGAGTATATTTTTACGTAATACTGTAGACGATGGTACTGACATCTCTTTCCCTCTAATTTCTTCCTGTTTCCTCGTATATACTCGCCACTACCCCTTCATCAGAAAATAACTTTTCTTGCACTGACTTCCATCCACCAAATACTGTATCTATATCAAATAATTCTATGTTAGGCAAGACATGGGTATACTGTGATGCTACCGATGTATTTATTGGTCTAAAAAATGTCTTTGCTACTATCTCTTGCCCTTCATCAGTATAGATAAAATCCCAAAAAGCCTTAGCGGCATCATATTGTTTCTGCCCTTTTTTCTTTGCATTTTCTTCTACAACTACGACATATATTTTTGCATCAACGCCATAACTTGGCACTATTACCTCAAAATCATCTGGAGCAAGATCGCGTACAATAAGGTTTACCTCTGCCTCAAATGTAAGCAACACATCACCTTGACCACGCTCAACAAAAACATTCGTTGCTGCACGTCCTCCTGATGCAAGTACTACTGTATTGCCAATGAGCTTTTGTACAAAATCTTTCGCTACAGCATCACTTTTTGTTCCTCCCTGATACTTATGTAATCCATACGCATAGGCAGTAAGTAAGCTATAACGACCATTTCCAGTAGAACGGTAGTTAGGAGCAATTACTTCCACTCCTTCTCTGATAAGATCGTCCCAATCTTGTATATTTTTAGGATTCCCTTTACGTACTACAAATGCCATTGTAGAACTTGCAGGACTACTATTATTAGGATACTTTGATTGCCAATCTTCAGGAATAAGAGCTCCCTCAGAAGTATCTTTTGAACGCTCATACAATAAATCAATATCAAGATACTGATTCATACTCACCACATCTGCAGGCAGCCCATCAGACACAGCTCTTGCTTGACGACTTGATCCCCCATTTGATTGTTCAATAGCAACTTCTATTCCACTTTTTTCCTTATACCATGCAATAAACCCCTCTGTTAATTGCTTTCCAATTTCCCGTGCAATATCAAAAGATACATGCAGTAACGTAATATCATGCGTACCTGTATCCTCTAAACCATCTGTTGCTACACTGTCACGCTTCTCATTATTTACCCCAAGTACAATAAACAACAATACTGCTACTACAGCAATAGCTAAAAATAATATCACTTTCTTATTCATATTTACTCCTTATTACTTATATAAATATATGTTAATATGTTTATATATTAGTAAAATAAAAATAGTATGTCAAGGACTATTTTAATAAAATAAAAAAAAACAGTATAAAGATAATTCCATAAAAAAACGTGGTAATCCGAAGATGTACCACGTTGTTACTTTTATGCTATTTCTCCTCTCTTTAGGAAGTAAAGCCTCTTATATGTATTACCATTTATAATATCACAGTGTTACAGTTGTGTCCTTATACCTTTGCAGAGCCAGCTACATAGGTTTTAATTCCCAAAGTATCAGACATAGAAACAAACGCTTCTAGCACATGCTGAAGTTTTTTTTCGGGAACATATGCCACAGTAATATGATTACTATTATGTCCTGACATAAGCTGATCACGATTTATACCATCAAGCGTTGCATTCATTAAAGGCCATTCGGGAGTTGTTGCCTCTAAACGTCTTTTTACTTCATCTTCAGGAAGCTCATATGCACGTCCTGTTCCGATATGCATATACACAGCAGTCCCTTCATAATGAGCACGCGCCCATACAAATGTTCCTTTTTTGCATTGCCCCCCAATAGTAGATCCACCGAGCTTAAAGTACATAGGAGACTGACGATACCCTTTTGCTCCTGCAATGCCACCTTTAATATGTTCAAAAGGTACAGAACCAGAAATTAAAAAATCCCAATAAAAAACTCCTTCAAACTCACTTCCCCATCGTATATCATGTAATGTTGTTTCTGCAGGAAGCCTAAGGTGTCGTAATAACTTAAAAAGCATAGTTTGAGGAATGGCTGACCCCATATCTACCTCGTTTGCATGAGGAATTGGCTCTTTCTCTCGTATTATCTCTCCTTTTTCATTTGGAACAGGAAAACGTTCGGTGCTTCCTATTGCTCCTTCAACAAAATCAGATGCAGGACACACGTCTTTTAAGCCTTGCTGGTATTGCACTCCAACAGTCGTTAATCCAAAGCGTTCGGTAAGACGCACAAGAGCAATAAGCATGGCACATTGTTCTAACACCTGCTCACGCGTAAGTTGTGTTTCTGGAGTCTCTCCAAAATGAAAATTCATGCCTCTATCAATATAAAACTGCAGACACTCCTCTCGCAGTGTTAATGGAACCAAAGACATTTCATGCACTAATGCCGACTGAGATAGCGATTCAATGGGCATCCCAATCTTTGCCATAGATACTAAAGGAAACACTCCGTTCATCATCCCCATACAATACATATCAAACAGCCCTATTATCTCTTTATGCTTTAAGATACCTTTCCCTATTTTCTCTCCTAGCTCCATCGCTTTATCATCTGTACTTTGACTGCCCTTCCCTTTAGACGAAAATAACTTGAGATAGGAAGTACTCCACTTTATTTTTCCTGTCTTCATCCATGTATCGAGCTTTGTATAAAATAATGTATCATCAAAATTCTCAGACCATAAACGACTATACGAACACCCCAATGCAGTAAGCGATCCTGCAAGATTAAGCATGCCTACTAAGCCTGGCCATGTTCCATTAAAATTTGCAAGAAGGAGCACAGGGCCTTTATGCAACAAAAGACAGTTTGCAATATGATGAGAATACTGCCATGCAGTTATCAATACAATAAGCGGAGCTTCTGGATCTATCTTTTCAAACACATCAGAACCTTCACGCTGAGAACTAATAAAACCATGCTTCTTATCTTTTTTATACGCATGTGCTCGCTTAATAGAAATATCATAGCGTTGCTTGACTACTTTTTTGAGCTTTTTCTCAAAAGTATCTTGTACAGGCCAACATTGTTGATTTGCCTCTTCACGTAAATCACCATTTGCAATTAAATATATATGTTGCAATGGAGGGGTAATAATGCTTGACATATAAGTATCCTCCTTATATTTCTTAAGATATAGCGTAATCTATAGTATTTAGTATATCAAAAAACAATACAAAATAATAGATGCTTTCTCACGGGAATTATGTATAAAAGCAGACTAATTACACTTAATACACTATCTTTATATTATCTCTATTTGCTATATTTAAGTTTAGCCATTGCTCTAAAGATATGTTACTATATCCATCAATGTAAATCATTTTATCTTTCATATCCTCTACTATGTTAGTGCTTATATTACCTAGTACAAATATCGTATCATCGACACTGTATAGGATGTCTTTTTCTTTCTCTTCGATAGTACTGTGCAGAGGTTTGCCTGTAGCACATAGCATATTTATAAGTGTATGCATCGTGCTTGTACGGGCATGTTCTAATTGGAATATTTTGTTTTCATCTTCAATAAGCTGTGGTTTAGGGGTAAGAGAAAACACTCTATAGCCTATATCCAGTGTATCTGCTTTTTTGTCTGCTTTTATTTTTTCTCCTGCACGATGTAAGCGTTCTATAGTAATGCTGGAAATGACAGGCTCAAAGTTATTTTCTGTACAAAATGTATATGCTTCGCTATCTTCTCTTATGACTTCATCCCACTGCACTAAGATAAATTTTCTATTGCCACCATCGTCAGCATTGAGTTGCATTACCGCATCACCTGTAGTACCAGAGCCTGCAAAGAAGTCTAGGATGAGATCGTTTTTGTTTATATTAGCAATTTTACAAATTCTTTTTATTAATTTAGTAGGTTTTGGGTTATCAAAAGCAAATTTATTTAATAATTTTATAAGTTCTGATCTTGATATTTGACCATGTCCAACCTCATCTTTAAACCATATGCTTTTGGGGGTTAAGCCTTTTTTTACTTCTGATAAAAATTGTTTTATTTGAGGCTTTGAATTTAAATCTTTACCCCAATAAATTCTATTGTCATCAATTAATTCTTTTAATCTTTCTTTACTAACTTGCCAGCAACTACCACTTGGAGGATAAACTTTATTTCCTGATGGTGTAATAACTTCATAATCATATTTTTTACTATAAGTCTTTGCAGATAAGCCTCCTGCTTTCCAAACACCTCTTGGATCATTATCTAAATTTGAATATCTTTTATTCATATCATCTGTTCTATCTAAAAGCTCCATTTCCCAAGTATTCAAATTTTTTGAATACACTAAAACAAAATCATGTGTATCACTGATAACCTTACTATCATTTGCTGGAGAATATTTTTTTTCCCATATTACATTTCTTACAAAATTCTCCTCACCAAAAATTTCATCACATAGAATTTTTAAGTTTGCTTGTTCGTTATCATCAATACTTATGAAAATAACGCCATCCTCTGTGAGTAATTCTCTTGCAAGTTTCAAGCGTGGGTACATAAAGGCAAGCCATCCGCTATGGCTTTTTGTTCCATATACATTGTGTAAAAAATTGGTAGTATTTTCATCTAAGCCAAAATTCTCAATCAACTCCTCTTCACTTTTTTTGAAATTATCATTATAGATAAAATTTTCACTTTTAGTATTATATGGTGGATCAATATAGATCATTTTTATTTTCCCAAAGTAGTTTTGTTTGAGTATTTTCAATACTTCTATATTATCACCACGTATTAGCACGTTTCCTGTAGTCTCAAATTGTTTGCTTTGCTTGTATTCTACTTGTAACTCATATTTCGTCTCACTGCTTGCTTTTGCTTTCGCAATGCCCTTGCCTGCAAAGGTAAGCTCATAGCCTTTGTTGTTGGCAGTAGTGTGTGAAATATCTATCACATCTTTCAGTGCTTCTGTGTTTAGCTGTCCATCAGAACTTACTATCTCTGGAATGAGTTTTTTTAGCTTCTCTATTGTTTCGTTTTTGTGCGTACTTTGTGTATGTGTGCTGTCTATGGTATTTATTCCATGCTGCTGTGCTTGTGTTTTATCTATCATTGCTTATCCTCTCTTTTATTTACATACATATTATCACTTTCGTTTATACAAAATGCCTTTTTTATATAGTATTATTTTCATCGCAAAATTTCAATTAGTCCGCTTTTATACATAATCCCATAGGGAACATCACAACATGTTCATAGTAAATGGTAGTATACTATGTATATGGTCATTATCAAAAAAGCATTTATTTTTTCCACTATTGCAATAGCAATAGTTTTCTTCTCTTGTACATCAAATTCATCACAACAAAATATTGAAACAGAAGCATATGTATCCTCTATTTTTCAGAGAGATGACAAAAGTACCTATGTCTGCGATATTCCTGTCATCGTAACACTCAATGGTGATTGTGGATTTATACAGGTACCTGTAGATTATGCACAGCCTCATAAAGATACATACTATATCTTTTGGTTTTTTCTCCCTGCAGAAACACAAAGCGTAACTACTAAAACAATAGTGCCACTTGTTGGCGGACCTGGTGGTGCTATATCTGGCGAACTTGAACTTTTTATTGAAAACTCAAACTTTGACTCATTAAGAAAACACAATAACATACTCAGTTTTGATTATCGAGGACTAGGACTCTCTGAACCATACGATCCACGTACTCTTGACTATTGTGACAGAGACATTGATGATGATAGCAATGTATTACTTGCCATGAAAGAATGCCAACGTATACTACAAGAAAACAATATATCCTATAGAGGCATCACTACTGCAAACTTTATACAAGACTTAGATCGCATACTTACATACCGTGCTATTGATACTGTAATCTTATATGGCATTTCTTATGGAACAAGAGTTGCTCTCACTGGAGCAAGAGACATTCCTCATCGAGTTACAGGCATGGTGCTTGATGGAGTATTTCCTATTGAAGTCAATGGATTTGATCAAGGATCTGAAGCACCTTTATTCAATATAAGCTATCTTATACAGAGCTTCCGTGAACACAAAGACACGCTCCCCCACTATTTTGGCAATATAGAACAAAGAATAACACAGGTAGCCTCCGATGCTTTACAGCATAATGTCCAAGACATAGCACTCACAGTTCTCACTACGCTATCAAAGTATGCGTATGATCCCCATCGCTTTGTTATTGCACATATGCTATTAGAGGCGTATGAACAACAAGACGAAGATGCTTTTGATGAAGCCATGTATACAATAGAAGAAAAAATGTACACTGAGGACAATCCTCCTTACTTTGACATTATAGACAAAAAATCACGAGCAGTATTTTCTCATAGACCTACTGGAACATACATGGCAGCATCAATTATTGCAAGCGAAGAATACAATACCCCGTTTAAGAGTAATATACCAGAAATTAAAAATGTAGATCCAATAGTACTTGAACTATTTAAGGAATTTTCAGGTGGTGCTCCTATATCAAAAGAAGAAGTAGGCGAAATAAAACATATACTCCAAATTACACAAGCAGATGCCATAGAATTTAAAGCGGTTATGTCTGATATTCCTACCTTATTGTTCTCTGCAAGACGAGATATGCAAACCTCTCCACGATGGGGTAGCATAGTTGCAGATACTATGAGTAATACACAGCATGTTATTTTTACTGATGAAGATCATGCATTGACATTTTCTAATGCGTGTTCATTAACATTGTTCGAAAAATTTGTACAAGATCCACAATCAGTAACAACACTTGATGATGCGTGTATAGAAAAAGCCACTGCTATCAACACTCCTATCAATAACACCCTATAATTGCAAATAAGTATTACTTTGCAATTAACATGCATTCCATATCTTTATCGTTCCATCCCAACTCCCACTCGCAAGGTATTTTCCGTCAGGACTATATGCTACTGACCATACAACATTGTATTCATATGCTATCTCCTATGCGTATATATGATATCATCAAAATAACATATTCCGTATCAATATATCACATATCTGCATTTTCTAGCCTCTGCCAAAGCCTTTGCTGTCGCAATAGCCCTTGAACCACATATACAACATACATAAAAAAGAGCAAAGATATAAAAAATATCTTTGCTCTTTTCATTGCTAGAAATAAAGTACATTTAATACCAGCTAGGCGTTCCTCCTGCATTCTTAAACATATCAGTAGAAACAGCAGATTTGACAGAAGTTTCCCAACTCGGTAAAGTTTGATTAAATGCACTTGCATTTTCAAACATAGTTAAAAAACTTCCTACTCTAGCAAGCCCACTATTTTTACCCCAATTATCAATATCTTGATTAAACACACTCGCAGCATAAAACATAGATCCCATATCAGTTACTTTACTCGTATCCCAATCACTTATATCTTGATTAAACTTACTCGCACTAGCAAACATATATCCCATATCAGTTACTTTACTCGTATCCCAATCTCCTATATCTTGATTAAACTCACTCGCCTTATAAAAAATAACCCCCATATCAGTTACTTTACTCGTATCCCAATCTCCTATATCTTGATTAAACTTACTCGCATTAGCAAACATATATCCCATATCAGTTACTTTACTGGTATTCCAATCACTTATATCTTGATTAAACTTACTCGCACTAGCAAACATATATCCCATATCAGTTACTTTACTTGTATTCCAATCTCCTATATCTTGATTAAACTCACTTGCACCATTAAACATATGACTCATATCAGTTACCTTACTTACATCCCAATGAGAAATATTCCCATTAAACTTTGTAAGATCCTTAAAAAGATTCGACATATTTTCGACATTACTCGTATCCCATCCACTAATATCACCATTAAAATCTTTATGAGCAGCAAATATACTACTTATATCGGTAATACTAGAATGTGAAACATCAATAGCATTCAAATCTGCACTATTTCCTTGTGCATCAATCTCAATTTTTATATCTGCTATCAACTCACTTTTATTAGTAGGACTATGTTTATACGCATCCACAACCACTACCAAAACAGTATGTGATCTTTTATCATCAGTATAGGTATGTATATTTTTCTTACTTGTAAACTGTACTGTATACTCTTTATTCACTGTCTTTGTAGGAGTACCTGATATTTTTCCTGTTGCAGAGTCAAAAGTCAATCCTGTATCAGTAGCAAATGTAGAAGGACTAATAGCAAATATACCTGTAATAGTAGGGCTTTTAGTAAAAGTAAGAGCGGTAATAGCACTATTTTTTTCTACCGAAACAAGAGTCCTATTAGGAGTAATACTAAAGTACCACGAAGGAAGCACTGTCATTTTCGCATCTTTGAATATATTCGTAGTATCGGTAGAACGACTAAGAACCCAATTCTCAAGATTCTGATCAAACGCACTAGCATTACGAAACAGACTGTGCATAGTAGTAACTTTACTGGTATCCCAATCACCAATATCTTGATTAAACTTACGAGCACTAAAAAACATAGCACGCATAGAAGTAACCTTGCTGGTATCCCAATCTCCTATATCTTTATTAAACACTAAAGCTCCATCAAACATATTAGTCATATCAGTTACTTTACTGGTAACAAAATCACCTATATCTTGATTAAAAACGCTAGCTCTATAGAACATATAACTCATATCAGTTACATTACTGGTATCCCAATCTCCAATATCTTGATTAAAACCTCTTGCTACACTAAATAACCTACTCATAGTAGTAACATTACTCGTATTCCACTTTGATATATCACCGTTAAAAGTAGCATTATCCTTAAACAACTCACTCATATCAGTAATTCTACTGGTATCTATCATATTAAGATTAGCAGTATTTCCTTGTGCAGTAATTTCTGCACTTATATTTTGTAATAACTTGCTCTTATTATCAGGCTTGTACTTGTAATCAGTAGTAACTGCTACTGTAATTGTTCTATCAGAATCAGTATACTCATGAATAACACTATCATCAGCAGTTTTACTCGTAAAAGTTATAGTATAAGAAGTACGAGCAGTCACTTTAGTAGCAGTACCTGAAATTGTACCCGTAGCAGTATCAAAAGACAACCCTGTATTAGTGGTAATATTAGGACTAATACTAAATGTTCCTGCTATAGTAGGTGTTTTAGTAAGTACTATTCTCTCATTATTAGCCAGAGGAACATACATATAAGAAGTAAGAGTAGTTTTATTTGTATTGATACTAAAGTACCACGTAGGAAGTGTAGCTACCGCAGAATCCTTAAATATACCCGTTTTTGGAACACTCTGTTTCACATTCCAAGTCTCAAGATTTTGATTGAATCTACTTGCTCTTTCAAACATATTAGCCATAGTAACAATCTTACCTATATTCCAGCTTGATATATTCTGATTAAAATTACTGGCATCACGGAACATATCATTCATAGCAGTTACTTCTCCTGTTTTCCAGTTACCAATATTCTGATTAAACGCAGTAGCTCCAACAAACATAGACGCCATAGTAGTAACCTTGCTTGTGTCCCAACTCCCTATGTTTTGATTAAATGCAGTAGCTCCCTTAAACATACGAGCCATAGTAGTAACATTCCCTGTTTTCCAACTCCCTATGTTTTGATTAAACGCAGTAGCTCCATCAAACATAGACGCCATAGTAGTAACATTGCTTGTATCCCAACTCCCTATGTTCTGATTAAATGCAGCAGCTCCATCAAACATTTTTGCCATATGAGTAACACCATCAGTATCCCAACTCCCAATAGTTTGATGAAACTTACTTGCATCCTCAAACATACTGCTCATAATAGATACTGCACTTGTGTCCCAACTCCCTATATTTTGATTAAATGCACTTGCTCCTTTGAACATAGCTTCCATAGTAATAAGAATAATAAATCCTGGAGTACTCCCTAAGTTCTCACCTATTTTCCAAGTAGTAATATCCCCATCAAATGCTACTGCATCCTTAAACATAGCATTAAACCGTGACACTTTAGAGACATCCCATTTACTCAACGATTGATTAAAAGCAGAAGCTCCACTAAACATGTTACTCATAGTAGTAACAGCACTCACATCCCAATCATTTATGCTCCCATTAAACTTACTTGCATTCTCAAACATACTTTGCATAGTAGTAACCTTACTGGTATTCCATTTTGAAATATCCCCATTAAAAGTAGCATTACCCTTAAACACATCTCTCATATCAGTAATGCTACTGGTATCTATCATATTAAGATTAGCAGTGTTTCCTTGTGCAGTAATTTCTGCACTTATATTTTGTAATAACGTATTCTTAGTATCAGGCTTGTGTTTATAATCAATAGTAATAGTAACTGTTTTACTTCTCTCACTATCAGCATAGGTATGAGCAGGAGAAGTACTTGAAAATTGCACTGTATACGCCTTATTAGATACAATTTTATTCGGAGTTCCTGATATTTTGCCTGTTGCAGGATCAAACTGTAACCCTGTATCAGTAGCAAAAGTAGTAGGAGCTATCTTAAAGGTACCCGCTATATCAGGTGATTTTGTAAAGGTTATCTCTTTAGAATTAGAAGGAGAGTGAGGCAAGGTGCTATAAATAGTATGGGTAATACTACTAGCACTTGCAGTAATACTAAAATACCATGTAGGAAGTGTTACTACTTTTGTGTTCTTAAACATATCAGTTTTTGTGACACTACTACTGCCGAGATGATCATCCCATTCTTCTAAATCTTGATTAAACGTAGTAGCTCCCTTAAACATATCACTCATATCGGTTACTGCACTGAGTTCCCAATCAGAAATATCAGCATTAAAGGCAGTAGCTCCCTCAAACAGAGAGGACGTATCAGTAACTTTACGTACATCCCATAATGACAAATTACCAGTAAACGCAGTGTTTCCCTTAAACATGTCATGCATATCAGTAACACTTGAAGTATTCCAATTTGAAATATCTCCACTAAACCCAGACAATTTATGTCCCGCAATAAACAATTCACTCATATCAGTAATAGCACTGGTATCAATACTATTAAGGTCAGCATCCAACACATCATTACTACTATCATCATCGTTTGTCTTTGTAAGCTCTTGTACAGCAGACAATAATTTTGCAGAAGTATCAGGAGTATGAGTATACCCACTTATAATGGTAAGATAAAAAGATTTAGTTACTGTTTTAGTACCAGTGAAAGTAAGCGTATATTCCTTTTTAGACAGCACTTTAGTAATAGTACCTGCTATTCCTCCTGTAGAGCTATCAAAGGCCATGCCTGTGTCAGTAGTTATGTTAGGAGATATTTGATAGGTACCACTCATACTATATGTTGTTACTGCTTCATTTTTTACTACAAATGTAGCAGATTTTGTTGTAAGTTTATTCAACACAAAAGGGCCATCAACAACAGTAGTATCGCTACTTTTTTGATACACTACGGAAACATCATATTTCCAAGAGGGTAGATTAGCACTGGTTATCTTAGCAGCATCCTTAAAAATATTACTAGTAACAATAGCCTTATTACCAAAATGATCCTTCCAACCTTCTAAGTCTACAGAAAATGCCACTGCTCCTTGAAACATACGTGACACATTCTCTACTGTATCTACCGCCCAAGTCGATATATCTTGATTAAATGCAGTAGCGTCCAAAAACATAGAATGCATATACCTCCCATTCGACACATCCCACGTAGATATATTTTGATTAAAACTACTTGCTCCTGCAAACATAGTACTAAAATTAGTAACTTTTCCTACTTTCCAATTTGATAGAGTGCCATTAAACTTTGTAGCACCTGAGAACATAGCAGACATATCAGTGACATTACTTACATCCCATGTAGAAATATCACCATTAAAATTACTAAAAAGGCTATCTGAAAAAAGATCGCTCATATCCGTAATATTACTGGTATCAATACCAGTTAAATCTGGATCGTTTACATCAGCATTGCCATCACCATCAGTATCTACCAATGATCGTATCAACTTCAACAATCCTGATTTTGATTTAGGAGCAGAAGTAGAATCAACAATAGACAATGATACTGTAAAAGGTCTATCTTTATTTACATCTCCTGCTAATGCAAAATCGCCTGTTCCTGTAAAAATAACAGCAATAGACAAAGTGCCTGAAGTAATTGATTTTGTAGCACCAGGAGAAGCCAAAAAGATACCATCAGTAGTATTCAAACTTACTCCCGCAGGCAATGTACTCTTAGAAGTATCAATTCTATATGTTCCTGTAGCATACGAAGGATATTTTATAATAGGAACACTAAATGCCTCTCCTACTGACTTTGTAATAACAGTATTTCCAAATTCTACCTTTTTTGTATACCAAGAAGGCAAAGATTGTTTATTAGCACACCCTTGAGTAACAGTAAGATCTAAACAAGAACCATCAAACATAGTTTCTTTAGCTGTTTTTTCCATTTCTAATAGTTTCTTTACAGAATTAAGAGATATATCCCATGCGTCTAAAGACTGATTGAACTTTTTAGCATTTTTGAACATATTCTTAAACGCTACCGACTGTACTTTTTTTACATTCCATTTAGAAATATCCTGATTAAATACACTCGCCCCTTCAAACATACTTGTCATATCAGTAACTTTTTCTGTCTTCCATTTTGATATATCGCTATTAAACTTTGTTGCACTCTTAAACATAGAAGACATATCAGTAACTTTAGTAGTATTCCATTTTGATATATCGCTATTAAACTTTGTTGCACTCTTAAACATAGAAGACATGTCAGTAACTTTAGTAGTATTCCACTTTGATATATCACCATTAAACTGTGTTGCTCCTTCAAACATACCTGACATATCAGTAACTTTCTCTGTCTTCCAGTTTGATATATCATAATCAGAATTAGGAAAGTTCTTAAATAAATCACTCATATCAGTAATGTTACTTGTATCTATATCATTAAGATTTACTTTCCCTTTTGCATTCTTAAACCTACTAGCAAGTAAGCTATCTAACTCCGATCGTGTAGAAGGGACAACATTAACACTAGGCTGTACAGTGTTTTCATCATTACTAGAAGAAGTATCTTCCGCACAACTAAATACTAACAATGTAGTAAACATAACTAAAAAATAAAACATAAAATATGAATTTTGTGTTTTCATATAAAAGCTCCTTATATATAAATAAAATGTATATCGTATAAAAGAAAGATTCACTCTCAAATATACAATAGTGTATGAGTATAATTACAAAAAAGATAATTAATCTATACAAATAATACTATAGTCAATTTCAAACAATTTTCAATAATTAATTAAAAAAATTTTATTCAAGCATTACAGCAACAAAAAAAGAAAAATTTGACCCCCTGCTGAAGCCTTTTCTGTCGCATTTAGTCCTTGAATCCGCACCTGGAAATTCTAATCAGAAGCCGAACAGTGTAAGAAAAATAAAAAAACTCATAGGGTATATCCTAATAATAAGAAAAAAACAATTAAGGAGACCCTATGAGCTATACTCATATATCATACCATGAACGCACAGAAATAGCACGTATGCTTAAGTGCAAAAAATCAAAACGTGGAATAGCACGATCCCTCAACAGATCGGTATCAACAATAGCAGATGAAATAACACGCAATCGGTTGAATACAAAATACTATGATGCTGAATATGCTGACATGAAAGCACAAAAACGCAAAACATACCCACGCACTCGCCCTGTAACAGAGAATGAACACATACGAACACAAGTAGCACTCTATCTCAAACAAGGCTTATCGCCTGATGCCATGAAAGGAAGGGCATTGCTTGAAAATGTCTCATTTGCAATAAGTGTCGAATCAATATACCTACTCATAGCACGAGATGCAAAGGAAGGAGGAACACTGTATACCTCCCTTCCTTATAAGCGAAAAACACGCAAAATACACAAAATACCGCACAATACAGGTACTTTTGAACAACAAAAGACACGAATCGATGAACGCCCTGCACACATAACTGCTCGTACTACTATAGGCCACTGCGAAACTGATTGTATTGTTGGCAAAGATAATAGCTCAGTCATACAAACTACTATTGAACGAAAAAGTCGTTTTTTATTTGCAAAGCAACTGCCTCGTGCCACCAAAGAACATACCAAACAAACCCTCTGGGAAATAAAAAAGCAGTATCCAGATAAAATACATTCGTTTACTACTGATAATGGCAGTGAATTTTCGTATCATACACTGGCATTTTTAGATAGCTCTGTACCAATGTATTTTACCTATCCTCATTGCCCATGGCAGAAAGGAAGCATTGAACATGCAAATAAATTACTGCGCAGATATATTAAAAAAGGAACTGATATTTCTTGTATTTCTCCTGCACATCTTTGTGCGATTGTTGCTACAATCAATAATACCCCCAGAAAGATATTAGGATACAAAACCCCTTTTGAGGTCTTTTTTGGTACTTCTGTTCGGCTTCTAATTTGAATTTTCATTTTCATTCGTGTTAAGGTTGACATAACAATATATGGAGTTACCCCTCCTATCTTCTCTCTTAAAATTCTTGCATATAAATGTTTATTTAGAAAATACTTGATGTAATAAATGGAATCAGTAAAACCATCTAAAACATAAGTCCTTTGGTAAGCATTAAATTTCCCATTGAAATGATGAATATATCCAATATTTCCATTCCCTGAAATAATTAACGCATCAGTATCAAATTCATATGTATCAGTTTGAAAAAAATCTTTTGAACAAGTAAAAAAACGATATTTTCCATTTTTTACCATAGCGTTTGCATCAAGTTTCCCAGTTGTTATATTACAAATCTCCCCCAGCCTCCTCTCTTGCCAGTCGGGGTACTCGCTCCCTTGCTCGTCCTTAAAGCGTAGCTCCTGTGAAAAGAGTTTTTGCATGACGCCTTTTTTGTATGACTGCAACAGCACTACTTTTCTTTCAAGGAGCTGTATCTTTTTGTCTACACTCTCCAGAAAAGAGGCTATCTTTTGTTGTTCGGGGAGGGTAGGGAGTAATATTTTCATTCGTGTTAAGGTTGACATAACAATATATGGAGTTACCCCTCCTATCTTCTCTCTTAAAATTCTTGCATATAAATGTTTATTTAGAAAATACTTGATGTAATAAATGGAATCAGTAAAACCATCTAAAACATAAGTCCTTTGGTAAGCATTAAATTTCCCATTGAAATGATGAATATATCCAATATTTCCATTCCCTGAAATAATTAACGCATCAGTATCAAATTCATATGTATCAGTTTGAAAAAAATCTTTTGAACAAGTAAAAAAACGATATTTTCCATTTTTTACCATAGCGTTTGCATCAAGTTTCCCAGTTGTTATATTACAAATCTCCCCTAGCCTTCTCTCTTCCCAATCAGGAAAATCAGAGCCATCGTCCTGCTTGAAGCGTATGGAGGGTACTTGAATAGTAGGCACTGATTTTTTGTCTTGCTTACTCATCTAATATAGTATAGCAATATAGCCATTATGTGAGTCCTATTTTGTGAAATCCTTTCGTGTTGCATTTAGTCCTTGAATCCGCAAAATTGAAAATTCAAATTAGAAGCCGAACAGAAGTACCAAAAAATACCTCAAAAGGGGTTTTGTATCCTAATATCTTTCTGGGGGTATTATTGATTGTAGCAACAATCGCACAAAGATGTGCAGGAGAAATACAAGAAATATCAGTTCCTTTTTTAATATATCTGCGCAGTAATTTATTTGCATGTTCAATGCTTCCTTTCTGCCATGGGCAATGAGGATAGGTAAAATACATTGGTACAGAGCTATCTAAAAATGCCAGTGTATGATACGAAAATTCACTGCCATTATCAGTAGTAAACGAATGTATTTTATCTGGATACTGTTTTTTTATTTCCCAGAGGGTTTGTTTGGTATGTTCTTTGGTGGCACGAGGCAGTTGCTTTGCAAATAAAAAACGACTTTTTCGTTCAATAGTAGTTTGTATGACTGAGCTATTATCTTTGCCAACAATACAATCAGTTTCACAGTGGCCTATGGTAGTACGAGCAGTTATGTGTGCAGGGCGTTCATTGATTCGTGTCTTTTGTTGTTCAAAAGTACCTGTATTGTGCGGTATTCTGTGTATTTTGCGTGTTTTTCGCTTATAAGGAAGGGAGGTATACAGTGTTCCTCCTTCCTTTGCATTTCGTGCTATGAGTAGGTATATTGATTCGACACTTATTGCAAATGAGACATTTTCAAGCAATGCTCTTCCTTTCATGGCATCAGGCGATAAGCCTTGTTTGAGAGAGAGTGCTACTTGTGTTCGTATGTGTTCATTCTCTGTTACAGGGCGAGTGCGTGGGTATGTTTTGCGTTTTTGTGCTTTCATGTCAGCATATTCAGCATCATAGTATTTTGTATTTAATCGATTGCGTTTTATTTCGTCTGCTATTGTTGATACCGATCTGTTGAGGGATCGTGCTATTTCACGTTTTGATTTTTTGCACTTAAGCATGCGTGCTATTTCTGTGCGTTCATGGTATGATATATGAGTATAGCTCATAGGGTATCCTTCCTTTTTTTGTTTCTTATTATTAGGATATACCCTATGAGTTTTTTTATTTTTCTTACACTGTTCGGCTTCTGATTAAAATTTCCATTCCTCGTATATGCCCCTTGTGTAATTTAAGAGAGCAGTATATACTAAAAGTATATAGGAGAAGTGCGAGAGCGGTTGAATCGGGCTTCCTGCTAAGAAGTTGTACCCTTACCGGGGTACCGTGGGTTCGAATCCCACCTTCTCCGTTGTACCCATAGCTTAGCTGGATAGAGCATCAGATTGCGGATCTGAAGGTCGGAGGTTCAAATCCTCTTGGGTACGCTATCTTGTGCTGTTTTTTGTACGCTTGATTGCACGAATGAGGGGAAATTTTTGTTACGCAGAATATACGAGAGAAAATGAATGTTGCTATTATTCCTGCTCGAAAAGGATCGAAATCCTTAAAAGATAAAAATATTCTTCCGTTAGGAGGAAAGCCTCTCATAGTGCATACCATACACGCAGCACTAGAAAGTGCGTTATTTGAAAAAGTTATTGTCTCGACTGATTCACAGGAGTATGCAAACATTGCTATACAACACGGTGCTATCGTTCCTTATCTGCGTTCTGTAGAGCTATCTCAGGATACTGTCCCTACATCAAAGGTGAGTGCTGAAATATTGCAATATCTTTTTCATAATAATGAACATTATACGTATTTTTCTGTGCTACAAGTAAGTTCTCCTCTTCGTAATGCAAAGGATATTATTGATTCGTATAATTTGTTAGTGAATAAAAAAGCTGATACTGTTATAAGTGTATGTGAATCTTCGTATCCTAAACCATGGGTACAGGAGCTTCCTAGTGATTATAGTATGAGAGATTTTATTCCACAAGAGTATTATAACATGCCAAGACAATCACTTCCACGTTATTATAAGATACATGGTGCTATTTTCTGGTGTAAAGTAGATACATATCATGAGCAGTATAATCCTTTTGAGCAAAATAGCTATGCATATGTTATGCCTCAAAGTCGTTCGGTTGATATAGATAATGACATAGATTTTGAGCTAGCAAAAGTGTTATATGAACAACAACGATAATTATATATTACAGTAAGAGTAAAAATATACTATACTAGTTACTATGAGTGATGATAATCTTAATACAGTACCAAAAGCAGTAGGCCCTTATAGAAGTGCCATTCTTTGTGGTAATATATTATTTTGTTCAGGACAGATTCCCTTAGATCCTCAAACAGGTGATATAGTTGGAAATAATACAGCAGAACAGTGCGAGCAGGTGATAAAAAATATTATTGCTTTACTACGAAGTTATAATTTGACATTACAAGATGTGCGAAAGACAGTGTGTTTTCTAAAAGATATGAATGATTTCGCTGTATTTAATGAAGTGTATGCACGGTATTTTACTGACCCTTATCCCGCGAGAAGCTGTGTCGAGGTAGCGCGGTTACCAAAAGATGTACTGGTAGAAATAGAAATTATTGCTGAAAAATAAATACTATAGCAATAGAATACGCTATTCTCACCATGAAGAATAATGCTACTGAGTCTAAACTCGCTCCTATTGTTATGGAGCTGGCAGGTGGGGTAGGAAATCAGCTATTTCAGTATAATTTCGGTGTTTTATTATCTCAGTTAAGCGGACGTAGCCTTGTCCTTGATGTTACAAGTATCTACCGTGATGTGCAACGATGTCCAGATATTATGCACTTAATTCCTCCTTCCATTGATATGACAAAAGGGAGTGTACGGTATATTACAAAGCGTAAACAGTTATTTGCACTATTACAATCAAGGGTACTTTGTTCATTAAATAGACTTGAACGAATTATCAATAGGATATACCCCTATCGTGAAGCGAAAGATTGTGATACATATCAATTTTTTGATGAAAAGAGTGCTGTGTATCAGGATAGTATGTATTTTCATGATACTAATATACAGCCTTATTTAACGGAAAAACAGCGGTTATTATTGAACGATATTGTACACAAAGATACTACTATACCATTGTTTGTACGAGGATATTGGCAAGATATGCGGTTATATCGTGCAGTAAAAGAGAGGGATGCTTTTTGTGTGTTGAATACTCAGCAAAATGAGATGCTAGCACATGCAGAAAAAGAGTTGCAACAAAGGTATGCAGTAGATTTTTCTCATGCAACGATAATACATGTAAGACGAACCGATTTTTTATTGACGCAATATCCTCAGTGTTCCCTTGATTACTATAGAAAAGCGGTACAAGTTGTATTAGCAAAGGATCCTAAAGCTACCTTTCTTGTCTTTACTGATGATGCAAAGTGGTGTGCTACTCATTTTGATATAGGAGTTTCCTTTGTTTTGGTTACAAGCAAAACTGATATACATCAAAAGCATATTTCTCTGTTAGAAGGAGTAACAGTATATACGAATAGTTTTTTGGCAGTAGATGAAATGATATTGATGAATAGCGGTACTCATTATATCCATAGTAATAGTAGTTTTGCTTGGTGGGGAGCGAGATTAAGGCCTAAGAGTCTCTCTGTGAAGGCAACTACACATAAAGGACAGAAAAAGAGTATTATTGTTGCTCCTTTTCCATGGTTTGAAAAGAGTGCTATATCTGCTGCATTGTATGGTACTCAATGGGATATTCTCAATAATAGGAAAGGACACTCAGTTTCATTACAGCAATATACACAAACTGAATGAGCATTGTATCTATAGCCATTTTTTTATTGATTGCGATAGTATACTAAATGCTTTTTGTATTGTGTGAGGACTACATAAGAAGGACGGAGCTAGTCTCAGTCCATGTGTGCCAGTACGTAAAATAAGGAGTCCTCTTTTTTGACATTCCGAAATTATTGAGGTGATAGTGGTATTTATTGCAATCTTGTTTGTATTGGCTTCTGAAAAATGGATGCCGCGTAAATGTCCTTTTCCTAAGGGATGCAAATGTGTATAGGTATTACAGAGTATTGTAATGTTTTTTTCTAGGGATTGTGCTGATATATATCGTTTGTTTTGTATGTGTTTTTGTTGTAGTAACGACAGCACTGTCAGTCCACAGGAGGCAGTCAGAGGGTTTCCTCCTAATGTAGTGCCATGATCTCCTGCTTGTAGTATATGCTGAATTTTTTGGGAATAAATGACTGCTCCTCCTGCAGTTCCTCCTCCTAATGCTTTTGCAAGAGTAATGATGTCTGGTTGTAATGGTAAAAGCGATGATGCGAAAAAGTTTCCGCAACGGTACAGTCCAGTTTGTACTTCATCGGCAATAATAAAGAATGAATATTTTTTTGCTAATGCTTGTAAGCATGTTGCGGTTTCTTGTGTGAGAGCTTCTAAGCCTCCTTCTCCTTGTATTGGCTCAAATATCACTGCTGCAGTATGATCTGTAACTGCTTGCTGTAAACTTGCACAGTCATTATAGGGGACAATGGAGCAGTGGGGGAGCAGTGGCTCAAAGGGGCTGCGGTATTTTTCTTGTCCTGTTACTGATAATGCTCCCATAGTTCTTCCGTGAAAGGAATTTCTAAATGCTACAAAATGCGTTTTGTGTTTCATATTGTTGCGGTAAAAGTACAGTCGAGCAAACTTTAGCGCGGCTTCGTTTGCTTCGGTACCACTGTTACATAAAAAGCTTGCTGCAAAATGTGTGGTATCATGATGGGAGTTTTCCACTGTAGCGTCTCCACGAGAAACGGTGTGAGTATGATGAAACTCATTGTTTGCGGTATCAACAAGTTGTTTGCATAGCTCAATGCTTGCAGGGTATGTGTACAGATTAGATTGATGAAGCACCTTTTTTGCTTGTTTTGTGATATTTCGAATAATTGCAGGATGGCTATGTCCTAGTGCATGTACTGCAATGCCTCCAGTAAAGTCAATGTATTTGTTTCCATGTGTGTCCCAAACATAATCTCCTTTTGCTCTTTCTATTATGAGCTGAGGATTATAGCTATGAGTGAGTTGTGGATATGTAGTAAGTATAGTGTTATGAGTCATAAATACGAGTTCCTTTTTTATGTTCTACAATACGAGTAATATCGTTTTTTTGTGTGTAGTTGCTAATGAGTACTTGTGTGCTGTGTTTGTGTGCTACTTGTAATGCCATAGTTACTTTTTTTCGCATGCCAGAATGGATAGTGCCTGACTCAATAAGTGATGTTCCTGTTTTTGTATTAAGTTCTTGTAGTATGTTTGCATCTTCTTGTACAATCCCTTCTGTATCCGAGAGAAACAAGAGTGTATGTGTAGTGTATGCTAATGCTATGGCTACAGCAAGTTCATCTGCATTGATATTGAGCAATGTTCCCTCTTTACTACATGCTACAGAGTTGACAACAGGGACAAAGTGAGCATCTAAGAGGGCAGTGAGCATGGTAGTGTCACAAGAGGATATTGTTCCAGTATGGTTGCTATTTGATCTGCCTGTTTTGTATAATTGCTTTGCTTCTACCATGTGTCCATCGCTTGCACTTACTCCAACGGCCGCTATTCCTGCTTTGTGGCATTCTGCTACAAGATGACAGCGTATTTGTCCTGCTAGTATACGCTGTGCAGCAATCATTTCGGGAGGGCTTGTTATTCTATGTCCTTCTGTATCAAATGTTGGCTGTATGCCTATGCTCTTACTGTATTCGCTCAATAAAGTTCCTCCTCCGTGTATGATGATGTATCTATAGCTATTGTGTGTACAAAATGCGTTAATTTCTTGCAATAACTGAGGGAGAAGAGGGCTTTCTATAACTTTTCCGCTTAATTTTACTAAAAACAATTTCATTCTATTACAACTATAGGGTATATTTGTAAATAAAGATAGTGCTGTACAAAGGGGAACTATATATGATAGTACCTTAAACAAAATTAAAGCAACAATATAAAAAAATAGTCTTGTTTTATATGGATATATAAAAAATCTGTTAAAATTTTTTGTTTTTAATTCTTGAATTTGCAATTTACAAAAAAAGATTTTTGTATATAATATAAATTATATGAGTAATATATCAGAGATTCTTCAAAATATAAATAATGCATTAGAGACTCTTCCTGAGGAAATAAACAAGTTTACTGAAAATCATAATGATGCAAAACATTTTTTATTTATAAATGGTTATATTTCCAATGATCTATTTCTACGCTTACATAAAGAAATAAAAAATAAAAAAAATGAAAAAGAAGATATTTATGTGGTAGTGAACTCATTTGGTGGTGATCCTGATGCTGCGTATAAAATACTAAAGTATGTTAGAGCATCTTTCAATAAAGTGTATGGGATAATACCTCTATATGCTAGTAGTGCAGCAACATTGATAAGTCTTGGTTTTGATACAATTTATTTTTCTAGTTTGGGTGAAATGAGTCCTTTAGATGTACAAATATCAAAAAAGTCAGAAGGTGACAAACCAGTAAATCAATCTGCTTTAGACCATATGTCATCAATAAGAGAAATTATGAAAATAGCTTTTGCTACTTATGAAAAACATTATAATAACATTCCAGATTACCTAAAAGAAATGGATAAAATAAAATTAGCTTCTGATTATGCTAATAAATTAATTGCACCGTTACTCAATCAAGTAAATCCAATTGAGTTAGGAAATGTAGCGAGAACTAATGCAATAGCACTAGATTATGGTAAAAGAATTTTAAGCAGATATAAGGGATGGGAAGAAGAAAGATCAGAAACCTTTATGGAGAAAGTAGTACATTATTACCCATCGCATTCAAGTATTATTGATGAGCAAGAATTAAAAAATTTAGGTTTTGAAGATGTTGAAACTAAGGATTATTTAGATATAGATTTTGATATTTTCAATAAATTATTAGTTATTGATTATATCAAGTACTATTCTTTTAGTAAAAAAAAAGATAAAGTTTCCAATAAACATCTCGATTCAGAAAATTAGGAAGGAGTAAAATATGCTGAAATCAGAATCTATGAACAATCAAATATTAAACAATATTAAGAAGATAGCAGGACACCATAAAGAAATAAAAAATATATCAAGCCTTGTTCCTGATGCTAAAGAATATAAACATTTATCTGATCCAGACAATATAAATAATAAAAGAACCATAAAATAT
Organism: Spirochaetia bacterium; assembly: GCA_965218205.1. Taxonomy (GTDB): domain Bacteria; phylum Spirochaetota; class Spirochaetia; order WTKD01; genus CBDDCA01. The sequence continues at coordinate 316,478 of OZ244590.1, read as the reverse complement.
ACAGAAAATGTAAAAAAGAATAGATATACTTAGTAAAGTATATCTAAAACTCCTATAGTATAAGAAGAGCATCTATACTGCACTTTACTGATCTATACTTTGTTGTATGAAGTTTGTTATGGTCTCGCATATGGTTTTTTCACTATTATGTTTTTCAAGATCAAAGCACATAACATGATTTCCAGAATTTTGTATGCACGCTTCTAATTTTCGAAAAAATGTAAGCTGTCTTTTTGCGTAATGTCGTGTATTTTTTTGAATTGTGGTCAATACAGTATCTATAATATGAGAATCGATAGAATATATAGACGATGTTTGATTACTTGTGTCTTTTGTATGATTAGAAGCATGTAATGTGTTCCAGTGTTTGATAATATCAGTGTTTTCAAGTATTTCTTGTATTCCTATAGTATAAAATGCATTGTGTGTGTTATTAAGTCCGCGTTGCCATAGAGTATATGCTTCGTATAACAGCCCTTCTTTGTACATAGTATGTACGCGCTTATTTATATTGTTGTATAGGGCATCTCTGTTTCTTGTTAATCCAATACAAAGGCTATGTTGTAGGTACGGGTTGTAGCTGGGAGTATCGGAGAAAGTAGAGAGTGGTTTTTTTGTGTACTGGTATATCTCAAGAGCACGTACTATTCTTTGTGTATCATGAGAACTTATGCGTTGTGCATACACAGGATCAAGTGAAGAAAGTTTTTTATAGAGATAGGGAGTTCCATACAGTGCATGTTCTTCCATAATTGCTGAGCGGATGCTATGAGGTATTACTGGGGTTGTAGGTATGCCTTTGTACAGGTTGTACACATAGTAGGCAGTACCGCCCATAATGATGGGTATATTATTACGAGCATATATGTGCTCTATGATAGTATTTGTTTGTGTAACAAAAGTACCAACGGTATACGGTGCAAAACAATCAAGTGTTTCAGCAAGATGATGGGGTATTTTTTCCTTTACAGCACTGTGTGTTTGTGCAGTACTTATTGGCATGTCTTTATATACTTGTCGAGAATCTGCTACTATAACTTCAAATGAGGGAGCATGAGAGTGGATATGCTTAGTAGTCCAGTGTGAGTATAATGTATTGAGGAATGCTGTTTTTCCTACTCCAGTAGCACCAAAGATGATAATAGGAGGAATCATAGCTTACAACAAGTATGATATGGAAAAACTAACGATTTTTTTTGAATTTATATACAACTTCTTCATTAAATATTTCACGAAACGCTATGCTTGTAGCTTTTTCGTCGCCAAATTTTTTTTCTCTGGGAGAAGTTGACATACTTTGTTGCTCTTCAAGAGTAGTGGGAGTATATGCGGCACGTATTTCGGTGATCTGCTGAGAACGTTGTATTACTGCAGATACCATTTCGTATATATTTCCTTTATAGTTTATAAGATCTTTTAAGGGCATTGACATATATTCCATTATTTCATAAAGAGGAAATTTTGTCAAATAATGGATGCCTGCGGTTGAAAATTCAAATTAGAAGCCGAACAGAAGTACCAAAAAAGACCTCAAAAGGGGTTTTGTATCCTAATATCTTTCTGGGGGTATTATTGATTGTAGCAACAATCGCACAAAGATGTGCAGGAGAAATACAAGAAATATCAGTTCCTTTTTTAATATATCTGCGCAGTAATTTATTTGCATGTTCAATGCTTCCTTTCTGCCATGGGCAATGAGGATAGGTAAAATACATTGGTACAGAGCTATCTAAAAATGCCAGTGTATGATACGAAAATTCACTGCCATTATCAGTAGTAAACGAATGTATTTTATCTGGATACTGTTTTTTTATTTCCCAGAGGGTTTGTTTGGTATGTTCTTTGGTGGCACGAGGCAGTTGCTTTGCAAATAAAAAACGACTTTTTCGTTCAATAGTAGTTTGTATGACTGAGCTATTATCTTTGCCAACAATACAATCAGTTTCACAGTGGCCTATGGTAGTACGAGCAGTTATGTGTGCAGGGCGTTCATTGATTCGTGTCTTTTGTTGTTCAAAAGTACCTGTATTGTGCGGTATTTTGTGTATTTTGCGTGTTTTTCGCTTATAAGGAAGGGAGGTATACAGTGTTCCTCCTTCCTTTGCATCTCGTGCTATGAGTATGTATATTGATTCGACACTTATTGCAAATGAGACATTTTCAAGCAATGCCCTTCCTTTCATGGCATCAGGCGATAAGCCTTGTTTGAGAGAGAGTGCTACTTGTGTTCGTATGTGTTCATTCTCTGTTACAGGGCGAGCGCGTGGGTATGTTTTGCGTTTTTGTGCTTTCATGTCAGCATATTCAGCATCATAGTATTTTGTATTTAATCGATTGCGTTTTATTTCGTCTGCTATTGTTGATACCGATCTGTTGAGGGATCGTGCTATTTCACGTTTTGATTTTTTGCACTTAAGCATGCGTGCTATTTCTGTGCGTTCATGGTATGATATATGAGTATAGCTCATAGGGTCTCCTTCCTTTTTTTGTTTCTTATTATTAGGATATACCCTATGAGTTTTTTTATTTTTCTTACACTGTTCGGCTTCTGATTAGAATTTCCAAAATATTACTCCCTACCCTCCCCGAGCAACAAAAGATAGGCTCTTTTCTGCAGAGCCTTGACACAAAAATATCGCTCACACAGAAGCAAATAGCACTTACAAAGCTGTATAAGAAAGGCTTACTACAGAGGATGTTTGTGTAAAAAGTATTGAGAGGCATGCGATAGAAAGATGAGAAAACTCCAAAAATACCTATACTCCTCCTTGCATCCCAGCAGCATTTCCTTTATACTATTTGCATGCAAATATCATGTATAAAAGAAGACATAACAACACTAGATGTTGATGCAATAGTAAATGCAGCAAACTCGTCATTATCGGGAGGAGCTGGTGTAGATGGGGCTATTCATAAAAACGGAGGTCCTAGCATTGCAGAAGAGTGCAGTATAATTCGTGCAAAACAAGGAGGCTGTCCTCCTGGAGAAGCAGTCATTACTACCGCAGGTAAGCTCAAAGCAAAGCATATCATACACACGGTAGGTCCCATATGGAACAAGGACAAACATGCAGAAAAAACACTCGCACAATGTTACTATAACTCACTTGCACTTGCTCACAAACATAGCCTTAGCAGTATCGCCTTTCCAAATATCAGTACTGGAGTATACGGCTTTCCGAAAGAACTAGCAGTACAAACAGTAAAAAAAGTGTTTGATACAATACAAGACGAAATAGCCAAAACAGGAAAATCGCTGTTCCCTACAATACAAAAAGTATTGTTTTGTTGTTTTGATACAGAAAATTATCGACTGTATACTAACGCATTCTCTTAAAACAAGTATATACTAGGAAGATACTCTATAAAATGTTGCTGTATACAACTTACTCTATATGTTCCATAAGATGCGGATAATACGAAGATTTTGAGAACTCTTTCCATCGAAAATAGAGTATAACAGGGGTAGTAATAAAAAGGACAATGACATAGCCCGTGCTTATTGCAACAAAAAACTGTGGCACTATACATACCATAAGACTATACACAATAGTTTCTGCTCCCTCTACTATATTAGTAGCATAGTATAAAGCCTTGTTAGGAAAGGCATAGCTTCTTAGGTGGAGTTTTGCAGCAGCAGCGGCACTTGCCATAAAATTGACTCCAGTAAATGTATACGCAGCTAATACAAAAGCACCAGCCACAGCATTATGAGAATCAGCAACAACAAACCCTAATGGAATACTTATATAAAAGATATAATCAACCATTATATCAAGATACCCCGATGCAGGATGACTACTATGTCTCTCTCGGGCTATCGCTCCGTCCAAACCATCCAAAAACCTACTAAGAAGAATCAATACAATAGCAAGCCCATACCATTTAGCCCATATACAAAAAAATATGGATATGTTTACCGGTATATTACTCACTGTCACTGCATTTGCACTAATGCCCTTATTTGAAACAAACCTTGCTATACTCTGCAGTGGTTTTCTACATAGCTTATTTAAGTATACATCAAACATAACACAACATTTTTACCAAAGAATGTTAGGTATCTTTCCTGCTTCAATCAATGACAAAATACCGTCCTGAACTTTTTCTTTATCTTCCTTATAGGTAATACCATACCACTTTGCAGCAGTTTGCATAACATGTATAGTAATTTTATGTTGCATAGAAAGTTCCCCTAGGTATGCAGGAATAAGAAATTCTGCTTTTTCTTCGTGCAGATGCTCTTTAAGAAAATCATTAAATCCCTCTTCAAGCAGAGAAAAAATAGTAGGAGTAAAGGACATAAGATTCATAGACGCAATAGTATCTTGTTGCAACTCTTTTTTTTCTGTGTCAGTAACACTATAAATCTTCTTTCCATCTTCTGCATATTCTATTTTTTTATGCTCTTCAAGGTGCAATAGTATATTATTACTATCCACTTCACATACCCCTCTTGAAACCGAACCATTTCGAGATAAAGTATTCCCTAATTTATAACATAAGTTTAAGTAATGGGTACTATGTACATCACTTGATTGCAAAAAATCATGCGATGCTTGCAACGCTTCATATGCATAATAATCATCACCATTGATCATAGTAAAATTACCCGCAACACACTCTTTGCTTAATACAACTGCATGACCTGTACCCCATGGTTTCTTTCTCCCAGAAGGAACAGAGTAGCCCGAAGGCAGTGCATCAAGTTCTTGGTATACATATTTTACTTGAACATGTGAAGGCAATCTATCCTTAAAAAAATGATGAAATTGCTCCTCAGTCTCCTTTCTGATAATCATCACAATAGACGCATATCCAGCTTTTAGTGCATTATAAATAGAATACTCTATCAGAGATTCACCATGAGGACCAACTTTCTCTAACTGCTTTAAGCCACCATATCGACTGCCCATCCCTGCAGCGAGAATAACAAGACTATTTTCCATACTCCCCCATATCAAAAAATAAGTTATACGGTATTAACGCCAAGAAAGAGTCTCTACCATATAATGTATATTATATTCATTTCCCTTTCTTTGGGAAACACTATGCTTTTCAATTACAAACACAAGCGATCTGTTATCTAAGCTCGTATAGATTGAACGTAAGACATATTTCTCTACCAAAGGTCTATAAAAATTTTGATTACCAACAATAAAAGAGTAACGTCTCCCTTGATATGATATAGTTACATCCACTAGCATCTTAGATTCTGGGCTACGCACACTGCTCATACGCGTATGTTGTTGGAGAGAGACTGTGTAGTTTGTATTTGTATTGAAGTCGGTAAAACTCAGCTCTGATGAAGGCTCTTTTCCATCCAACAGTATATATATTAACTTTCCTTTATTTAGCGAATTGATACTATACTGTTTTAGTACAAAACTCGCTTGTAATAAAGTAGAAAATAAAGCGCCAATACCATTTTCCTCTAATTGTGTCTTTACATTATACTTATTCTGGAATATTCCATTATTGACAAAATCATTTTGCCGAACATCCACCACATACAAATTTGAAAAAGGCTTTGTATCTTCAGCAAGCCCATATTCCGCAAATGAAAAATATTTCATATCATCAGAAAACCCTACAATTTCAAAGTTTGCCAATTCTCCTGAAAATACACCATAGTGAATAATAGTGAGAAAAGTGAACAAAAATATATTCTTCTTCATATTACTTTAATTATTATCGTATATTTTTAAAATATAATAAAGGCTTTATCGTTACTTTCCCTATTTTACAAGAAAATAACAGAAAAAATACAAATAAAAAATATAATACAATAGTCGTAGTATGAACAACACTGTACTGAGAAATATCATCTTTTTCTACGCATCGCTTATTTTTATATCAATGATTTCTTTGATACACACCTTTTTTAATTATGTCAATACCTCAGCTCCCTTTATATCTCAAATATTCCTCTTCTTAAAACCCATTCTTAGCTTATTACTTTTTATTTTTGCAATAGTACTTATTTACTTCTTTAGAAACACCATGCGACCTCAACAGTTTTTCTTTTCTGCATTTCTCTTATCTTCATCAATACTCCCTCTCGTATCTTCAATACTAGAGCATTCACATACATTTATTTCTACAGGAACACTTGTTGTAATAGTGTTCAACTTTTTTTACATTGTCATGCTACTCTTTCTATTCTGTTCTGCAATAACATACCATTACAGTAACACCCCTCTTGCAATGATGCTATTCTTTTTTATTCTTATCATATCAGCTATCTTTGTACGATATGGACTGCTAGTATCTACAACATTAAACGAACAAACATGGTATTTTTTAGGAGGTATTACACTTTTTACTACTATTGTAATCATATTATATGCAATTATTATCGTATTATATATATTTGGACTACGAAACTTTGAAATAAGAAAAACAGCGGCATATATTCAAACCACATTTCTTTTCTCATCTATACTTCTTATCAATATTATTACGTTCTCCATAAAATCTCCCTATGTATTACTAGGAACAACATTATTACTTATTATTTCTCTTTGTAAGTACTTACAAGGATATTTTTATCATGTGCTATAAAATCTCATCTATATACGGAAGTTATCTTTTACTGCTACATCACAAAATACGGTACTGCTCCAACAGAAAGGGGTATCATTAAATTATCCACATGTTCAAGCTGAAGACTTTCAATAAGACCAGATACTATTCCTACTATAACAGCAAGATGAACAGGCACTGGTAAAAACAGACACCATGCTAACACAGCTATAATATTAAAAATAGTCCCTACAAAGGACTTTTTTTTATTCCAAAATACCTTAGGGGTTGGAAATAATGTCCCCATAATAGCCGCTATACTATCTCCTAAAGTAGTGGCAATAAATGCAATTTTCGCATACAGAGGAGCATAAATTTCCAGTACCAGCACAAAGCCAAGCATAAGAGTGAGAGGGGCAAATGCTATAATGGTAACTTCTTTCTCGCGTAATACAAAACGAGTAATGTTACTGAGATATGGTATATATATTTTTCTTAATCGAAGTTCTTCTAAAAGATAATAACAAATTCCTAGTATTACCAAACTTAACTGTAACACACGAATAGGAACTCTGTCAATAAGAAAAACATATACAATAAATAGCATATGTATGGATTTACGTATTAGCTCATTTATTAACGTAAATTTACTCATAAATTAAGTATAATAAAAAAAATGGATACAGTAAACAAATTAACATGTTCATATAAAAAATATGTAAGCTCTTCTCTTTACTGGTTATATGTAATAGTTATTTTTACCAGTTGTACAACATATTCAAAGCCTCATATAAACACTATTGACAAAGAAGCATCAGACAAGGAAATATCCGTTCCTTTACCACCTACAGCTCCTACAGATAGAGAAATACTAGAGAAGCAATACCCGCATATCATAAGCAGTATTATAGAACAATACATTGCGCTCTCAGATGAAGAAAAGGTAGCACAGCTACTTATTATTCAAGCACAAAACAAAGAGAATGGAGCGTTATTACAGACTATACAAAATAAACAAGAATTCCAATATCACTTTCCGTACTCTGCTGGAGGATACCTTCTGTTTAAGGGTAACATTGCAAGCATAGAACAACTACAAACATTCATAAAACAGATAAAAGCGTATTCAACCATAGCACCATTTATTTCTATTGATGTAGAAGGAGGAGCAGTAAACCGTTTTCGTCATCTTTCTCATCCATTACTCTCTACGATACCTTCGGCAAGACAACTTGCTATGTCAAAGACCACATTTGAAACAAGAGCGTATATGACACGTATTGGACACGCTTTAAGGAAATTAGGCATAAATATGAACTTTGCTCCTGTAGCAGATATTGAGTACCCTAGCACTCACCCGTTTCTTTCTTCTCGTATTTTTTCAGATGATCATCGTACTACAGCAAGCTATGTAGTTGCAGTAGCAACAGGACTGCATGACGCTAACATTATCTCAGTACTTAAGCATTTTCCAGGACACGGCTCTGCAGCAGAAGATAGCCATTTCACATTACCGCATGTTCCTATCAGTACAGATACGCTTACACAAAAAGATTTACTTCCGTATATGTCACAGATACCATTAGGACTTGACGCAATAATGATAGGGCATCTTTCAATACCAAGTTTAGATACACAGTTTGCTCCTGCATCACCTACAGTAATACAAATAGCCAAAGAGTACTTGCATTTTACTGGATTATTCATTACTGATTCACTGAGAATGAAAGCAGTACAACATTGGGATCATCAGACAGATGCAAGCATCGAAGAATTACTCCTTCAATCAGGTATTGATATACTCTTAGATCCAACAGAGTATATACAAACAGTACATACTCTTACACAACGGTTTAAGAGTGATAGTACATTTAGAAATATGATTACAGCAAAAGTATTAAAAACGCTTCAAATAAAATATAAGTACAATATCCTGTAATATATTATTGTTACTACATCTTTGAAAATGTACATTGTACAGAATAATCTAACTCTTCTGACAATCTCATTGACAAAGGAACTGAGAATAAAAGACTCGTATATTGATAAGAAACAGTTCCCGGTAAACGCTGACTCATTTCATGAACAGGAGCAATACTAATATCTGTTTTGTTTGAAAAGTAAAAATGCAATTCTTCTTTTTTATATGTATGCTGTATTACTAGCTCCTCTGTAGTGAAATGGGAAAATGCTCCTGCTATATATGTTTTTCCATTTGCTATAATAGTACAAGACGCTTTGTCATCCGAAAAAAAAGAAAGGTTCACCTCAATAATATGTTGTACAGAACAAGGAAAGGTATGGTTATTTTTGTAACCATAATGCACTGTTATGGTGTTTCCTCGCACCTGATACTGTTTTTTTATTCCTATATCCGTGTGTGTACTATCATTCTCTTCAAGTATTGAGGTATGTGGCTGACTTACTTTTTTTTTCGATTCATAAGAAATAGAAGCATGTGATTCAGAAGCAGATAAAAAACCATACTGTACAGGCACATGTGTATATTCATTATTAAGCACTTTTTTATGCCATGCATCAATAGATACAGTATCTTCACATAAAAAATCCTTAAAGCTCCATGGTGCGTACTGAGGCTTTTGATATGGTACAAAACAAGAAGAGTAATTCCATCGTTTGATATTTGATGTTCGCTCTAAAAGACACACCGAAGCCCATAAAGGTTCTATGAGTACATTAAACGATGCAGTGTTAATAAACTGTTCATCAACACTATCTAAATTCATATCCACATTGCTTACTTTTGTCACTTTGTTTTTTATTGTTTGCTTTATAATTTTTTCAATAGCATTAAGTGCTTTATATGCATTTTGGCGTATTGTTTTATGATGAATTCCCCATTGCATAGTGGCTTTCCAGAGCGAAAAATGATTTTGTTCTATCCAAAGGCTGAGACTCATAGATGCATAATCTATATTCTTATGTTTTTTACATGCCTCAATTAAACGCATCACATATTGAAGACGTCCATACAGCAACCTACTTTCAGGCCGTGAATTTACAAACTTGCTAAAAGTAGCAATTTCTCCATCTCCCCATGGAGCGATTCGTATTCTACACACATCTTTAGAAACTACATTACTCTTTTTAATAAAGTATCGAGGTAACGCGGAGTGTTTTGTCAGATTATTTTCTTCTATTTTTTTCTGAAATAGCTCTAACTCATCAAAAAAACTTGGAGAATCATATAAAATACTACTATCACAAAGAAAAATAGATATTTTTGCATTTGATTGATTATTGCGCCCTTGAGAATAAAAGTACATATTATCATGTAATACCACAGTATTTTTATACGAATGAAAATACGGTAAAGCAATAAGCGTTTTTCCTAGCTGTTCAAGAAGCCCTATATTTTCTAATACTGGTTCAGGTTCAACATATGTCCTATTCACCATAAGAAAGCGAGCACCACTTTGTCTCAACGTATGTATAATGGAACTATCAAAAGTACCGGGATGTATCCAAACCCCATTCACATGTGTGCCATAAGTCTTGGTAATAAAATGATGTAATTTTTCTAACTGTCCTCTTTGATCCTTTTTTGCTTGAATAAGTGGAGCAGCATCATAATACATACCTCCTAATAACTCAACTTGATCTCTATGTATCAATTCAAGCAATACATCTTTATACTCTTTTCCTTTGCTTTCAAAATACTCTAACAATCTTCCTGATATATGTATATAAAATTTTATTGACGGATGTGTATATATTACTTTCAAATAAGGAGATACCCATTGCAAACAATACCGCTCTATTTCTTTCTCTCCAATATTAACAGGAACAGAAAATATTGCACCTTGTAATATCAGATCTTGCACTATGTACTGAGACAAACTTATCTCCAATATTTCTTTTGTTTTCTAAATTTTTTGTACTGCTTTTCATTAAGAACAAAAAAATGCGTTGTGTTTTTAGCCACAGGCATTGAAAAATTAGATATTTTATTATTGTCATGTAAACCATCATAAAAAAAATACTTTGCATCCGAAGTTATATCATCTAAATGTAAAAAAATATCAAATATCAATGTACCTAAATATACCTTAAGAAAATATGAAATATCATAGGCAGTAATAACTTGAATATATTTCTCTATGTATGGTTTTTTCTTAAAAAGAGCATCATATACCATAAGAAGTATAGAAGGCTTTAACATAAGTATTTTTTTAGTAGCGGTATTTGCATTTACATTAAATTTTGCATGAAAAGCCTCTAAAAATTTTACATAACTATTCTGCTGATCATCAGCATCAAATTTAGAATAAAAATAAGTGCCTTTTACTTTTGCTCCAGAATAACTTTGGTAATATTGTTTATATAACTTTGCAATAGTGTAGCGACTAGACCAGTACTGACTGTTACAAATAATATCTATATTATTATTTTCCTCATTTAATCTACTCATTTCTATAAGGAGGAGCACCACTCGCATAATTTCTTTACTGTGTAATCGCAATATATTTTCTTCAATAATACTATACGGCTCAAGTTCCACAGCATTTATCACTATTTGATCAATACCAGTACTCAGCTTAGAATGTAATAAAGCACTAATATTTGATATTCCATATGTATCATTATCCCTAATACCAGCATCATGGATAGCATCAATAATTTTATTAAAATGCTTCTTAGTTACCGATACCTGATAAATATCATTATAGGTTTTATGCTTTCCGCCAAACGTAACTTCAACAACTGTTTCCTGATTAGTTTCAGGGCTATCATCATGATGATACATATCCATAGTATGCACACGAGATACATGTCCTCCTACTGCACTATGCAACAGTATTGAATTATGATTACTTCTTTTAGAAAGAGCGTCCCCTGTTTTAATTTTTTGTCCTTCCTGTACTGCTAACATTTCTTCCTCTTGTATCCCTTGTCGTAACGGATAAAAGTACACAGGAGAGCATTCATAAAATTTTAAGTGTTTAACATTGGAGATATTAAATTGATGCCGTTTCATATAGTATTCCTTTATATATCATTTCTTAATAAAGGATTGAAAATAACCAAGCTATTATCATCCCTAAAATAACTCCCACAAACGCTTCAGATGGAGTATGACCATATATTACTTTTATATGAGGTAACATATTATCTGGGGTATCTGTCTGTAAACATTGTTGATTATGTTTACTCACTATAGAGTTCATCGCGTCTCCAATAATACCAACCTGCCTACGAACCCCAATAGCATCAGAAACCAGTACACTTGTAAAAAAGAGAGCTACAAGAAAAGAACTTGATGTAACACCCTCAGATAAAGCAAACGATATACACAAAGCACTAGCACTGGCACAATGACTAGACGGCATTCCTCCATTTCTTATAATATAAGAAGCAAAAGTATTACTATTTACTTTAGCATCAAACATATGTTTTTTTTCTTGATTTGAAAATTTATACAGTATCACACTAATGACATATTTTAATATCTGTGCAATGACATACGCAAAAAAAGCCGTTTGAAAATGTATATTAGTAAATAGAACAAGTAAGCCTTCTATCATATTATTTATTATACTGTATTTAGTGCTATACTTTCTACAATATGCAATTTACATCTCTATACATACACAGCGATAATAATCATAAAAGAGTTGACGCTCTTTGCAAGGCGATGACATCACTTTCATATACTACAATTATGACTTGCATACGAAAAAAACGTATTCGCATCAATGGAAAAGCATGCAAAATTGGTGACATAGTATATACAGGAGATACTATAGATTTTACCAATTCCTTATGTACATTTTTACATACAAGCATTATGCCACAAACTATACAACAAAAAACAAGCCATGATATATCCAGAATGCCCTCTCATCGTACAACGAAAGCTCTCCATATCAAGGATATGAAAAAACACATACACAATACAATACTGTACCATAACAGAGATTTTATTTGTCTCAACAAAATGAAAGAAGACGCAGTCTTTGGAAAAAACAGCATAGCACAACAATTACAAACACTGTACAGACAAACATTCAAGCAAACACCTTCTTCATTATTTGGGTTTACAGCAGCTCCATGCCACAGATTAGACAGAAACACAAGCGGTATATTGGTATGTGCATGGAGTATCAATGCAGCCCGAGAAATGCAGCTACTACAAAGCAACAAATACATCTCAAAACTTTACTTTGGTATCGTTAGTGTACCACATACAATGCACAAAACAATAAAAGATACTCAACTACATGCAAATCACATCAATAGTGTTATCCACCAACATGCCCTGTACCGATACAACAATACTACCACAGCAGTACCATGTGCCTATCAACATACATATGCTCAAAACCCTCGTTATACATATCTCGGTACAGTGTCATTAAAAATATCATTCCTCTTTTCATTGCTTGCTCCTTCTCGAAAAGACAACACACAAAACATATGGTGTGTAGCAATACAACCACTTGGAACAGGAGGCAAAACTCATCAAATTCGGGCACAATGCAAGCAAATACATATTCCACTATGGGGAGACACAAAGTACACTTACACTCGCAACAAAAAAATATCAGCAACACAACAAAGAAAGCAAACACCACAACACTATTTTTTACATGCTGCTGTACTCCTTAACAAGTACGCCTTAATGAAAAATACTAACACCAATGACATACCAACACAGCTACAATCAAAAAAAATCTCCCATTTTTCTCTCCCTCGTATGTTACATGCGCCATTCCCTCCATCGTGGAACGAACTATTTTGTTCTAAACAAAATACATCCAACTTTTTAGATATAGAAACAACAATACAAAAGATGAAAGAAACTTATCGATCTCTTACAATAAATTCTTTAGTATCTTCTAACAATGCTTTGTCTGATACAGAAGATGACAAAATAGATCTTATCGACTGCTTTAACTCTATATTTGGAAGAGTAAGAGGATAAAGCCATTCTTTTACCTCTTGTAAATACTGATTGATTGTCTTTTTATTTTTTGCTTGTATTTTCTTTTCTACAATAAAATGCTGAAGTAAGGCTTGTATTCCTAATTTCTTCACTTTATATTGTGAAGATTTTTTACTCAGCTTTGCCTGAATGCGTATAAAATTCTGTTGGTATATCTTTAATCTTTTTTTATCTTCAAGAAACCACTGATACAAATTTGGAATCATATACTTTAAGAGCTTATATGAAAAACATTTAATCATAACATCAGCACTCTTTGGTAACATAACAATCTTCAAAAACTCTTCTGTCTTTCTACTGGACGATACTAAAGCAATTTTTTTTCTGGACAAAAAAATCATACAGGCGTCTAAAAATGGAAGAGAAAATCCAGTATTAACAGAAAATTTAATAGCTCTCAGCATACGAATAGGATCTTCTGAATAATTTTTATAGACAGAAATTATTTTTCTTTGTTTTATATGTTTTATTCCGTCTAAAAAATCAATGATAATGTTTCGTATAGGACAATAATATAAGCTATTACAGGTAAAATCACGACGCAATACATCTTGACTAATAGAGCCGTACTCATTACTATCGTTTGGATTGGCACTACGAAATGTACTGATTTCTATGTAATGATTTTTTACAATGGGAACTAACACAATGGTAAAACGTTTTCCAATAACCTTCGCTCTTCTGAATAATTTACAAATTTGATTAGGACGTGCATTTGTAACTAAATCAAAATCTTTAGGGGTCTTTCCAATAAGAAAATCTCGCACTGCCCCACCAACAATATACGCATCGTATCCAGCTTTTTGTAATGTTTTTAGAATGAAAATAACTCTACTATCGACATCTTTTCGCGGTATAGAGTATTCTTCTTGCTCATAAATTTTAGCAACTTTCTGTAGTTTTCCACTACATTTTCGACTATATAGATATTTCAAAAGCCAGTATTAAAACACTAATCTTGTACCAACGAACCCACCAAAAACACCATGAAAAGGTTCATACGATATACCACTATCTAAAAACAAGAAAAATATTTTAAGAGAAAATCCTCCGTATAGTCTCAGTCCTCCTCTGAATACATCTTGCTTAAATGTTATTTTTGAACCAGAGAAAAAATCTGTCTGTAACCCAAACTGATCTATATAATCCGTGAGAGAATAATCACTCCCGTTTGTTTTTACTACTATATCCCCACTTGAGCTCACTCGCAAATTAGTAAAACCAAAATACGGTTCTATTCCTCCTGTAAGCTCAATAATTCCTAAAAATAATTGACTGTACTGTCCCTTAAAACCAAATGTATGAGAATTAAGACCTGCTTTCACTTTATAATCACCTACTATAGATACAAAATTCCCTATAGTATTTTGTACTTTAAAACTGGGAATAGGAAACCCAACACCAAATGACTGATAAAAATAGGTAAAACTTGTGATCAACCCTTTATTTTTGTGATTCTTAAAAAAATTCCAACGCATATCAAAGCCTAGAGATAAAAAATCATCATATACCACCGATGATGTATTAGATGACTGAAAATTTATATTAAATCCGTACAATCCAATATCAAAAGGCCAATCTACCAGAGGAATAGGTGCACGAATATGAAACAAATAATTCAGAAACAAGCCTGGAGTGGTATCTGCAGTCAATGATGAAAAATTCTCTGTAAAGTTAGAAAATTTATAAAGATACTGTGGTTTATTGAGAGAAACTGTGGCATTAAATCCAATGCCAACAAATTTCGGTTTATATGCAGTATTCCATGTCGATGCAGTCAAGGTATTGGCAAAAACAGTATCTGACAATGCATCACTAATAGTCCTAATACTTTTTTTAACATTATCTACATCAATATTTCCTACTTGCGCACTTAACGAAACTATTGAATAAGAAAAAAGATATAGGATACTTATCAATAATAGTAACTTTCTCATATTAAAACTCCTTTACATCTCCTCGTATACATAGTAGGAAAATAATTATATTTATTCAAGATCTATCTTCCATATATAGATTATAGCATAGAGTGATATATCAAAAACAGTATATTGTACTATTTTTCCCTTTAACGAGATGTAGGTCCTGTATAGCTTCCCCCTGCCCAATCTGGCTTCTTACCATTTCTCTCCAAAGCAGTACCCTTAAATGCATTTTTATAATCAACTTTTTTCAAATTCAAATGATCTTTCCATTCGTATATATCCTGATTAAACGCTGTTGCTCCGTTCAATATATCCCTTATAGTAAAAACTTTACTTATATCCCAGTTTGATATATCGCTATTAAATGCAGTACTCCCTTCAAACATACTACGCATTTTTACAACATTACTTACTTTCCAGTTTGATATATCACTATTAAATGCCGTATTATCATTAAACATACCAGTCATAGCAGTAACCTTGCTTACATCCCACTTTGATATATCGCCATTAAAACTTGAATCAGCAAACATATCTTCCATATTCTTCACATTCCCTACTTTCCAATTTGCTATACCTCCATGCTCTCCTGTAAAGGCAGAACCTCTAAACATATATCGCATAGTTGTAACATTGCTTACATCCCATTTTGATATATTTCCATTAAATTTATTACTGCTCCAAAACATAAATTCCATATCAGTAACATTACTTACATTCCACCCTGATATATCACCATTAAATGCTTTAGTATTATAAAACATAGCATTCATAGTAGATACCCTGCTTACATCCCAATTTGATATATCCCCATTAAACTGAGATTCGCCAAACATGTACTTCATACTTTGCACTTTACTTACCTTCCAATTTGATATATCCCCATTAAATGCTTTAGCATCATAAAACATAGATGCCATATCTACAACATTACTTACATCCCAACCTGATATATCTCCATTAAATTGCGATCCAAAAAACATCTTGCTCATATTCAAAACACCACTCACATCCCAGCCCGATATATCCCCATTAAACTTACTCAGCACCCCATTACGAAACAAGCCACTCATATCATTAATATTACTTACATCAATATCATTCAACGACACTGCTGCATTATCTATGCTTCCATCTCCATCGGTATCCACTATTTGCTTGAGAAGTGCTACTAGCTCCTCTTTTGTTCTAAGAACATCCTGAATAAGCACAAAGAATGTTCCTGTCACATTGGTATTCTCAGCTTTCTTAAACGCTCCTGTCCCAGTAAAGGTAACCGTAAATTTTATCGGCCTCTTTGATGCGGTAGTAATTGCTCCCGCTCTTGATGTTATTGTTCCTGTTGCTGCATCAAACACCATGCCTGTAGGAAGATTATTTGGCGTCAACGCAAAGGTCCCCGTCGCCGTTACAGGGTAGCGGGAAATGGAAAAATTGACCGCTTGTCCTACTACTGCAAAAAATGTTTCTTTTTGCCCTAATGTTACCTTTAATGTCAACCAATGAGGCTCCTGTGACACCCCAGAGTCCTTAAATACCTTCTTACTGTTTGTCGCTACTGATGGTGCTACTTTCCATAGCTTCGTATCTTGATTAAAGCTTCTTGCCTCTTCAAACATACTGTCTATCTGTGTTACGCTACTCATATCCCATTGTGCCACATTGCCATTAAAGGCAGCTGCTTGCTTGAACATGCTATTCATATTCGTAACAGCACTCACATCCCACTGTGCCACATTGCCATTAAAGGCAGCTGCCTGCTTGAACATGCTACTCATATCCGTAACCTTACTCACTTTCCACTTTGATATATCTCCCTTAAAGCTTGTTGCTCCTTCAAACATACTGCTCATATTTGTAACAGCACTCACATCCCATTGTGCCACATGCCCGTTAAAGACGCTTGCTTGCTTGAACATATTGCTCATATTCGTAACTTTACTCACATTCCATTTTGATATATCGCCATTAAATGTAGGATATTTGACAAACAAACTACTCATATCGCTAATCTTACTTGTATCAATGCTATTTAAGTTTGCTCTACTATCTTTTCCTACTCGTTCAGAGATAAGCTGTAATAACTGTGCCTTTGTTTCAGGCTGTACAGCTCCGCCAGGAGCGGTACCTCCCCCCGATGAACTACCAGATGAACTACTACTTGGCTCTTCACAGCTAGTAACTATTACTGTCATTACAAACAGTATCATTATAGAGAACAATACATATTTTTTCATATGCTCCTCCTTTACATTATAAATATATCATAGATTTTTTTTATACAACATCCATGCTTGAGATCTGTAAGAAGAGGAATTTCTAATAATCAATACTACTATGAATTTGACTTGGGTGATTAGGGGAAAAATAAAGGCTATGCCTCCCCCAATTTTTATGGCTTGTAACTCTTTGCGTTTTACTATATATGTATCATCATATGTATTCATGTAATATACTCCATATTTATAGTAGCATATTATCGTAAATAATGTTGAGGTATAATATTAAGATACTTGGTATCTACAGATACTTTTTGTATACTAATATCAGATGAGCAACCTCTATACTTATATATGGATGTTATTATAATTATATGTATGAAATAACACCATCACATACATATCTCTTTCAGAAAGATACAGTCACAGTTGCACAACAGTTATTACACTACGCCCTTGTGTGTATTGAGAAACATACTGTCACTGGAGGAGCTATTGTAGAAACTGAAGCGTATACAAAAAATGATCCTTGTTCTCATTCGTATAAAGGCAAAACATATCGCAATAGAGCTATGTTTCTCAGTGCTGGACATATCTATGTATATCGCATATACGGAATACACCTTTGCGTAAATATAGTAACAGAAAAAGAAAACTGTGGGGAAGCAGTACTTATACGTGCATTAGAACCTTTATGGGGAATAGAGAACATGAAAACACAAAGATCTAAACATGATATTCATTCTCTTTGTAATGGACCAGGAAAACTTACCCAAGCACTTTCAATTACTATGCACTACAACACACTTTTATGTCCTCTGTTTCATTCAATATCAGAAGCACAACAATACACAAAAGATACGCACAATGCTATACTTTGCCTAGTACCATTAGACTCAACACTCCCTTCACTCATACAAGCTAAAAAAGATAGCCTTTCACACTCCATAGCTTGTAGTACTCGCATTGGAGTACAAGAAGATAATCCACAACTACATCGCTTTTACCGTAAGAATAACATGTATGTATCTAAAAAAAGATAATAATCGATCGTGTTATGTGTTCTGTTGTAATATGTACATACTCTTTTCCCACTGTGTCATTTCATATGTAGTAAAAAAAGCTGGTAAGGTAATATATGCATATATGTTGTTATCATACGTAAACAAAGATTGAGAGGATACATAAAACCCATGTGCAAAAAATACTTCTCGTATATACTGATACTGTAACATATCATTCACAGAAAAACTAATGTATATTCCGTGTTGTTTCCATGACTCGTTAGGAAGAGGAAGCAGCATAGCAGCTTGTGTATGTTTATTGTTATGCCATGTTCTTTGAACATCGGTACTATTATTTGCATGAGGAAAAATACTATTACTGTCTTTATTATTACCACAATCAATAATAAGAATATCTTTTCTGTTTCTTGTATGCGTAGGAGGCATACGAAATACCATACCATGTTTTTGTAATAGATTAAGAGAGTACGTGAGTCCTGTAAGCACTACTGGATTGATAGAAGATACGATAAAATTAAAAACAGTCTCTTGTCTTGTAGATACAGCACCAGATACCGTTGTTGCCCTCATAGTGTCAGCTGTACCTTGTGAATGTACTTCACCTTTTTTCTTGCATAAAAACAAAGGACTATTGTGCCATGCAAAGGGAATCAATGGACTGACAATATTATCACAGCTTTTGGGAGTAACATGTACTCTATTGTACAGATCATCAAATGATATACCGCAATATGGACGCCATATATACCCTCTTGGCATAGTATCTTTTGTGTTCATCGCAGTATCTTGTTCAGTATGATGAAAAAGAAAGGCAAGCGTATCAATTATATCAATATCTTTGGCTTGTTTATTTTCAAATTTATTTTCAAAAAATGCATCACGAACAGATTCAGTGTGCATTCCATTGTTAGCATGAAACCCGTGCTGATCAAAAACAAGGCCTTGAATTTCATAATAGGGAAACACCTTATCAAAGGTTCTTAGAAACTGTTTTATATACCGTGTTGTTATAGTTCCCCATATTCCTTGAGAAAGTGTATTCTTTATTTTGTTTGATACTGCACAAGGCGTATGTCCCCATACTGCTCGTCCATTACAGAGATCAAGATCGACAAAACGCTTACCATGTGCATATATATAATATCCCCTTGCCCGTGTAAATTCAGTATCTATAGGTGAGTTCATACATTATAGATAGGATTACCAATATCCTCAGTATTGTTTCTATAGAGGCTCATTCTATTCTTCCTTTTTCAATTTCGGAGTATATTTAGGAATAAACAATGCCTCATAATCATTTGTAAATTCAACTTCAACAATTTGGTGCTTATCAGTACGTTTTACCTTTTTAATATACCCACCACCATATTCTTCATGATACACTTTTTGTCCCACTTTCCATTCATCATCATTTTCATCTCCTTGATACCTACCACTACCATACGAAGAAGGTGTATTGCTCATAGCAGCATATTGACTTTTACGCACTAAAGATGTATCTATTTGAGACAAAAATAATGAAGGAGCACAATGCCTGAAATATCCGTACTGCCTACGTTGAAGACAATAACTCAGCACTAAGTGTTTTTTTGCTCTTGTAGCTCCTACATAGAATAATCTGCGTTCTTCTTCATAATCAGGAATTTCTGCCTCCCTCTCATATGGCAACACTCCTTCTTCTATCCCACAGATAAGTACCGTATCAAACTCAAGTCCCTTAGAACGATGCAAACTCATAAGCTGTACAGAAGCGTTTTGTGTACGGGCCCCTTGTTCTACTAAAGAAATTTGTTCAAAAAAATGGCCCCATTGCACTTCAGTATTTTCAAAATCAGAAGCAAAACTTATTATTTCCTCCAAATTACGTACTTTGTCTGTACCCTGTTGCATATCTTGTTTACGATAATGTTCTTTTAGCCCACTTTTATCCAACAAAACAACAAGGCATTCCCCTATTGATGAGCTTGCATCAATATCAGAAGCAGCAAATATATCTCGAAATGCACTAAATCCCTCTTGTGCCTTTTTTGATACTGTATGCAACAAAGATTCATCTTCAATAATATCGTACCATGTACATCCTTCTTTCATATATTGCACTATTGTATTTACCGATGCTGCTCCAATACCTCGCACAGGCTTGTTTATTATTCTTTGAATACTTATAAAGTCATTACCATTTTTTAATACACGCAACAGAGAAAGTGCATCTTTTACTTCTTCCCTATCATAAAAGGAAGTTCCTCCCACAATCTCATAGGGTATTCCTGCTTGAATAAGTGCAGTCTCATATCCACGTGAAAAAGAATTTAAACGAAAGAAAATACCTACATTACTATTAGTATCCAATGCTTGTTGTGCTAATGCAGTAATGCAATGTCGTTCTTGACTCTCATCTAAAAAACAAAGTACTTCTGGCTTGTCTCCATCCTGCAAGTGAGAGTATATCTCTTTTTTATGTCTTCCTTGATTATACGAAACAATATCATTTGCAAGTCGTATTATTTGATTTGTAGAACGATAATTTTCTTCAAGACGTATCAATGAAGCATTGGCAAAATGTGATGTAAAGGTAAGAATATGTTCAACAATAGCTCCTCTAAATTTATAAATAGACTGATCATCATCTCCTACCACACATATATTTGCTGTATGACTACACAATAGATCTAACAAAAGAAACTGAATAGTGTTTGTGTCTTGATATTCATCCACAAGATACCAACTCCATAAGGCATGTATTGCGTCTAAGGTATCTTTATGTTCTCGTAACAATAAATACGGTTTTAGCAACAAATCACCAAAATCAACATTTCCTGTCTTCTGCTTTGCCTCTTCATACGCTCTATAATGATACCTATCGAGCTTAATATGTTCTATCAAGGCATCCTCTGATTGAGGAGTAAGCCCTCGTTCTTTTACTATAGAAATTTTTCTTAAAGAGCTTTCTGCTGTTTTTGCATCTACAGAAGGCAGAGCTTCTTTAATAAGTGCTTTTTGATCACTGCTATCATAGATCTGAAAGGTTTGAGGTAAATCCACCAAATTATGAAACAAGCGTAAAATATATGCTCCAAAAGAATGAAATGTGCTAATAAAGGGGCGTTGTGAGTAATGAACATATGTTCCTATACTCTCTTTTACTCTCTGACTCATTTCTTTTGCAGCTTTATTTGTAAAAGTCATCGCTAATATTTTAGACGGCTCTACATGTGCCTCTTCTATAAGCCATGCTATTTTTGTAGTAATAACCTTTGTCTTTCCTGATCCAGGCCCTGCCAGAATAAGCAAAGGGGACCCTGTATGTACCACCGAACGATACTGTGCATCATTAAGCTGTTCTAACTGTGTCTGAAGCATATTAACACTCTCTGTAGCATTCTTTGTAAAAGACATATATATACATACTTATGGACGAGGCACAAACTTCAATACCTCATTACTCTGCTCTGTTACCCAAAGCAGATCAAATACAAAAGGGAGTGCATTTTTCGATATATTCAAAGCAATATCGTTAATAAAAATAGTAACGTTTGCGTCATTCGAAAGATATACTGTTCCCTGATCCTGCACAGTAGTAACATACGACTCATTATTGAGCGAACGTTTTTCTACTACTACTGCATTATTTGAAACTATACGAAAAAATGTTTCTGCCGTAAAATCTAAAGAAATCTTAATAGGCTCACGGTTTTTTGTAACAAGAATATTTTCTATCTCAGCATCACTATCTATGCTAGGAAACTCTGATTGTAGCTGAAAATTACCATTTACTAAATCTTGATTGTTTACCCTAGGATCTATCCGAATAAGTAATGTAGCATCTTCTTTATTTTGTTCTCTCATAATCAGTAAATAATCAATGCTCCCATCGTTATCCACATCAATTTGATTTGGAACATTCCGTTCTAATTGTAAAGTGTTACTCCCAATAGTTACTACTGCATCATCTACAGAAACAATAGTAAATTTTCTTGTAAGACTTGAACCAACAATGGCTACCTCTTCTCCTTCAGAAAATATCCTCTCATACAGCCCTCCTATTTGTTCAAGATTCTCTACCGAAACTTCTTCTTTTACATCTTGTGTTGGTATAACATCTTGTATCATAACAACAATTTGCTCTCGATAAAAAATTACTATTGCTAATAATGACACTACGATAAACAAAAACGATAACCGAGACAATATCTTTTTACGTTTCTTTTTCTTATTTTGTTGTAAACTGATTAAATCAAACTCTACTGGTTTCTCATGCATTGCATTTAACTCAAGCAGTTCAAGTACTTTACTGGGATCTAATCGAAGATACCGAGCATACAACATAAGAGTTCCTTTTAAGTATGTCTCAGCAGGAAAAGATTCTTTTTGCATTGTTTCAAGTGCTATCAATTTTTGAACAGAAATTTTAGTATCTTGCGATGCTTTTTCAAGAGTGATGCCTAACTTTTCTCTTGTTATCCTTAGTATTGTTCCATACTCATTCATTATTTACTACTTCCTCTTTTATTTCAGATTCTTTATAAAACAAATTATCAATAACTGGTGCGGTTGCTGGTGCTTCAAAAACAAAAGTTGAATCTGGAATACCTTCATTCACAAATATATTTATAAAATCAAACTGTATATTCTCATTATTAAATGTCACCGCCTCAACCCGATAAATAAGATTGTCTCTCCCTATTGATAACACAATATCTCTAAAACTTTGCACTGACGATTTTCTTCTGAGACGAATTTTTACTACCTTGCGCTCTTCAAAACTAGTTCTTCGTGAAAACAATGTATTAGCTCTACTTATTACTTCTTTATCGTTTTCCAAAGCAACATACTCTGGAGTATCAAAATAGGAAACAGAATAATTTTTCAATAATATATCTAGCCCTGTACGTGTCACAAATGTTCCTGCGGAACTTTGTGTTTCGCTTCTCTTTTGATGAAGTACTACATTCTCAGTAGGAAGATATACATAAAAATCTTCACCATCACTGTTAATAATCTGTCCTTGAGGCTTACGATATGCAATATGCAATTTTGTAGGAGGCTTTATATATATCTCACAATATGCAACTTCTCCGTTATGGGTAATAATCAACAATGACTGTAGATCATCCATACGCCCATAACGAGCAGCAACAGTTTCCATAAAATCTCTCGCAGTAACAATGTACTGATTTTGTTCATTCAAAGCATCGTTCTCTTGCTCTTGAACAAGCTCCTGTGTTTCCTGTGCTGTTAGTACTATAGGAGAAATATACGACACTATACCCATAAAAAACAGCATATGAGTACATTTTTTTATTATATATGAAACAGTGTGCAGTATATTCATACGGCTTTTCACTCTATTTAGCATTGTCATTCTATCTATAGTAAGTATAGTGAAAATAAAGAATAATTTCTAATACTCCATGAAAAAGTAATTATATACTTATTATAAATAAGAGGGATATATAAAGAAAAAATATGAATTTAGAGTATATAAGCTACTTTATAAAAATCTCTCCATATTTCAATATAGTCCTATTCTAATTTTCATTGCTGGAACAGAAACCTTAAAATCATCTGCTAGCCTCTTTACTATTTTATCTTGACCTCTTATATTTTCATATGTATCCAATGCTTTTTTTATAGTCTCAGCTGGCATAATTATATCAGAAGCTAGCCGATTTGCTTCAATCTCAATTTTATTTGATAAACCGCTACGATATAAGGCATCATCTTCTATCCCATCCCCAATGTGTTCTTTATGTAAGAAAAAATGTGCTAGTTCATGTGCTAGCGTAAATCTTTTTATTTCTTCAGGATGTAAAACACTAACATATATAGTATATCTATCCTTATTATCATTTTTGAAAATTTTCCCTGCTATACTGCCCATCCATTTATACTCTACTTCTACATCATATGTATCAGCTATAGCACGTAAATCAATAGGATAACGGGATAATAAATGCTTATCTGCTAGCTCTTGTAATATTTTTTCTTGCATATATATCTCTAACTCTCTCATTATACTATAAGTATTTATTTTTTGTTTGTTATTTCATCTAATATTTCTTCTTTTGTTATTGTGCCAATATTCCTTTTAGCAAAAGCCTCATTTATCAATTCATCTAATAGATGTTTACTCTGTTCATCATATTGTGTTTTTATACGCTCTTCTACTTTTTCTGCTATTATATCTTGTATTTTTTGCCATCCAATAAATCCAAATACTGCAATTCCTACTGACATTGCAGCTAAAATAATTTCTAATAAAGATATTTGTAAAC
The DNA here is from genome assembly GCA_965218205.1 of Spirochaetia bacterium. Classification (GTDB taxonomy): domain Bacteria; phylum Spirochaetota; class Spirochaetia; order WTKD01; genus CBDDCA01. The sequence goes on along the minus strand of OZ244590.1, from coordinate 291,542 downwards.
TTACTATATCTGTATCTGCAACATCTTCTAAAGAGGGATAAAAGAAAGCTATATTTAATTTTGCAAGAATTAAAAGTAGAACAATAAACACTATCGTACTACCTATACCATTCAATATACATCTAATCGTAAACATAAAAAACTTTTTCATTATATTAACCATGTTATATACATCAGTTTTATAAAAGTAATACTTACAGTTTATTATGTTGATTGATTATTATTTGCTTATTGTTTGGTTTTTTTCTAAGAAGAGAGAAACTACTGCTACTCATCCATCATGTACTCTTTGCTCGCAAGCTCCACATTATCTTTTAGCCCCGAGCTAACAACAATAGTTTTATCACGAGTAATAAAAATTGCTTCGGCTTCAGGTTGTGCTTCAATAAATAAGTGAGCTTCCTCAAGCCCCATCACAAACACCGCTGTCGCTAACGCGTCTGCCACAACACTCTTACTATGAACAATAGTCACACTTAACAAAGTATTGCGTGCAGGATACCCTGTTCGAGGATCCAGTATATGAAAATACTCTTTCCCATCTACTTCAAAGTAACGCTCATATACACCACTTGTAACAATAGACATTCCTGTAGTATTGAATATTTTTAAGACAAGCACATACTCACCAGGAGCATATGGCTTTTGAATACCTATGTTCCATGACTTTCCCTGTTGCTTTTCACCAAAAACAACAATATTTCCTCCAAAATCTAAAATAGCTGCCCTTACTCCTTGATCTTGCAAGTATGTCTTTACAAGATCAGCCGCATACCCTTTCGCAATAGCCCCTACATCAATACTCTGTCCCACTCCTAAGCGTAATACATTCCCTTCAAGAAACATAGACTGCCAATGCACCTTTGCAAGCTGTAGCTGTATTTCACTATCGTCTGGAACAAACGCCTCTTCTGAATTAAAGCCCCACACATCCACTATAGGACTTATAGTAGGATCAAACGCTCCATTGCTCATCCGTGCTATATCAATACTCACTGCAAGCACCTCTGCAAGCTCTGCAGGAACAACATAGTCACGTATATTACGAGGGTCTGTATAGTCTACTCCCTTTTCACTCAATGCTTTACTCATATTTTCTCTACGATAGAACTGTGCCAATGCATCTTGAGACTGTCTATTGATGTCTAGCAATACAGTAGAATCATAATCGTCACTTGACACCGACATCATTTGCTCTATACTCTTTATTGTACGAAAAGACTGTTGAATAAGATTTTGTGTTCCACCTTCTATAAGCTGTATTGACACTACTGTACCTAAAAGAAGCTCTGCGTCACTATAATTACTCTTTTGACAAGATAAAATGAATACAGATATAATAAAGATAATAAAGATATTTTTTCTTATTGTAAATCGCATAATTTGTACTATATTTTAATAATAGTATACTATCTTTATAGGAGCTTGCCATTATTATGAAACTTCCAGAAAATGAAAATCATTATCCAATTCTTCATTACTTTGAATATGATTTCTTACATATGTATGAAAGAACATGGACCAGCATAGAGAATAGTTGGGAAACACTCAATGTAGATCCCGAACACTCTTTTGGATGCATACACTATGAAAACATGAAAAGCCTTAATCTTGTTGATGCTGCCTGTGCTCAATTTTACCTACTGTATTCAAACGATCGATTCAACCCTACCAGTACATTAGATTTTTTCTATGCTCATCAAGAAGAAAATGGAGCTATACGTGCTAACTACGACATACAGACTTTTAAGCCAATACTGAAGAAAGATAATCCCGAAGGCATATCTTGCCCTATCATATTATGGGCAGAATATAATCATTTCAATAAGACAGATAATAAAAAACGTCTCAAAGAAATTATTCCTAAACTGGACAGTTATCTTAATTGGCTTATATCACTTACTAAAAAACCCAACGGCTTATTCCATGCTCCATTGAGTGCTACATTTCTGCCTGGTCCTGCACGAAAACATACCTATTATCCCATAGACTTTAATGTATTTATGGCAGCAGCATTTAACTTTATGTCAAAGCTCACCAACTTTACTAACCATCGCAATTTAGTTATCAAATACACAAAAATGTTCTATCAATTAAAATCGCTTATTAACAACCACTTTTGGGACAGCATCGATAAAATTTACTATGATTTAGATGAACATATGAATCATATAAAAGTGAAAACAATACTTTCCTTTTTTCCATTGCTTGCAAATATACCAAAAAGTGATAAATATAACTCTTTAATGAAATACCTCAAAAGTCCAGAACATTTTCAAACAGATCATCCTTTCCCTTGTATATCTCTTAGTGATTCTCATTTTTCATCTTCGGGACAAATATACAAAGGAAGTGTTCATTTTCTCCTTAATTTCATTCTTATAAAAGGACTAGAACAATACGAAAGCCATGAATTTTTACGAGAATGTATTATCAAACATCTTTACGGTGTACTTTCTGTATTTGAATCGGAAGACAAAGAGCTGTCTGACACGTTTTGGGAAGCATATCATGCAAAAAAAGAGCTTCCTGCAAAATCAACAAAGGCTATTACTGTTCGTCCTCACTTTACTATTCATGCAGCCTTAGCAACTATTGTGTTAATGATAGAAAATATTATTGGAATAGAAATTAATTTGCCAAAAAAAATGTTACATTGGGTTATCCCTAACCTTGAAGAACTTGGCATTGAATACATTCAACTCAAAAAGAACTACATCTCAACATTACTGGTAAAAAATAAACGAGGATGGGAAATACGTCACAGCTCTGAAAAACTCTATTACTTTTCGGTAGATGTGCTAGAGATGAGCAAGAAAAAAACACTCCCTTTTCCTTCGGGAAAATGCTCTCTGTTATTAGAAAAGCTATAACAAAAGAGAACTCATATATAAAAGAGAGTGCTACGCACTCTCTTTGTAGTATTACCCTACGATGAGGGGCATGCTACTTTATCAGTGCTATCTTTTGGGTACTGTGTTGTTTTGCCCGCCATAGCCGAACCTCGAAAAGCAAGAGAAAATGCTACTGATGCTTTACATAACTTCCATGATGATAAGTTTTGATTAAATTTGGTAGCATTAAAAAACATACTAAGGGCAGTCTCAACATTCTTTACATTCCAGTTTCCTATATTCTGATTAAAAGCACTCGCTCCTTGAAACATACTAGAAATACCCTTAACATTCTCTACATTCCAGCTTCCTATATTTTGATTAAAAGCTCTATTAAGTGCAAACATACCATTCATTAGAGTAACGCTCTCTACATCCCAGTCTCCTATGTTTTGATTAAAAATTGTTTTAGCAAACATATTACTCATACCAGTAACTTTACTCACATCCCAGCTTCCTATATTTTGATTAAACACACTACTGCCAAAAAACATATCGCTCATACTTGTTACATTACTGGTATTCCACTGTGTTAGATCTCCATTAAAAGTACTATCACTATCAAATAAACCAGACATATTAGTAATAGCACTCGTATCTATCATGTTGAGGTTGGGGCTATTGGTGTTTTGCCTTCCTGCTCCTCTTTCTGCAGTGATAATAGCTTTGAGTGCTGTCTTTGTTGTTGGTCTGTAATAGCTCGCTACTTCGCTTGGGAGTTTCACCAGTCCTGTCTCTACATTGATAGTCGCAAGTACCTTTTGTCCCGAGTTTGCTCCCGAAGTAATGGTACATTCCACTACCCCATAGCTATACTCAGTGATAGCAGTATCATGTATGTTTGATTTATTTGCTGTGCCTGTTATTGTTACTGTATTGGTATTTTTTGCAAATGTTACTGTTAAGCCTGTTTCTTCTTTGAGGGTGCTGTCATCTAAGGTGCTTTCATCACAGGTAAATGATAGTCCACTAGGACTGCTGGTAAGTACTCTCGTTGTATTTTGTGCCAGTGCTGTGCCTACTGTTGCTGAAACTTTTGTGGCATTTCCTATTACTACTGGGGTGCTGGCAGAGACTGCTGTTGCTTCTGCTGATATTTTTGTCTTTTTGAGGCTGTTTACTGCTACTGCGGTGATATAGTACTTTGTATTCAATCGTAGGTTGCGTATTGTATAGCTTGTTGCTCCTGTTGGCACATCGTCTTTTTCTGCTCCTACTTGTGCATCGCTTGCTGCTTGTGCTCGTGTTTTTACTGTTGCTCCATCTATGTTTGTTTTTGAGGCTATATAGTATACTTTGTAATCTATTTGATTATCTCTGAGAGTAGTTGTTCCGTCTTCTGCTGTTCCTTTTACAGTTGGGGCTGTTATGGTAAGTACTATGGTTGCTCCTCGTGCATTTGCTTGTATGGTGGGCTTTCCTGGTGCTCCATAGGCTTCTTTTGCGATAAACTCCTTGCGGACACCTGTTGATTCTTTATTGGGATCGGTGCTGTTTACTGCTTGCACGACTATTTCGTAGCTTGTGCCTACTGTCAATCCTGTCAGAGTGCTGTTGGTTGTTCCTGCTGCTGTTGTTGTGGGGCTTCCTCCTGCTGCTATTATTATCTGGGCTATTGTCCTCTGTGTATTGCCACTTTTAGCTACTTTGTATACTTTGTACGATACTTGTGCTGCTGTTAGTGTGCCTCCTGTGTCTGTTTTGTGGCTTGCAGTAAGGCTGGGGGCTGTCCACGATAGCTTTGCATTCCTTCCTTCTACTCCTTTTACTTGTATGTTGCTTACTTCTGCGGGATCGGTCGCTTGTGATGCGGTTGTTACTGTTGCCACTGTCGATACTGCTTTTTTGCTTGGGTCTGTTTTTATGGCTACTTCTACTACAAAGTGATATTTTGTCGCTCCTTTTATTGCTACTGTTGGGGATGTCAGGCCTAAACTGCTAAGGGCTGGTACTGTGTACACTCCGTTCCTTGCGGTGCCTATAGTTACTTTTCTGCCTCTTTGTACTTCTGCTACTGTGGGGGTTGTGTCTTTCTGTAAGCCGTACACTGTGTATACTAGCTCATCATTGCTGGTTACTGTTGTGCCGTCTTTGTTTTTTGCTCCTGTTATTGTGCTTAATTGTGTGAGTACTAGCTTTATTGTTCCTGTTGTGTCTGTTGATTGTGATACTACTAGCGTGTTTGCTAAGGACGAGTTAGGGGCTGTTGCTTTTGAGGTGGGGATGGTGCTCAGTTCTAGTTTTTGTATCAGTGCTGGATCCTTGTTTTGTGCTTTCTTTGTGGTAAAGGGGTTCAGTTTGTTTATTGCTTCTATGCCTATGGTATATACTGCTCCTTTTGTTCCTATAAATGTTCCTCGTAAGGTACTGTTTATTGCTATATCTTGTGTTTGTACTCCTGCTATTGCTTTTATTTCGGCTATTGTTTTAGTACTCTGATCTCCTGCTACTATGTATACTTTGTATTGTATCTGTGCTTCTGTGAGTTTTCTGCCGTTGGGTGCTTTGTGATTGCTGGTAATTGTTCCTTTTTCAAACTCGTACTGTACGGTATCGCTTGTTGCTGTTGATTCTGCAATAAGCAGAGTGAGGCTTTCTGGTGCGGGCGGGACAGTGGATATTGCATCATATACTGCTACTTTGTCTGTGAGCGTTGTTGGAGGGCTTACTCTGTTATTTTCTACTGTGAGAAAGGTAAAGCTATATTGTTTTGCATTTGCTTGTGTTGCTGATACTTCTATGCCATCTGCTATGCCAAAGCTAATGGTGGTTGCTGGGTTTGTTATGCTTTTTTCTGCTACCAGTGTAGTGCTATCGTACATACGCAGGGTGTAGTACTTATTTGATCTAGGTGCTTGCGTAAAGGTTGCTTTTATTTGTATTGCTCCTGTTGTTGTAACGAGGGCGGGCTTGCTTTGAAAGAGTTCTGCTGAGGGTGCTGTGAGTGGGGTGGGTGTTGTTATGTCTTGTGTGGCTTGGCTACTTTTGTTTTCTGCATAGTCTATTGCTTGTATTGTTACTGTGTATGTTTTTCCTTGACTGAGTTCTTCGACAGAGAGCGATGTTGTGGGATAGGGTATTTTTTTCTCGTTCAGTACTGTGGTAGTTGTGCCTTTCTCTTGTATGCTTATGCTGTATTCTTTTATGTCTTTGTTCTTGGCTTTTGTTGCATCGGGTGCTGTCCATGTTATTTGTGTTTCTACTTTTGTTGCTGATACGAAGGGATAGCTTGCCTGTATGTTTGTTACTGGATCGGGAACGGTGCTATCTGCTCCTGTATCTACTGTGGTTGTTGCTTCTGTTCCTTTGTTGCCTGCACTGTCCATTGATACGACTGCTACTGTGTACTCGGTGGTGGCTTTGAGGCCTATTATTTGCGTGTTGCGTACTGCTCTGTCTGTTATTGTTACTGTCTTTGCTGGTGTTTTGCTCTCTTTCTCTGTTGCTGTTATGGTCACTCCTGCGTAATCTCGTACATTAGGTGCTTGCCAGCTTACTACTATGCTTGTTGCTCCTCCTACGGCACTGAGGTTTGTAACGGGCTTTGTTGTTTTGTCGGTTGTTGCTTGTTCTTTTGACACTGCAGTGGAGTACTTTCCGTTTTGAGAGACATACACTTCTACTTTGTACGTAAGCGTGCCGTAGAGTTTTGTGAGTGCTATGCCATCCTTTGCTACATACACAGTGGCGTATTCTTTTGCCTGTGCAGTTGCACTGCTAACATTGGTTGCACTGGTATCTTTGTCTATTGTCTCTTCTGCTACTATCGTCTGTGTTGCGGTTGCTGTTACTCGTACTAAGAGGCTTTTTGCTGTACTGCCTGTTCCAAAGGTAAAGCTCCCCCACTTGATAAGCAGGCTTTCATCGGCTGGGCTATTGTCTTTATCGTTTGCTGTTACTGTAAGATCTGCCTCTGGCAGTGCTGCTACTGTTTGTGAGAGTGCTGATGCTTGCACGCCTGTCAGTACTGTTGTAGGACTGCTTGTGTTGTCATTTCTGTCTTTGTAGCGTACTTCTACATCATAGGATATGCCTGCAAGCGTGGAGATATTTGGAAGCGTAACTTCTCCTTGCTGTAGGTTCTGCACGGTAGCTTGTGCAAGCACTATAGCACCAGTTGTGCTTTTTACCACTATTGTTGCTTCTGCTATGTCTGTCTTGCCTGATGCTAGTCGTTCTTTGTCCCATGTTATTTTTATGCCATCCCCCGACTTTTCTACTCCTATCTGTGTCAATGTGTCTTGTGGGGTAGTGGTATCTATCAGTGTTGTCACAGTGCGTGTTGTTTTTGGTGATACTTCTGTGTCCTTTTGTGCCTCTATCTCTACTGTGTAGTTAGTGAGTGCTTGCAAGCCTTTGAGTTTGTACGATTGTCCTTGTTGAAAGAGTGTTTGATATTCTATTGCAGGAACACGCACTTGTATGACTTGTGCTGGTGCAGTAGAGGTAGCGTTTACTACTACATGCGTGGCATCGCTTGGAGCTTGCCAGCGTAACGAGAGCGTCCCGTCATTGCCTGATGCTTGTATCTGCACATTGGACAGTGATGCAAGTGTCGGGGTTACCTGTTTCCCTCCTCCTCCGCCTGATGAGGAACTGCTACTGCCCTCCGAACATCCTACGAGTATGAGGGTAGTTATTGCTAGCACTAAAAACAGTGCAACGAGAGTTATGTTTTGCTTATATCGAGAGTGTACCCCCCCCCCCCCCGATTTTTTTCACGGCTTGTAGCTCTCTACTCAGCCATCCTTTTTTCAGCTGTTTTTTCAACCGTTCTTTCATAAAGATCTCCTTTTATTTTATTATCGTGTAATTATCAGCATACACAACAATATTATAGCAAATACTATAATTTTTGTTATTTCCATAATAGCATAATTACTATTGTATAGAAATTCTTATAATATAATATACTAAATATATACTCACTAATGTACGATACATATGAGTAGTGTACTGTTACACTATTGAAAAAACGAAAAGGAGTTACTGTATGTCTCTAAAAAAAATATTGGAAGCATTTACCTTAGACAAGGAAATAGTTGATATATTACAAACAAGCCCTGAACTATTATTTGTAAAATCAAAGAGGGAAATTATTGAAAAGATTTTTGAAGGTAACACTAAAGATCACGTAGATGTGACATTTGATATAGGCAATGGAAAATCGTATAAAGAAATCAGTGTTGTTCGCTGTAAAAATGGACTCTCTGTTAATTTTCATGATACCTATATGAGACGCAGAGATCCAAATGCAATGGTTATTGCTGATAATAATCCAACGAATAAAAAAACATACAAAGAAATATTTTCAAAAGATTTTTCCGTTACAAGAAAAGAAACATTCGATTGGTTAAAGAAACAAAAATTATATGTAGTACCATTTTATTCAGGCACCGAAGAAGCAGGATACCTTTCGCTTGCTCTTGTGCCAAAAGATGCTGCTTTTTTTGCCCTCACTTTAGGTGATCTGCAAGGCTTTGTTCCTATACAAAAATTACCTGCAGAAAACAAGGCTCCCAGAGGAATAATATTTGTTGCCCCCCCATTTAGACATACACATTTTGAAGGAAAACAAGTGGTAGTGCATAATCGAAAAGAAAAAACTCATGAAGTATTTTCTTACAATCTTTATCCAGGACCAAGTGCTAAAAAAGGAGTGTACAGCATACTACTCAACATAGGAGAAACTGCAGAAGAAAAATGGACAACACTTCACTGTTCAACAGTAAAAGTGGTAACTCCATATGAATGTGAAATAGTCATTATGCATGAAGGAGCATCAGGCGGAGGAAAAACAGAAATGACACAAGATGCCCATACAAAAAAAGGAAATCTTTTACTTGCACGTAATCCCGACAACCATGATAGTATTGTTCTCAGCATGAACGATACTTGTACCCTTTATCCGCTTACTGATGATATGGGACTTGTACACCCTTCAAAAAACAAAGGAAGCAAGCTAGTGGTTGAAGATGCTGAAAACGCATGGTTCTTACGAGTAGATCATCTTAAAAGCTATGGCACAGATATTATTTTAGAAAGTCTATGTATATCTCCTCCTGAACCACTGGTATTTCTTAACATTGATGGAAAAGCTGGAGCAACTGCATTATTATGGGAACATACACTTGATGCTCCTGATAAACCTTGCCCTAACCCAAGAGTAGTTGTTCCTAGGAAAGATATTCCTAACATTGTAAATAAACCTCTTGAAGTAGATATTCGTAGCTTTGGTGTACGCACCCCTCGTTGCACAAAAGAAAACCCTACCTATGGTATAGTTGGTATGCTTCATATATTGCCACCTCCACTTGCTTGGCTATGGCGATTAGTAGCTCCACGTGGACACTCTAATCCAAGTATTATTTCTGCAGGAAAAGGACTTGTAAGTGAAGGGGTAGGATCTTACTGGCCATTTGCTACAGGAACAAGAGTAGAACAGGCAAATATTTTACTTCATCAAATACAAGAAACTCCTGATACAAAATTCGTACTCATCCCCAACCAATTCATAGGTGCTTACTATGTAGGATTTAGTGCACAATGGACATCACGAGAAATTCTTGCAAGAAGAGGGGGAGTAAACTACAAACAACATCAGCTTATCCCTGCTCGTTGTAGTTTACTAGGGTATACCCCAGCAACGCTTCGCTTTAGTAGTACTCCAATTTCACGAGGACTCTTACGAGTAGACGAACAAGCAGAAGTAGGACAAGCAGCATACAATGAAGGAAGTGATCAGATAATAGCTTTCTTTAAGGAACAGTTAGATCTCTATTTACAAGATAATGCATTAGATCCACTAGGAAGAATGATCATTGAAATGTGCCTCCGTGATGCTTCACTTGAAGACTATAGTTCTTTCTCAGAGCGTTTCTTTCATAAAAATTAGAGGTACATATACTGTTAGAAATTATATACTATACACAAATACTACTTAGCTACACATAGCTTAAAGGTAACACATTATGTATAGTATAGGGCTTGATATTGGCACTAGCAATCTCTCCGTTGTGCTTATAGACGAAGACAGCACTATTATTGCTACAAAAAGTGTTAACAATAACAGCGCAATAAAAGGAAAGCATTTTGAAGCATTACAAGATCCTTTTTCTATATTTCTTATAGCACAAACACTCATTGATACAGTACTACAAAGCGTTGACGTCAGTACATTACATGGCATAGGAATATCTAATCAGATGCACGGTATAGTATATGTTGATACAACACTCAATGCACTCAGCCCATTGTATACATGGCAAGACAAACGAGGAGATGAAGCATATAATCAAGACTACTCTTTCTCTGAGTATGTGCATATCCATACTGGCTTTCAAGTACCAACAGGATATGGATTGCTTACGCATTTTTATAACATACAAAAAAAATTAGTACCTTCCAATACCGCATGTATACTGGATATAGGGAGCTTTGTTGCTGCAAAATTAGTAACATCGCATTTACACACTTATACTCTTGCTAGTACAAACCCTAGCATAAACCCTAATACAAATCATAGCTCACTTCCATTTTTAATACATACAAGTAATGCACATGCATGGGGATTTTTTGATATTGAAACACAAAATTTTAATCAACATGCGTTACATACATTAGGCATAGACACTGCCATCATTCCAAGCATATGTAATGATCCTATACCAGTGGGAGCATACAAAAATATTACTGTGTATCCTGCACTTGGAGATAATCAAGCTGGAGTATTAGGAAGCATAGGAACAAATACAGAGGCGATACTGATTAACATTGGTACTTCTGCACAATTATCCTTTATTGATAGTAGCATGCCTCTCTTTTCTGGTACACATACATGGGAGATGCGTCCTTTCATACAAGATACAATACTCTATGTTGCTAGTAGTCTCTGCGGAGGAAAAACATTAGATATTTGGACTTATTTTATTGCACATGCTATACATACTATTCAAGATAGTACCGATACAATAGAAAATATACAAAAAACAGTCTATACATTTCTTTCATCACTTAGCCATAATACAAAAGAAAAAGAATATCAAAAAACAAAGGATGCCCTCAAAGTTACTCCCCATTTTTATGGCACAAGAAATACCCCTAAGGCTCGTGCTACCATTACTGATATTTCTCCTGACAATTTTAATATACATACAATGAGTAAGGCAATGATGCAAGGAATAACAGATGAATTACTTGTATTTTGGAACAAAGTACCTCCCTCTATTCAAAATAATAAACACAAACTGCTTCTCACTGGCAAAAGTACTACTATTCCTTTACTCCAACAGCAGCTCAAAAAAGCATTCTCTCCCTTACAATTATGTTTGCTAGCATCTACAGAACATAGTGCCATAGGAGCAGCAATGTGGACTCAATAAAATACATACCTCTGTATGCTTCATCGCTATGAGAATGTCCATGATCATGCATACGATAAGGATGTGCCATTATAACTAATACGCTTTTGCATACACTACCATATGTTTTGCTTCTTTTCTACTAAATATACAAGTACTTCCTGCAGGCGGTTTTTGTGGCAACACAATTCGAATAGTGCTTTTCGTTTCATTTTTTATTGCCGTTTCTGTCTCTTGCAAACCGTCCCAAGGAGCTATGATATACCCCGAAATCTCTTGCTGTAACTGTTGTTTCATTTCATCAAAGTCTGTGATAGTATGAGTATGCTGTTCCTTAAATTGTAATGCACATTGATACAGTCTTTTTTGAATAGTATGCAGCAGAGACTCTATTTCTTTTTCTGCTGAGGCGACAGGCACTTGTATTTTTTCTCCTGTATCTCTTGCTACAAGCGTAAGTACTTTATTTTCTATATCACGAGGACCTAATTCAATACGTATAGGAACACCACGCAATTCCCATTCAGCAAATTTCCACCCAGGTTTCTGCTCATAATTTCTATCTAACTCTACCCTAAAACGACCAGATAACATATCTTTGAGCTTTGTTGCTTCCTGTATCACCATGCTTTTAGAATCGCTTTTATAAATAGGTACAATAACCACCTCATCAGGAGCAATACGAGGAGGGAGAATAAGCCCTTTTTTATCAGAATGTGTCATAATAATAGCTCCAATAAGACGAGTAGAAACTCCCCACGATGTTGCCCATACATATTCTAGCTCTAAATGTTCATTTTGAAATTGCACATCAAACGCTTTCGCAAAATTTTGCCCTAAAAAATGAGAAGTACCTGCTTGCAATGATTTTCCATCCTGCAATAATGTTTCAATAGCATAGGTAGCAACAGCTCCAGCAAACTTTTCTTTTTCAGTTTTCACTCCATCAATCACTGGCAATGCCAGTTCATTCTTTGCAAAATCTTTATAAATTTCCAGTATAGTGAGCGTTTCCTCTTCTGCTTCTTGTTGTGTTTGATGAGCAGTATGACCTTCTTGCCATAAAAATTCGGTAGTACGCAAAAAAAGACGAGTACGTTTTTCCCAACGAATAACATTTGCCCATTGATTGATAAGCAAAGGTAAATCACGATACGATTGTATCCATTTTTTGTACATGCTCCAGATAATAGTTTCAGAAGTAGGACGAAGCACAAGCGGTTGTTCCAGTGCCTCTCCCCCTCCATGTGTCACTACTGCTAACTCAGGAGAAAATCCTTCAACATGTTCTTTTTCCTTAGAGATAAAACTCTGTGGTATCAGTAATGGAAAATAAGCATTTTTATGCCCTGTTTTTTTTAATCGTACATCTAATGCCTGCTGCATATTTTCCCATACCGCATACCCACGCGGACGTATTACCATACATCCTTTTACAGGACTATAATCCGCTAATTCAGCTTTCGTAACTAAATCTACATACCACTCAGAAAAATGATCTTCTTTTACATTTACTGTTTCTGCCATACATTTATTATACTCTATACAAAAATTTACATACAAATAGAACAAGAGAAATGATATACATTAAGTCCATCAATATACACAAAAGTATTCATAAAAAAAACCTATCCATATAGGATAGGCTGTGATGACTTAAAGTTGTATAGATATATCTATCTAAAATAAATTACACAGACATCCTAAAACAACGCATCTGGCTATAATCTATTATGGTAAATTTTGTAAAAAAAGTCAAGTGAAAATTGCAAATTTTGTTGTTCGGGGAGGGTGGGGAGTAATATTTTCAAAGACTTCACTATTTGAGCATCAAGATTACTCTGTGTACCTGTTTGAGTGAGTTTACGAATATATTGTCTATAACGTAAATTTAATAAGTAATAATACATATATTCTATATCAATAGTATCTCTTAATATAAGATTTATTACTGCTTGAGAAGTTGCTATTGGTATTTTATTGATTGATACAAAACCAACTGACGCATACATAGAATAAATAATGGTATTCACTGGAACTAACCAAGATGCAGAATTATCCATACCTTTTTGAGATATATTCTTACTGGTATATGTTAAATATTTTCCTTGTGAGGTCATATCACTTATTGCTAAAAAAGGTATATTTCCATCATAATATTCACTATTTGTGGATTTCGGTGTCCCTCCACTTTTAGCTATTTTACATAATTCTCCCAATCGTCTCTCTTGCCAATCGGGGTACTCGTGTCCTTGCTCGTCCTTAAAGCGTAGCTCCTGTGAAAAGAGTTTTTGCATAATGCCTTTTTTGTACGACTGCAACAGTGTTACTTTTCTTTCAAGGAGCTGTATCTTTGTGTCTACACTCTCCAAAAAAGATGCTATCTTTTGTTGTTCAGGCAGGGAAGGAAAAGCAAAACAAAAATGAGAAAAATCATTTTTATTTATCATTGGAACAGCAGTTGTTCCTGCTAATCTTTGTAATTTTTTTACATTCCTTTCAATTACATAATAAATAAACTCTCCATCATAATTAGAATATGGTTTTATCCCATTAATTTGCTGATTAAATGCTGAATCTTCCAATAAAATACCATTTAAACCAATAGAGGCAATACAAGTAACAAGTATACTTCCTTTTGGTAAAATACGTGCTTTATTTTTTCCTGCCCATGATAACTTTACATGTGTATCTTTAATATACTTCTCTTTGAAATCTTTTGCTGTTGCCCAGTTATATGTACCATTATCATAATAATTACTCTCTGACATAGAGGGAGTATTTCCTGTAACAATTTCACCTACTTCTCCCAATCGTTTCTCTTGCCAATCGGGAAAATCAGAGCCATCGTCCTGCTTGAAGCGTAAGGAGGGAGTTTTTTTATTTGACATAGTAGATGCTGATTTTTTGTCTTGTTTACTCATCTAATAGTAGTATAGCAATATAGCCATTATGTAAGTTCTTTTTTGTGAAAGCCTTGTATGTCATGCTTGATTCTGGAATCTGCAAAGCCAGTTTTCTATACCTTTCTGATCGGCAACGCATAAGCGTTGCCGATTGTGCTTACGCTGAAATCATCAGCTTTCTACACCAAAGGTGACCTTGTAGAACACGAAATCTCAGTTGTGCTTACGCTGAAATCATCAGCTTTCTACACCATTTCATATATTATTTTTAATGAATTTAGAGTTGTGCTTACGCTGAAATCATCAGCTTTCTACACCGAGAACTCTTTATAGGTGCGTATCCTTCTAGTTGTGCTTACGCTGAAATCATCAGCTTTCTACACCGATTACCAGTGGTACCGCTACTATTCAAGTGTTGTGCTTACGCTGAAATCATCAGCTTTCTACACCATTAATAGTTTTTTCTTGATAACTATTTCTGTTGTGCTTACGCTGAAATCATCAGCTTTCTACACCAGCACAAGTTGTTAGTTTTGTAAGCGCGAGGTTGTGCTTACGCTGAAATCATCAGCTTTCTACACCAGCAAGCACAACTCACCGCAATTGAAAACGGTTGTGCTTACGCTGAAATCATCAGCTTTCTACACCAGCACAAGTTGTTAGTTTTGTAAGCGCGAGGTTGTGCTTACGCTGAAATCATCAGCTTTCTACACCAGCATTGTGGAATGCTTGTATTAGGGGTCAGTTGTGCTTACGCTGAAATCATCAGCTTTCTACACCAATGTTTTCAATGAGTTGAAATCAGCTTTTGTTGTGCTTACGCTGAAATCATCAGCTTTCTACACCTTATAAAAAATTACTTAAATTCATAAAAGAGTTGTGCTTACGCTGAAATCATCAGCTTTCTACACCATCTTCTTTGCCACTGTCATCAGCATCAGAGTTGTGCTTACGCTGAAATCATCAGCTTTCTACACCGGATAGTGATTTTAAGCCTACAAACGATAAGTTGTGCTTACGCTGAAATCATCAGCTTTCTACACCTGAATGTTCTGAATGTTGGCAAACTACCGAGTTGTGCTTACGCTGAAATCATCAGCTTTCTACACCACGGAATATGGAAAAAATATTGATTCTTGTGTTGTGCTTACGCTGAAATCATCAGCTTTCTACACCCAAATTTGAAGATATGGAAAAGATTAGAATGTTGTGCTTACGCTGAAATCATCAGCTTTCTACACCGTGAAGGATTATTATATGAATAAAGAATTAGTTGTGCTTACGCTGAAATCATCAGCTTTCTACACCTAATATTATTACTATATAATTTTTCTACTTGTTGTGCTTACGCTGAAATCATCAGCTTTCTACACCAAAAAATAAATCTTTTTAATTCTTTTCATAGTTGTGCTTACGCTGAAATCATCAGCTTTCTACACCTTAACAGATGCTATGTTACCTTCAGATGCTGTTGTGCTTACGCTGAAATCATCAGCTTTCTACACCAATAATGGTGGAATTTCCATATATAGTGATGTTGTGCTTACGCTGAAATCATCAGCTTTCTACACCGCTATCAAAAAGTAGCAGTTCATAATTTCAGTTGTGCTTACGCTGAAATCATCAGCTTTCTACACCTTATCCATTCTAATGGAGTTGTATTTATTTGTTGTGCTTACGCTGAAATCATCAGCTTTCTACACCGTATGAAAGAACATACAGAGATAATACCATGTTGTGCTTACGCTGAAATCATCAGCTTTCTACACCGATTGCCTATATTGATGCACGATGTTGTAAGTTGTGCTTACGCTGAAATCATCAGCTTTCTACACCATTAACAATATTCCTATAGATACTAAAAATGTTGTGCTTACGCTGAAATCATCAGCTTTCTACACCTAACTGCGTACCATCCTTTTTTTTATGTTTGTTGTGCTTACGCTGAAATCATCAGCTTTCTACACCTAACACTAAAATATAATCCATTTGCTAATTGTTGTGCTTACGCTGAAATCATCAGCTTTCTACACCAGTATTAACTTCAACGCACGAAATTAGTGGTTGTGCTTACGCTGAAATCATCAGCTTTCTACACCAAATACGACAGCGATGCTGCAAAACGATATGTTGTGCTTACGCTGAAATCATCAGCTTTCTACACCAAGCGAGACGGGAGATATGTTGCAGGGAAGGTTGTGCTTACGCTGAAATCATCAGCTTTCTACACCGCTCATTATTTTAATGCATTAAATGTCAAAGTTGTGCTTACGCTGAAATCATCAGCTTTCTACACCCAACGGGAAAGGTATCCCTCAAATGTCAAAGTTGTGCTTACGCTGAAATCATCAGCTTTCTACACCCTGTTTTGGTGTTCATTTTACATTACTAGAGTTGTGCTTACGCTGAAATCATCAGCTTTCTACACCTGTTTTGCAGCTTCCCCGTATTTCAGGGGTGTTGTGCTTACGCTGAAATCATCAGCTTTCTACACCGGTGCTTTTTAATTGCAGGTTATGCCTGCAGTTGTGCTTACGCTGAAATCATCAGCTTTCTACACCAAACAAACAGCACAGTTCATACAGTAAAAGTTGTGCTTACGCTGAAATCATCAGCTTTCTACACCCGCAGGCATTTTTGCTTTCACATTCTCAATGTTGTGCTTACGCTGAAATCATCAGCTTTCTACACTAGCAGATACTTACTCTTTAGACAAATCTAGTTGTGCTTACGCTGAAATCATCAGCTTTCTACACCATAACCCTAACCAATTCCATGACCATAAAAGTTGTGCTTACGCTGAAATCATCAGCTTTCTACACCTTACAGATCAGCAAAGATATTATTTCAAAAGTTGTGCTTACGCTGAAATCATCAGCTTTCTACACCAAATATGAAAATAATAGAATAGCAAGTGATGTTGTGCTTACGCTGAAATCATCAGCTTTCTACACCAGAAATCTTTCGACATTGATTGAGGAAATTGTTGTGCTTACGCTGAAATCATCAGCTTTCTACACCTTTAAATATATCTATAATATTAATTGGAAGGTTGTGCTTACGCTGAAATCATCAGCTTTCTACACCAAAAATCATAAACATTATATAGCTGACATTGTTGTGCTTACGCTGAAATCATCAGCTTTCTACACCCCTCGTTGTCTCCATGGCAAAGCGGTAGTAGTTGTGCTTACGCTGAAATCATCAGCTTTCTACACCTTTCTCTTTTTATTGTGTATTTGTGAGTTAGTTGTGCTTACGCTGAAATCATCAGCTTTCTACACCGAATTCGAATATTATGTTAAACGACATCTGGTTGTGCTTACGCTGAAATCATCAGCTTTCTACACCTGCTTCTGTGAAATCTGTAATGTCAATGCTGTTGTGCTTACGCTGAAATCATCAGCTTTCTACACCTTGAAAGAGGAGCTGCAGGACTGGACGAGAGTTGTGCTTACGCTGAAATCATCAGCTTTCTACACCAAACGCTACAAACACCAAACCAATAAATAAGTTGTGCTTACGCTGAAATCATCAGCTTTCTACACCTACCGCTTCGTACGAGAGAAGAAATTACAGGTTGTGCTTACGCTGAAATCATCAGCTTTCTACACCCAAAAATAATGCAATAGACATTATTTACCCGTTGTGCTTACGCTGAAATCATCAGCTTTCTACACCAAGAACTAGACGATTTACCCTATTAAACAAGTTGTGCTTACGCTGAAATCATCAGCTTTCTACACCATCTGCCATCGTTGTTGTGTTTCCTTTTTTGTTGTGCTTACGCTGAAATCATCAGCTTTCTACACCCGTGTTGTTATTTTATATAATGATGAAACAGTTGTGCTTACGCTGAAATCATCAGCTTTCTACACCAAAAAAGACGATATATTGAGAACTAAAGATGTTGTGCTTACGCTGAAATCATCAGCTTTCTACACCAATGCTCAACTAAGACACAACAATATAAATTATTATACCATAAAACAGTAAGAAAAATTGTTAAAAACCAATAATTTTTTCACTCACTTTACCATTTTTTTCAAATAATTATCTATTTTTACTCATTTGGTATTTTTTTATTCCTTCTCTACGCTGTTCTTTCCTGCATTCTTCCGCTTGCTTTAGTCTGGTACTCAGATCATTTTTTATACGTAATTCTTTTGCTATCGCATCAATAACACGAATATACTCATCCTTTTTCTCAAAAATATCTTTTATTCTTTCATGCAGAATATTATCACGTATATCCTTCAATTTTTCTTTATCGTCATGTTCAAGTTGCTCTATAATGTAATGAAGTTGCTCTATAATACATTCAAAATTAATATGTTTATACCCTTTCTCTTCACTTTTCTTAAGCACTTGTTCCTTTGTTTCTTTATCCATACGTCTGAGTACTATACTTTCAATATAGAATATCACTTGTAAAGCTTCAATACCAAAACGTCGAAATTCAGGCATAATACGCTGTATAAAGTATTCCATAAAATTCTCGCCTTTTTCCTTATTACAACGTGATTGCACTGCGTGTAATCCATTGATAAGATTTCTTTTATGAAATACATAGCTCAGTTTGGACAGATAACGAATGGGGATGGGGAATTTTTTGATATCTCCTTCGATGCTCCCTTCTATAATAACTTCTAATTCCTTCACTTTCTTAAAGTCTTGCGATATTGTAAGACTAAATTCACTATCCTTATTCTGTTTATCCTTATAAGAAAATTCTGTATTCATAAGATTTACTGCAATTTCCAGTAATAGCCTATCCTTCGCGTAGTAATCGGCAGCATTATACACCTGTCTCTTCTCTTCCTTATCATCAATAGCATGTTTATTACCCTCTAGTAAGTGCTGTATTTTCCCATGATAATTATCATATTCCCATTGTATATCTTTTGTATACTTCTGGTCATCCTCATTTCCTTTCTCTTTACCCCACTGCTTTGAGAGCCAAACGATATTACGATGATCATTTGCATGTATTTCTTTAAGTTTTTTATCCACTTCTTCCTTATCAATAAGTGCTGACGTATTCTGTTCAAGTGCCTTTTTTACACTCTGTACTATGCAATCAAGTGTTTGATTGAGAGATGGTTTTATATACTTTTTACAATAGGCATATCTTTCTGGGAGAGCATCGCATACTTCTTCTCTAAACTGCTGTACAGAGTTGGCGTGCATCAGCATCTTAGCACTTATGTCTTGACATTCTTTATCGGTTAAGAGAGGAACATTTGCCTCTGTCTTCTTCAGTACTTTTTGCAAAGCCCATAGTATAAACTGTACTTGTTTTATAAGTGTTTCTTTTAGTGGATGCTTGTCTTTCTGTGGCCTATCAAAACGAAAGCTATGCTTTTTATACACTGACTCTTGTTTATCAATGAGTGCTTGTGTATCCTGATCCAATGCCTTTGTTACATTCTGTACTATGCAATCAAGTGTTTGATTAAGAGATGGCTTTATATACTTTTCACAATAGGCATATCTTTCTGGGAGAGCATCGCATACTTTTTCTCTAAACTGCTGTACAAAGTTGATAGTATAGAAATGCATCATTGCACTTATTTTTTGATATTCTAATGGATACAAAGGAGGATCATTTTCTCCTGTCTCCTTTAGTACCCCCTGCAAAGCCCATAGTATAAACCCTACCTGTGTCGATGGATATTTTTTTTCATCTATCTCATGTACTTTCTCA
This sequence comes from Spirochaetia bacterium, assembly GCA_965218205.1. Classification (GTDB taxonomy): domain Bacteria; phylum Spirochaetota; class Spirochaetia; order WTKD01; genus CBDDCA01. Next base: position 271,675 of record OZ244590.1, on the reverse strand, counting down.
TACTGCTTATGTCTATATGCAATCTTTTCTTCTATAGTAGCTGATGTATAATCCTTCATACAACGTGGAAGACTTTTTTTAATATTCAGGTTTTTATCATTCGTACTCTGCATCTGCTCAATATTCCCAACAATAGATGTTACAATAGCTGCCTCCCCTTTGTTTCCTTTTAATATCATCTTTGCAAGCCGTAGTATGAGCATCCTATGCATCTTAAAATTTATCCATGGATCTGCATCTTTTTTCCTCACTCTGCACCAGTAATGATCGCCTAGTCTAAAATAATTACTATTATTAGCATTATCATTCTTAGAATCAAATACAGGAATATTGATATTTTTTTTCTTTTTATTTTCCTGTGTTCCTGTTGTGGCAAATTCCAAATTTTTTATCTTAGACTCAAGTGTAATCCATCGTATAATCAAGTTATCCACTATATAAGGGTTTAAGGATCTTTTATTATTCTTATACTCTTCTTTTATATAGTTAGGACTTCCTTCAATAGGCTTATTAATATAATCTGTAATCTCACATATGAGATTCCATGCTCTCTCCTGTTCTTCATCCTTTCTTTTTTCTTCATCTTGAATATGAGGTTGGTATTCCTTGCCTGCTTGCTTGTGGGCTTTTATTTTATCGCTTTTTTTCCTTCCATAGCATTTAATGACTGCCATGATAGCATCAAACACATCTTGATTCTCTGTTTTTTCTTTATTTGCAAATGCAAATCTATTGCAAAGAGCATATGCTCTGTCTCTTTCTAAGCCCATACATAAAAAACAGAGAAGTCCTAGCAAAGTAAAATGATTTTCCTTAGTAACACAATTTTCCTTAGTAACACAATTTTTTTTAAAAAACTTTTTTTCATTCAAAAAATGAGGAGAGTTTTGTTGCTTGTATTGACATATAGCAACACGATAACAACTGTATACTATTGCTTGGATATTTTCCGCTATAGAAATATTTTCATGAGAAAGATGAGATAGAAAATTTCTCATATCTCCATATAACTTAGTAAGTGCATTATACACTTCCTCTACTTTTTTATCGACTTCATCAGTAGTTTTTAATGTATCTTCTTTCGGGAAAATAGATCGCCTTATATGTTTATACAATCTATTTGATGATGCCTTAAAATCCTCAAATGAAATATTTGCTTTATTCTCTGATATATGCTCTGCTTCTATAGCCAATACTGCTCTTTCCCAGAAGCGTAGGGTATCACTCTCTATTTCGGTACTGTAAGTAGTATTAGAGGGTGATGGAGTATTTGTATGTTGCTTGTTGTTATTTTTATTATTGTTATTATTCATACTTATATTATATACTGCTATTAGTTAAATAATCAAGCATATTTTTAAATTTTTGTACTTTTAAGCATTGCATATAACAGAGAGTCACAATAAAAACAAAAGTTGTAATTGAGGTATACGCTCCCAGTAATAATGGGATATAAGATATTCACTAAGAAAACACTTCTCATTTTTACAAAAAAAAGCATTAAAAATATTGTTGTACCTATGCTGAAGCTTGTAGCTATATGCACCATACAAACAAAATTTTGCAGAATAATGCAAATTGTGCTTACACTGAAATCATCAGCTATCTACACCCTTAAACACAAATACACTTTAATACTCATATGCTGATAAAAATTATTCAACTTTATATACAAAGTATTAAAGTATGCTTGTGTTTATGTTTAGCTATCTATATTAGCTTCAGCTAAAGTACAACTACTATATATATAATTATATCATAAAACAGTAAGAAAAATTGCTAATTATCAGTATTTTTTTTACTCATTTGGTATTTTTTTATTCTTTCTCTACGCTGTTCTTTTCTGCGTTCTCCCGCTTGCTCTAGTCTGGTACTCAGATCATTTTTTATACGTAATTCTTTTGCTATCGCATCAATAACACGAATATACTCATCCTTTTTCTCAAAAATATCTTTTATTCCTTCATGAAGAATATAATTACGTATATCCTTCAATTTCCCTTTATCGTCATGTTTAAGCAGATCTAAGACATATCGAAAACTAATATATTTATACTCATATTTACTAAACGCTTTTTCCTTTATACTCCTATCCATATTTCTGAGTACTATACTTTCAATATCAAATATTACTTTTAATGCTTCAATACCAAAACGTCTAAATTCAGGCATAATATTCTGCATGAAATATTCCATATAATTCTCATTCTGTTCTTTTTCCTTATCAAAACGTGATTGTACTGCGTATATTCCATCCATAAGATTTTTCTTATAGAATACATAGCTCAGCTTAGTAAGATAACGAATAGGAATGCGAAATTCTTTAGATTCTCCTCTGATACTCCCTTTTATAATAACTTCTAATTCCTTTACTTTCTGAATATTTGGTGCTATTCCAATACTAAACTCACTGTCCTTATTTATTTTACTCTCATAAGAAAATTCTGAATTCATAAGATCTACTGCAATTTCCAGTAGTAACCTATCCTTCGCGTAGTAATCGGCAGCATTGTACACCTGTCGCCTCTCTTCCTTATCATCAATAGCATACACATTGCCTTCTATTAGAATCTGTATTTTCTCATGGTAATTGTCATGGTCCCACTGTACATCTTTTGTATACTTCTGGTAATCCTCATTCCCTTTCTCTTTACCCCACTGCTTTGAGAGCCAAATAATATTACGAAGATCATTTTTATGTGTTTCTTTTAGTGGATGCTTGTCTTTCTGTGGTCTATTGAAGCGAAAGCTGTGCTTTTTATACACTGACTCTTGCCTATCAATGAGTGCTTGTGTATCCTGCTCCAGTGCCTTTGTTACATTCTGTACTATGCAATCAAGTGTTTGATTAAGAGATGGCTTTATATACTTTTCACAATAGGCATATCTTTCTGGGAGAGCATTGCATACTTTTTCTCTAAACTGCTGTACAAAATTGACAGTATAGAAATGCATCATTGCACTTATTTTTTGATATTCTAATAGATATAAAGGAGGATCATTTTCTCCTGTCTCTTTTAATACTCCTTGCAAAGCCCATAGTATAAACTGCACTTGTGCTGATGGATATATTCTTTCATCTATCTCATGTACTTTCTCATACTGCTTATGTCTATATGCAATCTTTTCTTCTATAGTAGCTGGCGTATAGTCATTCCTCATACAACGTGGAAGACTGTTTCTGATATTCGGGTTTTTATCATTCATTCCCTGCATCTGCCCAATATTCCCAAAAATAGATGTTACAATATATCCCTCCTTGTTTCCTTTTAATATCATCTTTGCAAGCCGTAGTACATGCGTTCTATGCATTCTAAACTCTATCCATTGTCCTGTATCTTTTTTCCTCACTCTGCACCAGTACTGATCATTTAGCCTAAAATAATTACCATTATTAGAATCAAATACAGGAATATTGATATTTTTTTTCTTTTTATTTTCTTGTATTCCTGTTGTAGCAAATTCCAAATCTTTTATCTTAGATTCAAGTGTAATCCACCATATAATAAAATTATCCACTATATAAGGGTTTAAGGATCTTTTATTATTCTTATATTCTTCTTTTGTATAGTTAGGACTTCCTTCAATGGGCTTGGTAATATAATCTGTAATCTCACATATGAGATTCCATGCTCTCTCCTGTTCTTCATCCTCTCTTTTTTTTTCATCTTGAATATGAGGTTGGTATTCCTTGCCTGCTTGCTTGTGGGCTTTTATTTTATCGCTTTTTTTCCTTCCATAGCATTTAATAACTGCCATAATAGCATCAAACACATCTTGATTCTCTGTTTTTTGTTTATTTGCAAATGCAAATCTATTGCAAAGAGCATAGGCTCTGTCTCTTTCTAAGCCCATACATAAAAAACAGAGAAGACCTAGCAAAGTAAAATGATTATTCTTAAAAAACTTTTTTTCATTCAAAAAATGAGGAGAGTTTTGTTGCTTGTATTGACATATAGCAACACGATAACAACTATATACTATTGCTTGGATATTTTCTGCTATAGAAATATTTTCATGAGAAAGAATAGATAGATAATTTCTCATATCTCCATACAACTTAGCAAGTGCATTATACACTTCCTTTATTTTTTCATCGACTTCATCAGGTTTTTTTATATCCTCTTTTTGTAAAATAGATTGCCTTATATGTTTATACAATCTATTTGATGATGCCTTAAAATCCTGAAATGAAATATTTGCTTTATTCTCTGCTATATGAACTGCCTCTATAACTAATACCGCTCTCTCCCAAAAGCGTAGAGTATCATTCTCTATTTCGGTACTGTAAGTAGTATTAGAGTGTGGTGGAGTATTTGTATGTTGCTTGTTGTTATTTTTATTATTGTTATGATTCATACTTAGTATTATATACTCCTATTAGTTAAATAATCAAGCATATTTTTTAGAAATTTCACAAATTCAAGGATTAAATGCGACAAAGAACAAGAAACATAAAAAAACATATTTTTTATTAGCTACTACATATAGTGTGTATTTAGTATATAATTTCCACTTCAAATACAGAAAAACTACCACTTGCAGGGTCTATTACTATATCATCCTCATTTGTTACTGCTTCAATCAATGCTTTTTGTAGCTCTATTGGCTTGTTATGAGCATGATTTCTCTCTACTTTCTCATCCCATACATCTCTTATAGTATGAACAGTCCATACTCCCTTTGCTCTTTTAGGGGCTTTCTGAATAACATATACATATTCTGATACTCGCCTTGTTCTGTACCCCATCCCTATTCTTTGTTTATTCCATGTTATAAGATCCACTATCTCTAAACGAGTTCCTGCTAACCAATTACTAATACCATTACACAAAATAAATTTATCTACCCATAAAAAACAATGCCCCATAGGATGCAATACTCTATCTATCTCTTTTATAAACTTGTCTATTATTTTATTCGTCATCTGTGGCAAAATAGCTCTCGCCTTTTGCCGTTCCCCCTCATTTCCATATCCTTGCTTATCTAAGATTCCTCTATACTGAGGATCAAAAAATACTACTGGGAATGTATTACTATCCAACTGAGAAAGGAGCGCTAAACCATCCATTTGCATTTTTGTGTTTAGTGTTAGCCCTTTCGCTAATGTTATATCTCCTTGCTTAATATCTCGCTCACTTGAATATACATTATTGGGATTATACTGTACTTTCATGATAAGAGAGAATAGTAGCTTTGTAACACTGGATGAGGTTCTCCTTTCAACAAAGTATGTGTTAGTACTTTTCCTAACTGCACCCCTTCTTGATCAAAAGAATTGATGTTCCATAAGAACCCTTGAAACATTACTTTATTTTCAAAATGTGAAAGTAACGCACCAAGTGTGTACGGAGTTGCCATATCAGCATACAATACACTGGAAGGACGATTTCCTATAAACAGCTTATGTGCATTATCATTTTCCTTTCCCATAGAAAATGCCACTATCTGTGCTGCTAAGTTTGCCAATAGCTTTTGTTGACTTGTAGAGCCTTCATAGGATATATCGTGTTGCATCTGAGAATGAGTAAACGCTATAAACTGTAATGGTACAATATCAGTTCCCTGATGTAATAGCTGATAAAAACTATGCTGTCCGTTTGTGCCAGGTTCTCCAAACACTACTGGGCCAGTACTATAGTCAATATGTTCCCCAAAACGATTTACTTGTTTTCCATTACTCTCCATATCAAGCTGTTGTAAATGAGCAGGAAAACGAGATAACGCTTGACTGTACGGAAGCACTGCAGTATAAGGATACTTAAGAACATTCCGTTCATACACACCAATAAGAGCATCTATCATTGCAGGGTTTTGCATAACAGGAGCAGTATACGCTATCTTGTCACTCTCATGTGCACCACGTAAAAACTCTCGTGTTATATCGCTTCCATAGGCAAGATTTAAGAGACACACTCCCACCGCACTACTTACCGAATAGCGTCCACCAATATAATCATCAATAAAAAAAGAATCGAGGTACTCTTTTGATTGTGCTAAAGGACTTGTCTCAGAGGTTACGCATACCATATGCTTTTTAGGATGTGTAATACCTGCTTGTTGTAACCATTCTAACGCAAACTGAGCATTGGTAAGTGTTTCTTGTGTTGTCCCACTCTTTGAAACTAAAATAAACAATGTTGTTTCTGGATTAGCAAACAATAATTGTTCTCCTGTATCATCAGGATCAACATTACTGATAAACCCTACTTTTCGTATAGGAATATCCTTTCTCTTTGCGTATACATAAGAACGCATAGCAAGATATACAGCACGAGGACCAAGGTCTGAACCTCCTATTCCTATTTGAATAAAAGTATCAAAAGGTTTTCCTGTTTCTCCTACTATTTCTTGGGCATGTACTTTTTTAGCAAAATGTTCACAAAGCCGTATCTGTTCGGCATAAAATTCATTATAATTTCTCCCTTCTTTTTGGACTACAGTGTCTAACTGTCCACGAAGAGCGTGGTGCAATACCATACGCTGTTCGCCAGTGTTTACTATTTCTCCATTTACAAGCTGAGAAAACATTTCTTTGAGTTGTTGTTCTTCTGACAGAGCATAGAGTTGCTGAAGTATTTCATCGTTTACTCTTTTTGCAGAAAAATTATAGCGGTATCCAGCTCCTGCTACATCATATTGTTGAATACGTTTGGCATCAAATTGTTTATAACTAAACAATGGAATATCACTTAACTTCTTAAAATTAGTACAATCATTTAAGTTTTTATTACTCATATATTCAGTATAATAGAATTGCTATATTTTATTTCGCATATCCTATGACATACCCAATAACAATACTCCTATACCAGATCAACCTATTAAAAAGAAAAAAACACAGCACTTGTGCTATAAACTTAATACTATCTTAACAATTTTTTAATTATTATCTCATATAGATACTCTATACTGTAAAAAAAAAAGGAGATACTATGAAAAAAATTAGTTTCGTATTACTATTAGTGATAAGTACAATCACTATTGTACCCGTTTTTGCCAATGGCAATAAAGAAAAAGCAGATAGCTCTAATAATTGGGCAATACAAAGAGAAGCACAGATACCCGAAGTGAATGCAAGCAATGTACAAGGAAGCATCATTATTGCAGGAAGTTCTACTGTATTTCCTGTTGCTGAAAAACTTGCTGATATTTTTCGTGAAGATGGATATACAGGAAATATAAAAGTAGACAGTATTGGAAGTGGTGCTGGGTTTGAACGCTGGACAAAAGGAGAAACAGATATTGCTAATGCAAGCCGTCCTATTAAAGAAAAAGAAATCAAAACTGCACAAGCAATAGGCAGAGATCCAATTGGGTTTCTGATAGGAATTGACGCATTAGTAGTGATAGTAAATCCTGAAAACGACTGGCTTAATGATGTAAGCATTGAAATGCTTGCGAAAATCTTTAGCTCTGATAAATGGAGTGATGTAGATCCAAGCTGGCCAAATGCTATGATTGAAAAATTTTCACCAGGAACTGATAGCGGTACATTTGATTACTTTGTAGAAGCTGTATTTGATAAAGATAAAGAACCACTACTCTCTGCAAACTCACTCCAGCTTTCCGAAGATGACAATATTCTCTCAAGGGGGGTACAAAGCTCTAAATACGGTATTGGGTACTTTGGATATGCATACTACAATGAAGCGAAAGATACACTCAAAGCTATTAGTATTTCAGGAAGCGTGCCTTCCGAAGAAAGTGTATACGACAACACATACCCATTAGCACGCCCATTGTACATGTATTCTTCTGCTTCAATTATGCAAGAAAAACAACAAATAGCTGCATTTTTAGCGTATACATTGAATAATATAGAAAGTATCATCACCGAAGTAGGATATTTCCCTGCACGTCAGGCTGATTATACTAACAGTAACAAAGCATGGATGCAAGCAATGGAAGGAAACTATTAAAATAGTAACTATCGTATAACTATGAAAATGCCACGATTAAAAGATAAAAATAAGTACCGTCATATCCCAAGAATACATGAACGAGGTATTGAATGGATTCTTACCATATGTGGAGTACTCTCTATAATCATAACAATAGCCATTGTGCTCTTTCTTGGCAAAGACGCCCTCCCGTTCTTTCAAGACGAAGAAGTTTCATTATGGGAGTTTTTTACTTCGACCTCGTGGCAACCTGCATTAGGACAGTTAGGCATACTTCCTTTGTTTAATGCAACATTACTTACCAGTTTTATAGCCTTACTTTTTGCTACGCCCATCGGTGTTTTTACTGCTATATACTTAAGCGAGTTTGCCAGTACAAGAATACGAAATATACTAAAACCTATATTAGAAATGCTTGCAGGCATTCCTTCAATAGTATACGGGTTTTTTGCAGTAGTATTTGTTACCCCTTTGCTTCGAACAATTATTGGAAGTGATGTAGTGAACATTTATAATAATCTTTCTGCAGGCTTAATGATGGGAGTACTCATACTTCCAATTATTACTTCTATGGTAGAAGATTCTCTTCATGCCATACCAAACACATTACGCAGTGGTGCTTACGCCTTAGGAGCAACGAAATTTCAGACTGCAACACAGATAGTGCTTCCTGCAGCATTTTCAGGAGTATCAGCAAGCATTATTATTGGGTTATCGCGTGCCATAGGAGAAACTACTATAGCAGCCTTAGCTGCAGGAGCAGGAGCTAATTTCACCTTTAATCCATTTGAATCTGCCGAAACTATGACAGGCTATATCCTACGTATTAGCGGTGGAGATGTAAGTTATAATACTATAGATTATACCAGCATTTTTGCCATTGGCATTACATTATTCTTTATTACCCTTGGACTAAACATGTTAGGGCAGTATATCAGTAACAAATATAGAGAGGTATACGATTGATGAATCTTAAAACAGTAAAAGAAAAAATTCAAATACTCTGCTTATTTGCATCATCACTTTTTTCCATACTCATACTTATTACGCTTTTGCTCCAAATTCTTAATGAGAATTTTGGATATGTACTGTACGAATACTCAATAGAAGAAAAAGAGCTTCTCAGCACACCGTTGGAGCAAGCTAGCAAAGAAGAGATGATTGTTATCTTAAAAGAAACATTACGTCCTTCTTTACAACGAAATTTAACAGAAGACACAGCATTTGAAAACCAAACTATTGATACTTTACGCAACCATGTTCGTCAATACATTCTGAAAGAAAAAATTGTTAAATCATGGTCACTCTATGATTCTATTACAAAAAAAGATGAAATTTTCGCACAAGCTACCAGCACTAAAAACCGAATAGTATTTCATTCTTGGCTAAACCCTAACTTCATAATTTCAAAACAAAGTACCGAAGCAAGTACCACAGGAATTCGAACTGCTATACTTGGTACATTATGGGTTATTACGATTGCTGCTTTATTTTCTATTCCGTTTGGTGTTGCAACTGCAATATATCTGGAAGAATATGCAAAGAAAAATATGCTCACAAATATTATTACCACCAATATTTATAATCTTGCAGGAGTCCCCTCTGTTATATATGGATTACTTGGACTAGCACTCTTTGTACGTATTTTTGAACCTATCACACAAGGAAGAACCATACTATCTGCTGGACTTACCTTAGGGCTTATGTGCTTACCTATGATAATCATCAACTCTCAAGAAGCCATTAAAGCTGTCCCTAACACCTTACGTTATTCTAGTTATGCACTTGGAGCAACAAAATGGCAAACTATCCTATACCATGTACTTCCCTACTCTTTAGAACGCATTATTACAGGCATTATACTTGCTCTTTCTCGAGCAATAGGAGAAACCGCTCCTCTTGTTATCATAGGAGCAGCAACATTTATCAGTGTAGATCCCAGCAACATATTTGCCAGCTTTACTGCATTACCCATTCAAATATATCAATGGGCATCACGCCCTCAACACATTTATTACAACACAAGCTCAGCAGCAATCATCGTATTACTTATTCTCATTTTAATAGTAAACATTATTCCTATTAGTATACGAAATATGCTGTCAAAAAAAGTAAAAATATAAGAGAATGAAAGTAGGACATTATGAATACAAAAAACAACACCCTCTTACAAACAAAAAAACTCAATTTTTATTATAACTACGATAAAAAGAAACCTTCAAGTATAATACATGCACTTACAGATATTTCTCTTGAAATAGAGCACAACACAATCTGTGCACTTATAGGACCTTCTGGATGTGGAAAGAGTACTTTTTTACGTTGTATAAACCGTATGAACGATCTCATCCCTCATACAAAAGCGGAAGGGGAAATTCTTGTAAAAGGAAAAAATATCTTTGATTCTGAAGTAGATCCAGTAGAAGTACGAAAAGAGATAGGCATGGTATTTCAAAAGCCCAATCCTTTTCCTAAAAGTATTTATGAAAATATAGCATGGGGGGCACGTATCAATGGTATTACTAAAAACCTTGATGAACTGGTAGAAAAAAACCTTGTGAATGCTGGACTATGGGATGAAGTAAAAGATAAACTAAAATCAAGTGCACTCTCTCTATCAGGAGGACAACAACAACGACTTTGCATTGCTCGTACATTAGCAATAAATCCGCAAATAATTCTTATGGATGAACCAACATCGGCACTTGATCCCATATCAACATCTGTAATTGAGAACTTGATTATTGAGCTAAGAAAATCTTATACTATAATTATAGTAACTCATAATATGCAACAGGCAGGAAGAATATCAGACGATACCGCATTTTTCCTTAATGGGAAACTCATAGAATGCGACAAAACAGCAGATATGTTTGTAAAACCCAAAAACATAAAAACAGAAGAATATATTACTGGCAAATTCGGATAAATTTATAGGAGATAATATGACATTAGTAAGAGAACATTTTAATCAAGCACAAAATGAAATAGAAAAACGCATCATTCGTTTTTCTTCAATGATATCAGATACATTACACAAAGCATTTAATACGGTGCTAGCCTTAGATTTATCAGAAGCAAAACAGATTATTGAACACGATAAACTCATTGATGAAGAACAACACAAAATTGAAGAAGCATGTGTAAAAATACTTGCAACAGAGCAACCAGTGGCATCAGATTTACGGAGTTTAGTAGCATACATAAAAGAGCTTTCTCTGTATGAAAAAATTGGAGATTATGCAAAAAGCATGTGTATAAATACCGAAATGGTAACAAAACAGCTTATTGAAGAATACTCTCCTCACATCATTGCTCAACGAAAAATAGTATTTGAAATGCTTGAAAGTACTATTGAAGCTCTAGTAAAAAAAGATGCAAACTTAGCACGCGATACTGCTCAAAAAGATAATCAGCTTGACAAAAATTACCGTGCTACACAAAGAGAGCTTCTTAAAAAACTTGATAACAACGATATACATCATGAAAGCATAGTTGCATTTATCAATATCATTAAATGTTTTGAAAGAATTGGAGACATGATAAGCATCATTGATGAATTGATAGTATATGCTGCTAATGGCATACATGAAGATCTAAACTAAAAAAGCTATTTTGTATGTCAGTGTCATCCCTGCCATCTGTTCTTATTGCTGATGATGATAAAGAAATCTGTAAGCTTATTGAAATACTTATAAAGCCCATAAGTAGCACTACCACAATAACAAATACTGGAAAACAAACCTTACAATGTATTGAAACATCTATGCCAGATGTTATTATACTTGATCTCAGTTTTCCTGATCTTGACGGATTTTCAATTTGCTCATGGATTCGCAAGAATGAAACAATACCACAACCTATCATTATAATACTTACCGCAAGAAATTCGGACAAAGATAAAATAAACAGCTTTGATATTGGTGCAGATGAATACATAAGCAAACCTTTTAGTCCAGCATTTCTTAGTAAAAGAATACACATGCTCTGGCAACAAAAAAATAGTAGCAACAGCACCACAACCAATACTACAAAGATTCAGTTTAATGAAATTATACTTGATATAGAACAAAAAAGAGCATTTATTGAGGAGAATGAAATATATCTTACCTTTATGGAATGGCAAATACTTTTATTATTTATGCAACATCCCGGAAAAGTATTATCACGTTCTTTCATTATCCAACACGTAAAAGGAGATAACTTTATTATATATGATAGAGTAATTGATGTTCATATTGTAGCATTACGAAAAAAATTAGGGCACTTAAAATCATATATCTGCACAAAACGAAGTATGGGATATTATCTTGATAATACAAAATAATAACAACAATACCCCCGATTATACAAACTACCTTAGCTTATTAAAAGCATCAAACTTTTTATCACCTTGGTGTATAATAAATAAAAATCTCACTATTGTAGAAGCACATCAAAAAATAACATCATTTTCAAAATTTGATACTGTAGTAGGACTTCATATTCTTCAAGCGTTTCTTAGTCATATATTAGAAGAACATCTTGAACAATTTCTTCTCACTGACGAAAGAAGCAATACTATCGTAGTTCCAATCCATGAACAGCAATATCATATTGAAATATCAAAAATACAAAATAGCCCCTATATATTGCTTATATTTATAAAGCTACAAGACAGTACACTTGATAAGAATGAAAAAAAAGAAGAAATATTTATTCAAAATATATCACATGAATTACGTACTCCTCTTACTATTATATTAGGCTATATTGAACACATTACCACCAATCAAACTACTGATACATTTAAGGAAGAATTGTACTGTATTCAACAACAAGGACATCGACTGCACAATATTATTGATGCTCTTACATACCTATACTTTCCCAAACATTTTCAACAACAAACACCTGACATATATGAAAACATTAACAATATCATTACAGAATTCATAGACACACAAATCACCAAAAAAAAGAAATCATATATTTCCTTTATTCAGTGTCAAAAAAATACACACATAAAAATAAACAAAGTACTCTTATACATCGTTCTCTACAATCTTATTGATAATGCTATAAAATTTTCTTCAAACGAGCCGCATGTTATTATTACTGCCAAAGATAAACAAGATACCATAGTAGTGTCAATACAAGACAAGGGAATGGGCATTCCAGAACATCTTCACGAAAAAATATTTGAACGATTTTATCGCGTTACTAGCACTGATCAGCAAATAACACAAGGATCAGGACTTGGACTGACAATAACAAAAAAAATCATACAGACAATGAACAGTAGCATACAGCTACAGAGTGCTGTACACAAAGGAACTACTGTAATCCTCACCTTTCCAAAAGACACTCATAAAAATGTATAGCTATCATTTCTTGTACTCTGCTAAGGCATAATGTTACTTACAAGATAGTCTCTATTATACATGATAACTCTATCCAACTTATATTCTCTCCATTGCATAAGAATAGGTTGAGGAACAATATTCTTTTCTTGTTCCAACTGTGTTACAGTGAACATCGTACTATCATATATAGTAGCTATTTCTAAACGCTCCTTGAGCATTGTTACTAAACTACCATCAATAGACCATAATTTTATTCTTACGTCCTTTCCTGCACTTGCAATACTATTGCTCTTTCCATTAAAAGCGACTGTCCATATACGATCATGATTATCTTTGATACTTCGTTCTAGAGTAGCATTTTTTACATTCCATATATTTATACTCTCATCAGCACTACTACTAATAATATACTGTGAATCAGCACTAAATCCAACAGCGTATATATTTGAAGCATGTCCTTTTAGTACACGACTCGCTTGCAATCCTTCTTTAGACGACTTTGCCTGTGCTAAGTCATCCAACGAGTATACTATTATTGTACAATCATCACTAGCACTTGCAAGATATTTTCCATTTGCACTAAATGCCAACGCATTTACATCCCCGTAATGTCTTCTAAAGCTCTGTAACGCAGTTATTTTTCTGTCTTGCTTTGCCATTTCTGTATTAAAGGAGGCATCCCAAAATCGTACAATATTATCTGCACCACCACTTGCAAGATATGTTCCGTCAGGGCTATATGCTATAACATGTATCTCTTGTTGTGTCTGTAGCTCATCTATAAGCTGTACATTCTCTACATCCCATATACGAATACTTCCATCTTTTCCCGCACTTGCAAGAGTATTTTCACTAGGATGAAATGCTATAGTATACCCTTCGTTCTGTGGTACAGTACGCTTTTGTGACTGATCGTGAAACTGAACCTGAAATTGAGTAAGGACATTCCCTTTATTTGTTAGATCCCAAATAATAATGTTACCATCAACACTCACACTTGCTACCAATGTTCCACTTGGACTATATAATACTTGAGAAATAGCAGAGCTATGTCCTTCTAAACTACGAATAACCCGATAACTGTTTAAGTCCCATAGTTTGACTGTATTATCCTTTGATCCACTCACAAGAAAATTACCACTAGGCGAAAATGCAATACTAACAACATCATCACTATGAATGTGCTGTGGCTCTAACCTTTCTAAGCCTATTTGTTGCATAAAATCAAGTGCCGAACCCTTTGCTACTTCCTGCTCTTCCTTGTATGATGTACAGCTTGTTGCTACCAAGAGAACACACAAAAAAGAGATTCTAAATATACACTGTAATAACTGCTGTTTCATGTAAATACACTATGAGTGTGTTCTTATTATCTGCAATTTTAATCAAAAATTTTACTACTTTCATTATAAAATTCCTATTATCAAATTCCCATGATTAAATTCCCAGTGCATTCAATCTTAGTCTCTCTGTTGCAGTTTGCACAGTCTTTGCTTGATACCCCTTAAGCGGAATAAGATTTTGGTGAATAGCATCCAATATAGTATGCTTAGTAGGAAAATACTCTAATTCCAAGTCAGCAGGAGGAGTAATAAGATTTTTTGCACCAACAACAAACGGAGGAGCATCTAAATAATCAAATACCACTGTACTCAGATTACTTGCTACAGTATGCATAAATGAACCCCTTTCCACTGCATCACTTACTAATAGTACCTTTCCTGTTTTTTTTACCGATTCTATAAGAATATCATATTGTAATGGATTTATAAAACGAAGATCAATAACATCTGTTTCTATACCATGTTTTTTTGAGAGATACCGTGATGCTTCCAATGCTGGATACAGAGGAGGCCCTACTGTAATAATACTAAGATGCTTTCCGTTTCTCCGCTGTACAGGAACACCCAATTCTACTGTATAATGCTCCTGTGGTACTCCCTGTGAATAAAACAGCTCTCCCTTACTATACAATTTTTGACTTTCAAAAAATATCACAGGGTTACTTGCACTCAATGCTGTAGCAAGCATCCCTTTTGCATCATAGGGAGTCACAGGATACATGACTTGTAACCCAGGTATGTGTGCCACAAGAGATGTCCAATCTTGTGAATGCTGTGGCCCATACCTAGTTCCCACTGATACCCGCAGCACTAATGGCATTTGTAATGCTAACGCACTCATGCCTTGCCACTTTGACATCTGATTAAATACTTCATCTCCCGCCCTCCCAAGAAAATCACAATACATAAGCTCCACTAATGCCCGTCCTCCACTGAGAGCATACCCTATAGCTGTACCAACAATAGCACTTTCTGCAATAGGAGGATTGAATAATCTATGATATGGCAACGACTCAGTTAAGCCACGATAACACGCAAACGATCCTCCCCAATCTCTATTTTTTTCTCCATACAATATCAACTTTGAATCAGTATATGCACTATGCAGCACAGCTTCAAATATCCCATCACACAATGTATATACCTGAGATTCTGGATATGGTTTTTTTTGTTCATCAAAAGCATAGCGTTTTTTACTTAATAGCTGTTTTACACGAGAGTTTTCCTCTCGTGTAATACGTACTTCTGGTATATCATTTGTAGCATATGCTTTTTGAGAAAACATTCTATTCTCAATAGCAGCAACAGTAACAAAAGGATTTTCCTCTGTACCAATAACAAGCTCAAGTGTCTTCTTTATTTTTGTCATACCATCTTCATAAAAAGAAGAGCATACTTCTTTACTTACAACAGCATGAGATAGCAAATAATTAGCATACTCTATAATTGGATCTTTTTCCTTAAAGCTATCAATTTCCTCTTTTGTTCTATATGAAGAAACATCAGAAGAAGAATGTCCTGAAATTCTATATGTAATCGTATCAAGCAAAACAGGCCCACGCCCTTGTAGTAAAATTTCTTTTTTTCTCCGTGTAGCATCAGCCACCGCTAATGGATTAAAGCCATCGACTCTCTCTGCATACATAGCGTGTGCATTTACCCCCGATGCAACACGAGCCATAACCCCTACCCCCATAGTTTCCTCAACAGTTTGCCCTCCCATGCCATAAAAATTATTAAAGATATTCACCAGATATGGCGGAGCTCCCTCTTTATCCCAAAGACTATAGTACTGTTCCATTGAAGAAAACATAAGAGATTCCCATACCGCTCCACATGCCATAGCAGCATCCCCTATATTTGCAATTACTATGCCCGGTGTATTATGTATTTTTTTATACAAAGCAGCTCCTAACGCAATAGTAGCACTGCCTCCCACTATAGCATTATTTGGCATACTTCCCAACGGAAAAAAGAATGCATGCATTGACCCTCCTACCCCTGCATTAAATCCGTTTTCTCTTGCAAAAATTTCCGAAAGCAACCCATACAATACACAATATTCCGCAACATCATACATATTTTGTGCCAGCTTATGCTTTTCAACAACACGTAACAAAGCACCTTCTCTATAATTCAAGAATAATGTATATAAATCATTTTCATGTAAGCCTCGAATAGCCGAAAAACATTTTGCTATAATCTCACCATGACTACGATGAGAACCAAAAATAATATCATTTTTTTCTAAAGCAAGACATTGTCCTACAGCGGCTGATTCCTGTCCAATAGATAAATGCACTGCCCCTCTATGAGTGTAGCGTATGTTCTGATATTCTCCCTTTGTTTTTATAGCATTAAGCATTTGCTCAAACTCTCGAATTATGAGCATATCATAATATACTCTTCTTAACCTTTCTTTCCCGTACCGTTCCAGTTCTCTATAAAAATGAGGTTGATACGCATTTATTGGAATAGATGCAGACTCTAATACATCTGCTTTGCGTATTTCATCTTTTTGTAACAATATACTCTTTGGCATACTTATTATAGTGTATCATGTATTTTTATTGAAAAAAACTACTCTTGCTCCCAATCTTCACTATTGTTAGTGATACATTATTTTCACTTTCTTTTTGGCATCTCTCATGCTACAGATGAAGGCGAAAAATGAGCTATGGCTAACGATACTTTGTGTAAAAATCCAGCTGCTTGTACTTCATTATATGCACTACTATCAAAAGAAAATGATAATGTCACATATGGCTTAAAAGATACTCCTCCATCAGCTGTATATCTTGCCTGTGGCACAATAGGACTTATTCCTAATATTCCTGTCTGTGGAATAGTGAGAACAGGAGTATAGTGTTCTATCCCATACGATCCAAAATTACTTATAGTAAATGTAGCTCCTTTAAGGGACTGTGCATCTATACTATTGTTTCTACACTTATGTATAAGAATTTTTGCGTTCTGTGATATTTCAGTAAGAGACTGCGTATGTGCATTTCGTAACACTGGCATTAGTACCCCAGAAGGACTATTTACCATAAAAGAAAGATGTACCGAACTATGTTCAACAACATAGTTTCCATCTTCTCGCAAGGAATTTATAAAAGTACACTCTGCAAGCACACGAGAACAAATATACAAAAACATATCATTTAGAGTAATAGTTTTGTTCTGTGTTTTATATTGCTTATGGGATCGCCAAACAGATTTCGCGTCTGCTGACATTGTTATTGTACGCTGCTCAATACTCCTTACCTGTTCTTGTTGCAATAAAAACGAACGAATAGTTGCTTCTTCTATCCTTAACAAAGAGTTTTGTTCAATATACGAGTGAAACAATGGGTAAAAGGAAACAAACTGTTCAAAGCTCCACCCTTTTTGTGCAAGATAGCGTTTTGCTCGGGGGCTTAGATGCACAGGAGGAAGCGTAGCTATTTCTGTCATATATATTTGCTATTATACATTACTTTCACTTTCATATGTCTCGCTCCGTTCATGATCATATTGGTATCTTAATCCATGCTTGAGGCACATCTGTATCATTGATACTGTATCCTTCTTTTTCTTTAGAACGAATAAACGGCAAAATTACTATTTTATCTCTATGTGTATTAAGCCATGCTCCCCACCAACTAAATGTACTACTTGCAATTATTTGATGCTTACATTTACTCAGTAAATATAAATCTTCATATCCTTTTTCAAGTGAATTTCCGTCCATAATAGTAAAGGGTATATGAGAGAAGCGATGAGCCTGCCTTTTAACCCATGCAGGATCATCACTAAAGAAAAAATAATGCGGATGCGGTAGTTTTTTCTGCATAATATGTATTGCAGCAAGATAATAATCTATACCTACCAAATTGCCAATAGTAACAACATCTGTCCTACGAATATGAACTCCCACTGATTGCTTTTTACTCAATATGATTTTTTCGTATTCTAAGGAATAGCTTCCAAGTGGATTACGAAGGGTACATTGCGAAAGAATATCACTGCGATACTCTTCAAAAAATGTATGGCATTGAAACCAACCATCAAGGTATACATTATTCCCCAGACGAAATAAAGATTGTACATACTCATCTGAATACCCATATTTAACATGATGATTATTAAAAGTTTTCAAACAATATATTCGTGTAAGATACCGTTTAAGAAATAATGCTACTTTCATAGGAACATTCATTTTCCTTATAAGAGATAATAAAGCATGCACTCTCCTATAATATGTTTGAGAAGGTATTAGTAAGCAACCATACTGAGCAATAATATTATATTCATCAAGAAAAAGAATACGGGCTTTTATACTGTTACCAGAAGAATCTTTTACAAAATAATCATAATCTAAAAAATCAAGAACAACATAGGTATTATTTTTTCTTGCTAAGGCATAGGCTGTAGCGTATTGAAATAATTGATTGCCAAGTCTCCCTTGTATTTTAACAGCTATCATATCTTTCTCTACTTATTATTATTCCATTGAGGGCGTCTCTCCCTCCAATTTCCACAGCATGCCTTTTATACTATTCTTAAAGGATTGATACAACGAAGGCTTCATTTTTTTCTGTAACAATTTCTCTGGCAAAAAATATTGATGAAAATAAAACCATGTCTCAAAGGAGGAAGGAACTTCAAGCAAATGCACATATTCAGGATACCCAATAGCAAGACGAGCATATATATTTTGATCTTTCCCAATAAATGTACCATGAGAATACATACTCTCTTTCAATGTGTAATAAAGATTATATATTTTTAAGAGAATAGAACTATGAATAAGAAATAAGCCTCCAACATGTTCTCTTGTTTGCAAGATTAATGTAGCTATATTTTCTTTCTCTCTCGCATATTGTTGAATATCAAACTCCTTCTCTACCCTTGTCATTACTACTTTATGGGGAGACATAGTAGCTACTTTTTCTGCATCAGGCCACTGTGCAATTTCTCTTGGTGTTAAATCATAACTTCCTTTTCTATTTCTAAACGCTCCAATATCCATCCACATAAACCATTGTGACCGAAACACATTTAACTCATACGCTTCTTTTACAAAATGTAATTTTTCGTTCCATATAATATACAGATCAGGACTATGTATATCTTTTTCTGTATCTTTTGCATGATGTTCTTGATACAATGCATAATGAGCATACTCATGAAGCTGATGCAATTCTTTTATAATAACAACGGTATTTTCTTTATACTTTTTCCGTAATCGTAAAAAATAGGGAGCATGCTCTTTATCAGTAAATATAACGAGCGGAAGTTTCATATTACAGAGAAAATTTTTTATCCACTGTTTATACATACTATCGCTATGTTTTGCTTTCTTAAGACGATAATATGCAGTCACTATTGTGATACTGTTCTTAGCAATACTTTCCTCCAAACACTAGTACAAGTATACCATACTAGTACTATTTTTATTTAAGTCAACAATAACGATATTATATCAATAGCCCAAAATTATGAGGGCTATTGATATATACAAGTATTACTCTTCCACTAATACAGGAGGTGGTGTTTGTTCTGAGTCTTGAAGCATAGTTTCTTCATTTTCTTTAGCTTCAGACTCCTGAGCAAAAAAGTGATCATCATCAACAAAGAAACGATCTTCTACTGTCGAGTTATTAAGAACAAAAGCAACAGTATCGTGTCCTCCCTTTGTTTTTGCATAATAGGTATCAGCAAAAAAGTATATATCTAGTTCAAGAGCATCTCCTGATTTTTGAGTTACTTTTATACTGATGCTTTTTGTTTCCTCTTGTAATGCCACAGACGTAAGATCTTTCGCTTCTAAGAAAAACATATCTGTGAGATATTTTTCTGCAAGCACAGCATCAATCTTTTTATCAGAACCTACTAAACTCCATCCTTCATCGTTTCTTTCTAGTAGCATAGTACTTGACAACACTTTTGTCTTATCATCATATCGTTGTATTTGATACTGAGATACATTTTCTACAGCATTATTACTAGGAAACAAACGAAGGTCTACCCAATCCAGATAATCATACTGTAGGTAAGACAGCATAGTATCATCTATTTGATACACAGAAGTAGTATCATCAATTTGAGCAAAACTATTTGCTCCTGAAGCATCACCCACTCGCAATGAAATGAGCTGAGACCCATCCTCTGCTGAAAGAACTAAGGAGTACGCAGTATCACCTAACTGATACTGTGATACATCTTTTGGATCTTTCGATACAAGCCTTCCTTTTTTTACCTTTGCTATTGTATTGAGGAACGATTGCACTATATCTTGATTTACAGGATAATTTTTTACATCCACATCCTCTTCTTCTCTTGTGAGCGTCCATACACTGTTTAGTTTTTTGAGAACAAATTTTTCGCTTGTATCTATTCCTTCTACCTTAGCTATATCAACAGTACCAATAAGTGGCTGCGATACTTTTTTTCTCTGCTGTGATTGAGGCTTTGTTACTGTAGCTATGATATACACTAGCACTAATATAACCAATATCACAATGAGTATTACAATATTTTTTGTATTTTTAGTCACAATTATTCTCCTTTATTTTTAATATCGTCTCCGAGAAAGATTTCTTCTCATAAAAAGTACTACTGCCCCAACAATAACTATAAGTAAAGGGACAAAAAAGTTATTGATTAACTGAACAACAAACATATACCCTTCTTTTTTTGCTTCGTCTTGAATCTTATTTAATTGAAGATTACGTACATTCTTTGATTTTATCTGTAATAACTCTACATCAGCACTTAACCATTCTGTTGAGTTAGATACAAAAGAAATATTATACTGTGCATTAGAAAACTGATAGAGAGGACTTATAAAATAATGACTTCCTACAGCAAGAAACCGTGCTTGTTCGGTACTTGATATATACTCTTCTGTACTCTCCTCTGGGGTACTTACAATTCCTGCTTCTACTGCACTTGATAATGGGCCATTAAATACAGAGATAAGATTATATTGTTTAGTATTCTCTTCATTTTTAGAAGTAAAAAATCCAGTGTTATCAGGAACTACATTAAAGCCATTTCCTTGTGCATTAGGCCCTACTGTCCATCCATCTTCTGTAGTTTTCACTATATTTGTCACATAGTCTGCCACATCATCACGAACGACTATTGGGCTTGTCCAATACATATCCAAGCCTGCAAAACGGTTTGTAATAGGATGATCTAAGGCAACATTTTGCTGAGCAATGGTAGGCCACATTGGATAACTTTGAAAAATGCTTACTCCTGCACCACCACTTAAAGGAATCTGCTTATTAAGAGAATCAAGTGCTATTTCATTTTTTATAGTAAGCCCATAACTCTCTATCATTTTATTAAGGACTGTGTCATTGGCTGTTGCAAATAAGCCTCTTTGTAAATCAACATTTGCTCTATCAACTGCAAAGAACACTCCTTTTCCTTGCATAACAAATTGATCTATACGGTATGCTAAGTCATTGGACACATCCTGATTTCCTAAAATATATAACACATCCACCTCATCAGGAAACGAGGCATCGTCTTTTTCTATTGTTTTTACTTCAAAATCTTGCTCAAGTATTTGTTGTATCACTTGCCTATTCTGTTGATCATCATAGTATGCATCAAGATACAACACTCCGACAACACGCGCATCATCATTATATGTTTCTACTATTTTTGATACCACTTGATATTCAATAATGGATGGCTCCAACGTAAAAGGGATAACACTGTTTCGTTCTTGATAAGAAATAACAATGCCTGAATATACCACTGCAAAAGATGCCTCGTTCTTTTCAACAAACTGTATCTGTCTTGGCTCTAAGCCTTTTCCACGTAATTCTTCTTCGCTCAATGTTTCTGGATCAATCTCCTCTACAATAATAGTCCCAGAACTCCGTGCTGCTATTTCTTGTAATGTATCAAGAATTTGCTGTGTTCCTTGTGCTTGCAGTTTTAATTTAGGACTAATATAATAATCTATGTATACAATATCCTCAAGGTCTCTTAGTATATCAATGGTCACCTGAGAGATTGAGTATACTTTATTTTCTGTAGTATCAATACGAAAGGGAAATACCAACGAGTTTATTAGCACTAACACGATTACTGCAAAAAATACAATAGAAACAAACTGCTCCTTTGCTTTTTTCTGCCATATACCCCCTCCTTTAGCCCCTTTCTTTACTTTCTTTTGAGATACAGCAGAATTTTCTCCGTGAGATGCTACATCTTTCTGAGTATCATCCTGTTGTACTGGCACAGATGATACATCTTTTATATCTTCATTTTTTTCATCATTACTCATGTCTACCTCCATTTTCTGTTAATAAGTACTTGTCTATTTAAAAATAAGAATAGAGCCGATACTGCAAGATAATATATAACATCTCTCGTATCAATAAGCCCTTTTACAAAACTGTCAAGATGTGTGGGCAAAGCAATATAGTCTATAAGCTGTGCTAAAAAACGTGGCAAGGCAGGCAAATTTGGAAGATACGCTATAAGGGTAAGCAAAAAAAGCACAAGTGCAGTTAAAAGGAAATTAGATATTTGATTTTTCGAAAGCGATGAGAGAAAACACCCAAGACTCACTTCGGTAGTAGTAAGCAGTATAATACCCAGATAGTTTGCAAAGAGTACGCCTAGCTCAAAATCACCAAACGGCAACAACGATAGCGTAAGAATAGTATTTATTACAATCATCACAAGAAACAAGCTCAATGCCCCTAAAAACTTTCCAAACACTAACTGCCATTCAGTAAAAGGAAGGGTAAGTAATAGCTCATCTGAACCTGTTTTTTTCTCTTCTGACCATGTACGCATTGTTACCGCTGGTACTACTATAATAAAAAATATAGGAATAATACTAAAAATAGTGCGAAAATCTGCCCTATTTTGCACAAAAAACGCTTGAAATTGAAATGTCCATAAAGAGACAATCAATGTAAAAAAGAAAATAAGAATATACGCAATGGGAGAGCTAAAATATTGTTTTAACTCTTTTTTTACTAATATAAATGTCATGCTACTCTCCTGATTGTTTAGTAATTTTTTCAAAAATGGATTCAAGGCTGGTGCTTTTTTGACTTAATTCTCGCAATCGGATACGCTCTTTACTTGCCCAATCAAAAAATATCTCACCTTTCATATGCGTAGATAAACCAGTGATAATAACCTTCGTGGAATCATCCTTCTCTTCAACAATGTCTACTGTATGCACTCCCTCAACATTTCCTAGAGAAAGCACTGTCTCTTTAGGAACATTGCCTACCAACTCTAAGGAAAATATATCTTCTCCTTTTAGCTGATGCGATATTTCTTCACTTGTTCCTTCTGCTACAATTTTTCCTTCATTTACAATAAGCACACGCTTACATAACACTTCAACCTCTTGTAGTATGTGAGTAGAGAGAATAACTGTTTTTGTTTCTCCTAATTCTTGAATGACTTTCCGTATTTCTTTAATCTGATTTGGGTCTAGTCCTGATGTAGGTTCATCTAAAATAACTACTGCAGGATCATGGATAATAGCTTGTGCAAGCCCTACCCTTTGCCTCATTCCTTTTGAAAGACTGGAAATAGGTTTGTACACAAAATCACTAATACCACAACGCTGTATTCCCTTATCTATTGCAGCACCTAAGTCTACCGAACTAATACCTCTTGCTCTTCCAATAAACTGTAAGTACTCATACACAAGAAGATCTTCGTACAGTGGAGTAGTTTCGGGCAAATATCCGACTTGCGATTTTGTGAAAACAGTGTCTTCCACCACGCTTTTCCCTGCTATCTTTACTGTCCCACTATGTGGATTATGATAGCCTGTTATCATTTTCATAATAGTAGTTTTTCCTGCCCCATTAGGACCAAGGAGACCTACTATTTCTCCTTCAGGCACAAAAAAACTTACATCTCTTACTGCTGTAAATGTATCGTACCTTTTTGTTACATTTTTTAATTCAATCATATGATAGAAATCCTCCTAGTCAATAGAGTTAATATTATATAATGACCAACTATTTATTTAAACTTTACTCCAGTATACAAATATACTAAACACTATGCAAGAGTTACGGGGAATATTTTGGGGGTTATACCTAATTTTTACAGATATATAACTTATGTATCATATACCTAAATATATTTCATAATTTAATATATTTTTTCCGCTCTTATTCTGTATTCCTTACTATGTTAGTATAGCAATTATCTTTTTTTGATAATACTTTACATATAATAGGTAATTTAATATGAATAAGTTGGAAGAGATAGTTAGAAATTGCACTACCTACCTCTATAGATTGTCTGGAAATACTTTTTTTATCGTCTAAGGTAGCTATCTCTGTGAAGCAGCAGACAAAGTAATAGCACTAACTATAAGAGATAAAGCTAAATTAACCCCCATATTCCCCACATTGTATATTGTATATTGTATATTGTGTATTCTTTGGGAGCTATATACTTCATTATTGTACTAAATAAAAAACTAGACAAAAATAAAACATAACAGCATTTTATTTATTTCAATCTATCATTTAAATATTTTTTCATATCTAATAAATATTCTTTTGGGGAATATTTATCATTTTCATTCCAAGTCATACCAGATGCATCATAAGGTTTACCACTTATTGATACTTTTATTAGATTATCAGTAATATATATTCTATAATGATAATCTAAATTTACAGAACATTGTGTTCCATAATTATTACATGCTTCTCTAATAATAAGTTGACCAAATATAACACCTTCTTCTTTATCATAATATTCAATACTTGATTTAGAATCTCTTATAGAAGTAGCTAAAAATTCTTGTGTTGCCACAAATAATTGATTTTTAGTTTTTTCTTTGAAATAAAAAACATCTTCTTCGTTTGTCTCTGCACCAAATGATACGCAACTAATAAATAATTGACTAAATAATACTAATATTATAGTCATAAACATATATTTTTTCATAAAATACCTTCCTTAATAAAATATGTCTCCTTCATTTATTCATCAAAAACCACCACTTGTAGTTAGGGTCAAAAATAACACTCCCTACAAATTACGCTGAAATCATCAGCTGTCTACACTTCTTGTAGTTAGGGTCAAAAATAACACTCCCTACAAATATTATTACAAGTACCAACGTTACTTATATCTTGTAGTTAGGGTCAAAAATAACACTCCCTACAAATATCATTCTATGCTGAGTACCATACTAAATCTTGTAGTTAGGGTCAAAAATAACACTCCCTACAAATATGATAATAAAAAAGTTTATACATCAAATCTTGTAGTTAGGGTCAAAAATAACACTCCCTACAAAACCTGACACTTTGAATTATTTAGTAGCTGACTTGTAGTTAGGGTCAAAAATAACACTCCCTACAAATCAAAATGTAATGTTAATTTATAATGAAATCTTGTAGTTAGGGTCAAAAATAACACTCCCTACAAAAAAAACTATTACAAAGAAGTAAGGAACTTGCTTGTAGTTAGGGTCAAAAATAACACTCCCTACAAACTCAGTATGCAAATACTTACACACTAAAAAATTAACTCTAAAAGTGTCAATAAAAAAAATGACCATCTCGGCAAAATTCAATACATTAAAAACATATTCTTCTATGCTTCATATAGCATCTCATATACACCTCAGGACGCTACACCGCCCTATAAATATATTATCAAAATACCAATATTTTGTCAAATTATATATCACGCATTTTCAGATAATCATAATAATCTCTCTTATACAACAAAGACTCCTTTATATTTTCTTTTGATAACACTCCTCCAGAAAAAGACAAATCAATATCAGAAACATTGTCTTTATTTAAGATTTCACTTTGTTCCCAACCTTTTTTCAAAATATTATAGGAAGCATTTATATCTCTATCCATAATTTCAGTATGCATACAACAAACAGTATTACTACAAATAACTTTTCTATCGTTTATTCTTTCTTTTTTCTTACCTGTAATTTCATCAAAATATTCCACTTTCTCAAAATGTAATTCACTTTTACAAAAAAAACAATTTTTGCTTGTATATGCTGGATCGCATAAGTAAACATATGTAAAGTAATCATAAGTATTTTTAGAATATTTTATACACTGATAATTACTAGGATCATCTAAAATAGTCTTTTTACTACAATACTCTGAAGCTTTCTGCTTCAAAATACTTACAAAAGAAGCAATACTATAATCTTGAAATCCTTTACGAGCTACTTTTTTGCCTGTATCTCCCTTTGCTTGTCTCATACTACTTACAGATAAATCCTCAACAAAAATATAGGTAAAATATTTACAAAGTCCACTTGCTACCTTAAAGTGAAACCTACGCAACCACTCTGTTTTTTCTTTGTATACTTTAGCCCGTTCTTTATCCAATAATACAATAGCGTTAGATTTATTAACTCCCACTTTACTTCTATTCTCATGATTATTTTCTTTTTTTTCTTGATGCAACTCAGAAGATTTTAATAAATTCCATTTTCTTGTAATAGCTTTCCCTAATTGTTTAATTTTTGTATCATATCTAGAAACAATCTCATCAAGTAATTTATTTAAGTATAATAATCCATACTTTATGTCAATAGGCATGGAAAGTAAATCTCCATCATATTTCTCTATCCCTACATTTAACTTATGATTAGTACTAAACATAAACTGTTTAATAAGCCCCAAATCAATACCTATAAAAGAGTCTCCATACACCGAAGGTGAAGAAAACTCTTTTTCCTTAATCTCTAAATGATTGTTACCAGCAACTAAAGGAGCAGCAGAATTATAACTAATACTTGCCCAATAAGAATATCTACGAGAGCTATTTTTAATTTTACTCTTTTTTCCTTCTTTAGTATCATAAAATACTTTTTTATACACTCTATCCATATTAGACAAAAGTGTATCTTTACTGCTTCTTTTTCCCAAATAAAACAAATTATTTTCACGAGAAATAGTAATAGTGTTAATAGCTATACCAGAACCATCAAAATTTTTATTTCTATCTTCAGTACCTCTATTTAACAACAAAGATAAAATGCTTCTACTATCCTTTACTCTAATAAGATTATCAAATTTAGGGAGCTTCATATAAATAGATCGACCAAAAACACTTGCTTTTCCTTTCCTTTTAGAATTAGCACAAAAGGGATGAGACTTAAAAAAATTAGCAGAATCATTAAAAGAAATGCTATGCTTACATTTACTTTTTATCTTTACTTTAGGATACCCAGATCCGTGTCCCATATTCTTAAATGCCCGATTAACCGAATCAGTAGCAAATTTTATGGAACTAGAGTCACTTATATCTTTTATAGACTTATCACTACTACTTTCATTTTTGAACTTATCCCTATAAAGAGAAACCCACTCACTCAATAATTGGTATTCTTTTTTATAGACTAATTTCCAAGATTCCTCCTTTACCTTTCTACTGTCATTTCGTATTTTATCTATATAATCATTCTTTATATTTCCATTTTTTATACATTTTTCATAATTCTGAGCAATCTTTTTTAATTCAGTATAAAACCAACAAATAAAATCACTAGGTATACTATTAAAGTCAGCGAAAGTCATTACTTTTCCTTGTATTGCTGTGTTATCCTGTAATTTTTTAGCAATAAGCTCCTTTCTATCTTCCTCTGGAATTCTAGCTTTACCATCAGGATTAAGTGATTTTCCATTAAAATGATTAGTATCCTTATACCACATACCTAACTCTAATTTATATTCAGATTTTAATTCTTTAACTTTTACTTTTTCATTAGTCTTTTTATCTATTATTATCTTTTTTGTTCTCTTGTCTTTTTTATCTACCGACTCATACATTTCAACATCTAAAGAATCTTCTGGGATACCTTTACTTAGCAATTTTTGTTTCAAACAGTGCAAAAATTTATTCTTTACAAACATTTTTTCGTATAAACGCAAATTATACACATCAATAGACAATGACATTCTTTTGTCAATTTCCTGCTCTTGTTCTAAAGTAGGATAAATACGAACTTTAATAGCTTTTGTGTTACACCAAACCTTTGTTCTATCCATATTATATTCTCCTTATGTATAAATATTCTCCACATTTACTATTGACACAACAGAATCTACCTTTACTTTTGTATTTTTCCTAATACTAAAAACAGTAGATAACTCCCAAAATACCTCTTCTTGCTTAGTCTACTTAATAAGTATACTAATCTTTCAATGGAATTGTAAACACTTGCCTTTCTCTACAACATACGAGTGACTCAAATATATTTTTTGCTTCTTTTTCAATTTCTCCAATATCATTTAATGTATAACGAGGGCTAAAATGCAACAATGCAGCTTGGGTAACACCCCCACTTTCTTTCACCATTTGTGCGGCTTCCACCCCTGTTAAGTGTAATTTTTCTTTTGCTGCTTCTAAGTGTTCTTGCTTAAACATTCCTTCAATAAACACCAAGTCTGAGCCTGATATTTCTTGCACAATATCGGGCGTTGGACGTGTATCGGTAACATATACAACTTTTCTTCCGCTTCGTGAAGCCCCTAATACCTGATGAGGATAGTATGTTTTTTCATCAATGGTAATTGTTTCTCCTCGCTGTAATGTTGCCCAGTGGGGACCTCGCGGTATGTTCAGCTGCACTGCCTTTTCTACATCAAATCGGCCTGGCCTCTCATGTTCAATAAAAGAAAATCCCCATACTTTACGGGTATGTTTTCCGAGAAATGTCTTGATATGAAATTCATTTTTTGTATGACGATATACTACAGACTGATTATCTAGTTCTTCTAATATAACATACTCTATATCAAAGTTAATGTACATACCAAGACTACGCCTTGTAGCTTCAATAAACTCTCTCACTGCTGCAGGACATACAATAGTAAGAGGAATATCACGCCCTACCTGTGAGGAGAGCATCAACAGACCAGGCAACCCCGTAACATGATCAGCATGAGAATGACTAATACATACTACATTGATTTTTTTCCAGCTTACAGAAGCCTTACGTAAACTCAACTGCAAGCCCTCACCACAATCAAACAATATCTCATCAGATCCACGTCTCAGCAATACAGACGACAAATGCCTTCGAGGAAGAGGCAGAGACCCACTTGTTCCCATTACAATAGCTTCGAGAATCATATATATGTAACTACAGCTATACTTCTACTTCTTTTGAATAGTCTACAGAGTCCCACATAAAACCATGAATAGTATAAAATTCCTTGCGAAACCCCTGTATGTCTGTTTTTTCTTCAAGGTTAGTTTCATCTATTTGATTCCAAATATCCGCTACTTTCTTCTGAATATCTTCTCGCATTTCCCAATCATCCATACGAATACGCTGATGTTCATCAGTACGTATACCTACATTAGTCGCGTTCTCACTCCCGTATATTCTCTCACTAAAGAGTCTCCCCATTTGTTCTATGCATCCTTCATGAATGCCTTCTTCTTTCATCACCTTATACAATATAGCAAGATACAAGGGAACGACAGGAATAACACTACTCGCTCGCGTTACTAACGCCTTATTTACCGAAACATACGCTCTACCAAGCCCAGCTGACTGCATTGCTGTATCAAGCTCATGCGCTGTAGCTTCTAAGTCTTCTTTTGCTTTGCCTATTGTTCCGCTTCTGTATAGCTCCTTTGTCAGTTCAGGCCCGATATATGAAAATGCAATATTGAAAGAATTTTCAGCCACTACCCCAGCTTCCATCAATGCCTCTGTCCATAGCTTCCAATCTTCTCCTCCCATCACTTTCACTGTGTGAGCAATCTCCTCCTCACTTGCAGGAGCAACATCAATATCATACAAAGAAGAATCAACTATATTGATTGACTTTCCTACAAAATTGTTTCCTATCGGTTTTAATACCGAATTATATACTTCCCCTGTAGTAGGATCAATACGCTTTGGTGAAGCAAGGCTGTAAATAACAAGATCTATCTTTCCCATCTCTTGCTGTATTACATCAATACACTGCTGTTTTATTTCGTTACTAAATGCGTCACCATAAATGGATTTACACCAGAGCCCTGCTTGTTTTGCTTCCGCTTCAAAGGCATGCGTGTTATACCATCCTACAGTAGCAGTTCGCTTTTTTGCAGGATTAGCAGGAGCTTCAAAGGCAACACTTAATGTCTTTGCTCCATATCCAAATGCTGCAACAATACGTGAGGCTAAGCCATATCCTGCAGACCCTCCAAGAATCAGCACATTTTTCGGAGCATTACTGCTCTTATCTTGAATGCTTTGTATGTGTTTTTTGACATACTCAATCTGTGATTGCACTAATTTTGTACACCCTGTTGGATGTGCATTTATACAAACATTTTTCATTATTTTTGGTGATACTATCATACTTTCTGCCATACTTACTCCTATTGACTAAAATATATTACATGGTATTTTACATTATATTAAAACAATGGTATTGTTGCAGTAACTTATTATTGGGGATTATATGGTATACTGAAAAATATACACTGCAAGTAGTATATACCTATTTATATAATTGTATGCAACAGAAAGCATCTGCCACAGACACACAAGAACTACAGGACATTATCTTGGCATTAGATGACGAACAATATAGAAATAGCTTTGGTTGTATAGTACGTAATCTTGAAAATATTAAAACATACACAAAAAAACTATATCTCAAAAATATGCTACAGATAGCACTTTCACAAAACTATACATGCATAGATGAAGAAACATTTACTCTTGCAGAAACACAAAAACACGATACACTGTCTTTAGCAATACGCTCTGGACCAGAATGTGGCGGAGTATATTATGCACTGTTTCTACAAAGCAAAAACTATACTCTCCCTGCATATCTTGCACTAAAATCTTTCTGTGATACGACTATTCCTCGTATTATTGGCTGTCATAGTCCCGAACAAATACCTTTCTTTTGGAACTACTTTAATCCTGCCATTAATTTTCTGTTCTTTTCCGATAACAATACCCTCTCTCTTCTTCATACACAATCACGACAAACAATAGTTGCACAACACTGGAAACAATTACATCAGTTCTTACACACTATTACCGATGAAGTAAAGAAACATTTCACTCTGTTATAAGATTGTAGCATAGCCTCTTATCATTTCTCATGTTAGTTACTATTAAATTCACGAAAAGAATCTATTTCTTTTTGAGTATATAATTCAGACAGAGGAGATATTTCTTCAATTTCAATAAAAGGCACTTTATATTGTAATTGCTCACGCCATACTCTCATATCCTTTACTGTTTCAAAATCTATGGTACGAACAATCTTCATATGCTTTTTTTTATTTTGCTGTTCAAACTCCACCACTGCAAATTTTCCGCCCCCTATATACTGTATTTCTTGTCCTTCCTGTATATCTTCACAGGCTTGTACATATGCTATTGCCTCATCAAAACTCACATACTCATCGCTTGCTCCCCTGTTAAAGGCAGTCAATACTTCAGATATGGGCTTACCACTATCACTAGACACTAGCTGTAAAGAAGTATCAGGAGACACAACATGAGGCACAGCTCCATTAGGATAACTACGCGAATGAGGCACAGGAACAGGATTATCTTTTTGATACATTGTTTCGCTTGATATATGAGTAGCTTTTATCTTTGTCATACGTAATCCTGTTTGTACCCCAGCAAGAACAATAGGAGTTTCCTTGTTATAAGATTGATTACCGTGTGTACTTTTCGAATCTATCTTTTTATCTCCCTTTTTTGCTTTCTTTGTCAGCGACTGAGAAGACTGTTTGTTATATGCCGTAGCATTACTATGCTGTTGCTTTGTATCATTATGTTTAGCAACATGCTTGCCTACACTTTTTTGGGTATTCTTCTTTTTTCCAAAAAAGCCATTGCGTATATGCTTTTTTTCCATGTATATAGTATAATTAAAACATACAATGAGTACAACTCTATTTTATAGTAATTAAAGTGAAAAGAGAATGAATCTTAGAGACAACTTTATTTCTCTTCAAGAAGAAATGTTTGCATATGAGAAATTATATGCAATGGAAAATGCCTCTTTTAAAAGGATAAACGAAGAATTACGTAATACAATGCCATCTCAATATTGGAAACACCTATCATCTCAAGACATGTTTCTCAATGAATCAAATACAGAAATAGATACATTTTTATCAGATATATATAGAAAAAAAGATTTTTTAATTGGCATTAAACATGATAGTCAGTTTCCCACTACTCTTATTCAAAACAAAATGACCTACCCAGTTCCTTTATTATACTATAAAGGAAATCCAGACTTACTTGATTCTTCTATCCCCAAAATAAGTGTTGTTGGCACACGAAATATTTCACAAGAAGGAACAAAAAGAACAAAACAACTTATTCATATGATACAACAACAAAACAAAAAAACTCAAATTATATCAGGACTAGCAAAAGGAGTAGATACTATAGCATTGCGTACCGCTATAGAATTGCATATGAAAACTATAGCGGTAATAGGAAAACCCATTACAGAATATTATCCACAAGAAAATAAAAAACTACAAAATGATATTGCAAAACAACATTTACTTATCAGCCATGTCCCTTTTTATCGATATAAAAA
Source organism: Spirochaetia bacterium (assembly GCA_965218205.1). GTDB lineage: Bacteria > Spirochaetota > Spirochaetia > WTKD01 > CBDDCA01. The sequence continues at coordinate 238,502 of OZ244590.1, read as the reverse complement.
AGAACCATTTTCTGCAAAAAGATACCATTTTACTGAAAGAAATTCTGTCATGGCAAGTATAAGTAATGCTACTATAATAGTAGAAGCATCAGAAACAAGCGGAACTCGAACACAAGCAAGAGATTGTCTCAAGCATAACATACCTTTATTTTTTCTTAAATCTTGTTATGATACAGGATTACAATGGATACGCAAAGCAGTATCAGACGGAGCTTATATTTTAGAGAATAGTGATTTACTATGGCAAATAATTGGGAAATAATGACTTTGAAAAATAATTGGAAAACATACAATGAGTAAAACTCTATTTTTAGTTGATGGACATGGGCTTATTTTTCGTTCCTACTATGCTCATATTAAAAATCCATTACGAAATTCACAAGGACATAACACTTCAGCTATTTATGGTTTTTTTCAAAGCATAAAAAAAATCTTTACTGACTATGCTCCTTCAGATATCGTAATTGCATTAGATTCACATGAGGCAGAACTTGAACGTAAAAAAGTATATCCAAACTACAAAGCAAATCGACAAAAAACTCCCGAAGATCTTAAAACACAAATCGCTATTATCATAGACATCATTAAAGCTATGGAAATTCCTCATTTAAGCGTACGTGGACATGAAGCCGATGATATTATAGCTACCTTATCAACAAAAAAGAGCAAAAACAACATAGCAAGTACCATAGTAAGCTCTGATAAAGATCTCTTTCAATTACTTGGAGAGAATGTTTCTATATTACGTCCTACAAGTAAAAGCAGCGATTGGATACCAATTACTCCAGCATGGATTCAAGAAAACTATAATATTGAATATTCCCAAATTCATGACTACCTCGCTATTATTGGTGATAGTAGCGACAATATTCCTGGTGTTGCAGGCTTAGGACCAAAAACAGCAGCAGCGTTATTACAAAACTACAAAAACCTCGATGAAATATTTGCTAACATTAGCAACTTAAAAGAAAGCTGGCGAAAAAAACTCGTGGATGCCAAAGAAATAGCACAATTAAGCTATGCACTTATAGCCTTACACTATGATGTTCCCATCCCCGACAATTTTACTACCGCATATCCAAAATTATTATGGCATAAAGCTCATAGTATTTTTGAAAATAATGACATATCCAGTTTCCCAACAAAAAGCCCACACAGTAGTACTTCCACACAAAACACCACTGCTGTTTCGCTTAACGATGCTACAACACATACTTCCACAGCACCATGTTCTGTTAGCATTATTGAAACAACTGAACAATTACAAGCAATAATAAACACTGCGTTAGATAAAAACATCATAAGCATATATCCTGTGTATACAGGAAATACCCCACATACTACCCTTACTGGACTTGCTCTTGCTTGTGATGACCATCAGGCCTACTATCTCCCTTTCTCTTCATCAAAAGAAGATAACGACACCAAGAAAGAGGAACATGTTTCACATAACACATTGATGAAAGATAGCACATCAAGAAACACATGTATAGACCTATTACAATCGTTATTCAAAAGTAAGAAATGCGTACTTCTATTTCATGATGCAAAGCAAGCACTCAATATACTGTACAGAGAAGGCTTTGAAAAAGCACATGACTATTTTCATCCAAAAAAGCACAGTTTTGCTATAGTAGATTGCATCATTGCAGCATGGCTTATTTCACCCGAAAATAATCAGTACGATATAATGTCATTATGTAACAAATACCTCCCTCAGCATCCTCTTACGCACTCTATACATACACTGTCTTTCCTGACAAACAACACGGACGCTTCCTCACTCGCCCATAATGCTGGTATTTATAGTGCTGTCCTCCTTGCTCTTTGGGACACACTTGCATTGCAATTACAACAAAATAATATGTACGAAGAATACATATCCACCGAAACATATTTATGCTATATATTAAGCACAATAGAACGAAGTGGCATTGCTATTGATAGCCCCTATCTTAAAGAATTATCAGCACAGTTTGCACACACCCTTGCTATTGTAGAAAAAGAAATATACAGTATGAGTGGCGAAGAATTTAATATCAATTCACCAAAACAAATGCAAGAAATACTCTTTGAAAAACTACAGTTACCAAAAACAAAAAAAACAAAAACAGGATACAGTACCGATGTACATGTACTTGAATATTTATCATCAATACATCCTCTTCCTGAAAAAATTCTCCATTTTCGGCATATTAGCAAGCTAAAAAACACCTACTCTGATACCCTTCCTGAACAAATAAATACAGCTACACAGAGAATTCATACCACTCTTCATCAAAATGGAGCAGAGACAGGACGCTTATCAAGTACAAACCCTAATTTACAAAACATTCCTATCAAAGATCCTATAGGACAACAGCTGAGACACGCTTTTATCGCAAAAAAAGGATGGAAACTTATCAGTGCTGATTATTCACAAATAGAACTTGTAGTACTTGCACATCTTTCAAACGATATAAATTTACTTGATGCTTTCCAAAAAAAGATGGATATACATACACGCACCGCTTCAATACTTTTTCAAATAGATGAAAAAAATGTTGATGAAGCACAAAGACGCATTGCAAAAAATATCAATTTTGGAGTAATTTATGGTATGTCTGCATTTCGTCTTTCAAACGAACTGAAAATATCTCAAAATTTAGCAAAAGAATTTATAACGGCATACTTTAATGAATTTTCATCGGTAACAGAATACATAAACAACACTGTTAGTACCGCAGAAGAGCAAGGCTATACTACCACTATTCTTGGAAGAAGACGCTACTATGAAAACATCAACAGTAGCAACAAAAATCTCAAACACGCTGCTGAACGTATGGCAGTAAACAGTACTATACAAGGGTCTGCAGCCGATATTGTAAAACTTGCAATGATAAAAGTACATGATGCACTTCAAAAGCAAGCACTTTCAAGCAGAATCATATTACAAATACATGATGAGTTATTACTTGAATGTCCTACACAAGAAGTAGATACAGTATTAGACTTACTCTATGAAATAATGCCAACGGCATATCCTCTCTCAGTACCTCTCTCTATCTCTGCAAAAGCAGGTAATAGCTGGGGTGAAATAAAGTAATGATCATAGTAGAAATAGTTGCAGTTGGAGCTATTGCCAGTAATAGCTGGGGTGAAATAAAGTAATGATCATAGGGATTACAGGAGGATATTGTGCAGGAAAAAATATGCTCTGTGAAACATTAAAAGAGCTTGGCATTATAAGTATTGATGTAGATATTGTTGGACATGCTGCTTTACAAGAAAAAAAAGAAACAATAGTATCTCACTTTGGTAACATCATACTCACCAATGATGAAAACATAGATAGAAAAAAATTAGGAAGCATAGTATTTTCTCATAAAAAACAATTAACCATATTAGAATCTATCGTTCACCCTTGGATGCAACAATATATTCATACATTCATACAAAATAATAGTAATTCACATATTACTATTAACGCAGCCCTTCTTTTTTATCTTAAGCTACATATCTATTGCGATACAATAGTAATACTCAAAACCCCGTTCTTTCTACGCTTTTTTCGTGCATTACAACGAGATTCTCTCGGTGTTACTGCAACACTGAGACGATTTATGAACCAAAAACCACTTCCTTCTCATAAAGTACTTAATCATACATCACATTATGCCGAAACTAAAATTGTAAGAAATAATAAACAAATACAATCTTTTGTAGAAACCATAGGGAGAACAATACATGGAACAGTTTAGCAATAATAACAACGCTTATCCACATATACAAACACAATCTCATACAAACAATCAACAGTATCATAACAATTATACTCCGTACCCTGCTTCTTCAAACAGTGCAGATAATCACAGTAATACCCACTATCATCCACAACAAAATACACACGATTCCTATCATTATGCTCATACTCCTGTGGACAATAGCACTAGCACAGTCCCCTCTGAAATACAACAACAAACATCTCAGATCCATACCTCTCCTATCAACAATATTCATAGCACCATACAACAAGACAACAATACCCCTCACAATCATGAGGAAATATATCCACAGAATGACCAATATACACAGCATACAAACTATCAATACACAGCCCCCAATGGAAACACACCCTATACTCCTCCTCCCTATGCTCCTAATGACAATCCTTCTGATAGTTACAATATGTATTCAAACGAGCAACACACAAAAGGTAAATACGAACAAAATCAAAGCAACAGCTCAACTCTCCCCCCAAATAGCAGTACATCAAATAATAAAACAGAACAATTTTTATTGTTTGCTCTTATCATAGCTATATCAATTACTGCCATCGTTATTGGTGTGGGATGGACCTTGTTTTATCCTAAACCTATCGCTGAAAAGACTGATAGCGTTGCTCCTACCACTGATGACGCATTATCAGAAGTGCAAAATACAACAACCAATAAAAGCGAAAATCAAGATCTCGTTATTATTTACAGAGCAGATGAACAAAAAGTAAGTGATACATCTGATACAGTGGCAGCTACAACACAAAACACAAAAGTAAAAACTACATCACGCAGTTCGGGGAGTACTCCTGCTTCTACAAAAAAAGTAGTAACAAAAAGCACTCCCGCTACCGCTACTCCTGTATCAGCAGTGAAAGCACAACCAACAGCACCAGCACAGACAAAAAAAACTACAACGACTACCACAAAAAAAACAGCATCTACAGAGACAGTGTCTGTTCCTTCTAAAGTACATATTGACACAAAATATTGGATACAAATTTTTTCTACAAACAACCGAGATAAAGCAAACAAAATTCAAGATGATCTAGACACTCAAGGCATAAAAACTATCATTGTTACAAAAAACATAAATAATAGCACTTTCTACCGTCTGAGAATAGGACCATACTATAACAAAGACGAAGGAAGTAAATTTTTAGAATGGATACGCAGAGACAATAAGTATAAAGATGCGTATATTTCAGTAGAAAAAGGCTAAGAAAAAAGACAGGAAAAAAACCAAAAAAGTATAGAGAGGTACGCGTATCGCAGCAGGATGGATAACAGAAAAAAAAGAAACAGTACTTACAACACGAGTATTTAATGTTGAAAAAAAAGAGTGTTATAAAACAAATAACTCTTTAGAAAAACGCAATACTGTAACACAAGACGAGCTTGTTACGTTTCATACTATTCACTCTCATGATTTTGTACAATGTATTCCTCTTATATACCATAATGATCAGGCACATGTAGTACTTATTTCCCAGTATCGCTATGGGACAGAAAACTTTGTTCTTGAATTTCCAGGAGGCATAGTCGATGCAGGAGAAAGCCCTCAAGACGCAGCGTTTCGAGAATTACAAGAAGAAACAGGCTATAAAGCAAAATCATGTACCTTGCTACAAGCGGTATACTCAAATCCCGCTCTATTCAATAATAGCTCCTATATATTTGTTGCAGAAGAATTAAGCAACACAGGAGAGAAACAGCTTGATGAACATGAAGACACGGATATTTCCATCATGCCTCTTGAACAGCTTTTACGAGAGCAAAGTAAACATAACTTTACACATGGGCTCATGGTTGCTGGATTGTACTGTCTTTTAGAGTATCTAAAGAAAATTACACTGTAATAGACAGAGCCTCTACTGAGAATAAAATATACTATTATTTACTACTACTATAACACCTATATCTATAATATGATACTGTTATTATAGTATACTATATATATGATGAAATTTCTATTATTCCTTTCAATCATGAGTATCCCTATAAGTATAGGCTTTGCTACAGCCCCTCACCTTTTTTTAGGAGTTAGCACAGATACAGCATTCTTTGGAGGAAAATCTACCCTTGAAGATAGTACAGATAATACAGGACCAAAAATAAACAACATTACTCTCTCTAAAAATGCTTCTTCTCGAGAACTAGGATTAGGATTTTTAATAGGGTATCAGTTTATAGAAATGCTTGATGTATCCATTAGATTAGGAGGGCATAGTACACTCACCTCACAAGCTATCGGAAAACAAAGACTTATATATTTACAGAAAAACGCCCTGTCATTTGAAATAAATACAAAAGGAACATCATACATTCATAAAAATATAGGAATCTACGCACAAGCAGGAATAGGATTATCATACATATATCTTACCAGTGCAGGAGGAAGCGAAGAAGCAGGAAACAGCGATGATATTGACTTAGGATTACAATGGAATGATATAGGAGGATATGTCCTCATTGGATTAGGAAGCTCCTTACGTATAGGAGAAACAAACAATCATCGTTTCAGTCTCGGCTTACAGAACAAGTTTATTTTTCAGGACAACAAACAGTACGCTATTAAAACAAACAATGGTGGTAAGATATTCACTTTTGGAGAAACACATTTTCTACTAGGGCTTCATTTTGAGTACACCTATTTCTTGTAGAATGCAATCATAGGGAGTAGTTGGGAACTATATACATAGTAGCCATTGATAAATAATTAAGAATAAACATCGGATAATACATTATATAGTAGCATCCTATTTTTAGTCTTTTATATACAAATGAGGGTATCTATTATTAAAAAGCTAATTATACTCTCAGTCGCTGTTTAGAATTATCAGACTTATTTTTTTCTTTCTGTTGCTTTTTATATTCCTCTAACTCTTTAGGATGAGTAGTAGCTACCATCTTTACCAATTCTTCAAAACTCACAGGCAAAGGAAGAGGCGGCATTATATTTTCCTTCATATACTTATTATACTTTTTTTATATCTTGGAATGTTCTTATTTTGTCTAAGCCATGTTTACACGTAAAAGTGATAAATTGCTTTACTGTAGCCTTTGTCATATTGAGCCGAAAACTAAATTCATTGACATAGCGTTGTAAGTGCTTTTTACTTATACTATGGAATATCCCATACACTCCTCTTTTCAATAACGCCCAGAAGCTCTCTATTCCATTTGTATGTGCCATACCATCGACATACTGCTTTGCGCTATGATTTACTGTTTCATGTGTATATCCATAACCAATCAAGTCCTCTATACCCTTTATGCTCATCTGTATAGATGGTAGTGTTCGGCTCTACTCTTTGTAATATCATTCTTTCTAAGGTATCCTGTGAGGTGTCTTGTACCACCTTTCCTTGTACAAAGCCCTCTCTTTCTTTTATTCCTACTACTATTGCCTTTAGCATAGCTCCTTCTTTTCCCTGTCGCTTTTTATCACTATGTTTGTTCTTTTCTTTCCCGCCTATATACGCCTCGTCTATTTCTACTGTCCCACTATGAGTAGTCTTAAAGCCATAGCATTCTCTTACTTTCTGGAGCATATACCACGCTGACTTCTGTGTAATGCCCAATTCTCTTGATAATTGTAAGCTTGCTATTCCTTTTTTATTTATTTTTATAAGATACATAGTATAGAGCCATGATTGCACACTTATTTTACTTGCTTGCATAATAGTGCCTGTTTTTACCGTAAATCGTTTTCTACAATCTTTACATCTATACGGCTGTTTTTGATGTATTCCTTCTCGTATGTTATTGCTCTTACAATAAGGACACTGTATATTCCCTTTGTTCCATCGTATCTGTTCAAATACCTTTATCGCTTGATCTTCTGTAGGAGCATAGCTACTAAAAAACTCTTTTACACTCATTTCTTTTTGTTGTTTCATAAGGATATAATAGCCCTTTTGTGAGTTATTGTCAAGTGTTTTGTCTTTATTTGTACTTTCAGGCTACAATGTATATAGTTCCCGAGTAGTTGTATGACAATGCAGTTTCTTAGAAAAAATATACCTCACTTCCTTTTATCACACTCATACTATTTCTGTTTTTGTAGTATACTATTACTATCTACTAACTAGAATAAAGGAGATTATTATGCCGCTTAATTTTACTTCTAAAGTATTTAAGAAAGAAAAAGTTATCCTTGCTGATACCACAGAATATCTTGTTCCCGGAGGAAGATCAAAATTTGAACTTCTCGAAAAAGGGTTTGAAGGTATAAAACAAATTGGGGTTATTGGTTGGGGAAGTCAAGGACCTGCTCAAGCTATGAATCTACGTGATTCTCTTGAACACACAAATATCAAAGTTGTACTTGGATTACGAAAAAACAGTGCATCATGGAAAAAAGCAGAAAAAGCAAAGTTTACCACCGAAAGCGGTACGCTTGGAGAAATGTTTTCAGTCATCAAAAAAAGTGATTTGATTGTTCTCTTAATTTCTGATGCTGCTCAAGCAACCTTGTATAAAGAGATATTCAAAGCCATTAAACCAAATGCTACCCTAGGACTCTCTCATGGTTTCTTACAAGTGTATTTACAAACACTAGGAGAAACATTCCCCGAAAATATAAATGTAATTGGAGTATGCCCAAAAGGTATGGGACCTTCAGTCAGACGCTTATATGAACAAGGAAAAAAAATAGACGGAGCTGGTATAAACACGAGCTTTGCTGTTCATCAAGATGTAACAGGAAAAGCAACCGATTATGCTATTTCATGGGCAGTAGCCTTAGGAGCTCCGTTCAGCTTTTGTACTACGCTCAATAAAGAATGTATATCTGACATATACGGGGAACGTGGTATTTTACTTGGTGCTGTACATGGCATTGTTGAATCGCTGTATAGATATTTTGTTGATAAAGGGATGGAAAAAGACACTGCTTTCATTAAAACAGTAGAAAGTATTACAGGTCCTATTTCACAAAAAATATCCCATGAGGGTATACTAGCTGTATACAAAAGCATGTCTGCTCAAGATAAAAAAGAATTTGAAAAAGCATACAACGCTAGCTACTTTGTTGCAAAAGAAGTACTACAAGAAATCTATGACGAAGTATCTTCAGGAAACGAAGTTCGTTCTGTAGTATATGCAATGAAAAGAATGGAAACATATCCTATGGGCATTATTGATAACACAGAAATGTGGACAAAAATAGGAAAAGAAGTACGTGCTAAGAGACAAGAAGAAGCAATCCCAATTCACCCTACTACTGCAGGTATTTATATTGCTACCATGATGGCACAAGTGGATATACTATATGAAAACAAGCATTCATATTCTGAGATTGTCAACGAGTCGATCATTGAAGCAGTGGATTCACTCAACCCTTATATGCATTTTAAGGGACTAAGCTATATGGTAGACAACTGTTCAACGACTGCTCGACTTGGTTCAAGAAAATGGGCTCCACGATTTGACTATATGTTATGTCAAAATACCTATGTAGAACTAGATGGAACTAAAACTAAAAACTCAAAACCAATTACAGCATTCAAAAATCATTCTGTTCACCAAGCAGTGGACACATTACTCAAATATCGTCCGAGCATAGACATTGCAGTAAAATAAGCTCTCTTTGTACATCTCATACGAAATTATGTATGAGATGTACAATACTTCATATCGTCATAACTCATCATTATAGCTTTATAATAGCTCATAATAACCATAGAGGAGCTATATTTACTATCACTTAACTAAGAGACATATCCTGTAAAATACGATGTGCTGCAAGCTGACCAGAAATGGTAGCCATAGTTGTTCCTGTACCCGGAACAGTGTACTGTCCTGAAAAATAGAGATTTTTTACCTTTTTCGAACGATTAGCTAAACGAAATAATGCTGTTTGTGATAAAGTCATTGCTAAACCAAACGCATTTCCCTTAAAAGCATTAAATATTGCTTTATATTCAGATTGCCCCTCTATTTTTGAAAATACCGTTGATTCCCGTAAAGAACCTAAACACTGACCTTGCATTCTTTGTGTTACATTTTCAATTATTTTATTACGTTCCACTGGAGTATCAATAAGTCCCGGTGCTAATGGCACTAATGCAAACACAGATTGCACTCCCTTTGACATTGCACTCTCATCTGTTTTTGCAGGACAATGCACATAAAATAACGGGTTTTTTGGCCACTCTTTTGTTTTATACACTGCATCAATATGAGCATCCCAATCGCTATCAAAAAAGAAAGTATGATGAGCAAAGCCTTCCATAGTATCTTTTACTCCTAAAAACACATTTAAGACAGCGGGAGACAAAGGAAGAGCATTCCATTTTTTTACACTCATCTCACGTAAAGAAGGTTCTAGGAGAAACTGGTCTACAAAATGCCTATCGGCATTTGCTACAACCACATCTGCCTGATAACTTCTCGCAGCACTATGAACATAACGAATTTCTCTTGACTTTGTCTCAAGAGAATGCACCTCTTCATTACAACGAATTGTTACCCCCAACTCTCGACACACTTTTGCCATTGCAGTGGGAAGTACAGAAAATCCTCCACGAGGATACCATGTCCCTAAATTAAAATCAACATGATTAAGAATAGTATAGGCAGCAGGGATATTATAAGGACTTCCTCCTAAAAAAGTAGTAGGATACGATAAAATCTTTTGTAGCCGTGCATCATATGCTACTTTTCGTATTCGAGAATGATAATTTTTTAACAGCGTCCCCAAAGAATAAAATCGAAGCACTTGCCATGCAATAGAAAATATATCTCGTCTCTTCCTAAAATTTTTATAAATAATATTCTGCATAAGATACCGATATTCTCGAGCCACTTCACTTAAAAAGAATTTTAAGCGTGTTCCTGCACCATGTTCTATTTTTTCAAATAGCTCAATAACCGCATTAGCAGAACCAGGAACTTCTATACTCTCCCCATCGTATATGACTTTATACGCTGGATCAAGACGCTGTATATCATAAAATTGTTTTCTATCATACCCTAAGCCCGCAAACCAGTCATCAATTTCATCAGGCATAAGATACCAACTAGGACCTAAATCAAAGCGTACCCCTTGTTTTGTCCATTGATGTACCCTTCCTCCCACCCATGAGTTCTTTTCTACTATGGTAACATCGACTCCATTTTTTGCCAGATAGGCTGCAGCCGATAAGCCTCCTAATCCAGCTCCAATAATAATAGCTTTCATTACTATTATAAGGATAGCATATTTAGCATTATATCTTTAGTACAATAAGTGCCTTCCATTGCCTATTCAATAGCAAGCCTCTCCATTGTTATGTCACCTGTTGTATCTATACTCAAATGACCAAAAAGCCCCTTTGCTTTTTCTAATGCTTCTTGTAACATAGCATCTTCTTTTTTCATTTCATCAGCCAGTGCTACTCCTGTTTCCAGAGATACTACCAAAGCACCTTTATGATATATTTGTTCTAACTCTTGTCCATCATTAAAACTGCTTGATAGCACTTTCTCTGCCACAAAAGAAAAATCTCGAAAAGCATTATCGCTTTGTTCAAATATCACTGGTAAGTTAGAAAGATTTATTGCTCGATACATCCGAAATACAAGATTATCTTCATATATCTTACTGAGCATATTAAACGCGTTCAATCCAGCTTGTACTTCTTTCACAGCATCCTCTACCATTCCTTCTTGTTGTGCTATACCACCAAGCTGAAAATGGAAACGAGCAAGGGCAAGCTGTATATAAAAATCATCACTGTCAACAGTACGAAGATAGGCTTCTCCTACTTGGATAGCGTGTTCTATTATTGCTTTATTCTTTCGCTTATCGTTAAACGCATACTGCTCTTGTTCACGAATAATACCAATAACAAACTTCCTTTGTGCCATAACATCACTTGCATTCTGTTCCATACTTGTTTTCAACTCTTTTGCTACAGGAGAAAGCGTTTCTTTTGGCAACACTATCCGTAGTACCACAAACAGTACAATCCCTACAACAATAGCAAGAAACACATATTTCTTAATTTTTCTTATGAGTATTTTCTTTTCTTTTTCTGTCATATAATCTCCTTATATTAATATTAAAATAATAATTTACTGTATATTTGTATTGTAAAAACATCAGTGAGTTCAGTAAAAGCACCACCTTCTATCCCAAAATTATACTGTAACTCTGTCCCTAAGGTTATCACTTCTACCCCTTCCCATTCAAAGCCACTTATCCATGAAAAAGTAGTATCAAAAGGGCTGTACACCAGTGTAGTTTCTATATTAAATCGCTGTGCAGAAAAGCGAGAAAACACATCATCTCGTGATAACTGCAACAAAAAGTACAGAGGACGAACACGAATTGGAGAATACAGAAATAAACTATTTCCTATAAGTCCAGTATACGAAGCTCGAAAAGGATTGTCCCTATTTTCTATACCCTTATAAAGTGCAGAAAGATCATCTCTATATACTTGCCAATCATCATTATTCAGCCCCTTTCCATTATAGTATGTTTCAAACAAGAGAGTAAAAAAACTGACGCTATCAACAGTGAGCGTATACTGTACCCCTACTACTCCTTCAACAAATATGCCATCATCAGCTTCTTGTTTTATACTATATCTATCTACAGAAGTATCAGGAGACCGTGCTATTGTAGCATCCTTTTTTATTCTGCGCAACTCATTCTCAAAACTCATACCCCACTCTGTATGAACAGTAATATCATCGTTCAATGTCGCTGATATATCAGCCCCAATAAAAGAACTATCATCATAAAAATAAATGAGTGAAGGCACAAACGCATACCATTGTGCATAGCTTACTTTCCCTAAAAAAGAATGGTAAGGTCTATCAAATTCTCGAAATCCAGTCTCTAATTTTGGCAAATACGCAAACTCAATAAACATAAGAGAAGTTGATATATTTGTAGAAAATTGCCATGCTCCTATTTCATCTTTACTGCCTACTGGAAAATCAAACGCAGGAAATGGCACATTGCTGGCATAATTTGGTACTTGTAAACGTTTTACCCACGCAGTATATTCTCCGGGCTTATAGACAAGAGGGTTAGATGGATTAACAATAAACGCTGACCCTGAACGAAATTGAGATTTCCCTACCTTGATATTCACCACATCTGCAATGCTAACATCAACAAAGGCCTCATTGATTTCAAGCCCTAAAAATGTTTCAATATCAAATACATCACTCTTTGTATCCCATTCTTTATCCTTTCCTTCTAAAAACAAACGATAATCAAGAAGAAACTTAAACCAACGTTCAGCATTACGATATTGAATAAAACTGCCAAGCAACATTGTATTCTTGAGTGGAGTAACAAATATATGCTTATCTTTATTAAGAGAGCTTTCATTTCTTTGTACAGGGGTGTAGAATAATCTCTCTTCTATAGAAAAACTGAGTAGCATAGTAGAAGAAGCGGCTGTTGGAGAAATAGTACTTATTGTATCAGTGGTATCAGTATCTGTTCTCTCCGAACTATCAAATGTTTCAGCATCGTTTTCTTCTTTTTGTTCCACAGAAAAAGAATCATCCAAGAAAGTATCATCCAAAAACTCTTCTTGTGTATTTCCTATCCTTACAATAGTAACAAAAAACACTACAATGTATACATATATCTGCAATTTCACAGTATCACCACATTACTATTCTTATATATAATCTATTAAAATTCCTTTATACGCTCTGGAGTATATAGAGCTGCATTGAGGGATTCATATAAAATATCATTTACCCGAATATAGGTAACTGCACTCTTATTGATACCGTCTACTATTATCCATTCCTTGCTTAATGTTCTGTCTTGTATTTTTCCAAAATTACGATAATACATTGTTTTTAACAAACGGCCAGAACGACTATAAAATTCTGCTTTTATAGGCCTTTTACTTTTCTGTTCAATAAAATATTCGATTTTCTCATATGCCACTCCATTTTGCTTTTTCGCTAACACTACTTTATAGGCAGTAACATTTCCTATTGATTCAAAAGAGACTTCAATAGGATCATAATATTCGTTGTAGTTTGTATTAGACACATCAGCATATGAAGCCCCTCCAATCAATCGTTGAGAGGAAGAAATACGAATAGGGTTTCTTGTGCCAGGCTTAAAAAACCACATATTAAATTCTCGTTGTAGCACTAAGGTGTTAACACTGGTACCTGACAAAAACTGTGAAATAACATAGCGAGAACGGGCGTTGTCAACAGGATGTACATAGGTTTTTATATCAGTCTCATTTTTCACTTGCTTATCTATTGTTTCTTGTATGCTAAGTAAAAAAACAAAATCTTTCTTAATATTTCCTCTATAGGTTTCAGATTCTGCAACAAGTGCTTTTGCTATTTGAAATTGAGTATCACTAAGAAATTGACTTTGTACTATTCTCTCATACTTTTCTTCCACAAGCACAGACAGTTCATCAAAATCGGCATCATCCAATATTTGAGAAAACAAAGAGAGATTACTTGTAATCCCTAACAATATCATACACATAAAACATATATATACTTTTTTACTGTTATATCTTTGCTGTAAAAATAGATTATTTTTGTTCATATATACTCCTTTGTATTGACTGTACTATTGATTCTCACGAAGACAGTCAACTATTTTTAAGTTTGCTGCTCTACGAGCGGGGGTAAAAGAAGCAAGCAGCACTGTACCAAAACAGATAAATATACTTTTTGCTATTAAAATATAATAATCAACATTATACTTTACTCTAATATCAAAAGGATAGGGACGTGTAAAACCAGGAGGAGCATCTACAGTCAATCCAAAAGAAAACAGTGTATACGCTGTTATGTACACAATAGCCATACCAAGCAGCACACCAAATATTGCAAGGTACACTCCCTCAATGAGTACGAGAGAAATAAGACTTTTCCCTTTCAGTCCAATAGAACGAAGAGTACCAAATTCAGAAAAACGTTCATACACACTCATAGTGACTGTGTTTAAGACCAAAAAGATAATAAGAATAAACAGAATAGTACTTACCACAGAATATATATTATTAAACAATTTTCTTACCTGTAAGTAATAGTCTGTCAACTCATCCCAACGATATACTTGTAATCCCCATTCTGGATGATTGGCAACAATACCCTGTATCTTTGCATATACCGTATTTGTATCCCTCGTATCATTTAACATGATTACTAGCTTGTTTACTCCTTTTACACTTAAAATTGATTGAGCAAACCCCACACTTGTTCTAAGTAATACATCTCCAAAATCACGAGAAAAAGTATCAACTAACCCTACTAATTCTGCATCAAGTACATCTATTCCACCAGAAGGAGTAGTAGAAAGTACCGTAACATAATCACCAATTTCAACTCCTAATTGCAAAGCCAAGCCTTTTCCCAGCATCACCTCATCGTCTGCATCTGGATCAAGCTGATCTCCTTCATTGATATCTAAGGTAACGGACATACTACTATCCTCTGGTTCTCCTGCTATCCCTAGAAAATTGATACTCTTTTTCCCTGTTGGGCCAGTTACTATCCCATTGAAATTAATTTCAGTAGTAATAAACTCTACAGCTGTGTCTATATCTGGATCCTGCAATAATGTAGCTTCAATTTCTTCATACTCCTCAAACATATACTCCCCAGGAGAAGAACGACCTTTTTCAAAAAAATCTTCTTTCATAAGAATAATATGCCCCAACTCACTACGGATAGTAGTTTCACGAAGCCCTCTATATGTCTCTAAAAAATAATTTCCCAGTAAAATACTTCCAGCAACCGCACAGCCAATAGCCACAATAGTGATAATACTTCGTCTTGTGTTTCGAATAACATTTCGCAAGGCAAGCGTACTTTCTGTCCTTACACATATGGCACGTACTAAAAAATATATAAATGCTAATACCCCAATACCTGCTAAAATCCACTCTATCCAAGTATTTTGTAATCCTAATACATTTGAATATTCCATTATGCCCCCTTTAAGTACTGTATATCTTTTACTCCCCCATCCTCTAATTGATATATAGTATCCATATAATCAAAAAATCGAGGATCATGAGTCGCAAACAAAAATGTAGTATGAAGTGTTTGTTGTAATGTTTTCATTAAATCCATAACCTTAAATGTTGTCACTGTATCCAAATTAGCAGTAGGCTCGTCTGCAATAACAAGTACAGGATCTATAACAAGGGCTCTTGCAACAGCAACACGTTGTCGCTGCCCACCAGACAATTCTTTTGGTTTATGGTATATAAATTCACTCAACCCCACCGCTTCTGTCATATATTCAGCTTTTTCTTTTATCTCTTTTTTTGACATACCCCCTAACAAAGTAAGAGGATATGCAATATTTTCAAGAACATCAAGCACAGGAATAAGATTAAAATTTTGAAAAATAAACCCTATATTATTTCCTCTAAACTGAGTCAATTCATCATCTGACATTGTACTCACATCTTTATCATCTATAATAATCTTCCCTTCTGTAGGAGTATCTATTGTACCAATCATATTTAGCATGGTGGTTTTACCACAACCAGAAGGACCAACAAGACTTACAATTTTTCTTTTTTCTACATGCAAATCTATCCCTTTTACTGCGTGTACCTGCACTTTTCCTAAAGTATAGGTTCGCTTTACATTGTGAGTACTTACGATATATTCTGATTTTGTTTCCATATTATTCTCCTTGTATTTCTTGTAATTTAGTATCAACTTCTGTATAAAACAAAGGAGAATTTTTTGAATATTTCTTTGCAATTTCCATATTCTTAATAGCAACTTTTATATCTCCTTTATTATGATAATACAGCCCATACGCATAAAACACATTTGCTATTATCAAAGGAGGAACATCGTCTACTTTCTTAAACAACGACAGCGCTTTCTTAAGACTTTTAGGTGATTCTTTCGATACTTTAAGAAATGTTGGCACCACAGCAAACACTCTCCCTCTCAAAAAATAGAGATACCCAAGCGTTAAATAGTCTTTTTTGTTCACTGCCTCAGCCTCTTGTATTGCCTCATCCAGCATCTCCTGCCCTTCTCCAAGCAATGTTACCTTTGGAAATGGATTAAAAGAGGTGAGCGAACCTGCTATCATAGCACGAGCTGATCCTTTATATGCAAGCATTACAGGAATTTGAAATTCAGCATTATTATCGTAGGCATTTGCAATAAAATCATATGCTTCTCTTGCTATTTCTTCACTGTCTAAAAAAGAAGCTCGCCTAAACAACAATATCACTTTTGTTACAACGCTTGCAGTATCGCTATCTGTGGGACTAATAGCTTCTACTTTCGCTAGCTCTTTTTCTACCATATCAAGAGGATATGCATGCTCATCTCTATAAATATATGTATTAAGATAATCATCTGTCTGGCTGACACCAACAGAGCACACCACTGTCAATACAATCAATACTAAATATAGCGTTCTCTTATTCATTACTATCTCCTTTTATCCAATAATTATTATTATACTATCAAGTATATTTATACTATCTGCGTGATATAACTTCAAAAGAAAAAGAAAGCGGAGGCCCATCAGGCTGATTTAATAACACTCCTCCAAAGGCAAAACTCGCTTTTGCCATTAAGTCAACTGGTGAAAAAAAATGAAACACGAGTCCTGTTCCTACTGAATGCCGAATATTCTCTTCAAGCATATCTATGCTATCAGCAGCAGAGCCGACATCATAAAAAGAAAAATTTTCAAGAGCAAAAATACCAGTTCTAAACAAACCGAGCCTATATTCAACGCTTCCCATAAACCCTTTTTCTCCTATTGAAACGGTCTCATCATACGCACCTCTACGATGAAGATTGATAAACAGAGTATCATAAAAATAGTTATTCAAATTTACCTTAGCAACAAAAGGATTTTTCTCAGATACAAGATTACTTGCTACTCCTGTTTTTACACGAATTGCTTGATCTATCCCTAAAGTAAACCCCACCTGTGCCTCAAAAGTTCCTGCTACTATATCATAAAAATCCCCTACTGAAAACTCAGGAACAGTTGACTGCAATACCGTGCCTGCCATATATGGCAATTCAAAATCTACATAATGATCATACATCTCAGTAGCACTAAAACTTTGCTTTACGGTTATTTTATTACGAGTATCAAGAGTATGCATTCCTTGATTAGGAGCAGGTAATCCTACATGTTGTATTGCAGCAATATCATTCTTTGAATTTTCCAGTGTATATGTACCCAGCGATCCTACAGCACTACTAAAACGAAAAGGAGCTATAGACAGTCCTATATGTGGCATTATTCCGTACAGTAAGGAATTATATTTTAACTTACTATCAAGCTGTGGCAACAACCAATAGAACAATGTAGTAGCACCAAAGTCTAAAAATACTCTGGAATAAGAATCTTCTGTTGCTCCTACATTGACACCTTCATACACAGTAAATTGTTCTACTCTATTAGCTCCAATATGATAGAATGTTCTCAGTCCTGTAGGATGACGAAGCCCAAAGCCTCCATATGCATTTCCGCCTGTAAAATTGAACAGAAAGCCTTGTTTCACATTTACAAATACTTTCACTTTATGATGCCCCATATCATCTTGTTCATCTAAATAAATATAATCTAAGGCACTTTCAGTTACATAAAAATAAGGCGACTGCTTTATATTCTGTAAAGATAGATGCAAGGCACGCTTCAAATCAAGCACACTCATACTATCCCCTTTACGAAATGTAACCTCTTTCATGGCTAGTTCGGGTTTTGTAACATTTTTACTTGGAGCAGAAGAACGAGCTCCAGGATTAGTATAGGTCGTACTATCTATACTGAGCGTGATATTACTTATCACTACCATATCTGTATCAGCAAGCGATGAGGTATCCTCGCTGTTTTCCTCCACTTCATCAATCAATTCCAAATCATCAAAAGAAAATTCTTCAATATTGTCAAGTTCATTCAATGCATTTTCTTCTGCTACAATATCAGATTCCTGAGCGGATACGGATACTACAAAACTACCATACACATACAAAGCAGTAAACAATAGCAGCATCCCTTGTCTGCTTCCTATGTTTCTCTTTTTTATTAGGAAAAAAGACAAAGATAAAATAATAATTATAGAAATAAACATCATCATACATATAATAATAAAATTATCATTAAAAGTCAAGAGCAAAATCAAAAATTGTAAGATATTTTTCATAAAATATATAAAAATAGCACTTTTTATAAAAATGATACTAAAAAAAGCAATACCAAAAACAATAGAAGGGTAAATAAATCATTTTTTTATAAAAAATATATAGTTAGTAAATAAACTAACTATATATTAAAGAGTAAAATGAAAAATTATAAAAAATATACTATGATTTGAAAAAATAATGCTTATACCTATTGTATATATAAAAATATGGAGATACAATGTATAGAGATAAAACAAAGAGATTATTTATTTTTGTTGAGAACTTCGAAAAAGCTGTGCTCTACTAGCAATTAATTTAGTATTTAATACTATTATTTCATTTTCCTTTATTGCAATAATTTCCTTAGTGAAAAGATCATCAATAACAGGACTTGCTTTTCTTTCATCAACACCAATTCTTACGAGAAAATCTGGTAGAGATAATTTAAGCGGAAATATTTTTTGCAAATCATATCCCGGTACTTTTTCCATAAACATTTGTAAGCCATCATATATTTTTTCTTCTGCCGTTTTTAATGAAGCGTTGATAATCTGCCTATAGATAAACCATATTCTGTCTGCAAGTACTGTTGTAATTCTTGTAATAATTTTAGGGTTTCTTTGTACCAATAATGGAAATGTTTGATGATTTATCACCAATAACTCACTTTCGGAGGTTGTAATGGCAGACGCTGTCCTAGGTTTACTTTCCAGCAGTGCCATCTCCCCAAATAAATCCCCTTTTTTTAACATTGCAAATATTAATTCAGAATCATTAGAGATTTTACAAATCTTTACATTCCCTTCTTGAATAAAGAACATTGTGTTGCCTTGCAATCCTTCCGCTACAATCATAGTATTCTTTGGAATCTTTATTGTGCCAGAAGAGGCTTCTTTTACTGTTTTTTTCTGCTCTTCTGAGAGCTGCGAAATAATAGCATCATGACGTTCCATAGCCTGTTGTGAAAGAGGATTATCAGGGTTTTGTTGTGCAAGATTAAAGTACGTAAAACAAGCACTTTGTATTTCTTCATTGGTATCATAATACGATGCTACATCAAACACATGTTGCAAAGAAGGGGCGGTATTTGTTGATTGAAATGATATTTTAGCCAAAATATGATCAAGTATGCGCATTTTATTTGAAAAGGATCTAATAAATTTCTCAACAAGCGTAGGTCTTTTTTGTATGAGAACATCAAACATATTTTTTTCAATAGTTAAAATGACAACATCAGTCTTCGCTATAGCTGTTGATAAACGTTTATATCCTGTTAATCCAGATTCAACTTCAAAAAAATCACCAGTATTTAGTACTTCTCGTGAAAGATCTTTTATTGTAGAGATCCTAGTAAGTAATACTTGTCCTTCTTGAATAATATAGAAACTGCCATTACTTTTCTCACCTTCTACTACAATGTATGAACCTTGATTATATCTTGTTGTTTTTACCGCTTCACTCATGAATTACTTATTGTTTTCCCTTTATTCCTATACAAAACAATTATATATAGTGTTCTTTATAATTAGCTTGTATACATAGGAAATCTACTTGTTAACTGAAGTACTGATTTTCCAACAGAATCAATAACATTTTGCTCTCCTTTACTAGACACCACAGTAATGATATACTCAGCTATTTCCTGCATTTCTTTTTCTTTCATCCCTCTTGTTGTAAGTGCCTGAACACCAAAACGTATTCCTGAACATACAAATGGTGATTCTGTATCAAAAGGAATACCATTTTTATTGGCAGTTATATTTGCATCATCAAGCCAGTTTCCTGCAGCTTTTCCTGTAACATTATATGACGATTTCACATCTGCTAACATGAGATGATTATCGGTTCCACCACTTACAATACGCATACCCCCACTCTTTAAATGTTCGGCTAGAGCTTTTGCATTCTTTACTACTTGTTGTTGATATGTCTTAAAATTTTCACTTAATGCCTCTTTAAATGAGACAGCTTTTGCTGCAATGATATGCATAAGTGGCCCACCTTGCAATCCAGGAATTGTAGCAGAGTTAATAAGTGAAGAATATTTTTTTACTTTCCCTTCTGTTCCAACAGGATATTCCTTGTCTTTTCCTGCTAGTATTAAGCCTCCTCTTGCTCCCCTTAATGTTTTGTGAGTGGTAGTAGTAACTACATCCGCATGCATAATAGGAGATGGATGCAACCCTGTTGCTACAAGCCCAGATATATGAGCTATATCCGCAAGCAGAAGCGCTCCAACTTCTTTTGCTATACTTGCAAATTTTTCAAAATCAATAACACGAGAATAGGCAGAAGCTCCTGCTATAATCAGTTTCGGTCTGTGTTCTTTTGCTAAACGTAAAATTTCATCATAATTTAATAGTTCTGTCTCTCTATCAACCCCATAATGTACTGCTTTGTATATTTTTCCTGTAAGACTCACACTTGATCCATGCGTGAGATGTCCCCCATGTGCTAAATCCATCCCCATAATGCAATCGCCTGCACTAAGAAATGCAGAATATGCTGCTACATTTGCTGAGCTTCCAGAATGAGGTTGTACATTTGCATATTCAGCACCAAAAAGCTTTTTTGCCCGTTCTATAGCAAGGTACTCAACTTGATCAATTACCTCACAGCCACCGTAATAGCGATTACCATAATATCCTTCAGCATACTTATTGGTCAATACCGAAGATGCTGCTTCTAATATTGCCCGACTTACAAAATTTTCACTAGCAATCATCTCCAGTTTATTTCGTTGACGCAGTTCTTCTTTATGGATAAGATCATATATTTCTGAATCAGCTTCAGATAATGGTAATTGTTTTTCATTATATTTCTGGTGTATACTCATAGTTCTATTATACAGTATTTTTACAATTTTTGTTCGTACAGTTGCAGTGAAACCACTACTACAATATCATAAGTATATGTCTCCTACAACAACAATGAGTTTGCTCTGTAAGCAACTGCAAGTAGATGCGTGTCTCATATTGGGAAGTGATTTGCACGCACTTGAAAACCCTGTGCTTCCTTTTCACTTTCGACATATGTTGAGTGGATTTACAGGATCTGCAGGGACCCTTGTGTGTACTTCTACAGGAGAGCATATGCTGTTTTCTGATGGACGTTACGAACAAGCATTACAGAGAAAGAAAGTACCGTATCATATCAGCTCTGAGAGAGATTGGAATAGCCAAATGATATGGCTGAGCCAACACAAAAATATTCATAGAGTCGGATTGTGTAGCTATCAATGTAATCATACACAGTTCTCCTCTCTCCGTACGCTTGCAAAAAAAATGTCTTTCTCACTGATACCACTTTCATTACAGGCTCTCATCATAGCAAGTATACACGCAAGTAGCAAATATGCACGCTATTACGAACACTATGACTATAGCCTAAAAAAAACTACACATTCCACAGAGAGTACTGTATGTATTCCATTACCCAAACAATTAGTACTGACTCACCCTTATAGTACTCATGACAAAGCTGTAATTTCTAGCACTCTCTCACACAATACAATAAGTCCTCTACAGCGTATTATCTCATTCTTACAGAAACAAAACTTTACGGCTTATTTTACTACTCAGCTCCATGAAATTGCATATCTTCTAGGGGTACGCGGAAACATGAAAGAGTATATGCTATTTCCTGCAATGATGCTTTTATGTATGGAACATCTTTTAGAACAGGAACATATAAGCACAGATACCGTACAAAAGATGAACATAAAGATAGTGCTATGGATACCACAAAAGATGCAACATACAAAAAATATACACATAATACAAAAACAGATACGATTACAATTAAATACATCTATACCACTCATTATTAAACACTATGAAGAAGCATTATATAATATGCCTGAACACATATACCCATTCTTCACACAAACATCATCGGTTGCTGTTGATACTTCTATCGTCCCTAGCGTGATATGTAACAGTAGGTCTTTGAATGCATCAAAATATAAAAAAAATATAAAAAAAATTATATCTCCTATAAAAAAATGGCGTTCAATATATGCTCCTTCCCATATTCGTTCTCTTAAAAAAGTACTCACATTTGATACTATTGCCCTATTAGAAAGTGTTGCTCTTATGTACACTCATTTACAACAAAACACCACGATAACAGAATCTCAAGTAGAGGATTACCTATTACAATATAAAAAACAATGTCCTCAGTTTGTTCAATCTAGCTTTAACACTATAGCTGCTGTGGGTGCAAATAGTACACTGCCTCATTATAATCCAAACAAAAGCAGAAAAAAATTGTCTATACAACAACCTTTGCTCATTGATTGTGGTTCACACTACAGGTTTGGTACTACCGATATCACTCGAGTGTTTTATTTTGACAACAGCCCTCCTCCCCTACTTGTAGAAGATTATACTCTTGTCTTAAAAGCTCATATTACCCTTGTACTTTCACAGTTTTCCTCTCAAACAACAGGAAAAAAAATTGATACAAAAATAAAGAAAGTACTTGCACACTATGGAAGAACATGTAACCACAGCATTGGGCATGGAGTAGGATTTTGTAGCGATGTACATGACGGATATTTTACTATCGGACAACATTCATCAAGTATTCCTGCAGATTCTCTTGTTCTGAGCAATGAACCAGGATATTATCGAGTTGGAAAATGGGGCATACGACTTGAAAATCTCATAATGTCCCATA
Organism: Spirochaetia bacterium; assembly: GCA_965218205.1. Taxonomy (GTDB): domain Bacteria; phylum Spirochaetota; class Spirochaetia; order WTKD01; genus CBDDCA01. The sequence goes on along the minus strand of OZ244590.1, from coordinate 214,941 downwards.
TCAAAGATACAACACTCACATTCTCAACTTTAACCTATTTTCCTTTTCAAGAAACCCTTATTGATAGATCTCTTCTTACAGTACAAGAGACACAATGGCTTGATACATACCAAAGAGCATGTAAAAGAAACTATATGCACACTCTCAGTAAACGAGCAAAAGCATTTCTTACTATGCTGACACAGTGCTAGTATGATTATCAGTACAGTTATCGCACAGGAACGATGAAAGGATAGAGCTTTACCTTTTTGAGCTTGAGTTTTTCATATATTGCATCAACATTCAATCCATCTCTCGGTGGTAGGTGGGGAGGGGCATCTCCTACTAAAAAGACAATACGTTCTTGTGATAACCATGTAAAATTTTCCGCAGCTACTTTCATTGCTTCATGCACTGATTCAGGCCAATCGCCTCCGTGTATTGCTCGTGCTACTCCTAATTTTTTCTGTAACAAAGGAAGCTGACTTTTATCAATAAAGTTAATTTCACTAATTTCATATTCATTATCATCTTTGTCTCTATAGTATACAAGCCCCATTCTAAAATTCCTATCACTTAGTTTACTTTGTAGCAAAGGAACAAGCGAAGACTTAACAGCAGTAATATCATCCCACATGCTCTTTGTTGTATCAAGAAGAACAATGACATCTATAGATTTTTCTGGATCCACATCTTGCATAATCGCGACAATACTCTTAGGAATATCACTGCTTCTTTCTATAAATAGAGGGGTAGTATTCATTCTTTCTGCAATTTCAGTAAAAGCCTCTACTGTTTCATCAGAATATCGCGAGGTATCTTGGAACAATAAGAGTTTAGAAAGTTCCCTATTAGTAGTAACAATATTATTATCTCTCGCTATACTCGTGTCAATGTCTTCCTCTGCCTCTTCTCCTATTGGCACAGTACCTATCACGGATGGAGGAGCACTAGGAACATCTTTTGGTTTCACTAACTTCTCTATGAATGGTATTTCAGGAGGCTCTGCAATAGCATCTATTTTTCTAATATAAAAAGAATTATCTGCATATTCTCCCGAATAATCTGCATAAGCATATTCAAATGTTCTAATGTTTATAACATTCGTGCCTCTTGTAAAATCAAGAATTCCGTTGCGAGTACTTTTATAGCCATATGTTACTTGGTATGGCAAAAATAATATAAACGCTTCTTGTAAAAATGTATCATCAAAAACAACACTGCTATCAATAATAAAATAGCCATCGCGTAACTGAATGTACTGCCCATTTAGTAAACGCCTCTCATCGGAGTTATAGATATTGTATTCAGATGTCTGTAATGCATAGGTATTAACATCTAAGTTAATAGGATTTTCAGCAGATTCGGTAAGCATTACAGAACCAATGCCAGACTTCGCTCGCACATATATGAGTAAACCGTCATCATTAAGACTTTCTTCTACTCTTACATCACTAGCACTTAACAGTAACTGAGGGGACACTTTTTGAGAAAACAATGTTGATATTATTCCTACTAGCAGTAAGGTACTTATTATTACAATCCTCATCTGTACATCATTTTCGGCATATTTTTGATAAATAATTATACATAATTAAAAATAAACAAGCATATTCTGTGCATATATAGCTATAGCACCTTTTCCATAAAAAAGACATATTTTGTTATAATAAACATATGATATTAACAAATGACTATATTAGTAACTTTTATAATGAGTTACATCATAAATACAAGCAGTTACGAAATTTTCATCGTACTCCTCTCACTTTTGCAGAAAAGATATTACTTACTCATACATTTTCTGAGATACAAGAGAACGGTCCAGTACGAGGAAAAGAGCATGCATATTTTCGCCCTGATAGAGTAATTATGCAAGATGCTACTGCTCAAATGGCATTGTTGCAATTTATGCAATCAAAACTTAAAAAAGTTACTTTGCCAGCAAGTGTTCACTGCGATCACCTTATTCTTGCAAAGCAAAATGCATTACTCGATTTAGATAATGCAAAAGTACAAAATAAAGAAATATATGATTTCTTACTGAGTGTATGCCAGAAATATGGACTTGATTTCTGGGAGCCGGGAGCAGGCATTATTCATCAAGTAACCTTAGAAAACTATGCTCTTCCGGGCATGATGATTATTGGTACTGACTCGCATACTCCAAACGCAGGGGGCATGGGAAGCATCGCAGTAGGAGTTGGTGGTGCTGATGCAGTTGATGCTCTTGTTGGTATGCCATGGGAACTGCTGATGCCTCGACTTATTGGAGTGAAGCTCACTGGCACCTTATCAAAATGGTGTTCCCCTAAAGATATTATCTTAAAACTTGCAGGAGAACTTACCGTAAAAGGAGGTACAGGGTATATCATTGAATACTTTGGAGAAGGAGTACAATCTCTTTCTTGTACTGGGCGAGCAACTATAGGGAACATGGGGGCTGAAGTTGGTGCTACTACCTCTCTCTTTCCTGTGGATAGCAATGTATTAGAATATCTTTCTCTCACTGATAGAGCAAAAGCAGCGGAGCTTGCTGCTCAATATAGTGATATATTACAAGCTGATGCTGAAGTAACACAAAACCCAAAAGATTTTTATGACAAAGTTATAGAGATACACCTTGATAGTTTAGAGCCTTTTATTAACGGTCCTTACTCACCTGACAAAGCAACTCCTATTTCGGAATTTGCTGACTTTATACAACAGAACAATTATCCTACAAAAGTAAGTGCTGCACTTATAGGATCTTGCACTAACTCTTCATATGAAGACCTTAGTCGTGTACATTCCCTCCTTGTACAAGCACAACAAAAACAATTACCACTACAATCTCCTCTATGGCTCTCTCCTGGATCAGAAAATATTTATGATATTATCAAAAACAATGGCTATCTCTCTTTATTTGAAAGTTTTGGTACAAATGTATTGGCAAATGCCTGTGGACCTTGTATTGGTCAATGGAAACGTACTGATATACAAGAAGAGGAAGCTAACTCTATTATCAATTCTTTTAATCGCAATTTTGCAAAACGTGCTGATGGTAATCCAAATACTCATTCATTTGTAACTTCACCAGAAATTGTAACGGCTATGGCATTATCTGGTACATTGCTTTTTAATCCACTTACTGATACAATAAAGAACAAACAGAATGAAGATGTATTTCTTGCTCCTCCTGGAACAGTAGCACCTCCATCAAAAGAACTGTTACAGATGATATTTGGAAATAAACCGAAAGGCTTCATACCAGAACTCTCTGATGAACAAACACAAAATAAGATTGAAGTAAATATAGCGAAAAATTCAGAACGTCTTCAAGCACTTGCTCCGTTTGATGTTTGGGATGGCAAAGATTTTTCTCATCTTCATTTGCTCATTAAAGCAAAAGGAAAATGTACTACCGACCATATATCAATGGCTGGTCCTTGGCTACGCTATCGTGGACATTTAGAAAATATATCACGAAATCTTCTTATTGGAGCAGTAAATGCGTTCAATGATAAAACAAACTACATATACAATCCCATAAAACAAGAATATCAACAAGTGGAAAAAGTTACCGCTGACTATAAAACAACACATAAAAATCTTATCATTGTTGGTGACGAAAACTATGGAGAAGGATCTTCTCGAGAACATGCAGCTATGGAACCACGATTTATGGGAGTCAAAGTGGTGTTAGTAAAATCTTTTGCTCGTATTCATGAGACAAATCTAAAAAAACAGGGTATTCTTCCTTTATTGTTTATTGATAGTGCAGATTATGAAAAAATACAAGAACATGACATTATTGATGTAAGCGGGGTTAGTACTATCACTCCTAATTCCATCGTTACCGTTACCTTGCATCATACCGATGGAAGTTCTGAATCGATTGAAACAAGGCATACCATGAACAATGCTCAAATAGAATGGTTCAAAAATGGTTCTGCTCTTAATGTAATAAAAAACACCTTACAGACACCATAATTTGTTATAATGGTGGTAGGAGAGGTGACCGAGTGGCTTAAGGAGCACGCTTGGAAAGCGTGTGTACTTGAAAAAGTACCGAGGGTTCGAATCCCTCTCTCTCCGTTGGGGCTTTTTAACGACTTGCCAGAGCATTGTTCGTTATACATGTCAAATCCCGTCAGATCTGGAAAGAAGCAGCGGTAGATATAGTGTAATGGTACAGTTGAATTCGGGCATGAGTTGAAAAGCTCTTTATTTTACAATACGCTCATGTATATGATTTCTTATTATGATACCATAAATATAGATGAAAGAACATGAAAGTACAGCCAACAAACTGAGACCACAAAAATTTAATGATTTAGTGGGACAAGAGTTTATAGTAAGCTCACTCTTGGGTTCTATAAAATCAGATTCTATTGCAGGCAATGCATTTATTCTCAGCGGACCGAGAGGGGTAGGAAAAACATCTGCTGCCCGCCTCATAGCACTTGCAGTGAATCGCCCTGAAGGACAAGATATAAACAGCCTTGACTACGAAGGGAGCGATGAAATTCGTAAGGGTAACAGCCTTGATGTTATTGAAATAGATGGTGCATCGTATACAAGCGTCGAAAATGTTCGTAAAATACGTGAAGAGGTTATGTATGCTCCGTCACAATTTAGATACAAGGTATACATCATAGACGAAGTGCATATGTTATCAAACAGTGCATTTAACGCATTATTAAAAACTATTGAAGAGCCTCCAGAGTATGTTATATTTGTGTTTGCTACTACGGAAATAGACAAAGTTCCTCTCACTATACGCTCTCGTTGTCAACGCTTTGCGTTTCATCTTATTCCTAACACTATTATCATGGATAAGTTACAGGAACTATGTAATGCTATCAATACAACTATTGAATCTGCAGCACTGGAATGGATGGCAAAAGAAGCTCGTGGGTCATTGCGTGATGCATATACCTTATTTGATCAAATACATGCTTTTTGTGGAAACAATATCACCAAAGAAGCCATTGATACCAATCTAGGACTTACAGGAATACAATCGCTTAATGTTCTGTTTCAGTTATGTGTTAACGGAAAATACCGTGAAACCCAAGAGCATATTTTCGATTTACTTACACGTGGATGTACTACAGAAAAGATTTTGTTTGAGGCATGCGAGTATATACGCAATGTACTGCTTATTAAACATAGTATTGAACCTAAACTCCTTATTGGTTTTGATAAAGAACAGTTTGATGCAACAATATATGAGACTCTTAGTACCGAACAGCTAGAACATGCGTTGCAGTTGCTCCTTGATTGTTATCGGAGTTTACGATATTCTGTAGATCCTCAGTTTGAAGTTGAACTGGTGTTTCATCAGTTATGTAATATTAAAAATTATACAAATAACAACATGTTGGTACAACAATTAAAAGAGTTATATACAAAATTACAGTTTCAAACACATGGCAATATACCTGATCATGATGTATCACATGAAACAGCACCAGCTCCTACTGTTGATTCTGCTATTTATCCTGATATTATTAATCCTACAGTTGAACAGCAACACGCTTCTGCAAGCAAACACGATACTAGCACTCACACATCGCACGTACACGATACTAGCACAGAGCAACAGTCTCAGCCCCATAGAGCAACAGCACAAAAAAGCTCAGCAGAAACACAAGCCTCCCCTCCTATCACAAAAAAAAGTTCTCCAGTAGAAAGAGTATTAGAAATATTTGAGGGATCAGAAGTTATCGAAGAAAATAATAAAAATATGGACAGAAACAATGAATAGAATACAACAGCTAAGTGAATTATTTGCTAAATTTCCTGGCATTGGAAAAAAAACAGCATTACGGTATGTGTACTTTTTGTTAAAACAGCCATCAAAATTAAGCAAAAATCTTTCTACATTTCTTGAAAATTTGCATGAAGTAGTACATCCTTGCAAAGCCTGTGGATACCTCTGTGAAACAGAGCTATGTGACATATGCAGTAACCCAAAAAGAAATAATAGACAACTATGTGTTGTTGCTCATTTACAAGATGTCTCAGCATTGGAGGATTGCCACAGTTTTTTTGGAGTATATCATATACTAGGCGGACTTATCTCTCCTTTAGAAGGCTTAGGTCCTGAACAACTGACTATTGATACACTCAATACACGCATAAAAACAGAAGCGTATCACGAGATAATTCTTGCAACTCCTCCTACTTTAGAAGGCGAAGTTACTGCACGATATATTATGGATATGCATAACGATAAGCAATCTCTCTTTACACGCATTGCACAAGGCATGCCTAAAGGAGGCGAGTTTGAGTTTACTGACAAATCAACTCTGTCCTATGCATTAGAAGCAAGAAAACAATTTGAGTAGATACTACATATTATTGTTTCTATACTGTACATCATGATTGTCAAATAATATATCCGTTTGCTGTGTTTTTTTCTGTTGAATAAAAGTCCTTGAATCCGCAATTATTGATTCTTTATATTGCATATGTTATAATAAGTACAGGTAGTAATGATACATGTATCATAGTATATGCGATTGTATGTATATAAGTGCATATAAGGAGGTGTTTTATGAGAAAGATATGTATATTGGTGCTTGCATCTTTGTTGCTTCTAAGTGCTGGTCAACAAGAAGAGGAAACAAAAGCAGATTCTAAGGAAAAACATTATACATTTGCTCTTAGTCATTACGGTTCTCCCTCTGATACGGTAACAAAGGCAACGGAATATATGGCACAGCGTGTACTAGAATTGTCTGATGGGAGAATAAAAATTAATTTGCATCCTAGTAGTGAACTAGGAGATTCTAGCACACAGCTTGATGGAGCGAGAACAGGCACTATTGATATTGTTGTAGTAGGAAATCCATATTATACCTCTTTTGCCCCAGAATTAAATTTGCTTGATCTGCCCTTTATTTTTGAATCTGAAGAAAAAGCATACAAGGTTTTGGATGGAGAAATTGGAGTATCATTGATGAAATCTCTCCAACAATATAATCTCATTGGTTTAGCATTTTTTGAAATTGGGTTTCGTGATATCACTAATAATGTAGCCCCTATAAAAAGTATAAAAGATCTTAAAGGGCTAAAGCTCCGTACTACTCCTAATAAAGCCCATATCAGAGCCTTTACCTTATGGGGAGCTAATCCAACTCCTATGTCCTTTAAGGAAGTGTATTTTTCTCTTAAAACTGGTGTTATAGATGGTCAAGAAAACCCTGTGCATCACATCTATAATAATAACTTACAAGAAGTACAGAAATATATTTCTCTCACACATCATGCGTATACAGCAGCTCCTATGACTATGAATCTTGATGCCTATAATTCTCTTTCTTACAAAGATAAAGAGATATTGGTGAAAACAGCATTAGAAAGTGCTCAATTAGAACGAGAGCTTAATGTCGAAGAAAATGAAAAAGCACTACAAGCACTCAAAGATGCTGGTATGATTGTAGAAGAAAATGTTGATATACAATCGTTTCGAAACAATATAGAAAAAACATGGAAAGAGTATAGTGATACATTTGGGAATGATATGATTAACAGTATAACATCTCAATAATACCCACAGAAAAAGTACCGCTTTATATGTAATACTGCTGTACGCTTTTCTCATTATTATAAAAATGTAGGTAATGATAGAACAATATAACAAAATAGTAAATAAAACCTTTATCATTTTGGGAAATATCATTCTTCTTGTACTGGTGGCAGTTATTTTTTATCAGGTTGTTATGCGTTATATATTTTCTTATTCATTGCCATGGGCTGACGAGTTTCTTCGTTTTATCTATGCATGGATGACTCTTTTTGGACTTTTAAGTGGAACACAGATACAAATTTCTCTATTGAGGGATAGAATAAGCAAATCAATTGGCTGGATATTTTCTGAGTTTTGTTATCTTATTATTTTGTTTTGTGTATTTATTCTGTTACATGGTGCTTTAAAATTCTTTTTTCTTACACGCAATGATTATTATGCTGCATTTGATATGTCTATTTCGTGGTTTTACTTTCCGCTTATCATATGTTCAATTCTTGAAATAATACGTATTGTTCTTACTATGATTCATAATGCTATGAGTCATCAAACAGGAGAGTTATAGTGTCCTTTACAATTATGTTGATAACAATGTTTGTTCTCACAGTGTTTGGAATACCCCTTGTATATAGCATATTGTTCTCCTCTATCATCACTGCTATGATATTTATTTCCCACGTTCCTATTTCGGTGGCAGCACAGCAATTTATGGCAGGCATCGATTCTTCTTCTTTGCAGGCATTGGCATTTTTCTTTCTGGCAGGCGAGCTTATGAGTGCAGGAGGTATTACAAAACGTATTGTAGCATTTGTTTCTTCGTTTTTAGGATGGATAAAAGGCTCTATCAGTTATATCAATATTTTTTCTTGTTTGTTTTTTGGCTGTATTAGTGGCTCAGCAGTCGCTTCTACTGCAGCTATAGGAAGCTCTCTTATTCCTGAAATGAAAAAGCAAGGGTATCCTGCAGCTTTCTCTGCAGCTCTTACACAATCTGCCTCTATTATGGGACCTATTATTCCTCCCAGTGTACCTATGGTGATATTTGCAGCTCTTGCTGGTTCGGGTGTATCAGTAGGAAAAATGTTCCTTGCTGGTATTATACCAGGACTTATGATAGCAGTATCGTTGACAGTGACTACTGTTATTATCTCATTACAAAGATCTTATGGAAACACAATAACAAAGTGTAGTATTGTAAAAATATTGAAGCATGGAAAAGATGCTATTTTTGCTATTGTTTGTCCGCTTATTATTTTAGGAGGAATTCTTACTGGGGTATTTACTGCAACAGAAGCAGGTGCTGTAGCAGTTGTCTATGCGTTTATAGTAGGATTCTTTTTTTACAAAGAACTAAACTGGAAGCGTTGTATTACTGCATTAACAAATGCAATGAAGGGCACAGCAAAAGTTATGCTGATTGTAGGAGCTTCTTCTCTATTTGCATGGCTTATTGCACGCTTGCAAATTAGCCATAAGATAGCAGAGTGGATACAAGCTATTTCTCATAGTCCATTGATTACATTGCTGATTATAAACTGTATTGTATTTTTTATAGGAATGATTATGGATCCTGTTGCTGCTTTAACTATATTAGTACCTGTTTTTATGCCTATTGTGTATCAGTTTGGAATATCGCCTATTCATTTTGGATTGGTGCTTATTTTTAATTTGATGATAGGCCTCGTTACCCCGCCTGTAGGATACCTCATCTATTTATCAGCAGGAATAGCAAAAACCAAGCCTATAGAGGTATTGAAAGAAAGTATTCCTTTTCTTCTCACTTTATTTATTGTGCTGGTTATTATTATAGTATTCCCTGCCCTTTCTACATGGCTTCCTTCTCTTGGAGCATAACATGAGTATGTCTGAACATAATGAATGGATTGATCTTACTATGCCTATTTCATCGCATGTGCGATGGCATCCTCATATTTTCAAGAAAGGAAATTTTGATGAAGGTGATATTTTTGAAGCGACAACAATAGAAGTATCTTGTCATGCATTTACCCATATGGACGCTCAGAGACATATTAAAAAGAATGGCAAAGAAATTCTTGATATTCTTCCTACTACTTTTGTTGGCAGCTTTGATATTATTGATATTTCGGACGACATACAAGATAATCTTGAAATTACTGTCCCTCTGTTACAAAAAGCGTGGCCTGAAAATACTGATGGAGATAAGATTATATTCAAAACATGTTGGGATACGCATTACTCGTATAATTCATTGGAATATTGGAGTAAAGCTCCGTATCTTAACGAAATGGCTGCAGAATGGATTGCACAACATTCTATTTCACTCTGTGCATTTGATTTTCCTCAAGATTATCCTATCCGTACATGGATTGATGGTGTTATAGAAAAGCCCTTAGAGAAACATGTTACTCATAAACATTTATTGATGAACGGTACAACATTAGTAGAATATATTGTCAATACATCTGCTCTCTCTTGTAAAAAAGTGTGGGGCTTTATGGCCCCTATTGCAGTTGCAAATTCGGATGGAGCGTTATGTAGGGTACTCGTACGTCCTGAAATATAAAGTTGTGCTTTTAGTACTATTGTTGTTTGAAATAGAGAGAATATCAATTATTAGATTCATTGTTGCTATTTAAATCAATAACTCGTTGTGTGCGTGCTTTTGATAACATGCTTATTTCCACTTCTATAAAATCGCTTACGCCTACTATCTTTCCTAGTCCATCATTATTGTACGCAAGAGAAGGAGGAATAATTGCATACACAGTTTGCTCAGGAGACATTATGGTAAATATTTGCTCTATCCCTTTGAGGATGGTATCTTGTCCTACAACATAGCTCATTGAATTCTCATACTCAAAACTGTTGTCAATATAGGTTGTACTGTTGCTATTATATACTCGCATGGTATAGTCAAAATGGATAGTATTTCCATTTTTCAAATAGGAATTGTCTAACTCGGTAATATTGAGAGGATTATTGTTTAAGGTACTAATTAACTGACTCACATCATTGTCTTTTGTGGTAATATTTGCTATATTGTCTGTAACTTTTCCTGTACGAAATTCGAAGAAAATTCCACTGTTGCTTTCCCTATATATCTTTTCATTTAACTCTTGACGTATGGCATCAATATTTTGTTGTTTGTTCTTTATGAAATTGTCTTCTTCTTCTTGAACGAGCGATTGGAATGTGTCCCATGTAATACTTGATAAAAAATTATTTGCTCTATTTCCAAGTGCTTGTATTTCTACAGAATCTATATTGCTAAGCTCTTCTACAGTATTGAATGAGGAATGATCGTACAGTATATCTCCAATAATAGGAACTGAGAGAGGGAATGTTTCTATATCAGACAAAATAAATACAAGACGACTGCTAATCTGTAATAATGATGTGCCATAAAGTGCTAAAAATCCTTTTCCTTGTCGTTTTGGAGGATCAAAATAATTTTCATACATAAAAGTATATTGCTGATACTCTTCGGGGCTTTTTTCATGTATATTGGCATAGAGTATATACTCAGGAGTATACGATACAACAGTACCGTTGGTATATAACTCTGGACTAGGGAGTGCTGTCGCTACAATATTTGTTTGTTCTGGTACTATTTGTTCCTCTGTACTGTTTTGTTGTTCTGTTTGTTTCTCTGTACTGTTTTGTTGTTCTGTTTGTTTCTCTGTACTGTTTTGTTGTTCTGTTTGTTTTTCTCTACTGTTTTGTTGCTCTGTTTCCCAGGTTGTTTCTATAATTGATTGTTGATTAAATCGTGCTGATGCTAGTCCTAAAAAATACATTACTGACAGAGGCATATCTTGATATAATAAATGTACCACTAAAAAATTCTCTCCAAAATTAAACTTTGCCACCAGTCCATTATCAATGCCAAGTTTTTTATACCATGGTTTTGGTAATTGTATTATACTAGTGGTACTGATAGCTTCGGTATTTTCTAGCGGAACATCTTGTGCAATAGTATGTTTTATGTTAGAATGTTCTTGTGTCGTGTTTTGCTTTGTATCAATGTTCTCTTGTGTAAAAGCTCCTATAGTATATAATAGAGTACTGCTCAATAGCAGAAATGATAAAAACAATAGCTTTTTCATACCTGTTCCTTCCCTGTTTTTTTGTTTGTATTATCAATAACACTAATAGCTTCTTGTATGGTGCTAACAGGAATAAGATGCACATTTGAGAGAGACAATGTTGAATGTTCAAGGTTTGCTTTTGGTACTATGAGAGTGGTTATACCAAAATCTTCAGCCTGTTTGCATCGTTGTTCAAAATGTTGTACAGATCGTATTTCGCCTGCAAGACTTATTTCTCCCATAGCACAAGTGTTTGCAGTCAGTGGATGATTATGATACGCAGAGTATAATGCGAGAGCAAGTGCTAGTTCCATGCCTGATTCTTGTATACGAATGCCTCCAGCAGTATTGATGTAAAGATTTTGGTTTGACAAAGAAATACCCACATGGCGTTCAAGGATTGCTGCAATACGGAATACTTGATTTGAATGTACTACTTCAGTAAATACTCTATTGTTTGAGAACACAGGAACAGTGAGCGCTTGAATTTCTACTAAAAAGGGACGAGTACCTTCAAATGTAGTTACAATACAAATACCAGATGGCCAACGATCTCTGCGTTGTTCTAAAAAATAATTGCTTGAATTATTTAGATCGATAAGCCCTTTTTCTGTCATTCTAAAAACACCTACTTCATCAATGGCACCAAACCTGTTTTTGCGAGAATATAAAAATCGAAGATTTTCTTTGCTGTTTTCAAAAACAAGCACTGTATCGACAAGATGTTCTATAAGCTTAGGTCCTGCAACAGAACCATCCTTTGTAACATGAGCAACAATAATAATGGCACACTTGTATGTTTGACTCCATTCATAACAGCTACTGATACAGGCACGAAGTTGAGATATATTCCCAGTGTGCAAGCCCAGTGTTTCTGAACGTATTGATTGTATAGAATCAATAATAATAATATTAGGAGCACTTTTTTTTATATGTTGTTCAATTTTTTCAATACGGAATTCTGCACTTAACTGAATAGGGGCTGTTCCTATGTTCAATCTCATTGCACGAAGTTTTATTTGTTCGGGCGATTCTTCCCCGCAAATGTACAGAACCTCTGTGTGAGAGGCATTGTTAGTATGTGTGTTTACATGTGCCGCTAACTGTAGGAGTAATGTAGATTTTCCAATACCTGGCTCACCACTTACGAGGACTACCGATTGTGTAAGTAGCCCTCCTCCCAGCACCCTATCAAACTCAGTAGATCCTGTATGTATACGAAGAGATTTTTTTACATCAATATTTGCGAGGCTATTGATAGGAAGTGCTGATTGTGAGGAATACGATGCTGCCTTGTTTTTAGCAGCAGCACGAGAAGCAGTTTGTCGTTCTTCAATGCTGTTCCAAGTGCCACAATCAGGACACTTACCATGCCATTTAGCACTTTCGTAAGAACATGTGGTGCATACAAATGTACTTGTCACTCTCTGTCAATTATATATTACTTTATTGAAACAAGCTGTATAGTAAAATCAAGGAAAGAGTTTCCGGGAATAGCCCCCTGTATACCTTCACTTCCATACCCTAAATTTGGAGGGATAACTGCCCGAATTTTATCTCCTACACGCATTGTTTGTACAATAATATCCCATCCTTGAATTACAGATCTTGAGTTTGTTTGAAATTCAAATGTTTGATCGCGCGAGAAGGAGCTATCAATAACTTCTTCGTTGCCGTACAGTCGTAATTCATAATGTGTTTCTACAGTATCACCTGGTTGTACTTGTTGTCCTGTGCCTTCTTCTATTTGATATACAAAGATACCATCCTCAGTCTTTGTTAATTTCGGTGTCTCTTTTTCTATGAGCGTGATAGTATCAGCAAGTAAAGAATCTTGTTTTTTTTGTTTTTCTTCTTTGTATTGCGTATTAAGTGCTTGAAAATTTTCCCAGCTTACTTCTTTTAAGAATGTTTCTGCTTTTGATTTTTTTGTTGCTGAAATAGTGATTGTGTTCATGATGTCACCTTCCTGAATAGTTTCAACAACCTCTATCCCTTCTTTGACTTCACCAAAGACGCTGTACCCACCATCTAAGTGAGGGGTAGTACTGAGTGTAATAAAAAATTGACTACCATTTGTATCAGGCCCTGCATTTGCCATAGAAAGTATTCCTTTCTTATTGTGTATCAGATCAGGATGTACTTCGTTAAGAAATTCATATCCAGGACCGCCAACACCAGTGCCTTGAGGATCTCCTCCTTGAATAACAAAATTTGGTACTACACGATGAAATTTGAGCCCGTCATAGTAATTGCCTTTTTTTGTAATAGAATCATTCTCTTGTGCAAATACGCCAGTTGCTAATCCTACAAAATTACTGACTGTAAGAGGGGCTTGTTCATAAAAAAGCTCCAAAGTGATAGTTCCTTTGTTTGTCTCTATAGTTGCAAGCAGTTCACCTGCTTCTGTATTGTTATCGCATGATAGTATTGCTGATGTAAGAAATAGCATTAAAAATTTTGTATTGTTTTTTCTCATAAACCCTCTTTTATTATTGTGTTCATTTACTTATTAGTATATAGTATCTTGTATTTTTTATGTTATACTATTATTATAAGTAGTATATATGATTCCTGCTATTCTTCATCAAATTTATTTTTCTCGTGAGAAAAAAAAGAGCATGCCGTGGCAATGGAAAGCATTGTCGAAAAAAAGTAGAAAGTATCTTAGCCACTGGTACTATTATAACTGGAATTTTGAAAATGCATGCTCCTTGATAAAAGAGCACTATGCTCACTATATGCCTTTTTTTGAGGGAAATACCTATGAAGCAGTAATACAGTCGGATATTTTTCGCTATATTGTTTTGTATCATTATGGTGGTTGGTATATGGATTTTGATTGTGAAATAACACGTCCTTTGGATATTTGGAACACACATGACATTGTTCTTCCATTAGAGAGGGAGGAACAAGGAGAGCCAGTAATATTAGGGAACGCTATCCTTGCCTCTAAAAAAAATCATCCTTTTTGGCTTTCTCTTCTTTCTACTATTCAAAATACCCCTCCGCTTGAAAAGCAGCAGCAGTATAATGAGCCAGTAGTAGCTTTTTCTGGCCCAATTGTCATCAGTGCATTGTACCATTCTCTTCCAGAAGAAGACAAAAAACATATGATACTGCCAAAACGTAAGCATTTTCATTCTCGTATTCCTGGTCTACTACTTCCAAAAGATTACAAACAACTAAGAAGTAACCCAGATGTTTATTGTATCCATTACACGCATGGGCTATGGAGACAAGGAAGTACACGGTATGACCTTCTTAAAAAAGTATTGTTTAAAAACTCATTTTCTTATTTTTTTATTCGTATGTATCAAAAGATAAAATCGTTGTTAGGCAAAGGAGATTGGACACAAAGCATCCATTGGTGAATAATTTAGAATAAACAATAAGATATAAATTTGGGGCTGGCATGGATAAGCAAAATTAGACTAACCCAGCCTCCTTTACCCAATTATACAACACTTTATACATGTTTGCTATCGATCTATAATTAAATCGTGTACTTTTTTCTTATATTCTAATTTTCTCTTTCTTGGCATTTCTTTCTGAATTATCTCATTTTTCAGTTATCCATGCCAGCCCCAAAGATAAAATCGTTGTTTGTAAAACATACATAATGATATACGTAATAGAAATAGAGAAGCTGCTGTTTGCAGTTTATACTTTACGAAAAGAGAATTATTACATTGTATTCATAAAAGAAAATGGTATATCACTACTTCCTATCTTTGTAAACCTTGAGGAATTAATAGAAATGGTAGCGAATACTACCCCCTAAAGAATTAGAAGAGTATAAAAAGGCAACAGAAAGAAAGAGCTAAATCTAATAATTCTAAATAGATCTCACTAAATATTTACCATAAAATTTAATGAAATTCTATACCCAGACTTTCTAATCGTGATCGAAGCCTATCTTTAATTTCTTCAATTTTTTCATCAAAAGGAATATATATAAGTCCATCTATATCAGAAGGAGCTTCTACTTCTGTTTTTTTAATAATAATTGTTCTCTCTCTTGTTAAAGCACCTATTAGCATTCCAAGTTCTAAAATCACATTTTGTCTAGCACGAGGTCTTTTTGTTTCTTCTCCTTCTTTTTTAGAATATCCTATATCATCAGGAGTTAATAAAACTATTCCTATAGACTGTGAGTTACCACTAATACTGTTTTCTAAAAACTCTATTATTGTTCTACCTCTACTATCTTCATCTTGAATAGCAAAAGGTTTTAATCCCCACCTAAAGATCATGACTTCTAAAGCATTTTTTGCATCTGTGTCATGTCCATGAACAATAACAATTTTCCTATCGTTAATCTTACCTACATCTACACTATTTATAGCTTCTGATAAAACATCTTTAATAATGGTTTCTAACTTTTCATTATGTGGCTGTATAGTAATAGTTCCATTTGTAAATAAGTTTATACAATGCATATTGTTTTCAAATACTACATTATACCTTTTGAGATTTCCTTTCACTTCTAAATTTTTTGTATCTAATTTGAATTTTTTGTTGAGGATAGCAAGAAAATCATCTTCTTTCCCTAAAAATTTAACACACATATATTCTCCTTATTTATGAATACATAAATCAATAACCATTGTTATGTAAGTATATATAATTCCCATTATTAATGAAAAATCGTCATTATATATTGCTTCTTTAAGTATATACTACCATATTATTATTTTTCCTGTTTAATTGCTTATACAGATAATACTGTAAAATTGATTATCTGATTGCTTATTCTAAATTATTCACCATTGGCTACAATATATATAATTTCTCTTAAAATATGTATTGCATTTTTTCCATTTTCTATTATAATACAATATAGTAATCACTATAATTTTTGTTATAGAAGTATGATACTATGGATTATATATGGACTTAATTGATATTTACTTTCAAGATTTTTCTAAAGAACGAACAAAGAATGTTGAAGAATATTTTTCGGAATATTTTTCACAATACCCTATGCTTGATAATGAGCAATTTAATTTTGTTGAGAAATGTAGTTTTTGTTCTGAACTCAATGAACGTAATATTATCATGTTAAGTAAAGATTCATTTGCTCTTATTAGTGTAGAACATGATATTACAAAGCAAACGGTAGAGCAAGTATTTGAGAGAGGGTTTCCTTTTCTTATCCCTGACATAAGGATTAGTCTTGATGAGCTTGCAGAACTGTTTAAGCGTTTTTATTCGGGATATGTAAATAAAAATCACAAAATCACACAGGTATTTTTTGGGCTAGCAGGATATACAATATCCCGTTCAGCAAAAAAACTTGCTGATACATTGGGCTTATATTTGTTTTCTCGCCCTCACCATACAGTGTTGTCAGAGAATACAAGCTCTTTTGTGCCACGTATATGGTAGCTCCACTTGTGATTTATACAGTTGCTATATGCTAGTGTGTGTGCGTGCTATTCCTCTTGTTTTTTGACTTTTTTCGCAAAGTATTTCTCAAGCATCTGTAATGCTTTTGTAGGAGAATGAGCTTTTTTCCACACTCCTGCAGTAGCCTTTACTGCTTCTGTAAAAGTAGGGTAAGGATGGATAACCCCAAGAATTTTATTAAGCCCTAGTTTGTATTTTGTTGCAAGCAACAGCTCTCCTAATATTTCGCCTCCTCGTTCTGATACCACAGTAGCACCAAGAATAGTATCTTTTTTTGGTTTTGTGAGTATCTTAATGAAGCCTTCTGTTTTTCGCTCAGCTATTGCTCGATCAAGTTCTTCCATTTTATATACGGTTGTTTCATATGCTATGTTTTGTTTTTTTGCTTCTTTTTCGTTTAAACCAACACGTGCTATTTCTGGACTTAAATAGGTAACTGCTGGAACACATGAATAGTCAATAGCAAATTTTTTAAGACCACCAAAAAGAGCATTCACTACTGCATACCATCCCATGTGTCCTGCGGTATGGGTAAATTGATACGGACCTGTCAGATCTCCTACTGCAAATATGTTGTTATAGCTTGTTTGTAAATATTCGTTTGTATACAGCGTGCCATTGTTGTTATATTCAAACTGTAGTCCACTATGCTTAAATGATTCTGTAGCGGCTTGTCTTCCTGCTGCAACAAGGAGGTGAGTAAAAGGCACATGCTTTGCTTTTCCGTCTACACTTATTTGTAGATATTGCTT
This sequence comes from Spirochaetia bacterium, assembly GCA_965218205.1. Taxonomy (GTDB): domain Bacteria; phylum Spirochaetota; class Spirochaetia; order WTKD01; genus CBDDCA01. The sequence goes on along the minus strand of OZ244590.1, from coordinate 197,209 downwards.
TTTGTTTTTTGTGAGTATTTGTTCTGGACTAAAGCCAGTGACAATATGTACTCCATGTTTCTGTAATGTGTCTTTTGCTATTGCTCCTACTTCTGGATCTTCTTGAGGAAGCAGTTGATTGTTTCTCTGTATAAGCACTACTTTGCTTCCAAGCCGAGAGAAAGCAAGGCTTAGCTCACATCCTATAGGGCCACCGCCCACTACGATAAGCTCTTCGGGCAATGTGGTTATGTTCCATATTGTATCAGAGGTATATTGCGTTACTGTGTCAGCACCGGGAATATCAAGGAGACGAGGATAGCCTCCAGTAGCTAATATGATATTCCTTGCCACTATGGTTTTGTCTCCTACTTTTACTTCCCATGGAGATACAAGTTCTGCAGTACCTTGTATACACTGTACTCCTAGTGAAGTATAGCGTTCTACGCTATCGTGTGGAGCAACGGTATTGATAGCTTCGTGTACCATTGCCATTACTTTTTTGAAGTTTATTTTTGGTTTCGTGTAGCTAATTCCCACCGCTTCCGAGTCTTTGTGTGCATCGGCATATTTACTAATTGATAAGAGTGCTTTTGAAGGAACACAGCCACGGTTGAGACAATCGCCTCCCATTTCGGCTTTTTCTATAAGTACTGGTTTTGCTTTGATAGCTGCGGCAATATATGCAGCAATAAGTCCTCCTGAGCCAGCTCCAATAACAGCAACATTTGTGTCAAACTGCTTTGGCTTCTTAAGTCCTTTATAGAGTTTTGCTTTTTTTATAGCACCAGTTATACACTTAGAGATAAAAGGCAGTGTAGCAATAAGTGCAAACGCAAGCCATATTTGTGGGCTTACAATATCCCCTAAATTTTGTAATGTAGATAATGCTCCTCCAGCATATACATACACTATAGTACCAGGTAACATACCAATTTGACTTACTATCATAAAAGTGAGTACTGGTATACGTGTGAGTCCCATAAGGAGATTGATAACAAAGAAAGGAAATACAGGAACGAGACGTAAGGCAAATAAATAATTAGCACCTTCTCTTTGTACTCCTTTGTTGATGTTTGCAAGTTGTTTTGGAAATTTTTTCTCTAAGGATCCACGAAACAAGAAGCGTCCAAGAATAAAGGAAATTGTTGCTCCTATGGTGCTTGCAAACGAAACAATAATAGTGCCATATACGGCCCCAAATAATGCTCCTCCCAAGAGAGTGAGTAATATTGCTCCGGGGATTGAAATAGCAGTAGCAAGCACATATATGCAAAAATAAACAAGTGCAGAATACCAAAAGTTACTCTGTATATATGCTTGTAAGGTACTTAGCTGTGATTGTATGTACGATAATGTTAAGTACTGTCTAAACTGTGTTATTGCAACCACTATTGCAATAACGAGGATAATAAAAAAAATAAATTTTACAAATTTTTTCATATATGTTCCTTTCCTTTATATATTGATTTGATAATCATAGTAATAGTGTTTCTTTTACTGTGGTATCCACATAATGCTCCGGACGGGAGTCGAACCCGCAACCTATCGCTTAGGAGGCGATTGCTCTATCCTATTGAGCTACCGGGAGCCTATGTATACTATATCACATTTTTATCTCATAGTATTTTGTGGCTTTTTGCTGAACTGCTGAACAGTAGAATTCAATAAGTGCTATACTAAATTATATGAGCGAGCAGGAAAAAAAACAGCTAGAGACACAGCTCTGGAGTATTGCCAATGCCTTACGAGGCAAAATGGATGCTGATCAGTTTAAGGACTATATTCTGGGGTTTATTTTTTATAAGTATCTATCTGAAAAGATGGAGTCACATGCAAACAAGCTATTAGAACAAGATGAAATAACATATACTTCTCTCGTTGATTCTCATGAGGAGAAAGAAAAGTATTTGGATATTATAAAGAAAAGATCTATAAATGAGTTGGGGTACTTTCTTTCTCCTGAAGAGTTATTTTCTCAGTTGCTAAGGCGTGGAAATAACACCGACAAAGATGCTACAAGCCAATTTATTTTAGATGATTTAGGTAAAATTCTTAGTAATATTGAAACCACAACGATGGGATATGAAAGCGAAGATGATTTTATACATCTTTTTGAAGATTTAGATCTTAATTCTACAAAACTGGGAAAAACGGTAGAAGAGAGAAATACGCTTATTGTAAGAATACTTTCACGTTTGGATGCGGTAGATTTTGATTTTCAAAATCATAAAAGAGATGTATTGGGAGATGCCTATGAATATCTCATTGCTCAGTTTGCTGCAAGTGCAGGAAAAAAAGCAGGGGAATTTTATACTCCACAAGAGGTGTCACGTATACTAGCAAAGATAGTGACAACAGGAAAGAAAAAATTGCTTACAGTGTATGATCCTACCTGTGGCTCAGGATCATTGTTATTGCGGGTAGCAAAGGAAGTAACAAAGGTTTCCAACTTTTATGGGCAAGAGCTAAATCGTACCACTTACAATTTAGCTCGAATGAACATGATCATGCATGATGTATCCTATCGTGATTTTGATATTAAGCAGGAGGATACTCTAGAGCGACCACAGCATATGGATAAAAAGTTTGAAGCTATTGTGGCAAATCCTCCCTTTAGTGCTCAATGGTCAGCAAATTCTTTTTTTCAGACTGATGAACGATTTTCGGCATATGGAACGCTTGCTCCAAAAACAAAAGCAGACTTTGCGTTTGTACAACACATGATATATCACTTAGAGGAGAACGGCATCATGGCAGTGGTATTGCCACATGGTGTGTTGTTTAGAGGAGCAAGTGAGTCGCATATCAGAAAGTACTTGATAGAAAGTAAAAATTACTTGGACGCAGTGATAGGATTGCCTGCAAATATATTTTATGGGACTAGTATTCCTACCTGTATTTTAGTGTTTAAGAAATGCAGAGAGCAGGATGATGCCGTGCTGTTTATTGATGCATCACAGCAGTACGAAAAGAAGAAAAATCAAAATTCACTGACAGAGGAACACATAGACAAAATTATCAATACCTATAGAAGCAGGCAAGCAATAGACAAATATTCGTATAATGCCCCTATGGATGAGATAAAGGAAAATGGCTACAACTTAAACATACCACGCTATGTTGACACTTTTGATGAAGAAGAACCTGTGGATATACAGGTGCTAAGTATGGAAATAAAAGAGCTGAAAAAGGCAATGCAAGAGACAGACAACAGCATTAAGGATGTTTGTGAACAGCTGAATATTGCAATGCCATTGTGATCTGAAAAGTATAGTGACATGTAAAGTATAGTAATATGTAAAATATGCACAAAGAGCAACTGGACTTAACGCCACTGAGAAATGCTATCTCTAGTTATAAGGAAGTATTGAATGACTCACAAAAATTAAAAGAGAAGGAAGAATCTGGAGAATTAGCATTAATTGAAGAATTCTTAAAAAAACAAATTTTAAGTAAGGGTAAAAAGGGTAGAATATCATCATATTTATTATTAGGAATTATATCAAAGATTGATTATATACGAGACTCTTGTATTCAGCGTTTTGAATATTGCTATGATTTATCCTTGAAGTTTATGACACAGCATTTAAAAAATATTGCTGATAGTCCAAGCGATATAAAACATATGGATTTACAAAATAAAGTACGCTTAGCTGCAACAAAAGGAATTATTCTACACAGCTGGGATGTGTGGTTTAAGTACAGAGAAAATCGAAACAAAACTTCTCATGGATATAATGAAGCTATGGCAATAGATATTGTAGAGCAATTACCTCTCTTTTTAGCGGAAGCCGAATACCTTTTGGAGAGGCTAGAGAAATATTATGAAACTTAACTTTGATATAAAAAAGCAAGAGTTCAATATTGTTTCATCTATACTGTCTAGATATGTCCCTGCAGGATGTAAAGTATGGGTATTTGGAAGTCGTGTAAAGGGACAAGCACAAGATTACTCTGATTTAGATATTGCCCTAGAAGCAGAACAAAAGATTGATGCTGTCATCATTGCCCGTCTCAAGTACAGTTTTGAAGAATCTCGATTACCATATACAGTGGATGTGCTTGATATGAATGCCATTTCTGAAGTGTTTCAAAAGGCAATAGATACGCATAAAATAGCATTTCCTCTTAAACAGAAAAATCCTCCCTTACGTTTCAAGCAGGACGATGGCTCTGATTTTCCTGATTGGCAAGAAAAACGATTGGGAGAGGTGGCTAGTATCTTTATGGGAAGTTCCCCTAAATCAGAACATTATAATATCATTCAAAAAGGAGAGCCTTTATTTCAAGGGAATGCTGATATAAAAAACAGAAGAACAGCCCCTCGTGTCTGGACAACAGAAATAACACAGCGATGTTTTGTAAATGATATTTTAATGAGTGTACGAGCTCCTGTTGGGGATATAGCTCTAGCAGTACATAATGGTATTATAGGGCGTGGAATGTGTGCTATTCGTACTTCAAGTTATACATTTTTTTACTATGCCTTAATCAATGCTGAGCATCTATGGAAACAGTATTCGCAAGGGAGTACCTTTGAATCTGTGAACTCAAGAGATATTAAAGAGTTTCAAATAGGCTGTCCTTCCCTGCCTGAACAACAAAAGATAGCTTCTTTTCTGCAGAGTGTAGACACAAAGATACAGCTTCTTGAAAAAAAAGTAATTCTGTTGCAGTCATATAAAAAAGGCGTCATGCAAAAACTCTTTTCACAGGAGCTACGCTTTAAGGACGAGCAAGGAAACGAGTATCCCGATTGGGAAGAAAGGGAGATAGGTGAGATATTTTATGTAACACGAGGTCTTGTTTTATCAAAACAAGATATATCTCCAATAAAAACAAGTCACTATGTTTATCCTGTTTTTTCCTCACAAACAAAAAATAAAGGCTTAATGGGATACTATAATAAATATTTATTTGAAAATTGTATTACATGGACAACAGATGGAGCTAATGCTGGAGATGTGAATTATAGACAAGGAAAATTTTACTGTACTAATGTATGTGGAGTATTAAAAAGTAATGAAGGGTATGCAAATGTATGTATTGCAGAAATTCTTAATGCAATAACAAAGAAATTTGTATCATATGTGGGGAATCCAAAATTGATGAATGATGTAATGAGTTCTATTCGTATAAAAATTCCTGCATCAATAAAAGAACAACAAAAGATAGCTTCTTTTTTACAGAGCCTCAACACAAAAATATCGCTCACACAGAAACAAATAGCACTTACAAAGCAGTATAAAAAAGGTCTATTACAAAGGATGTTTGTGTAAAAATAGTTTCTTATGTAAGTTTTAACCAATCACTTTGTGGCTTTTCACGAGTTCAAGGATTAAATGCGACAAAGGAGCAAAAAAAAGAGCAAGAAACATAAAAAAAGGAATGCATTCTATAATTGTATAAACAAAACAAATTAGGAGGTCTCCTTTATGAGTATACCAAAAAAACAGTTTCATCATCTGACAGACAAAGATCGTATTATTATCGCTACGCTCCGTCATGCAAAGTATAGTATTGATGATAGGCAAACGTGTCTATAATGAAGTCATCGCTCACCGACAGGCACGAAAACGATGGAATCAGAGCCATACAAAACTCTCTGTTCCTTCTCATGCTATTCGTGCTTATATCGTTTTCACCTTATTTTAGATGGCTGATCGCCTGAACAAATAGCAGGAAGGATCAGTATTGATATGCCCCATATTCTATAACCAGTATACTATTAGTCATGAGACAATATATCAATTTATTTATCGTTTTGCTCCTCATTTGACATACTATTTAAGAAAACAACACAAAACACGCAAAAAAAGAAGCCATTCTCGTTCTTATTCCGCTTCTCGCATCCCTCATCGTGTCTCAGTACACGAACGAGGCGATGTTTCCCACGAATATGGCCACTGGGAAGTCGATCTTGTTGGCTCTTCTTCAAAAACTACTGTGCTTGCCTTAGTGGAAAAACATACCCGTTATGTGCTTTTTCATAAGATACCTGACAAAACACTGCTCATACTGTACAGTATGGCATGCTCTTTGCTCTGAGGAATATACCACGCCATCTCTGTAAAAGTTTCACTTATGATAATGGAAGCGAGTTTATGCTTCATACTGAAATAAATACCCGCCTGAATACTCGCTCTTATTTTTGTACTCCTTACTGTGCTGTATATTGTATTATAGGAAAAAGGATTGGTTGAACATTCTATTGGATTACTGCGTCAGTACTTTCCTAAGAAGACATTATTTCACAGAGTCAAGCAAAGTGATATACTACAAGTACAAACGCTTATCAATAATAGACCACGAAAATGTCTTCATTTTTTGACCCCTGCTGAAGCCTTTTCTGTCGCATTTAGTCCTTGAATCCGCATTCTGAAAATTCAAATTAGAAGCCGAACAGAAGTACCAAAAAATACCTCAAAAGGGGTTTTGTATCCTAATATCTTTCTGGGGGTATTATTGATTGTAGCAACAATCGCACAAAGATGTGCAGGAGAAATACAAGAAATATCAGTTCCTTTTTTAATATATCTGCGCAGTAATTTATTTGCATGTTCAATGCTTCCTTTCTGCCATGGGCAATGAGGATAGGTAAAATACATTGGTACAGAGCTATCTAAAAATGCCAGTGTATGATACGAAAATTCACTGCCATTATCAGTAGTAAACGAATGTATTTTATCTGGATACTGTTTTTTTATTTCCCAGAGGGTTTGTTTGGTATGTTCTTTGGTGGCACGAGGCAGTTGCTTTGCAAATAAAAAACGACTTTTTCGTTCAATAGTAGTTTGTATGACTGAGCTATTATCTTTGCCAACAATACAATCAGTTTCACAGTGGCCTATGGTAGTACGAGCAGTTATGTGTGCAGGGCGTTCATTGATTCGTGTCTTTTGTTGTTCAAAAGTACCTGTATTGTGCGGTATTCTGTGTATTTTGCGTGTTTTTCGCTTATAAGGAAGGGAGGTATACAGTGTTCCTCCTTCCTTTGCATTTCATGCTATGAGTAGGTATATTGATTCGACACTTATTGCAAATGAGACATTTTCAAGCAATGCTCTTCCTTTCATGGCATCAGGCGATAAGCCTTGTTTGAGATAGAGTGCTACTTGTGTTCGTATGTGTTCATTCTCTGTTACAGGGCGAGTGCGTGGGTATGTTTTGCGTTTTTGTGCTTTCATGTCAGCATATTCAGCATCATAGTATTTTGTATTCAACCGATTGCGTTTTATTTCGTCTGCTATTGTTGATACCGATCTGTTGAGGGATCGTGCTATTCCACGTTTTGATTTTTTGCACTTAAGCATGCGTGCTATTTCTGTGCGTTCATGGTATGATATATGAGTATAGCTCATAGGGTCTCCTTCCTTTTTTTGTTTCTTATTATTAGGATATACCCTATGAGTTTTTTTATTTTTCTTACACTGTTCGGCTTCTGATTAGAATTTCCATTCCCGTAGTACCTGCACTTGCATTTTTTTTTACTTGATGATACACTGTATATTAATGGGGATATAGCTCAGCTGGCTAGAGCACTAGATTTGCATTCTAGGGGTCAAGGGTTCGAATCCCTTTATCTCCATTTTTTATCTAAGCTAAACCTTTAATTTATCCTTTGTTGTTTTATATAATTCTCTCAACTCAATATCCCCCATATCTAATATTGGTTCATACATAAATGAATTGATATGAATATTTTCTGGAGTAATTAAGTTTACTCTTTTTAAAATTTCTATATTCGCTTTTTCATTTTCAAATTCTTTTTCGTAATCTTCAAATAATCTCCGAGTTTGATTATATCCTCTATCATCTTTGTTTTTTATGTTAGATTTCATAAACTGCTCAGCTTTTAATCTAATTGCAATCGAAAGGACAATTTTATTTTCTAGATTTATCCCTTCATTTGCATTTAAGCATTTATCTGCTGTCTCAAAAACTAAATCAAGTATTTTTTTTATCTAAATTACCCTCTGGAAATTTTATATTTTTAATATTGTTCTTAAAAATCTCCTTTATACATCCTACTGTCAGATGCTCAGTATCATCTTTATAGTGCAATACAGATGTCAATTGTGAATAATCATCATTTTCTGTACCTTGTGTATATTCAATAATATTTCTTACAAATGGAATTGATGAAATTAATTTTTTATTATCCTCCAAATTTCTTTTCCATGCTGTGAAAGGGTTGTTTAAATATTGTGCTTTTTCCAGCGTAACTTCTGAATCGTTTTTGACTGCAATAAAACATTGATTATAAGAAGAAATTCCTCTACTCATTACTGTTCTAAAAAAATCAAAATTATGAGTTAATATGAACATATAGAATTTTTTCTCTTCAGACATATACTTCAAATATTCAACTATTGCATACTTATTTTTATAATCAAAAGAATCTGCTATATCATCAATAATAAATAATGTTTCATCTTCATCTCTTTTTCTTGCTTCTATTTCAAAAATAATATTCAAAATATACAAAGCTCCTTGCTCCCCTCTACTTAATATTTTTAAAAGCTCTTCTTTATCGCAATCTTTTTTTTCACCACTATCTTTATCTTCAAACACAAATTTAATAAATGGCTCATCCTCTCTTAAAATAATATCCTTCTTATTCTCTATTTCTAAATAAAACGGTAATTGAGAAAATCTTGTATTAAAAATACTAATCACATTATCCCATTCAGTTTTTTCTTTTTCTGCTTTAGCTAAAATTTCTTCAATCTTTTCTTTCCCATCTTTATATTTTTTTGCCAAATCTAAAAATAATGTTTTACATTCTACAAAGTATGAACACCATATATTTTTTGCTAACTTTGGCAAATCAGCCAATTCTGGTAAAATTTCTTGATTGTTTAATAAGTAATCACGAAAATATCTTAAATCATTATTTTTTATTTTTTTATTTATTGTATCAAAAATGCTTTGAAGTTCTGTATTATTTAAAATGTCCTTTTTTGCTGTTTCTAAAGTTGCTTTTAATTCATCACTACTTGAATATTCATTTTTATTTTTACCATCAAATAAATTTACAGAATGACTCGCCTTAAAAAAATTGTTTTTTTCAAGTTGCTTTTGTATAGTTTCAAAATGATATACATTAAATTCTCTTTCTCAAGAAGGATATCAAAAAAAGGTTTATTATTAAACACATTTTCTATCTCTTCTTCTATACTATCTGTTCCTTGTCCTGCTAGGCTAGATAGTTCTCCAAATAGATCATCTTTTGCTGTATCAATATCTTGGTAAATAGAATCATATGCTTCCTTTAGTTTTTGACTAGCAAGTAATGTTGATATCTTTTCTGATTTATACTCTGCATCATATGGTTTGATAACAAAAATACTTTCAGGCTTTATAGCTTGTCCATCAGCTGTAATTTCTCTCACAGTTTCTCTATCTGGAAAAGCCCTATCTTGTGTTTTTTCGTCTTTTGAGTAATCATCAAAAGTTTTTGCAAATGATGTTTTCATCACTCCATTTTGAGCATATATTGAAAAAGCCTTATTGTTATTTTTAAACTCAAATTCTTGTTTAAGGCTTTTAATGCCATAACAGTGTTGAAAATTTATTTTCAATGTATTCATAAAGCTATTATACAAAAATTATAAGATAACTTTTTTAAGCATTATATCTGAAAAACAGAACACCATTTTCCCAGATGAACTTCTGTATCAGAGTATATCAGAAAACGGAGAGACTGGGATTCGAACCCAGGGTACGGGGTTACCGCACAACGGTTTTCAAGACCGCCTCCTTAAACCACTCGGACATCTCTCCTACTAATTTTAATACTATCATTATTAGCGTTTCTATTCAAGGCGTTATAAAAAATATATGCACATCGTAATTACTGTTTATACACTTCTATCCTCTCCTTTAAGGAGATGCAGGTCCCGTGTAGCTTCCTCCTGCCCAATCTGGTACTTTACCATTTTTTTCTAAAGCAGTACCTCTAAATGCAGAGGGCCAATCATGTTTGCTTACATGCCTTCCCCATTTATATATATCCTGATTAAAGGCTGTTGCACCTTCCAATATACTCGTCAGATTATGTGTTGTTTCAAATACCCAGTCTGATATATCTTGATTAAAAGCTATTGCTCCCATAAACATCTCTCTTATATTTATAACTTTCCTTATATCCCACTTTGATAAATCTTGATTGAATACTTTATTATTCTTAAACATATAATACATATTTATAACTTTACTTGTATTCCATCTTGATATATCTCCATTAAATTTACTTTCCTCAAACATACCTTGCATATCCCGCACATTCCCTGTTTGCCAATCTGGCATGCCTCCATGCTCTCCCGTAAAGGAAGATCCCTTAAACATAAGTCTCATCATAGTAACATTCCTTACATCCCACTTTGATATATCCCCATTAAAATGAGAATCGCTAAACATACCAAGCATTGTGGTTACACTACCTACATTCCACCTTGAGATATCTCCATTAAATTTACTATCTCCAAATGTATACTCCATATTTGTAACTCTACTTACGTTCCAATCTGCTATACCTCCATGCTCTCCTGTAAAAGAAGAACCTCTAAACATATACCACATATTTCTAACATTCCCTACATTCCATCTTGATATATTTCCATTAAATTTACTATTCCAAAACATACCATCCATATAGGCAACCTTACTCACATCCCAACTTGATATATCCCGATTAAAGGTCCTAGCACCATAAAACATAGCACTCATATTTCCAACATTTCCTACATTCCATAATGATATATCTCCATTAAAATGAGAACCACTGAACATGTACTCCATATTTCCCACTTTGCTTACATTCCAATTTGATATATCACCATTAAAATGTGCATAAGCAAACATAAACGCCATATTCGTAACATTACTTACATCCCACTGCGATATATCGCCATTAAACGATGGAGAGACTCCACTCCTAAAAAATAACCTACTCATATCTGTAATATGCCCTGTATATATTACATTCAAATCTGCATCATTCCCATGTGCAGATATGAGTGTCTGCATAGCCCTCTGTAACTCTAATTTCGTAAGAGGATAATAGGTATAGGTCCCATTCGCTTTGTGTATCGTTATAGTAAATGACTGCTTTGCTTTTTTCCTTGCATATGCATTATTCCCTGTAAACACTATAGTATACTTGCCAGACACTACTTTTGTAGGAGCTCCGCTTATCTGCCCATCACTCGCACTAAAGCGTAATCCTGTATCTGCAGTAAAGGTACTTGGCTCTATGCTATATGTTCCTGTTGCATTAAAGTTTGAAACTCCTGTATTTATCAATGATACTCTTATATCCTGCCCAGTAAATACTATAAACGATGATGACATTGTTCCTTTATAGCTCTGAGATACCTCATAAGCCCAACTCGGTATCTTCGTCTTATCAGAGAATATGTACCCCGTATCACTGGCATTAGTAAATATATCCGATACATTCACCGCTCTGTCTCCTATATGTTCTGCCCATGCCTCCAGATCCTTATCAAACGATGTCGCTCCTCGAAACATCATCTGCATAGTAGTTACACTATCCACTGACCACGCTGTTATATCTCCATTAAATGCAGTATTACTTTCAAACATACTATTCATATTTGTAACATTGCTCACATCCCACTTTGATATATCCCCATTAAAATTTCTCAATGCTACAGTATTAAATACTCCACTCATATCACTTATATTTCCTGTATATATTACGTTCAAATTAGCTGTGTTTCCATTTACATTCCCATCTCCATCATCGTCTGCATTCATTACTGCCTTTATCGCTGTTATCAAGGCTGCTTTGCTCGTAGGAAAATACTTATACTCATAGATGCCACTTCTGTCTTCTACTTGTATCGTAAACACTTTTTGTACATTCTTTCCATTATACGCACCATTCCCAGTAAACTTCACCGTGTAGCTTTTACTTGCTAATGCTTTCGTGGGAGTACCATGTATCTCTCCTGTATTTTTATTAAAACGCAAACCTGTATCCATCTGCAATGTATCTGGTTGTAGCTCATAGCTTCCTGTTGCAGCAGATGGACTTTTAGTAAGAACAATGCTCACTTGACGCCCTGTCAACAAAGGAAAAACATTGAATACTGTCCCTTCATATGTTTGCGTAAACATATACAACCATGTTGGTATATGCTCACTTGAAAGCGATGCTATCAAATCGTCCCCTGCTGCATTCTTAAACATATCTGAGATATTGACTGCTCTGCCTCCCATATGCTCTTTCCATGCCTCTACATCTTGATCAAATGTAACTGCTCCCTGAAACATCTTTCGCATATCAGCCACTCCATCGACTGCCCAGTCCGATATATCCTTATTAAACGCTGTCGATTTATAAAACATCCATCCCATCTTTGTTACATTCCTTACGTCCCACCCCGATATATCTTTATTAAATGCACTCAAAGCAAACATCCCTGCCATATTTGTTGCACTCCTTACATTCCAGCCCGATATATCTCCGTTAAATGCACTCTCATTAAACATATCTGCCATATTCCTCACATTACTCACATCCCACTTTGATATATCTCCATTAAAATTTCTCAATGCTGCTGTTCTAAACACCCCGCTCATATCGGTAATATGTCTTGTATATATTCTATTCAAATCAGCCGTATTTCCATTTACATTCCCATCCCCATCATCGTCTGCATTCATTACCGCCTGTATCGCTGTTATCAAGGCTGTTTTACTCGTAGGAAAATACTTATATCCATTGACTCCATTATTTACCTCTACCTTTATCGTAAATACCTTTTGCATATCCTTGCCACTATATGCACCACTGCCTGTAAATTTTAACGTATAGCTTTTACTCGCTAATGCTCTTGTAGGTGTCCCATATATCTCTCCTGTATTTTTATTAAAACGCAGGCCTGTATCCACTCGCAATGTATTCGGTTGAAGATCATAGCATCCTGTTACAGCAGATGGATTTTTAGTAAGAACGATATTCACCTGACGCCCTGTCAATAAAGGAAAAGCATTGAGTGCCGCCCCTTCATATGTTTGCGTAAACATATATACCCACGATGCAATATTCTCATCTGAGAGCGATGCTATAAACCCATCTCCTGCTTCATTCTTGAACATATCTGAGATATTGACTACTCTACCCCCTATATGCTCTTTCCATGCTTCTACATCTTGATTGAACTTCTTCGCTCCTTGAAACATCTTCCGCATATCAGTCACTTTACCGACTGCCCACTGCGATATATCCTTATTAAACGCTGTTGCTTTATAAAACATCCATCCCATCTTTGTTACATTCCTTACATCCCAGCCTGATATATCCCCATTAAATGCACTCAAAGCAAACATACCTGCCATATTTGTTACGCTTCTTACATTCCAGCCCGATATATCTCCGTTAAAGGTACTCCTATTAAACATATCTGCCATATTCCTCACATTACTCACATCCCACTTCGTTATAATGCCATTAAAACCTCTCAAAGCATCATCACTAAATACATTACTCATATCTGTGATATTTCCTGTATATATGACATTCAAATTCGCTCCATTATCATCAGGTATTCCATCTTCATCTGTGTCCATCACTTCTTTTATTGCTGTTATTAAGGCTGCTTTATTCATAGGAAAATACCGATAGGTCCCCTCTATTACTGTTATCTTCAACGGCAAGGTAAACACTTTGCCAGCATACTCTCTTGTCCCCGTAAATGTCACTGTATATTCTTGCATACTCACTACTTTGTTCGGACTTCCCGTTATTGCCCCCGTATCTTCATCCAATGTAAGTCCTATATCAGTCTGTATATTAGGAGATATAGAATACTTTCCTATCGCCTTAGCAGGATACTTCTTTTCCATCGTTATGCGAATATCCTTGCCTTGAAACACATTCAATACATTGCCTTCCTTTCCATCAAGCACAACACTAAATGTATATAACCAAGTCGGTATCTTCCCTACTGATATTATCTCTCCTCCCGTATTGAATACTTCCTTCTTATTTATTGTCCTGCCTTGCATATGCTCTGCCCAGACTTCCAAGTCTTGATCAAACCTCTTTGCTCCTTGAAACATCTTTTCCACATTCACAACACTATCAACTGACCAATCTGATATATCTTGATTAAACGCTCCTGTCTCACTAAACATTAACTTCATATTGCCTACCTTTCGCACATTCCAGCCCACTATCCCTTGATTAAACACCGCATTTTTATAGAACATTGCTTCCATATCCACAACATTTCTCACATCCCACTTCGTTATATCTTTGTTATACATTGACTCTTGAAACATCCCGCTCATATGTTCCACATTACTCACATCCCAGCCTGATATGTCCCCGTTATACGATGATTTCTTAAACATATCATTCATATTTACCACGTTACTCACATCCCACCCACTTATATCCCCATGCTCCCCAGTAAACTTTGATCCTTCAAACATACTATCCATATTCACAACAGCACTCACATCCCAGCCACTTATATCCCCATTAAAATCCCTCAGCACACTATGATAAAATACCCCACTCATGTTCGTTATATACCCAGTATATATTCCGTTCAAATCTGCTGTGTTCCCATTCAATCCTATCTCTGTCTTTATGTTTTCTATCAGTTCTATTTTACTTTGCGGGATATACTTCTTGCCACTCAAATCATTGATGCTGATACTCAACGATGTACTAGCTCTCTTGCCACTATACGCATTCGTGCCAGTAAAGGTTATGGTATATTCTTTCTTACTCAACGCTTTCGTAGGGACACCGCTTATATCTCCTGTTGCTGCATCAAGTGTCAGTCCTGTATCTAATTGCAAGGTATTCGGATATATCGTATAGCCTCCTGTCGCTTCTTTTGGTACTCTTGCCATACGAAATACAACACTACTACTGTCTTTCTCTAACACTACTTCTGTCACTGCCTTCGCATTATAGCTATACTGCAACACATACACCCACGAAGGTAACTTTTCAGAAGATACTATATTTCCATCATTTGCCACATTCCTAAATATGCCTGTCGTGTCCACCGTTCTGCTTCCTATATGCTCTTTCCATACTTCCAGATCCTGATTAAACTTATTCGCTCCCCAAAACATATGTTGCATATCATTCACTCTATCGACTGCCCATCCCGATATATCCTGATTAAACACTGTTGCTTGCTTGAACATACTACTCATATCCACCACCTTGCTCACATCCCAGCTACGTATATCTTGATTAAACGATTGTGCATCATAAAACAGAGCATGCATATTGTTCACATTCCCTACTTTCCAGTTTGCTATATTGCCATTAAACACTGTATTGTCCTTAAACATAGCTCCCATATCTACCACTTTGCTCACATCCCAGCCCGATATATCCCCGTTAAACCTTGACTCTTTAAACATACTATTCATATTCACAACTTTACTCACATCCCAGCCCGATATATCCCCTGTAAAACTTGATTGCCAAAATATCTCATCCATACGCATCACATTGCTCACATCCCATTTTGATATGTCTCCATTAAAATTTCTCAATGATGCTTCATGAAACACTCCTCTCATATCCGTTATATTACTTGTAAATATAGTATTCAAATCTGCTTTCATGTCATCAAGCACTCCATCACTATCTACATCCATCTTTTCTTTTATTGCTGTTATCAGCTGTACTCTACTCGTAGGATAATGGGTATATTTGCCCTGATTTTCTTTCACTGCTAATCTCAACACAAGTGCCTTACTCTTCCCTTGATACTGCCCATTGCCAATAAACATAATGGTATAGCTTTTTTTACTCACTTGTTTCGTAGGAACACCACTTATCGTCCCTGTCGCTTTGTCAAACTGTATCCCTCCTGTGTCTACTGCTATATCTGGATGTATTGTATACTCCCCAGTAACACGAGAGGGAAGCTGTGTACCAAGCAGTATCTTTATTCTTTCTCCTTGCACTACCGTAACAGTATCTATCTTTGATCCATTCAAGCGTAATTCAAATATATAGGCCCATGTAGGCAGATTCTCCTCTGAAAATATCAAGCCTTCCCTCCCATTGCTAAATGCCTCTGTCGTGTCCACCTTTCTTCCTTCTATATGTTCTGCCCAGTCTTCTATATCTTGTGCAAACTGTGCTTCATAAAACATCTTTCTCATATCCACTACCTTGCTTACATCCCAGTCTGATATATCTCCATTAAACTGCGAAGCCCGAAACATACTGTTCATATTCACAACATTACTCACATCCCAGCCCGATATATCCCCTGTAAACTTACTCAGCACCTCATCATGAAACAATCCGCTCATATCAGTAATGTTACTTACATCAATATCATTTAATGACACTGTTGGCTTATCAATACTCCCATTTCCATCAGCATCCACTATCTGCTTGAGAATTGCTACTAACTCCTTTTTTGTCATTGGCATATTCTGCACAAGTACTGAGAGCGTTCCTGTTACATTGCTATTCTCAGCTTTCTCAAATGCTCCTGTCCCAGTAAAGGTAACTGTAAACTCTATCGGAGCATCCTTTGATGCAGTGCTAATTGCTCCTGCACTTGCCGTTATGGTTCCTGTCGCTCTATCAAACACCATGCCAGCAGGAAGCATATCTCCTATATTGACTGGCGTCAAAGCAAAAGTCCCTGTCGCTGTTACAGGGTAGCGGGAAATAGAAAAATCAAGTGCTTGTCCTACTACTGCAAACAACATTTCTTTTTGCTTTAATGCTACCTCTAAGGTCAACCAACGAGGCTGCTTTGATACCCCAGAATCCTTAAACACATTCTTACTGCTGGTACTGACTAATGGTGCTACATTCCATAGCCTCGTATCTTGATTAAAAGTCCTTGCTCCTTCAAACATACTATCCATCTGTGCTACGCTACTCATATCCCATTTTGATATATCTGCATTAAACAACACTGCTCCTTGAAATGTGCTACTCATATTTACAACAGCACTCACATCCCATTGGGACACATTGCCATTAAAGGCAGTTGCTTGCTTGAACATACTACTCATATCCGTAACTTTACTCACTTTCCAATCCGATATATCCCCATTAAAGCTTGTTGTTCCTTCAAACATACTGCTCATATTTACAACATTACTCACATTCCACTTTGATATATTGCCATTAAATGTAGGATATTGAACAAACAAACTACTCATATCGGTAATCTTATTTGTATCAATGCTATTTAAGTTTGCTTTACTATCTTGTCCTACCCGCTCAGAAATAAGCTGTAGTAACTGTGCCTTTGTTTCAGGCTGTACATATCCGCCAGGAGCAGTGCCTCCCCCCGATGAACTACCAGATGAACTGCTATTTGGCTCTTCACAACTAATCAATACCACTACTGTCATATATATAAACAGCATCATTATAGAGAACAATACATATTTTTTCATATGCTCCTCCTTATATACTTATAATATATCGTAAATGTGCTTATACACATCCATACCTTTGGATTCTTACAAAGAGAATTTTTGATAATAAATAATAGTATGAATTTACTGTGGTTGATTACGAAGAGAGAAATAAAGGCTACCCCCCCCCCCCCCCGATTTTCACAGCTTGTAGCACTTTACATTTGACTCTATAGGTATAATATGTATATCGTATCATCGTATTCATATAATATACTCCGTATCTTAATCTTATAATAGCATATTACCGTAAATAAAAAAAGAATAAATGCATTCTTTTTTTATTCTTTGTCGCAATTACTCCTTGAGTTCGTGACCCTCTAGTTACAGTATTTGCGTATATGCTCCTTTCAATGTATACTTATTATATACAGTAAAAGATATAAGAGATATGGTATATGAGAAACAAAAAACATTTTGATGGATCAGGTAAGCTACTGAGTAATCTTGTTCAACAAGGAGAGCCTACTCCAATTAGAACCCCAGTAGTGAACAATATTGATAGCGATTACCAAAAAGATAAATATTATTTTTTTGAATATGAGTTAGATAATCCTGATAGAGAACTCAGTTCTATTTTACGTGAAATTTTCATAAAGCATACTAGTAGTTTTATTTTATTTTCACCTGCTATATTTTTAATAACTAATATTAAAAATATCAAGAAATTTCTTGAAGATATTGCTCAACGATCAAACGAACTTCATCTTATCAATTTTTCAATCATAGCTGTAGAGAAAGGCTATATCATATCCAACTGGCTTAAAAGAGTATAAGCATATATTCCCACTACTTAGCTAAAGAAGTATCTATGCTGTTATAGATAGATATATGAGGCATAATAAAAAACGCAAAAACCCTCTTTACTATGCCTGTATCATTCGCCTATATCACTCTGCAATATGCAGGCTAGGATGTGCATTCTGATGAAGCAGAAAATTTTGGATACTTTGCTGTGTCACCATCCATACCTGAATTCTTAAACTGGTTATTTTTACTAAAAACATTACATGCTTTCCAACTTGATAGATCTTGATCAAATACCCTTGCATCTTCAAACATACTATCCATATTTTCAACTTTCTCTACATTCCAGCCTCCTATATCTTGATTAAACACACTCGCTCCACTAAACATAGAGGACATAGATATAACCTCATTTACTTTCCAGCTCCCTATGTCTTGATTAAACGCAGTCGCTTTAGCAAACATACTACGCATATCAGTAACCTTATTGACTTTCCAGCTTCCTATATCCCGATTAAATGCACTTGCTTCTTCAAACATATAATTCATACTAGTAACTTTCTCTACATTCCAGCCTCCTATACCGTTGGTATTTGATGCATTATTAAACACACTTGCTTTGTAAAACATGCCTGCCATAGATTCAACATTCTTCACATCCCAATCCCCTATATCTTGATTAAATGCACTCGCTTCTTCAAACATATTATTCATGTTAGCAACATTTTCCACGTCCCAATCTCCTATATCTTGATTAAATGCACTCGCTCTGACAAACATATTACTCATACTAGCAACATTCTCCACATTCCAATCTCCTATGTCTTGATTAAATGCATTAGCATTTACAAACATTCTTGCCATAGAAGTAACCTTCCCTACATCCCAATTCCCTATATCTTGATTAAATACAATCGCGTGACTAAACATATTGTTCATGTTAGTAACATTGCTTGTGTTCCAATGTGACATATGTCCATTAAATTGTCTTTGAAACTCAAAAAGTCCCTCCATAGTAGTAATAGCACTTGTATCTATCATATTGAGATCTGGATCGGCTTTCTCCTGAATAACATATGCTTCTCTATAAATAATATCTCGTAACGATGCTTTTGTTGTTGGTCGATAATACTTAGCTGATTCTCCTTGTATTCGTTGTAAGTCTGTTTCAACAACAATAGTGAGTGATACTCTTCCTGTATGTTCACTCCCAGTTCCTCTACAGTGTAACTCATAACTATAATTTGTAATTGTTGGATCATGTATATTTGATTTATTAGGCATGCCAGTAATAGCGTTCACCAATTTATTCTTGAGTGACACTTGTAACCCTGTTTCTCTCTGCAAGTTATTTATCAATGTACCAGAACAGCTATACGTAGCATCAGCAGGAAGTACTGTAAAAGGAATATCATTTATAGCTGTTCCTACCGTAGCAGTAATGTTACTGGTAGAAACATTCATACTAAACGATGCAGTTACTACTCTACTCACTGCTGATAGTGGAGACACTTTTGTCTTGTTAAGACTGTTTACTGCTTCTACAGTAATATAATATTGTGTACTAAAGTCCAGCCCTTGTATTATATAGCGTTTTGCTCCCAGTGGCACATCATCTTTTACTGCTCCTATTTTTATATCGCTTGCTCCTTTTGCTTGAGCTTTTACTGTTGCTGCATCTACTCCTATTTGTGACGACGCATAATAATATATTGTATACCCTATCTGATCATCTTTCAATTCAGTAAACCCATCAGCTGTTGTTCCTTTCACATTTGGGGCAACAATACTTACATTGATAGTATTTCCGTTTTCCATCGTTTCTCTTGCTTGTATCGTAGGGGAACTGGGAGCTGCATAGGGATTTTTCGCTTGTGCTTGAAACTCTGATCGTAGCCCATTCGATACTTTTGTATCATCGGTACTGTTTATTGCCTGTACTACTATTTCGTAATAGGTACCAACAGTCCCTGTAAGAACAGTATGTGTTGTTCCTGCTGTCACTGTTTTGGTACTCGTAGCACTTGCTTTTATTTGTGCTACTGTCCTCTGTGTACTGCCATTCTTGGCAACACTGTACACCTTATACGACACTTCTGCTACTGTGAGAGGATCACCTGTACTCGCTACATTATTATTGTCCAATACAGGAGCCTTCCATGATACCGCCATACCTTTCTCTGCTACCTTTACTGCAATACCACTTACCTCTGAAGGAGCACTTGCTTTTGAAGCAGTAGTAACACTTGCTACTGCCAGAGCATTTACTTTTTTGCTTGGATCTGCTTTTATTGCTACTTCTACTACAAAATGATATTGAGTATCTCCTTTTATTACTACTACTGGTGCTGTGTCTGCAGACAAGCCTAAACTGCTAAGCGCTGGTACTGTGTACACTCTGCTACTGGCACTGCCTATGTCTATCTTTCTGCCTGCAAGCACTTCTGCTACTGTCGGAGTCGTGTCTTTCTGTAATCCGTACACTGTGTATACAAGCTGGGCATTATTTGCTATAGCTTTGCCATCATAGTTTTTTGCTCCAGTAAATGTGTCTAACTCGGTGAGTACCAGCTTTACTGCCCCAGTAGTTGCTGACGGTGAAACAACCAACTTTCCTGTCAATAATGATTGCTGAGGAGATTCTGCCTTTGAACTATAGATTTCTTTTATTTCGGCTATATCCTTATAGTAACCAGGAGGAAATATCTTTGTACTATTAGAAGCATCATATTCAGGGGATGTCGTATTGACTACTCTTACTCCTATATAGTAGTTTTTTGCTGTTTCTATAGGCGTCAATCCTGTACCGCTGTTACTGGTACTGTCCACTATTTCTATGCTTATGGTAGCATTCTTTGCTCCCGTTGCTTTTGCATATTTTGCTACTTTCACACTACTTTTTTCAAGTCCCCATAGCACAGACACATTTTCGGGCTTTTTACTTGTATCTTGTTTTTTTACATATACTACATAGTAGGCAAGATCAGTCTCTACGAGAGCAGTCTTATCTGCTTTGCTTACCCCTGTTACATCTGAGGCATTCACCTGTACAGTGATAACTTTCTTCCCTGCATTGCCTCCACTATCAGGCACCGAAAATACTACCGCATCATTTGTGCTATAGGTTGTTGCTTTTGGTGTTGTAGGGGACGCTTGTATCACTACTGTTTTGGTAGTGTTTTTTACTCCTGCTACCGTATAGTATGGGCTAAGACTGTTTATTGCCTCCACTGCTACTGTATAAGTAGTGCCCTTTTTGCCTATAAAATCTACAGTATGCTTTGTAACACTATTCTTGCCTGCTACCGTTTGTATACTCACTCCTGTAAGAGTTTTTATGTCTTCCAGCGTTTTAGTGCTATGATCTCCCTCTACTATATATACTTTATATTGAGCTTGTGCTTGTGTAAGTTGCTTTCCATTAGGAGCTTTATTCTTACTACTAAATGTTCCAACACTAAACTCATACTGTGCTACCCCTGTAGCTTGTGTTGTCGATAGCACATGTAATACTGCATTCTGTGGAGCAGGAGGTGTAGTAGAAACTTCATCATATACCGCTATCTTATCTGCTTGCGTTGGAGTAAGATCGGTTGCTGCACTTATTATGCCTTGAGTTATAGCGGTAAGGGTAAAGCCATATTTTTTTTCTGTTACTTTCATCTTGGGTATTTCTAAACCATCTGCTATACCAAAAGTGATACTTGTATCTGTCCCTGTTATGCTTTTTTTTGACACTAATGTCGTTCCATCGTACATATGTAGCGTATAATACTTTCCTGTTCCAGGAGCCTCCTTAAAGCTCGCTTGTATTTGTATCTGCCCCGCAGCAGTAACAACAGACTGTATTCTTGTAACAATATCTTTCTGTGGAGCTCTGAGCGATGGTGTTAATATTGCTACTCTTTTTATATCACTTTCATTTCCTGCATAATCTTTTGCACTAATATATATTTCATGATCATAAGATGCTTCAAGATCAACATTCAATTCTGCTTTAGGATATACTATCGTCCCCGCATATACATCTCTTGCTCTTTCCTGTCGGACAACTATGTTATACTCTTTTATATCTTTGTTATTTTCTTTACTCAGATCAGGGGCATCCCAACGTATATATGCTGTCACTACTGTAGCCTTAGAAGGCGTAAACGAATATGTTACTACTACATTACTCACTGTATCAGGAGCTATTCTATCTCTCTTTGTTCGTATATCATGCACTGTTTCTATGATACTTTTATTACCAGCTTTATCCACTGATTGCACTGACACTGTATAGAAAGTATCTATTGTCAGTCCTGCTACTTCTGCAGTACGCACAGTAACATCTGTTATTTGAAGAGGCGTTCCAGCTACATTTCTACTATCACCTTTTTCCTTTACATTGATAATCACTCCTGCATAATCTTTTGCTTGTGGAGCTTCCCAGCCCACTATTATGTTATTTTCTCCTCCCGTTGCACTCAGCCTCAGCACTGGCTCTGTTATCTTATCTGTTGTTTTTTGCAACTTTTCTACTGTAGTAGAGTACACTCCATTCTTAAACACTGCTACTTGTACTCTATACTCTTGTGTACCATACAACTTTGTAAGTGCTATTCCATCCCTTGCTACATAGAATGTGCTATACCCATTGCTCTTAGCTGTTGTAGTAGTAAGTGTTGCATCACTACTGCTACTCACTTTTGTATCAAGCACTACTGCTTTTGTTAGCACCTCACTCACTCTTACGCTTAATTGCTTTCCACTGCTAAAATCAAAATTTCCCCACTGTATAAGCAAACTCTCGTCTGCTATGCTCTTGTTTTTATCCTTTGCTTCCACAACAATATCTTTTTCTGTAAGAGCTGTTACTGTTTTTACTATGTTTGCTATATCTATATCTGATAACACTTTTTTTACTGTGCTTATATTTCCATTTATATCTTTATATATTACCTCTATGTCATAGTGCATGCCTTCCACTGTTAGTACTGATATATCTGATGTTCCTTGACTTACATCTGATATCACTACTTCCTTTATCATTTTGTCAGTACTGCTTTCTTTTATTCTTATTGTTGCTTGTGCTATATCGGTCAACCCTGCTTTTAATTGTTCAGCATCCCATGTTAGCTGTATACCACCGTCTATTTTTTTTATGGCTACCTGCATCAGTTCGTCCTGAGGCTTAGTGGTATCTCTTTGCGTTACCACTTGCTGTACCACTTTTGATGATGATTCTGATTCTGACTTTTGAGCTTCAAGTGTTATAGTGTACTGAGTAACAGCTCGCAGTCCCTTGAGCATAAACGATTGTCCCCGTTGAAACAATGATTGATATTCTACTGAGGGAACACGTACTTGTATTGACGGCTGTCCTGGTGCAGTTGCTATCACTAACACTTGTGTAGCTTCAGCAGAAGCGTCCCACTTTAGTTCCAGTGTCCCATCATTACTACTAGGGCGTATCTGCACATTTGATAATGTAACTGCAGACGGAGCTACAGGAGTAGTACCACTACCACCATTACTACTACCAGTACTGTCTTCACATCCTATCAAAAAGATAATATATATTACACATGCTAAAACAAGAAAATTTCTCATATTCTTATTTCTCACTTTTGACATCATATAAAACTCCTTACTTTCATTATACTGCCTCTTTATACATATACATAATCTCTTATTATACAAAAAATAGTATTTTAGTGTTTCTACAAATTACAAAATAATTGTATACTGTATATAAGAACATTATAGTAATTAGGAGGAATTATGAATTTTTGGCATATGCAATTACATCCTGATAACCATACTAGGAAAGAGAAAGAGAGTTATTAAAAGCACATTCAGTCATTGGTTTTTCACATCAGAGTGAACAAATTGTACGAGATTTTCGAAGAACAATGAAAAAAGGTGATATAGTTGCAATAAGAAACTGTTATATTTATAGTAACACATTAGAATAATAAGCATACCTATGGAACCAGTACAGCAGATACAAAATATATTACAAGATAATTTACAAGGAAAAGGCACAGGCATTTTTTCTGTATGCTGTAGCAACAGAGAAGTGCTGCAAGCAGTATTGTCAGCGGCAAAAGACAAACCGTACCCTGTAGTAATAGAATCAACATCAAACCAAGTAAACCAATTTGGTGGATACACAGGAATGACACCAACTGATTATGTACAACATGTATATACCATTGCAGATACCGTCAAGTACCCTAAAGAAAAGATACTACTAGGAGGCGATCATCTCGGACCAAATGCATGGCAACATGAAACAAGTACCATTGCTATGGAAAAATCTTGTGAATTGATAAAAGAATACATACAAGCAGGATACAGAAAAATACACCTAGACACCTCTATGGCATGTGCAGATGATGCTCTACAAGAAGGCATAGGAATTGGAGATACACTTGTAGCACAACGAGCAGCCACACTGTGCAAAGTAGCAGAAGAAACATGGCATACGCTTACAGACAAAGGAGAAGCCCCTGTATACATCATTGGCACAGAAGTGCCTATTCCAGGAGGAAACACAGAAAACGAAAACAGCATAGTCCCCACTAGTCCAGAAGCAGCAGAACAAACATTTGCTATTACAAAACAAGCATTTATTGACAAGGGACTTGAGGCAGCATGGTCTCGGGTGATAGCTATGGTGGTACAACCTGGTGTCGAATTTAGCGATGATACTATTTTTTTTTATGATCCACAAAAAAGCAAAAAACTCTCAAATACATGTGCATCATTTAGATTAGTGTTTGAAGCCCATTCTACTGATTATCAAAGCCCTCTAGGACTCAAACATCTGGTACAACACCATTATGCAATCTTAAAAGTAGGACCATGGCTCACCTATGCGTATAGAGAAGCATTGTTTAATCTTGCCCATATTGAACAAATCATGATTGAATATCAATTATTATCCAAACAACCAAGTAATTTTAGAAAAAATGTTATACAGTTCTTGTCTAATAATCCAAAGCATTGGAAAAAATATTATCATGGTTCTCCTTCTCACATACAATACAAATGCATATATAGTCTCAGTGATCGTATTAGATATTATTGGGACACAAAGGAAATGAAAGAATATGTACACACACTCTTATCTCATTTAGGAACAAAAGCACTTCCATTTTCATTAGTAAGTCAATATTTTCCTAACGTTATCAACTCCTTAGCTCCCGAAAAAATGAATGCACAAAATATTATACAACAGCATATTATATCAGTATTACAACATTACGAACAAGCAATAGCATAAATCAAACAGACTCTAAAGCAGGAAACACCGTACCTGTATCTTTTGCTTTCCCTTTTCCTGCAAGAAAGTGCAGTAAAATATCCCTTTGAAACGCAGACCCTATACACAGAATGCATCCTGCCGCTTGTGTTATTGTAGCAGCTTTTAACTTTGTAAGCATGCCTCCAGTGCCATAATTAGTTCCAGTCTCAGCGTTGTTATTGTGCATACTCAACTCTGTATTTGCTAGTAGCTCCTTAGCATTATAAACAACAGGAATACGTGTTGCTAAAGGGTCTTTGCGTGGATTATTAGTATAGTATGCATCTACATCAGTTAAAATAATCAACACATCTGCTTTCAGCTTACTTGCTATCATAGCACTAAGCCGATCATTATCACCAAAGCCATCATCAATCTCTTCGGTAGACACTGTATCATTTTCATTGATAATGGGCAAAATTCCTCTTTGTAATAATGCTTCAATACAGTTTTTAATTGAAGTATATGAATATACCGAATTAAAATCATTTCTCGTAATGAGTACTTGAGCACAATTTAAGTTAAACTGTCTTGCTGCATATCGATATACATCCATAAGCAATGGTTGTCCTGTAGCAGCACATACTTGTCGTAACACAATATCTTTAATAGGAGGACTAAGAGCCAACTCTTTTGCTCCAAAACCAATTGATCCAGAACTCACCAACACAAATTGCTTTCCTTCCTGTTTTAGCTGTGCTATTTGAGACAACATTGAGTACATAAAATGAGGATATTCACTCATACCCATATCATTACTATTGTTTTTTTTATCTGCTTCAATAGCATGAGCAATATGAGTCATCATTACATTTGTCCCAATTTTTATTACAATACGATGAGCCTGTTGTAATTGAGAATAATCAAACGGAGAATGTTGCATACCGTAGCACTTCCTTATTCTATATCCTTATGAGTAAAAACATACTCTCCATTCTCCATTGCCTCTACAGTATGTCCTGCCCCATCTACTATCCACTGTGTACTTAAAAGCCCTTCCTGTCCAACTGGCCCTCTCGCATGAATACGAGTGGTACTAATCCCTAACTCTGCTCCAAGCCCATATCTATATCCATCAGCAAAACGAGGGCTGCAGTTACTCATTACCGATGCAGAATCCACCGATTTCTTAAAATAGTCCGCTGCCTGTGATGATTGAGTAATAATAACATCAGTATGTCCCGAACCATACTGATTGATAAAATATACAGCTTCTTGTACACTTTTGACTGTTTTAATAGCAAGAGTTGTATCAAGGTACTCAGTACCCCAATCATCCTGTGTTGCCAACACATGAGCAATCCCTGTAGCTGCAAGAATTTCAGCAGCATCTTTATCTGCATGAAACAATACTCCTTCTTTCGCAAGCGGTTGCAATAACTGCGGTAAAAAAATAAGCGCATCCTCATGTACTACTAAACATTCCATAGCATTACATACTGCTGTGTACTGTAGTTTTGCATCATATAGTATCTTTTTTGCTTGTTGCAAATGAGCATCATAATGTACATACACATGACATACTCCATCTGCATGCCCTAGCACTGGAATAGAAGAATTATTCATAATATAATGAACAAAATCATTTGATCCACGAGGAATAATAAGATCAATATCATCACTAAGCTGTAACATAGTACGAGTTTCCTCGCGTGTTTCCAGCAATTGTACCCATTCCTCTCCATTATTGTTTTTATCACCTTCAGATCTATGTTGTAAAAAGTCTCGCGTTGCACTACGAATACAATCAAAAAGTACAGTATTCGTTGCTATTGCCTCAGAGCCGCCTTTTAGTAACACTGCATTTGCTGTCTTTAAGCAAAGGGAAGCAATTTGCACTAAAGCATCAGGGCGTGATTCAAAAATCATAGCGACAACACCTAAGGGAACAAAGCGTTTATGCAAGAATAAATTTTGTGTAAGTTCACGACTGAGAATTGTAGAGTACACTAAATCTTTTTGTGACGCTACGGAAAAAAGTTTATCACACATGCTTTGTATGCCTTTTTCATTGAGAGACAAACGCTTTAGCAGAGGTTCTGATACACCTGCTTTTTCAGCATGTAACATATCTTGTTTATTTGCCTTAAAAATTTCTTCTTTTCTCTTTTGAATATGACGAGCAATACCATGTTGAAGTTCATTCCGTTCTTGAGACGCTATATTTCTCAGAATAAACGATGCCTGTCTTGCTTGCTTTGCTTTTTCTTGTATATTCATAGCCACTCCATCCTAAAAAATATATTATATATGAAACAACAATTACCCACCATATTTAGAAATAGAATTTGTAATGGTATGTCGTGTAGCAACAGTTCCTAAATGTTTATACGCAGAAAGCAAAAGTCGCTTTGTATCGTGTATATCAATACAAGCATCGGTAACCGATTTTCCATATACTAACTTTTTCTTCCCTTTTGGTATTTCCTGATTTCCTGCTTTTAAGTTACTCTCTAACATAAACCCTCGCACACTATGCTCTCCTGCCATATATTGCTCTAACACCGACTGCAATACTAACTCCTGTTTCTTATAATCTTTCAGTGAATTGTCATGACTACAATCAACAATTATTCTTGGAGTAATGTTACGTTTTTTCATAAGCTCAGAGGCACTTTGTATATGATGAGGAAAATAATTTGGCCCTGTTCGTCCTCCACGTAAAATAAGATGAGTGTTTCCATTTCCAGTTGTATGTACTATACATGTTTTTCCTTCAATGTTAGAACCAATAAAACCTCGTTCAGTACTACTCAGTACCATAGCATTTATAGCAGCATCAATATCACCACTCGTATTATTTTTGAATCCAACAGGAACCGAAACTCCACTCGCCATATCCCTATGAGTCTGACTTTCTATAGTACGTGCTCCTATAGATGCCCAACACACTAAATCATCAATGTAGTTTGGGATAATAGGATCAAGATATTCACTCCCACAAGGCAATCCTAAGCTGTTTATCTCTAATAAAATACTACGTCCTAACCGCAATCCTTCAGGAATATTATTGCTATTATCCATATTAGGATCAATAAATAAACCGCGCCATCCTAAAGTCGTGCGAGGTTTTTCAAAATATACCCGCATTACCACATATATCCTATCACTAATCTTATCCCTAATTTCTTTGAGATGTCTTGCATATTCCATTGCTGCTTTATGATCATGAATAGAACAAGGTCCCACTATAGCAAGCAACCGCGAATCAGTGCCATCAAGTATACGACATATAGTATTTCTTGCATTCACAACAAGTTCTTGTACCTCTCGCGTGCTTTGTACATATTGCTTTAATTCAAGTGGAGAAAGAAGAGGTTCTAATTTTTTTATATTTATATTTTCAAGCTGCAGAGACTTAGTTTTATTGATTGCCTGATTCTTCATACCACTTATTCACTTCCTCAATAAGCTCTTTCGTTCGCTGCTTCACTAATTCAATATCATTTGCATCAGGACTTCCCTTAAATTCCACCTTAGGTAACAACTGCCACTTTAATTTTTTTCGCTCTATAATTTCCTCAAACTCTTTTTGTGCACTTGCTGCCCATCCATACGATCCAAACAAAAAAGCTCTTCTATTTAATGCTTTTTTATTTCCTAGCTCCTCAAGTGCCATAGCCATAGCAGGAAACATTTTATACTCATATGTTGGTGTACCAATAATCACTCCGCTTGAGTCCCATACATCACTAATAATAAACGAGTAATGATCTTCATCTGGTAGTTGATGCACTGCACATTCAATACCCGCAGCTTCTATTGTATCCACTACTGGTTGCACTGCTTTTTCAGTATTTCCATACATAGAGGCCCACAATACAGTAATTTTTTTTCTTGCAGGGCCCTGCGAATAACTTGCATACTGTAAATATTTATCGACAATATACATGGGATCCTTTCGCCACACAATACCATGTCCAGGAGCAATCATCTTTATAGGCAGCTTTCCTGCTTTTTCAATGGCACGACGAGCTGGCACCGAAAAAGCACCAACAATATTGGAATAATACCGTCTTATTTCAGGCTCAAGTGCTTCAATTTCTTCTTGACCTAACTCATCATCAAACATTTTGTCTTCATCAGTAGCACCAAACGCACCAAACGCATCACAAGGAAACAGTACTCCCGATTGAGTATCAAAAGTCGCAATAGTTTCAGGCCAATGCACATTTGGTATCTCTTCAAAAGCAAGTACTCTCCCATTCCCTAAATCTAAAGTGTCTCCTGACCGCACTGTTTGTATTTTTAAGTCAGTAATACCAAAAAATCGTTCTAAAAGAGGTATTGATTTTTCATGAGTAACAAGCGTAATATCGCTTCTAATTTTTGTCTTAAAATTCTCAAGCCATCCTGAATGATCTGGCTCCATATGATTTATAATTACATAATCTATATCTTCGGTCTTGAGTCCCATTTGATCAAACTGTTCTTCCAATGTCTCAGGTACTCCATCCCATCCACATACACCATCAATAATAGCAACTTTTTCCCCTTTAACAATATAGGAACTCATTGCAACTCCTTTTGGAATAGGCCACATGCTTTCAAACAACAAATCATATGCATTTGCCGACAACTTAAACACTCCATCACATACTTGAGTATACTTCATCTTAAACCTCACTTTAATATATTATTAGTAGTTTTATTTTACTACAAAAACGCTTTTTTGTTGTTCTTGTTTGTTGCTGTTTGGAAATTCAAGGACTAAATGCGACACGAAAGGCTTCAGCAGAGAACAGAAAACAAACAATTATGCTATAATGAATATATGAGTAACAATAATAATAATTCTGCAAACAATGAAGAGCTTTCTCCTACTAACGGACAACAAGACAATAATGCTAATCTAAGCATTACACAAAACAACGATTTCCTTAAAGTACAAGGATTAGACATTATCCTAGAGAGTGCAAACCCGTTAAAAGACATTAAGGATAAAGAATAACCCTCCATATATAAAAATACATGCCATACCCCAATACATATACCGTATTCCATCGTCTATGTATTTTGCTAATTGATTTAATCGTTTTTTCCTTCTCTCTATTGCCTCAAATAAATAATATATAATTGCTAATTTAGCTTTATATTCTTCCTTGTATATGTTCAAATCATGAACAGGGGCAACCTCATAGACCATTTCATAATTCCTTAATACATTATGAAATTTTCGAGATGATACAAACAAAAAAATAAAAGGTAATATTATACTAACAATAATAATACCATTCCAATATAGAGATTTTGTAAGAATGTTATTATGTGATACTACTATTCCATTAATAAGAAATACCATTAAAGTTATGGTAATTGGGAAAAAAATTCTTGCTTTGTCTCTTTGAATATCCATAGTTTTATCCTGTCTTTTTCCATATTCTATTACATTATCATAGATAAAATTAACTGTGTCTTGATCTGTATCTAATTCAAGATCAAATCCTTCCAGCAATTCTCTCATTTTTTTTTCATCAAATAATTTCATATGATACCTCCTTACTGTTCTTTATTTCCAAAAACGAGGAGTAAATAAAATAAGCACAGTAAATAGCTCTAGTCTTCCTGCTATCATAACAAAGCTAAGAAACAACTTTACTGCAGGTGAAAAAAAAGCATAATTTTCAGTAGGACCAATAGCACCAAAGCCCGGACCGATATTCCCTAATGCAGACAAGGCAGTGGTAAAAGATGTCAATATATCAATATTTTGTAATGATATAACAACAGTAGTCAAAAGCAATAAAAAGATATAGGTAAGAATAAATACTAATACTACACGAATATAATCACTATCAATCTTTTTATTATTTATTTTTATCACTGATACTTTTTGGGGCATAAAAAAACGAGTAAACTCAGATAATATAAACTTAATAGAAGTAACAATGCGTATAACTTTTATGCCTCCTCCTGTTGATCCTGCACAGCCTCCAAAAAACATAAGCACCAACAAGATAGACTGTGCAAAATACGGCCATTGCTCAAAGTCTACAGATGCGAAACCAGTAGTTGTTATAATAGAAGCTGTTTGAAATAAGCTATCAAGCACTGCATCACCAACACGAGCAACTTGAAACAGAACAAGAGTTATTGCAATCAAACATGATGCTCCTAAAGTAACGCTTATGTACCAGCGAAATTCAGTATCCTTAAAAATACTCACAGCTTTCCCTGTAAGGATAGTAAAGTATAATGCAAAATTGGTACCTGCAAGAAACATAAAAAGAGTGATGATTCCTTGTATGAGCAAACTATACTCAGCGATACTTGTATTTTTAGTAGAAAATCCCCCAGTAGCCATAGTAGCAAAAGAATGAGTAATAGCATCAAATAAATTCATTCCTGCAAAGTATAAGAGCATCGTTTCTAGGGCAGTAAGTAACATATAGATAAGCCAAAAAATCTTTGCTACATTACTTATTTTTGGAGTTATTTTATTTAGCTCTGGACCAGGAGATTCAGCTGCCATCAAAGTGTTTCCTCCTATCCCCAACAAAGGAAACAACGCAACTGTCAAAACAACAATTCCCATTCCGCCTAACCACTGAGTAAACGCTCTCCAAAACAACATAGATTTTGGTAATATTTCTATATCAGTAAGTATAGAAGCTCCAGTAGTAGTAAACCCCGATACAGTTTCAAATAGAGCCGAACTAAAATCAGGTATCACCCTTGAAAATAAAAATGGAATTGTTCCTAATAAAGACACACTTATCCAACTAAACGAAACAAGAAACAAAGATTGACGCACGGTAGTAGGCTGTTGTTTTTTTGTTCTTGTTAAAAACAAAATAATAGCACCAAACAGTACCAACGCTATACTAGGAACAAGAAAATATAAGGTATACTCATGCTCTTGATACAGTAATGACACAAACGCAGGAAACAACAACACAAATGAGTATACAGTAAACAAAGCTCCTAATACACGAAGAGTACGTTTTATATGCATATACTATTATTCCTTATTTATTGGAAATAACTCAGTAATTTTATCAAGAGAATTTTTTTTACTCATAACTAATAACTGATCTTTATCTTCTATTTCAATATTCCCTTGAGCAATAAATGATGTATCTCCTCGATTGATACACATAATAAGACTGTCTTTTGGAATACGAAGATCCTTGATTTTCTTTTTATATGCATAGTTTTCAGGACTCACTTTATGAGTAAAAATAGAAAGATCTCCGTACGCTACATTCAACACAGAATCATATCCTCTTAATAAACTAATAATTGAATTAGTAAGAGCTCCTCGTATACTAAAAGAAACACTGATACCAAGCTCTTCTGCAATTTCAGAATATACAGACGTATGCACC
Organism: Spirochaetia bacterium; assembly: GCA_965218205.1. Lineage (GTDB taxonomy): Bacteria > Spirochaetota > Spirochaetia > WTKD01 > CBDDCA01. The sequence continues at coordinate 164,401 of OZ244590.1, read as the reverse complement.
ACCGCCATTGTTTGCTTTACTCCAAGATTATGACTATGTGCAGCTACCACTATATTTAATTCCTGTGACCCTGTAGCAGTAATAACAAGATCAGCACTTGAAATCTCTATATCCTCCAATGTCTGCTCTTCAGTGACATCTGCATTTAACACTGTTATGTCAGGAAAATTATCAGCTATCTCTTCACATAATTTCTCATCACTTTCTACTACCACAATATTTCGAGAAGAAACACGACTCTTTCCTATGAGCTGAGTAAACCCCGTTGTCTTAGAACTGTAAATATCTAGTATTTGTGATGTTACTGCTCCACCACCAATGATCATAATTTTTCGAATATTTTTTCTTTCTTTTACTGATCTCCCTAAATGATAAAATAATGTATCAAGATCATTCATAGAACCAATAAAATATAATTCATCACCTTCTTGTAGCACATCACTTCCCGAAGGAAGAAAGATAGTATCATCTCTTTGGATCATAGCAATAAGAAAATTGTCTTCATTTTCTTGTGGAAAGTGAAGACTGTTTCTAAAGTTACTTACAGGCTGATGTACAAGTACAGACTCTGATACTATACGGTACGAACGTATTTGAATGCGATTAAAGTCTATAAACGAAAATGCTTCACTCATACCTCTTCCATATTCTATACTCCGTATAATAGAGGTTGCTATTTCCCGTTCAGGCTGCACCACCTCTGTAATATTAAAAGTAGATTTTATTGATTGTATGTATTCAAGATACTTATCATTCCGTAATCGTGCAATACATCGTGTTTTTGGCGCTAACTGACGTACTAAACTACAGCTAATAAGATTGGTATCATCATAATTAGTAACAGCAACAAAATAATCAGCATCCTGAATATTTGCCTCTTTCAATACCTCTTGCTTTTTTCCATCATCTATAACTATCTTACAATCAAGACGATCCTGTAATTTTACTACCAGCTTGCGATTATTGTCTATAACCGTTACTGTATGACCTTCTTGTGAAAGAAATTGAGCTACCTGAAAACCAACTTGTCCTGCCCCAAGAATCACATATGTCATGTACACCTCTTTATTCTATGTATTTTATACATTAAACCGAAAATGCATAATATCTCCATCTTGCACTCTATATTCTTTTCCTTCAGTACGCAATTTACCAGAATTTCGTATATTTGCTTCACTACCACATACCAGTAAATCATCATATGAAAATACTTCGGCACGAATAAACCCTTTTTGAAAATCACTATGTATAATACCTGCAGCCTCTGGTGCTACCATCCCATCCTTAAATGTCCATGCATGCACTTCTTTTTCTCCTGCCGTAAAAAAAGTACGAAGTCCTAACATAGTATATGCTGTTTTAATCAACAGCCCTAAACTTGACTGTTGTATTCCCACACTTTGTAAAAACTCATCTTTTTCTTCCGATGAAAACTGTGCAAGCTCTGCTTCAAACTTTGCACTAATATACAATACACTACTTTGCTCTTCTTTTGCATACTCCTGTACTATGGCAGTATATTGATTACCTGTTTGTACTTCATCTTCAGGTACATTACATACATACATCATAGGTTTCATACGCAGCAGTTGTAACTGACGTAATGCAGTCTGCTCATCATCACTATATTCAAGCGTATACAAAGGCTTTGAATTATTGAGAGCATCTTCCAATTTATCAAGAAGAGGATGCATTATAGCAATTTTTTTCTGTACCTCTGCATTTTTTATTTTTTTTTCTTTTACGATACGATCCTTTTGTTTTTGCACCGTTTCAAGATCAGCAAGTGCAAGCTCAGTATTGATAGTAACTATATCATCAAGAGGATTGATAGTACCACTTACATGAGTAATAGTAGTATCATCAAAACAACGAAGAACATGTGCAACAATACCTGTTTCACGAATATTTGCTAAAAATTTATTTCCTAAGCCTTCCCCTTTTGACGCCCCTTTTACAAGACCTGCAATATCTACAAACTCACAGGTAGTAGCTATTGTTTTCTGTGGCTTATATATACTGCGTAACTTTGCTACTCGCTCATCTGGCATTTCAACAAGCCCAACATTTGGATCAATAGTACAGAAAGGATAATTTTCAATAGGAGCAGCTATAGATGTCAATGCGGAAAACAAAGAAGATTTTCCAACATTAGGAAGTCCAACAATACCACAGTTTAGAGGCATACTACTTTTCTATCCACGTTCCAAGAAGTTGTCGTAAATTTGATTTTACTTTATCTACTGCAGGAACAAACTGATCTTCAAGCTGCTGTAACTGTTCTTGCATACTTTTTACCATTTTTTGCTGAAACGCTAAACGTTGCTGTTCATTTTGTAACGCTGCACCGTGCTGTTGCATCATCTGCTGCATTTGCATTTCCATTTGCTCAGAAAACTTTAGTCGCTCATCTATATACTGTTGACACAATTGCTGATACTGTTTTAGCAACTGTTCTGCAACAGCAGCCTGTGCAGACACTATCATTGTGGCTTTTATAATAGGATCGACAAAGTCAGTATTCATTTTTGTGCTCGGAAGAATGATACGACTTAATATTGCTTCTCCTACTCCATAGCGAAACCAATCTCGTTCTTCTTCACTATAGGCAACAATTTCTGCTTGTAAGTCAACATCCTCTGCATTAAGAAACCTTCCACACAAGGAACGCCCTTTATCTATAATCTCTTTTCGTTTAAGCGATTTTTTATCTGCTTTCACATCTTGAAATCGTTCCATCGCTTTTTCATAGGCTGATTTTATTTCACTCATAGTGCTGTACCCTCATAGTATGTATTTATGTATATTATACCATTATTATAGCAAATATATGGGGAATGACCGTATGATTTCTATTTTCTGCTATACCTTTCTACTCAGAAATTTTCAAAGATGTATATATCCATTTTTTCTCTTCCTCTAAATTTATATCATCAGTATCAATATACTTCTTTTTATGTTGCAGTAATGTATGGCGTTGCTTTTTATCTATTTTTTTATTGTCCAAAAGTGAATTTATAATGCACTCAAACGAAACCCCTAACTCATCATGGGCTTTCTTTAATACTTCTTTTGCCTTGTCTTTATTTTCAATATCAATAGTAATATTTTTTGTTCTAAAATAATCCGAAACAAGTAAATGCCCAGCAAACTTATTTGCTAATTCTTCCCCTTCATTATAGAGCAAATGATATAATTCATGAGCAATGGTAAAAAAGCATCTCCTCAAATTTTTAATATCAGCTTTATCAACATAAAGAATGATGGTAGGCATCTTTTTTTCTCCAATATATCCACATAATCCATCTAACTCATCGGAAATATCTTTTTTATCTTCAATTAACAAGAAAATGCCATATGTATTCAAAAAAGAGGTAATGTCTCTTACTATATGCCCTTCGTTTTGTTTTATCTGTTCTGCTTTTTCTACTATCTTTCTTAAGAATACACTATCATTTTTTTTATCATCACATTTATATTTGTTTTCGAATGCACCAAAAATTGCTTCATCATAGTTTTGGTATTCTTTTGTTTTTGCTATTTTTTCATATATTTCACGCCTATACTTTTCATGCACTACTTCTGCTATATCAATATACACATTTTTTTGTGTCCTTGCATATACTTTCGAAAAATACTTGTTGCGAAAATCAGCTACTTTATCCTCATCATAGTTACAATATATTAAAATATCACCATCCTTTTTATATTCTTCACGTACAGCTCTTTCTACAATAGTTCGAAATTCTTTCCCTTTCTCTTCATAAAAATAAGGATAAGAATGCCATATTTCAACACTTTGCCAACGCTCCCGTGATCCTTCATCAGAATATTCATCTAAACAATCATATCCTACATCTATACTTTCATCATATTTCTTTATCTTTTCTATTATCCTTTTTGAGGCAGATAAATTTTTTTGAGTTACTTCATGTATAATTATATTTTCTTTAGACATAGCTATATTCCTCTATCATCTTTTTAGTGTATCTCTTGTATCATTATATATTTTTTCAAATTTTGAGTATTTTGTTTCTGTAAAATATTCTGTTTTATAATCAGCAGCATGCCTACCTCGCTTTAAATAAAGAATATCATCTACACTCAATTCTTTATTAAACTTTTCTACAAAATATCTAATTGTAATTTCATGACTATCGTATTTTCTTGTTTTTCCTTCCTTCCCTTCTTTTTTCAAATACTTCCACATTCTATCACGCTTTATTTCTCCAATATACGACATAATGAGTTGATATATTGAATAATAATATCGGTTTACCGCAGAATTATATTTGCCTTCTTGTGCTAATATATTTCCTGCTTCACCACTCTCTTGAGATTTTTCTTGCATAACTTTAGTAAATGTATTTTTCTTTTCCATTTCAACAATATCATTTTTATTATACTATAATTTTTATCTATATTTATTTTCATACTTATCTCTTCACGAGTTCAAGTATTAAATGCGACAAAGGAGCAAAAAAAGAGCAAGAAACATAAAAAACAAACATATTGGACAACAACACAAAATAACCGAACATACTATAATACATATATAAGGAGTTTTATATGAAAAAAGAAACAAAAATATCAAAAGATTTTCATTCATTCCATGAAACAGCGTCTCTTATACAAAATAATTCTTCTCCCGCACCTCACACACAACAGCCTATCACTCGGCTATCAGGTAGCTCTCGCCCTTTACCAGAAACCTCTCCCGCACCTCACACACAACAGCCTATCACTCGGCTATCAGGTAGCTCTCGCCCTTTACCAGAAACCTCTCCCACACCTCACACACAACAGCCTATCACTCGGCTATCAGGTAGCTCTCGCCCTTTACCAGAAACCTCTCCCACACCTCACACACAACAGCCTATCACTCGGCTATCAGGTAGCTCTCGCCCTTTACCAAAAATATAGCAATGCCTTCTTGGAATGAAATAGAAAAAGAAATCATAGAAGAACTCTCTAGAAATACTAAAAGTATTGATATCATTGATAGAAAACGAAAAGAATACATAGAGCATTTATCCGAGCTTACAGGCAGAAACACAATAGTATACTATTCAGATTTTCTTAATAATAAAATTAACAATCACGATGAGCTTAGCATAAATAATAAAGATACAATAGGATTTATGACCACCATCTATAAACTTGATAGAACAAAAGGACTTGACCTAATATTGCATACTCCCGGAGGGGATATAGCAGCAACTGAATCTTTAGTTCATTATCTAAAAGATATGTTTGATAATAATATTCGTACAATAATTCCACAACTCGCCATGTCTGCAGGCACTATGATTACTATGGCATCAAAAGAAATTATTATGGGAAAGCATTCAAGCGTAGGCCCCTTTGATCCACAAATAGGTACAGTATCTGTAGAAGGTATTCTCGAAGAATTTGAAAAAGTAAAACAAGATATTAAGCGTAACCAAAATCTTATACATATTTGGGGGCATATCTTAAATAAATATACCCCAACATTATTAGGAGAATGCGAAAAAGTTAGTGCATGGTCAAAAAACCTTATCAGAGATTGGTTAAAATCAAATATGTTTAAGGATGACAATGAAGCAAAAGACAAGATAGAAGATATTATTAAACTTCTCGGATCACATAAAGCAACATACTCACATAATAGACAGTATTCTGCAAGTACCCTTACAAAAACATGTAAACTAAACATAACAATGCTTGAAAATGATCCAAAATTACAAGATGCAGTACTGAGCATACATCATATTTGTATGATGACATTTAGCAACAGTCAAGTATACAAGATAATAGAAAACAACATAGGTGAAGTTCTTACAGCTGCAGTGAATTTGCCTAATAATAGAGAGTAGCCATAACAAAAAAAGAAAGGAACACACAATGACAACAGAACAAAACTACAGAATAGAAAAAGACTCTATGGGCGAAATGCAGGTCCCCAACACTGCATATTGGGGAGCACAAACCCAACGAGCAACAGAAAATTTTGCAATCTCGCCTTTACGCATTCATCCGCAGATGATTAAAGCACTAGCCTTAATCAAAAAGCATGCAGCAAAAGCCAACCAATCCTTACATACTATTGATGATGACATAGCACATGCCATTATACAAAGTGCAGATGAAGTAATAGCAGGAAAATTTAACGATCACTTTCCCATTGATGTAATGCAAACAGGAAGCGGCACTTCATGGAACATGAACATAAACGAAGTGATAGCCAACCGTTCAAACGAAATACTTGGACTTGATAGAAACACAGAACACTATATAGCTTCTCGCAAAGTACACCCCAACGATCATGTCAATAGAGGACAATCTTCCAATGACACGATTCCTACTGCAATTTACATTGCATGTCGATTACAGCTAGAAACATGTATTACACAACTCCATTCTCTTATTGACGGATGTACTACAAAAAGCAAAGAATTTTCAAATATCATAAAAATTGGACGTACCCATCTTCAAGATGCCGTACCTATGACCTTAGGACAAGAATTTTCAGCATTTGCTTCTCAGCTTGATTTTGCAAAAACACAGCTTATCCGTTGTAAACAAGATCTTTGCGAACTCCCACAAGGAGGAACAGCAGTAGGCACAGGCTTAAACTGTGCAAAACATTTTCCAGAACAATTTATACAATCCTTAGTACACGATACACATATTCCCTTTACTTCTGCAACAAACAAATTTGCTCGCATGGCAGGAGCAGAAGCCTTTGTAAGCCTTATGGGCGCTATATCAGTGCTGGCAACAGCACTCATAAAAATAGCAAATGATATACGCCTATTAGCAAGTGGACCTCGCACCTCATTAGCTGAAATAGTATTACCCGAACTACAGCCAGGCTCTTCCATCATGCCAGGAAAAATAAATCCTGTTATTCCCGAAATGACCATACAATCTGCAGCGCATCTATTAGGCAAAGCAGAAACAGTACGCATAGGAGCACAAAACGGCCCCTTACAACTCATTATGACGTATCCTGTTATTTCACATGAATGTATCAGTGCATTAGAGCTTGCAGGCAACACATGCACAGTCTTACAAAACAAATGTATTGCAGGCATCACTGCTGACGCACAACGAAGTAACTATTGGATAGAACAATCGCTTGCACTTGTTACCCCACTTGCATTAAAAATTGGATATGATAAAGCAGCAGCACTTGCTCACAAAGCATACCACGAAAAACGAACTATCAGAGAAGTCATTTTAGAAGAAAACATATTAGAAAAAAACGAAGTAGAAACATTACTCGATCCAAACACTATGATATAACAACCTAGCATAAGCAAAACACACAATAGAATGGAACATACCACTACTTCTTCATTATTTATTGCTCCCATAAAACACAGCTCTCTCTCAGGCACTATAGCAGTACCAAGCTCAAAAAGCCATAGCATCCGTGCTTTATTACTTGCTGCAATGGCAAAAGGCTCAAGCACTATCAATAACATCCTCTTATCAGGAGACACAGTAAGCTGCATCAACGTACTCACAGCATGGGGAGTAAAAAGTACTATATCAGGGCAATCCATCACAATAGACAGTCCTGGACTTCATAATTTACAGTTTAACTCTCACTTAGCCCGTACACAATCAAACACAAAAAAACACACCGTACACTCAGACAACAGCATTACCATCGATGTAGGAAACAGCGGCACCACTTTGTATCTTGCAACTGCTCTCACAGCATTAGGAAACACCCCCGTATACTTTACTGGAGACGCTTCTATACAAAAGCGCAGTGCCAAAGACCTCCTTGTTGCACTAGAACAGTTGGGAGCAACGATAACCTATCACAATACTCACAATACTATAGAACAACAGTACTGTGCCCCTTACAGTATTACAGGCCCTATACAAGCAGGCAATGTATCTCTTTTTTGTCCCACCAGCCAATATCTCTCGGCTTTACTCATAGCCCTCTCTTTTCTTGAGAACAAAAGCACCATACACGCAAAACTAAACGGAGAGTTTCCTTACATTGATATGACATTACAATGGCTAGAACGCTTTCATGTACCAGTACAGAACCAAAAACAGTATAGCTCGTTTACTATACAAGGCTCTTCATCCATAGCCCCTTTTCATACTACTATCAGTGGAGATTATTCTTCTGCTGCTTTTTTTATATGTGCCACTGCACTCTTTAACGATACTATCACTATCACTGGACTTGACAAAGATGATCTACAAGCAGACAAAAAAATACTTGCTATTCTTAAGCATATGGGAATTCATTTTTACTGGCATCAAAACTCACAAGAAGGATGGAGTCTTTCTAAAAAAACAGAAACACAGCACAGTCATCAGTTTCCTCAACTATCAGGCGGAACATTTAATTTACAAGACATTCCTGACTCATTACCCATACTTGCCATATGTGCCTGTTTTGCAAAACAGCCCACTACCTTTACTGGAGTTGCCCATGCACGCATAAAAGAAACCGATAGAATTGCAATAATGACCAAAGAACTGACTCAGTTAGGAGTACAATGCCAAGAACATGCGGACGGTATGACAATATATCCATCCACCATACAAGGCGGAACTATCCATTCACATGGAGATCACCGCATTGCTATGGCATTTGCAATAGCAGCCCTCCGATCTCAAAAAGGCATAACTATACAAGACTATACTGTTGCTGAAATAACATACCCTACCTTTTATGCCACGCTAAAAACACTAGGTGCTACCTATAGCGTTATATAGATCTAAACTCTATATACTGATAGTGTTTACAAAAAAGCACCCTCTTTCATAAGAAAAAGGGTGCTTTACAATAGATATACAATTATTCATTGTAGTAATGTTATTCAACAATAGCTAAAATATCCTTGAAAGCAATAACTAAATGATCTACTGAATCTATTTCAATTTGAGAACCTGCGTATTTATCGTAAATAACTTTGTTCCCAACTTTTACTTGCTTAATATCAGAACTATCACCAATAGATACTACTGTTCCTGTCTGTGTTTTTTCTCTTGCAGTATCAGGAATTATAATACCACCTTTTGTAGTACTTTCTTCGGGAGCTATTTTTAATAACACTCTATCTCCAAGGGGAGTTACTTTCATCTTATCCTCCTAATGTTAAGTATAATTTTTATTGTATGTTTATATCATAGTATGTTTGTCATTATATGTCAATACACACTATTTGACAAAAAGAAGTTTTTTTTATACTCTTATGTATATAGGTTGAGGATAGCTATTTACATAGTTACAAATCATACCCGCAGTATACTGCGGGTTTTTTTATGAGTAAAGGCTATGTAATTATATATGGAAAAAATCAATTTGTTGTGTAATAAGTACATCAATAAGACATATAATTGCCTATAAAAAAAGCCAGTGCATTATGCACTGGCTTTTTTGCTTGAGAAGAGTATCTATACTCTTCTCAACTTCAATAGGTACTACTAGGAGTCTGTTACTGTAAGTTTTATAGTAGTCTTGTAGACCTTCTGATTACTACCACTACCGACAGTAAATACTATTACATAACTAGCTTGTGATTGTGCAGTACTTGGTGGGTCTACTGCTATTGATCCATTAACAGAGCTAAGAACAGCCCAGTTTGGAAGTGCAGTTCCTTGAACTGAATAAGTTCCACTCCCTAAGCCAGATGGGACTTTAGTTGGAGATGCAATAGTTGCATTAGAACCATCTTTAACATAGGAAAAAGTAGAATTACCAGCATAGTTTATACCATTCACGGCAAGTGTAACACTAGCAGTAGCTAGAGTTGAATTTGCACCTGCAAGCGTATAAGTTACTGAATAAGCTGCTGATGCTATAGCTTTAGTAGGTCTTCCTGATATTACTCCTGTAGAGGTACTGAAATCCAAGCCAGTAGCAGCCTTAAACGCAGCAGCATCAGCAACACCACTGGCACTTATAGCATAGGTACCAGTAGGTAATCCTGTAGTTGTTGGTGTTAGTGAAGTAATTGCTGTTCCTTGTAGATACGCACTAGGACTAGTATAGCTGAATGCATATACTGAAATATTGATGGAAGTTTTATATACTTTCTCATTAGCAGTGCCTCCACCAGTAGTATAGCTTACAGTAACAGTTGTTGGAGAATTTGCTGCTGTTGAAGGTGTTCCTGTGATTTTTCCGTGAGTGTTTGCGTTACCACTAGTATTAAGAGATAATCCAGCTGGAAGACTACCTGTTCCTGAGCTAGGTACGCTAAATACACCACTTGAAACTCCTACTAACGTTGGAGCAGTAATATCCACAGTAGAGTTTACACCTGCTTTAAGGTAATAAGCAGCAGCACTATAGTTTATACCATTCACTTGAATACTCACATTAACTTCTGTGATAACAGTAGGACTAGCACCAGAAGTAATATACTCTAGTGTATAGCTGGTAACTGCTTTTGCTACAGTAGCTGATCCATATATCTTCCCTGAAGATGCTTCTAATTGTAGGCCAGCAGGAAGAGTATTGCCTGATTTCACTCTATATGTACCATCACTCGCTAAGCCACTTCGCTCAGTTGCTATTATCGTAGTATTGCTAGTAGTAGTAGCTGTAGCCCCTTGTATAAGGATATTACTTGCAGGATATGATATTGAGTTGTTTATCCCAATATTAAGAACAACTGTATAAGTTACCGAACTTACTGTATAGGTTATTGTATAGTTTTTTGCTGATACAACTTTCGTAGGCGTTCCTGTTATTGCTCCTGTAGAAGTACTGAAAGTCAAGCCAGTAGTAGTCTTAAACGCAGCAGCATCAGCAACACCACTGGCACTTATAGCATAGGTACCACCACTAGCAAGATCATCTGGTATCTTAGTTGGTGTTATAGAATCCCCAACACCAATACCTGTATACCATGTATAGCTCGTATTAGCATAGTTTATACCATTTACTTGAATATTTACATCAACTTCTGTGAGAACTGCATTACTTGAATTAATATACTCTATCGTATAGTTATCTACTACTTGTGCTGTAGTGACTTTTCCATATATCTTTCCTGAAGATGCTTCTAATTGTAGGCCAGTAGGAAGAGTAGTGCCTGATTTCCTTCTATATGTACCAGAAGCTAAGCCATTTGCTTTGGTTGCTACTATCGTAGTATTGCTAGTAGTAGTAGTAGCTCCTTGAATAACAACATTACTTGCAGGATATGATATTGAGTTGGCTATTTCAATATTAAGAACAGTTGTATAGTCTGTTGAACTTACCGTATAGGTTATCGTATAGTCTTTTGCTGCTACAATTTTATTAGGCGCTCCAGTTATTTGTCCTGTAGAAGTACTAAAAGTCAAGCCAGTAGCAGTCTTAAACGCAGCAGCATCAGCAACACCAGTGGCACTTATAGCATAGGTACCACCACTAGCAAGATCATTTGGCACCTTAGTTACTGTTATAGAATTCCCAACACTAATACCTCTATACCATGTATAGCTCGTATCAGAGTATTTTATTCCTTGTACTGTAGACTTTACATCAAAGTCAATTTCATAGCTTCCTGATACTAATTTTGATAGTGCAGTGTTTGGAGTAAGAATTAATGTATATGGACCTTTATCTGCTGCCTTTGGTTGTGCTGTGATAGTAAATATTTCTTTTCTACTAGCTCCACTTCCAGTTACTGAACCTACTACCTCTATTATAGAAGTGCCAAAGAGTAATGTATCTCCTTGTAATACTTGCGTAGTATAATTTGTTGGAACATCAGGGAGATTCTTCATAGTAACTACTGCACTTACCTCTGTATCTCCTACTTGAATTGCATTTCCTACAAAAGTTGGACTAAGTACATGTGTAACACCAGAAAGACTGTTCTTCTGAATGGTAATACTTACTTCTTTTGTCAGTACCACATATGGAGCAGCAGAACCTGTAGCAGTAAGAGATACTCTGTATTTACCAGTTCCTGCTACATCTACATTGCTGTTAACAGTTATTGCTCCTGCATTATTAGAGAGCTGTCCGCTTGATACTGTTGCTAGAGCATTAGCTATAGTAACTGCATCAGCACTTGGATCAGAGGCGAGCTTAAAATTAACACCGCTTACATATGTCAAAGTAAACTTAGACAATGTAGCTCCTGAAGGAACGGTAAGGCTTGTTAATGTGGGCTTTGCTATTGTTTCAGTCTTACTAGTGCCACTATAGGCAAATGTGTATGTATTTGCTACTTTAGGATTTCCGTTGCCTGCATAAGAGAATGTAGCTCCAGATCCAAGTGCTGTAGCTGTTTTCTGTTGTGCTTTTCCTGTTGCGGTAACATTGCTTGAGAAAGAAGTATTGAAAGTATTGATAGCTTCAATAGCAACGGTAAAGGTAGCATCTTTATCATCAGCACTAAAGCCAAAAAATTTCACTGTTCTATCAGCTCCTGATGTTGTTCCTTGTACTTGAGCCATACGAATATTGGCTATATCTTTAATGTTTTTGATTTTATCGTCTGCTGTGCTTCCTGATACCGTCTCTGTAGTAGCGTATACTTTATACAGTACTTTATTTGCAGCCACAGTATTATTTGCAGGACCTTTCGCTGCTGTACCACCTGATTCTTTAAAAGGCACAGTTAGCTCACCAGTAGTTTCATTAAAGATTAAAGTAGAAGTGCTTGAATCACCAGTAACTCCTTCTATTGCTGCTGCTTCTGGTGCTGTTGATACTATATCTGCTACGGTAATATCATCAAGAGCAGTAGCTTGTGAGTACAGTCCAGAGCCATATACTTCAAACAATTTTGCTTTATAGGTCATACCACCACTTTCTATAGCAGTCTTGCCTGCATTTTCTGTTCCTTCTGGAAAACTAATGCCATCTTTTTCACCAAAATATACAGATCCAGTACTATCAAGTTGCTTTGCTACAATAGGTACTGTTTCATCACTGCCGTATAGGGCAAGTAATCGCTTTCTGCTACTAAAAGTAACTGTAGCTTTAATAAGGGGTACTCCATCATCATAGCCACTTACACTACTTGCAATTTCTATCCCATAGAGACCATTTCCTTTTGGTGTGTTAGTAAACGCTACTTCAGATTTTTGTGGAGCAGCAGATACTTTATCAAAATTTAGAGGAACAGAAAGATTATTTGCTGTTGTCTTTCCATCTCCGTTCCCAAATACGTCTGTATAGTAAATAGTTGCAGTATATTTAGTAACAAGAGAAGCTGTGTCTCTCTTCAAATTTCTCAATGTCATAAAGAAGCCTGTTTGTGGCTCATAGGTACTGGTACTTACTACACTTGCTGTTTTTACTGCGGTAGCTGCGGCATCATCTTTTCCTTCTTTTTTACTGAGTATAACAGTAGCATTCTTTACATCTTGTAGAGCAAGATTGCTTGCAGGATCAAAAGCTAGTTGGAGTACTACATCCACCTCAGTACCATTTGCTTTGTAATAATACTTTGGATAATTTGGATCTAACGTTGGTGCTGAAGGAGCAGTAGTATCCTTTTTTGCATCGGCTGCAATAGTAGCATCTGCCGTTGATTCTACAAACAGGTCTTTGTCTCCTTGTTTAGAAACATTACCACTTGCATCCACAGTAGCTACTGCTACTCTATATGTACCTGCTTTTACATCATTAAATACTGCTCTTAAAATAGTATCACCTCTTATCTCAAGAGTGTTTACTACATTTTTATCGGGATCATCTTGTGTAGGCTTAACAGAGTCATCAGTATTTAACAATCTTACATTTACCCCTACATAATCGCCAATATCTGGTACTCTCCAGGCTGCTATAATACTATTTCCTAATGGTCTCCCAATAACACCAGTTACTGGTTCTGTTTGTGTATCAGTTGTTTTAGCACTTGCTGTCATTGCTTCAGACATACTGCCATAATCATCATGTACTACAGCAGATACGGTGTAGTTTTTTGTACCATATAAATTGCTCACCCATATTGCATTTTTTGTTGGAAAAAACACAGTATGTCCTGCAGTAACTGGAACAGCTTTATTTATATCAGTAACCGATGCATTGTTAACCATTATTGTTTTTATAGGAAATTTTCCAACACTTACTGTTACTGCTATTTTAGTTCCTGCCTTTGCAGCACTATAGTCATAGTTAGTCCAGCTTATATACAATGCTTCATCAGCATCAGCACTATTTGCTTTATTTTTTGCTTCTACTTTTAAGCCTGCTATTGCTTGTATATCACTTTTTAGCTTACTAGGAACAAGGTTTATCACCATTTTCTTTGTAGAAACTACTCCATTAGCACTGGTATATTGTGCTTTTACTGTGTATGCTGCAGGATCAATGGTATTTATATCAGAAAGAGTAACTTCTCCTGCTGAAAGATCATCTACATTGTACACGGCAATTTCGGTATTGTCTGTAGTGTGTACAGAAAAGCGTACTTTTATAAAGTCTACTAGCCCTGCTTGAATACGGTTAGTATCCCATTTTAATTTTATAGATTTATCTTCTTCTAATAGTATCGAAACATCAGATTGAGAAATTACATCTTGTGGAGCAGTAGTTACAACAGGAATTGCAACTTCTGGAAGATCTGATACTGCTGATGATTCCCCTGATTCAGAAACTGCATATACATTAAATGAATAGGATGTATATGAGCGTAACCCTTTCAAGGTTATTTTTGAGATTGCACCACTTGATGAACTAAATTGCGAACGTGGTACGGTAACAGTAACTGTTTTTGCTTCTTCAAAAGAAGAAAGTACACTTCCCAATATCGAATCAAGAGGACTGTTTAGCCCTTCCGATGTTGGCGTGGCTACTATTTTGACTGCATCCGCTTCTGGCGGTGCAGAAAAAGAAATATCTACATTTGCATTTGCTCTTGAAGCTACAGTGACATATGATAGTCCTGATATTGACGAGGAAGAACCACTATCACTGTCAGAGCTGTCTGAAGAACACCCTGCAAATACTAACGAAATTATAGTTATTGGTAACAACAACCATAATGGACTTTTTTGAAAAAAGCTTTTTTTCATAAAATTCTCCTTATAATTTTATTATTTTACTTCAATAAGTATATTATTGGTAATATGTCAAGCTGTGTCAAGCTATTATTACAATATTTTTACTTTTTCTATAAAAAATGTATTTTTTTATTACATCTTTCTTCACCAATAACCAAAAAAATATTTATTGTATGTTTTATTATACATATCTTTCATTCTATAAATGCTTATTACTGCAATTTTATATGTTTATTATAGTACGGCATGCTGTGTTAAATTCATCTAAACAGACAAATAGGTGATATAATGTACTAGAAGGAGAATTAGGGGCTACCATAGTTCCGTGTATATCGTAGCAATCATACCAAACGCCTGAAATATCATGAGAACAAAAATAGGTATTGAGCGTTTCTAAGGTCTGTATTGCAAAATCTATATATTTTATATCTTTTGAATATTCGTACATAGCAAGATGTGCTTTTAATTGTTCGGTCTGTGCCCACATACGCTGTGTTGATTTTACAGGAACACCATCATGCTGTACTATTTCGTATGGAATATTTTGTTTTGATATTCCATGTTCCATAGCAAATCTATAGATGTTTTCTATCATATCAGTATCAATAGTATCTCGTAGAAGAATACGGTATTTATGAAGAAGCCATACCCATTCAAAATGATGTCCTGGCTCTATTTTATCTATGGCTTCATGTTGAGGGCTATAGTCTTTATGTAAGTATTCTAATACTACTGTATGTTCTTTGTCATAAAAAAATTTGCTAAACAGGGTGTATATTTTAGTTGCTTCTGCAAGCCAATATTCTTCTTTCATTATTTGATATACATCTAATAATGCTTCAAAAAGATGCATATGTGGATTTTGTAATAGAAGAGCATCACTTTGTTTCTTTGCTTTATTGCTGGTAGCAAAACCATATTTATCGTATGAAAGCGTCTCATTGATAGTTTTCCATACTGTTATGAGATTGTATTTGTATTCTTTCTCCTGTGTTGCGTGGTATAGCCATGCAAAGGCAAGTAATGTAAATGTTTGATCATAGAGTACCACAGTGTCGTTTATGATGTTTCCTTCATTATCGCTAAGGGTGGCAAAGCCTTGCTTTTTTTGCCAGCATGTTTCCATGATAAATGAGGTTGCTTGTATTGCTGTATCTATATAATTGCCATATCCTTTTACTGTTGCTGCAGTATGTGCAAATATATTTCGGGGGTGTATACGAAAGCGTCTGTGTAAGGAGCTAATGGGATTTCCATGAAAATCTACGGCTTCATAGTATCCTCCGTTTGTGCTATCGTATCCTGTAGTTGCCCAAAAGAGCAAAGAGTTCGATATATATTCTGTCATTTTTTCACTAAACGATTGTAATTTTAGTTGCATTGAATGTATATTCATATGTACTCCCCCCTGACTATCATTACATGCTATGACTGGTATAGATAGTATATCATATCACCTTATTATAGATGAGGAGCAATTTACAAGTTGTTTGTGAGTTCACGTATTAAATAACTGCTCGTTTGATAGGTATCGTTCGCCAAGATCATAGTTAAAGGTTACAATACATGTTTTAGGAGAAAGTTGTTTCTGTTTGTAAAGACGCGATATTGCGGTAAGCGAGGCTCCAGTCGATATACCAGCAAGGATACCCTCTTTTTTAGCAAGTGTGCTGGTGGCATGAAACGCTTGTTTTTCACTTACATGTATTACCCCATCTATATAGCGTAATTGTAAGTTATCGGGAATGAAGCCCGGTCCTGCTCCTGCAATAGCATGTGCATGGGGCGTACCGCCTGCAATAACAGGGCTTATATCTGGTTCTACTGCATATACTTTTAATGATTTCATGTGTTTCTTTAAGTGTTTTGCTATGCCTGTTATATGAGCACCAGTTCCTGATGATGTTACTATATAGTCTATTCCTTGTGGAAAATCTGCCATTATTTCTTTTGCGGTAGTGTTTACATGAATGTCAATACAATCTTTATTAGAAAACTGGTTGGGCATCCATGCGTATGGTATTTTTTTTACAATTTCTTCTGCTTTCTTTACTGCTCCTTTTGTTCCTTTTTCGGCAGGAGTGAGTATTATTTTAGCACCAAATGATTTCATTACTGCAACTCGTTCGGGACTCATTTTTTTTGACATTACTAATATTACTCTGTACCCTTTTATTGCTCCTATCATTGCAAGTGCTATGCCTGTGTTACCTGATGTAGCTTCGACAATGGTACTTTTTTTATGGATGTCCCCTCGTAGTTCAGCTTGTTCAATCATGTGTTTTGCTACTCTGTCTTTAAGACTGCCTCCTGGATTAAAGCGTTCCACTTTTATCCATATATTACGGTTTGGAAACAATCGTGATATATGAATAACGGGCGTGTTACCTATAGTTTGACTTATATCAGTGTATTTCATACTATTTGTAGTGTAATATATTCTTACTATTCGTACATTATAGTGCTTGTATGCATATAGACTGTACAGGAGCATAGTGTTGCAATGCTTTGTATACATTCTGAGCGTCCTGTCTTGTGCTACAAAAACAGACAAACGCTCCTCCTCCTCCTGCTCCGCTTAGTTTTGTTGCTATGCTTCCTGCTTTCATTGCTATCTGCATTGCCTTTTGCATTGTGGGAGTGCAGAGTCCTATGTCACAGAGTTTCTGTTGCAATGCTTTGACTGTAGTGGCAAAGCGGTGATAGTCAAAGGGGGCTATCGTGGTGTGATGATTGCTATACAATGTGCTATACGATGTATAGTACGATTGTAACTGATGCAGTACTGTAGTATGTAGTTGTTGTAGTGTCTGTAATTGATATGGTTGTTGTAGCTGTTTTTGTACCTGTGCTATGAGCTTCTTTGCAGGTATTTCTCTTAGGACTACGGCTGATACTATATGCAAACAATGGGGGATTTGTGATGTAACTGCTAGTGGGTGTACTGTAATAGCTGGGGGTGCAAAGCTATGCTTGTTTCTGCTGTTTTGTTGCGGTACTTGATGGGGAGAAAGCATGATTGCTTGTTGGTATGTACACAATGCTGTATCAATGCCTGATGCAGGAGTATGAAAAAATTGTTCAAGGTGATGTGCAAAATGCCAAATATCCTGTTTTGATATGCCTTGTTGTTCAAGAGTATGATCATTTATTTGTTGTTGCGTATTTTTGGTATTGGGCTGTAGTGTATTTGATAGTGTATTTAATGGTATATTTTTATGATAATGCAGTATTCCTTTTGCTAATGCTACACACAATGCCGCAGATGATCCGTATCCGCTTCCTATGGGTATGGTACTTTCTATATATACTTTACTTTTTGGAAGTTCTTTCTTATAGTGTTCTTTGCATACTTTTTGTATGTAGTCAATAAAGCTCGTATCGATAGGATAATTACTTATGATGTCAAACTTCGATATGGTATTTTTTCTTTCGTTCTGATATTCTTTATGCACAAAGGTTGCTTTTAAGGTCAAGGGCAGGGGTATTCCTATGACACTGCTATTATAAAATACAAGATGTTCTCCAAATAAGATAAGTTTTCCACATACTGTTATTGTAATGCTTGTGTCATGGACAGTGGTGCTGTTACTGTTGTTTTTTTTATGCTGAGAAATCATAGTATACTATACCACTTAGTAGCTCTCCTTGCTTATATATTTTCTTTTCTAAATCCTTCACTTATTGATACTGTATGTGTTTGTTCTGTTACTGTATCGTGTATTGTATCGTGCTGGTTTGCTTTTTCTGTTTCCTTAAGTATGCCTATGCCTTGTTCATTTCCTGCTCCGCATGCTTTGTAGGCTTGTATTACATGTGCAGTTGTTGGGAGTGCTATGTTTGCACTTTGTCCTATTGCTTTGCCTAATGTAAGTCCTAATTTCTGCATAGTGCTAAGCCATGTACAGTAGTCGTTGTGCGTCTTGCACTGTGTATATGTTTCTATGGTATCACGTATTTTTTGTGTGCATTGTTGCTGTTGTGTTGGATATTGTTGTTTCCATTGTATATATTTTTGTAATGCTGTACGAGATGAGATGTTGTTTTGACTATTCCACATTACCCAAGAGAATTGTGTTGGAAATGGCACTGTTGTATGGATGAAAGGCTTTTTTTTATGTTCGGGAATGTGTGTTGTTTTTGCATATTTTTGACGCTGTAATAATATTGCTCCTCCATACAGAGAGGCGTAGAGTTCATATCCACTTCCTTTTTTTTGTTGCCATTCATAGTGTAATTGAGTGGCAAAGTCATGGAGCATATCAATATGTTGTAGTGGATCGTACTGACAGAGTATCATGTGTGCTGCACAGCTAAGTATAGCACAGCTTGCACTTGAACCGAGTCCTAGTTTCTGCTTATGTTTCTTATCGTATAGTTGTGAGGTATCTATATGTACTTCTATGTGATACTGTTGTGTGCTATAAGAAAAGAGAGCTATGCTATTTTTTACATTTTCATTATACATATGATATTTTTTATAGAGAGGAGTGCTTAGCTTTGAGGCTATGTTCCAAAAATCAAAATCATTGGCTTGTAAAAAAGTAACAGTACGTGAAGCGTAGGTACACATAATTGTCAGTGATGTTTTAGATTGTGCTACTTTTGTTTTTTTTATATGGAGATACGAGCGTGGTTCTATTCCTAAACAAATGCCTGCTCCATTCTCTTCTGTTATAATGTATTCTCCACAGAGTAATATGCTTGAGGGAACACTGTATACATACTGTTCTTCTTGTTTATGGTTCATATTTTTTCTTGCTGCTGTTTTTTACAATGCTTGGACACCTTTTCCTACTTTGCATACTATATATTTGCATTGTGGCATATGCGTGTCTATTGCAGAGAGTATGGCAGGAACATGTTGTTCTTCGGTGAGGTATTTTACTTGTGGACCTGCATCCATCGTTTCCCAGACTTGTATATTATCTGATCGTAATGTTTCTGCAAGATGTATTGCTTGTACACTGGCTGCTTGCCAATATAATAATGGCGGGTTCATAGCGAGCATAGTAGCATGCATGGCATTGTAGCTTTGTCTCATACATGTTCCTAAACTTTCTAGGTCTTTATTCTGTATTGCAGTAAGTGCTACTTTTGCGAGGGTATTGTTGTAACGTACCCATGCAGGATAGTATACTGATTGTTTAGCACATTGTAACATTGCTTGCCGTGAGCTTATGGATTTTTTTTTGTTACTTATAATAAGCACTATCATGCGTAAATTGTCCCAATGAGAGCATGATGCTAGCGGTGTTGCGTGATCGCTTCCTTGTTGCCATTGCGTAAAGCCACCAAATATTGAACGACATGCTGATCCTGACCCTAGTCGGGCTAGCTGTGATAGCTCTTTGTTATTGCATTCAATAGCATAATATCGTGCCAACGCTACAGTGCATGCGGCAATTCCTGACGCTGAGCTTGCAAGGCCTGCTCCAGTAGGGAAATTATTATCTGCTTCTAATAGAAAAGGAGGCATAGCTGTATTTTTATGCTTTCTTCCCTCATTTCTCTTTGTTGTAAGTGCTTGTATAATGGGCAGAAGATAGTCTAATGAGGTTTCCTTTCCATTTAAGAGAAAGCTATTCTTTTTTGTTTGCCGATTTTGTGTTATACTTGCAGTAGATTGTAGCGTATCAAGTGTTATTGCAATACTGGTACAAGAGGGAATATTAAGGCCCTGAGGCTGTTTTCCCCAATATTTTATAAGCGCAAGTGATGGTCCTGCTGTTGTTGTTATTGTTTCTTTTGAAATTGCTAATTGTTGTTGCATATGATAGTTTCAATTATAATAAGGGTGATTTTGTGTGTAATTTTTTATGATGATACTGTAAGTGTCCATGTTGTATGCCAGTACTTACTAACGCAAATAGAGCGGCAAAGTTTTGTGCAAGTCCTAAAGCGGCAGCAATACAGTTAAGCTGATGCGATTGTATTGCTTTATTACTATTGATAGAAAGCACCCGAAAGCTCCACTGTGCCACTGGATGTGAAGTTGCTCCTCCTACTGTAGCAAGTAATGCGGGTATTTCTAGCTCTGCTTTTAGTTGTCCTTCTGAATAATCAAAGTGAGAGAGGGGACTGTAGCTTGAATAATAATGCGGATCTACTGCCTTGCTTGTTGCTAAGGCATGCGTTGCTGCTTCAAATGCTCGTGTATCATTTCCTGTTGCAAGAGCTAATCCTGATATTCCGTTCATAATGCCTTTGTTATGCGTTACAGCACGAAACATGTCTTCTTTTGCCCAGAGGCTCATGTGTGCAATTTTTTGTGCAGCAAGATGTGAGGGAATATGTGTTGCAGGTAAATATTTCTCTTCTAAAATAAAATGTGCATTTGCGGTACGTTCTTCACTATAGTTGCTGAGAATTGCCGCAAGGGTATGTCCTCCTGTAATTTCTTCTAGTAAAGGAGCTATAGCTTCTGCTGCACTATTTACAATATTTGCTCCCATTGCGTCACGGACATCAACAGTAAACTGAAATACTACAAGGCCACTCAGCAACCTACGAAACTGAGAGCCTCGCAATCCTCCTCCTCTCTTATGCATTTTAGACAGGAGACTCATAAGTGTTGTTTGTATTCTTGACCATTGCTCTGTAAGAGATTGTTCTCCTTGTGCATTCACTTGTTCTAAGCTAATTTGGGCTATCTGTAATGCAGGTGAACTTTTTGCTACTATGCCATGCGAGTGCTGTTCTTTGTTCTGTTTTTTTGTAGCATTCGATAATATAGTTGCTGCATAGCTCGCGGCAGATATGACTGAGGCTTCTTCGGTAGCAATAGGGATATGTACTATCTGTCCATTTACTTTTACATTTTTCACTATCCCTATAGGGATCATTATTCCGCCAATAGCAGATTCAATCATAGTATTTGACATATCAGATACTATGGTATTGGGTAATAATAATGTGTTTTCTATGTGTATAAGTTTTTCTTCTAGCGTATCTTTTTGCTCAGATTGATGAGCACTGTTGCTTTCATCAGAAAGCTGTGGAGAAGAGAGTATTGCTTTTCGCATCATCGTAAGACGTTCTGCAGGAGATTTTTTTCGAAAGGTAGCAGGTAAGACTATATTGTTGTCCACATATATACTATAGCAGTTTTTTCCATTTCAAAATACAATCAAAAATACAGTCCAAAATACATTATCTATGCTCTTCATCTTTATACGAAAGGCTTGTTATAGCATCAGGCATGCTACATCCTGTTGCTTTACAGTACGCATGTAATTGCATTTGAGTACTCGGTTCTATCCATAGAGGACACGATACTATATCTTTCACTTTTTTTGCACCAATAAGTAGCATAAGCTGTTTTAATTGAGAGCTAATAGTTGACAAGAATGTTTCTAAGGCTTTTTGACTTATAGAGGCACTACGTACAATAGGAAGTGCAAGTCCTGCCATAGTTGCTCCTAATAGTAGACTTACAAGTATATCATGTGCATTACGTATACCCCCAGAAGCTATACGTCTTTCTATGCCATAGCTGGCAAGCAACAACAGTCCTGTAGGATGTCCCCAGTTATCATACGCTGCAAAATACGATTTTTGTAATACTTTATTTTTTTGTACTGTATTGCTTGCATATCGTTGTAATTCTATTCTTGCCCAGTTACTGCCTCCTGCTCCCGCTATATCAACATACGAAGCACCGTATCCTAACAATAACTGTATTTCTTTTGGATGTATTCCCATGCCTGTTTCTTTTATAATGACAGGCACTTCACTTTGATGAATATACTCATGGATGGCTTCTTGTATTCCTCTAAAATTTCGTTCTCCGTTTTCTTGACATAATTCTTGTGCTGGATTTAAGTGAAGCACTATAGCGTCTGCTTTTAATTCTTTTAGCATATCCTGTAGTTCTGATATATGAATAGACAATAACTGTGCAGCACCAAGATTTGCAAGTAATGGTACTGATGGAGCAATGTTCTTTAATTGAAAATCAGGAAGCAGTGCATTATTTTCTAATAGAATACGAATTGACCCTAGTCCAACAGGAATACCAAACTGCTGTGCTGCTTCGGCAAAACGTTTGTTCATTGTATATGCTTTACGAGAACCACCAGTCATACATGAAATAAAAAAAGGATAGTGTATGTGCTGTTTTAGAAATATGGTAGAAGTATCTATTTCGTCTATAGTAAGTTCTGGTAACGAACGGTGTATAGGATGTATGGTAGAGAGTAATGTATCATGCGTTTCTACATTATCGTTGATACAAATGTGTAGATGCTCATTTTTTCTTTTGAAAATATCGCTCATGAAGCCTGTGTATATAAACGATACCCATCTTCACGTAATTGCTTTAGGTATACTTCCTTCTGTGATAATTGTGATGTATCGGTATCACTCGGTGGAATAACCTCACTGGCACTATGCCATTCACGATATTTTTTCTCATCTACTTCTATGCCTTTTTCTATTTGTTGGAGTAGAGACCACTTTTGTATTATACCAGGAGCTCCACTAGAAATAGTTCCTGACATAACAATAGAAGTATTCCCTGACCCATAGGTGAGCAGCAGTATTTTCTTTCCTACAATATTTTCTTTTATTGATTGATATTCCTTATACAAGGTATAGCCAAGTGAAAAATAGGTTGATGCAGTATATGTATTTCCTATAGCAGCAATGCCTTCAGCAGATTGTCGAATATGCTTGTCAACAAGGAACGCTTCTCTTTGCTCTGCACTCCATTTGAGTTTGCTTTTAAGAATATGCTCTAACGCTATCACTGACATATTTGCAAATGGTAAATGAAACGAAAAGTAGTCGTGAGCATTAAGCACTTCTTCTACTGTCATAGCACTGTTATTTGCATAATCGCATAATGCCGAATACACAGATTGAAGATAGCATCTCATTGAATATCTTCCACGTACCCTAGCAGTAATACTATGTATAGGACGAAAAAAATCGTCAGTATCTTCCGAATACAACCCTATTGTATCTGCTTGCAACTCTATAAGGCGAGGATTTTTACTAATAAATAATGATACTGCTCCCGCTCCTTGTGTTACTTCTGCAGTGCTGTCTTTTTCATAGCGTGCAATATCAGACATTGTTACTAATGCAGACGCTTCTTGTTTTGACGCTAAAATCATGCTTATACATTGAAACAAACTTATTGTTCCTCCAGCACATGCATGCTGTGTTTGAAATACACTCATATTTTTAGGTAATTGAAACCCTGCTTGTTTTAATATGCCTAACAAGTATGCTGCAATAGGCTTAGATGCATCAACTGATGTTTCAGTAGCAGATGCAATAAATCGTAATGTATCAGTGGTAACTTCATCAATCACATCAAGTATAGATTCAGCTGCAAGACACACAGAATCCTGCCATTTCTGTGTTATTCGCATAAATTGCTGTCCAGTAGTCTTTATTGCATTATACATATGCTCTAATACTTCTGGTTTATTTCCGAACAAGGCTTCTATTGTTTTGTTAATTCTTACCTTTAGTTTAGGAATATAAAATCCTATGTTATCAATACCTACTTTTGTCTTCACTATGTATATATTGTACTATACATATAAGTAATTCACAAGTATATAGTAAGGTGTTTTGCAAGCTCAAGAAACAAGTATGACAAAGGAGAAAAAGGACATGCTCTATTCTAGATAAAGTAATTACTCACATAGGTGCAAAATAACGATGGTAACAGAAGCATACGACATGGAACAAAGATAGAGAGAACTTTTAAGGCACAAAAAAGGTATAATATATTATATGAAAGAAAATATAATTAAATCTATACTCATAGAATTTAATTACCTACTGAATCAAACAAACAAGTATAAAAAAGACCATATGAGAGATAAAAATGCCAAAAAATAATGTTCAAGAAAGGGAAATAGAAAATTTATTAGAACAATATCTTAAAGAAAAACATTATATCTATGATTTTGGTAACCCTAATAGAAATGTTTATATGCAATCCCCAAAAACAGAGGAGGAATTTATTATATTAGAAGGGAAAAGACCTGATTATATGATATATCTTTATGAAAACGAAACAAAACCTAATATAATAATAGAAACCAAAAAGCCTAACATGAATCTCATTGATACTCTAGAGCAAGCATTAGGGTATGCAAAAAAACTAAAATCTGAAATAGTAATAATATTTGATGGTATTACTTTAAAATCTTTTTTTGTTAAGAAAAAAGAAGAATTAAAAATTGATGGAATTGAAGTAAAAGAAATATTAGAAATAGAACAATATAAAGAATATATAAGAGAGAACACATCCAATCTTATTAAAGAAACAACATTGGAGATTAAATCTAAACAAGATTTAATCAGTGTTTTTGCTTTTGCTAATAATAAATTACGAAAAGCAGGAATACAAAAAGGAATCGAAAGATTTACAGAATTTACTAATTTATTATTTCTTAAGCTGATCAGTGAAGAAAATGATGTAATAACAGAGAATATACCTCAACATATCAAATGGGATAGTTATAAAAATAAAACAGGAGATGAGCTCTATTCTTATATAAATAACATAGTAATTACAGAATTAGAAAATATTTTTAATCGACAAAAAGAAGATAGTTTATTTACAAAACTTATGATAAGAGATAAAAAATCATTAAAACAAATTATCAATAAATTAGATCAATTAAATTTATCTGGTATAGAGACAGATATAAAAGGAGATGCTTTTGAGTATTTTATCCAAAAATATAATTCAAACAATAAAGATTTAGGTGAGTATTTTACCCCCAGACATATTGTAAATTTTCTAGTTGAGCTAGCAAATATTACATATGGAGAAAAAGTATATGATCCTTTTTGTGGAACAGGAGGAGTATTAATATCAGCTTTCAATATATTAAAAAAACAATTGCAAGATAAGAATATTTTTACAGAAACTGTAAAAATAGACTTAAAAGAAAGTACATTTTTTGGTTCCGAAATATCAACAACAGCAAAGGTATCTAAAATGAATATGATTTTAACAGGAGACGGACATAGTAATATTATTCAACAAAATACTCTATTAAATGCAGTAGAAGGGTTATACGATGTAGTTATTTCAAATATACCTTTTAATTTAGAAGTTGATAAAAATGAATTATATTATACACATGATACAACTGATGGAAATAGTCAATGTATAGAACATATCATGAAATCTTTGAATAATACACCAACAGCAAGGGCATTTATAATTATTCCTGAAGGTTTTTTAAATAATAGTGCTTCCAAAAATACAAGAAAAAAAATCATTGATAATAATTTATTAAGAGGTATTATTTCTTTACCTGTTGGGGTATTTTTGCCTTATGCTGATGCAAAAACATCCATATTAGTATTACAGGGATTTAACAATATTCCTATTGATAAAGTATTTTATTATAAAGTCAAAAATGATGGATATACATTAACAACAAGGAGAAGAAAAAAAGATGGAATAAATGATTTAGATGAATTTAAGTCTATTTCTTATGAAAATCTTCAATACATTCCTTATGATAAAATAAAAAAAGATGAAAATTATAGCTTATTATATTTTAGGTACGATAAATCAATTCCAACAGGACACATTAAGTTCAGAGAGATAATTAGAGAAACGAATATTAAAAATGAAGAAGAACATCCTACAGCTTCTATTACAAATAGTGAATTTTATGGAATCACATTAGGAGAAGATTATTGGGGGGAAAATTTTATATCTGTTACCTCAAAAACAAATGAGAAATATAAAGTTATCAGAAAAAATGATATAGGCTATAATCCTTCAAGAATAAATATTGGTTCTATTGGCATCAACACTACTAATCAAAAAGTAGCTGTTTCTTCTGCATATGTAACATTTGAAGTTTTTAACAATGATTTTCTGCCTGAATTTGTTTATTTATATCTCAAAAGTAAAAAAGGGAAAGAAGAGATAATAACACGATGTTTTGGTTCTGTAAGACAATCATTAAATTTTTATGATTTATTGGATATGGGAATACCTCAAGTAGATAAAGAAAGACAAGAAAAAATATGTAGTAATGCAAGAAAAAAATATGAATTATATATGAAAGCGAAAAATACTGTCAATAATTTTGACTTGTTTAATACTGACATATAAATGACATAAGAATATATATACCAGGCTGTATTGTAAAAAAAAGAAGCCAACAAAAAATGTTATATGCTATGAAGAGAGAATAAACATACTAAGTGATACTGCCACTAATTCATCTTTTTTATTTCTTGTATTTCATCTCGAAGTATGCGGGCTTCTTCAAATTCAAGGCGTTCTGCATGTTCACGCATTTGCTTTTCTAACGCTTTAATGAGCTTTTTACGATCTTTTTCTACGAGAAGATTATGCGACTCTTTCAATACGCGCACTGTTTCCTCTGTAGCATCTTGTTTTATAAGCGTACTGCGTACCAAAATATCTTTCACTGCTTTCTGTATGCTTTTCGGTTGTAGTCCATGCTTTTCATTAAAGGCATGCTGTAATGCTCGCCTTCTTTCAGTTTCCTCAATAGCTTCTTTCATAGCATCACTTTCCTTATCAGCATACATGACTACTTGCCCATGTATATGACGTGCTGCTCTCCCTATCGTCTGTATGAGTGAACGTGTTGAACGTAAAAAGCCTATCTTATCTGCATCAAATATGGCTACTAATGATACTTCTGGCAAATCTATTCCTTCACGCAATAGGTTAATACCTACCACTACCTCAGTTGTTCCTTGTCGTAAACGTGTAAGAATTTCAACACGTTCTACAGTTTCAATTTCAGAGTGCAAGTATTCCACCTTAAAGCCTACATCATTAAGATAATCACTCAGTTGCTCTGCCATTTTTTTTGTCAATGTAGTAACAAGTACTCGCTCATCTTTTTTAATACAATCTTTAATTCTAAAAATTAAATCATCTATTTGTCCTTTCGTAGGAAGCACAGTTATTTTAGGATCAAGAAGTCCTGTAGGACGCACCACTTGTTCTATTACATCTTGGGTAGTTTGCAGTTCATATTTTCCAGGAGTAGCAGAAACAAAGGTACATTGTGGAATGATACTTTCAAACTCCTTAAAGGTAAGAGGACGATTATCTTTTGCAGAGGGTAACCGAAATCCATATTTCACAAGATTTTCTTTGCGCGCTCTATCTCCCTCATACATCGCCCCAACCTGTGGAATGGTAACATGAGATTCATCAATAAACAACAGATAATTAGAGGGAAAATAATCAAGCAACACAGACGGACGTTCTCCTTCTTCTCGCCCTGATAAATAACGAGAATAATTTTCAATACCAGTACAAGATCCTAATCCTAGCAACATCTCTATGTCATACTCAGTACGAGACTTAAGACGCTCAGCTGCCACTATGTCTCCTGTATCCAATAATTTTTTATATTGTATATCTAGTTCTTGTTTAATTTTTTTTGATACTCCTTTTATTTTTTCGCTTGTAGTAACAAAATGCTTTGCAGGAAATACCCATAGTTTATCCTGTTGTTTTATCACTTCTTGTGTGACTGTGTGTAATTTATAGATTGCTGTTACTGTATCCCAATCAAGCACTATTCTGTATATACATTCTTCATATGCAGGATAAATATCAATGACTTCGTCTTGTATACGAAAATTTCCCCGTTCTAGCACAGCATCATTTCGACTATACTGTAAAGAAATGAGTTTCTCTCTTAGCTTTATAACATCAAGCTCTTCTTTTACTTGTACCACTGCTGTCATATTCTGATAATCAGTGGGATTTCCTAAACCAAAAATACAAGAGACTGTTGCTACAATAATTACATCATTTCGTGAATATAAACTCGTTGTTGCTGACAAACGCAAACGATCAATTTCATCATTGATTGAAGCATCTTTTTCAATATAGAGATCTCTTCCTGGTACATAGGCTTCAGGCTGATAGTAATCATAGTATGATACAAAATATTCCACCGCATTGTTAGGAAAAAATTCCTTAAATTCACGATATAACTGAGCAGCAAGTGTCTTGTTATGAGAAATAATAAGAGTTGGTTTCTGTAAATTTTCTATGGTTTTTGCCATAGTAAATGTTTTTCCCGAACCAGTAACTCCTTTTAGTATTTGAAATTTTTTGCCATTTTCTATTCCTTTACTAAGCTCATCAATGGCTTTTGGTTGATCTCCAGCAGGATCAAACTGAGACACTACAGTCATAGGACTATACTGCATCATAGCATGATGCCGCAAATCAACTGATTGAGGAGTATCTTGATTTGTGTTCATATGTTTTACAGTATAGTATATTTATATTTATTTTTTCACTGTTTGTTGTATGGGTTGCGGATTCAAGGACTAATTGCAAACAAAAGGCTTCGGTAGAGTGTGAACTCAAGCTGTGATACTACAATACATAAAAAAGAGAGCAATTACTATTGCTCTCTTTCGCTATTAAAAGACGTATGAGACTAATTGGGATAGCTACACTAATCTTTATTTCTTGGAAGCAACAGCTCCCCCTAAAGCACCTGCTATTACTCCAGCACCTGCAGCAGTAACACCTGGCGCACTAACCGCAGCAGCGGCAGCAGTACCTGCAGCAGCAATAGTACCCGCAGTAGCAGTACCTACAGCAGCAATAGTACCCGCAGCAGCAGTACCTGCAGCAGTAGCAGTACCCGCAATAGCACCACCAATAGCACCAATTATTGGAATTATTGGAAAAATCAACGGTAACATATTTCCTCCTTTTATTTTTTATGTATCATAATAAAGATTACGATCATTTTTCTATTTTATTTCTTTCCCAAAAATGAATTGAATAACCTCTTCTCGAAACAGAGCAAAATTTTCCATTACTTTTTCTGCATCTTCTAAGAGAGATGATTTTCCAAATTTTTCCGCTACCTCAGCAATGAATTTTTTTTGATTATCATGATATTGATTATTAGACAAAGCTGTTGCTATCAGTTCCACTATCACCATCTTTTGTTCTGATTCCTTTGTAAATATTTCTGGTAATTTCTGTAAAGAATCGACAGAAGGATACGCATCATCTAAACCAAGTATTGTTTCAACACAAATAGCACGTAAATAATACTTCTCTTTTTCATCTATCACTGCATCATCTATAAGCAATACATGTTTTGCTAATCCTAAAAATACTTTTTTTTGTTCATATGATAAATTTTCTAAAAACATACTATACCTCCTATATATAATGTTCTACTAACATTATATATATATATACAAGTACTTTTAACAAAATTTTTTGAATTTTAAAGAGATATTGCAACAAACAAGAAAGCAAAAAAAAGTAAATCTCTGTGTGTTGTACGATTATTTTTTTTGTAATAGCTTTGTAATAAAAGGAATAGGAATTGCTTTTTGTTGCGAAAGTAGTGCAAAATGATGCTGATCTAAAATATTTTCTTCCCATCCTTCCAGTATATCATAGCGAATCATATTTACTGCGTATAAATGGTTAAGCGGAATTACTACGGTTGTTTCAAGTAATATTCGCTCTGTATCTTGTAATGCAGTCAATTTATCATCATCGTCATCATCAATAGACATTGCCTTTTTATATGCTTCTCTGTATTCTTCGTTATTATAGCTATGCCCTAAATTATTATTAGGACTCACCCACATTTGAAGAAATGCAGCAGGACTCACATAATCTCCTATCCAATCATAAGAGCCTATCACAAAATCATCAGAGCTGAGTGAAGACAAATATTCATCACTAGGGCGTTTTTGAATGTCTACAACAATACTTGAGGTATCTTCAATATACGATTTGATTGTATCAAATATTTCACTATACTCATCATTAAATGTAGGGACCAGTATCACTAATGGAGGCAGTCCTTTTCCCTCAGGATACCCTGCTTCTTCTAGCATCATCAATGCTTTTTCAACATCCTGTTTACTTTCCACTTCGGGAGGATCATAGTAATCATATAAATAAGGAACAAGCGTAGTTGC
Organism: Spirochaetia bacterium; assembly: GCA_965218205.1. Lineage (GTDB taxonomy): Bacteria > Spirochaetota > Spirochaetia > WTKD01 > CBDDCA01. Next base: position 133,468 of record OZ244590.1, on the reverse strand, counting down.
AGGAAAACTATAGTCATTATCGCGTATATCATCAAATGGAATAAGAAGACGTATTGCAGTACGGACTTCTGCATTATCCCACGGTGCTTGTGCAGTACGAAAAAAAAGATATGATGTACCAAATATCGGATTGATATATAACCACGATGTATCAATCTGATCGTTATCGACACTAAAAGTAGACCAATGTATATTTCCATACAAAAAATCTTCCGCTAACTTCTCTTCTTCATCGCTTTCATAAAAATGTAATACAACATATTCTGATTGCACAAACTCCTTTGCCCAATATAATTGATTTTTCTGCAACAAAATATAATCGTCATTCATTTCACTGATACCATAGGGCCCCGAATAAGGAATCAAGGAGATCATACTTTCCCAATTATCCAGCTTTGAAAAACTTGCTTTTGTTATTGAAAATACACTGTGTGCAATAATCTTAATAAATTCGCTATTTGGTCGTTCAAGTCGTACCCGTACTGTTTTATCTGATACAACATCAATTCCTATGTCTTCAATAGAAAGCTCTCCAGCTTGATATTGTAGTACTCCCACTATTGGTTCAAGTAAATAACTAAAGCCAGAATGAGAACGCAAAATAGTAAGCCATGACTCTTTTACATCTCTTGCAGTAATTGTTGTTCCATCAGAAAACACAGCATCTGCTCTAAGATGAAATGTGTATTCTGTTGCATCATCGTTTACAAACCATGAAGCAGCAAGGTTATTTTGGATGCTAAGTGTAGTAGCATCTAAAGTAACCAGTCCACTAAACAACGCTGTTTGTATATGACTTTCTAGGTTACTCAACCCTTTATAAAAATTGATACTAAAATCATGACCATACAGAGCTATGTGCACAGTATCTGATGAATCTTTTATATTATCAAATGTTTGTCTTTGATTATCTTGTCTCGTATATGCGTATCCCTGAAAAACATGCAACAGAAGAAAGATGATTCCCACACAAAAAACACGAGTAGAAAGCAATACTCCCCCCTTTGAAAAATTCTGTTTTTTGCATATACTATTAGTATATGTCATTTTTTGCACGATCATCATATGTTCTCATAGTATCATTTTTACTTTTTTCTTGCACCTCAGTCAAATACTCATCAATGTACACAAGAGCATTAAAAGCAGGATTAGAAGAAGTAGAAATACAATACAAGGTAAACTTTGATACAATAGAACAACTTGAACTATTTGGATTTTCTACAAACAACATAACAAAATTTAATACCACCGAACAAGGAAAAACCAACTTTCCCGGAAAATTAGTAAATAGAATAAGAAAGCCATTTTCAATTATAGATCCTACTGATGATGTAATAAATGCAGAATCTCTTTTCATTTATACAAGAGATGGCTTTTTATTAAATGCTCCACGCTCTGGTGTTTTTTACGGAAAAACTGCTCAATCTGAGTTTCCGTTTACTATATCCCTTATATCTGATAAAAATACAAGGGTAATGAGCGGAAAATCAACAAGAAAGAATTATTTTTTAGATATTAAAGGAGATGAATTTTTTTATCAATCACAAGGAAAACATTATACAGAAACAGGATTTACTTTGTACTATCAAAACAATCTTGTTGCATTATTCAACAACACAAACCCTCCGTCTGTTTTCATTGCGCCTGATATTTATAATGCTGATCTAAGAAGAGTAATAGTGATTACTATTCTCTTTTTATCAACATACGAAAGAAGCTCTCAGTACCCAATCATATGAAATATCTAGCATCATATACACACATGTATTCTTTCTCTTTGCTGTATGCTTCCATTTTCTTGTTGTGTATATCATCCTTTGTATATTCCCAACAAATAGAAGATTATTTTCAAGAAGATATATTTTTTACTGAATCTCCCCTATTAGGTCCCTCTTATCCTGGGGAAGGATTTATCAGTTATATGCTCCAAGATTGGAAAATGCGTGGATTAATACGAAATCCTATGGTAGGAAACCTTATGCAACAAGCAATTATTAACTACACACGCACTTCAAACCAACTCAAATATACTCTAATAAACGAAGCAGAACAAAATTTTCAAGTTACAGGGTTTGAAATATTCTTAAAAGAACCTCTCCGTCTTTCTAATATTGGATATGCACTAACAAACCAAGAAGATGTCATCTCCGATTATTTTATCATTGCTTTTTTTGGAAACGATCCCTCTGATAATGAGATACGTCTCATTGCCTATTTTACTCCCAGTTACGAGTTAGTGGCAGAAATTGTAACAAGTAATAATGTTTATATTATGACAAGTGAGTATAAACAATATTCTCCTACAGCACTTTCGATAGTTGATGCGAATGAGCCATATCTTTTATTTATTGATCGCCTAGATCAATCAACAATGGCTATCACCAATACCAGTGCAGAAAAGATAGCATGGATAGCAGATGAATTATCAGGAGAAGAGAGAAAAGTAGTGCATTTTACAATATCAGTATTTCATGCCCTACGTTTTGCTCCTAAACACTATGATTTACAAGCGAAACGAAAAAAATACTTACAAGATATAGAGAATATTGTTATTACAGATACCATCATAGAGGAAGACTCTATAATCCCTCCATCAAAATTACAAGGAGAAACAGAAGAGAATTTATCTTTAGAATAAATTTTCTTACAATACATTTTATAGCTCACAAAAAAAGAGACAAGCTAATTCATAGCAACTTTTCATAGTGCCAGCACTACTATACTAAATTATTAAAATTTGTCTGCCGTAATAATTCATACAATGCTATCCCTACACTTACTGCCAAGTTAAGACAACGTTGTCCTTTTATCTGTGGAATACGTAGCATACTATTATGATCTATAAAACGTTGCATGATCCAATCAGCTGTACCAAACCCTTCGTTACCAAATAATAATGTAGCGTTTGGAGGAAACTGCACCTCAGTATATATCATATTTGCCTTTGTAGAAAATAAAAAACTTTGCTGCATATCTAAATTATCCACATACTGTTCTACAGTACTGTACTGCTGTACTTCTAACTGTTTCCAATAATCCATGCCTGCTCTTTTTAGCTGTTTATCGTTTATCTCAAACCCTAAATTTCCTACAAGATGTAATGAAGTACCAGTTACCACACAAAGGCGTGCTATATTTCCTGTATTTTGAGGTATTTGTGGCTCTAATAAAGCTATAGTAGGCATATCTTAACGAATTTCAAAAGAAGTACATCCAAGTACAAAAGCAACTCTCTTTTCCCCTTTCACAACTTTTGATAAAGGAGGCCCTTGCAAACAAGCATCAATAAATGCAGTAAGTATTGATGACGATGAAGATTCACCGTGCACCTTTACTGTTCCATCAGGACAATTTTGTACCCATCCTCGTATAGTACCAAAACGCAACGCAGTAGTATACACAAAATACCGAAAGCCTACTCCTTGCACTCTCCCAAAAAGAGTAAGCTCTATCGCTACATATTTATTTTCATGTTGTGTTGCTTCTTGTGCCATATATTCTATACCTTCTTTCTATTTCCCATATGTAATACCACAGTACATACATCAAAACAAAGAATAGCGTACTGTACTTCTTGCATACTTTACTTAATGTGAGCAGCATTACCACAATGCTCACACAGTGATTCAAGAACACATCGTTCACACTCTGGCTGTCTTGATTTACACACTCGCCTTCCATGAAAATTTACCACCATAGAAGCCATACCCCACTGTTCTTCTGCAGTAATATCTCTGAGAACAAACTCTACTTTTGTGGGATCTGTCTCATCAGTTAATCCTAAACGCCTACACACTCTCCCAAAATGAGTATCCACAATGATAGCAGGTAAACTATAGATATGGTATAACACTACTCCTGCTGTTTTTCTGCCTACACCTGGAAGAGTGATCAATGCTTCTATAGTGTCAGGAACACAAGAGTTAAAATCATTTACTAATTTTTTTGCACAAGCAATAATATTTCGTGCTTTGTTTTTATAAAATCCAGTAGCATGTACTAAGGTTTCTACACTTGACTGACGAGCATGAGAAAGACTTTCTGCGTTAGGGTACTCAGCAAAAAGATGCGGTAACACTCTGTTTACCTGTTCATCAGTAGTTTGTGCTGATAAAATAACAGCAATAAGCAACTCAAAGGCATTTGAGTATTGTAATAATGTCGTATGATTTGGATATTCAGCATCAAGTAATGCAAGTACTTTTTTTACTTGTAACCGCTTATTTTTCATACACTCTACAAAGAAGGGTTAGGAATTTCTGCATGAATCTTTTCTATTTCCTGTAACAGTGTATGACTAAGCTGTACATCAGCCGAAGCAATATTTTCCTGTAACTGCTGCATATCTGTTGCTCCAATAATATTACTTGCCACATACCCTCTCTTATTTACAAAGCTCAATGCCATTGTTGTAGGACTAATAGCATGTTTTTTTGCAAGATCAATATAACGAGTAATAGCACTTGCTGCCTGTGTATTTATATATCGTGGCATAGATTGGTTGCCCCAAGTAGTGAAACGAGCTCCTTCAGGACGTTTTCCTCCTTCATATTTACCACTTAACAATCCTCCAGCAAGCGGAGAGTATGGCAATAAGCTAACATTTTCACGCATAAATACTTCGGATAAATTACTATCGATACTACGCGTAATAAGATTATATACATTCTGTACACTTTGTATACGAGGTATTTGAGAATCTCTTTCGTGTAATCGAAGACAATGCATAACTCCCCAACTGTGTTCATTAGACAATCCTATTTCACGAATTTTTCCTTCCGTAACAAGTTTGCCCAATACCCCAAGTGTCTCTTCTAAAGCATCATCCCTCTTAAGCCATGTCTCATTATAATCGCGTATTCCAAAACGCGGAGTCATCCTTTGTGACCAATGAAGTTGATATATATCAACATAATCCATCTGCAAACGTGAGAGACTATCCTCTAATGCTTTCACAATACCATTAGGGGTAAAGCCTTCACCATTTCTAATATACTTTATGCCTGGCCCCACTATTTTTGTTGCAACAATAATATCTTTTCTTTTTGTAGGGTGTTTCTTAAAATAATTTCCAATATATTGTTCTGTTGCTCCATATGTTTCTCTACTTGGAGGTACTGCATATAATTCAGCAGTATCTATAAAATTTACACCGTTTGCTACAGCATAATCTAATTGTTCAAATGCCTCTTTTTCGGTATTCTGATATCCCCATGTCATGGTACCGAGACATATTTCACTTACTTGCAAATTTGATGTGCCAATTTGTTTATATTTCATACTTAATGTTAGTATATCATTGATACACTGCAAATTCAAGAACTAAGTGCCTCCAAATGTACGCTATACTCTATTGCGTAAATATACATCTATGCTATAATAGTGAATAGAGTATCGGGGCATGGCCTAGTGGCTATGGCGCCTGCTTTGGGAGCAGGAGATCGCAGGTTCAAATCCTGCTGCCCCGATATATTTCGCAATGATATATGCTTTGCAAAAAGCATCCCTAAAGCACCCATAGCTCAGCTGGATAGAGCAACGGCCTTCTAAGCCGCAGGTCAGAGGTTCGAATCCTCTTGGGTGCGTAACTAAATACTATAACCAAACACTATAGATAATAGTACAGGTATCGTAGTTAGCACCGCATCTAAAAGATGCAATACTAACTATCATTGCAATGAAACTCTAATAACTAAAAAGAAAATTTATCGTAAGAATTTAGATCCTTGCATGCTTCAATAAGCCTATCACTAATTCCATCTTCCCCTTTTAGAAGCCACACACGAGGATCAATAACCTTCTTATTTGGTTTATCTTCCCCTTCTGGATTTCCAATTTGAGACAAGAGATAATCATGATTTTTATCCATATATTCACGAACAGGTTTAGTAAAGGCCCATTGCGTGTCTGTATCTATATTCATCTTAATAACCCCGTAATGAAGTGATTCTTCTATCTTTGATTTTTCAGAACCAGAACCTCCATGAAACACTAAGTTTAATGGATTATGCCCTAAATTTCTTTCTCTTGCTACCATATCCTGTGAGTTTTTAAGAATTTCAGGAGTAAGTTTTACATTGCCAGGCTTATATACCCCATGTGTATTACCAAACGAGGCAGCAACAGTAAAATATCCTAAAGGCTGCAATGTATCATATGCTTTTAATACATGTTCAGGCTGAGTGTATAATCGAGAAGAGTCTATGTCGCTATTATCTACTCCATCTTCTTCACCACCAGTCACTCCTAACTCTATCTCTAATGTAATATCAAGCCTTGCGAGCTTTTGCAAATACTCTGCACATGTAGCGAGGTTTTCCTCCAAATTTTCTTCTGATAAATCAAGCATATGAGAACTAAACAATGGCATTTTCTGTGCATCATAAAATTTTCTATTTTCTTCTATCAATCCATCAACCCATGAAATAATCTTGCGTTGACAATGGTCGGTATGTAGAATTACTGGCACTCCATATACTTGTGCCATTTTATGTACATGAAACGCTCCCGTTGCTGTTCCTATTACTTCTGCCTTGTCACTGTATTCTTTTGCATGTTTCCCTGCATTAAATAAGCCACCTCCATTTGAAAACTGAATCATAACAGGTGCTTGTGCCTTCTTAGCTGCATACAATGAAGCATTGATACTACTTGAACCCACAACATTCACGGCAGGTAACGCACATTTCTGTTCCTTACAATATTCAAACAATTCTTGTAATTGTTGCCCATATATTAATCCGGGCTTTAATGATAATTTTGACATAAAAATCTCCTTATAATTGGTGTATCACCATAATTTTTTTAATACTGTATTATGAGTATAGCACATATAGGATGTATTATATTTGCTCTCTATATCTTATTTTTATTGTTACTGCCCTATCCATTACTGCATGCCAATGCCATAGTATTTCTCTGACACCCATCCTATTCTCCTACCTCCTGTTTTTTACCCCTTATTTTCCTACCCATAGTATACGGCTGACATACTGACTATTCTGTATGCTTTCAAGCAAAGTACCATAACTATACAACAACGAATCTTGCACTATCCCTGCATTGTTATTGACAGGATAGAAATCATTAAATACCGCATGTGCTTCTTTACTTTCTACTGCAAGTATCATATCCTTTCTGTTGTTACTTGCTCTTCCATGTGGCAACAATACATTTACTACTCCAGTTTCGGGATATATTATAGATTCTCTGTGAGATACCAGTGTATTTACCACAAACGATTGTACTGCCCCAAAACTATGAACATAAAACAAAGAAACATAGACAGAGCTTTCTTTTATCTGTGGAGTGTACCGTAACACAAAATACTGATTTTCTCTTAACACACGATCTTTTGTATTTTCTAAATACGCTAGCTGATTGTTATCAACTACAAGCACTTCAATAGCATAAGGATTGTAAGAAGATGAGTATACAGTACCAATAAAATTATCAGCAAACTCCTTATCATTGAGCCACACTTGTGCATCTCCCATATGTACATACCAGCTCTCATTTTTATATCCTAACTGAAAATTACTCTTTATGCCTAGAGATACTAGTAACTGATAAAAGGGTAACTTTGTTTTAATATTGGAGGAAGCAAGCATAGAAATATCATGTTTAGAAAAATCATGCACTACATTAGCTGTCAATAATCGCGATCCCAAAGTACTCGTATCATACACCATTGCTACAAATATAGTGTTTCCTATTTTTTCGCGCCTTAGTATTGAAGTGTTTTGCAGTACAGCGTTACTCTGAGAAATACTATTCACTACGGTAGTTTGCTCCACTACTGTACCATCACTCTCTATGATTGCCTTATCTTGTACATTTCTTTCAACAATAACAGTAAGAGCATTGGTAATATCTGCAAGGGCTTGGGCTTCTGCTATCTCTTGACTATTGCCAGAGCCATATCCTATTATCTGCTTTTTAGAAGTAGGAGAAAGCGTATAATACCATGCTGGTTCTTGCGAAAAAATCTCTGATGCATCTTTCTTACTCTGATACTCACTCTGTTCTATAATACTATCATCACTCTCATGTTCCTGCTTTTCTTCATGTTCTGCTAAAGCATGCATAGTATGAGAAAAAAGAAACAGACAATATATACCATAGCCCCATACCCACACTATTCTTTGCCAATACATATTATTTTCCAGTGTATTTTTTCATTTCTATGTATATGTAATTCTCCCATATAAAAAAGGAAGGAATACCATTCCTTCCTTTTTTATAACTATATCTGTATACCTATTCTGTAATTGGGCGTGATGTAGTAGGGTTATTATTTAATTGCTGATCTAGTCTATTAAACGCTTCACGAGCCTTAAATTCAGCAAAAGCAGCATCTTCATTTCTTTGAAATACCTCGCTTGCTGCTTTTAGTATATTTGCTTTAGGAAACGATACTAATGCATAAATAGTACCATCCTTTGAGTTTGCTATTTTTTCGGTAGTAGTACCAGCAAGCGTAGTATCTGCTATCTGACGTGATACTGTTTCTATGAAAGTAATAAGCTGACTATTACTAGACTCTCCCCCTTCTTGGGCATAATCATTGATAGTCGATTGTACTTGAGCGCTAATTTGGAACGCTATATCATCTCTTGCACGACTGAGAGCTAATTTTTTTGACAGATCAAGTCTTTGTGTTTTTGCAACACCTACCCCGTATATCTTGTCATCCGCTTGTGGAGGATTGAGATAAAAATCAGGAACATCACTAAAATCTTGCACCTCTCCTGTTGTAACATCTTCCTCATTGTTTGCTTGTTGAGATTTTGATTGACATCCCACCAGTACAAGTAATATCAATACTATTGCTATTACATATATATATTTTTTCATATTCACTCCTTTGTGATAGTATTTAAGTACCATGTATATGGCACTTCTTGCATAGTATACTATATAACAATTATATTAGTCAAAAATAAAAATTTCCAAGTATATTGCTCATAAAAAATTAAGACAATAGTATATACTCATTTTATAAAAATATCTTTTCATGTTTATTTCCATACAACGAATCACGTAATTTCTGTATTTCTCCATCCTGAAGATATTCACTAAAGGTCATTAGCCTATCAATTACTCCACCAGGAGTAAATTCAATAATACGATTTGCAATAGTATCTATAAATTGCTGATCATGAGAATTAAATAACAGTACCCCTTTGTATTGTATAAGAGCATTATTTAAAGATGATATTGCTTCTAAATCAAGATGGTTTGTAGGTTCATCAAGCATAATAACATTAGGAGATTTCAACATAATTTTAGAAAACATACACCGTGCTTTCTCTCCCCCTGATAATACTGTTACTGACTTAAATATATCATCCCCACTAAACAACAAACGTCCCAAAAAGCCACGTATATACTGATCATCATTCGATTCAGTAAAACCACGTAACCATTCAAAAATACTTTGATCTTGTACAAAATAATTACTATTATCACTGGGATAATAATCATATAGTATTGTTTGTCCCCAATGAATAGTGCCAGCATCTGCATGAACATTACCAGCAAGTACTTCAAACAGTATACGTTTACATACATTCATTGAACCAACCAATGCAATTTTTTGTCCTTGCTCTACCTGTAGCGAATACTCTTTTAGCAGCACCTCTCCTTCATGAGACAAAGAGAGATTTTCAATTCCTAATACTGATTTTCCACACTCTTTCTCTACAGAAAAATGAAAATAAGGAATACGTCTTGACGATTGTGGCAACTGTTCAATGTCCAGTTTTTCAAGTAACTTTTTTCGTGATGTAGCTTGCTTTGCTCGTGCTTTATGAGATGAAAACCGTTGTATAAATTCTTGTAACTGCTCTTTCTGCTTCTCAGATCTTTTTTCATCAATCTTTTTTTGTTTCTGCATTAACTGGCTTGCTTCAAACCAAAAATCGTAATTGCCTACATACGAACGAATACTCCCAAAATCTATGTCAAGTATGTGGGTTGTTATCATATTCAAAAAATGCCTATTATGCGAAACAATAATAGCAATATTATCAAACTTAAGCAAAAAATCTTCTAGCCATTGAATGGACTCTAAATCTAAGCCATTCGTAGGCTCATCCATGAGTAAAATATCAGGATTACCAAACAAAGCTTGTGCAAGTAAAATACGAACTTTTTCTGATGGTTCTAACTCACTCATAGACTGACTCAGTAGTGCATCAGTGAGCCCTAATCCATTGATTAAAGTACCAGCCTCAGATTCAGCTTCCCATCCACCAAGAGCGGCAAACCTTTCCTCATACTCTGCCGCTTTCAGTCCATCTTCTTCATTAAAATCTTCTTTACTATAAATCTCATCCCGTGCCTTCATAATAGTATAGAGTTCTTCATGACCCATAAATATAGTTTCTTGCACAGAATAACTATCGAACATATTTTGATCCTGTCGTAGTACTGCAATACGCATATTTTTTGCTTTACTTATGACACCACTATCCGATTCTTGTTCTCCTGACATAACACGCAAAAAAGTAGATTTTCCTGCACCATTAGCCCCAATGACTCCATAGATATTTCCGGGATGAAATACAAGATTGACCTCATCAAACAATTTTTTATCAGCAAATGAAAGACTTATATTTGATACTGTAAGCATACTTATTGCTAGTATAACAGAAATAAAAATATAAGGGAATTTTTATAAAGAAAATTCAAAAGAAAATGTAAGGAGAAATTCAATACACTATGCCTTTGATTGCCGTGATGCTAGTATCTGTACACACACAAGCAACAAAGAAACAGTAAGCACAACACTAGCCATGTACCACGGAGCAAGCACTACGCTCCTTTTCGCATCATAGAGCATGTTACCTATACTAGGTTCGGGCTTTGCAATACCAAACCCTAAATAACTTAACCCTGCTTCTATACTTATAGCTATTGATATGAGAGAAATTAATTGTTGTAACAATTTTGGTACAAGAAATGGAAATATATGCTTTACAATAATATGAATAGTACTCATACCAAAACTACGAGCAATAGTAATATACTCCTTTTGCATATAAAAATGTATATCTTGTATGCTTGCTCTAAATACAAGAGGAATAAAAGCCATACACTGTCCAATAATAATAAATATCTTTCCACTGCCATATAAAGAAACGAGCATAAGACACACTAAAAATACAGGGATAGCCAAGATAATATCAATAACTATTTCAGCCATATATACCCATACATATCCTAGACTTACTGCTACTATCGCAAGAATAAGGCCTATACTTGTCGCAATACACACAGCAAACACCGAAACCAACATCGTATTATGCACTGCAACTACAAGACGACTAAAAATATCTCTTCCAAAAGAGTCAGTTCCTAGTATATGGCTACGACTAGGACCTTGTAATCTATTGTCAAGATTCTGCTCATACGGATCCAAGTATGTAAATGGCAAAAAAGACGCTCGCTTTACTGAGAAAAAAGTACCGTAGACAATGCTCCCATATAAGACAATACATACTACACAGAGTACCCCATACTTCCTCATGTTTGAGCCCATCATACTATCCTTGATTATTGCATTGACTACTACATTGATTATTAAAATAACTGTGTTTTACGAAAATCATATCGTTCAAGAATCTTATCAAACTCAAAGGTCCCTACTCGATCTGTCACTCCAAAAGACACCTCATTTTCTGCAACAAACACAAAAGGATAATGCTGTGTCATTATTCGCAACGCTGATTGATATAACTGGGCTCTTAGTGTAGGATCAGTTGTTACACGTGCTTTATCTACAAGAGAAACAAAATTATCATTTTTCCATCCTATATACGAAGCTCCTTTTCCAAAATTACTTAATCGTAGATCAGGGTCTAACTTTCCTGTATGACCAATAACAGTGAAATCAAATATTCCTTGACGATACACACGATTAAGCCATACACTCCAATCTATTTCTTCTATAACAGTAGAAACACCAACTGCATCCAACATTTTCTGATACATTTCTGCTGCACGAACATGGGGAGGAAATGCACTAGGAACACTAATAGTAAGCGTTTTACGTATAGGATTATTTTTGAAATACATTTTTGATCTTTCAACATCATAGAGAGAAGGAATATCAAGAAAAAATTCACTGTCTCTATGCCAAAACATATTAATTTCATTGCCTCCATTATATGCAATGTCTATAATTTTCTTTTTATCTATAGCTTGTGCTATTGCTCTTCGTGTTTCTAGCACTGACAAATCAGGATGTCGTTCATTCATTGCTAACACTAAAATAGTAGAACCAGATTTGCGTAGCACTTTTAAGGCATCATCTAATTTAACTTGCTCACTTTCTATTTTTCCAAGATACGGAACAATATCTACTTCTTTTTTATATAAGGCTTGTAATTGTGAATTTCTATCCTTAATAATAATAAACGCAATCTTCTGTACATACACAGGATCACGATATTCTGTATTTTTTTGCAATCGAATAACCCTGTTTTGTTGCCATTCCTGAAAAAGAAAAGGCCCTGTTCCTACTGGTTCTACATTAAAATTATGTCCATTTCTTATTAAATCAGCAGGAAGAATCGCGCTTTCTGGAGAACTCAGAAACGCCTTAAACCCATTATGTTCATATTCCAGCTCTATTTTGACTGTATAATCATCTTCTGCTGTAATATCCTGTATAATAGCATATTGCTCTGCAAAAGGAGATGCAGTTTCTCCCTCTTTTTCTTTCAAGCGAAAAAGACTAGCAATGACATCTTCAGCGTGTAATTGCTTTTTGTGATGAAACATTATATCTTTTTTTAATACCAAAGCCCACGTTTTTCCCCCATCTGTCACTTCATATCTCTCAACAAGCAAAGGAGTACCGTCAGAATTAAAAAGAGATTCATACATACTATTGGTAACTTGTGAAGTAATTGTTGCTCCAGTCCTATGAGGATCAAGCGTATCAGGATTTCCACTTAATACCACCCGAAGCTCCTTCTTATCAAGACCAGCGTTACAAGACACAAAAACGCTCCCTACTATAAAAAGAGTACATACTATCACAAAAACAATAGTATATGTACAGTTGCCTACTCTATGTATATGTTTAGCTTGCATGTTCATAACTCTCCTTTTTAGAAAAATATATCACCAATAAACATGTATTTTTATTATTTTCATACAATATAACAACACATACTTATTATACATTCCTGCCTCTATTATAGTATACTATCACTTATAGATTTAAGAATAATTGATATTCATCTTATATGTATATTGATAAAAAAGAAATACAGAGAAATATGCTATGCTAATTACATGACCACTATGAAATTCAACAATAAACAAGTAAGAACCATTCTTTTATTAAATGCTGTTATTTTATTCTTTGCATTTTGTTACTTTTTATGTCACATATTTTTGGGATATAGTAGCCCTCTTGATGTTTTTACCACAGAATTTTTTGTCTTTCCGCTTGCTCACACCTTATTTGCAAGTTTTGTCCCTAGCACTATACTGCAAATACTGTTACTTTTTATTGTTCTTCTACTGCCTTCTATTGTTTTTTCTTATATAAGCCGAAATATTATTTTCAAAATATTCAGCATTAACGGACGATAAAATACCTGCGACATATTTTACGGATAAAGAGGATGCCATAAGCGAGCAGGGACTGTCCACCAACGAAATTTTTTTGTATCAATATAATGTTGCTGAGTATAGAAAAAAACAGGAACAACTCTTTTTTGCTCTTGTAATACATACAAATAATTTTTTATCTGCGTATAAAATGCAGAATACTGCCCATTTATAAGCTGATCAATAGTATCTTGTACAGAAAAAAATGTGTTTGATAAGGAAAAAAGAGCCTTTGTGTTATTTTTGAACATATGATATTCTAATGCTAACAACATGGCATAATGATCATCTACTACAGGACTAAATAATCTCAACGCTACATCATACGATTCTTCACTGTCATCATTTTTTCCTAAAGCTCCTATTTGTTTTAGCTCTACAGGGACAGCATTTGCTTCAAAGTATTCTCGTGCAACATATTCCGCTACATCTCTAAGCACAATAGAATCATATGCAATAGTAACAGCCTCAAACTCTATTTTTTCATCATTTCGTTCTACATATCTTCGAAGTAATTGAATATAGCTTCTATTTTTTTGAAATTGCAACAAATCAATATCTTCACTTTCAATAATAGTATCGTAAGACACCGTTTGAGACACATATTCTTGCAATGTATTTGGTAACTGTGTAATAAAAGAAAGGGTACTGAAACTACTCGTGCTAATATAATAGGGCTTGAATATACTACTTGCTACATATACAGGCATAGCTATTTCTGTCGTTGCAAAAGCATCATAGACAGCAATAGCATTTCTCAACACATACAATATTTCAGCCACAGCTCTATCAGCATAGGTATCATTCAATGTATTCAAAGTAAAATTCAAGCGTATGTTTGATGCTACCCCAAGATCCTGCCGAGAAAATTTTGTGCGTAATAGAGATGTGTTTGGAATATCCAAAAACATAAGATGCGAGAAACGCTGGTTATGTATATTTTTATCATCTTGATTAACAGAAGTAATAGGAATACGTGGGAAATTTTTTACCCAATCAATATGCATGTTTTTTTCTTTATTAGTAAAGCGTTCCATTTGCATGTCTTTACTAAGTCCCATGGTAACAACTACCGATTTACTCCATGGTTGCACCCAAAATTGCGTATTCTCTTGTAAAGTAAGCGTATCTTCTGCCATCTGTACAGGAACATATGCTCCTAATCCAACCCATGTATCTGGATCTACACTAAAATCATGCCCATTATACTCATCACGAAAATCTTCAATAGGAAGTATCGCTGCTTGCGGATGTGCTAACAGTTGCAACAAAGGAATATCTATCGTCTGAGTGCTAATGGAAATAGTAACAGGATCAATTACCTGTATTGCTACCTCTTGTGAATAGCGTACTATTGCTCCATCACTTGCATTCTCTTGTAATGTAAAAAAATTCTGAGCACCTTTAATACTATGAGCTAACACAAAAGAAAATTCAGTATTTCGCTGAGGAGACATTGCACGTAAAAGACTTTGCTGCACTTGTTGTGCAGTAACTTTTGTGCCGTCTGTCCATGTTGCATCACGAATACTAAAAATATAGGTATACCCTTCCTCCTGCAAAGAAGATTGCCAGTGTTTCGCTAAAGCAGGTCGAACGGTACTGGTAATTGGATCAAGTGTAGTCAATCCTGTATACAATGCATGTATCACTTGCAACACATCATGGCTTTTTGTACTATGAGGATCTAAGGTCTCATATCGTTGCTCTGTAGCAATACGTAACTCCTTGCTCTGCGGATATGTATACAATAGAGAATCATCAAAGTGCTGAACTTTCTCCCTTACTGTTGTGGTGCTTTCATCATTTACTTGCTGAGCATTCTGTGATTCTGTACATGACACAAACAGCACAAAGTACACAAATACCTGTAAAAGAATACAGATGAGAGAAATATATACAGTAAAAAAACGTGCTTTATTTTGAGAAAAATTCCACAATTTGTTGCTCTTCAGCTACAGTAGTTATCATTTCACGAGTTGGATACATAGTAATTTTTGCAGACAAATCTTCACGTTCAAGCCATTCGGGAACAGCCCGAGCACTATTATCGGCAAGCAATCTTCTCACTAAATTTACAGAGGCTTGCTTATCAATAACTTGTATAGTATCACCAAGACGTACACGAATCGAAGGAATAGTTACCCGTCTTCCATTATGGAGTATATGTCCATGAGATACCAACTGCCGTGCTTGATTTCTACTAGACGCAAACCCTAATTTGTACACAACATTATCTAAACGACATTCAAGTAAAATAAGCATATTACGTCCTGTTACTCCATCCATTACCTTTGCACGATCAAAAATATTTCGTAATTGCCGTTCACTCACCCCATAACAAAACTTAAGTTTTTGCTTTTCTAATAATTGCCGACCAAACTCGGTTTGTCGTGGTCTTCTTTGTCGTATTTCACCGGGAGGATTTGGTTTTCGTTTTAATAACTTATCATATTTTTGGTTTCCAAATATGTTTATTCCAAATCTTCTTACTATTTTCCCTTTTGCTTGCAAAATTCTTGCCATATCAATCCTCCAATCTATTTTTATTATTTCCTCATATGTTATTTTTTATTATTGAGTAATATTATTTTTCTCTACCGTCCATATGGTCTGCAGAGACATATAATGACTACTCTATTTATATAGTAGCATTATTAGTATTTTTCTGTAAAAGAGGAACTATATACACAGCAGCCAAATAAATATTTTTACAAATGTTTAACATATTCTTCTCTTGATTTTTTATTATCAATATACTTCTTGATTGTAGCAGTGTCCTCATACAAAGAAATATGTAAATTAGTGTAAATATCTTCTTGTTTTACATCTGCCATTATAGTACCAGTACATAAAGACTCCATTTGCAATATATACTCTTTAGTAAATAAAAATCTTAAAAACTGTAGACGATATTCTTCATCAGGTATATAAATACTATAAAAACCATTTGAAGCAATATAACTTTGTTCAATATTATAATAAAAATTATTAAATGTGCCTTCCATTTTAGATACTAAAATAGTATCCTTTTCTAAAATTACTTTAGCCCTATTAGGCAAAGCCCATCCTCTTAGTATTTGTGTTTCGAGTATTGTGTCTCTGTATACATTCCCTGTTTCTATATATGTATATTCATCAGTATCTGTCAAAGTTTTATTACTATTATTAGTTATTGTTGCATCCATTTCTTTCAAAGTAATACTATTAGATGCTTTTATTCTTTTTACACATTCCTTATATTCTTGCAAATAAAGAGTATAAAAAAATCTTTTTGTATCATCTGTATGTATAGCACTTACAGGCATACTATTTTTTGTAGAATTTTTATCTTGTTCTAAAAATTCTCTATATTGTTTTTCAATAGAAACAAGATCATTGTCTATAACAGGGTTATTTTCATTATCATATGAAAAAGCTCCTGTTTCTTCATTACGATGAAGTAAGAGAGGTATCTGTTTACGAGTATGATCAAAACCTACTTTATTTGCCTTATGCACAAAAAAATAATAATTTTCTTTTTTTTGGGAAGTATTTTTTTCAAGTATTAAAATACTTGTTCGCCCTCCAGAACCTGTACACTTAAATACATTATTTGGGAGTCCTATAATTCCTTTTATCGTATAATGAGATAAAATATATTCTCTTACATATATATCGGTAGGATTTTCTAAATACCCATTCGGTAAAATAATTACCAGCAATCCTTTTTCTTTTAGTAAATAAGTACATCTCTCTATAAATAGTTTTCCACTTTCTTTTGTCTTGTTTTGTAATTCATATCCTTTTGCTTCTGTATATACAGTCTTTACCCCAAATGGTGGATTAGTAATAATAAGATTGTATTCATCTTCCTCATCATGTATATCTTTTAAACTATTTATTGTTTTTACATTAGATCTTCCATCCCCATTTAGTATCATATTTATTTGAGCTAAAGCAGAAGCATCTTCATCTATATCCCAGCAAAAAATACGCATTGCTATGTCTCCATCAACTCCTTTTTCTGTTGCTGTTTTTAGTACTCCTACCATAAAATCACCAGAACCACTACAAGGATCTAATGCTTTAGTAGTTCTTGTAATAGGAACAATAGCTACCATAAAATTTGCTATTTCTTTAGGCGTATAATATTGACTAAGATCTTTCTTTAGAAAAGAAGGAGCAAATTTCATATAAAACTCTTGTATTATTTTACTATCAGAAACAGACAAAGAGTAATTTTGCAATATCTTAACACAATTTTCTATACAATCATCAGTAAGATTTATAGTGTCGTTGAATATCACTTCCAATATCTCTTTACCATAATAATCAATCGCTTGTGTATACAATTTTCTTACAGTATTGACAATAGTAGTATTGCTAGTAGTAAAAACAAGATTTTCATTATTTACTTTTTCATCGTAGTATTTAGTTATAAGTAATTTTAATATTTCTCTATGTTTACTTTTTGTTCCACCATTGTAATTTCTTACTCCATTTTCTATAGCTACCCATAATGCTTGTGTATCTTTAATTTTTTCTAATTTTGATAGAGAGTTATTATTCTCTTCCTCATAATGTAATTGAAAAGTACCTGTTTGCTCTTTCCCTTTTCTATCTACTAAAACTCTATGTATTTCATCCCAATATATACCATAAATAATATTATCACAATTTCTCATTGCAGGTAATAATTGGTCTTGTATAGCTTTTGCTTTTTCTGTAGCCCTTACTTTTATTTCTGCTATATAAATAATATTACTTAATTCTCTCCTAACACCATCATATACTACTATGTCTGCCCTTAAATTATTTTTTTTAGCAAAACCGTATATTTCAAGTATTTTTTCTAACTCTATTTTTTCTTTAGGTATTTTTTCTTTTTTAATGAGATAATTCAAGCATTCTATTCTATAATATTCTTCAAGAGAAGTGCTTTCTATCCTTCCTCTAATAGGACAAGTATATATTACTTTTTTATTAGTCATATCTGCTCGTCTCATAAGTATATTGTCTAATTTTACTAGATATTAGTCAAGTGTTCATGATTATTTATCATTGCTACATTGTATATAATTCCCTGTAAAAGCCTATAACACCTCAGCTTGACGTTTTGCAATAGCTCGTAATGCAAAAAAGGACATCAAGAAAGCACATACCCACACATTCAATACCATAGCAGTAAATAAGCCTATGATACCAAAATCAAACACATATACAAAAAGAGGAATAGTAATAAAAGGCAGGAATAACTGTCTCATAACAATAATGAATATTGCTATATGTGGCTTTTTCATGCCTGTCAGAACACCTTGTGAAAGATTGAGTGTTTGGTATCCCATAAACGCAGCTAATGCAAAAAATAAGTAGAGCTCAGTGGTTGCAATAACCTGTACATTTGAAGTAAAAATGGTAGCAAAAACATTTCCAAACAATGTAAGAGGAAGCATAAGACTAATAAGTAATAACACCGCTAAATATATTACCGTTCGATAGCTTATTAAAATACGATCAAACTTCTTTGCTCCATTATTTTGTCCTACCAAAGCAGAAAGAGCAATGGATAATCCAAACGCAGGAATAAGAGCCATCTGTTCTATCCTTAATCCTATCCCATACGCAGCCGAAGCACTGTTTCCTCCTAACTGAAACAGAAAAAATGTAATAAGAGAAAGCCCTACCGATACTAGTAATAATTGAAAAAATGATGGCAACCCGTACACTATAATTGATCGATAACACTGTATCCTAGGAGCAAAGCATGAAATAGAACGAGGGAGCATATCATCTTGAAAACATTTCTTCAATAGTATTACTGCCCCTAATACCTGTACAATAACTGTTGCTAAGGCAATTCCTCCTATACCCATAGCAGGAATAATTTGTACTCCTCCAAAAGAGAGTCCATATAACAATAAGGGATCCATAAGCATATTGATACATACATTCATGATAAAAATATTTCTCATAAATTTTGTATTTCCTCGACTTGTGAGCCCTGAGTTAAGGGTAAAAGTGAGCATTAAAAAAGGAAAGCCGTACAATAAAATTCTTGTATACTGTACAGCATAGGTAAGCACTTGCCCACTTGCCCCTTGAAACGCTAGCAGAGGTTCGCACACTATTTGAATTACTACTACTGTTACTACCCCAATTACAAGACTTAGTACTGACGCTTGTGCGAGATAGTCTTTAGAATCTTGTTCACGTTTTTCTCCAAGTGCATTAGAAATCAATACCATAGCTCCACCAGAACAGAGCTGTCCTAAGGCAAGCGAAAGTAAAAAAATAGGAAATGATGCCGCAAATGCAGATAATGCGTCAGCAGAAATTTTTCCTCCCCAAAATGTGTCAATCCAATTATACATTGAATTAAAAAATTGTCCTAACATTGCAGGTAAGGCAATTATTTTTATAGATGACAGGATATCTCCATTACTTAGATCCATACCACCACTACGAGATACTTGTTTTTGAGTCTGTTGTAAATTATTTGACATACATGCAGTATACTACATAATACTCCCTCATGTATATATAGGGTACATATAGGAAACATACATGCTACTTGTATTCAAGCAATACTCAGTGTATATGTCCTCCAAGATATGCTTCTTTAATACTTGAGTGATTCAATAAATACTGAGAATCTCCTTCTAAGATCACTTCTCCTGTTTCAAGCACGTACCCTCTGTCAGAATGATGCAATGCTAAACTGACATTTTGTTCTACTAATAAGATAGTAAGGTTACGTTCTGTACGTAATTGTTCAAGAGTAGCAAATATCTTCTGAATAATAATAGGAGCAAGCCCTAACGAAGGTTCATCAAGTAATAGTAATGTTGGATGTTGCATATACGCCCGAGCTATAGCAAGCATTTGCTGTTCACCACCACTTAATGTACCGCCAAGCTGAGTGCTCCGTTCCCGCAAAATAGGAAAGAGAGACATGACATAGTCCATATCCTCTTGCACTTGTTTTGTGTTCTTGTTTAGTATAGCCCCTAGCTCTAAATTTTCTTGTACAGTAAGTCGAGGAAAAATTCTTCTTCGTTCAGGAACAAGCGCTATCCCTGTTGTAATAATCTCACGAGTACTTTTTTTATGAATGTTTTTCTCTAAAAATGTAATAGTACCGCTTGTAATAGGAACAATTCCTGTAATTGCCATCATTATTGAAGTTTTTCCTGCACCATTGGCTCCAATAATGGTAACAAGCTCTCCTTTGTTCACAGTAAAAGAAATTCCATTAACGGCAGCAATAGCTCCGTAATGAACATGTACATCACTAAATTGTAACATACTCATACGATAGTTTCTCCTAAATAAGCAGTAATAACATCTTGATTATTTTGTATTTCTTTTGGAGTTCCTTGAGCAATAAGTTTTCCATAATCAAGAACATAAATTCTATCAGTAAGCGACATTACAAACTTCATGTCATGTTCAATAAGAAATAATGTTGGATAAAAATCTCGCTTTACTTTTATAAGGAGTTCCATAAGCTCATGTGTTTCTTGTGTATTAAGTCCAGCGGCAGGTTCATCTAATAACAATAAGGTAGGATTTACTGCCATAGCCCGTACGATCTCTAATACTTTTTGATTTCCAAACGGCAAATCTCCTGCAACATTATTAGCAAGCGAATCTAAATTAAAATACTCAAGAAGATAAAAAGCACGTTCAATACTTTCTTTTTCTTCTTTTCGTGTGCTACGACTATTAGCAATAGTTCCCCAAAAGCCTGCATGCAATTTAGAATGGAGTCCAACAAGAACATTTTCTAATACGGTAAGACGTTGAAATAATCGCACATTTTGAAAAGTACGTGCAATACCCGTACGAATTATTGCATGGGTAGGCAGTGATGATATTTCTTTTTTTCCTTTATTGTGTGCATCAAAAAAGATAGCCCCTTTTGTAGGAGTATAAATACCAGTGATACAATTAAACAATGTTGTTTTTCCTGCACCATTTGGTCCTATAAGACCAATAATTTCATGAGGTTGAATTTCTAGCGACACAGAGTCTACCGCAACGAGTCCACCAAATTGTACAGTTACATTTTCTACGTATAACAATACTATCCCCTACTTATTATTTTTTTTATACATTACTCTTTTCTGAGGAAGTAAACCCAGTGGCTTAAACCTCATCATAATCACTAAGATTGCACCAAAAAGAAGCAATCTATACATTTGAAATTCACGTAAATATTCTGGAACAATAATAATAATCACAGTACCTAAAATAATCCCGTTAAGAGATCCCATGCCTCCTAGTATTACTATACTTAGCACGGTTATGGAATACAAAATAGTCGATACATGAGGACTGACATAGGTACTGCTGCTTGATAACAGCATTCCTGCTAACCCTGCGTATGCACCTCCTATTGAAAATACCATAAAACGCACAAAACTTATATTTATTCCCATAGATACTGCTGCTATTTCATCTTCACGTACTGCCTGCCACGAACGTCCAAAGCGGCTACGTTCAAGACGTGCACTTATTACATATCCTATCACACAGAGTAGAAGGCATATATAATAGAGTAAATAATATTTCTCCACAAACCCTAACTGTATTCCCGGAATACTTGGTGGTGTTAGTCCCGATATGCCTCTCATACCACTGGTAAAAGAATCCCAGTTTACCAATATGAGCCGAAATATCTCTGCCAATGCTAAAGTGACAATCCCTAAATAATCTCCATTAAGTCGTAATGTAACCAAAGCAACGCACATGCCACACAGAGCACCTATGACTGTCGCTAACACTAATGCAGGGTAAAAATTGAGCTGAAAATACTGCACTCCCAACGCAAATGTATATGCTCCTGCAGCAAAAGGGAGAACATGCCCTAAGTTGAGTATACCTGCATATCCTACCGTATAGTTAATGCCAAGTGCAAATATAAAGTATGAAATTGCATAGATGATCACTTTTGTCTGATACCGAGAAACAATAAAGGGAAATACAATAATAAAAAACAATAACAATACAAGAAATACTTTGTTTTTTCTCAATCGAGCAACATTTCCCTGTGTTTTTTGAAGCATCTTTTGAATAGCAGAATGATGAATAAGGCGGATATGTGGCTTAAATGTAAATATACTCAAAATGATAACATACAGTATAAAAAACCTGACTATATTGAGAGGATACCATTCCATAGTTTTATCTATGGTGTTTACTTTTACAAGAATAAAAGTTGCACTAGGAACAAGCAATAAGAGAGCATTGATTATTACTGATCGAAAAGAAATAAGCCATGAAACACTCTTCTTTTTTTCACTTTGTTGCGTACCTTTTACTGCTGTATCTGAATGCGTAGTGCTATTTTTAATTTCTTTACTTTGAGATGAGTGCGGTAATGTTTCATTTATACGCGTATCTGCCATTTGTAATCTCTCGCTATACTTTTTCTTTTGTAGATTTTCCTAGTATACCATTTGGCTTAAATATTAAAAATATTACTAAAAACAAAAAGGCATATACATCTTCATACGAGCTTGATAAATATCCTGCTCCCATACTTTCAACAAAGCCAAGCATATAACTTCCTAGCAATGCACCGGGAATACTCCCTATGCCTCCTAATACTGCAGCGACAAACGCTTTAATTCCAACAAGAAATCCCATATAAAACTGAATTTGTCCTACATATTGTCCTATAAGTACTCCACCAACTGCTGCAATCCCTCCACCGATAAGAAAGGTAATAACTATCACTTTGTTTACATTTATCCCTAACAGCTGTGCCATAACAATATCCTGTGATGCTGCACGCATAGATTTACCAAGCAATGTAAAGCGTACAGTCAACATTAAGACAACCATAACAACAACAGACACAATTAAAATTACTGCTTGTGCTTGATTAAAATACCCTTTTACAGAAAGAACACTCCAGCTTTCGGGTAATATCTTTGGAAATGGCAAAAAATTAGCAGTCTGTGTAAGCAATACAAAATTTTGTAAAAATGTTGACATACCCACTGCACTGATAAGCAATGAAAGACGCACAGAGCTTTTACGTAAGGGACGATACGCAATACGTTCAAGCGTATAGGCATAGAGCATAGACGTAATTGCACCATATATGATTACAGATACTAATAGCGCTAAGCCTCCCATGCCTAAAGAAGTCAACACAACCGTTGCAATCAAAGCCGAAAAAGCACCAATCATATACAGCTCACCATGAGCAAAATTAATGAGCTGTATAATACCATAAATCATAGAGTAACCCAACGCAAGAAGAGCATACATACTCCCTCTCGTTAAGGCACTAAAAACAATAGAAATAAAATATTGCATAATTACGCATGCTTTGCAGTATCACTACCATTCGGTTCATTCACACTTTTTGATATACCATTATATCACTTATTTGATATTGGAATAATCAAACTATATTTATACAAGACACTTATATAAGACTTATACAAGTAGCTATGACTATTCTGCTATATCGTGTGAACCAATTATTGTGAAACTGAAGTAAACTCTCCGTTTCTGACTTGATATACATTAAAGCCTACCCCGTCTGCATCACCGCGTGCATCAAAAGAGATAGTACCAACAAGTGTATCAAAACTTCCTGTTCGAATAGCTTCAAGCACCGATTCAGAAGTTATTTCTTTATCACCAAGACTCATAATTGCTTGATATATCACTTGAAACGCAGAATGCCCTTCATTAAAAAAAGCACCAGGATCTTCCCCATACTTTTCTTTATATGCTTTCACTGCTTGCATATATGCATCAGATCCGCTTACGTCCTGTGGGCCAGAGGTATATACTCCTTCAGAAGCATCTGCTGCTAACTTGATAAAATCCATACTGTACAATCCGTCTCCAGAAATAAACACTCCTTCAAAACCTCTATCACGAAGCTGACTAATAAGTTTAGAGCCTTCAGAGTGGTATCCACCAAACACAACTGCATCTACATTAGCACTTACAATTTTAGATATTACCGCAGAATAATCTCCTGCACCAACTGTAATACCCTCGTATACAGGCACAGACACTCCTTTACTTTCTAAGGATGCATTTGCACTATCAGCAAGCCCTTTTCCATAATCTTGATTATCATGTATCACTGCAACAGAAGATACTCCAAGAGCATTTATAAGAAAATCAGCCTGTGTTATACCTTGTGCATCATCTGGTGCAATAGTACGAAAAAACACAGGATATTTGCCACTTTTTGTAAGTGTTGGATTTGTTGCTGACGGAGAGATAACAGGAATATTTGCATTCACATATGTTGGAAGAGCACTTTCTGTTGCTCCTGAACATACATGACCAATCACTGCTATTACACCATCATCTACGAGTTTACTTGCAAGATTTGCTGCTTGTCCAGGATCACAAATATCATCTGCGGGAATAATATCAATCATCTTTCCATTTATTCCACCATCAGCATTGATCATTTCTGCTAATCGTTGCACTTCATTTAATGTTGAAAAACCATATGGTGCAAGATCACCAGAATGAGGACCTGCTACCCCTATCTTAATAGTTGACTCTCCCTCTCCTGCACTCAACAGTGTAAATAAAGCCACCCCTACTGTTAATATAGATATTATAAGTCGTTTCATACTACCTCCATAGTAAATAATTTAGTTTCATTATAGTATACTTTATTATTTAAAGTCAAAAAACAAGGTTAATTTTTCTCATATTTCCGATTTAATTTGAATTTCCATATGGTTAAACCAAAGCATTTGTAATGGAAAGCTGAAAATGTCACTTTATGATGTATATATGAAGCACATTATTATGAGTAACAAAGAATTTTTATATGAAAAAGCTGTCCTTACAATGCTTTATTCTTTTACGCCACCTGCAACCATACCAGAACGAACATTGCGTACTAAAATAACAAAGAATAGCAATATTGGAGTAAGAGTGAGTGTTGAAGCTGCCATTATTCTTGCCCATATTGCATTTTTAGAAACAAAGAGAGTTTGAATTCCTATAGGGATAGTATATAATTCGGGATTTGCTTTTAAGAATACTGATGCATACAAATATTCATTCCATGCAATAATAAAACAATAAATAAACACTGTTGCAATAATAGGGCGAGAAAGAGGAACAATGATATTAAAAATAATTCTCATATGCCCACACCCATCTATTTTTGCTGCTTCATCAAGGGAGACAGGCAAGCCTCTTATATAATTTCCTAGCATATATAAGGCGAGAGGTAATGTTTGTAGTACATAAATAAGCAATAAAGAAGTAATGAGTCCCCAGTTTGTACTCGTAAGAGAAAGTCCATTTGCCATCTGATAGAGCGGCACCATTATGACTATGCCTCCAAGCAGGTACACAAACAGTACACTTCTCTGCATAAGTGCTTTTCCTCTAAAACGCAATCTACTGATAGCATAAGAACCAAGGATACTCACTATAAGAGAAATACATGACGCAAGCATAGCAAGAGCAAAAGAGTTAAACATAAACTTTAGAAAAGGAAAACCACTCCCTTTATTATATTTATCGATAATTGCCTGACGCTGTTCATTGCTTAGCTTAGGATTGTTAAGTATTTTTTGTACATTAGGGGGTAAACTTTCAATTTCTGCAATGGTTTTTGAAAGTCCTAATAACTCTTTATATGCATCTACACTTATAACTCGAGGAATGAGATTTGGGTTTCCCCACTCTAGTGGAGTCTTAAAAGAAACAGAAACTATTTGCAAAAAAGGAAAACAAGCAAAAAATATAAGAAACATACAAAAGAAAAATAATAGTATATTCTGTGTTGCTGATCTTTTTTTCATAATACTCCTCTCTTTCCTATTACCATTTTAATATATGTTTTACATATGTCCATATAAGAATACCAACAATAACAAGCTGTACAAGTGATATAGTAGCAGCAAGTCCTTGATCAGGAATTCCTGCAAAGGCTTGTTTATAGGTAAATATGGAAAGTATATTGGTATTTGGTGAAATTAAATACACATCTTCAAATCTGTTTAAGTTCCATACTAAGCGAAGAAGTATAACAGTCCCCAAAGTAAACTTTAGTTCGGGAAGCGTTACTGCAAAAAATTTCTGCACATTATTTGCTCCATCTATGTCTGCTGCTTCGTATAGATTTTTATCTACGCTTTTGAGTTTTGCTAGTATCATAAGATAAGAAATAGGGTAATATTTCCATATATTAAAGAGCACCACAATGATCATTGAGGTACTAGGATCACCGAGTATATTCTTTCTTTCATTTGTAAGTTTAAGTACTTCAACCATCACGTGATTATATATGCCATTCACTGGATCAAAGATAAACTGCCAACCAAAAATAACAGATATTACTGGAGCAAAGTAAGGAAGCAAAATAATCGTTTGTAGTAATGCATTACCGCGAAAATCAATGTTAAGAATTAATGCTACCACAAGCCCGACCAAAGTGGTGCCTACTACCGTAAAGAAAAGAAATTGAAATGTAAGAAACAGTGCAGCATAAAAATCTTTATTTTGAAAGAGAGTAATATAGTTTTGAATTCCTATAAACTCTCTTTTTCCTGAGAGACTAACCTTGAAAAAACTCAGAAAAACATTAAAAACAAGAGGATAGAATACCAACCCTCCTATTATAAGAAGGGTAGGAATAAGAAGGCGATACGCAATAGTTTGTTCTCTTTTTTCTTGAATATTTAAGGCTCTCATTCCTACCATCCGTAATGTTGGGTACTTACTCTAATGTTGCTTCTATTTTTTTCTTTGCATCTGCAATAGCTTGTTGTACAGGAATATTTTCTTCTGTAACTTCGTATAGCATATCGGGGATAATCAATTTAGATGCTACTACTGCTGCTTGAGGATATACCACACCATCTCGTATAAGAAACGACTTTGGATAGTTTATGCCTGCAATAAGATCTTGTATTTTTTCTTTCCCATAACGAGCATATACTCCCTTTGGATCATTGAAAAAATCGCTATCTTGAGAGATAGATTTAAGCGTAGGAAGCATGCCTCCAGGAACCATATGCACATACGCAATGTAAGAATCTTTTTCAAAAAGAAATTGTATTACTTTTTTAGCTCCTTCAACAGCCGCTTTATTATCATTTTTCAAAATAGAAAGTCCACCAATTTCTGCATAGCTTGATTCCTCATCCCACTTAAAAGAAGGAACAAACCCAGTGTTTACCACAAGATTTTTATCAAACTCTGCTCCTTCTAACTCTGCAAAATTTTCTGCAGTAAGCGAATTTGTTGCTATTTCTTGTAATGCGAGATCATCCATAATAAAAGAAGAATAGAAGAACATTGCAAGTTTTCCTTGCAGGTAATAATCGCGTGAACGCCATGTTTGTGGACCTGGAGGCGTATATTGTGATAACTCTTTATAATATTCTACGGCTTCTATCATTTCAGGAGAATCAATAGCAAGAGAACCATCTTTATTAAAAAGATATGCATTGTGGGCAGTGGCAATCTGTAACAGATTCTGCTCGTTATACTGTTCTTGTGCTTTTGTGCCTATCAAGAGTCCATACTGATTTTTGTCAGGCTGATAAAAATATTTTGCTGCCGTAAGCAAGGCATCTTTTGTATTAGGTGCTGAAAGCCCTGCTTCATCAAACCAGTCTTTTCGATACCATATTCCTTGCACAAAAAAATGATGAGGGACCATAAAGTCTCCATCATTTTTAATACTTTTGCTTATGTTCCTTGCACCAGCAAAAAAATCGTCTTTCCCAATAGCATCAAAAGCCGCTTGTGTAGCCTGAGTATCTATTAATCCTTCTTCATCAATGGAAAGTAAAAATTGCGTAGAAGTGGTAATAAGATTAGGCAAAGTATTAGAACTTGCTGCAGTACTTATCTGTGTTGTAACATCATTTACATCCACCGCTACTAATT
This sequence comes from Spirochaetia bacterium, assembly GCA_965218205.1. Classification (GTDB taxonomy): domain Bacteria; phylum Spirochaetota; class Spirochaetia; order WTKD01; genus CBDDCA01. The sequence goes on along the minus strand of OZ244590.1, from coordinate 104,950 downwards.
CAACCTTGTATTCGGGATTAAGTGCCTCAAAGGTATCCATAAGTAAACGTGTTTGTGTCATACGTTCCGTTTGAGTTTGATCTGTCCAAAATGTTATTACAGTTTTGCCAGAACTTCCATTTTCATTTCCTCCTGCACCAGTAAGAAAGAAAATACATACTGTCGAAACAGCAATATACATAATTAATGAAAAAATAGTATTCTTTTTCATAATACCTCCTTAAAAAATTTGTTTACATATATTAAAATCATACGCTTCTGTGTCTAGCCAAAACAAGAAACTTGCTGCTGTCCAAGAAAAACAGCTTCCTCCATATCCTTTTCGGGTAGTTGGCTCAAAATTCTCATAGAAGTCTCCTACTGCTATCTGTTCAAGAGAACGCTTTTTTATTTCTTCTGCTTCTGCTTCCCAGCTTTGTAACTTGCAAGCACAAAATATCATAAAATTAACAATAGTCCAACTAGGCCCTCTCCAATATCTTATTGGCTCAAATTTTGCACTGTGTATAGAAAGAGAAGGCATATCTTGTTCTATCCATTGTTGTAATGTCTGTTTATATCTTTGTTCATCTTTTCCTGTTATCCGAGCAAGTAAGGGGAGCATTGCTCCCGATATTTCTTCTTTGATGTGTGTTTTTGTTATGCAATCATAATCTACATATCGTGCCATATCATCATCCCACAAAAAATCAAATGCTTGCTGTGTTTCAAATGTCCATTGTTGTAGCTGTTGCTTTTGTGTGTTGTTCCCATAGCTATCCACTAAAGAGAGTAATGCTGTGTTTCCCGTTTGCACTATTGCATTAAACCCTGCATCAATAATACTCATCTCACAAATAGAATCATACTGATGAGAATCATAATCAACACTACGCATACGCTCAAGGATAGAAATATATCGTTCGTAATCCCATTGTGTTGGTCTTTGTTCTTTAGGGACAATATTGTTATCTTTTCGTTCAAATACATGTTGAGTGGGACTTACTCTTTTTAATGCTTCATCCCACATAGGACTGTTATCAAATGCTTCCCAGCCATGATATATCTTGCACAATTTTGTAATGGAATCTCTCCTGTAAGTATAGCACCATGCTTGGTAATCATAGAGCTTTGAGAACAAACTGGTCATATAAGACTCTGCTAACTCTCTATCATTAGCAAGGTGATACATAAGAATAGTGAGGGGTATTACAGCAGGAATTTGGGTAATACCAGTAGTGGCAACCCCCATAACAGAACTACACTGCCATACATCTGGACCAGGAAAGTAATGAGAATATTTTTCATGAAAAACAATGCTGGGTATCATACCATTTTCCCATTGTCCTTTACACAATGTTTCAATTTCTTGCCATGCACGTTTTTCATTAATACATAACCATCCTAAAGCAACAAAAACAGAATCCCAGTTCCATTGGAAAGGGTACACATCTTTATTTGGAACAGTGTAGCCTCCTCTATCATTTGTTTCCAATATAGAACGAGCAGAGGATCTGAGTGTTGCATAATCAAACATAATATCCTATTTGTTTTATTATATTCTATATTTGGATAATTGTCTAATAATACTAGATTGGGAATTATATACATTGTAGCTATTTTATTTGAATATTTTATTAGGTATACCTAATATGTTTTGTAGTTCTGTAGGCTCTAAAGTTTTAGGTATAGGCATATGTCCTTTTGGCAGATTTTCTATTTTCTTTATAAAAGGTTTATCAAGTGTTACTAAGTATTTACAATTACATTCTATTGCACTAGCAAGATGAATTACATCTTTTGGGTTATAAGCCTTTTCCTGTGTCTTTTCATCTTTATCTGGTTTTATATACAACTCATCATATTCTCCATACAACTCATAGCAAATATTAATAGTACTTAGAGATAATGTTACTGTGTCCCATGATGGATTATTCCAGATTCCTTGTAATATTAGGTATACATTCTTTAACTTTATCTTTATCGTTACCAAATAAAAATATAGACTCTAATTGTACATAAGTAGAAATGTATAATTTGTATTTTTCTAATGTATCTGTATCAAAAAGAAATTCAACCTTTTCTTTATTGTCATCTTCTTTAAAATAGGATAAGAGAATACTAGAATCACAAAAAATCATTATTTTAATATTCCTCTATATTCATGTAATGGTCTTTCATCTTGTTCAAACCCAGTAACTTTAACAACCTCAATATACTTTTTATTGAATGTAATATTTTCTCTTTCTAAGTAACCAGATACTAAAACAGTTTTTCCGTAAAATTTTACTCGTATATCATTAAATAGTTTTTTATCTGATTCTTTATCATTGGTCTTAATCATACCTTTAATTGTTTTATTATCTAACTTATCGATAACATTTATTTCAAGTTCATTTTTTCTATCTGCTATTAAATGAATAGATCCTATTATACTGGTTAATTCTTTAATAGGTTTAGTTGATTCTTTGATAGATTTTTGTAAATGTTCTAGTTTATTCTTGAAATCAATATCAATAATAGTATCCTTTTGATTGAAAAATAAGATAAAGTCTTGTAAATTATGTTTTTCTTTCGTTTTAGATATATTATTTAAGTACATTAAAGGTTTTTGATATTCTGCATAAGAACGCTTATCAAATTTATAATTGCGTAATTTTGTATCAAAATCTTTTATCGTATCATTATTTTTTATATTATCTTTTTTTATAGCTTTAAAAATTTGACTACCTTCTTTTACAACTAAATCTATTTCATTACCATAAAAAAATTTCAGAAAATCTATGTAATTATCTAAAATAGATTTATATGCTTTTATAGGAATTTGAGATTCATTAATTTTAAGACAAGATATTTCATCCATTTTGCATACCTACCTCTATTTTCTTCTGTGTAATATATAGTATATAATAAAGAGATTAACCTATTTAATGAAAAATTAGACTAAATCTCTGCCTTCTTTAATCAATTATACAACACTTTATACATGTGTACTTTTACTAGGGAATTATATACATAGTATCCCATTACATAATAATATAAAAATCCAATAAAAATACTTGACAAATAGTGTAATAATGGGATATAATATCCTTATGAGTAAGCAAAAGATGATGAGTGTAAAAGAGTTTTTTAGTAGCTATGCTTCTACAGAAGAGCAAGCTATAAAAGTATTTGAAGGGATACGATGGAAAGATGGTAAAATAACATGTCCTTATTGTAAGAATGCTAGAATAGCAAAAACATCAAATAAAGTACAGCCGTATAGGTGTAAAGATTGTAGAGGGCGGTTTACGGTAAAAACAAAGACTATTATGCAAGCAAGTAAAATAAGTGTTCAATCATGGTTATATGCTATGTATTTGATGGATATTAACAAAAAAGGAATATCTAGTTTGCAATTATCAAGGGAATTGGGTATTACACAGAAGTCGGCTTGGTATATGGCACAGAAAATAAGAGAATGTTTTGATTTTAAGATTACTCATAATAGCACAGTAGAGATAGATGAAACTTATATAGGTGGGAAAGAAAAGAATAAGCACAGTGATAAAAAACTTGATGTAAAAGGTGGTACTACAGGAAAAGCAATAGTAGTAGGAATAAAAGAAAGAGAAGGGTTTGTACAAGGGAAAGTGGTAAAAGATACCTCACAAGATACATTAGAAAGGACGATATTACAAAGAGTAGAGCCTAATACTACTATTTACACAGATGAGCATAGAGGATATATAGGACTTGATTGGTACGGATATAAGCATAAGTCAGTAAATCATAGTGCAAAGCAGTATGTCGATGGCATGGCACATACCAACGGAATAGAGAGCTTTTGGGCATTATTGAAAAGAGGAGTGTATGGCATATTTCACAGTATAAGTGAAAAGCATTTACAACGATATGTAAATGAGTTTAGTTTTAGATTAAATATGACAACATCTACAGTACAACAATTTATAGCTTTTACTTGTAAGCATGGATTAAATAAAATTAGAACATTCCATGATATAAAAAGGGTACAATAAATATATGAGAGAGAATATAATACCACCACTTCCTAAAAAAGTAGGATTTAAGAAATTAGTAGAGATGGTAGCTACTACTACCCCTGAACAAATAGCAGAATATAAAAAACAACAGAAAGAAAAAAACAGTTCTAAAGATAAGCGATAAAGACTACATTAGGTTTTTTGTTTTCTATTTTTACAGATACTATTTCATTTCTATTCTTATAGAATACTATATATTCCTATTTATTAAATTATTGAAAACAAATTATCACTTCAATAATAGATCTAGTGTGTTATTTCGTAGTAACGGGATACTATGTATATAGTTCCCTTTTACTATCTCGTGTATATTTTGTGATAAAATCAATATACTGCAAAAGGGATGTTTCTGTGATAGCATAGTGCTTTCTATAGCAAGAAAGGAGCTATCCTTTCTTGCTATAGGTATGCGTCTCTTATGCTCTACTATGTGCTACACTCTGGCGATCCCTTAAATTTTGGGTACTTTGTTCTTACTCCTTCTATAGATGAACCTGCAAAATACAGTGTATAGGTCAAGGGAGTAGATACTTTACACACTCTCCATAATGATAAATTTTTACTAAATGCAGCAGCCAAGATAAGTATAGCATTCATATTAGTAACCTTGCTTACATCCCAGCTTCCTATATCTTGATTAAAGATACTTGCTCCATTAAACATAGCATGCATATTTGTTACATTACTGGTATTCCAACGTGTTATGTCTCCATTAAAAGTACTATCATTCTGAAATAATCTACTCATATCAGTAATAGCACTGGTGTCTATCATGTTGAGGTTAGGGCTATTGGTGTTTTGTCTGCTTGCTCCTTTTTCTGCAGTGATAATAGCTTGCAGTGCTGATTTTGTTGTTGGTCTGTAATAGGTAGCTGATTGTCCTGCTAGTTTCACCAGCCCTGTCTCTACATTGATAGTCGCAAGTACTTTTCCTCCTGAATAGACTCCCGAAGTAATGGTACATTCCACTACTCCATAGCTATACTCAGTGATAGCAGTATCATGTATGTTTGATTTATTTGCTGTGCCTGTTATCGTTACTGTATTGGTATTCTTTGCAAATGTTACTGTTAGGCCTGTTTCTTGCTTGAGTGTGCTGTTATCTACTGTGCTTTCATCACAGGTAAATGATAGTCCACTAGGACTAATGCTGGTAAGTACTCTCGTTGTATGTGCTGATGTTGGTGTTGAGCCTACTGTTGCTGAAACCTTTGTGGCATTTCCTATTACTACTGTTGGGGTGCTGGCAGATACTGCTGTTGCTTCTGCTGAGATTTTTGTCTTTTTGAGGCTGTTTACTGCTACTGCGGTGATATAGTACTTTGTATTCAATCGTAGGTTGCGTATTGTATAGCTTGTTGCTCCTGTTGGTACATCGTCTTTTTCTGCTCCTACTTGTGCATTGCTTTCTGCTTGTGCTCGTGTTTTTACTGTTGCCCCATCTATGTTTGTTCTTGAGGCTATATAGTATACTTTGTAATCTATTTGATTATCTCTGAGAGTAGTTGTTCCGTCTTCTGCTGTTCCTTTTACGGTTGGGGCTGTTATGGTAAGTACTATGGTTGCTCCTCGTGCATTTGCTTGTATGGTGGGCTTTCCTGGTGCTGCATAGGCTTCTTTTGCGATAAACTCCTTGCGGACACCTGTTGATTCTTTGTTAGGATCGGTGCTGTTTACTGCTTGCACTACTATTTCGTAAGTGGTGCCTACTGTCAATCCTGTCAGAGTGCTGTTGGTTGTTCCTGCTGCTGTTGTTGTGGGGCTTGAGTCTGCATTTTTTATTGCTGTTACGCTTTTTGCACTGCCACTTTTTGCTACTTTGTATACTTTGTACGATATTTGTGCTACTGCTAGGGTATCGCCTGTGTCTGTTTTGTGGCTTGCAGTAAGGCTGGGGGCTGTCCACGATAGCTTTGCACTCCCTCCTGTTACTCCTCCTACTTGTATGTTGCTTACTTCTGCGGGATCGGTCGCTTGTGATGCGGTTGTTACTGTTGCCACTGTCGATACTGCTTTTTTGCTTGGGTCTGTTTTTATGGCTACTTCTACTACAAAGTGATATTTTGTCGCTCCTTTTATTGCTACTACTGGTGCTGTGTCTGCAGACAAGCCTAAACTGGCAAGGGCTGGTACTGTGTACACTCTGCTACTTGCACTGCCTATGTTTACTTTTCGGCCTGCTAGTACTTCTGCTACTGTTGGTGTTGTGTCTTTCTGTAAGCCGTATACGGTGTATACTAGCTTGTCATTTGCTGTTATGTTTGTGCCATCGTAGTCTTTTGCTCCTGTAAATGTGCTTAACTGCGTGAGTACTAGCTTTATTGTTCCTGCTGTGCTTGTTGATGGTGACACTACTAGCTTGTTTGCTAAGGACGAGGTAGGTGCTACTGCTTTGGAAGTATAGACTTCTTTTATTTCTGTTACATCGGTGTAAAAGCCTGCTGGAAAGAGTTTGCTATTATTTGATGCATCGTAATTGGGGCTTGTTGTGTTTACTATCCTTACTCCTATGTAGTAGTCTTTTGCTGTTTCTATGGGGGTGTCTCCTGCATTGCTTCCACTGGTGCTGTCTACTATTGCTATGGATAGTGTGTTTTGAGTTGTTCCTGTTGCTTTTGTGTACTTTGCTACTCTTGCTCTACTTTTTTCCACTGCCCACAGGGCTGATACGCTGGCAGGCTTCTGGCTTGTGTCTTCTTTCTTGAGGTATAGCACATAGTAGGCAAGATCTCTTGCTTCAAGGGCATTGCCATTTGCTTTGCTCACTCCTGCTATGTTTGAGGCATTGAGCTGTACTGTTATGACTTTTTTTCCACTATTGCCTCCTGTGGTAGGCACTGCAAATACTACTGCATTACTGGTAGTGTAGGTTGTTACTTTTGGTGCTGGAGGTGTAGTAAGTGTTGCTGTTTTTATTGTTGCTGATGCTCCTATGCTATAGGCAGGATTGAGGCTGTTTATTGCTTCTACTCCTGCGGTATATTCTGCTCCCTTTGTTCCTATAAATGTTGCTTTTAATGGATTGCTGTTTCCTGCTAGCTCTCTTGTTTGTACTCCTGCAAGGGCTTTTATTGCCTCTAGTGTTTTTGTGCTGTGATCTCCTGCTACTATGTATACTTTGTATTGTATCTGTGCTTGCTTGAGTTCGCTTCCATTGGGGGCTTTGTTGTTGTCGTTAGTAATGTCTCCTTTACTAAATGTATAGACTGCTGTTGCGGTTGTTGATGTTACTGATTCTACAGAGAGTGTTGCATCTTTGGCAGCTGGCGGTGCGGTTGAGGTGCTATCGTATACTGCTACTGCATCAGCGAGAGGGGTTACTGGGCTTACTCTGTTATTTGCTATCTGCAGAAAATCAAAGCGATAGTCTTTTTTATCTGCTTGGCTCTTGGGTACTTCTAAGCCATCTGCTATACCAAAGCTAATGGTGGTTGCTGGGTTTGTTATGCTTTTTTCTGCTATTACGGTAGCTCCTTCTTTCATACGCAAGGTATAGTATCGCCCTATGCCCGGTGCTTGCTTAAAGGTTGCTTTTATCTGTATGACTCCTGTTTTGTCTAGTGTAGGCTTGCTTTGAAAGAGTTCTGCTGAGGGTGCTGTAAGCTGAGAGGGAGTGGTTATGTCTTTTGGGGTTGATGTGCTTTTGTTGCCTGCATAGTCTATTGCTTGTATTGTTACTGTGTAGGTTTTTCCTTGTGTGAGTTCTTCGACAGAGAGTGATGTTGTGGGATAGGGTATTTTTTTCTCATTGACTACTGCAGTACTTGTGCCTTTCTCTTGTATGCTTATGCTGTACTCTTTTATATCTTTGTTGTTGCTTGTGGGTGCTGTCCATGTTATTTGTGTTTCTACTTTTGTATTTGATACAAAGGGATAGCTTGCTTGTATGTTTGTTACTGCATCGGGGGCGGTGCTATCTGCTACGGTACTTACTGTGGCATTTTCTGCTGTTCCTTTGTTGCCTGCATAGTCCTGCGATTGTACTGCCACTGTATACTCGGTGGTGGCTTTGAGGCCTGCTATCTGCGTGTTGCGTACTGCTCTGTCTGTTATTGTTACTGTCTTTGCTACTTTATCACTGTCTTTTTCTGTTGCTGTTATGGTCACTCCTGCGTAATCTCGTACATTGGGTGCTTGCCAGCTTACTACTATGCTTGTTGCTCCTCCTACGGCACTTACATTGCTTACAGGCTCTGTTGTTTTGTCGGTTGTTGCTAATTCTTTTGATACTGCAGTGGAGTACTTTCCGTTTTGAGAGACATACACTTCTACTTTGTAAGTAAGTGTGCCGTAGAGTTTTGTGAGTGCTATGCCATCTTTTGCTACATACACAGTGGCGTATTCTTTGGCTTGTGCAGTTGCTCCGCTGACATTGGTTGCACTGGTATCTTTGCTTATTGTCTCTTCTGCTACTACTGTGTTTGTTGCGGTTGCTGTGACTCGTACTTGGAGTTTTTTATTTGTAAAGGTAAAGCTCCCCCACGTAACAAGCAGGCTTTCATCGGCTGGGCTATTGCTTTTATTGTTTGCTGTTACGCTAAGGTTTGCCTCTGGCAGTGCTGCTACTGTTTGTGAGAGGGCTGATGGCACTATGCCTCTGAGTGCTTGCTTTGCCGTGCTTTTGTTACCATTGCTATCTTTGTACACTACCACTATATCATAGCTGATGCCGTCTATGGTGGGCACAGCAATGCTCACCTCTCCTTGTGTTACATCTTGTACTGATACTTCTGTCTTTACCCCTGTAGTTTTTTCTATTACCTGTATTGTGGCTTCTGCTATGTCTGTCTTGCCTAACGAGAGTAGTGCTTTGTCCCATGTGAGCTTTATGCCATTTGTTACTGATTCTACTGCTACCTGTGTAAAGGTATCTTGTGGTGCAGTTTCATCGCTCAGTGTTGTAACAGAGCGGGTTGTTTTTGGTGATACTTCTGAGTCCTTTTGGGCTTCTATCTCTACACTATAATCGGTAGTAGCATGTAAGCCTCTGAGTATGTAGGGTCTGTCTTGTTGAAACAATGCACGATATTCTATTGCAGGAACACGCACTTGTATGACTTGTGCTGGCGTTGTAGAGGTAGCTTTTACGACTACATGCGTAGCATCGCTTGGGGCTTGCCAGCGTAACGAGAGCGTCCCATCATTGCCTGCTGCTTGTATCTGTACATTGGACACTGATGCAAGTGTCGGGGTTACTGGTGAAGTTCCTCCACCACCTGAGGAACTGCTACTGCCCTCCGAACATCCTACGAGTACGAGGGTAACTATTGCTAGCACTAAAAACAGTGCAACGAGAGTTAGGTTTTGCTTATATCGAGAGTGTACCCCCCCCCCCCCCGATTTTTTTCACGGCTTGTAGCTCTCTACTCAGCCATCCTTTTTTCAGCTGTTTTTTCAACCGTTCTTTCATAAAAATCTCCTTTTATTTTATTATCGTATATAATAGTATTATAGTACAAAATATTATTTTCATAGTGTAAGCAAAAAAACAATATTTATGCTATTATTTATAATAGGTATTGTTATCTATAATTCTATTTCTCCATATTCATCATATAAGGGTATAAAAATATGAAAGAAAAAAAACAAACGATTGAAAAAACAAGTAAAAGTAAAAACACAAAATCTACTACTACAAACGCTACAAAAAAAAGCAAAGTAAGTACAGTAGAAAAAAAAACAAAAGCAAGAAGTGCCTCTACAAGCATAAAATCTGCTACTGCTAAACAACAGCCATCAAAGACACTAAAAAAAATAATAACAGAATTACCATTTCAAATTGATAGCTTTGTATTTTACCCAAACGAAGGGGTAGGACAAATTATTGATATTGAAGAACGCACATTTGATAACGAGACAGTTCCATATTATGTTATAAAGTTTGTGAGTCAAAAAATGATATCACGTATTCCAACAAAAAATATTAAAATATTGCGTATTCGAAAAGTTATTTCAAAAAATTATGTCCAAAAAATATGGAAAACACTAGAAGAGGTAAACAGTATATCCGAATTGCCCTGGAAAGATCGATTACTAAAACATCAAGAAGTACTAAAAAAAGGAAATGCCCTTGAGACAGCCGAAATGCTCACCTCTTTGTACATACGGGGACTAGAAAGACAATTATCATTTCAAGAAAGACAGTACTATGATTTTGCTTTTGATTCTTTACGTGATGAATTATCCATTGTACTCAACTTAGATAGTATACAAACATCACAATCTATCAAAAAAAGCCTTAAAAAAAGTCAAGAAAAACAGCCATCTCGTGCCAACACATCCCCCTCTGAATAATATATGCAATGTAAGTACCACAACACCAATATTTTTACCTTTTTTCATAGATACATATTTGTTCACATATGGATTTTTATTGCATTACTACTACTCATTCCATCATTACAGAGCCACGCACAATTATCTGCAGATCCCAATAATGAAATTTATAAACATATTGATAAATGGGTAGGGCGTGGCTATGTCACCCAACTGCCTGCATTTCGTCCACTTCCTCTCACTGTACTACAAGACATCCTTGAAACAGTCATAAAAGTCGGGAGCTTTCGTGACCGTATCATTGCACAACAATTCTTAACAAGGGTCGACACTACGATAGTGGAAAACAATACCTATGGCATCTTTAATACCGCTCCCAATAACGATAATAACACAGGGTATGGCACTTTACTTAAAGGAGGCTCTTTATTTTCTGCGTCATCATTTCTTACTCCACTCATTAGCATATCTGCCTCATTTGGACTAAACGCAACATATACTTCAAAATTTTCACAAAAAGACAAAGTGTTATTTTCAAAACCTTTCATTCACCCATATGTAAGTATACTTGATGACTCTCCTGATGATGGAATAAAATTTCAAAATGTATTGGGAGGTGCTACTATAGCAGCAGCATGGGCATCTCGCTCCAGCTTTACTGTTGGAAAAAAAGATCTATTTGTCCAAACAGGTATTATGCAAAGAAGCATAGGACTTTCTCATGATGATGGACTTATTGTAAGTCCTGTTGCAAAGTATAGTCCCAATGCGATAGTGTTTTGGAGACTCAAGCATGTATCATTCACATGGGCATTTTTTGCATTATCCGCAAGACAGCAATTTAAGGAATTTTCGGTGGATGAACGAGGCTTTATCAATTATTCAAGAAGCACCTCAGATAGACTCGGAAAATATTTTTTCTATAATGCAGTAAACTGGTATGTCAATCCAAATATAGAGTTATTTGTATTCGAATCTGTCATGTTTGGCACTTTCAATTTTAGCTATCTGCTGCCATTTAAGTATATGTATGCAGTAGATTCTCTTGGAGATTTTGCAGAAGGAAATCTCATGATAGGCGGAGGCATAAAACTTCGACTCAATAATACGCTCACTTTTCCTACTACGATTGTTGTTGATGATTTTGATCCTATTGCATTTGTGCAAGGAAGCTTAAATAGTGCAAAAAAAATAGCATTAGAAACAGGAGTAGATTGGTATCCTATCAGCTTGTTCTTAAAGAATATTTCATTTAAGTATCAAATTATTGGCTCTTATACTTTTAGTCATGGTGCAGTAGGAGATGCATATACCGTTCATGCAGTAGGATTTAACTATACAAACCACACCCATTATTCACGACACTTTGGAAGCACTATGCCTCCAAGTTCCCATAGATTTACCATAAACACTACAATCACTCCCCTTAGCTTTTTAGAACTAACATTTTTCATGCGATTTATGCAGCACAATAATCCATCAGTAGGATTTCTCAACGGCCCTCTCAATGACGGATCTATCTATGATGACGGACAATATTCTGCATTTGATGGCCCTACCGACAATATCAATGCATATAAAAAAAGAGGCTCTCTTGATTTTCTTACTGGAACTATAGAAAATACATTCTATGTAGGATCCATCATTGATATTCTTGATATTCAGCTTACAAAATACTTAGCTTTATATGGCAACCTACACTACGAATTTCGTTATACTATCAATAAAAACTTAATTGATAACAATAACGAACAACGACATGAAGTAAGCGGATTACTAGGACTTCGTATAAAGCTCTATTAACTACAATGCTGGTAGCTTTAATAGAGCTTTTCATAGCTGGAAGAATATAATTACTTTCTTCCAGCTTCTCGTTCTTTAATAAATTTTGTACGCAACTCTTCTTGTATTGACTGAGGAACTTTCCCGTACTTCAAAAATTCCATTGAATACTCAGCTTTCCCTTGTGTTGTCGAACGAAGCTCAGTAGAGAAGCCAAACATTTCACTCAACGGAACTTCAGCCTCAATTACAGACATAACTCCTTCATCGGTACTTGAAGTGATCATACCACGTCTTTGATTAAATAATGCCATAACATTCCCTTGAAATTCAGTGGGAGTCTCAGAGACTACTTTCATAACTGGCTCAAGTGCTACTGGGGTTGCTTTATCATATGCCTGACGAAATGCTCCAATAGCTGCCGCTTGGAACGCTGCATCTGATGAGTCAACAGGATGCGAAGCACCATCATCTATGATAACACGCACTCTCACTATAGGATAGCCTACAAGCGTTCCTTTTACCATAGAAATCTTAAATCCTTTATCACAAGAAGAAATAAACTCATTAGGAATTACTGCCCCTTTAATCTTATTTACAAACTCATAATTAGGAGTATGACCTTCTTCTAACTCACGAATTGGCTCTATATATCCTGCTACACGTCCAAATTGACCCGAACCACCTGTCTGTTTTTTATGAAGATAATCAAACTCAGCTTTTTGTGTAATTGCCTCTCGATACGCAACCTGTGGTTTTCCAGTTTCCACCTCTGCTTTATATTCTCTTCTCATACGTTCAATATATACATCAAGATGTAATTCTCCCATCCCTTGTATAATTGTCTCATTTGATTCTAAATCAACATAGGTACGAAAGGTGGGATCTTCTTTTGTAAAACGTGACAAAGCCTTTGACATCTGATCTGATGATTTCTTATCCACTGGGGTTACTGCAAGCGAAATAACTGGATCAGGCACATACATTGAAGTCATTGAGTAATTATTAGGAGGTTGACAAAAAGTATCTCCTGATGCACAATCTATACCAAACAATGCTACAATATCTCCTGCTCCTGCCTCGTTTATATCAGTCATTGAGTTTGAATGCATGCGAATAAGTCGCCCAACTTTGAATTTACGCTTTGTACGCGAATTTATCAGCTCCATACCTTTTTTCACTGTTCCTTGATAGATACGTGTGTATGTCAACTGTCCATACTGTCCATCATCAAGCTTAAATGCAAGAGCAACCGTTGGTTTACTATTATCAGAATATAATGGAACTTCTTGCTCATCATTATCTAAATCAAGGGAAACATTGTCTATTTGATCAGGAGAAGGCAAATACTTCACTACTCCGTCTAATAATGTTTGAACTCCTTTATTTTTATACGCAGAACCTACAAATACAGGACAAAATTTATTGCCAATTACCCCTGTTCGTATCGCTCGATAAATAAGCTCTTCTGGAGCTTTTTCATCAAGAAGATGTTCCATAAGCTCTTCATCAAATAGCGAAAGTGATTCTAATAATTCATGTCTTTTTATATCAGACTCTTCTTTAAGGTGTTCAGGAATTTCTTCTATACGAAGATCATTTCCTTGTTCTCCATCAAAATAAATAGCTTTCATCGTTACAAGATCAACAACCCCTTCAAGTTTATCTTCTAACCCTATAGGCACCTGTACAAAATGAGCTTCAAGTCCTAATTTTTCTCGTAGCTGTTGTACTACCCTATCAGGATTTGCTCCAGTCCTATCGCATTTATTGATAAAAGCAAGCCGTGGTACTTTATAACGCTTTAGCTGTCTATCTACCGTTATCGACTGAGATTGTACCCCTGCCACTGCACATAACACTAGTACAGCACCATCAAGCACACGAAGAGAACGTTCAACTTCTATAGTAAAGTCGACATGCCCAGGAGTATCAATAATGTTAATAGGATAGTCTTTCCATGTAACATTTGTAGATGCACTGGTAATGGTAATACCACGTTCACGTTCAAGCTCCATGTGATCCATAGTAGCTCCAACTCCATCTTTTCCTCGTACTTCATGTATAGCATGAATCTTCTCACAATAGAATAAAATACGTTCAGTGAGCGTTGTTTTCCCACTATCAATATGTGCACTAATTCCTATATTTCTTAATTTCTTTATATCATACATTTCCATGATAATAATTCTCCATTCAATATATTTTTAATTTTGAGTATAGTATAAGTTATACGATTATGTATTATTATATTTTATACTACAATTCTATTCAAGGGCATCCTGCAGATTCAAGGGCTAATTGCGACAGAAAAGGCTTCAGCAGTAATCCAATAGCCAGTTTTTAACTATGACTTCATTATAGATAGGTTTACCTCCATTGTGTTGTATGTTACATAATGAACGCAGTACAGAGCTAGACAAACAATGTCTTGCAATTAAAGAAATACTTACTCTCATTCCACAAATAGTAGATTAGAAAAAATATACTGTCTTACCCTTGTTGCAAAGACTACTTATACAAGGAAAAAGAGAGTGCATAGCACTCTCTTTTATATGTACTACCCTACGATGAGGGGCATGCTACTTTATCATTCTTATCCTTTGGATACTTGTTTGTTTTACCAGCCATAGCAGAACCTCTAAAATTAGAGGGAAATACAGTAACCTTACACATTTTCCACGACGATAAATCTTGATCAAATACAGAAGCTCCACTAAACATGACCTGAAGTCTGGTAACATTCCCTACCTTCCAATTTCCTATGTTTTGATTAAAAGCAGTAGCATCAGCAAATATAGCACTCATATTCACTACACTGTTCACATTCCAGTTTCCTATATTTTGATTAAAGGCACTTGCTGTATCAAACATACCATCCATCCTAGTAACTTTTCCTGTATCCCAAGATCCTATATTTTGATTAAAAACACTTGCTTCACTAAACATATATGACATAGTAGTTACATTCCTCGTATTCCACTGTGTTATGTCTCCGTTAAAAGTCTTATCTTGATAAAATAATTGACTCATATCAGTAATAACACTGGTGTCTATCATGTTGAGGTTGGGGCTAGGGTTGTTGTTCCCTCCCGAACTTTGCCTTGTTTTTTCTGCAGTGATAATAGCTTGCAGTGCTTTCTTTGTTGTTGGTCTGTAATAGCTCGCTACTTCGCTTGGGAGTTTCACCAGTCCTGTCTCTACATTGATAGTCGCAAGTACCTTTTGTCCCGAGTTTGCTCCCGAAGTAATGGTACATTCCACTACTCCATAGCTATACTCAGTGATAGCAGTATCATGTATATTTGATTTATTTGCTGTGCCTGTTATCGTTACTGTATTGGTATTTTTTGCAAACGTTACTGTTAGGCCTGTTTCTTGCTTGAGGGTGCTGTTATCGTTATCTATTGTGCTTTCATCACAGGTAAATGATAGCCCACTAGGACTAATGCTGGTAAGTACTCTCGTTGTATTTTGTGCGAGTGCTGTGCCTACTGTTGCTGAAACTTTTGTGGCATTTCCTATCACTACTGTTGGCGTGCTGGCAGAGACTGCTGTTGCTTCTGCTGATACCTTTGTCTTTTTGAGGCTGTTTACTGCTACTGCGGTGATATAGTACTTTGTATTCAATCGTAGGTTGCGTATTGTATAGCTTGTTGCTCCTGTTGGCACATCGTCTTTTTCTGCTCCTACTTGTGCATCGCTTGCTGCTTTTGCTCGTGTTTTTACTGTTGCTCCATTTATGTTTGTATTTGAGGCTATATAGTATACTTTGTAATCTATTTGATTATCTCTGAGATGAGTTGTTCCATCTTCTGCTGTTCCTTTTACGGTTGGGGCTGTTATGGTAAGTACTATGGTTGCTCCTTGTGCATTTGCTTGTATGGTGGGCTTTCCTGGTGCTCCATAGGCTTCTTTTGCTACAAACTCCTTGCGGACACCTCTTGACTCTTTGTTGGGATCGGTGCTGTTTACTGCTTGTACTACTATTTCGTAGCTTGTGCCTACTGTCACACTGGTCAGAGTGCTGTTGGTTGTTCCTGCTGCTGTTGTTGTGGGGCTTCCTCCTGATGCTATTATTATCTCTGCTATTGTCCTCTGTGTACTGCCACTTTTTGCTACTTTGTATACTTTGTACGATACTTGTGCTACTGCTAGGGGGTCTCCTGTGTCTGTTTTGTGGCTTGCACTAAGGCTGGGGGCTGTCCACGATAGCTTTGCATTCCTTCCTTCTACTCCTTTTACTTGTATGTTGCTTACTTCTGCGGGATCGGTCGCTTGTGATGCGGTTGTTACTGTTGCCACTGTCGATACTGCTTTTTTGCTTGGGTCTGTTTTTATGGCTACTTCTACTACAAAGTGATACTTTGTTGCTCCTTTTATTGCTACTGTTGGGGTTGTCACGCCTATACTGCTAAGCGCTGGTACTGTGTACACTCTGCTACTGGCACTGCCTATGTTTACTTTCCTGCCTGCTAGTACTTCTGCTACTGTAGGGTTAGTGTCTTTCTGTAAGCCGTACACGGTGTATACTAACTTGTCATTTGCTGTTATGTTTGTGCCATCATAGTCTTTTGCTCCTGTAAATGTGCTTAGCTCGGTGAGTACTAGCTTTATTGTTCCTGTTGTGTTTGTTGATTGTGATACTACTAGCTTGTTTGCTAAGGACGAGGTAGGGGCTGTTGCTTTTGAGGTGGGGATGGTGCTCAGTTCTAGTGTTTGTATCAGTGCGGGGTCTTTGTTTTGTGCTTTCTTTGTGGTAGAAGGGTTGAGGCTGTTTATTGCTTCTATGCCTATGGTGTATACTGCTCCTTTTGTTCCTATAAATGTTCCTCGTAAAGTGCTGTTTCCTGCTATGTTTTGTGTTTGTACTCCTGTTATTGCTTTTATTTCTGCTATTGTTTTAGTACTCTGGTTTCCTGCTACTAGGTATACTTTGTATTGTATGTTTGCTTGTGTGAGTGTTCTGTCATTGGGTGCTTTGTGATTGCTGGTAATTGTTCCTGCTTGAAACTCGTACTGTACGGTATCGCTTGTTGCTGTTGATTCTGCAATAAGCAGAGTGAGGCTTTCTGGTGCGGGCGGGACAGTGGATATTGCATCATATACTGCTACTTTGTCTGTGAGCGTTGTTGGGGGGCTTACTCTGTTATTTTCTACTGTGAGAAAGCGAAAGCTATATTGTTTTGCATTTGCTTGTGTTGCTGATACTTCTATGCCATCTGCTATGCCAAAGCTAATGGTGGTAGCTGGGTTTGTTATGCTTTTTTCTGCTATCAGTGTAGTGCCATCTAACATACGCAGGGTGTAGTACTTATTTGATCCAGGTGCTTGCGTAAAGGTTGCTTTTATTTGTATTGCTCCTGTTGTTGTAACGAGGGCGGGCTTGCTTTGAAAGAGTTCTGCTGAGGGTGCTGTGAGTGGGGTGGGTGTTGTTATGTCTTGTGTTTTTGCATTGCTTTTGTTTTCTGCATAGTCTATTGCTTGTATTGTTACTGTGTATGTTTTGCCTTGACTGAGTTCTTCGACAGAGAGCGATGTTGTGGGATAGGGTATTTTCTTCTCATTCAGTACTGCAGTACTTGTATCTTTCTCTGCTATGCTTACACTGTACTCTTTTATGTCTTTGTTCTTGGCTTTTGTTGCATCGGGTGCTGTCCATGTTATCTGTGTGCCTACTTTTGTTGCTGATACGAAGGGATAGCTTGCTTGTATGTTTGTTACTGCATCGGGAACGGTGCTATCTGCTCCTGTATCTACTGTGGCTGTTGCTTCTGTTCCTTTGTTGCCTGCATAGTCCTGCGATATTACTGCTACTGTGTACTCGGTGGTGGCTTTGAGGCCTGCTATCTGTGTGTTGCGTACTGCTCTGTCTGTTATTGTTACTGTCTTTGCTACTTTATCACTGTCCTTTTCTGTTGCTGTTATGGTCACTCCTGCGTAGTCTCGTACATTGGGCTCTTGCCAGATTACTACTATGCTTGTTGCTCCTCCTACGGCACTTACATTGGTCGCTGGTTGTGTTGTTTTGTCGGTTGTTGCTAATTCTTTTGATACTGCAGTGGAGTACTTTCCGTTTTGAGAGACATACACTTCTACTTTGTATGTAAGCGTGCCGTAGAGTGTTGTGAGTGCTATGCCATCTTTTGCGACATACACAGTGGCGTATTCTTTGTTTTGTGCAGTTGCTCCGCTGACATTGGTTGCACTTGTATCTTTGTCTATTGTCTCCTCTGCTACTACTGTGTTTGTTGCGGTTGCTGTTACTCGTACTAAGAGGCTTTTTGCTGTGTTGCCTGTGCCAAAGGCAAAGCTCCCCCACGTAACAAGCAGGCTTTCATCGGCAGGGCTATTGCTTTTATCGTTTGCTGTTACGCTAAGGTTTGCCTCTGGTAGTGGCGATACTGTTTGTGAGAGTGCTGATGCTTGCACGCCTGTCAGTACTGTTGTAGGACTGCTTGTGTTGTCATTTCTGTCTTTGTAGCGTATTTCTACATCATAGGATATGCCTGCAAGCGTGGAGATGTTTGGAAGCACAACCTCTCCTTGTTGTAGGTTCTGTACGGTAGCTTGTGCAAGCACTGTAGCACCAGTCGTGCTTTTTACCACTATTGTTGCTTCTGCTATGTCTGTCTTGCCTGATGCTAGTCGCTCTTTGTCCCATGTTATCTTTATGCCATCCCCCGACTTCTCTACTCCTACTTGTGTCAATGTGTCTTGTGGGATAGTAGTATCTATCAGTGTTGTCACAGAACGGGTTGTTTTTGGTGATACTTCTGAGTCCTTTTGGGCTTCTATTTCTACAGTATAGTCGGTGAGGGCTTGCAAGCCTTTGAGTTGGTACGATTGTCCTTGTTGAAACAATGCACGATATTCTATTGCAGGAACACGCACTTGTATGACTTGTGCTGGTGCAGTAGAGGTAGCTTTTACGACTACATGTGTGGCTTTGCTTGGGGCTTGCCAGCGTAACGAGAGCGTCCCGTCATTGCCTGCTGGCTGTATCTGCACATTGGACAGTGATGCAAGGGTCGGGGTTACTGGTGGTGTTACCCCTCCTCCCCCTGATGAGGAACTGCTACTTCCCTCCGAACATCCTACGAGTACGAGGGTAGTTATTGCTAGCACTAAAAACAGTGCAACGAGAGTTATGCTTTGCTTATATCGAGAGTGTACCCCCCCCCCCCCCGATTTTTTTCACGGCTTGTAGCTCTCTACTCAGCCATCCTTTTTTCAGCTGTTTTTTCAACCGTTCTTTCATAAAAATCTCCTTTTATTTTATTATCGTGTAATTATCAGCATACACAACAATATTATAGCAAATATTATAATTTTTGTTATTTCCATGATAACACACACGATCTCAAATATTAAATGCGACAAAACTACAAGAAAAAATAAAAAAATATTGACAACACATACACTCATCCGATACAATACTAATATGGATAAGGAAGAAGAATACACAGAAGAGAAGAAAAAAGAACATACAGATCATTTTGAGAAAAATCATAAAAAATATGAAAAATACTATAACGAAGGCAAGTTTGAAAAATTAGTAAAAAAACTCCCAAGAAAAATAAGTGAGCCTTTCGTACGATTATACTTTGTAATGAAACATCCTGATATTGACAGTACAAGCAAAATTTTTTGTATTGCAGCGTTAGGATATGTAGTGTTTCCTTTTGATCTAATACCAGATGCAATACCTTTTGTTGGATTTCTTGATGATTTGGCAGTAGTAGGGTATACACTCAAAAAATTACATGACTGGACACACAGTGATTGGGTAAATGAGAAAGTAAAAGAGTTTTACAAAGATAAAGATACAAAATTATCATTACTTAAATAACTAAAGATACCTCCTATTCTTCCCACTCTATATGACCATTGATGTTATATCGTTCAAATACAGACAATATATCACGACAAAATGAAATAAATACCTCACTATTTTCTTCTTTTGCTAATTCATAAAGTCGAATAAACATTTTTTTGCCTGTTTCCGTTTGCTGAAATATTTTCTTTTGATAATTATGCTGAGCACATAATGTCTGTCCATTTTTTATACTCGCTTCCCCTCCAAGTTCTTTTGGTTTTATATGATCAACATGTAACTCAACACCATGTTCTTTTCCTCTTCCACAAATAACACATTTATATCCATCTCTTTCAAAAATTTCCTTTTTCTGTTTCAAGGAAAAATCTTCTAATACTCTTTTTTTCATTAATGTTGGATCATATTTATATACCCCTTTCTTTACTTTAATGAGATACCCTTTCTGTGCTAATTTTCGTATTCCTCTATCAGGATCTCGAAATATTTTCCCTGTTCTTTGCTTATACTCACTTGTAACCCAGTCTACGACCTCTGGATGTGCTATTTCCCTATGAGGATTTTTTGTGTAAAATTCTTTTAAGATTTCTTCTTGTGTAATTTCTTTACTCATATAAATAAAGGACTAAAACATTCTTTCTCTACCCTTCCATGAGCCAATGCAATGTATTCTGTATCTATGTCTAATCCTATCGCATATCGCTGAAGAGATATAGCCTCAATGAGAGTAGTACCACTTCCTACAAAAGGATCTAACACTGTATCACCAATAAAACTAAATAACTTTATACATCTCTTTGGAAGCTCTCTTGGAAATGGTGCTGGATGACCTATTCTTTTCTTACTTTCCCCATTAAAAGTCCATATACCATTTGTCCATTGTATAAACTCTTCCTTTGTTATATCATTACTCCCTTGATTTTTTCGTTTCCATTGATGTTTATATAACACCAATATTAATTCCACAGGAGCAATGACATACGGTGCAGATGCTGATTGAAAACTTCCCCACGCTGTCCTTCTCGAAATATTTCCTTCATTCCAAACAATAGTAGAATGATACATCCACCCAACATCTTTCGCAATAGCAGTAATATCAGCCCCCACACTCCTCTGCCCTCCTTTATTTTTATCTAAAGGAATATTAAGACATAATCTTCCTGTATCTTTCGTCCAGCAATATACATTGTACAGCCATTTCTGAGTAAAACTAAGATAATCACTATAATCACCACTATCAGCATTACTATTATAATCAATTCCTACATTATAAGGAGGAGAAGTCACCGTAAGATCTATTGATTCTGCTTCTATAAGAGATATATCAAGAATAGTGCCAGATAATAATGTATATCTTTCTTTATCCATTACCGTATTCTCTTATGCTTCGTACTCATCAATAGGAGGGCATGAACACACAAGATTTTTATCTCCAAAAGCATCATCTACTCGTGAGAGCGGAGGCCAATACTTATTATTGTAGAGCGAAGGTATCGGATACACTGCTTCTTGCCTTGTATAACTGTGATTCCAACTATCACTGCATATATCTTCTGCACAATGAGGAGCGCACACGAGGGGATTATCATCTCTTGCCCACACAGCAGTTTCTATATTTCGAATTTCTTCACGAATACTAATCATTGCATCACAAAATCTATCCAGCTCAGCCTTCGATTCACTTTCTGTAGGCTCTATCATAAGCGTATTCTGTACAGGCCAAGACATAGTAGGAGCATGAAACCCATAATCTATAAGCCTTTTTGCAATATCAGTAGACATAACATTTGCACTCTCCTTAAAAGGACGTGTATCAAGTATGCACTCATGTGCCACTCTCCCGTGCTTTCCCGTATACAGAATAGTATAATGCTTAGAAAGCCTTTTTACCACATAATTAGCATTTAATACTGCAACCTTTGTTGCTTCCTGTAGCCCCTCCTTTCCCATCATTGTCATATACATCCATGATATAGGAAGTATTGAAGCTGAGCCCCACGGAGCAGCTGACACTGGTCCCACAGAATATGGCTTTTTTTGTACAAGCATATTAGCAGGCAAAAAAGGAACAAGATGTTTCTTTACTCCTACAGGTCCTATGCCTGGACCTCCCCCTCCATGCGGAATAGCAAATGTTTTATGAAGATTCATATGTGCAGCATCTGCCCCTAAAGAAGTCAGTGTTACTATACCAACAAGTGCATTAAGATTAGCCCCATCAATATATATTTGTCCACCATGTGTATGCACAATATCACATATATGCTTTATATTTTCTTCATATACTCCATGTGTGGAAGGATAGGTCACCATCAAAGCAGCTAATACATCAGAGTATTTCTCTGCTTTCGCTTGTAAATCTTGAATATCAATATTCCCTTGTTCATCACATTGCACTACCACTACTTTCATTCCTACCATAGTTGCACTTGCAGGGTTAGTGCCATGAGCCGAAGATGGTATCAAACAAATATTTCGTTGCATATCACCATTACTCCTATGATATGCACTAATCGCAAGCAATCCTGCATATTCCCCTTGACTTCCTGCATTTGGTTGTAATGATACTGCATCAAATCCAGTGATACTGCATAGCATACTTTCAGTTTGAGTAATAAGATTCTGATACCCAACAGTTTGATCTAACGGCACATACGGGTGCATACGAGAAAACTCTTGCCATGAAACGGGCATAAGCTCAGACACAGCATTCAGCTTCATAGTACACGAACCAAGCGGTATCATAGATCTATCAAGAGCCAAATCTTTATCCATAAGAAAGCGCATATAACGCATAAGTTCTGTTTCAGTATGATATGCATTAAATACAGGTTGACTTAACAAAGAAGTATTTCGATACATATGAGCTGGCAATGACAAAGATACTGGCGATCCAAGATTTTCTTGTAAGAGCATATCAAATATATCCATATCTTCCGATGAAAGATCAAATATATTTTGTGAAAGAACTTTTACATCCTCAAGAGTACATACTTCATCAAATGAGACAGAAAGTGTCGTCTTGTTTATACATCGTATATTATATCCTGCCTGTAACGCAGCTTTCTGTTGTGTCTGTGCAAGGGTACTCTCTTGCACAGACCATGTTATAGTATCAAAAAAAGTATCATAGAGCACCGTACTATTGTGTTGTTTTTTTGCTACATTCCAAAATAACCACGCTAATGTGTGAATATACTTTGTAATATGTTGCAGTCCTTTTCCTCCATGATATACTGCATACATAGAAGCCATAACAGCAAGTAACACTTGGGAGGTACATATATTTGATGTTGCTTTCTCTCTACGAATATGCTGCTCTCTTGTTTGCAATGCAAGCCTATACGCAACACGTCCCTTAGCATCCTTCGATTGTCCTACAAGCCGCCCTGGAACCAAACGTCTGAACTTTTCATCACATGCTAAAAATGCAGCATGTGGTCCCCCATAGCCCATTGGCACCCCAAAACGCTGTGTTGAACCCACTACAATATCAATTCCCCACTGTGCAGGAGTACCAAGAATAGTCATTAACAATGGATCAATCGATGCTATACAAAGCACTCCTTGCTTCTTTGCTTTTTGTACACACAAAGAAATGTCATATACCAATCCCTCAGTAGTAGGCAACTGCATCACTACAGCAGCCGTATCGGCCGCTATGTGAAATGTATCTTGTTCATATTCCTGTAACGATACAATTTCAATAGGTATGTTCAGTTGATCTAAACGAGTATAGAGTAATTGCATATTCTGTTCATGCAAGCCTTCTATAACAACAACCCGCTCTTTTTTAGAATATCTACATGCAAGTAACACCGCTTCTGCAAGAGCAGTAGATTCATCTAACAATGAAGCATTTGCAACCGATAACCCTGTGAAATCACTTATCATTGTTTGAAAATTAAAAAGTGCTTCAAGTCGCCCTTGTGATATCTCAGACTGATATGAAGTATACGCTGTATACCATCCAGGATTCTCTAAAATATTTCGGAGTATCGGAGCAGGTGTAATAGTATCATAATATCCCTGTCCAATAAGAGATTTCACTACAACATTTTTCTGAGCTATATTTTTTAATTTTTGAAGTGCTGTATATTCTGATACAGCTTTTGGAAAATCAAACTGCGTAGCATCTTTTAAGCTATCAGGAAGCACTTGATCTATTAGCTGTTCAATAGAATCTACCTCTAATGCCGCAAGCATGTGCTTACGATCATCACCGTGCACCCCTATATGTCTTTTTGCAAAAGAATGAGATATTTCCTCTGCTACATCCACAAAAGTATTTTTTTTATCTGACATAGTTATTTACAAAGAAACAAACAAAAGAATACTCATCGCTATATTCTCATAATGTCTGTATATATTCATTATATTCACTTTCATTCATCATTTCATCAAGCTGATTCAGCTGATCTATGGTAATCTTAAAGAGCCACCCATCCTTTTGGGGACTTGTATTTATAATGGAAGTCTCCTCAATCACCGTATCATTTATCTCAACTATGGTGCCGCTCAGAGGAGCATACACATCAGATACAGACTTTGCTGATTCTACTACTGCTACTGCATCAGATTGTGACACTGCACTATCAACAGATGGCAATTCAACAAACACAACATCCCCTAAATTATCTTGTGCATAAGAAGTAATCCCTACTGTAGCTACAGTTCCCTCTACTAATATCCATTCATGATTTTTTGTAAAATACATTTTTTACCCTCACTTTCCTTTCATTTTTACAGTTACTATATACTATTTTTATTTCTATAATACAATACTATCGCTTATAGTTATGAGGAACAAAAGGAGATGAAGTAACACTACATCTATATCGCTTATCTCTTCTTTGTGTCCATAGTGTAGTACCTACAGTACTGTATTCTACAGGAACATATGCAAAACAAATTGGATAGTCAACACTTGGTGTTATTGCTCCCGAACTTATCCACCCTATTGGATGATCACTATGTTCATCAGAAAAAATTTCTGCCCCTGAGCGTATAAGAGTTCTTTCTTCTATACGCACCCCTACACGAAGCTGTTTTACTTGTAATGGAACACGACTATCATCATGTATAAAAAACGGCATAATAGCAGAGGCTCCAACAAATCCTCCTTGTTCTCTGCGTTTTTTAGCAATAGCAAACTTTAGATTTGCTTCAATAGGATTTATATCTTCAGTCATATCAGTGCCATACAAAGGGAGTCCTGCTTCTAAACGAAGGCTATCTCTTGCTCCAAGACCAGCACACTGTAACTCAGTATGCTCATATAACTTCTTCACAAGAGAGAGGGCATGATCACTTGCAATAGATAACTCAAAGCCATCCTCTCCCGTATAGCCACTTCTGTTTATCCACAACTCTTTTCCTTCATACTCAAAAGGCATCCCTTGCATAAAAGTAAGCTGAGATACTTCTTTTGTAAGCAAAGATACCACTTCTTCTGATTGCGGACCTTGAATTGCCAATAATACATTATCTTCTAATACAATAGAAACTGCAAAATTCTGTGCTATTTTTTTAATATGAGCAGTATCTTTTTCTCGACATGCTGCATTCATCACAATATGATACCGAGAATCATCCTTCTTTGTGAGAATAACATCATCTATAATACCGCCTTGTTCGTTAAGCATAACAGTATACTTACAACTTGCAATAGGCATAGAGGAAACAGAAACTGGCAACAGATACTCTAAAAATGCTCCTACATCATCTCCAATAATATGTACTTGCCCCATATGAGATACATCAAACAAAGAAACATGTGTTCTTGTATGTATGTGCTCTTGTGTAGCTCCATGAGCATAGAATAACGGCATAGAGTATCCTGCAAACGCTCCCATCTTTGCTGATTGTTGGAGATGAAAATTATATAATGGGACCCTTTTTAATTCACTAGACATACAAAAATAAACTCACTATATATAGTATATCATAACTATACGATTAATAAATTATAACAGAAGATAGCAATAATTTACATATATTTTTTTCGTAATTCTCTATGTAATACCTCTTCAAGAACACCATATTCTTGAACAAGAGACTTAAATTGTACCATATAGTCATCCTGCTGAGTATCATGCGGTGTTGGTAAAGAAGTCAATTCATCATCAGAGATACGAGGACGAAGAGCAAAGTAGTGGGCACATACCTTTCTTTTTTTATCCTCATTGTTAGTATATAATGCATCACATACACATTCACGTATCATATTTTTATCAAGAAGTTCTTCAAAAGAAAGTTTTTTAACTTTCTTAAGCACCGATCTATCAATAAGTGCTGTATTCCCAAAAAACCCAATAATACCAATATATTCTTCTCTTGTTACATGCTTTGCCATATTACATTTCTCCTTTGTACTCTCCTATAATAAAAGTACAATAAAGCATCCTAATAAAAAGGGAGACTTACCGTCTCCCTTTTCTTCTTTCATATCATTCCATGTATGATAGTCATTACATCATACCGCCCATTCCACCCATGCCTCCCATTCCTGGATCTGGCATTGCAGGAGCAGCTGACTTATTGTCTTCTGGTAAATCACTTATTGCACATTCTGTAGTCAATAATAATGCAGCTATAGATGCTGCATTTTGTAAAGCACTGCGAGACACTTTTGCAGGATCAATGATACCTGCTTGTACCATATCTTGCCATGTATCTTGAGCAGCATTATACCCAACCCCTTTTTTCTCTTGTTGTACTTGATTTGCAATAACAGCCCCATCTTTTCCTGCGTTAGTAGCAATTTGGCGTATAGGTTCTTCAATAGCACGCATAATAATTTTATATCCTACTTGTTCATCTTGAGTAAGATCATCTCCTTGCTTATTTTTAAGAGCATTGAGTGCATACGCATAGATAGTTCCTCCACCAGCAACTACCCCTTCTTCAAGAGCTGCACGAGTAGCAGACAATGCGTCTTCAACACGATGCTTTTTCTCTTTAAGTTCAACTTCGGTTGCTGCACCTACATTGATAACTGCAACTCCACCACTGAGCTTAGCAAGCCTTTCTTGTAATTTTTCTCTATCATAATCTGATGTAGTATCTTCAATTTGTGCCTTAATCTGACCTACACGTTCTTTAATCGCTGATGCTTTGCCGCCCCCATTGATAATAATAGTATTCTCTTTATCAACTTTTACTGAGCCAGCAGTCCCAAGCTGAGATATATCAGTATTTTCAAGTTTATATCCCAATTCTTCAGAAATAACTTGCCCACCAGTGAGAATAGCAATATCTTCAAGCATTGCTTTTCTTCTATCGCCAAAACCAGGTGCTTTTACTGCACAACAATTAAGGGTACCGCGTACATTATTCACTACTAAGGTAGCAAGTGCTTCTCCTTCAATATCTTCGGCTATAATAATCAATGGTTTATTTTGCTGAGCAATTTTTTCCAATATAGGAAGCATATCTTTCATATTGGATATTTTCTTATCATGAATAAGTAAAAATGGATTTTCCATTTCCACTATCATAGTGTCTCTTTTATTAGCAAAGTAAGGTGAGACAAACCCTCTATCAAATTGCATTCCTTCTACAAACTCAGTGGATGAATCAATAGTTTTAGATTCTTCAACCGTAATAACACCATCTTTTCCTACCTGTTCAAAAGCCCCTGCTATTTGCTGCCCTATTTCTTTATCACTATTGGCAGAAATAGAAGCAACTTGTGCTGTTTCTTCAGTAGACTTAATGTTTTTTGCATTTTTTCTAATTTCATCAACTACTATTTCTACTGCAGCGTCTACTCCACGTTTAATTTCCATTGGATTAGCACCTGCTGCAACT
This sequence comes from Spirochaetia bacterium, assembly GCA_965218205.1. Classification (GTDB taxonomy): domain Bacteria; phylum Spirochaetota; class Spirochaetia; order WTKD01; genus CBDDCA01. Next base: position 77,218 of record OZ244590.1, on the reverse strand, counting down.
GCTTTAAGCCCTTCCTTTACAATGGAATATGCTAGTACTGTTGCGGTAGTCGTACCATCACCAGCAACATCATTTGTCTTTGTAGCAACCTCTTTTAATAATTGAGCACCCATATTTTCATATGCATCCTCTAACTCAATTTCTTTTGCTACAGAAACACCATCTTTAGTAACAGTTGGTGCTCCAAACTTCTTATCTAAAAGTACGTGTCTTCCCTTTGGTCCAAGTGTAACTTTTACCGCATTTGATAATTTTTCGACACCTCGTAATAATGCTCTTCTGGCATCTTCACTAAAGAGTAATTGTTTTGCCATATGCAACTCCTATGTTTTATTATTTTTATTTATTTCGCTATTTACAAGGCATTTATGTCCCTATAAATTTGAATTTACTGCATAAACTATAGTAATTTTTCATACAGTACTTATATGTTACCTAAAATACAAAATATTTGCAAGTATATCAGTACAAAAAACGATAAAATATTATAATATTCTTATGCAGAAAACTATTGCCCTTGACTTAGAAGGAGTGCTTATTCCTGAAATATGGAAAGAAGTAGCAAAAATTACAAATATTGAAGAACTTGGACTTACAACTCGTGATATAGCTGATTACGATCAACTCATGGAAATACGTATTAAGGCATTACAACAACATGCTATTACTATACATACCTTGCAAGACATCATAGCTACCATGACTGTGCTTCCTGATGCTTTCGATTTCTTCATGCACCTTCGTAAACACTGCGAAGTCATTATTGTATCCGATACATTTGTAGAGTTTTTTACCCCATTTCGAGCATTGCTTCAATATCCAGTTATCTTTTGTAATTCACTTGCCATTGATACTCAGGGGAACATACAATCGTATATACTTCGTCAACACAATGGAAAATTTCATCTCACAAAACAGTTACAAGCATGTAATATCTTTGTTGCTGCAGCTGGAGATTCATATAACGATATAACAATGATACAACAAGCAAACTATGGTGCATTTTTTCGTGCTCCACAAGCAATTACAGAGCTATATCCATCTATACCAGCATTTGAACATTATGAGGCACTCAGTAAAGCATTACTTGCATGCAAGTGATAGAGTACTATTGAAATGGTTTGTATACTATTATACCGCTTCAGTTATTTTTTCATTGGTAATAAACTGCGAACGCATTGTCTTAAACACATTCAGAGCTTGCTGATAATTCATATGGTAGGTCATAGAATACAACGAATGTTCTTCCCATGTACTATTTACCTCAAAGAACCCTATGGGATTTCGTAAACTGGCTTCCAGTTCATTTGTATCAACATTATGTAAGCGTAAATAATGTGCAAAAGTCATATCTTCAAGTGCTATATGGTTTCCTGTTTCATCATATAAAAAATCTATACCATCATGCAACTGCTCAAAAGGACCGTTAGAATAATGAAAAAACCGTTTGTATCCTCCACGCAATAACATTTCTTGAGAGAGCATGAAATAATTTTGTAATGTTTTATCATGTTTATACATATCAGCAAACTCAGAAACATGCATGAATACATTGTGTATCACTTCCCTAATGAGTATATAAAACTGTTGATACGAAAGCACCGTACGAAATAGCAATACTGCACAATTAGTACCCTCATGATGTTGCATCATTAAGCTGGGCACATCACAATTAATGATAAAAAGTTCCTTGTTATCATGATCACGCACCATACTCACTGTTTGCCCTTCTATGTAATCGTTCATGCCTTCTTTTGTACAAAGCCAGTAACGTGCTAATTCAATTTCACTAAGATTCAAATATGCAAGGGCTTCAAAAGGATTGATAATATTACTATCATCAAACTTTCTATGAAACCGCTGCTCAAACTTTTTTCTCATGCTTGAAGTAAAACTTGCTTTTCCATGTATAGAAAAATAATAACGATGACGATAATGTGCGTTCATAACATTATAAAAGGAAAGAAAAGTTCCAGGTAAATTTGCCATATACTCTAACCACAGAGATTTTCTATAATAATGAGACGATCGTAGTACACTAAGAATAATACTTTCTATTTGATAACAATTAGTTGCAGGACGTAAAAGAATAAAAATATCCTGTTCATTTTCTTTTCCTTTTCCAGAATAATGTTGCAGTATATGTGGCTTACTATGTATAGTCTTTTGTTGCATAATAATTTCCCATTGTTATTATAGTAATCATGTATAGTATTTCAATACCCTTGTTCTTATAAAAGCGTAAACATATCTAAAAAGAGCTCGCCACCAGCACATGGCATAGTAATATCAAACTGCTCTAATATTCGTGGATGTATCTCACCAAATATTCCTAGCACTGCTTCATCAGATTTTCGTACTACTACTGCAGCTCTATCTTCAAGAAAACGTGAATCTTTCACTGTTTTTGCTTCCCAATCAATATCATGGTAAAAAAGAATTGCAGCTACAATAGAATTTATTTCTGTAAATCCTGCTTGATTATCTGCAAGCAAAAACCCAAGCATTTGTAATGTCTTAGATCCATAGTTTTCACTTGTATCTTTTGTTACTGTTTCACCAACTTCACATATCCTATGAGGATACATAGTATTAGCAGATACACATTCTGTTTCCAGTAAGTTTGGCAAAATGGACTGTCGCACATACTCATAGTTTTCCGATATAGGGTTGGCTACCTTTACAAAGGTACTTTCTTTGTCTATTATTTCTGTTTTCTCATACATTTGCACAATATGTTGTTGCTTAGAACCAAGATACGGAAACATCATTTCTTGAAACCCTAGCCCTATCATCGTTTGTAAGATGCTTCGCTTCATTTTTTCTCTTGTGCTTATGCGTCCTATCGTAAAACTTTTAGGCATGTCTGGTTCATATTGAGACAGTCCGTAGCCAATCATAATATCCTCAATAATATCCACTGAATGCAAAAAATCATTACGATAAGGAGGCACTGTCACTTGCAAAGTGTGTTCATCTCGCAAAGAGTTTTTTAGCCCCATACGTGTAAGAGAATCGGATATTTCCTGAACACTATGATTGTTTCCAAGCAGCTTATTTGCCTGTAGTATATTACATTCTTTTGTTGTTTGAAAATAATGCGGACAGACAACTTCTTTTGAATAGCCTGTATCATACTGATACAAAGATCGTATTCTCGTAATCTGAAACCCTAAATCTGCGTAATCACAGGCACAGATTGAGGTAGCTAAAAAAAGCATTTCTAAATCCCAACCAGTAAGTTCTATAAACAAGTGATTATCCCCTATCTGTACTGCCCCTAGCTTTGCACTATTGATAATAGGAGGCATACTTAACACTTCATCCTTTGCATCGACAAGAAGAGGATAGAGAGAGTAGTCTTTTATAATATGACCATACTCTTTTCCTTTCGCATGTTCATGCACTATCTTGCGTAAACTTAACGCATGAGTATGCTCTAATGGCACAAACTCAGTGGTATCGGGATCGCAGGCTTTATAATGCACAGGCCATTGTATTTCACTTGCTCGATATATGCCCATAGCTAATGCATGACGCTTTTGTCCAAAATTCTCACATAACTTTTCTTGATTTTGAATAAGCTCTATAAGAAGTGCCTCATCAATCTCTTTGCCTGATATTTCTAGCCCCACCACATAGGGACGAATATCTCGCAAACGAGAATCTACAATAATAGTTTTTTCTTGTGCTGGAGCTTGATCATAAAATGAAAAATGTGCAACAGTACAGGTAAGATAACATTTAAGCTGACGTGCTAAACCAGCAGCTGACCATAAATCAGGGCGATTTGTATCATTTAATTCTATTTTTAATGTTGCACCAAGTCCTTCTGCAAACTCTTCAAGCTCTGCTTTTGCAACGACTAAAAGATCCTCTAATCTCTCTTTGTCAAGCCTCTGTCCTAACAGAGAGAAAAATAATTCTGTATCAATTTGTATTTTTGGCATAATAAATGATAGTAATAATACTATGTTTCCTTTTTATTCTTTATGTATACATACGGAGTATCATACCTAGATGCATAGCTCTCATCAGGTTACGCCTGCCTTTTGATATAATACTTTCTCTAAATCATAACTAAATAGATCTCGTAAATCACTAATATTCATCTGCATAGTTGCCATTCTATCTATGCCTATCCCCCAAGCTGCAACAGGAACATCTATCCCAAGCGGCTTTGTTACCTCAGGACGAAAAATACCAGAGCCTCCCAGCTCCATCCATCCAATGTTTGGATGTTTAATATGCACCTCTACAGAAGGCTCAGTAAAAGGAAAATACCCAGGCACATAGCGTATTTCTTCTGCATGAGCAATTTCTTCTGCAAATACTCGCAATAAGCCAAGCAATGTTCGTAAATTCACATCCTCACCTACAATAATACCTTCCGTTTGATAAAAATCAGAAAGATGTGTTGCGTCTATTTGATCTCTCCTAAATACACGGAGAATACCAAAATATTTTCCCGGAATTTTTGCATGTGGCAAGGTCCTTGCTGACATAACCGTGCCTTGACTTCTTAAAATTAAACGTCTCGTAAAATGTTTATCAAAAGAATATCTCCATCCTCTACTGCCTGTATTCCCTCCATTCTCATGTACTTTCGCTACATTATGCAACCATGGCTCATCTATTTTTTTTGCATGGGTAGGAGCATCTACATAGTACACATCATGTATATCACGAGCTGCATGAAATTGTGGCATAAACAAAGCATCAGAATTCCAAAATTCCGTTTGAACAAGAGATCCATCAAATTCTTCAAAGCCTAGTCCTACTAATGTATCTTTCACTCCTTGTAAAAATTGAGAATAGGAGTTTCTTCTCCCTACACTTACCCTGTTAGGAGGCAAAGAAATATTATACGAACGAAACTTTTTTTCTTTCCAGCTTTTATCCTTTAGCATCTGAGCACTTACTGCACCAACTTCTTCTCCTGTTAGACCAAGTAATTTTGCCTGTTCTATGCTCTGCTTTCCTGCATCACTTATTATATACTGTATTACCTCACGTTCTACTCTACGGAAAGGAACGGAAGCAGAGCCTCTCTTTTTTGCATATTTTTCAATAACTTGCACTTGTTCTGTAGTAAGGATGCCCCCATCAATTTCTTCTTGTTGTAACAGTAACTCCAGTGCCATAAGTTCAGACGGGTACACAGCATTCTCTACATACTCTACTTGCTTAGCATCATTTAAGCGTAGCACCTGTGCTTTTGAGAGAGTACCAAAGGCAGAGCCTCCCTCTTTTGCTTCTATACCAAGTTTTTTAGCAATAGTCTGTAAATCACTCTTCTCTTCATTATTTTGCACATACTCCACAATTCTTCTATACGGAGTTTTTTTATCACTCCATTCTGCTCCTAGTGAAGTTCTTTCATACCACACACTTACAGTTTTACTTTTTTCTTCTACATATGATTTTCCTTGTAACCAACTAATAGCTTGATTTACTTGCCCTTCCAATAATCCTGTCCCTGCTATAATATCATGTACCGATATACCGTACTCTTGAAGAGACTTTTGAGAGGCTTCTTGAGATTCAAAGTAGAACAACACTTTTAGTTCTAAGGGATGTAGATATTTGATTGCGTCCTGCATTTATTACATTGTAAAGAAAAAAAAATATTTTTGCTATAATATTAGCATAAAAATAGTGAAATTTTTTAAGTATATGATAAAAATGCCTATAATAATAAGTATAGTATGAGACATGAAGAATATCTGCACCAAATACATAGCTTTTATGAGGATAATTTATTTATTCCTCCTCATAGCGAAAAAAAAATTGATATACTGCTACAGCCAGAACAGTTTTACAAGAGCATTATGTCTCAATCAGAAGATAAGGCAAAATCTCTTCATAAACACCTTACTCTTCTTTTAGAAAGCGACTTCACTTCTTCTGACCCTGAGGCACGAGCTCAATTAAGCAACAGTTATTGGCAATTTTTAGAAAGTATTATCTCGCATACTCCTTCCTTAAATGAAATTTCTGTAAAATTACTATTACGCTACGGGGTAATAGTAAGCTCAGCCATTTCAAGAGAAATATTACAAATAATAACAGAGAATGACATATATGCTCCCCCAAAAGTATCAATTTACTACTTAGACGAATGGTTTGATGGAGTTATGAAAGGAGATATAAGTCAATCACTGCTTGGTACTATGCAAGAGACTACAAGAGAAATGCTTGCCCTTAATGAAAAACAGAAAATAAATCAAATTCAGAAAATACGGGATTCTTCACTGCATAAAGCACAAACTATTTCACAAGAAAACAAAGAATTATTACAAAAAATACTCTCAGTAGGAAATTCACTACAATCATCTATGGAAGAAAACGAGTTTGGATATACATTTCCTATTCCAGAACATGCTATGGCAGAGCTATTTTCATGTATACAAACAATTCAGACTATCCGTGTGAACAATAAACAGCTACAAGAAACTCAAAGCACCATCGAAAGATATACCCAAGACATAGAATATACATTGGATAGTGTGTACGAGCAACCCTCTCCTGAAGAAGATGATGCTGATAATAACAATCAAGAAGTAAACGCTAAAATAATATACGAAGAATTAAACAGCATAAAACAAATGTTTAAGATGTCTGTAGGAAAAACAGGCAACCACATCCCTCTCTTGTTTAAGAAATTCTTCTCTTTTAATATACATAACTTAGGAACAAGAGAAGTCGTACTAAAGCACATACAAGAAATAGAAACTATTGATTATTCCATTTTTTTTAGAAATATTAAAAGAACAAAAGTAAGAATGTTCCCTCAAATATTACTACTACCTTGTTACGGAACAAAAGGAGTGTGTTGGGAACCATTTAATTTCTATAATAGAAACGCTAGTTCTGCAAAAATTATTATTCCTATGTACTCAAGCAAGCTCTTTTATTGTATTTGCTATGCTATTGGAGATTACCGATGGCAGATTAGCAAAGAAGAAGCTGGACATCGATGGACTTTAGAGGGACTTACAGGACTATATTACCAATGGTCAGAAGACAATAAAGTAAAAGGCTCCTTAAAAGAGAATTTTATTGCTGATTACATACAATGGATACAATGGGAAAGCAAAGGTATTTCTAAACTACATAAAGATATTCGATCAATGTTTTGGAAACATATTCCTTTTCCTAATGAATTACAAAAAGAATTAAAAAGCCGCTCAGGTACATTTAGAAAATTAATGTAAGTTATTTGCTATAAGTGTCTATTGTTCTGTTATTCAAAAATTGAGAAATCTTTACATTTAATTTTTTTTTGATATAATTTTGATGATTTTTTCCGCAAAATCTAAAAGATTTAGGAATGTAGGTAAAGATGTCTTTATTTTTCCAAAAATTTTACCCCATACACTTTTTTCGTCCTGCTCACCCACAGTTTCTTCCTTAGCAAAATTTTTTACATCTTCATAGGATAATCTAGCTAGTATTGGCTCAAAATCTTGTACATCAATGTTATCGTGGCCTTCTTTGATTTTGTATAAATAAATATCTGTATATTTTTGAAACTCATCAGCGGTATTCTTTGCAATAAAGGTATGTTCATAGCTTTCTTTACTAATTCCAATTAATTCTGGTGCATGGGTACTATATATAACTACATTCTTATCATCACATAATTCATTCAAGTGACTTAGCATCTCATGCTGAGGTCTAATATGAAGATTATTTGCTGGCTCATCAAGTAAAAATATAAATCCTTCGCCACTTCTATTTTGACGAATTTTTGTTAAAATTTGAAAACAGAAAGCCCATTGAAAACCTTTACTTCTTTCATTCAGTTTATATGAATCACTACCAGACCTAATACTTATTTGATAATCATGAAAAATGTTATTAGACACTGGTTTTATTGAAATTCTAAACCCTTCAATATTGTTTTGTTTGCTCTTTACCCATTCTTTCAAAACATCATCAAGATATTTGCACATATTATCTAAGCGGCTGGCTGCATTTTCAATGTCATTAGTTTCGCCTTGAGTCAAATCAACAACATCTTTTTGAAAATCAGAGTCCTTCTTTTTGCTATAACCTCTTAAAATATCTGTGAAGACTTCTTTCCAAAATATATTCTCTTCACTCGTTAAGAGGGTATTATCATCAACAATGGTTTCATTATCATCAAGATCACCTTTCTTCGTAGATGCTAAAAATCTAATTACTTCTGGTATAGCAAACTTAAAATCATCATAATATATAACATCAGGAGCATAATTACTTATCAAATTAAATATTGCTTCTTTATCCCTTTCGTCTGTCACAACAGATCCATCAAACTGAATATTAGTTCTATGAGAGTTTTCAACAAAGCTTGCATTCTTAAATTCATAAGTAAATTCTAATGATATATCAATTTCATTTCCATTTTTTAAGTACTTAGAGAGCTTTTTGTCATCATCTTTATCATTCCTTTCAGTATCTTTTATTATTGATTTTGGACAACTAAGAGTAGCTCTAAGTGTTACTGCATCAGAAAAATAATCCCCCTTTGGTTTTATAGAGTGAATATTCTCCTTTGTTTCCTTCATTATATCCTCTATTGATTTCCCTTTACATAATTTACTAATTCGCTCTATTCCTTTTAATATGGTAGTTTTTCCAGACTCATTATTTCCAATAATGCAATGAGGTACTCTAATTCCTGTTGTTATGTCAAATGTTAAATGTTCTTTAATACCTTTGTAGTTTTTTAAACTAAAGCTTTTATACTGCATATATTCCATTTAATAGCCTCTTACGATATTTCTTATATTATTATAGCATACATTTCTTACAAAATAGCACCCATGCCTCCGTAAATCTCCCATATTACTCATCACGCATAGCGTTATTTTTTTCTTTCCCTATACGCTTTCTTTTGTACCAGAAAAAGAATGGAAAAAACACAAGCAGAAAAGAAACAATATACGCACTAGCATATATCCACGGGATAAAAGAGGAAGGAATACTCTCCTTAAAACGAGAGAAGATGAGGATAATACCAACAAATAACACAGTAATGCTAAGCATTAGCAATAATGAGAGAGATACCCAGTGAAAAAAGAGCGGTAAAGAATTTTTTTGTGTATTGATACGATCGCTTAGTATATGCTTTTTTGTTTTTGATAAGACCCACTTCTTAAACTTCCTCTTTTCATATACATCTGGTTTCGTATCAAGAGAGGCTTTTCCTAGTGTATTATATTTCTCTTTTGTTTCATCAAAAATATCGTTAGACATTGCTATATGTACCTATAGTTTACTTTTTTCAGCATCTTGTGATTCTTGTGTACTCTCTGATGTGCTAGCACTCTCTTGTTGCGACATTGTCTGTGCTTTCTGTCCTTTCAAAAGAGTGATCATCCATAACACCATGCCTATCACTACTGCAACATCAGCAAAGTTAAATGTAGCCCAACGTGATATACCAAATATACCATATGTATTTATACTGATAAAATCTACTACTCCTTCTTCACGAAAAAATCTATCAATAAGATTTCCCACTCCTCCCCCTGCCACTAACGAAGCGTACCAGCGAAATGAGGTATCAAAATTTGAGTAGATGATAATCTTGAAAAGAAATATCACTAATAGTAATGGTACTGTATATACTATTATCAGCCTAATCCACCAATCTGTATCGGAAGCTAAACTAAAGGCGATGCCTTTATTGTACACTTTCACTATCCAGAGAAAGCCATTGAACATATCTATAATTTCACCATACTTTGTATTTCTTCCAATATTAGTTTCTACAAGATACTTGCTTAACTGATCAACAAATACAATAAACACACATAACAGCAATGGACTCCAAAGCCATGTAGCTTTTTCTGTAAGCCCTGTATTACTATTATGTGTTGTATGTTCAGGAACAATATTAGTGCTGAGTGGGCGCATGAATAAATACTCCTTTTAATGAAAATTGCTCACAAAGATGTTGCAACAAAGCCATAATACCCCATGTTTCAGTATAGTAATGCCCTGCAGAAAGAATATTTATGCCGTACTCTTGTGCTTCAAGCCACAGTATATGGCTAGCATCTCCGCATATCAGCATATCGATGTTCTGTTGCTTTGCTTCGTAGAGAGCATTTCGTGGCATTCCTCCTGATATAATCGCTACCGAAGAAATTTCTTCTTTTCCATGAAAGGCCTTGCCTAAAGGAGACATGCTGGATGACAAAATAGCATTATAATAACTTGTACCTACCTCTTGTATAGGCAATGTATAATGCGAAAGATAGGGGGCATCTTTCCATGTATATGCAGAAGGAAACAAAGCGGTGATAACAGATTCTCTTTGCATTGCTTGTGAAAATATGCCTTGTACTCCAACCTTTCTTCCTTTGTATTCTCCAAAAGGGGTGATTTCTTTTAAGCCAAGCATTGAGGCAATCTGTGCGTTGTTGCCAAATTGCATATGAGCATCTAAGGGAAGATGCATTGCATATAATGCCATATCATTACAGAGGAGCGATGCGAGTTTATTATGCACAGGACCTGTTACTGAGTCACATGTTCCCCAAAACATACCATGATGTACCATAAGAACATCTGCTGAGCTGGTATTTACATTGGCATCTGAGTTAGCAAAAGCGTGAGTAGCGTGCTGTATGACAGGAAAAGAACTATCAACTGCACATGCAATAGTGTGAATATCCTGTTTTTTTCGAGAAACTTGTATTCCATTTACTGTGTCAATATCAGTAAAAAGATAAAAATTACATTTTGTTTTCAAATAACTATCAAGTGTATGTAAATCTATTGACATAAACCTTCCTTACTATTACTCTAGCACAGAATATATACTCTTATTGTACATGATAGCCCTACATATGTATATACACAGAGAGAAAAAATACAAAAAATCTGCAAAAACCTATTGACAATAATAATAATAATAATAATAATAATAATAATAACTAACTAATAAATATATTTAGGAGGAAAAAATGAGTAGAAATTATTGGTTACATAGGATTAATGCAGGATTAGAATTATCTTATCCTCTACTGGTAGAGAAAAATATTTTATCCATTGGATTTTCTGATTTATCTACAAAAGAATTTATTGATAATAGAGATAAATTTGATGAATATATTAAAGAGGAATGGGGATGTTTACCTCGTAACAGATCTAATCTACGGATATTTTTATTTGAAATGAAAAAAGGAGACTATGTTGTTGTTCCTCTCTGGCAGGAATTTTCAATTTATGAAATTGCAGATGATAGTTGTGAGGCAATTGATCAACTAAATATAAAAGATTTACATACTTGGAATGATGAACGAGTTATTATCAATGAATATGGATATTTAGCCACTGAGAAAAATAAAGACACAGGTATAGGTATAGAATTAGGCTTCTTTCGTAAAGTAACACCAGTCATTGAGTGGGCATCAAGAAAAGATTTTGCAGATAGTGCTTTGACACGACGAATGAGATACCAAAGAATAAATATAAATAGTAACGATATAGCAGAAAGCATTACAAAAGCCATTGATTTTTATAAAAAAGGACAACCAATTAATATTGAGAAACTTATTATGGGTGATATTCCTAATAATGTTTTATCAATAATAACAAAAGAGCTAACTCCAGATAAATTGGAAAATTTAGTTAAAAAGTACCTAGAGAAAAGTGGAGCAACAGAAGTTAAAAAGCCTGCTAAAAATGAAAGAGACAAAGAAGGGGATGCAGATGTCGTTGCCACCTTTGAACCAATTAGAATAAGAATCTATGTTCAAGTCAAATTTCATGAAGGAGAGACAAATGAATGGGCATTGGAGCAAATTACAAACTATAGAAACTATAAAAAAGAAAACGAAGATGATGGGTATTCAAAATTAGCATGGATCGTAACAACAGCTGAGAAATTTACAGACGACTGTTATGAAAAAGCAAAAGAAGAGAATGTACAGTTAATCAATGGAGAGGAATTTACTCAAATGATATTGGAAGTAGGACTTTCCAATTTAGGGAGTATATAAACACACCATAACTTTACTTCAATGGCAGTATACCAGTACTGCCATTACTCTCTATACATATCAACATATAGTATACTAATGGCATGAAAAACAATGTACGACTCAGGATATTACGATATACTTCCTATGGTGCGAGTGTGGTATGGATAGCAACAGGGGTAATTATAATTGGAAGTATTTACCTATCAAGTAGTGGGTTTTTTATAAATCTCATTATAGGAACGCTATTTATAGTATTAGGGATATTCTTTTATTCAAAAGAAAAAACATTATTACAGCTACTCTCACAAAGCCACAAAGATATACAAAATACATTGTACAAAAAAAGCATCAACGGAGAAATTATCCTAGCTATACTTACGCTTTTTTTGGGACTTATGCTATTGAGTGCTGTTTCATCAAGGGTATTTGTGGAAGGCTATCCTGTGTTTGGATAAGGACACATATACTCATAGCTCTATTTTCAGACAATAGTTTTATTTGATTTTTTCATCACTATGGAATATACTGTTTGTAAGCGTGAGCATATACAATGAAACTTGGCTTTAGATGGTATGGAAAAAATAATGACTCTATCTCCTTACAAGACATTCGGCAAATTCCTGGTACAACGGGAATAGTGTGGTCATTACATAATGTAGCAGCGGGGGAACTGTGGGATGAATTAAGAATACAACAAGAAACAGAGTACATAAAAGAAGCAGGATTTTCCCCCGAAGTAGTAGAAAGCGTAAATGTACATGAAGACATAAAACTAGGACTTTCCAGTAGAGATAGATACATAGAAAACTATCAAGAAACTATACGCAGATTACAAAAGGGGGGAGTGACTACTATTTGCTATAACTTTATGCCTGTATTTGATTGGACAAGGACAGATGTATATAAACAGACTCCCGATGGATCTACCGCGTTGTTTTATGAAAAATCAGTCATCGACACTATCAATCCTCAAGAGCTCATTGCTTCTATTGCAGAAGGAAGTGGATCTTTTACTATGCCTGGCTGGGAACCAGAGCGTCTCAGTAATATAGAGGCATCATTAAAAGCATACACACATATCAATGAAGAAATACTATGGAAAAACTTACGCTATTTTTTAGAGGCTATTATTCCTGTTGCAGAACAATGCAACATATATATGGCTATTCATCCTGATGATCCTCCATGGAACATATTTGGACTACCACGTATCATCAACTGTCGAGACAATATAGCGCGGTTTTTACAGCTAGTAGACAATCCTTATAATGGACTTACCTTATGTAGTGGTTCGTTGGGAGCTTCTAAAAAAAATGATATTCCTGCACTCATCAAAGAATTTGGCAATAGAATTCATTTTGGACATATTAGAAATGTAAAGATATTTGACAATGGAGATTTTATAGAAACTTCACATCGATCATGTGATGGATCTGTCAATATATGCAAAGTGGTACAAGCATACCATGATATTCACTTTAAGGGATATGTACGACCTGATCATGGACGACATTTATGGAACGAAGATGCTCATTGTAGACCAGGGTACGGACTATATGACAGAGCATTAGGGGCTATGTATATTTGGGGAATCTGGGACACTTTACAGAAAATAAAATAATATACGGAGATACTATGAAAGTAAACTTACAAGGGAAAATAGCAGTTATTACAGGAGGCAGTGGATACCTTTGCTCAGAAATGGGCACGGCACTTTCTCGTAATGGTGCGAGTGTTATTGTTCTTGGGCGTAGACAAGAAAAAATTGATCAAGCAGTGGACACTATCACACAGGCAGGAACACAGGCAAGAGGGCTGTCTGTAGATGTAACACAAAAAGAAGCACTGCAAGAAGCGTACGATACTATTGTACAGCAATGGGGAACATGCGATATTCTCATCAATGGTGCTGGAGGCAACAGTCCAAAGGTAAGCAGCCCCGAAGAATTTTGTAGCAAAGAAACACTAAAAAAAACAGACAGCAATACTTTTTTCAATTTTGATATACAAGATATAGAAGAAAATGTACGGCTTAATTTTATCAGTGCTTTGCAATGTACTCAACTATTTGCAAAAGATATGGTAAAAAAAGGAAACGGCTCTGTTATCAATATATCTTCTATGGCAACAATAAATGCTATTACCCGTGTAGCAAGCTACAGTGCCTCTAAAGCGGCCTTAGATAATCTTACCCATTGGCTAGCTGTGTACTTTAGTAAAGTAGGTATTCGAGTAAACGCAATTTCACCAGGATTTTTTATTGGAGAACAAAATAAAAGACTGCTTCTTGAAGAGGATGGTACATATACAGAGAGAGGGAATAAAATTATTCGTAATACTCCTATGGAACGGTTTGGGGTTGCTGAAGAATTAACCAGTACATTACTGTATTTGGTATCAGATGAATCAAAATTTGTAACAGGACAAATTATAAAAGTAGACGGTGGATTTAGTATATACTCAGGAGTGTAGATTTCTTTCTTATTATTCTCCTCATACAAAATACATACTATAATACATCAAACAGCGTAATAGCATAGGTGTTTGCTATAGACGCAAGAGAGTTGTATGTAGACTCAGAAAGAACAATGCCTGTCTGCTTTTGTTCTTGTACATATTCTGCTTCTTTTTGTCCGTGAAACACTACTTGTTTGTGTGGCACTGATGGAGTTTCTATGAACGCTTCAAGCATAGCATCCATATCTCTCTTAAAATCACCTACAGTACGAAAATGCTCTATGTTGATAACAATAAAGGTATGTGCTGATCTACCAGCTGCTTTTTCTGTATCTTTTATTTGATAGCTTGCTTGATACCCTGATAATATACCCGTAAGAATATCCACCATAACAGATAACCCATACCCTTTATGGCCACCAAAAAGCGTACCAAAGCCTCCTAATGGTACTAATCCTCCACTATCATTATCGAGTGCCTGTATAACTTCACTTGCATCTGTCATATACTCCCCTCTATTGTTGACAGCCCAGCCTTCAGGGATAGCAGTATGCTCATCTGCATATCTTTTTACTACTCCACGTGGAACAACCGTAGTTGACATATCTAATACAAAGTGCGGATGCTTTTCACTCGGGGCAGCAAAAGAAATTGGATTAGTGCCTAATGTTGCTTTTGTCCCTAAAGTAGGTACTGCAATAGAAGCAGTGTTACTTACTATAAGCCCTATCATGTTCTCGTTTGCTGCTTGTAATGCATAGTACCCTCCAAAGCCAAAGTGGTTGGCATTCTTTACGGTGGCAATAGCTATTCCTTGTTTCTTTGCTTTATCAATAGCTTCATTCATCGCAAGAGTACTGGATACCATCCCCATAGTACCACATGCATCTATAGACACTATACAAGGAGTCGCAAAAAGCACCTTAGGAGATGATTGTATCTCTATCGTTCCCTCTTCTATTCCTGCTACATATCTTATTAATGCATCTGTGCCATGAGAGGAAATTTTTCTTAAATCTGCGGCTACTAATACATCACTACACTGCTTTGCATGTTCACTTTCCATGCCAAAATAACAAAGCACTTGTTCACAAAATACATGTAAATTATGTTCTGATACTCGATACATATACTCACACCTCAATGCTATTATATATTACCCACCAAATACTACTTGTACTTTTAATGTATGTATATCGGGCTGTAATAATAATTGAAACCCTGTATCTATATTTTCTAAGGTAACAGTATGAGTGATACTATTTGCAAGCGATATTTTCTTAGAAAGTAATAGATTTAACGCTTCCTTACATACATGTGTATACCGAAATACCCCCTTTATCGTAAGCTCCTTTGACATAACTGCATTTACAGGCAGAGCAACTTGTTCAGCAATAGTACCAACTTGCACAATCAGAGCATGCACAGCAGCATGAGTATAACATTGCAATAATGCATTAGGATGCCCTGCCGCTTCAATACATACATCAAATAGCATATCACATGCACCTGGCTCGTATGTGGCATCAACCCCTAGCTGTTTAGCAAAATTCCTTGAAGTTTCTCGTGGATCAATAAGAGTGCATGATTTTACCCCAAATACTCGTAAGACTGCAACAATAAGCAGCCCAATAGTGCCTCCTCCAAATACTGCCACATGCTTAAAAGGGAGTGCATCAATTTTTGACACTGCTGAAATAGCTACCATTAACGGTTCTACTAAACATGCCTCATTCCAAGATATACTATTTTTATCAAAACGGAGACAATTTTGTACAGGAACAACAACATACTCTTCAAAACCACCATCAATATGCGGATCACAACTCGCTGAACCAAACATTTTCATATTAGTACAAAAATTGTAGTTGCCTTTTATACAGTACGAACATGTAGTACAAGGCACTGTAGGATCTACTACTACCGCATCACCTACTGCAAGTGTGCTTACCTTAGTTCCTACAGAAACAACTTCTCCTACAAACTCATGGCCAAGCACCAACGGTCGTTTTGGAACAAATGCACCACAATACCCATGCTTATAATACTCTATATCCGAACCACAAATACCAGCAACTTTTACTTTCAGAAGTATTTCTTGTGAACCAAGAATTTGAGGAGTTTCTTTCTCTATCATTTTTAATGTTTGTTTTTGCACTAGCTGTTGTGCTTTATACAACATATACTCATCTCCTAATAGTTATACAATAAAGAAGGTAGCCATAACGAAATTGCAGGAAAAAAAGTAACTAATAGCAGTACTCCTATACTCACAAGGAAAAAAGGAAACACTCCTTTTGTAGCTTCCCATAGAGAAATTTTTCCTATGCTAGCACCTACAAACAGACATACTCCTACGGGGGGAGTAGTAAGACCTATCATTAAATTTAACACCATTATTATTGCAAAATGTATGGGATCTACTCCTACGGCTACCGCTAATTGTAACAAAGAAGGAAAGAATACAAGAAGGGCTGCTATTGTTTCCATAAAAGCCCCAATGAACAAAAGAAACACATTGATAAGCAGTAATAAAATATATTTGTTTTCAGTAATTCCTAAAAAGAAATGAGTGAGAACTGTTGGAATTTGCTCTATGGTAAGTATCCATGCAAATAAATTTGCAAACCCTACTAACAGTAAGATAGCAGTCGAAGTATATGCTGTTTCAAGTATCGATGCAATAATATTTTGTAATGACAGCTGCTTATATATCACTACCCCTACCACCAGTGCATATAATGCAGCGATAACAGACGCTTCACTGGGAGTAAATACTCCTCCCACAATTCCAAATAAAATAATGAAGGTCATTAACAAAGACCAAAATGCATAGAAAAATTCTCGCCCTATTTTCTTAAAACCAGCCCATACATGTTTAGGGTGAGACTGTCGTACTGATATACTATACGATAGTATGAGCAATCCAACGCCTAGTAAAATACCCGGTACTGCTCCTGCAATAAATAGCTTTCCTACTGACAAGCCTGAAAGAGTGCCAACAATTATCATAGGTAAGCTGGGAGGAATAATAGGCCCTATAGTTGATGATGAAGCGGTAACTCCTACTGAAAACTTTGCACTGTAGCCCTCTTTTTTCATACTAGGAATCAACACATTACCTAAACTTGACACATCAGCAATGGCAGTTCCAGAAATGCCTGCAAATATCATAGAAGCAACAATATTGGCAAGCCCTAAACCTCCCCGTACATGTCCGACAACAGCATTACTAAATGCAATAATTCTATCGGTCATGGATCCTTTGCTCATTAAGTTTCCTGCTAATAAAAATCCCGGTATAGAGAGCAGTACAAACACATCAATGCCACTATAAATCTTTTGAGTAGCAATAACTAAGGGAATATCATGAGCAATTAAATATATAATGGAAGAAAAGCCTAGTGCAAATACAACGGGAACACCAATAAACAAACAAATAATAAAAATTGAAAATAACAGTACCATGCTTTATACTTTTTTTATTACATATTGATACAGTTGATATAATTGTGCTACGAGTATAGTAATAGGCAGTATCATCATACTTGAGAAAATGATACTCATAGGAATAAACAGTACTGCAGAAGTTTGCTGCACTCCCACCGCAATCATAGGAAACGAGTATATGAGTAACACAATCATAGTAAAGGCAATAATACTATGCACAAGCATTTTTATGAAAACATAGTGCCATGCATTATTTTTTTTACTGTGCATTACTAGTATATCTACACTAATAAACATATCTTTATAGAACGCTACTCCAGCACCGAAAGACACAAGAAACAACAGAGTAAAGCGTGCTAATTCTTCTGTCCAGCTTGGTGCTTGTGGTAATAAGAATCGTGCAAATACTTGAAGAGACACGATTCCCACTATACTTACGAAAAGAACAATAAGTATCGTTTTTACAACATACTTACAATACCGCATATTCTCTCTTACGAAGATATGCACAGCATATACAAGATATATTACATACCCTCAATAATATCATATAACTGCTTTTGTTCAGAATCTAAACTTGGATAGAGTACCTCTTTTGCAATAGCTTGAAACGATGCTTTCTCTACAGGATTAAAAGTCATCCCTTTATCAATTAATGTTTGCTTTAATCTTTTTTGATCTTTTTGAAATATATCACTTTCATATCGTTGCATTTCTTGTCCTGCATCAATAACAATAGCTTGTAAATCTTGAGGAAGACTTTTTAGTTTTTTATCACCAATAACTACATAGATCCAACTGATAACATGTTCAGTAAGATTTACATATTTCTGTACCTCAAAGAAATTTGCACTATATATCAATGAAAGTGGATTTTCCTGTCCTTCAATAGTACCTTGTTGTAAGCTAGTAAAGACTTCCGAAAATGCCATTGGGGTAGGCTTTGCACCAGCAGCTTGCCAATAACTCACAAAAAGAGGAACATTTGGCACTCTCAATATCATGCCATTTAAGTCTTGTGGAGCATTTATAGGACGGTTTGAAGTAAGATTTCTTGCTCCTCTTTGAAAATAAGCAAGTGGATACAATCCTAAATTATTTTGTATTTGCTCAGCAATTTTTTCCCCTGGCTCGCCTTTAATTACTTTTGTTAAGTGTTCAGAATCTCTTATAAGAAATGGCACCGCAAGCATTGCCGTAAGCGGAGCATTAAAGTTTTGCATAGACTCTCCTGTAATAGTCATGTCTACTACCCCTGCTTGTATTCCATTTAATAACTCAACTTCTTTTCCTAATTGTTCATTAGGATATACCTGTACTTCAATTCTCCCGTTGCTTTTCTCTTCAACAACTTCCTTAAATTTTACAGCTGCAAGATGCCATGAATGTTGTTCATTCGCTAAATGACCAAACTTAAGAACAATAGGTTTCTCTGATTTTGCTTCATTTCCTCCACCAGAAAACACAAGCTGACTTACAACACACATGATTATAAGCACATATAATACTTTTTTCATAGTAACCTCCGTATATATGCTTATTATACTATAATATGGAAATCGAAAAAATAATACCTATATTAAACAGTATCCTTATCAATATAGATTGGTTGAAGCCACAAGTAGTGTTAGGAATATTTGAATTATTTCTATCATTTTCCTCTACCTGTTTCTTCTTTTCCAGTATGTTCTTTATGAGGTTATTAACAGAGAGTGTTATGAATAAAGATATTTTGAGACTATCTCCTGCAGGTTTTTTTAGTTATATCCCGTATGATGACAGCATAAAAACAAAAATAAGATTAATACCAACATTGGAAATGATAGCATATAAAAAGCATCAAGCCTTGCTAAGTAATCGTATAAAATTTCTAATGGGGTCATCAATATTACAGATAGGATTTATATTTTTTGCTATATTGCTGATAATAGTAGGATATATTATATCTAGTTATTATCTATATCTATAATATATTTTTGTATGAATTATTATTAGGTACTATTTTTTCTATTGGTGGCCATAGTATAATTAGTATAAGTAGTATTGTAGATACTATTATAGATACTATAGATACTATTGGAGAAGCTGCTATAATAATGATTGCAGAGGCTAGTATAGATAATGCTATAGATAGTATTATACGTGTAAAAAATTTCTTCTTTGAAAATATATATTCATCTTCTTGCATATCTAGGTAGTCACTAATATCATAAGAGGTGTCATGAGAAACATCTTTTTTTTGTAATGTTGTTTTTGTATTTTGCTTGCTCATTTTTTCCATATTCTCATAATAACATATTTGGCTTTTTTTATTTTCTTGCTTTTTTTGCTCCTTTGTTGCAATTAGTCCTTGAAATTGCAAGAATCTGCAACTTGCACTTGACAAAAAAAAAAAAATTGTACTCTTATTAAGTACACGAAAAAAATGTTTCAAATATGGACTAATAAACATTCTATTTGTTGTATAAAAATCATATTTAATAAAGGAGAAATTATATGAAACATACTAAGTTTTCAAATAATTTAATCAAATTGTCATTGTTTATGATAATTGTAACAAGTTTGTTTGCAACTATAAGTTGTGAAAATGATGCTGTAGGGAGTAGTAGTGCAGGAGATAGTTCAAAACTACCAGATATTTCCGATGTGGGAAGAAGTATTTCTTTGAGTGGTGATAATTTAGTAATAAAATGGAATGCACCGGATATTACAGGTGCTAAAAAAGACGATGGTACAACATTAAGGCACTCAGACCTATCTTACGATTTATATTATGTAACAAAACCTGTTTCTCCTAGTGCGGATGCTGAAGCGGTAAAGACAGTCTCAGGTGTCAAAAGCATAAAGAATATTAAAAGTACTACAAGCAATGGTATCACTACAGCTACAGCAACGATAACCGCCAGTGGCAACCTTGCAGCAGGTAGCACTTATGAAATAGCAATATTTGTGAAAAATGGAAGTAAAGAATCAGAGGGAGTAAAATTTGAAGTGATATATCAAGCAGATAGCAAACCACCAATAACAGGACTTTCGACAACCCCTTCAGATGTTAGATTTTTCACAGCTGTAGCAAGCAAAGTAAGTGGACCACCAGCAGTACATAGTATTACAGTTACTGTTTTAGATGCAGCAGATGATGGTAAAAATGACTATTATATATATTATAAAGAGACAACAGAAGGAGCAGTAGACACTATCTCAGGGGTAAAAACAACATCCGCAGCAGCAAGAACAACACCAAAGATAGCTGATAACGGCACAACTTATAAACTAGATAATCTCAAAGCAGATAAATATCATGCAATCGTAGTACAACAAATTATTACTACTACTGGCCCTAAATATACATCAATTGAAGCTCTGGCAAAAGTAAAAACCCTACAATAATACCATTTACTAGGATAGAACTTTTTACACACAGCGGGTTTAAGAATACCCCTATAAAATGGAGAAGTACGTAGTTTTTAAAAAAGTTGTTATTGATAGAATTTTATGAGTCCAGTAAAATTTTATTAGTAATGACTTTTTTTTACTATGTATAAAATAGTATTATGTGTTTACACTATCTTCTAGTAAATGCACAATATGTACCATAACTTTTGTATCGTATTTACAATACTCCATAATATCTTTGAGTACAATAGTGCTGTCTTCTATGCTACGGAGTGTAGCAAACAACAGTGAGAGATACGGTGATTGCTCAATAGTATCAAAAATATGCTGTGCTTCATCGCAAAAAGTAGCATAGTAATAGTTAGCCGCAATACCTTCAGACACAGTAAAATCACTGTAAGAAATAGTAAGCCATACATCAGCTACCGTCTTAAGAGATATTTTTCCCTTTTGTTTAGGGTGATATAATGATAGATTAAAAAATAGCGTTTGTAAATCTACTATTTTTGATCGTAACTTTTGATACACAGAATATTCATTCGAAAGCTCTGACAGTTTTTTAAGAATTGCATCCTCAAACTGACTACTGTACACAATAATAGAACCTGCTTTATTGAGATGCTGTTTCAAAATATCCCACATATCTTTACGTTTATCCACTGCGGGAGGCATAGCCCATAATTGAGTATGTATTTTTCCTTGAGGATGACTCTGCCATTGTAAAGAGAACAAAAAAGGAACATATTCCCACGCATTAGTTTTATGAAACGAAGGCACAGAGCTATTAAATGCTTCAAAATCAAGATAATATCGTGGATAGTGCATACTATGAAGCATTTCTTTTATTTCTTGTGTGTACAGTATGGGTCTATTTTGTTTTACAGACTGTATTTGTCGATATGCTGCCGTTTCAAAAGGGATTCCCGATGGAAGTTCTGTAATTTTCCGTATTCCATCTTTATATAACTCGTCAGTAAGATGCTTGGATTTTCGTATTGTACGAATATCGTCTATTGCATACTGCTCTTCAGTAGCACATGATTCACAGTACTGCCTGTTGCACCCTTGCCAGTACTGCTTATTTGTAAAAGCATCTTCTTTTTCTATGATTGCAAAAAGACTTTTGAACTCATTTTTTTCTTGTGTCGCATAATTACGCGTTTTTTTCGTTATATCAAAACATCTCCAATGCTTGAGCTGTTTGGCTATATTACTCTCAATAGTATTGGTATTTTTTTTAATTTCATGTGTTATGAGCTGTTTATCTATGAGCTTAAATGTATTATGAGCAAAACAGAGTATCTTTGATATAGAAAAATCATGTTCTTTTGCATATGCCAGCATCAATGTAGCTTGCAACATAGATTCTCGTTTATGGCTATTAGATGCCATACCATACCATAGCACCCATCCTTTTGTTTCGTTATCCCAATACATATACGGAACAAAAAGAAGTATATTTCTTCTTATACAAAACAGAGCTTCACTTATTGGTTGATTATGTTCAAACAGCTCCTTAGTCTCTGTAAGAGATTCTTGGGGAGTCTTGACTGCATGTTGTGCAACATTCCCTCTCCTATCAAGAGGAAGAGCAATATCAATGCTTTTTAAGTCACGAAGAAATGTATGTAGTACACGAATATTTTCACGATAGCGAGATGCTATAGCAAGAGATGAACATTGATTATGAATAAGATGAAATGATCGCAAAGGACAACTAAACCATTCAATAAGGTGTTGAGCAAGAATAAACTGTAAAGCGGTACTGTTTTGCAAAAAAATTACACTATCTTCATTATTGTTCCAAGAATTACATAGCTTGCATTAAGGCATAGGTATCTTTTGCTATTTGTAACTCTTCGTTTGTAGGAATAACGGCTACTTTTATTTTTGAGGCATCTGTAGAAATAATTGTCTCTGTAGTTGTTGCTGTCGCATTTTTTTCTTCATCTATCTCCACTCCCATAAATGAAAAATGATCACAAATACGTTTTCTCATTTTTGTTCCAAACTGTCCTACCCCTGCAGTAAAAACAATAACATCCACCCCTCTTAGTACTGTCATAAACCCCCCAATATATTTTGCAGCTACATGAGCATACATTTTAAGAGCAAGCTCTGCTCTATGTTTCATGGGCAAAAATGTACCTTGATATTCGTCTTGTGCTACTGTTTCAATATCACGCATATCATTTGATATACCAGAAATACCTAACAAACCACTTTCTTTATTAATAATGGTATTTATCTGGTCTGTGCCTTTCCCTTGTAAAATGAGATAGTTTACAATAGCGGGATCTACCGAGCCACAACGCGTTCCCATCATAAGCCCTTCAAGTGGAGTAAACCCCATAGAGGTGTCTATGGACTTTCCTTTCTCAACTGCAGTAATAGAAGCCCCGTTTCCTAGATGGCAGGTAATCATATGTATATCCTTAACGGATACTCCTAATACATCTGCAGCCCGTCTGCTCACATAATAATGCGATGTTCCATGAAACCCATAGCGCCTAATCTTATATTGCTGATAAATGCTATACGGAAGAGCATATAAATAAGAGTATTCTGGCATAGTTTGATGAAATGCAGTATCAAACACTGCCACTTGAGGAACAGTAGGAAGAGTATCAGTAACTACATCTATCCCAATAAGATGGGCAGGATTATGTAAGGGAGCAAGAGGAATCATCTCTCTTATTGTTTGTTTTACAGAAGAGTCAATAATCACCGATGAGGCATACATCTCTCCTCCGTGTACTACCCTATGCCCTACTGCATTTATCTCCGATATATCTTTTAGCACTCCGTATTCTTTATGACATAAAAAACTAGACATAACAGTGAAGGCTTCTTTATGAGAAGAAATGTCACAGCTTTCTCGCACTTTTACACCAGTACTGCTATGATTTATAATACTCGAGCCTGATTCTCCTATCTTTTCTACTACTCCCTTTGCCATACTTTTATATGTTTTTTCATTTTCAAAAGAAAACACATCGTATTTTAAGGAAGAGCTACCACAATTTATAACAAGAATTATTACTTTACTAGACATAAATGTTTATAGTATAGCACAAATTTCTTTTGCTAACTGCATCGGTGTTTTATGTTGTACTTCTATTATTTTATTTGCTACTGAGGCATATATTTTATTACGCCTATGAAATGTTTCCATAAAATAATCTCGATACATACTGTGCAGAGTTTCTTTATCAGGCATCTCTTTTTTTTGTATCGTAAGTTGTTGGAACACTGCATTTTTTACAAAGGCAGGAATACTTTGTTGACTCACACGCTCCCATATTGTATCTCCCTCATCTTTTAAGAGTACTGCCAGACAGGTATTTTCTGTTTTAGGTACTTTATTTGAAAACGCAGTAATAGCAGACTGAACATAGGAAAAGGCTTTGTGGTTATCTGCAAGACCTCCCCCTGTTGCTACTATATAGGCATCAGTAGCAAGCACATGTGCTACTGCCTGTGCTTCATAGGACTGAAATACAGTAGGGCCTATAGCTTCATAGGCTTCTGCAATACTTTTGTATATCTGGTTTTTCTTTTGTAACGCAAGTAATATATCAGCATCAGTATCAGAAAATGGAAATGAACATTGTATTGCTATTTGCTCTGCAACTGATGTTTTTCCTACATGTTTTGGTCCTAGCAAAATTATTTTTTTTATCTTATGTTGGATCATGCAAAAATATCATAAAAAGTATAGCTAATGCAAAAATACCGAAGTTATTAAATTGAGCTTATTGAGTGTAGAATCTACAGTAGCAATTTTTTCTTCTTGATAGAGTACTTGCCCTAAAGCATTGATATATTGAATAGTAATTGTATGGTCTTTTGCTTCTTCAATATCAGATAATAAAAAATCTCCTGTCCATATAACACCAGGATAATACCGAGCTGACCGAGTATCTGCTGTCTCACTCAAATTATTAAATAAGCCTCCCGCAATAGAAGCAAATAATCCAGCGGTTTCATTAGCCTGTGACGCTGCTTGCGTTGCTGCTGTAGAAATA
This sequence comes from Spirochaetia bacterium, assembly GCA_965218205.1. Taxonomy (GTDB): domain Bacteria; phylum Spirochaetota; class Spirochaetia; order WTKD01; genus CBDDCA01. The sequence goes on along the minus strand of OZ244590.1, from coordinate 51,903 downwards.
AGTGCTTTTGCTATTACCCGAGATATTGTTTTAGCATAGATAAAATTTCGTTTTGATTCAAATATAGCCTGTGTAATAGCAGCCATATCTTCTGTTTTCTGTAGCGTTCCTACCATAGCATCATCAACATATACTTCTATCTCTTGTACTTCCGAAGTATACCTAACAATATAGGGAAGAGAAAACCGTGCAGAAAAAGTTATATCATCTGGTATCGCGATAGCGGTAGTCAGCACAGAACTATCATTTGACTGTGCAACAGTATATCCATCTAAAATTGTTTCTTCATCAAATGCATGAATAACAGCTATCCCTTCAGCTGCATTTACCGAAAAACCCTTTTCTACTTTTATAGGAATACGCCCTGTAAACGCTACAATCTGCACATTTGCAGATTGCGTGTATTGGCTAAATATTTCATCTCCTTGTTCTGTATCGTATTCAGGAGGAGAAAAAGTATATAAGTGCGGTTGTAACTTTACTGCGTTGTTATAGTTTCGTAACGCTACCTCATAATCACTTATGTCCCTATCGGCACGATATACCCAAGATGAAAGCAGTCTTACAAAGGCACTATCAATAATTGGTGTCTCATACTCATCTAAAGAGACATATGCATCATCTGCTTGAGCATAACTATCGTACAAAATTCTGTTATCATTCTGTATCTTTTGAATAACATTCAATGCTTTTCTCATTTCAACAAAGCCATTATCAAAATTATTTTGCAGAAGGTAATTTAAGGAGAGAAATACATTTGTAAATATCCTTTCATGTTCTTCTCCTGCATACTCTTTTACGGTATCATTAAGAATAAAACTGAGTGTTTCTTGACTAAAACTTTTTGTATACGCATCTTCCATTAAACGATCTGCAATACTCAGTTGTGATATACTTTCGGTGTTCTTTCCATCATAAAAAGCTAACATACCATCATCTAAATAATAGAGGATAGTATCTTCACCCGTATAGAGACTGCTCTTATTTGCTTCTATCTCTTGACGTGCTGCAGAAAAATTCTGTTCTTGTACAAGCATATCAGTACTTGCATACTGCATATTTCTTGTAGCACAGGCAATAACTGAGAGAAACAGAACAAACAACATACTACATGATAGTAACACGATAGTGCGGTTTCGTCTGTATGATTGCATAGAATGAGATGTTATATATTGCATACTGTATATACCTTTTTCATTACATATACTATTATACTCTACAATATCATATTACTCTAGACTTTAGTGTAACCCTGTACAGTATCGTACTTTTATACAGAAGTATAAACGATATTTAACGCAATAGTAACGCACATAAAAACGCTTTTTTGCATATCATTAAACTATGTACACTAACATTGAATCATTACAACAAAAAGAAGTGTTTCGCTATTTTATTGAATTAAGCGGAATACCGCATCCTTCGGGACACGAAGAAAAAGCAAAAGAATGGGTGCTATCGTATGCAAAAAAATGGAAACGAGAGTACAAAGAGGATGCTTATGGCAACATTGTGGTATACATTCCTGCAAATACAACAGCACTAGAACAAGCTCCTCTTTGTGCAATACAAAGCCATCTTGATATGGTATGTGAAAAAGATGCTGAAATATCTATAGATTTCTTGCAAGAAGGATTACAGTTGGAAATAATTACAGTACCAAATACTCAAGATATATCAAATAAACATGACAATAAGGAAAAAGAAGCACAATGGCTTCATGCAGTAGGGACTACACTTGGTGCAGATAATGGCATTGCGGTAGCAATGGCAATGGAACTCATGAGCATAGAATGTCCTATACAGCACGGTCCACTTGAGCTATTGTTTACCATAGAGGAGGAAATTGGACTTACTGGTGCTGCTCATCTAGGAAAAGACATGATCCATGCAAAGTACTTACTTAACATTGACAATTCTGAGGAAGGATTTTTTTGTACTGGTTGTGCTGGAGGCAAAGATTTTGTAAGTAGCATTCCTATAGCGACAACAAGCATTCAGAGCACTGCATATAAAGCATACACATTAACTGTAGAAGGCTTGTCTGGTGGACATAGTGGTATGGAAATTTATGATGGAAGAGGAAATGCACTTAAAATTATAGAATGGGTATTAAGCGAAATACAAGAACAGCATGAGCTCCATATTGTTTCCATAGAAGGTGGTGACAAACGAAATGCAATACCTCGCTTTGCACAAATACAATGCTGGATTAAAGCATCAGATGCTGACAATATTCAGACAGTCATACAACATTGCTTAGAAAATATCATTCTTGAGCTTCCTGATAAAGACAAAGATATACGTATATCATTGTATGAAAACAATGCCATAGATAATAGAAATGTATTTAGTACTCGTTCATGCAATCGTATATTACAGCTTTTACGCCTATGTCCTACTGGCGTTTTATATCGCAAAGGACTTGAGAGTATTGATAGTACTATGTCAAATAACCTTGCTAGTATTCAAACTATTCGTGGCACAGTAAAAATTGTTAATAATTGCCGTTTTCTTAGTACAGTAGCAGAAAAACACCTTACCCGCATCTTCAACAGCATTTTCTCAGATGATGATATTCATACAGTAACAGAAAATTCATATCCTGCATGGAGTCCTACACCAACCTCTCGATTATTATCATTTTTTATTGAAGAATATAAAAAAATATACCACCATGCTCCTATTGTAGCTCCTGTTCATGCAGGCATTGAATGTGCTATTCTTAATACGCGAGTAACACATGAACTTGATATGATATCTTTTGGTCCCGATATTCAGTATTTACATTCTCCTATGGAACGAATACACATAGAATCTACATTTCGTGTATGGGAATTTATAAAGAAAACCCTCCCTCTATTATATACCATAGAACAATAAAGGAGCTATTATTATGCAAGAAAAAATAAGTATTTTGTTTGTATGTACAGGCAACATCTGTAGAAGTCCGCTTGCTCATAAACTATTTGAAAAAATTGCACAAGAAAATAACAAGCAAAACAATTTCATAGTAGATTCCTGTGGTACAGGAGCATGGCATATTGGACAAAATGCAGATACACGCATGCGTGCTATTGCATCAGAATATGGCTGGCAATTACATAAAAAATCACGACAAATAGAATTAGCTGATATAGAACAATTTGATTACATTTATGTTATGGATGCCAGCCATATTACTGAAATACAGAGAATGCTTCCTTCTACAAAACAGTCTCTTTTGACAAAGATTCATTATTTAAGGGAATATGATACTCAAGCAACAGAACAAAATCTTTCTGTGCCTGATCCTTATTACGATGGTGATCAAGCCTTTTATGATGTGTACGCCATAATAGAGCGTAGTTGTAAGCATTTATTCAATCTATTAGCATAAATATCTATCTCTCCTATGCAAATTATAAAGAGAGCAGAAATACTTCTGCTCTCCTTTCGCGTGCTTTTAGTTTGGAAATGTCCAAACATCACTAAAAGCAGATTTTCCTGTCCATCCTCCTAATAAAAAGATTTTATTCTTAAATTCTACAACAGAAAAATTTGATCGTTTACCCCAAATAGCAGTGCCATCATTCGTGATAGTATTTTGCTGTTTCCATGTATTTCCATCCGTACTACTCCATACATCATTCAAATAAGCACCGGAGCCGCCTTGTAATCCTCCAAAAATCCATATCTTGTTATCAAACACTGCAGCAGAATGATCATTACGTGCACTCCACATAGGCTTTGACTTACTTGTATCATGTCTTTCCCATGTAATTCCATCAGCACTACTCCACACACCATTGCTTAACTCACCATAATCCCTGTATTTTTCATCTCCCCCCAATACCCACATCTTATTATTAAATACTACAACATCCCCGTCACCAATCACTGACCATAATTTAGTCTTATCATTAGTAGAATCTTGTATAGTATGTTTTGTCCATATCTCCCCATCAGCACTACTCCATACATCATCATTTTTACTGTCACCTGTTTGACCTTTTCCTCCTAGAATCCATATTTTCTTTTTAAATACCGTAGCCATAGTACCACGGGCACTCCACATAGGCTTTGACTTACTTGTATCATGCTTTGTCCATATCTCTCCATCAGCACTGCTCCACACATCATTATTAAGATTAGAAAAAGAACCATTTCCTAATACCCATATTTTATCCTTAAATACTACAGCAGAATGTTCATACCTTGTATCCCACATATCACTTGACTTACCTGTATCATGCTTTTTCCATGCCTTTCCATCAGCACTGCTCCATACATCATTACCATTTCCTCCCAATACCCATATCTTATCCTTAAACATTACGGTAGCATGTCCAGAACGTTTAGACCAAATAGTGCTGGTACTCAGCTGTTCCCATGCAAACACATCCCCTGTATCTGTCGTATATTCTCCTGTTTCCTGTCTTCCACTATTTCCATTTCTATTGGCTACTCCTAGCACTGTCCCTGCTGGAAATGCTACTTTCCATGTTTCTTCTTTTGCTATGGTATTTTTAGGGGTAATCTGTATCTTCTTCTTATCTGTACTATCCACTGCTATAGTCCTGTCTGATGCTCCTAATGCCACAAAACTTACTCCTCCCTTTGCTTTTTTATATACCACGATACTATCTGGGGCTATGAGTTCTACCTCTACAGGAAACGATACATCTAATACATTTTTCTTTGTTATCTGTGGTTTCGTTCCTTTACCCAATGCAGGACCAGCTCCTATTGTTATGTCTTTATCTTGCGGGGCTATTGCTCCACTTCCTTCATTCTCAGAGAGCAAGGCTCCTGCCTCCAGCTCTATCTTATACATGTCTCCTGTCTGCGTCGCTGGTATTGTTATTTTTAGCACTTTCTCATCATTCGTGTCTTTTACTATACTATTATCTGGTACTGCGGTATCATCCAGTTCTGTAAATGTGCCTCCTGATACTTTCTTATGCACTTTTATCTTGCTCTTATCTAGGAATGCTATATTCTTATCAAAGCTCACTACTATCACTGTTCCTACTATATACGGAGCTTTATTGCTATCTAATACCACTCCTCCTGTTATCTCTATGTCCTTATTCGTTGGCATTATCGTATCATTGAGTATATCTCCTGACACTTTCACTGCTCCTACTTCTAGCTCTATCCTATACATTTCTCCTTTCGTAGGAGTCTGTGCCACAGTCAGCTTTAAGGCATTGTTTGATGATACTAAGCTTTTGTTCGCTGCTGGTAATTCACTGTCAGTTAAGTCAACAAAGGTACTTCCTCCTACTGCTTGCTTCTTCAGTGTTATCTTACTCTTGTCCTCTATACTCACCACCTTATCCAGCGGTATGATAAACTCGTTTCCTACTACATACATATCGTTGCTTCCATCCAGTACTGCTCCTCCTGTTACCGCTACATCCTTATCTGTTGGTGCTATTTCTGTATTTCCTTCATCGCTATCTTTCACTGCTCCTGCTTCTAGCTTTATTCGATACTTATCGTTATTTCTTAAATTTCCTACTAACGTCAACTTCAGCTGCCTATCATTTCCACTGGCTCTTGTTTTATTGGCTTCTGGCAGTTCGCTTACACTCACTTCTTTATAGGCAACTTCGCTTGTGGTTTTCTTGAGTACTTTTATTTTCTTCTTCGACACTATTGTTATTGTTCTATCAAATGTTACTGTCAGCACTTTACTTGCTAAGGTAACATTTCCTGCGAGTACCGGGCCTCCTGTTATCACTATGTCCTTATTCGTTGGCATTATCGTATCATTGAGTATATCTCCTGACACTTTCACTGCTCCTGCTTCTAGCTTTATCCTATACGTTTCTCCTTTCGTGGGAGTCTGTGCCACAGTCAGCTTTAAGGCATTGTTTGATGATACTAAGCCTTTGTTCGCTGCTGGTAATTCACTGTCAGTTAAGTCAACAAAGGTACTTCCTCCTACTGCTTGCTTCTTCAGTATTATCTTACTTTTGTCCTCTATACTCACCACCTTATCCAGCGGTATGATAAACTCTCTTCCTACTACATACATAGCTTTGCTTCCATCCAGTACTGCTCCTCCTGTTACCGCTACATCCTTATCTGTTGGTGCTATTTCTGTATTTCCTTCATCGCTATCTTTCACTGCTCCTGCTTCTAGCTTTATTCGATACTTATCGTTATCTCTCATATTTCCTACTAACGTCAACTGTAACTGTCTATCATTTCCACTGGCTCTTGTTTTATTGGCTTCTGGTAGTTCGCTTGTACTCACTTCTTTATAGGCAACTTCGCTTGTGGTTTTCTTGAGTACTTTTATTTTCTTCTTCGATACGATTGTTATTGTTCTATCAAATGTTACTGTTAGCACTTTACTTGCTAAGGTAACATTTCCTGCGAGTACCGGGCCTCCTGTTATCATTATGTCCTTATTCGTTGGTGCTAGCTCTGCATTTCCTTCACTTGCATCTTTTACTGCTCCTGCTTCTAACTTTATCCTATATGTTTCTCCTGTCTGTACTGCTCCTACTATCGTCAGCTCTAACTGCTTATTATCATTGCTGTTGATTACTTTATTTGCTGCGGGCAAGGCAGTGGTATTCAACGCTACAAAGTTTACACTCCCTGATGCTTGCTTTAGTACTTGTATCTTGCTCTTATCTAAAAATGCTATTGCTTTTGTAAAGAACACTTGTATCTTTTTGCCTACGATATACGGATTTTTGCTGCTATCGAGTACCGGCCCTCCTGTTATTACTATGTCCTTATCGGTCGGTGCTATTGCCTCATTGTCTCTCCCATTCGCACTTACTGCTCCTGCTTCCAATTCTAGCCTATATGTGTCTCCTGTTGTCGTAGATGGTACTGTTATCTTTAGTATCTTTTTATCTGTGTCCAGTGCTTTATTACTTCCTGATACTGTCAGTTCTGTAAAGTCTGCTGCTCCTCTTGCTTTCTTCTTTATTTTTATCTTGCTCTTTGCTTCTATGCTCACCACTCTATCAAAGGTTACTCGTATCACTGTTCCTACTATATACGGGGGGATACTATTATTTAACACAGGATTCCCTGTTATCACTATGTCCTTATTGTCTGGTGCTAACTCTGCATTTCCTTCATCGCTATCTTTCACTGCTCCTGCTTCTAGCTTTATCCTATAGGTTTCTCCTGTCTGTACTGCTCCTACGAGTGTCAGCTCTAGTTGTTTCTTGTTGCTTCTATTGAGTACTTTATTTGCTTCGGGCAAGGTGCTTGTATTCAATGCACTAAAGGTTGAACCGCCTGATGCTTTCTTTAATACTTGTATCTTGCTTTTATCGAGTATCTCCACATTCCTATCAAAACTCACTGTTATTACTTTGCTTACTATGTACGGGGCTTTGTTGCTATCGAGTACCGGACCTCCTGTTATTGCTATGTCCTTATTGTCTGGTGCTATTTCTGTATTTCCTTCATCGCTATCTTTTACTGCTCCTGCTTCTAGCTTTATCCTATAGGTTTCTCCTGTCTGTACTGTCCCTACGATCGTCAGTGCTAGTTGTTTCTTGTTGCTCCCATTCAGTACTTTATTTGCTGCGGGTAAGGTGCTTGCATTCAATGCACTAAATCTTGATCCTCCTACTGCTTGCTTGAGTACTTGTATCTTGCTTTTATCGAGTATCTCCACATTCCTATCAAACATTACTGTTATCTCTTTGCCTACTATGTACGGGGCTTTGTTGCTATCAAGTACCGGGCCTCCTGTTATCAGTATGTCCTTAGTGGTTGGCTCTATTGTTCTATTCCCTTCCCCTGCATCTTTTACTGCTCCTGCTTCTAGCTTTATTCTATACGTTTCTCCTGTCTGTACTGTTCCTACGAGTGTCAGCTCTAGTTGTTTCTTGTTGCTCCCATTCAGTACTTTATTTGCTTCAGGCAACGCTGTCGCATTCAATTCACTAAAACTTGAGCCTCCTACTGCTTGCTTCAATACTTTTATCTTGCTCGCATCCAATATACTCACATTCTTATCAAAGGTTACTCGTATCTCTTTGCCTACTATGTACGGATCCTTGCTACTATCCAGTACTGGACCTCCTGTTATCTCTATGTCTCTATCTGTTGGAAATAGCTCTTCATTGGCTTTCTTATTGCCATTCTCTACTGCTCCTGCTTCCAGCTTTATCCTATACTTCTCTCCTGTCTGTGTCGCTGGCACTGTCACTTTTAGCTTTGTTGTATCATTGCTATCCAGAGCTACGCTACTTACCGACACTTCTGTAAAGTGAGAGGCTCCTCTTGCTTGCTTCAATACTTTTACTTTTCTCGCATCCAGCAGTGATATTGCTCCTGCAAAACTCACTGTTATCTCTCTGCCTACTATGTACGGATCCTCTGTGGATAGCTCTGGCTTTTCCTCTATCTCTATGTCCTTATCGGTCGGTGCAATCTCTGCATTTCCTTCATCGCTATCTCGCACTGCTCCTGCTTCTAGCTTTATTCTATACTTTTCTCCTGTCTGTACTGTTCCTACGAGCGTCAGTGCTAACTGCTTCTTATTGCTTTCTTTCACTCCTTTATTTGCTTCGGGCAATGCTGTCGCATTCAATTCACTAAAACTTGAGCCTCCTACTGCTTGCTTGAGTACTTGTATCTTGCTCGCATCAAGCAGTACTAGGTCTTTATCAAACACTACTGTTATCTCTTTGCCTACTATGTACGGATCTTTGTTGCTATCGAGCACCGGGCCTCCGTTTATCTCTATGTCCTTATCTATCGGTGAAATCTGCACACTCTGCTGATTGCTTATAGCTGTCAACGCTCCTGCAGCAAAGTCTATTCGGTATACTTCTCCTTGTTGTGTATTCTGTACTAATTCTAGCTCTAAGCGTTTCTTGTGCTCTTCGTTTATCTGCTTGTTTATATCGGGCAACTCAGATACTGACAACTCGTCATAGTTTGCTCCGTTCTTTTTCTTCACTTTTATTTTTGTCGCTTCTATACTTTTTAACGCTATTCCAAATTCTACTGTTATCTTTTTTCCTACTATATATACTGCTTGCTCCTGTAATGGATTTTGTTGATACTCTATCTCTCCTGTCTCCCACTTGGTCGCATTTCCTTCTGTTGCTCCTTTTATCCCGCCTTTCTCTATCAGTACCTTGTATTTCTCTTGGGCTTTTGCTGCTACTTGTAATTCTATCTCCAACTGACTCTTATCTGCTTCTTTTACCACTACTGATGCCACTTCTACCTCTGCATAGCCGTCTGCTCCTTGCTTTTGCACCTTTATCTTACTTGCATCCAGTACCTTCACTTCTTCATTAAATGTTATTATTATCTTCTTGCCTCCCGTAGGTTCTATGTACCATAGCCCTCGCTCTAACTCAGGCTCCTTGTTTATCGTTACTTGCTTCTGTTCTGCTTGCTCATTTGTCTTGCCTGCAGTACTCTTTACTCCTTCTGCTTGTATCTGCACTTCATAGGTCTCATCTTTCGCTACCTTCTTTGTGAATGTTATCTCTATCGTTTTCCCTTCCAGCTTGAGCGTATAGTCCTTTGTCAATGCGAGCTTAGTTGCTGTCCCTCCTTTTACTGTCTTGTTGACTACTATCTTGCTTCCTTCATACGACGCAAGCGGGGCAGAAAATAATACTACTAGCTTCTCTTCTTGCTTATACAATTCTTCCAACGATACTACTGTCGGTTGTGGCGGTGGTGTTGGCGTTGACGGTGTGCTACTGCTACTTTCAGGCTCCTCACAACTTCCTATTACCATCATCAATAGTATCGCTCCTAACACGATATACCTATGCTTTATTTGTCCTATCTTTCTCTTATTGCTTTTTTGATCCATATGATCCTCCATATTGTTTATGTATGCGTATGATAATTGCTCATCATCCTTATCTTCCTTATTATAGCAGTATTTTCTTTTTTATGGCAATATTGTATACACTTTTATTATTTTACCCCCCCCCCCCCCCGATTTTTTTTACACTTTTATATAACTCATTTATATAATGTATTATTACGAGTTTAAGAAAAAAATGCACTCTATAAGAGTATAAGCAAAACACATCTGATACTATAATTTGTGAAAATAACAAATAAATGCAAAAAAGAACGAGAATATCTTCTTTTTTTGACCCCTGCCGAAGCCTTTGCTGTTGCACTTAGCCCTTGAATCCGCAAGCTACAATTTCCATATTTGCAACTTTTATGAATATTCTGTATGATGTAATTAATGCAGGGGAGCTATCTATAGCTGAGAGAGTATTATTGATTACTCAACCCTTAGTACCTGATCTGGACAATGCCAGCGGAGGAAGCGTGAAACAAACGACAGTAACACATAGTGTAAACAAGCACACACAATCTCATACATTTCCTTTTTCTGTAACACTACGCATAGTTCTCCCTGTAGTTTTCTTTTCAATCTTTATACTGTTATGGCATATACTGCATAGTACAAACACAGTGCCAGCATTCATACTCCCTTCTCCTGTAAATATAGCAACTCGTTTTGTAACGGATTTTCACATTTTATTTCCAAACGCCTTTTACACTTTGTATATTGCTATCATTGGCATACTCTTATCTCTTATCTGTGCCTTTGTTACTGCTTTACTATTGGATATATTCCATATCTTATATACAGTACTCTACCCCTTTATTCTGCTATTTCAAATGGTACCATTTGTACTTTTTGCGCCCCTTTTAGTAATATTCTTTGGGTACGGAACAATTACAAAACTAATAATCATTGTACTTATGTGCTTTTTTCCTATTCTTGTTACTCTTTTACAAGGGTTTCGGTTTGTATCATTAAAGCATATACAGCTTTTACAAACAATGGGAGCAAATGCGTGGCAAATATACTATTGGGTAAAAATTCCAAGTGCATTAAGCCAACTATTTTCTGGGCTACGACTAGCAGTAAGCTATGCAATGACAGCTTCCATTATCAGTGAATGGGTAAGTTCTATACAAGGCTTAGGATATATTATGATACAAAGTCAGCGTTCTTTTATTAGTGAACGAATATACGCTATTATCATAATAATTTTCATATTGAGCATTGGACTTTACTCGCTTGTTCTATTGCTAGAATATATATGTATCCCTACAAAAAGACATACTGAACAATAAATATCAATAATAAAAAAAATAAGGAGTTATTATGAAAAGTATAATTAAAAAAGTAGTATTTTTACTACTATGTGTTTCTTTTTCTCATACGCTATCATTTGCCACAGGAACATCTGATAGTCAAACAACAAATAATGAGAATAAGCTACAAAATAAAGAGCTATTCAAAATACGTCTTGTACTTGATTGGACACCTAACACCAATCATATAGGTGCTTTTGTAGCAAAAGAAAAAGGATTTTTCAAAAACAGAAATTTACATGTCGAAATCATTCCTTTCTCAGAAAGTACTACAGAGTTACTTATAGGAAATAATCAAGCCGAATTTGGATTCTCATACCAAGAAGCCTTTACCTTTGCTCGTGCATCAGACACTCCCCTTCCTATCGTAGCGGTAGCAGCAGTTATACAGCATAACACTTCAGGATTTGCTTCATTAAAAAGTAAAAATATACAAAGCCCTAAAGATTATATAGGAAAAAAATATGGAGCTTTCGGTTCACCTATTGAAAAAGCAGTCATTAGCACTCTTTTACATCCATATAATAGTTCTGCAGACGATGTATTATTTGTTCAAGCAGGAGCACTTGATTTTTTTATTGCCATTGAAAAAGAAATATACGATTTTGCATGGATATTTGAAGGATGGACAGGTATTGAAGCAACCATTCGTAACAAGCCCCTTGATTTTCAGCTACTAAAAGATTATCATCCAGCGTTTGATTATTATACTCCTATTATTATTAGCTCCGAAAATTTTCTTGCTACGCACCCAAACATAGCACGAGATTTTATGCAATCCTTAAAAGAAGGATATGAATGGACAATAAAAAATAGCACAGAAGCTGCAACTATCCTTATAAAACATGAACCTTCCTTAGATAGTACCTTAGTAAAAGAAAGCCTCACATACCTTGCCCCACGTTTTCAAGACAATGCTGAGTATTGGGGAAAAATGGAAGATACAGTATGGTTACAGTTTACTCAGTGGTTACAGAAAAATAATTTTATAGCAAAAGACTTTGTTATTGAAGGATCATATACAAATACATATATTAAGTAAGCATATTACCCTTTATTATCATTTCCAAATACTGATCATGCAAAAAATACACAATAAGCACACAACATTACAATCATTATGTTTACACAATATTCAATTTAGTTTTTCTTCAAACAAGAGAGAAAGCAAGAACAAGAAAGGAGTGCAAAAAAAAATAATTGATCATTTTTCTTTGCAAGCAGAGCAAGGAGACATTATCGCACTGCTCGGAAGAAGTGGAAGTGGAAAAAGCACCTTGCTTCGTATTATTGCAGGACTGCTTGAGCCACAACAAGGAACAATAATGTTAAACAACACACCATTTCATCATCGGTTAGGAAAAGTAGGATATATGCCTCAACAAGATATGTTGTTCCCTTGGCTTACTATAACACATAATATTGCACTTCCATTACAAATACAAAAATATTCTAAGGCTCAATCTCGATCTATTGCACAATCGTTATTAAAAGAATTTGAGCTTCACTCATATGCTCATGCGTATCCACAACAGCTTTCAGGAGGAATGTGTCAACGAATATCACTCTTGAGAAGTTTAGTAAGCCGTAATAGTATAGTACTCCTTGATGAACCTTTTTCTCACCTTGATTACTTTAATCGCTATGAATGTCTTTCTTGGTCAAAAAAAGTATTAAAGAAAATGCAACCAATAGTGCTATATGTCTCACATGATATTGATGAAGCGTTAGCGTTTGCAACCAGAATACTGGTTGTCTCAAACAATACCATGACTATACTATACGACACACAGCTCAAACATACTACTTACAACACCGAACAGATAAAACAGTCTATCATATCTTTGCTTGCACAAGATACAAATAATGAGAGAGCATTGTTTTTATAGTATTATCTCTATTACATAAACATTGCGTAAATATATAGTGAAAGCTATACTATAAAAGTGAATATTCGTTGTTTACAAATTATTACAAGAATGTACAAAGGAGGAGCAGAAGAAGCAGTATTGCAACTCATTCGTCATCTCGCACAATATAACATACACTGTGATTTAGCAATAGGTAATGTATTACAAGAAGAAATATTTGAAAAATTTCCTCTTCCTTCTTCATGCTCAATTTTTAAAGTTTCTCATATGCAACGTAACCCCAATCCTATACAAGACATACAGGCAATACAACAACTAAAGCACATTATACAAAAAAATAACTATGACATAGTGCATACCCACACTGCAAAAGCAGGCATTTTAGGACGATATGCAGCATATAAAACAAATGTCAAAACTATCCTTCATACTGTTCATACACTCACCTTTGGAAATACATTTCATCCCTTAGCACGTATTATATATAAATCGCTTGAAAAATGGGCAAGTAAATTTACAAAACATTTTATTTTCGTATCTCGTGATCTACAAAATAAATATTTGAAAGAACATATTACAACAGACAAAAAATCATCAACTATATATGTAGGTACTGAGTTACAACAATTTAGAGAAGCCGCAAATATTCCTCACCATACAAACATACAGCTAAAAAAACAGCTTACCATACCTAGCAATACAGATGAAGTAATGCTTGGTTGTATCGCCAGAGTGACTCCCACAAAAAAACAAGAAACTCTTATTCGTCTTTTTCCACATATATTAAAAGAGCATCCTAACACACACTTACTATTTTTTGGAGCAATAGATACGCATTATCATGAAACATTAACATCTCTTTGTACTTCTCTCTCCGTTCATCATAGAGTACATTTTTTAGGATTTCAGCCCGAACTATGGAAATACATATCGATAATTGATATTCACTGTTTTTCATCAATACACGAAGGGCTACCGCTCGTATTAGTACAAAGCTCAGCTGCAGGAATTCCTTCAGTATGTTTTCGTTGTTCAGGAGTAGAAGAAATTATACAACATGGCAAAAGCGGGTTTATATTTGAACACGGACAAACAACACAGTTTGTACAAGCACTGCTCTCTCTTATAAAAGATAGAAAAAAAAGACAGGCTTTTAGTAAACAAGCACAAATTTGTTCACAAGGCAATGAGTTTTCTAGTTGGAACATGCAACAGTATGCACAGTCAACATATACGCTCTATACTCAACTTATACAACAATCTTTATAAAAAGAAATATATTGATCAAATATATTACTGGGAACAAACAGTTTTTTATATCGCTCTCCTTCCTTTCTCGCTTGCTCTTGAATATCAGTATAATGTTGTGCAAAGTAGTATATTTTTTCTTGTACCTCAGCTACATTAGAAAAATTAACAAACCACATAGAATGTTCCCCTACTATCTCCTTAAATACAGCAAGCGGATTCACCAATACAGGAACTCCTGCAATCAATGCTTCATATAATACTAAGCCAAACCCTTCGTTAATAGTAGGATACACAATAAGCTGTGATTGACGTATAAGAGTACTAATATCTCTCCGATACCCCAAAAAAGCAACATGAGGTATGTTGTCTTGTACCACTTTTTCCTTAAACTCCTGCTCTAAAACACCAGTGCCTGCAGTCCAAAAAGCAGGAGAAACTACTGTTTCTTGAAAAGACATAGTCCCTTGCAAAGACATCTTTTTTACCAATTCAAACCACAGGTCATATCCCTTGCCTTTTACAAATCGATTTATAGTACCAATAGTAAAAAAATGATGCTGAAACAGTTGCAGCGATGAGGCGTATTCATTATTACTTGTTTTATGAGTAGTAAACACAGGATTATATATTGTACGAACAGGACGAGTACGATACATTGACCGACTAAAACGATAACTTGCTAAAGCAGTACTTGAGACAGCAGTAATTCCATCAAATTTTTTATAAAATAGCCCAATAAATAATCGTGTTACAAAATTCAAATAATTTTTTAGATTATGAAATGTAGCAAGTAACTTCATACGCTTGTGTTTACTGAGAATACCAATAATATATGCTCTTCCTAAATGACAATGTACAATATCTGCTTTACACTGTTTCCGAAGGGCTCGAAATGCAGACACCCCCTTACATATCTGCCAACGATGACACAACAAACTTGTTATCATAAAAGGAAATTTTTGATATTCACGCTGTGCCTCTTCTGATATATATTCATGACAGACTACTACAACAGAGTGATTTTTTTGATACAAATACTCTGCAAACTCTAACAACTGCGTTGTTACCGCACTGTCCTCTAAAGAAGTAGTAAAGAGTATAACATTCATACTGATTTTTTTTTGTTTCGGAACATACTATTACGAAAATACATATACATTTTTTCGGGCATAAATGAACGCAGTATCTTTCTGCTATATACCTGAACAATATACCACATCATTTTTACAGTATACAAGGATGATATATAATATGTTTTTTGAATTCTGTGCCGTTCTCTTAACGCTTGTTTCCAATGCACATTTGATGCCCCAACACCATCTATAATAGCCACCAATGTATCAAAAAAACAAATAGTATGCCCATCATGCAATAATCGTGCAAACAAATCAGCGTCTCCACAGATTTTATAACTGGTATCAAACATATATCTTTTTATCACCTCTCGTTTCATAAAAATACCCTGATGGCCTGCAGGCATAGCAAAAGGCATCTTTTTCTCACTTACCGTGTTTCTTACTATGGCACTTCCTTTATAAGACTCAATAATAGGAGCACAAATAATAGAGTGATGCATATTTTTTTGATGACACACATTACAGGAGACAAAAACACTCAGTATGGTATTATTGAAAAATATATCTCCCCCATTCAGAAAATATATCCATTTTCCTTTACTATGAAGAATGCCCTTATTCATAGCATCGTATATTCCCGTATCCTGTTCAGAAACATACACATCTGGCGTATACTGTATTATGACATCTTCAGTAGAGTCAGTAGAAGCCGCATCAACTACCACCACTTCAAATATCTCTTTTTCACAATTTTGCGAATAGATAGAGTGCAATGTTTTCTCTAACCCTACTGCATTATTTTTTACCACACAGACTATGCTAATCAATGGTATAGTATCTTTTATTACCCCATTGCTTTTTCTCTCATCATTCATATAACTTCTTTTAAGACAGCCTCAAGTGTATCTACATTAACATAAAAATTACTTTTATGCGTATCGGCTCTGTCCCCTTTCGCAAATAAGTAATAATAATCAAGAGACATTGCACTTGCAAGAGAAAAATAACAGTTATTATGCGAATCATTTTCTTTTCGAATTTCAATTACCTTACTTCCCTCATTCATCCATATCATATTGGTAAGTGCTGCTCCATGTAATCCAACTATAACATTCGCTTTGTTACATAATAATGCTTGTTCCCACACACTATATTTTCCTGCTTCCACATATAAAAAGCCATATTTCTTAAGCAAAGGAAGCACTTCTCTTTCATTTTTAAGATACCGATATTTAGCGTCCTTTCGAGAAAAATAAATACGTAAGGGACTATCTCCTTGAATAACACTCCCTACCTTATTTTGTAACTGTCGAATATATGTACCATTTTCAGCAAGATGCTGTAACATTTTTTCACGAATTGCATACATAACAGCAGGTCGATAATTTCCCGAACCAGAAGGCTGTGCAACACTCGGTATAGAATAGAGTGTTTTAACCCTTACTTTACGCCAATAAGGAACAATAACCATCTCATTATCCTTAAGAAACAGCTCTAATGTCTCAAATGCATATGATTTCAAAGCTTTTTCAGGAAAAATAATAGGCAATTTCTTAAAAGTAGTGTCAGAAGAGTCAAAAAGAACAATAATTTTAGGTAACACATCTGCAATCCAATGAAAATATGCATGAGAATCTAAATCAGTCAAAAGTATTGCTTCTTTATACACTTTATTGGTAGAAAACAAAGCATGAATAAACGATCGTATTTTCCAATACATCTTTGATATACTAAACTGTGATCTATTATTAAACAGTAATCGCTTTCTTTTTTTTGAATCTCTATAAAACGCTAGGCCATGCCCATCAACACTTACATTTTGGTACTGTAATACAAATACTTCATCAATACCACATTCCCATACATTATTATTTGTAAAAATAGCACTATCAGAATCTTTCAAATTCTTTGGTTTTGAGAGAGGAACATGTATTTTCTGTAATAATAATTGAATTTTTTTCATACTGTTACCCGTTATTTTTGAAAAGACAAGAGCTGCGTATAGTTTCCTTCAAACTCTACATTTCCTTTCGAAAGAGAATATATACGATCACATTTTGATAAGGTATTAACACGATGAGCAATAATAATAATAGTTTTATCCCGTCCTATTCTATCAATAGCAGACTGCACTTCTTTCTCAGTTTTTGTATCCAAATTAGAAGTAGCTTCATCAAATACAAGAACACTGGGATCCCTATACAAAGCTCTTGCTATACTCATCCTTTGTTTCTGTCCACCACTAAGGTTTTTACCAAAATCACCTATGGGAGTATCTATCCCTTGAGGGAGACCTTGTACTGTTCCCCATAATAACAGTTTTTTCAAAATCATCTCTACTTTTTTTCTATCAATAGTATCTGGCTCTTCACCATATGCAATATTATTCACAATGGAATCATCAGATAATAATGATTCTTGTGGCACATATCCAATATGTTTCTGCCATCCTCTTTTATTATCAAATATATTTTTTCCATCCACAAAAATATTTCCTTTTTGCGGACATAAAAATCCCATAATAATATTACACAATGTAGTTTTTCCTCCCCCCGATTCTCCTACAAACCCTATTCTTTCCCCTTTATGTATTGTAAGACATATTCCCCGTAATACTTTACTTTGCTTTACAGTATGTTCGCTTTTATCTTTCTGCTCTTGAACATTCTGAGATTGCACAGGATAACTATAATGCACTTTATGTACTTCTATTGATTCATTAAAAGAAAATGGCTCATATGTATCTGCATGTACCTCCTCCTTTTCTTCATGCTCCATTATATGGACATACTCATTATATATCACAGTAAAATTTACTTCCTGAGCACGTACAGAGGCAAGATACCCTAGTATACGTATCCATGCAGGAACAATCCTTACAAGTGCAGCAGCAAGTAAAATAAATGTAGTTATTGCTTCTTTCACTAAAGCAGAATCACTTGCAATATAGCTTAAGTACACTACAACAACGACCACTGTTATAAACTCTATGATAACTTTATACAGAGTTTTGTATACTTCCAACATTGAAGTTGATTTCATTATGTTATTCTGTATACCATCAATATTACGAATAAGATATTTCTCTAAATGATACAGCTTGTTAAACATAAATTGAAAAAAACCTCTAAATACCACCCTATTTTTAGCAAGTAACGATTTTTCAAGTACCCCCGAAGCACGCGTAATATATTTTTTAATAAAGGCATTGACTACCATACCAAGAACAATAATCCCTAAAATACCTCCCATAAGCACAGGTGACCATATAAATAAGCTTATTCCTATAAAACATAAAAAAATGGCATCATTACAAATAAGAAGCACTGCCCTTAAAGTACTTGAAATCTCCTGTGTAAGCCCAAGCACATGAGTATAGAGCGAAACATTTTTCCCCAAAAACTGCACATATGGCATAGTCAAATACGAGAGAAAAAATTTTTTATACACATAATTCTGTGCACTGTAAGCAAAGATATTTATTCTATACTCTAAAAAGAGACCAAGTAATAACCTTACAAAATAAAAACAAACAAACACAGCTCCCAATAATATAACCAGCTGAATAGGAGAGCTTAAATGTAAGTACGCATATACATCCCGAGAAGTAGTAATAATAAATTGCTGTAATGCACTAAAAGAAGATATATCTTGAGATACATCAAAATAAGAAATATTGAGTACCAACGAACCAAGAGGAACAATTAAACCAAGCCCTATCAGAGAAATGAGAGATTGAATAAACATAAACAAAAACATCCATAGAATATTTTTTTTATAATCTCCAATCAAAAATAATAAAATCCGTATTACATAAAATCGCTTAGGGATACTATCCTTCTTGTTTACTTGAAATTCCATATTTACTAAATGTAACTTACCTCATGTATAAAATTTTGAAAACCATTCTATAGTCCTATCCAGCCCTTCTTGTAAAGAAATCTTTGGTGACCAATCTAGTATTGATCGAGCAGCACTAATATCTGGCTTTCTCACTTTAGGATCATTTTCCATAATTTGTTTATACACACTCTCTAGTGTTGGATACCGTTTTTGCATAATACTTGCTAATTCTTTAATACGTATTTCTTCTGTATTTCCTAAATTTATAGGGCCAGTTATCTGTGCATCTTGTAAAAATAAAAATTTCATGATACCATCTACAAGATCATCAATAAAACAAAAACTACGGGTTTGAGAACCATCTCCATAAATAGTAAGAGGTTTTTTTTGTATAGCAGCATCAATAAAATTACTTATTACTCTCCCATCATCTCTTTCCATAAAAGGACCATAGGTATTAAAGATTCTAATTATTTTTATGGGCGTATTATATGTACGCCTAAAATCAAAACAAAGACTCTCAGCTACTCTTTTTCCTTCATCGTAGCAAGAACGTACTCCAATAGAGTTTACATTTCCATAGTAGGTTTCTTTCTGAGGATGCTCAAGAGGATCTCCATACACTTCACTTGTAGAGGCATGTAACAAAGGAATAGTATGCTCTGTAGCATACTCAAGAGCATGGAGTGTTCCCAAGACGCTCACTTTTGTAGTATATACAGGGTCTCTCAGATACACAGGAGGGCTTGCAGGACACGCAAAATTACATACTGCATCGCAGTTTCCTATATCAGAAACAAATGTATCCCACGATTCAACTATATCTTTTTTGATAAAAGAAAATTGCTTATATTGTAACAAATGCTCTATTTTTTTATTATCACTAGAATAAAAATTATCTATACCAACAACAAAATGGCCTTCATCTAATAAACGCTTGCACAGATTTACTCCAATAAAGCCTGCAGCACCAGTAACGAGAACACGCATTTCTTTATTTTACTATAATTAGTAAGAATTTTGAATATGGTATAATCAAAATAACTACTTTTTATGAATTTGACAGCAAAATATCACATTATATTTCTACTGATAAGCATATGTGTCACCTCAAATGTTCTTGCACAACAAAATTCTGATCAAGAATACACACACACATACTATATTAAAGATATTACCTATGTAATTACAGGATCAGTGACAGAAGCAGCGCTCACATTAAAGCTATCTTTGAAAAAGGATATAGCATTTGATTCTCAAAAAATGTTATTAGACTATATCTACGATAAGCGATCGCGATTAAAAAATTTAAGACAGCTAACATCTTCCTCTACTATAGTATTTAATTCTCTTTGGAATGAACAAGAAAATCGCTTTGATGTAATACTCACCATTCATGCTATTGCAGACTGGACTATATTTGCACTCCCGTATTTTAAGTATTCAGATAACTCTGGATTACTGTTGAGTGGACGAGGAAGAGATTATAATTTTTTAGGATCACTTGAAACATTACGTATAGACTTAAACTATACTCTTCAGGATACCCTTGCTGAGTACGAATTATCTACCAGTTTTAAGTACCCCATAAAAATAAATGAACATATCATTACTCCTGGAATAGAAGAAACTCTTTCATGGCAAAATGATGATTTATTTGAAAACAAAACAAAATTTATCTTAGATTATGCCTACCCCATAACAAGCTACCTCACTTTCCTCTCTGGAGCATCACAAAGATTTATTTCAAGAGGAGGAAACACAGAACAACCAGAAATTTACTCGTATGCTAATAGTGTCTTCTACTTTGGATCAAGCATCTCCCTTAATAAATCAATACTTCCTATAGTAAATATATTTGTGTATTCTCCTAAAATAACAACAGAACTTCGTTACCCATTGAACGATATTACTCCTATAGAAAATAATGCTTATAGCGATCTATTGTCTTCATTTTCACATGATATATCGTTTGGGAGAGTAGACTGGATACAGAATTTACGGCAAGGCATTTCTGTTTCTCTTGGAAACGAAATTCAGTATCAAAAAAGTTATACAGGATTTAACATTGACATAGATCTTGAGTCACAAGGGCATCTTGCCATAAATGATAGTATCGGTTTGAGTACTCGTGCATATTTTGTACAAAATTTTTATCATAGACCACATCACGAAGACAGCCTCTTTAGTGCAGGCACTAACTTAGCTACTCGAATACGGGGAGTGCTTGATGATAAATTTGGAGATGCAATAAGTGGCATGGCATTTAATATGGACATATTATTTAATCTATTTTCTCTACGTCCTTTATTAGTTGATGAAGTACAGCTAGGGATATTTTCTGATGTTGCATTACGAAAACAATATGAAACAGAGTTTAACGCAGACAAAGATATAAAAGTTACTGCAGGAATCACAGTAATCATATTTTCAATCTATCGCAGTTTACATTTACGTGCATCCTTAGGATCCGATATACTGCAAGCAAAAGAAGAACAACTTTCACTCTCATCTTTATTAAGAAACAGAGAATTGTTTATCGGTCTTAATCTATTTTATTAAATTATACTACTGTTTCATTTCTTTTATCAGAATGAATAATAGAATCAAACGGAGATAGCTCATTAAAAATATAAAAATGTAATTGTGGCGTATACTTTTTTTGCAACAACTCTTTACTTTGTTGTTTACACCACTCTTTTCCTAAGATCAGAGCCTCATGTTCATTATTTTGATATACATCACGCATAAGCTGGTAAGGAATAGTAGTACCTAACGATAACGAGCTCATTTTTTCTATATGTTGCTTATTTTTAAGATAGGTAACGCCTGGAATAATAGGAATATCTATACCAAATAGAGAACAACACTGAACAAAATTATCATAGTGTCTATTATCAAAAAATAATTGTGTAATAATATAATCTGCTCCTGCATCCACTTTTTGCTTTAAGTGTTGCATAGCTACAATAAAGTTAGGCTCTTCATGATGTTGCTCAGGATATGCAGCTACCCCAACACTGAGATCTTTACAATACTCTTTTACATATGCTACCAACACATTGGCATGTGTTGCTTGCACTTTATGTTTATATTCGGAGTTAGGGAGATCTCCACGTATAAGAAATACATTACGAATGCCTAATGATATATACTCCTTAAGGAGCGTATCTAAACTTCCATCAATAAGAGAAAATACTGCAATATGAGGAATAAGCACAACGGAAGGAATTTCTCTACGCATCCTATGAATTAACTCTAAAGTAGGAGCACTATCGCCTGGCTTGCATGTAACATTAACAGTATGTATTCCCAATGTAACAAATGTATTGACTATATTCAATAATTGTCTTGTTTTCTCCTCAGTTTTTGGAGGAAACACTTCAATAGAGAAACGATGCTGCAATGAATTAATATATTCTAATGCTGATGTATCAATAGTATACTGCAAAACCTATACCTGTGAGAGTAATTTTTCTACTAAATCTATTTTTTCCCATAAAAAATCCTTCTCATTTCTCCCAAAATGACCAAATACTGCCGTCTTTCTGTAAATAGGACGCAATAAATCCAATGTTTCAATAATACCTGCTGGAGTTGTATCGACTATCTTATTGATAATACGTGATAATGTACTATCAGGCAACTTACCAGTACCGTAGGTATCAATGTATACACTAACAGGAGTATCAACTCCTATTGCATAGGCAAACTGAATAACACATTTATCAGCAAGTTTTGCAGCAATAATATTTTTTGCTAAATAACGTGCCATATACGAAGCACTTCTGTCAACTTTTGAGGGATCTTTTCCACTAAATGCACCTCCCCCATGTCCACACATCCCCCCGTAACTATCCACTGCAGTTTTTCGTCCCGTAAGACCAGTATCAGCATATGGACCTCCCAGCACAAACCTCCCAGTAGGATTTATATGAAACTTTGTCTTTTTATCTAAATATCCTGTAGGAGCAAGCACTGGTTTAATGATTCTCTCAATCAAAGTATTCTTTATATAAGAATAGAGTAATTTTTTCCCATCTTTCTCATCATCATGTTGATGGCTGAGTACTACTGTTTCTACATGTTTAGGAACATTATTCTCATAACGCATGGTAACTTGACATTTTGCATCTGGACGTAACCAGTACAATTCTGTATCTTTCTGTGCCAATGTGCTTGCATACCGCAATATATTATGACTTAACATGATTGGTGCAGGCATCAACTCTTTTGTCTCATTACATGCATACCCAAACATAGTGCCTTGATCACCAGCACCGAGCTTAACATTGCCATGTGCATCTACTCCCTTTGCTATATCTTTACTTTGTTGCCCAATACTCACAAGCACCGCCATACTTTTCGCATCAATACCGTATTGGGAAGAAGTATATCCAATATCATATACCACTTTTCTCGCTACCTCTTCAAAATTAACCCATGCATCTGTGGATATTTCTCCTCCAATTACAAGGTATCCACGCGATATAAACACTTCACAGGCCACTCTACTATATTTGTCTTTTGCTAAACATGCATCAAGTATAGTATCCGATATTTGATCTGCTATTTTATCAGGGTGACCAGCACTTACTGATTCTGATGTAAATAAATGTTGCATACTCACTTTCCTAATATCTATAAAAATCAGATTTCATCTGTTGTTTTTTTGTAAGTCCAATATATGATAATTGTTCTTTGCTTGCTTTACTGAGTACAACACCAAGATGCTCAAGATGAAGACGCGCCACTTCTTCATCAAGTACCTTAGGTAATACATGTACTTTTTTATCTAACGATTTTCGGTGTTCCCATAAATACAGTTGAGCCATTACTTGATTTGTAAAACTCATACTCATCACAAAGCTTGAATGTCCTGTTGCACACCCTAAATTAGCAAGACGTCCTGCAGCTAACAGAACAATACTATGCCCATCCTTAAACTCATACTTATCCACTTGTGGCTTTATGGTATGCTTGATAATTGAAGAATCATCATTCAACGCCTTTACTTGTATCTCATTATCAAAATGTCCCATATTACACACTATTGCATGATCTTTCATTTTTTTCATATGAGAAAGAGTAATTATATCTTTATTCCCAGTTGCAGTAACATATATATCAGCTTCTTTCAATGCATACTCTATTGGACGAACAACAAAACCATCCATAGAAGCCTGTAACGCACAAATAGGATCAATTTCAGTAACAATAACCCTTGCTCCTTGTGACTTAAATGCACGAGCACAGCCCTTTCCTACATCACCAAATCCACACACAACTACACATTTCCCTGCAATCATACTATCTGTTGCACGTTTAATTCCATCTATAACGCTTTCTTTGCATCCGTAGAGATTGTCAAACTTACTTTTTGTTACAGAATCATTTACATTTATTGCAGGAACAAGTAGCTTCTTATGTGTTTCCATGTGATATAAACGATTCACTCCTGTTGTCGTTTCTTCACTTACTCCTTCTAAATGCTCTAAACATCGTGTCCAAAATGTAGCATCTTGTGTATATCGCTGTAACAATACTCTTTTCAGCTCTTTCTCATCATCACTATAAGAAGGAGTATGCACCCACTCATCCCCTTGTTCAAGAGAATATCCCTTATGAATCATAAGAGTAGCATCACCACCATCATCAACAACAAGCTGAGGGCCATACAAAATTCCATTTTTGCCAGAAAATGTAAGAGCCTGTAATGTTTGTTCCCAATACTCACTTACCGTTTCTCCTTTCCATGCAAAAACAGCACTCCCTTTTGGCTGTTGTATCGTCCCTTTCATGCCAACCACAACTGCAGCTGCAGCCTCATCTTGAGTAGAAAAAATATTACAACTCGCCCAACGAACCTTTGCTCCTAATACACTCAATGTTTCTACAAGAACCGCAGTCTGCACTGTCATATGGAGACTCCCTGTAATGCGAATATTGTATAAAGGGCGTATAGTAGCATATTTCTTTCGAGTGTTCATAAGCCCTGGCATCTCTTTTTCTGCAGACTGTATTTCTTTGCGTCCCCAATCTGCCAACGATATATCTGCTATACAAAACTCTAATGATTGTTTCTTTGTATTTTTATCCATTTTTATTGCTTCTTTCGTACTGTATTACTATTAATTATTACTATTGATGGTATAATCATATAAACCAAACAATATATATTTATATTATACATTATACCATAATTTACTATGTATTGTACAAATACCACCATTATATAGATCCATAGTGTAGTAAATCACAGTAACTAGACATTAAATAACATACTTCCTATACTTACAGTAGGATACCATGCATCACTCATATGTCACACACCCAATTACTATAGTAACTGCATATTACAGGCTAAAAACAAAAAAGCACACACACAACGAATACAAAAAATACATGAAATATTTTCTCTCAAACATCTCTGTTCCACTTATTATATTTACAGAAAAGAAATGCCTCAATGATATTATATCTATGAGAAAAAATTTTATGCATATTACCATTATTATTGTAAAAGACTTTACTCTCTTAAATGAATATTCACGATATGAAATGTGGAAACAAGAGCGTAGTAAAGATCCAGAAAAAAAAATACATACCCCTGCTCTTTATATTATTTGGAACGAAAAGCTACACTTTATAAAAGAAGCACATACACTTAATCCCTTTCAATCAGAATGCTTTATATGGATGGATATAGGGGCATTTCGTAATGAACGCAAAAATCAAGATCTCACTCTATCAGAAATACGTCAATGGCCATCACTACAAAGAATACATACATTGCCAAAAAACAAGATGATAATAACAAAAACAGAGCCTGCATTTGATATTTCCAACTATGCTGCCAGTAAAAACAATCTTGCAACATTACAATTAAAAACCCATAATCATGTAGGAGCTATATTTATCATTCCTGCATCAATTATTCCTACAATCCATACTATATATTACCAGCTTGTCAACGAACGACAAAAACATGGGCTATTTGTTGGAAAAGAACAAAATACATATGCGTGTATGTCCATTGGTTACCCTCAGTACATACATCTATTGCAACCACCAAAAGATATATTTCCTTGGTATTATATGCACCACTACTTAAGCGATACACGTGATATAGCAGACAAATAAGAATTGAAATTTCAATTAAATAGCTCTACAAAAAAAATAAGTAACATATTATTATAGATATAGTAGGATATTAAAAATGAAAATTGAAGCTATTGACTTATTTTGTGGTATTGGAGGACTCTCATATGGCTTAAAAAAGGCAGGAATAGATATAATTGCTGGTCTTGATAACGATGAATCTTGTAAAAACGCCTATGAAAAAAATAATAAAGCTCAATTTATACATGCTGATATATCAGAGTATAATCCAAAAAAACTAAAAGCTCTTTACTCAAAACATAGCACTCAAGTACTGGTTGGGTGTGCACCTTGTCAACCATTTTCTACAATGACGAAAAAACAAAAACAAGATAATAGATGGAATTTAGTAAAATATTTTACAGAAGCAGTCAAGTGCATAAAACCCCATGTTGTATCTATGGAAAATGTAGCTGGCTTTACCAAGACGGATGTCTTTAAAACTTTTATCAAAGCATTAGATGAACAAGGATATTTCATACACTATGAAATAGTATTTTGTCCCAACTTTGGCATACCACAAAAAAGAAAAAGATTAGTATTACTTGCCTCAAAATTAAAATCTATTTCTCTTCCTAACCCAACACATGATAAAAATAACTATATTACTCTAAAGGATGTAATAAAAAAACTTCCTGCTCTTAATCCAGGTGAAACTCATGCAAAAGATACACTACACCATGCTTCCTCACTATCAAAAATCAACATAAAAAGATTACAGCAATCTAGTCCTAATGGAACATGGGATGAATGGGATACCGAATTATTACCTCAATGCTATAAAAATATAACCAATAAAAACTTTTATAAAAATGTATATGGAAGAATGAGCTGGGATGATATGGCCCCCACCCTTACTACACAATTTATAAGATTAAGTTCAGGTCGTTTTGGTCATCCTGAACAAAATAGAGCCTTATCTTTAAGAGAGGGTGCACTTATACAAACATTTCCTAAAAAGTACTATTTTGATACATCCATCTCCAGCACATCTATAGCAAGGCATATTGGTAATGCTGTGCCTCCAAAACTAGGCAAAGCAATAGGCAAAGCAATAAAAAAACATCTAGGAGAAATGCATGAATAATGAAAAATATACTTTAGAAGTATCGTTATATACTATTGAACATTTAGGTATTAACCTATATAGCTCCACTCCTGCTGTATTATCAGAAGTAATAGCAAATGCCTATGATGCAGATGCCACTACAGTCAATATTCTAAAAGAATCAAATACCATTACCATCACAGACAATGGCATTGGTATGAATGATACCGATATTAATGAGAAATACCTCACAGTAGGGTATAAAAGACGAGAAATAGAAGATACTGCAACTAGCCCCAAAGGAAGAAAGGTAATGGGAAGAAAAGGAGTAGGAAAACTATCGCTCTTTGCAATAGCACATACTATAACAATTATTACAAAAAAGACAAAAGAGGCTTTAGGATTTGTACTAAAATTAGAGGATATACAAGCATGTGCAAAAAATAAAAAGCCATATCACCCAGAAGAATTATCTAGTGATGAAATAAGCAGTTACTTAGACAACATTAAAGATAGTGGCACTATTATTATACTCAATAATCTGCAAAAAAAGAGAACTATAGAAAAACAAATAAAACAATCTATAGCAAGGAGATTTGCATGCATAGAAGAGGATTTTGCTATTACATACAATAATGAAGATATTACTTATGAAGATAGAAACTACTTTAAGGAATTAGAGTTTTATTGGACTATAAATGAACAAGAGATACCTAAAGGCATTAGACAACAAATTCCTCAAGAAACATTCGAAAAGCCAAATAAAAACATTAAATGGTCAGGATGGATAGGCTCTTTTAAAAAACATAATAGAGATGATAATAAAATAGCGTTAATAGTACGTAAAAAAATAGCAATAGAAAATATATTAGATTTCCTTAATATACATCAAGGAGGAGAAGACTACTTAGTAGGTGAAATATATGCCGATTATCTTGACGATGATGCTGATTATGATAGAGCAACTACTAGCAGACAAGGAATTATTGAAGATGATGAAAACTTTAAGGAGATAAAAGAACAATTAAAAAATTTTGTGACTAGTATTACAACAGAATGGGTAAACCATAGACGAGATAAGGGAGCAGAAAATATATTCTCCTTATTACCTCCAGTAAAAGAATGGTATGAAAACCTTAAGGGAGCTGATAAGACTAATGCAAAAAACATACTAGGAAAAATACATACTTTTAAAATAAGCGATGAAGAAAAAAAAGACTTAGTGAAATCAGGAGTGCTAGCCGTTGAAAAAAGTAAGTTCATAAACATTTTAGAAGATTTAGATGCTATTACTCCAGAAAAACTAGAGATGATAGGAAAAATGCTAAAATCTCAAGAAGAGTGGGAAGCTGCAACATACTATGAAATTACACAATCAAGATTAAAAATAATAGAAGAGCTGGCATATAAATCAAATAATAATGAAAAAGAGAAGATAATACAAAAACATATATATGAGCATTTATGGTTATTAGATCCAGGATGGGAAAGACCTACTGAAAATGCACAAATGGAAGCAACATTAAAAAAACATAACAGTCTTTCATTACCAGAAAAAGAAAAGGGAGGTCGTATTGATATTTATTATAAATTTGTTGGAGCAGAACATGTAATTGTAGAATTAAAAAGGCCAGACATACCATATACACATCATCAAATGATAGCCCAAATTGATAAATATCGAAAAAATGTTAAAGCACAATTAAACTCCCACCAACAGATAAAAATAGTACTATTAGTCGGTGATAAGGCATATAAGACTTATATACAAGATCCAATATTCCAAGACGACATGGAACGAAGAAAAACAATAGTCCAATCATATTCATTTATCATCAACAACTCAAGAGAAAGATACAAAGAATATCTCAACAGCAAAAAATATAAAGTAACGCCTATTATAGAACTTATAGAAAAAATAGAAAGCTGTGATATATCACCAAAAGCATCCAAAAAATAAAAACTAAACTGTAGATTCATAAAACATCCATCTCTATTTTTTAGTATACTGATAGATATGAAAAGTGCTATAGCAGTTATTGGATACCAACGACTAGATCATCTTGCTGAAACACTTCGCTGTTTATCATATAACTACGATGTACAAAAATGTCCTCTTTATATTTTCATAGATGGACCAAAAGATACCGCAAAAACATCTCAAGCATATAAAACACATAAAGCTATTTGTTCTTTTGCTCGATCTTTTCCGTGGGCTACAAAAAAACACATTATAGCATCCGATTTTAACAGAGGACTTCGTAAGGCAGTATGTTATTCTATAGATACTGTTCTAAGCGATTATCAATCTGTTATAATAGTTGAAGATGATATTGTATGCTCCCCCTACTTTTATCGATATATGAAACATATGCTCACACAATACCATAACGATGATAGGCTAGGGGCTGTGTGTGGACATTGTTATCATTACAACAGAAACGAATTTAACCCTCACGAACCTTATTTTCTAAACCATTTTGCCTGTTGGGGATGGGGAACATGGCGCAGAGTATGGGAACAAACAGAATGGAGCACTGATGTACTTGTAAACAATATTAAACATATTCAAGTGAGAAAAAAACTTGACATTGGATTAGGGGCTGCAGTATCAGGACATCTCTACGCCCAACATCATGGCTATACAGATTCTTGGGATGCTATTTTTGGAGTCAATCTTTTCTTACACAATCAGCTATGTGTATACCCCACACAATCTCTTACTACTAATATTGGATGGCGAGGAGAAGGAAGCACCCATGTATCTATGGAATATGATCCCAACGCACCTATGGCATTTTATGAAATACCTACACCAAAACATCTTGAAGTACAAGAAAGCCAAAAAGCAAGAAAAGCATATGCAAATTATTTTTATCCAAATAAGCTAAAAATGTATGCTGGATTCTTAAAACGAACACTAGAATATTATGCACGAAAAATATTGAATCGCCCCGTAAAACCAGGAAAATACAAACAAACAATATAATAACACTCTACCAATACCGCTACTACACAATCACTTTCCAACACAGAAATGAGAGAAAACAGTATCTAGCACATCCTCACTTGTTACTTCCCCTGTGATACTTCCTAATGCTTTCATTGCCATATCCAAATCTAAACTTATCATGTCCAGTGGTATATTATCCTTAAGTCCCGATAGCACTTGCTGTAAAGACTCTTTGCTTTCCTCTAATGCTATCTTTTGACGCAAAGAAGAAAGAGATGGTACATCATTTTGAGGAAGTACTACACCAGAGGTAATGCTCTTATAAAGAGCCTTTTGCACCCCTAAAATAGTATTGTATTGCTTTGTACTCATCGATACAATATCAGCATATACCTTACTGTGCTGTAAAATATGTAAAGGCACTGAGGTAATTGCATGTGTATCTTTATCATGTGCACATATATCAATTTTATTTCTGACAAGAATCACTATTGCTTCTGGTTGAGACAAATCAGCCATAGCAGCGTTTACACTGTAACCTAAATGCTCCAATAATTCTGTATCATATGTAGTCCACCCTTCATTACCATCATATACATACATAATAACATGTGCATGCACTAAAAGCTCTTTACTTCGCTGTATTCCCTCTTGCTCTACTGTAACTTCAGGAGATGCAGTATCATTACTCATATCACACATCACAATTTCTCTTATCCCAGCTGTATCATATAATGTAAGAAACATATCGTTTAGCATAAGCTCATGCTCTAAAAAATCTCTTGTTGTTCCGTGTACATCACTGACAATGGCTCTCTCTTGCTTTAGTAAAGCATTAAAAAGAGAGCTTTTACCTGCATTTGTTCTTCCTGCTAACACTACACGAAAATTCATTTTCTTTAGCTGTGCAAAATCATATCCTTGCAGTACCTCATCAATCATAGTGATAGCTTGTACAATATCTTCTGTGTTTATATCGACAGATTCTTGTATTTCATCTTCAGGATAATCAAGGGTTACACTACAAGTAGCAACAAGATGTAACAGTTTTTTCTTAATGGCATCAATATAAGAAAAAATTGATCCTCCTAGCTTTTCTAAGGCTTCAATATGATTGCTTTCATTTTGTGCTTGTATAACTTCATGTATTGCCTCAGCTTGAGTAAGATCTAATTTTCCGTTCAAAAAAGCTCTTTTTGTAAATTCTCCTGGCGAGGCTTGCTCAAACCCCTGTTTATGAAGGGCATGACATAGACGTTGAATGCCTGCAAGACTCCCATGAATACAAATATCAGCTCCCTCTTGCCCTGTGTACGAACGAGGGGCATAATACGGGGTTATCATAGCAGTATCAAGCGGTATATATTCTATGCTTCCATCAGTATGTATTTTTGTATCCACTAATTCATAAGGAGCACTCATATTTGCCTTTGAGGACAAGAGATATGCTGCATTTTTACACAATTTCGATAATAACTGTATACTATGTATGCCTGTCACTCTAATTATAGCAAGAGCACTTGTAGCATAAGGACTTGCTAAGGCATATACTGGGTACTCTGATACAATATCATCACTGTTATTCATTGTTGTAGTTGTATATTGGTATAAAGTATGTTGCTACTACACTCATATATTATTTATATCCATTCCTTGAATATCACTATCTTCAGGAAGAGTATTTTGCGAAACCCCCATATCCTGTATTCTACGCAGTTGAGGTAATACCCTCCGCTGAAAAGAAGAAGTTGCATTATTATAACTTGCAACTGTACTTTTTAGCTGATTCCCAATTTTTGTATAGTGATCAAAAAATACAGAAAATCTTTGAAATAACTCTTGGCTTGCCTGAGATATTTCTTGAGCATTTTTCGTAAGTTCAATCTGCATCCACCCATAAGAAATAACTTTCAACAACGCATATAATGACGATGGACCAACAACTATCACCTTATGCTGTAAGGCCTTGTCCAATAAATCAGGATATAAAGAAAAAGAAGCCTCTAGCCCTGACTCATAAGGAACAAACATGATCACTAATTGCGGTGTATGAGGAAACTGTCCCCAGTACTCTTTCTTACTTAAATCAATAATATGTTTTTGTAATGATTTTTTATGTTTATCAAGTGCCAGCTTCTTCTCTTCTTCTGTCTTTGCTTGACATGCATCAAGGTATGCACTCATAGGAGTTTTTGCATCCACAGGAATAATACCTTCCTTTGGTAATTTTATAATCATATCAGGGCGAACACCATCACTTGTGTGTGCCTGCTCAGCAAAATCTATGTATTCTACCATACCAGATATTTCAGCAATTCTACGTAATTGTAATTCTCCCCAGCTCCCTCGTGTTTTTATATCAGAACGTAATGCTTGATTCAAAGCAAGAGTGCTATTTGATAAAAATTTATTTGTATCTTGTAAATGCACAATATCTTTACTTAAATTCTGTATAACCACATCTAAAGACTTAAAAGCTCCCTCTCGTTGCTTTTCAATGCTTGCAATACTTGCATCTAAACGTTGCATATCTTTTAATAACGGAGAAACAATGCCCGATAATTGCTCTTTCGTTTGTGATAGATACATTTGAGAATTATTTTGCATTGCACGAACAGAAATATTTTCTATAATATTTTTAAGTCGTTCCTCATTCTGCTGTTCTTGTTGCCTCATTTGCTGTAAGGCCTGTAACTGTGCATCAAGATTGATAACATGCTGTTTTTCATTCATAAGGCGCTTAGAGTACCATGCCATAGTTATAAGCCATACAAAAAAAGCTGTTATCCCTATTGTTCCTACAATAACAAAAATAAATAAAGAACTTTCCATATATTATAGTATACTCATAGTAAGCCTTTAAAGTCAGAAAAAACGGAAATTATATACGGTTTTTACTTTCTATAACAATGCTATGTATAGGGTATTATTTACAAAAAAGAGAGCATGGAGATACTCTCTTTTTTTACGCTTTTTCTACGATGAAGGACATGCTGTTTTATCAAGTCTATCCTTTGGGTACTGTGCTGTTTTGCTAGCCATAGCCGAACCAAAGAAATCAGTGGCATATACTCGTCCCTTACATACTTTCCATGATGATAAATCTTGATCAAATAAAGAAGCATTGAAAAATATCCCATTTAATCCAGTAATAACATTCCCTACATTCCAAGCACTGATATCTTGATTAAAGACGCTTGCTTGAAAAAACATGCTTCTCATAACAGTAACATTACTTACATCCCAGTTTCCTATATTTTTATTAAACGCTTTTGCTGTAGAAAACATATTTTCCATAGTAGTAACATTTCCTACATCCCAGTTTCCTATGTCTTGATTAAATACACTCGCTAGCTCAAACATACGTGCCATATCCCTTACCTTACTGGTATTCCACTGTGTTAGATCTCCATTAAAAGTACTATCTCTAAAAAATAGCCTACTCATATCAGTAATAGCACTCGTATCTATCATATTGAGGTTGGGGCTATTGGTGTCTTGTCTGCTTGCTCCTCTTTCTGCAGTGATAATAGCTTTGAGTGCTGTCTTTGTTGTTGGTCTGTAATAGCTCGCTACTTCGCTTGGGAGTTTCACCAGTCCTGTCTCTACATTGATAGTCGCAAGTACTTTTTGTCCCGAGTATGCTCCCGCAGAGGTAATGGTACATTCCACTACTCCATAGCTATACTCAGTGATAGCAGTATCATGTATGTTTGATTTATTTGCTGTGCCTGTTATTGTTACTGTATTGGTATTTTTTGCAAATGTTACTGTTAGGCCTGTTTCTTGCTTGAGTGTGCTGTTATCTACTGTGCTTTCATCACAGGTAAATGATAGTCCACTGGGACTAATGCTGGTAAGTACTCTCGTTGTATGTGCTGATGTTGGTGCTGATCCTACTGTTGCTGAAACCTTTGTGGTATTTCCTATTACTACTGTTGGGGTGCTGGCAGAGACTGCTGTTGCTTCTGCTGATACCTTTGTCTTTTTGAGGCTGTTTACTGCTACTGCGGTGATATAGTATTTTGTATTCAATCGTAGGTTGCGTATTGTATAGCTTGTTGCTCCTGTTGGCACATCGTCTTTTTCTGCTCCTACTTGTGCATCGCTTGCTGCTTGTGCTTGTGTTTTTACTGTTGCTCCATCTATGTTTGTTTTTGAGGCTATATAGTATACTATGTAATCTATTTGATTATCTCTTAAATCAGTTCCTTCTGCTGTTGTTCCTTTTACGGTAGGAGCTGTTATGGTAAGTACTATGGTTACTCCTTGTGCATTTGCTTGTATGGTGGGCTTTCCTGGTGCTGCATAGGCTTCTTTTGCGATAAACTCCTTACGGACACCTCTTGATTCTTTGTTGGTATCGGTGCTGTTTACTGCTTGTACTACTATTTCGTAAGTGGTGCCTACTGTCAATCCTGTCAGAGTGCTGTTGGTTGTTCCTGCTGCTGTTGTTGTAGGGCTTCCTCCTGCTGCTATTATTATCTCTGCTATTGTCCTTTGTGTATTGCCACTTTTTGCTACTTTGTATACTTTGTACGATACTTGTGCTACTGCTAGGGTATCGCCTGTGTCTGTTTTGTGGCTTGCAGTAAGGCTGGGGGCTGTCCACGATAGCTTTGCATTCCTTCCTTCTACTCCTTTTACTTGTATGTTGCTTACTTCTGCGGGATCTGTCGCTTGTGATGCGGTTGTTACTGTTGCCACTGTCGATACTGCTTTTTTGCTTGGGTCTGTTTTTATGGCTACTTCTACTACAAAGTGATACTTTGTTGCTCCTTTTATTGCTACTGTTGGGGTTGTCACGCCTATACTGCTAAGCGCTGGTACTGTGTACACTCCGTTCCTTGCTGTGCCTATAGTTACTTTTCTGCCTCTTTGTACTTCTGCTACTGTTGGGGTTGTGTCTTTCTGTAAGCCGTACACTGTGTATACTAGCTCATCATTGCTGGTTACTGTTGTGCCGTCTTTGTTTTTTGCTCCTGTTATTGTGCTTAATTGCGTGAGTACTAGCTTTATTGTTCCTGTTGTGTTTGTTGATTGTGATACTACTAGCTTGCCTGTTAAGGACGAGGTAGGGGCTGTTGCTTTTGAGGTGGGGATGGTGCTCAGTTCTAGTTTTTGTATCAGTGCGAGGTCTTTGCTTTGTGCTTTCTTTGTGGTAGAGGGGTTGAGGCTATTTATTGCTTCTATGCCTATGGTATATACTGCTCCCTTTGTTCCTATAAATGTTCCTCGTAAAGTGCTGTTTCCTGCTATGTCTTGTGTTTGTACTCCTGTCATTGTTTTTATTTCTGCTATTGTTTTAGTACTCTCATCTCCTGCTACTAGGTATACTTTGTACTGTATGTGTGCTTGTGTGAGTTGTCTGTCATTGGGTGCTTTGTGGTTGCTGGTAATAGTTCCTGCTTGAAACTCGTACTGTACGGTATCGCTTGTTTCTGTTGATTCTGCAATAAGCAGAGTGAGGCTTTCTGGTGCGGGGGGGACAGTGGATATTGCATCGTATACTGCTACTTTGTCAGTGAGCGTTGTTGGGGGGCTTACTCTGTTATTTTCTACTGTGAGAAAGCGAAAGCTATATTGTTTTGCATTTGCTTGTGTTGCTGATACTTCTATGCCATCTGCTATGCCAAAGCTAATGGTGGTTGCGGTACTTGTTATGCTTTTTTCTGCTACCAGTGTAGTGCTATCGTACATACGCAGGGTGTAGTACTTATTTGATCCAGTATTTGATCCAGGTGCTTGCGTAAAGGTTGCTTTTATTTGTATTGCTCCTGTTGTAACGAGGGCGGGCTTGCTTTGAAAGAGTTCTGCTGAGGGTGCTGTGAGTGGGGTGGGTGTTGTTATGTCTTGTGTGGCTTGGCTACTTTTGTTTTCTGCATAGTCTATTGCTTGTATTGTTACTGTGTAGGTTTTGCCTTGACTGAGTTCTTCGACAGAGAGCGATGTTGTGGGATAGGGTATTTTCTTCTCGTTCAGTACTGTGGTACTTGTGCCTTTCTCTTGTATGCTTATGCTGTATTCTTTTATGTCTTTGTTCTTGGCTTTTGTTGCATCGGGTGCTGTCCATGTTATCTGTGTTTCTACTTTTGTTGCTGATACGAAGGGATAGCTTGCTTGTATGTTTGTTACTGGATCGGGAACGGTGCTATCTGCTCCTGTATCTACTGTGGCTGTTGCTTCTGTTCCTTTGTTGCCTGCATAGTCCTGCGATTGTACTGCCACTGTATACTCGGTGGTGGCTTTGAGGCCTATTATTTGCGTGTTGCGTACTGTTCTGTCTGTTATTGTTACTGTCTTTGCTGGAGTATCGCTCTCTTTCTCTGTTGCTGTTATAGTCACTCCTGCATAGTCTCGTACATTGGGCTCTTGCCAGATGACTACTATGCTTGTTGCTCCTCCTACGGCACTTACATTGGTCGCTGGTTGTGTTGTTTTGTCGGTTGTTGCTTGTTCTTTTGATACTGCAGTGGAGTACTTTCCGTTTTGAGAGACATATACTTCTACTTTGTATGTAAGCGTGCCGTAGAGTTTTGTGAGTGCTATGCCATCTTTTGCGACATATACAGTGGCGTATTCTTTTGCCTGTGCGGTTGCTCCGCTGACATTGGTTGCACTGGTATCTTTGTCTACTGTCTCCTCTGCTACTATCGTCTGTGTTGCGGTTGCTGTTACTCGTACTAAGAGGCTTTTTGCTGTGCTCCCTGTTCCAAAGGCAAAGCTCCCCCACGTAACAAGCAGGCTTTCATCGGCTGGGCTATTGTCTTTATCGTTTGCTGTTACTGTAAGGTCTGCCTCTGGTAGTGCTGTTACTGTTTGTGAGAGGGCTGATGCTTGTACGCCTGTCAGTACTGTTGTAGGACTGCTTGTGTTGTCATTTCTGTCTTTGTAGCGTATTTCTACATCATAGGATATGCCTGCAAGCGTGGAGACATTTGGAAGCGTAACCTCTCCTTGTTGTAGGTTCTGCACGGTAGCTTGTGCAAGCACTGTAGCACCAGTCGTGCTTTTTACCACTATTGTTGCTTCTGCTATATCTGTTCTGCCTACTGCAAGTCGCTCTTTGTCCCATGTTATCTTTATGCCATCCCCCGATTTTTCTACGCCTACTTGTGTCAATGTGTCCTGTGGGGTAGTGGTATCTATCAGTGTTGTCACAGAGCGGGTTGTTTTTGGTGATACTTCTGTGTCCTTTTGGGCTTCTATCTCTACAGTGTAGTGAGTGAGGGCTTGCAAGCCTTTGAGTTTATACGATTGTCCTTGTTGAAACAATGCACGATATTCTATTGCAGGAACACGCACTTGTATGACTTGGGCTGGTGCGGTAGAGGTAGCGTTTACTACTACATGTGTGGCTTTGCTTGGGGCTTGCCAGCGTAATGAGAGCGTCCCGTCATTGCCTGCTGGCTGTATCTGCACATTGGACAGTGATGCAAGGGTCGGGGTTACTGGTAAAGTTCCTCCTCCGCCTGATGAGGAACTGCTACTGCCCTCTGCACATCCTACGAGTACGAGGGTAGTTATTGCTAGCACTAAAAACAGTGCAACGAGAGTTATGTTTTGCTTATATCGAGAGTGTACCCCCCCCCCCCGATTTTTTCACGGCTTGTAGCTCTCTACTCAGCCATCCTTTTTTCAGCTGTTTTTTCAACCGTTCTTTCATAAAGATCTCCTTTTTATGTATTTGTTATTATTTTAATTTTCTTTATACATTGTACTTTATACATTACCATTGTAGCATAGTAACTATACCATATATATTATACACTATATAAAAATATGTAGTATACTAAAAATAAAGGAGCAATATCATGTTTAATGATTCATATAAAGCTGATTATAGCAATAGAGATACTTCTCTCCCAGTAGATTCTATGTTTACCAAACGTTGGTCACCACGAGCATTTAAGAAAACAAAATTAGATTCTGAAATAATTGAAACATTAGGAGAAGCAGCACGCTGGTCACCTTCTTCATATAATACACAACCTTGGAGAATAATCTTAGCAGAAAATGGAAGCGATGATTTTAATACATACTTATCTGTTCTTGTAGAATTTAATCAAATGTGGGCAAAAAATGCATCTCTTTTAGGTTTTTTTGTCACTAGCCTTAATTTTGAAGAAGGAAGATCAAACAACACCATAGCAGCATTTGACACAGGGTTTGCATGGGCAGCCTTTACATTTCAAGCAAGAAAACTAGGATTATATACTCATGGCATGTCAGGACTAGATTACGAAGCAGCGTATAAAGTTCTTAGCCTTGATAAAAAACATCATATCATTATTAGTGCATTTGCAGTTGGAGTATTGGACGAAAAAACTACATTACCAGAAGAATTACAAAAGAGAGAAATTCCAAGTGGCGAAAGATTACCATTGAATAAAATACTATTCAATGGCGTCCCTAGCAACATAGAATAATCTTTTCAGTACTACCGTATACTTTTTATAGCCCTCTCATGCCAACCCTCTCATAAAAGGCCCTCATGAAGATAAGGGCAAGATTAAAATACATGGAGCATACGTTGCATTGCATGTTCTACTTTTTCTCTTTCATTAAAAGCACTGATACGTATAAACCCTTCACCATTTTTTCCAAACCCCGAACCAGGAGTAACCACTACCCCTGTTTTTTGTAATATTTCACGAAACATATCCCAGCTTGGTTTTTTTGCAGCTACCCATACATAGGGAGCATTTTCTCCTCCGTAACAGTCTAAATGTAATTTTTCCATCGTATCAATAATGAGCTTTGCATTTTCCATGTAATAATGTATACGGCTTTGTGTTTCTTTTTTCCCTTGTTCGCTATATATAGCAGCAGCAGCTTTCTGCACAGGATATGATACACCATTAAATTTTGTAGTATGTCTTCGTAGCCATATATCCCTTACTTTTATAGTATCTCCCTCTTCATTCCATATATGACATTCCTCAGGAATAACAGTAAATGCACAACGCGTTCCTGTAAACCCTGCAGTTTTAGAAAAACTTCTAAACTCTACGGCACATTCTTTTGCACGCGGTATTTCAAATATAGATGTAGGAACAGTAGTATCTTGAATAAAAGCACAATACGCGGCATCATACAAAATAAGTGCTTTGTTAGCTATTGCATAATCTACAAAATTCTTCAGTTGCTCATGAGTAGCACATTGACCTGTAGGATTATTAGGATAACAAAGATACAGTATATCAACTTCTTGTGTAGGAACAGAAGGAATAAAATTATTCATCTCGTTTCCTTCTAAATAATATACTCCCTGATACCGACCATCTTGAAACTCTGCAGTCCTTCCTGCCATTACATTAGAATCAATATATACTGGATACACAGGATCAGGAACCGCAATCTTGGTATTGAGATCAAAAATTTCTTGAAAATTAGCAGAATCACATTTTGAGCCATCACTAACAATAATTTCTGTTGCATCTATAGCTATGCCATGTGCTTGATAGTCATGGATGGCTATTGCTTCACGTAAAAAATCATACCCTTGTTCTGGACCATATCCTCGAAAACCCTTATCAGATCCCATTTCTTCTACTCCACTATGAAATGCCTGAATTACCGATGCACTCAACGGAAAAGTAACATCTCCAATACCGAGTTTGATAATATCAAGATCAGGCTTTTTCTTCTTTTCTTCTTGTATAATCTGTGCAATACGCGAAAATAAATAACTTCCTTGCAACTTACTATAATGAGGATTTATCTTAATCATATTTCTTATTCTACTATATTTTTAGCAATTCAATATAGTTGCTACTTCATTTTTTCAGTAGTACTGCTCAATAGCACTGCTTATGTACAAACATTGCTACTCTCTTTTCTCCACTAAGGATAGTATTTTATTCATAAGCTCTGCAGCACTCAGCCCTTCATTCATCACCATTTTTGGAAACATACTTATATCGGTAAAACCAGGTATAGTATTAATCTCATTTACTACCACTGAGTTTGCTACACTCTCATTATTTATTTCTTTGGTATAGAGAAAAAAATCAATACGAGCAAAGCCTCTACACCCCAACGCAAGATACGATTGCTCTGCGTATTTACATATAGTACGCTTAACAGTATCTTCAATATCTGCAGGAATACACAAAGAAACTTGAGATTCACTTGAATGATACTTCAAAGAATAATCATAAAAAGAGCCTTTATGCAACACTATTTCACCAGGAGCAAAACTTTCAATAGTGCCTTCATCGTTTCCTATTACTGATACTTCTATTTCACGCTTCTTTTTCAAAAATGGCTCTAACAATATATATTTACCATACTTTGCACAACTCACTAAAGCAGATGTTAATTCTTCAGCACTTTCCGTACACGATATTCCAAACGAAGATCCGTTATCATTTGGTTTTACTATAATAGTAGTAGAACCAAGCAGCTCCATACTTTTATACGCTATATTACTCACTATACTATCATCTTTGCCAAGCACTGTATCACTTGGCACTACAATATCAGAAAGCACTGGAATACCATGCTTACGCAATATTTCCTTTGCAAGATACTTGCTTATACAACACATACTTGCTATTGCATCACATCCAACATAGGGAACATTTGCTCCATCAAGGAGATGCTGTAATGTACCATCTTCCCCAAAATGTCCATGTATAAGAGGAAATACTATATCTATAGGAAGTTGTGCTGGAGCTTGTATATTTTGCCATATACCTAAAGAAGGAACAGTAAATAAACGCAATCTATCTGCTTCTTGTGCATCCTGTGGAGTATGTAACGCAAGTGCAGATCCATCAAACAACGCATTCTTTTCTATCGTTCCAGATACTATAGGAAGCTGTAAAAACCATTGTCCTTGCTTATTTACTCCACAAAGATATACAATATGACCAGCCTCAAGTAAACTTGTACATACAAATTTTGCAGATAATTTTGAAATTTCATGTTCGTTTGATGTTCCACCATATACTAAAAGCACATTCATTCTATATTTATTGTAATATATTTACGATAGATACTTTTTTACTATGGCAGCTTCGTTCCACGCTATTTTTTTTTGCATACTGTACTCTATACTCTTTTCATGCCCCTTGCCAA
Source organism: Spirochaetia bacterium (assembly GCA_965218205.1). Taxonomy (GTDB): domain Bacteria; phylum Spirochaetota; class Spirochaetia; order WTKD01; genus CBDDCA01. The sequence goes on along the minus strand of OZ244590.1, from coordinate 10,491 downwards.
GTAAGAGAACACTATCGCCTTCCTTCGCAAGCGATAGAGCAAAAGCAATAGCTTTCTCTCTATCAGGAATCAAAAAAAGAGTACTATTATACTCATGGTGTACACAGCCCTCTGCTATTTGTTGTAATATATCCATTGGAATTTCTTCTCTCGGATCTTCATCTGTGAGTACAATAATATCTGCGTACTTATCAGCTATAGATCCTTGTTCTTTTCGTTTTTGAACATCTCGTTCTCCTGCAGAGCCAAATACAACAATAAGCCTTCCCTCTGTTTTCTGTGCAACAATAGGAAACAAAGATCTAAAACTTTGCGGGGTATGAGCATAATCTATTATAACGGAAAATGGTTTTGCATGAGCTATTGTTTGCATACGACCAGCAGGAGTCTGTAACAAAGACACTAAATGACAAATACGATAAAACGCATGCTCACTCTCTTCATTACAATAGGCACAACAATAGGCATGCAACAAAGCAATAGCGAGCAGGGCATTTTCCATGTTAAATCTGCCAAAACAATGTAAGCATATTTCAGAGGAGTATGACAGTTCAGTATGTCCACCATGTTCAGAATAAGCTGCATTACGATACCAAACAGTTCCTTTCACATATGACAACGACTCCTTTGTTATATCAACATAATACTCCGCATTATTGTCCACTACAGAATAGGTAGTTACTTTTGCCTTTACACTGTTTGCCCTATCAATACATTCCTGTTTATATGTTTCTTCATAACGCACAAAACCAACTGCCTGTTCTTGAGCATGAAGCTGTGAAAATAAATTACTCTTATCTTTTACATATTGCTCTACAGAACCATGAAAATCAAGATGCTCACTCCCAATATTAGTAAGACCTGCAAAATTAAAAGAAACATCAATCATCCGCAAGGTTTTATGGCTTAGCCCATGACTTGTCGATTCTAATACTACTAACTCACACCCTTGCTTTGCCATTATAGCTACACAGCGAAAAATATCAGGAGATTCAGGCGTTGACTGTCGATACCTATTTTCATGCACTTTTTTGCCATCATGATATTCTATGGTAGACCAATATCCAGCTTTTATTCCTAATGCAGTAGCAAGCTGATGTACAAAGTGTACTGACGTTGTTTTTCCATCGGTACCTGTAATGCCTATTATAACAGGAGACATGCTATCACATAAAAAAAACGCCTTTGCCAACAAAGACATTGCACGCCTAACAGTAGTATCAGGAACTATCACCACCCCTATTGAAAGAGGAATTTGCTGCTTAATAGTTACAAATACCGATTCTTCAACAAGAATAGCAGCTGCTCCCTGTTGCATTGCCGAATCAACATACAATTTACCATGTGAATGAATGCCACTCAAAACACAAAATAAATCCCCTCTTTCGACTCTTCGAGAATCGTATTGTATATTGTGTATCTCTACAGAAGCTCCCTGTACAAGAGTAGCATTAAAAACAATCGTTTCATAGCTTTTTTGTGCAATACCATTAGCTCTTTCTAATAGATCCGAAAGAAACAAAGTGTTACCCACATAAAAAAATTAAGAAAAATTAATTATCGCTGTCCTGTTGTATTATACAAATACCTAAAATAATCATAATCAGTAGATAGTATTTTGTTTAATTGAGGAAGAGTTTTTTTGTACGACTCTATTGCAACCCAAAAAGAGAAAAATTGCGGTGACTGCTGATATGCTTCGGTATATATTTGAGTCGCTTCAGCATCTGCCTCCCCTTTTATTACTTCAGCTTTTGCATATGCATCGGAGAGAATAACTTTTTGTTCATTTTGCAATTCTCCCAGTATTTTTTGCTTTCTTCCTTCTCCCCAAGCACGAGATGCCTGTGCTATTTGTTTTCGTTCTGATATCATACGATTATACACACTCTCTGTCAAATCTTCAGAATACTGAATCTGCCGAATAACAACATCAATAACCTCAATACCAAATTCTGGAGTAATAACTTTCACCACTTCTAGCATTTCTTGACTTAGTGCACGACGCCCCTTCTCTATAGGAGACTGAGCTTCACGCTGTGTTGCAAGATCAGTAATATCTACATCCTCTTGCCCTTCTTCTATTGTAAAAGTACTTGTTGTAGTTTGAAACTGAGTTTCAATAATTGCATTGGTATTACGAACAGCTTCCACTAAGCGATTTTGAGAGATGGTAGTTCTTACTGCACTTTCTATTATATCATCTAAACGAGAATATGCTTGTGTCATAGTGTTGATAGAAGAATAAAACAGCTTTGGATCAAAAATACGCCACCGTGCTGTAGTGTCTACCCAAATAAACTGTTGTTCTAATGTTGGCACTCTTCGAGGCTCACCATCCCAAGAAAGAATTTTTCTTGAATATGTCGTTACTCTATCAACAAAAGGGAGCTTAAATTTTACCCCCGCTTCTATCTCAACCCCAATAATTTCACCAAAACGAGTAATAACCTTTTGCTCTCCTTCTTTTACAAAATATATTGAACCAGAAGCAATAACAATAACACATACTGTAATAAAAATAAAGAAAAATATAAGTATATTATTCATCTTTGAGGTATTTTTTGCCATAATTACTCCTGTCCCTCAGTTTTATTTAACTGTAATAAAGGTAAAAGATTATCAAAGGTACTATCAATAAAGCGTGTATCAGCAGAAACATCCTTATTTGTAAGTATTTCTTCCATTGTTTCAAAATATAAACGTTCTCGTGTAATGGATGGGTTTACACGATATTCCTCTAAGACAGAATTAAACCGTGCTGTATCTCCTGTTGCCTTATTGATTCTTTCGGCTGCATATCCTCTCGCTTCTTGTATAATACCTTCAGCTTGTCCTTTTGCTTTAGGAATTACCTTGTTATATTCTTCGCGCCCCTCATTTATAAGCCTATTCATATCCTGTATTGCCTTGTTCACATCCTCAAAGGCATCTTGTACAGGCCCTTCTGGTGGCACAATATTCTGAAGTTGCACCGCTATAACATTAATCCCTAAATTATATGCTTCAAAAATATCATTAAGATTTACCAATGCTGTTTCTTCTATGACTGTTCGTGCATTTCCTAACACATCAGTAATATAATAGTCTCCTACCAATTCATTCATTACTGAAATAGATATATCACGAATAGTATCATTTTGTCGTTCCACATTGAAAAGCCATTTTCTTGGATCTGCTATACGATATTGTATTACCCATTCTACACTTACTATATTTAAGTCTCCTGTGAGCATAGTAGATTCATTACTATAGTCTCCTCTTGCTCTAAGAGACACAATATCAGCCCGCTGTGTCCGAAATCCAAAGGTCATATTTTTAACGATCTTTGTTTGAACTTTATTACTTTCTTCCATCCCAAAAGGAAGTATGAAACTTAAACCAGGCTCTAATGTTCGGTTATATTTTCCAAAGCGTAACACTACTGATTGTTCAGTTTCATCTACCACTACAACACTTGTAACGATAGCAGCTATAAGAAGTAATAACAGAATAATACCTATTATCAGGCGTACCGAAACACGAAAAGAAATAGGCTGCCTATTTTGAGAGTTTTGTTCTGTACTCCCACTCTGATTACTAGCAAAAAATTGCTCTTTAAGAGAATCAAATAATCCCATATTTATATATTACACCATTTATGTATTATTGTGTGGTATTTTTTATGTTTTACTATAAAAAATAACGATAAATAAAAAAGAGGGACACTATTGACCCTCTTTTTTATAATTATTATTGTATTCTTGGTAATTTACCACGATTAGGATTATTTACCTTTGTTGCATGTTTGAACATATTATCAGATAAGAAACTGAACCTTGATGTTCCAGCTGGCAATACTTTTCTACTTAATACCCAAGAAGATAAATCTTTATCAAAAGCCTCTGCATATCTAAACATATACTGTGTATCTGTAACTTTACTTACATTCCATCCAGATATATCTTGATTAAACTTCTGTGCTTTATCAAACATGAAAGCCATACCAACAACATTACTCGTATCCCAATTAGTTATATCTCCATTAAATGCCTTAGCATGGCTAAACATACCAGACATATTCCATACATTACTAGTATTCCAATGTGATATATCTCCATTAAAAGTACTTTTGTGCAAAAAGAGAACGCTCATATCATAAATAGCAGATACATCTATCATATTGAGATTAGGGCTATCAGTATTTTGTCTAGAGAACTCATTATCTATAACATCTATCAGTTGAGATTTAGTAGTGGGTCCATAATACCTTTCATTGTTTATATTTGGAGATTTTCTTAATCCAGTTCGTATTTTTAACTCAAAATTTCTTGATATATTTAATATTGGTACTGCAAATTCTATTGTTGCATATTGGTATGATCTTATGTTACTATCCCAAATATTGGATTTATTTGCTACCCCTTTTATAGTAAATATATTGCTCGCTTGATCAAATGTTACTGTTAATCCTGTTTCTTTTTTAACCTTTTGAGAAATAGCACTGGAAAGTGTAAATGTTGTGGTTGGTTTTACATCAGGATCATTGGTACTTATTTTTATTGATTCATCAACAGTTTCCCCAACAATGTATTCCAATGCATATTCAAAGGTAGATTCAATTACAATATTTGGCATCTTAAAACTAACTCGTTTTCCTACAGAAAATTTTGTTTTATCGGTAGAATTAACCGTTTGAATGAGTACCGCATAATATGCATTATTCTCAACATTAGTAAATACATGTCTTCTAGTGTTAGCTGCTAGAGATACTGGTGTAGCTGCAGCTATTATATCTGATTCGTGTGGTAATTGTCCAAAACCACTCATTTTAGCAAAATACATTTTATATTCTATTTGATCTTGAGTGAGTGGATCACCATCTGCATCTACATGTTCAGATGTTATTGAAGGTGATTGCCAAGCTATTTCAAGCCCTTGAGTTATCATATTATGGCGAATTATACCTACTTCTGGTGGAATGAGCGTAGTGTTAGAAATAGCACATGCATCTGTTCCTTTTTTTGATGTTGGTTGTTTATTTTTATTATTCGCAATTCCAGAATTCATAAAATCAACATTTGGGGCAATTACAGTGTCAAGATTACACAATTTCCATGATGATACATCTTTATCAAATGCAGTAGCTTCATAAAAAATCCTTGATATGTTTGTAACTCTACGAACATCCCAGTTTGATATATCTTGATTAAAAGCCGATGCATTTTTAAACATACCACCCATATGAGTAACATTACTGGTATTCCAATTTGATATATCTTGATTAAACGCTGCTGCTCCACCAAACATACCACCCATATGAGTAACATTACTGGTATCCCACTTAGATACATTTCCATTAAACCTTGATTCATCGTATCCTAAGCCATTATCAAAAAATAATCCTTCCATCTTTCTTACAGCACTGGTATCTATTATATTGAGATCAGCTCTATGGTTGTATGGATCAGATCCTTGAGCTTGTGCCTGCAATTCTGCAGTTATAGCTTGTATTAATTCTGGTTTATTAGCAGGGGCATATTTATATCCAATAGTAATGTCAATAGAATTTTCCACCTCTATTCCATCGCTAGCAGTAAATTTTACTGTATATGTAGTTCTATTTACTACATATTTTGCTACTCCAGATATTGTTCCATTATCGGTATTAAACGATAATCCAGTTACTCTAGTTAAATTATCGGGACTAATAGAAAATGATCCTTCTGATATGATACTAACAGGAGTTAGTTCTGAATCAATACGTAATATTGCATCTTTACCATATTCTCCTTGTGCTTTCGTAGTAAAAGAAGTAATAGCATTACTACTACCTCGTTTCTTAAATAGTAAGCGAGGTTCATGGAGTGTTGTTGCCTCTACTCTTAGTCCTGTAGAAACTCTTGCCGTATCTGTTGAGTTAACTGCTTGTACTACTATCTCATAAGTAGTATCAGCAATAAGATCACTTATACTTGCGTTATGTGTATTTTTTTGTACAGTTATTGGGTTTTTATCTATGGCAATAATAGTACCTATTGTACGGACATTTGAGCCATCTTTTTTTACACGATATATCTTGTATGATACATCTGATGCTGTGAGATTGCTCCCATCTCTTTTTTTGTGATCACTGGTAAGAGAAGGGGCTGTCCATGATATTGATATGCTATTAATAGTAGTAGTTGTTGTTGTTCTAATATTACTTACGTTAGATGGGGCAGTAGCGTCTGATCCTACTGTTATACTACTTACTCTACTGTATGTTTTCTTTGTTGGATCGCTTTTTATTGCTACTTCTACTACAAAATGGTACTGTTTATCTTCTTCTATATTTACTTGTGACTCATCATCTGTAGAGAGTCCTAACTTATCAAAGTTAGAAATAGTATACTTATTGCCAGTGGGGGAGGGAAGCTCTACTTTTTTTCCACTACTTACTATTTCTGATTTACTAGGAGTAGTATCTTTTTGTAATCCGTATACAGTATACACAAGTTGATCATTGCTTGTTATTGCTTTGCCTTCTTTATCTTTCATTCCTGTAAAGGTATCTAATTGTTCAATTGTTAAACTTAGTTTTCCTTCAACTGATGATTGGGTGGCTACAAATTTATCCTCTAATAAAGATTCTTTTGGCGGAACAGCTAAAGATGAAGATCCTCCACCTCCTCCAGGGATTGATGGCTTGTCATCAGATGATGAGCCTAATTTATTTTCTTCACAGCTTAAAAAAAGTGAGCTAAACATAAACAGTATCAACATTAAAAACATTGGTATAACATTTTTTATCTTTTTCATAAAAACCTCCTTAGGATTATTGTATCGTGTATAATATTGTATCACTTTAACCTAAAATATGTAACATAATATTGCAAATTCAAGCATTAAATATAAAAAATGAGCAAAAAAAAGCAAAGGATAACAATAAAACAAAACAAAACAAAATGTATCTTATAATTTCTAAAAATAACCATTGTGAATATACAAAAAAAACAACTTCATCATCTGATATAAAAAAGCGTATTAGTGGAAATATGAGAAACCTCAGTCATTTTCTTAGCATATCTACGCAGTAATTTATTTGCATATTTAATAAGAATGTGGTATTTTTTACGTTTAATATAAAAAATAATGAGAAATAAAAAAGAGGGTCAATAATGACCCTCTTTTTTATAATAGCGTGAATATTAGTATATAATTTAAGATTTTGGTATTTTAAAATCAACTCGTTTTCCTACAGAAACTTTTGTTTTATCGGTAGAATTAACCGTTTGAATGAGTACCGCATAATATGCATTATCCTCAACATCAGTAAATACATGTCTTCTAGTGTTAGCTGCTAGAGATACTGGTGTAGCTGCAGCTATTATATCTGATTCGTTTGGTAATTGTCCAACACTACTCATTTTAGCAAGATACATTTTATATTCTATTTGATCTTGAGTGAGTGGATCACCATCTGCATCTACATGTTCAGATGTTATTGAAGGTGATTGCCAAGTTATTTCAAGCCCCTGAGTTATCATATTATAGCGAATTATACCTACTTCTGGTGGAATGAGCGTGGGGTTAGGAGTAGAGCATGCATCTGTTCCTTTTTTTGATGTTGGCTGTTTATTTTTATTATTCGCAATTCCAGAATTCATAAAATCCAAATTTGGTGCAATTACAGTATCAAGATTACACAATTTCCATGATGATACATCTTTATCAAATGCAGTAGCTTCATAAAAAATCCTTGATATGTTTTTAACCCTACGAACATCCCAACTTGATATATCTTGATTAAAAGCCGATGCACTTCTAAACATACTACCCATATGAGTAACATTACTGGTATTCCAATTTGATATATCTTGATTAAACGCTGTTGCTCCACCAAACATACCACCCATATGAGTAACATTACTGGTATCCCACTTAGATACATTTCCATTAAACCTTGATTCATCGTATCCTAAGCCATCATTGAAAAATAAGCCATCCATCCTTCTTACAGCACTGGTATCTATTATATTGAGATCAGTCCTATGGTTGTATGTATCAGATCCTTGAGCCTGTGCCTGCAATTCTGTAGTTATAGCATTTTTTAATGCTGTTTTACCGGCAGGAGTATATTTATATTCAATAGTAATATCAATAGAATTTTCCAATTCTCTTCCATCGTTAGCAGTAAATTTTATTGTATATGTAGTTGTGCTTGCTACATACTTTGCTACTCCAGATATTGTTCCATCATCGGTATTAAACGATAATCCAGTTGAGCTACTGAAACTATCGGGACTAATAGAATACGATCCTTCTAATACGATACTATCAGGAGCTACTTCTGAAACAATAGGCACTATTGTAGTTTTACCATATTCTCCTTGTGCTTTCGTAGTAAAGGAAGTAATAGCATTACCACTGCCTCGTTTTTTAAATAGTAAGTGAGGGGCACCTGGGAGTGGGAGTGTTTTTGCCCTTACTCTTAGTCCTGTAGAAACTCTTGCCGTATCTGTTGAATTAACTGCTTGTACTACTATCTCATAAGTAGTATTAGCAGTAAGATCACTTATACTTGCGTTATATGTGTTTTTTGGCACAGTTATTGGGTTTTCATCTATATCAATAATAGTATCTACTGTACGGACATTAGATCCATCTTTTTTTACACGATATATCTTGTACGATACATCTGATGCTGTGAGATTATTCCCATCTTTTTTCTTGTGATCACTGGTAAGGGAAGGGGCTGTCCATGATATTGATATGCTATTATCAGCAGAGGTTGTTTTAATATTGTTTACATTAGAGGGGGCAGTAGCTTCTGATCCTACTGTTATACTACTTACTTCACTGTATGCTTTCTTTGTTGGATCGCTTTTTATTGCTACTTCTACTACAAAATGGTACTGTTTATCTTCTTCTATATTTACTTGTGATTCATCATCTGTAGAGAGTCCTAACTTATCAAAGTTAGAAATAGTATACTTGTTGCCAGTAGAGGAAGGAAGCTCTACTTTTTTTCCACTACTTACTATTTCTGATTTACTAGGAGCAGTATCTTTTTGTAATCCGTATACAGTATACACAAGTTGATCATTGCTTGTTATTGCTTTGCCTTCTTTATCTTTCATGCCTGTAAAGGTATCTAATTGTTTAATTGTTAAACTTAGTTTCCCTTCAACTGATGATTGGGTAGCTACAAATTTATCCTTTAATAAAGATTCTTTTGGCGGAACAGCTAAAGATGGAAATATTCCAGATGAGCCTAATTTATTTTCTTCACAGCTTAAAAAAAGTGAGCTAAGCATAAATAGCACCAACATTAAAAATATTGGTATAACATTTTTTATCTTTTTCATAAAACCTTCTTAGGGCTTATTGTATCATGTATAATATTGTATTACTTTAACCTGAAATATGTAACATAATATTGCAAATTCAAGCATTAAATATAAAAAATGAGCAAAAAAAAGCAAAGAATAACAATAAAACAAAAAAAAAAAAAAAATGTGTCTTATAATTTTTAAAAATAACCATTGTGAGTATACAAAAAACAACTTCATTATCTGATATAAAAAAGCGTATTAATGGAAATATGAGAAATCTCAATCATTTTCTTAGCATATCTACGCAGTAATTTATTTGCATATTTAATGAGAATAGAGACAATACTTGGTACATAGTTTTGCAGTGTCCTATGGTAGTACGAGTTTTTATTTCTATAGGGTGTTCATCAAGTTGCTTTTTGCGTTTCTGTGCTTACATATTGGCTTATTCAATATTATACTATTTAAGGAATATTCTATATCAATTCTCTTTGTTGTAAGAAATCCAAAGCAATTTTTTCAGTTTCAATTTTATCTTCCTCTGCTTGATAATTAAGATCAGTCATAGTCTGTTCATCAATGCTTCCTGCAAGCAACGAAAGCACCGAAATAAGCTCTGGATATTGTTCTATTATTTCTTTTCTTGCAACAGGAACAGCATAATACTGAGAGAAAAAATTTCTATCATCTTCTAGTAGCGTCATATTAAATCGTTTTAGTTTGCTATCTGTCGAAAAAACATCAGTATAATCTGCCTTTTTCTCTATTATTGCTTGGTATCGCAAGCCAATTTCTAATGAAACAATATCATTATAAGGAATACCATAATAATCAAACATTGCTATTCCTCCATCCGCTCGTGCCATAAATTCACTATCAAACCCCGGTATTAGTTCAGGATATCTTTGCAAGTCAGATATTTTCTGTAACCCAAGCTCATCAGCACGTTCTTTTAACATCCCTATTGCATAGGTATTATTAAATCCAAATGTCTCAAATACTACCCAACCAAACTCATCGTATAATTCTTTTTTAACAATATGAAACGATTCTTCTGCTGATACACGTTCTGTGTGCTTTAATTTTGCCTGATAGAGAGTCCCTGTATAATCAGGATATATATCAATATCCCCTGATTCTAATGCTTGATGTACTACAAACGTTGAACCAAGATTTTTTTTAACTTCCACAGTAA